>NZ_CP141059.1:1797500-4546893 GCF_034661235.1 Nocardioides bizhenqiangii
GAGTGAGAATGCAGGCATGAGTAGCGAATCACGGGTGAGAAACCCGTGCGCCGAATGATCAAGGGTTCCAGGGTCAAGCTAATCTGCCCTGGGTAAGTCGGGACCTAAGGCGAGGCCGACAGGCGTAGTCGATGGACAACGGGTTGATATTCCCGTACCGGCGAAGTGGCGCCCATGACGAGCCCGGTGATGCTAACCACCCGAAACATCCGTTAACCATGCTCCTTCGGGGGTGTGGGGCGGGTGCGGAGCGTGGGATCCGATCCGGTAGTAGTCAAGCGATGGGGTGACACAGGAAGGTAGCCCAACCACGCCGATGGTAGAGCGTGGGTAAGCAGGTAGGACGTGGCCCAGGCAAATCCGGGTCGCAGCCGCGAGGCAAGTCTGAGATGTGATGCCGACCCCGTATGGGGGAAGTGGGTGATCCTATGCTGTCGAGAAAAACCTCTAGCGAGCCACGAGCCGCCCGTACCCCAAACCGACTCAGGTGATCAGGTAGAGAATACCAAGGCGATCGAGACAACCATGGTTAAGGAACTCGGCAAAATGCCCCCGTAACTTCGGGAGAAGGGGGACCCGAACCGTCAACCCACTAGCTGGGGGACGCGGGGAGGGTCGCAGAGACCAGGCCCAAGCGACTGTTTACTAAAAACACAGGTCCGTGCGAAGTCGTAAGACGATGTATACGGACTGACTCCTGCCCGGTGCTGGAAGGTTAAGAGGACCGGTTAGCACACCCTCTACATGTATGGTGTGCGAAGCTGAGAATTTAAGCCCCAGTAAACGGCGGTGGTAACTATAACCATCCTAAGGTAGCGAAATTCCTTGTCGGGTAAGTTCCGACCTGCACGAATGGAGTAACGACTTGGGCGCTGTCTCAACCATGGACTCGGCGAAATTGCACTACGAGTAAAGATGCTCGTTACGCGCGGCAGGACGGAAAGACCCCGGGACCTTTACTATAGTTTGGCATTGGTGTTTGGTTCGGCTTGTGTAGGATAGGTGGGAGACTATGAAACCGCCACGCCAGTGGCGGTGGAGTCAACGTTGAAATACCACTCTGGTCGTACTAGATGTCTAACCTAGGGCCATGATCTGGTCCAGGAACAGTGCCTGATGGGTAGTTTAACTGGGGCGGTTGCCTCCTAAAGAGTAACGGAGGCGCTCAAAGGTTCCCTCAGCCTGGTTGGCAATCAGGTGACGAGTGTAAGTGCACAAGGGAGCTTGACTGTGAGACAGACATGTCGAGCAGGGACGAAAGTCGGAACTAGTGATCCGGCACCACCATGTGGAAGGGGTGTCGCTCAACGGATAAAAGGTACCCCGGGGATAACAGGCTGATCTTCCCCAAGAGTCCATATCGACGGGATGGTTTGGCACCTCGATGTCGGCTCGTCGCATCCTGGGGCTGGAGTAGGTCCCAAGGGTTGGGCTGTTCGCCCATTAAAGCGGCACGCGAGCTGGGTTTAGAACGTCGTGAGACAGTTCGGTCCCTATCCGCCGCGCGCGTAGGAAACTTGAGAAAGGCTGTCCCTAGTACGAGAGGACCGGGATGGACGAACCTCTGGTGTGCCAGTTGTACCGCCAGGTGCAGGGCTGGTTAGCTACGTTCGGAAGTGATAACCGCTGAACGCATCTAAGCGGGAAGCACGTTTCAAGATGAGGTTTCCCCACCCCTTTGAGGGTGTAAGGCCCCCAACAGACTATTGGGTTGATAGGCCGGAGGTGTACAGCAGCAATGCCCAGCCGACCGGTACTAATAGGCCGAACACTTGCCACACAAACCCCCAACACAACCAACAAACCACCGTTGGACGTGCCAGCCGGGGCGAATGCGCAAGACACAAACAACACCCCGTTATACACGGGTAGATACAACACCGACCACCGCAAACACGCGTCCACACAATCCAACCCCACCACCGGGAGACAACACCCAAACCCGGCTGGAACCCAAGGGGTTCATAAAGTTACGGCGGCCACAGCGACAGGGAAACACCCGGACCCATCCCGAACCCGGAAGTTAAGCCTGCCAGCGCCGATGGTACTGCAACCGAGAGGCTGTGGGAGAGTAGGACGCCGCCGGACATACCATTCGTAGAGGCCACCCCTCGGGGTGGCCTCTACGCTATTTCGACTACGCTGCGCGAGACGGTTTGCACGCCGTCAGCCCGACGGCGTGGTCGCGAGTTCCCCCCATCTGAAGAGAGTGAGTCGTCGTGGCAGAGCAACGACGGGGCAAGCCAGGCGCATCCGGTTCCGGACGCGCCGGCGGACAGCGCCGTACCACCGGCGGGACCGGGCGCGGCCCGGCCCGGTCGAGCAGGGGCACCGGTGACGACAAGCGGCGCGAGGGCCGCTCCGCCGGTCAGCGCCGGCCCGACCGCGCGAGCGGCGCCGGGCCGAGGTCGAAGGACGCCCGCTCGAGTCTGTCGCAGGAGGAGCGGACCGCTGCCCAGCAGGTCTACGACGGGCCGCCGCTGCCCGACGACATCACCGGCAAGGAGCTGGCGCCCGACGTCCGCGCCCAGCTGAGGACCCTTCCCGAGAAGCTGGCGCAGCGGGTGGCCCGCCACCTCGCCGCCGCGGGCGCGGTCATCGACGACGACCCGGAGACGGCCTACCAGCACTCGTTGGCGGCGCGCAGTCGCGCGCCCCGGCTCGCCGTCGTGCGCGAGGCAGCCGGTGAGGCGGCGTACGCCGCCGGTCACTACTCCGAGGCGCTGGCCGAGCTGCGCGCGGCGAAGCGGATGAACGGCGCCACGGCGTACCTCCCGATCATGGCGGACTGCCACCGTGCCCTCGGCAACGCGAAGCGTGCGCTCGAGCTCGCGAAGAGCCCGTCGGTCAAGGGGTTCCCCGCCGCGGCGAAGGCGGAGATGACGATCGTCGAGGCGGGTGCCCGACGTGACCTCGGCCAGTTCGACGCCGCCCTGCGCACGCTGGAGCTGTCCCCGATCAACAGCAAGAGCCGGGAGTCGTGGGTCGTGCGGCTCCGCTATGCCTATGCCGACACGCTCGAGCAGGCGGGCAAGGAGCGCGACGCACTCAGCTGGTTCCACCGGACCAACGCGATCGACGCGGAGGAGATCACCGACGCGGCAGGGCGCGCCGCGGCGCTGGAGAAGCGTCTCGACGGCTGACGGCGGGGTCAGGCGTTGTTGCCCGTCCTGTCCTTCCTCTCCTTCTTCTTCTCGCGGTCCGTCGGGTCCTCCTGATCGGGACGCTCGCTGGTGGATTCGTCGGCCTCGGTGTCCTCCACGACCGTCCCGGGGTCGTGCTCGACGAACGTGAGGGTGGCGCCGTCGATGCCTGCGGCCTTGGTGCCCCACTTGATGCCCTCGCGGAACGAGATCTCGATCCGGCCGATCTCGACCTCGGTCGGCTCCGCTGCCGAGACGACGAGCACGATGGAGTCCCCGTCGGAGAGCTCGGCGCCTTCGACGGGGTCGAGCTCGGGGCAGAACGGCGCCGCGTCGGTGGTCACGCTCACGCTGCCGCCGCGGCAGAGCATGGGCTCGACGTCGACCTCGCCGTCGGCCGTCACGTCCACCTCGACGTCGGAGATGTTGATCGTGCGCTCGAAGTCGTCGCCGACCGCCAACATGCCGATGTAGACCTCCTGGCCCACGACACCGACGTCGTCGACGGTGCCGGAGGAGGTCGGAAGGTCGTCGGGCGTCCGGAGGAACCAGATCAGCCACCCGACAGCGACGGCGACCGTCGCCACGATGACGAGGACCCGCCACCACTGGGAGCGCTTCTCGGGTCGTTGGCGCCGCGGGACCTCGAGAGAGCTTGACGACATGGTCGAACCATAGGACACCGGTCGGGGCGCGAGAGCACCGTGCCAGACTCGGCCGCATGTTGCACCGCGAGCAGCCCCGGCGGCCGACTCTCGAGGGCAGTGTCGCCGTCCGGGACGGCCGTCGCTTCAGCTTCGCCGAGTACGGCTCGCACGTCGGACCGGCGATCGTGTGGATGCACGGGACACCCGGGGCGCGGCGGCAGATCCCCATCGAAGCGCGGGAGTACGCCGAGGAGCACGGGCTGCGGATCATCGGCATCGACCGACCCGGCATCGGCTCGTCGACGCCGTACCTCTATCCCAACGTCCTGGACTGGACCGGGGACCTCGCGCTGCTGCTCGACGCGCTGGGGATCGACGACGTCCGGGTGATCGGCCTGTCGGGTGGCGGGCCGTACGCGCTCGCAGCCGGCGCCGGGCTCCCGGAGCGGGTCCGCGGCGTGGGCGTGCTCGGGGGCGTCGCTCCCACCCGAGGACCGGACGCCGTCGGCGGTGGCGCGATCCAGCTCGCGGTCCGGCTCGCGCCGCTGCTCTCCGTGGGCCGGGTCCCGCTCGGTGTCGCGTTGACGACGGCGATCCGTACGGTCCGGCCGCTCGCGGGCGCCGGGCTCGACCTCTACGCGATGGTGCAGCCGGTCGGCGACAAGAACCTGCTGTCACGGCCCGAGTTCAAGGCGATGTTCCTCGACGACCTGCTCAACGGCAGTCGCTTCCAGACGTCCGCTCCGCTCGCGGACCTCGTTCTCTTCACCCGGGAGTGGGGCTTCGACCTCGCCGACGTGCAGGTGCCGGTGCGTTGGTGGCACGGCGATGCCGACCACATCGTCCCGTTCCGGCACGGTCAGCACGTGGTCGACCGGCTGCCGAGCGCCACCATGTCGGTCATCGACGGCGAGAGCCACCTGGGTGGCCTCGGCATCACCGCCGCGGTGCTGAGCGAGCTGATGTCGCTCGACACGGTGTGATTTCCGCCCTTCCGCGCCGATTACTGGTGCACAGGCGTCTCATGGGTCACAATGGGTGTCACAACCACACATTTGTCACTTCGATGCTCACGGATCGACCTGACCTCCGAGAGAGACCGCTGGGGAAGGCGTAGCTCACGCCGGAGGAAAAGGCAGATCGAGGGAGAGTCGTGGTGACCACGAGCAACAGTGCGACCAGGGGCGTCTTCTACGTCCACTCTGCGCCGTCCGCGTTGTGCCCACACGTCGAGTGGGCCGTGGGCGGCGTCCTCGGCGTCCCCGTCAACCCGAGCTGGACGCCCCAGCCGGCGCAGCCCGGGTCCTTCCGCTGCGAGTTCTCCTGGTCGGGCAAGGCCGGCTCCGCGGCCGCGATCGCCTCCGCCCTGCGCGGTTGGCTCCACCTGCGGTTCGAGGTGACCGAGGAGCCGACCCCGTCGACCGAGGGTGCGCGCTTCTCGTCCACGCCCGACCTCGGCGTCTTCCACGCCGTCACCGGCATCCACGGCGACATCATGATCCCGGAGGACCGGCTCAAGGCAGCGGTCGTCCGGGCGGCGCTCGGCGAGACGACGCTCGAGAACGAGATCGACAAGCTGCTCGGCAAGCCCTGGGACGACGAGCTGGAGACCTTCCGGCACGCCGGCGACGGCGCTCCCGTCCGCTGGCTGCATCAGGTCGTCTGAAACATCGACCCGGCTCATCTGTACGCCGACCCGGCGCGTTCAGACAGGCCGGGTCGGCGTACAGATGAGCCGGGTCGATGCTGCTACAGCGGGATGTTGCCGTGCTGGCCCCGGCGTACGCCCTCGGTCTGGACGGCGGCGGCGATCGCGCGGGCGATGGCCGACCGGGTGACGGCCGGCTCCACGACCTCGTCGACGACGCCGATCTCGATGGCCTTGTCGACGCCGCCGGCGATCCGCTCGTGCTCGGCGGCCAGCTCGGCCTCGACCCGCGGTCGCAGGTCGACCGAAACCTCCGCGAGCTTGCGCCGGTGGAGGATGCGGACCGCAGCGAGGGCGCCCATCACGGCTACCTCGGCGCCCGGCCAGGCGAAGACCTTGGTCGCGCCGATCGACCGGGAGTTCATGGCGATGTAGGCCCCGCCGTAGGTCTTGCGCGTCACCAGGGTGACCCGGGGGACGACGCACTCGCCGAAGGCGTGGAGCAGCTTGGCGCCGCGACGGACGACGCCGTCCCACTCCTGGCCGACGCCCGGGAGGTAGCCCGGCACGTCGACGACGACCACGAGCGGCACTCCGAAGGCGTCGCACATGCGGACGAAACGGGAGGCCTTCTCGGCCGAGAGCGAGTCGAGGCAACCGCCGAGCCGGAGCGGGTTGTTGGCGACGACGCCGACCGTCCGCCCGCCGAGGCGACCGAAGGCGGTCACGATGTTGGGCGCCCAGCGGGCGTGCAGCTCGAGCATCGTGTCGTCGTCGAGGAGACCCTCCAGCAGCGGGTGCACGTCGTACGCCCGCTTGGTGTTCTCCGGGAGGTGGTGGGCGAGGTCGCGGTCGTCGACGGCGTCGACGAGCATGCTGCCCTGGGAGCCGAGGAGGCCGGCGAGTGTCCGGGCCCGTTGCAGAGCGTCCACCTCCGACTCGGTCACCACGTGCACGACGCCCGACCGGCGACCGTGCGGCTCGGGACCGCCCAGCCGCAGCATGTCGACGTCCTCGCCGGTCACCGACCGGACCACCTCGGGTCCGGTCACGAAGATCCGGCCCTCGGGGCCGAGGATCACCACGTCGGTGAGGGCGGGGCCGTACGCCGCGCCGCCGGCGGCGGGACCGAGGACGACGGAGATCTGCGGGATGATGCCCGACGCCTGCGTCATCACCTGGAAGATCCGGCCGACCGCGTGCAGCGAGAGCACGCCCTCGGCCAGCCGGGCGCCGCCCGAGTGCCAGAGGCCGATGATCGGGACCCGGTCGGTGAGTGCGCGGTGGTAGGCGTCGACGACGACCCGGCAGCCCTCGTCGCCCATCGCTCCGCCCATGACGGTCGCGTCGGAGCAGAACGCCACGACCGGGGTGCCGTCAACGGTGCCGACAGCGGCGAGCATCCCGGACTCGTCGTCGGGACTGATCAGCTCGAGCGAGCCGTCGTCGAGGAGCGCCCCGAGCCGCTTGATCGGGTTGCGGGGGTCCTCGGAGCGGGGCAGCTTCGGCGGCTTCGCCGGGGCGTCGGGACGGCGGTCGAGCGCGGTCATCAGGGGCTCCTAGCCGACTGATCCGAAGGCGACGGCGACGTTCGCGCCGCCGAACCCGAAGGAGTTGTTGAGCCCGACGATGTCGCCGAGCGGCAGGTCCCGGGGCTTGGTGGCGATGTCGAGCTCGACGGCCGGGTCGAGGTTGTCGAGGTTGATCGTCGGCGGGGAGAGCCGGTGGTGGAGCGCCAGGATCGTCGCCACCGCCTCGAGCGCGCCGGCGCCGCCGAGCAGGTGCCCGGTCATCGACTTGGTGCTGGTCACGATGACCTCGCTGGCGTGCGAGCCGAGCGTCGCGTGCAGCATCAGCGCCTCCGCGACGTCACCTTGCGGCGTCGAGGTCGCGTGGGCGTTGACGTGGGCCACCCGGGCCGGGTCGATGTCGCCGTCCTCGAGCGCGCGGAGGATGGCACGGGTGCCACCCTTGCCGGCCGGGTCGGGCTGCGCGATGTCGTGGGAGTCGGCCGTGATTCCGGTGCCGAGGACCTCGGCGTAGATCCTCGCGCCCCGGGCCCGGGCGTGCTCCTCGGACTCGAGCACGAGCGCGCCTGCGCCCTCGCCGAGCACGAAGCCGTCGCGGGCGGTGTCCCAGGGGCGGGACACGGTCGCCGGGTCGTTGGGGTTCTTCGAGAGCGCCATCATGTTGGCGAACGCGGCGATCGGCAGCGGGTGGATCGCGGCCTCGGTGCCGCCGGCCAGCACGACGTCGGCCCGGCCGAGCCGGATCTGGTCGGCCGCGAGAGCGATCGCCTCGTTGCCGGACGCGCAGGCGGACACCGGGGTGTTGACCGCCGCGCGGGCGCCGATCTCGAGGCTGATCGTCGCCGCGGGGGCGTTGGCCATCAGCATCGGCACGGAGAGCGGGGAGACCCGACGAGGGCCCTTCGACAGTAGCGCGTCGTAGTTGCTGAGCAAGGTCTGCACGCCGCCGATGCCGGACGCCATCGCGACGCCGACCCGGTCGCCGTCGAGCTCACCGGCCTGCTGCGGCACGTCGAGCCCGGAGTCGTGCCAGGCCTCCATGGCCGAGATCAGGGCGAACTGCGACGACCGGTCCAGCCGTCGGGCGCGGACCCGCTCGAGCACCTCGCTCGGCTCCACCGCCGCCGTGCCGCCGATGCCGACCGGGAGGTCCTTGGCCAGTCCCGACTCGACGAAGGCAGCGAACGCGGGGGAGTCGGCAAGGCGTCGTACGCCGGATCGCCCGGCGACCAGGCCGTCCCAGGTGTCGGCGACGTTCCCGCCCAGCGGGTTGGTCGTACCGAGCCCGGTGACGACGACGCGCGTCCTCTTCGGCTGTCCGGTCATCGCAGTCGAGGTCACGCCGCGGTCTGCGCGCGCTCGATGTAGGAGACGGCGTCGCCGACGGTCTTGAGGTTCTTGACCTGGTCGTCGGGGATCGTGACGCCGAACTTCTCCTCGGCCTCGACGACGACCTCGACCATCGACAGCGAGTCCACGTCGAGGTCGTCCACGAAGGACTTGTCGAGCTGGACGTCGTCGGCGTCGACGCCGGCGACCTCGTTGACGATCTCGGCAAGGGCTGCGCGGATCTCTTCGGTGCTCATCTGTTCTCCTGCTTCATCTACTGGGGGTTGGGGCGGGGGTCTCTCAGGGAATGGTGACGACCTGGGCTGCGTAGGACAGGCCGGCGCCGAACGCGATCAGCAGGGCGACGTCGCCCGACCTGGCGTCGCCGTCGCGCATCATGCGGTCGAGCGCGAGCGGGATGGAGGCTGCGGAGGTGTTGCCCGCGTCGACGATGTCGCGGGCGATGCGGACGTGGGGCGGCAGCTTCATCGACCGTGCCATGGCGTCCGTGATCCGGTTGTTGGCCTGGTGCGGCACGAAGCAGTCGAGCTGGTCGACGCTGACGCCGGCGCGGTCGAGTGCCTGGAGGGCGACCTTGGCCATCGAGAACGACGCCCAGCGGAAGACCTCGTTGCCCTGCATGGTCAGGTGCGGCATCACCGGCGCGTCGGAGGCGATCACGTCACGCCAGTCCTCGCGCTGCCGGATCAGGTCGTACTGCTCGCCGTCGGAACCCCAGACCACCGGCCCGATGGCGGGTACGTCGGAGGGGCCCACGACGGCCGCGCCGGCGCCGTCGGCGAAGATGAACGCCGTGCCGCGGTCGGTGCGGCTGGTGATGTCGGAGAGCCGCTCGACCCCGATCACGAGGACGTAGCGGGCGCTGCCGCCGCGCACCATGTCGGACGCGAGCGTGATGCCGTGGCAGAAGCCGGCGCACGCCGCGGAGACGTCGAACGCCGCGGCGCCGTCGGTGCCGAGCTCGTGGGCGATCGCGGTGGCCGCCGACGGCGTCTGGAGCAGGTGGCTCACGGTGGCGACGACGACGCAGTCGACCTGGCGCGGGTCGACACCCGCCTGGGCGAGCGCGTCACGGGACGCCGCCACCGACATCGCCACGATGGTCTCGGAGTCGTCGGCGAAGCCGCGGGTCTTGATGCCGGACCGCTGCTGGATCCACTCGTCGCTGGAGTCGATCGCCTCGACGACCTCGGAGTTGGGCACCACGCGGGCGGGGCGGTAGGCGCCGATCCCGAGGATGCCGGCGTACGACGTGCCCTGGTCTGCCTGCAACGGGGCGCTCATGCCGCGCCGCCCGCGGGGTGGAGCCGCAGCAGCGGCTGACCGGGTGCGACGAGGTCGCCATCCTCGACGAGCCACTCGACGACCTGGCCGCCGTGGGAGGAGGTGACCGAGATCCGGTCACGCAGGCTGGCCACGTCGCCGATCGTCACACCCGGCGCCAGCAGCCCTGCGTCGGCCGCCCGCTCGTCGCGGTGGAAGACGCCCTTGACGGGGGAGACGACCATCCGCCAGGTCGGGCTGGTCTCGATGGGGGAGGCCTCGCCGTGCTTGATGCAGAAGTCGCGGGCGGCGTCGAGCTGGTCGGGGGAGTCGAGCGCGAACGTCTCCACGGTCATGTCGCGACCGCGGAAGTAGCGCTTGGCGATGCCGGTGAGGGTCCCCGCCGGCGGCATCTCGATGATGCCGGTCACGCCGAGGTCGGCCATCGTCTCGAGGCACAGGTCCCAGCGCACCGGGCGTGCGATCTGACCGACGATCCGGCTCAGCACCTTCGCGCCGTCGTGGATGACACTGCCGTCGCGGTTGGAGATGAACCGGGTGCGCGGATCGTGCACCGACACCGAGCGGGCGAGGCCGGCCACGTGCTCCACCGCCGGTGCCATGTGCGGGGTGTGGAAGGCTCCGGCGACCGAGAGCGGCCGCAGCTTGGCCTTGGCGGGGGCGTCGTCGGCGAACGCCGCGAGCTGCTCCAGCGTGCCGGCGGCAACCACCTGGCCGGGTCCGTTGTCGTTGGCGGCGACCAGGCCGTGCCGCTCGATCGCGGCGAGCACGTCGTCGCGATCGCCACCGAGGACGGCGGTCATGCCGGTCGGGGTGGCCGCCGCGGCGTCGGCCATCGCCCGGCCACGCTCGCGCACCAGCACCATCGCCTGCTCGGCACTGATCACCCGGGCGCCGGTGGCGGCCGCGATCTCGCCGACGCTGTGCCCGGCGACGGCGCCGAGCTTCGTGTAGGCGTCCGCCGGGTGGGGGAACAGCTCGAGCGCCGTGACCAGGGTGGAGGCCACGAGGAGCGGCTGGGCGATGCGGGTGTCGCGGATCTGCTCCTCGTCGGCCTCCGTGCCGTAGTGGGCGAGATCGATGCTCGCGACCGTTGACAGCCAGTCGAAGCGCGCGGCGAAGGTCGGCTCCGCCAACCAGGGACGGAGGAAGCCGGGGGTTTGTGCTCCCTGCCCGGGAGCCACGATGACGAGCACGGTTCCAGCGTGCCTCGCCGGGACCGTGAACCGCGCCTCCGGCGCTCACGAACTCGCCGACAGCGCTTTGTGGAGACCCTACAAACGCCCCAGGGCCAAGGCGAGCTGCAGGGTGAGTGCGTCCCGGGGTCGCGAGGGGGTCAGACCGGTCAGGTCCGCGACCTGGCCGAGCCGGTAGCGCACGGTGTTGGGGTGGACGAACAGCGCGCGGGCGGTCGGTTCGATGGCGGCGCCGTTGGCGAAGTACGCCGACAGTGTCTCGACGAGCGTGCCGCGCGCCTGGGCCAGCGGCTCGTAGACCTGGTCGATCGCCTCCATCCGCGCCCACTCGTCGCCGTCGAGGATCCGCTCGGGAAGGAGGTCCTCGCTCAGCACCGGTCTTGGTGCCTCCGGCCAGCCGACCGCCGCCCGCAGCCCCGCGGTCGCGGACTGTGCCGACAGGTAGGCATGGCCCAGGTCGGCCGCGACCGGGCCGACGACCACCGGACCGTCCCCGTAGAGGTCGACGACCGCTCGCGCGGCCTTCTCCGGGTCGCTCACCCCGCCCAGGATCGCGACCAGCCGGTGGCCCTGCACGGCGCCGAGCGCATCCATCCCCGCGGCACGGGCCGCGCGCCGTACGGCGTCGACCACGCCGGCCTCGGTGTGCTCGGCCGGTACGGCGCCGAGCACCACGGCCACGTTGCCGCGCGCACCCCAGCCGACGGCGCTGGCGCGGGAGAGCACGGCGTCGTCGGTCTCGTCCCGCAGCACGGCATCGACGACCAGCGCCTCCAGCCGGGCGTCCCACGCGCCGCGGACCTCGGCCGCCCGGGCGTAGACCTCCGCTGTCGCGAACGCCGCCTCGCGGGCGTAGAGCAGCACGGCGTCGTGCGTGTCGCTGACGTCGTCGGGATCGAGGATGCTCTCGAGGCTCTGCTCGACGACCTCGATCGTGAGCCGGATCAGCTCGACGGTCTGGTGCAGCGGGATGGTGCCCGCCAGCGCCGGCGGCGCGACCCCGAAGAGGTTCGCCTCCGGAGCCTGGTCGAAGCGCGGCGAGGCGCTGTCCTGCTTGAACCAGGCGATGAAGTCGTGGATGCCCGCCTGGACGATCAGCCCGACCCAGGAGCGCTCCTCGGCGCTGAGCTCGGCGAACCACGGGAGGTCGGACTCCATCCGCCTGGTCGCGGCGGTGCTGAGCCGCCCGGACGCGCTGCGCAGCTTCTTGACCGCGCGCGCCCGCGGGTTCGGTGGTCGGGACACGCCTAGAGCCTAGTGTCCTGGACAGGGGCTGCCAGGCGCCCGGCAGGCAGAGAATTGCGGATGGTGGGTGTCTGGGCGGCTGCCGCGCGTGGTTGAATCCTGCACCAGGGTCGACGAGCGGGAGGACATCGGATGCGGAGCAAGGGGGATGCCACCGCCGAGGTCGAGTTTGTCACCGTCCACGGCAAGCGGCGTGCGTTCGTGAGGACCGGTTCCGGTCCGGCCCTGCTGCTCCTGCACGGTCTCGCCTGCGATCGCACCACCTGGGACCGGGTGATCCCGCTCCTGGCGAGGAAGTACACGGTCATCGCGCCCGACCTGCTCGGGCACGGCCTGTCCGACAAGCCGCGGGCCGACTACACCCTCGGCGGCTACGCCAACGGCATGCGCGACCTGCTCACGGTCCTCGGGATCGACAAGGTGACAGTGGTCGGGCACAGCTTCGGCGGCGGGGTCGCCATGCAGTTCGCCTACCAGTTCCCCGAGCGCACGCAGCGGGTGATGCTGGTGGCGAGCGGTGGCCTGGGCTCCGAGGTGACGCCGCTGATCAAGCTGGTCCAGGCGCCCGGCTGGGAAGCCGCCATGCGCGTCCTCACGATCCCCGGTCTCCGGCACCTCGAGACGACCACCCTGCGCGCCTTGGCGTCGTACGGCGGCGGCCCGCTGCGCAAGTACACCCGCGATCTCGACGAGGCGGCCACCATCGTCGAGTCGTGGCGCGACCGTCGTACCCGGTTCGCCGTCCGGCACCTGGTGCGCGCGGTCATCGACTGGCGCGGCCAGATCGTCACCATGTCCGACCGCGCCTACCTGACGGAGGCGATGCCGATGGCGGTCGTGTGGGGAAGGGACGACCAGGTCATCCCGGTCCGGCACTCGAGCAACGTTGCGGCGTTGGTCCCGGACGCGTCCGTCACCGTGCTCCCCGACTCCGGCCACTTCCCGCACCGCGACCATCCGGAGGAGTTCGTCCGGCTGCTCGACCGGTTCGTGGCGACGACCGCCCCCTCGGTCTACAGCCGGGCGAGGTTCCGCCGGATGCTGAGCCACGGCACCGCGCGGGGGCCGCGGCTCGTCACCGCCGCCGACACGGCCTGAGGTCTGCCGTCCTCAGGCGTCGCCGCCCTCCTGGAGGACGCCGGAGACCGCGGTCGGGTCGTCGATCCGGTACTGCGTGAACGCCTTCTCGACCACCGCGGGGTCGATCTCCCCGGCGTCGGCGAGCGCCTGCAGGGCCTGCACGACGACGGACTGGGCGTCGATGTGGAAGAACCGGCGTGCCGCGGGACGGGTATCGGCGAAGCCGAACCCCTCGGCGCCCAGCACCCGGTAGTCCTCCGGCACCCAGCGGGCGATCTGCAGCGGCACCGCCCGCATGTAGTCGGAGACGGCGATCACGGGACCGTCGGAGCCCGTCAGCTTCTCGGTGACGTACGGCGTCCGTGCGGTCTCGGACGGGTGGAGCAGGCTCCACTCCTCGGCCGCCACGGCGTCCCGCGCCAGCTCGTTCCACGACGTGACCGACCAGGTGTCGGCGGCCACGCCCCACTCCTCGCGCAGCATCCGCGCGGCGTCCTCGATCCACGGCACCGCGACGCCGGACGCCAGCAGCCGTACCCGCGGACCGTCGCCCTCGGCGACGCCGATCCGGTGGAACCCGCGCAGGATGCCCTCGACGTCCACGTCGTCCGGCTCGGCCGGCTGGCTCACCGGCTCGTTGTAGACCGTGATGTAGAAGATGACGTTCTCGCCCTGTCCCTCGGGACCGCCGGTGCCGTACATCCGCTCGAGCCCGCTCCGCATGATGTGCGCGATCTCGTAGGCGAACGCCGGGTCGTAGTGGACGACAGCGGGGTTGGTCGCCGCGATGAGCGGCGAGTGCCCGTCGGCGTGCTGGAGTCCCTCGCCGGTCAGCGTGGTGCGGCCGGCGGTGGCGCCGATCAGGAAGCCGCGGGCGAGCTGGTCGGCCATCGCCCAGATCGAGTCGCCGGTCCGCTGGAAGCCGAACATCGAGTAGAAGATGTAGAACGGGATCATGTGCTCGCCGTGGGTCGCGTACGCCGACCCGGCGGCGGTTGCCGACCCCACCGCGCCGGCCTCGGAGATGCCCTCGTGCAGCATCTGTCCCTGCGGCGACATTTTGTAGGCGAGCAGCAGCGCGCGGTCGACCGACTCGTAGGTCTGGCCCGCGGGGTCGTAGACCTTGGCCGACGGGAACATCGAGTCCATGCCGAACGTGCGGTACTCGTCGGGCGCGATCGGCACGATCCGCTTGCCGATGCCGGGATCCTTCATCCAGTCCTTGAGGAGCCGGACGAGAGCCATGGTGGTCGCGATCTTGTTCTTGCCGGACCCCTGCTTGAGCTCGGCGTACATCTTGTCGCCGGGCAGCTCGAGGGGGGTGCTGCGGACGACGCGACGGGGGAGCGAGCCCCCGAGCGTGCGGCGACGCTCGAACATGTAGTCGATCTCGGGCGAGTCCGGGCCGGGGTGGAAGAACGGCGCGGTGCCCGTCTCCTCGTACGTCGTCTCGAGGTCACGGTCGGAGATGGGGAGGTAGAGCCGGTCGCGGAACTTCTTGAGGTCCGCCATCGTGAGCTTCTTCATCTGGTGGGTGGCGTTCCGGCCCTCGAGGGCGTCGATCGTCCAGCCCTTGATGGTGTGCGCCAGGATCACGGTCGGCTGCCCGGTGTGCTTGGTGGCGGCGTCGAACGCGGCGTAGACCTTGCGGTAGTCGTGGCCGCCGCGCGGCAGCTTCTCGATCTGCCGGTCGGTCATGTGCTCGACCATCTTGCGCAGCCGGGGGTCCGGGCCGAAGAAGTGCTCTCGGTTGTAGGCGCCGTCCTCGACGGAGAACGTCTGGAACTGGCCGTCGGGCGTGGTGTTCATCTGGTTGACGAGGACGCCGTCGACGTCGCGGGCGAGCAGCTCGTCCCACTCCCGGCCCCAGATCACCTTGATGACGTTCCAACCCGCGCCGCGGAAGTTCGCTTCGAGCTCCTGGATGATCTTGCCGTTGCCGGTGACCGGACCGTCGAGCTGCTGCAGGTTGCAGTTGACGACCCAGACCAGGTTGTCGAGCTCCTCACGCGCCGCGATCCGGATGGCGCCCAGCGACTCGGGCTCGCCCATCTCGCCGTCGCCCAGGAACGCCCACACGTTCTGCTCGCTGGTGTCCTTGATCCCGCGGTTCTGGAGGTAGCGGTTGAACCGCGCCTGGTAGATCGAGTTGATGGCCGTCAGACCCATCGAGACGGTCGGGAACTCCCAGAAGTCCGGCATCAGCCGGGGGTGCGGGTAGGACGGCAACCCGGCGCCGACGCCGTGCTGGACCTCCTGCCGGAACCGCGAGAGCTGCTGCTCGTCGAGGCGACCCTCGAGGAACGCGCGGGCGTAGATGCCGGGGGAGGCGTGTCCCTGGATGAAGATCTGGTCGCCGCCGCCGGGGTGGTCCTTGCCGCGGAAGAAGTGGTTGAACCCGACCTCGTAGAGGCTCGCGGACGACTGGTACGTCGCGATGTGGCCGCCGACCTCGAGGCCCTTGCGGTTGGCGCTCGACACCATCACCGCGGCGTTCCAGCGGATGAAGGCGCGGATCCGGCGCTCGATCTCCTCGTCGCCGGGGAACCACGGCTCCCGCTCCGGCGGGATGGTGTTGATGTAGTCGGTGCTGCGCAGGGCAGGAACCCCGACCTGCTTCTGGCGCGCCCGCTCGAGCAGGCGCAGCATGACGTAGCGCGCCCGCTCGCGGCCACGCTCGTCGAGGAGTGCGTCGAACGAGGCGATCCAGTCCTGGGTCTCGTCCGGGTCGATATCGGGGAGCTGAGTCGGCAGACCCTCGTGGATCACCACGGGAGCGGGAGGGTTGGGGGCGTTCTCAGCAGCGTCTGCGTCTCCGGTCACCCCGTCATCGTGACACCTCCGGGGCGTACGCAAAATCTACCCAGCGGTAGCCGCTGCGGTGGACGGTGGTTGCGCGGTCGCGTCAACTCCGCTGGACTACTCCCACACCTCGGGGGACCGACCCCCGCGAAGGGCACGGGGGCTCCGCTCCCGAGCGAATGAAATGGACTGGAGGAACCCGTGAGCGCGACCGCGGAAGGCGGGACCGATTCGAGCGGACCCGCTAGCCGGCTCGGATTCAAGGCGGGCATGGTCGTCCAAGAGCTCGGGTGGGACCAGGACACCGACGACCAGCTGCGCATCGCCATCGAGGACGCCATCGACGGCGATATGGTCGACAGCGACTACGGCAACGTGGTCGAGGCCGTCGTGCTGTGGTGGCGCGACGACGACGGCGACCTGGTCGACGGGCTGTTCGACTCGATCACCGATCTCGTCGGCGGCGGCGTGATCTGGCTGCTGACGCCCAAGGTCGGTCGGCCCAACGCGGTCGACCCGGCCGACATCGCCGAAGCCGCGCCCATCGCCGGCCTGGCGCTGACGACGACGGCCGCGGTCAGCAACGACTGGGTCGCCACCAAGCTGATCGCGCCCAAGACGGTCGGGTGACCGGTCCGGCTGGTGGCGCCGGGGGCATGCTGGGACATCGCAGTGGGTAGCGTCGCCCTCATGGGATCGATGTCCGTCCGGGCGCGTGACGCCGCCTTCAGCCTGAAGACCCTGGTCGAGTCCGGGATCGTCCGCCCCTACGGGCCGCGCACGCTGGTCGGCATCGTCACTTCGCTCCGCAGGTGGGGTACGACCCCGGCGGGTGGCTTCCGGGCGCTCGCGGTCCGCAACCCCGACGGGATCGCGATCATCGACGAGCGCGGCGAGGTCACCTTCGGCGAGCTGCACCGCCGTACCAACGCGCTGGCGCGGGCCCTCACGGACCGCGGCGTCTCGGAGGGTGACGGGGTCGCCGTCATGTGCCGCAACCACCGGGGGTTCATCGAGGCTTCGATCGCGATCAACAAGCTCGGCGCCGACGTGCTCTACCTCAACACGGCCTTCGCCGGGCCTCAGCTCGCCGAGGTGGTGGAGAGGGAGGACCCGCGCGTCGTCGTCTACGACGAGGAGTTCACCGACCTGCTCGACGGCGTCGACATCGCCGACCGGGTGATCGGGTGGACCGACGGTGACGCCGGCCCCGACACCATCGAGGAGCTGATCCGGTCCGCGAGCTCGGACGCAGACCTCGACCCGCCGGAGCACACCTCGCGCACGATCATCCTCACCTCCGGCACCACCGGCACACCCAAGGGCGCGCCGCGACCGCAGGGCGGCATCCCGGCCGCCGTCTCGTTGCTGTCCCGGATGCCGCTGAAGGCCGGCTGGACCTGCCACATCGCGGCGCCGCTCTTCCACACGTGGGGCTTCGCCCACTACCAGCTCGCCATGCTGCTCGGCACCACGATGGTGCTGACCCGGAAGTTCGACCCCGAGCACGCGCTGGAGCTCCTGGCCGACCACGAGTGCGACTCGCTGGTCGTCATCCCGGTGATGCTGCAACGCATCCTGGCGCTGCCCGAGGAGAAGCTGGACCAGCACCCGCTGCCGCGGCTCAAGGCGGTGGCTTCGTCGGGTTCGGCGCTGCCCGGCGACCTGCCCATCCAGTGGATGGACCGCTACGGCGACAACCTGTACTCGATCTACGGCTCGACCGAGGTCGCATGGGCGAGCATCGCGACCCCCCAGGACCTGCGCGAGGCGCCCGGCTCCGCCGGCGGCGTCCCGCACGCCACGGTGGTCAAGATCCTCGACCCTGACGACAAGGAGCTGCCGGCGGGTGAGTCGGGCCGGATCTTCGTCGGCAACGACCTCCAGTTCGAGGGCTACACCGGCGGCGGCCACAAGGACATGGTCGACGGCCTGATGTCGACCGGCGACGTGGGCCGGTTCGACGACGACGGGCGTCTCTACGTCGAGGGCCGCGACGACGAGATGATCGTCTCCGGAGGCGAGAACGTCTTCCCGAAGGAGGTCGAGGACTGCATCTCCAAGCTCGACGGCGTCGCCGAGGTCGCCGCGATCGGTGTCGACGACGACGACTACGGCAAGCGGCTGCGCGCGTTCGTGGTCTGCGCGGACGGCGCCGACGTGTCCGAGGACGACGTCAAGGGCCACGTCAAGTCCAACCTGGCCCGCTACAAGGTGCCGCGCGACGTGGTCTTCCTCGACGAGCTGCCCCGCAACGCGACCGGCAAGGTCCTCAAGCGCGAGCTCGTCGAGGCGGGGGACTCGTGACCGAGGCCGGTCTCTCGCTCGGTGGTCCCGCGCCCGACTTCACGCTGCGGGACCAGTTCGGGCAGGACACCACGCTCTCGTCGTACCGCGGGACCAAGGCGGTGCTCATCCTCTTCTACCCGTTCGCGTTCAGCGGCGTGTGCACCGGGGAGATGGCCGCCATCCGCATCCGGCTCGACGAGTTCCTCACCTTCGACACCGAGGTGCTGGCGATCTCCTGCGACCCGGTGTTCGCGCTGCGCGCGTGGGCCGACGCCGACGGGCTCAACTTCCCGTTGCTCAGCGACTACTGGCCGCACGGCGAGGTGACCAAGGCCTACGGCGTCTTCGACGAGAAGCGGGGCAGCCCGATGCGGTCGTCGTACGTCGTCGACCGCGACGGCAACGTCGCCTGGGCCGTGCACCACGCCTACGCCGACGGTCGCGACCTCGACGAGCACCTCAAGCAGCTGCGCGCCGCCGTCGACTCGTAGTCCCATCGGATCAAGCGGTCTAGTTCTTTCGGATGAATTTTTCATGGAATCTCCGGATTGCCTTGGAGGCGTGACACGAGGTCGCTAAAGTTCGAGACGTCGAACCGCTGGTGACCCGAGACGCCAGCGGTTCGGCTTATTTTTCCGGTCCCTCGGTTCGGTCGGCGGTGTGGGACTCCAGTAGCCTGACGCCGCCGCGTTCTGGACGGCGGCACCTCGGGCGCATAGCTCAGCGGTAGAGCTCCTGCCTTACAAGCAGGCGGTCACAGGTTCGATCCCTGTTGCGCCCACCGACACCAGAACCTCCTCTGACCTCGGCCCCTGGTCGGGTCGGGGGGCGCCGTGCGTCCGGGCTTGTCGAGCGACCGGAGGCCGTGCCCTCGCGGCACCTCCGCCGTTGATCCAAGAGACCACCCCACCCGCTACGCAACTTTGCCGCCGGATCCTGCGACGGAGCCCAGCGCCAATCGCAGGTGGGGTGGCCTGCTTGTGCGGTACCCACATCGGGAGCGGCCCACCTGCTCGAACCGCGCGCTTCTTCCGCGGCGTCTCGGATCTGGTTTCCGCGGGCCGCTGACGGCGGATGGCCGGCATCAGGGCGGGGTAGCGCCACCGAAGGCCGCTTTCTCGGGGCCACGGTGAGGTCCGATCCCCCTCCGCGCGCGGCTAGGCCCCTGCCGGCATCTGAGAGCACCCGGCAGGGGCCGCTAGGCCTACCGATCGAGACCGTCCAGCGGACACGAATGCGAAGGGTGACGCCCTACGCCGCGGGTACTACACCTCGTAGCTGGCTTCTCGGGGGATCAACTCGGTCGGCTATGGCCCCGTCCGGCTGTGCTGGAGCTGCTGGGCGGGGCCGTCCTCGTGCGCGGTCGGGGGTGGCAATGAGTCGTTGGTCGGACAGGTTCGATCCCTGTTGCGCCCACCGACACGAAAGCCGCTCTGTTATCGGAATTGATACCGTTCAATGTCGGGTTGCTCCAATTCGTCGCGCCGATCGAGCAGATGATGCACCGTTGGAGAAGGATTGCGAGTCGATACCCGCGGGTGATGGCGTGGGGGCTCTGGGGATCTCCCTGAAGCGGGGGTGAGAGCGCAATGGAGCGCCCGATCCGGGTTGTACTGGTCGACGACCACACGTACTACCGCGACGGACTGGTGGGCCTGCTCACCGACTGTGGCGTCGACGTCGTCGACGACGTCAGCAGCGGCGAGGCGTCATTGGTGTCGGTGCCGAAGCTCCTACCCGACGTGGTCGTGATGGACCTGAGCATGCCCGGACTAGGAGGGGTCGAGGCCACCCGGCTGCTGCTGGAACGGGATCCGGACACCCGGGTGGTGATGCTGACGGTCTCCCAGGATGAGGAGGACATCCTCCGTGCGGTTTTGGCGGGAGCACGCGGGTTCGTGTTGAAGGACGGCCCGGTCGACGACCTTGTCCGCGCCGTGTCGGATGCCGCCGCCGGCCTGGCCTACTTCTCCCCCAGGATCGCACCGAGACTGCTGCGCCACGTGGACGCTCCCGGGCGGAAGCCCACCGGCCCTAACCGGCTCACGGCTCGCGAGGCGGACGTGATCGCCCGGATCGCTGACGGGGAGGCTCCGGCGCCGATTGCCACTGCTCTAGGTGTCGCGGAGTCCACGGTCCAAGACCTCGTCGCGAGCGTGCTGGTCAAGATCCAGGCCCAGAGCCGCGGCGAGATCGCGGTAAGGGCGATCAGGGACCGGATCGTGTGATGCCCGCGCCGGCCGAGCCCCGCGTCGAGATCTCCGAGGTGCGGTCGACCGGCACCCCTCTGCAGCGACTCGGCGTGCGGCGGGCCGTCGTGTGTGCACTGGCATTCTGCGCGGTGCTTTCGCTGGTCTTCGAGGCCATCGACTTCGACCCGACCTTCGGCACTCGTCGGTTCCACGTGGCTCTGGAGACCGCCGACGCGCTGGTCCTGATCGTCCTCGCCGCCGTGCTCCTCGGCCGGTTCCGTAGTGACGGGTCTCTCCGGAATCTCGTCCTCGCCGCCGGCGTCGTCGTGATTGCCGTCAAGAACGGGTTGTTCGCCGCGAACGCGATGTTCCTCGACGACACCGTTGCCGGCGACCACCCGATCGTGTGGGGAACGGCGGTCAGCGGTGTGCTCGGTGCGAGCCTGCTCGCGGCGGCCGGGCTGCTGACGGACCGGCGCATCGACAACTCCCCGAGGGTGGCCGGTGTGGTGCTGGTCCTGGGCTCCTTCGCGGTGGTGGCGCTGGCGTTGGCCATGAACGCAGTGCACGACTGGCTGCCAACAGCATTCCCGACGGTGCCTGACGACGACGAGTTCACCGACCTCGACGTCCTGAGCGGCCACCCAGTCAAGATCGGGATCGACCTGGGGACCTCGGTGGGCTACGCCGTGGCGGCCGCGGCGTTCGCCCGACTCGCCGATCGCTATCGGGACGACTTCGTCGGCTGGATGGCGGTCGGGTCGGCCATCGCGTCGTGCGCGTTCATCTACTACGCCATGATCCCGTCGCGGTTCACCGAGCTCCTGTACGGCGGTGAGATCCTCTGGCTCTGCGCGATCATCGCCTTCCTTTACGGCGCCATCTCCGAGATCAGCAACTTGGAGTCTGCGCTGGTTCGGTCGGCGGTGCGAGCAGAACGCCGACGCGTCGCTCGGGACCTGCACGACGGCGTAGTACAGGAGCTGGCCTACATCGCGACGCACGGAGGGCGGCTCCTGGAGCAGGTGGGTGGCACGCCGTACGAAGCCTCGGTGCGGCGGATCAGCGACGCCGCGAGCCGGGCGCTCGACGAGTCCCGCGGGGCGATCGCCGCGCTGAACCGGGAACTAGACGAGCCGCTCCATCAGGCCGTCGGGCTGGCGGCCAAGGACGTCGCGGACCGAGCCGACGTCCGTTTGGACCTGCGGATCGACCCATCCGTGGAGACGCCGGTGGAGTGGCGGGACGCGCTGATCAGGATCGCGCGGGAAGCGGTGGGCAACGCCGCCCGGCACGGGGGTGCGTCGTCTGTGGTCCTCGAGCTGGGCGGCAAGCCCGTGGTGCTGACGGTGAGCGACGACGGGCGAGGGTTCGATCCGGGCGCTCCGCGGTCCGCGCACAGCTTCGGCCTTCGGAGCATGCGGGAGCGATCGGAGTCTCTGGGGGGTACGTTCGAGGTGCTGTCCACGGAGGATGCGGGAACGACGGTCCGGGTGGTGGTCGCGCCCTCGTCCTAGTCCCGGGATCAGGCGGACCGGATGAAGAACCCGCGCGGGTCGCCCTTCGATGAGCGACCCTTTGCCACGCCTCGCAGCTCGCCGTTCGAGAGGACGATCAGGCGAACCTGCCCGGCGCGGACGTGAGTCACGTCACCGGCGCGGGTCCCGGTGACGGCAAGCTTGAGGCGCTTGCCGTCCACCAGGCTCAGCGTTCCGGTTCCCCGGTTGCCGAGCGCTATCTGACCCGTCACACCCAGACCGGCGGCGGACGCGCCGCCTAGCTCTCCGCTGCGCGTGACCGTCAACTCGTAGAGACCCGCCGAGCCAGTGGGTGGTGTGGCCTCGTACTCGACCGTCCTGCCGCTCGGAAGCGCGACCGTGCCAGTCACCGAGTCGGCGGTCAGCTCGCCCTCGGTCTCCACGTCTTTGTCCTCTGACTTCGCTGTGAAGCTGTTGTCCGAGATCGGCGCGGAGAACAACTCGCTCAAGCCCTTGCCGTCGGAGAGGTAGATCTGGACTGCGCCGGAGCCACCCTCTGCCGGTGTGGCCACGACGGCCACGAAGGCCGTCGTGCCCGACACCTTGCCCACGAAGCTGCCGAAGACTGAGGCGTCAGCCGCGACCGCCTTCGGACCCTTCTCGCCCTCGGGGTCGTCGTCACCGGAGCAGCCGGCGAGAGGTACGAGCAGGAGCACCATCAGCATGAACCAGCCATAGGTTCGTGTCCGCTTGATCATCCGTCGGTCCCTTCCACTACGCGGTGACTGATTCATCGTTACCCGTCTGCCGGCTTCCGCCGATATCGGGCTTTGCGCGCTACTCAGGAAGCCGGCTTGAAGGTCAGGACGAGCTGGGGAAGGTTGCTCCCCTTCTCCCGTGCGTGGAACTGCTGTTCAGCATCCTGACCCTCGGTGGCGTCCTTGACCAGGAAGCCGTGGTTCGACCCACTCGAGAACATCGCCTGGACCATCGCAGCCACGTTCCACTCGCGGTAACCGGTTGCCGACGTCGTCGTGACCGCCGCGCCGGTCGTCTGTGGCGCGGTCGCCCAGGTCACGCTGCTCTCCGTCCATGACCCGCCGAGCCGGAGCACCTGGAGGGTGCGCTGGCTCCCGGAGGCGGAGGCCGCGTACAGGCGCAGCTTCGCCGTGTCGACCACGCAGCCTGCCGGGATCGTCGGGAGGTTGAACCGGATCAGTGCTCGCAGGTTGGCGCTCCCCTTGGACATGACCTTGAGGATCGAGTCGCCGCCCTTGTTCGCCGATGCGCTGCTCTGATCGATCCACGCGTCGGCGACGGACGTCACGGTCTGCGCCGAGCCGCAGTTCACCGGGGTGCCGCCCGACTGGATCGTCCACTGCTGGTTCGCGGGCGTCTGGTCCGTGTTGCCGGCCGCGTCGGTTGCGCGCACCCGGAAGGTGTGCTGGCCGACGGACAGGTTCGTGTAGTCCTTCGGCGAGGTGCACGCGTTGTAGGGCCCCTGGTCGAGCGAGCACGTGAACGTCGTACCGGACTCCGGGGACTGGAACGCGAACTGCGCGCTCTTGCTCGTCGTCGACGCCGCAGGTCCGCCCGTGAGGACGGTCTCCGGCTCCGTCCGGTCGATCGTCCACGCGTGGACGGCGGCAGTCGGGTCGACGTTGCCGGAGGCGTCCTTGGCCCGCACCCGGAAGGTGTGCGACCCGTCGGCGAGGCTCGAGTAGTTCCTCGGGTTGGTGCACGGGGCCCACGACGAGGTCTCGGGGACGTCGAGCTGGCACTCGAAGGTCAGGCTGCCGGCCGGCGTCGTGTCGTCGGTCCCGGTGAAGGTGAACGAGGCCGAGGTGCTCGAGGTGGCCGGCAGCGGGCTGCCGGTGATCTGCGTCTCGGGCACGCCGTCCGGCGGTGCGCCGGTCCCGAACGTGATCACGAGCTGCGGCCGGTTGGTGCTCTCCTCGCGGCTGTGGAACTGCTGCTCGGCGTCCTGGTCCTCGTTCGAATCACCCAGCAGGAAGCCGTGGTTCGCACCCGTGTACATGGCTTGCACCATCCCGGCCACGTTCCACTCGCGGTAGCCGGTGCCGGAGTTGGTCGTCACTGCCGGGCCCGTGGTCGCCGGCTGGTTCGCCCAGGTGACCGCGCCCTCGGTCCAGGACCCACCGAGCTGGAAGACCTGCACCGTGCGGCCGCTGGCTGCCGACTTGGCGTAGAGGCGGAGCGTTGCGCTCGCGACCGTGCAGCCCGGCGGCATCGTCGGCAGGTTGAACCCGACCAGGGCGCGCAGGTTGCCGCCGCTCTTGGACATGACCTTCAGGGTCGAGTCGGAGCCCTTGTTCGACGTTGTGCTGCCGGCGTCGATCCAGGCGTCCCTGGTGGCCGTCAAGGTCTGCGTCGCGCCGCAGTTGACGGTGGTGCTCTGGATCGTCCACGAGTAGCTCGCTGCGCTCTGGTCCTGGTTGCCGGCGGCGTCCTTGGCCCGGACCGAGAAGGTGTGCTGGCCGACCGCGAGACCCGTGTATGCCTTCGGCGTCGTGCAGGGCTCGTACCCGCCCGTGTCGAGCTTGCACTCGAAGGTCGATCCGGTCTCCGTCGAGGTGAAGCCGAACGACGCGTTGGTCTCCACGGTCGTCGCTGGCGGCTGGGCGCTGATGGACGTGTCGGGCGCCGTCGTGTCGGCCGGAGCCTGGATCGTCCAGGAGCGGCTGGCCGACGACTGGTCGGTGTTGCCGGCCTGGTCCTTCGCCCGCACCTCGAACGTGTGCTGACCCACCGAGAGGCCGGTGTAGGCCTTCGGCGTGGTGCACGGTTCGAAGCTGCCCGTGTCGAGCTTGCACTCGAAGGTGAGTCCGGCCGCCGGAGTCCCGTCGTCGCTGCCGGCGAACGCGAAGCTCGCGCTCGTGTTCGTGGTGTTGTTCGTCGGGGCACCGGTGATCGTGGTGTTCGGGGCGGTCGTGTCGGCCACCGTGAACGTGCGGCTGTCGGGCTGCCCGACGTTCCCGGCCTGGTCGATGGCGCGCACCTGGAAGGTGTGGTCGCCGGGCGACATCGCGCTCAGCTCGGCGCTGGTGTACGTCTTCGGGCTGGTGCACGCGCCGTACCCCGCGCTGTCGACCCGGCACTCGAACCGGAGGTCGCCGACAGCCGTGTGGTCGTCGGTGCCGGTGAACTCGACGACCAGGGAACCGCTGGTCACGTTCGTGATCTGCGCCTCGGGATCGACGACGTCCTCCACCGTCCAGGTGTGGGTCTCGGTCCGCGCGTTGTCCGCGGAGTCGGTCGCCCGCACGACGAACGTGTGCTCGCCGTCCGACAGGCCGGAGTAGGACTTCGGCGAGGTGCAGGGCGCGAACGTGCCTCCCTCGAGGCGGCACTCGGTCGTGACCGCGCCGCCCCAGTTGTCGCTGGTGCTGAAGCTGAACTGTGCGGTCGTCTCGGACGTCGTGGCCGTCGGCTTCTCGCTGATCGTGATCACCGGCGCGGTGAGGTCGGCCACCGTCCAGGTCCGGCGCACCGTCTCGCTGGCGTTCTCACCCTCGGAGAGGTCCTCGGCGCGGACATCGAACGTGTGGGAGCCGCGTTCGAGGCCTGTGTACCGGATTCCGGACTGGCACGCGCCGAACGGGGCTCCGTCCAGCGAGCACTCGAAGATCACCGGCTCGCCGGCCGAGAAGTCGAACGTCGCCGTGGAGGCGTCGACCGTGCCCGTCGGCCCGCTGTCGATCGTGACGTGCGGGGCCGTGAGGTCGGCGACCTCCCACTCGAACTGCGCGGGCAGGAAGCTCGCGTGGCCGGCGGCGTTGATCGCCTGCACCTCGAAGGTGTGCTCCTCGAGCGCGAGGTTCTGGTAGGTCTTCGGCGACGTGCAGGCCTGCCACGTCGTGCCGCCGGCCTCGCTGGTCAGTCTGCACTCGAAGGTGCTGCCGGGCTGGTCGGAGCTGAACTCGAAGGTCGCTGTCCGGCTTTCGTTCTCCACGTCCGGGGTGCTCGGCTCCTGGTCCTCCGGACCGGAGTCGACCGTCGCGACCGGCCGGGCGAGGACCGTCCACGTGTAGACGGCAGGCGTCGCGTCCAGGACGCCGGTGTCGGTCAGCGCGCGGACGCGGAGGGTGTGCTCGCCGAACAGCGCGTTGAACTGGTACGGCGAGTCACACGAGCTCCACTGCTCGGCGTCCAGCCGGCACTCGAACGAGGCGGGGTGCTCGACGGAGTCGATCGTGGAGGAGAACTGGAACTGCACGTCGGCGCCGTCGGCGGTCGTCTGGACGGTCGGGTCTTCCGGCGCCTGGATGATGGTCGTGTCCGGAGCCACCTCCGCGGAGGCCTCGGCAACCGCGAACGGTGACAGGCTGCTGACGACGCCGCAGACCAGGCCGCCCTGCTGCTCGAGCGTGACGTCGACCCACTCGCCGTCGAAGTGCAGGACGTGCGCGTCGACGAGTGCGTCGTACGGCAGGCACACGGTGACGTTGCCGACGAACTGAGCCGTCGTGGAGACGTCGTAGTAGAGCGCGTCGGCCGCGTCGTAGCCGTTCGGCAGGTCGGGCGCCGAGCCAGCAGTGATGGTGGAGACCGACGTCGCGCCGGCCGCGGTGACCTCGGCGAACGTGATGTTCGCGCCGCCGACGGAGACCGCGACGTTCGTGCCCACATCGGTGTTGTTGGCGGTCGGGGCCTCGATCGTCCAGGCCTGCTCAGCCGGCGAGTCGTCCGTGTTCCCGGCTCCGTCGATCGCCCGCACCGCGAAGGTGTGGTCGCCGACGGCGAGGTCGGCGTACACGTCGCCGCTCGCGCAGCCCTCGAACGTCGCGCCGTCGAGCGAGCACTCGAAGGTCAGGTCCGCGGCCGCGGTCAGGTTGTCCGTGCCGTCGAAGAGGAACGTTGCGGACGTGTTCGATGTCGGGTTCGCCGGGCCGAGGTTGATCGCGGTGTTCGGCGCCGTCGTGTCGGCGGCGTCGATCATCCATGAGTACTCCGCGGCCGGGCTCTCGGTCATGGTCTGACCGTTCAGCGGCAGCGTCTTCGCCCTGACCTCGAACACGTGCTCGCCGTTCGCCAGGTCGTAGGGGTACGGCGACGTGCAGTCCTGCTCCCACGGAACGGCGTCCGGGTCGGCCGCGTACTGCGCGTCGAGGCGGCACTCGTACGTCGAACCCGGCTGGTCGAAGAACGACAGCTCGCCTGTCGCGCTCGCGCTGGTCTCACCGGCCGGGACGTCGGCCCCGGCCACCTGGTTGGTGATCGTGGTCAGCGGCGGAGCGATGACGTCCCAGGTGTGGGACACCGGCGCGCTGGTGAGGGCCGTCTCGTCGATCGCCCGCACTGCGAACGTGTGCTCGCCACCGGTCAGGTCCGGGATCGTGTGCGGTGACGAGCACGGGATCCACTCGCCGCCGTCGAGGCGGCACTCGAACTCGAGGTTCGCCGCGGTGGTGCCGTTGTCGCTACCGGTGAAGGTGAAAGTCACCTCGTCGGCGCTCGGGTCGGTCGGCAGCGGCTCGAGCAACCTCGCCTCGGGAGCCGCCTCGTCGGCGATCACCCACTCGTGGAGCGCCGTGTTGAGCGGGACGCTCGGCAGCAGGTCGGCCCTGGTCGCGGTCACCTCGAAGGCGTGCGGGTTCTGCTCGCCTGCCGGGAGGTTGGTGTAGGTGATCGGCGAGATGCACGGGAGCTCCGGGCCACCGTCGAGGACGCACAGGAAGGTGGCCTGCGGGTCGGTGGAGCTGAACTCGATCGTGCCCGTGGTCGCGGTGCCACCGGTCGCGGGCGGCGCGGTCGCCTGGTTGATGGTCACGTCGGGCGCGACGTTCGTGCCGCTGACCCACTCGAACAATGCGGGAGTCGAGTCGAGCGTGCCGTGCTCGCCGACCGCGGCGACCTCGAACGCGTGCTCGCCATAGGGCACGTCGGTGTAGGTGGCCTGGCCCGGAGCTCCGCCCGGGCACTCGACGAACGGACCCGTCTCGCTGTCGAGCCTGCACAGGAACGACGCGCCGGTGCCGGAGAAGGTGAAGGTCACCGTGGTGCTGGTCGTCTCGAGGTCCGGCTCGGCGATCGCAGGCGTGACCGTGTCGATCGCCGTCTCCGGTTCGCCCTCGATCGTGAACTCGTAGGCGGGCTGGGGCACAGGCGTCTCGTCGGCGTTCCCCGCGAGGTCGACGCCGCGGACCTGGAAGGTGTAGTCGCCGGGCGACTCCAGATAGTCCTCGAATGCGATCTCGTGGAAGAACGAGTCGCCTGCTGCCGGCTCGCCGCAGCCCTCCCACACGGGGGCGTCGCCCGCGGTCGAGTTGGTGATCGCGCACTCGAACTCGAGCTCGAAGGAGGAGGCCTGCTCGTCGTCGCCGCGGAAGGTGAACCGAAGGCCGGGGTCCACGAACTGCTCGGGCCCGATCTCTGTCGCGCCGAGGAACTCGGTCTCCGGCGGCGTGACGTCCTGGACCGTCCAGGTGTAGGTCGCGGGTGAGAGATCCATGACCTGCTCGCCGTCGGCGTTGCGGTACTGGTTGACCGCGCGGACCTCGAACTCGTGCTCCTCCGGCTCCCCGCCCTCGCCGGGCAGGAACGGGCCGGCCTGATAGCCGGACGAGCAACCGACGTACGGCGACCCGTTGACCGAGCACTGGAAGGTGGCGCCGGGCTGGTCGGAGTGGAACTCGAAGGTCGCGGTGTACGACCCGGTCGGGTCTGCGGGCCCGGAGTCGATGATCGTCTCGGGCTCACCGGTGGTCGTCCAGACGAACGGCTCGGTGTCGTTGGGCCCGAACCCGCGGTCGCGGCCGGCCGGTGTCGGGTCGACGTTGGGGATCTCCGCGGCGTCGAGCGCGCGCACCCACAGCCAGTGCTGGCCGGAGTCGAGGGCCTCGAGCAGCAAGACGGTTTCGCACTCTTCCCACGTCGTGGGCGCGGCCGGCGGCGTGCCGGTGCCCCAGGAGCACTCGAAGGACTCGACCGGCTCGTTGCTGGCGAAGCCGAAGGTGACGTCGGGGCCGGAGTTCGCCGGGTTCGGGTAGGTGGTGATGAACGTGTCGGGCGGTGTGGTGTCGTCGGCCCCGAGGATCATCCACTCGTAGAACGCGGGCGAGATGTCCTTGTTGCCGTCGGGGTCGACCGCGCGGACGTGGAAGACGTGCACGCCGCCGCCGAGCGGGCCGGCGATCGTGTGCGGCGAGGAGCAGGGCGCGAACTCGCCGTCATCGAGGGCGCACTCGAACTGGTTCACGGGCTCGTCGTTGAGCAGCTCGAAGCCCTCGAACTCGAAGGTCGCGCTGGTCTCGGTCGTCTCCTCCTCGGGACCGACGAGGATCTCGGTGTCCGGTCCGGACATGTCCACGACCGTCCAGGTCCGGGTCGCACCCACGGGGTCGATGTTGTCGGCGCCGTCGATCGCCTGGACGAGGAGGGTGTGCTCGCCCGGGGTCGTGACCTCGATCTCCTCAGGCGATTCGCAGCCCCCGATGGCCTCGCCGTCGAGCGTGCACTCGAACTCGAGCTCGAGAGTCGGCGTCATGTCGTCGGTGCCGGCGAACTCGAAGTTGGAGATGAAGTTCGGAGTCTGCGAGCCCTCTGGCGGACCGCTCGTGATGGTGGTCGTGGGTGGCGTGACGTCGGGCCCGATGACCTCCCACTCGTACAGCGCCGGGGTCAGGTCCATCCAGCCGAAGTCGTTGACTGCCTGGACGAGGAGCTCATGGCCGCCCTCCTCGAGCGGGCCGACGGTCAGCGGCGACTCGCAGTAGAAATACGGGTCCCCGTCGAGCGAGCACTGGGTGATCGCGTTCTCCTGGTCGGTCCAGAACTCGAACGTTGCGGAGCCGCTGGTCGAGGTCGGGAGGCCGTCGGGGCCGAGCGGGCCCTCGGGCCCGGACAGGATCGACGTCTCGGGCGCCATCCCGGACGAGGCGCGCGCGATCGCGAAGAGACCGAAGTCCTCGGCGATGTTGCTGCACACCCGGGCCGGCGTGGAGAACGGGTTGTGGAGCGTGGTGACGTCGAGCCACACCTCGCCGTCGAAGCTGAGCAACCGCAGCGACTTGGAACCGCCGAAGTCGGCCGGGTCGTAGTTGATGCACACCGTGATCGGCTCGGAGTACACCGCGGTCGTCGAGATCTCGTAGTACTTCCCGCCGCCGTAGCCCTCGGGCAGCGACGGCCCACCACCGAGCCGGTTGGCGGTCGTGGTGCCGGCGGTCTCGACCTCGAAGTAGGTCACCTTGACGTCGCCGACCGTCACCGTGACGTTGTCTCCCACCGGCGTGTTCGGCGGGCCGCTCGGCGTGCCGATCGTCCACTCGTGCGTTGCCGGGCTCGGGTCGACGTTGCCGGACAGGTCGGTGGCCACCGCGCTGAAGGTGTAGTCGCCGGGGACCAGGTCGGTGAACTCGGTGATGACTCCGGGCTCGCACTCGCCCTGCTCGGTGCCGGTCGGGCCGGTCAGCGTGCACTCGATCGTCGCCGTCGGGTCGTCGGAGTTGACCTGGAGGTACGCGGTGGTGCTCGTCGTGGTCGCGGGCGGCCCGAACTCGATCGTCGTGTCGGGCGCCGTGAAGTCCTGAACCGTCCAGGTGTGCTCGGCCGGGATCGGGTCGTGCTCGAACGGCAGACCCTGCCAATCGACGCCGGTGTAGAGCGTCTGCACCTGGAAGGTGTGCTCACCGGCCCACAGGTTCGTGTAGGTCTTCCGGTAGGTGCCCGGTGAGCCGTCCACCGGCGTGTCGTTGCACAGTGAGAACGGACGGTCGTCGAGCGAGCAGTAGAAGACCGCGTTGGGGTCGGACGGGTCGCTGGTGAACTCGAACGACGCCGTCGTGTTCGTCCCGCTCGCCGGGGCGGAGGTGATCCGGGCCTCGGACGGGGTGACCCGGAACTCCGAGTCCTCCCAGACGCCGATGTTCCCGAACTCGTCGACCGCGCGCACCGCGAACAGGTGTTCGCCGATGCCGAGGTCGGCGTAGGTCTCGCCTGCCGGGTCGCACGGGGCGGGCTTAGTCGGGTCGCCCGGAGCGTGCGGGTTGAACTTGCCGTCGAGCCAGCAGTGGAATGTCACCGGGCTGACGTCGGCGGAGTACGTGAAGGTCACGGTCCGGTCGGTCGTCTCCTCCTGGTCGACACCGGGGCCGGAGAGGATCGTCACAACCGGCGGAGGCGCGACGGTCCAGGTGTACACGGCCGGCGTCGCCTGGATGTTGCCGGCGGCGTCGACAGCCCGCAGGCGCAGCGTGTGCGTGCCGCGGGTGAGGTCGGAGAACTGCTCGGGCGAGGTGCACGAGTTCCAGGACGTCGTTGAGTCGAGGGCGCACTCGAAGGCCAGGTCCGCCGACGGCGTCCGGTTGTCGGTGCCGGTGAAGGTGAAGATGGCCTCCTGGAGCAGTGTGCCGTTCTCCGGTCCGGTGCGGAACTGCGAGGTCGGGGCGTTGACGTCGGCACTGAGCTGGACGAGCCACTCGTAGGCGGCTTCCTCGCCGACGATTCCCTGCGCGTTCGTCGCCCGGACGGAGAACTGGTGCTCGCCGTTGTCGACGACCCAGGCCGCGCCGCTCGCGGGCAGGGTTGTCCCACCGCACGGCAGGTAGTCTGCGCCGTCGACCGAGCACTCGAACGTGGACCCGGGCTGGTCGGACTCGAAGGTGAAGACGGCGTTCTCGGTGCCGCTCGCGCCGTCGGGCTCGCCCGAGACGGGGTCGAGTCGGCCGTCCGGACCGCTGAGGAACGTCACGACTGGCGCACCCGAGACCGTGACCGCGCGTGTAGCGGCAGGTCCGATGTTGCCCGCGAGGTCGGTCGCCCGGACGGCGACGGTGTAGGCGCCGGGCTCCAGACCGCTGATGTCGTAGCCGCCGGCCACCGGCGACTCACACGACGCCCACTCGGCCGACTCGACGCCGGCCGCGGTGAGATAGGCCGCGCACTCGAACTCGAGCAGCAGGAGGGGCGTGGCGTTGTCGAGGCCGGAGAACGTGTACAGCTCGGGCTCCTGGCCCACGGTCGCGCCGTCGGCCGGGCCGCCGGAGATGTTCACGACCGGGTCCCGGGTGTCGGCGACCGGGGTCCAGGTGAACGAGGCCGGCGTCGGGTCGGGGTTGCCCTCGAACTCGGGCTGGTTCGGGTTCGGGAACTCGGGCTCGGACATGTCCACGGCGCGCACGTAGAACGTGTGCTGGGCCATCGACATCTCGGGATCGGCGTACGAGTACGCGTCGAGCAGGTTGAACGGGCTGGTGCACGCGACCCAGTTGAGGTCGTTCGGTGGCGCGGTGCCGTTCGTGACCTGGCACTCGAAGGTGAGCAGGAACTCCGGCGTCAGGTCGTCGACACCACTGAACTCGAACACCGTCGAGCTCAGGTCGGCAGTGACGGGAGCGCGCTCGATCGTCGTCTCCGGCGGCAGCGTGTCGATCGCGTCGACGACCTCCCACTCGTAGACCGTAGGCTCGAGCTCCGCCGCGGAGCCCATCGTCTCGGACTCGCCGTAGACCTCGAGCACGTGATCGCCCGGAAGCAGCGGGTCGGGGTACTCCGTGTCACCGGCGAACGCGGGGCCGACGCGGAACGGCGACTCGCACGGGAAGTAGTCGCCCGGGTCCATGCTGTCGAAGCGGCACCAGAACTGGGCGTCCGCGACGTTGGCCTCGAAGGTGATCTCCGCTGAGGTGCTCGCGGTCGGGCCGCCCGTGGCCGGGTCGCCTTGCGGACCGCCGCTCGCCGGCACGAAGCCGGGGCCGTCGGTGACGACCACGTTGACGCCCATGAGCTCCCAGGTGAAGGTGGTCGGCGCTCCGACGTTCCCCTCGAAGTCGATGGCGCGCACGGAGAAGGTGTGCTGGCCGACCTCGTTCTCGGCCAGCGCCCACTCGTAGGCGCCCTGGCTCATGTACGTGGCCGCCTCGAAGCCGCACGGCTCGTACCCGTTGGCGTCGACCTTGCATTGGAAGGTGACGTCCGGCTCGTTGGCGTGGAAGGTGAAGATCGCGTCGAAGAGGAAGGTCGGCGTCTCCGGCACGACGTCGAGGATCACCTCGGGCGCCACGCCCGTCGGCAGCGGCACGTAGGTCCAGGTGAAGCTGGCAGGCGTGGGATCTGCCAGCCCCTGGCCGAGCATGTCGATGGCGCGGATGTCGAGGGTGTGCTCGCCGGGGCTGAGGTTGAGGTACTCGGCCGGGTACTCGCAGTCCTCCCAGGCGAGCGAGTTCGTCGAGTCGAGGCGGCACTCGAAGACCAGGTCGGTGATCGGGCTGGTGTCGTCGGCGCCGAGGTAGGTGAAGCTGGCGTTGCGGCTGTTGCTCTCGATCGCCGGCGTTGCCGCGTTGGCGTCCTGGGGGCCCGAGACGATCCAGGTGTCCGGCGCACCGGGAACCGTGCCGAGCTCGCACACGACGCCGAAGCACTGGTCAGGCTCCATGTTGCCGGCCGCGAAGTTGCCGCCTCCGTCTTCTGCACCGACGGAGTAGATGCCCCAGCCGCCGTTCAGCTGCGCGACGTTGCCCTTGATCTCGTGGCCGGCGCCCTCGACGTAGATGCCGTCGCCGCCGTTGGCGTCCGTCGTGTTGTTCTCGACCAGAGTTCCGCGGTCGAGGACGGACGACTCGGTGATCTCGATCCCGGCGCCCCCGTTGCCGCTTGCGGTGTTGTCCCGGACCACGGAGTCGAGGGAGAACTCGCCGACCTCGATGCCGGAGCCGAGGGTCCCGCTGGCGTTGTTCGCCTCGATCAGGGTGTTCGTCGCCTCGCCGACGACGATGCCCCCAGCACTGCCGCTGAAGTCGTTGCCCTTGACGACTGTGTTGGTGGCGAGCTCGACGGTCACGCCGGGGCCGGTCGTGCCGAGGGCCTCGTTGTTGATGACCGTGTTGCCGTCGCCCGCGACCATGACGCCACCCTGGCCGCCCCGGATGGTGTTGCGCTGGATGAGGTTGTTGTTGGACTGCAGCAGGTCGTCGCCGGCCATGATCCCCATGCCGCCGTTGTCCTTGAGGACGTTGTCGGTCACGGTGTTGCTGCCGCCGCCGAGCAGGGAGACGCCGCTTGCGGCGCTCTGGCCGATCTGGTTGCCCTCGATCAGGTTCTCGCTGGCGAACTCCAGGACGATCGCGCCCTCTCCGAGGTTCGCGGCCAGCGTGTTGCCGCGGATGACGGCGTGACGCGTGCCTGTGTAGAGCGCGATGCCGATCTCGTTGGCGACGATCGAGTTGTCGCGGATCGTGTTCCCGTCGGCGCCCTGGTCGGCGTCGGAGAGTGCGATCCCGGCCTCCTCGTTCCCCTCGATCCGGAGATCGTGCACGACGTTGCGCGCGGTGCCGGGGTTGAGCTGGACGCCGTAGAGGAACTGGGTGATGAGGCCGTTCGTGATGGTGACGTCGTCGTGACCGTTGTTGAGGATGCCGGCGTCGAGCCCGAGGCCGTCGATGACGTGGCCGTCGAGGTCGATGGTGATGCCAGGCGCACCGACGATGAGGCCGTGGCCACCACAGTCGACGAGGTCGTTGAGCACCCGGGTGCTCTCGGTCAGGATCTGACCGCAGTTGACGCGGGCGGCGACCGGCGGCGGCCCGACCGTCCAGGCGTACATCTGCGTGTCGTAGGTGCTCGTCGCGGTATCGGTGGCGCGGACCCAGAACTCGTACTGGCCAGGCTCGAGGCCGGCGTACGTCTTCGGCGACGTGCAGGCAGACGCCGAGGCCCAGTCAACGGCGCCGCCGGCCGGCTGCAGCACGCACTGGAAGTCCACGCCCGTGCTGCGGTTGGCCGAGAACTCGAACGTCGCGCCCGTGTCGACGGTGACCCGGTCCGGCGCCGAATCGATCGAGGCCTTGAAGTCGCCCAGTTCGACCGCCCAGGTGTAGCTCGCGGGGGTCTGGTCGGCATTGCCGGAGAAGTCGACCGCGCGAACCTCGAACGAGTACGTGTCGTTGACGAGGTCCTGGTACGTCTTGGGGCTGGTGCAGGCCTGCCAGCCGGCGTCGGCGAACTCGGCCTGAGGAGCGAACCGGCACTCGAACGTGACCGGGCTGGAGTTGTCGGCTCCCGTGAACCGGAAGACAGCGACACTCTCGGTGCTCTGGTCGAGCGGTGTCTCCAGGATGTTGGTGTTCGGAGCGATCTGGTCGCCGCCACCCGGGCCGCCGAGGCAGCTGATGTTGTAGCACTGCTGCGGCTTCAGGTCGACGCCGAGCGGGCCGTCGTTGCCCTGGGCGATGTTGCCGCCGCCGTCGATGTTCGCCCTGCCGTTGGACGGGTCGCCGACGTAGATCCCCCAGGAGTCGTTGTCGGTGGCGACGTTGTCCTTGAAGATGTGGCTCGGCTTCGAGGCCTTGATGCCCTCGCTCTTGTTCGAGTTGGTGGTGTTGCCCTGGACGAGGGTGCCCTGGCCGGCCGGCGCCTCGTCGCCGATGTAGATGCCGCCGCCGACGTTGTTGCTCGAGCTGTTGTTGAGCAGCGTGTTCGAGAACGACTGGGACTCGAGCGTGATGCCCGTCGAGTCGGAGTTGCTGGTGTCGTTGCCCTCGATCAGGTTGCCGGTCGACTCCCTCAGCGAGACGCCGCCCTTGTTGCCGCTGACGTCGTTGCCTCGCACGAGGTTGTCGTTGGCGCGGTAGAGCTCGATCGCGTACGAGTCGCTCAGCTCGCCGATGTTGTCGATCAGCTGGTTGGCGCTCGAACTCTCGATCTCGAGCGAGGGCCCGGCGCTGTCGCTGATGTGATTGCCCTGGACCAGGTTGCCGGTCGACTCGATGCCGATCGTGCCGCTCGTGGTGGCGCGGACGATGACGCCGCTTCCGGCCCCGACGATCGAGTTCTCCAGGATCGTGTTGTCGGTCGCGCCCTCGAGCAGGACCCCGCCCTTGCTGGCGGACTGGATGTCGTTGCCCTCGACCAGGTTGGACTCGGCGCGCTCGATCCAGACCGCCTCGTCGCTCGTCGAGCCGATCAGGTTGCCGCGAACGACGTTGTCCTTGGCGCCGTTGAGCAGCCAGACGCCGCGCTTGTTGGACACCAGGGTGTTCGACCGGAGGATGTTGTTGTCGACGCCGGACCGGAAGCCGGGCACCGGCTCGGCGGGCGCCAGGTTCGGGTCCTCCGGGAAGGTCCCGTGGCCCAGGCTGATCGCCGCGTCCTGGTTCAGGTCCGCGGTGATGCCCTCGACGATGTTCAGCTCGGCGCCGTTGTTCAGCATCACGCCGTAGTCGAAGTCGGTCAGCCGGCCGTTCTTGATCGTCACCGAGTCGTAACCGTTGTTGAGGATCGCGGCGCCGATCGACTTGCCGTCGATGGTCTTGCCGTTCAGGTCGATGGTGATGTTGTCGGCGCCGACGATCAGGCCGTGGGCGAGGCAGTCGGCGAGGTTGTTGTTGACCTTGATGCTCTGGGTGACCTTCTGGCCGCAGAAGACGGTCTTGGTCACCGGGGCGGTGCCGACCTTCCACACGTAGGCCGCCGGGACACCGTCGCTCGGGTCGTCCGCGACGGGCGCGCTCGGGTTGTCCACGCTGCCGTTGACGTCGTCGACGTTCCCGCCCAGGTCGACTGCGCGGACCTGGAGCACGTGCTGTGCTGGAGTCAGCCCGTTGACCGTGTACGGCGAGGTGCACGTCGTCCAGGCAGGCTGACCGGCCTCCAGCGCCCCGTCGAGCCGGCACTGGAACGCGAGCTCCTCGGTCGGGGTCTGGTTGTCGCTGCCGGTGAAGGTGAACGTCGCGCTGGTCTGCACGGTCGTCGGATCCGGTCCGGACACGATCTCGGTGTCCGGCGCAGTCGTGTCGGGCGGCGGCGGGTGGATCCACCAGGCGTGCGAGGCCGGGGTCGTGTCCTTGTTCGCGACCAGGTCGACGGACCGCACCTGGAAGATGTGCCCGCCGTGGGCGAGGTTCGCGTACGACTTCGGCGACCCGCACGAGCCCCACTCCAACGTCTCAGGGATGTCGGCCGGCGTGAGCTCGTCGTTGAACTCGTCGAAGTACGTCCGGCATTCATACCTGAGGTTGTAGCCCGCAGTCAGGTTGTCGCTGCCGGTGAACTTGAAGGTCGCCGCCTGGTTCGTCGTGTCGTAGCGCGTCCCCGCGGCGTCGGTGATCAGCTCGCCGGGCGCGGCGGTGATCCGGGTGTCGGGCGCGGCGCCCGCGACCTTGCAGTCGACGCCGAGGGTCTCGCCCGGGCCGCACTCTTCGGTGCCGTCCTCGTGGACGCCCGCCTCGATCCGCCAGGTGTACTCGGCGGGCGTGAGGTCGAAGTTGCCGGCCTGGTCGACCGCGCGGACCTCGAAGTGGTGGTCCATGGCCGGCTCGAGGCTCAGGTAGGTCAGCGGGCTCGAGCACGCGACCCAGAACTCACCCTCCGGCGGCTCGGGGAGGTCGGGCGGCTCGGTCGGGTCGGGCGGCTCGAGCTCGGGGTCCTCGGGCGGCACCGGCGGGTCCGGTGGCGCGTCGATGCGGCACTCGAAGGTCATCGCGGTCACCGGGTCACCGGTGGGGCCGTCGTTCGCCGTGAACTCGAAGACCGACGTCTCGTTCCCGGTCACCGCGGGAGGCGTCACCGTGATGGTGGTCTGGGGCGCCTCGAGGTCGGGTTCGGTGACGCCACCGGGGTCCACGGTCTCGCAGACGACGCCAAGGCACTGGACCGCGTCGGGCAGGCCCGGCGTCACGCCGTCGGAGTGGTTGCCGGCGGCCTTGTTGCCGCCGCCGTCGATGTTCCGGTTCGGGTCGGGCGGCTCGCCTGCAACGGACTCCTCGCCGGCCTCGATGCCGTAGCCGGAGTTCAGGTTTGCAGTGTTGCCGCGGATCGTGTGCCGCGCAGTGGTGGCGGAGATCCCGCTCTCCGCGTTCTCGTTGGTGGTGTTCCCTTCGACCAGCGCCCCACCGACCGCATTGCCGGTTGCGTCGAAAGCAGAGGCGTCGACCGAGATCCCGGCGCCGCCGGTCCGGTTGGCCGTGTTGTTGCGGACGATCATGTTGACGCCGTCGCCCAGCGCGATGCCTGTCTGGAGCGAGTTGGAGGCGTTGTTGTTCTCGACGATCAGGTTGTTGGTCCCGGATGCGTCGACGCCCGACGGGTTGTAGCGGAGGTCGCTGTTCTTGACGACGCTGTTGCTCGAGTTCGACAGCACGACGCCGCCGTCCGACTGCTGGTGGGCAAGGATGCCGTCGACCTCGATCCGGTCCGCGTCCTGCACGATAACGCCGGCGTCGCCGTTCCGCACCAGCACACCACCGCGCACGATGTTGCCGTGCGAGCCCTGGTGGATGACGATCCCGGCGTCGCCGGTGTCGCTGATGTCGTTGTTCTCCAGGACGTTGTTCCGCGAGCCGTTGTCGAGCACGATGCCGGCATCGGAGTCCAGGGCCGGGTCGATGATGATGCCGCTGATGGTGTTGTTGCGGATCAGGTTCCGGTGGCTGTCGAACAGGTGGATCGACATCCCGTTGGAGACGAAGTAGTTGTTCTCGATGAGCGCGCCCTCGGTGCCGCTCATGAGCTGGAGGCCGGTCTCGCCGTTGGAGTCGAAGACGTTGTCGTGGACCCAGTTCCCGATCCGTCCGTTGTCCGCGTCGAAGAGCTGGACGCCGGTGAGGGCGTTGCGGACCAGTGTCATGTCATGCACTTCGCTGTGCGTGGAGCCGGGGCCGAGCAGGACGCCGTAGCCGTAGTTGGTGACGGTGCCGTTGCGGATCTCGACGTTGGGGTAGCCGTTGCGGATGCCCGGCGTCAGGTTGTCCTCCTCGCCCGGCTCGAGCAGCAGGCCGCTCCTCACCGTGTGCCCGTTGAGGTCGAGGATGATGTTGGGCGCGCCGATGGCGATGCCCTCGCTGAGGCAGCCGGTCACGTCGGCCATCAGGCGGGTGCTCTCGGTGATGACCTCACCGCACGCGACCACGCGGTCGACGAGCGTGTCGTCGCGCGGCGGAGGAGGCGGCGTGTCGGCCGGCTCGAAGCGCAGCTCGAGCTCGGGCAGGGTGATCTCCGGCGGATCCTGGGGCGCTTCCCTGGAGATGAAGTTCTGGTCGCCGCCCTCGAGGTCGTTCTCGTGCCGGTCGCGGATCACCCAGCCGTGGTTCGGCAGCTCTCCTGCGAAGATCGCCTCGATGTGCGCCTTGACATCGAACTCGCGGTATCCCTCGCCGGCGGCAGTGGTCGCGCCGATCCCGCCCGGGACGGGGTCTGGCTGGCTCACCCAGGTGAGGGTGCTCTCCTTCCAGGTCTCGGCAAGCGGCACGGCAGCCAGGGTTCGGTCCTCGGTGTGGCCGCCCGAGTACAGGCGCAGCGTGGCCGACTCCAGCTCGCAGTCGGGCGCGTCGGACTGCAGCGGGAATCGGAAGAAGGACCGCGCGTTCTGCGGCGTGAGCGGCTGGCCGTTCCCCGGATCGGTCGCGCCGGAGCGGACCTCGAGCTCGGTCATCGTCCAGTAGTTCTCGAGCGGGTTGACCTGGTCGGCCCAGCCGTCCGCGCTTGCCGTCAGGGTGATGTTGGCCTCGTCGCAGCTGATCGGCGTGGCGCCGGGGTCGTCCGGATCCGGCCCGACCCGCCAGGTGTAGCGCGCCGGCGTCGGGTCGGGTCCCGCTGCCTCGCCGGCGATTGCCCGCACCTCGAAGGTGTGCAGGCCGGTGGCCAGGTCGGAGAACATGGTCGGGTTGAAGCACTCCAACCACATGTCCGGGTCCCGGCTGTCGAGGCGACACTCGTACTCGGCGAATTGCGAGGGCGTGAAGTCGCTGATCGCCATGAAGCTGAACAGCGCGGAGCGGCTGTTCGTCCTCGGCGTCGTCGCCGGGGCGGGGGGAACCGTCTGGCCGGGCGTCAGGCCGGGGGCTTCGACGATCTTGGTGTCTGGCGGGGTCATCCCCACGCCGCTGATGAGCTGGCTGACCGGTGTCGGGTCGGTGTTGTCCGCGCGGTCGATGGCCCGCACCTCGAACCTGAACAGCCCTTCCTCCGGCAGCGGGACCGACCAGGGGCTCGAGCAGCCGTTCCACATCTCCTCGGGCGGGATCGGGTCCCACGGCGCGACGGGCTCGGGCTCCTCGACCAGGTCGAGCTCCAGGAAGCGGCACTCGAAGTTGAGCTCGTGCGGTGCGGTCTGGTTGTCGGTGCCCCGGAACCGGAACGCCATCGTCTCCAGCGCGTCCTGGAACGGCCCGTCCTCGGGGTAGTTGAACTCGGTCTCCGGGGGCTGGTTGTCGGTGACCGGCGGGTCTCCGACGTACTCGTAGGCGCCTGCGTCGCAGCGTCCGTTCTGGGGCCGCACGATCCCGCGCTGGTCGACGGTAGAGCAGGGCTTCTTGCTCGAGTCGATGGCCAGGCTGCCGTACTGGAGGGCGTGCGTCAGCGTCGGTCCGCCGTTGTCGGCGATCGCCAACAGCTGCGGGTCACCGCGCCGGTCACGGACGCCGAGCTCGATCGGACTCTCGGCGGTCTCCGCGGTGACCGCGAGGAAGCAGGTGTTCTTCTCCCCGGTCTCGAGGTTGCCGCCCTCCGAACGGACGTACCAGTCGCAGTTGCCGCCCTTGACGCTCCCGCCCACGATGGAGTTCTTGAGGATCACCGCCGAGTTCGCCGCCGGCGGGACTGGAGGAACGAAGTCGGACTCGACGACGCCGATGCCTCCACCAGTGGGCGCCGAGTTGCGCCAGATGGTCATGTGCACGAGCCGGAGCTCACCGTCGGCGTCGTGGAACAGCCCGCCTCCGGCGACCGCGGCCTTGTTGCCCGAGATCGTGGTGTTCTCGTAGAGGGAGTCGCCGTCGGCGAAGCTCATGATGCCGCCGCCCCTGCCGGCCTCCTCCGGGAGCTCGCCGTCCTCGCCGGGGGTCCCGATCCGCGCCGTGTTGTTCAGGAACAGGGAGCCGCGCACGATGATGGCCTGGTCCGGGGCGTTGGCCAGACCGCCGCCGATCTGCGCGGTGTTCCCCCGGATCGTCGAGTCGTTGATGTGGAATTCGCCGCTCGAGGTGTTGTAGATGCCGCCGCCAGCCTCAGCGGCCCGGTTGCCGGAGATCGTCACACGACGGAACGTGACTTCGTGGGCGCTGTTCTCCAGGCCGCCGCCGTCGAACGCGTGGTTGTTGGTGATCGTGGTGTCCACGATCTCGATGTCGCCCAGGTTGTGGAGGCTGAGGCCGCCGCCCTCGTCGGTCGCGTCGTTGCCGTCGAAGGTCGATCCCCGGACGGTGACCAGACCCCCGTCGGTGTGCAGGCCGCCGCCGCCTGCGACGTCGTCGGACATCAGGCCGTCCTCTTCGAGGTGCGGCACGCCGGCGTGGTTGTTCGTGAACGTCGAGTCAGCGATCACCTGTTTGCGCTCGCTGTGGGTCCAGACGCCACCGCCTTCGCCCCAGGACTCGTTGTCGCGGACCGTGACCCGGGTCAGCGTCAGGCTCGCCCGGCCCTCGCTGGAGATCGCGGCGCCGTGGTCGGACGAGTGGTTCCGCGCGAAGGTCGAGTCGGTCACGGACATCTGCGCATCACCGTCGTTGAACAGACCACCGCCGTTCTCGGCGGTGTTCTCGATGAACTGCGTGCTCTTGACTGTGAAGGTGCCGCGCAGTCCGTGCTGCGACTCGTGGCCGCCGCTGTAGAGACCGCCACCGTTGGCGGCGTCATTCTTGGAGATCGTGCTGCCGGAGACGGTGACCTTGCCACCCTCGGTGTAGAGCCCACCGCCGCTCGAGGACGTGTGGTTCTCGGTCAGCGTCGAGTTCGTCACTTCGACGATGCCGTCACCCTCGTTGAGCACGCCGCCGCCGTTGCCCTCGGCCGCATTGAGCGAGACCGTCGAGTCCGAGATCCTGATGGTGCCGACGGCCTGCCACTCCCCGAGGTTGGCGATCGCGCTGGCGGCGATCGGGTAGTCGGACGGGTCGGCCAGGACCATCTCTTCCGGGTCGAGCGGGTCGGGCTTGATCGGGCCGGGGTTCAGGGTGACCCTGGTCTGGGCGGAGATGGTGATGGTCCCGCCCGAGGTGTTGTTGATGGCGCCACCGGTGCCGCCGCCCGAGCCGTTGCCCGTGAACGTCGAGCGCATGATGTCGATCCGGCCGTACGGGAGCAGATCGAGGCTGGGCGGTTCTGTCGTCCACGGGTAGTCGTGGACGTCGCCGTTGTTGACCCCGCCACCAGCCTTCTCGGCATAGCTGTCCTTGACCGTCACGCCGTCGAGCGTCAGCTTGCCGAGCGACCAGTTCTGGATGGCGCCGCCCTCCTCGGGGCTGTAGCCGTTCTGGAGAGTGACGTTCCGCATCGTGACGTCCCCGGCACCGGGGTGGATCTCGAAGAGCCGGTCGAGGCCCCGAGCGATGACGGGCGAGCTCGGCAGGGGCGTGCCCCCGTCGATGATCACGTCGCCGAGGTAGTCGGGGGCCTTCTCGATGGTCACAGGGTCGGTGATCTCGAAGTCGCCGACGTTGGCGGCGTTCTCGTTGATCGGCGCCAGCCCGATCGCGTAGGTGCCCGGGAGGATGTGGATGACGTCAGGACCGGCCTTCGCGTTCGCCTCTTGAGTCGCGGCGCGCAGCGTGCAGTTCCCCCCGGCCGCCTTGCACACGCCGTCGCCGATGTTGGCGTCGACGGCGTCGACCGTGCTGTTGACCACGAAGGCGCCCGGCAGCGCCGCCTGAGCTGAGCTCGGCACCATGCCGAGCACGGACACAGCGAGAATCAGTGAGAAGAGACTAAGGACCAGGACGCGAGGCACGCGTCCGGAGAGACGAAGGAGCCGTCGCACGACGCTCGCACGCATGGGGTGACGTCCGACGCGTCGTGCGACGACCGCTCGATGCCGTTTCCCAGGTCGACTGTTCGCTCCCCGTGTCGTACCAGAGATCAGGGCCCGTCCCTCGTCGGAACCGCTCATGGCGGATCCCCCAAACCTACTTGTAGCGGTCCCGAGACCATCGGGTTCGATGGAACGCCACTTGCGCCGGCGGCGCATGACGCGGCGTGATCAAATAGCGTTCAGGTGCTCTGAACGGGCGGACTACGAGCGAAGTCGCTTCGCGGGCGTCAGCTGCCGCGGTGGTGAGCCCGCCCGGGCGCCGTACGCTGGCGGCGGAGGAGCTCGATCCCCTCGTCCCGGGAGGACACCTTCAGCTTGGCCATGGCGTCTGAGATGTGGCGCCGCACCGTGATCGGCCGGACCCGCAGGTGGAGGGCGATCTCTCTGGTGGTCAGGCCCTCGCGCAACAGGTCGAGCACGTCCCACTCCCGCGGTGTGAAGACCACTTTCCGACCTTCCGCGTTGGTCATCGATGCGCCCTGGGAGCCTTCGCGAAGCTTGTCCACGACAGCGGCCGTGAGCTGGCCGTCGAGAATCGTGTCGCCCTCCAGCGCCGACAGAACAGCGCGCGGCACTTCGGCGCTCGCGACGTCCTTGAGCAGGTAACCGACCGCCCCCCGCTCGAATGCTTCGAGTACGTCGGCGTGGTCCGCGGAGACGGTGAGCATGATGCAGCGGGTGTGCGGGAGCTCCTCAAGGATGGTGCGGAGCGCCCACAGCCCACCCCCCGGCATCGCGATGTCGAGCAGGCAGGCGTCGGGGAGCGTCTCGCGGGCGAGCTCGACCGCGCGGAACGCGGTGTCCGCCTCGGCGACGACCTCGCAGCCCCCCTCTTCGAGCGCCATGCGGACCCCCGCCCGGACCGGACGGTGGTCATCGGCGATCAGCACCCTTGGCATCCGGCTCATGGCACGGTCACCTCCCAGGTCGTCCCGCCGTCGCTGTTGCTTCGGATCGCCAGTTCACCATTGATCCGGCCCAGGCGCTCGCGGATGCTGGTCATGGTGGTGTTCGCACCCGGGATCTCCATCGTCCAGGCGACGTCGTCACTGATGCGCAGGATGGTCAGGCCGTCCTGGTGAAGGTCGATGCGCACCGTGCCGGCGCGCGCCTGCCGAACGGCGGCACCCACGGCGTCCCGAGTAACCCGGACCAGCGCGAGCCGGACGTCGGGTTCGACTTCGACCGACTCGTCCAGGTCGAGCTCGAGCCGAATGCCCTCGCGTTCTGCGATGGTCTCGGCCGTCAGTCCGATCTGTGCGGCGAGTGACTCATCGAACGGTCCGCGAAGCTGCCTGATCGCGGTCCGCGCCTCGTCCATGGCACGATCGGCGGACTCCTGGATGCGCTGCAAGCCGACATCCGTCGACTCGGGGTGACTCTGGATGCGGTGCGCCTGCGCGGACACGATGGCGATCTCCTGCGCCACGCCGTCGTGCATCTCCCTGGCGATCCGGCGTCGCTCGTCGTACAGCGCGCGATCAACGAGAGCGGCCTCCGCCACACCGACCTCCCGGACCGATCCAACGAGCAGGGCGGACACGGCGAGCAGGAAGAAGTAGTCGCCGAGGTACAGGAGCTCGGTGAAGTGGGAGGGGAAGAGGGCGTAGTTCACCGACGACGCCGTGGCCAGCACCGACGCTGCCGCCAGCCACCAGGTGAGCTCGTCCTCGGAGCGTCGCGCTACCTGGGTGAACAGCACCGCGGCCATCGCCCAGCAACCGGCCGTGAGAATCTCGAGCAGGTAGAGCGAAGGGTGATCGCTCAGGAACGTGGCGTCGCCGACTGCCTCCGGCCGCGTCTCGAAGGTAGCGGGAAGCCTGTCGCGGAACGTCCACACCAGGAGCGTCATCACACCGAAACCGACTGCGGCTCCGACGAACGTGCGGATCAGGGTCTGGCGCAGGCGCCGAAGAGGTTCGTCCGGCAGCCACGCCGCGGCGGCAAGCAGCACCGCTCCGGCCAGTCCGTTGACCGTGGCCGTCCACGTCGCGAAACGGTTGGTAGAGATCGAGTCGAAACTCGCCGTGAGCAACGCCGAGAGCAGGTTGTCGACGGCAAGCATGCAGAGCGCCATGAACAGCATCAGGTGCCGTCGGGTCGGCCGTCGGCGGACCCGAGCCCACAGGACCGCCGCAATGAGGGTAAGCACCATCGCTGCTGCGACCTCGAGCTGTCCTTCGTGCAGGTCGTCGATTCTCACCACGCCGAGAGTGGGTCGCTCCTCCGCGGCCCCCGGGACCAGGCGGGCGATCGAAACCGCCGCAGTGACCACGAGGGCGGCCAGGGCGGTGGCGACGATGAAGAGGACCGGGCGTGCCGGGCTCTTTACCCGAGGAGGCACCTTTCGAGGTTAGGACCACCGGGGAACGGCCGCAACGACGATGATTCGATGACCTGTTGCGGCCGAGGCAACCTGCAGCCGAATACTTGCGTCTGTGTCTACAAGGATCCCTTGACGACAGGAGTGACGATGAAGCGGGCAATACTGGTCATGGTGGTCGGCATCATGATGTTGGGCATGGGCGCGACCTCTGCAGGGGCCGAGACCAGAAGCAAGTCCGATTCCAGCGGTGACGCCGTGCGGCAGATCGACATCACCCGGTTGACTGTGACGAACGGCGACCACCGTGTCGTGATGCGGATCAAGGTCCGCGATCTTCGCAAGCGTGGCGTCTTCAACATCCACTACTGGGGCGGAACGACGGGGACGCCGCCCGCCCGCAGTGCGATCGTCTCCACGCGACTCGTCGACGGCGAGCGCACGGTGGAGTACCTCACCTGCGACCGCGAGGAGTGCGAGGAGGTGCGGTGTCGGGGGATGAGGCTCGACTGGCGGCCGGGCGCCGACGTGATCGTCATCTCGACGCGCCAGAAGTGCTACCCGCGCCCGCGCAGGAACCCCGATGCTCCGGCGCCAGGGGTCGGCCGGTTCTTTGCGTCCGCGGAGTTCTCCGAGGACATCGACTCCACCAACGGGCTGCTGACGGTCCAGCGCGGCTAGCCTGACGCCCGAGAAGGGGAACCCACCATGAGACGAACGATCCTGGCCCTCCTGTTCGGAGTGCTGGTCCTGGGCGCTGGGACAGCGCCAGCGGCGGCGGAGAGCGGGGGCGTCAACGATCCGAGCGGTGATCTTCCGGAGCGGATCGATGTCACTCGCCTCGACGTGGAGAATGGCAGGCACTGGTTCACGATGCGGGCGAAGGTCGTCGACCTGCGGGCCCGGACGGGGACCTTCGAATTCAACTACTTCGCGCGCACCCAGGACGGCGACCCCACGAACGACCGGGGCGTCATCATCGCAGTCGACCGCGTCAACGGTCAGACACGTGCGCGGTTCTATGGGTGCGGCTGGAAGGACTGCAGTAGGGATCCCTGCCCACGAATGCGAGCCGGGTGGCTCCCGGACAAGAACATCGTCCGGGTGAGGGCGCCGCAGCGTTGCCTCCCGTGGGACGCCGCACCGCCCCCGCGCGGCGTCTTCCACGTATACAGCCATGTGGGCCCGGTGTGGAAAGACACGACCGAGGAGCTGGTGCTCGACCGCGGCTGAGCCTCACCGACCTGGTTCGGTCCACACCCGCAGGCCGGACACCCGGTGGCCGGCGGTTGCCATGGCAAGGGCGACGAACCAGCCGATGACGGTCCACCCGGTGAAGAAGTTGATCGCGCCGATCACTGGCGCGTTGGCCTTGCCGCGGGTGGTGGCGATCGCCCACGGCATCAGGTAGCCGCAGGTCGCGAACGTGGCCGCCCAGGCAACCAGGGCCTGGCGGGCGCGGTCCTGCTGGTCGGTCACGATCTCGAGGTACATGCGCGCACCCTAGGCCAACGGGTGGCGGAATGGTCGATGAGAGACCTCTCACCGACGACTCATAGCGGGCTCACCCACCCCGGGTTGGCTCTTCCTCATCGCTGACAACGACAAGGAAGGGCGAACACGATGAAGATCAATCCGCTTCGGATCATGACCCTGGGGCTCGCAGGACTCGTTGCCTCTGGCCTGATGGCGTTCCAGTCGAGCGCCACCGCCAGCGTCGACCAGTCCGTCATCAAGCGCGACGAGGACACCGCGGACGTGGTGCTCACCGACGACGACGATGACGACGACAGCAACCGGCTGGCACGGGACACCAACACCAACACCCGGTCCCGCTCCGGGAACAGCAGGGACGGATCTCGCACCGGTGACCGCAGCGGCCGCGACGACAGCCGCAGTGGCCGACGCGTGAAGGACTGGACCGGCGACAACACCAACACCCGCAAGCGTGACTGGTCGCAGAACCGGACCAACGACCGGTCGCGCCACAACACCCGGTGACGCAGTGACCTCGACCGTCGCAGCCGACACGAGCTGGTGCCTGCACGAAGGCGACGCGATCACCCCCGAGCTGACCGCCCTGCGGCTGCTCGGGGGTGGCTCGGCGTACGAAGCCTTCCTCGCGTTCGACGAGATCACCTACGGCCCGGTCGTGGTCAAGGTGGTCCGGCCGAGCGAGGTCGACGACCCGGAGACGCTGCACGGGCTGGAGCGGGAGGCGACCGCCCTCGACGTCGCCCACCACCCGGTCGTCGTCCGCGGACTCCGGCACTCCGTCGACGGGCCGCGACCGCACCTGGTGCTCGAGCACGTCGAAGGACCCCGCCTGTCGACGCTGATCCGCAGGTACGGGCGGTTGTCGGAGCAGCAGTATCTGCCGCTCGCGATCGACATCGCGTCGGCCCTCCACTACTTCCGGCACGCCGACGTCTGCCACCTCGACATCAAGCCCAGCAACCTGATCATGGGCTCGCCGGCACGACTGATCGACCTGTCGGTCGCCCGGTCGTCCGACGCAGCCGCCGCGATCAACGGGATCATAGGGACCGACGCATACCTGGCGCCCGAGCAGGCCGCGCCCGGTGAGGCCGGCAAGGTGCCGGGCTTCGCGAGCGACGTCTGGGGGCTCGGCGCGACCCTGTTCCACGCCATCGCGGGGGAGCGGCCGTTCCCCGAAGGCGATCGGGACGCTCCGACACCGGTCGAGCGGCACCCGCAGGTCGCCGTTCCGCCGGGACCGCTTCCGTCCGGGGTGGCGCCCGAGGTCAGCGAGGTGGTGTACGCCGCGCTCGAGCCGCGCGCCGCCGACCGCCCACTGCCGCACGAGATCGCGGAGGCGCTCGAGCCGGTCCTCGCGCGCCAGCCGAAGGCGCGGCTGACGTTCAAGGTCAACGCCCGTCCCGTGTGACGGTTGATGCGACCCTCGTGTTGCGTCGAATCGACAAGCTTGGCGCGTTCATTCGACGCTCTTGGTTGCCGAGCGCGCCAGGATCGTCGATTCGGCGCGCCATTGCCGTCGATTCGGCGCGCCATTGCCGTCGATTCAACCGTTGAACCGGTAGCCCATCCCGCGGACGGTCGCGATGCTGTCGGAGCCGAACTTCTTGCGGAGGTAGCCGACATAGACGTCGACGACGTTGGACCCCGGGTCGAAGTCGAACCCCCAGACGTGGTCGAGCAGCTGTTCGCGGGAGAGGACCTGCCCGTGGTTGAGCATGAAGACCTCGGCCAGGGCGAACTCCCTCGCTGAGAGGTCGACCTCGTCGCCTCCGACCGTCGCCCGCCGCGTGCGCAGGTCCAGCCGCACCCCACCCGCCTCGACGGCACCCACGGAGCCCTCGGCGTCAGTGGCGTGCACCTGCCGCAACCGCAGTCGGACCCGGGCGAGCAGCTCGGCGAACCGGAACGGCTTGGCCATGTAGTCGTCGGCTCCGCCCTCCAGGGCTGTCACCGTGTCGGTCACCGAGTCGCGGGCCGTCAGCACGATCACCGGCATCCGGGATCCCTGTGACCGGAGCTGGTCGAGGACGTCGAAGCCGTCCACGCCGGGCAGGCCGATGTCGAGCACCATCAGGTCGAAGTCGCCGCTCAGCGCGTGATCGAGGCCCTCACGTCCGTCGGCGCAGACCGTGGTCTGGAATCCGTCGGCGCGAAGGCCCTTGGAGACGAACGACGAGATCTTGGCCTCGTCCTCCACGATCAGGATGCGGGCCACGAGTTGGTCTCCTTCGGACGGGTCTGGCGGATGGGAAGGGTGAGCACGAACCGGGCACCCCCGGACGGGGCGTTCTCGACATGGGCGGTGCCGCCGTGACCGGTGGCGATCGCCCGCACGATGGAGAGTCCCAGGCCGAAGCCCTCGTCGTTCTCGCGGACCACCCCTCGTCCGAAGCGCTCGAAGATGAGCTCGCGGTCGGCGGCGGGTACGCCGGGCCCGGAGTCGCGCACCCAGATCGTGACCGACTCGGCCGAGACGGCTGCCCCGATGGCGATCTCGTCGCCCTCCTGGGTGTGCTTCACCGCGTTGTCAGCGAGCTGCAGCACGGCCTGGGTGATCCGCTGCCGGTCCATCTCGACCCGGCCGGCAGGAGCGCCGTCGTACCGCCATTCCCGCTCACCGAGGCCGCGAGCCTTGGCGACGAGGTCCTCGGCGAGTCCGTCGAGGTCCACCTGCTCGATCCGCAGGAAGTCGGGCCGGTCGCTCTTCGCCAGGAGGATGAGGTCGCGGGTGAGCCGGGCCATTCGGTCCACCTCGTCGAGCAGCAGCTTGCGGGTCGCCTCGACCTCGTCCGGGTTCGCGGTGTCGAGCAGCTCGAGGTGCCCGCTGAGCACGGTCAGCGGCGTGCGGAGCTCGTGCCCCGCATCGTCGAGGAACCTCTTCTGGGAGATGAACGCCGACTCCAGCCGCTCCAGCATGCCGTTCACCGTGTGGGTGAGATCGGTGATGTCGTCGTGGCCGCGGACGGGCAGCCGCTGCGAGAGGTCGGTGGCGCCGATCCTTTCGGCGGTCGTGCGCAAGGTGCGCAACGGCGACAGCAGCCGACCCGACTGCCACCAGCCGATGGCCAGGACCAGCAGCAGCGAGAGGAAGGCGACGATCGCGTAGGTGCGCATCGTCTCGTTGAGCAGTGCGTCCCTCTCCGAGAGCTCCTGGACCACGACCAGGGCGCCGACGCGGTTGTCGCCCTCGAACTGGACGGACTGGACAGCGATGAGGACCTCGCCGTCCCTCGGACTGGTCCAGAGCCGGCTGCCGTTGTTCGGGATCAGGTCCTCGACGATCCTGTCGAACTCCTCGTCGCCGAGATAGGCGTCGTCGCCGGGCTCCTGGCCCGGGAGTGCGTCGCCGCCGTACCAGGCCAGGAAGGCCTCGGAGGGGCTGGCGACATTGCGGTCGAGGAACGTCTGCAGCAGGGGGACGACCCCGTCGAAGGCCTTGCCGGTGCGCGGGTCGATGCCGGTTCGCTGCAGCGTCCTGAACTCCTCGACCTCTTGCTCGACCTCGTCCGCTGCCTGTTCGCGGTTCCGGTCGTGCTCGATCAGGTAGACGATCGCCCCGGAGCCGGTGAGGGCGAGTGCCACGAGCAACGCCACGGCGAGGGTGATCCGGGTGCGCACGGAAACGCCCGACCGGTGGGGTCGGGCGGCCGTGCGTGGCTCCCGGGTGTCAGTCGTCGTCTTCTCCGCCGTCGTCCGTGTCGTCGTCGTCCTCATCACCGCCGGTGTCGTCGTCACCACCGCCGGTGTCGTCGTCACCACCGCCGGTGTCATCGTCACGACCGCCGGTGTCGTCGTTGTCGTGGTCACCACCACCGGTGTCGTCGTCGCCACCGCCGCTGCGGGTGCTGGTGTCATCATCCCGCTCATCGCCCGGGTCGGCATCCTCACCACCGCGGGAGCCGACGCTTCCGTCAGTGTCGCCCTCCGCCGCGTCGGTGTCGTCATTCACCCCGTCGTCGGTGTCGTCGCCCGCCTCGTCGTCGTCCGCGACGAGGTCGTCGGAGTCGTCGGCGGGCGGCTTCCGGCCGGGGTCCTGGCCTCGGCGGGGATCCGTGGGTTCCGGCGCGGTGGGCGTGGAGACGTCCTGGATGATGATCCGCTCGCGGGTCGGTGAGTCGTCGGACACCGCCACCAAGGAGCCGGCGACGAACGCGCCGAGCGGGAGGGCCACGCCGAGCGCGACGAGGACCTTCAGGAGCGTGCTCATGTCCCGATGGTTCCCGGGCTGTGTGGCGCCGCGGTGAGACGAAGGTGAGAGGACTCTCATCCGAGGCGGCCCTAGAGTGGCGACAGTCCCACCTCACCCAGTCGGAGGAGACCATGTTCGTCCCGTTCAGCGTGTGCGACTTCCTCGACCGGGCCGTCACCGTGTACGGCGACCGGGTCGGCGTCATCGACGAGCCGGTGCAGCCGGCGCCGAGCCAGGGCGAGCTGACGTATGCCCAAGTCGGCGACCTCGCGCGCCGCCAAGCGGCTCGCCTCGACCAGCTCGGTGTCGCACCGGGGGAGCGGGTGGCGATCGTGAGCCACAACAGTAGTCGGCTCCTCACGTCGTTCTTCGGCGTCTCGGGCTGGGGTCGGATCCTGGTGCCGGTGAACTTCCGGCTGCGACCCGACGAGGTGCAGTACATCGTCGAGCAGTCCGGCTCTCGTGTCCTCTACGTCGACCCAGAGCTCGAGGAGTCCCTGAAGGGCGTGGATGCCGAGCAGAAGTTCGTGCTCGGCACCGACTCCGACCTGTACGCCGAACCCGGCGTCGAGCCGGCACCGTGGGAGCACGACGAGGGCGCGACGGCGACGATCAACTACACCTCCGGCACGACCGCCCGGCCGAAGGGTGTGCAGATCACGCACCGCAACATCTGGACCAACGCGGTGACGTTCGGCCTGCACACCACGATCAGCGACCGGGACGTCTACCTGCACACGCTGCCGATGTTCCACGCCAACGGGTGGGGCATGCCGTTCGCGATGACCGGGGTCGGCGCGCAGCACATCGTGCTCCGCAAGGTGGACGGTGCCGAGATCCTGCGGCGGGTGCGGGACCACGGCGTCACCATCATGTGCGCCGCCCCCGCTGTCGCGGCCGCGGTGCTCGACGCGCTGCCGGACTGGGAGGGCGAGGTCCCCGGACGCGACCGGGTGCGGATCGTGATGGCCGGCGCACCGCCCCCGACGAAGACCGTTGCCCGCGTCGAGGAGGAGCTCGGCTGGGAGTTCATCCAGATCTACGGACTGACCGAGACCAGCCCGGTGCTGACCGTCAACCGGCGACGAGCCGAGTGGGACGACCTCGAGGCGGAGGAGCGCGCGCAGAAGCTCACGCGCGCCGGCGCCCCCGCGCTCGGTGTCACGCTCGAGATCGACGAGTCCGAGGAAGGGTCCGGCGAGGTGCTCGCCCGGTCCAACGTCGTGCTCGAGGGCTACTGGGAGAAGCCGGAGGAGTCGGCGGCAGCGCTGCGGGACGGGTGGTTCCACACCGGCGACGGCGGCATCCTCGGCGAGGACGGCTACCTCACCATCGCCGACCGCAAGAAGGACGTGATCATCACCGGCGGAGAGAACGTCTCCTCGATCGAGGTCGAGGACGCACTCTTCTCCCACGACGCGGTCGCGGAGGTCGCCGTGATCGGGGTGCCGAGCGAGAAGTGGGGCGAGACGATCAAGGCGCTCGTGGTGCTGGCTCCCGGGAACGACCCGGGGGAAGACATGGAGGCCGAGCTGATCCAGTGGTGCAAGCAGCGGTTGGCGGGCTTCAAGGCGCCGACGTCGGTGGAGTTCCGCTCCGAGCTGGCGCGGACGGCGACCGGCAAGCTCCAGAAGTTCAAGTTGCGCGCGCCGTACTGGGAGGGCCGCGACCGCCAGGTCAACTGACGACCCCGAGCATCCTGCCCGACGCTGACGGGGCCGGTCAGTCGCGGTCGAGGACCTTGATCCGGTACCTCGCCCGCTCACCGATTCCTGTTGCAACCAGCACGGACAGGAACTCGGTCCCTTCCCGGACCCCGTCCCGCCGGACCGGGATCCGCAGGGTGACGGTTCCCCGCCGCGGACTGACCTGGTCGTACACGAACGTGCGCGTGCGCCACAGAGGTCGCTGCGGGTGCCGCGCGTCGCTGTGGTCCTCGAGCCAGGCCCGCGGCACGTCGACGCCACGGAGGTCCTCACCCTCGCCGCGGACCGCGCGTGCGAGGACCTCGGTCCCGACGCCGGTCGCGCCCTCGAGGGTAACCGTGATCTCGATCGTGCCGCCCTCCCGCACTCGGCGAGTGACGTCGATGTCGACGTCCGGGGCAGGGTCGTCGTCGACGACCAGCAGCTGGCCGAGGTAGTCGTCGGTGGCGATGCCCTGCAGCGGCCAGAGTGCGATCAGGGTCTGTTGGTCGTGCCCGAACTGCCGGTCGGCGTTGTACTCGACCGGGATCGAGCCGGACGTCTGACCGGGTGCGACGTCCACGACGAGACGCTGCACCTGCCCCCGCTGCTGGCCCGCGGTGAAGACAGCGAACCGTCCTGCGCGGGTCACGTTGCCGACGATGTCGAACGGGACGCGCGCGACCTTGATGCCGCCCGCGCCCTCGTCGATCCGGACGTTGCCGATGCGCACCTGCGGCAACCGGCGGTCCGGGACGGCCGCGACCTCCTCCGGGGCTGCGGCGAGATCGGCGACCCACACCCGGCCTCGAGGAGTGCCGGCGACCAGCTCGACGGAGGTGATGTCGGTGAGGTCGACGCCGGTCGCGTCCCGTGCGTCGACCACGACCGCGGTGGCCCACAGCTTGGTCGCCCAGGCGACCTCCGGCATCGGCGTCGGCCCCGTGCCTGGCTCAGGGTCGAGCAGGGCCGATCCGCCCGCGGAGTCGGAGATCCGCACCTGCACGTCGGGATCGGCGTACGTCGGGTCGGCGATGGTGCGCAGCTCGAGCCGGTCGCTGCTGAGGTCGAGGGGTGCGGCGAACCGCAGGCCACCCGCGGCGCCAGACTCCTGCCACGCGAACTCGAGGAACTGCCGAGTCGGCACCGGCTCGCCGCCCGTCGCCCAGTGTGGGGTCACCCAGTCCCGGTTGCGGCGCCCGCAGATCGCGAACGACCCGCTCCCGGACGAGATCCCGGTGCAGAGCCGGGCATCGGCGTCTCCTGTGGTGAGGGTCGGCCGGGCCTCGTTGCCGGGCCGGCGCAGCGAGCGTCCGCCTCCGATCGCGTGCGTCAGGACCTCGGCGTCGCCGATGGAGTCCACGGTGACCGGAGATCCGTCGTACATCGGCGTGTACTCGCCCTCGCCGGTGAACAGGCGGACGGCGCCGGCGACGTACGCCTTGCCGACCGCGCGCTGCTGCCACGGCTTGAGCCGTCCGGGGTGGCGGGTGCCGCAGGTCTCGTCGCGGTCACCACCCCAGTCGTCCCAGGACGGAGCGACCGCGGTGGCCGGGGTCCACTCGGTGTTGAAGAAGTTGTGGTTGGTGCCCATCGCCATCACCGAGCTCTTCAGCGAGGTGTCATCGGGCGCCATGCCGCGGGCGACGTCGGTGAACCGCTGGCCCTGCAGGTCGTAGACGTCGCCGTCGCAGTAGGGAAGCACGGTCACGGTCGGGACGTACGGCGCCGTGTGCCACGCGAAGTCGGTCGGGGCGAGCAGCACCTGCCCGGCGATGCGGTACGGCGCACTCGTGCGGATCTGGATCGACGCCCGGTCGACTCCTTCGCCGCCGCGGCTGTGCCCGACGAGGACGACCTTGTCGAGATCGACCTGGTGCGCAGCGGCGAGATCGACCCAGCCGTCGAGGTGCTCCTGCACGATCGCCGCACGGGCGTCCGCTCCGCCGTCGGCCAGCCGGTCGTCCTGTGCGTTGATGCCGTTGACCCGCACGGACACGGTCGCGTAGCCCTGGGACGCCAGCAGCTGCTGGACGTAGTCGTAGCCGAGGTGGCTCGGGATCTCCTCCATCGGGGCCTGGCACGGCCAGCCGTCAGCGAAGTCGTCGGGGTCCGTCGGGTTGTAGCAGACGCTGTGTCGCCCGTGGAGGAAGAGCACCAGTGGCCGGGGTCCGGTGGCCTCGCCGGGGGCCGGCTCGACGACGTGGCCGACCATCTCGATCGGCTCGGGCATGCCGGGGAGCTTGACGGGGTCCCAGTCGTAGTCGCTGCTGACGACGTCGTAGGGACCAGGCCGCCCCGGGTCGGGGGCGTCGAGCTCACGGGTGATCCGTGGGGGCATCGCGTCGTCAGCCGTGCCGGTGGACGGGTCGAAGCCGGCCTCGTCGAGGCGGTCGCCGGAGAGGACGACGTCGAGCTCTGCCGGGAGCGGTGCGCGGTCGGCGGTGACGAGCGCGGTGACGGTCCGGCCGTCGGCCTCGACCGTCGGTGCGCCGAAGGCGAGCCCGTCGCCGGTGATGGTGGGTCGGTCCGAGCCGGTCGGAAGGTCCCGCGGCGAGGTCCAGGAGACCTGGAAGCTGCCGTTGCCCACGGCGACCACCTGCCAGCCGGGATCGTCCGGTGCCGCGGAGGCTCCGGGCGCCGCGTGCGCCGGTGGGGACGCAGGGGCGGTCAGCGTCAGCGCGGTCGCCGCGGCGGCAGCGATGGCGACAGAGACTCGGCGAACTCGGGGCAGGACTCGGGGCGCACTGACGGCGCGATGCGGCTGCACACCTGGTAGACGCGCGGGCCGGCGAAATGGTTGCCGACGGACGCGGGGAAGAATCGGGCGTCTCCGGACGCTGATACCGATATCCTTGCAAGGGAGAGGAGCGCTCGATGAGCACGATGCACATCGCGACCGCGACCAGGTCCTACGTGCGGTCGGTCGAGCGGGTCGCGGCGAAGTCACCGGACCCCGCCGTCGCCGAGCGCCTCCTCACCGCCGCCGTCAGCATGCGGGTCGCCCTCGAGATGCTGCCCGAGGGCTCACCGCACCAGCTGTTCGAGCTCCGCAACCGCGCGGCAGCGATCGCCGCGGTCCCGCGAGTGGGATCCACGGCCCACACCGCACTGTTGGCAGCGCACGCGGTCTTCGCCGAGCGAGCCGCCGAGTGGGCGCTCGCTTGCGGGCTGGGCACCCGTCCCGCGCCGGTCTGACGGGGTCGGTCGCTGGTGCGGTCTCGCGTCTGACACACGGACGGGTTGCGCTCACGCCGCGATCGGCAGCATCCCGGGCAGCGACGTGACCCGGCACGCGCAGCTGTCGCTGCAGGGGAGATAGGTGTGGACCGGGTGGCCGCACCCCGAGCACGGCAGGTCGTGGGAGAGGTGCTGTCCGGCGGTCTGGTCGGTGTTCCACATGATCGTTGCCTCCTCGTGGTGCGGTGGGTGGTGCCTCACCATCTCCACGAAGGGGCCCGCGGGAATTCGACACTCAGCCCGACAATTTCCGGTGACACCCGCGGTCGACGTGACGGTCAGGGCCGACCAGGCCCACGAACCGCTGGTCTGTTTCCGCCACGCTCGGGTAGCGGTGCGGTGTGGCTCTGATGACGGAAGTACTGCTTGCCAGTGGCGTTGCCTTGGACCTGGTGGGTGCGGGGGTCCTCTCGCACGCCCACAACGCCGAGTCGATCGTCGAGCTGCGGGAGGAGGCAGGGGAAGAGGGCTCCGCCGTGGGGGAACCGGACGCTCTCTCCACGCACGCCCAGCTGTTGGCGGAGAAGAGGATCGGATTCCTGCTCCTGACCCTCGGACTGAGCGTGTATCTGTGCGGCATCGTCCTGAAGAGCTCCGAGGACGTGTCGCTGATGGCGCCCATCGCGCTGGGCGTCGTGGTGGCCGGGGTGGTGATCAGCCTGGTCTTCACTCGCGTGGCCGGGAAGCGGATCCTCGGGCAGGCACGCCGTGCTGCGGAGGAGGACGGTCCGGACGAGCTGCCTGAGCAGTAACGGCTCGCCGGTGGTCATCGATCAGGTGGCCGACAAGCCGGCGATCTCTCCCGCGCGGAACGCATCGACGAAGAGCGCGTGGTCGTTGCGGACCGTCTCGGCGTACGACATGGCGAACCCCACCAGGTCCTCGACGAACTTCTCCTCCTGGTCGCCGATGACCTCGAGGATGGCCTCCTCGGTCTGGAACTCGACGAGCTCCTCGTCGCTGTCCTCGTCGGAGGCGCAGTGCACCTTCGCCGTGGCGCGCCCGAGGTCCTCGAGCAGCGGCTCCATCTCCTCGGGCTCGGTGATGTCGCTCCAGTCGAGGTCGGTCTCGTACGGCGAGAGCTCGTCGACGACGAAGCCGGTGCCGTCGATGGTGGCCCATCCGAGGAACGGGTCCGCGTGGGCCTGGAGTGCGCGCTGGCTCACGACGGTGCGATGGCCGTCGTGCTCGAAGACGTCGCGGATCCGCTTGTCCTTGACCACCTGGCTCGCGGCAGGGTGGTTGCCCTGCTTCATGCTGAGCACGATGTCGTTCTCGAGAGCCTGGTTGAAGCCCTCGATGAGCACGTTGTACGCCGGCAGCCCCGCGCTGCCGATCCCGAAGCCGGTGCTCGCGACGACGTCCTTCACGTCGTAGAAGACCCTGCGGCTGGATCGTTTGTCCGGCGGGATCGTTTCGAGGTAGCGCTCGAACGCCGCGAGCACCATCGAACGCTCCGACGCGTTGAGGTGCCTGGCGGTGGCGTCGTCGACGAACCGGCGCTCGTGGTCGGAAACGACCGTCATCGACTCGAGCAGGTCGATGCGGTTCTGCGCCCGCGCGACCTGGAGGATTGCGTGCACGGCCCCTTCGGTGTTGTCGAGCCGCAGCGCGAACTCCTCCAGGTCGTCGTCGGTCTCGGCGTAGCGCCGGACCTGGTCGACGTATGCACGGAGGTAGACGGCCGCCAGGCGCCGCACCTCGTCCTCGGGGAGCGCCTTCTGCCATCCCATCAGGGCCAGGCTGGCGACGAAGCGACGGAGGTCCCACGAGAAGTGGCCGAGGTAGGCCTCGTCGAAGTCGTTGACGTCGAACACGAGCCGGCCCTCGGCGTTCATGTAGGTGCCGAAGTTCTCGGCGTGCAGGTCGCCGTGGATCCACACCCGCGACGTGCGGTCGTCTGCCCACCGGTCGTCGAGCTCGGCCATGTCTGCGTAGAACAGGCAGGCCGAACCCCGGTAGAAGGCGAACGGGTCGGCGGCCATCTTGCGGAACTTCGTCCGGAAGCCACGCGGGTCGGTCCGGAGCAGGTCGTCGAAGGCATGGGCGAGGACGTCGATGACCTGCTGGCGCCGCTTCGCCGCTCCACTGCTCATCCACTCAGCCTAGGAGCCCGCTGAACAATCCGCCCATGGCCGTCGTCGCCTCAGAAGTGCGTCGTGCCGCGCAGCTTCCGCGGCCTCCCGTCGGGGTCGTAGAGCGTGCGGTACGCCGCTCGTGCCCACAGCCGGGTGCGGGCCGGGAGCACGCTCGGTACGTGCGGCCGGATCCGGCTGCCGGGCGCGCCCACCTGGCCGTTCCACAGGTCCATCGCCCCGGCCAGGTCGGTCAGCCGCGGGTCGTCGTCCCGGAGGCCGAGGTGCTCAGCCCACAACGACGCACGGACGCTGCGCGGCAGCTCGCCGTCCGGATCGACGATCGCGCAGGTGAGCTCCGAGTCGTGGGTCCAGGAGCGCAGGTTGAGGTTGTCGGAGCCGATGGTCATCCAGTGGTCGTCGACCACGCACACCTTCGCATGCACGTAGATCGGCGTCCCGGCGGCGTTCTCGATGTCGAACATGGCGAACCGCTCACCGCCCGCGGCGTTCAGCGCCTCCCACGCCTCTCGTTGGCCGTAGATCATCGGCGGCCCGCCGATCCGGTTGTCCTCCTCCGGATAGCGCGGGATGACGGCGATCACGTGCAGGTCCGGCTCGCGTCGGAGGGCGTCCGCGAGCGCGGTGGCCACGACCTCGGACCAGAAGTACTGGTCCTCGATGTAGATCAGCCGCCGGGCCCGGTCGAAGGCGCGCGAGTAGCCCCGCGCGATCGTGCGCTCTCCGTCGGGCGCGAAGGGGTACGGCGGCCGCTTCGACGGATAGGTGCGCAGGAGCTGGACCTGGTGCGGGCCGACCTCGGGCGGCGGGTCCCACCGCTCCGGAAGTTGCTCGGGGTGCCGTGGCATCTTGACCAGCCGGTGCATGACCGCGCGGTAGGGGTTGCGGTGGTCGAGCGGCGTGGGGTCGTCCCAGCGCTCAGCGAAGGTGTCGAGCACGTGCGCCACCGCGGGTCCGCGGATCTCCGCCATCGCGTCGTGCCATGGCGGGGTCGGGCCGTACCGCTCGTCCAGCGGCGGTGCCTGGGGATCCCCTCCGTGCTCGGCGTCGTCACGACGACCGTGACAGAGATCGATGCCGCCGACGAACGCGACGTCCTCCTCCGGCCTGCCCTTCCGCCGCATGACGAACAGCTTCTGGTGGTGGGACCCGCCTCGGCGGATCCTCTCGTCGAGGAGCGCCTCGCCGCCGGCCTCGTTGATCACGGCACCGAGGTGGTCGTTCTCCTCGCTGTTGAGCTTGCCCGGGTGCGAACGCCAGAGCAGCGCCCGGACCTCGACGCCGCGCCGCGACGCAGAGGCCAGGACATCGCCGACGGTCGGGCCGTCCTTCGTCATCTTCTCGTCCGCGTCGCCGCGCCAGTCGGTCAGGAAGATCCGGTCTCCGGGCTCGGTCGCCCCGATGACTTCCAGCAAACGTGCGAAGTAGTTGGCCCCGTGCACGTGCGGCACCACGAGATTCCCGGAGGTCCATGCGCGCTCCGCTGTGGGAAGGAACCAGTCACTCACCCGCTCAGGTTCGCAGCAACGGTAAAGATCGTCCACGGCAAGGTGTGAGAAGGCGCACGAACGGCGGGTGTGATTGGCCAGCGCGCGGTCGATCCCCGTAGCGTCGCGAGCAATGAGCCCAGTCGAAAATCCTGTCATCCGCCCGATTGAGCACCACGACCTCGACCCGATCGTCGATCTGAACCAAGCCGCCCTGGAGGGCGTCGGCCCGCTGGACCACGAGTCCCTGGCACTCCTGGTGAAGAAGTCCGACCAGGCACTCGTTCTCGACGACGGCGGCCAGATCGGCGGCTTCGTGATCACCTTGCCGACCGGCGCCACCTACGACTCGAGCCGTTACGAGTGGTTCGAGGACCGGCTCGAGGAGTACGTCTACCTCGACCGGATCGTCGTCGCGGAGACGCACCGCCGCAAGGGAGTCGCGTCGCGGCTGTACGACGCGGTGGAGACCGACCTGCCGGTCGCCCTCGAGGTCTACGACACCAACGCGCCGTCGCTGGAGTTCCACCGGCGCCGCGGGTACCAGAAGGTCGGAGAGCTCGAGCACGCCGGCAAGCGGAACCTGATGCTGCTCAAGGCCAGCTGACCGCGACCTCGGTCGGGAGCACTACTTCTGGTGCTGGGCGATCAGGTCCTCGACCGCCTTCGGGATCGTGGTCTCGAAGTCGAGGAGCCTGGCCCATGTGTCGGTGTGATCGTGATCCGGGCCATCTGCTGCGGCGCTCTCACGGAGGGGGACGGAGCTGATCCGTGGATCTCGACATCGGTGTCCAGTCATCGGGTCGCTCGGCGCTCAGAGCCGGACCGGCACCCGCTGGTCACAACCGGAACCGTCGCCGAAGTCACGCCCGCGCACATGGGTCTCCGCCGCCGTGATCCGCGCCTGGTAGAGCACGAACGGCTGGTCCCGCAGGGACTCCGGAGTGAAGGACAGCTCGGGTTCGACGCCCTCGAACGCCCGGGCGCAGGCCCCCGCGAGCTCGTCCTCCGGAACCCGCCCCGCCGTCGCCTCCAGGTAGACGGCCTGACCGGTGTGCGGAGCGGCGCTCGAGTCGAACACGACGATGCTCACCTCTGGACGGTCCTGGACGTTTCGGGAGTGGTGGGCACCGGGCGACGAGAGCCAGTACACCTCTCGGTGGTCGACCAGAGAGAACCACACCGGGGACACCCGCGGCCGACCGGACGGGTCGACCGTCCCGAGCACCATGAACCTGTTGCGTGCGAGTGTCGTGCGCGCCAGCTCTTCGAGGTCAGTCATCGCGCCAGTCTGGCTCATCGGCCACCCGCATCTGCACCGCCTTCAGCCCGTGACGTCGCCACCGCCGGTGACGTTGTCAGGGAGCCTCGCGCTGGTCAGCGGACCCGGACCTGCACGGGCGCGGCAGGCCAGGCAACCAACCTGGCCACGCCGGGTCTCGCATCGACGGGTACGGCGACGGTCCACGTCACTCGTCCGGCGCGGCGCATGCTTGGTGGGACGGTCGGGTCGAATGTCTGGTTCCGTCGAACCCGGGTGCGCGCGGTTCTGCAAGACGGCACCCGAACGGCGCTCACCGCAGCCAGCGGCGCCGCTTCTTGGCCTTCGCGCGCGACCAGGCCTCGTGGTAGCCGGCGCGCAGGCTCGCGGCCAGCGCCTGCTGGCGGCCGTGCAGGCGGCCGTAGGTGAATGCGTTGTCGCCGTCGAGATGGGCCTGCACTGCCAGCTGACGCAAGGTCGGCTGGGTGACCACGGCGTCCTGGTAGTCACCGAGGACCGACTGGAGCTTCTTGGTCGCCTTCACGAATCGCTCGGCGTCCCGGCCGACGACGGGGACGAGCGGCTCGGCGGCGTACCGGGCGCGCTTGGCCGCCTTGCGGACCTCGTGCAGGCGGTGGTCGCGCGTCTGCCGGTCCGGCGCCTCCGCCACGGCGTCCACCCGACGACGCAGCCGCTTGAACGCCTTGGCCACCCGCGCGGGGAGTACGTCGGCAGCGGGCTGCCGGGCCCGGCTGGTCCACCGCGGGTTGGTCACCAGGGCGTCGAGGTCGTCGATCAGGGCGTAGTACCGCGGTGACTCGATCGCCTCGACCGCGCGCCGGTGGGCGAGGCGGTAGGCAGCCGCGAGCTGACGGTCCACCCGCTGTGCGACCGGGCCCATCACGAGCTCGACCGGCTCCTCGGAGATGAGACGCGAGAGCCGTGCCTGCATGACCTCGGTGTCCCGGGCGTCGCCGAGGACGCCCGCGATCCACTTCAGCTCGTCCCGGCGGGGTTCCGTCCGGTTGCGGTCGAGCAGGGGCCGGTACGAGGCCAGGTCGCTGCGAAGCCGCCGCATCGCCACCCGCATCCGGTGCACGGCGTCCGGCGCGTCATGGCGGACCAGGGGGTCGCGGTACTTCAGCTCGGAGACCTGCTCGCGCAGCCGGGCACCGAGCACCTCGGCTGCCGAGCTCTTCGGGCCCGGCGGCTCGTCGGGGTGGATCAGGCTCTTCGGGATGCGGTTGCCGAGGGCGCGGGCCAGCTTCGACGGCCCCGCTGCGGGACGGGCGCCCGTCGCCTCCAGCAGCGCACCGGCCGTCTCCAGCAGTGCCTCGTCACCGTCGACGAGCTCGACCTCCCACTCACGCCACGACGACGCGCTCCGTCCGTCCAGGTCTCCCGGGGTGTCCGCGGTGACCAGGTCGTCGCACAGCTCCGCCATGGTCCGTCCGTCGGCATCGCAGAGGCGGTGGATCCGGCGTCGGGTGCGGATCTCGGCCACGGGGCGCAGGGTCTGGCCGCGGGCGTAGAGCTGGACCGCCCGTTCCAAGGAGGTCGGCACCACGTCCGCGGCGTGGCCGCCCACCGGCTCCCGCAGCTCGTCGAGACCGCCGTCCGGGGACGGGACCTTCAGGTGCCAGCCCGCGTCGCCGCCGCCCGTGCGCCGTCGCAACGTGAGGCCGGCGGCGGCCAGCGCCAGGCGGTCGGTGTCGAAGTACGTCGCGCCCAGCTCCTGCGTCTCCGGGCCGGCCACGCTCGCGATGCCGTCCAGCGCCGTGAGATCGGGCATTTCAGCTTCGGCAGCCGGCTCGTACTTGCCTTCGAGCTCTCGCACCACCGCTCCCATGGGGATGCGCTACCCACTCCGGCCACGGGGACACGGAGCCGGCCCGTCAGCCGTGGCCAGTAGCCTGACCAGCATGCCCAGACTCGCGGACATCGTCAGCCTGATCCACGGGTGGTACCCCCCGGCCACTGCGGAGGAATGGGACGCGGTCGGCCTCGTGTACGGCGATCCGGAGCAGCAGGTCAGGAAGGTGATGTTCGCCGTCGACCCGTCACCGGCGGTCGCGGCGGAGGCGGCCGACTGGAGGGCCGACCTGCTCGTCGTCCACCACCCGCTCTTCCTCAAGCCGGTGCACGGGTTCGCGGCGACCACGCCGAAGGGCCGCACGCTGGCGACCCTCGCGGGCGCCGGCTGCGCCCTGCTGACGGCGCACACCAACGCCGACCAGGCTGCGGGTGGCGTCTCGGAGGCCCTGGCCCAGGCGCTCGGTCTGAGCGACCTCGAGCCGCTCGTCCGGGGCATCGGCGAGCCGATCGACAAGCTCACCGTCTTCGTGCCCGAGGACGCGGCGGCCCCGGTGCGGGCGGCTCTCGCCGAGGCCGGCGCCGGCCGGATCGGCGACTACGACTTCGCGTCCTTCACCAGCCACGGCGAGGGTCGGTTCCGGCCGCTGGCGGGAGCGGAGCCGATGATCGGCACCGTCGGCGAGATCGAGACCGTCGCCGAGGTGCGGATCGAGGCGGTCCTCGCCCGGCACCTGCGGCGTGGGGTGGTCGAGGCGATGCTGGCCGCACATCCCTACGAGGAGCCGGCGTACGACCTCGTCGAGCTTGCCGACCCCGGCATCCTCACGACCGGCACCGGGCGGGTCGGCACCATCCCGACACTCACCCTCGCGGAGTTCGCCAAGGCCGTGGCCGACGCGCTCCCGGAGACGCAGCACGGCGTGCGGGTGGCCGGTGACCCCGAGCGGACGGTGCGGAAGGTCGCCGTGTGCGGGGGAGCGGGCGACTTCCTCCTCGACCAGGTCGCGGGGTCGGATGTCGACGTCTACCTGACCAGCGACCTGCGGCACCACCCGGCGGCGGAGTTCATGGAGAAGAACGGTCCGGCCCTGGTCGACGTCGCCCACTGGGCAGCCGAGTGGACCTGGCTGCCTGTGGTCGCCGCGCGGCTGGAGGAGGCGCTCGGTAGCGACGTGGACACCCGGGTGAGCACGCTCTGCACGGACCCCTGGACAATGAGGTTATGAAGGCCGACCCTGACGCCCAGCTGAAGCTGCTCGACCTCCAGAAGCTCGACGCCGCGGCCGACCAGCTGCGCCACCAGCGCGCCCACCTCCCCGAGGACACCGAGGTCTCCGCGCTCGACGTCCGCCGCGCCGACGTGCTCGGCCGCAGCCGCGACCAGCAGATCGTCGTCGACGACCTCACGGCCGCCCAGGAGAAGGCGGACGCCGACGTCGAGCAGGTGAAGGCGCGGCGCAAGCGCGACCAAGACCGGATGGACCAGGGACTGATCGGCAACCCCAAGGACCTCGAGCGGATGCAGCACGAGCTCACCTCACTGGAGCGTCGGATCGCGACCCTCGAGGACGAGGAGCTCGAGGTCATGGAGGACCTCGAGGCCGCGCAGACCGAGCTCACCGCGATGCGCAACGACCTCGCCGAGACCGAGGAACGGCTGGCCAAGGTCACCGAGGCGCGCGACCGGAGGTATGCCGAGATCGATGCCGAGCTCGCTCGCATCGCCGGTGAACGCGAGCCGGTCGTGGCCGCGGTGCCCGCCGACCTGCTCGCGCTCTACGACCGCCTGCGCACGAGCAAGGGCGGCGTCGGCGTCGCCGAGCTCCGCGCCCGCCAGTGCGGCGGGTGCATGCTCAGCCTCGACAACGCCGACCTCGCCGACATCCGCAGCAAGGCAGACGACGAGGTCATCCGTTGCGAGCAGTGCCAGCGGATCCTGGTCCGGACGAGCGAGAGCGGTCTCTGACGTGCCGGATCGGTCGTCCGGTCCGAGGTCGGTGATCATCGAGGCCGACGGCGGCTCCCGCGGCAACCCGGGGCCGGCGGCGTACGGCGCGCTGCTCAAGGACGCCGACACCGGCGAGATCATCGCGGAGGACGGACAGACGATCGGGGTGGCGACCAACAACGTCGCGGAGTACTCCGGTCTGATCGCCGGCCTCAAGCTCGCCGAGCTCTATGCGCCGGGCGCCGACATCGAGGTCCGGATGGACTCCAAGCTGGTGGTCGAGCAGATGAGCGGCCGCTGGAAGATCAAGCACCCGGACATGCGCCCGCTCGCGATGGAGGCCAACCGGCTGGCTCCCTTCGGTACGACGTACACGTGGGTGCCGCGCGAGCAGAACAAGCACGCCGACCGGCTCGCCAACGAGGCGCTGGACGGCAAGCGCGACGGGGTCACCGTCGCCGCGGTCGAGCCGGGTGACTCCGGTGAGTCCCTCATCGAGGAGATCGAGAGCCCGGCCGCGACGGCCGCGGTCGACCAGGCCGGGGAGGCGCCGCCGTCGGGCGACGCCCCGACGACGCTCATCCTGCTGCGCCACGGAGTCACTCCCCACACGTCCGGTCGCCGCTTCTCCGGCGGCCTGGGTGGGGACAACCCCGGTCTCAGCAACGAGGGCCGCGAGCAGGTCCGGGCAGCGGCCGCGTGGCTGACCGAGCTGAAGGACAAGATCGACGCCGTCGTGTGCTCGCCGGTACGGCGCACCCGCGAGTCCGCCGAGATCGTGGCTGCCGAGCTCGGACTGCCGCTGGAGGAGGAGCCCGGCTTCGCCGAGATGGAGTTCGGCGCTTGGGACGGGCTCACCTTCATGGAGGTCGCCGAGGAGCACAAGGAGACCTTCGAGGCGTGGCTGGGAGACCTCGACACGGCGCCTCCCGGGGGCGAGTCGTTCAACGTCGTCGAGGCTCGGGTCCGGGCCGGGCTCGACCGGGTGCTCGAGCAGCACGCGGGACGGACCGTGGTGGTGGTCAGCCACGTCACGCCGATCAAGACCCTGGTCGCCAACGCGCTGAAGGCGCCGCTGGAGGCGGTGTTCCGGATGGAGCTGAGCCCGGCGTCGGTCTCGGTCATTTCCTTCTACCCCGACCGCTCGGCGACCGACGGCACCGGCTGGCACGGATCGCTGCGTCTCTACAACGCCCTGCCGCCGGGTGATCGCACCCTGCTGGAGTCCGGGCGCTGGTGAGCCGGGCCTCCGCCGGAGGGCTTTCCCTCTGACGGCGACCGGAGATCAGCCCTAACCTCGAGAGCATGAGCTACCCGCCGCCGCCGCCTGGCCAGCCGGGACCCGGTGGACAGCCGCCCTACGGGCAGCCGCAGCCGCCCTACGGGCAGCCGGCGCCGTACGGGCAGTATCCGGCGACACCGAGCAAGAAGGGCAAGGGCTGCCTGATCGCCGGGATCGTGGTGTTCGTCGTCCTGCTCGTCGTCTGCGGCGTGGGCGGCTTCCTCGTGTGGAAGCTCTACGACACTGTCAAGGACAGCGTCCCGGGCCTGGGCGGCGCGGAGTGCCCCACCGAGGACGAGGTCTCGGACGTCGTGGGCTCGGACGTCGAGCTGCTCCTCGACGCCGACATCGTCGTCGCCGCCGGGTGCAACTACAGCGGCAGCGGCGTCGGGGTGGTCATCGCCGAGGGCGCCGGCGTCATCGCCGATGAGGAGATCGAGGCGTTCCGCACCGAGGCCCGGAACGCAGGGACCGAGGCCGAGTCGATCGATGCCGGAGACGACGGGCTCGCCTTCGGGTCGTCCCAGCGCAGCCAGGCGATCGCGAAGAACGACGGCACGGTGGTCGAGGTCGAGATCTTCGGGGAGAACGGCCAAGGCATCGGCAACCAGAAGGACGCGGCCGTCGAGCTGCTGGAGCTGTACATCGACGTCAACTGAGGGGCCGCCGTCCGGGATCAGACCTCGCTGACGACCACGTCGAGCTGGGTGCCCCTCTTCGTCGGCTCGCCCGGCTCGACCCGCCAGCCGAGGTCGGTGAGAAGGGTCGCCAGCCCGGCAGGCGTCCGCGGGTCCGCCCCGTCCTCGAGGAGGTCGCGCACGAGGCGCCCCTTGGTCGCCTTGTTGAAGTGGCTCACGACCTGGCGGCGGCCGGCGACCTCGTGGAGGACCCGTACGGTGGCGACCCGGGGTGCGAGCTCGGCAGGCGGGCGCCAGAAGCCGGCGTACATGCTGGACCGGAGGTCGACCAGCAGGCCCCGGCCCATGGCGTCGAGCACAGCAGGACCGAGCGAGTCGCGCCACAAGCCGGCCACCGGGCCGAGGCCGGGCACGGTCGCGTCGCCGGAGAGCCGGTAGGCCGGGATCCGGTCACCGACCCGCACCAGGCCGAACAGGCTGGACGTGATCGCGAGCCGCGACGCCGCTCGCCGCTTGGCCGGGGGAGTGAGCGAGTCGAGCCCGAGTGCGTCGTAGAGAACGCCGTCGTAGATCCGGTCCGCTCGTGCGGTCGGGGCGTCGTTCAGCGTCGCGTTGCGGGCGACCAGGTCGAGCTGGGTGCGGGAGAGACCGAGCACGGTGGCCGCGTGGTCCGGATGGTCCCGGCACAGGGCGACCAACGCGTCGAGAACCCGCTCCCTGGCCGGAGTCAGCGACGGCAGCGACATCGTCGTCAGCTCGAGCGGCTTGCCCCGTCCAGGGGCGGCTTTGCCCTCGCTCGGTGGCAGCAGGATCAACATCGGGACCCAGCGTAGTAGGCGGACGTCAGCCGTCCATGGGGTGATCCGTCAGTGAACACATGCCGTCCGGCCGGCTCCCGGTCCTGGCTCCCCGCCACCCGGTTAGGGTCGGAGCATGCCGAGCAACCTCGTGGTCCGGGTGGGGGACAGCTCCGATGCCCTGCGGGATGCGCTGGCAGAGGTCGAGCGGGAGCTGGAGCTGCCGGGCGAGTTCCCTGTCGAGGTGCAGCAGGCAGCCGAGCTGGCTGCGGCGGCGCCGACGCTGCCCGAGCTCGACCGCACCGACATCGAGCTCCTCACCATCGACCCCGAAGGCTCGATGGACCTCGACCAGGCCCTGCACCTCGAGCGGCACGGCGACGGCTACCTGGTCCACTACGCGATCGCCGACGTCGCGGCGTTCGTGCGGCCCGGCGACGCGGTCGACCTGGAGGCGCACGCCCGCGGCGAGACCCTGTACGGCGCCGGCAGCCGGATCCCGCTCCACCCGCCGGCGCTCTCCGAGGGCGCTGCGTCCCTGCTGCCCGACCAGACCCGACCGGCGGTGTTGTGGTCCATCACGATCGACGGGGCCGGCACCACCACGAACGCCGCGGTCGAGCGGGCGATGGTGCGATCCCGCGAGCGGATGACCTACGACGGCGCGCAGGCGGCACTCGACGCCGGCACCGCCGGCGAGGTGCTGCAGCTGTTGCGCGAGGTCGGGCAGCTGCGCGAGCAGCAGGAGGGGGCCCGCGGTGGGATCTCGCTCCCGCTCCCCGAGCAGGAGGTCGACGTCGCCGACGAGGGCACGTTCCACCTCGAGTTCCGCCGGCAGGTGCCGGTCGAGCTCTGGAACGCCCAGATCTCCCTGCTCACCGGGATGGCAGCCGCAGGCCTCATGATCGCGGGCGAGGTCGGGCTGCTGCGCACCCTGCCACCCGCCGACCCGCGCGACGTCGCCCGCCTGCGCCGGGTCGCCAAGGGGCTCGGGATCGAGTGGCCCGAGTCGACGACGTACGACGCCCTCATCCGCTCGCTCGACACCGGCCAGCCGTCCCACCAGGCGATGGTGGTCGCCTGCACCCGGCTGCTGCGCGGGAGTGGCTACGTCGCGTTCGACGGCGAGGTGCCGACCGAGCACGAGCACGCCGCGATCGCCGCGCCGTACGCCCACGTCACGGCACCGCTCCGCCGTCTCGGCGACCGCTACGCGCTCGAGGTGTGCCTCGCTCTGTCCGCAGGTCGGTCGGTGCCGGAATGGGTGCTGGCTGCGCTGCCCGACCTGCCGAAGACGCTGGAGGAGTCCGCCCGCCGCGCCGGCTCCTACGAACGGGCGGTGCTCGACGTGATCGAGGCCGGTCTGCTGGCCGATCGGGTCGGCGAGGAGTTCGCGGGTGTGATCACCAGCGTCCGTGAGGACGACCCGCGCAAGGGCGTCGTCGTGCTGTCCGAGATCGGGGTCGAGGCGCCGGTCACCGGAGACCGCGACCTGCCGGTGGGGACGGAGGTCCGGGTCCGGCTCGAGACCGCGGACCTGGCGGCGCGGAAGGTGGCGTTCCGCCTTGGCTGACGGACGGGTCCTCGTCACCGGCGGCGTCCGGTCCGGCAAGTCCGCGCACGCCGAGGGACTGCTCGCCGACCAGCCGACCACGACGTACGTCGCCGCCGGCCCCTCCTACGACGACGCCGACTGGCAGGCGCGCATCGCCCGCCACCGCGAGCGCAGACCAGCGACCTGGTCGACGCTCGAGACCGTCGACCTGGAGGTCGCCCTGGCCGAGATGACCGGTCCGGTGCTCGTCGACTGCCTCGGCACCTGGCTCGACGCGATCATCGGCGGAGCCGGGCTGTGGGAAGCGCCGGTCGACGAGGTCGAGGACTACGTCGCCACCCGCACCACCGGACTCACCGCGACCCTCCGTGCCGCCGTCAATCCCGTCGTGATCGTGACCAACGAGGTCGGCCTCGGGGTCGTCCCGGAGCACCGATCGGGGCGGCTGTTCCGCGACCTGCTAGGCACCATCAACCAGCGCGTTGCCGCCGTCTGCGACGAGGTGCACCTCGTGGTGGCCGGGCGGGTGCTGCGGCTCTAGTTGTGATGCCCAGCCAGCGCCAGGAGCAAGGTCGCCAGCGCCAGCTCGATCGTCGCACCGAAGACGTCGCCGGTGACCCCGCCGAACCGGCGGACCGCGCGCACCACCAGGAGGAGCACGACGAACGCGGCCAGGCCGACGGCCAGCGGACCGCGCCACGGGTGGACCAGCGCTGCGGCGCCGGCCAGTGCGGCCCAGCCGAGCAGCGTCCACCAGACCGGCGCCCGGCGGGTGAAGGTCGAGCCGAGCCCGTCCGGCCGCGCCGGTGGCACGGGACCGGCGCAGGTGATCCACAGCGCCGCCCTCGAGGCGCACACCGCGGTACCCGCGATCACCGCCGATCGGGCACCGCCCACGAAAGTCGCGAGGGCCGCGGCCTGGACGCCGAGCACCAGCACCACGGCAACGACACCTGCCGGGCCCGCCGTACCCCCCTTCATCACGGCGAGCGACCGCTCCCGGTCGTAGGACGCCGTCAGTCCGTCGGCGACGTCGGACAGGCCGTCGAGGTGCAGGGCGCGGCTCCCGAGCGCGAGGAGTGCCAGCGCGACGAACGCGACCGCCAGGGACGGGACCGGCGTCTCGCCGCCTGCCCACACGGCCAGGCCGACCAGCGCGCCGAGCGGCAGCACCGCGAGCGGAGCGAGCACCAGGGCACCGGTCGCGACGCCCGGGGTGACCCGCAGCACCGCGGGCACCGGGAGCGCAGTCAGCGTCCCTAGCGCCAGCCGCAGGCTGCGGCCGACGACCGCCGGCCGGCTCACCGGGAAGGAAGCAGGTCGGCGAGCAGCGCGACGTCGCGGAGCACCGCGACCGCCGACCGCAGCACCGGGACCGCCGCCACCGCACCTGACCCCTCGCCCAGCCGGAGCCCCAGATCGAGGACCGGCTCCAGGCCGAGCTTCGCGAGGGCCAGCGTCTGCGCGGGCTCGGTGGAGCGGTGGCCGGCGGCGAACCACGCCGCTGCGCCCGGCGCCAGCCGGTCGGCGGTCAGAGCGCAGGCGACGGACATCAGGCCGTCGAGGAGGACGGGTACGCCGCGCTCGGCCGCGCGGGCGAGGTAACCGGTCGCAGCTGCCAGGTCCGCGCTGCTCAGCGCGGTCAGGGTCTCGACGGGGTCCAGCGCCCGGTCGCCGGCACGGTCGAGCGCCGCCTGGACCACCTCGACCTTGCGATTCCACGTCGCGTCGTCGATGCCGGTGCCGCGGCCGGTGACCTCGCTGGCGGGCAGCCCGAGCGCGGCGGCGACGAGCGCGGCCGCCGGGGTGGTGTTGCCGATGCCCATGTCACCGCTCAGCAGGAGCTGCGCGCCGGCGTCGATCTCCTCGTCAGCGACGGCGCCGCCGGCGTCGAGTGCGCGTCGGGTCTCGTCGGGGGAGAGGGCGTCCTCGAGGTGGATGGCGCCGCTGCTGCGGCGTACCTTGCGTGCCCGGACGTCGGCGGGCACGCCCGCGAGGTCGTCGTCGACGCCGAGGTCGAGGACCCGCACGCGGACGTCGTGCGCCGCGGCCAGCGCCGAGACCCCGGCCTTGCCGGCGACGAAGGTGCGGACCATGGCCGCGGTGATCTCCGGGGGGTACGCCGAGACCCCGTGCCGCGCGACCCCGTGGTCCCCGGCGAAGATCACCAGCCGGATGTCGGTCAGTGGTATCGGCGGCACCTGACCCTGGGCGGCGGAGAGCCAGACGGCCAGGTCGCCGAGCCGACCCAGCGCACCAGTGGGCGTTGCGAGACCGGCAAGCCGTTCGGCCGCTGCGGCGGCGACGGCCGGGTCCGGCGGGGGTACGGGGGATCCGGTCGGGGAGGGGCGGCCTGCCATGGGGGGAACCTACCGCCCCGCCGACCCGGTCAGGCGAACAGCAGGACCAGCACGAAGAGGAACGCCATGACGGAGACGACCAGCACGATGCCCGGGAGCTCCGAAGGCTCGCTCGACTCGTCGACCTCGTTCGCATTGGCCGTCATCTGACCTACCCCATGTGTTGCAACCCGAGATGCCGTCGCGCGCCCGTGCGCTTGACTCCGGAGTGTCGACCTCTGTGGGACATTTCGGGCGAAAATGCGAAAGGTTGCCGGATTCGAGAAGCGCACCCCCGCCTGCGATGCTGGCGCGGTGACAACCGGCCGGGGACACACCGTGCTGCTCGTCCCTGTCCCCGAGCTCGAGCCGTTCGCCCGGGACCGCTGGGCGCACTACCTCGCGAGCTGGATCTCCCGCGACCCGGCGTTCACCCACGCCCACATCACCGCGCTGGCGCCATACCTCCCCGACCCGACGGCCGCCGACCTCGCGCAGGTCGCCGCCATCGCGCGCGCCACCCCGGCCTTCGACTACGTGCTGCGTGAGGTCGAGGAGCTGCCCAACGGGTTCATCCAGGTGGCGCCGGAGCCCGCCGCGCCGTTCACCGCGCTCACCGAGGCGCTGTGGGACGCGTTCCCTGCGTGCCCGCCGTACGCGGGGGAGTACGCCGCCGCCCCGCACGTCACCCTCGACCAGCGCTCGGAGTCGGTGTCGGTCGCGAGCACGCGCGCGCTGCTCGGCCACCTGCTGCCGGCGCGGTGCCGGGCGGACCGGCTCGAGCTGCACTGGTACGAGGAGGGCAACTGCCACGTGCTCGCCGACTGGAAGCTCGGCAGCGCATCGGTCTGACTCGGCCCTGTGGTGAGTCTCACCACGTGAGAAGGACGGGCGAACCCGTATGGGCCGACGCGTGCGGGGCATTCGACTCTCCATGTTCATGGGACTCGGCACCGGCCTGATCGTCGTGGGACTGATCATCGCCCTCGACCTCCTCACCGTCGACCTGGCGTTCGTCGACGACGGCGCGCTCGGAGCCGTCCTCCTCGTCGCAGGCCTCCTGCTCCTCGGCCTGTCTCTGCTCTACGCACCGCCGCACCGCCGGGTGATGTACGTCCAGAGCTCGCGCGACGACAGAACCGCGCGATGAACCGGCCAGCGGGTGCCGCGGTGGCGCCCGCGGAGCACGACCATGCCTGGCAGCTGGTGAGCGTCGAGAGCGACGGCGGGGTCGAGGTGCGGGAGCTGCTCTGCACCACCTGCCAGGAGGTCCGGATCACCGGTTAGCCGGGGACGGGCCGACCTGTAAGCCGGGATAAGGTCCCGCGTGAGTGACACCGTTGGTCAGCGTTGGCTATACGCGTCTCTTCTCGGGAGACGGGCAGCAGGCTAGGGGCATCGAGACGATCGTGTCGAGCGGCATGCGTGAGGTGGCCCCGGGGGCCGGGCGGTTACGCCAAGCTTGCTGGGGCGAGGACGAGCGCTGGGAGCCACTCGGTAACGATCCTGCCGTCGACCTCGTGACTGACAAGGCCCTCCCATACGGCGCCGCGCCGACGCCACCTCACCACTAGACCGTCGCTGCCGTCGGCGCTCTCAGGCCGGTCGACGATGACTTCGTGTACGCCAGAAAAGATGTCTTGATCCGCCATGATGGCCGGTCCCTAGTGAGCCTCTGATGGCTCTGGCTTCGCCGCAATAGGCGGCATTGGTGCCGGGGGACGAACCGGGGTCTCGGGCCAGTCGGGCGACTTGGACTTTCGACTGTACGCCTACTCGCCGGATGGAGGGTCAGGGGTCGGGTACTGCTCAGCCAGCCAGCCCGCACTTGCGCGCACCGTCGACGGGCCCGGGGCCGGCTAGGTCCCGGAAGGTTCAGACGAGTTGCCCCCGGGACCGCCCGGCGGCTTTCATGGGGCGCACGCCGCGCAGGCTCACTCAATGACGCGAAGGTGGCCGCCCGCAGCCTCGTGGGCGTCCAACAGGGTCGCCTCCATGATGCCCCGGCCGAACACGGCGAAAATCTCGTCGGCGTCTTCTCCCGCCGCCAGCGACGCGGGATGCGATCGACAGCGTTCTCGGGACTGCTGCGGACTCCCTGCGGACTGGTGGAGGTTGAAATGTGCTCCATCGCAGGTCAGAGAGGGGGTAGGGGACGGGCCGACCTGTAAGCCGGGTTCTGTGATCGGTGACCATCCATCTACGACCGCCGTTGCCGGCGGCCTCCAGCGGCCTACCCGTGTGCTCGGGCGAGCAGCCCTCGAGCGCACACTGTCTGGCCTTGCTCCAAGTGGGGTTTGCCGAGCCGTCCCGGTCGCCCGGGGCGCTGGTGGTCTCTTACTCCACCGTTTCACCCTTACCCCGTCCCTCGAGAGGGACGAGGCGGTCTGTTCTCTGTGGCACTGTCCCGCGGATTGCTCCGGGTGGGTGTTACCCACCACCTTGCTCTGTGGAGCCCGGACTTTCCTCGGGACCCGACCCTGTCGCCAGGGCAGGTCACGCGGTCACCCGGTCGGCCCGTCCACGACCCAGGGTAGTGCTTGGGAGATGAGTACGGCGGAATCACCGCCTCCGTGGCATCGTTGTCCACACCCATGAGCGAGCCGGAGATCCCCCTGCGAGCCCCGGGCGTCGTGTTCCCGGCAGCGGTCGCGCGTCCCGAGAGCGCCTACCGGACCGCCCACGACCTGCTCGAGCGGCGCGCGCCCAGTGAAGCGCTCAAGGTCCTCGAGCCCGCGCTGGAGCAGGAGCCGGCCAACCGCGGCCTGCGGCTCCTCCGGGCCTGGGCCTACCTGATGCGCGCGCAGCTGGTGAAGGCCTCCGACGAGCTCGCCGAGCTGGTCGAGGACGACCCGTCCGACGTCTGGGCCCAGCACGCGCTCGGTCGCGCACTCGAGCGGCAGTCCCGGCACCGCGAGGCCCTGCCGCACCTCCGACTGGCCGCGGCGATGAGCGGCGACGTCGAGCACGAGCTCGCCGTGCTCCGGGTGGAGCGGCTGGCGGGCGACCTGTAGGCGCCCTGCGCTCGCACCTCGGCCGGCGGCGGCGATAGGTTCACGGCATGGCGTACTGGTTCTGTCTGACGCACCACGTCGTGGAGCCCGACGAGGGCTGTCCCAACAAGGACCGGCTCGGGCCCTACGAGACCGAGGCCGAGGCGGCGCGCGCGATCGAGAAGGCGGCAGAGCGCACCGAGGCCTGGGACGAGGACCCGATCTGGAACGACGACGTCGAGGACAAGTAGGCGTTGGCCGCCTTCCAGCGCCGGCGCCGGATCAAGCCGGTCGCCGACGGTCCGCGGGGTGAGGTCTCGTTCACCCCGTGGCTCGGGATGATCCTGATCGTCTCGTCGTTCTTTCTCTACGCCGCCAGCGGTCTGATCGCCCCGTGGTGGGGCGTCGTCGTCATGGTCGTGATCTGGCTGGTGCTCTTCATCCTCTGCTGCGTGTGGTGGAGCCCGCATCCCAGGCGCCTGGTCTGGATCGGCGCGCTGTCGTACCCGCTGTGGTTCTGCCTCATCGTCGGCGGTGCGATCGCCTTCGGCTGGCAGGCCTAGCGAGCCGCCTGTGACCCGCTCGGGCCACAAAAGCAGGACTGCGGAGGACGAACGGATCTTCGAGGTGGCTCCAACACCTCAGACGATCAACGCCCGACCCCCGCAGTCCAATCGCGTCACGTGGTTGGGGGACCAGTTCATGACGAGCACATTTCAGCGGCACACCTTGACGTGTGTCAAGTTCCGACTGGTCAGGTGACCAAAGTTTTCTGTCCGGTTGTCACAATTGTCAGAAGAATGGGATTACGCTCCCGTCATGGGGAATGCGTCGGGTCGCAGATCGCCAGCTGACAAGTACGACGAACGCCGTCGAGCGCTCGCCGAATCGGCGCTGAAGACGCTGGGTCAGCTGGGCTACGCCCGGGCGAGCCTCCGGGAGATCGCCCACAACTCCGACTTCAGCCACGGCGTCGTCCACTACTACTTCGAGGACAAGCACGACCTCATCGTCTACTGCGTCCGGGAGTACAAGACGATGTGTGTGCGCCGCTACGACGGCGTGGTCGCCGAGTCCACGACGCCCGAGGAGCTGCTGGAAGGCTTCGCCGACCAGCTGGTCCTGACCCTCGAAGAGGACGCCGCGATGCACCGGCTCTGGTACGACGTCCGCACGCAGGCCATGTTCGAGGCGCGTCTGCGCGACGTCGCGGTCGAGATCGACGGCTGGCTCGAGGCCATGATGGCGCGGATCGTCTCCCGTTATGCCGAGCTGGCCGGCGGCCAGCCGGCGATGAGCCCGCCCATGGCCTACGCGATCTTCGACGGCATGTTCCACCAGGCGCTGATGAACCTCACCCTCGGGAATGACGAGGCGCTCGACCAGATCCGCACCGTCGTGCACCAGCTGCTACCGACGATGATCGAGGCTCCCGTCAGGGTCTGAGCCGTTGCGCGTCCGCGGGGCGGGTATCGGGGGTCCATGACCCGAGTCGTGTCGACCACCGCCGAGGACCGCGCATGAGCGACTTCGAGAAGAAGGCAATTTCCGTCAGCCGCGAGGTCGACGCCTCGCCGAGCGACGTGTGGGCCGTGCTGAGCGACGGCTGGCTCTACCCGTGCTGGGTGGTCGGCGCCGCTCGTATGCGCGACGTCGACCCCCGCTGGCCGGAGAGGGGATCACTGCTGCACCACTCGGTGGGGAACTGGCCGTTCCTCATCGACGACAAGTCGGAGGTGCTCGACATGGTGCCGGAGAGGTCGCTCCGGCTGCGGGCGCACGGGTGGCCTGCCGGTGCGGCCGAGGTCCTGATCGAGATCGAGGAGCAGGGCGACGGTTGCCTGCTGACCATCCGCGAGGACGCGGTGGAGGGTCCTGCGACGCTGGTTCCGCGCCCGGCTCGACAGGGAACCATCGCGCCCCGCAACCGCGAGGCGCTGCGCCGGCTCGGCTTCCTCGCCGAGGGACGCCGGCGCTGACTCAGCGTCCGGGTCGCTCGAGGAGCCGCGCCCAGGCCGTGCTCAGCAGCCGCTTCCGGACGATGCCCGAGCCACCGAGGGCGGACCGCGCGGCGTTCCACCCGCACGCACCGTGCACGCCCCCGCCGGGGTGCGCCGAGGCACCGGCCAGGTAGAGGCCCTCGATCGGTGTCTCGGGACGGCCCAGCCCGGGGGTCGGTCGGAAGATCAGCTGCTGGTGGATCCCCGACGTGCCGGCGTTGAGCGCCCCGTCGACCAGGTTGGAGTCGGCCTCCTCGAGGTCGTGCGGTCGTTGCACCTGCTCGGCGAGGACGGTGTCCGCGAATCCCGGTGCGTGGGTCTCGATCAACTGGCGCACCTGCTCCGCCACCGCGTCGACCGCGTGCGGGTCGCTGGCGACCCGGTGCGGGAGGTGGGTATAGGCCCAGGCGCTCTCGGTGCCCGGCGGTGACCTGGTCGGGTCGGCGGTGCTCATCTGGCCGAAGAGGACGAACGGCGCACGCGGCGCGCGCTGGTTCGACAGGTCGGCCGCGAAGTCCACGAACCCTGCCTCGTCGACCCCGACGTGGACGGTCCCGGCGCCGCGGGCTCCGGCCGCGGTCCACGGCACCGGCTCGCGGAGGGCCCAGTTGAACTTGAGGGTGGGGTTGTCCCAGTGGAAGCGCTCCAGGGCGGCGAGGAACCGCGCCGGGAGGTGCTCTGCATCGACCATCTCGCCGTACAAGGTCGGGGCGTCGACGTCGGCCAGCACGGCCCGCTTGGCGTCGACACGAGTGCCGTCGGCAAGACGTACGCCGGTCGCGCGCCCGCCGCTGACCTCGATGTCGGTCACGCGGGTGCCCGTCAGCAGCTCGCCGCTGTTCGCGCGGAAGCGGGACGCGAGAGCGTCGGCCAGCCGTTGCGCGCCGCCCTGCGGGACGGGGAACCCGACGTCCTGGCCGAGCATGCACAGCAACCAGCCGTACATCCCGCTGCCGGCCGAGTCCGGGCCGACGTCGGAGTGCATCGCGTTGCCGGTGAGGAGGACCGCAGCGCCTTCCCCGTTGAACCGCTCGTCGGCCAGGCGATGGACCGGGAGCACTGCCTGCCGTAGCAGGTCGAGCGCGTCCGCTGTCCCGAGCGCGCGCAGCAGGCGCACGCTCGGGCGGATCGGCGGGAACGGGGTGAAGAGTGCGTCCAGGAGCGGATCGCGCACTCGTTGCCACTGCTCGCAGAGCTCCAGCCAGGCGTCGCCGTCCCCGGCTGCGAACTCCTCGAGACCCGCGGCCGTGTCCTCGGGTCGGCGATGGAGCACCGCCGCCCGGTCGTCCGGCAGCACGTGGGTGAGGACGTCGGGCGCCTGCGTCCACTCGAGACCGTGTGCCTGCAGGTCGAGGCCCTGGATCACCGGAGATGCCGCCGCCAGCGGGTAGAACGCGCTGAACAGGTCGTTGCAGAACCCTGGTGCGGTCACTTCCGCGCTGCGGACGGCACCGCCGACGACGTCGTTCGCCTCGACCAGCAGCACCTCCCAGCCGGCGTCGACCAGGGCGTTGGCGGCGACCAGCCCGTTGGGTCCGGCTCCGATGACGACCGCGTCGACCGGGCCACGGGTCATGGCTTGAAGACGACCTTGATCATCCCGTCCTCCTTGTCGCGGAACTTCGCGTAGGCCTCGGGGGCATCGGTCAGGGGGAGTCGATGGGTCGCGAAGGTCTCGGTGCCTAGAGGATCGCTGTCATCGGTGAGCAAGGGCAAGATGTCGTCGCTCCAGCGACGCACGTTGGCCTGACCCATCCGCAGCTGGATCTGCTTGTCGAACATCTGCATCATCGGCATCGGGTCGGTGGCGCCGCCGTAGACGCCGACGACCGACACCGTGCCGCCGCGGCGGACCGCGTCGATGGACGCGTGCAGCGCCGCCAGCCGGTCGATGCCGGCGTTCACCATCAGCTTGCGGGCAGCGACGTCGGGAATCAGTCCGACCGCCTTGATCATCGTCTCGGCCACCGGGTTGCCGTGCGCTTCCATGCCGACGGCGTCGATCACGGAGTCGGCCCCTCGGCCAGAGGTGCGGTCGCGCACCTCGGCCGCGAAGTCGTCGACCTCGTCGATGTCGATGGTCTCCGCGCCGACCTCGCGCACCCGCTGCAACCGCTCGGGCACGCGGTCGGCGACGATCACGCGGTGTCCCTCGTGCAGGGCGATGCGAGCCGCCATGTCGCCGATCGGACCGGCACCCATGACGAGGAGCACGCCGTCGTCAGGCAGGTCGGCGTAGCGCACCGCCTGCCACGCCGTCGGCAGCACGTCGGACAGGTAGACGAACCGGTCGTCCGACGGGCCCTCGGGGACCTTGATGGGGAGGAAGTTGGCGAACTGTACGCGGAGGAGCTCGGCCTGTCCGCCCGGAACCTGGCCGTAGAGCTTGCTGTAGCCGAGCAGGCTCGCGCCCGTGCCGGACTCCCGGTTCTGGGTCGTCTCGCACTGGCTGTGCAGTCCCCGCCGGCAGGTCCAGCACTCGCCGCAGCTGATGTTGAAGGGGACGACCACCCGGTCGCCCACCTTGATCTCGGTGACCTCCGACCCGATCTCCTCGACGATGCCCATTGGCTCGTGGCCGACGATGTCGCCGGCCGTCATGAACGGCCCGAGCGGGTCATAGAGGTGGAGGTCCGAACCGCACAGGCCGGTCGTGGTGACCCGGATGATCGCGTCGGTCGGCTTCTCGATCGTCGGGTCGGGGACCTCCTCGACGCGCATGTCCTTCGGTCCCTGCCAGGTCACTGCCTTCACCGGTCGTCCTCCTGGTTGTGGTGCTGAAGCTCTGGATGTCCGGTCGTTACCCGGTTTCCCGGTCGCTAGTGGACTCCTCTCCGAACCGGCACGCGTGGCCACGGAACATCGTTCCGCGGCAAAGGAACGCCTTCAGGACATGAACCACATCCAGCGGCGCTGGTGCGGCGCCACACGAGAGGAGATCGTCATGTCGGACACCGTGATCAAGGAGTGGGCAGCCGCTCATGCCACCCGCCTCAGCCTGCGGTCCGTCGCGGTCGTCGTCGCCGCCACCTCGATGCTGCTTGTCGGCTGCTCCTCGGAGCCCGAAGATCGGACGAGCCCCACCGTGGGCTCTACGGAGCCGGACACCACAGAGGCCTCGGAGGCCCCGGAGGTCCCGCCGACCTCCGCGCCCGCGCCGACCTCCGCGCCCGCGCCGACCTCCGAGCTGGAGGGAACCTGGCGGGCCGGCCCGCTCTCACTCGAGGACACCGAAGCCACCATCCGCCGCTACGGGCTGGGCCGGTACGTGCAGGACTACCGGGAGAACGCCCCGTTCTTCGGCGACGACACCATGCTGACGCTCACCATCGAGCATGGCGCCTGGGATCTGTACGGCGAGTCGGGTGGCGGACAGCCGGTACCGATCGACTACAACGCGGAGTACGAGATCGACGGCGAGTCCGTGGTCTTCCACCACTCCGACGGCTCGAACACCTACCGCTGGCAGGTCCACAACGACACCCTGATTCTCCACTTCGTCAGGTCGACGTTGCCCGGCTATCGGGGGATCCCGGACGAAGTGTTCCAGCGCGCGCTGTACATGACCGAGGTGTTCTCGAGACAGCGCTGAGGGTCCGGTCGGGCAGGATGTCTGCATGACCATCCAGATCGCCCAGGACCCCGCCGCCGACAAGGTCTTGTCGGACGACTCGTTCGCGCTCCTCACCGGAATGCTGCTGGACCAGCAGTTCCCGATGGAGCGGGCATTCGCCGGCCCGGCGAAGATCCTCGACCGGTTCGGCACGCTCGACCCCGCCCGGATCGCCGCGGCCGATCCGGAAGCGTTCGCCGATCTCTGTGCGACCCCGCCCGCCATCCACCGCTACGGCCGATCGATGGCCGGCCGGGTGCAGGCCCTGGCCGCCCAGGTCGTCGAGGAGTACGGCGGGGACGCGAGCCGGATCTGGCGGGAACCCGCGAGCGGCGCCGACCTCCTCAAGCGGCTCCAGGAGCTGCCGGGCTTCGGCAAGCAGAAGGCGCAGATCTTCGTCGCCCTCGTCGCCAAGCAGCTCGGCGTACGTCCTGACGGGTGGGAGCAGGCGGCCGGCGACTACTCGTTGGACGGCTACCGCTCGGTCGCCGACGTGGTGGACGCGGCATCGCTCCAGAAGGTCCGGGAGTTCAAGCAGGCGAAGAAGGCCGCCGCGAAGTCCTAGTCCGAATTCCCGAAGGTAAAACCGGGAATCAACTGCTTCCGGGAATCGGGTGATTCCTGTATGGTCGGGTCATGGCCACCGAGACCATCGCCCCTGCCGCGGGGTCGGGCCGCCTCTGGCAGGGCCAGACACCCGATGCGCGGGCGGCCGACCGCCGGCAGCGTCTCGTCGAGGCCGGCCTCGAGCTGGTCGGCACCCAGGGCGTGACGGCGCTGACGATGCGGGCTGCGTGCCGGGAGGCGGCAGTCGGTCCGCGCTACTTCTACGACCTGTTCGCCGACCGCGACGAGCTGCTGGCCGCCGTCTACGACGAGGCCGTCGAGCGGATCCGTGAGCCGATCCTCGCGGCCGCCGTCGCGGTCAATGCCACCGACGGCGTCGCCGCAGCGCTCCTCGAGGCCTTCGACACCGCGGTCGCGGTGGTCGAGGACGATCCCAGGATCGGACGCGTGCTCTTCCGTGAGTCGGCTGCCGACGAGACGTTGCGGCCCCGGTCGCAGGCGGCGATGCCCGAGTTCGTGCTGTCCGTGCTGGCCGAGCTGGTGCCCGAGGAGGCCGAGGCGTTGCGGCAGCCGTCGCGGGCATGGACGGTGATCGGGTTCTCGGCGGCGATCTTCGCGCTGTTCCTCGCCTGGAGCGAGGGTGCCCGGCACACCCCCCGCGCCGAGTTCGTGCACCACTGCGCCCGGCTCGCGGTGGACCAGCTCGGGCTCGACATCGAGCTGCCGTCGGTCGCCCGGTCAGGCGGTCGGCGTTGATCTCCGTCGACCGCCGCGGCGCAGGCGACCCGATCGTGCTGGTCCACGGCATCGGCAGCCGCTGGCAGAGCTTCGAACCGGTCCTCGACCGACTTGCCGAGCACCACGAGGTGATCGCGATCGACCTCCCAGGTTTCGGCGCCTCCCCGCTCGTCGACGGCGTGCGGCCCGGCCCCCGCGGCTATGCCGACTGGCTCGCCGGCTGGCTCGCGGCCAACGACGTCGCCCGTCCGCACCTGGTCGGCAGCTCCATGGGCGGCGGGGTCGCCCTCGAGCTCGGCCGCGCGGGAGTCGCGTCCTCGGTGACGGCCTTCTCGCCGGTCGGGTTCTGGGGTACGGCGGGTCTGCGCTGGACCCAGAGCCTGCTGACCGGCCTGAGGACCGGTGCCCGGACCGCCGCACCGGTGCTGAACCGGATGCTCGACCACCCGGCCGGTCGCGCCGTGCTGCTGAGCAACATGTTCGGCCATCCGACGCGGATCCCGCCCGAGGTCGCGCGCGCGGACCTCGCCGGGCTGGCCGCGGCAACGGGGTTCGCCGCCGCGCGGAAGGACTTCGGGAGCTACTTCCTCGGCTCCGACGACGACCCGGGCGCGCTGGTCGACGTCCCGGTCACGATCGCCTGGGGCACGCGCGACGTCGTCCTCATCCATCGCTCGCAGAGCGCCCGGGCCCGCGAGGTGCTCCCGTTCGCCCGCCACGTCGACCTCGCCGGTTGCGGGCACCTGCCGTTCAACGACGATCCCGCGCGGTGCGTCGGGCTGATCCTCGAGAACGCCGCAGCCACGAAGGAGACGCGATGAACCCCTCTGTCGCCGTCATCGGCACCGGGTTCGGTGGCCTGGCCGCCGTCATCGAGCTGAAGAAGCGCGGCTTCGACGACATCGTCGTCTTCGAGAAGGCCGAAGACGTCGGCGGCGTCTGGCGCGAGAACACCTACCCCGGCGCCGCGTGCGACGTGCCCTCGCCGTTCTACTCGTTCTCGTTCGAGCCCAACCCCCGCTGGCCGCACCGGTTCTCCCGCCAGCCGGCGATCCTCGGCTACATGCGCCACGTCGCCGACAAGTACGACGTCCGTCGGCACGTCCGCTTCAGCACGGAGGTCACCGGAGCGTCGTACGACGCCGCCGCCCTGAAGTGGACGGTCGAGCTCAGCTCCGGCGCCCAGGTCGTCGTCGACGTGCTGGTGTCCGCCGTCGGGCAGCTCTCGCGGCCGTCCTACCCGGAGATCGAGGGCGCCGACTCCTTCGACGGGCCGATGTTCCACTCCGCCGAGTGGGACCACGACGTCGACCTGGCGGGCAAGCGGGTCGCGGTGATCGGCACCGGCGCGAGCGCCATCCAGTTCGTGCCGGAGATCCAGCCCGAGGTCGAGCACCTGACGGTGTTCCAGCGCACCCCGCCCTACATCATCCCCCGCTTCGACCGGGAGTTCTCCGGCACGCACCACAAGGTCTTCGAGCGGCTGCCAGCGACCCAGCTGGTCGAGCGCGGCACCTGGTACGGCGTCGTCGAGGGGCTCAGCGTCGCGTGGGTCTACTCCAAGCCGCTCGCCAGGACCATCAAGGCGATCTCGAAGTGGCACATGCGGCGGCTCACCAAGGCGAAGCCCGGGCTGTTCGAGAAGGTCTGGCCGAAGTACCAGATCGGGTGCAAGCGGATCCTGTTCTCCAACGACTACCTGCCGACCCTGGCCCAGCCCAACGTCGACGTCAGCACCCAGCGGATCACCGGGATCGTCCCCGCCGGGGTGCGGACGGTGGACGGAAAGGTGCACGAGGTCGACGTAGTCATCTGGGGCACCGGCTTCAAGGCCACCGAGTTCCTCGCGCCGATGTCGATCAAGGGCAGCGAGGGTCGCGACCTCCACGACGAGTGGCGCGGCGGCGCCCGCGCCTACTACGGCATGACCGTCCCGCACTTCCCCAACCTGCTCGTCATGTACGGCCCCAACACCAACACCGGCGGCGGGTCGATCATCTACTTCCTCGAGGCGCAGGCGAAGTACCTCGGCGACTACGTCGAGCACCTCGCCGCGGCCGGCGCCCCGCTCACCGTCAGGCCCGAGGTCGAGCAGGAGTACGACGACCGCATCCAGGGGCTGCTCTCCGAGAGCGTGTGGACCCAGTGCTCGTCCTGGTACCGCAACGAGGACGGCCGGATCACGACGAACTGGCCGACGCTCGGGGTCCAGTACAAATCGCAGGCGAAGTTCGACCCTGCCGACTACGAGGTGGTGTCCTGATGACTCCCTACGACTACGACGTGATCGTTGTCGGGTCCGGCTTCGGCGGCAGCGTGACGGCGCTGCGGCTCACCGAGAAGGGCTACCGCGTCGGCGTGCTCGAGGCCGGCCGCCGCTGGGACGCCGACAACCTCCCGAAGACCAACTGGAACGTCCGCAAGTCGATCTGGGCCCCCCGGCTGGGGTTGACCGGCCCTCAGCGGATCAGTGCTCTCGGCAAGTGCCTGGTCTTCAGCGGGGCGGGTGTCGGCGGCGGTTCGCTGATCTACGGCAACACGCTCTACGAGCCGCTCCCGGAGTTCTACCGCGACCGGGCGTGGGCACACATCACCGACTGGCGCGACGAGCTGGCGCCCTATTACGACCAGGCGAAGCGGATGCTCGGCGTGGTCGAGAACCCGCGGACCGGTCCCAAGGACGACCTGCTGCTGCAGGTCGCGCGCGACCGCGGGGTGGCCGAAACCTTCCACAAGACCCAGGTCGGCGTCTTCTTCAACGAGGGCAGCGAGGGCGAGGAGGTCGACGATCCCTACTTCGGCGGGGCCGGACCGCGCCGGGCCGGCTGCATCCACTGCTCGGACTGCTTCACCGGCTGCAAGCACAACGCGAAGAACACCACGACGATGAACTACCTCTACCTGGCCGAGGAGCACGGCGCCGAAGTCCACCCGCTCACGACCGTCACGTCGGTGGAGCCCGACGGGGCCGGCGGCTACGTCGTCGAGACCGAGCGCTCCAACGGCAAGCTGCGGAACGGGCGTCGTACCTTCACTGCGGAGCACGTGGTCTTCGCCGCGGCCGCGCTCGGTACCCAGAAGCTGCTCCACAAGCTGCGTGACGACGGGACCCTCCCCGGCCTGTCGCCGCGGCTGGGCGAGCTGACCCGCAGCAACTCCGAGGCGATCCTGGGCGTGCAGAGCCGCAGCCGCGACGACTTCGCCCAGGGCGTCGCGATCACGTCGTCCATCCATCCCGAGCCGCAGACGCACGTGGAGGTGTGCACCTACGGCAAGGGGCACAACTCGCTGTTCGCGCAGACCGTGCCGATGGTCGACGGAGGGGCTTTCCGGTTCCTGCGGTTCCTGCTGACCATCGTGCTGCACCCGCTGCTGTTCCTGCGGTCGCTGAACCTCAGGAGCGCCTCCGAGCGGTCCGTCATCCTGCTGGTCATGCAGTCGCTGGACAATTCGCTGACGTCCTACCTCAAGGGCGGCCAGCTCAAGACGAAGCAGGGGAAGGGCGAACCGAACCCCGACTGGCTCCCGATCGCCCACGAGATCGCCAGGGAGTACGCCGCCAAGGCCGATGCCGACACCGGCAACATCGCCACCGACATCTTCAACATCCCGGCCACCGCGCACTACATCGGAGGCTGCACGATCGGTGACTCCCGCGACACCGGCGTGATCGACCCCTATCAACGGGTCTACGGCCATCCCGGGCTCCACATCGCTGACGGAAGCGCGATCACCGCCAACCTCGGCGTCAACCCGTCGCTGTCCATCACCGCCCAGGCCGAGCGCGCGATGGCGTTCTGGCCCAACAAGGGGGAGTCGGACGCCCGGCCGGCCCTCGGTGCGCCGTACCAGCGGATCGCGCCGGTCATGCCCAACCACCCCGTCGTCCCCACGTCGGCGCCCGGCGCGCTGCGGCTCCCGGCGAGCGCCTGAGAGGAACCACGATGACCACGACGAACCCAACCGGCCGGCTCGAGGCGCTCGGAACCGCGTGCGACGCGGCCGAGGCGCAGGCATTGTTCGACAGCCTCTCGGCCGTCCGCCCGGAGGAGCTCACCGGCCGGTTCAGCGGCCGTGAGCTGGCGACCGGCCACCCGATGGACGGGCTCCTCGAGGCATCCGGGTGGTACGGCAAGCAGTTCGACGGCGTCGACCACGTGCACCCGCTGCTCTTCCGTGATCTCGGCGGCGCGATCTTCCCGGTCGAGCCGCGGAAGGTGCCGCTGGGCATCGTGCCCAAGCTGCCGGCGGCCGTGGTCGCCCGGTCAAGGGCCGCGGTCGGGGCCCTCAAGCCGGTGCTGCGCACGAAGAAGCACCGCGCCCGGCTCCGCGCGGTCGAGCACCGTGGCGTGGTGACGGCCGCGATGGTCTACGACCACCTGCCGATCATCGACGTCTTCCGCCGGGTCGACGCCGACACCCTGCTGGGCGTGATGGACCTGCGAGGCGCCCCGCCGTACTACTTCGTCCTGACGAGGGACTGAGGCATGACTCCTGCGGAGCTGAGCCACGCCGACCTGCGCCTCGAGGTCGGGGGTGGGGTCGCGACGATCACGCTGGACCGGCCCGGCGTGCGCAACGCGCAGCGGCCCCGGATGTGGGCGGGCCTCGCGCGGATCCTGGACGAGCTCGACGAGTCGGTGCGGGTCGTCGTGCTGCGCGGTGCGGGCGGCACGTTCTCGGCCGGGCTCGACCTGTCACTGCTCGACCCGGCGCAGCCGGACGAGGAGGGCAATTTCGTCGCCACCCTGGCGCTGGACGACCGGGCGATCATCGACCAGATCGACGTGTTCCAACGGCCGTTCGCGATGCTGGCGGACCCGCGTTTCATCACCGTCGCGGTGGTCGAGGGCCACGCCATCGGCGCCGGCTTCCAGCTGGCGCTGTGCTGCGACCTGCGGATCGCCACCGACGACGCCCGGTTCTGCATGAAGGAGCCCGCCCTCGGGCTGGTGCCCGACCTGGTCGGCACCAAGCCGCTGGTGGCGGCCGTCGGCTATGCCCGCGCGCTGGAGATCTGCGCGACCGCGCGGACCGTCGCCGGCACCGAGGCGGGCGAGATCGGCCTGGCCCAGGTGGTCGTCCCCGCCGCGGAGCTGGACGCTGCCCTCGCGGCGACCGTCCACGCGCTCACGGCGCACCCGCACGGCGCGGTCAGCGCGACCAAGGCGCTGCTCCAGGCGGCCCCCGCGCGGAGCCTGGACGATCAGCGTCTCGCGGAACGGACCGCCCAGGTCGCGCGCTTCCGCGACCTCGCCGCCGCGTTCGCGCCGGCCGCGGGGGAGTGAACGGTCACACCGCGCCCGGTGTGCGGACGATGTCCAGGTGCGTGGCAGAATGGCCATTGCGGTCTTGACGCCTCCGGGCTGTGCCGCGCCCTACTGCCAGTTCTGCCGTATCGAGAGGTGTTCGTGTCGTCGAACGCACGCAAGGTCCCCGCTGCGGTGCTCGCGCACCCATCCATCGTCGCCCTGGTCGATCGGGCCACTCCGATGGGCAGTGTGAGTCCCGAGGAAGTGCGGCAGGCGTGCGCCGACGCTGACGTCGCCGCGCCGCACCTGAAGTCGCTCCTGGGCCATCTCGCGGGCCTCGGCATCACCGTTGCGATGCCCGCCAGTGGACGCGCCGTAGCCGCGTCCGGCAGGAGCAAGACCGCGACCAGCCCCGTGAAGAAGGCGCCCGCCAAGAAGGCACCGGCGAAGGCCGCCGCTGCCAAGTCGGCCGCGCCGGCCAAGAAGGCCGCCCCGGCGAAGAAGGCCGCGCCGGCGAAGAAGGCCGCTGCGAAGGCTGGCGAGGCCGCTCCCGAGTCTGCCGCTCCGGTCATCGGCCCCGACGGCAAGAAGATCCTGCCCGATCTCCCCGACGAGCAGTTCGAGAAGGACGTCAAGGCCGACCCGACCATCGTCGAGGACGAGAAGGAGGCTGCGTCGGCGTCGTTCGTCGTCTCGGCCGCCGACGACACCGACGAGCCCGAGCAGCAGGTCATGGTCGCCGGCGCGACCGCCGACCCGGTCAAGGACTACCTCAAGCAGATCGGCAAGGTGCCGCTCCTCAACGCCGAGATGGAGGTCTCGCTCGCCAAGCGGATCGAGGCCGGTCTCTTCGCCGACGAGAAGCTCGCGCGCGGCAACAAGATGTCCGCCAAGCTGCTCGAGGAGCTGGAGTGGATCGCCGAGGACGGCCGGCGTGCCAAGAACCACCTGCTCGAGGCCAACCTCCGGCTCGTCGTCTCGCTGGCAAAGCGCTACACCGGCCGCGGGATGCTGTTCCTGGACCTGATCCAGGAGGGCAACCTCGGTCTGATCCGGGCGGTCGAGAAGTTCGACTACACCAAGGGCTACAAGTTCTCGACGTACGCCACCTGGTGGATCCGGCAGGCGATCACCCGCGCGATGGCCGACCAGGCCCGGACCATCCGGATCCCGGTGCACATGGTCGAGGTCATCAACAAGCTCGCCCGTGTCCAGCGCCAGATGTTGCAGGACCTCGGCCGCGAGCCGACCCCGGAGGAGCTCGCCAAGGAGCTCGACATGACTCCCGAGAAGGTCGTCGAGGTCCAGAAGTACGGGCGTGAGCCGATCTCCCTGCACACTCCGCTGGGCGAGGACGGCGACTCCGAGTTCGGTGACCTGATCGAGGACTCCGAGGCGATCGTCCCGGCGGACGCGGTCAGCTTCACGCTCCTGCAGGAGCAGCTGCACGCCGTGCTCGACACGCTGTCCGAGCGCGAGGCCGGCGTGGTCTCGATGCGGTTCGGTCTGACTGACGGACAGCCGAAGACGCTCGACGAGATCGGCAAGGTCTACGGCGTGACCCGCGAACGGATCCGTCAGATCGAGTCCAAGACCATGTCGAAGCTGCGGCACCCGAGTCGGTCCCAGGTCCTGCGCGACTACCTGGACTGACCGCCTGGGGCGTGTCGGCCTGTTGTCCACGACAGAGCGCTACCAGATCCGGCGCGCTCGACACCCGTGCGTGATGCGCGATCGCTCGGACCTGCATAACGTGGGCGTCGCGACAGAGGGGCTTCGTTTGGAGCGCGGACCCCTGCCGCGGCCCAGCTTCTCCCTTGTCCTGGTGCTGCTGATCGCGACCGAACCGGTCGCGGCGCTCAGGACGTCCCCCCCAGCCGCCGGAGCGCCGCGGCTGGGGGCGCTCTCTTCAGGACCGGTTGTCTACGCCGGTTGCGATCCGTTCGCAGATCTGGCACCGCGCGTTTCCCGATTCGGTGGGGGCGGCGGCCCAGTCGGCCATACCGTCGGTATTTCGGGAGACGCCCCACCTGGTCACCCCCACCCGGTCATGCCGGGACCAGGTGGGGCACGTCTGCGTCAAAGTCTCGCCGACCCCCATGTGGGTCTGGCGTGGAGGGGCGGTCCCCCGGCGAGGGCTTCTGCGCGCGGCACGTGGCGAACCGGGTCAGGTCCTCAGCGATGTCAACCATCGGAGGCAAACCTTCTGTGCAAGCACCTGGAGCGACCCGCTTCTCCGGAGGTCTTGGTGCGGGTTCCAAACTAAGCCCGCTCGACCCGTCCGCGAGACTCCGGCGACATCGCTAGTGCGGTTTGGAGTTCCGACCTAGGCGATGCGCGCCGGACGCGTCGTGCGTCCCCAAGCTGCACGGCGCGGGTTGGGCCTCGCAGCGCCGTCAGCGTCTCGATGGCGTCGGTCACGACCCGCACTCAGTTCCTGTTCGTGAGACGTGGCTCGGCCTGCTGGCGTACCGTCTGCCGCACGCTAGTTCTCGTAGGCGCCTACGAATTCTCGCGAGGCCCCGTCGGTTCACAAGCCAGCCGCGGGGCCGCCCGCATTTCCGACCGGAATCACCTGGCACTCGTCGGGTACCGGACATGCGACCGCCCCGCCCGGCAGAGCTACCGGGTGGGGCGGCCTCTGGTCCCGGTCGAGGTTCGGTGTGCGGCGCCGAGCGGATTGGTCCAAGATGGCAGCAGTCCCGGGATCGCTGTCTCGGGTGGTCCGACTGCGACCCGTTGCAACCCGAAGGCTCCCGGTCGCGTCTCCTGTTCGCCAACACTCGCACCTGAGGAGATCACGATGAACAAGCTGATCCGGGCTGCCGCGGTCCTTGCTGCCGGCGCTGCGCTTCCGCTCCTGCACAGCCCGTCCGCCCACGCCGAATCGGTGGCAGTCGCCGATCCCGCCGACGCGGCTGCGTCGGACGCGGACATCCGCAAGGTGCGGGTCAACCACGCCGCGCGCACGGTCTACACCCGGATCGAGGTCGAGGACCTCGACATCGCGTCCTCGCAGGCAGGCGTGACCATCTGGTTCGACGCCGACGGGAGCCGCCCCGGACCCGAGTACCAGATCGGCGTACCGCTCTTCGAGGGTGCGGACTGGGCGGTCACCCGATCGAGCCGCTGGCAGTCCGTCGGTGAACCGCGCAGCTGTCGCTCCGACCTGACCTTCCTCCCCGGCCAGGATGCGGTGCGCGTCGAGGTCGGTCGCGGCTGCCTGGGCAGGCCCAACAACCTGCGCGTCAGCGTCCGGATGACCGAGCAGGTCTCCCCGTCCAACGTGGTGAGGGACTGGGTGCCGTCCCGCCGCCACTTCCTGCCCTGGGTCGTCAGGGACTGACCCCTCCGGTCAGCCGGAGGCGACGAAGGCGACCGCCGCGCCGCAGAGGACGAGGCCCAGACCCTGGGCGCGGTAGATGTGCTCGCGGAGCACGACGGCTGCGAGCAGGATCGTGAACGCGGGGTAGAGCGACGTCAGGACGGCGGCGACCGTGAGCAGGTCGGTCTGGGTCGCGAGGAGGAACATCAGCACCGCCGCGGTCGCCACGAGGCCGGCGACGGCTCCCCACAGCTCTGAGCGCGCGGTCGGGAGCCACGGCGCCCGGAGCGCGACGGCGATCGCGCAGATCGTGACCAGGGCAGCGGCCTGGCTCGCCGCCAGCGGCCAGAAGCCGGCGCCGTCCGGCACCTGGCCCAGTGCGACGAAGAGCACACCGAATCCGAGGCCGGCGAGGAGGCCGTCGGCGAGGCCGCCGGTCCGGTCGTCCCCGGCCGTGTCGGGCACGCGTGCGACCAGCCAGATGCCCGGCATCGCGACGGCGATGCCCACCGCGACCAGCGTCGAGGGGCGCTCGCCGGAGGCGATGCCGACCACGACGGGCACGACGGCCGCACCCACCGCGGACACCGGCGCCACGACCGCCATCCGGCCGTTCGCGAGCCCGCGGTAGAGGAAGACCGTGCCGACGCCGCTACCGAGCCCGGACGCGGCGCCCCAGAGCAGGTCGGCGGTGGTCGGGTCTCCCACCACCACCAGCGACAGGACCGAGGCGCCGGCCAGGGCGCCGATGGCCCCGAGGAGCGCAACCGGCCACGGCGTCGTACGCCGTGACGCGAGGCCACCGATGAAGTCGGACAGGCCGTAGGCCATCGCAGCGCCCAGAGCCAGCACGATCCCCATCAGCAGGCACCAAAGGCAAAGGCCCCGGACAGGTGTCCGGGGCCTTCGACGAGGTAGGGGGAGCGTCTCAGCGCTCGTCCTCCGAGGCGACGGCCGGCGTGCTCGCGAGCTTGTGCGTCTCGTCGTGGACCACGATCGCGACCTGCTTCAGCTTGTCGCCGTGCTCACGGGCGTGGTGGGCGCAGAACAGGAGCTCGCCGCCGGAGGCGAGCTCGACGCGAAGATAGGCTTGGGCACCGCAACGGTCGCAACGATCTTCGGCGGTCAGGGGTGCGCTGGGGGCAACAGCAGTGTTCATGTTGTGCCTCTTTCTTCGGTCGGTGCCTGATCAACGTAGCGAGTGGTCCCAAGATTCCCGCTCACGTGTGGTCCACGGCACTTCCATCCTGTCACGGCATCCACTTTGCCGATCGGGATTTCCACGCCCCGAAACATCCTTGTTACCAACGGCATCTGCTGCTCACATCGTTGCCCTGCGCAAGACCGTGTGCCTGCATCGAACCCCGGCGTGTCGCGGGTAGATTCTTACCCAGATCGCCGCAGTTTCAACCAGGAGCACGCCATCACCGACAAGACCTACAACGCCGCCCACCTGCTGGTCCTCGAGGGCCTCGAGGCCGTCCGCAAGCGGCCGGGCATGTACATCGGGTCCACCGACACCCGGGGCCTCATGCACTGCCTGTGGGAGATCATCGACAACGGCGTCGACGAGGCGCTCGGCGGTCACGCGCGCCGGGTCGAGGTGACGCTCCACCCCGACGACTCGGTCGAGGTCTACGACGACGGCCGCGGCATCCCGACCGACAAGGAGCCCAAGACGGGTCTGCCCGGCGTCGAGGTCGTGGCGACCAAGCTGCACGCCGGCGGAAAGTTTGGCGGCGGGTCCTACAACGCGTCCGGCGGTCTGCACGGCGTCGGGTTGTCGGTGGTCAACGCCCTCTCCTCACGCATGGACATCGACGTCGACCGGTCGCCGTCCCAGCAGGGCATCTCGTTCCAGCGCGGCATTCCCGGAGTGTTCGACGGCAACGGTCCGAAGGCGGCCTTCCAGCCGAAGTCAGGGCTCAGCCGCAAGGGCAAGCGGGTCGGCAAGGACCGGTCGGGCACCCGGATCAGGTTCTGGCCGGATCGCCAGACCTTCACCAAGGACGCCCGGTTCGAGCTCGACGGCCTGGTCGGGCGCGCCCGGCAGACGGCCTACATCGTGCCCGGCCTCGAGCTGGTCGTCCGCGACCTGCGCGGACCGGAGCTCTTCGAGGAGAAGATCCGCCACGACGGCGGCATCTCCGAGTTCGCCGAGGCGCTCAGCCACGGTGAGCCGGTCACCGACGTGATCCGGATCACCGGCACGGACACCTTCACCGAGACCGTTCCGATGCTCGACGAGCAGGGTCACATGACGCCCCAGGACGTCGACCGGGAGCTCACGGTCGACATCGCAGCCCGGTGGGACACCGGCTACGAGACGGAGGTCCGCTCGTTCGTCAACGTCATCGCGACCCCGAAGGGCGGCACCCACGTCGCGGGGTTCGAGGCAGCGCTGACCAAGACCTTCAACGACGCGATGCGCGCCTCGAAGGCGCTCAAGGTCAACGACGACGACGTGATCAAGGACGACATCCTCGAGGGCCTCACCGCGATCGTCACCGTCCGGCTCGCCGAGCCCCAGTTCGAGGGCCAGACCAAGGAGATCCTCGGCACTCCCGCCGTACGCGCGTCCGTGCGCAAGGTGGTCGCGGCCCAGCTGAAGGACTTCCTGACCTCGACGAGGCGTGCCGAGAAGGCCCAGGCGAGGCTGCTGATGGAGAAGGTCGCCGGCGCCGCCAAGACGCGGATCGCGGCTCGCCAGCACAAGGAGACCCAGCGCCGTAAGAACGCGCTCGAGTCCTCGACCCTGCCGGCCAAGCTCGCCGACTGCCGTGCGTCGGGCGCCGATCGCAGCGAGCTGTTCATCGTCGAGGGAGACTCGGCGCTCGGCACCGCCAAGCTGGCGCGCAACTCCGAGTTCCAGGCGCTGCTCCCGATCCGCGGCAAGATCCTCAACGTCCAGAAGGCGTCCATCGGCGACATGCTCAAGAACACCGAGTGCGCCTCGATCATCCAGGTCGTCGGCGCCGGCTCCGGCCGCACGTTCGACCTCGACGCCGCCCGCTACGACCGGATCATCTTCATGGCCGACGCCGATGCCGACGGCGCCCACATCCGGTGCCTGCTGGCGACCCTGTTCTTCAAGTACATGCCGCAGCTCGTGGAGAAGGGCCGGGTCTACACCGCGGTGCCGCCGCTCCACCGGATCGAGATCTCCAACCCGCGCAAGGGGCAGGACAAGTACATCTACACCTACTCCGACGACGAGCTGCAGCGGAAGCTGGCGGAGCTGAAGAAGAAGAACGTGCGGTGGAAGGACCCGGTCCAGCGCTACAAGGGCCTGGGTGAGATGGACGCCGACCAGCTGGCCGAGACGACCATGGACCCGCGGCACCGCACCCTGCGCCGGCTGACCGTCGACGACGCGGAGGAGGCGGCCCAGGTGTTCGAGCTGTTGATGGGTTCCGAGGTCGCCCCGCGCAAGGAGTTCATCGTCCAGGGCGCCTACGAGGTCGACGTCGAGGCCCTCGACGCGTAGCCGGGGCCAGAGAGACGCTCAGCCCGACTGACGCTGCGCGTGGGCGACGCGCCGGATCCGCAGCAACATGGCGGCGGACGGGATCACCCGACCGTTGACGTAGGTCGAGAGCCGGGAGGGCGAGGTCCCGATCAGGGAGGCGAACTGGCGCTGGGTGAGTCCGCTGATGGCGACCAGTCGCCGGATCTCGCGCGCGATGGCGTCACGCTCCCGCTGCTCCTGGCGGTGTCGGTAGACCTTCCGGCACTCCTCGAGGACCTCCGCGATCACGTCGAGCTCGGCTTCCTTGACGAGCCGGAGGATGTGCGTGCCGTACGGCCCCCAGGGGCTGTCGATCAGCGGCAGCAGGGCTGCCCGCCAGCGGCGGGCGTTTCCGTGGTGGATCAGGTCCATCAGCTGGTCGGTGGTCCGGATCGTGGGCGTCCGGGGCAGGTCCTCGGCGCCGGCGAGCAGCAGCCAGAACGTCTGGTGGTGGGTGCGCGTGACGATCGCCGAGACCTTGGCCGCAGACAGGCCGGTGCGCGCGAGCCGCTCGCGGAGCTGCGCGACGTCGCCGAGCAGGCGCAGCGCGGCGGTGGTGATCGGAAGGTCGGGGCCGAGGCCGAGCAGCTCGTCGAGCTCGCCCTGGATCGCCGCGGTCCGCTCCGCACCGATCGACCGGATCAGCGAGTCGAGGGTCACGATGTCCTCGGCCTCGCCGTACAGGACCAGGGCGACGAGGTTGCTGAGCACGGCACTCCGGGTCTTGTCCTTCTGCCAGGCCGGAGTCGTCGTCAGGGCGAGGAAAGGGGTCCAGATCGCGCCCGCTTCGGCGTGTGCTGCACCGTCGGATCGAGCTGCGAGACGGGACTGCGCCTGGCTGATCCGATCGATGTCGTCCCGCGCGGGCATGGTCCTCCGAGCCGCTTCCCCCTCAGTCAGTTGGAGCCCGACCAAGGTCCGTCCGTGCGGCAGCGGACGGCCTAGGAAAATCAGGCTACCGGGGGGTAGGCACGCGGTCGTAGGAAGCCAGCGGGTGAGGCTCTCAGATCTGGCAACGTTGTCAGCTCCGAGAAGCCGCTGCGGGTCAGACCTTCTGCGTGAGCAGACCGGTGTCGACGTCGTAGAGGAAACCGCCGACCTCGACCGTGTCCGGGATCAGGGGGTGCGACCGCACCTTCTGGACGTCCTCGGCGAGCGCCTGGGCCTGGTCCTCGATCACGTGGAAGGCCTGCCACGAGGCGTCCTGCCCGGCCGACGCGGACACTCGTGCGCGGAGCTCGCCCTCGGAGCTGGTGGCGACGGCGCACCGGGTGTGCGGCACCACCATGATCCGGTCGACCTCGAGCAGGTGGACGCCGAGGACCAGGGCCTCCAGCGCCGCCTCGGTGACCCGGGCGCCGGGGTTGCGGAAGATCTTCGCGTCGCCGGGCTTGAGCCCGATCATCCGCAACGGGTCGATCCGCGAGTCCATGCAGGTGACGATCGCCAGTCCGGCGTGCGCGACACCGTCGAACCCGCGAAGATCGAAGTCGACCGCGAAGTCCCGGTTGGCGGCCAGCAGGTCGTCGAAGTTGCCCATGGGGCCAATTTATCCTCCGGTTCGGAGGACCTCCGCCGTGTCCAGGCCTCGGGTGGGTGCCCGCCGGAACAGCACGAGGGCGAGCGCGGCGGCGAGCACCGCCGCCACCGCCGCCCCGGTGAAGACCGACTGCTCCTGCACGATCGCAAGGTCGACCAGCCCGAGGTCGGGGTTCCTCTCGTGCTCTCGGTGCAGCTGGTGCAGACCCCAGGTGGTGAGCACGGAGATGCCGACCAGCATGCCGACCATCCGCGCGACCACGACCAGCGCGCTCGCGAGCCCGTGCGTGTCGTGGGTCGTGGTGGACAGGATCGCCGCGTTCACGGGCGCCAGCGCGAGGCCGAACCCGAGCCCGCCCACGATCAGCGGCACGTTGGACGCGAACCCGTCGAGGCTGGTCGCGTCCCACTGGGCCATCCAGAAGAACCCACCGGCCGCCAGCAGCATCCCGACCGCGGTGATGACCCCGGCCGGCAGTCGCCGGACGAGGTAGCCACCGACGACGGCCCCGACAGGCAGCGCGGCGAGGAACCGGAGCAGGACCAGGGCCGCACCCAGCTGGGAGTCGCGGTGGGTGGTCGTGCGCGCGAAGAGCGGGATGTCGACCAGGGCGGCGATCAGCGCCCACCCGACGAGGAAGCTCACCAGGAGCGAGCCCCACGCCGGCACCGCGGCCATCGCGGCGCGGGGGATGATCGGTGCGTCGGCTCGGACCAGGTGCACGACGAACGCCGCCGCCGCGAGGCCGGCGCCGAGGAGGAACCAGCCGCCCTTCGGGTTGAACACGGCCACCTCGGGGTCGGCACTCGCGAAGGCGAGGACGATGCCGCCGAGCGCCACCGCCAACAGGGTGGCTCCGACCAGGTCGGCCTCCTGTGCGGAACGGAACCAGCCGCGGACGTCCACGAGCGGGTGGCGGGCGAAGACGCACCGGAGGGCGAGGATCACCGCTGCGCCGACGGCGATGACGCCGACCGGCGTCACCCAGCGGCTGCCTCCGTCGACGTACGGGATGAAGAGCTGGCCCCAGGTCAGGTCCCGCTTGAGCTCCGCGGGCTGGAGGAAGACGAGGAATCCGGCCGCCAGGAGCACGACGGCCGCGACCCAACCGAGCAGATCGGTCCTACGCTTTGCCGCCTCCGCAACCCCAGGGTGCGGAATGGGCTGGCGCCACAGGATACGGACGGCCACGACCAGAAGCACACCGACCGCGAGGTTGATCGCGAAGATGGTGCGCCAGGTCCCGAACGAGAGCACCAGGGCACCGAAGAGCGGACCGAGCACGCTGCCGATCTCCTGGACGCCCGACACGATCCCGAGCGGCAGACCGCGCCGCTCCACGGGGTAGAGGGCGGCGACGAGCGCCATCGTGGCCGGCACCAGGCCGCCGCCGCCGGCGCCCTGGAGGAACCTGCCGATCACCATCGTCGTGAGGTCGTAGGAGATCGCCGTGAGGAGGGAGCCGACCGCGAACACGGCGAGCGACGCCGCGAGCACCGGGACCTGGCCGCGGAGGTCGGCGATCCGTCCGATGAGCGGGAGCATCGCCACGTAGCCGAGCAGGAAGCCGGAGACGATCGGCGCGGCGCGCTGGAGCTCGTCGACCGGGATGTCGACCGCCGCCATCATCTCCGGCAGCGCCAGCACCACGACATAGGTGTCGATCGCGGCGAACGCGACGGCGGCCGCGCAGAAGCCGAGCAGCAGGCGGGACCGCCTGTCCAGCCCCATCATCGGGTCGGGCCCCGTCATGCCGAGCTGGTCATCAGGGAGCCGTGATCTCCTGCTCGACGCCGTAGTCCTGCACCTCGATCACGTAGGTGATCTCGTCCATGCCCGCGAAGAACTCGCCGGTGAGCTCGGCCTCGGTGAGGTAGCCGTCCGCGTCGATCCGGTAGGTGGCGTCGAAGTCGTCGCCCTCGGCGCAGGGGAGGATGTTGCGCACGGCGTCGCCCGGCAAGGTGCCCGTGAACGGCGTCACCGTCTCGTCGTTGTCGTCGCCGCCGAGCTCGCTCTCGCCCTCCTCCAGGTCCTCTGTCTCGGTCAGGATGGGGGAGACCCCGTTGTCGGGGTCGAGCAGCATGCCGGGGTCGGGGGCGCAGAACTCGTCGGGGTCGAGCTCCTGCCAGCCAACGACCGGCACCTCGACGTAGAGGTTGCCGTCCGCGGAGATGACGGCGATGTCGCTCGCGTCGGTGCCCATGACCCGGCCGGCGACCTCGCCCTCGAACGACGGCGGGTCGGCGATGAGGGTGCCCGCGGCCGACGCCAGGAAGTCGCCATCGTCGGGCTCGTCGTCGGTGCTGAGGGTGATCTCGACACCGGTCGTCTCGTCGAGCTTGGCCTTCGCGGCGGCCATCACCTCCTCGGGCGAGACCTCCCCGTCGCCGTCGTCGTCGAGGTCCTTGTTGTCGGTGACCGGGTCGTCGCCGCCGGAGCAGGCGGCGACCGAGACCACGCTCAGGGCCCCGACGAGGGCGGCCGCGGCCAGACGACGGAGGGGATGCGCAAGCGTCATGGCGTCACCCTGACACAGCCGCGGTGAGCACCGCCGCGAGCGGTCCGGCGCACGCGGCCAGTGGCTGGCTGCCGGGGACGCCCGAGCCGTCACGTCGTCCGGTCGCGGGTGGCAGGTCGACCGGTGCGCCGCTGGCGGCCGCTGCGCGGGCCGGTGTGGGGCCGGCCCAGGCGAAGACGAGGGCGTCGTCGCCCTTGAGGAACCGGTGGCAGCGGACACCGCCGGTGGCCCGGCCCTTGGGCGGGTACTCGGCGAAGTCGGTCACCTTGACCGCGCCGGGCTCGGTGCCGGGGAGCGCGGTGGACGAGCCGGAGGCGGTGACCAGCACCGCGCCGTCGTCGTACGACGGGAGGTCGAGGGCCCCGAACCAGACCACCCGCTCGCCGGTGGTCACGCGGACGCCTGCCATGCCGCCGCCCGAACGGCCCTGCGGGCGGACCCCGGACGCGGGGTAGTGGAGCAGCTGGGCGTCGGAGGTCACGAAGCAGAGCTCCTCCTCGCCGGTGCGCAGCTCGATCGCGCCGACGACCTCGTCGCCCTCGGCGAGACGGATGACGTCCCACTCGTCCCTCCCCAGCACCTCGGGGTTGACCCGCTTGACCACGCCCTGGCGGGTGCCGAGCGCGAGGCCCGGCCCGTCGGTGGCGAGGGTGCACAGCGCGAGCGCGCGCTCACCGGCGCCGAGCGAGAGCAGCTCGGACAGCGGGACCCCGCCCTGGAGGTTGGACTCGTTGGCCGACGGCGGGATGGCCGGCAGGTCGAGCACGCCGAGACGGAGGAGGCGACCCGCCGACGTGAGGACGCCGATCTCTCCGCGCGCGGTCGTGCGGACAGCGGAGACGACCACGTCGTGGTTGGCGCGGGCGCCGCCGGTTCCGACCGGCTCGGCGCTGTTGGTGCGGGCGAGGAGGCCGGTGGACGAGAGCAGCGCGAAGCAGGGGTCGTCGGGCACCTCGAGGGGCGCGGCGGACGCGGTCACCGCGCCGGTGCCGGCCGACTGGAGGAGCACGGTGCGGCGCGGCGTACCGAACGTCTTGGCGACCTCGCCCAGCTCGTCGCTGACGACCCGCTTGAGGAGGCCCTCGTCGGCGAGGATCGCTTCCAGCTCCTCGATCTCCCGGCGGAGCGTCTCCTGCTCCTTCTCGAGCTCGATCCGGGAGAACCGGGTGAGCCGGCGCAGCTGCATCTCGAGGATGTAGTCCGCCTGGGCCTGCGACAGGTCGAAGACCGAGATCAGCCGCTCCTTCGCAGCCGCCGAGTCGTCGCTGGTGCGGATCACCTGGATCACCTCGTCGATGTCGAGGAGCGCGATCAGCAGTCCGTCGACCAGGTGCAGCCGCTCGGCCTTCTTGTTGCGGCGGAACTCCGAGCGGCGGCGTACGACGTCGTAGCGGTGGTCGAGGAAGACCGTGAGCATCTCCTTGAGGCCCAGCGTGCGCGGCTGGCCGTCGACGAGCGCGACGTTGTTGATGCCGAAGGTGTCCTCCATCGGCGTCTGCCGGTAGAGCTGCTCGAGCAGCGCCTCGGGCACGAAGCCGTTCTTGACCTCGATCACCAGCCGCAGGCCGTGTGAGCGGTCGGTGAGGTCCTTCAGGTCGGCGATGCCCTGCAGCTTCTTGCCCTGGACGAGGACCTTGATCCGCTCGACGACCTTCTCGGTGCCGACGCCGTAGGGCAGCTCGGTGACGACGATGCCCTTGCGTCGGCCGACGGTCTCGACGCGAGCGGTCGCGCGCATGCGGAAGGTGCCGCGGCCGGTCAGGTAGGCGTCGCGGATCCCGTCGAGCCCGACGATCTTGCCGCCGGTCGGGAGGTCGGGGCCGGGGATGAAGCGCATCAGGCCGTCGACGTCGGTGCCCGGGTGCTTGATCAGGTGGCGCAGCGCCTGCACCACCTCCACCAAGTTGTGCGGCGCCATGTTGGTGGCCATGCCGACCGCGATGCCGGTGGTCCCGTTGACGACCAGGTTGGGGATCGCCGAGGGCAGCACCGACGGCTCCATCTCGCGGCTGTCGTAGTTGGGCCGGAAGTCGACGGTGTCCTCGTCGATCGACTCGGTCATGACCGCGGCCGGCGGTGCCATCCGACACTCCGTGTACCGCATGGCTGCCGGCGGGTCGTCGCCGCCGGGGGAGCCGAAGTTGCCGTGGCCGTCGACCATCGGGAGCCGCATCGCCCACGGCTGCGCCATCCGCACCAGGGCGTCGTAGATCGCGCCGTCACCGTGGGGGTGCAGCCGACCCATCACCTCACCGACGACCCGGGCGCACTTGACGTGGCCGCGATCGGGCCGGATGCCCATGTCGTTGAGCGTGTAGAGGATCCGGCGCTGCACCGGCTTGAGGCCGTCGCGCGCGTCCGGCAGCGCGCGGGAGTAGATGACGGAGTAGGCGTACTCGAGGAACGACGACTCCATCTCGTCGCGGATGTCGGTGTCGAGGATGTGCTCCTCGAAGTCGTCCGGAAGGTCCTGCTTCGTGGTACGCCGTGCCATGCGGGCCATTCTCCCCGGCGGCCCCGACGGGCGAAGGGAGGGCTCGCCGACCTGGGCCGGGAGAGTGCGAATGCTCGGGTCGCAGAGCGTCGTTCCGGAGCCCCGGTGGCCGTGACGAAACCACTCGTGGCAGCGGGTTGCGCGACGCGGGGGTTGCGACCGAAAGGCTTAGGACGGGGAGCGGAGTCACGGGTCGAGCGCCGCGCCCATCTCACGGATCCAGATGGAGAAGCCTGAAAACCAGCCCGATCGTTCAAGTTCAACTTGTCAGGATAGTCGAACTGGTGTACGATTGACCGTAGGTCGCAAGACCCATGTCGTCCACGAGACTCAGCTCTAGGACACCCCGGCACCAGGCCACCGGACACACCCATTCACGTGTGCCCGAGCAGCCGAGAGGGGGTCCGGATGACCAGCCTGCCGCAGACCGCCCACCCGATCGTGGGTGCGGTCGCGACGGCCCGGGACGCGTTGAAGACCGTCCGCGACGTGCAGCCGACGTTCATGGCACCGGCCCAGAAGCAGGCCGCGGTCCTCGAGCTCGACGCGCTGGAGGCGACGCTGGCCGAGCTGCGGCTCCGGGTGCTTGCGAGTGCCGCCGATGCCGCCGAGGAGGCCGGTGCCCGCGACGTCGGTGCCTGGACCGCGCAGCTGACCCGCGCCGATGTGTCGTCAGCCCGGGCCGATGCGCGGTTGGCCGAGGCCCTGGACCGCCGGTGGACCCAGGTCGCGGCCGGGATGGCCGACGGCAAGGTCTCGCTTGCCCAAGCCAGAGTCATCGCCCACGCGTTGGAGGCGCTGCCCGCCGATCTGGACCCCCGCCTGGTCCTGGACGCGGAGGCGCAGATGGTCGCCTACTGCGCGGAGTTCAACCCCACCGAGCTCCGCCGGCTCGGCCGCTACCTCCTCGAGGTCGTCGCCCCGGACATCGCCGAGGCCGAGCTGGCCAAACGGCTCGAGGGTGAGGAGCGCCGGGCGCGGGAGAAGACCAGCCTGCGATCCCGGCTGATCGGCGAGGGCCTGGCCCGGACCACCATCGTCCACCCCGTCCTGGACCGAGACCGGCTGCTGACCTACCTCGAAGCCTTCACCTCACCCCGCAAACACCACGACGCCCTCAGCGGGGAGGAGGACCGGATCCCCTACCCCCGCCGCCTCGGCCAAGCCTTCTGCGCCCTCCTCGAACACCTCGACCCGACCAAGCTCCCCCAACACGGTGGCGATGCGACCACGGTGATGGTCACCATCGGCCTCGACTCCCTCCGCGCCGAACTGGGCGCCGGCAGCATCATCGGCGGCGAACCCCTCTCCGCCACCCAAGTCCGGCGACTGGCGTGCAACGCGGACATCATCCCCGTCGTCCTCGGCGGGAACGGCGAGATCCTCGACCTCGGCCGCACCCGGCGGTTGTTCTCACCCGCCCAACGCAAAGCCATGCGGCTACGCGACCAACGCTGCCGGAGCGAGGGCTGCACCGTCCCCGCCGCCTGGACCGAAGCCCACCACCTCAAACCCTGGGCCACCGGCGGGAACACCGACCTCGACGACGGCATCCTCCACTGCAACTACCACCACCACCTCGCCCACGACCCCAACCACACCACCGAACGACTCCCCAACGGCGACATCCGCTACCACCGCCGCACCTAAACCGACGACTCCGTAGGAACGCCCCCATTGCCGAGAAGCGGTCGGGCGCGTCGGCGGCGTGGCATCGTTCTGCCGGTGACTGCCCAGGACGCCCTCAAGTCCGCCCTTCGTGAGGTCCTGAGTCCGGTTGCCCGTGACCACGGCTACAAGGGGTCGTCCCCCAACTGGCGCAAGTCGTCTGCTGCCGGCGACTGGGCAATAGTCAATGTTCAGTCTTCATCATCGAGTAGCGCCCGCAGTTTGTCCTGCGTCATCAATCTCGCCTTCGCTCCAGAGCCGTGGCTCAGGTGGCACCGATCCCGGCGCGCCCACATGCCGAAAGCAATACCTGAGTCTCTCGGCCTCTACCGGCAGCGCCTCGGGCCAGTCTCAGGACCCACTAGCTCCAGAGGTTGGTGGGAGGTCGTCGACGCCGAGTCGGCCGGAGCTGTCGTCACGGACATGTGCGCCCAGTTGGACCGCGCTGGATGGCCGGTACTGGACGAGATGTTCTCTCGAGAAGCACTGAAGACTCGGCTCGAGGAGGGCGACCTCGGGTTCATCAAACGTGCGCACTTCGAGTACCTCTTCTCGGACGCGGAAGCACTCCTACTCATGGACTCCGGCATGTCAGACGAGTTGGAGTCGCGGCTCGACTCGGCAATGAGCCACGTACCGCGCGAGAAGCGAGACAGTACCCTTCAGTTCGTCGCGTGGGTGCGCTCGCAGGCGGTACGCGGACACGGGTAGGTCGCCCGCTAATTGTGATGCCCTGCGTGCGCGCGCAGCGGCACGCTGTTGCCGCGAGGCGCGCGCGCTCGCGTGTCAGTCGACGCTGACCCGATTCAAGACGGTCACCGCACGCCGCGGTGAAACCCCGCCCCATCCGATGAGCAGGTCGCATCCTTCGGCTTGGCCGGGCACCGGCCATAGGACGTGAGTCAGTCGGCCAAGCACCTGGGTCGGCGCCGAGTAGAAGAGGTCCGCTGTGCTTCCCTGGATTCTGACTTCGCGGTGGGTGCCGCGAGGTCCGTCGCCCTGTAGAGCGTCCCTCCCCGTCAGCGCCACCCAGAACTGGATGTGTCCGTTTGCTCGGTAGCGCGTGTAACTGGACCTGGGGAAGCCCTGGAGCGGCTTGTCGAATCCGGACTCCTGAGTCCACCCAGGGACGTCCGGCACGTTCACGTTGGGGCACTCAGCGCGTCGCGAGGCCGCGCTGCTGGGCGCAGCGGTTGGGGAACCGCTGTTGCCGCTTTCAGAGTCGTCGGAAGGTTCGGACCCGCTGCAACTAGCGGTCAGCAGGGCGACCGCCACGACGCCGACCACCGGTACTCGCATGCCCACGACCTCCACTCGTTCATCAAGTGTGACGCTTCATTGCGCCCCTCGGTTGCACCGCAACGTCCGCTACCGCTGCGCTGAGCGCGCACTCGTGCCGACATCGCCGATGAGTCGGCTGCGGCCGCGCGGTCGGTCTTGGCAACGACCCTCGACGGGAGGGTCCGTCACGAGGAGGTCTCAATGCCATCGGTACGCACCCACCTGTGGTTCGGGAACGACAAGGCCGTCGAGGCGGCGAACTTCTACGCGGAGAACATTCCGGACTCGGCCGTCAACCGGGTCTTCACGGCACGAACCGACCCCGACAGCCCGGTCGCCGAGGTCGTCGAGTTCACGGTGGCCGGGCACGAGGTCGTCGGGCTCAACGCGGGGCCGGAGTTCCACCTCGACGAGGCGTTCTCGTTCTATCTCCGTGTCGACGGACAGCAGGAGGTCGACCACTACTGGGCGATCCTCACTGCCGACGGCGGCGAGGCGGGCGCGTGCGGCTGGTGCAAGGACAGGTACGGCGTGTCCTGGCAGGTCATCCCACGCGAGCTGGAGGAGCTCTCCGGCGACTACAGCACCGAGGCCAACCGGCGGGTCTGCCAGGCGATGCTGAAGATGGGCAAGATCGACGTCGCCGAGCTCCAGGCCGCCTATGACGCCGCCTGATCAGGTCAGGAGTAGCGGTGGCTCTTCGCCGCGTGCCCGTGCTCGCGGGTGCAGGTGCGGCCGTTCATCGAACGGTGTCCGCACAGCTGGTCGGCGGGGGAAGCCGGTGCGACGGGGTCGGTCGGCTGCGGCTCCACCGCTCGGAGCGCTGGTCTGGCGGGCCGAGCGGCCGCGGTCGATCTGGTCGCCCGTTCGTTGTAGCGGGCCTCTCGCATCGCGCGCAGGGCGGCTTCCTTGCTCATCGTCGCTTCACCCGACTCACTCTAGGCGGGACCTCCGACGGATCCGGGATTTGCCCGGCGGTCCTCATCCGGAAGGTCTGCCTTCACCGTTAGCCACTAGCCTCGTCGTGTGACCGAGTCCGGGACACCCACCGAGGAGATCGGGCCGCCGCCCACCCACTGGGAGGCCGACGTCCTGCTGCGCGACGGTCGTACGGCGCACATCCGGCCGATCCGGTCCGACGACGAGCAGCTGATGGTCGAGTTCTACGCGCGGGTCTCGGACGAGTCGAAGTACTACCGGTTCTTCTCGCCGATGCCGAAGCTGTCGGAGCGCGACGTGCGGCGGTTCACGCACGTCGACCACCGCGAACGGGTGGCGCTGGTGATGATCCTCGGCGGGCGGATGATCGCTGTCGGCCGGTTCGACGTGGTCCGACCGTCGGAGGCAGAGGTCGCCTTCCTGGTCGAGGACCAGCACCAAGGCCGCGGCATCGGACAGCTGCTGCTCGAGCACCTCGCCCAGGCCGGCCGGGAGCGCGGGGTCGAGCGGTTCGTCGCCGAGGTGCTCCCCGACAACAGCCGGATGATCCAGACCTTCCGCGACGCGGGCTACCGCGTGGCGAGTGAGTACGCCGACGGCGTGGTCACCCTCGAGTTCCCCATCGACCCCACCGACACGGCCATCGGCGTGATGCACGACCGCGAGCACGTGGCTGAGTCGGCGTCCATCCACCGCTTCTTCCACCCGGAGTCGGTCGCGATCATCGGCGCGAGCCGCCGGCAGGACACGATCGGCCAGCTGCTCGTCCGCAACCTGGTGACGGCGGACTTCACGGGCCGGGTCTACGTGGTGAACCCGTCGGCCACGGCGGTCAGCGGCATGCCGGCGTACAAGTCGGTCAACGAGATCCCCGACGACGTCGACGTCGCGATCGTCGCCGTACCCGCGGAAGCCGTGACCGACGTGGTGCTCGACTGCGCGGCCAAGGGCGTGCACGGCCTGATCGTGATCTCGTCCGGCTTCGCCGAGACCGGCGAGGAGGGCCGGCACCGGCAGCGGCACCTGGTCGGGCTGTCCCGTTCCTACGGACTCCGGCTGATCGGGCCCAACTGCCTCGGCGTCATCAACACCGACCCCGGTGTCTCCGTCAACGCGTCGCTCTCGTCGGTGATGCCGGCACGTGGTCGGGCCGGGTTCTTCTGCCAGTCCGGTGCCCTCGGCTCCGCGATCCTGGAGAAGGTCAAGAACCGCGGCCTCGGCATCTCGACGTTCGTCAGCGCCGGCAACCGTGCCGACGTCTCCGGCAACGACCTGCTCCAGTACTGGGAGGAGGACGAGGCCACCGAGGTCGTGATGATGTACCTCGAGTCGATCGGTAACCCGCGCAAGTTCTCCCGGATCGCCCGGCGGGTCTCGATGCGCAAGCCGATCGTCGCCGTGCGGTCCGGCCGCACCACCCAAGGCGTCCCGATGGGCCACACCGTGCGTCAGATCTCCGCTCCTCAGGCTGCCGTCGACGCGATGTTCCGCCAGGCCGGGATCATCCAGGTCGACACCCTCGAGGACATGTTCGACGTCGCGCAGCTGCTCGCCCACCAGCCGCTGCCACGCGGACGCCGGGTCGCGATCGTCGGCAACTCCGACGCGCTCGGACTGCTCGCCGCTGATGCCGCCTCCGCGGTCGGCCTGCTGGTCAACCGCTCGGTCGCACTCGGGTCCGACGCGACCGCCGAGGACTTCGAGGACGCGCTCGACGAGGCGATCGACGACCCTGACATCGACTCCGTGATCGCCGTCTACATCCCGCCGCTCAACGTCTCCGGCGACGAGGTCGCCAACGTGCTCGCCGCCGTGGGGGAGCAGTCCGACAAGCCGCTCGTGTCGTCCTTCCTCGGCGCCGAGGGCATCCCCGAGCTGCTCCGCGTGCCCGACGTCGCCGGCTCGACGGCCGGCAGGGGATCGGTGCCGTCGTACCCGGCGGTGGAGGCCGCGGTGCGCGCGCTCGCGCTGGTGGTCGAGTACGCCGTGTGGTTGCGCGCTCCTGACAGCCTGCCGTCCGACCCGGGCGACGTGCAGCCGGCCGTCGCCCGGCAGATGGTGCAGCGGTTGCTCGTGGACCGGCAGGAGGAGGTGCAGCTCGATCGGGACCAGGTCACCGAGCTGCTCGCTTCGTACAACATCGACCTGTGGCCGGCCGTCCCCATCTCGTCCCTCAAGGAGGCGAACGCCGCCGCTAAGCGCCTCGGGTGGGACGTCGTGCTCAAGGCGACCCGGGAGTCGGTGCGGGAACGACCCGACGCCCAGCACGTCTGGCGCAACATCGACAGCACCACGGAGATGAAGGAGGCGTGGGGGACCCTCAACGGAATGGTCCCGGACCCTGCCGACGCGGCGTTCGTGGTGCAGAAGACCGCGCCGGCCGGCGTGCCGGTCTCGATCCGGTCGTTCGAGGACCCGCTGTTCGGGCCGGTGGTCTCCTTCGGCATCTCCGGCCCGATCGTCGAGCTGCTCGGCGACTGGTCCTACCGGATCCCGCCGTTGCGGGAGCACGACGTCGCCGCGATGGTGCGCGAGGTCAAGAGCTCACCGCTGCTCTTCGGTTACCGCGGTGCCGAGCCGGTCGACATCGGGTCAATCGAGCGACTGATCACCAAGGTCGCGCACCTCCAGAACGACCTGCCGGAGGTGAGCGCCCTCGAGCTGTCGCTCGCGCTGGCGGGCGTCGACGGGGTGACCGTGCTGACGGCGGCCGCAAGGCTGGCGCCGGTGCGTGACCCGCGCCCCGACTCGCTGGTGCGGCGGCTGCCCGACGTCACCCTCACGCTGCCTGGGTGAAGAACCGGCCGTGCTGTGGGTGGTCGCCCGTTGCCGTGACAGGATGCGACCATGCCTGACGTCCGTTCCCGAACCTCCGAAGACCGGGACCGCGCGCCCGAGCTCCGCGAGGCGCTCGACCGCACCGGCTACTACCCGGAGGTGGTCGCGGACGCGGTGGCGGAGGCGGTCGGGGGCGAGCACGTCGTGTCCTTCTACGTGCACCACGAGCCGACGTTCGAGCGCGACGAGGTACGCCGTCACCAGAGCGTGATCGTCCTGACCCCGAGCCGGCTGATCCTCGCCCACACCGACGAGCACGCCGGCGACGACCTGCTCCCGGAGCCCTACACCTCGACCTCGACGGAGGCGGTCAATCTCAGCGCGGTGTCGTCGGTGGTCGTGACCCGGATGACGGCCAACCCGACCGCGGGCCCGCAGCCGCCGGTCGAGGCGGTGCTCACCATCGGATGGGGCGCCGTGCACCGGGTCGACCTGGAGCCTGCCGGCTGCAACGACCCCCAGTGCGAGGCCGACCACGGCTACACCGGCACCCTGTCCTCGGACGACTTCTCGCTCCGGGTGTCGGCTGCCGCGGACGGCTCGGACGCCGTCGGTGGCCTGTTGTCCTTCGCCGCGTCGCTCTCCGCCCGTACCCGCGGATGAGCGACATCCGGACGATGGAAGAGTTCTGCGAGCCCGCCTACGGCGAGCGCTCCCTCGGCGACGTGGTCCCGGCGGTGGCGGCCGCGCTCGGCCACACCCTCGACGGCGATCCGCGCGGGCTGGACCTGCCCGGTGCGTCGTCGTACGTGGTCTTCCTCATCGACGGCCTCGGCGCCAACTTGTTGCGTCGGCACGCGGAGGTGGCGCCGTACCTCGCCTCGCTGCTGCCGACCTCGACCATCGGCACCGCCGGCGTGCCGTCCACCACCTCCACCAGCCTGACCTCGTTCGGCACCGGGCTGGTGCCCGGCGGCCACGGCCTGGTGGGATTCACCACCCGGGTGCCCGGCACCGAGAACCTCCTCAACGCGCTGATCTGGGACGCCGACGTGGATCCCATCGAGTGGCAGCCGCACACGACGACGTTCACGCGGTTGCAGGCACTCGGTGTGCGGGTCAGCGTCGTCAACAAGCGGGAGTTCCTCGGCAGCGGGCTCACGGTGGCGGCCCACCGCGGCGCCGACTACGTGGGCGTCGATCGCGTCGGGGAGCGGATCGCGGCCGTGGTGGCGGCGTCCGCCGAAGCCCCTTCGTTGACCTACGTGTACGACGGCGACCTCGACTGGACCGGGCACCGGTGGGGCGTCGACTCCAGCCACTGGCTGCAGCAGCTGGCGATGATCGACCACGAGGCCGAACAGCTTCGTGAGGCGCTGCCGGCCGACCGTCGGCTGCTGGTCGTGGCCGACCACGGCATGGTCGACGTGCCCCAGGACGACCGGATCGACGTCGCCGCGGACGATGCGCTCGGCTCGGGGATCTTCCTGATCGGCGGCGAGGCGCGTTTCCGCCACCTCTACTGCGTCGGCGGAGCGGTGGCCGACGTGGTGGACACGTGGCGGGCCACTCTCGCCGACCGCGCCGAGGTGCTGACCCGTGCGGAGGCGATCGGCCGCGGGTGGTTCGGCCCGGTCGACCCGGTGGTGCTGCCGCGGATCGGTGACGTCGTCGTGGCCTGTCGCGGCACGTCGGCGGTGCTCTCCACCGACGGCTTCCCCTACGAGACCCGGCTGATCGGCATGCACGGCTCGCTCACCGACGACGAGATGCTGATCCCGCTCCTCGTCGACTGACAGCACCGGACCTGGGCAACGAACCTTTCCGACGGGTGGCGTCGTCAGGGAGGGTGAGCAGGGCGGCACGGAGCCGCCCTCGGGAGTCGGAGGCACGATGGCTGCTCGGGACAGGTCCGCTTTCGCGGAGTTCGTCGCGGCCCGGTCGGGCGCGCTGCACCGTGCCGCCTACCTGATGGTCGGCGACGTCGGGCTGGCCCAGGACCTGGTCCAGGAGGCGCTCACCAAGACCTACGTCGCGTGGCCTCGGCTGCGCGACCCCGCCAATGCCGAGGCCTACACCCGCAAGGCGATCACCACCACGGCGATCACCTGGTTCCGCAAGAAGAGCTGGTACGGCGAGCGCACGGCCGAGCACGTGCCGGAGACCGCCGACGCGGGTCATGCCGACGCGGTCGCCGCACGGACCTCGCTGATGCAGGCGCTCGCGCAGCTGCCGCCCCGGCAGCGCGCGGTCATCGTCCTCCGCTACTACGAGGACCTCACCGAGGCGCAGACCGCCGCGATGCTCGGCTGCGCCGTGGGCACCGTGAAGAGCCAGGGCTCCGCCGCGCTCAGCAAGCTGCGTGACCTGATGGGCGACCAGCTCGACGTCACCGACCTGATCAACAACGAGGAGGTGCCGGCATGACCGAGCAGCTCAAGACCATGATGGATCGGGCGGCCGACCAGGACTTCGCCGCGGTCGACCTCGACGCGATCACCGGTGCCGGGGAGCGGACCCTCCGCCGCCGGCGCGTCGCGACCGGCGTCGCCGGTGTCGCCGTACTGGCGGTCGTCGCCACGGTCGCTGCCGTCTTCGGAGGTGACGACGGCGACCGCAAGACCGACTTCGTCGACGAGCCGTTCCGCACGGACGTGCCGATGTGGACCGAGGGCAGCACCCTCCACACACCGGAGGCGACGTACGACCTCGGTGTCGACGTCGCCAGCTTCGTCCGCACCAGCGAAGGCATCGTGTTCCTCGGGTGGGACGGCAACCGGGAGGGGCGGTTCGGCGTCTACTCGTTCGCGGGTGAGGGTGAGCCGAAGCAGATCGGCGAGACCCAGGACTCGCGGCTGCGGTCCGACCCGGAGGCGCCGTATGTCGGCTGGCTCGATGGGACCGGTGACGATCCCGAAGCTGTTGTCTTCGACGTGAGCGGCAACGAGCTGGTCTGGAGCGAACCAGCCGGGATCGAGGAGAACTTCCCGTTCGTCGCCGTGGACGGCGACCAGACCTACCTGGAAGGCTCCCCGCTCCGCGTCGTCGACCTGACGTCCAGGACCGTCACCGAGCTACCGGACGTGGCGGCGTGGACTGAGGTGGTTTCGATCGAGGACGACCTGGTTGCTCGCGCGGAGGGCACCCGCGACGAAGGCGAGGGGACACTTCTCGTAGGCCCCGGTGGCGAGGCGCGGGTCAGGATCCCTGGCGTCGCGACCGAGGCCGGTCTCCTCTCGCCCGATGGTCGCTGGATCAGCGTGTTCGACGAGCAGGTGCAGGTCTACGACACCCGGACGGGGGAGCGGGTCGCGGTCGACGCCGGTCATCCCGCCGGTCTCGGGTACGACTGGTTGGACGGTGACACGCTGCTGGCGATCGCCGGCGCGGCGAACCCCGAGCAGATCGACCTGCTCCAGTGCGAGATACCTGCGGGCGGCTGCGAGCAGGTCGCCTCCCTCGGCGGGTTCGAGGCCGGCGAGCTGTACTCCATCAGCTTCGGGGAGGCGATCTGGGGGATCGCGGCTTCAGCCGAGGGCTCGGACGTCGACGTCACCTCCACCGTCAGCACGGCAGAACCACCCGAGTAAGCGCCGTCTGGCATCCTTCACCGGGTGGCGGAGCTGACCTTCTGGACGGGCACGATGGACGCGGGGAAGTCGACGCTCGCCCTGCAGACCAACCACAACCACGCCGCGCGTGGTCGGGTCGGGCGGCTGTACACGTCGCACGACCGGGCAGGGGTGGCGACGGTGTCGTCCCGGCTCGGTCTCACCGCCGAGGCGCACGAGGTCACGCCGGACTTCGACTTCTGGCGGACGACGGTCGACGCGCTCACCCAAGGAGCGCGGATCGACTACTTCGTGTGCGACGAGGCGCAGTTCTACACCCGTGACCAGATCGACCAGCTCGCCAAGATCGTCGACGAGCTGCAGATCGACGTCTTCTGCTTCGGGATCCTCACCGACTTCCGCACCAAGCTGTTCGAGGGCTCGGCCCGGCTGGTCGAACTCGCCGATCGCACCGAGGTGCTCCAGGTCGAGGCGCTGTGCTGGTGCGGCAAGCGCGCCACCCACAACGCCCGCACCGAGGACGGCGCGATGGTCACCGAGGGTGAGGTGATCGTGGTGGGCGACGTCGACGTACCACCGGTCGACGAGCCGACCGTCGTGTCCTACGAGGTGCTCTGCCGCCAGCACCACCGCCGCGGGCTCACCGCGGCCCGGGCGCGTGCAGTCTCGCTGGCACCCGACCCGCTCCCGTTCGGCTGACCTGCTGGGGTCTCGAGACAGTCGCTGCGCGACTTCCTCGACCACCGGTTTACTAGGGGCATGGCTGACCTGAGGATCCCGCGGGACCGGGACGACGACTACTCCGCCGCCGCGATCAAGGCCCGGCAGGAGCTGGTGCGCTCCCGCACCGGCAGCGCGGTCGAGCACGTCGGGAGCTACTCGCTGGATCCGTCCACGCTTCCCGGCAACATCGAGAACTTCTTCGGCGTCGCGCAGGTGCCGATCGGGCTGGCCGGTCCGCTGCTGGTCAACGGCGAGCACGCTCAGGGGGAGTTCCTGGTCCCGCTCGCAACCACCGAGGGCACGCTGGTGGCGTCGTACAGCCGGGGCATGAAGCTGTGCCGGGAAGCCGGTGGGGTCACCACGACGGTGCTCGACGACCGGATGCAGCGAGCGCCCGTCTTCAGCTTCGAGAGCGCCCGCGAGGCGAAGGCGTTCTCTGCCTGGCTCGACGACAACTTCGAGCCGATCGCCGCCGCTGCCCAGACGACGACCAGCTCGGGCAGGCTGGTCGAGATCCAGAAGTTCTCGGTCTCCAAGCTGCTCTACACCCGGTTCAACTACACGACCGGCGACGCGGCCGGGCAGAACATGACGGGCAAGGCGACGTTCGCCGCGTGCGCGTGGATCAAGCAGAACTACCCGGGCGAGCTGCACTTCCTGCTCGAGGGACAGTTCGCCACCGACAAGAAGACCTCGGTCGTCAACATGCTCCACACCCGCGGCAAGCGGGTGGTCGCCGAGATCACGCTCCCTGCCGGACTCGTCGAGGAGCAGATGAACGTCACGACCGACAAACTCTGGGCGGCGCGACTCCGGGGCCAGCTCGGCGCGATCATGTCGGTGACGAACAACAACGGCAACCACTCCGCCAACGGCATCACCGCGATGTTCATCGCGACCGGACAGGACGTCGCCAACGTGGCCGAGTCATCCGCCCTCTACGGGTTCTCGGAGCTGCTGCCGAACGGCGACCTCTACGCCTCGGTCACGCTGCCGTCACTCATCATCGCGACGTACGGCGGCGGCACCGGGCTGGCCACGCAGCGCGAGTGCCTCGAGATCATGGACTGCTACGGCACCGGCAAGGTCCGAAAGCTCGCCGAGATCATCGCCGCGACCGTGCTCGCCGGCGAGCTGTCGCTCGGGTCGGCCGTCGTCGCGGAGGAATGGGTGCAGGCGCACGACGACCTTGGCCGCAACCGCCCTTAGCCACCCTCCGGTCAGGAGACCGTGACCTCCCGCCAGGGGCGTGGTTCGGCGTTCGCGATGCCCCAGGTGTCCTTGACGAAGAGCGCGACGCCGTACCGGCCGGGAGGCAGTGCGCGACGGATCTTCCACGCGGTGGAGGTCGCTCCCGGGTCGGTGAGCACCGTCCAGATCTTCTCGTAGGCACCCCACGTCCCGTCCCGGTGCAGCCACTGGCCGGTCGCGAGGTCCCGGATGCCGACCGCGACGGCTTCGACCCCGTGGTCGGGAGCCGTCGCCGTGCCTTCCGCCACGATGGCGCCGCCGTCGTCGGTGACCGACGTGAACGTCCCGGCCGGCCGGTAGTCCGGGTTGCCCGGGCAGGTGCCCCAGACGGGACGGGGGAGTACCCAGGCAGTCGCGAAGCTGTCGAACTCCCGCGGGGCTGACTTGATCGAGGGGACGCACCAGCCCGACAGGTCCCGGTTGAACTCCCGCGCGCCCTCGAAGACCTCCTGCATGTCGCCCTCGTACCTGATGCCCGACACGTCCCAGTTGCCGATCGGCTGGTTGAAGCGCGAGCCGGCGAACATCCCGGTCATCTCGGTCAGCCCAGACGTGTCCCAGTCCGCGATGGGCTGGTTGAACGGCGACCAGCCGAACATGTAGACCATCCTGCTCACGTTGGAGACATCCCAATCGGCGATCGGCTGGTTGAACCGCGAGAAGAGAAACATCCAGGTCGTGTTCGTGACGTTGGAGACGTCCCAGTCGCCGATCGGTCGGTTGAAGACCGACCGGTTGAACATGGAGGCCATCGACACCACGTTCGACACGTCCCACCCGCCGATGGGCCGGTTGAACCGGTTCGTCACCTGGTCGCCCCCGCCGAGGTTGTTGCCGCTGAACATGCCGGTCATGGACGTCACGTTGGAGACGTCCCAGTCGCCGATGAACCGGTTGAAAGAGGAGCCCTCGAACATCCCGCTCATGTCGGTGACGTTCGAGACGTCCCAATTCCCGATCGGCTGGTCGAACGAGTTGTAGCCGCCGTTCCCGCTGAACATCGACGCCATGTCCGTGACCTGCGAGACGTCCCAGGACCCGATCGGTTGATCGAACGGCGATCCGGCGAACATCGCAGACATGTTCCTGACGCGGGAGACGTCCCAGGTCCCGATGGGTTGGTTGAAGGAGCTCTCCGCGAACATCCCCTCCATGTCCTTGACCCGCGAGACGTCCCAGTCGGCGATCGGCTGGTTGAAGTCGTCGGCGGCGTAGAACATGTGGTCCATGTCGATGACACCGGCGGGGATCTCCGCGACGTTGGTGAGGGACCTGGCCTCGGCGAACGCGCCGGACAGGTCGGTCGTGCCCGTCGGGCCCCACTCGTCGACGGTCAGGAGCCCGGTCGGGACGAAGTCGTAGTTGATCGGGAACCGGCCGAAGCGGGTAAAGGTGCCGGTGACGACCACTTCGGCCCGACCGACAGCCGGATCGTAGGTGTGCTGGACCGGGGGGTGCGTACGCGGCAACCGTTCGCCGGAGACCACGGTCTGCGTGCCGTCGCCCCAGTCGACCGTGACGTCGACGCTGCCGTAGAGGTGCAGCGCGACCCGGTGGTGGAACGAGGTGTTCCAGGTGGTGACGAACCGACCACCCGCAGCCGCTTCGGACGGCGTGGCCGGCGCGAGCGCGACCAGTGGTGCGATCAGCAGTGCGGACAGGGCGCTGACGGCAGCGCGACGTAATGACATGGCGATCCCCTTCGGCCGACGGGTGTTGGAGCCACGGCGTCGGGCCCTGCGATGGTCACACGGGTCTCCTTTACTCGTCAACGCGCACGTAGGGTTTCGTCATGCACCCACTGCTCCTCCCCAGTGACCTTCCCTACCAGCTGCCGAGGTTCTCCGACTTCACCGACGACGACTTCGCCCCGGCCCTCGACGAGGGGATGGCTGCCCAGATCGAGGCCGTCTCCGCGATCACCGCGAACCCGGAGCCGGCCACCTTCGACAACACCCTGGTGCCGCTCGAGCGGAGTGGCGAAGGGCTGTCCCGCGTGCTGCGGATCTTCTCGAACAAGGCGAGCGCCGACACCAACGAGCAGGTCGACGAGCTGCGCGCGGCGTACGCCCCGAGGCTGGCGGCGCACTCCGACGCCATCGCGCTCGACCCCGACCTCTACCAACGGCTGCTGGCCGTGCACGAGCAGCGCGACGCGCTCGACCCCGAGGCGCGCTACCTGGTGGAGCGCTACGTCGTCGAGTTCACCCTCGCGGGTGCGGCGTTGGGGGAGGACGACAAGGCCCGGCTGCGCAAGCTCAACGAGCAGATCTCGGCGCAGGAGACGGCCTTCGAGATCACGCTCCAGGCCGACACCAACGATCTCGCCGTCGTGATCGACGACGAGTCCGAGCTCGCCGGGCTGACGCCGGGCGAGATCTCCGCCGCGGCTGCCGCGGCGGCATCCCGCGGCCTTGACGGCAAGTGGCTGCTCACGCTGGTGCTGCCGACCGCGCACCCGCACCTGGCGGCGCTCACCGACCGCGACGTACGTCGCCGGCTGTCCGAGGCCCAGCGGGCACGGGGGAATCGCGGCGGCGCACACGACACCCGGCAGATCGCGCTCGACATCCTGCGGTTGCGCGCCGAGCGGGCCCAGCTGCTCGGCTTCGCCAACCACGCGGAGCTGGTCACCAAGGACAACACCGCAGGCACCCCGGCCGCGGTACGCGGGATGCTCGCCCAGCTGGCGACGCCTGCTGCCGGCAACGCGAGACGTGAGCAGGCAGCCCTCTCCGCCCAGGCCGGATTCCCGGTCGAGGCGCACGACTGGGCGTTCTACGCCGAGCAGGTGCGCTCGGCCGAGTACGACGTCGACCTGGCCGCGCTGCGCCCCTGGTTCGAGGTGGAGCGGGTGCTCCGCGATGGCGTCTTCTTCGCTGCCAACCGGCTCTACGGGTTGACCTTCGCCGAGCGCAGCGACCTTGAGGGCTACCACCCCGACGTCCGCGTGTTCGAGGTCGCCGACGAGGACGGGGGCCCGGTCGGCCTCTACCTGCTCGACCTCTACACCCGCGACTCGAAGCGGGGCGGCGCCTGGATGAGCAGCTTCGTCAACCAGTCCGAGCTCCTCGGCATCGACACCGCGGTGGTCTACAACAACCTCAACGTGCCCAAGCCGGCCCCGGGTGACGCGACGCTGCTGACCTACGACCAGACCCGCACCCTCTTCCACGAGTTCGGCCATGCGTTGCACGGCCTGCTGGCGCGGGCGACGTACCCCCGGTTCGCCGGCACCGCCGTCTTCCGCGACTTCGTCGAGTACCCCTCGCAGGTCAACGAGATGTGGATGCTCTGGCCCGGGGTGCTGGCCAACTACGCGGTCCACCACGAGACCGGCGAGCCGATCCCGGCCGAGGTGATCCAACGGATCGAGGCGTCCTCGACCTTCAACGAGGGCTTCGGGACCAGCGAGTACCTTGCCGCCGCTCTGCTCGACCTCGCCTGGCACGAGCTCGGTCCCGACCAGGTGCCGACCGACCCCGCCGAGGTGCTGCGCTTCGAGGCGGCGGCGCTCGCGGCGGTCGGGCTCGACAACCCCGCGGTGCCGTCGCGTTACTCCACGCCCTACTTCGCGCACAGCATGAGCTCGGGCTACGCGTCCGCGTACTACTCCTACATCTGGAGCGAGGTGCTCGACGCCGACACCGTCGCCTGGTTCAAGGACAACGGAGGACTCACCCGCGAGAACGGCGACCTCTACCGGAAGCACGTCATCGGCATCGGTGGCACCAAGGATCCGCTCGCGTCGTACGTCGAGTGGCGCGGGCGGCCGGCGCCGATCGAGCCGCTCCTGGAGCGGCGCGGGCTGGTGTAGCCCCGACGCAGCTACCTGAACGGTCCGTCGGCGATGAGGCCGCGCACGGTGTCGAGGGTCAGGCCTTCCGCCTCCGTGTCGGTCACGCACCAGGTGGCGCCGGCGTCGGCGTACGGCGAGGGGTCGGCGCCGGGCGCGACCGCCGCGATGACGTCGTACGGCGCCGTCGGGTCGTCGCGCAGCGCCGTGACGGCGGCGACCTCCTCGGCGAGCTGGTCGGGGTCGGCGAGGTTGACCGGGAAGAATCCGTCGTTGCGCGCTGCCCGCTGTCGCGGACGGGCCTTCCCGGGGAACCCGGCCACCCAGATCGGGATGGTGCGCTGCGTCGGCCGGGGGAGGAAGCGCACACCGTCGACGGCGTAGTGGTCGCCGCGATGGTGCACCGGCTCGCCGGACCAGGCGCCGCGCAGGATCTCGAGCGCCTCGTCCAGCATGGCCGCCCGGGCGCGTTCGTCGGTCTCTTCGCCGAAGAGGGAGAACTCACCGCCGAACCGGTCCGACCCGAGGCCGACGCCGAGGCTCACCCGCCCACCGCTCAGCAGGTCCAGAGCCGCGGTCTCACGCGCCAGCTTCGCCGGACGGCGGCGCGCGACCGCGGTGACCAGGGTGCCCAGCCGGATCCGATCCGTCGCCGCTGCGATCGCTGCGAGCGCGACCCACGGATCGCCCGCGCTGACGACCGGCTCGTGCCAGCGGAGGTGGTCCCACACGAAGAAGCCGTCCCATCCGGCCTCCTCGGCGGCGACCGCGAGGTCCACCGCGACCCGGGGATCGGCGAGGTCGTCGAAGAGCGGCACCCACACCGCGGACCGGGTCATGACGTGTGCTCAAGGAGCGCGGGGACGAACAGGTCCCAGACCGGTGGCGGGACGTCGTGGCCGGTGGCCGGCAGCACGAGCAGCCGCGCGCCGGGAACGGCGTCCCGGAGTGCCTCACCATGGGAGAGCGGAAAGGCCGGGTCGATCTCCCCGTGCACGACGAGCGTCGGCACCGCGACGTCGCGGAAGCTGCCGTTCCTCGGCGCGTCGAAGTCGATGAGGTAGTGGTTCAGCATGGTCGACGCGGCCGACTTGCCGCGAGCGACGTCGCGCTCGGCGAGAGCGCGAGCGGCCTCGGGGTCGAAGTGGGGCGATCCGCCGGCGTACGCCGCCACTGCGGCGACCACGTGGTCGACGACCTGTTGGACGTCGTCGTAGTCGGGCGGTGGCGGGAACGCGACCTGTCCCATCTCGAGCTCGCCGGTCGTGGTGGTCACGAACGTGACGGTCTCCACCCGAGCAGGATGATCGACGGCCAGGGCCAGCGCCGTTCCACCGGCCATCGACCGACCGACGACGTGCGCCGTCTCGACGCCGAGCGCGTCGAGGACGCCGACGGCGTCGGCCACCATGTCGCTGAAGGCGTACCCGGGCTCGCCCGCCGGCCAGTGCGTCGACCGTCCTGTGTCGCGGTTGTCGAACCGGATGACGAACCGGCCGCCGTCTGCCAGGCGCCCGCACAGCTCGTCCTCCCACCACAGCATCGACGCCGATGCGCCGTGGATCAGCAGGATCGCGGGGTCCGTGGGGTCGCCGAAGGTCTGCACACACAGCTCGACGCCGTTGATCTCGAGGAGTTGCTCTGGGTTCATGGCCTCGACGCTAGGCCTCGTCGACGTTCGTGAAAAGCGATCAATAGCGATCAAGAAGATCGGGCGATACGATAATGTTCGTGATCGAGCTCCGCCACCTCGCCGCCCTGGACGCGGTGGTCGCCGAGGGTACGTTCGGCCGGGCCGCAACCCGCCTGGGGTACACGCAGTCCACGCTCAGTCAGCAGATCGCAGCGCTGGAGCGGTCCGTCGGCGGCGCCGTCTTCGACCGCCCCGGCGGGCCGCGGCCAGTGCGGATCACCCCACTCGGGCGCGTCGTGCTGGAGCACGCTCAGGGGATGCTCCGCTCCGCGGCCGACGCCGACGAGGCGATCGCTCGGTTCCACGCCGGCGGCGGCAGGGTCGACATCGGCACCTTCCAGACCGTCACCAACGTCGTGCTGCCGCCGGTGGTCGCCGCCGCCCGGGCCGAGCACCCCGACTGCGACATCCGGCTGGTCGAGGACGAGTCCGAGGAGCCGTCCCTGACCGGGCTCGACCTGATGTTCTTCGACGGCCCGGGAGGCCCGGATCTCGATCGGGTCCGACTGCTCGCCGACGAGCACGTCCTGGTCGCGCCGCGCTCGCTGTTCCGTCGCGGCCCGGTCGCAGTGGAGCGGCTCGACGGCGCCCCGATGATCGGGCTGCCGCGGATCTGCGACCAGCGGCGGGTCGAGGACAGGTTGGCCGAGCTGGGTGTCCGCCCTCGTTTCGTGTTCCGGACGGCCGACAACCAGGCAGTCGTCTCGATGGTGCGGGGCGGGCTCGGGTGCGCGGTCCTCCCGGTACTGGCGACGAGATCGGTCGGGAGGGACGAGGAGGTGGTCCTGCACAAGATCCGACCGGCCCTGCCGCCACGCGAGATCTACCTGCTCTGGCAGGGCACCCTGTCGCCGCTGGCCGCCCGCGTGCGCGACCTCAGCATCGACGCCAGCCGAGCGCTGACGTCCTCGGGCGCGTGCCGGCTGTGACGGTCAGCGGACCGGCCGGACCCGCAGGATCCGGTCGTCGCCGCCGCCGTTCGACGTCGTGACGAGCAGCGATCCGCGATAAGCGGTCACGCCGCGCAACCGGCCGGGGTTGCGGAGGCGTTCGGGCGCCCGGGTCCACCGCAGGTCGCCGCTGGCGTCGAACTTGACGAACATCAGCCGTTCGCCGGCGAGGCACGCAACCGCGAGCGTGCCGGCGTACGAACCCCAGCCCCGCCCGCTGACGAAGGCGGCGCCTGACGTCGCGATCGTGGGATTGCCGGACCGCCACTTGGCGCTCCACTGCCGCCCGGGCAGGGAGTGGTCGGTCATCGGCACCGACTCGTCGTAGCCGGGGACCGGGTTCCAGCCGAAGTTGCGGCCGCGGCCGAGCTTGTTGATCTCGTCGTCGCGGAAGCTCCCGTGCTCGACCGACCACAGGCTGCCGTCGCGTCGCTGGGCGAGGCCCTGCACGTTGCGGTGGCCGTAGGTGTAGATGTAGCGCTTCCTGCCGTCCGCGCCTGCCCACGGGTTCGTCGGCCACGGCCGTCCGGTTGCAGGGTCGAGGCGCAGCGTCTTGCCGCCGAACGAACGCAGGCTCTGCGGGTTCCTGCCGACGGCGGCGTCACCCGTGCCGACGAGGAGCGCGCCGTTGCGGGCGATGAGCAGCCGGCATCCGCCATGCCGGCCGGAGGTGGTCGGCAGGCCCTTGAGCAGCACGTCAGGACGGCCGACCGCGGTGAGGCCGGGATCCAGCTTCCATCCGATCACCCGGATGTCGTGCCTGCCGCCCGGCAGCTTCCAGCCCTGACAGGTGTAGATCCGCCGGTTCTCGGCGAAGTCGGGATCGACCGCAAGACCCATCAGCCCGGTCTCGCCGGACACCCACACCCGCCGGCTGGGGAACGCGACCCGGCGCTTGTCGCCGTCGGCCTGGATCAGCGTGAGGTTTGCTCGGTCGCGTTGGGTGAACAGCAGCCGACCGTTGCCCACGGGGCGCACGTCCCACGGGTGGTCGAGGTCGTTGGCGACCGTCGTCACCCGCAACGCGGGCGCGGCACGGCGCGGGCTGTCGTCGTAGCCGGCATCCCGGTCGCGGATCGGCGATGCGGGCGACCCGGACGCCGGGGAGGACGCGAGGGTGGTGAGCAGAAGGGCCAGGGCGGCGAGGGGGGCACCGAGTTTGCGCATGGCCACCAACCTAACGCCGTGCGTCGCGGGCCGTCCAAGGGTGTCGAAGCGTGTCGAAGGCCGTCGATCGGGTGTCGAAGGGCCAGGGTCAGAACGTGTGCTCCGGTCCGGGGAACTCGCCGGTCTTGACCTCGGAGTCGTAGGCGCGGGCGGCGTCGAGCAGGACCGACCGGACGTCGGCGTACTGCTTGACGAAGCGCGGCATCCGCCCGGTGCGCAGGCCGAACGCGTCCTGCCACACCAGCACCTGGCCGTCGCACTCCTTGCCGGCGCCGATGCCGATCGTCGGGATCTGCAGCTTTCGCGTGACCTGGGCGGCGACGTCGCCGGGGACCATCTCCATGACGACGGCGAAGGCCCCCGCCTCCTGGACCGCCTCGGCGTCGCGCAGCACCCGTTCCGCCGTGTCGCCGCGACCTTGCACCCGGTAGCCGCCGAGCGCGTGCTCCGACTGCGGGGTGAAACCGATGTGCGCCATGACCGGGATGCCACCACGGGTCATCCGCTCGATCTGCGGGGCCATCTCGACCCCGCCCTCGAGCTTCACGCAGTGCGCGCGGCCCTCCTTCATGAACCGGACGGCCGTGAGGTAGCCCTGCTCTGGCGACGCCTGGTAGGACCCGAAGGGCAGGTCGCCGACGACCATCGCCCGCTCGACCGCGCCGCTGACTGCGCGCGTGAGCGGGATCAGCTCGTCGACGGTCACCGGCAGCGACGTGGCGTTGCCGAGGACGTTGTTGGAGGCGCTGTCGCCGACGAGCAGGATCTCGATGCCTGCCTCGTCGAAGACCTGCGCGGTGAGCATGTCGTAGGACGTCAGCATGGAGAAGCGCTCGCCGCGCTCCTTCATCTCACGCAGGTGGTGCGTGCGGATCCGCTTGATCGTCGGTCCGTACGGCGCGGTTTCCTCGCTCATCGTCGAGCTCCGTCTCCTCGTGACTCGCGGCCCTGGTGAAGGGTCCACGTTCCTGGATGGACGAACACGAGGCTAGCCCCGGAGCAGCCGGATCCGCGCTGTGTGCTGCATCACTCAGGCTTCAGCTGACGGCGGCCGCGTCCGCCGCCGCCTCGAGCTGGGCGATGACGATCCGGCGCATGCCGAGCATCGCCTGCGTCGCGGCCTGCGCCCGCACCGGGTCGGGGTCGGACACCAGCTCGTAGAGGCGGGTCGGGACGATCTGCCACGACAGGCCGTACCGGTCCTTGAGCCAGCCGCACACCGACTCCTCGCCGCCGTCGACCAGCGCGTCCCAGTAGTAGTCGACCTCCGTCTGGTCGCGGCAGGCCACCGAGAACGAGACGGCCTCCGAGAACGCGAACGGCGCGGACCCGCCGTTGATGCCGCGGAAGGTCATCCCGTCGAGCGTGAACTCGCCGGCCATCACCGTCCCGGGCTTCCCGGGTCCGGCGTCGTTGTAGCGGGTGAGGTGGCCGATGGAGGAGTTCGGGAAGATCCCGGTGTAGAAGCGGGCAGCTTCCTCGAGGTTGTCGTCGAACCACAGGCAGGGCGAGATGCTGGACGCGATCGTCATGTCGATGATGACCAGCCCGCAGCGTCGTACTCATCGGAAGCCCGATCCCTAGACTCCCTCCGTGGACTTCTACTCGGCCTATGCCCACGGCTTCGCTCGGGTCGCGGCCGGCACGGTGCCGGTCGCGCTCGCGGATCCGGCGACCAACGCGGCACGGACGCTCGAGCAGGTACGAGCGCTGCACGAGCAGGGGGTCGCGGTGGCGGTGTTCCCCGAGCTCGGGCTGACCGGCTACGCCCTCGACGACCTGTTCCTCCAGGACACGCTGCTCGAGTCCGCCCGTACGGCGATCGACGAGCTCGTCGATGCGTCGGCCGACCTGCGCACGGTGATGGTGGTCGGGGCGCCGCTGGAGCACGGCAACCGGGTCTACAACTGTGCCGTCGTGATCCACCGCGGCCGCGTGCTCGGGGTGGCGCCGAAGTCCTACCTCCCGAACTACCGGGAGTTCTACGAACGTCGCTGGTTCGCGCCGGGCGACGACGTCCGCGGAGAGACGGTCGAGCTCGCCGGCCAGGAGGTGCCGCTGGGGCCGGACCTGATCTTCACGGCGACCGACGTCCCCGGCCTCCACCTGCACGTGGAGATCTGCGAGGACATGTGGGTCCCCGTGCCGCCGAGCGCACAGGCCGCTCTCGCCGGCGCGACCGTGCTCGCCAACCTCAGCGCCAGCCCGGTCACGGTTGGTCGCGCCGAGGGGCGGCGGCTGCTCGTCCAGTCGGCCAGCGTCCGCTGCAGCGCTGCGTACATCTACACGGCCGCCGGCCAGGGGGAGTCGACGACCGACCTCTCGTGGGACGGCCAGTCGATGGTCTACGAGTGCGGCGACCTGCTCGGAGAGAGCGAGCGGTTCCCGGACGGCCCGCGGGCGATGGTCGTCGACGTCGACCTCGACCGGCTGCGCCAGGAGCGGCTGCGACAGGGGAGCTTCGACGACAACCGGCGCGGCGTCGGTGTCGTGACCGACGACTACCGCCGGGTGGAGTTCGTGCTGGACCCGCCGACCGGTGACATCGGGCTGCTCCGCAAGGTCGACCGCTACCCGTTCGTCCCCGACGACCCCGCCCGGCTGGCGCTCGACTGCTACGAGGCCTACAACATCCAGGTCTCCGGGCTGGAGCAGCGTCTCACCTCCATCGGTCAGCCGAAGGTGGTCATCGGCGTCAGCGGCGGTCTCGACTCGACGCACGCGCTGATCGTCGCCGCCAAGGCGATGGACCGGCTCGGCCGCCCCCGCAGCGACATCCACGCGTTCACGCTGCCGGGCTTCGCGACCGGCGACACGACGAAGTCCTACGCGACCCGGCTCGCGACCGCCCTCGGCTGCACCTTCGCCGAGATCGACATCAGGCCGGCCGCCGAGCAGATGCTCAAGGACCTCGACCACCCCTACAGCGAGGGTGACGCCGTCTACGACATCACCTTCGAGAACGTGCAGGCCGGGCTGCGCACCGACTACCTCTTCCGGATCGCCAACCACCGCGGCGGCATCGTGCTCGGCACCGGCGACCTGTCCGAGCTCGCGCTCGGCTGGTGCACGTACGGCGTAGGCGACCAGATGTCGCACTACAACGTGAACGCCGGCGTCCCGAAGACGCTGATCCAGCACCTGATCCGGTGGGTGATCGACAGCAAGCAGCTGCACGGGGGCGACTACGACGACCAAGCGGATGCGGTGCTGCGCGAGATCCTCGAGCAGGAGATCACCCCCGAGCTGATCCCGACGACCGAGGGCGTCAAGCCCCAGGCGACCGAGGACTCGGTCGGCCCCTACGCGTTGCAGGACTTCACGCTCTTCCACGTCATCCGGCTCGGCTACACCCCGAGCAAGATCGCGTTCCTCGCGTGGCACGCGTGGAAGGACCCGGCGGCGGGGGATTGGCCACCGGGGTTCCCGGAGGAGGCGCGTACGTCGTACGACCTCGCGACCGTGCGGCGTTGGCTCGAGGTCTTCGTCAAGCGCTTCTTCGCCAGCCAATTCAAGCGCTCGGCGCTGCCCAACGGGCCGAAGGTGAGCAACGGCGGCACCATGTCGCCGCGCGGCGACTGGCGGATGCCGTCGGACGCCAGCGCGGCCGCGTGGCTGGCTGAGATCGAGGCCAACATCCCTCGCGACTGATCAGCCCCTAGGCTCTCCCCATGGGCAAGCAGGAAGACTTCGTACTCCGCGCTCTCGAGGAGCGTGACGTCCGGTTCGTCCGGCTCTGGTTCACCGACGTGCTCGGCTTCCTGAAGTCGGTCGCAGTGGCGCCGGCGGAGCTCGAGGGCGCGTTCGCGGAGGGCATCGGGTTCGACGGCTCGGCGATCGAGGGCTTCGCGCGGGTGTACGAGTCCGACATGCTGGCGAAGCCCGACCCGGCGACGTTCCAGATCCTCCCGTGGCGGGGCGAGGGACCGTCGACCGCCCGCATGTTCTGCGACATCGTGATGCCCGACGGCTCGACGTCGTACGCCGATCCCCGCAGCGTGCTCAAGCGCACGCTCGGCAAGGCAGGGGAGCAGGGCTTCACGTTCTACACGCACCCCGAGATCGAGTTCTACCTGTTCAAGGACGACCCGCAGCCGGGGGTCGAGCCGGTGCCGATCGACCGCAGCGGCTACTTCGACCACGCCGCCCACTCCGACGGCTCCGACTTCCGCCGCGAGGCGATCACGATGCTCGAGGCGATGGGGATCTCGGTCGAGTTCAGCCACCACGAGGGCGGTCCGGGCCAGCAGGAGATCGACCTCCGCTACGCCGACGCGCTGTCCACGGCCGACAACATCATGACCTTCCGCACGGTGATCCGGGAGGTCGCGCTCGGCCAGGGCATCTGGGCGACGTTCATGCCGAAGCCGTTCACCGACCAACCGGGGTCCGGGATGCACACCCACGTCTCGCTCTTCGAGGGCGACCAGAACGCCTTCTACGAGCCAGGCGCCGAGTACCAGCTGTCGAAGATCGGCCGCCAGTTCATCGCGGGCGTGCTCCACCACGCGGGTGAGATCAGCGTCGTGACCAACCAGTGGGTCAACTCCTACAAGCGGATGATGTTCGGCGGTGAGGCTCCGTCGTACGTCTGCTGGGGCCACAACAACCGGTCCGCGATGATCCGAGTGCCGATGTACAAGCCGCTCAAGGGCCAGTCGACCCGCATCGAGCTGCGCACCATCGACGCTGCCTGCAACCCCTACCTCGCGTTCGCGGCCGTGCTCGCGGCCGGGCTCAAGGGCATCGAGCAGGGTTACGACCTGCCGCGCGAGGCAGAGGACGACGTCTGGGCGCTGACCGAGGCCGAGCGCCGGAGCCTCGGTATCGCACCGCTGCCCAAGAACCTCAACGAGGCGATCGAGATCGCCGAGCGGTCCGAGCTGCTCGCCGAGACCCTCGGGGAGCAGGTCTTCGACTACTTCCTCCGCAACAAGCGCGCCGAGTGGGACGAGTACCGCGGCCAGGTGTCGGCGTTCGAGCGTGACCGCATGCTGCCCGTCCTGTGAGATGAGGGTCCTGGTCGTCCAGCACGAGGACGGCTGCCCTCCTGCCCGGCTCGGGGTATGGCTGGTCGATGCGGGCTGCGAGCTCGACGTACGACGGCCGTACGACGGGGAGGGCTTGCCCGGTGGCCTCTCCAGCCACGATGCGATGGTCGTGCTCGGCGGCGAGATGGGCGCCGACGACGATGCCGTGCATCCGTGGCTGACCCCGACGAAGGAGCTGCTGCGCCAGGCGGCCCGCGACGCCGTGCCGACGCTCGGAGTCTGCCTCGGCCACCAGCTGGCCGCCGTCGCCCTCGGTGGGCCGGAGCGCCCGCGGCCGCCAGATCGGCGTACTGGAGGTGGGGTGGACCGGTGCGGCCGCCACCGACCCGCTCGTGGCGAGCCTCGCCACGCCCCGCCGAGCTATCCAGTGGAACGAGGACCTGGTGCTCGATCCGCCTCCCGGAGCAGTGCTGCTGGCTGCGACGGCGCTCGGCGAGATCCAGGCGATGCGATTCGCTCCGACGGTGTGGGGCGTTCAGTGGCACCCCGAGGCAACGCTGGAGATGATCAAGAGCTGGGCGGCGAACGAACCCGGCCCACGCGCGGACGCGGGACTGATCGCAGTCCGGGATGCCGAGGCCGAGCTCGAGCTGTCGTGGCGCGATCTGGGCAAGGCGTTCGCCGCTACCGTGACCGCATGAACCGGGCGACGCTGCGCAGCGAGCTGCGCCGGCACGGGTTCGTCGAGGTCGATCGGGCGCTGGAGGAGCTTGCCGAGCTGGGCACTGCCGGGCAGGAGCTGGTCGCCATCCTCGGCAGGACGGCCGAGCCGAGCGCCGCGTTGTCGGCCCTGGTGCGGCTGGCCGAAGCCGTCGACGACCGCGACGGCCTGCTCTCGGCGCTCGCGGCCGACGAGGGCACGGCGATGCGCCTCCTCTGCATCCTCGGCGCCAGCGCCGCGCTGGCCGACCACCTCGTCGGCCACCCGGACCACTGGCGGATGCTCACTGACCCGACGCTCGGCACCACCCGTCCGGCCGCGTGGGCGCTCCGGGCGGCGCTGCTGGAGGCGGTGGGTGCGGACCCCGGCGACCCGGCGCCCGTGGCGACCCTCCCCGAGGCCGAGGCGGTGGATGCGCTGCGGGTCACCTACCGCCGGCTGCTGCTGCCGCTCGCAGCGCGCGACCTCGCCCACGATCTCGGCGTCGACGACATCGCTGCCGAGCTCTCCGACCTGGCGGCCGGCACCCTCGACGCCGCGCTCGCGGTCGCCCGCGCCCAGCTGGGTCAGGAGTCGGCGCTGGCCCGGCTCTCGGTGATCGCGATGGGCAAGTGCGGTGGGCACGAGCTCAACTACGTCTCCGACGTCGACGTCATCTTCCTCCACGAACCTGCGAACGGCGCGGACGACGTAGCGGCGGCCCGCGTCGCTGCCCGCCTCGCCTCGGGCTTGATGAACGTCTGCTCGGCCCACACGGCCGAAGGCACGATCTGGCCGGTCGACGCGGCGCTCCGCCCGGAGGGCAAGGCCGGCGCGCTCAGCCGCACCCTCGCCGGCTACCGCGCCTACTACGAGCGCTGGGCCGCGGCCTGGGAGTTCCAGGCGCTGCTCAAGGCCCGCCCTGTCGCCGGCGACATCGAGCTCGGCCGGGAGTTCGTCGCCATGGTCTCCCCGATGGTCTGGTCGGCGGCCGATCGGGAGGGCTTCGTCGACGCCGCCCGCGCGATGCGACGTCGCGTCATCGACCACATCCCGGCCAAGGAGGCCGACCGTCAGCTGAAGCTCGGCGAGGGCGGACTGCGCGACGTCGAGTTCGCCGTCCAGCTGCTCCAGCTCGTGCACGGCCGGGCCGACGAGCAGGTCCGGCCACCGGCGACGTTGAGCGCGCTCGCGCAGCTGACCGAGGCCGGGTACGTCGGGCGTGAGGACGGCGAGGCCCTGCACACCGCCTACGCCTTCCTCCGCCAGCTCGAGCACCGCATCCAGCTGCACCGGTTGCGGCGTACCCACCTGGTGCCGGACGACGACGCCTCCCTGCGGCGACTCGGTCGCAGCCTCGGCTTCACGAAGGAGCCCGATCGACGACTGGTCCGCACCTGGCAGCACCACCGGCGCGAGGTCAGCCGACTGCACCAGAAGCTCTTCTACCGGCCGCTGCTCTCGGCGGTCGCCCGGATCCCCGGCGACGACGTCCGCCTGTCGTCCGAGGCGGCGCAGGCCCGGCTCGCTGCGCTCGGGTACGACGACCCGGCCGCGGCGCTGCGCAACCTCGAGTCGATGACCGCCGGTGTCACCCGTACCGCCAACATCCAGCGGACGCTGCTGCCGGCGATGCTGCAGTGGTTCGCCGACGGCGCGGACCCGGACGCCGGCCTGTTCGGGTTCCGGAGGATCAGCGAGGCCCTCGGCCGCACCCCGTGGTTCCTCACCACGCTCCGCGACGAGGGCGAGATCGCCGAGCGACTGGCCCACCTGCTGGCGACCTCCCGCTACTGCTCGGACCTGCTCGAACGCGAGCCGCAGGGGATCAAGCTGCTCGGCGGCGAGCTGGCGCCGCAGTCCTCCGACGTGCTCACCGAGGAGATGCTCGCGACCGCCGGGCGACAACCCGACGCCGACAAGGCGGTCCGCGCGGTCCGCGCCGTCCGGCGTCGCGAGCTGCTCCGAACAGCCGCAGGCGACGTGCTCGGGCTGACCGACGTCGCGGACGTCGGCAACGCGCTGTCCCGGATCACCGACGCCACCCTCGAAGCCACGCTCGCGGTGGCGGGCGAGAGAGTCCGGCTGGCGCGCGAGCTGGACGCGCCACCCACCCGGATCGCGATCATCGCGATGGGCCGGTACGGCGGGTTCGAGCTCTCCTACGGCAGCGACGCCGACGTCCTCTTCGTGCACGACCCCGAGGACGGGGTCGACCAGCACCAGGCAGCGTCGTACGCCCAGGCGGTTGTCGAGGAGGTGCGCCGCACGCTGGCGCTTCCCGGCGGCGACCCCCCGCTCGTGGTCGACGCCGACCTGCGCCCGGAGGGGAAGCAGGGACCACTGGTCAGGACGCTCGACGCCTACGAGGCCTACTACGCCAAGTGGTCGAAGGTCTGGGAAGCACAGGCGCTGCTGCGGGCGGACGCCGTCGTCGGCGACCTCGACGTCCGCGAGCGGTTCACCACGATGATCGACCCGCTGCGGTACCCGGCGGCCGGACTCGCCGAGGACGACATCGTCGAGGTGCGCCGGATCAAGGCGAGGGTGGACAACGAGCGGCTCCCGCGTGGCGCGGACCCCGCGTTGCACTTCAAGCTCGGCCGCGGCGGCCTCGCCGACATCGAGTGGACGGTCCAGCTGCTGCAGCTCCGGCACGGCGCCGAGGTCCCCGGCCTCCGCACCACCCAGACCCTCGCGGCGCTGGCTGCGGCGACCGAGGCCGAGCTGCTTGCCGCCGACGACGCGGACGTGCTGGCGGAGGGCTGGCGCACCGTCAGCAAGGTGCGGAACGCGGCGACGCTCGCACGCGGAAAACCGGTCGAGCAGATGCCGCGGCCGTCGCGTGAACGCCGCGCCGTGGCAGGGATTCTCGGCTATCCGCTCGACCAATCCGACGCGATGGTGAACGACTATCTGCGGGTCACCCGGCGCGCCCGCGCGGTCGTCGACAGGGTTTTCTGGGAATGACCGATGAGGGTCGCGGGGGAGTGACAGGTCCCGCTCCGGGGTGTGTACTGTTGGGCCAGTCGGGCCGTGGCCGACCCCCCCAGAGGTCACGGTCCGGCGTCTATTTCCCGGTTAGAACGGTGCTCTCGTGACTCCCGCCGAGGTCGTCGTGCTGGCGTTCGCGCTGGCGATGGACGCGGTCGCGGTGTCGTTGGCGGAGGGCCTCCGGCTGCGTCGCCCGCGCTTCCGTGACGCGTTCCTCATCGCCGGGATGTTCGGGCTCTTCCAGGGTCTGATGCCGGTGCTCGGGTGGCTGCTGGCCTTCGGGTTCGCCGACGCCGTGAGCTCGGCGACGCCGTGGATCGCGTTCGGCATGCTCGCCCTGATCGGTGCCCACATGATCAAGGAGTCGTTCGAGGACGACGACGACCACGGTGCGACGTCGGTGGTCACCGTCCGGACGGTGACGCCGCTCGCGATCGCCACCTCGATCGACGCCGCCGCCGTCGGAGTGACCTTCGGCGTGCTCGAGGTCCAGGTCGCGCCCGCGGTCGCCGTGATCGGGGTTATCACTTGCGTGCTGTCGCTCGGAGCTGTCTACGTCGGCGCGCGCGTGGGGGAGCGCCTCGGCCGCTGGGCGACGCTGGTCGGCGGCGTGATCCTGGTCCTGATCGGCCTCCGGATCCTGCTCGCCCACCTCCTCGGCTAGGCAGGCAAACCGCCTTCGTGAGTGGCACGGACGCCCGCTCCAGGCGTCTTGACGCCGCCAGGAGTTATCGGAACCGGTGCCTAAAAACTGTCGACCCCCTGCCGGCTCCAACGGCAGGGGGTCGATCTCCGGACTGGGGGAATAGCCCGGCCGGAACAGCCTACTCCGCGTAATCGCACGCCCGCGGGGGGAGCGCTGACGGCGATCGTTGGAGGCTTTCCGTTCCGATGAAGCAGACGCTAGCACGATTTGACTTGCCAATGTGACCAAATGTGACAGTCTTTAGCCATGGCTCGGAAAAATTTCGGGCTCCACCCATCGCTCCAGCACAGGGGGAAGTTCAAATGAACAAGACCATCAAGCTCACCGTGGCAAGCCTCATCGTCGCGCTGGCCACCACCGTTGGTATGGCCGCGCCGGCTGACGCTGCTAAGTCGCCGACCAGCAGCAGGGTTCTTTGCTGCTGACCTGTTCGGGTTAGGTCTTCACCGCCGCGTTGCTGGTGGCTGCATGACGGCTCGCACGATGCCGTGGGGAGAGTCCGCTGGTCGCGGCTGCACTTCGGTAGGCCTCGCGAGCACCGTCCAGATCGCCGACCTCTTCCAACAGGTCTGCGAGCTCGAACCACAGTTGCGCCGCGTCACGGTCCGCGCCGGCGCCTGACAGGACATGGACGGCGTCGACGTACGACCGCCGTGCCTCTTCCTGGAGACCCATCGCCGCGTGTGCCTGCCCGCGCACGACGATCGCGCCGGCCCTGACCAGGTGACCGCTCGGACCAGCCATGGTTTCGGCCAGGTCGGCAGCCTCGAGCGCGCGATGCGGGTCGCCGGACATCAGATGCGCATGCGCCATCGTCACTTCGTTGTAGGCGCGGTCCACGTCGCTCGCGCTCGACGACACCAGCTCTTCGCGTGCCTGGGAAAGCTGGGCGAGGGCGAGATCGATCTCCGGTGGGTCGGACTGCAGCTGCAGCTCTCCCACCCGGATCCGCAGGCGGGCGAGGTTTCGACCGTCTCGTCCTTCGGCGAGGATCGAGAGCGCACGCGAAGCCATCGGCAGCGCACCCTGGACGTCGCCGCGCTCGGACAGGATGTAGCTGGAGTTCCAGTACGCGCCGGCACGGGCACCCGGGGTGGCCAGCCGCTCCGCGCGCTCGATCGCGGTCATGCAGATCCGGTTGGCGCGATGGAGATCGCCGCGTTCGATGTACGCCGCGGCGACCGTGAGAGAGAGCTGGACGGCTTCGTCGGTCGCGTCGAGCCCGGTCTCGGCGATGGCAGCCTCGATCCGCTCGCCTGCTTCGATCGCGAGCGCGAGGTCACCGGTCTCGCGGTAGCAACGGCTCAGCGCGATGCCGCCCTGGATGAGATAGAGGCCCGAGGCGTCCTGAACGAGTTCTTCGAGCTGGAGAATGGCCGCGTCGAGCTCTCCGTTGGCTTCGAGCGCGCGGGCATACAGGTACCGGCCTCGGCTCCTGAGTTCGGGGAGTGAAGCCTGGACCGCGATGCCGAGGTACTTCTGCGCCTGCCGCTCGGCGTCGAGCGCCTCGCCCGTCTCGAGCGCGAGCTCGGCGTAGTCCAGTCCGAGGCGGATCTCGTCATACTGACTCGCCGTGACGCCTTGGAGCAGCTGCTCGATCGGGGTCTCCAGGCGAGAGGCAAGACTGGTCAACACCGCCAGGTTGGGCCGGCGGGTGCCGCTCTCGATACGTGAGACGTAACCGACGGAGATCTCTTCGCCGGCGAGATCGGCCTGGGTCCAGCCCCGCGCGACGCGCGCCGCTCGCACGCGCGACCCGAGAGTCTTCAGGTCGACCGAGTGCAAGAGTTCGGCGTTGCTCGGATGCATGTGACTCATTGTGACCCATATCTGGCTATTTCGGTCAAAGAGGATGCCAACCAACTTATCCGAATGGGAAATTTGACTGTTTCGACAAACGTCCCATTTCTGTCGACGGTTCACGCCTGCGCCGGCCCGTGGGCACCGGTGCGGAAGAGTGGGGACATGCGATTCGGACTGATCGGCACCGGACCCTGGGCGCAGCGCGTGCACGGTCCGGCGCTGGCGGCGACCCCGGACATCGAGCTCGTCGGAGTCTGGGGACGGTCGGAGGAGCGTGCCGCGACGCTCGCGACGGCGCTGCGGACCACGGCGTACACCGACCTCGACGCGCTGGTCGGCGACGTGGAGGCAGTGGCGTTCGCGGTGCCGCCCGACGTGCAGGCCGAGCTCGCGATCCGGGTGGCGGGAGCGGGACGGCACCTGCTGCTCGAGAAGCCGGTCGCGACCGATCCGGGTCGGGCGCGGGAAGTGCGCGACGCCGCGGCCCTCTCCGGCGTGAGCTCCGTCGTGTTCTTCACCGACCGCTTCGTCGAGGCGCAGCGCTCGTGGTTCGCGGAGGTCAAGGAGCACGAGCTGCGCGGCGGGTGGCTGCGCTGGTTCAGCGACCTGCACGCGGCCGACAACCCGTTCGGAGCCTCGCCGTGGCGTCACGAGCAGGGCGCCCTGTGGGACATCGGCCCGCACGCGATCTCGACGCTGACGGCAGCCCTGGGACCGATCGAGACGGTGTGGGCGACCGGGGGAGAGCGCGACCTGGTCATCCTGGCGTTCACGCACGCGTCCGGCGCGACCAGCACGGCGACCCTGTCGGCCTACGCGCCGCCGGCGGCCGTCGGGTTCGAGGCGGCGGTCTGGGGCGAGCACGGCGTACTCCCGATGCCACCTCGCCCCGAGGGCGCCGCGGTCGACGCGTTCCGGACGGCAGCACGCGAGCTGGTGGCGGCCGCCGGGTCCGGTACGCCGCACCCGCTCGACGTGGCGTTCGGCGTGCACGTCGTCGAGCTCCTGGCAGACGCCGCGGAGCAGGTCACGACTCGGTGACGCGCCCGTCTCGGAATACCGGGTACGGGTACCGCCGGGGCATGACTCACCAAGTAGAGGGCGCCTCGTCGACCCTGTTGCAGAAGGCCGCGCTTGCTGTGGCGGCCACCTTCGCCCTCGTCGGCATCCTCGGCTTCATCCCGGGAGTGACGACGAACTTCGACAAGATGGAGTTCGCGGGCCACCACTCCGGCGCCGAGCTGCTCGGCGTCTTCGCGGTCTCCGTGCTCCACAACATCGTGCACCTGCTGTTCGGGATCGTCGGATTCCTGCTCGCTCGCACGTGGAGCGGCGCCCGCGCGTTCCTGATCGGCGGCGGCGTCGTCTACCTGGTCCTCACGGTCTACGGCCTGCTCGTCGACCGGCACGACAAGGCCAACTTCGTCCCGCTCAACGACGCGGACAACTGGCTCCACGTGGTGCTCGGGCTGGCGATGATCGGGCTCGGTCTCGCGCTCGGGAAGCCGGTCCACGACCGGGCCCACCACCGGGTCTGAGTCACGGACGGGCGCCGATCCCGGTCCGAAACTCGTGGCTACGGAACCGGCCGCTCGTGCCCGGCGCGAGCGGCGGGTTCGGGCCGCCCTCCGCTGACTGGAACCCCTCCCACAACGTCATGAAGGTCGCGAAGGCGTCGAGCTCCGGCTCCCAGCCGAGCTCTGCCCGAGCGCGGTCCGTCTTCATCACCGGGATCTGCGCGAGCAGGTCGAAGAGGCCGGGGGAGGCCGGCACCAGCCGGGCACCCCAGGCAGCCGCAACGGCTCGACGGGTCAGTCCCTTGGGCACGCGGAGCACCGGCCGGCCGAGCAGGTGTCCGATCGAACCGACGTTCAGCGTGGGATCGGTGGCGATGTTGAAGGCGCCGTCGACCTTGCGGACCAGCGCGAGCCGGTAGGCCTCCACGACGTCGTCGGTGTGCACCACCTGCAGCGTCACCCCGGGATCGGGGAGGGCAGGTGGGCCCACGCTGGCGAGCAGCTTGGTCGGCGCCAGCGGTCCGGCGAACAGGCGCCGCTGCTGAACCGCCGACTCGCGGCGGAAGATGAACGCCGGGCGCAGCCGGACGACCCGCGTCGCGGGATGCCGTGCCTCGAAGGCGTCGAGCATCCGCTCGACGTACGCCTTCTCCCTGCTGTACGCCGCGGTCGGGACGCCGTGTGTCGGCCACGACTCGTCGACGGGGTACGCCGGACCCGGGCTGTAGGCGCCGACGGACGAGGCCTGCACGAAGACAGGGACGCTCGCCTCGGAGACCGCGTCCAGGAGGCGGCCGGTGCCGGTGACGTTCGCCTGCCAGGTCATGGCGGGGTCTCGCGTCGGCTGGAACAGCCAAGCCAGGTGGACCACGGCGTCGGCGCCGCGGAGCAGGTCGGTCGGGACGCTCTCCCCGACGTCGACCCGCCGCCAGTCGGCGCCCTCGGGCAGGGCGTCCGGCTCCCGGCGGGACACCCCGAGGACGTGGCTGACCTCGACGTCTCCGGCCAGCCGCTCGACCAGCCGGGACCCGACGTTGCCGGTCGCTCCGGTGACGACTACTCGCATCGAGGACCGGTTCCCGATCCGCGGGGGAGCAGACGGTTACCGGCCGGTCGCCCGACCGCTCGCATCGCGCGCCGCGTGGTAGGCGGGCTCCCGGAGCCGCTGGACCCATCCGTAGAACTCCAGCCCGGGAAGGGGATTGCGCACCGGGTCGAACGAGATCGCCGGGTCCGGTCCTGCGGCGTCGGACACCGTCAGGCGGGCGAACGGCACCCACTCACCCAGACCGCGGGACCACAGGAGGTCGAACGAGAGGGCCGGGTCGACCGGGTCGGACAGGTCGACCGGGTCGGCCGCCGCGCGCGCGGCGACGAGCACCGGCCCGTACGGGCCTCGATAGGGCAGAAGGGTGGTCAGTGGTCGCCGCCCGACGTCGAAGCCCGCCGTCAGGACGAATCGCGTGAACCGGCCGAGTCCGGTGCTCGCCAGCAGCAGGTCGGCGAAGCGGTCCTCCACCGGGATGCGCACCGCGATCCCGTGGATGTCGGGTAGCGCGCGCGGCAGCCCGATAGCCCGCGAGATCCTGACGAGCACCTCGTCGTCGCCGGGCGAGTCCAGCCACGGGACGCCGGCGGGCTCGTCGCCCCCGGTCCGGACCAGGCGTCCCGTCACCACGTCGCCTTCGGGGTGGAGCGGTTTCCGCGACCCACGCGACCAGGTGATCGCGCGGGACGCCCCGGCCAGGACGCTGCCCGCGGCGGAGGCGGCACCCTCGGCGAGCGCGGACACCTTCGAAGCGGGGACCTGGTTCATGCCTGCGTGGTACCCGACCGGCCCGCCATGATGTCGTGCCTCCGCGCCTGAGCCTTCCGACCTCAGGGATGGATGACCAGGTCGCCCACCTTGCGACCCGAGTCGACCCGCGCGTGCGCGGCGACGAGCGCCTCCAGCCCGTCCTCGGCGACGGCGTCGTCGATCACCGCAGTGAGGTGCCCGTCGGCCACCAGGCCGAGCAGCTCCGCGAAGTCCTCGGCCCGCTCGGGAGGCGTACCCGCCTTAGCGTTGCCGCGTGCCCGGAGCAGGTCCCAGAAGTCGGCGACGACGAGCAGCAGCACGCCGTGCTCGGTGAGGAGCCGCCGGCCCGCGGCCAGACCGATGTTGCCGACCGCGTCCATGACGACGTCGTACTTCGTGGTGAGCTCGGCGGCCGGCGTGGCGGTGTAGTCCACGACCTCGTCGGCGCCGAGCTTGCGGACCAGCTCGACGTTCGCGGTGCTCGTCACCGCGGTGACGGTCGCGCCGAGGTGCTTGGCCAGTTGGACGGCGGCACTGCCGACGGCGCCGGAAGCACCGTTGACGAGGACGGTGGCGCCCGGTTGCACGGCGGCCTTGCCGCGGAGATAGGCCAACGCAGTGCTGCCACCGAACAGCACAGCGGCCGCCTCGTCGTGGCTGACCCCTGCCGGCTTGGGCACGACCTTGGTGGCCGCGACGGCGACGTACTCCGCGTGTGCGCCCATCCCGAAGCCGGTCATGCCCGCCACCGCGTCGCCCACCGATAACCCCTGCACCTCGGAGCCGAGGGCCTCGATCGTCCCCGAGAACGCCATGCCGAGGACGGGGCGGCGCGGCCGGAGGATGCCGAAGGCGGCGCGGGCGAACGGCGTGAACCCGCGCGGGTATCGCGAGCCGCGCACCCGGGCGTCGGCCACCGTCACGGCGACCGACCGCACCCGCACGAGCACCTCGCGCCGCCGCGGCGCCGGCATCGGCATCTCGACGATCCTGACGACCTCGGGTGGTCCGTAACGCTCCGCGACTGCTGCCCTCATGGTTGCTCCCCTTGCTCGGTGTCCGTGGACCTCCACCCTAACCTTACGGCGTAAGGAAGCAAGCCGTCGTCACAGGAACCAGGGGTGGCTCAGGGATGTCCCTGACGGTCCCGGTCATTCACCGACCTCTGTCATGGTGGAGCGGTGACCTCGTTGCAACCTCTGGTCGACGCCGCGTGCGTGTCCCCGGCGATACCCGGCGCGGTCGCGCTGGTGTCCCGCGGTGGCGAGACAGAGGTGGCGATCACCGGACAGCGCACGCTCGGCGGTGAGCCGATGACACGCGACACGGTCTTCCGGATCGCCTCCCTCACCAAGCCGATCACGGCCGCGGCCACGATGGTCCTCGTCGAACGTGGTCGACTCGGTCTCGACGAGTCGGTCGCCTCGTTGCTGCCCGAGCTCGCACGGCCGTCCGTGCTGCGATCGGTCACCGGTCCGGTCGACGAGCCGAGCAACCTGGTGCCGGCGAAGCGCCCGATCACGGTGCGCGACCTGCTGACGTTCCAAGCGGGACACGGCATGCCCGACAGCTTCGACGCTCCGATCGTCAGCGTGCTCTCCGAGCGGTTGGGCGAGGGACCGCCCCGCCCGCAACAGCGCCCGGCGCCGGACGAGTGGATGTCCCGCCTCGCCGGGGTGCCGATGGTGCACCATCCCGGCGAGGGCTGGACCTACAACCTCGGTTCGGAGATCCTCGGCGTCCTCCTCGCCCGGGCGAGTGGCCGGACGCTGGGCGAGGTGCTGACCGACACGGTCCTCGGTCCGACCGGGATGGACGACACCGCCTTCTGGACCGACCGGACCGACCGGCTCGCGTCGCTCTACCTCCGCGACGGGACCGACCTCGAGCTGGTCGACCCACCCGAGGGGCAGTGGTCACGCTCGCCGCCGTTCGAGTCCGGCGCCGGCGGGTTGGTGTCGACCGTCGACGACTGGCACGCCTTCGGCCGGATGCTGTTGGCCGGCGGCGTCCACGACGGGCACCGCGTCCTCGCGGAGGAGTCCGTCACCGCGATGATGACGTCGTACATCGACGGCGGGCCGGGCCATCCGTTCCTCGGCGGCCAGGGGTGGGGCTTCGGAGGGTCGGTGGACATCCGGCAGATCGACCCCTGGAACGTGCCCGGCCGGTACGGCTGGGTCGGTGGCACCGGTACTGCCGGCTACGTCATCCCGTCGTCCGACACGGTCGTGGTGTGGTTGACCCAGGTCGAGCTCCGGAGTCCCGAGGACTTCACCGCGATGGGTGAGGTCCTCACCTACGCCGCCGATCCGGACGCCTGAGCGAGGGTGCGCTCACCCGTTCGGGCCATTCACAACCGGGCGGGCTGCAGTGGATGCTGGTCCGATGGCAGAGACCGTTGACACCGCTGACCGGAAGAGCATCGCGATCCCCCTGGGCGCCTTCGCCGCGGGCGCGGTCGTGGCGTTGCTGCTCGGGGTGTTCAGCAAGGTGCACGACCCGACCCTCGACGGCACGACGACCCTCGGCTTCAACGACGTCCGCGACATGAAGGTGGTGGTGTCGACGGTGATCGGGGTGCTGGCCGTCGGCCAGCTCGTCGGAGCGCTCTGGATCTACGGCAAGCTCGGGATCAAGGCGCCGTCCTGGCTGGGCACGGCGCACCGCGCCTCAGGGGCGCTCGCCCTCCTGCTCGCGGTGTTCGTCGGCTATCACTGCATCTGGGCCTTCGGCTTCCAGACCGGGACGACGGCGCACGGCTACGAGGTGCCCGCCCGGGCGATCGTCCACGAGGTCCTCGCGTGCATGGTGTTCGGTGCCGTCGTGGTGAAGGTCGTCGCCGTCCGCTCGAGGCGCGCGCCGGGGTGGTTCCTGCCGATCGCCGGAGGACTGCTGTTCTCGCTGCTCATCGTCGTCGTGCTGACCTCGGCGGGCTGGTACATCGACGAGAAGGGCTGGCCGAGCTAGGCGGCACCAGCGGGCGCTACGCCGTCCGCGGCCTCGGTCTGGGCTGCCGGGGCAAGCGCGTAGCCCGGACGATGCACACCGAGTTCGTGGTAGTCCTCGTGGCAGCCGCAGGCATTGCGCGGATCCATGACGATCCACTACCCAGCCCGCTGAAAGTCACTCCCAGAAAAGCCGAGAGGATCCGTATGCAGATCGGTGTCGCCCTGCCGCAGATGGCTCGCGACTACGGCCCGGGGACCACGGTGGAGTGGTCGAGGGCCATCGACGAAGGACCGTTCTCCAGCGTCTCCGCGGGGGAGCGGGTGACCTTCTCGAACCCCGAGATGGTGGCGTCCCTGGCGGCGGCGGCCGCGGTCACTCGCCGGGTGCGGATCATGGCCAACGTGTGGGTGCTTCCTGCGCACCCGGCGGCGATGGTGGCCCAGCAGGTCGGCACCCTCGACCAGCTCGCTCCGGGCCGGCTCTCGCTGGGCGTCGGGGTGGGCGGGCGCGAGCACGACTACCAGGCGCTCGGGGCTCCGCTGGATGCCCGGCACGCCCGGCTGGACACCAAGGTCGCAGAGCTCCGACAGCTGCTGGCGGGCGAGCCGCCCTTCCCCGGTGCCGACCCGGTGGGTCCCGCGCTGACCGGGGCGATCCCCGAGATCCTGGCGGCGGCGATGGGCCCGAAGTCGATGGCCAGGGCCGCCCGGTGGGCCGACGGGGTCACCGGGTTCACGGTGACGGGGCGTCGAGCCGAGATGGAGTCGACCAACCAGCGCGCCGACGAGGCCTGGGCGGCCGCGGATCGACCGACGCCTCGCAAGGTGACCGGGTGCTTCGTCGCGCTGGGCATCGACGATCCCCAGGCCACCCTCCGGGACTACGTGTGCCGCTACCTCGCCTTCGCCGGCGACGAGATCGCGGCGGCGATGGCCGACGAGGTGACGATCAGCTCGCCGGACGCAGTCGCCCGGCTGCTCGACGACGCCGAGGGCGCCGGCTGCGACGAGCTGATCCTGGTCCCGGCGACCGCCGACCGCCGCTGCCTGGATGCGATGGAGGCGCTGGTCAGCCGGCGCGGCGGAGCATGACGTCGCGTTCGGAAGGCGGAGACCCGCACGTCCTCGCGCCCGGTCAGGCGCCCACCCCGTTCACCGCCGCCGAGATCCGTGAGCGGTGCGCGGTCGGGAAGACGATCCGGGTCCTGGTCGAGATCGAGGGCGAGGCGCCGTACCACCGGGTGACGACGTACGTCGAGTGCGACGACTCCGGTGCCACCATCCGGCGATCAACGCTCGCGCTCGACCACTCACCCCTCGCCGAGCCCGAGATCGAGCACGTGACCTGGCTCGGTCTCCAGAGCCACGCGTCGTTCCCCGCCGCCGACACCACGATCGAGTCCGAGCGCATCGAGACCGCGCTCGGTGAGCTGGACTGCCTGCGCTACACCGTCCGCGAGGGCGAGGGCGAGAAGGTCCTCTGGTTCGCGAAGGACCTTCCCGGCATGCCGGTCCGGTTCCTGACCCGCGCCGGCGGCGAGGTCGTGATGACGGTGTCCGTGGTCGAGAGCAGCTTGCCCTGAGGTCACGGTGTGATTCGAGAAGTCACGCCTCCTGGGTGAGTTCAGCTCCAACCAAACCAGGAGGTAGTCGTGCCCAGTGCCAACAAGATGACCACGCCGGTGAGCGTGGACCTGCCGGTCCTCAAGGGCCGGTACGCCGAGCTCGACGGATACACCGTCGGGTTCGAGTCCTACCCGGAGGACGTCGATCCGGCTCCGCTCTTCGCCGGGCTGCCGGAGGACCGGTGCCAGTGCACCCATTGGGGTGTGGTCCAAAGCGGTCAGGTGACCTTCCGCTGGGCCGACCACGAGGAGACCTACGGCGCCGGCGACGCCTACCACGCGCCGCCCGGTCACCTGCCGTTGATCTCGGGCGGCACCAGTCTCGTCGAGTTCAGCCCGACCGACGGTCTCGAAGCGACCATGGCCGTCATCGAGGCCAACCTCGCGACGGCGGGTGACCTGTCATGACCACCATCGCGAGCGAGATTCCGGCCCACGTCCGAGCTAGCGTCGACCGGCTCGTCGTGTTCCTCGAGACGGGCGCGACCGACGGGCTGTTCGCACCCGACGTCTTCGCCGACATCACGCTTCCGCACTGGCGGGTCCAGGCGCACGGCGCCGAGGATGTTGCGTCTTCGAAGACACAGTCCCACCCACCGTCCGGGCGGACCCGGGTCGAGAAGGTGCTGGCCGGAGCCGACGGTTACACGGTCAAGGTCGAGGAGCGGTGGGAGGACGGGGGGGCAGCAGTGGTACTGCCGCGAGGCGTTCGTCTGCGATCTCGACGAGGAAGGCCGGATCACCGAGATCAGCGTCTACTGCACTGGCGACTGGGATGAAGCGGCCGTCGCGCGGCACGCCGAAGCAGTGACGCTGCTGCGGCCCTGATGTCACGATGACCGCCATGGACGCTGACGAGGTCGAGGCGCGCACGCAGGCGGCGCTCGACCTCGCCAGGACCTATGTGTTCGGCACCGATCCGGGCCGCATTCCCGCCGTCCTCTTCGAGGCATACGTCGCCGGCGCTGCTGACCTGGACCGCGCTCTCCTCGGTGCCGCGCTGGCCCGCTGCTGGGCCTACGCGGGGGAGCACAAGCGTGCCGTGCCGTTCGCCATCGCTGCCGTGAAGCATGCCGAGGCCACCGGCGATCCGGCTGTCCTGGCCAGCGCGCTCGACGCCGCGCTCGCCACACACTGGGGGCCGGACGAGCTCGAGGTCCGGGTGGATCTCGCCGGCAAGCTCGCCGACGCGGCGGCGCACCTCGGCGACGCCGACGCGCGCACGACCGCACACCTGTGGCTGCTGACCGTGGCCGCCGAGACTCTCGACCTGTCCGAGCTCAACCGACAGCTGCACGCTCTCGAGCGGCTGGGCGAGGAGTCGAGGAAGGCCCTCTTCTTCGCCGCTACCCGGCGGTTGATGCTCGACCTCATGCGGGGCCGGACCGACACCGTAGCGCCGCTGGTGTCGCTCGCCGAGGAGACGATGGATGAGCTTCCCGACGGCTACTTCGTGGTGAGTGCGCTCATCGGCTATTGCGGTGTCCAGGCCGGCGACCGGAGCGAGCCTCTCGTCGCGCGGATGCGCGAGGGCGAGGCAATCGCGGAACGAGAGGGGATCCGCGAGATCTACGCCGAGATCGCGTGGCTGTATCGCGAGATCGGGCTGGTCGACGACGCTCGACGCCTCGCCTCGATGTTCGACGACCGAGTGCTGGCCAAGCTGCCCCGCGACCACAACTACCTCCTGGTCCTGCATCTGCTGCTCGATGTCGCTCTTGCGACCGGCCTCGACGACATGGTCGAAACGATCACTCCGCTCCTGCTCCCGTACGCCGGCCGGTCCGTCATCAACGCTGGAGCGGTGACGTTCCACGGGGTCACCGACGACACCCTCGCCCGGGCCTGCGCACGTCTCGGCGACGCCGAGCGGGCAGCTGCACTACGTGAGAAGGCGCTGACGACGTACCGACGGATCGGCGCGACCTGGTGGCGCGAGCGTCTCGAGGCGGCTGCGCCGGCCGCGGTCGAGGCCTTCCGGTCCACCAGAATGACCCTGCGACCCGGACCCGCCGGAGTGTGGCTGGTCGGGCGTGGAGTCGACGAGGCGGCGATCCCGGCGCGCCGCGGGCTCGAGCACCTGCACGTCCTGCTGTCGAGCCCGGGCCGAGAGGTGTCCGCACTGCGTCTAGCCGGCGGAGGGGAGACGGTGGAGCAGTCTGGGCTCGGGGAGGTCGTCGATGCGCAGGCGCTGGCGTCCTACCGCCGCCGCCTCGCGGATATCGACACCGAGCTCGACGAGGCCGACGTGTCGGGCGACGCAAGGCGCGGCGAACAGCTGACCGCCGAGCGGCAAGCCCTGCTGGCGGAGGTCTCCGCTGCCACCGGCCTCGGCGGTCGACCACGCAGCGCCGGCAGCGGCGCAGAGCGCGCCCGGATCGCGGTCCGCAAGGCCATCGCCACCGCGCTGAACGCGATCCACAGCGCCGACCCGGTGGTCGCGCGCCATCTCACTTCCCGCGTGCGTACCGGCCTGTGGTGCAGCTACGAGCCTGACCCGGACGCCCAGGTCGACTGGCGACTGTGATTCCGGCGCGGGTCGCTCCCGCGCGGGTGATGATGGGGACCATGGACGACCACCGCGACCGGATCTCCGCATTCCACGACCTGCACACCGCGGGTTGCTTCGTGATGCCGAACCCGTGGGATGTCGGCACCGCGCGAGCCCTGGAGCGGCTGGGCTTCCCGGCGCTGGCGACGACCAGTGCCGGCGCGGCCTGGACGCTCGGGCGCACGGACAACGAGCTGACCCTGGAGCAGTCGCTCGCGCACCTGCGGGCGATCGCCGGGGCGGTCACGGTGCCGGTCAACGCCGACTTCCAGGGTGGGTTCGCGGTGGAGCCGGACCAGGTCGCCGAGAACGTCAAGCTGGCCGTAGCCACCGGGGTCGCCGGTCTCTCCATCGAGGACTCGTCCGGCGACGAAGCGGATCCGCTCTACGACTTCGACCTCGCGGTGGAGCGAGTCCGCGCGGCGCGGCGCGCGATCGACGAGACCGGCACCGGCGTGCTGCTGACCGGCCGGTCCGAGGGCTTCGTGTGCGGCCGGCCCGACATCGACGAGGCGATCCGACGGCTGCAGGCGTACGCCGCAGCCGGCGCGGACTGTCTCTACGCCCCTCGGATCGAGTCCGCCGAGCACGTCACGGCCATCATCGGCGCCGTCGCGCCCAAGCCGGTGAACCTCCTGATCAACGCGCCGTTCATCTCCGTCGCCGAGGCCGCTCGGCTGGGAGCCCGGCGGATCAGCGTCGGCGGCACGCTCGCCCGCGTTGCCTGGGGCGGGGTGCTCGAGGCCGCGAAGGAGCTCGTGGAAGCCGGCACGGTCTCCCGGTTCGTCGACCTCCCGAACGTCGACGCGCTCTTCGAGGCGGACGACGCCTGACGGCTCGTCCGGAGACCTCCGCGCGTCGTCACCAACCGAACTCGCGCAGGCGCGCGTCGCCGATCCCGAAGTGGTGGCCGACCTCATGGATGACGGTTCGGCGGACCTGTTCGACGACCTCCTCCTCGGTGGAGCAGCGGGCGCAGATCGCCCGCCGGTAGATCGTGATCCGGTCCGGCATGACGCCGGCGTAGGACGAGGTGCGCCGCGTCAGTGGGATGCCCTGGTAGAGCCCGAGCAGGCCCGGCCTGCCTCCGTGGAGGTCGACGGTGACGGCGACGTTGCTCAGGATCTGACCCAGGTCCGCGGGCAGTCCGTCGAGCGCCGAGCGGACCATCTCCTCGAACCGCTCTGGCTCCACCTCGATCACGAGACCAGTCTCCTGCGGAGCACCAAAACTGAGCGGTCCGCCCGGGGGAGCGCAGGTATGGTCCCGGCATGGCGGATGACTGGCGGAGCGACATGGTCGACCGGCTGCGTGCCCTCATCACGAAGGCCGAGCCCGACGTCGTCGAGGAGGCGAAGTGGCGCAAGGAGTCGAACCCTGACGGCGTGCCGACCTTCTCCCGTTCGGGCCTGATCTGCACTGTCGAGACCTACGGGGATAAGGTGAAGCTCACCTTCGCCAGGGGTGCCGCGCTGGACGACCCCGCCGGGCTGTTCAACGCCAGCCTCGATGCCGGCACCAGGCGGGCGATCGACATCCATGAGGGGGACGAGATCGACGAGGACGCTTTCGTCGCCCTCGTCCGCGAGGCGGTCGACCTCAACCAGTCATGAGGCTGCTCGGTCCTGGTCGTCAGCGGTAGCTGCGGTGGACCGTCTCGTGCTCGCTGGGTCCTGCCGCCCAGGGCGCGATCCACGGACCGGTGCCCTCCGACTGGTCGATCACGCCGTCCTCGACCCAGGCGTAGTCACCGTCGAGCACCTGGCGGGCGACCCGTCGGTCGGTGTCGTCGGTGTTGGCCCACAGTCGGTCGAACAGGTGCTCCGCGCGCAGGCGGGCCTGCTCGCAGAACGCATCGGCGAGCGCGAACGCCGCGTCCCCCTGCGACGGATCGTCGGCGCGGATCATCGCGGCCCGCGAGCACGCGGCAGTCATGGCGAACAGCTCGGCACCGATGTCGACGATGCGGCCGAGGAAGCCCTGCTTGTGCTCGAGCTTCGCCTGCCACCGTGACATGCCGTAGAACGTCTGCCGGGCCAGCTTGCGCGAGGACCGTTCGACGTACCGCAGGTGGCCGGCGAGCGGTCCGAACTCGCCGTACGCACCGGGGACGGTCCCCTTGCCGACCGCGAGCTGCGGCAGCCACCTCGCGTAGAAGCCGCTCGCCTTGGCCGCGGCCCTCGCCTTGCGCTGGGCACTCGCATCAGCCACTGCCAGGTCGCCGGCAGCGGCGAGGTGGGCGTCGACCGCCTCGCGAGCGACGATCAGGTGCATGATCTCGGTCGAACCCTCGAAGATCCGGTTGATCCGCAGGTCCCGCAGCACCTGCTCGGCGTTGACCGCTCGCTCGCCACGCGCCGCGAGTGACGCAGCCGTTTCGTAGCCACGGCCCCCGCGGACCTGGACCAGCTCGTCGGCCACCCGCCACGCCATCTCGCTGGACCACAGCTTGGCGAGCGCGGCCTCGATCCGGATGTCCTTCGAGCCGGCGTCCGCGAGCTCCGCGGACAGCTCGAGCACCGCCTCCAGAGCGAACGTCGTCGCTGCGATGAACGAGATCTTCTCCGCCACCGCGCCGTGCTGACCGACCGGCTTTCCCCACTGCACCCGCTCGGCCGACCACTCACGAGCGATCTTCAGCGACCACTTGCCGGCGGCTGCGCACATCGCCGGGATGGACAGTCGGCCGGTGTTGAGGGTGGTGAGCGCGATCCTGAGCCCGTCACCCTCACGACCGAGCAGGTTGCCGGCCGGCACCCGCACCTGGTGGAACCGGGTCACGCCGTTCTCGAGACCCTTGAGGCCCATGAACGAGTTGCGCCTCTCGACGGTGATGCCCTCGGACGCGGCGTCGACGACGAAGGCGCTGATCCCGCCGCGACCGCCCTCGTGCTCGGGCACCCGGGCCATCACGACGACCAGCTCCGCGATGACGCCGTTGGTGGTCCACAGCTTGACGCCGTCGAGGAGGTAGCTGCGGCCGTCCTCGGAGAGCGTGGCGGTGGACGACATCCGGGCCGGGTCGGACCCGACGTCGGGCTCGGTCAGGAGGAAGGCGGTGATCGCGCCTCCGGCGCAGCGCGGCAGGAACTCCTGCTTCTGCTGCTCGCTCCCGAACATCTTCACCGGCTCCGGGACCCCGATGGACTGGTGCGCGGAGATCAGGGCGCCGAGGCTCGGGTGGACCGACCCCACCAGCATCAGTGCGCGACCGTAGTAGGCCATGGTGAGCCCGAGCCCGCCGTACTGCTGGGGGATCTTGATGCCGAAGGTGCCGATGTCGGCGAGCGCCGCGAGGTAGTCGTCGGGGATCCGGTCTTCGCGCTCGATCCGCTGACCGTCGAGCGTCTCGCACACGGCGCGCAGCCGGTCGAGATACGCCTCTCCCCGCTCGACGTCCGCGGCTGCGCCGCGCGGGTGCGGGTGGACCAGGGAGAGGTCGAACCGGCCGAGGTAGAGCCCCTTGGCGAAGCTCGGCCGGCGCCACTCCGCCTCGCGCGCGGACTCCGCCAGCTCGCGAGCCTCGGCTTCGGTCGCGTGCACGCGGGTGCCCGGTGCATCGGTGGCGTTGTCGGTCAGGTGTGAAGTCATCCGGGCCTCCGGTTCTCGGGCCCCCCAGTGTTGCTCCGAAGTAGTGAGCGAGGGAAGAGGGAGGAGCTCCGATCGCGGGGCGGGGCCCGCGAGCGTCGGTCGGCTCCGATACTGTGCAACGGCCACCGCGTCGAGAACAGGCGCTCGGGTGGCCGTGCGCGGCGGAGGATCTCCTCTTGGCGAAGTATGTGCGGGTGACGGTCCATCACGTGGACGGGCCCGTGATCGGACTGATTCTCGACTGGCGGAAGGTCGACGGTGCCCTCCAGGGCCTGGTGACCTACGAGCTGCGGGACCGGGTCGTCACCGACTGGGTGCCGGCGATGTCGCTCTCGGTGGTGGACGACACCTCGTGGGACGAGGAGAGCGACGGAGACGCCGTGCCCTCGCCGGGGTAGCCGGAAGCAGCGCCGGCACGCCGGCTGCGGTCCTGGACGTGACTGACTCCACCGGGCCCGGGTACCGACGGAGCATCGATCGACTTGTGAAGGAAACGCATGAACCACACCGCAGCTCGACCACCGCTCGCTCTCGTCACCGGCGCATCGACCGGCATCGGTCGCGCCCTTGCGCGTCAGTTCGCTGAGCACGGGTACGACGTCGTGGTCGCCGCCGACGAGCCGGAGATCGAGCGGACCGCCGACGAGATCGCCGCCGTCTCGGGCCAGCTCGTGACACCGGTGCAGGTCGACCTGAGCACGGCCGACGGGGTGCAACGGCTCTACGAGGCGGCGACCGGCAGCGACCGGGCGCTGGATGCCGTCGCGCTGAACGTCGGCACCGGTGTGCACGGCCGCTTCGACACCACGGACCTCGACGAGGACCTCCGCCTGGTCGACCTCAACTGCCGTTCGACGGTCCACCTCGCCAAGCTCGTGGTCCGCGACATGGTCACGCGGGGCGAGGGACGCGTTCTCGTCACCGCGTCCATCGCGGCCAGGGCGCCCGGCCCGTTCCATGCGACGTACGCGGCGTCGAAGGCGTTCGTGCACTCGTTCGCGGAGGCGGTCCGCCACGAGCTCGACGGCACGGGGGTCACCGTCACCTCACTGATGCCGGGGCCCACGGACACAGCCTTCTTCGAGCGCGCACACTACGAAGACACCCAGGTGGCCACCGGTCCCAAGGACAGCCCCGACCAGGTGGCCGCGGACGGGTTCGCGGCGCTCATGGCAGGACGGGCCCACGTCGTCCCCGGCTCGCTGAGGAACAAGGTCATGGCGGCGGGGTCGGCCTTGGTGCCGGACGCGCTGGCGGCCAAGGTCGCGGCACGCCAGACCAAGCCCGGGTCGGCCTGACGCACGGGAGCAGATGGGTGATGTCCGGCCGGTCGAAGAGCGTCCGTGATGTCCGCATCGGTCTCTCGGGCTGGGACTACCCCAAGTGGCAGGGGGACTTCTACCCCCCGACGCTTGCTGCGCGACGGAGGCTGGAGTACGTCGGCCAGCACTTCGACACCGTCGAGGTGAACGGCTCCTTCTACTCGCTGCAGCGGCCGACGTCCTACCAGCGGTGGTACGACGCTACGCCCGCCGGCTTCGACCTCGCGCTCAAGGGCGGACGGTTCATCACCCATCTCAAGCGCTTGCGCGATGTGGAGCAGGGGCTCGCGAACTTCTTCGCGTCCGGTCCTCTCGTCCTGGCCGAGAAGCTCGGCCCGGTGCTGTGGCAGCTGCCGGCCACCATCACGTTCGACGAGGCGCTGATCGACGGGTTCCTCGCCCGGCTGCCGCGCACGACCACTGCTGCCGCCGACCTGGCCCGGCGGCACGACGCCAAGCTGCGCGGCCGGGTGGCGCTGGATGCCGGCGACGAGCGGCCGATCCGGCACGCGCTCGAGGTCCGGCACCGCTCGTTCGACGACCCGCGCTTCTACGACCTCCTGGCCCGCCACGACGTCGCGAACGTGGTGTCCGACAGCCCGACCTGGCCGATGCTGGATCGCCGGACGACCGACCTGGTGTACGTCCGGCTGCACGGCCACACCGAGCTCTACCACAGCGGCTACAGCGGCGCTTCTCTCGACGCCTGGGCACGTCGCTGCCGGGGCTGGGCCGAGCACGGGCCCGTCTACGTCTACTTCGACAACGACGCCAGGGGTCGAGCACCGCACGACGCCCTCGGCCTCCGGCGGCGGCTGGGGCTGGAGAGCCGTCTGGCGGGCTGAGAGCGGGGTACCGCGAGGCCATGACCAGTCAGGCGTCCATCCGGCAGGCCCTCGGCGTACCCGACGACTTCGATGCTGCGGCCGACGCAGAGCGCCGCATCCAGTTCCTCTCCGACTACCTGGAGGAGAGCGGCGCGACGGGCTACGTGCTGGGGATCAGTGGGGGGCTCGACTCGACCGTCGCCGGACGACTCGCCAGCCTCGCGTGTCAGCGCGTCGGCAAGACGTTCACCGCGATGCGCCTGCCCTACGGGCAGCAGAGCGACGAGTCCGACGCCGCCGAGGCGATCGCCTTCATCGAGCCGTCCGAGACGGTGACGGTCGACATCAAGCCGGCCGTCGATGCACTGCACGAGGCGACGACGAGCGCGGACCTCGACCCCGCGAAGGCGGACTTCGTCAAGGGCAACATCAAGGCGCGCCAGCGCATGGTCGCGCAGTACGCCGTCGCCGGCCGCTGGGGCGCCCTGGTCGTGGGGACGGACCAGGCGGCCGAGGCGGTGATGGGCTTCTTCACGAAGCACGGCGACGGAGCATGTGACGTCGTGCCGCTGGCCGGCCTCACCAAGAGCCGGGTGCGCGAGGTCGGCCGTCAGCTCGGGGCGCCGGACCGCCTCGTGGAGAAGATCCCGACCGCTGACCTGGAGGAGCTGCGCCCGTCCCTCCCCGACGAAGAGGCCTACGGCGTCACCTACCAGGAGATCGACGCGTACCTGGTCGGCGACCAGGTCAGCGACCACGCCCAGGACGTCATCGAGACCGCCTACCGCAAGACCGCGCACAAGCGCGCGCTCCCGCCCGGGCCGTGACGACGCCGACACCCAGCCAGCCACCGGGCGATGTCATGCCCGCACGCGCAATGGGTATCGAAGGCGCACACGAGACGGAGGTGACATGGAGCTGCCTGAGCCCCGCGGAACACTCAGCGCCGAGCTGACGACGGCGCTGCGCGACGGGATCACACGCGTGTCTCGCGCCGCGCCCGACGACGACGAGGACCTGCACCTCAGCCTGTGGATGCTCTACGAGCTGCACTACCGAGGCTTCGCCGGGGTGGACGAAGCACGAGAGTGGGACCCCGACCTGATCGCGGTGCGCGGGCGCCTGGAGGCCCAGTTCGAGACCGAGCTCCGGGCCGCCTGCCAGCCGATCATCGCGCTGGCCGACGACCAGGGGACGGTGCCGGACCAGCTGGTCGCCATCACCGCGTACGACACCGGGATCTCGCTCCCGCAGTTCCTCCAGCGTGAGGCCACCACTGCTCAGTACCTCGAGTTCCTGGTCCAGCGCAGTCTCTACCACCTCAAGGAGAGCGACCCCCAGGCATGGGCGCTCCCTCGCCTCGAGGGTCCGGCCAAGGTCGCACTCGCCGAGCTGTTGTACGACGAGTTCGGGGGAGGCCGTCCGGAACGGCTGCACAGTCGCCTCTACGCCGAGGCCCTCCAGGCGGTCGACCTGGATCCGTCGTACGGCGCCTACGTCGACCGGGTGCCGGGCTACACGCTCGCCGCCAACAACGCGATGTCGCTCTTCGGTCTGCACGGCAGGCTGAGAGGCGCGGCGATGGGCCACCTGGCGGCCTTCGAGATGACCAGCTCCCTGCCCTGTCGCCGGTTCCTCCAGGGGGCACGGCGGCTCGAGCTCGGGGGTCCCGTCGAGCGGTACTTCGACGAGCACGTCGAGGCCGACGCCGTGCACGAGCACCTCGCGGCGCGCGCGATCTGTGGTGCACTGGTGGACGCCGAACCGCAGCTCCGGTCCGCCGTCCTGTTCGGTGCGGCTGCATGCGTCCACCTCGATGCCGTCGCGGCAGACCAGGTGATCGGCGCCTGGACCACCGGACGCTCCGCGCTGCTGCCGGCTCCCGACCGGGAGGTCGCGTGAACGAGTGCCAGGTCACCGTGATCCCGGACGGCCCGGCGCTGATCCGCGGAGCAGACCGCATCCTCGACGACGAGGGCCGCGCCCACGAGGTGGAGCGACCGGTGGTCGCGGTGTGCCTGTGCGGCTTGACCCAGCGCCCGCCGTGGTGCGACGCGACCCACAAGGTCGCCCAGTGAGAGCAACACGCCGACACCAGATGTAGGTCCCACAATTCTGCGTTGCCCCTACATATGGTGGCGCACGCAGCTGGTTCGACCGGTCAGCCAGATCGGTGGAGGCAAGAGGGAACCCGGTGTGAGTCCGGGACTGCCCCGCAGCGGTGAGTGGGAACGACCGTCGTCATCAGCACTGGATCGGTACGACAGCGATCTGGGAAGCGGCGACCAGTAGGCGTCCGACAGGACGGGCCCGCGAGTCCGAAGACCTGCCAGCGCGCCGCACCCGCCGGGTGCGGTGGTCCGAGGCCTCGTGGGACGGCTGACGGCTGGTACGACGGGGCTCCCGCGCTCGACCACAGGGACAGCCCGCCCGACGTACGACCGTCTCCGCTCGCGACCGTCCGGACCCGAGGACCGAGTCTCGCGAGGAGAGAGCAATGACGGTCACGATTTCGGCAGGCTCAACCAGTAGTACGACGCGCGCCACGATGACGGTGCGCAAGCGAAACGGCGACACGGAGAACGTCGACGTCACCAAGATCGTCCGTGCGGTCGACCGCGTCAGCGGCGACCTGGCGGACGTCGACCCGATGCGGGTGGCGACCCGCACCATCAGCGGGCTCTATGACGGCGCGACGACGGCAGAGCTGGACCGGCTGTCGATCCAGACCGCGGCCGAGCTGATCAGCGAGGAGCCGACGTACTCGCGGCTCGCTGGGCGGCTGCTGGCCGGTTACATCGACAAGGAGGTCCGCAACCAGGGCGTCGCGTCGTTCAGCCAGTCGGTGTCGCTCGGCCACGCGGAGGGCCTGATCGGTGACGAGACCGCGCGCTTCGTGAAGGACAACGCCCGCAAGCTCGACTTCGCGATCGATCCCGCCGCCGACCGGCGCTTCGAGTACTTCGGGCTGCGCACGGTCTACGACCGCTACCTCCTGCGCCACCCCATCAGCCGCCAGGTCCTCGAGACACCGCAGTACTTCCTGCTCCGTGTCGCGTGCGGACTCGCGCAGAGCCCGTCGAAGGCGATCGACTTCTACCGGCTCATGTCCCGGCTCGCGTACCTCCCGTCGAGCCCGACGCTCTTCAATTCCGGCACCCGCCACACCCAGATGTCCTCTTGCTACCTGGTCGACAGCCCGCGGGACGACCTGGAGTCGATCTACGGGCGGTATGCCCAGGTCGCGAAGCTGTCCAAGTTCGCCGGCGGCATCGGGCTCGCGTTCTCCCGGGTGCGGTCACGCGGCGCGCTGATCCGCGGCACCAACGGCCAGTCCAACGGGATCGTGCCCTTCCTCCGAACCCTCGACGCGAGCGTCGCCGCGGTCAACCAGGGCGGTCGGCGCAAGGGAGCGGCGTGCGTCTACCTCGAGCCGTGGCACCCCGACGTCGAGGAGTTCCTCGAGCTGCGGGACAACACCGGCGAGGACGCGCGGCGAACCCACAACCTCAACCTCGCGAACTGGATCCCGGACGAGTTCATGCGCCGTGTGGAGGCGGACGAGGAGTGGTCACTCATCGACCCCGACGTCGCCCCGGACCTGCCCGACCTGTGGGGCGAGGCGTTCGACCGTCGCTACCGTGAGCTGGAAGCCGAGGGTGCTGTCGTGCGCACCATGAAGGCGCGGGACCTCTACGGCAAGATGATGCGCACGCTCGCCCAGACCGGCAACGGCTGGATGACCTTCAAGGACACCTCCAATCGGCTGTGCAACCAGACCACCGATCCTGTCCTGGGATCGGCGGGCGGCCCGGTCGTGCACCTCTCCAACCTGTGCACGGAGATCGTCGAGGTGTCCTCCGACGCGGAGACCGCGGTCTGCAACCTCGGCTCGATCAACCTCGCCCAGCACCTCGTGGGCCAGGGCATCGATTGGGACGCCCTGCGAGCGACGGTGCGTACGGCGTTGCCGCTGCTCGACCGGGTGATCGACATCAACTACTACCCGAGCGCGGAAGCCGCGCGGTCGAACCCGCGATGGCGGCCGGTCGGCCTCGGCCTGATGGGCCTCCAGGACGTCTTCTTCGCACTCGGGCTGCCTTTCGACTCCGAGGAGGCGCGTGAGCTGTCGACGCGGGTGCAGGAGGAGATCTACCTGACTGCGTTGGAGGTGTCCGCCGACCTCGCGGAGGAGTACGGCGCGCACCCTGCGTACGGCGAGACCCGTGCGGCCGGCGGTGCGCTGCAGCCCGACCTGTGGGGAGTCACGCCCACCCAGACCGAGCGCTGGGATGCGCTGAGGGCCCGGGTCGCGGAGCACGGGCTGCGCAACTCGCTGCTCATCGCGATCGCGCCGACGGCGACCATCGCGTCGATCGCCGGCTGCTACGAGTGCATCGAGCCGCAGGTGTCCAACCTGTTCAAGCGGGAGACGCTGTCCGGAGAGTTTCTCCAGGTGAACTCTGCGCTGGTGCGGGAGCTCAAGTCCCGGGGGCTCTGGACACCGGAGGTGCGCGAGGAGATCAAGAAGGCGGAGGGGTCCATCCAGGGGATCCCCGCGATCCCGGAGGACATACGCGAGCTCTACCGGACTGCATGGGAGCTGCCGCAGAAGGCGCTGATCGACATGGCGGCCGCGCGGGCGCCGTACATCGACCAGAGCCAGTCCCTGAACCTGTTCCTCGCCGGTCCGACCATCGGGAAGCTGTCGTCGATGTACCGCTATGCCTGGCAGTCGGGGCTGAAGACGACCTACTACCTGCGGTCGCGTCCGGCGACCCGGATCCAGCAGGCGACCGTCGCCGTCGCCGAACCCACCACGACCGTGAGCGATGAAGCGGCGATCGCCTGCTCGCTCGAGAACCCCGAGACCTGCGAGGCCTGCGAATGAGCACCCAGAACGAGCAGATGTTGCTCGACCCCGGCATGAACCTGACGCTGCGCCCGATGCGGTACCCGCACTTCTACGAGCGCTACCGCGACGCGATCAAGAACACCTGGACCGTCGAGGAGGTCGACCTCCACTCCGACCTCAAGGACCTCCACCGGCTCACGGACGCAGAACGCCACCTCGTCAGCCGGCTGGTCGCGTTCTTCGCCACCGGCGACACCATCGTGGCGAACAACCTGGTGCTCAATCTTTACCAGCACATCAACTCTCCGGAAGGCCGGCTCTACCTGAGCCGCCAGCTCTTCGAGGAGGCGGTGCACGTGCAGTTCTACCTGACCCTGCTCGACACCTACGTGCCCGACGAGAAGGAGCGGAACGAGGCGTTCGCCGCGGTCGACAACATCCCGTCGATCAAGCACAAGGCGGACTTCTGCTTCCGGTGGATCGACTCGGTCTTCGACAAGCAGGAGCTCGAGGACCGGGACGACCGGAGAGCGTTCCTCCTCAACCTCATCTGCTTCGCGGCCGTGATCGAGGGCCTGTTCTTCTACGGCGCGTTCGCCTACGTCTACTTCCTGCGGTCGCGCGGCCTGCTCAACGGCCTGGCGTCCGGGACGAACTGGGTGTTCCGCGACGAGTCGATGCACATGGCGTTCGCGTTCGACGTGGTCGACACGGTGCGGAAGGAGGAGCCGGACCTGTTCGACGACGAGCTCGCCGCCCAGATCCGCCAGATGCTGGTCGAGGGGGTCGACGCCGAGGCGCAGTTCGCCGAGGACCTGCTCGGTCACGGTGTCGCGGGCCTCTCTGCCGCCGACATGCGCAGCTATCTCGAGCACGTCGCCGACCGACGAATGCAGCGGCTCGGCCTGGAGCCGATCTACGGATCGCCGAATCCGCTGGCGTTCATGGAGCTGCAGGACGTCCAGGAGCTCTCGAACTTCTTCGAACGCCGGGTCTCGGCGTACCAGGTCGGCGTCACGGGATCGGTGGGCTTCGACGAGGACTTCTGACCCGGAGCGGGGCACACCCTGGTCGCCGAGGTTTAGGACCCGGTGCTCCTGGGGAGACTCTTGTCTGGCATCTGTGCTGGCGCCGGTCGGTGATCCCCTTTCCGATCGGCGCCGCGGCTGGGGTGGACCTCGTTGGAGCCGGGGGACGTCTGATCTCGGGCTAGCCCGCCGCCTTCCCGACCATCGGGTCAGCATCGCTGACCGCGATCCTCAGGGCGTCGATCATCGCGCGCACGAGCGTTCCGGCTGGAGCGGGTCCGCGCGGAGTGACGGCGTAGACGCCGCGGGTCGGCGCGTCCTCGATGGCCACCGCGACGACGTCCCTGCGCAGCGCGCGGCCCAGCAGGCCGGGTACGAGCGCGACCGCGTGGCCCGCGGCGACCATCGCCGCCTTTCCGGTCAGGTCGGCGGCGGTGACGTCGATCCGGGGGTCGAAGCCGGCGCGCGCTGCGGCGGTCCGCAACAGGATCTCGGATCCTTCGTTGTCCTCGACCCAGGTCGCGTCGGCGAAGTCGGCCAGTGACAGCGGCCCGCGGGCGGCTCTGGCGGGATGCTGCTCGGGGACGATCACGCACATCGCGTCGGTGCCGAGGGGATTGCGCTCCACGCGGTCGTCGTCCGGCAGGCCGGGCGGCGCATCCGTCACCACGGCGACGTCCAGCGTGCCGGCCGCGACGGCTTCGGTGAGCTCGCGCGTGAGCCCGGTGACGAGCGTCCACCTCACCGCGGGGTGCTCGTCCCGGACGGTCCGAAGTGCCGACGGCACCACTCCGGCAGCGGCCGACGGGGTCGCGCCGAGGGCGATGGGCGCGGTCGTCGTACGAGCATCGCGCGCGGCACGCACCGCCCGATCGGCCTCGGCGGCGATGGCCCGGGCGTGGTGGCGGAACGCGTCGCCGGCAGCAGTGGGTACGACGCCTCGGGACCGCCGCTCCAGCAGCGGCACGCCGACGTACTGCTCGAGGGCTGCGACCTGGCGCGACACCGCTGACTGGGTGTACCCCAGCTCCGCCGCTGCGCTCGACAAGGACCCGAGACGACAGACCGCGAGGAACGTCCGGACCGTTGTCAGCTGCATGCGCTCAGGGTATGCGCTCCGCGCATGGCAGGTGTGCGACATGTTCGCTTGTCGCACGGCTCGGTGACGCGAACGATGGCCTGGTGACTCGTTCAGAAACCAGCTCCCTTCCTTCCGTCGCCGTGCTCGGTCTGGGTCGGATGGGCGCCGCGATGGCCCGTCGACTCCACAGCCGGGGCCACCCGGTGGTGACCTGGTCCCGCTCCGGACGCATCGTCGACGACCTCACCAGCGTCGCGAGCCCCTCGGCCGCGGTCGGGACTGCGGACGTCGTCCTGCTCTGTCTCTTCGACGGCCCCGCCTGCTCGGCCGTCGTCACCTCGGTCCGCGACCATCTCGATGCCGGCACGGTCGTGGTCAACACGAGCACCGTGGGTGTTCACGAAGCGGTCGCGCTGGACGCGGACGTCCGGGGGAGCGGTGCCGCCTACGTGCACGCACCCGTCATGGGATCCGTGCCCGCCGTGCAGAGCGGCGCCCTGACGGTGCTGGTCGGCTCCGGCGAGGCGTACGCCGCGCCCGCGTCCACCGTGCTCGACGGGCTCGGCGATGTACTGCGGTGCGGTGCGGTAGCCGATGCCGCTGCCGCCAAGCTCCTTGCCAACGGAGTGCTCGGCGGCGCCGTGCTCAACCTGCGTTACGCCCTGATCCGTGCCGAGGAGCTCGGGATCCAACCGGGCCCGGCGTTGAGCGTGCTCGAGAGAACCATCCTCGGACGGCTGGTCGGCGGGAAGCGGGACGCGCTCGAGAAGGGCGACTTCTCCGACGCCGACTTCACGGTCGGCGCGCTGGCCAAGGACCTGACGCTCCTCGCTGCCCACGCTCGGTCAGCCGAAGGCCTGCGGGACTCCGTGGTCGGCGCACGCGATCGTGGCGTGGCGGGACCCGACGACGACATCGTCGCTCTGTGCGCGGTCGAGCCGGAGGTCGACCGGCCGCACCGACTCTCGATCGCGCCCGGCGTCACCGCCGCACCGGAGGTGCTCGCCCCGTTGGAGGCGTACGTCGCGGGCCACGCGACCGGTGACGCCAGCCACCACCGCCGCGCATTCCTGCCCACCGCGCACATCGAAGGCGTCAGGGACGGCGAGCTCGTCTCCTGGCCGCTCGAGGACTTCTGCACCCTGTTCAAGGGTCAGCCCGCCGCCGACGAGACGCAGCGACGGCGCCGGATCGACCGCGTCGAGGTGGCCGGCAGTGTCGCCAACGCGACGCTGACGCTCCATCATGGCGCCGACGTCTTCACGGACCTGTTCCTTCTGGTGCGCGTCGGCGAGGGATGGAGGATCGCCAACAAGGCGTACCACCGCTCGCCGTCGGTGATCGACGGCTAGCCGGAACCGCGCCGACGCTCAGGCGTTGGCGGTGAGCCACCTCACGGAATGCATCGCCCCTTATTTACGCTACGTCGTATGAAGCGTAAATAAGGAAGATGGCCATCGCCATCACGGTGGCCCGGACCTGAGGAGGCTGGTTCTCGTGAGCGACCCGGCGCACATCATCTGGGTGTTCGGGACCGCGATGCTCGTGGTGCTCCTGCTGGCGATCGGAGCACTCGCGCTTGCCGACGCGTTCGGACGGGAAGCGCAGAGCGGTGGTCGCGGACGATCGACAACCAGGGATGGGAGGACGCCATGCTGAACGCGGCGACCTGGCACAGCTTCAATGAGTTCTTTCGGATGGCGGGTCTCGTCACGGTCAGCATCGCCGTCGCCGGCCTGCTGATCGCGGGTGTGATCCGCGTGGCCGTGGCCGTGTCACGGCTGCACGGAGAAGAACAGGAACGCGGCGAGCAAGGTCAGGTGCACCACGCCCTGGAGCGCGTAGGCACGCCCCTGCAGGATCGTGAAGGCCGTGATCACAACGGTCAGCAGGAAGAGGACCATCTGCGTCGGCTCGAGGCCCAGTTCGAGCGGGCCGGTGAGCCAGATCATCGCCACCGCCACAGTGGGGATGGTCAGCCCGATCGACGCCATCGCGGAGCCGTAGGCGAGGTTGAGACTGAGCTGCACGCGGTTGCGAGCGGCGTTGCGCACCGCCGCGATCGACTCGGGCGCGAGGATCAGAAGCGCGATCACGACGCCGACCACGCCGTACGGCAGGTCAAGGTCCCTCACGACGTCCTCGATCGTGGGTGATACCAGCTTCGCGAGCCCCACGACGGCGACGAGCGAGGCGACCAGGAGGCCGAGGCTGAGCCACGCCTGCCGGGCTTCCGGAGGATCCGGGTGGCCGTCCTGGTCGAGGTCGAGCAGGCCGGTCGCCCGCCCGCGCTCGTCGCTGGCGACCGGCAGGAAGAAGTCTCGGTGTCGGATCGTCTGCGTGAAGACGAAGGCGCCGTACAGGCCGAGCGACGCGACGGCCGCGAAGCCGAGCTGGGACGGCGAGTACTCGCGGCCGGCGCCGGAGGTGGTGAAGCTCGGGAGGACCAAGCAGACCCCGGCCAGCGTGATGACGGTGGCGACCGCGGAGCCGGTGCCGGCGGCGTTGAAGCTCACCAGGTTGTGCTTGAGCGCTCCCGCCAGGAGCGCCAGCCCGACGATGCCGTTGAGCGTGATCATCACCGCGGCGAAGACGGTGTCGCGGGCGTACGTGCTGCTGCCGGCTCCGCCACTCGTCATCAGCATCACGATCAGGCCGACCTCGATGACCGTCACTGCGACGGCCAGGATCAAGGAGCCGAACGGCTCGCCCACCTTGTGTGCCACGACCTCGGCATGGTGGACGGCCGCGACGATCCCGCCGATCAGCGCCACCGCCAGGACCACGAGGGCCGCCCAGTGGTCGTGACCGAACGATCCGGCGCCGAGCACGAGGAGTGCTGCGACCGGCGTCGCCACCGGCCACCGGGTGCGCACCTGGGCGAGGAGCGAGGCCATGCGCAGAACCTAGCGGTGGGTACGACGAGAACGCCGACGACCCCGAGGGGGTGTGGTGTCAGGCGGTGAACCGGACCCAGGGGGTTCGGCAGATCAGCAGGCGTCGCACCTTCTCGCGGTCCTCCGACAGCTGTGCGCTCGCGTTGAAGGAGGCCTCGAACCCGCCGTCGCGCCGGGTCTCGCCGAGGACCAGCTCGGTGCCGTCCACGAGCGCGCCCTGCAGGACGTGATGGGTCAACACACTCACCTCGCGCTGGGCGAGGTAGACCACGAGGCCGGCTCGGTCACCCTCGAACTCCGCAGTCTGGTCACCGGTCGAGAACAGGATCGACAGCCGGAAGTCCTCGGTGACCATGTCCAGCACCCGCTCGGGTGTGGTCGAGTCCATGATCTCGAACCAGGCCTGCAGCAGGGGAGTGGCACTCATCGTGGATTCCCTCCGGGTCGGCGGCTCATGCGTCGTCGAGCAGGGCGAGCTCGGGGTCGAAGGCCACCTGGTAGCCGCTGACGAGGCCGTCCTCGCCCAGCCTGGCCGCGGCGATGAAGTGGCCGGTCGTGGTCGTCCCGTCGTCGACCACCGCGCCATAGACGAGCTCGAGGCCGTCGACGACGCTCTCCCGGAGCAGGACATGCCGGCGGAGGACGTTGCCGCGTCCGGAGAGGTAGTCGCGCAGCGCCTGCCTGTCCTTGCCGCGCACGACGCCGCCGGGCAGCTGGATGGCGGACCGTACGTCGGGGGCGAGCAGCGCCATCGCCGTGTCGAAGTCGCCGGCATCGACGGCGGCGTAGTACCGGGACAGGGTGGTGCTCGTCACGATCTGAACCTAATTCAATTCGCACTCGGTGTCCAGACTCTTGCCTGCGGTGGAGATGCGCCGTAACCTGAACTGAGTTCAATCCAAGTCAAGCGAGAGGCGCGCCATGCATGCCTGGCCCGAGCTGCACCCCGAGCTCCTGGCGCCGGTGCCCGAGCGCGAAGAGCTGCGGCACATCGTCCGTGAGGTCCTGGCGAAGCACGCAGACCACGAGCAGGTCCGCGCGTCCGCCGACTCCGCCACCGGCTACTCCGAGGACCTCTGGCGGCTGCTCAACGCCGAGCTCGAGGTCGGCAGGCTGGCCGTTCCCGAGGCGCTGGGAGGCAACGGTTTCGGGCTGCAAGAGCTGTTCGTCGTCGTCGAGGAGTGCGGCGCAGCACTGGCGCCCGAGCCGGTCCTGAGCTCAGCAGTGCTCGGCTGTCAGGCGCTGTCGGCCGCCGATGACCCGGACAGCATCGAGGACCTCCTCGAGCCGGCGCTTCGCGGGGAGCTCGTCGTGACGGTCGCCACCGGGCCCGCTCCGCTGGCTGCCGTGCAGGACACCGATGGCGGGTGGCGCGTGTCCGGCACCCGGACCAGGGTGCTGCACGGGACGGCGGCGGGGCTCGTCGTGGTCGACGCCACCACGCCGCAGGGCACCGTCCTCCTCGCGGTGGCGGCGACCGACCTCACGGTCGAACCCTGCGTGGCCGTCGACCTGACCCGGCGCCAGGCCGACCTGGTCCTCGACGCAGCTCCGGCGCGGCCGCTGGTCGGCGTCGCTCGCGCGACCACCGTGAGGGACCGGCTGGCACTGATCGGGCGCGCCGCGCTCGCGGCCGAGCACACCGGCATCGTCGGCGAGCTCCTCGACCGGACCCGTGAGTACGTGGTTCAACGCGACCAGTTCGGCCGCCCCATCGGCTCGTTCCAAGCGATCAAGCACCGGCTCGCCGACGTGCTCGTCGACCGGGAGCGCGCCCGCTCCGCCAGCCGGTACGCCGCCGCCGTCCTCGACGGCGAGCCGGAGACCGCAGCCCTCCCGGTCGCCGTCGCTGCTGCCGTCTGTGCCGACGCGGCGATGCGCACGGCGCACGAAGCGGTGCAGCTCCACGGCGGCATCGGGTTCACCTGGGAGCACCGCGCCCACTACTACGTCCGCCGGGTGCTCGGCGACGAGGGCCTGTTCGGCGCGACGCGTGAGCAACGGGCCCGCATCGCCGAGCTCGTCGGCGTCTGACCAGGCGCTCGGTCAGACCACGATCTCGGCCGACGCCGTCGCGGAGGCGGTCAAGCCGAACACGAGGGCCGAGGCGAGTCCGCCGGCGTATGCGCGGTTGTAGACGCCGCCCGTGTCGGAGCCGGCGCAGAGAAGCCCGGGTACGGCGACGCCGTCCCGGCCGAGCACGCGGGCACGATCGTCGATGCGGATGCCGTGGAACGGGAAGGTCAAGGCGGGAACACACTCCACGACGTACCACGGCCCTTCGTCCAGCGGTGCCCCGTCGCGCGCGCGAGCGGGCTGCTGCTGCTTGCCGGCCGACGCGGCGCGGTTGTAGCTCTCGACCTGGGCCCGGATGGTCGAGCCGTCGTAGCCCCAGTCGTCCGGGAGGTAGTCCAGCTCGTCGAGCGAGTCGGCGACGCCCACCCGCCCGCCACGCTTGCTGGCCAGCGCGAACTTGTCGACGGCGATCGCGCCCTCGACGTACGACGTCACGATCCATTCGCGGTGCACGCGGGCGTCACAGACCAGCAGTCCGCGGGACTCGGGCTGCTCCAGCAGCGCCATCGTCGTCAGGTGGTCGCCGAGGGTCTCGTCGGTGAAGCGCTGGCCGTCGACGTTGAAAAGGAGGGCGTGCTCGCTGTAGTAGAGCGACAGGTCGACGAAGTCGGCCGGATCCGTGAAAGGAACCCCGCTGGGGATCAGGTGGCCGTAGAAGCCCGCGTCGTCCGGACCGGTGGCGGCGCCGACGGAGGACGCCAGTCGGTATCCGGCGCCCGTGCTGCGCGGGTTGGACCGCAGCTGCATCCCGGCCGCACGCGGGTGGATCCTGCTCGCGACCAGCTCGGGGTCGCCCTGGAATCCGCCCGTCGCCACGAGCGTCCATGCCGCCCGCACCTCCTGAGTCCCCTCAGGCACTGAGAGCTCGGCGCCGAGGACCCGCCCGTTCTCGGTGAGGAGGCGCGAGGCCTGCGTCCGCAGCAGGATCTCGCCTCCGGCATCGACGACGATCCGGCGGCACAGGTCGAGGTACTGGTTGGTGTCGAACTGGTGCCCACGCCCGAACCCGAGCACCGGCACCGCCGGCCGCACGTCGACGCCGACCGAGCGGATCCACTCGACGCCCTCGGAGAACCTGTCGACCACGGCGTGGCGCAGTGCCTCGTCGCCTCCCGGATTGACGTCGTCCATCACCTGACGGCTGGGCGCGGTCCAGATGTAGCCCGCGAAGCGCGCGGACCCACCCACGTCCTCGCCCACCTCGACCACCAGGACACGCCTGCCGTCGCGGGCGGCGCGGGCGGCGGCGGTCAGGCCCGCCATCCCGGCGCCGATCACCAGTAGGTCCGTCTCGCGCATCTCGGGCTCCTTCCCCAGTGACGCCCGTTACCCTAAACTAAACTCACTTCAGTTCAAAGGGGTAGAGCCGTGGGACGGTTGTTCAGGCTGCTCCTCGGCGTGCAGTTCATGAACGCGACGGCAGTCTGGGTCCACGTCGTCGCCGTCCAGTGGATCCTGACCGAGCGCGGGGAGCCGGCGACGGTGGTCGCGCTCGCGCCGACGGCGGTCGCCGTCCCCTTTCTCGTCCTCGCCCTGCCGGTCGGCGTGATCGTCAGCCATGCAGTGCGGGAACGGCTGATCGCACGCGCGGCCGCGGTCGCCGGGCTCGCGGGCGCCGCTGCCGCCCTGCTCGTCGTCTCCGGCACCGATGCTGCGCTGCCGCTCCTGGCCACGATCGTCGTGGTCGGCGCGGCGCTCGTCGTGGTCGGCGTCGCCTGGCAGTCGCTGCTCCCGGAGATCGTCGACAGAGAGGCCCTGCCGTCGGCAGTGCTGCTCGACGGCGCGATCTTCAACCTGGCCCGCGCGGTCGGCCCGCTCGTCGCCGGCGTCGTGCTCGGACTCGGACTCCCGGGTGTGCTGTTCGGCGCCGTCGCGGCCATGTTCGCGGTCTGCTCGTTGCTGCTCCTCCTTCTCGGTCCTGCGACGGCCGCACGCCCTCGTCGGACGGAGTCGGTCGTGACGGCGATCGGAGGGGCGCTCCGTTTCGTCCGCCACTCACCATGGACCACCGGGCTCCTGGTGCGGCTGGTGATGTTCGGCCTGCCCTCGAGCGCGCTGTGGGCGCTCGTCTCCCTCGTGGTCCACGAACGGCTCGCCCTGGGCGGATCGGGCTTCGGTGTCGCGATGGCGCTGATCGGCGCCGGATCGGTGGCGGCTGCGGTGACGCTCGGGCGCCTGCGGGCCCGCGTGAGTGCCCATCTGCTCGTCGCGACGTTCTCGTCCTGCTACGCGATCAACCTCGCTGCTCTCGCACTGCTCGGCGAGCTGTGGCTGCTGGCGCCGTTCCTCGTCCTCGGTGGCATCGCCTGGGTCGTTGTCCAGAGCACCTGGATGATGCTCGCCCACCAGGCGCTGCCGGACTGGGTCCGGCCACGGGTCGTCGCGTTCCTGCTCATGCTCTTCCAGGGAACCCAGGCCGTCGGCGCGTTGGCCTGGGGCGCGGTGGCCGACGTCGTCGGCCTCGAGCGCGCCTTGGGCCTCGCCGCGACGCTCCTTCTCCTCTACGCCGTCACGCTCCTGGCTGCCGGCCTGCGGACGAGCGTCGGCATCGAGCCGGTGCCGGCGACGCCGGACGCGGCGATCGCCGAGCTCGTCCGCGAAGCCGCCGAGGGCGAGCTCCTCGTCCGCTTCGAGTACGCCGTCGCCGCCACCGAGCAGAGCCCCTTCCGCGATGCCATGGGCGACCTGCGTCGCTCCCGGTTGCGACTGGGTGCTCGGTCCTGGTCCCTCGAGCCCGACCCCGCCCGACCCTCCACGTTCGTCGAGAGCTACCGCGTCCGCGACCGCAGCCTGCTGCTGGAGCAGGAGACCACGCGGCTCACCGTCCCCGAGCAACGCCTGCGCGACGTCGTACGGGCGCTGACCTCGCGTGCCACGGGACCCACACTCACCCCGGTGCGGGCGGATCGATCCATCACTGAGGAGGCCATGCATGACTGACATCCCGACCGGGACCGGACGGTTCGCTGGTTGCACCGCGCTTGTCACCGGTGGGGGTTCCGGCATCGGCGCGGCTGTGGTCCGGCAGCTCGCTGCCGAAGGAGCGGCCGTTCACGTCGCCGACGTGGTCGCTGACAACGCCGCCGCGGTCGCCGCTTCCGTCGGCGCCGTCGCCCACGCCGTCGACGTGACCGATGCGGTCGCCGTGGATGCCGTTGTCGCCGCGGTGGTCGGCTCTGCCGGGTCGCTGGACGTCGTCGTCCACACCGCCGGCGTCGACGACCCGCAGGCCAAGGCGTGGATCCGTGAGGCGGGTGAGTCGGGCGGTCCCGTGGACGTCATCGGGCGGCTGACCGACGAGGCTTGGCGGCGGGTGATCTCGATCAACCTCGACGGCACGTTCCACGTGCTCCGTGCCACGGTACGCGCGATGCGCCCGCAGGGGCGCGGCGCGATCGTCACCGTCGGCTCGTCGGCGTCCTTCGACACCCTCGTCGGCTATCCGCACTACGCGGCGTCCAAGGCGGCGGTGCACGCCCTGTCCCAGTCAGTCGCCAAGGAGGCGGTCGGCTTCGGGATCCGGGTCAACACCGTCGCTCCTGGGCCGGTCGACACCCCGATGGCCGGCCGTACGCCACCGTCGGTTCGGGCGGCCATGGAGGCCGCCGGCGCCCTCGGCTACGCGAGTGCTGAGGAGCTCGCCGACAACATCTGCTACCTCGCCTCTCCGCAGGCGTCGAACGTCGTGGGGGCGGTGCTGTTGAGCAACGGCGGGCGGTTCACCGTCTCCTGAGCGTCGTCCCGCTTGACAGTTGACTGAACTAAGTTCAAACTAAACTGAATCCAGTTCGGTTCTGAAAGGACTATCCCTCATGGTGGACACCGATCACGTCCTGCTCGAAAAGGACGGCAACGTCGCCCGGGTGTGGCTCAACCGCCCGCACAAGAAGAACGCGGTGACCGTCGAGCTCCTGCACCGCCTCGACGAGATCATCAAGGAGGTCGACGACGACCCCGAGCTGAGGGTGCTCGTCCTGCGCGGCGTCGAGAACCAGTTCTGCTCCGGCTTCGACCTCGACGAGCTGCTCTCGGACTACATCGGTTCCACGATGGCGATGGACGTCGCCGTGCTCTCCGCCGAGGTCTGCGACCGCCTCTACTCGATGAAGACGCCGTCGATCGCCGTCCTCGAGGGATTCGTGACCGCCGGCGGCTTCGAGCTGATGATCTCCTGCGACTTCGCCATCGCCTCCGACGACGCGCAGATCGGCGACTTCCACATCCGTCGCGCCCTGTTCGGCGGAGCCGGCCCGATCTACCGCCTGCCCCGCATGATCGGCCTCCGCAAGACGAAGGAGCTGATGCTGACCGGCAAGCTCCTCTCCGGCCAGGAGGCGAAGGACTTCGACCTGATCAACGACTCGGCGCCGGCCGACGAGCTCGACAAGCGCGTCGAGGAGTTCATCTCCACGCTGACCGACAAGAGCCCGTACATGATGCGGCTCACCAAGATGGCGATCAACCAGGGTCTCGACGCCGACGTCCGCTCGCTGATGATCATGGAGCACCTCGCCGTTGGCAACGCACTGCAGTCCGAGGACGGCCGCGAGGGCGTCCGGGCGTTCCTCCAGAAGCGCGAGCCCAAGTGGGTCGGTCGCTGACGATGGCGGTCGAGCCGGCCCTGCCGCTGCTGGGGAGCCGATGCTCCCCGTGCGGCAACGTCGCCTACCCCGCCGCCGCGGGATGCCAGCGATGCGGCAGCTCCGACCTGGTGGCGGTCGAGCTGGCGAGGACGGGCACGGTCTGGGCGCACACGGTCCAGCGCTTCGCGCCCAAGTCCCCGCCCTACGTGCCGCCGGCCGAGGGCTTCACGCCGTACGCCCTGGGGTACGTCGACCTCCCGGAGGGGGTCAAGGTCGAGGCGGTCATCGAGGCCACCACGGTCGACGATCCGGCCGAGCTCGTCGACGCACGGGTGACGCTCGTGGCCACCGAGCCGGTGCCGCGGTTCGCGACCGACGGGTGGCTCGCCACCCGGCCCTCCGCCGAGGCGGTGGGCGGCCGATGAGTCTTGATGTCTCGATCATCGGCGCCGGGCTGTCGCGGTTCGGTCGTCAGCCGGGCGTCACCGGACGGCAGCTGGCGGTGCAGGCGATCCACGCCGCGCTCTCCGACGCGGGTATTGCCTGGGCCGACGTCCAGGTCGCGTTCGGCGGCAGTGACGGAGCGGGTCTCGCGGACACGCTGGTCGCCGAGCTCGGACTGACCGGCATCCCCTTCACCAACGTCAAGAACGGCTGTGCGACGGGAGGCAGCGCCCTCGTCGCGGCCGTCAACGCCATCCGGTCCGGTTCGGCCGAGATCGCGCTCGCCGTCGGGTTCGACAAGCACCCCAGAGGCGCGTTCGACCCGCGCCCCGAGGACTGGGGCCTCCCCGCCGGGTACGGCGAGGCCGGACTCATGGTCACCACCCAGTTCTTCGCCGTGAAGATCGCGCGCTACCTGCGCGAGCACGGCATCGACGAGGGCACGCTCGCCAAGGTCGCCGCCAAGGCGTACCGCAACGGTGCCCTCAACCCGAACGCCTGGCGCCGCGAGCCGATGAGCGAGGAGCAGATCGCCGGCGCCGCCATGGTCAACGACCCGCTCACCCAGTACATGTTCTGCTCGCCCGGTGAGGGTGGCGCGGCGATCGTCGTCGCGAGCCCGGCAGCCGCGAGACGCCTCGAGGCGCGGGCCGTCCGGCTGCTCGCCGTGGCGCCCCGGACCCGGGCGTTCGGCTCGTTCGAGGTCTTCAGCCCCTCGATCCAGGGGACCGGCACTCCCACGAGCGTCAGCACCGACGCGGCCCGGGCCGCCTTCGAGCAGGCGGGCGTCTCGCCCGAGGACATCGACGTCGCGCAGCTCCAGGACACCGAGAGCGGCGCTGAGATCATGCACCTGGCCGAGTGCGGCTTCTGCGAGCACGGCGAGCAGGAGAAGTGGATCACCGCGGGCGAGACCGAGATCAGTGGCCGGCTCCCGGTGAACACCGATGGCGGCTGCATCGCCAACGGCGAGCCGATCGGTGCGTCCGGACTCCGGCAGGTCCACGAGATCGTGACCCAGCTGCGCGGCGAGGCCGGCGACCGACAGGTCCCCGGCTCGCCGCGGCTGGGCTTCACCCACGTCTACGGCGCGCCGGGCATCAGCGCGTGCACGGTCCTGGGGGTCTGACGTGACCGCTCCCGACCTCGACGGCTTCGTCGCCGACGCCCGCGCGTGGCTGGGCGGCGTCGCCGAGCCCCGCACCCGCCGTTCCTGGGGCGAGGGCTCCGACTCGGTGGCCGTCTTCGAGAACTGGACGGCCGAGCAGGAGCGCGAGGAGACCGACCGGGTCCGCGCCTACGAGCAGGCCAAGTTCGACGCCGGCTTCGGTGCCATCACCTGGCCGCCGGAGTACGGCGGCCGCGACCTGCCGCCGTCGTACCTCCTCGCGTTCCGGCGGGTCGAGGCGGAGTACGACGTGCCGCGGCGCACCGAGATGTTCCCGGTGACCCAGCAGCTGATCGCCCCGACCATCGCTCAGTGGGGCACCGCGGAGCAGCGGGCGACGTACGTCCGGGCGATGCTGCGGACCGACCTCATCGCGTGCCAGCTGTTCTCCGAGACCGAGGCGGGCTCCGACCTCGCGGCGGTCCGCACCCGTGCGGTGCGCGTCGGTGACGGGTGGGTGCTCAACGGTCACAAGGTCTGGACCTCCGGCGCCCCGGTCGCCGACTACGGCCTCGCGGTGACCCGCACCGACCCGACCGCCGCCAAGCACGCGGGCCTCACCGCCTTCCTCGTGCCGATGGACGCCCCCGGTGTCACCGTGCGCCCGATCCGCCAGATGACCGGGGGCGCCTCCTTCAACGAGGTGTACCTCGAGGAGGTCCGCCTCGGCGACGGCTACCGGATCGGTCCCGAAGGCCAGGGTTGGAAGGTCGCACTGACCGTCCTCGCGTCCGAGCGGCTGGACTCGGGCGCCCTGGGACTCGAGAACGCCGACCAGGCCGTCGAGCTGGCCCGCAACCTCGGGCGACCCCTCACCGAGCTGGAGCGCGACAAGGTTGCGGACCTGGTGACGCGCAGCTACGTCCAGCGTCTCACCGGCATGCGGGTCGCCGCTGCCGTCGTCGCCGGCGACGACCCCGGGCCCGAGGCCTCGGTCGGCAAGCTGCTCGCCACCGACACCATGGCTCGAACGTCAGAGGTGGCGCGGATGCTGCTCGGTCCCGACCTCACCGTCCGGAGCGACAAGTGGGGGGCCTGGGCGTGGAGCGAGCACGTGCTCGGCGCACCCGGGTACCGGATCGCCGGCGGCACCGACGAGATCCAGCACAACATCCTCGCGGAGCGGGTGCTCGGGCTGCCGAGGGAGCCACGATGACCGCCACCACGGCGACCGCCCTCGAGGACCGGGTCGTCGACGCCCTGCGTGCTGCCGGTCATCCCGGCGAGCCGACGGCGCTCGAACCGCTGCTGGGCGGCCACTCCGGACTGACCTACAAGATCGCCCTCGGGGAGGAGTGGTTCGTCGTCAAGGCGGTGCCTCCCGGCCAGCGATCGATCGGCCGGCACGACATGCTGCGCCAGGCGCGGATCATGTCCGCGCTCGCCGGCTCCGGCGTCCCGGTGCCGGCGATCAGGGCGACCGACGACGTCGAACCGGCCTGGTTCGCGATGGAGCTCGTCGCCGGCGACTCCCTCGAGCCGGTGCTCGATGATCCCCCGTTGGACCCGACGCTGGCTGCGGCGCGGATGCGGCGAGCCGCCGCGATCCTCCCGCGCCTGCACGCCGTGCCGCTGTCGGCGCTCCCTGTCGACGGCGAACCGCTCACCCCCGCCGACGAGCTGGCCCGGTGGAGCCGCACTCTGGCCGCGGTCCCGCCCGAGCTCGTCCCGGGAGCCGAGCGGCTGGAGAAGCTGCTGGCCTCGTCGGTCCCGGAGGCCGTCGACCCGGTGCTCGTGCACGGGGACTACCGGCTCGGCAACCTCATCTCCGTCGGCTCGGAGCCGGCCGCGCTGATCGACTGGGAGATCTGGAGCCCGGGTGACCCGCGGGTCGAGCTCGGCTGGTTCCTCGTCTTCGCCGACGGCACCAACTTCCCCGGCGTAGGGAGGGAGGTCCCCGGACTTCCCGACCCCGTCGAGCTGGTCGAGCGGTACGCCGACGGCGGCCCGGTGCCGCGCGACCTCACCTGGTTCGACGCGCTCGGCCGCTTCAAGATGGCCGCGATCATGGGCCACAACCTCCGTCGGCACCGCGAGGGCAGGCACCACGACCCCGACCAGGAGCGCCTGCCGGCCACGATCGACCGGCTGATCCGGACCGGCACCGAGCGGCTCTGCTGACCCAGACCGGCCATCCATCCGCAATGACGCGCACGAGAGGCAACCTTCGTGGACTTCGAATTCTCCGACCGCACCGCCGAGCTGGTGGTCCGGCTCGAGGCCTTCATGGCCGAGCACGTCTACCCGGCGGAGGCGGTGTTCGACGCGCAGGTCGCTGCCAACAGCAACCCGCACGAGCAGCCGCCGGTCATGCGCGAGCTCCAACGGATCGCCCGCGAGCAGGGCCTGTGGAACCTCTTCATGACGCACGGCGACCGCGGCGCCGGGCTCACCAACCTCGAGTACGCGCCGCTCGCCGAGATCGTCGGCCGGTCGATCATCGGCAACGAGGCGATCAACTGCTCGGCCCCGGACACCGGCAACATGGAGATCCTGGCGATGTACGGGACGGAGCAGCAGCAGAAGGAGTGGCTGGACCCGCTGCTGGACTGTGAGATCCGATCCGCATTCGCGATGACCGAGCCGGAGGTCGCGAGCTCCGACGCCCGCAACATCACCTCCACGATCCAGCGCGACGGCGACCACTACGTCCTCAACGGCCGCAAGTGGTACACCTCCGGGATCCTCGACCCGGACTGCAAGCTGATCATCTTCATGGGCAAGTCCGATCCGACCGCGACGACCTACCGGCAGCAGAGCATGGTCCTGGTCCCGGCCGACGCGGCGGGAGTCGAGGTCGTGCGTGACCTGCCGATGTTCGGCTACCGCGACCGGCTCGGCCACGGCGAGGTCACCTTCACCGACGTCCGGGTTCCGGTCGAGAACGTCCTCGGTAAGGAGGGCGGAGGCTTCGCGATCGCCCAGGGCCGTCTGGGGCCCGGCCGGATGCACTACGCGATGCGCGCGATCGGCATGGCCGAGCGAGCCCTGGACCTGATGTGCCAGCGCGCGAGCGTCCGCGAGGCCTTCGGCGGCCCGCTCGCCGAGCAGGGCGTCGTGCGCGAGTGGATCGCCCGCAGCCGGATGGAGATCGACCAGATCCGGCTCTACACCTTCAAGGCCGCCTGGCTGATGGACACCCGCGGCAACGCGGCTGCCCGCACCGAGGCCGCCGCGATCAAGGTGGCCGCGATGGAGGTCGCGCACAACGTCGTCAACCGCGCCGTCCAGACGTGGGGGGCCGCCGGCGTCAGCGACGACACGGTGCTCGCCCGGCTCTTCTCCATCACCCGCGCCCTCCAGATCGCGGACGGACCCAGCGAAGTGCACCTCAGGAGCATCGCCCTCCAGGAGCTCAAGAAGCACGACGTCCCTAAGGAGCCGGTCCCGTGAGCGGCCCGACAACCGCGGGCGCCCTGCTCGACGGCAGGGTCGCGCTCGTGACCGGAGCCACCCGCGGTCTCGGCCGGTCGATCGCGGACGCGCTTGCCGAGGCGGGCGCCACCGTCATCGTGTCCAGCCGCAAGGCCGACGCGTGCGAGGAGGTGGCCGCAGGGATCACCGCGGCCACCGGCGTCAAGGCGTACCCGCTGCCGTTGCACGTCGGGGACTGGGACGCCATCGAGCCCGCTGTCGACGGTGTCGTGGAGCGCCACGGCCGGATCGACGTGCTCGTCAACAACGCCGGCATCGCGCCGCTCGTTCCGTCGGCCATGGACGTCACCGAGGCCCTCTTCGACAAGACGATCGACGTCAACCTCAAGGGTCCGTACCGTCTGATGGCCGTGGCGGGCGCTCACATGTTCCGGGCCGGACGCGGGTCGATCATCAACATCTCCAGCATCGGCGCCGAGCGGCCCAGCCCGCCGGAGGCGACGTACGCGGCCTCGAAGAACGGGCTCAACGCGCTCACCCGCGCGTTCGCGCAGGAGTACGCACCCCACGTGCGGGTCAACTGCGTGATGCCCGGAGCGTTCGCGACCGACATGGCGAACGAGTGGGACGACGAGTTCATCGGCCTCGTCACGAACCGGCTGCCGTCCGGGCGCCTCGGCGATCCTCGCGAGCTCGCCGGCATGGTCGTCCACCTCGCGTCCGACGTGGCGGGCTACACCACCGGTGCCCTGATCCCGGTCGACGGCGGACGGACGGCGGTCTACTGATGTCCGACTTCCCCTTCGACGCCTTCGACCTGACCGGTCGCGTCGCGGTCGTCACCGGTGCCTCCGCCGGCCTCGGCAACGGCTTCGCCCGGACCCTCGCGGGCGCCGGAGCCACCGTGGTGGCTGCCGCCCGCCGGAAGAGTCGTCTCGAGAAGCTCGCCGCGGACGTGCCCGGACTGGTCCCCGTCGAGTGCGACGTCACCCGAGCGGACGACCGCGAGCGGTTGATCGCGACCGCCTCCGCGATCAACGGCGGCATCGACGTCCTGGTGAACAACGCCGGGATGGCCGGCCCGCCGGACGCCCTGACCGAGACGGCCGAGGAGTTCGGCGCGATCATCGATCTCAACCTCACCGCCGGGTTCCGCCTCGCCGTCGAGATGGTGAAGTCGCTCCCCGAGGACCGGGCCGCCTCGATCATCAACATCTCCTCCGTCGTCGGCCTGGTGTCGACGGCGCCGATCGGCGGGGCGGGGTACGCCGCCTCGAAGGCCGCCGTCATCGGCATCACCCGCGAGCTGGCCGGGCAGTGGGGCCGCCGCGGCATCCGCGTCAACGCCCTGGTGCCCGGGTGGTTCGACACCGAGATGACCGACGGACTGTTCAGCAACGAGAAGTCGGCCGGATGGGTGCGCCGGAACACCATGCTGGGTCGCGGGGGTCGCGAGGGCGAGGTCGACGGCGCGCTGCTCTTCCTCGCGTCCGACGCCTCGAGCTACGTCACGGGGAACGCGCTCGCCGTCGACGGAGGATGGACCGCACGATGACGGGGACGCCGTCCACGATGCGCGCGCTGCGCCTGCTCGCCTGGGGCGCGCCGCCTGAGCTCGTCGAGGTGCCGGTTCCCGTGCCGAGCGGGACCGAGCTGCTGCTCCGCGTCGACGCGGCCGGGCTCTGCCACTCGGACCTCCACATCATGGACGCCCCTGCCGGTGCCCTGCCCTACGAGCTGCCGTTCACCCTCGGGCACGAGGTGGTCGGGTCGGTGGTGGCGGCCGGTGACGACGCCGAGCCCGGGTGGCTCGGTCGGCGGGCCGCCGTCCACGGGGTGTGGTCGTGCGGCCGCTGCCGCCAGTGCCGGCGTGGTCGCGAGAACTACTGCTTCGCGCTGACCGGCCCGATCGGTGGCGGGATCGGCCGCGACGGAGGGCTGGCGGACTACATGCTGGTGCCCGCCGCGCGTCACCTGGTGGGGGCCGAGGGCGTCGATCCCCTGGCAGCGGCGCCGCTCACCGACGCCGGCCTGACCGTGCAGCACGCTCTCGACACCCACCGGGAGCTGCTGCCGCACGCCACGGTCGTCGTGATCGGCGTGGGCGGGCTCGGTCACCTGGCGTTGCAGCTGCTCGCCGGCCACGACCCGGCCTGCGTGGTCGCGGTCGAGCCGCGGAGGGCGGCCCGTCAGCTGGCGATGAAGCTGGGCGCGGACGCCGTCGTACCTGCGGTCGCGAACGCGGCCGCCTGGCTGGACGGCTGCGACGGGGGGCATGGCGCCGACGTCGTCCTCGACTTCGTCGGCACCCAGGAGACCCTGGCGGTGGCCGGCACGTTGCTGGCACCCGGCGGGCGCCTCGTGGTGGTCGGCTCGGCCGGCGGGTGCCTCGAGGTGGGCAAGTCGGCAGGACTGGAACGTGGCTGGGGCGTCAGCGCTCCGTTCTGGGGCACCCGTCGCGACCTCACCGCGGTCATCCGGTGCGCAGAAGCCGGACGGATCCGGGCGGAGATCGAGACCTACCGCTTGGATGACGTCCTGACCGCGTACGAGTGCCTGCGAGCGGGCCGCGTGCAGGGCCGGGCTGTCGTGGTGCCCGGCCAGTGAGCACAATCGAACCGAGGAAGCAGGAGAGAGCGACATGAGGAAGCTCGCGCAGGAACTCGTCGAGCGAGCCGAGCGCGCGCCGGACGTCGTCGCCGTCATCGACGGTGAGGGCGAGCACACGCTGCGCCAGGTGGTCACCCGGGCCGGCGAGATCGTCGCCCGGCTGGACGCGTGCCAGAGCGGTCCGCCCACCGTCCTGGTCCAGGCCGACAACTCGTGGCGGACGCTGGCCGCGGCGGTCGCCGTGGGTCTCCGCGGCGGGCTGATCGCCGTCGTCAGCGGCCACGCCGCGCGGTCCGAGTACGAGCTCGCCCTCGAGGACATCCAGCCCGATGCCGTCGTCGCATCCCCCCAGGCGTTGGCCACCTGGCAGGTGGACGACGCGTCCCTGCCCGCCGCCGGCGAGGTGCTCGACGGTTGGCAGCTCCGTGCGACCTCCGGTCCGACCAGGGGGGTGGATCGCTGGGCGGGTGGCGTCGTCATCGCCATGACGTCGGGGTCCACGGGTCGGCCGAAGTGCGTCGTACAGTCCGAGGCCGCGCTGCGGTATGCCGGTCGGTCGACCATCGATGCGGTCGGTCTGCGGCCCGGCGATCCGGTGGGCGCCCTCGTTCCGCTGTCGAGCGTGGCTGCCTTCTGCTTCGGGATGCACCTGCCGGCGATGCTCGGCAGTCCGATGGTCTGCCTGGACAAGTGGAGCCCCGAGGACGCGGTCGCGCTCCTCCGTGACCGCCAGGTCGGGTGGACGATGCTGGTGCCGACGATGGCTCTCCAGCTCTCCCTGGTCCCGGGGTCGGAGGGCGCGCTGTCGTCGCTGAAGGCGATGACGGTCGGCGGTGGGCCGATGAACGCGAGGGCCCTCGAGAACGCAGAGCGCCACCTGGGCACGCGCTTCCTCCGCGTCTTCGGGATGTCCGAGGCCCTCGGCCACACGACACCGCTGCCGTCCGACCCGGCGGACGTCCGCCTCGGACGCGACGGCCGCCCCTTCCCCGGCACCGAGGTCAGGGTGGTCGACGCCGACGGCCGGCCGGTGCCGGACGGCGAGGTGGGCAACGCCCAGGTCCGCGGTCCCTCGCTGTTCGTCGGGTACGCCCGCGACGGCGTGCCGCGACCCCCCGCAGTCACGGCCGACGGGTTCTTCCCGACCGGGGACCGCGCCACGATCAACGACGACGGCACCATCAACATCCGCGGCCGCGAGAAGCAGATCATCATCCGCGGCGGCCGCAACATCGACATCAACGAGGTCGAGGCGTCGGTGGCGGCGATCCCTGGCGTCGCCCAGGTGTGCGTCGTGCCGGTACCGGACGACCTGCTGGGGGAGCGGGCCGCAGCGCTGGTCGTCTTCACCGGCACCGAGCTGGGTCTCGACGACGTGCGCGAGCAGCTCCGGGCAGCGGACGTCCCGAAGTTCAAGTGGCCGGAGTTCGTGTACGCCGTACCCGCGCTCCCGCAGAACCGGGTGGGAAAGCTCAACCGCAACGAGGCGGCCGCCCTGGCGACGCAGCTCGCCACGGCCGACGCCGGAGGCGATCGTCCACGTTGAAGGCACGTGCGCAGGTATCCTGATCTGAATTCACTTAGTGACGAGGACGCTCCCATGACGGTAGAGACCACGCGGACCGAGAGTCCGCGATCGAAGCGGCGGATGATTCTCGACGCGGCCATCGACAACTTCGGCAAGGTGGGCTTCGAGCACACCAAGTGGGCCACGATCGCGGACGACGTCGGGATCGGGCAGACCGCGCTCTACCACTACTTCGAGTCCAAGGTGCACTGCCTGCTCACCATCATGAGCACCGAGCTCGAGCGCTCCTTCGAGCGGACCCAGGCGGTCACCGCGGAGATCGACGACCCGGCCGAGAAGATCCGGGTCGCCGTCCTCGCTGCGTTCGACGTGACCCCGCGCGAGGCCCTGCAGGCACGGATCCTGATGAGTCACCAGGACCTGCTGGTCGGGCAGCGGTCGTCGGTCCGCGAGGAGGACGAGCGCCAGCGGGCCCGCGGACTCGTGCGCGACATCGAGCACGAGTGGGCCGAGCTGATCCGCGACGGCATGTTCGCCGGCGCGTTCGAGCGACGTGACGAGCTGGTGCTGTCCCGGCTCCTGCTGGGCATGGTCAACAGCGTGTGGCGGTGGTACCGGCCCGATGGTGCCCACACGCTCGAAGAGATCGCCCAGCTGACCGCCGGGGCCTGTGTCCGGCTGGCCCGCTAGTCCCCAGCACAAGGAGCATTTTTCCGTGTACAACCTGATCGTCCTCGCGTCCAAGCCCTCTGCCTGGACCCACGAGCACTTCATCGAGTGGTGGCGCGGCGAGCACGCCGAGGTGACCTATCCGCTGCCCGGTCTGCGCCGATGGCTGCACACCGAGGTGCTCGAGGGCATGAGCGGCGAGCGGTCGGACGGCTGGGACGGCCTGTCCGTCCTGAGCTTCGACAGCAAGGAGGCGCTCGAGACCGCGTTGGCGAGCGATGAGTGGCAGCGAGCGGTGGCGCACGTCGGTTCCATGGGGGGCCGGAGCATCATCGTCACCGGCGACGAGATGGTGATGGTGCCCGAAGCCCGGGTCTGACGAGCGAGGACGCCGTACGCCGCTCAGCGGGCGGTCCAGCCCCCGTCGGCGTACAGCTCGGCGCCGGTCATGTAGCCGGCGTCGTCACTGCCGAGGAAGGCGACCGCCCCTGCGATCTCCGCGGGTCGACCCAGGCGGCCCATGGGGGTGTTCGCCACCATCGCCCGGTGCCGCTCGCTACCTCCGTAGCGTTCGAGCAGCTGGGCGGTCTCGATGAAGCCGGGGTGCAGGGAGTTGACGCGGACGCCCCGCGTCGCCCAGTGCAGCGCCGCGTTCTTCGTCATCGTCCGGACCGCGCCCTTCGCGGCGTGGTAGGCGACGCTGTTGCCGAGGCCGCCGGTGCTGCCGAGGATCGAGGCGACGTTGACGATCGCGCCACCGCCGGACCGCTCGATGAGCGGGCCGGCGTGCTTCATGCCCATCCAGACGCCGGTCGCGTCGACCGACATCACCTGGTCCCAGTGCTCCCGGTCCTCGTCCTCGACGGTCTTCAGCGAGCCGATGGCGGCGTTGTTGACCAGGACGTCGAGCCCGCCGAGCTCCGCCTCGACCCGGTCGACCGCCGCGCGCCAGGCGTCCTCGTCGCTGACGTCGAGCGCGACCGCCAAGTGGTCCCCGTCCGGGAGGCCGTCGAGTGCGCTGTCGAGAGCGGCGCCGGGAAGGTCGGCCGCGATCAGTCGCGCGCCCTCGGCAGCCAGGCGCTCGCAGATCACGGAGCCCAGGCCCCCGCCTGCTCCGGTGACCAGGACCCGACGCTCGCGGTAGCGACCAAGGGCTCGGTTGGACTCATCCAGCATGAACTGAACTTAGTTCAGGTAGGGTGGTGCTGTCCACCGCGGATCGAGGGAGGTGCTCGGGTGAAGAGCGCAGAGCTGCAGGTCGCGAGCTACCCCGACGGCGAGGTGGGGCCGCAGCACTTCGTCATGGTCAAGAGCGCCGTCCCCGACGACGTCGGCGGATTGGCCGAGGGCGAGGTGCTGGTGCGCAACACCTGGACCTCCGTGGATCCTGGGCTGCGGCTCCGGCTCCGGGCCGCGGCGCCGGCCGGCTACTTCCAGGCGTTCCCGCTCGGAGCACCCATGGACGGGATCCTGACCGTCGGCGAGGTGGTCGCGTCGCGCGCCGCCGGGTTCGCGACCGGCGACACGGTGTGGCACTCCCTCGGCTGGCGGGAGTACTCCGTCGTCCGGGCGTCGGACGTGGCCATGAACGGCATCGGCACGCTGCGGCGGCTCGACCTCGACGGCAACGAGCCGCAGTCGTTCCTCGGTGCGCTGGGCCCGATGGGACTGACGGCGTACAGCGGGCTGGCGGTGGCAGGTGCGCTCGGCGGCGGCGAGGTGGTCTGGGTGTCCGCCGGTGCCGGCGCGGTCGGATCGCTGGTCGCCCAGTTCGCTCGGCTGCTCGGGCACCGCGTGATCGCCTCGGCGGGTACGCCGGACAAGGTCCGCTGGCTCCGCGAGACGCTGGCGGTCGACGCCTTCAGCTACCGCGAGGAGGAACTGGCGGCCGCATTGAGGCGGCTGGCGCCCGACGGGATCGACGTCTACTTCGACAACGTCGGTGGCGACCATCTCGAGGCAGCGCTCGCCGCGCTGCGGATGCACGGCCGTGTCGCCCTCTGCGGTTCGGTCTCGGACTACCAGTCCGAGACCCGCGGCCCGCACAACCTGTTCCTCGCGACCGCGAAGCAGCTGACGCTCTCGGGCTTCCGCGGAAGCCTGCACCTGGACCGTCTGCCGGAGATGCAGGCGCGGGTGGGTCGGTGGCTCCGTGACGGCGAGCTGGTGTGCCCGGAGACCGTCTACGACGGACTGGCGGGGGCGCCGGCGGCCCTCGCCGACATGCTGAACGGCCGGACCCTCGGCAAGACCCTGGTGCGGCTCTAGATGAACAAGCCCGAAGAGTGAGGACGAACAATGCAGGCTGACCACGACATCGCGGCCATCGTCGCGGCGACCACGGCGTTCGTGCGACGCGAGGTGTTACCGGTCGACGACGAGCACGACGGTGACATCGAGGCGGCGGGTGGTGAGACGTTGCGCGAGCGGCTCCAGTCCGCCGCGCGGGCCGAAGGCCTGCTCTCACCCCACGGCCCGGTCGACTGCGGTGGCCTCGGTCTGGGAATGGCGGACCGGGCTCCGGTCTTCGAGGCCGCGGGCTGGTCGTTGTTCGGCCCGGTGGCGCTGAACATCAACGCCCCGGACGAGGGCAACGTCCACCTCCTCGACAACGTGGCGTCGGATCCGCAACGGGCCCGTTACCTCGCTCCGCTCGTCAGCGGCCAGGCCCGGTCGGCCTTCGCCATGACCGAGCCGGCGCCGGGCGCGGGTGCCGACCCGACGATGCTGACCACCACTGCCGCGAAGGTCGACGGGGGGTGGTTGGTCAACGGCCGCAAGTGGTTCATCACCGGAGCGGACGGTGCCACCTTCTACATCGTGATGGCGCGCACCAGCGGTCAGCCCGGCGCGCCGGGTGGAGCCACGATGTTCCTCGCTCCCAGCAGCGCGGCCGGCATCGAGGTGGTCCGGCACATCGAGACCGTCGACCGGTCGATGCTGGGCGGTCACTGCGAGATGCGGTTCACCGACGTGTTCGTCGCGGACGAGGACGTGCTCGGGGGAGTGGACGAGGGATTCAGGTACGCCCAGGTGCGGCTGGGCCCCGCGCGCATGACGCACGTCATGAGGTGGCTGGGTGCGGCGTCCCGCGCCCACGAGGTTGCCGTCAGGTACGCCGCCGGCCGGCCGGCGTTCGGCGGACGGCTCGCGGACCTCGGGATGATGCAGCAGATGATCGCCGACAACGAGATCGATCTCGCGGCCACCCGAGCGCTGCTGATGGAGGCGTGTCGCGAGCTCGACGCCGGCAGCCGGGCGTCGGAGTCGACGTCCATCGCGAAGACCTTCGCTGCCGAGGCCCTGCACCGGGTCGTCGACCGGGCGACCCAGATGTGCGGCGGGCTCGGTGTCTCCCGCGAGCTGCCGGTCGCGCGCATCGCGCGGGAGATCCGCCCGTTCCGGATCTACGACGGCCCTTCCGAGGTCCACCGGTGGTCCATCGCCCGGCGTGCCGTCCGTCGCGTGGCGGGTTCCGAAGCCTCGTGACGACGCCGAGTCGCCACGAGCTCGCACTCGTCGCTCGAGCACTCTCCGGGGCGGGGGTCGAGGTCGCCGGGCCGCTCGAGGCGGAGCCGATCTCGGGTGGTCGTTCCAACCTCACCTCGGTGATCTCGGACGGCCGGTCCCGGTGGATCCTGCGCACGCCGCCGCGCGCCGGCCGGACCGCGTCGGCCCACGACGTCGCACGCGAGCACCGGGTGACGGCGGCGCTGGCCGACTCGGGCGTCCCGGTGCCCCCGGCCCTCCTGCTGTGCGAGGACGAGTCGCTGCTCGGTGTCCCGTTCACGGTGAGCGGTCACGTGGAGGGTGCAGCCATCAGGACGCAGGCCGACCTGGCGGAGCACGACGACCAGGCGGTCGTGGCGATGACGAGCGATCTCCTGTCCACGCTCGCGGCACTGCACCGGGTGGACCACGTCGCCGCCGGACTCGAGGACTTCGGTCGCCCCGAGGGGTACGCCGCGCGCCAGCTGAACCGGTGGAGCCGACAGTGGGACAGCGTGGGTCTCTCGGACCTCGACTCGTTGGCGCGCGCGGTCATGGCGCGGCTGGCGGCCCGGGTGCCGCCGCAGCGCGCGACGTCGGTCGTGCACGGCGACTTTCGCATCGACAACACCTTGATCGCCGTGGACGGACCCTCGTCCCGGGTGGCCGCCGTCATCGACTGGGAGCTGTCGACGATCGGCGACCCGGTGGCCGACGTCGCGATGATGTGTGCGTACCGGCATCCGCCGTTCGACCTCGTGATGGGGGCTCCGAGTGCCTGGACGAGCGATCGGCTCCCTTCCTCGCGTGAGCTCGCCGCCGGCTACGAAGCGGCTGGGGGAGTGCCGCTGGAGGACTGGGGGTTCCACCTGTCTCTGGCGTGCTTCAAGGTCGCCGTGATCGCGGCCGGCATCGACCACCGGAGGCGAGCCGGCGCCGGCGCGGGCCCAGGGTTCGACACCGCCGGTGAGGCCGTCGCGCCCTACCTGGAGCTTGCGCTCCGCGACCTCGGCTGAGCCGAACTGGCCTCGGTCCTAGGGCGTCCAACTATTTTTTCGAACGCCCGCCAGGCGTGGACCACGATGCCCAGGAGCTGGTGCGGCCGCAACGGAATGCCGTGCTGACCTGCGCAAACGCGTGCGTTTCTCCCCGAGCCGCGGGCAGCGGGTCTCGGTAGCCCGGCGTCGATGTGACGCTTGACACGAGTTCAATTCAGTTCTAGGTTTCGAGAACTGAAGCAGGGCCTCTGTGAGGAGATCGATGTGGCACCAACGCAGCAGTTCGTCCCGGTGGATGAGCCGGTCGACCAACTCGCCGAGCCGGAGACCCGGTCCCGGCGGATCGAGCCCGGCCGGATCCTCGGCAAGCTGGCCCCTCGTCGGATCAGCGCCATCTACCTGCTGGCCTTCTTCGTCGTGCTGTTCGGCGTGCTCAGCCCGGACACGTTCCTGACCGAAGTGACGTTCACGCTGGTCTTCCGCTCCGGGGTGGTGACCTGCATCCTGGCGCTGGCCTTCCTCGTGCCGCTCACGGCGGGGGTCTACGACCTCTCGATCGGCGCAGTCATGGCGCTCGGCCTGGGCATCGTCGTCTACCTGTCCCTCCACACCGACCTGCCGATCCTGGTGACCGCACTGATCGCGATCGCCGCCTCTGCCCTCAGCGGTGCTGTGTCGGGGTTCATCGTGGTCAAGCTGCACGTCGACTCGTTCATCGCGACCCTCGGCGTCAGCCAGGTGCTCGCCGGCGTCCTGCTGCTGATGTCGAACAACACCCAGCTGATCGGTCAGTTCCCCGAGGGCTGGGGTGAGCTCGGGCGCGGCGACTTCGTCGGCATACCCGTCGTCGTCTGGATGCTCCTGCTGCTCGCCCTGGTGATGTGGTACGCCCTGGAGTTCACCGCCGTCGGCCGTCATCTCCTGGCGACGGGCGGCAACCGCGAGGCGGCCCGGCTGGCCGGCGTACCGACGCAGCGGATCCTGTTCGGGGTGTTCGTCGCCAGCGGCGCGATCTCCGGTCTCGCCGGCGTGGTCTTCTCGATGCAGAGCCCCGTGTTCTCGTCCAGCGTCGGCCCTGGCTACCTCTTCCCGGCGGTCGCGGCGGTCTTCCTCGGCGCCTCGCAGCTCTCACAGCGTCCGAACGTGTGGGGCACCCTCATCGCCTACTTCGCGCTCGCCTTCGGCATCCAGGGCCTGGCGCTCTCGGCTTCGTCCGCCTCGGTCTGGAGCCAGCCGATGTTCCAGGGTGTGTCGCTGATCATCGCGGTGGCGGTCGCCAGCCGCCCGGTCCTGCGCAAGCTGCGGGCCTCGCGGGAGCAGGCTCCGGAGCCGGTGAGCTGACGTGACGCTCTCGCAGCTGGCCACCGACGGCGTCGGGTCGGGGCACCCGGTGCTGACGGTGCGCGGCCTGTCGAAGACCTTCGTCTCGACCCGGGCGCTCAACCAGGTCGACTTCGATCTGCGAGCGGGCGAGATCCACGCACTGGTGGGCCAGAACGGCTGCGGCAAGTCGACGCTGATCAAGGTCCTCGCCGGCTTCCACCAGCCCGACCCGGGCGTGGAGATCAAGCTGGGTGGTGCGGAGATCGATCTGTCGAGCACGGCGGATGCTCACCGTGCGGGGCTGCGCTTCGTGCACCAGGACCTCGGCCTGGTGGGGACGCTGAGCACCGTCGAGAACCTGATGCTCGGCCGCCGGCTCTCCACCGGTCGTGGCGGACGGATCCGCTGGGCCGCAGAGCGCCGCGACGCGGTGCGCCGGATGAGGGACCTGGGCTACAGCTTCGACGTCGAGCGGCCCGTGGCCGCGCTCGGCGCTGCCGAGCGCACCGGCGTGGCCATCGCCCGAGCCCTGTGGGACTGGGAGGCCGCGCGGGTCCTCGTGGTCGACGAGCCGACCGCGTCGCTGCCGCGGGAGGAGGTCGCGGTGCTGTTCGCCGCACTCGAACGTGTCCGGGAAGCCGGACTGGGCGTCATCTACGTGTCGCACCGACTCGACGAGATCTTCGCGATCGGTGACCGGGTCACCGTCCTGCGTGACGGCGTTCGCGTCGGCACCTGGGACGTCGACGCGATCGACCAGGACGGCCTGGTGCGCTCGATGATCGGTGACGAGAAGCTACGTCCTCCGCATGACCACACCGTCGACCCGACGGACGGCGAGGTCGCCCTAGCGGTCACCGGCCTGAACGGAACGGTCGTCGAGGACGTCGACCTCCGCGTACGCCGCGGCGAGGTCGTCGGGATCGCCGGGCTCACCGGCTCCGGACGCGAAGAGCTGCTGTCGTTGATCTTCGGCGTCGCGTCGAGATCGGGCGACGTGCGGCTCGACGGCCGGCCGGTGCCGGCGAACCCGCGCCGCGCGATGAGGGCGGGCCTCGCGCTCGTGCCCGCGGACCGCCGAGGTGAGGGCGCCATCCTCGAGATGCCCGTCCGGGAGAACTTCGGCCTCACCGACCTGCGCCGCTTCGCGACCCGCTTCGGATACCTGAGCCGGGGGCGCGAGGTGAAGGAGGTCAAGGAGTGGATCCGGCGTCTCGACGTACGCCCGCCGCTCCCCGAGGCCCTCTTCGGCGCGCTCTCCGGCGGCAACCAGCAGAAGGTGGTCCTGGCGAAGTGGTTGCGCCGGCAACCCGCCGTGCTCCTGCTCGACGAGCCCAGCCAGGGGGTCGACGTCGGCGCCAAGGCCGTCATCCACGCGCTCGCGCGCGAGGTGGCAGCGGACGGTGCCTGCGTCGTCATCGCGTCGTCCGACGACAGCGAGCTGTGCGACACCTGCGACCGGGTCGTCGTGATGCGCGACGGCCGCATCGTCGCGGAAGTGGCGGGGTCCCGCCTCACCACCGAGGAGCTCAGTCGCCTGCAGCTCGGTCTGGCAGCGACCGCCTAGTCGAGGCGCGCGGCCCGATGGGCAACACGGACACGAACACCGAACCAGCACGAGGAGAAGCGCAGATGGGCACACTCGAGGGCAAGGTCGCCTTCATCACCGGCGCCGGTCGCGGCCAGGGCCGCTCGCACGCCCTGCGGCTGGCAGACGAAGGGGCGGACATCGTCGCCCTGGACATCTGTGCCGATGCCGTCGAGAGCGTCCCGTACTCGCTGGCGGATCGCGCCGACCTCGACCAGACGGTCGCGCTCGTGGAGGCGAAGGGCCGTCGCATCGTCGCCGAGGAGGCGGACGTCCGCGACCTCGGCCAGGTCCAGAAGGTCGTCGACGCCGGGCTCGGCGAGCTCGGCCGGATCGACGTCGTCTGCGCGAACGCCGGCGTCGGCTCGTGGTCGGTCAGCTGGGAGATGTCCGAGCAGGTCTGGAAGGACATGATCGACGTCAACCTCACCGGGGTGTTCAACACCGTCCGGGCAGCGCTCCCGTCGATGGTCGAGCGAGGGGAGGGCGGCTCGGTGGTGCTCACCAGCTCCACGGCCGGCCTGATCGGCTACCAGAACACCGCCCACTACACAGCGGCCAAGCACGGCGTGATCGGTCTGATGAAGGTGCTGTCCCAAGAGCTGGGCCCCCACCGGATCCGGGTGAACGCCATCTGCCCGACCACGGTCAACACGCCGCTGGTGGTGAACGACGCGACGTTCCGGCTGTTCGCACCCGACGTCGCCCAGCCCGGCCCTGACGACGTCCGCGAGGCGTTCGCCGGGCTCAACAGCCTGCCTGACGTGCCGTGGATCGAACCCCTCGATGTCTCCGAAGCAGTCGCCTGGCTCTGCTCCGATGCGGCCCGGTACATCACCGGGATCGCCCTTCCCATCGACGCGGGGAACACCGCGAAGAAGGGCTGACAGGCACCAACCGGGCACGACCTGCCCGGGTTCCAGAGATCTCGGACGTTCATATCCATTCAAACTGAACTGAATTCAAGTTTACTTAGGAGTTCCGATGAAGAACTGGCAGCGCATTGCGCGCATGTCGCTCGCCGTGCCGCTGCTGGCCCTCGGGCTGGCTGCATGCGGTGATTCCGACGCGGAGTCGACCTCGCCCGAGGCCTCGGCTGCGGCCGAGGCAGCGCCGGACCCGGTGACGACCCCGCCGACCGAGATCACGATCACCACCCCGCTCGAGGCGCCTCCGGAGCCCGGGAAGACCTTCTTCTGGCTGCAGTGCGAGCTGCCGATCTGCGGGAAGATCGGGACCGGGGTCGAGGCCGCGGTCGACGCTGCTGGGTGGAACTACGAGAACATCGTCTTCAAGGCCACTGACCCCGGCGGCGCCATCGAGTCGGCGATCCAGCAGAGCCCCGACGTCATCGGCATCACCGGCATCCCCTCGGCGGCGATCGAAGCCCAGCTCGCCAGCGCCGCAGAGGCGGGCATCCCCGTGGTGACCTGCTCACCGGGTCCCGAGGACCCGTCTCCCGAGACGTACGCCGCGATCTGCAGCCAGACCACGCAGCCGGACGGGGAGAACCTGGCGCTGTGGGCGATCAAGGACTCCAGCGGCGGCGCCAACATCGTGACCGTCACGATCCCGAGCTTCCCTTCGCTGCAGACGACCGTCGACGGCGTGCACAAGATGGTCGACGAGCACTGCGCTGACTGCTCGGCCGACGAGCTGGAGCTGACCGTCGAGGACCTGGCCGGCGGCCAGGTGGCGTCGAAGCTCGTGGCCTACCTCCAGTCGAACCCCGACACCAACTACGTGCTGTTCAATTTCGCGGACCTGGAGATCGGAGTTCCGGAGGCGCTCCAGGTCGCCGGGTTCGAGGACAAGGTGAAGCTGATCGGCAACGGCGGCGGGCCCCAGCAGTTCGAGGCGCTCGTCGAGGGTGGCGGGATGGATGCCGCCTGGGTGGCTTACCCGAGCCTCTACTCGGGGTGGCAGATGGTGGACGCGGCGCTCCGACTCGTCGACGGCGGCACGCTGCCTGACGGTTACCACGAGGAGATGGAGTCCCTGCCGACGTACATCGTCGACACGCCTGAGGCGGCGGAGGCGCTGGCGCCGTCGTACGACTTCGCCGGCCCTGCGGGCTACGAGGAGCAGTTCACCGAGCTCTGGCAGCTCAACTGAGGCATGCGGGGGCGCCGGCCACATCGCCGGCGCCCTCCGCATCCACCTTCATCTGACATGTCATCGACTCGGCGCCGGCCCGGCCGGCGCCCCACGGGAGAGGAAGCTCCGATGCAGCTGCAGAAAGAGGCCGGCCCCAGATCGCGGATCGACCTCAGCCTGGCCCTGCCTTCGTCGGCCACGCCTGATGGCGTCGGAGAGCTGGCGCTCGCGGCCACCTTGTTCGTTCCGGACGAGATCGCTGACGATGTCCGCGTTCTCGTCTGCTGGCCGGGCGGGTCGTACGGAAGGGACTACTGGGACATCCGGATCCCGGGCCACGACGGCTACAGCTTCGCCGAGCACATGACCTCGTGTGGCTTCCTGGTGCTCGCGGTCGACCCGCTGGGCGTCGGAGGCAGCGGACGGCCCGCGGACGGCACCGTCTGCACGTACGAGGCGTTGGCCGCCGCGGCCCACGGCGCGGTAGAAGTTCTTCGCGCCCGTCTGGCGGACGGGTCCCTCGCCGCCGGGCTGCCGCCCATCGCCGAGCCGAGAGTGGTCGGCGTCGGGCACTCCATGGGCGGTGGCCTCGTCGCCATCCAGCAGGCGCAATGGGGTAGCTACGACGGGATCGCCGTCCTCGGCTACACGCACGGAGTCAAGACTCGCTCCGTCGACCATGGGGACGACGCGACGATGCGCTCCACCGCCGTCGAGCTCGCCAAGGGCTTCTGGGGATCGCAGTGGGAGGCGGGCTACGGCGTCGTCGACAAGGTGCCTCACCAAGCGTGGCTCAACGGTCCTGACGTGCCGGCTGAGATCATCGCCGCGGACAATGCGAACCCGGTGGTCTGGGCAGCCTGGCCCTACGTCGATGCCCTCCACGTCGGCTACACGGCTGCGCACGCGGCTCAGGTCTCGTCACCGGTGTTCCTCGCGTTCGGTGAGTTCGACATCAGTGAGCAGCCGCGGGGCGAGGCGGCGTTCTACGAACGGGCGGACGACATCACGCTGTTCGTGCTGGCAGGCAGCTATCACTGCCACAACTTCCAGGCCGGTCGCGCAGATCTCTGGGATCGCATCGGCGGATGGGCGACGGGCGTGGCCGGATCGCGGCCGTCGGCCGGGTCGTCCTGATGCGCCGAAGCGTCCCGGAGCCCTTGTGGCCCCGATCACTTTGGCGTAAATTGAATCGAACTGGGTTCACTTCCATTCCGGGATCGGAAGCAGCCGAGTTCTCAGCCGGGCTCAGGCCCGAAACCGAGTGGAGGACACGTCCCCAATGAACACCGAGCACCACAACTTCTTCATCGACGGGGCCTGGCGGCCCGCCCAGTCGGACGACCACTTCGACATCATCTCGCCGCGGTCCGAGGAGCGGATCGGCCGCGTCCCCGCCGCCTCCACCGCCGACATCGACGCGGCCGTCGCCGCCGCGCGCCGGGCGTTCGACCAAGGAGAGTGGCCCCGGCTCACGCCGGCAGAGCGCGCCGACTACCTGACCCGGATGGCGGACGCGATCGCCAGGCGTCAGGAGGAGCTCGCGCCGCTCATCAGCGAGGAGCTCGGGTGCACCTTGTTCCTCTCGCAGGTCTACCAAGTGGTCTCGCCGGTGATGAGCCTCAACTACAACGCCGAGATCGGCCGCAGCCTGGACACCTCCGAGGTGCGGCTCAGCGACCTCGGCCCGCTCGCAGCGAGCTCCGAGGGCGGCAGCATCATCCCGATGGCCGGAGCGAGCCTGGTGGTCCAGGAGCCGGTCGGCGTGGTCGCCGCCTTCCCCGCCTACAACTTCGCCTTCCCGGCGGTGCCGCAGAAGGTCGGCCCGGCGCTGATCGCGGGCTGCACCGCGGTCGTCAAGGTGACCGAGCCCAACCCGCTGGCGACCTTCATCTACGGAGACATCTGCGAGGAGGTCGGCCTGCCGCCGGGCGTGATCAACATCGTGGCCGCCCGGGCGCCGGAGGCGGAGTACCTCGTACGCCACCCGGGTGTCGACATGGTCAGCTTCACCGGCTCGGTGCAGACCGGAGCCCGGATCGCCGCCGCGTGCGGCGAGCTGATCAAGCCGTGCGTGCTGGAGCTGGGCGGGAAGTCGGCGGCGATCGTCCTCGACGACGCCAAGCTCGAGGACGCGCTGCCGGTGCTCATCGGCGCCAGCGTCGGGACGAACGCCGGGCAGAGCTGCGTCGCGCTGACCCGCCTCGTCGTTCCCGCCGCGCGCTACGACGAGTACGCCGAGGCGCTCGTCGAGGGCTTCAGGTCGCTGAAGATCGGCGACCCGATGGAGGCGGACACGGTCATCAGCCCCCTCGTGACCGAGCGCCAGCGCGACCGGGTCGAGGAGTACGTCGAGCTCGCCCGCAAGGAAGGCGCCACCGTCGCGACGGGCGGCCGCCGGCCGGCCGGTCTCGACCGCGGCTGGTACTTCGAGCCCACCCTGATCACCGACGCTGACAACGACATGCGCGTCAGCCGGGAGGAGATCTTCGGTCCCGTGGCCTCGCTGATCCCTCACCACGGCGAGGACGACGCAGTGCGCATCGCAAACGACAGCGAGCTCGGGCTCTCGGGCGCGGTGTTCACCGCGGACGACGCTCACGGCTTCGAGATCGCGCGGAGGGTGCGGAGCGGGACGTTCTCGGTCAACACCTTCGCGGCCGACCTCGGCTCGCCCTTCGGCGGCTACAAGCGGTCCGGTATCGGCCGCGAGCACGGCCCGACGGCGTACCAGGAGTTCCTGCACTACAAGACCATCTCGGTCGACCCCAGCCGTCAGCTCCCCGAGGCGGTGACCGCGGGCGTACGACGCGGAACCGGTCCGGGCACGTCCTGAGGCGACGACGATGAAGGTGCGCGCCGCACTGCTCCGGGAAGTGCCGGGGAAGTGGGAGGTCAACGAGGTCGAGCTGGACCCGCCCCGCGAGGGCGAGGTCCTGGTCCGGATCGTGGCGAACGGTCTCTGCCACTCCGACGACCACTTCGCAACCGGGGACATCCCGGTGGGGCACCTCCCCCTGTGCGGAGGGCACGAAGCGTCGGGAGTCGTGGAGGAGGTCGGTCCCGGGGTCCGGACCCTCAAGCCCGGCGACCACGTCGTGACCGCCTTCGTGCCTGGGTGCGGCCGGTGCCGTTGGTGCGCCGGCGGGCAGCAGAACCTCTGTGACAACGGGGCCTTGATGCTCGAGGGTCATCAGCTCGACGGCAGCTATCGCATGCACCTGGACGGCGAGCCGGTGGCGCAGGCCGGCCTGGTCTCCGGCTTCGCCGAGTACAGCGTCATGCCCGAGTACAGCTGCGTCCCCATCGGAGCCGACATGCCACTCGAGCTGGCCTCGCTGCTCGGCTGCGCCGTGCCCACGGGCTGGGGGTCTGCCGTCAACGCGGCAGCCGTCCGGCCGGGCGACGTCATCGTGGTGATGGGCGCGGGCGGGATCGGCATCGCTGCGGTGCAGGGCGCGGCTCACGCAGGGGCGGCGCGGGTCGTCGTCGTCGAGCCGGTGACGTCCAAGCACGATCTCTGTCTGGACCTCGGAGCCACCGACGTGTTCACGTCGGTGGACGAGGCCACGGAGCTCGTCCGAAGCCTGACCAACGGACAGGGTGCCGATGCGGCAATCATCTGCGTCGGCGTGCTCACCTCCGCGGACGTCGGCGCCGCCTTCGTGCGATCCGGAAGGCCGGGACGGTGGTCGTCACTGCCGCAGCCCCCGGCCACACGACCTCGATCGACGTGGCGCCGCTCGAGCTGACGATGTACCAGAAGCGCGTGCAGGGCTCGATCTACGGGATGATGTCGCCCTCCAAGGACGTCCCCCGCCTCGTTGACATGTGGAGGTCGGGCGCGCTGAAGCTCAGGGAGATGATCACCCAGACCTACGGGCTCGACGAGATCAACCAGGGCTACGCCGACATGCACGCGGGCTTGAACTTCCGCGGCGTACTCGTGCCCGCCTAGAAGCTCCGCGCCGGCCCGGACCCTCCTTATCGCTGCCGCGGCCGGCGCGGCTCCAACTGAAGTGACCGACACGGAATCGGAGGCTGAGAATGGACGACGCGTTCCCCCACGTGTTCTCTCCGTTCCGACTCGCCGGCTTCGACCTGAGGAACCGGCTGGTCGCGCTTCCGGCGGGGACCAGCCTGGTCGAGCGCGGGGTCCCGACCCACGGCGACATCGAGCACTTCGAGCGGCTGGCCGCTGGGGGCGTCGGGCTGATCATCGGCGGCGCCACGGTGGTCCACTCCACGTCGGCGTTGCGGTCGGGCAAGCTGGTCGAGGGATACCTCGACGCCGTCGTGCCGGCGATGAAGGAGAAGGCGGACGTCGTCCACCGGCACGGCGCCCGTCTGGTCGGGCAGCTGGTCCACCTGGGCCGGGAATTCATCGGAGGGGAGTCCGACCAGCCGCCGATGGCACCGTCGCCGGTCAAGACCGTCCGCGACGCCTACCCGCCCCACGAGCTCACCGTCGGTGAGATCGACGAGATCGTCGAGGGCTGGCGGGTGTCGACGGAGAACCTGGTCAAGGCCGGGCTCGACGGGGTCGAGATCCACGCCGCGCACGGCTACCTCGTCGCTCAGTTCCTGTCGCCGCTCACCAACCAGCGGACCGACGACTTCGGAGGATCCTTCGAGAACCGGATGCGCTTCCTGCAGCTGGTGATCGAGGCGATGCGGTCCGTCACTCCCGACGGGTTCGCGCTGGGCGTCCGGCTCAGCGGCGAGGAGGAGATCCCCGGCGGGATGGGGATCGACGACTGCGTGCGAGTCTCCGAGGCGCTCGCTGCTGCGGGCGGTGTGGACTACCTGAGCATCACGCACGGCACCCGGGGGACCTACGTCAAGGACTCCACCGGGCCGGACGCGGTGGCGGTCCCGTCCGCGTCCCGGGTCCGCGCCGCCACCGGCCTTCCGGTCCTGGTCGGGCAGCGGATCCGCGACGTGGGCACCGCCGAGCACGTCGTCAAGGCGGGCCACGCGGACCTGGTCGGCATGGCCCGGGCCCTGCTCGCCGACCCGGACCTGCCCGTCAAGTCACGCGAGGGGCGGCTCGACGAGATCCGGGGCTGCATCGGCGTCAACCAGGACTGCCGGGCCTTCGACCCACACCTGCACTGTGCGGTCAACGCGGAGATCGGACGCGGTCGGCTGCCGACCGTCGGGGTGCGGGTCGCGTCGCCGAAGGACGTCTACGTGATCGGCGGTGGTCCGGCGGGTCTGGAGGCCGCCCGGGTCGCAGCCGAGCGTGGTCACCGGGTGTCGCTCTTCGAGGCCGAGACGTCGCTCGGGGGAGCGGTGCGGGTCGCCGCGGCGTCACCGCACCGCGCCACCCTGATCGACGTCGTCGACTACCTCGCGCGGGAGACGCGCAGGCTCAAGGTCGACGTCAACCTCGGCGCTCCGATCTCGACGGACGACCTCGCGGAGATCAGAGGTCTCGCCGACCACGTCATCGTGGCGACCGGCTCGAGGCTCAGCCCGCTTCCGCCCGCCCCGCTGGCCAGGGGTGCAGTGGCCGTAGACCAGGTCCTCTCCGGCGGCGTCGCCCACGAGCCCGGCACCGCGGTTGTCTACGACGAGAGCGACGGGTTCTGGCCGGCGTACAGCGCGGCGGAGGCCCTGGCTGCGCGCGGATGGCAGGTGACTTTCGTGACCGCGCTGACCGGGCTGGCGCCCCGGGTCCCCGCGGAGAGCGCAGGCCCACTGCTGCGTCGACTGGGCGACGCCGGCGTGGTCCTCGAGGTCGCGCACCGGGTGGTCGTCCCCGACGACCCGGCCGCTCCGCTGGTCGTCCGACCGGTGTTCGGCCGGACGGACCGGGAGGTCGACCCCGACCTGCTGGTGTGGCACCAGCCGCGCATCGGGGACGACGCACTGCTGCGTGCGACTCCTGCCGACGCGACGGTGACTGCGATCGGCGACTGCGTGACCCCCCGCCGGATCAGCCATGCCATCGCCGAGGGATACCGCGCCGGAGCAGGCGTCTAGCGCACGACCGACCAGGACCTACCAGGACCTACCAGCACCACCGAACCAGGGAACGAGGAACACCCATGACCACTGTCGAAGAGCGGATGCTCATCGAGGACACGCTGTACCGCTACGCGTCGAGCATCGACTCGGCCAATCTCGACCAGCTCACGGACGTGCTGCACCCCGATCTGTGGGCCCAGTACGGCAACGCCGAGCCGGCCGAGAGTGCGGACACGGTGATCGGCTGGATCCGCGAAGCGACCAAGACCTGCGTCTGGCAGCACCACCTGCTCAGCGTCTACCACGTGGACGTCCAGGGTGACACCGCGACCGCGCTCGTCTACCACACGTCGTACCAGAAGTTCGAGGGCGACGACGAGGTCTGTGTGCTGGTCGGTCGCTACCACGACGAGCTGACCAAGCACGACGGCAGGTGGAAGATCTCCCGGCTGGTCTTCGAGATCATGTGGGGAGAGCGCCGGGCCGACTCGGCGGGCTACCTGGAGGCGGTCGGGGGCCGCGGTCCGAAGGTACCGGGCTGGCCGGCCTGACCGGAGGAGTGACCTGAGTTCATCTCGTCCTGCATAGGATGACCCCACCCGACCACGGACCTGGCTCCACGCCTGGGCTCGACGACCAGACAGACGAGGTGGACACATGGCGCAGGCCTTGCCGGAGACGGAGGGCCCCCGTTCCAAGCGGGCCCTCATCCTCACCGCGGCGATCGACAGGTTCGGCCAGGACGGCTACGAGCACACGAAGTGGGCCGAGGTCGCCGACCAGGTCGGCATCGGGCAGACCGCGCTCTACCACTACTTCGAGTCGAAGGCGCACTGCCTGCTGACGATCATGAGCCTGGAGCTGGACCGCTCGCTCGAGAAGTTCCGCGAGGCCACGGCGGCTGCCCCGGGGGCGCGCGAGGCGCTCGAGGCGGCGATCGCGGCGGCGTACGACGTGACCCCGCGCGAGGTGTCGCAAATGCGCATCCTGCAGAGCCACATGGACCTCCTCGCCACGCCCCGGCCCAGTGAGAAGGAAGAGGCCGAGCGCCAGCGTTCCCGTGAGCTCGTGCGGCAGATCGAGAGCGAGTGGACCGCGCTGCTGCAGCGCGGCATAAAGGCGAAGGAGTTCCCGAAGCGCGATCCGCACGCGATCGCCACGGTCGTGCTGGCCATGATCGTCAGCGTCTGGCGGTGGTACCGGCCGGGCGGGCGGATGACGCTCGACGAGGTGCGCGAGCTGATCACCGGCGCGTGCCTGCGGGTCGTCGGCCCTTAGCTCCTCGCTCAGGCCTCGATGATGGTGATGGCGCCCTCGGGACAGGATGCCGCCGCGTTGCGGACGTCCTCCACATGGTCGGCCGGTACGTCGACGGTCTGACCGCGCACGGTCACGAAACCCTCGTCGTCGTCCTCCAGGAAGTCCTCGGCGAGGTCGTAGCAGCGGCCGTGTCCTCGGCAGAGGTCGCTGCGGACGGTCATCTTCATGCCGGGACCTCCCAGCGGAGCGGGAGGCTGAGCAGGGTCATCATGGCGCCGCCACCGCGTTCCATCAGCGGTTCCTCACTCGCGACCTCGAAGGCGGGGATGACCTTCAGCCACTCCTCGACCGCGACCCGCATGACCATCCGGGCCAGGTGCGCCCCGAGGCAGCGGTGCGGACCGCCCGCGAAGCCGAGGTGGTTGTTGGCCTTGCGGTCGACGACGAACTCGTCGGGACGCTCGTAGACGCGCGGGTCCCGGTTGGCGCCGGAGACCAGGCCGTAGACCATGTCTCCCTTGCTGAGGGGGCAGCCGTGGAAGTCGGTGTCCTGCGCGACCTTGCGGCCGTCGCCGAAGATGATCGTGTAGAGGCGGAGCGACTCCTCGACCGCCGACGGGATCAGCTCCGGCTCCGCCAGGAGCCGGTTGCGGTCGTCGGGGTGCTCGGCGAGGTGACGGAACAGGTAGCCCAGCTGTCCTCGCGTCGTGTCGAGTCCGGCGAGCACGAGCACGGTCAGGATGTCCAGGATCAAGGCGTCGTCGAGCGGTTCGTCGTCGATCTCGGAGTGCAGCAGCAGCGAGACGAAGTCGTGCTCGCGCGGTGTGGCCTCGCCGCGGCGGGCCTCGAGCACCGCCACCCAGTACTCCCGGATGCCGCCCAACGCTGCGCCCATCGCCTCCTGCTGAGCGAGGTCGCCGCCGAAGCCGGCGAAGAAGTCCTCGACCCACGGGACCATCAGGTCTGCGTCGGAGCCGGGGACGCCGATGATGGTCAGGAAGATCTCGGTGGGCAGCCGCATCGCGAAGTCGGTGACGAAGTCGCACTCTCCGTTCGGCGCGAGATCCGCGACCAGGCGGGCCCCGATCTCGTGGGCCTGCGGGGCGATCCGGTTGATCGCGTTCGGGGCGAACCAGCGGCTGATCAGCTGGCGGTACTTGCTGTGATCGGGCGGGTCGATCTGGGTCGGCACGAACCGGTAGACCGGGTCCGGTTCCCACGGCGTGATCGACTCGCTGGAGAAGATCTCCGGGTGCTGGTACATCTCCCGGACCTCGTCGTACCGCGTGAAGACCCAGTAGCCCTGGGCGTGGGTGTTGAAGAAGGCCGGGCTCTCTTCCCTCAGCTCGTTGGCCTTCTGCCAGTGGCTGCCCACCTCGAGGGGGGCAGATGCGTCCAGGTGAATCACCGGACAGGTTCCCGGCACCCGCTCGGACGCCTTCACCTCGTCTCTTGACGACAGGTTGGTCATCGCGGCCCTCGATCCCTGCGTGGTGGCACTGAACAAACTGAGTTTGGTTCAGTTTCGCGCAAATGTAACGCACCTCACGACCCGCCGCAATACCGCTGGAGGACTTTGAAGACGGTCGATGTGTCACCCGCGGTCCGCCGCATCCGCGTGCACGTGCATCCGTTCGCCCGGCCGTCCGGTCAACGCTTGTCGGCCCCGCCCGGTACCCAGTTGACCCACCTTCGAGGACGACCGGGTGGGGATGGCCGGGCGGGGCCGATCCCGACGTTAGGCGCTGCCTGGCGGGCCGCGACCCGATTGGCCCAAGGCGATCCCACTTGTGCGAACTCCACCCGGAAGGAACGGCCTCGGCCGCCTGTCTGCTCAGGCGGGCCGAGGCGAGCACCCTGATGTATGGCGCCCCCTGGCCCAGTTGGGAGGGGGGTCAAGGGGCGTCGCGCAGCCGATCCCAAGGAATCGCCGCACTCCTACTTAACGAACGCGGTAGCGCTGCGTCACGGCCACGGGACACGACACCAGCCAGTTCGAACGCGGGTCGGGGATCGCTTTGCGCCGGACGCTAGCCGTTGTCTCTCGACGTGGGCCGAGCGCGTCTCTTCTCGGGAGACGGTCAGCAGGCTAGTGCTAGCGACCGAGACTATCGAGGGACGTGGGGGCGCCAGCTGCGGGGTGACGCTCCCCACCCGGTCCCGGATGACCGGGTGGGGGCGACCGGGTGGGGGCGTCTCCCGCAGTACCGACGGTATGCCGACCGGCGGGTACTCACCCACGATTCGGGAAACGCGCGTTGCCACTTCTGCGATCGGCGACGTAACGGCTGATGCTGCTGTCCGGTGGGTCGTTGCCACTAGGGTGGGCGGCCAGCTGCGCGCGCTGTTCCGGCCGGCGCCGGGGAAGGACCGGTAGCTCTGGCGACGGAGACCTAGGCCGAGGACTCCACGGCTGCCTTGTGGACATGGGTCCGCGAAGTGGAACGGGACCAGAGACCTTTCGCCGCGAGAGCCATGCCCAGCCAGGTAAGCGCGAACGCCGCGGCCAGCGGCCAACGGCCGGCATCTGCCACGGTCAGGGCGACACCGGCGAACAGCGCCAGCGGAATGCCGATCGACCACCCTGCCCGCCAGAGACCGATACCGATCACGAGCGGTCCGAGGGTCCAGCCGACGAGCAGCAGGATCACCCAGAAGGTCACCACGGGTGAGCTCTCGTAGCGATCGGTCAGGGCGATCATCTCCGAACGGTCGGCGGAGGCGGCCACCATGGCGTTGGTCACCGGCCCGGAGCCCATGAGAGCGACGAGCGCCAGGAGTCCGGAGATGCTCATCATGAGCCCGATTAGGCCGGACCGTCGGTCCCGGATCGGCGCAGCCAGGGCCAGGAATGCGGGGATGTAGCAGAGCAGACCGACGAACCCGATCACGAGTGCGACGTCGGCCCGCCCAGGAGCCTCCGCGACAGCGGCGAGCTCGGAGGCGGTGTCGTGCTTCTCAGGTGTCAGCTGGGTCAGGTGGCCGGCCAGCATCAGGCCGGGCGCAGTGACCAGCGCGAGGGCGCCTGCCTTGAGGCGAAGGTCGTTGGACATGGTTGCTCCTGGGTGCTCGGTCGGGGTTCTGCGTGAGAATCACGCTAGAGATCACCGAGTCCCCGGTCGTCCACCCTGGCGCCAGGCTTCGTACGTCTGGGCGCTGAGATCAGCCGGCCGGATCTACGCGCTGAAGCAGATGTGGGGCCGTCGACGGTGTCCTAGGGTCGGGGAGTGCTGCGGTTTCGAGTCGTCGACCTGGTGCTTGTCGGAGCGCTCACCGCTCTGGCCTGCGTCGAGTCGCTGTCGAGCCTCGTGACGCCCAGGTCCCCGGCGTACGTCGCGCTCACGGTGCCATTCGTCACCGTGCCGCTGCTCTTCCGACGGAGTCGACCGGAGGCAGCCGGAGCCGTTCTGCTGGGCGCGCTGGTCCTCCAGGCGGCGCTCGGCTCCGACCTGCCCGGAGGCGTGGCGGAGCCGATCGCCCTCGTGGTCATGCTCTACTCCCTCGCGGCGCACTTGCCAGTGCGCCGGGCACTCGTCGTACTCCTTGGCGCGGCGGCGGCCCTTGCGGTTGTCGTGGCTCTCGGGGACGCCCGCGCGGGGAACTTCGTGTACGCCGAGATGGTCGTCGTGGTCGCGTGGCTGTCCGGCCGGGGGGTTCGGCTGGCTGAGGAGCGCAGCTCACTGCTCAGCGAGAACCGTGCGATGCAGGAGCGTAGCCGGATCGCCCGCGAGCTTCATGATGTCGTGTCCCACAATGTGTCGGCGATCGTGGTTCAGGCAGGCGCCGAGCGTCGCGACCTTGCCGCCGATGACCCGGTGGCCTCCGCCCTGGCCGACATCGAGCAGCACGGACGCGAGACGTTGCAGGAGCTCCGCAAGCTTCTCGGCCTGCTCCGTGTCGACCCCGATGCCGCGGCCCCGCTGGCACCGCAGCCGGGTCTCGGTGATCTGCCGGGGCTCATCGAGTCATCGGGCGGGAGGGGGACGCGGGCCGCGCTCGTCGTCGAGGGGGAACCGCGCGAGGTGGGCGACGGCCTGGGGCTCGCTGCCTACCGGGTTGTGCAGGAGTGCCTAACCAATGCCGGGAAACATACGATGAACGGACAGGCTGAGGTAAGGCTTCGCTGGGGTCAGCAGAGCCTGCAGATCGACGTCCTGAGCAGCGGTGAACCGGCTCTGCGGAGTCGCAGCGTGCCCGGTGCCGGCTACGGCCTCCAGTCGATGGCGGAACGGGTCCGCGCCGAGGGCGGGGAGATGCTGGCGGTGCCGGGGCCCGACGGCTTCGCCGTGCATGCCACATTCCCGCTGGAGGGACGGTCGTGACCAGGGTTCTGGTGGCTGATGACCAGGAGGTCGTTCGAGCCGGACTCTGTCGGATCCTCGACGGCGAGGAAGATCTCGAGGTGGTGGCCGAGGCGGGCGATGGCGAGGAGGCGGTGCGCCGGGCGGGAGCGACCCGGCCCGATGTCGTGCTCATGGACATTCGGATGCCGGTCATGGACGGGCTGGCTGCGGCACGCCGACTGCTGGCTGAGGACTCCTCGGTCAAGGTGGTGATCCTGACGACGTTCGACCTCGACGAGTACGTTTACGAAGCCATCAAGATCGGAGCGAGCGGTTTCGTGCTGAAGGATGCGCCAGCCGACGAAATCGTCCGTGCGGTCAGGGCGGCGGCCGCGGGAGACGCCTTGGTTTCCCCTTCGGTCACCCGACGCCTCCTGGCCGAGTTCGCCAAGGTGCGGACCCGGGACAACCCGAGCGTGGCGACCCTCACCGAGCGCGAGCTCGACGTCCTGCGGCAGCTGGCGATGGGGCTGAGCAACTCGGAGATCGGTGTCCGACTCTTCATTTCGGAGGGGACCGTGCGGACCCACGTGACACACCTTCTCTCCAAGCTGGATGCCCGCGATCGGGTGCAAGCGGTCGTACTCGCGTACGAGACGGGCCTGGTCAGCCCCGGTCACACCGAGGACCGCTGAACACGCGGTCTTCAGGACGTGCGCCACCAGTGGCGGGCGCGTCACTCGCGGCGGAGTATGCGGGTCCCTGCTGGAACCATCTCGGCCGGCCTGTCCTCGAATGACGATGGCCCCGGGGGAGTCCCGGGGCCATCAGCGATCGAAAATGAGTTATTCGACCAATGTACTAACTAGATGTCGTAGTAGAGCTCGAACTCGTGCGGGTGGGGGCGCTGCTGCACGGGAGCGATCTCCTGGTCGCGCTTGTAGGTGATCCAGGTGTCGATCAGGTCGGGGGTGAAGACGTTGCCGACCGTCAGGAACTCGTGGTCGGCCTCGAGCGCGTCGAGGACGGCGCCGAGCGACGTCGGGACCTGGTCGATCTCGGCCATCTCGTCCGGCGGGAGCTCGTAGATGTCCTTGTCGATCGGCGCGGCGGGCTCGATCTTGTTCTGGATGCCGTCGAGGCCGGCCAGCATCAGCGCCGAGAAGGCGAGGTAGGGGTTCGCCGACGGGTCGGGGAAGCGGGTCTCGATCCGCTTGGCCTTGGGGTTGGTGCCCGTGATCGGGATCCGGACCGAGGCGGAGCGGTTGCGCGAGGAGTAGACCAGCGAGATCGGCGCCTCGAAGCCCGGGACCAGGCGGTGGTAGGAGTTCACGGTCGGGTTGGTGAACGCCAGCAGTGCCGGGGCGTGCCTGAGGATGCCGCCGATGTACCAGCGGGCCAGGTCGGAGAGACCGCCGTAGCCGGTCTCGTCGTAGAACAGCGGATCGCCGCCCTTCCACAGCGACTGGTGCACGTGCATGCCCGAGCCGTTGTCACCGAAGATCGGCTTCGGCATGAAGGTGACCGACTTGTTCTGCTCCCACGCGGTGTTCTTGATGATGTACTTGAACTTCATCACGTCGTCCGCCGCCTTGAGCAGCGTGTCGAACTTGTAGTTGATCTCCGCCTGGCCGGCGGTGCCGACCTCGTGGTGACCGCGCTCGACCTGGAGGCCGACGGCCTCGAGATTCTTGACCATGTCGTCGCGCAGGTCGCCGTAGTGGTCGTAGGGCGCGACCGGGAAGTAGCCGCCCTTGAAGCGGGTCTTGTAGCCCTTGTTGTCGCCCTCCTGGCCCGAGTTCCACCAGCCCTCGACGGAGTCGATGTGGTAGTAGCCCTCGTTGGCGGTGGTCGAGTAGCGGACCGAGTCGAAGATGTAGAACTCGGCCTCGGGCGCGAAGTAGGCGGTGTCCGCGACGCCGGTGGTGTTGAGGTAGGCCAGCGCCTTCTTCGCGATGTTGCGCGGGTCGCGTGAGTAGGGCTCGCCGGTGATCGGGTCGTGGATGAAGAAGTTCAGGTTGAGCGTCTTCGACTTGCGGAACGGGTCCACGTACGCCGTCGTCGGGTCCGGGAAGAGCGCCATGTCCGACTCGTTGATCGCCTGGAAGCCGCGGATCGACGAGCCGTCGAAACCGAGGCCGTCGTCGAACACCGACTGGTCGAACGACGAGACCGGCACCGTGAAGTGCTGCATGATGCCCGGCAGGTCACAGAAACGGACGTCGACCATCTCGACGCCCTCGTCCGCGATGAACTTGAGCAGCTCTTCGCTGTTGCTGAACATTCGTTCCTCCTCGGCTGACCCAGGGTCAGCCACCAGTCTGGATCCGGCACTCCGGAAATCGAGGGTGATCGCGGCATCGTACCTACGCAACGCTGCGCGACGACCGCCTGTCCAGCAACCTACGGAGGGGCCGTTTCTCGACCATGACCACTTTGTTTCAGGGATGTAACAGGTTTCCCGGGACCGCGGTTCGGCTGCCGGGCTGGCCGGTCACTAGGGTGACGGCGATGCCCGACCAGCCCACCCCACCCGTCTCCACCGTCCCGTTCCCGACCGCGTCCTGGGGTCGGCGGATCCTGGCGCTCTTCGTCGACTGGGTTGCCTCGACCCTGGTCGTGATCGTGTTCGTCGGCCTGGACGAGTACGGCGAGCCCGGCTCGCCCGCCCAGCTCTACACGCTGGTCGTGTTCGTGCTCGAGGCGGCGCTGTTCACCTGGCTCCTCGGCGGCTCGTTCGGCAAGCTCCTGACCGGCCTGCGCGTCGTACCCGCCGCCGGTCGGGGTCGGCTTTCCAACCCGCTGCCGCTGCTGGGCCGCCAGGTCGCGATCGCGCTGGTCATCCCGCCGCTCGTCTTCCGGTCGGACGGCCGCGGCCTCCACGACCTCCTCGCCGGCACGGCGACGGTCACCATGGACACCTACCGCCGGCTCACGACCACCGGCGTCTAGCCAGCAGGGTCAGCGGCCCTTGAGGTTGCCGCGCATGCCTTTCATGCTCGTCGGCACCGGGCCGCGGGGGAGCGGCACCTTCGGGCGCTGGGCGTCGAGCGCCTTGAGCCGCATCAGGAGGTCGGTCTGCTCGGCCGGCTTGACCTGGCGGCCGAGCTTCTGCACGTGCTTGACCAGCTTGGGCAGCGGGACCTGACCCTCGTCGTTGCCGACGAACACCTCGTGCACCGGGAAGTCGGCGGCGACCCGCTCGTGCTTCCTGCGCTCGCTCGCCATCAGCTGGCGCAGCCGGTTGGGGTTGCCCTCGCCGACCAGCACGATGCCCGGGGGCCCGACGACGCGGTGCACCATGTCCTGCTGCTTGGTGAAGCCGACGACCTCCTCGAGCTTCCAGCCGCGGCGCAGCATCGACAGCGCGCGGGCGCCGCCGCCGACCTGGCCGTCGAGGCGCGCGTACGCCGCCTTCTGGGCGCGCCGGCTGAAGACGATCATCATGCCGAGGAAGCCGAGCAGCAGACCGCCGACGATCGCCATGATCAGGCCGATGGTCCCCTTGCCGGGGAGCAGCCAGAAGATGCCGAACCCGACGCCCCCGAAGACCAGGAACGCGAGGAGCATCCACCAGCCGACCGCGCGGTCGACCTGCTTGGTCATCTTGAAGGTCTCGATGATCTGCCGACGTCGACTCATGGTCGACGGGTCGAGGGGCTCGTTCGACATCGTGCGGTGCTGCCTGCCTGTTTCGTTGATCTGCGGTGGTGGTCGACGCGGCTAGGCCGAAGCCGAGGTCTCGGCCGCGCGGGCGTCCATCGCCTGACGGTACAGGCGACCGGCACGGTACGACGAACGCACGAGGGGCCCTGAGAGCACCCCGGCGAACCCGAGCTCGATCGCCTCCTGCTGGAGCTCGACGAACTCCTCCGGCTTCACCCACCGCTCGACGGGGTGGTGACGCACCGACGGGCGGAGGTACTGGGTGATGGTCAGCAGCTCGCAGCCCGCGTCGTGCAGGTCGCGCATCGCCTGGCTGACCTCCTCGCGGGTCTCGCCCATGCCGAGGATCAGGTTGGACTTCGTCACCAGCCCGAAAGCGCGGGCCTGGGTGAGCACGTCGAGCGACCGGTCGTAGCGGAACGCCGGCCGGATCCTCTTGAAGATCCGGGGCACGGTCTCGACGTTGTGGGCCAGCACCTCCGGCCGGGACTCGAACACCTGCTCCAGCAGCTCGGGGATGCCGTTGAAGTCGGGGATCAGGTTCTCGACGCCCGTGCCGGGGTTGAGCTCGTGGATCGCCCGCACCGTCTCGGCGTACAACCAGGCGCCGCCGTCGTCGAGGTCGTCGCGGGCGACACCGGTGATGGTCGCGTAGCGCAGCTCCATCTTCTTGACCGACTCCGCCACCCGCCGCGGCTCGTCCCGGTCGAGCGGCTGCGGCTTGCCGGTGTCGATCTGGCAGAAGTCACAGCGCCGCGTGCACTGGTCGCCGCCGATGAGGAACGTCGCCTCGCGGTCCTCCCAGCACTCGAAGATGTTGGGGCAGCCCGCCTCCTGGCAGACCGTGTGCAGACCCTCGGACTTCACCAGGCTCTGCAGGGCGGTGTACTCCGGCCCCATCTTCGCCCGGGTCTTGATCCACGAGGGCTTCCGCTCGATCGGGGTCTCCGCGTTGCGGACCTCGAGACGGAGGAGCTTGCGGCCTTCAGGGAGGGTGGCGGACACGCCCGCCAGCCTACCGCGCAGGGGGTCGAGAGCCCTCTTCGGTCAGGGCACGTCGCGACGGTGGAACGACGCGAGCGACGCGGCGGCGAACAGCACCAGCCCGGTCCCGAGGAACAACAGCGCACGTCCGATCGGCAGGGTCTTCTCGACCGAGCAGAAGCCGATTTCCTCATTGCCCGGGCACGGGGCGTCGGCCCAGTAGGGCGCGCCGTCCAGGATGACCGCCGCGATGTTGAGCCCTGGGTTCCAGACCGAGCCGACGCCGATCACTGCGAGCACGATGCCGCCCGCGACACTGGCGGCGAGGAGCACGCCGAGCGCGGCGACCGTGCTGCGGAACAACATCGTCAACGCGTAGCCGGCGAGCGCCGCGCCAGCCGCGATCCCCGCGCCGCGCCATCCGCTCTGGAGGCAGTCGAGCAGGAGCCCGTCACCGATCTCGATGTCGCGCGAGCGCGCGACCAGGCCGAGCAGCAACCAGTACGCCGTCACCACAACGCCTGCGAACAACCCAGCCGCCACTGTGACGACCGTGCCCTTGGCGGCCCAGACGAGTGGCCGCCGCGGCTCGAACAGGAGCTGGTTGCTCACCGACCCGCTGGCCCAGTCGTGACCGGCGAAGGTGGTGCCGACGAGCATCATCAGGATCGCCAGCACGATCACGACCGCGAGGCCCGACCCCTCGTCACGCTCGCCGGCGAGATCCAGCGGCTCCCAGTAGACGAACCACTCGGGCTGCGGGAGGTAGCTCTCGTTGCAAGCCGCCTCGACATCGTCCGGCAGCGGTTGACCGAGGTGCCGCTCGGGGTTGTCGAGGCACCTCTCGTAGCCGCGCTCGACACGCGGGTTCTGCATCTCGATCGCGACCTGCTCCTCGGCGTACGCGAGGTCCCCGGCCGAGGGCGGCCGGGTGTTCAGGACGGTCGCGACGCCGATCACCACCGGGATCGCGACCGCGACCGCGAGGATCACGAGCACGGCCCGGCGGCACAGGAGCCGGGTCAGCTCGACCTGCAGCAGCCGGCTCACGCCACGACCTCAGTCGTGTCGTGGCCCAGCTCTTCGGGTTCGGTGAGCTGGAGGAAGTAGGCCTCGAGGTCGGCCCGCAGCGGGGTCAGCTCGGTCAGCCAGATGCCGGCCTCGCCGAGGGCTCGGGTGATGTCGGCCGGCTGCTCCGCGTCGACGTGGAGCTCGCCGTTGATGCTGGCGGGCGCGAATCCAGCACCGATCAGTGCCTGGGCGGCGGCGCTCGGGTCCGGCACGAGGACGCGGTACGACGTACCGCTGCCCAGCAGCTCGTCCACGGTGCCCGACGCCAGCAGCTTGCCGTTGCCGATGATGGTGGCCGAGGTGCAGACCTGCTGCACCTCGGCCAGGATGTGCGAGCTCAGCAGCACGGTGACGCCGGACGCGCCGAGGTCGCGGATGGTCTCGCGGATCTCACGGATGCCGGCGGGGTCGAGGCCGTTTGTCGGCTCGTCGAGGATCAGCAGGTCCGGGTCCTTGAGCAGGGTCGCCGCGATGGCGAGCCGCTGCTTCATGCCGAGCGAGTAAGCCTTGTAGCGGTCCTTCTCGCGTCCGGCGAGCCTGACCGTCTCGATCGCCGCGTCGACGCGAGCAGGCGGTGCACCGATCGCGCCGGCGAGGAGCTGGAGGTTGCGGCGACCGCTGAAGTTGGGCGAGAACTTGGGCGACTCGACGACCGCGCCCACCCGACCGATCACCTGCGGGAGCCGGTGCGGCACGGGCTGCCCGAACAGCCGCATCGTGCCGCGGGTCGGACGGGCCAGTCCGAGCAGCATCCGGATGGTCGTGGTCTTGCCGGACCCGTTGGGCCCGAGGAAGCCGTGGACGCCGCCGGCCGGCACCGCCAGGTCCAGGCTCTGCACGGCGACCCGCAGCTCGCCGCGGACGCTGCGGAACTCCTTCCGCAGGCCCGTCGTCTCGATGACGAGGTCGCTCACCCGAAATGTCCCCTGTCTGCCTGGTCTGCCGTCCCCTTCGGGGGATCAGACGATCCGACCACGCAAAAGGTTGCCCGGCCCGCCGGACACGCCGGTGGGGTAAAGGGGTGATCAACTGGGGCCTATGGAGATGAAGGACGTGTTGGTCAGCTACCTCACCGAGCAGCGGATGTCGCTGCTCCAGAAGCTCGACGGGCTGTCGGAGCGTGAGCTGCGGACGCCCCGCACCTCGACCGGCACCAACCTGATCGGCATCGTGAAGCACTGCATGAACGTCGAGTACGGGTACTTCGGCCCCACCTTCGGCCGCACGATCGACGATCCGGCGGGCCTGGTGCCGGAGGACGCCTATGACACCGATCCGCAGGTGGACTGGTACGCGACAGCGGAAGAGACGTGTGCGGGGATCGTCGACAATTATCAACGGGTGCAGGCCTTCTGCGACGAGACGATCGACCTGCTGTCGCTCGACGCGCAGGGACGGGTGCCGTGGTGGGGCGACCACGGCAGCGTCACGCTCGGGCGGATCTTGGTCCACGTGATCGTCGACCTGGCGCGGCACGCTGGCCATGCAGACATCCTTCGGGAACAGGTCGACGGGGCCGTGGGCTGCACCGCGCCGGGGGACAACCTCCCCGAGATCGACTTCCCGGCGTACGTCGCCAGGCTGACCGAGCTCGCCGACCGGTTCTGAGGCGGCTCAGGCGCCGGGCGTCAGGACCGGGATCCGGGGTCCGCGGCCGGGCTCGGGACGCGGTTCGTAGTCGGGGGTGGCGTCATAGGGCTGCCAGGCCAGGAGCTCGGCGAGGTGTCGCCGTACGGACGGAAGAACCTCGGTGACCGGTACGTCGCGGCCGAGCTCCTGCGAGAGGGAGGTGACGCCGGCGTCGGCGATGCCGCAGGGGACGAACCGGTCGTACCAACCGAGGTCGACGTCGCAGTTGAGGGCGAAGCCGTGCATGGTCACGCCGCGGCCGACCCGGATGCCGATCGCGGCGAGCTTGCGCTCCGGCCCGCGCGCGTCCGCGCGGAGCCAGACGCCGCTGCGGCCGGGCACCCGGGCGGTGGTGACGCCGAAGTCGGCGCAGACCGCGATCAGCGCCTCCTCGACCCGACGGACGTAGTCGACGACCTTGACGTGGTCAGGGAGGCGGACGATCGGGTAGCCCACCAGCTGGCCGGGTCCGTGGAAGGTGATCTTGCCGCCGCGGTCGACGTCGATCACAGCCGCGGTGCCGGGGTCGGCCGGGCGTTCGTCGGGGGTGGTGCGCTTGCCGGCCGTGAAGACCGGCGGGTGCTCGAGGAGCAGCACGGTGCCGGGCCGGTCGCCGGCGGTGACCTGCGCGTGCACCTGCCGCTGGAGCTCCCACGCCTCGACGTAGTCGATCGCGTCGTCGCCGAGGCCGGCCTCCTGGAACTGCAACTCGATCACGGACCGAGCCTACCTGCGCGACCGAGAGCGCCGGCCCTGTGGAGAGCCGGATGCGCCGGGCCGGTCGCACGGGTAGGACTGAGCCCATGACCGCCGACCGCGACTCCGTGTCGCCGCCGCCGCTGCGAGTGACGCTCGCCGTGGCCGCGGTGATCGTGGTGGCCGTGGTCGCGCTGGTCATCACCGGGCTGCTGCGGTCGACACCGGGGGAGGACCGCAGCAGCCCGGACCCGGCCGGCCCGCTGCCGCGGGTCGCGCCGACGGTGACGGTCACCGAGGCCGTGGCGTCCCTTGCCGTGCTGCGCGACTGGGACCGCGCCCGATCGGCGGCCTGGGCACGCGGCGACGTGCCGGCGCTCCGGCGGATCTACCTCCCCGGGTCACGGGCCGGTGCTCGGGACGTCGGGATGCTCAACCGGTGGGTCCAGCGTGGCCTGCGGGTGCGCCGGATGACGATGCAGGTGCTCTCCGTCGAGCTGCGGGTGCGGACCGAGCGACGGATCGTCCTCGACGTGACCGATCGGCTCGCCGACGCGATCGCGGTGCCGGTCCGTGGGGGCCAGCGGCAGCTGCTGCCCCGCGACGGGCTCACGACGCGGCGGCTCGCGTTCCGGCTGACGGGGACGGGCTGGGTGCTCGCGGCGGTCTACGAGAGGCCGCTGGCCAGCACCGCGCTCACGTCGGGATCGGCGAACTCGTAGCCGAGGTCCAGGAGGGCCTGCGGCCGGATGTTCATCGACCCCAGGAGCTCGGGCGAGAGACGGCCGCCGGCGACCTTGAGGACCGGCGCGGGCACCGTCGCGACCGCCGGCCGGTGCAGCCATTGGGCGAGCGCCTCAGTGAACTCGGCGTTGGTCGGCGTCGTCACGCAGGACAGGTTCACCGGCCCGTCGGCGGTCGGGTGCTCGACGAGGTACGACGTCGCGCCGACCCAGTCGCGCAGCGAGATCATCGGCATGTGCTGGCGGCCGTTGCCGAGCCGTCCGCCGAGTCCGGCCTTGAACAGAAGCCGGAGCTGCTGCAGCGGCGCGCTCGACTTGTCCATGATGGGCGACGTCCGCAGGACGACGACGCGACCGCCGGCGTCGACGGCCGGGCGCGCGGCGGCCTGCCAGTCGCGGCACACGTCGATCATCAGCGTGTGGCCGCGGCTGTCGGCCGCCTCGGTCAGCACGGCGGCGCCGTGGTCGCCGTACCAGCCGACGGCGTTGCCCGCGACGAAGTACGGCGGCTGCGGCGCCGCTGCGACCGCCTCGGCCAGCAACCCCGTCGTCCGCACCCGGGAGTGCCGCAACGCGGTCGACCACTTCTTCGAGTGCGGGTTGCCGATGGTCGGGGAGCCGGCGAGGTTGACCACGACGTCGGCCGACGCCACCAGATCCCGGTCGACCTCGCCCGCGTCGGGATCCCAGCGGGACTCGTCCGGCCCCGCCGCCGGCCGTCGGACGAGCGCCGTGACCCGGTGCCCGCGGCGCTCCAGCTCCTCGCGGAGGTGGGTTCCGAGGAAGCCGGAGCTGCCGGCCATGACGACGTGCAGGCTCATGGCTCCAGCGTGTCACGGGCCGCAACCTCGGCTTTTACGATGGAACTGGACCGGCGGGACTGACCGAGGCCGACATGGAAGGCCAGGTCGACCGAGACTGACGGACGCCGGGCCCCCATGAGGGACCCGGCGCCTTGTCGTGCTGCTGGCGCTCAGACCTCGAACTGCGCGGCCTCGAGCCGGCTCTTGACCTCCTGGAGGAAGCGGCCGGCGTCGGCGCCGTCGACCAGCCGGTGGTCGTAGGTCAGCGCGAGGTAGACCATGTGGCGGACGGCGATCGTCTCGCCGAGGTCTTCGTCGTCGATGACGACCGGGCGCTTGACCACGGTGCCGGGACCGAGGATCGCGACCTGCGGCTGGTTGATGATCGGCGTGTCCCAGAGGGCGCCGACGCTGCCGAGGTTCGTGATCGTGAAGGTGCCGCCGGAGAGCTCGTCCGGCCCGATCTTGTTGGCGCGGGTGCGGCCGGCGACGTCGGCGATCTTCTTCGCCAGCCCGGACACCGACAGGTCGCCGGCATCCTTGACGACCGGCGTGAGCAGGCCCTTCTCGGTGTCCACGGCGAACGCGATGTTCTCGCGGTCGTGGTAGGTCACCTCGCCGGCCTCGAGGTCGAGGGTGGCGTTGAGCGACGGGTGCTGCTTGAGCGAGTCGATCGCAGCCTTGGCGAAGAATGGCAGGTAGGACAGCTTCACACCCTCGCGGGCGAGGAAGTCCTCCTTCGTGGCCTCCCTCATCCGGGCGATGTTGGTGACGTCGACCTCGACCACCTGGGTGAGCTGGGCCGAGATCTGCACCGACTCGACCATCCGCTGGGCGATGATCTTGCGCAGCCGGCTGACCTTGACGGTCTGACCGCGCAACGGGGACGGCGTGGACGACCTCTGCGCGGGCGCCGAGGACGCAGCCGGTGCGGACGTCGCAGCCGGCGCGGCCGCGGCGGGCTTCTGTGCCTCAGCGGCGTCGATGACGTCCTGCTTGCGGATCCGCCCGCCGACGCCGGATCCCTTGACCGACCCGAGGTCGACACCGTGCTGGGCCGCGAGCTTCCGCACCAGCGGAGTGACGTAGCCGGGACGGTCGGTGCCGCCGGCGTCCGCCGCCGGGGCCTCCTTGGCAGCCTCGGGCTCCTTCTCGGCCTCGGGCTCCTTCTGGGGCTCCGGTTCCTTCTCCGGCTCCGGCTCCTTCTCGGGCTCCGGTTCCTTCTCCGCCTCCGGCTCCGGCTTCTTCTCAGGCTCCGGCTCCTTCTCGGGCTCGGGCTCGGACTGGGACTCCGCCGGCGAACCGGATCCGATGAGGGCGAGCTCGGCGCCGACCTCGACCGTCTCGTCCTCCTCGACCTTGATCTCGAGCAGGGTGCCGGCGACGGGGGACGGGATCTCGGTGTCGACCTTGTCGGTGGACACCTCGAGCAGCGGCTCGTCGACGGCGACGTCGTCGCCGACCTTCTTCAGCCAGCGGGTGACGGTGCCCTCGGTGACCGACTCGCCGAGTGCTGGGAGCGTGACCGGCGTGCTCTCGCCCGAGCCGCCCGAGCCGCCGGATCCCCCCGACTCCTCGGCGGCCGGCTTCTCCGGCTCGGACTCCTGCTCGGTCTGCTCCGGCTCGGACTCCTGCTCGGAGGCTTGTTCCGGCTCCTGCGGCTCCGGCTCGGGCTCCGCCTCGGCCTCCGGTGCGGACTCCTCGGACGAACCTTCCTCCGGCGACTCGCCTCCACCCGAGCCCTCGCCCTCGTCACCGATCACAGCGAGCACGGCGCCGACCTCGACCGTCTCGTCCTCCTCGGCCTTGATCTCGAGCAGGGTGCCCGCGACCGGCGACGGGATCTCGGTGTCGACCTTGTCGGTGGAGACCTCGAGGAGCGCCTCGTCCACGGCAACGGAGTCGCCGACCTGCTTGAGCCAGCGGGTGACAGTGCCTTCGGTGACGGACTCGCCGAGTGCGGGGAGGTTGACTTCGGTGGCCATGAAATCCTCGTCTTCGCTTGGTGTTGTGACTCTGCAGGAGCAGGAAGGTGGGTCAGCTGTGGGTGTGCAGGGGCTTGCCGGCCAGGGCGAGGAACGCCTCGCCGAGGGCCTCGTGCTGGGTGGGGTGCGCGTGGACCAGCGGCGCGACGTCGTCGGGATGCGCCTCCCAGCCGTAGACCAGCTGCGCCTCGCCGATCAGCTCGCCGACCCGCTCGCCGACCAGGTGGACGCCCACGACCGGCCCGTCGGCCTGGCGGACCAGCTTGACGAACCCCTGGGTACGCAAGATCTGCGACTTCCCGTTGCCGGCGAGGTCGTACGTGAGGGTGGTGACCGCGTCGTGGCCGTACTCCTCCTTGGCCTGCTCCTCGGTGAGGCCCACCGACGCGACCTCGGGTCGGGAATAGGTGACCCGCGGGATGCCGCGCTCGTCGATCGGTCGCGGGGACAGGCCGCCGATCTGCTCGGCCACGAAGATGCCCTGCTGGAAGCCGCGGTGCGCGAGCTGGAGCCCGGGCACGATGTCGCCGACGGCCCAGATGCCGTCGACGCCGGTGCGGCAGTGGTCGTCGGTGGTGACGAACCCGCGGTCGAGGGTGACGCCCTGCTCCTCGTAGCCGAGACCCTCGGTTCGCGGCACCCTGCCGACAGCGACCAGGAGTACGTCGGCGCGGACCTCGGTGTCGTCGGACAGTGTGACCACGACCCCGCCGCCGTCGTCGTCGCTGGTGACGGTGACGCCGGTGACCGACGTGCCGGTGCGGGCGGTGATGCCCCGCTTGCGGAACGCGCGCTCGAGGGCCGCGGACGAGGCGGCGTCCTCGGGCGGCAGCAGCCGGGGGAGCGCCTCGACGATGGTGACCTCGGCGCCGAAGCTGCGCCACACGCTCGCGAACTCGCAGCCGATGACCCCCCCGCCCAGCACGATGGCTGAGCCCGGCACCCGGTCGAGCCGGAGTGCCTCGTCCGACGTGAGCACGCGGGTGCCGTCGATCTCGATGCCGGGCAGCAGCCGCGGTGCGGAACCGGTCGCGAGCACGACGTTGCGTCCGGTCAGCGTGACCGTGCCACCGGGGCCACCAGGGCCACCAGGGCCACCAGGGCCCTCGACGGTGACCTGATTCGGACCGGTCAGCGTGCCCCGGCCCTCGACGACCCGGATGCCGCGGCTCTTGATGAGCCCGGTGAGGCCCTTGAAGAGCCGGCTGACCACGCCGTCGGCGTAGTTGCGGAGGCCGGCGGCGTCGACACCGTCGTACTTCGCCAGGACTCCGAACGTCTCCGCCTCCCGCGTCGCGTCGGCGACCTCGGCCGCGTGCAGCAGCGCCTTCGTCGGGATACACCCGACGTGGAGGCAGGTGCCGCCGAGCTTCGACTGCTCGACCAGCGCAACGCTGAGGCCTAGCTGGGCGGCGCGGAGAGCACAGGCGTAGCCGCCCGACCCCGCGCCCAAGATCAAAACGTCGACTACGTCGTCGCCGTCGGCCTCGGCCACCACAGTTCTCCCTGTCACTCGGGTGCGCGCCCATCCTTGCACCACGGGTGTTGCCGAGCGCAACGCCCCTGGCTCATCAGGCACACTTGGGGCCATGGCGTTGTGGGATCGGTTCCGGAAGGGGCCGAAGATGAGCGGTCCGGCGCGTGACGCGGCCCGGACGGGCTCGACGCGCGTGCGCGCGGCCGACAAGGTCGACGAGGCCCACCTGCACGAATGGGTCGTCGCTCGGCGCGGCGTCGAGGGCTTCGTGGAGCCCCGCACCGCGGTCAGCGAGGTCACCTTGCTGCTGGTCGCCCACGACGGCGAGTGGACCCGCCGTCGGGTGCCCGGCGTGAAGTGGGCGCACGACTTCTGCAACAAGCACCAGGTCCCGTCGTACGACGCCGCCGTGGTCGGGATCCCGCAGCGGATGCGCGACTACAACTCGCGGATCCGCAAGGAGCAGAAGGCCGCCGACTACCCGCAGTACAAGCCGCGCGAGTCCTAGTCCTCGGGCCGGTCGGCCAACGAACGCGCGAGCTCGACCAGGGTGGCGACGCCGTAGCCGGTCGCACCCGAGGTCCAGTGGCCGGCGGGGCCGCCCTTGTTGAAGGCCGGCCCGGCGATGTCGAGATGGGCCCACGGGAGACCGCCGGTGAACTCGCGGAGGAACGCCCCGGCGAAGAGGCCGCCGCCCCAGCGGATCCAGTCGTGCTGGGACAGGTCGGCGATCCTGGAGGTGCGGATCCGCTCCTCCATGTGCTCGGGGATCGGCATCGGCCACGCTTCCTCGCCGCCGGCGACGGCCGCGGCGAGCACCTGTTCGACGATCGCGTCGTCGCCCATCACGGCGCACATCTTGTCGCCGAGCGCGAGCGACATGTGCGCGGTCAGGGTGGCGATGTCGACGATCAGGTCGGGCTTGCGCTTGACGGCGCGACCGAGCGCGTCGGCAAGCACGAGCCGGCCCTCGGCGTCGGTGTTGGTGATCTCGACGGTCGTGCCGTCGTACGTCGTCAGCACGTCGCCGGGACGGAACGACGCACCTCCGACCATGTTCTCCGCGAGGGCGGCGATGGCGGTGATCCGCACCGGCAGCTTGAGGCGTGCGGCGGTGAGCACCGCCTGCACCACCGCGGCCGCGCCGGCCATGTCCTCCTTCATCGTCGGCATGCTCGCGGCCGGCTTGATCGTCAGCCCGCCCGAGTCGAACGTGATGCCCTTCCCCACGAGCGCCAGGTGGGTGGTGGCCCCCTTGGGGCGGTAGTCCAGCTCGACCAGCCGCGGCGGTGCGTCCGATCCGGCGCCGACACCGAGGATCCCGCCGCACCCGAGCTCGGCGAGCTGGGCCTCGTCGTACACCTTGGCCGTGACGCCGGCGACCCGCTTCGTCGCGGCGACGATCTCGTCGGCGAAGAGGGCCGGCGTCAGGTCGCCCGGCGGGGTGTTGACCCAGTCGCGCGCGGTGACCACGGCGTCGACCACGAACTGCGCCTCGTCGAACGCCGAGATCGAGTCCTTGCGCCGCGCGACCGGCGAGAGCACGACGATCTCGGCCGGCGCCGACCCTGACGAACCGCTCTTGTAGCGGGTGAACGTGTAGCCCCCGAGCCGGTAGCCCTCGAGCGCGGCGCGCAAGAGTTCGGGGGTGTCGGCCGGTAGCGCAAGTGCCACCGAAGCGGAGTTGGTGACCGCGCGGGCAGCGGCACCGGCAGCCCGCCGGACCGCCAGCGGGTCGGGGTCGGCACCGAGGCCGACGAGGACGAGGAGCGGCGACGCGATGGCGCCGTTGGTCGGCACCTTGGCGACCTCGCCCGGCTTGCCGCTGAGGCCGAGCGACGCGAGCAGCGGCGAGAACCGCCGGCCGTAGGCCTTCGCCACGTCCTCACCGCCGGGCGCGAGCCGGGCGGTGCCCTTCCGCCCGCCCTCCCCGGGCACCACGCCGACGACCACGGCTTCCGCCCGGGTCTTGGCGGGGCTGGCGGTGCGCAGCGCGAAGGACGTCATACGCCGGAAGCGTAGACGTCGGCTCTGTCGGAAGGTCCGTCGGTAGAGTCCCCGTCATGCCCGACGGAAGTCAGTCCGCGTCGCCGCCCGCCCTGTCCCGATCGCCGTTGCACGAACGGCACGAGGCACTCGGCGCGAAGTTCGCCGAGTTCGGCGGCTGGGAGATGCCGCTCCAGTACTCCGGGATCGTCGAGGAGCACACCGCGGTGCGCTCCGCGGTCGGCATCTTCGACGTCAGCCACCTCGGCAAGGTGGTCGTCCGCGGCCCCGGCGCCGTCGCGTTCGTCAACGCGACCCTGAGCAACGACCTCGGTCGGATCGGCCCCGGCCGCGCGCAGTACACGCTGTGCCTCGACGCCGACACCGGCGGCATCGTCGACGACATCTTCAGCTACTACCGCGACGACGAGCACGTGCTCCTCGTCCCCAACGCCTCCAACAACGCCGAGGTCCACCGGCGGCTCGCGGCGGCCGCCCCGCACGGCGTCGAGGTGGTCGACCACCATGCCGACTTCGTCATCCTCGCCGTCCAGGGCACCCGGTCCGACGACGTGCTGTCCAAGGTCGGCCTCCCCGTCGGCCACGACTACCTGACGTTCGGCGAGGCCGACTTCGCCGGCGATACGGTCATCGTCTGTCGCACCGGCTACACCGGCGAACGCGGCTACGAGCTGATCGCTCCCAGCACCGTGGCGCTCCCGCTGTGGGACGCGGTGATGGAGGCCGGCGAGGAGTTCGGCATCCTCGCCTGCGGGCTCGGCGCGCGAGACACGCTCCGCACCGAGATGGGCTATCCCCTGCACGGGCAGGACATCGGCCCGACGGTCACGCCCAACGAGGCCCGCCTCGGCTGGGCGGTCGGCTGGAAGAAGCCCGAGTTCTGGGGGCGCGAGGCGGTGCTCGCCGAGAAGGAGAAGGGCGCCCGCCGCAAGCTGGTCGGCCTGGTCTCGACCGGCCGGGCCATCCCGCGTCCGCACATGTCCGTCTCGCTGGTGCCCGACGTGCTGCTCGGCGAGGTCACCTCCGGCACCTTCTCGCCGAGCCTGAAGCAGGGCATCGGCCTGGCCCTGGTCGCCAGCGTGGTCGCCGACGACGCCGAGGTCGCCGTCGACGTACGCGGCCGCCGCGAGGTCTTCAAGATCGTCAAGCCGCCCTTCGTCGACCCCTCCGTCAGGGAGTCCTGATGAACCTCCCCGAGCCCCCGCCGGTCTTCCGTCAGGCCACACCCTCCGAGCGGCCCTGGTGGTGGCGGCTGGAGGACGACGACGGTGCCGAGGTGACGCTGACCGGCGAGGCAGCCGAGGAGTACGGCGACCGCCGGTTCGCGACCCAGGCGGACGCCGAGTCCTGGATCGGCGAGACCTGGGCGCCTCTCAAGGAGGCCGGCGTGGCCGCGGTGACCCTCATCGAGCTCGACCGGGTCGTCTACGGCCCCATGTCATTGAGCGCGTGAGACGCCGAGGAGTCGGTGCGCTGACCTAGGCTGAGCCACGTGCAGGCTTATCTCGATCTCGTGCAGCGGATCCTCGACGAGGGAGTGGAGAAGGGCGATCGCACCGGCACCGGCACGTTGAGCGTCTTCGGCCACCAGATGCGGTTCGACCTCAACGCCGGCTTCCCGCTGGTGACGACGAAGAAGATCCACACCCGCTCCGTCTTCGGCGAGCTGCTGTGGTTCCTCCGGGGCGACACCAACGTGAAGTGGCTGCAGGACCGGGGCATCACCATCTGGGACGAGTGGGCCGACGACAACGGCGACCTCGGCCCGGTCTACGGCGCCCAGTGGCGGTCGTGGCCGACGCCCGACGGCCGGCACATCGACCAGCTCGCGCAGGTGATCGACGAGCTTCGCAACAACCCGGACAGCCGGCGGCACATCGTCTCTGCGTGGAACCCGGCCGACATCCCCCAGATGGCGCTGGCGCCGTGCCACACCCTCTTCCAGTTCTACGTCGCCGAGGGCCGGCTCAGCTGCCAGCTCTACCAGCGCTCGGCCGACGTGTTCCTCGGCGTGCCCTTCAACATCGCGTCCTACGCCCTGCTCACGCACATGGTCGCCCAGGTCACTGGGCTGCAGGTCGGCGACTTCGTGCACACCCTCGGCGACGCCCACCTCTACTCCAACCACCTCGACCAGGCCCGGCTCCAGCTCACCCGCGACCCCCGGCCGCTCCCCAAGCTGGTGCTGGACCCCACGGTCACCGCGATCGACGCCTTCGACCTCGAGCACATCCAGGTCGAGGGCTACGACCCGCACCCGGGCATCAAGGCGCCCATCGCTGTATGACGACTCCCGGCGGCAAGAAGGTGACCATGGTCGCCGCGGTGGCCGAGAACGGCGTGATCGGGCTCGCCGGCAAGATCCCGTGGCACCTGCCCGAGGACTTCGCCCACTTCAAGGAGACGACCTCCGGGCACCTCCTGATCCTCGGCCGCACCACGCACGAGGGGATCGGCAAGCCGCTTCCCAACCGCACCACGATCGTGCTGACCCGCGACCCTGCGTGGCACGGCGAAGGCGTCTACGTGGCGCCGACGCTGCCCGACGCGCTCAGGCTCGCCGACACGATGGACGGCGACGTGATGATCGGCGGGGGAGCGGTGGTCTACGAAGCAGCCCTGCCTTACGCCGACGTGCAGATCATCAGCGAGGTGCATGCCTCTCCCGAGGGAGACACCCGCTACCCGGAGTTCGACCGCGGCCGCTGGCGCGAGGTCGCCCGCGAGCCGCGCGAGGGGTTCGACATCGTCCGGTGGGAGCGGACCTTCGCCTGCGGTGGCGACGCCTAGGGCGTCTCTCTCTATCCCGCGCCTGCTGCGCGACGCTTCCGACTCGATCTGGCTGCGTTGGCGTCGCTCGACGTGCGCCCAGCAGGCCAGCGCTCCGCCGCCTTGCCAGATCGGCCGGATGCGCCGCTCGCGACGGCGCCGGACAGAGAGACACGCCCTAGCCGTCACCGACCCGCGGCCCGGGCGCGCGTCGCGCACTCCAGGATCACTCCGGCGACCGCCTCCGCGTCCTCCGGACCGGACTTCCACGACGACACGCTGATCCGCATCGCGGGAGCGCCGTGCCACTGGGTGGCGCCGCACCAGATCCGGCCGTCGGCCTGCACGGCGGCCACGAGTGCGTTGGTGGAGGCGGCGTCGTCGAGCCGCACCAGCACCTGGTTGAGGACGGCGTCGTTGACGACGTCCAACCCGCCGGCACGGAGCCGGTCCGCAAGCGCGGCCGCGGTGTCGCAGGTGCGCTGGACCAGCTCGGCGACGCCGGTCCGCCCGAGCGCGCGCAGCACCGCCCACACCTCGATCTGACGCGCCCGCTGGGACGACTGCGGCGTGTGGTGCATCGTCTCGAAGCCCTCGTCGCCGGGCAGGTAGCCCGCCACCGCCGTGAACGTCCGCCGCAGCGCGGTCACCTCCCGCACGAACGCGATCCCGCAGTCGTAGGTGACGTTGAGCCACTTGTGCCCGTCCGTCGCCCACGAGTCGGCGCGGTCCAGCCCTGCGACCAGAGCGGCGCGGGTCGGATCCGCGAGCGCCCAGAGCCCGAAGGCGCCGTCGACGTGCACCCAGGCCTCCCGGTCGGCTGCCCAGTCCGCGATCGCGTCGAACGGGTCGAACGCGCCGCTGTTGACCTCTCCGGCCTGCGCGCACACCAGCACCGGACCGGAGACGTCCGGCAGCTCCTCGGCCCGTAGCCGCCCCTGGTCGTCCGCGGGGACCACGACCACCCGCCGGCGGCCGAGGCCGACCAGCCCGAGCGACTTCGACAGCGTCGAGTGCCGGTGGGCGCCGACGACGACGGTGACCGGCGGCGCGCCGAAGAGCCCGTCCGCCTGGACGTCCCACCCGGCACGTTCGAGCAGCGAGTCGCGCCCAGCCGCGAGACAGGTCGCGTTGGCCACGGTGGCGCCGGTCGTGAACACCACCCCGGTCTGCTCCGGCAGCCGCAGGACGTCGACGAGCCAGCGCCGTACGACGTCGTGCAGCCGGGCGGCCACCGGCGACATCACCGGCAGCCCCGCGTTCTGGTCCCAGGCGTCCGCCAGCCACGCCGCACCGAGCGCGGCGGGGTGGACGCCGCCGATCACGAAGCCGAAGTAGCGGTCGGCGGTGGTCGCGACGGTCGCGGGCGATCCCGCGGCGTCGAGCAGCCGCAGGGTCTCGGCGACGTCGGCGCCGGTCTCGGGGAGCGGCTCGTCGAAGGCGGTGAGGCCGGCGATGGCCTCGGGCGTGGGGAAGGCGGGCCGGTCGTCGACCGACGCGGCGTAGTCGAGGGCGGCATCGGCAGCAATGCGGAGGGCGTCCATCCGCCAGTCGTACCACCTTCGCCGGCCGGTTGGGGAGGGCTGGGAAAGTGAGGGCATGACAGTCGAGCTCCGTGTCTTCACCGAGCCCCAGCAGGGCGCGTCGTACGACGACCTCCTCGCGGTCGCCCGCACAGCCGAGCAGCTCGGCTTCGGTGCGTTCTTCCGCTCCGACCACTACCTGACGATGGGCGGCGACGGCCTCCCCGGACCGTCGGACGCCTGGACCACCCTGGCCGGGCTCGCGCGGGACACCTCAACGATCCGGCTCGGCACCATGATGACGAGCGCGACCTTCCGCCATCCGGGCGTGCTCGCGATCCAGGTGGCGGGCGTCGACGCGATGAGCGGCGGCCGGGTCGAGCTGGGCATCGGAGCGGGCTGGTTCGCCGAGGAGCACACCGCCTACGGCATCCCGTTCCCCGACACCAAGGAGCGGTTCGAGCGGTTGGCCGAGCAGCTCGAGATCCTCACCGGGCTGTGGTCGACGCCGGTCGGCCGGACCTACGACTTCGCCGGCACCCACTACCAGCTGTCGGACTCGCCGGCCCTGCCGAAGCCGGTCCAGTCCGTCGGCCACCGCGGCGGACCGCCGGTCCTCATCGGCGGCAAGGGCAAGAAGCAGACGCCCGCACTGACCGCGAGGTACGCCGACGAGTTCAACCTGCCGTTCCTCGACGTGGAGACCACCGAGACCCAGTTCGCGCGGGTACGCGCGGCGTGCGAGGAGATCGGTCGCGACCCGGGAGACCTGACCTGGTCCAACGCGCTCGTGCTGTGCGCCGGACGCGACGAGGCCGAGGTCTCCCGCCGCGCCGAGGCGATCGGTCGCGAACCGGGGGAGCTGCGCGTCAACGGGCTGGCGGGCTCCCCGCAGGAGGTCGTCGACAAGATCGGCCGGTACGCCGCGCTCGGATCCCAGCGGATCTACCTGCAGGTCCTCGACCTGGCCGACCTCGAGCACCTCCACCTGGTCGCCGACGAGGTCATGCCGCACGTCTGAGGGGCACCCGGGACTGCCTCAGCCAGGTTCCGGTAGCGCACCGAACGCCTGGTTGCACTCGGCCTGGCCGGAGCAGACCGCGAGCAACCGGGTCCGCCGCATCAGCTCACGCCTGACCTGCGCGTACGCCCGCCGGTGGAACTGGTTGACGGTCGCGTGCGGGTCGCGTCGGCGGTCGAACAGGATGCCCCTGTTCGGGTTGCTGGCGTGGGTCGCGAAGAGGTAGCGGCGAGTCGTCACGCCCCGGTACTTCCAGCCGTCGGAGGCGTCGCTCGCGGAGTCGCCGATCTGCACCAGGAGCGTGTCCCGCGGGTGCTTGCGCCCGATGTGGCGCAGCGGGAGCCCGTCGAGCGGACGCCCGGGCGCCACCCCGCCCGCCCAGTCGAGGAAGGTCGCCCCCATGTCGACGAGTGTGACTGGTTCGTGGATGCGCTCTCCAGCGGGGATCCCCGGACCGCGGATCACCAGCGGGATGTCGAAGGACTCGTCGAACGGCAGGTTCTTGCCGACCTGCCGGTGCTCGCCGATCTGGAAGCCGTTGTCGGACGTGAAAACGACGTAGGTGTTGCGGAGCTCGCCGAGCGCGCGCAACCGGCGGATGGTGCGGGCAACTGCGTCATCGACCGAACGCAGAGCCCGGGCCCGGGCCCGGGCCATCCTGATGAGCGTCCTGGTCAGGATCGGCGGCTGCTGCAGATCGGACGGCAGGTCACGGACGTTCCTCTCCTGGAAGGCCGGGTCGTCGTACGACGGAGGCAGCAGGTCGGGGTACGCGTCGCTGTACTGGCGTTCGGCGCGGGGCAGCGTCCAGCGCCCACCGTGATAGGCACCGTGCGGGGCCACATGGTTGATGAAGGTGAAGAACGGGCCCGCCATGCGGGAGAACTTGGTCAGGACACGGTTCGTGCGCCGACGGACGACGTCGGCGATGTAGTCGCCCTCGTACCGGTCGCCGTCGGCGAAGAGCGCCCGCCCGTCGTAGCTGTACTCACCGCCGATCTGCGTGTCCCAGCGGGTCCAGCCGGGCTCGTGGGGCGAGCTCACCCGACGGTAGCCGTTCAGGTACTTGCCATGGTGCGCCGTCAGGTAACCGGTTGCCTGCAGCCAGGCAGCGACGGTGTTGTCGGGCTGGTCGAGTGCCTTGTAGCCGCCCCACGGGCCCTTGTTGTTCTGCACGCCGTTGTTCTGTCCGAACTGGCCGGTGAGGAGCTCGGCGCGGGCGGGGCAGCACACCGGGTGCGGCGAGATCGCGTTGGTGTAGCTGGTGCCCTTCCGGACGAGCAGGCGCTGCACGTTGGGCATCAGGCGCAGCTCGTCCGCGCGCATGTCGTCGGTCAGGATCAGCACGATGTTGGGCCGGGCGGCAGCGGTCGCCGGCGCGTTGGCGACGGCAGTCGCCGGTGCGGCTGCGTCTGGAACGACCGTGATCCCCGATAGGACCAGGGCCATCGCCGTCCCGAGGACAGCGAGCGGCCAACCCATGCTGGAGCGCAACCTATGAATTCTTTCCTTCGACATCGGACGGCGAGCATTACAGCAGACCGCGATGGCCGGCGCACGTACGCGCGCCGCCGGTCCGGTGCCCCCGGGCGAGGGGATAGCCTTGCTCCATGAGCTCCGCCCCCTTCGGCACCGTGCTGACCGCGATGGTCACGCCCTTCCGCGAGGACGGCTCGGTGGACCTCGACGCCGTCCAGCGGGTCGCCCGCCACCTCGTCGACCACGGCCACGACGGACTGGTGATCTCCGGGACCACCGGCGAGTCCGCGACCACGACCAAGGAGGAGGACGGTGAGACCCTCGCCGCGGTGAAGGACGCCGTCGGCGACCGCGCCAAGCTGGTCGCCGGCGTCGGCACCAACGACACCAACACCTCGATCTGGCTGGCCCAGCAGGCGGCCAAGATCGGCGCCGACGGCGTGCTGCTGGTGACGCCCTACTACAACAAGCCCGGCCCGCGAGGGATCCTCAACCACTTCCGCCAGGTCGTCGACGCCGCTGAGCTCCCCGTGATGCTCTATGACGTCCCGGGTCGCACCGGCACCCAGATCGCGTTCGAGTGCTACGAGGAGATGGCGAGCTGGGAGCCGGTCGTCGCGCTGAAGGACGCGGTCGGTGACTTCGCCCGCGGCGTCCGGATCCGCGAGCTGGGCTACGCGGTCTACTCCGGGGACGACGTCGCCAACCTGGGCTGGCTGGCGCACGGAGCCGTCGGTTTCGTGTCCGTCGCCGGCCACGTCGTCGGTGACCGGTTGCGCGCGATGTACGACGCCTTCCACAACGGCGACCCGATGGCCGCGCTCGACATCTACACCGGCATGCTCCCCGCGGTCGACGCGATCATGGGCGCTGCCAACTACGGCGCCACCACCGCGAAGGCATCGCTGGAGATGCTGGGGATCCTGGAGAACCGCCGGGTCCGCTCGCCGCTGGTCGAGCTCGACGACACCGAGCTCGTCGCCCTGCGTGCCGGGCTCGAAGCGGCGGGAGTCCTCGGTTGAGTCACCCGCATCCCGAGCTGGGCGCACCGCCCGAGCTCCCCACCGGAGGCCTGCGGGTCATCCCCCTCGGCGGCCTCGGCGAGGTCGGCCGCAACATGACCGTCTTCGAGTACGACGGCCGCCTGCTCATCGTCGACTGCGGGGTGCTCTTCCCTGACGAGCACCAGCCCGGTGTCGACCTGATCCTGCCCGACTTCGCGCCGATCCGGGGGCGTCTCGACGCCATCGAGGCACTGGTGCTGACCCACGGGCACGAGGACCACATCGGCGCCACGCCGTACCTCCTGCGCGAGCGCGGCGACATCCCGCTGGTCGGCTCCGAGCTCACCCTCGCCCTGCTCAACGGCAAGCTGCGGGAGCACCGGCTCAAGCAGCCGGTGTCCCACACGGTCAAGGAGGGCGACCGGATCAGCTTCGGGCCGTTCGACCTCGAGTTCATCGCGGTCAACCACTCGATCCCCGATGCGCTGGCGGTCGCCATCCGCACCGGCGCCGGTCTCGTGCTCCACACCGGCGACTTCAAGATGGACCAGCTGCCGCTCGACGGCAGGATCACCGACCTCCGTGCGTTCGCCCGGCTGGGGGAGGAGGGCGTCGACCTCTTCCTCACGGACTCGACCAACGCCGAGGTGCCGGGGTTCACGACGGCGGAGCGGAAGATCACGCCGGTCCTCGACCAGGTCTTCCGCGAGGCCGATCAGCGGATCATCGTCGCCTGCTTCGCCTCGCACGTGCACCGCGTGCAGCAGATCCTCGACACCGCGGTCGCCCACGACCGCAGGGTCGCCTTCGTCGGCCGCTCCATGGTCCGCAACATGGGGGTGGCGCGGGACCTCGGCTACCTGACCATCCCGTCGGGCGTGATGGTCGAGGCCAAGGAGCTCGCGGACCTTCCGGTCGACCGGCAGGTGCTGATCTCGACCGGCTCGCAGGGCGAGCCGATGAGCGCCCTGGCGCGCATCGCCAACCGCAGCCACCACTTCGTCAACCTCGAGGCCGGCGACACCGTCGTCCTCGCCTCGAGCCTGATCCCCGGCAACGAGAACGCCGTCTACCGCGTCATCAACGGCCTGTCCCGCTGGGGTGCGCGCGTGGTGCACAAGGGCAACGCGCTCGTCCACGTCAGCGGTCACGCCAGCGCCGGCGAGCTCCTGTACTGCTACAACATCGTCCGCCCGCGCAACGTGCTGCCCGTGCACGGCGAGGTCCGCCACATGCTCGCCAACGGCGCGCTGGCCAAGCAGACCGGCGTTGAGAACGTCGTCTATGCCGAGGACGGCGTCGTCGTCGACCTCGTCGACGGCGTGGCGTCGGTCACCGGGAAGGTCCCGGTCGGCTACGTGTTCGTCGACGGCCCGTCGATCGGCGACGTCACCGAGTCCGAGCTCAAGGACCGCCGGATCCTCGGCGAGGAGGGCTTCATCTCCGTGATCGTGGTCGTCGACTCGGTCGCCGGGAAGGTCTCCGCCGGCCCCGAGATCCACGCCCGCGGGCACGCCTGGGACGACACCATGTTCGAGGCCATCAAGCAGCCGATCGTCGACGCGGTCAACGGTCTGCTGTCGGAGGGCGTCGACGACACCTACCAGCTCCAGCAGTCCGTACGACGCACGATCGGCCGCTGGGTCAGCAGCACCCACAAGCGCCGGCCGATGATCATCCCGGTCGTCGTCGAGGCGTAGTCGCAGCTCGACCAACAGGCGGCAAGACAGCCGGTCCCCGTCCTCCTGAGGAGGACGGGGACCGTTGCCCTTGCTGCTAGCCGATCATGGTCGGACCACGCGGATCGTGAATCCCTGGCGGCTCGGCCGGAATAGCTCCGACCCGTTGTACCGCGCGAGCAGGTCGTGCGAGCCGACCCGGAAGATCCGCAGCACCGTGATCTCGGCGACGCCGTTCCCGTTGAGCGTGTCTCGTCCCAGCTTCGCCGCTCCGACGAAGAGGGCGACGCGCCCGGTCGGGGTCTTGCCGTTGTTGGCGGTGACCTTGACCTTGACCGTGAACGCCTTGCCCTTGACCACCGGACGCGGGTCGACATCCACGACCTTCGTGTCCGTCCCGACCGGCTTGGGTGCGCAGACCTGGACCTTCACGTTGTCGACGTACCAACCGTCGACGCCGTTGCAACCGTCACGACCGAAGTCGAACCGGAAGTTCACGGTGTCGCCCGCGTCCGCAAGCCCGCGGAGGTTGATGATCGACTTGCCCCACGAACCGGTCAGCTGACCGCCGTCGGTGCCCGTCCAGGCGAGCTCGCCGCCCATCGACGTGCCCTGGGTCGGGTCGAGCTCGCGACCCGGCGCGTTGAACAGGTACGCGTCGGCCGGCACCAGCTCGAAGGCCCCGCCGTTGACGCTGACCTTGACGTTGCCGCCGTCCCACGTCGCCTCCGACGCCATGTAGTGGCGGAAGGTCAGCCGGGGGACCCGGCCACGAGGCACCTGGATGTCCGGGCTGATCAGGCCGTTGCGGCTGGTGAGGTCGCCAGGGGCGCCGCACGTGCCGGTGACGGGGTCAGGGGCGAACGCGGCGTTGCTGCCCTGTCCGGCCGGACCGTCGTTCTCCTCCGCGACCTCCCACGGGATGCCCTCGCTGAATGCGAAACCGAGCTCCTCGTCCTGGCTCCAGCCCGCGAGGCCGTCCTCGAACTTCTCCACGTAGGTGGTCTTGGTCAGGAACTTGTCACCGCAGACCGACGGGTTGCCGGGCTGCAGCAGCGGCTGCCAGTCGCACTGCTCCTGCGGGTCGAGCCGCAGCTCGGTCTCGGCGATGGCGTCCTTGACCCTGTTGCAGTCGGTGGCGGTGGTGCCGCCCTCGACCAGCTCCGGGTCGACCACGCCGCCGTCGGACCCGTCGGGATCCGACGGGTTGCCGAGCGTGACCTTCTCGAAGGTGACGCCCTGCAGTGCCGCACAGGACGCCTCGAGAGCGTCGGCCAGGTCGGGGAAGTACGACGACGGCGTCAGGTAGTGGATCTGGGAGTACCAGAACAGCCACGCTGCCTTGTCGAGACCGATCGGGGCGACCTTGCCGTCCAGACCGTCCACGAGGATCGCGAACGTCCGGTTGACCACACCCGAGTTGGAGTGCACGCCGCCGGAGTCGCTCTCGTCGCAGTGGTACTCGGCGTCCGAGACCGCGCCCGGATGGCCATAGCAGTTCGGGTTCCACATGTCGCGGATCGCACCGCCGAAGGCGGGGTCGGCCTCGCCCGACAGCCACCGGTAGGTGTCGTCCGTCGGCGCGGGAACCGCGGCGATGTCGAAGCTCACCGGGCCACCGGCCGTCTTGAACCGCTCGCCGTCCTCGAGGGTGACCATCACTCCGTAGATGTCGGAGATGCCCGACATCGAGATCGGGTCGCGACCCGCGACGTTGTCGCCGACGACGATGCCCTCGGCACCGGCGGCGTCCGCGTTGTCGGCCTTCGTCTGGAACGTGCAGGAGCCTCGGTCGACGTAGACCCACTGTCCGGCGATGTCGCCGGCGTTGGTGAACGGCAGGCAGCCGTTGCCCGTCGAGCTGTCGGGCGTGCCGTCCGGCAGGGTTCCGACGCCGTCAACGCCGACGATCGCGGTGCCGGACACACCGGCCTGCGTGATGACCGGGCCGAACGACGCCGGAGCGGCGGTGCAGGGTCCGTCGACGCTGGCGGGCGCGGTGATCTCCATCGTCACCGCGGAGCGGGTGTGCACCGAGCACACCCCCTCGGTGCGCTCGATCTTGTCGGCCTGCGTGTCGCCGCCCTCGTTGTGCCGGGTGTTCAGCATGTCGACGGTCTCGCCCCAGATGTCGGAGTACGCCTCGTTCATCGCACCCGACTGCCACTGGTAGATCAGGCCCGAGGTCGACTCCGTGTAGGCGTGGGCCCACTCGTGCGCGACGGTGTCGTCACCGGTGACGCCGGTGCAGTAGTTGGTCGAGAAGCCGTTCCAGTTGGCGTTGGGGCAGCTGATCCGCGGGTCGTTGTTCGTGGTGTACATGGTCCCGCCGGTGCCGTCCCACGAGTTGTAGCCGAACGTGTTGCGGAACATCCAGTAGGACTCACCCGCGCCCAGGATCTCGTTCTCCTGGTCCTCGGTCAGGCCGGCGGGGAAGGGGTCGCCCTCGCTCCAGACGTGCGTGTAGGTGCCGTCTTCGTTGCCCTCGAACAGCTCACGGTCGAGGGCGTGCGCCATCATCGACCAGCGGTTGAGCGGCTTGTTGGTCTCGGCGTCGAGGATGACCGTCTCGCGGATGGTGGACTTGTTCCACACCTCGGCAACCCAGGCGAGCCTGTTGACGCCGTCGATGCCGCGCGGGGTGCCGGTGCGGTAGATCATCAGCTTGATCGACCGGACCTCGAGGCCCTTCGTGAAGCCCTCGGGCACACCGCCGTCCTCGTGGCCCTCGGGGCTGGCCTTGACCAGCTCGAGCGCGCGCGCCGACGCCTGGCTCTCGGAGAACCGGGGTGAGGTCGAGAGCGACAGGCCGGGAGCGGCGAAGCCGTTGACGGAGGTCAGCGCGCCCTCGCGGTTGACCTCGGCCTTGAGCTCGGCCGCAAAGACCGGGATCCCCTTGTAGGACTGGGTGAAGGTGACCGAGTGGCCGCCCCGGTCGGAGTAGACCTCGGTCTGCTTCAGCTCGCTGGCCCGGGCGCCGAAGGCTCCGGCGAACCGGTCGAGGTAGCGGGTGGCCTTGTCGATCGCGCCCGCGCGACCCTCGGCGGCGACGCCGGGGAGCAGGTCGGGGTCGGCCCCGTTGGCGCGCGCGAAGCCGACCTTCCCAGTGGCGGGGTTGTTGCGCAGGGCGAGCTTTCCGGACGCCTCGTCGCGCATCTCGGCGACGAGGGACGGGTCGGGCTGCGTTGTCGGAGCAGCGGAGGCGCTGACTGCTGGAGGGGCCGCCAAGCCGGCGGCGACAAGGGCGAGGCCGACAGCAAAACTGCGGCCTCGGTTGAAGTTCTTCACCGAGATTCCCTTCGAAGGAACGAATTTCCTGAAGCCGCACCCGAGAGTGGCGCGCCATCCGGCACCCTAAGAGCACGGCACGCTTTGGTCCACCCCCCAATTCGTCGGCGTGTCGTCTGGCCGTTGCCTTGCGCTCAGGATCATGGGCCCGCGTGAATCAAGGGGTGTTTGGGACGCCGACACGCTCCCGTGATGCATGGGGCGGATGTGACGAATGAGTAGGGTCATCAGCATGGCGACCCGTACGTCTTCCCCGACGCGGTCGCGCAGCCGGAGCACGTCCAAGAGCCGCGGTAGCGGTAGCAGCAAAAGGGCCAGCACCAGCTCGCGATCGCGGAGTACAGCCAAGAAGCGACCGACCTCGAAGAAGCGGAGCACCGCGAACCGACGGCCGGCGCCCCGTGCTGTCCGCAACGGAACCGGTCCGGTGGCGCACGCGTTCAGCGCGCTGGCCCGCGCGATCGCCGCGATCTGGCTGGGCATCGCGCACGGTGTGGGCGCTGTGGTGCGGGGGATCGTCGGGGGCGCCAAGGACATCGAGCCCGAGCAGCGCCGCGACGGGATCGGCCTGCTCCTCTGCGGACTTGCCCTCGTGGTCGCGGCCGGGGTCTGGTTCGAGGTGCCGGGCGGTGTCATGGACTTCGTGCGCACCGTCGTCGCGGGCACCGTCGGCAAGGTGGGATGGCTGGTGCCGTTCCTGGTGCTGCTGGCCGCCTGGCGGGTCATGCGCGATCCGGTCTCCAACGGGCCGGTCGGCCGCCAGGTGATCGGTTGGGCGGCGTTCGGCTTCGGCCTGCTCGGCATCGTGCACATCGCCAACGGCAGCCCGCAGCCGGTCAGCGGCGACACCACGCCGCTGCGCGACGGCGGCGGCGCCGTCGGGTACGTCGTGTCGGCGCTGCTGCTCGACCTGCTCCGCTCGTCGGCGGTCGTCGTGCCGCTGCTCGTGCTGCTCGCGTTCTTCGGCCTCCTGGTCATCACCGCCACCCCGCTCTACCGCGTGCCGGACCGGCTCCGCGAGATGGGCGACTCGCTCCTCGGCCGGCGCCCGACCGCCGACGGCGGCAGTGAGCCGACGCAGCCGATCCGGGTCAAGCGCGGATCCGACGACACGATCGACCCGCTCATGGGCGACCAGGCCTACGACACGCCGCTGCTCGCCGAGCCCACCAAGAAGCGACGGGGTCGCAAGGCCGCGGCCGCCGTCGAGGAGTCGATGGAGCTCCGCGAGCCGATCGACGTCTCCCTCACCGACCCGGCCGCGCCGGCGCCCGGCCAGGACGAGACCGGCGAGCTCGAGCCGCCGCCGCACACGCCGCTGCCCCAGCGGGTCGAGCAGCTCGCCCTGTCCGGCGACATCGCCTACACCCTGCCGAACGGCGACGCGCTCAAGCCCGGATCCCCGCACCGTGCCCGGTCGAAGGCCAGCGACGCCGTCGTCGAGCGGCTGACCCAGGTGCTCGACGAGTTCGGCATCGATGCCCAGGTCACCGGCTACACGCGGGGCCCGACCGTCACCCGCTACGAGATCGAGCTCGGCACCGGCGTGAAGGTCGAGAAGATCATGGGCGTCGCGCGCAACATCTCCTACGCGGTCGGCTCGGAGGACGTCCGGATCCTCAGCCCGATCCCCGGCAAGTCGGCCGTGGGTGTCGAGATCCCGAACACCGACAAGGAGATCGTGTCGCTCGGTGACGTGCTGCGGTCCAACGTCGCGCGCACCGACCACCACCCGATGGTCGCGGGGCTCGGCAAGGACGTCGAGGGCGGCTTCGTCGTCGCCAACATGGCGAAGATGCCCCACCTGCTGGTGGCCGGTGCGACCGGCTCCGGCAAGTCGAGCTTCATCAACGCGCTGATCACCTCGGTCCTGATGCGCGCGACGCCCGACGAGGTGCGGATGATCATGGTCGACCCCAAGCGGGTCGAGCTCAACAACTACGAGGGCGTCCCGCACCTGATCACGCCGATCATCACCAACCCGAAGAAGGCCGCCGAGGCACTGGCGTGGGTCTGCCGCGAGATGGACATGCGGTACGACGACCTGGCCAACTTCGGTTTCCGCCACATCGACGACTTCAACAAGGCGGTCCGCGCGGGCAAGGTCACGGTGCCGGCGGGGAGCGAGCGGGTGCTGACGCCGTACCCCTACCTGCTGGTGATCGTGGACGAGCTCGCCGACCTGATGATGGTCGCGCCGCGCGACGTGGAGGACTCGGTCGTCCGCATCACCCAGCTCGCGCGGGCCGCCGGCATCCACCTGGTGCTCGCCACCCAGCGTCCGTCGGTGGACGTCGTGACCGGCCTGATCAAGGCCAACGTGCCGTCGCGGCTCGCGTTCGCGACCTCCTCGCTCGCCGACAGCCGGGTCATCCTCGACCAGCCGGGCGCCGAGAAGCTGGTCGGCCAGGGTGACGGCCTCTTCCTGCCGATGGGTGCGTCGAAGCCGGTGCGGGTTCAGGGCAGCTGGGTGACCGAGGCGGAGATCCACCAGGTCGTCCGCCACTGCAAGGCCCAGCTCGAGCCGACCTACCGCGAGGACGTCACCGCGCCGCAGAGCAGCAGCAAGGTCCTCGACGACGACATCGGCGACGACATGGACCTGGTCGTCCAGGCGATCGAGCTCGTCGTGTCGACCCAGTTCGGCTCGACGTCGATGCTGCAGCGCAAGCTCCGCGTCGGCTTCGCCAAGGCCGGCCGGCTGATGGACATCCTCGAGAGCCGTGGTGTGGTCGGGCCCAGCGAGGGCTCGAAGGCGCGCGACGTGCTGGTGAAACCCGATGAGCTCGACTCCGTGATCGCGACCATCCAGGGGGAGTGACATGACCGACCAGACGCATGCGGAGACGGAGACGGCGGAGGCGGCCGGCCAGGTGGAGGTGCGCCGCAACGTCGTCCTCTCCGGGATCGTCGGCGCCGTTGCCGCCGTACTCACCATTGCGTTCGCGTTCCGCGCCTTCGGCGACGGGAGCGCGCTCGACTGGGCTCTGTTCGCCGTCCTCGGTGTGATCACCGTGCTGCACGTGGCCGCAGTGGCCGACGCCCGGGCACCGCTGCTCGTCGCGGACCGGCTCGGCGTCCGGCTGCGCCAGGGCGCGGACTGGCAGGGCATCGCCTGGGACGACATCGAGTGCATGGAGCACCTGCCGCGCCGGCTGCCGCTGCACGACGGGCACCTGCTGGTCGTGGGGGAGAGCGGCCAGCAGCTGATCGTGCCGCTGACCCTCGCGACCCGGGTCGTCGGCGTCGACGCGAGCACGATCAGCGACGAGCTGGCTGTCCTCGCCGACGGGCGCGCCGACGTGGTCGAGGTGGTGCCGGGCATCGAGGAGGACGTCGCCGACGATGTCGACCTCGATGACGCCACCGGTGCCGATGACGCGGTGAGCACGGCGGAGCCCGCCGTCGAGCAGAGCGAGATCGGCCCGCTCGCGGAGGACACGGCGAGGCTCGAGCGCCGTGGGATCGCGGCCGAGGTCGAGAAGCGCTTCCGCGACCCGCTGGCGCCGCCGTCCGGCGCCGCCGACGTCGACGAAGCCGACACCGGTGACTCCGACGACGACACCGTCGACTCGATCGACCCCGTCGTCGCCGACGCGTCGACCGACGAGATGGACGCGGTCCGGGACGACGACCCGACGCCGCCGCCCCCGGGACGCCCCGTGGCCTCGGCCGCGCGGGTGGAGGTGCAGCACACCGGCTCCGTGCAGGGATCCCGCGCCGACCACACCGGGCGGTCCCACCCGACCATCGGCGCCAACGCACTCCTCGCCGACCCGGCCGTCGGCGCGGGGGCAGAGCCGGACTCGGCCCAGCACAACCTGACCGTCGTCCTCGACGACCTCGCTGTGCACCCCGCGCCCGACCCGATCATCGGTCCGCAGCTCGAGGCCGCCCGCGAGCGGCTCCGGCTGACCGTCGACCAGCTCTCCGAGCGCACCCGGATCCGCCCGCACGTGATCGAGGCGATCGAGGTCGACGACTTCGGCCCGTGCGGCGGCGACTTCTACGCCCGCGGCCACCTGCGCACCCTGGCGCGGGTGCTGGGGATCGACGCCGGCCCGCTCGTGGCGTCGTACGACGAGACCTATGCCGACGCCCCCGTCGACCCGCGCCGGGTCTTCGAGTCCGAGCTGGCCACCGGCGTCGGGGGGTCGATCCGCGGCACCCGAGGCGGCCGGAACTGGTCGGTGCTGCTCGCCGCGGTGATGGCGGCGGTCCTGATCTGGTCGATCGCCCGGCTGGTGATGGACGGCCCGGTGGCGCTCGACGACGCCGCGCCGCTGCGGCAGACCGGCAGCGGTGGCATCGGCGGCGGCGCCAAGGCCGAGGCGGTACCGGTCACGCTGACTGCGACCGCCGGCGGCGCCCGGGTCATCGTGCGCGACGGCTCCGGGGAGACCGTCTTCAAGGGCCCGCTCGCGTTCGGACAGACGTCCGAGCTCGAGGTCGTCCCCCCGGTCCGCATCTGGACCTCAGACGGCTCGGTCACCGCCGGCGTCGACTGCAAGGACCCCCAGCCCCTCGGCGAGACCGGCTCCGAAGCGTCGAAGTCCCTCCCCGCCTGCTGACCGCGAATCGGGGGAGTTCGCCCGCCGAGTCGGGGAAGTTCCCCCGCCGAATCGGGGAAGTTCGCCTGGCGAAGCCGGCCGGTTCGCCGGGTGATTCCACCCGATTCGCGGGGGATTTCTCCCGATTCGCGGCCGCCGCCATACTTGCGGGTAGTCATGACCACCACTGAGACGCCTGCGCCCGCCGGTACCGAGGCCCCCTCGAACCTGTCGGTGGCACTGCTGACCCTCGGGTGTGCGCGCAACGACGTGGACTCCGAGGAGCTGGCGGGGAGGCTGGCCGCGGACGGGTTCGCGCTGGTGGACGACCCGGAGGACGCCGACACGGTCGTGGTCAACACCTGCGGGTTCGTCGACGCGGCCAAGAAGGACTCGATCGACACCCTGCTCGCTGCTGCCGATCTGAAGGACGCGGCGGGCGGGTCCCGCGTCAAGGCCGTGGTCGCGGTGGGCTGCCTCGCGGAGAGGTACGGCGCCGAGCTCGCCGACTCGCTCCCGGAGGCCGACGCGGTGCTCGGGTTCGACGACTACACCGACATCGCCGGTCGGCTGCGCGCGATCGTGGCCGGCGAGCGGCCGCACGCGCACACCCCGCAGGACCGCCGCAAGCTGCTCCCGATCAGCCCCGCCGAGCGTCCGGTAGCGGTGGTCTCGACCCGCACCCGGCTCGACTCCGGCCCGATGGCCGCACTCAAGCTGGCCAGCGGCTGCGACCGCCGGTGCACGTTCTGCGCGATCCCGATGTTCCGCGGCTCGTTCGTGAGCCGCCGGCCCTCCGACGTGCTGGCCGAGGCGGTCTGGCTCGCCGAGCAGGGCGCCCGCGAGCTGTTCCTGGTCTCGGAGAACTCCACGTCCTACGGCAAGGACCTCGGCGACATCCGGCTGCTCGAGACCCTGCTTCCCGAGCTGGCCGCGGTCGACGGGATCGACCGGGTGCGGGTGTCCTACCTGCAGCCCGCCGAGACCCGGCCGGGCCTGATCGAGGCGATCGCGACCACGCCCGGCGTGGCGCCGTACTTCGACCTGTCGTTCCAGCACGCCAGCAACGCGGTGCTGCGCAGGATGCGACGGTTCGGCGACCCGGAGAGCTTCCTCGGCCTGCTCGAGCAGGTCCGCGCCCTCGCGCCGGACGCCGGCGTCCGCTCCAACGTGATCGTCGGCTTCCCCGGCGAGACCGAGCGCGACCTCGAGATCCTCTGCGACTTCCTGACCGCGGCCCGCCTCGACGTCACCGGGGTGTTCGGCTACTCCGACGAGGACGGCACCGAGGCCGAGACGTTCGACGACAAGCACGACGAGGACGAGATCCGCGCCCGGCTCGCCCACGTGACCGACCTGGTGACCGCGCTCAACGGCGACCGCGCCGAGGAACGGATCGGCACCACCGTCGAGGTGCTCGTCGAGGACCTCGACACCGACCGTCCGGACCACGTGGAGGGCCGAGCCGCTCACCAGGGACCGGAGGTCGACGGCAGCACGCTGGTGCGCGGCTGCCCGGACGCCGGGGTCGGCGACCTGGTGCGCGCCGTGGTGGTCGAGAGCGACGGGGTCGACCTGGTCGCAGAAGCGACAGGAGAGAAGCGATGAGCAGCACCGACGGCGGTACGACGACGCCCGCTCCGGCGCCGAGCAACTGGAACCTGCCCAACGCGCTCACCACGCTCCGGATCCTGTCCGTCCCGTTCTACGGCTGGGCGCTGCTCGTCGACGGCGGCGACTCGGTCACCTGGCGCACGGTCGCCTGGGGGATCTTCGTCCTGGCGATGGTCACCGACAAGATCGACGGCGACATCGCGCGCAAGCGCAACCTGATCACCAACTTCGGCAAGATCGCCGACCCGATCGCCGACAAGGCGATCACCGGCATGGCGTTCGTCGGGCTGGCGATCATCATGGACACCTGGTGGATGTGGACGATCACGATCGTCGTACTGGTCCGGGAGTGGGCGGTGACGCTGCTGCGGCTCTCCGTCCTCAAGTCCGTCGTCATCGCCGCCGCCGAGATCGGCAAGTGGAAGACGATGGCGCAGGCGCTCGCACTGGGGTTCCTCACCCTGCCGCTGCTCGAGGTGGACGGCTGGCTGGACGTGCCGGGCGAGATCACCTACGTCGCCGCGCTGGTCCTCCTCGGCATCGCCTTCGTGCTGACGCTGGTGTCGGGGTACCAGTTCTTCCGTGACGTCTGGAAGCAGCGCCACACGATCCGATCCAAGGCGGTCCCGGCCGACGCCGGCTGACCCGAAAGTAAAATCTTTCCAAGCCGGTCTAGACAATTCACGCTGAAACTGACGTTTCGCTGAGAAATCTTTGCCTCACGTTTCGCCGAACATTGCGCATTCGTCGGAGATCCGCCTTAGGGTCCGTGTGACTTCCCCCACCACCTGACTCTTGCGACGCCAAGCAAACCGCCCGCGGATCAGGCCTCCTTGTTGTGCTCGTACCCGCGGAAAGTGCGTCCATGTCTTCACGCCCCAAGGTCCTGGTCGGTCTGCTCGGTCTCGGCCTGACCGTCGCAACGTTCTCTCTCGCCGCCCCGGCCGCCCCGGCCCAGGCCGCAAGCCCTGGCCTGATCATCAACGAGGTGTACGGCGGTGGCGGCTCAACCTCGGCGGCTGCGGCCTACAAGGCCGACTTCGTCGAGCTCTACAACCCGACCGGCGGCGCCCTGCCGCTGAACGGCCTGAGCCTGCAGTACCGCAGCGGCACGTTTAGCGGCACGGGCACCGTCAGCGTCCTCCCTCTTCCCGACGAGAGTGTCCCGGCAGGCAGCACCTATCTCGTCCAGGTGAGCAGCCCGCTCTGCTCGGGCAACCCGTGCGGGGGCGCCGACGTTCCGTCGCCCGACTTCTCGGGCACCACCCTGAACATGGCCGCGGGTAGCGGCCAGGTCATCCTCGCCCAGGGGACCACCGGCATCACGACCGTCGGCACCTCGATGCACAACGCAACGAACGTCGTGGACTTCGTCGGCTACGGCACGGCGACGTCCTCCGAGACCGCACCGACCGGGACCGCGCTGGTCAACACTCAGTCCACTCAGCGCAACGACTTCGTCGACAACGACAACAACTCCACCGACTACTCGGCTCCTGCGACTCCCTCACCGACCCCGGCCGAGTCCGAGCCGGCAGCGCTCGCCGCGACGAGCGAGCCCAACGCCGACGCGACCGTCAACGTGCCGATGAGCCCGGTCGTGCTCGAGGCCACCGGCGGCACGCCGCCGTACAGCTGGACCACAGCGAGCACCCTGCCGGCCGGCGTGACCCTGTCCACCGCCGGCGAGCTCAGTGGCACGCCGACCGAGACGGGCGCCTTCCCGATCACCGCGACCGTTACCGACGACGCCGCCGAGACCGACGACGTCACCTTCACGCTCACCGTGAACGAGCCGCTCGACATCACTCCGATCCACGAGGTCCAGGGAGAAGGCGCCGCCTCGCCGGAGGTCGGCAACGAGGTTGCGGTCGAAGGTGTCATCACCGCGCTCTACCTGACCGGCGGCCAGAACGGGATGTACATCCAGACGGCCGGCACTGGCGGCGCGACCGACGCGACTCCGAACGCCTCGGACGGCATCTTCGTCTACGGCGGCCCCACGCTCGCCAACCTCCCCGGAGGCCTCGCCATCGGCGACTCCGTCCAGGTCACCGGAACGGTCAGCGAGTTCAACGGCAGCACCCAGATCTCCCCCGCGAGCGCGTCCGACGTCGTCGAGCTCGGCGCCCCGTTGGCGCCGGTCACCGGTCTCGAGATCGCCTACCCGACGACCGAGGAGACCCGCGAGGCCCAGGAGGGCATGCTGCTCGCGCCGACGGACACCTTCACCGTCACCAACAACTTCAACACCAACAACTTCGGCGAGGTGGGCCTCGCCACGGGCGACGTCCCGCTCAAGCAGCCGACCGAGTTCGTGGCGCCCGGCGACACCGCCGGCATCAACGCGATCGTCGCCGAGAACACCGAGCGCGCCGTCATTCTCGACGACGCAGCCACCACCAACTACCTGCAGAACCAGACCACCAAGGCGATCCCGCTGCCCTGGCTGACGGGGACCGCTTCCCCGCCGCGAGTGGGCGCAGAGGCGACCCTGGTCTCGCCGGTGATCCTGGCGAAGGCGTTCAACGCGTGGCGGTTCCAGCCCACCTCGCAGGTCACCGACGACGGCAGCGATGTCGCCACCTTCGAGGACACCCGTGCGCAGAACCTGACCCCGGCGGACGTGGGCGGCGACATCGAGATCGCGACCTTCAACGTCCTCAACTTCTTCAACACCACTGGTGAGGCGTACGAGGACGCCGGTCCGCTCCAGGACCCGCCGCTCGACACGTTCTGCACGTTCTTCAGGGATCGGCAGAGCAACCCGATCGGCAACGACTCATGCGGGGTTCGCAACCTCGACAACCCGGACACGCCGGCGAACGAGGCGAACAGCAACAACGGCAGCGGCCCGCGTGGTGCGGCCACCGTCGCGAGCCTGACGCGTCAGGAGCAGAAGCTCGTCCACACCATCAACACCCTCGACGCCAGCGTCGTCGCGCTCGAGGAGATGGAGAACTCCATCAAGCTCCCGGGCGAGACCAACCGCGACGAGGCGCTGGCCTACCTGACGTTCCTGCTCAACGACGCCGCCGGCAGCGCCAAGTGGAAGTACGTCAAGAGCCCGAGCGAGGCCACCAACGCCGGTGCCGTCGCTGAGCAGGACGTGATCCGCAACGCGTTCATCTACCAGCCCGCGATCGTCACTCCGGTCGGCCAGTCGGACATCCTGTTCGGCACCACCCAGTTCGCCAACGCCCGCGAGCCGCTGGCCCAGGCGTTCAAGGCCGCCGGCGCTCCCAACAGCGACGCCTTCGCCGTCATCGTCAACCACTTCAAGTCGAAGGGCGACAACGCATCCCCGGCGCCGCCGGCCTCCGGCGACAACGCCAACAGCCCCCTCGTCGGCGCCTTCAACGGCGACCGAGTGCGGCAGGCCGACCGCTTGGTGGAGTTCGCCGACGACTTCGCCGCGGCCCGCGACATCGAGGCCGTGTTCTTGGCCGGCGACTTCAACTCCTACACGGAGGAAGCGCCGATCCATGCCCTCGAGGACGGTGGCTTCGAGCTCGTCGAGTCGACCGACGACCCGACGGAGGAGAGCTACTCCTTCAGCGGCCTCTCCGGCTCGCTCGACCACGTGCTCGGCAACGCCGCCGCGATCGACATGGTGACCGACGCCGACATCTGGCAGATCAACGCCAACGAGTCGGTGGCGTACCAGTACAGCCGCTACAACTACAACGCGACGATCTTCTTCAACCCGAACGACCCGTTCGCGACCTCGGACCACAACCCCGAGATCGTCGGGCTCGACCTGCCGGACTTCACGCCGGCTACGCCGAAGAAGATCCAGGTCCTCAGCACCAACGACTTCCACGGCCGGCTGCTGCCGGACGCCGGCAACGCCGCCGGTGCGGCGCCGTTCGCCACGGCCGTCGAGGAGCTGCGGGCGCAAGCACCGGCGGGCAATACGATCTTCGCCGCTGCCGGCGACCTGATCGGTGCCTCGACGTTCGAGTCGTTCGTCCAGGACGACAAGCCGACCATCGACGCCCTCAACGAGATGGGCCTCGAGGTCTCCTCTGTGGGCAACCACGAGTTCGACCAGGGTTACGACGACCTCGTGAACCGCGTGATGGCGCCGGAGACGGCGGAGAACCCCCTCGGCGGCGCCGAGTGGGACTACATCGCGACCAACATCGACGAGCCCGCGGGCGAGGACAACCTCGCCGAGAGCTGGGTCAAGACCGTCGACGGCGTCGACATCGGCTTCGTCGGGGCGGTGACCGAGGACCTCCCGGCCCTGGTCAACCCCGCGGGCATGACCGACGTCGACGTGCTGCCGATCGTCCAGGCCGTCAACGACGAGGCAGCCGCCCTCAAGACGGCGGGCATGGACATCATCGTGCTGCTGGTCCACGAGGGTTCTCCCTCGACCGACTGCATGTCGTCGAACTTCACCGACCCCGCAACCGTGTTCGGCAACATCGCCCAGAACACCTCGCCCGACGTCGACGCGATCGTGTCCGGACACACGCACCTCGCCTACGACTGCCGCTACACGGTGGACGAGTGGGTGACGGAGTCGCGTGAGGTGACGCGTCGTCCGGTGGTCTCCGCCGGTCAGTACGGCACCAACCTCAACCAGCTGGTGTTCAACTTCGACACCACCTCCGGTGAGCTGCTCGAGATCGAGCAGGACCTCGTCGGCACCGCCGGCGTCGGCTACCAGGCCGACCCCGAGGTGCAGGCGATCGTCGACGCCGCGGTGGTCTTCGCCAACGACATCGGCAACGACGTGCTGGGCCAGATGGATGGCCCGTTCAACCGCGCCGTCTACCAGCCGGCCTCCGGCACGACCGAGAACCGTGGCGGCGAGTCGACGCTGGGCAACCTGGTCGCCGAGGTGCAGCGGTGGGCGACCCAGTTGCCGGACCAGCAGGTCGAGGCCGACATCGCGTTCATGAACCCGGGTGGTCTTCGCGCCGACATGGCGGGCGTTGCCAACGGTGGGGTGCGTGACCTGACCTACCGCCAGGCCGCCAACGTCCAGCCGTTCGCCAACACGTTGGTCAACATGGACCTGACCGGTGCTCAGATCGAGACCGTCCTCGAGCAGCAGTGGCAGCGCACGGCGACCGGCAGCGTGCCGTCGCGGCCGTTCCTGCGGCTCGGTGTGTCCGAGGGCTTCACCTACACCTACGTGGAGACCCCCGAGACGGTGACCGCGCCGAACTCGGCCCCGGTCCTCACCCGCAAGGGCGAGGTCACGGGCATGTGGCTCAACGGTGTGGCGATCGACCCGGCAGCGACGTACTCGGTAACGGTGAACTCGTTCCTCGGCACCGGCGGCGACAACTTCTTCGAGCTCGCCAACGGCGCCAACAAGGTGGACACCGGCAAGGTGGACCTCGCGGCGATGGTCGAGTACATGGATCAGTTCACCCCGGAGGCACCGCTCGAGGTCGACTACAGCCAGCGGGCCGTCGAGGTCGAGTTCCCGGCCGCCGCGCCGTCGGTCTACGGAGAGGGCGACACCGTCGAGTTCGACGTCGCGTCGTGGACCATGTCCAACGGCAGCGACGTCAAGGACACCAACCTGCAGGTCAAGCTGGGCGACACCGTGCTCGGCACGGAACCCCTCGACAACGCGATCGGGATCCGGCCCTACGACGACTACGGCACCGCCTCGGTGAGCGTCACGCTCCCCAACGAGCTGGCCGACGGGACCACCGAGCTGACCCTGGTGGGCGAGCAGACCGGCACCGAGGTGCCGGTGCTGATCGAGACCCAGGACGGCATCATCGACATCCAGATCCTGGGTACGAATGACTTCCATGGTCGTTTGGTGCGGGACGAGACGGTTGCGGGTCTGCATTGTGATGAGTCGCAGGCCACGCCTCCGGCCGGCAACGTGCTGTGTCCGGCTGCTGTGTTGTCGAGCGCCGTTAAGCAGCTGCGTGGTGAGAACCCGAACACGGTGTTCGCTGCGGCTGGTGACTTGATCGGTGCGACGACGTTCGAGTCGTTCGTGCAGGATGACGAGCCGACGATCGAGGCGTTGAACGAGGCTGGTCTTGAGGTCTCGGCTGCTGGTAACCACGAGTTCGACCAGGGTTATGAGGACCTGGTGGGTCGGGTGGACGATCTGGCGGACTGGGAGTACATCGCTGCGAACGTCGAGGAGCCGGCGGGTCGTGACGACCTGGCGGAGACCTGGACCAAGACCATCGACGGTGTCGATGTCGGGTTCGTGGGCGCGGTGACCGAGGACCTGCCTGCGCTGGTGTCGCCGGATGGCATCGAGGGTGTCACGGTGACTGACATCGTGGACGCGACGAACGCGGCGGCGGCCGATCTGAAGACCGCTGGTGCGGACATGGTCGTGCTGCTGGTGCACGAGGGTTCGCCGAGCACGTCGTGTGCGTCGCCGAACTTCACCGACGAGAGCACGGTGTGGGGCAACATCACCCAGAACACCTCGGCGGACGTGGACGCGATCATCTCGGGTCACACGCACCTGGCCTACAACTGCTCCTTCCCGGTGCAGGAGTGGGTCGACGAGGACCGTGCTGTGACCGAGCGGCCGGTGGTGTCGTCTGGTCAGTACGGGCAGAACCTGAACCAGCTGGTGTTCACCGTGGACGCGGCGACCGGTGAGGTTGCGGCGAAGACGCAGTCGATCCTGGCGTTGACCGAGGCGAACTACCCCGAGGACCCGGCTGTGGTCCAGATCGTGGAGGACGCGATCGACTTCGCGTTCCCGATCGGGCAGCAGGTGCTGGGTGAGATCGAGGCGCCGTTCAACCGGGCCAAGCTCGCCAACGGCACCACGGAGAACCGTGGTGGGGAGTCCACCTTGGGCAACTTGGTGGCCGAGGTGCAGCGCGAGCAGACGCCGGCCGACCAGGGTGGTGCGCAGATCGCGTTCATGAACCCCGGTGGCCTGCGGGCCGACATGGTCGGGACCCTGAACGGCGACGTCCGTGAGCTGACCTACCGGCAGGCGGCCAATGTGCAGCCGTTCGCCAACGGTCTGACCAACATGGACATGACCGGCGCCCAGATCGAGACCGCGTTGGAGCAGCAGTGGCAGCGCACGGCGGACGGGCCTTCGGGCACGGTCCCGTCGCGGCCGTTCCTGCGGCTGGGTGTCTCGGAGGGCTTCACCTACACCTATGTCGAGACTCCGGTCACGGTCAACGGGACGCCGACGTTCGAGGGCGAGATCACCGGGATGTGGCTCGACGGGGTCGCGATCGACCCGGCGACGTCGTACTCGGTGACGGTGAACTCGTTCCTGGCATCCGGTGGTGACAACTTCCGAGCCTTCGCTGCTGGTACGGGCAAGGCCCAATGGGGTGTCACCGACCTGCAGGCGATGGTGACCTACATGGATGAGAACACCGGTGTCGATCCGCTGCCGGTGGACTACAGCCAGCGCGCGGTCGAGGTGGAGAACGTGGCCGCCAGCTACACCGCTGGTGAGAACGTGGAGTTCGATGTCGCCTCGTGGACCATGTCCGCCCCCGGCGACGTGAAGGACACCGAGATCCAGGTCAAGCTCGGCGACGAGGTGCTCGGCACCGCGACGCTGGACAACACCATCGGCACCGACGTCTTCGACCGGTACGGCACCACCCACGTCAACGTCGAGCTCCCGGACGGCACGCCGGCCGGCCCGGCGACGTTGACCCTGGTCGGCGCGAACACCGGGACCGAGATCCTGGTCCCGATCACGATCGACAAGGCGACGCCGACGGTGACCGGGACGGACGTGTCGGTCGAGTACGGCCAGGACACGACCATGCCGGTGACGGTCGAGGCTGACGGTGTCGTGCCGACAGGCACGGTCGAGCTCACGGTGGGCGACCTCGTGGTGGGGTCGGGGATCCTGGTCGACGGCGCCGTTGACGTGCCGATCTCCGTGCAGGTGCCGGTCGGCGTCCACACGGTGACGATCAGCTACTCCGGTGACGGGTCGGTCGAGGCGGCTCAGGGTGAGGCCACGCTGACGGTCACCAAGGCGACGCCGACGGTGACCGGGACGGACGTGTCGGTCGACTACGGCCAGGGCACGACGATGCCGGTGACGGTCGAGGCCGAGGGTGTGGTGCCTTCGGGCACGGTCGACCTCAAGGTCGGCGACCTCGTCGTGGGATCGGGAACGCTGGTCGACGGCGCGGCCGACGTGGCCATCGCCGCCAACCAGGTGTCGGTCGGCGTGCACACGGTGACAGTCGTCTACTCCGGTGACGCTTCGGTTGCGACGGCTCAGGGCACGGCCACGCTGACGGTCACGAAGGCGACGCCGACGGTGACCGGCACACGGACCGTGGTGGAGTACGGCCGGGCCACGACCATGGCCGTCGAGGTGGGCGCCACGGGTGTGGTCCCGACCGGGCAGGTCGTACTCAAGGTCGGCGACGTCCGGCTCGGCAGCGGAACGCTGACTGACGGTGCCGCGGATGCGACGATCGGCGCCAGGAAGTTGATCCCCGGCACCTACGTGGTGACGATCCGGTACGACGGCGACGAGTTCGTCGAGGCGGCGACCGGCACTGCCACGCTGGTGGTCAAGAAGGCGACGCCGACGGTGGTGGCGCCGAACACCTCGATGACCTTCGGCCAGACCGGCACCATGACGGTCAAGGTCAAGGCGACCGGAGTGGTCCCGTCCGGGACGGTCCGGGTGTTCAGTGCCGAAGGTAAGGCTCTGAGCGCGGCGACCGCTCTGGTCAACGGTCAGGCCGTGGTGACACTGACGGCGAGGAAGCTGCCGGCCTCGAGCACGCCGCACACGGTGACGGTCAAGTACTCGGGCGACGAGTTCGTCAAGCCCGGTACGGACACCGCATCGCTGAGGGTGAAGAACCCCTAGCAGGCACCAGCACGACGGGGGCCGGTCCGCACCACAACGGGCCGGCCCTTGCCGTGCCCACTAGCATCCGGATGCATGACCGACCCCGATCCCGTCGTCGACCGGCTCATCGACGCCGGCGCGACTGTCGCGACCGCCGAATCGATCACTGCGGGCCGGCTCGGCGCCCGGCTGACGGACGGCGCCGGCGCGTCGTCCGCCTACCTCGGCGGGGTCATCACCTACGCCACGGAGGTCAAGATCTCCGTGCTCGGTGTGCCCGAGGCCCTGGTCGACGACCACGGGGTCATCTCTGCGGAGTGCGCTCGCGCCATGGCCGAGAGCGTCCGGACCATGATGGGTTCGACGTACGGCGTCAGCACCACCGGTGTCGCGGGACCCGACACCCAGGAGGACCAGCCTGTCGGCACCGTCTTCGTGGCGGTCGCGGGGGCGGACGGTACTGACGTCCGCCGGCTCGCCCTCGACGGTGATCGGATGGAGATCCAGAAGCAGACGGTCGCCGAGGCGATGTCGGCGCTGACTGCGGTGGTGGACGCCGAGGAGCGGTCTGCGGCCGGTCGCTGACTGGAACATCGGGGGCTCGGGTAGCGTTGGGCCCAGAGATCGGCTCAGGAGATGCGGAAGGAGATCGGCATGGCGCTGTTTCGTCGGATGCTCGGTGATGTGCTGCGCGAGCGCCGCTCCGAGCTCGGCCTGACCCTTCGTGAGGTCTCCGGCGTCGCCCGGGTGAGCCTCGGCTACATCTCCGAGATCGAGCGCGGTCAGAAGGAAGCCTCGTCCGAGCTGCTGGCGTCGCTGTGCGACGCGCTCGAGGTGCCGCTGTCGCAGGTGCTGCGCAACGTCGCCGACGCCGTCGCCGTCGAGGAGCACGCGGTCGCCCCCACGCCGATCGGGTCGCTGCCGCAGCCCGACCAGGTCGTGGCCTCCGCCGCGTGACCTAGCGGCTACTCGAGACGCCGTGACGTGCCCGCCGACGTTGGGGACGGTCGGCGGTCGGGTGCGGGCGTCTCGATACGCCCTCGCCTAGCGGCTCGGGCTACTCGACGAGCGACGTCGCGAGCGATCAGCGCAGCTGCTGGCGCGCCGCGGCCTCGAGCCGGGCGATCCGGTCCGCCATGGGCGGGTGGGTCGCGAAGAGGCGCGAGACGTCCTGGGCGCGGAACGGGTTCGCGATCATCAGGTGGCTGGCGTTCTGCAGCTGGGGGGTCGGCGGCAGCGGCGCGTGCTGCGTCCCGAGCTCGAGCTTGCGCAACGCGGACGCGAGCGCGAGCGGGTCGCCCGTGAGCCGGGCGCCGTCCTCGTCGGCGTCGTACTCCCGCGTCCGGCTGATCGCGAGCTGGATCACCATCGCCGCGAACGGTGCGAGCAGCGCCATCGCGATCATCGCGAGCGGGTTGGGCCGGTCCTCGTCGCTGCCGCCGCCGAAGATCGACGTGAACGCCAGGAACTGGCCGACCGCGCTGATCACGCCGGCGACCGCGGCCGCGACCGACGAGGTGAGGATGTCGCGGTTGTAGACGTGCATCAGCTCGTGGCCGAGGACGCCGCGCAGCTCGCGCTCGTCGAGCAGCCCGAGGATGCCCTCAGTGACGGCCACCGCGGCATGCTCCGGGTTGCGCCCGGTGGCGAACGCGTTCGGAGCATTGGTCGGCGATACGTAGAGCCGCGGCATCGGCTTGCCGGCCGCGGTCGAGAGCTCGCGCACGATCCGGTACAGGTCCGGCTGCTGCTGCTCGGTCACGGGATAGGCGTGCATCGCCCGGATGGCGAGCTTGTCGGAGTTCCAGTAGCCGTAGGCCGTGGTCCCGACGCCGATCAGGGCGAAGACCCAGATGAAGATGGCGTTTCCGGTCGCCGCCGAGATGACGCCGCCGACGGCCAGGAGCAGGCCGATGATGGCCGCGAACAGGGCGGCCGTTTTCAGTCCGTTGAAGTGGTTGTGCACGTCCATTTCAACGTGCCTGCAAGGGGTGCTGTTCCCCGTGCGGGCGGGGTCACAGCGAACTCTCAGGCTGACACGAGGGGCACCAGTACGTCGTCCGCCGCTTCGTCTCGGGACCGACCTCGCCCACCTGGATCGGGGTGCCGCAGCGCAGGCACGACTGGCGCTGTCGGCGGAAGACCCACACCGCGCCCTTCCGCTCGCCCGCTGTGGTGGGCCGGCCGTAGTAGACGCCGTTGCGGAGCAGCTGACGGGCGCGCTGGAGCAGCCGTGCCGGGTCGCGGACGGCGCTGACCGGGCCGAGCGGGTGGGCGCCCTGGAGGAAGCAGACCTCGGCGAGGTAGATGGTGCCGATGCCGGCGACGACGGTCTGGTCGAGCAGCGCCTCGCCGAGTGGGCGTTCGGGGTCGGCAAGGAGCCGGCGGAGCGCCTCCTGCTCGTCGAAGTCCTTGGCCATCAGGTCGGGACCGAGGTGGCCGATGATGCTGTCCTCGTCCGCGGTCGCGACCAGCTCCACCACGCCGAGGGCGAAGCCCACCGCGTCCCTGTCCCCGGTCTTGAGCACGACCCGCGCCTCGTGCGCGGGCCGCGGCCACCGGCGTCCGGCGTCCACCACTCGCCAGACGCCCTCCATCTTCAGGTGGGTGTGCAGGGTCAGCGAGCGGCCGTCGTGCTCGAGGCGGGTGAGCAGGTGCTTGCCGTGAGTGCCGGTGCCGTGGACGGTGGCCCCGCCCAGGTCGACGGTCGCCAGCGACGGCCAGCGGAAGTCGGTCGCGGTGAGGATCTGCCCGGCGAGCCCGCGGTCGAGCCGACGCGCGGTCAGGAAGACGGCGTCACCCTCGGGCATGTCGGGCCGTCGTCCTCAGCCGCGGATCCGCAACCCACGCGGAGTCGCCACGAAACCCGCGGCGTCGAGTGCCGCCCGGAGCGCGCTCGGCCCGGAACCGAGCAGGGGAGCGCCGTCGGCCTTCTCGACCGTGAGCCGGCCGAGAGTGCCGCGCCGTACCGCCGTGGACAGGGCCTCCGCGGCCGGTCCGAGCAGTTCGGGATCGTCGCTCCACGTGAGCAGGGTGCGTCCGCCCCGCTCGACGTAGAGCGCCAGCGCGCCGTCGACGAGTACGACGAGGGCCCCCGCCTTGCGGCCCGGCCGGTGCCCGGTCTCGGAGTCGGTGGCCGTCGGCCAGGGGAGCGCGGCGCCGTAGGGGTTGGCCGGGTCGGTGGCCGCGAGTGCGATGGCGACCGGCTTGTCGTGCTCGGAGCGAGTGGAGAAGGTGCGGAGCCGGTCGATGGCGCCGGCGGTGCCGAACTGCGCGGCGCCGAGGCCCTCCACGAAGTAGCCCCGCCGGCAGCGGCCGGACTCCTCGAAGGCCGACAGCACGCGGTAGACCGCGGAGAACCCACCCGGGACCCGCTCGCTGACAACCGCGCCGCGGGTGACGACGCCGTGACGGTCGAGCAGCCGCTCCGCCGTCGCGTGAGCGCGCCGGGTCGGGTCGGTGTCGATGGCGGGGAGCAGCGCCCAGCGGCCCGCGGTCTCGGGCGGACCGGACCGGGCGACCCGGCCGGGTCGCGGGGCGCCCTGCCGGGTGCGGTGCGCCGGGCGGCCGGACCGGGTGAGCGAGCGGAGCGGGGCGAGAGTGTCGTTGCTGATCCGACCGGACCACACCAGCTCCCAGAGGGCGGTGCTGAGTGCAGAGTCGTCGAGGCTGCCGATCGAGTCGCTGAGCTGCCGGAAGAACCAGGCGCCGCCCGGCGCCAGCGCGGTCAGGACCTGACGCTGCAGCTCGTCGTCGACCTCGTGCAGCGGGTCGGGCAGGGTGAGGGGTGCCTGGTCGGCGAGGTGGAGCGACACCCAGCCGTCGCTGCCGGGCAGTGCCCCGTGCCCGGCCCAGACGACCTCGCCGGTGGCCGTGAGCTCGTCGAGATAGGCGGGCTCGTAGTCGCGGACCCGGGATGCCAGCACGAGTGGCTCGAGGGCGGAGGCGGGCACCGGCGCGCCGGCCAGCTGTTCGACGGCACGGAGCACGCCGTCGGTGCCGCGCAGGCCGCGTCCCCCGGGTGCTACCTGTTGCCACGCGGCCGAGAACCGGGCGAGCGCGACCGGCTCGACCGGCTCGATCTCCTGGCGCAGCTTGGCCAGGGACCGCCGCCGGAGCCGGCGGAGCACCTCGGCGTCGCACCACTCGTCCCCGAAGCCGGTCGGCCGGAACTCCCCGGTCAGCACCCGGCCCTGGGCCTCCAACCGGCGGAGCGTGTGCCGGACCACCGCCGCGCCGAGCCCGAGACGCTCCGCGACCTGCTGGTCGGTGAACGGACCGTGCGTGCGGGCGTAGCGGGCCACCAGGTCGGCGAGCGGGTCCTCGACCGGCTCGGTGAAGGTGGCCGGGGTGCCCGGCGGGACCGGGACGCCCAGCCCGTCCCGCAGGCGGGCGACGTCCTCGACAAGCGCCCACGCGTCGCCGTACGGCATCCGGACCTGGACCACCCGCCGGGTCGTCGCCAGGTCGGCCAGCCAGTCGTCGACCGGGGCGTCCGGGACCGCCCGGGCGACGGCCTCGTCGGTCGTCAGCGGGCCGAGCAGGCGCAGCAGGTCGGCCATCCCCTCGGCGTCACGTGCGCGCCGGTCGGGGGCGACCCGCTGCAGCTCGGCCTCGACCTCGGCGAGCACGTCGGGGTCGAGCAGCTCGCGCAGCTCGGCCCGGCCGAGGAGCTCGGCGAGCAGTCCCTGGTCGAGGGTGAGCGCGGCGGCGCGGCGCTCGGCGATGGGGGAGTCGCCCTCGTAGACGAACTGGGCGACGTAGCCGAACAGCAGCGTCCGGGCGTACGGCGACGGCGCGCTGGTCTCGATGTCGGTGACCGTGACCTCCCGCCGCTGAACGCGGGTCAGCAGCGCGGTCAGGCTCGGCAGGTCGTAGACGTCGTTGAGCACCTCGCGCACGGTCTCGAGCACGATCGGGAACGACGGGTAGCGAGCGGCGACCTCGAGCAGCGCAGCGGCCCGCTGCCGCTGCTGCCACAGCGGGCTGCGGCGGCCGGGGTCGCGGCGTGGCAGCAGCAGGGCGCGGCCGGCGCACTCGCGGAAGCGGCTGGCGAACAGTGCTGACCCGCCGACCTCGCGGGTGACGATCTCGTCGATCTCGTCGGGCTCGAAGACCACCAGGTCGGCACCCGGCGGCTCGGCGTCGGTGTCGGGGATGCGGATCACGATGCCGTCGTCGGACGCGATCGCCTGGCTGCCCTGGCCGGCCAGTCCGTAGCGCTCCCGGAGGCGGGCGTTGATCGCCAGCGCCCACGGTGCGTGGACGGCGGTGCCGTAGGGGGAGTGGAGGACCAGCCGCCAGTCGCCGAGCTCGTCGCGGAACCGCTCGACGAGCAGCGTGGTGTCGCTCGGGACCAGCCGGGTGGCGTCGACCTGCTCGCGGACGTAGCCGACCAGGTTGGCGGCGGCGTTGTCGTCGAGCCCGTCTGCGATGACGCGGGCCCGGGCCTGGTCGTCGGGCAGCGCGGCGAGCTCACGGGTGAAGGCACCGACCGCGGCGCCCAGCTCGGCGGGCCGGCCGAGCGTGTCGCCCTTCCAGAACGGCAGCCGGCCCGGGACGCCCGGCGCGGGCGAGACGAGCACCCGGTCGTGGGTGATGTCCTCGATCCGCCAGCTGGTGGCGCCGAGCGCGAACACGTCGCCGACCCGGCTCTCGTAGACCATCTCCTCGTCGAGCTCGCCGACCCGCCGCCCGGTGCCCTCACCGACCAGGAAGACGCCGTAGAGGCCGCGGTCGGGGATGGTGCCGCCGCTGGTGACGGCCAGTCGCTGCGCGCCCGGGCGGCCAGCGATCCGGCCGGTGACCCGGTCCCAGGTGATCCGCGGCCGGAGCTCGGCGAACTCGTCGCTGGGATAGCGGCCTGCCAGCAGGTCGAGGACCGCGTCGTAGGCGGACCGCGGGAGGTGGGAGTACGACGCCGCGCGGCGCACCGTGTCGAAGAGCTCGTCGACGTCCCACTCGTCGAGCGCGGTCGCGGCCACCACCTGCTGGGCGAGCACGTCGAGCGGGTTGGCGGGGATGCGGAGCGCCTCGATGCCACCGATCCGCATCCGGGCGACCGAGACCGCGGCCGGGGCGAGGTCGCCGCGGTGCTGGGGGAAGAACACGCCCTTCGACGTCTCGCCCACCTGGTGGCCGGCTCTGCCGACGCGCTGCAGCGCGCTGGCGACGCTCGGCGGGGAGGCGATCTGGAGCACCTGGTCGACCGCTCCCATGTCGATGCCGAGCTCGAGGCTGCTGGTGGCGACGACCGCGGGCAGGCGGCCGGCCTTGAGGTCGTCCTCGATCTGCGCGCGCTGCTCCTTCGATACCGAGCCGTGGTGGGCCTTGGCGAGGAGCGGTGCCGCGCCTGCGGAGGCGCCGGATTGCGCCATGACCTGCGCCGGGGGCGTCACCCCGTCGGAGCTCTCGCCGGTGGCGATCTCGTTGAGGCGGGCGGTCAGCCGCTCGGCGGTGCGGCGCGAGTTGGTGAAGACGATGGTCGCGCGGTGCTCGCCGATCAGCTCCGCCACCCGCTCCTCGACGTGGGGCCAGATGCTCGACCGGCGGCGGTCGACCGAGTCGCCGAGGTCGTCGTAGGTCTCCACCTCGGGCTTGCCCACGTCTGGCTCGGTCATGTCCTCGACCGGCACCACGACCTGGAGGTCCCACGACTTGTGGGCCGGCGGAGCGACGATCTCGACCGGAGCGTGGCCGCCGAGGAACCGGGCGACCTCGTCGGTGGGGCGCACCGTCGCGGACAGCCCGATGCGCTGGGCCGGGGTGGCCAGGAGCGCGTCGAGACGCTCGAGGGTGAGGGCGAGGTGGGCGCCGCGCTTGGTGCCGGCGACCGCGTGCACCTCATCGACGATGACCGTCTCGACACCCTGGAGCGACTCGCGGGCCCGGCTGGTCAGCATGAGGAACAGCGACTCGGGCGTGGTGATGAGCACGTCGGGTGGCCGGGTGGTGAGGGTACGGCGCTCGTTGGCCGGTGTGTCGCCCGAGCGGATGCCGACCCGGACGTCGGGCAGCCCGCTCGTGCCGGGCGAGAGCCGCTCGGCGGTCTGCCGGATCCCGGCCAGCGGCGCCCGCAGGTTGCGCTCGACGTCGACGGCCAGCGCCTTGAGCGGCGAGACGTAGAGCACCCGGGTGCGCTTCGTCTTGTCCTCGGGCGTCGGCGTCGTCAGCAGCGTGTCGATCGACGCGAGGAACGCGCTGAGGGTCTTGCCGGACCCGGTCGGAGCCACGACCAGCGTGTGGTGACCGCTCGCGATCGACGCCCACGCGCCCTCCTGCGCCGGCGTCGGCTCCGCGAACGCGGCCCGGAACCAGGTCCGGGTCGGCTCGCTGAACCGGCTCAGCGCGTCGGGGGTCTCAGGCACCCGTCCATCCTCCCGCACGCCACCGACAGGAGACCCCCTCACTGTCGGCCCAGTCTGCGACGGTGGAGGGCATGGCGGACTTTCCGAAGATCATGCACACCGCGATCGACACCACGGACTGCCGTGGACTCGCGGAGTTCTACCGGCAGTTCCTCGGCGCCCACTACCGGCCCGGCGACGAGCCGCCGACCGACGGCACACCGGACGATGCCGACTGGCTGGTGCTCGTCGACGACGACGGTCGCCGGCTGCTGGCCTTCCAGCAGGTCGACCGGCTCGAGCGCACGACCTGGCCCGAGCACGACGTACCCATGCAGATGCACCTGGACCTCTCGGTGCCGAGCAGCGAGGAGTTGGAGCGGCATCGCGGCCGGGCGGAGGCGCTGGGCGCCACCCTCGTGCTCGACAGGTCGGACGACGAGGACGAGCCGCTCTACGTCCTCGCCGACCCGTCGGGACACCCGTTCTGCATCTGCGTCATCTGACGCAGCGGGTTATTTCGCCGGGAGCGAGCCGGCGTACGACGCCCCGCGCTGCACCCACTCCTCGAGCGCGTCGTCGCTCGCGAGGTCGTCGGAATCGACGCGCAGCCAGCCGGACATCTCGCGGCCGCGCATCTCCATCGGCCGGGCCGCGGTGGTCGCGAGCAGGTGGTCGCCCTCCGCCGGATCGACCCGGACCAGCAGGCCGCCCTGGCCGCTCGCCGCCACTGCCATGTTGCCGCCGACCATGAACCCCAGGCCGCCGAACATCTTCTTCTCGGTGAGCAGGGGAGCGCCGTCGAGAAGTGCTCGGACCCGGTCGGCGAGAGCCTCGTCGTACGCCATGCGCGCAGCGTAGGGCGCGGCGCCGACAGTGGCCCACAATGGGAACCTCCGCCCCACCCGAGGTGCCATGAACCGCCGCCCGACCTGGATCGCGACCGTGACTGCCGCGGTCGTGCTGGTGGCGTGCGGGCTCGCCTGGTGGCTGCTGCGCTCCGATACCGGCTCCGGCCCGGCGCCCGACGCGTCGCCGTCGGCTGCCGCCTCCCGCTCGGCCGAGGCGGCGCCGACCATCGGGCCCGAGCCGGGTCTCTGCGACCGTGAGGTCGAGGAGCCGTTCACGCCCCACCGGATCGCGATCGAAGGGGTGGTCGACCGCGCCGAGGTGGTCGGGGTGGCCCGCGACGACCGGGGCGTGACCGGGGTGCTCCCGATCAGCAACAAGGCCGACGTCGCCTGGGACCTCGGCGGCATCCGTCCCGGCAGTCATCGGGGCAACGTGCTGCTCAACACCCACACCTGGCCGGACGGCTCGGCCCTCGGCAACGCCCTGCTCGACAGGCTCCGGGAGGGTGATCGGATCGTTCTGCGCGGGAGCAACGGCGTGCGTCAGTGCTACGAGGTCACCCGGGAGATCGAGGTGCTCGCGAGGGCGGGCTACCCGCCCTACTACCGGACCGACGGGCCGCACCAGGTCGCGATCATCGTCTGCTCCGGCACCCGGAGCGCCGCGGGGGAGTGGAGCCACCGGACCATCTGGTTCGCGCGCCCGGTGCGCACGTGAGGCACGATGGGGCCATGACCAGTGAGCTCGTTCCCTACCTCTGCGTGGCGGACGCCAGGACCGCCATCGACTGGTACGTCGACGTGCTCGGCGCGGACGTCGTCTACGACCCGATCGTGATGCCCGACGCCCGGGTCGGGCACGTCGAGCTGGCGATCGACGGGGCGCGCTGGATGATGGCGGATCCCTTTCCCGAGATGGGGGTCGAGCCACCGTCACCGGATCGAGGGACGGCGGTGAGCCTGCACGTCACGGTCCCGGACGTCGATGGGCTGTGCGCGGCCGTGACAGCGGCGGGCACCACGCTCGACCGCGGGCCGGAGGACAGTCCGCCGGTCGGCCGGGTCGCGGTGTTCCGTGACCCGTTCGGGCACCGGTGGTTCCTCAACCAGCCTGTCCCGGGCGTCACCCAGGCGTAGCCGGACGCCACTCCGGGTCGCGGCCGATGAAACCGAGCAGCTTCGTCTGCCAGTCCGCGTCGTCCGGGACGGGCACGCGGGCGCCGTACTGCCCGCTCTGGCGCAGCACCTCCTCCATCGGCACCATGCCCTCGTAGAGCTCCCGGCAGCGGTCGACGTCGAGCCGGTCGTCCTGGCCGGTGGCTCGGGCCAGGTCCCAGGTGTGCATGAAGACGTCGTTGGTGTAGAACCGCGAGACCGCCTGGGGGAGCGGCATCTCGGGCAGGTGGGGATGGGCGAACGTCGTCGTTGAGTTGGCGGGGTCGTCGAGGACGGCCTGCACCGCCGCCGCGTGCTGCTCCCAGGCCCCGATCGGGTCGTCATCGACCGACGGTCCCGGCTCGAGCTTGATGTCCGACCCGCCGGCAAGGAAGTGGGGGAACCACTCCACCAGGTGGCGTACGACGTCGCGGGCCTGCCATTCCTGCACGGGGCTCTGCGCGTCCCACGCGTCGCCGGCCACGCCGCGCACCCGCTGGGTGAAGGTGCCCGCGATGGTCCGGTGCCCCTCGGCCGGGTCGGCGGGGATCACGTGTCCGACCCCTGGAGGCCCGCGAGGATCTCGTCGAGCGCGGCGTACCCCTCGTTGATGCCGACCTCCATGCCGCTGGCCATCATCCCGGCCTGAGCCTCCATCGACTCGACGACGGACAGGATCTCGAGCCGGGTGCGCCCGTCGCCGAGGTCGTGGAGCTCGAGGGTCTCGAGGGCGACCGCGTCCGGCATCTCCTCGAACCCGAAGGTCTGCACGATCTTCTGGTTCTCCCAGACCCGGTGGAACGAGCCGTAGAAGCGGGCGACCTCCTCGCCGTCGCGCAGGGCGGTGTAGCGGTACTCGCCGCCGGTGCGCACGTCCCACGTCTCGATGTCCATGTCGATCGACCGCGGGCCCATCCACTGCTTCACGAGCTCGGGATCGACGTGGGCGCGGTAGACGAGCTCGACCGGAGCGTCGAACTCGCGCACGATCCGGACCGTGGGGATGTTCGGGTCGGCCTCGATGAGGGTCTCGGGGTGGGTCTGGGTGTTCATCCTGCTGCTCCCTTGTGCTCGTTCTTGTCGGTGTCTGTCCTGGCTGTGCTGTCGTCCCGGCTCTGGAGCCGGTCGAGGAGCGCGTCCAGCCGCTGATAGCGCTCCTCCGCCTGTTGGCGGTACCGCTCGATCCACTTCGTCATCAGGTCGAAGACCTCCGCATCCAGGTGCACCGGGCGCCGTTGGGCGTCCCGGCTTCGGCTGACCAGGCCGGCTTCCTCCAGCACCTGGATGTGCTTGGAGACCGCCTGCAGTGAGACGTCGTACGGCGCTGCCAGCTCGCTCACCGTCGCGTCGCCGGCCGCCAGCCGGGCGACCATGTCGCGCCGGGTGGGGTCGGCGAGCGCGGAGAAGACCCGCGACAGCCGGTCCTCGTGTTCAACCATGCGGTTGAGTACAGCACGGGGACGGCAGCGTTGTCAACCGTTTGGTTGAGTACGCCTCGGCGGCTGTGAACGGCGAGGGTCTCGGCGCCCTCACGTGAAAGTCGCCCTCACGTTCACCGATGAGTTCCCCGCTGGTTCGCGGTCGGTACGCCGTTGCCCAGACCGCACTCAACCGAGGAGGCACCCGTTGAAGCTCCTACTCACCTCTGGCGGGGTCACGAACGCGAGCATCGAGAAGGCGCTGATCGAGCTGCTGGGCAAGCCGATTGCCGAGTCCGATGCTCTCTGTGTCCCGACGGCGCAGTGGGGGCACCCGAACCCGATGTGCGGTCCCGCTGGCGTGCGGGATTTCGTCGTCGGTGAGCCGCCCCGGCTCATGGCCGGCATGGGCTGGAAGTCGGTGGGCGTGCTCGAGCTCACCGCGCTGCCCACCATCGGCGAGGAGCGGTGGGTGCCCTGGGTTCGGGAGGCCGACGTGTTGCTGGTGGACGGTGGGGACGCGACGTACCTGTGCCACTGGATGCGAGAGTCAGGATTGGCGGAGCTCCTGCCGTCACTGCCGGCCAAGGTCTGGGTGGGATTGAGTGCCGGCAGCATGGTGATGACGCCGCGGATCGGTGCCGAGTTCGTTGAGTGGCCGTCGGCGCCGGATGACCGCACGCTGGGTCTCGTCGACTTCTCGATCTTCCCCCACCTGAATCACGAGATGATGCCGGAGAACACCCTGCCCGTGGCTGAGAAGTGGGCTGAAGGGATCGATGGTCCGGCGTACGCCATCGACGACCAGACAGCCATCGTGGTGGCAGATGGCGCGGTCGAGGTTGTTTCCGAAGGGCAGTGGAAGCTACTGCACCCCTAGCTCGGCGAGGGAACGGGCGAAGCAGTTCCGGCACAGCGACATCCCTTGATGAACCTGCAGCGCCATCAACCTTTGAGGCCGCGGGCCATCGCCGCGAGCGCGCGATCCAGCTCGGCGTCGGTGACGCCGCCGAAACCGACGACCAAGCCGCTCATCCGGTTCGAGCGGCAGTAGTTGGCGATCGGAGCGACCTCGAAGCCGGCGTCGCGCGCGGCGGCGACCGCCCGGCGCACGGCGGGGGCGGGGAGCAACCAGGTCGAGTACATGCCGGCCGCGGGACCGGCCGGTTCGCCGTACGGCGCGAGCACCTCGGCCACCCGCGGAGCTCGGTCGGCGTAGACCCGCCGCGCGGTGCGCACCACCTTGTCGACCCAGCCCTCGCGGAGCAGGGCCAGCAGGGCGCGTTGGGCGGGCCAGGAGGGCATGTCGTAGGTGTGCTCGCGATGCTCGACGAGAGCGGAGAGGAGTCCCGGGGGAGGGACCATCCACCCCACCCGCAGGCCGGGACCGACCGACTTGGACGCCGTGCCGAGGTAGGCGACCCGGGTGCGGTCGAGGGAAGCGAGCGCCGGGATCGGCGCGACGTCGTAGCGGAACTCGGAGTCGTAGTCGTCCTCGACGACGAACGCGTCGTGGTCGCGCGCCGCGGCGAGGAGGGCGAGTCTGTCGGTTGCCGGCATCACGTAGCCGAGCGGGTGCTGATGGGCCGGGGTGACGTACGCGGCGGCCAGCCCCGGCATCGCGATCGGGCCGGTCGGCGGCAGGTCGACGACGTCGCGGCCGGCGACGCGGACGCACTCGACGGCTGCGCGGTAGCCGGGGTCCTGCACGCCGATCGGGCCCGGCGGCAGGTGGGGGAGCAGCTGGCGGAGGCCGTCGGTCGTGCCGGAGGTGAGGAGCACCTCGTCCGGGTCCACGGTCAGCCCTCGGGTGCGGCCCAGCCGCTCGGCGATCGCGTCCCGGAGCTCGACGATGCCGCGCGAGTCGGGATAGCCCAGCGGCGGTGTCGCCGCCGAGACCTCCCGCCAGGCGCGTCGCCAGCCGGCCGCGTGGCGCGGGTCGACCCACGGCGATCCGAGGTCGAGCGAGATCAGGTCCGGAGTGGTCGGTCGGTGGACGCGCCGCCGGGCGGCGGCCTGCGGAGCGCCACCCGAGGCCACGAAGGTGCCGGCTCCCTGCTGGGCGGTGACCCAGCCCTCGGCGAGCAGCTGGTCGTAGGCCTGCTCGGTGACCGACCGGGCCACCCCGAGGTCGGCCGCCAGTGCACGGGTGCTCGGGAGCCGGTCGCCGGGCGCGAGGGTCCCGGCGACGACGAGGTCGCGGACCTGCGTCGACAGCTGGACGCCGAGAGGCTCGGGCTGGTCGCGGTCCAGTCGGACCGGAAGCGTCTTCATGAGTGTCCTGTCAGAATCGATGAAAAGTGGCCCGTGACCACAGGCCAATACTTCGACAGGCTAGTCCCATGTCCATCCTGTCGCCCACCCAGCGGACCACCGTCACCCGGGAGACGAAGCGCGCCGTCGCGGGGCGGAGCCGGATGCTGGCGCTTCTCGGCGATGCCCTCGTCGCCCACCTCGGTGTCGTCGTGGTCCGCGACGGCGTGACCCATCCGGTGGTGCTGCCGATCGCCTTCGCCGTCGACCCGGACGGACCCGACGCCGACGGCACCCTCTACCTGCACGGCTCGACCGGCTCCGGCTGGCTGCGTTCCGCCCTCGACACCGACGTGTGCGTCACCGTCACCGAGCTGGACGGGCTGGTCGCCGCGCGGAGCGGGTTCAGCCACTCGATGAACTACCGATCGGCGGTGGTCATCGGCCGCGCGCGCGTCGTCGACGACCCGGCTGAGCGGGCTCACGCGCTGGACCTGATCGTCGACCACATGATCCCGGGTCGGGCCGCGACGCTCCGGCCCCCGACCCGCAAGGAGCTGGCCGCGACCGCTGTGCTCGCGCTCCCGCTGCGGGAGGCCTCGATGAAGGAGCGCGCCGGCGGTCCCGAGGACGAGCCCGAGGACGTGGCCTCCGGTGTCTGGGCGGGCCACATCCCGCTGCAGCGGGTCGCGCTGCCCCCGGTCAGCGCGCCCGACTCCCACGACGAGGCCCCCGTCGACGTCGTCGCGCGCGCGGAGGCGCTCGGATGAAGGCGCCGGCCGAGGGCGGCTCGCTGTCGGTCCTCCAGGGCACGGCGCTGACCCTGGCGGCGGTGCTCGGCACCGGCGTGATCTCGCTCCCCGCCCTCGCCATCGACGCAGCCGGCCCCGCGTCGCTCGTCGCGTGGGCGGCGCTGCTGCTGATCTCGGTGCCGTTGGCGGCGACGTTCGCGGCACTCGGAGCGCGCCACCCCGACGGAGGGGGCGTGTCGACGTACGCCCGGCTCGCGTTCGGTGAGCGAGCGGCGACCATGGTCGGTTGGGGCTTCTTCCTCGCGATCCCGATCGGGGCGCCGGTGGCGGCCGGCTTCGCCGCGTCGTACGTCGCCGACGCGGTCGGCGGCGGGCGGACGACCGAGGTCGTGGTGACCGCCGCAGTGATCGTGGTCGTCGCGGTCATGAACTGGATGGGCATCCAGGTGTCGGCCCGGGTGCAGCTCGGCATCGCCGCCGTGATCGCGACCCTTCTGCTGGTCGCCATCGTCGTCTCGCTGCCGCGGGTCGACGTCGACAACCTGACGCCGTTCCTGACCCACGGCTGGTCGGGCGTGGGGGCGGCGGCCGCGCTGCTGGTCTGGGCGTTCGCGGGGTGGGAGATCGTCAGCTCGCTGTCCGCGGAGTACCGCCACCCCCGTCGTGACATCGGCCGCGCCACCGCGACGACGCTCGCGGTGGTGACCGTGCTCTACCTCGGGATCGCGTTCGTGACCGTCGCCGTGCTGGGCGGCGCGGCCGGGCGGGCGCCGCTGGCCGACCTGCTGGCCGGCGCGTTCGGAGACTGGGCGCGACCGCTGACCACGGTGATCGCGGCGCTGCTCACCGTGGGCGCCATCAACGCCTACTTCGCGGGTGCGTCCCGGCTAGGGGCATCGCTGGCGATCACCGGCGCGGCGCCGCGGTGGCTGGGTTCCGACATCGGCGACGGTCGTCGTACGCCGCGGCACGCGCTGGCGTTCGTCGCCGGCCTGGGTCTGGTGGTGACCGTGGGCGAGGCCGTCCTCGGGCAGCCGACCGACGCCACGCTGCTGGTCACGACGGGGACGTTCGCGCTCGTCTACGTCGTCGGGACGGCGGCCGCCGTACGGCTCCTGCCCGGCGGCTGGCCCCGCGTCGCGGCGATCGTGTCGTTCGTCGCGTCGGTCGGGCTCGTCGTGCTGACCGGTCCCGCCGTGCTGCTGCCCATCGCGACCGGGCTGGCCGGGCTGTGCTGGACGCTGCGCCGGCCCTCGAGGGCGAGGGTCGCGTCAGCGGCGGAACCGGAGCCACACCAGGGACGCGACGTAGGCGAGGCCGCCTACTGCGCCGAGGGCTGAGTAGGGCTCGCCGTCGTTGCCGCGGGCGATCTCGACCACGAACATCACCAGCACCGCCGCGATGACGCACATGCCGGCGAACATCGTCGCGGAGCGGTCGATCGAGGTGATCCGCTCGTCGCGCCGGTCCAGGAGACCCCGGGCGGTCTCGCTCCATCGCGCGGCGACGACGAAGACGACCCCCGCCGCGAGCATGGTCAGCAGCCCGGTCACGGCGAACGCGGTGTCGTCGCCGACGAGACCGGCGACCAGATAGGCGATCCCGATCGCCACCGCCGTCGCAGGGACGATCCAGTAGGTCAGGGTCCGCTGGGACTCACGCGTCGACATCGAAGACCTCCTCGACGGTCGCTCCGAAGTGTCGCGCCAGGCTGATCGCCAAGGGGAGCGACGGCAGGTAGCGGCCGTTCTCGATCGAATTGATGGTCTGCCGCGACACGCCCATCGCCGTCGCCAGGTCGGCCTGGGACAGGCCAGCCTGGGTCCGGAGGGTGCGCACGCGGTTCTGCATATGACAAGTCTGCTTGACACACGATCCGATGTCAAGGTTGCTTTACATCGTTCGTTGAATCGGGGGAGTTTGCCCGGCGAGTCCGGCCGATTCGACGGGCCAACCAGGCCGATTCGACGGGCCGACCGGGCCGATTCGACGGACGGACCGGGCCGATTCGACGGGCCGACCAGGACGATTCGACGGGCGAAGGAGGCCGATTCGCGGTCAGCCGCGGACCATCGGGGGTTGTACGACGGTCGCGGGGCCGCGGCGGTAGAGGAGGGCGCGGCGGCCGCCGGAGCCGGTGGGGGAGCCGTGCGCGTCGGTGGGGATCACGAAGCCCTCGGTGCCGAGCACCTTGCGACGGAAGTTGCCGAGGTCGGGCGGGGTGCCCCAGACGGCGGTGTAGACCCGGCGGAGCTCGGGGAGGGTGAACGGCTCGGCGACGAACTCGGTGGCGAGAGTCGTGTACTCGAGCTTGGCGCGCACCCGCTCCCGGGCGTCGACCAGGATCTGCCGGTGGTCGAAGGCCAGCTCGGGAGCCTCCTCGGCGGCCGCGCCGGTGGGCTCGAGCAGGTCGTCGACGACCCACCAGCGGGCGTCGGCGGCGTCGGTGCCGGCGGTCGGCTCCGGGAGGTCCGGCGCCAGCGCGACGTGGGCGACCGAGACCACCCGCATCCGCGGGTCGCGGTCGGGCGCGGAGTAGGTCCGCAGCTGCTCGAGGTAGCCCGGGAACCTCTCCACCCCGGTCTCCTCGTGCAGCTCCCGCCAGGCCGCCTGCTCGGCGTCCTCGTCGGGCTCGACGAAGCCTCCGGGCAGGGCCCACTGCCCGGCGTACGGCTCCTCGCCCCGCTCGACCAGCAGCACCGACAGCGCGCCGTCGCGGATGGTGAAGATCGCGAGGTCGACGGCGACCGCGAACGGCGGGTGCTCGCTCATACGGCAACACCTGCTTCTTCCATCTCAGTGAGCGCCGCAGCGCTGGTCTCGGCCGCAACGCCGGCGTGCAGTCCGTCGAGGAGGCGTACGGCGAAGCCCTCCCGCCGCGCGTCGAGCGCGGTCGCCCGCACGCAGTAGTCGGTGGCGATCCCGGTGACCTCGACGTCGGTGACGCCGGCGGTGCGCAGGACGTCGGCGAGGGCCGCACCGTCGTCGGTGACGCCCTCGAACGCCGAGTACGCGGGGACGCCCTGCCCCTTGCGGACGTGGTGGGTGACCGCGTCGGTCACCAGCTCAGGCGCGTAGTCCGAGCCGGGTCCGTCCGAGACGCAGTGGACTGGCCAGGTCGTGACGAAGTCCGGCTCCTCGCCCGGTGCGGCGAAGTGGCCGCTGTTGGTGCCGTGGCCGTGGTGCCAGTCGCGCGACGCGGCGATCACGGCGTAGTCGTCCGCGTGCGCCGCCAGGTGCTCGCTGATCCGGGTCGCGACGTCGCGCCCGCCTGCGACGCCGAGCGAGCCGCCCTCGACGAAGTCGTTCTGCACGTCGACGACGATCAGTGCCTTGGTGGTCATGCTGTCTCCTCCTCGGTGGATGCGGCAAGGACGGTGAGGTACGGCGTGCCGGCGGCGACCGACAGCGCCTCGGGTGGCAGTCGGCGCAGTGCCGCCGCGGTGGAGGCCCGGATCTCCTCGGGGTCCGGCGCGTGGACGGTGGCCCCGCCCCGCATGACGGGGACCTGCACGCGCTGGGCGCCGGCCGGCGCGGTCGTCCCGGGCACGGTGAAGCACTCGCGGAGCAGCAGGCCGGCGTCGTCGTACTCCCGCCAGGCGGTCTTGTGGCCGCCGACCGAGACCTTGTCCTTCGACTTCTTCGAGACCGGTCGGAGCGGTCCGCCGACGTCGTCGCTGACGGCGACCAGCTTGTAGACCATGCTCGCGGTCGGGTGACCCGAGCCGGTCGCGACCCGGGTGCCGACGCCGTAGCCGTCGATGGGGGCGTCGGCCAGGGCGCTGATCACGAACTCGTCGAGGTCGCTGGTCGCGACCACGCGGGTATCCGTCGCGCCGAGCTCGTCGAGCAGGGCACGCGCCTTCGCGGCCTCGTCGGCCAGGTCGCCCGAGTCGATCCGCACCGCGCCGAGGGCGGGCCCGGCGACCCGGACCGCGGTGCGGATGCCGTCCGCGATGTCGTAGGTGTCGACGAGGAGCGTGGTGCCGGCGCCCTGTGCCTCGACCTGGCTGCGGAAGGCCGCCTCCTCGCTCTCGTGCGCGAGCGTGAACGCGTGCGCCGCAGTGCCGACGGTCGGGATGCCGTAGCGCAGGCCCGCGGCCAGGTTGCTGGTCGACGCGAACCCGGCGAGGTAGGCGGCACGGGCAGTGGCGATCGCCGCCTGCTCGTGGGTACGACGGCCGCCCATCTCGATGATCGGTCGGCCCGCCGCGGCGGTGACCATCCGAGCCGCCGCCGACGCGATCGCCGTGTCGTGGTTGAGCACGCTCAGGACCAGTGTCTCCAGGACGATGCACTCGCCCAAGGTGCCGCGGACGGTCAGCACCGGGCTGCCGGGGAAGTAGAGGTCGCCCTCGGGATAGGCGTCGATGTCGCCGCCGAACCGGAAGTCCCGCAGGTACGCCGCGGCCCCCTCGCCGACCACCCCCTGCTCCGTCAGCCAGGCGACGTCGTGGGCGTCGAACGTGAACGCCTCGATCAAGGGGAGCAGCCGTCCGAGCCCGGCGAGCACGCCGTACCTCCGACCCTCGGGCAGGCGCCGCGCGAAGACCTCGAACACCGCGCCGTGGCCCGCCGAGCCGTCCCGCACCCACGAGTCGAGCATCGTGAGCTCGTAGCGATCGGTCAGCAGCCCGGTGCGTTCGGTCACGGTTGCGCCCCTCGTTGTAGTCAATCTGACTATAACACACGACCCCCGGTGGTCGAGGACGTCGCGCAGCGACCGTCTCGAGACCCGTAGCCTTCGGACGTGACCATCGAGCGGGAGCGGGCGGAGTCGCTCGCCACCGCCTACGAGGACCGGCTCGCCGTGGACCTGACCGACCGACGACGGGCCCGGGGTGCGTTCTACACGCCACCGGACCTCGTGGGCTGGATCCTCGACCACGCCCTGGCCCCGGCTACGACCCGGGTGCTCGACCCGGCCTGCGGGACCGGCCACTTCCTGGTCGCGGCGGCCCGACGGCTCGGCGACGTGCGGGCGGTGCACGGCTCGGACCTCGATGCCGAGGCGGTCCGGATCGCCCGGCTGCGGCTGCGGGCCGAGGACCCGACCGTCCCGCTCGAGGAGATCGAGTCCCGGGTGCGGGTCGCGGACGGGCTGACGGCCTGGGAGGACGCGACGTTCGACGCCGTCATCGGCAACCCCCCGTTCCTCGGCCAGCTCAAGCGCCGGACGGCGGGCCAGCGCGGCGGACTTGCCGCCTACACCGATACGAGCGCGGCGTTCCTGCACCGGGCGCTCGATCTCGTCGTGCAGGGCGGCACGGTCGCCCTGGTCCAGCCGCTCTCCGTGCTCGGTGCACGCGACGCCGGACCGGTGCGCGAGCGGGTCGCCGAGCTCGGGGCGGTGACCGACCTCTGGGTCTCGGACCGGCCCGTCTTCCGCGGCACGTCGGTGCTCGCTTGCGTGCCCGTCGTGCGGAGCGGAGCGAGCGGTGGACCCGGTCCGGACCAGTGGGGGCGGCTCGCCGCGCCGTCCTTCGGGATCCCCGCCGTCCAGCTGGCAGCAGGCGCGGGGCGGGTGGGCGACCTGGCCGTGTGCACGGCGGACTTCCGGGACCAGTACTACGGGCTGGTGCCGCACGTCCGCGACGGCGGCGCCGGCGCGCCGCTCATCACCAGCGGCCTCATCGAGCCCGCCGCCTGCGACTGGGGCAGCAGGCCGACCCGCTTCGCTCGGCAGCGGTACGACGCGCCGGTGGTCGACGTCGCAGCCGTCCGGGCGGGTCCGCTCGGCTCCTGGGTCGATGCCCGGCTGGTGCCGAAGGTGCTGGTGGCCGGTCAGGGGCGGGTGATCGAGGCGGTGGTCGACGAGCGCGGGGAGTGGCTGCCGTCGGTGCCGGTGGTGACCGTGGTCCCGCACGACGCGAACGACCTGTGGCGGGTCCTCGCCGTGCTGCTGGCGCCGCCGGTCGTCGCGGACGCCGCCGCCCGCTACGTCGGCACCGGCCTCACGCCGGGCTCGGTCAAGGTGAGCGCGCGGCAGCTGGCAGGGCTGCCGCTGCCGGCGGACCAGGGGGCCTGGGCGGCCGGCGCGGAGCTCGCCCGGCGGGCGCAGCACGGGAGCGTCGCCGACCGGCCGGCCCTGCTGTCCGCGGTCGGCGAGGCGATGACGGCGGCGTACGGCGCCGGTGCGGCCTCGTTGGACTGGTGGCGCGCGCGGATCGGTCGCGGCGCCGATGAGTCTCCGGGGCGTCGCCGGTCGGCACCGGCATGAGCGAATTCCTCGAGGACGGCGTGGAGCTGTTCGCGACCAGCTGCGTGAGCGACTACGCCGCCGCCTACCCGTGGTGGGAGCGGCTGATGGGCGGCCCGCCGACGTTCAAGGCCCACGAGACGGAAGCGGTCTGGGAGGTGGCGGCGAGCCGCTGGCTCGTCGTCGAGGAACGGCCGGAGCGCGCCGGCTACGGGTCCGTGACGATCTTCGTGTCCGACCTCGACGACCGGGTGGCGGCGATCTCCGGTCGGGGGATCGAGCCGAGCGAGCGGGAGACCTACGACAACGGCGTGCGGAAGATCATCTACCGCGACCCCGACGGCAACGAGATCGGCTTCGGCGGCAGCCCTGCTGATTGATTGGCGCGAGCGTGTCGCGAACGGTGCATGCCGCACGGCCCATCGCAAGCTCGGGCCGCGGGCTGCGCACCGCGCGGCTTCGCCGCGGCGCGACACGCTGCCGCGCTACGACACGGCGGTCAGCACCCCCGCCAGCGGCGCGGGCACCCGCGTCGGCTCGAGCGCGGCGGTCAGGAGGGCGGCGTACTTGTCCTTGCGGCCGCTCGTCGTGCCCCAGAAGCGGCGCAGCACCGCGTCCTGCGGACGTGTCCGGTGGAAGGGCTGGTTGAGCAGGATCCGCCACGCGTCGAGGTCACCGGCGGCAGCGACCACGTCGAGGACGGCTGGGATCCCGAGCGCGCGGACCAGCTCGTCCTCGAGGTCGGCGTCGCACACGAACCGCGCGACATCGCCGTCGTGACCGGCGAGGGTGCGGTCGACGTACGTCGTCTCGCCGGCGTCGTGCAGCACCGCCACCGTGCGGTCCCCGGTCAGGTCGGCGAGGTGCCGCCGGAGGTTCGTGATGCCGCCCATGCTCACGACGTCGACGCCGCCGAGGTCGTGGCCGAGCCGACCGGCGAGGGTCAGGAGGGCGGTCCGGTCGCTGTCGCCCTCGACGAGCACGAGGGAACGGGGCATCGAACGCAACGATATTCGAGGGCCTCTGTCGCCGTCGGTCCCTAGGATCGGTCGAGTGAGCGAAATCCTCTCGGACAGCACGGCGGCCACCGCGGGGGAGACTCCGCAGCCGGACGACGCGATGATCACCGCTCGCGGGCTGCGGAAGGAGTTCCGCCAGGCTTCCGGCGACACGTTCGAGGCGGTCAAGGGCATCGACCTCGACGTGCGCAAGGGTGAGGCGTTCGGCCTGCTCGGCCCCAACGGCGCCGGCAAGTCGTCGACCCTGCGGATGATCGCCTCGGTGTCGCCGATCAGCGGCGGCGAGCTGCGCATCCTCGGCATGGACCCGGCCGTCGACGGTCCGGCGATCCGCGGCCGGCTCGGCGTGTGCCCGCAGGAGGACAACCTCGACCAGGAGCTCAACGTCTTCGACAACCTCTACATCTACGGCCGCTACTTCGGGCTGCCGAAGCAGGTGGTGCGCGAGCGGGCCGGGGAGCTGCTGGAGTTCGCGAAGCTCACCGACAAGGCGAAGTCGAAGGTCGAGGAGCTCTCGGGCGGCATGAAGCGGCGGCTCACGATCGCCCGCTCGCTCATCAACCGCCCCGACCTGCTGCTGCTCGACGAGCCGACGACCGGCCTCGATCCGCAGGCCCGCCACGTGCTGTGGGACCAGCTGTTCCGGCTCAAGCACGCCGGAGTCACGCTCGTGCTGAGCACGCACTACATGGACGAGGCCGAGCAGCTGTGCGACCGGCTGGTCGTCATGGACAAGGGCGTGATCGTCGCCGAGGGTGCGCCGCTCGAACTGATCCGGATCCATTCGACCCGCGAGGTGGCCGAGCTGCGGTTCGGCGCCGGCGAGCACGCCGACCATGCCGAGGTGATCGGCGACCTCGGCGAACGGGTCGAGGTGCTGCCCGACCGGCTGCTCGTCTACACCCACGACGGCGAGGAGGTCGTGGCCAAGACCCACGAACGCGGCCTGCAGCCGCTGGCCACGCTCGTGCGACGCTCCACGCTGGAGGACGTCTTCCTCCGCCTCACCGGCCGGACCCTGGTCGACTGATGGCGGCGATCCCGCTCCCCGCGCCGCGCGACCTCCCGTTCAAGGAGGGCGTGCTGCGGCAGGTCGACTACTGGGCGACCCTGTGGGCGCGCACCTGGCGCGGAGTCGTGGTCTCCTCGTTCCTGTCGCCGTTCCTCTATGTGCTGGCGATGGGCGTGCTGCTCGGCGGTTTCGTCGAGGCAGAGCCCGACACGCTGGAGGGGGCGACGTCGTACCTCGCCTTCGTCGTGCCCGGCCTGATCGCGTCGCACGCGATGCAGACCGCGGTCTCCGAGACCACCTGGCCGGTGATGGGCATGATCAAGTGGCAGCGGATCTACGAGTCGATGCTCGCCACTCCGCTGCAGCCGCGCCACGTCGTGGGCGCACACCTGGCTTCTGTCGCGCTGCACCTGACTGCGACGTGTGCGCTGTTCACGGCGGTGATGGCGCCGTTCGGCGTCTACGAGTCGTGGTGGGGGCCGTTCCTGGCCTTCGCGTCGCAGGTGCTCTGCGGGATGACCTTCGCGACCCTGGTCTACGCCTTCGCCACCCGAAGCCGGTCGGAGGAGAGCTTCGGTGTCCTGTTCCGGCTCGGCGTCTTCCCGCTGTTCCTCTTCTCGGGGGCGTTCTTCCCGGTGAGCAACCTCGGTGACGTCGGCTCGTGGCTGGCGCGGCTGACGCCGCTGTGGCAGGGCGTCAACCTGTCGCGGATGTTCGCCCTCGACAACGTCACCTGGTGGCTGGCCGGCGTCAACGTCGCCGTCCTCGTGGTGCTGATGCTGCTCGGGTGGCGGTGGTCGGTCTCCGGCCTGACGAAGCGGATGATCACATGATTCACCCCACGGACTTCTTCGCTTCCCCCGCTTCGCTCCTCCAGCGAACAACTCCGCGGGGACCCCGAAAATGACCGCGCCCCAGACGACACAGCTGCTCGAGTCCGACACCACCCAGGTCCATCCACTCGGCCCGGGAGCCGCCACCGGGCTGCTGGTGCTGCGCAACTACGTGGTCTACCGCGATGCGTGGAAGCTCTTCATCACCGGGTTCCTCGAGCCGGTCTTCTACCTGCTGTCGATCGGCATCGGTGTCGGTGCGCTGGTCGAGGGCTTCGAGGTCGGCGGCAAGGAGGTCTCCTACGCCACCTTCGTGGCGCCCGGGATGCTCGCCGCGTCCGCGTTCAACGGCGCGCTGCTCGACTCGACGTTCAATGTCTTCTTCAAGCTGAAGTACACCAAGCTCTACGACCAGATGCTCGCCACACCGCTCTCGACCGGCGACATCGCGCGCGGCGAGATCGCCTGGGGACAGCTGCGCGGGTCGTCGTACGCCGCGATGTTCCTGGTGGTCATGCTCGCGATGGGACTGATCGAGTCGTGGTGGGCGGTGCTCGCGCTGCCGGCGGTGCTGCTCATCGGCTTCGCGTTCAGCGCGGTGTGCATGGCGGCGACCACCTGGATGCGCAACTTCCAGGACTTCGACAAGATCACCCTGGTCCAGCTGCCCCTCTTCTTGTTCTCCGCGACCTTCTTCCCGGTCGACACCTACTCGGGCCCGGTGCGCTGGATCGTCGAGTGCACGCCGCTCTACCGCGGCGTCGTGCTGTGCCGGGAGCTCACGACCGGCACGGTGTCGGTCGCCTCGGCGGTTTCGGTCGTCTACCTTCTGGTCATGGGTGTAGTGGGCCTGATGGTCGTACGCCGGCGGCTCGACACCCTGCTGCTGACCTGAGGAGGGGTGGCCGATGAGCCGCAAGAAGGCGATCTGGCTGAGTGTCGGCGTCGTGTCCCTCGTGGTCGTCGTGGTCGCGCTGCTGCTCTTCCAGCCGTGGCTGCTCCTCATCGACGACGAGGTCGACGAGGCCGATGACGCCGGTGAGGTGGTCGGCACGGCCTCGGACGGTCTGTCCCAGACCGCGTTCCCCAGTGACCAGGCCGGCGACCAGGAGGGGGACGAGCCGCGCCGGGTCGAGCTGGCCGCGGCGGAGTTCATCGACGCCGAGCACGGCACCTCCGGCCGGGCTCTGCTCTACCTCCGTGAGGACGGCAGCCGCTACCTGCGGCTCGAAGGCTTCGAGACGTCCAACGGCCCCGACGTCCACGTCTGGATCACCGACCAGCAGAGCGGCGGCGACTGCGAGGGCTGCAGCGACTCCTGGGGCATCTACGACGACGGCGACTACGTGAAGCTCGGCGCGCTCAAGGGCAACATCGGCGACCAGAACTACGAGATCCCCGACGACGCGGATCTCTCCGGCATGAGGTCGGTCGTCATCTGGTGCGACCGGTTCAACGTCGCCTTCGGCACCGCCGCGATCGCCTGATCAGCTGATCTCGGGCAGGTCCTGCTCCACGCCGAGCAGCGCGCGGAACGGGTCGCCGCGGTCCTCGATCCGGTCGAGGACGGTGCGGATCGTCCACCGGTCCGGTCGCAGGTCGGGATCGTCGAGCTCGGCCCAGCCGATCGGCACGGAAACCGGCGCACCCGCCGCCGGACGCGTCGAGTACGGCGCCACCAGCGTCTTGTTGATCGCGTTCTGGGTGTAGTCGAGGCGGGCCAGGCCGCCGCGGGCCTTCTTCTCCCACTTCCAGCTGACCAGGTCGGGCAGGACCTTGCCGACGGTCTTCGACAGTCGCTCGGTCCATGCCCGGGTCTCGTCGAAGGTGTAGCCGGGGCGGATCGGGATCCAGACCTGGATGCCACGCTTGCCGGTCACCTTCGGTCGTCCGACGACACCGAGATGGTCGAGCGCTGTCCGGTGCAGGCGGGCGAGGTCGAGCAGCTCCTCCCACGAGGTCCGCTCACCCGGGTCGAGGTCGATCAGGGCGTACGTCGGCTCGTGCATCGCCGACGTCCGGGACGTCCACGGGTGCCACTCCAGCGCGCCGAAGTTGGCAGCCCAGAGGAGCGCGGCCGGCTCGTCGACCACGAGGTAGGTCGTCGTCTCGCCGGGGTCCGCCTCCGGGTTGTCCCATCGCGGCAGCCACTCCGGCGCGTGCTTCGGCAGCTCCTTGTGCCAGAACCCCTTCTTCCCCGCGCCGTCGGGGAAGCGGTTGAGGTTGATCGCGCGGCCCTCGAGGTAGGGAAGCGAGAACGGCGCGATCCGCGCGACGTACGCCAGCAGCTCGCGCTTGGTCACCGGCGGGTCGCCGGGGAACAGCACCTTGTCGAGGTTCGTGACCTTGAGCTGTCGGCCGAAGACCTCCCAGGTGCCCTGCTTGCCGAGCCCCTCGAGTGCCGCGATCGCCTCGTCGTCCACCGGCTCGGGGAGCATCGACACCTCCGCCTCGTCGGCGGGCGCGCCGGACCGCCAGATCCGATCCGGGTCGTCCTTCACCTCGTCGTTGGTGCGACCGGTCAGCACCGAGCGCGGGTGCTCCTCGGGGTCCCAGCCTGGCACGGCGTGCTCGTCCTTCTTGTGCATGAGCAGCCACTGCTCCTTGTCGCCCGACTTGTCGTCGCGCCGCACCAGCACCAGCCTTCCGCGCAGCTTCTCACCGTGCATCTCGGCGTGCAGCTCGCCCTGCTCGAGGGCCTGCGCCGGGTCCTCGGTCTTCGCCGGCTCCCAGGTGCCGGTGTCCCAGACGATGACGTCGCCGCCGCCGTACTGTCCGCTCGGGATCACGCCTTCGAAGTGCAGGTACTCGATCGGGTGATCCTCGACGTGCACCGCCATCCGCTTGGTCTTGGGATCGAGGGTCGGCCCCTTCGGAACCGCCCAGCTCACGAGCACTCCGTCGATCTCGAACCGAAGGTCGTAGTGCAGCCGGCTCGCGCGATGGCGCTGGACGACGAACCGTCGCTCACCGTTGCCGCGGGCCGCGTCCGCACCGGCGGGCTCCGGCGTATGACCGAAGTTCCGCATGCGGCGGTACGGCGCGAGGTCGCCCATGCCTCAACGGTGCCCCCTTCGCCAACGCTCACACGAGGGGGTGCCTCCCGGCAGGACCGCGAATCACAGGAACACGTTGAGCAGAACGGTCAGCGCCACGGACAGCGCGACCGAAATGAGGATCATCAGCAACAGCCCATCGCTCCGTCGACAGGCCGCACTCGAAGACTCATCCCTGCGCTGCTTCGGCGCGGCTGGTGTCGCCGGGCGCGCGAGAGCAATGGGGCACGATGGTCCTCCTGAGTGGTGAGGCCGCGATTCAGCGACCGGATGCCTGGGCCGGTACCCCGCGCCCGAGGACCAACACGTCCGGCCTGCTCCCGGTCGACGAGCTGGTCGAGCTGGGCGGCCGGACCTGGCGGTTCGTCGACACCGCGGGCATCCGGAAGCGCTCAACGCAGACGAGCGAGATCCCGTCGGATGTAGCGCAGGTGCGCCCACTCCTCCTCCAGGATCACGCGGATGCAGTCACCGACGCTCGGACGCCAGTCATCGCCGCCCCACGGGTTCTCGCGTTCCTCCGCGAGCAGCTCGGCAGTGGCCGTGGCCAGGAAGTCGGTCACCAGGCGCTGTCGCTCGGCACGGACCTCTAGGATCTCCTCGTAGGCCGGCGGTTCCACGCGGAAGATCGACATGTCGAAGCCCATCTCGTCGGCACCGGTGAAGATCTGGCCGACCTCGTGGAACGGCTGCTGCATCCGCAGGATCCCGCCGCGGAGCCAGGCGTCGGTCGCCAGGATGAGGTGCCGCAGGGTCTGGGCCAAGGACCACTCGTCCTCGACGTGGGCGTCCACCAGGTCCGGCGGCGTGCCCGCCACCGTCGTCTGCCACGCGGACTGCACAGCGACCCAAGCCTCGCGCAGGCTTTCGGGAGTCTCCGCCTTCTGCAGCTCGCGGCCTGGGAACTGCCGGTTGAGCTCGGCGTCCACGAGAGGCACCACGTCAACCCCATTGACGAAGAGGCTGCCGAAGAACAGGTCGTGGCTGTCGATGTCGAGTCCGTCCACATCGACGCTGCGCATCGTCACACCGCTGACATCGGAGAATCGCAGGGTGGCACCCTTGAAGCTCGCCTTGACGAAGGTCGCGCCTTCGAACTCCTTCGTGCCGGAATAGATCGTCATCGCTCCATCATCACCGACGCCGGGGACAGTCCTGATCGGCAGCCTCGCAGGAGCCAGCAGCGTGCCCTCTCGGGTGTGACCTCGGCGGTTCATCTAAGTGGCGACGAGGACCGGCGGAACGACCCTCGGCTCACGAAATGGGCAGGGGCAACGGCACCAGGTGCACCGCGTCGTGGTCGTGGTTGGTGATCACGAGGAGGTCGTCGGTCGCCGCTGCGCTCGCGCTGCCCGGCGGCAGGTCGATGACGTGGGTGACCGCATGGGTGCTCGGGTCGATCCTCGCGACCTGCGAGTCAGTGCGGAGCCACACCGCACCGGCTCCGACCGTGAGGTCGCCACCGCCGATGGGCTCGCCCGTGACCGGCAGTGTCTCGGCCGTGCCGGTCCGGGCGTCGATCCGGGTGACCGATCCGTCGCCCTGGTTCATCACCCACACTGCGCCGAACCCGACGTCGAGGAACCGGGGGTCCGGGCCGACCGCGATGGACTTCCAGGTCTCCTCCTTCAAGGAGTAGCGCTCGACGGTGTGGCCGGAAGTCGGGACCCACAGTGATCCGGACCCGGCGCGGACCGCGGTCGCACCGTCCGGCGCGGGGATCTCGTCGGTGATGCGATCGCCCTCGATGACGAGGATCCGGGGGTCGAGGACATCGACGAGGACGTAGCCCACGTCGCCGTCGATGCCCACTGCGCCCTCCCGCAACGGCTCGTCCGGCAGCTCCACCCGGGCGAGCACCTTCCCGGTGGTTCCGTCGAGCCGCAGCAGCTGGTCAGGGAAGACAACCGGGATGAGCACCTCGTCCTGGGTGGCCGCCAGAGCCTGGACCACCTCGCCGGGGACCTCGACCCGCGCCGTGATCGCGCCCGACGCGCCGTCGTACCGCACGGCGCCCGGGTCCACACCGGAGACCCACACTCCGCTGCCGGCGGCGACCGCGAAGTCCGCGAAGGGGAGGGCTTTCACCGTCCTCGCGTTGACGTCCTTGAGCCCGAGTGGGGCGGGGAGGTCGCCGGCGGGGAGGGACGACGGCAGCGGGGGCGACTCGGTGGTTGCGCTGGCCGACGGATCGGTCGAGGTCGAGGCGCTCGTCCTCGGCTCCTCGGTCGAGTCGGCGGGGTTATCGTCCGAGCACGGACCGAGAACGGCGGTCAGCAAGGCGAGAGCGGCAACTCGCGTTGCCCCCGGAGTCATGCCTCAGGATCCAGCGGGCCGGGTCCGTGCGCAACCGAGATGTGGGTCGAACAGGGTCAGCGCCCGCCGAGCCGACGGCCCAGCTGCTCCGCAGTGCGCGCCACCGCTGCGGCGAGTACGGCGACGTCGGCCACGTCCGCCGGGAACGTGACGGCGACGCCGGCCACCGGGTGCTGGTTGTGGTCGAGCACGGGCGCGGCCACGCTCGCGAGGCCGGGGGTGACCTCGCCGTCCTCGCGGGCATGCCCACGACGCCGGGTGTCGGCGAGGACCGAACGAAGCGCGGTGAGCGACTGCGGCCCGATGCCGGTGCGATCGACGAAGGCCGACCGGTCCGGGTAGAGCGCGCGCACCTGGGCGGCCGGCAGCCGGGCGAGGATCGCCCGGCCGCTGGCGGTGAGGTGGGCGGGCAGCCTGACGCCGACATCTGTCACCAGCGGCGGCCGGCCGGGCGCGCGCTCCTCGAGCACGTAGAGCACGTCGCGCCCGTGGAGGACCGCGAGGTGCGCCGACTGGCCGATCTGGTCGACCAGCATCGCGAGCGGTCGCCGGGCGATCCGCTGCAGGGGCTCCTGGCGGGCGTAGCCGGAGCCGACCTCGAACGCGGCCACGCCGACGCCGTACCTCCGCTCCTCGGGCAGGTGCACGACGAAGCCCTCCTCGACCATGGCGGTGAGCAGGTGGTAGGCCGATGAGCGCGGGAGCCCGACCGCGGCCGTCACCCGCTCCAGCGGGACCGGCTCCGGCTGCGCGGCCAGGAACCGCAGCACCCGCAGGGCGCGCGTTGCGGCCGGGACCTGGCCCATCAGCCGGCGACCGGCACCGGCTTCGGGCGCCCGGCGAAGGCCGCGAACCGGTCGAGCGGCGGGGCGTCGGCCGCAGCCGGTACCTCGTCGGCGAACGAGCGGCCGCGCGCCGTCGGCAGGATCGGCTCGGAGAGGCCGCGGATGTAGCCGACGACCTCGTCCGAGACCCGGACGGTCAGCCCCATGGCCTCGGCAAGGTCCCATCCGTGCAGGAGGATCTCCGCGCTCAGCAGGGCGGCCGCGACGCTCGCGGGCATCTCGCCGACCGGGCCTTCGACGGTGCCGTCGGGATCGATGGCGTGCCAGGCGGTGATCGTCTGGGCGGCGACGGTCGACACCCGGTGCTCTGCCGAACCCTCGGTCCGCTCGACGGTGGCGCCGGCCATGGCGCCGAGGCCGGCCATCGAGGTCTCGAGGTGGTCGACGAGCAGTCCGACCGGCAGCTCGGGGCACGGCGTACGGCGCTCCGCGTCGGCATCGGTGATCGCGCGCAGGACCGGCTGGATCGCCGCGAGTGCGGCCTCGGCGGCCACCACAGGAGTGAGGTCCTTCGGCGCCCAGTGCCACGGGTCCTGGCCCGCGTCGCCCGTGGCTCCGGCGGCTTCGAGCCGCTCGAGGAAGTGGGCCCACCCCTCGGCGTGTCCGGCCTCCTCCTCGGGCGTGAGGCCCTCGTGGACCAGGGTCACCCGGGAACCGTTGTCATCGGGCTCGACGGTCAGGATCACGGTGGACCCGTCGACGTCCGGCGTCGCATCGCCCACCCAGCCCCAGCCGAGCACGACCCGGCGCCCGGGCTCGACCTCCCGGACGGTGCCGCCCGCGCGATGGCCGGGGGAAACGGTCCAGCGGTAGTCGCCGCCCGCCCGCAGGTCGACGTACGCCGTCACGGTCATCCAGCGCCGCAGCCGCTCCGGCTCGGTGATCAGTGCGAACGCCTCGTCGGGTGTCACCGGCAGGACGACGGTCTTCGAGTAGGTCATTGCGTGCTCCTCAGGTGGTGGGCGTCGGCAACGAGCAGGTCGAGCTCGTCGGTCCAGAACCGGTCGATCTCGGCCTGCAGCGAGCGCAGGCCCTCGGGGTCGACGCGGTAGATCCGTTGGCGGCCGACCTTCTCGGCCGTCACCAGTCCGGCGTCGGCCAGCAGCAGCAGGTGCTGGCTGACGGCCGATCGCGTCACGGGGAACTCGGCAGCGATGTCGCTGACGGTCTGCGGCGCGGACGCGAGCAGCTGCAGGATGCGGCGCCGGTTGGGCTCCGCTGCCGCACTGAACGCGTCCATGCCAATACGTTAGTAGTCACTAACGCGTGCGACAAGCCCTGCGGTCAAGACGTCTCGTATCCGAGACGGCGACACCGGCAGGCCGCTGGTGGACCGGCCCCGAGGGGCGTTGGATGGGCGCATGGAGCACAAGTACGTCGAGGTCGGTGTCGGTCCGGTCTCGTTCGCCGACGTGGTCGCGGTCGCGCGTGACGGTGCCGCGGTCCGGCTGGCCCCGGAGGCACTGACGGCGATCGACCGGGCGCGGGGAGTGGTCGAGGAGCTCGCGGCGTCGGCGACGCCGGCGTACGGCGTCTCGACCGGCTTCGGCGCGCTCGCCACCCGGCACATCGCCCCCGAGCTGCGCACCCAGCTGCAGCGCTCGCTGGTCCGGTCGCACGCAGCCGGCTCGGGACCGGAGGTCGAGCGGGAGGTCGTCCGCGGCCTGATGTTGCTGCGGCTGTCGACGCTGGCGACCGGCCACACCGGCGTACGGCGGGAGACCGCCGAGCTGCTCGCCGGCCTGCTGACGAACGGCATCACCCCGGTGGTCTACGAGTACGGGTCGCTCGGCTGCTCCGGCGACCTGGCGCCGCTGGCACACTGCGCGCTCGCGCTGATGGGGGAGGGCGACGTCCGTGGCGCCGACGGCAACCTGGCCCCCGCCGCCGACGCGCTCGCCGCCGCCGGGCTCGCGCCGGTCGAGCTGGCCGAGAAGGAGGGCCTCGCCCTCATCAACGGCACCGACGGGATGCTCGGCATGCTCGTGCTCGCCATCACCGACCTCCGCCGGCTGCTACGCACCGCCGACATCGCCGCGGCCATGTCGGTCGAGGCCCAGCTCGCCACCGACCGGGTGTTCGCGCCGGAGCTCCAGGCGCTGCGGCCGCACCCCGGACAGGCCGACGCGGCCGCCAACCTGGTCGCCCTGCTCGCCGACTCCGGCGTCGTCGCCTCGCACCGTGGGCCGGACTGCAACCGGGTGCAGGACGCCTACTCGCTGCGGTGCTCCCCGCAGGTCCACGGCGCCGGCCGCGACACCGTGGAGCACGCCGCCGTCGTCGCCGGCCGCGAGCTGGCCAGCGCGGTCGACAACCCCGTGGTGGTCTTCGATGGGTCTCGTGACGGCCGGCTGGAGAGCAACGGCAATTTCCACGGCGCACCGGTCGCCTACGTGCTCGACTTCCTCGCGATCGTGGCAGCGGACGTCGCCTCGATCAGCGAACGGCGTACCGACCGGTTCCTCGACAAGTCCCGCAACCACGGACTGCCGCCGTTCCTGGCCGACGACCCGGGCGTCGACAGCGGGCACATGATCGCGCAGTACACGCAGGCCGCGATCGTCTCGGAGCTCAAGCGGCTCGCCAACCCCGCCAGCGTCGACTCCATCCCGTCGAGCGCGATGCAGGAGGACCACGTCTCGATGGGCTGGTCCGCCGCCCGCAAGCTGCGCCGCTCGGTCGACGGCCTCACCCAGGTGGTCGCCATCGAGATCCTCACCGCCGCCCGGGCGCTCGACATCCGGGCGCCGCTCGAGCCCTCGCCGGCGACCGCTGCCGTCGTCCGACGGCTGCGGGACGCCGGCATCGCCGGACCCGGGCCCGACCGTCACCTCTCGCCCGAGATCGCGACCGCCGTCTCGCTCGTCCACAGCGGCGAGGTGCTCGCCGCCGCCGCATCCGTGATCGGAGAACTGCGATGACCGCACAGCCGAACAACCCCCGACTGCCGATCCACGCCCCGCACGGCACCGAGCTCAGCGCCAAGTCCTGGCAGACCGAGGCGCCGCTGCGGATGCTCATGAACAACCTCGACCCCGAGGTCGCCGAGCGTCCCGACGACCTCGTCGTCTACGGCGGCACCGGCAAGGCCGCCCGCAGCTGGGAGGCGTACGACGCGATCCTGCGCACCCTGCGCGACCTCGAGTCCGACGAGACCCTCCTGGTGCAGAGCGGCAAGCCGGTCGGCGTGATGCGCACCCACGAGTGGGTGCCGCGGGTGCTGATCGCCAACTCCAACCTGGTCGGCGACTGGGCGAACTGGGAGGAGTTCCGCCGGCTCGAGGACCTCGGGCTGACCATGTACGGCCAGATGACCGCCGGCTCGTGGATCTACATCGGCACCCAGGGCATCCTCCAGGGCACCTTCGAGACCTTTGCCGCCGTCGCCGACAAGCGGTTCGGCGGGACCCTTGCCGGCACGCTCACCGTCACCGCGGGACTCGGCGGCATGGGCGGCGCCCAGCCGCTCGCCGTCACAATGAACGACGGCGTCGTGATCTGCATCGAGTGCGACCAGTCCCGGATCACGCGGCGGATCGAGCACCGCTACCTCGACGAGCAGGCAGCCGACCTCGACGACGCCGTCCGGCGCGCGCTCGCGGCCAAGGAGTCCCGCACGCCGCTGTCGATCGGCGTGCTCGGCAACGCGGCCGAGCTGCTGCCGCGACTGCTGGAGATGGACGTCGCCGTCGACATCGTCACCGACCAGACCTCGGCGCACGACCCGCTGTTCTACCTGCCGGTCGGCGTGGAGTTCGAGAACTGGGAGGCACAGCGCACCACCGACCCGGTCGGTTTCACCAAGGCGGCGCAGGCGTCGATGGCGACCCACGTCGCGGCCATGGTCGGCTTCCTCGACAAGGGCGCGGAGGTCTTCGACTACGGCAACTCGATCCGCGACGAGGCGCGCAAGGGTGGCTTCGACCGGGCGTTCGACTTCCCGGGGTTCGTGCCGGCGTACATCCGGCCGCTGTTCTGCGAGGGCAAGGGCCCGTTCCGCTGGGCCGCGCTGTCCGGCGACCCTGCCGACATCGCCGCGACCGACCGCGCCATCCTCGAGCTGTTCCCCGACAACGCACGACTGAGGAAGTGGATCACCCTGGCCCAGGAGCGGGTCCACTACCAGGGCCTGCCCGCGCGGATCTGCTGGCTCGGCTACGGCGAGCGGCACCTCGCCGGCCTCAGGTTCAACGAGATGGTCGCGTCCGGCGAGCTGAAGGCGCCGGTCGTGATCGGCCGCGACCACCTCGACTGCGGTTCGGTCGCCTCGCCGTACCGCGAGACCGAGGGCATGATCGACGGCTCCGACGCCATCGCCGACTGGCCGCTGCTCAATGCGCTGGTCAACACGGCGTCGGGCGCGACCTGGGTGTCGATCCACCACGGTGGCGGGGTCGGCATGGGACGCTCGATCCATGCCGGACAGGTGTGCGTCGCCGACGGCACCGAGCTCGCGGCGCAGAAGATCGAGCGGGTGCTCACCAACGACCCGGGCATGGGCGTGATCCGGCACGTCGACGCCGGCTACGACCGCGCGGACGAGGTCGCGGCCGAGCGGGGCGTGAAGATCCCCCGATGACGTTCGAGGCGATGTGGCGCGACCTCGCGCCGATCGGACGCTCCGCCTCCTCCGGCGGCTACTTCCGTCAGCCCTGGGCGAGCGCCGAGCTCGAGCTCCGGGCTTGGTTCCGCGAGCAGGCCGCCGCCCGCGGGCTCGCGGTCCACGAGGACCCCTTCGGCAACCTCGTGGCGTGGTGGGGCGACCCCGCCAGCGGCGGTGCCGTGCTCACCGGCAGCCACCTCGACAGCGTCCTCGACGGCGGTGCGTACGACGGACCGCTCGGTGTGGTCTCCGCGCTGGCGGCGATCGACCTGATGCGTGAGCGCGGTGTGGAGCCGGCGCGTCCCCTCGGGGTCGGGGTGTTCGTCGAGGAGGAGGGGTCCCGTTTCGGGCGGGCCTGCCTCGGCTCGCGGCTGGCCACCGGGGCGGCGGCCTGGGAGGACGTGGCAGGCCTGACCGACCGCGACGGCGTACGCCTCGGCGACCTGGTCACCGGCGGCCCGCCGACGCCGTGGCTGCAGCAGGTGGGGCAGTTCGTCGAGCTGCACGTCGAGCAGGGCCGCGGGCTCGTCGACCGGTCCGCGCCGGTCGGGGTGGCGAGCGGGATCTGGCCGCACGGGCGCTGGCGCTTCGACGTCACCGGTCGCGCCGACCATGCCGGGACCACCCGGATGGAGGACCGCGCCGACCCGATGCTCACCTACGCGATGACCGCGCTCGCCGCCAACAAGCAGGCCCGGCTGGCCGGTCAGCGCGCGACCTTCGGTCGGATCGAGGCCCACCCCAACGGCACCAACGCCGTACCCTCCCGCGTCACCGCATGGCTCGATGCCCGCGCCGACTCCGACGCCGCCCTCGCGGACCTCGTGGCTGCCGTCGAGAAACAGGCCGCCGAGCGGGCGGAGCGCGACGGCACCCGGCTCGACGTCACCGCGGAGTCGGTCACCGGAGAGGTCTCCTTCGACCCGCCGCTCACGGCAGCCGTCGCGGCGGATCTGCCGGTGCTGCCGACCCAGGCCGGCCACGACGCCGGTGTGCTCCAGGCCGCCGGGATCCCGTCCGCGATGCTCTTCGTCCGCAACCCGACCGGCGTCTCGCACTCGCCCGAGGAGTTCGCCGAGACCGCCGACTGCGAGGTCGGAGTGGAGGCGCTGGCGACCGCGCTGACGAGGCTCGTGTCGTGAGTGGATCGAGGGGGCTGACCGTCCCCGGGATGGCGAACGCCCACTCGCACGCGTTCCACCGGGCGCTGCGCGGACGCACGCAGCAGGGCACGGGCAGCTTCTGGACCTGGCGCGAGCAGATGTACGACCTCGCCGCGCGTGTCACGCCGGACCTCTACTTCGACCTCGCCCGCGCGGTGTACGCCGAGATGCTGGCCGGCGGGATCACCGCGGTGGGGGAGTTCCACTACCTCCACCACCAGCCCGACGGGACGCCGTACGAGGACCCCAACGAGATGGGACGCGCCGTGCTCGCGGCGGCCGACGACGTCGGCATCCGGATCCGGTTGCTCGACACCTGCTACCTGACGGCGGCGATCGGGCAGCCTGCGGAGGGCGTGCAACGGAGGTTCAGCGACGGCTCGGCCGACGCTTGGGCGGAGCGGGTTGCCGCGTTCGACGACGACCGGGTGGGCGCGGCGATCCACAGCGTGCGTGCCGTCCCCGCCGACCAGATGGGCATCGTCGCGGCGTGGGCGGCGGACCGCCCGCTCCACGTCCACCTGTCCGAGCAGCCGGCCGAGAACGACGCCTGCCGGGCGGCGTACGGCGTCACCCCGACCGCGCTGCTCGCCGACGCCGGCGTGCTCGGCCCGCGGACGACGCTGGTCCACGCGACGCACGTGACCGACGACGACGTCCGGACCATCGGCGACGCGGGGTGCTTCGTGTGCCTGTGCCCGACGACGGAGCGGGACCTGGCGGACGGCCTCGGCCGGGGTGCCGACCTCCGCGCCGCCGGGACCCGGATCTCCCTCGGCAGCGACAGCCACGCGGTCGTCGACCTGTTCGAGGAGATGCGCGGCGTCGAGATGCACGACCGGCTGCGGACGGGAGTGCGCGGGCACTGGACGGCCCGGGCGCTGCTCGACTGCGCCACGACGCACGGCCACGCCTCGCTCGGGCTCGACCCGGCCGGCGCCGGCGCTGTCGCGATCGATCCGGTCAGCCCCCGGACCGCCGGCGCCGGCGCCGACGAGCACGCCACCGTCTTCGCGGCCACCGCTGCCGACGTCGCGGAGGTGGTGGTCGACGGGCGCGTGCTCTTCGACGGCGACCATGCGCGGGTCGGCCATCACCTCGAGGCCGCGATCGAGAAGGTGTGGCAATGAACTCACCCCGGATGAGCACCCTCATCACCAACGTCGGCGAGCTGGTCACCAACGACCCGGACGCCGACGACCTGCTCGGCCTCCGCTCGGACGCCGCCCTGGTCCTCGACGAGGGGGTCGTCGCCTGGGTCGGCGACGCAGCCGACGCGCCCGCGGCGGACCAGGTCGTCGACGCGGGGGGTGGCGCGGTGCTGCCCGGGTTCGTGGACAGCCACAGCCACCTGGTGTTCGCCGGCGACCGGGCCGAGGAGTTCCGCGCGCGGATGGCGGGGGAGCGGTACGCCGCCGGCGGGATCCGCACCACCGTGGCGGCCACCCGCGCCGCCACCGACGACGCCCTCGCCGCCAACGTCGAGCGACTGGTGGCAGAGATGCGGCGGCAGGGCACGACGACGGTCGAGATCAAGTCCGGCTACGGCCTCACCGTCGCCGACGAGGCGCGGTCGTTGGAGGTGGCGGCGCGGTTCACCGACGAGACGACGTTCCTCGGGGCCCACGTCGTGCCGCAGGAGTACGCCGGCGACCCGGCCGGCTACGTCGAGCTGGTCACCGGCCCCATGCTCGCCGCGGCAGCACCGCACGCCCGGTGGATCGACGCGTTCTGCGAGACCGGCGCCTTCGACGTAGACCAGGCCCGTGCGGTGCTGGCGGCCGGAGCTGCGGCCGGCCTGCGCGGCCGTCTGCACGCCAACCAGCTCGGGCGCGGGCCTGGTGTCGCGCTCGCCGCCGAGCTCGGGCTGACCGCGGTCGACCACTGCACCTACCTCACCGACGCCGACGTCGACGCACTCCGGGAGTCGGGCACGGTCGCGACCCTGCTCCCCGGCGTCGAGTTCTCGACCCGGCAGCCCTACCCCGACGCCCGTCGCCTGCTCGACGCCGGCGTCCGGGTCGCACTCGCCAGCGACTGCAACCCGGGCTCGTCCTACACCAGCTCGATCCCGCTCTGCATCGCGCTCGCCGTGCGGGAGATGGGCATGACACCCGCGGAGGCCGTGCACGCAGCGACCGCCGGCGGCGCGGCCGCGCTCGGGCGCGCGGACGTCGGCGCGCTGGCGCTGGGAAGGCGGGCGGACGCCGTACTCCTCGGTGCGCCGAGCCACCTGCACCTCGCCTACCGGCCCGGCGTTCCGCTGGTGCGGCAGGTCTGGGTGGCGGGCGAGGCTACGCAGGCTCCATCGGGCTAGGCATCGGCGGCACCAGGTCCCGCTGCAGGATCGCAACGTCGTGCCACCCACCGAGCTTGAAGCCGACCCGCCGCAGCAGCCCGACCCGCTCGAAACCGAACCGCGCGTGCAGCGCGTTGCTCGCGTCGTTGGGCTGCGCGACCTTGGCGAACACGACGTGGAACCCGCGCGCCTGCAGCCGCTCGAGCAGCGCGGCGTACAGCGCGCTCCCGGTGCCCCCACCGACCCGCTCCGGGTCGAGGTAGACGCTCACCTCGCACGACCAGCGGTACGCCGGCCGCTCGGCGAAGCGGGTGCCGTAGGCGAACCCCGTGACCACGCCGTCGGTCTCCGCGACGAGAAAGGCATGACCCGCCTGGCACGCCGCGATCCGCCTGCCGATCTCCTCGACCGAAGGCGGCTCGAGCTCGAACGTCGCCGGAGTGACCCGGACGTAGTGCCCGTAGATCGCGGCGCACGCGGCGGCATCGACCGCGGTCGCGTCCCGGATCGTCGGCTCCACCACGTCGCACATCCTGGCAGGCGGACGCGCGCACGGAGACGTCGGCCATCAGCGGACCCGCACCCGGGCCAGGAGGTACTCCTCGCGAAGGATCAGCTCTCCGTCACCGTGCTCCGAGCACTCGTCCACGAGCGCTTGCAGGCGTTCACCCAGTTCGACGTACGCCGACCGCGTCAGTCTCGACCGGGCCGCCACGACGGGCGGTGCCGACGTGGAGGCCAGCTCCCACCACGCCGCCGCGCTGGGGAAGCGGTTCTCCAGCCGACCGCGACGTACCTCGACGTCGCCGGCCGGGGAGAGCGTCCGTCGGAGCGATTCGATGGAGGTCCACGCGGGCGGGATCTCTGGCACGTACTCGCCCGCCGCCGCCTCGGTCCGGGCCAGCAGAGCGCGAGCGCGGGGCTGGAAGCCGTCTTCGGCCCAGCTGCTGAGCGCGACGAAGCCCCCTGGTCGGCACACGCGGGTCGCTTCGCTCATCACGCGCGCGGGATCAGGTGCGTACACCATCCCGAACGTCGAGAGCACGTGATCGACCGCGTCTGACGCCAGCGGGAGCGCCATGACGTCGCCGACCACGGTGGGGACGCCGCCTGCGGCAGGCGGTGGCAGCGTCCGCAACAGCGCGATCTCAAGGTCGAGGGCCACCGCCCGGCACCCGCGTCCGGCGCAGGCAAGCGCGACGTTGCCCGTGCCGGAGGCCGAATCCAGGACGATCGACCCCGACTGAGGGTCGCACCAAGCGACCAGGTCGAGTGTGGCCGGACGGAGCCGTTCAGCGACGACTCGGTAGTCGCCCTGGGCGTAGTCGGTGTCGGCCACGACCTCGAGTGTGGCAGTCCGACGCCTGTTGTGAGCGCGAACCGGCAGTCGTCTCCGGAGCCACTTTGAGCGTTTCTTGAGCGCGGACGGCAACCCTGGCGAAGAATCGACCGCCGAAGGAAGGCATCGCCATGACACTCCGCCACCACGCCCTCGCCGGGGGAGCCGCCGTCCTGCTCGGCGCGGCATCGAGCACCCTCGTCCCGCTCTCGCCCGCGGTCGCCACGTCGCCCGGCGCCGAGGGAGTCATCGCCTACGTCGCGCAGAACCCCGACCACGAGGACACCCTGGACATCTACACGATCGCCCCCGACGGGACGTCGCGCACCAACCTCACCAACGACCCCGCCCGGGACCAGGACCTGTCCTGGTCACCCGACGGCACGCGGCTGGCCTTCTCCAGCACCCGTGACGGGGCGCACCTGGACATCTGGGTCGTCAACGCCGACGGCTCGGGACTCACCAACCTGACTCCGCTGGCCGACGGCACCGACTCCGGACAAGCGGGCACCGAGCCCACGTGGTCGCCGGACGGCACCAAGATCGCCTACGTCTACCAGGGCGACGTCTGGGTCATGGACGCCACGACGGGCGCCGGCAAGCGCAACCTCACCCATGATCCCGCGCTCCCGGCCGCCGGCATCAGCCCGGCCTGGTCGCCGACCGGCAACACGATCGCCTACGTGCGGGCAGGGGACATCTGGGTGATGAGCGCCAGTGGCGCCAACAAGCGCCAGCTGACGGCGACGTCCGGCGCCCTCACCACCGAGAAGACCCCGGACTGGTCTCCGGACGGCCTGCGGCTGGTCTACGAGCGCAGCGGCCAGATCTGGACCATGAACCGCAACGGGACCCAGCAGACGGCCATCGTCACGGGAGGCGGGACCGGCCCGGCCTGGTCGCCCGAGGGCGACCGGGTGGTCTTCTCCTCCAGCGGCTTCACCGCACCCAACGGCCCGGACCTCTTCACGGCGCGGCCCGACGGCCGCGACGTCCGGCGGGTGCCCAAGACCGGACCGGAGTCCGACACGGCCCCGGCCTGGCAACCGCTGCCCACCGCCGCCGCGGCGTCGTCGTACGCCTCGGTCAACGTCGCGGCGGTGACCGCAGCGAAGATCACCGTCCGGGGCGAGCTCTTCAACGCCAACCCCGGCCAGGTGGTGAGGGTCGACCTCCAGCGCCACGACGGCGTCAGGTTCCGCCTGGTCCAGCGGCTCGACGTCACGCTCACCACGTACGGCGACTTCTCGGCGACCTTCGCCAACCCGGCCGCCACGACGACCTGCCGCGTCGCCGCCCGCTATGCCGGTGACGCCGACAGCCTCGCCACCACTACGTCGGTGGTGTTCGACTGCTGACACGGGGGATGAGCGACCCGCCGGCGTCGAGCGGGGCGTGGCTCCCGATGGCGGGGAGGTACTCCTCGTAGAAGACCTTCGACCGCAGCTCCCGTCTGCTGTGGGTGCCGGTCTTCTCGAACGCGGCCTTGAGGTGGTCCTGCACCGTCCAGGGCGACAGTGACAGCTGTTCGGCGATGGTGGCGGTGGAGACGCCCGTCACCCCGAGCCACGCCACCTCACGTTCGCGGCCCGTCAGTCCGTACGCCTCCAGCTCGAGCCCGACGGACGCGCCGGCCCCCGCGGGTTGGATGACGACGGCCACATTGCCGTGGTCAGCGCCGCGGGGAACCGCCGCGTGCAGGGACAACCATCCACCCCCGGTCGGGACCTGGAGACTGGGTACCGGACCGGGCGCGTCCGACCGGGAGTTCCGGCGGGCCATCGCGGCCACGGTGAGCACGGGCAGCGGTACCGGCTCGAGCGTCGCCGGGCTCTGGCCTCCCAGCCGGTCCAGGAGCGCCTCGGCAGGCGGGGTCACGAGCTGGATCTCGTTCCTGCGTCCGAGGAGGACCATGCCGGGCGCGTGCCCGTGGTCGTCCCGCAGCGCCGCGTCGACCCGGAGCGAGGCGCGGAGCGCCTCGGCTATCGGGCGCGACTGGCGAGCCAGGGTGCGTACCTCCTGCGTTGAGAAGTCCGGACCGTCGGAGCGGTGGAGCACCACGCATCCCCAGGCCCGGCCACGGCTGACGAAGGCGACGCGCAGCTCGTACGGCAGGTCGTGAGGAGCCAGGTACTCCCGGAACCGCGCGCTGCGCTCCGGTCGACCCCGTGTGCTCTCGCTCAGCAGACCCACCGGTGCTCGGCGCCGGGCGAGGACAGCGAACCCGTTGAAGTCGTCGCGGTCGTACTCGCTGGCCAGGACCGCGCGCGCCGCGGCCGGCTCGTCCTCCGGGGCCAGGTAGCCCTTCCCGAGGAGCTCGACCGGGTCGGCCGTCGTCATCAGCAGGGTGCGGGGATCCAGGCCGTGCCAGCAGGCCGCGTCGACGCGGACCGCGCGGCGGATGCGTGCGGCCAGCTCGGCGTGGAGCTGGTCGCGGGGCAGCCCGCGGAGCGCCAGCCGCTCGACCTCGCGCGTCAGCCGATCTGCGTCCCATCCGGCCATCCAGGATTATCCGCACGGTTGCGGGGACGGCAACAAGTCACGTGCAGAAAACATCCCAGGTTCCGCGGGATGTGGCAGAGGGGTCCTGGCGCCGACGCTGGTCGTGGCCTCGCCCTCCGCGGGGACACACCGGACAGGCCGTCCCAGCCGTCCGACCGCTCGCAACCAGGAGGCAGTCCCATGAGCACCCAGAGCATCGCGTTCACCGTCCCGCTGTTGCCCGGCATGACCGACGTCGACCGCTCGGCGATGCAGTCGTGCTGGCACGGCGACCGCGCGGCGGACCACCAGGCATCCCGACGGGAGCTCGGCATCACGCGAGAGTCGGTCTGGATCCAACCGACGTCGGAGGGCGACGTCGCCGTGGTCCTCCTCGAGGCCGAGGACCTCGGCAAGGCGCTGGCAGGCATCGGCGGGTCCGACGAGCCGTTCGACGTGTGGTTCAGGGCGCACTGTCTCCATGTGCACGGGATCGACCTGGCCGCCGGCTTCCCGCCGCCCGAGCAGATCTTCGACTACCAGGCCTGACCGGACCGGTCGGTCACGCGGCACGCGAACACACAAGATGAGCCGCTCCGGCCGGTACCGTCTGCTGCCATGAAGCTGGCTGCACTCGGCGTGATCACCGCGCTCATCGGGATCGTGCTCGGCGCCCCTGGTCTGATCGGGATCGGCGCGTTCTGGATGCTGCTCGGTCCGCTGATGCGGATGTACGGGCAGCGGATCAAGGACCTCCAGGCGAGCACCCAGGCAGAGGCGACGTCAGAGGCCGCGGCAGGGACCACCGCCGAGGAGGGCTCCGCCCAGCGGCGTCCCTCGATCGACGGACGCACCTTCGCCGTCGGGACCATGCTGTGGCTGCTCCTGGGCATTCCTTCCCTGGCCGTCGGGATCCTGCTGCTCGGGATCGGCGGCGAGGACGAGAACTGGCGATGGCTCCCGATCGTCGTCGGTGGCCTGGCACTGGGCATCGGCGTCATCAGCGCGGCCATGTACCTCGCCGGCGCATCCCTCCAGGCCGTGGCCGAGCTGGCACCCGAGACGGAGGTCCCCGCCACGCTGTGGGTCAAGTCCGTGCGGGAGACCGGCACGTTCATCAACGAGCGACCGCGCCTGGAGTTCGAGCTCCGCGTCGAGCCGGACGGGGCCACCGAGCTCCCGCCGTACGACGTCACCAAGAAGGCCACCGTGCCGTTCACCGCGATGGGCTCGCTACGGGTCGGCGACGGGTTCCGGGCCCTGGTGGCCGGGCCCGACAACCCCACCGCGATGGAGATCCGCTGGGACGAGCCCGTGGCCGGGACCACAACGGCGGCTGCGCACGGCGAGCCGGCCCGGGTGCCGGACGTGTCCGCGCGGCTGGAGGAGCTCGACGCCCTCCACCGCGCCGACCAGATCACCGCAGATGAGTACGAGGCCCAACGAGCGCGGATCCTCGGTTCGATCTGACCCTCCCGACTGGAGAGGCAGCGGATCAGGCAGAAGAGCCCTCATCGAAGACGACCGAGCTCTTCGCCCGGGTGTCGACGTTGAGCGTGAAGACGTCGGGTCGCGAGTAGTGACCCACGGGGTCGAACATGCGCCGCTGCTGCTGCACGGCGGTCAGGTCCAGGTCGGCGTAGAGGATCTCCTCACGCTCCACGACCGGTCCCGCGATCACCTTGCCGCCCGGCGCAACGATGGTGGTGAGGCCGCGCGACATCCAGTCCTCCTCCAGGCCGTAGAGCGTCCCGCGCAGGTCCTCGGGCACGTCGGAGCCGCGCAGCAGCGGCGCCACACCGATGACGTACTGCCTGCCCTCCTTGGCGATGTGCTGCAGCGTGCCGACCCAGGTGTCGTCCCAGGTCGGAGCCAGGTAGATGTCGCAGTGCTGCGCGTAGATCGCCGCCCGTGCCAGCGGCATGTAGTTCTCCCAGCACAGCAGCCCTCCGACGACGCCGAACGGCGTGCTCACCACGCCGAGCTCGGAGCCGTCGCCCATGCCCCAGACCGTCCGCTCCCCGCCGGTCGGCATCAGCTTGCGGTGCCGCTGCAGGAGCCGCCCGTCCGGGCCGATGTAGAGAAGCGTGTTGTAGAGCGTGCCACCGTCGACCTCGGTCACGCCGACCACGACGTACGCGTTCGCGGCTGCCGCGGCCTCCCCGATGCGTTGCAGCACCGGGCCCGGGACGCTCACGGCATTCGCGTAGAGGCGCTTCACGAAGTCGGAGTCGCTCCATGCCGGGGTGCGCCACACCCAGTCGGGATAGGCAGGGATGAACGACTCCCCGAAGACGATGAGCTCGGCACCCGACGCGGCCGCTTCCTTGACCAGCGAGCACACCTTGTCCGCGGTCGCCTCGCGATCGAGGAACACGGGAGTTGCCTGTACGGCGGCCACGGTCACCATCACTGCCTCCAGTCGCGGCCATCGGGTCCGGCCTCGTTCACAGTGTGAGCCCGCGTCGCGTCCGTCGGCAGGGGTTTGCGGGAGCCCGCCGACGTGGGTCGGCCGACGAGGATCGGAGGCGCGTCGGCGGACGTGGTGCGGAGCCTTGGCAGTGGATCGTGGCCCGGTGGCGAGGATTGCGGTCGCGGCTGTCCCCGGGGGTTGCGAAGATGTGGGCGTGAGCACGCCCCCTGAGATCGCACCCGACACCAAGGACTGGACCTGGGTCCTCGACCGCGCCTGTGAGGACTGCGGATTCGACGCCGGCGGCGTCGACCGCTCCGACGTGGGCGCGATGATCCGCGACAACGCGGCCGCGTGGCAGCGGGTGCTGGCGACGCCGGAGGCGACGCAGCGGCCGGAGCCGACGGTGTGGTCGCCGACGGAGTACGCCGCTCACGTCCGCGACGTGCACCGGACCTTCGCCGGGCGGGTGGGCCTGATGCTCAGCGAGGACGACCCCACCTTCGCCAATTGGGACCAGGACGAGACCGCGCTCGCGGACCGCTACGACCTGCAGGACCCCGCCCGGGTGGCGCCCGAGCTGGTGGCGGCCGCCGAAGAGGTCGCGGCGGCCTACGACGGCGTGGCCGGCGACGACTGGGAGCGGCGCGGCACCCGGAGCAACGGCAGCGTGTTCACGGTCGACTCGCTGGGTCGCTACCACCTGCACGACGTGGTCCACCACCTGTGGGACGTGCGCTGGGTCGAGTCCGGGTCGTCAGGGTGAGGCACACCGAGTTCTGGGCCAGGCTCGACCAGCACCTCGGGCCGGCGTACTCGCGCACCTGGGCGGAGCAACAGGTCATCGGCGACCTCGGCCACCGGACGGCCGTCGAGGCGCTCCGGGCCGGGGTGCCACCGAAAGAGGTCTGGACCGCGGTCTGGCGGACCCTCGAGCTCCCCATGAGTGAGCGATGACCGCCGCGGCGCCCACACCGGTCGAGCAGACGGCGGAGATCGCCGTGGTGCAGCGCCGGACCGTCCGGGTGCTCGTGCTGACCCAGGCAGTGGGAGCCCTCGGCATCACGATCGGCATCGCCACCGCCTCGCTGCTCGCCAAGGACATCTCGGGCTCGGAGGCGCTCTCTGGGCTCGTCCAGACCGCGCAGGTGCTCGGCGCGGCGGTCATCTCGTTCCTGCTCGCGACCGTCATGGCACGCCGCGGCCGCCGGATCGGGCTGACCACCGGCTACCTCCTCGGCGCGGCGGGGGGCGGCCTCGCCGTGCTCGCCGGCGTGGTGGGCTCGATGGTGCTCCTTCTCGTCGGCGCCGTCCTGCTCGGGGCCGGGACGTCGGCCAACAGCGCGGCCAGGTTCGCCGCCACCGACCTCGCCGACGACTCCAACCGGGCGCGCTCGCTGTCGGTGGTCGTCTGGGCGACCACGATCGGCGCCGTCCTCGGACCCAACCTGACCGGTCCTTCCGGTGCCTTCGCCGACGCGGTGAACATCCCGGAGCTGACCGGACCGTTCGCGATCGGCGCCTTCGGCATGCTCGCCGCAGCCCTGGTCGCCTTCGTCATGCTGCGCCCGGACCCGCTCTTCGTGGCCCGCGAGCACGCCGGTGAGGTCAACGTCGGCCACGTCGCCGCGGGATCCTCGGCCTCGCGGGCGTGGCGGGCGGTGCGCGAGCGGCCGGTGATCGGGTTCGCGATCGCAGGCCTGTCCCTCGCGCACGCCGCGATGATCAGCGTGATGGTGATGACGCCGCTCCACATGCAGCACGGCGGCGCCGAGCTCGACGTGATCGGCCTGGTGATCAGTGTCCACGTCCTCGGGATGTTCGCGTTCTCCCCCCTGGTCGGCATGCTCGCCGACCGGGTGGGACGGCCGCTGGTGCTCGGCATCGGCGGACTGGTGCTGGTCGTGGCGCTCCTGCTGTGCGCCTCGTCGCCGGACGGGATGTCGTGGCAGGTCACCGCCGGGCTGTTCCTGCTCGGGCTCGGCTGGTCGTTCGCGATGGTCTCGGCGTCGACGATGGTCGCCGAGCACGCGCCGCTCGACTCGCGCACGCACGTGCAGGGCACCTCCGACCTGGTCATGGGCGTCACGGCGGCCTCGGCCGGGGCGCTCGCCGGTGTGGTCGTCGACCTTGCCGGCTACCCGGTGCTGGCGCTGGTGACGCTGGCGCTCGCGTTCGGGGTCGCCGGGTGCGCCGCGCGCGCCCAGACCGCGAGGACGACGGCGCCCGCGGTGGTCGAGTAGACGAGCCGCCGACACGCCGCTTCCCAATCCCAGGACTTCGAACAGGTGTTCGGTAGCGTCCGGATCACGACGTGTGGTGCTGGTCGCCAACCGTCCACAGGTACGACGTACTCCGGGCTTCTCCACAACCCCGATGCGGCTGATCAGGCTGTGTCGGACCCTCGCCCTAGCGTCGCCGATGTACCTGGCTCGACCACCAGACGAAGGACGTGAGGGACATGGCGGATGACCGCCTCAAGGCGCTCGACACAGCGCTGCTCAACATCGAGAAGCAGTACGGCAAGGGCTCGGTCATGCGCCTCGGCGACGACACGCGCGCCCCGCTCGAAGTGATCCCCACCGGCTCGATCGCGCTCGACGTGGCGCTCGGTGTGGGTGGCCTCCCGCGCGGCCGCGTCGTGGAGATCTACGGACCGGAGAGCAGCGGCAAGACGACCGTGGCGCTGCACGCGGTCGCCAGCGCTCAGGCTGCCGGCGGCATCGTGGCGTTCATCGACGCCGAGCACGCCCTCGACCCCGACTACGCCAAGGCGCTCGGTGTCGACACCGACGCGCTGCTGGTCTCGCAGCCCGACTCCGGTGAGCAGGCGCTCGAGATCGCCGACATGCTGATCCGTTCCGGCGCACTGGCCCTGATCGTCATCGACTCCGTGGCCGCGCTCGTGCCCCGGGCCGAGATCGAGGGCGAGATGGGCGACAGCCACGTCGGCCTCCAGGCCCGGTTGATGAGCCAGGCACTGCGCAAGATGACCGGTGCCCTCAACAACTCCGGCACCACCATGATCTTCATCAACCAGCTGCGCGAGAAGATCGGCGTGATGTTCGGCTCGCCCGAGACCACGACCGGTGGCCGGGCGCTGAAGTTCTACTCCTCGGTGCGCCTCGACGTGCGCCGGATCGAGACCCTCAAGGACGGCACCGACATGGTCGGCAACCGCACCCGGATCAAGGTCGTCAAGAACAAGGTCGCCCCGCCGTTCAAGCAGGCCGAGTTCGACATCATGTACGGCAAGGGCATCAGCCGCGAGGGCAGCCTGATCGACGTCGGTGTCGAGGCGGGCCTGGTCCGCAAGGCCGGCGCTTGGTACACCTACGAGGGCGACCAGCTCGGCCAGGGCAAGGAGAACGCCCGCCAGTTCCTGTTCGACAACCCCGACCTCGCCAACGAGCTGGAGAAGAAGATCCTCGAGAAGCTCGGCGTCGGCCCGCAGGTCGACAACGACGGCTTCGCCGACGCCCCTGACGAGCCCATCGGCGTGGACAGCTTCTGAGTTGAATGGCGCGAGCGTGTCGCAGATCGATGAGTGAGCCCGACACGGAGCGGGACCTCGGACCGGAGCCGGACCACGAGGCGGTCGCGCGCAAGATCCTGCTCGACCAGCTGACCGGTCAGGCGCGGAGCCGTCAGGAGCTCGCCGACCGGCTGGCCCGCCGCAACGTCCCCGACGAGGTGGCGGGCCGGCTGCTCGACCGGTTCGAGGAGGTCGGCCTGGTGGACGACGAGGCCTTCGCCCGGTCGTGGGTCGACAGCCGGCAGCGCACCCGCGGCCTGGCTCGACGGGCGCTGGCCCAGGAGCTGCGCCGCAAGGGCGTCGCCGACGAGACCGCCCGCGACGTGCTGGCAGAGGTCGACCCTGCCGACGAGGAGCAGGCGGCCAGGGCTCTGGTCCGCAAGAAGCTCCGCGGGCTGCGGGGCGTCGACGACACCGTCGCCGCCCGCCGCCTCGCGGGGTTGCTCGCGCGCAAGGGCTACCCGGCCGGCCTGGCCTACGCGGTGGTCAAGGACGAGCTCGCGGAAGTCGGCCGCGATGTTCCACTTGAATAGTCCTCCGCGCGACAAGCCGTGTAGTCTTTTGGAAGACGCCCCGCGGGCGTGACGTCGTGTGGCAACGTTCGTTGAAGAAGCGAACCGAGGGGATGATGATGACCGAGCAGCATGAAGAGCGCAGGCCGTGGACTGAGCCACGCGTCGAGCCGCTCGGCACCGCAGCCGACGCCCGTAACCAGCTCTTCAGCACGCCCGACGGCCAGAACCTCGGTCACAAGAAGCTTCCTTCCTGACAGATGTCGGGGTGCTCCGTCGATTGACGACGGACATCGCTGAGGATCGCGGGCGCCCATGCCGTTCGAGCTGATCCACGGGCCGGGTCCTGCTGACGCCGATCAGACGCGTCGCTGGCTCGAAGAGGGATGCCGGTCGGCTGCGCCGATCCGCCAGGGGTTCGTCGCCGTACTGACCCACGCAGACGGGACGGTGCTCGCTGCGACGAGCAGTCGGTCCGAGATAGCGCTGTACTACTGGGTCGACGGCTCGGGCTTGCGATGGTCCCCAACCGTCCCCGGGCTCGTCCGGCAGCTCCGGGAGCCACCGCCGCTCGACGTGGGCAAGCTCGCGGACCTGATGGCGCTCCACGACGAGCCGGAGCGCACGGCTCTCGAGGGGGTCCGCCGGCTGCCGGTCGGCCACCGGCTCACCTGGCGGCAGGGCTGGTCCTCGCCGGAGACCGAGCGGTGGTTCACCCCCTCGGCCGAGGAAGACCGGTCGATCCGCCCGAAGGACGCCGCGGGTCTGCTGCGGGACGCGATCCGCCACGCGGTCACCGCGTCGCTGCCCTCATCCGGCCCGGTCGCAGCGACGCTGTCCGGCGGCCTCGACTCGTCGATGGTCGCGGGCACCGCGGCCTCGGTCCTGGCCGGCAGCGGAAGGACCGTGCACGCCCTCACCCACGTCCCCCTCCCCGGGACCGCCGACCAGTCATCGACGTGGGAGGCCGATGACGGCCCCTACGCCCGGAGGATGGTCGACGAGATCCCCGGTCTGGAGTGGCACCCGATCGTGCACGACGACCGGACCTCGCCGTTGACGACGTTGGCCGCGCTGTTCCCCACCTCGTGGTCGCCGGTGCTCAACCCGGCCAACATGGTGTGGCTGACGGCAGCGGCCGGCCGGGCTGCTGAGCTCGGCTCACCCCTCCTCCTCACCGGCGCGTCCGGCAACGCGCCGTTCTCGCGCGACCGGGACGGGCTCGTCCGCCAGCTCGTGACCCGCGGACGACTCGACCGCCTGCCCGCCGAGGTGCTCCGCAGGCAGCGAGCAGGGGTGCCGGTCCACCGCGCGGCACGCAGCGTCCTCGCCGAAGCGGTCGGCGAGCGCACCCGCGAGCTGGTCCGGCAGCACCTTCTCCGGATCGGGCCGCCGCCGGCGTACCCCTCGTTCATCGAGGCGATGCCGCTCCGGCCGGAGACGCTCAGTGACGCCGCCCGCCGCCGGCTGGCCGCCCTCGATGGATCGACCAGCCACAGCCAGGCGGACTGGATCGACTTCGTCCTCCGCGACGGGAGTCTCGCCACCGTGCCTCCTCCGGACGGCATCTGGTGGAGCGACCCGCTGTCGGATCCCGAGGTCGTCTCCCTCGCGCTCCGCCTGCCCCTGGAGGCCTGGCTCCAGGGCGGGTTGGATCGCGGCCTGGCCAGGGTCGCGGCCGAGGGGCTGGTGCCCGACCACATCCGCCTGCGTACGACGCGCGGAGCGCAGGCTGCCGACGTGGGTCAATGGCTGCACGGCCGGGAGCAGGAGTACCGCGACCTGGTCGACCGGCTCCGCGCGTCGCCCGCCGCGTCGACGTTCATCGACCTCGACCGGGTCTCCCGGCAGCTGGAGAGCGGTCTGCCGTCCGGACGGGCGGCGGCGGCGTGGGAGGAGACGACCGGCCGGGCGCTCGGCCTCGGGCTCTTCGCCTCCTGGTACGAGGACGACGTGCTGCGCTGACTACAGGTCTCTGATCGCGGCCTCGACAGCGTCGGCGACGGCATCGACCGACGCACCATGCTGCGGTCGGACCACCTCGATGACGGGGACGTGCGTGAGGAGCTCGCTCAGCCAGCTGAGGAAGGGCGCACGGTACGGCGGCAGCTGGCACAGCTCGGCCGAGTCACTCAGCACCGCGAGCATGGGCAGCGCCTCCAGCAGCGGCTGACGCCGCACGGCGACGTGGTCGTGGTCGCTGAGATCGACCCGGACGATGGCCGCGAGCGGCCGGGGCGTGGTGTCCGACGCGACGGCGTACACGCGCTTGGACGCGCCGGGCAGCTCGCGTCCGATGGCGGGATCCACCCCGAGCCGGCTGGCGAGCTCGTCGCTCGCGTGCAGCGGCCGCGGGTACGGGTGCGCCGTGACGCCGTCGGGGCCGGCGGTGGCCCCGACGATGTCGTCGCAGACAAAGCTCCAGCCGCGCTGCGCCAGCGCGACGGCGGTGGTGGTCTTCCCGACCGTGCCCGGCCCGGTGATCGCGACCGCGCGGCCGTCCGGCGACTCCACGAGCGTGGCGTGGAGGGTGAACCGGCCGCGCTGGAGGAGCAACAGGCGCAGCGCGATCGAGTACACGAGGAAGTCGTAGGCCGGCCGCTGCTCGGGCGGTACGTCGATGACCACCTCCGTGCCGTGGGCGACGTAGAGCGATGCGTCGTCCTGACGGACCAGCGCGCGGTCGTGGTCGGCCACGAAGTACCCGGTGTCGACCGCGGCCTCCCAGGGCGGCGGGGTCGGCCCCTCGACCACCGGACAGCCGAGCACCGTGGTGGTGGGACCGGGCGGGACTCCGAGCATGGGCACAGGGTAGTGACGGGCCAGGTGACATGATCGGCTGCGTGACCACAGAGCCCACCGGCGGCGACGCGCCGGCCCGCGAGATCCTCAGCTACGAGCTCTTCGGCACCGCGGTGCGCGAGCTCGCCCAGCAGGTCGTCGACGACGGCTACGAGCCCGACATCGTCCTCGCGATCGCTCGCGGCGGCCTCGGCCTGGCGATGGGCATGGGCTACGCCCTCGACGTGAAGAACCTGAGCGCTGTGAACGTCGAGTTCTACACGGGCGTCGACGAGCGGCTCGACGTGCCGATGATGCTGCCGCCCACGCCGGCTGCCATCGACCTCACCGGGATGAAGGTCCTCATCGTCGACGACGTGGCCGACACCGGCAAGACGCTGGAGGTGGTCCGGGACTTCGTCGCCGACCACGTGGCCGAGGCCCGCACCGCAGTGATCTACGAGAAGCCTTGGACCGTGATCCACGCCGAGTACGTCTGGCGCCGCACCGAGCGCTGGATCGACTTCCCCTGGTCGTCGACCCCGCCGCTGGTCGACCGCCGTGGGGGCCTCGCGCACTGAGGGCGACGTGACCGGATCCACCCTCGAGCCGCCGACGGTGTCGTTGCGTCCGATGACGCGCGCCGACTTCGGTGACCTGCTCAAGTGGCGGCTCGAGCCGCACGTCGTCCGGTGGTTCCCCTCCGCCAAGGCCGTGACCGCGGCGACGATCGAATCGTGGTACGGCCCCCGGATCGACGGCGCCGCGCCGACCCGGATGTTCGTCGTCACCGCTGACGGCACACCGGTCGGGTTCCTCCAGGACTACCGGATCAGCGACCACCCGGACTTCGCCGTACTGACGCCGGACCCCGACGCGATCGGGATCGACTACGCGATCGGCGACCCGGCGTGGCTCCACCGCGGGGTCGGGCTGCGGATGCTCCGGGCCTGGTTCGCCATCGCCCGCGCGGACTACCCCGACGCCACGACGTACTTCGCGGCACCGGACCATCGCAACGTCGCTTCGCGCCGCCTCCTGCTCAAGGCCGGTTTCGTCGAGGGCACCTGGTTCGACGAGGCGCAGCCGGACGGGACCACGTCGACCGTCGTCGGTCACAGTCTCGACGTGGCATCGGTGCTTGGATGGCTCCATGACCGCTGACGCCGACCTGGTCGACGCCCTCCGGCTCCCGGCCGGACCCGTCGACCTCGCATCGATCGACACCAACGGCGCGCCCGGCTTCGCGGGCGGCAAGGAGGAAGGCAAGGCCACGCTGTACGCGCTGGGCGACACGCTCTCCGACCTGCAGGAGCGGCTCTTCGCCGAGGGCAAGGCGGGTGGCAACCGCAGCCTGCTCCTGGTCCTGCAGGGCATGGACACCTCGGGCAAGGGCGGCACCCTACGCCACACCGTCGGTCTGATGGACCCGCAAGGGGTGCGGATCACGTCGTTCAAGGCGCCGACTCCCGCGGAGCTCGAGCAGGACTTCCTGTGGCGGATCAGGAAGGCGCTGCCCACGGCGGGGTACGTCGGGGTCTTCGACCGCTCCCACTACGAGGACGTGTTGATCGCCCGGGTCCGCCAGCTCGCGCCGCTGGAGGAGATCGAGCGGCGCTACGAGGCGATCAACGCCTTTGAGGCCGAGCTGGTCGAGGGCGGCACGACCATTCTGAAGTGCATGCTGCACATCTCGGCGGACGAGCAGAAGGCGCGGCTCCTGGCCCGGCTGGACGACCCGTCGAAGCACTGGAAGTACAACTCGGGTGATGTCGACGAGCGGGCGCTCTGGCCTGCCTACCAGGGCGCCTACCAGGTCGCGATCGAGCGCACCAACACCGATGTCGCGCCGTGGCACGTGATCCCTGCGGACAAGAAGTGGTACCGCAACCTCGCGATCGGCCACCTGTTGCTCGACGCTCTCGAGACGATGGACCCGCAGTGGCCGAAGGCCGACTTCGACGTCGCGGTGGAGAAGCGGCGGCTGACGGAAGAGGACCCGCTGTCGTGAACCTGCCGACCGTCACGGTCACCAGGTACGTCACGCCGCTCCGGGAGGGCGGCAGCCTGCCCGGGATCGTCGAAGCCGACGACCTGGGCACCTACGTGTGCAAGTTCCGCGGCGCCGGCCAGGGCCTCCGGGTGCTGGTCGCCGAGGTGATCGTCGCGGGCCTGGCGGAGCGGATCGGGCTGCGGACGCCGCGCCAGGTGGTGCTCGACCTCGGGGCGGACCTCGCACGCTACGAGGCCGACGAGGAGGTGCAGGACCTGCTCCGCGCCAGCATCGGGCTCAACCTCGGCATCGACTTCCTGCCCGGAGCCTTCGGCTACGACGGCGACCTCGCACCGCACGCCGATGTCGCGGCGCGCGTGCTGTGGCTCGACGCGTTCTGTGCGAACGTCGACCGCTCCTGGCGCAACCCCAACCTGCTGCTCTGGCACGACGACCTCTGGGTCATCGACCACGGCGCCGCGCTCTACTTCCACCACGCCTGGGGCAACGGCGTCACCGATCCCGAGCGCTTCGCGCGCCAGCCGTGGGACCCCTCGGACCACGTGCTCCGGACCTGTCGGCCCGGTCTGCCCGCCGCGGACGCCGAGATCCGGGGGCGTCTCGCCGACGCCGATCTGGTGGACGTCGTCGCGCAGGTGCCGGACGCGTGGCTGGAGCCGGTGCCCGGTGCGGAGTCACCGCAGGAGCTGCGCGCGGCGTACGTCGCCTTCCTCGCCGCCCGGCTCTCGACCCGCCAGTGGCTTCCGGTCGCAGGTGCAGCATGAGCATGCCCTACCAGTACGTCGTGCTGCGCTGCGTGCCGCGCGTCGATCGCGAGGAGTTCGTCAACGTGGGCGTCGTGCTCTACTGCCAGGCCGCGGAGTTCCTCGACGTCACCTGGCACTGCGACGCCGACCGGCTGCACGCAGTCGACCCGTCACTCGACGTCGACCGCGTGTGCGACGCGCTGACCTTCGTCGACGGGGTGTGTGCGGGCGACGGCCGCGGGGGAGACGTGGCCGGTCAACCGCTGTCCCAGCGCTTCGGGTTCCTCAAGGCGCCGAAGTCGACGGTGCTCCAGCCCGGCCCGGTCCACGGCGGCCTCACCGCCGACCCCGCCCGCGAGCTCGACCACCTCTTCACCCGGCTGGTCGGCTGATTTTCGTCGACCCGGCTGGTTTGAACGAGCCGGGTCGACTTACAGATGCGACGGGTCGACGTACAGATGCGACGGGTCGGGGTCAGACAGGCACCAGCTCGACGGCGCCGACCGCGTAGCGCGCCAGCACGGTGCGGGCGATCTCCGGGTGGGCACCGAGCGGCTCGGACACGGCGACCGCGCCCGCCTCGAGGGCGAGCTCGGTCGCGTGGTCGAGGAGGCGACCCGGCGCGAGGAAGAGCGACGCGACGGCGATGTGCCGACGGCCCTCCGCGCGGAACGCCCGCACCGCCTCACCGGTCGCCGGCGGGGCGGCGGCGGCGTATGCCGCGGTCACCGGCAGCTTGTGGTGCGTGCCCCAGACCCGGGCGAGCCGGGCGACCGCCTGGTTGGCCAGGGGGTCCGACGAGCCGGCGGCCGCGAGCACGAGCGCGTCGAGCTCCCGGACCCGGGCGCCGGCCAGAGCCGTGCGCATCCGCTCGTCGAGCACCTCGAGGAACCGCGGTTCGAGACCGAGCACGTCGGTCGCGCGGATCTGCAGGCCGGGGTGGCGGGTCGTCGCCTCGGCGATCTGCTCGGGTACGTCGACGCGCGCGTGGAACGCCTCGTTGAGCAGGAGGGGTACGACGACGATCTCCTCGTAGCCCGCGCGGACCAGCTTGTCGACGACGGTCTGGAAGCTGGGCTTGGCGAGCTCGAGGAACGCCTTCTCGATGCGCAGGTCAGGACGGAGCGCCTTGACCTCGTTGACGAGGGCGGTCACGGTCGCGGCGGAGCGGGGGTCCCGGCTGCCATGAGCCAGGGCCACCAGTGCAGGAGCGGCCATCAGCAGCTGTCTCCTCTCATGTGGTGCGTGGGAAGGGGGAGTGTCGTGGGGGAAGGGATCACGAGTGGATTCCGCACTCGGTCTTGTTGGTGCCGGCCCAGCGCCCGCTGCGAGGGTCCTCGCCCGGGGCTACTCGGCGCGTGCACGGCCAGCACCCGATCGAGGGATAGCCGTCGTACACCAGGGGATTCACGAGGACTCCGTTGTCCGCGATGTAACGCTCCACCTGCTCGTCGGTCCAACGAGCCAGCGGAGAAACCTTGACCTTGCCCTTCTTGGCGTCCCAGCCGATGACCGGCGCGATCACCCGGTTGTGGGTCTCGGCGCGGCGTAGGCCGGTGGCCCAGGCGTCGTACCCCGACAGCGACTCCTGCAGGGGCTTCACCTTGCGCAACTGGCAGCAGAGGTCGGGGTCACGCTTGTAGAGGTCCTTGCCGTACTCGGCATCCTGCTCGGCCACGCTCTGCACGGGCGTGATCGTGAGCAGGTTGACCGGCAACGTGTGCTTGACCGCGTCGGCGGTGCCGACCGTCTCGGCGAAGTGGTAGCCGGTGTCGAGGAAGACGACGTCGATGCCGGGAACGACCGTCGACGCGAGGTGCGAGAGCACCGCGTCGCCCATCGACGACGTCACGCAGAAGCGCTCGCCGAACGTGGCGGCCGCCCACTCGATGATCACCTCGGCCGGAGCCAGCTCGAGCTCGGCACCCCAGTGCGACACGATCTCGCGCAGCTCCTCGGGTGACCGACCGGCGGTCTCTGCGCCGCGGGCGAGCCTGGCCTTGGCGGTGGAGACGCTCATGCCCGGTCACCACCCGGACGCACCATTCCGAGCATCTTCAGCGAGAACGCGCGCAGGCACGACCGGCACTCCCACGAGCCGTGTGCGGCCTCGTGCGGCCAGAGGTCGCCCTCGCCGCAGAAGGGGCAGTGGAACGGCACTGCGCGCTCGCTCATAGCGAGGACTCCAGGACCTTGTCGCCGCGCAGTGCCTCGTCGTCGGCCCGGGCGGCCCAGTCGGCGAACCGCTCGTCGTCCTTGCGGTCGGCGAGGTAGTTGGTCACCACGTTGCTGATGTAGTCGTCGAGCCCGGAGCTGGTCACCTTGTGGGCGCGCAGCTTGCGGCCGAAGTTGGCGCCGAGCCCGGTGGCACCGCCGAGGTGCACCTGGAAGCCCTCGACCTGGTTGCCGTCGTCGTCGAGGACGAGCTGGCCCTTGAGGCCGATGTCGGCGACCTGGGTCCGGGCGCAGGCGTTGGGGCAGCCGTTGACGTTGACCGTGATCCCTGAAGGCACTTGCTTGTCGAGGTCGGGGAACCGTCGCTCGAGCTCGGCGACCAGGTCGCGGGCGCGGTCCTTGGTGTCGACGATCGCCAGCTTGCAGAACTCGATGCCGGTGCAGGCCATCGTGTTGCGCCGCCAGTTCGACGGCCTGGCCGAGAGGCCGATCTCGTCGAGCCGGTCGACCAGTGCGTCGACCTGCTCCCCGTCGACGCCGAGCAGCACGATCTTCTGGTACGGCGTGAGCCGCGCGCCGGCGACGCCGTGCTCCTCGAGCAGGTCGGCCAGCTCCACCAGCAGCGTTCCGGAGACCCGGCCCACGGTCGGCGCGACGCCGACGTAGAACTTGCCGTCCTTCTGGGCGTGGACGCCGATGTGGTCGCGGTGGCCGACGGGCGAGGGCGGCGACGGGTTGGTGACCAGCTCCTTGCCGAGGTACTCCTTCTCGAGGACCTCGCGGAACTTCTCGACACCCCAGTCGGCGACCAGGAACTTGAGCCGGGCGCGGGAGCGGAGCCGCCGGTAGCCGTAGTCGCGGAAGATCGACGCCACGCCCTCCCAGACGTCCGGGACGTCGTCGAGCGGGATCCAGACACCGAGCTTCTGGGCGAGCATCGGGTTGGTCGAGAGGCCGCCGCCGACCCACACGTCGAAGCCCGGCCCGAGCTCGGGGTGGACGGTGCCGACGAAGGAGACGTCGTTGGTCTCCGGGCACACGTCGTGGCTCGGGTGACCGGTCAGCGCGGTCTTGAACTTGCGGGGGAAGTTCGAGAAGTCCTTGTTGCCGAGGTAGCGGCGCTCGATCTCCTCGAGCGCGGAGGTACCGTCGATGATCTCGTCGGCGGCGACGCCGGCGACGGGGGAGCCGAGGAACGGCCGCGGTGAGTCGCCGCAGGCCTCGAGCGAGTGCAGGCCGACCTCGTCCAGGCGCTCCCAGATCGTGGGGACGTCCTTGACGTCGATCCAGTGGTACTGGATGTTCTGCCGGTCGGTGACGTCGGCCGTGTCGCGGGCGAAGTCGACGCCGATCCGGCCGAGCGTCCGGACGGCGTCGGGGGAGAGCAGCTTGCCGTCGGAGCGGACCCGCAGCATGAAGTAGCGGTCGTCCAGCTCCTCCTCCTCGAGAGCTCCGGTCTTGCCGCCGTCGATCCCGGGCTTGCGCTGGGTGTAGAGGCCCATCCACCGGAACCGGCCGCGGAGGTCGGCGGGGTCGATCGAGTCGAAGCCGCGCTTGGAGTAGATGTGGAGGATCCGGTCGCGGACGTTGAGGGCGTCGTCGTTCTTCTTCGACTCCTCGTTCTTGTTGAGCGGCTCGCGGTAGCCGAACGCCCACTGTCCCTCGGCGCGGCGCGGTCGCGGCACGTCGGTGTGACGTGGCGGTTGGGAGTCGAAGCGCAGGTCAGACATGGCGGCTAGGAGGTCCTTCGCTGATGGGCGCGCAGGGCGCGCGCGGCTGGTCTGGGAGCGAGGCGGATCAGCGAGGCCAACACATCATGCTGCGGGTGCGCCCGAGGTCCACGTGGCGACGTACCACGAGGAACGCATGGGTTGCAGCAGAGACCATGTCAATGAGTCTCAGTCCGCGGACGGAGCTTCCACAAATCGGGATCTCATGATGTGGACGCGAGTCTCATGATCCGGACGAGCGAACCCGGATTCTCCCGCCTGGACGCGGCTGGTGCGACGGAGGTCACACCGATGGCGCAGGCCGGGCACGGGGGTCACGGTGATCAGAACGCCCTTCACCCCTACGATCTTCCGCATGAGCGACCCGGACTCCAACAGCTCCAGCAGCAACAACAACAGGTTGGTCAGCGGTGCCTACAACCAGGCCCTGGAGGTGATCGCGAGCGTCGAGCCGCGGATCGCCGACGCGACCCGCAAGGAGCTCGCCGACCAGCGGGGGTCCCTCAAGCTGATCGCCAGCGAGAACTACGCCTCGCCCGCGGTGCTGCTGACGATGGGCACCTGGTTCAGCGACAAGTACGCCGAGGGCACGATCGGCCATCGCTTCTACGCGGGCTGCCAGAACGTGGACACGGTCGAGGCGCTGGCGGCCGAGCACGCACGCGAGCTGTTCGGAGCGCCGTACGCCTATGCGCAGCCGCACTCCGGCATCGACGCCAACCTGGTCGCGTACTGGTCGATCCTCGCCCACCGGATCGAGAGCCCGTGGCTGGAGAAGGCCGGCTCCAAGAACGTCAACGAGCTCAGCGACGCGGACTGGGAGAGGCTTCGTCACGAGTTCGGCAACCAGCGGCTGCTCGGCATGTCGCTCGACTCCGGTGGTCACCTCACGCACGGCTTCCGCCCGAACATCTCCGGCAAGATGTTCCACCAGCAGCAGTACGGCACCGACCCGGAGACCGGGCTGCTCGACTACGACGTCGTGCGGGCGAAGGCCAAGGAGTTCAAGCCGCTGGTGCTGGTGGCGGGCTACTCCGCCTACCCGCGGCGGGTGAACTTCGCCAAGATGCGCGAGATCGCCGACGAGGTCGGCGCCACCCTGTTCGTCGACATGGCCCACTTCGCAGGCCTGGTCGCGGGCAAGGTCTTCACCGGTGACGAGGACCCGGTGCCGTACGCCCACATCACCGCGACCACGACCCACAAGTCGCTGCGCGGTCCGCGCGGCGGCCTGCTGCTCGCCCAGGAGGAGTACGCGTCGTCGGTCGACCGCGGCTGCCCGATGGTGCTCGGCGGTCCGCTGTCGCACGTGATGGCCGCCAAGGCGGTGGCCCTCGCCGAGGCGCGCCGCCCGGAGTTCCAGACCTACTCCCAGAACGTCGCCGACAACGCGAAGTCGCTCGCCGAGGGCTTCCTGAGCCGCGGCGCCAAGCTGGTCACCGGCGGCACCGACAACCACATCGTGCTGCTCGACGTCACCTCGTTCGGGCTGACCGGCCGCCAGGCCGAGTCGGCGCTGCTCGACGCCGGCGTCGTCACCAACCGCAACTCGGTGCCCGCCGACCCGAACGGCGCCTGGTACACCTCCGGCATCCGCCTCGGGACGCCGGCCCTGACCACGCGCGGGTTCGGCAAGGACGAGTTCGACCGGGTCGCCGAGCTGATCGTGCACGTGCTGCAGAACACCCAGCCCGGCTCGGCCAAGGCCGGCGGCCCGTCGAAGGCGACGTACGCCCTCGGCGACGGCGTCGCCGACAAGGTCAAGGACGCCTCGGCCGAGATGCTCGACAAGTTCCCGCTCTACCCCGGTCTCGAGCTGGTCTGACGACGCCGTCGGTCGGTCAGCCCGGCTTCCGCCAGACCGACACGTGCTTCGTGCTCTCCTCGGTGAACGGCGTGCGGTCCCAGTCGCCATAGCGCGCCTCGAGCTGCAGTCCGGCGATCCGAGCCATCAGGTCGAGCTCGGCCGGCCAGGTGAACCGGAAGCGGCCGGCGTCGCGCCGCCAGGTCCCGTCCGCCTCGCGGGTGAAGTGGTGCGAGGTCGACTGCTGGGTGGCGAGGTCGAACGTGTCGAACCCGACGTGCTCGTCACCGACGTCGAACGGAACGGCCGTTTGGGTGGGAGGGAGGCGGCGTAGCGGCGGCACCCCCACCTCGATCACGAACCGTCCTCCGGGGGAGAGGTGGCGCGCGGCGTTGACGACGCACTCGACCTGCTCGTCCTGGGTCCGCAGGTTCGAGATGGTGTTGTACACGAGGTAGACCAGCGTGAACGAGCCCGCGCCGTCGACGACGGTCGTGGCCATGTCGCCGATCGTCACCGGCAGGGTCGCCTCGTCGACCTTCGCCCGCAGCCTGGCGGCCATCGGCTCGGACAGCTCGATCCCCACGACCGGCACGCCCCGCTCCCGTAGGGGCACGCCGACGCGGCCGGTGCCGATCGCGAGCTCGAGCGCCGGCCCCTCGCCGGCGAGCTCGGCCAGCAGCTCGATGGTCGGCTCGAGCACCTCCGGGGCGAACATCCCGCGGTCCTCGTCGTCGTACCTCTCGGCGGTCTCGGCGCTCCACACCTCGCTGCTGGTCACGTCAGCCGATCGTGCTCGCCGAGGGCGGCGCTGTCGAGGCAATTACCGGCGGGCCGTGCTGTCAGGCGATCGGGCTGCAGACGAGCAGGTGGTAGGGCATCCGGCCGAAGGTTCGGTGCTCGACCGTCAGCCCGCCGCTCTCCAGGGCGCCGACCACATCGGTCAACGGGCGGATCGTGAAGTGGTGCTTGGTGAACCCCTGCGTCGCCATCCATTCCGGGTCGGCGATGCCGAGGACGCCTCGCCCGGACGGGGCGAGGACCCGCATGAGCTCCCGGGTCGCGGGCGCCAGGGCAGCGACAGCTCGAGCCGGTCAACCGGTCGCGTCGACCAGGTCCAGGCTGAACCGCGCGATCTCGGCGCGCGTTGTGGCCAGCGCAAAGAGCTCGGGCGTCGGCGGCGCGGCGAAGTGCTCGAACGGCATCGACGAGAGACCGGTGAAGATGAGCAGCTGGAGCGCGTGGCTGCGGGTCACCGTCGCCAGCGGGAGGTCGACGCCGACGGCGGCAAGTCCGTCGCGGTAGGCAACGGCACTCGCGGCGTCCCGCTCGGCGAGGTCATCGGCGCTGCGCCGGCCGATCTGGACGTCCCCGACCAGCAGCTGGTTGAGGTCGAACCCGGCGGGCATCGCTGCGAAGTAGCCGAAGTCGATCATGGTGAAGCCGGGGCGGTCGGGGCGGACCAGCAGGTTGTTGGGGCACGCGTCGCCGTGCGCGGCGAGGAGCGGGAGTGCCATCAGCTCCTCGACGTGTTCCGACACCTGGTCGGCGGCCGCGCGGACCCGCTCGCGGAGTGGCCCGAACGGCGCTGCGAGCGGGTGGTCCCACACGCTCTCCTCCCGCAGGACGGGGAGCACCTGGTGCGCGAGCCGGCCGTCGACGTAGGACCGCACCCCGACGGCGTGGCCGCCGAGGTCCACGAGGGCGCGGATCCCCGGGGTGCCGGCGAACCGGCCCAGCAGCCCGGCCGCGGCGACGTCCCGCTCCAAGTCCCAGGCGACGTCTTCCACCGGCACCACCGGTACGACCTCGAGCCACACGGCGTACGACGACTCGTCGATCTCGCGCACGGCGACGGCGCGCGGGACGGCCAGCCCGTCGGGGAGGTGGTCGGCGAGGTCGGACCGGTAGATCGCGCCCTCGGTCCGCCAGGGGACGGACGCCCGGGCGAACTCGCGCAGGTGTTCCGGCACCTCCGCGAAGAACGGCGATCGCGACCACTCCTGGACGTGCTTGACGAAGAACGCGTACGGGCGACGCTCGCCGTCGACCACCGCCTCGCCCTCGACGAGGTATCGCCCGGCGGTCGTGATCGCGGGGATGTCGTAGGCCACGTGCTCGGCGTGCGACCGCACGACGTCTGCGGCGTCGACACCCAGCAAGTCGGCGACCATCGCCGACAGGTCGTCGTCGGTGACGTCCGCGTCGCCCAGCGCGCTCCGGTCGTGCATCCGGGCACGCTAGCGCTTGCGGCGTGCCACCGTCGTCGAGTCACCGGGATCGGCGCTCAACGCCAGTGGTAGGCCACCTCGGGGCGGCCGCCGCCGCCGCTGTACCGCGGTTGCCGGTCGGCCAACCCGATCCCGGCGAGGTGCTCGAGGTAGCGCCGCGCGGTGACCCGGGAGATGCCGACGGTGCTCGCCGCCTCGCTCGACGACAGCCCGTCGGGCGCCGCGCGGACCGCGGTCGTCACCTCGCGGAGGGTCTCGGCGCTCATGCCCTTGGGCAGCGGCGCCGTCCCGGTCGGCCGGAGCGAGCCGAGCAGTCGGTCGACCTCGTCCTGGACGACCTCGCGCGGCGACGACGCGAGGTGCTCGCGGTAGGCGGCGTACTGCTCGAGCTTCGAGCGGAAGGTGGCGAAGGTGAACGGCTTCAACAGGTAGAGCACGACGCCCTGGGAGACGGCGTGGCGTACGACGTCGGTGTCACGGGCGGCGGTCACCGCGATCACGTCGCAGAGGTGGCCGGAGGAGCGGACGCCGGTCAGCAGCCCGAGCCCGTGGCCGTCGGGCAGGTTCATGTCGAGCAGCAGCAGGTCGACCGGTCGCCCCAGGCCGCGGGCCGCGTCGAGGAGCCGCATCGTGTCGGCGACGGAGTGGGCGACCCCGGCCACCGCGAAGCCCGGCACGCGTCCGACGTACGACGCGTGCGCCTCTGCGGTTCGCACCTCGTCCTCGACGACCAGCACCCGCACCGTCATGCCGGCGCCTCCTGCTGCTGCAGCACGACCGAGAACCGCGCGCCGCCAAGGTCGGAGCGGCCGATCGTGACGTCGCCACCGTGCAGGCGCGCGACCTGGACGACGAGCGCGAGCCCGAGGCCGCGGTCGGTTCCCGGCGCCGCCTTGGTCGTCCACCCGCGCTCCAGCACCCGCGTCGCGGCCTCGTCGTCGAGGCCCGCGCCGCTGTCCTCCACCTGGATGGTGAGGGTGCCGTCGGTGCGGTCCAGGTGCACCCGCACCCGTCGCTCCTCTGCGTCGGCCACTGCATCGAAGGCGTTGTCCACCAGGTTCCCCAGCACCGTCACCAGGTCGCGACCGGGGAGACCGCCGGTGTCGGCGGCGCTGCCGGTTATCGCGAGCTCGATGCCGCGCTCGGCCGCCTCCGCCGACTTCCCGAGCAGGAGCGCGGAGACCACCGGGTCGTCCACGGCACCGACCACCCGGTCGGCGAGCAGCTGGGCGAGCTGGAGCTCCTCGGTGGCGAAATCGACCGCCTCCGCCGGCCGTCCCATCTCGATCAGCGACACCACGGTGTGCAACCGGTTTGCGGCCTCGTGGTTCTGGGAGCGGAGCGACTCGGTGAGCTGCCGGACGACGTCCAGCTCGCCGGTCACCGACCGTAGCTCGGTGTGGTCGCGCAGGCTCACCACCGAACCCACCTCGCGACCCTCCCAGCGGGCAGGAGCCGTCGAGACGACGAGCATCCGGTCGCCGGCGAGGTAGAGGTCGTCCGACTCCGCCGTCCGTCCGAGCGCGGCGCCGACCAGCCCGGGAGCGAGGCCCAGGTCGCCGACGTGACGGCCGATCACGTCGTCCGGGAGCCCGAGCAGCCGTCGCGCCTCGTCGTTGGCCAGCTCGACCCGGCCGTCCGGGTCGAGGAGCAGCAGGCCCTCCCGCACCGCGTGGAGCACGGCGGAGTAGTACTCGTACATCCGGGCGATCTCGCGCTCGCCCATCCCGTGGGTCATCCGCCGGAGACGGCGGCTGACCAGTCCGGCCCCGAGGAGACCGACCGCGAGCACGGCTCCGGCGCACAGGAGGATCACCAGCACGTCGCGGCGGAGCTGCCGGTCGATGTCGCTCACCGTGATGCCGACCGAGACCAGCGCCACCACCTGGTCGCCGTCGCGCACCGGCACGACCGCACGCACCGACGGCCCGAGCGTGCCGGTTGCCTCTTCGGTGAAGACCTCGCCGTCGGGCGCGTTCCCCAGGTCACCGACGAACTGCTTGCCGATGTTGTCGGGGTTGGGGTGGGTGTACCGCGTGCGGTCGAGTCCCATGACCACCACGAAGTCGGTATCGGTGTCGACGCGGACCTGCTCGGCGTACGGCTGGAGGGTCGCGGTGGGATCGGGGGACGCGACCGCGGTCCGCACCGTGGGGGAGTCGGCCACCGCCTCGGCAACGGCGACGGCGCGGTCCGTGGCGTGCTCCCTGACGTCCCGGCGCGCGTCGTACCACGTCAGCGCGATCGCCAATGCGACGAGGACGACGACCACACCCACCTGCAGCAGCAGGATCTGCCGGGCGACCGAGAGGTCGGCCAGGGCTCGGGGGCGACGCACGCCGTCATTGTCGCGCAGCACCGGCCCGCCGGTGTGGCGTGCGTCACGAACACAACGAACGCAACGGTGACGCAGGTCACCCCCATTGGGACGGTCGGTGCCAAGCCGGGTCAGCCGGCATCCCCAGGAGGTCAAGCAATGAGCAGCAACCAGGTCACCACCCCACCGGGCCGGCGGGCGCGCCGCGACCGCACCCACTACCTCTATCTCGCCGTCATCGCCGCCGTCGCGGCGGGCATCGCCGTCGGCCTCGTGGCGCCGGCGTTCGCGGTCGAGCTCAAGCCGCTCGGCCAGGCGTTCGTCGCGCTGATCAAGATGATGATCCAGCCGGTCATCTTCTGCACCATCGTCATCGGCGTCGGCTCGGTCCGCAGCGCCGCGCGGGTCGGCAAGGTCGGCGGCCTCGCGATGCTCTACTTCGTGGTCATGTCGACCGCGGCGCTGGCGATCGGGCTGGTCGTCGGCAACCTGCTCAACCCCGGGTCCGGCCTGCACATCACCGAGGAGACCGCGTCCGCCGGCGCCGAGCAGGCCGCGGAGACCGGCCACGCCAGCACGACCGACTTCCTGCTCGGCATCGTCCCGGACTCCATGCTGTCGGCACTGACCTCCGGCGAGGTGCTGCAGACGCTGCTGATCGCGCTCCTGGTCGGGTTCGCCCTCCAGGCGATGGGATCGGCCGGTGAGCCGGTGCTGCGTGGCGTCGGGCACCTCCAGCGCCTGGTCTTCCGGGTGCTGGCGATGATCATGTGGGTCGCCCCGGTCGGAGCGTTCGGTGCGATCGCGGGCGTCGTCGGCGAGACCGGCGTGGACGCCCTCAAGAGCCTCGCGGTGCTGATGATCGGCTTCTACGTCACCTGCGCGCTGTTCGTCTTCGTGCTGCTCGGCACCATCCTGAAGGTGGCGACGGGCGTGAACATCTTCGCGCTGCTGCGCTACCTGGGCCGCGAGTTCCTCCTGATCCTCTCGACGTCGTCGTCGGAGTCGGCCCTGCCGCGCCTGATCGCGAAGATGGAGCACGCCGGGGTCGACAAGCCCACCGTCGGTGTCGTGGTGCCGACCGGCTACTCGTTCAACCTCGACGGCACCGCGATCTACCTGACCATGGCGTCGCTGTTCATCGCCACGGCCATGGGCGACGCGCTGTCGATCGGCGAGCAGATCTCCCTGCTGCTGTTCATGATGATCGCGTCCAAGGGCGCGGCCGGCGTCACCGGAGCCGGGATGGCGACCCTCGCCGGCGGCCTGAGCTCGCACCGGCCGGAGCTGGTCGACGGCGTCGGCCTGATCGTCGGCATCGACCGGTTCATGTCGGAGTGCCGGGCGCTGACGAACTTCGCCGGCAACGCGGTGGCCACCGTGCTCATCGGGTCCTGGACCGGCGGCGTCGACCGCGCGCAGCTCGACCGGGTGCTCGCCGGTGACGACCCGTTCGACGAGACCACGATGGTCGACGACCACGCGTCTCCCGCGCCCGACCAGGCTGCCTCCGACGCACCGGAGAGGGCGCCCGCCCTGGTGTGAGCCGCACGACGCCGGGAGCCGGTCCACGCGAGGCGTGCCGGCTCCCGGCGTCGCGTGCGACTACCGTTGCCGGCGTGGAGGATGAGGATCCCGGCACGCCCGCGGCAGGCGCCGCTCCGGCCGACCGCACTCTCCTCCAGAAGGTCCTCCACACGCTCTGGCGGCTGGTCGTCACGACCGTCGGCTCGTGCCTGAAGCACCGGGTGACCGGGCTGGCCGCGGAGGGGGCGTTCTTCGCGGTGCTGTCCGTGCCGCCGCTGATCTTCGCGCTCATCGGCGGCGTCGGCTACGTGTCGGAGAACTTCAGCGCGGCGCAGATCCAGGACATCCGCGAGGCAGTCGTCGACCTGTTCTCGACCTTCCTCACCGACCGGGCCGTCAACCAGGTCATCGAACCCACGCTGAACCAGGTGCTCGGGGGCGGTCGGTTCGACGTCATCTCGCTCGGCTTCGTGCTCGCCCTGTGGTCGGGCTCCCGCGCGCTCAACGTCTTCGTCGACACCATCACGATCATGCACGGGCTCGGCGGGAGCCGGGGGATCGTCAAGACCCGAGCGCTGTCGTTCGTCCTCTACATCCTCGCGCTGATCACCGGCGCGATCTCGATCCCCCTGGTCGTGGCCGGCCCGACCCTGGTGCGCGACTGGCTGCCGAACCGTGCGGACTTCCTGATGAACTTCTACTGGCCCACGGTCATCGTGATCTGTATCTGCTTCCTGGCGACGCTCTACCACGTGTCCGTGCCGGTCCGGACCAACTGGAGCTTCAACCTTCCCGGGGCGACCTTCGCCCTGATCGCCTGGATCCTCGGGTCCTACGTCCTGCGCTGGGTGATCACGGTGACCGCCACCGACTCCCGGTCCATCTACGGCCCGCTCGCGGCCCCGATCGCGGTGCTGCTCTGGCTCTACGTCGTGGCGCTCGCCGTCCTCATCGGCGCCGCCGTGAACGCCGCGTTCGACACCGTGTTCCCCCAGGAGATGACGTCCCGTGCCCGCCGCGAGCTGATGGCCCGGGTGCGCAACCGGGTCACGCAGGCGAGGGAGCGCGGCGGCGAGCCGACCGTCGACTAGATTCGCGGCTGTGCACGACCTTTCGTCGCCGGACAAACGCGAGGGCGCGAGCCTGGTCGCGTTGCCGGAGCGCGTGCGCTCGCCGTGGTGGGAGCTGGGCAGGCGGGTGCTCGCGGCGTTGGCCATCCTGGTCGGCACCGTCCTGCTGGTGATGATCGACCGCGACGGCTACCGCGACGCCGGCGACGCCACGCTCGCCAACCCGTACGGGACGATCTCCCTGGTCGACGCGATCTACTACACGACCGTCACCCTCAGCACGACCGGGTACGGCGACATCGCGCCGGTCTCCGACCAGGCCCGCCTGGTCAACGCCTTCGTCATCACGCCTGCCCGCATCGCCTTCCTGGTGCTGCTGATCGGCACCACCCTCGAGGTCCTCGCGCAGCGCGGACGCGAGATGTTCCGCATCGCCCGTTGGAGGAAGCACATGGGAAAGCACGTGGTCGTCATCGGCTATGGCACCAAGGGCCGCAGCGCCGTCGACACCCTCGTCAACAACGGGCTCGAACGTGACCACGTGGTCATCGTCGACCCCAGTCCGGAGGCGCTCGCCGACGCGCACGCCGACCAGCTCGCCGTCATCACCGGTGACGCCACCCGGCGCGACGTGCTGCGGCGAGCCGGCATCGCCACGGCCGACCAGGTCATCGTCACCACCGACCGTGACGACACCAACGTGCTGGCGACGTTGACCGTCCGCCAGCTCAACCCCGATGCGTTCATCGTCGCGGCCGTCCGCGAGCAGGAGAACGCTCCGCTGATCCGGCAGTCCGGCGCCGACTCGGTGATCATCTCGGCCGACGCGGTCGGCCGGCTGCTCGGCCTGTCGACGTTGTCACCCACGCTCGGCACCGTGATGGAGGACCTGCTGACCTACGGCGGCGACGGGCTCGAGGTCGCCGAGCGCGAGCTGCTCGTCAACGAGGTCGGGGTGCCGCCCCAGTCGCTGCCGGACCAGGTGATCGCCGTCGTGCGCGACGAGAAGGTCTATCGCTACTTCGACCCCGTGGTGACCCTCCTCGCCCGCGGCGACCGGCTGGTCGTCGTACGCCCGGCCAAGGAGCTGCCGTGGGCGCCGCGGCCCGGCACGCACAACGAGGACGTCGCCGCCGACGCCCAGGAGGGCTGACGACGTCAGACCCGCTCAGACCGCGGCCGTCTCCGGCCGGAGCATGCACTCGTCGAGGTGGCGCGCCATCAGGTCCAGGACCTGCTCGGAGTTGCGGTCGTCCCGACGGACCAGCCAGTCGAGCGTGATGCCGTCGATCGTCGCCGCGAGGTAGCGGCCGAGCACTTCGGGCGGCACCGACGGCTGGGCGCCGATCGCGTCGAGGACCGCGAGGAACGCGTGGGCGTAGTGGTCGTACTGCTGGCGCGCGACGGCGGCGTAGCCGGGCTTGCGGAGGCAGTACTGGGTGAGCTCGTAGGTCAGCAGGTGCTGGTCGGGGTTGGTGACGACGTCCTTCCAGTACGCCGCCAGGCCGGCGCGGATCATGTCCTGACGGCTGGCTCCGACGTCGAACGATGCCTCGGCAAGGTCGACGTTCCGGCCCACCAGGGTCTTGATGACGGCGTCGAGCAGCTCCTGCTTGGAGTCGAAGCAGTAGTGGAAGACACTCAGTGACGTCCCGGCCTCGGCCACGATCGCCCGTGTGGTCGCCTTCGGCACACCCTCCCGGGTGAGCACGGCGATGGCTGCGTCGACGAGCTGCTGCCGTCGCTGGATCAGCGGCATCCGCGTCATTTGCGTTCCCCCTTCTCCCTCCAGGGTCAAACCTAGAGTTACTGGCGTAACGACGTGAGGGTCCGCGACGTAACGCCGTAACAGTGGTACCCCATCCTCGTTAGCGTAGTAGGACAGATGACCTGATCGCGCGAGGTGGACATGGGTGCAGCACTCGGCCGTCGGCGGCTGCTCGGCGGGATCGCCGTCGGGGCAGCGGGCGCAGCAGGCGCAGCAGGGGCCGGCGGCGGGCTGTGGAGCCCGGGTCCCGCCGCCGCCGCCACGGTCAGCGGGCCGCTGCCCGACCGCGTCGACGTGGTCGTGGTCGGCGGCGGCATCTCCGGTCTCACGGCAGCTCGGAAGCTCCGATCACGCGGTGCCAAGGTTCTCGTCGTCGAGGCGCGCGACCGGGTGGGTGGCCGCGTCCTCAACCACCACCTCCGCGCGGGCGGCGTGATCGAGGCCGGTGGCGCGTTCGTCGGGCCGACCCAGGACCGGATCCTGCGGCTCGCCGACGACCTCGGCGTCAAGACGTTCAAGGAGTACGTCGAGGGCGAGAACGTCTACATCAAGAACGGCCAGCGCTCGACCTACACCGGCACCGTGCCGCCCGACCCGAGCATCCTGCTCGACGCCGCCCTGCTCCAGGAGCGGATCAACAACATGGCGGCGCAGATCGACGTCGATGCCCCGTGGAACCACCCGCAGGCCGCGAGGTGGGACGCGCTCAGGGTCAGGGACTGGGTTGCGCAGCAGACCCTGTCGGCGGACACCGACTCGCTCCTCGAGTGCTACTTCCAGCCGAGCTGGGGCTCCGACGCCGGCAACGTCTCGGTGCTGTTCCTTGCCTGGTTCATCGCGACCGCCGGCAACGAGGACAACGTCGGCACGTTCCAGCGCTCGTCCAGCACGGCGGGCGGCGCGCAGGAGTCGCGCTTCAAGCTCGGGTCGCAGGCAGTGCCGAAACGGATGGCGCGCGAGCTCGGTGACCGGGTCGCGCTCCGGGCTCCGGTCCGGCGCATCGTCCAGCGGGACGGCTGGGCGCACGTGCACACCGACCGCGGCACGGTCCGTGGGAAGCGGGTGATCGTCGCCTGCCCTCCGCCGCTCGTGCTCGACATCGACTGGGCGCCCCAGCTGCCGGAACGCCGTCGCCACCTGCTCGCGAACATGCCGATGGGCAACCTGATGAAGTGCGACGCGGTCTACAGGACCCCGTTCTGGCGGGACGCCGGGCTCTCCGGGTCCGGTCTGTCGCACTCCGGCGCGACCCGGGCGGTCTTCGACAACACCCCGGCGTCGGGCGCGCCGGGCGTGCTGCTGGCGTTCGTCGGTGGCTCGACGTGGAAGGCCTACGGTCGCCTGCCGCGGGCCCAGCGGAGACGCGCGGTCCTCGAGGGGTTCGCCGAGATGTTCGGCGAGCAGGCACTGCACCCGATCGAGTACACCGAGCACGACTGGACGCTCGAGCGGTGGACCACCGGCGGCCCGATCGCGCTGCCGCGGCCGGGCGTCATCACCAGCCACGGCTCGGAGATCCGTCGTCCGTTCGGTCGCGTGCACTGGGCCGGCACCGAGACGTCGACGTACTGGTCCGGCTTCATGGACGGCGCCGTTCGCGCGGGGGAGAGGGCTGCGCGAGAGGTCATGGAGAAGCTGTGAACCCGGTACAACGAGCACTCGCCGCGCTCCTCGCCGCGGTGCTGGTGCTGCTCACCCCCGCCGGCTCAGGAGCGGCGGAGGACCGGGAGCGGTGGCACACCAAGGTGCTGGCGATGGTCGACGCACCGGGCCGCCCGGCCAACGTCGTCCTCCACCCGAACGGGCGGGTGTACGCCGGCACCTTCGCCAGTCCCCAGACCGACGGCGTGCCTTCGGTCGTGCGCGAGTGGACGCGGGCAGGGCGCCTGCTGCGCTCGTGGGAGGTGCCCGGCCAGGACCTCGAGGTCAGTCACGGCGTGCAGGTGGCCAACGTGGACTCACGCGGCAGGCTCGTCGTCCTCGAGAAGAGCACCGGCGGCGTGCTTCTCCTCGACCTGCGCACCGACCGCTGGTCGACGTACTCACGACTGCCGGACCTGCCCGCCTGTGCCCTGGGCCAGACCGGCGAGGGCTGCACGCCCAACCTGGTCGACGCCGCCCCGATCCCGAACTACGCGACGTGGGGCCCGGGTGGGGCGCTCTACGTCAGCGACTACGGCCAGGCCGTCCTGTGGCGGGTCCCGCCCGGTGGCGGGAAGGCGCGACCGTGGCTCGTGGACAAGCGGCTGGACGGAGTCGAGTTCGGGACGGCGGGGCTGGTGCTCGGGCCGCAGCGGCGCTCGCTCTACGTGATGCAGCAGACCTCGCTGGGTCTCGGCGAGGCGACCGTCGCCCTGGGCAAGCTCTACCAGGTCCCGCTGAAGGGCGAGCGCACGCTGACCAGGCTCTGGCAGTCGCGGCCCATGGACCTGCCGGACGGCTTCAGCTTCGCCCGCTCCGGACGGGTCTACGTGGCGAACGCCGGCAGCAACCAGCTGGTGGTCCTCGACGAGGACTTCAAGGAGGTGGAGCGGGTGCCGGCGCTGCCGCTGACCGGTGACAACGGGTCGCCGGTGCCGTTCGACACCCCGTCGAACATGACCTTCGCGGGCACCAGCGTGCTCGTGGCCAACCAGGGGTTCTTCGGCAACCCGGCCCACCACGCGATCCTCGACGTCCACGTCGGCGAGCGGGGTGTCCCGGTGTTCATCCCCGAGGGCGCAGGCGTACGGCGCTGACGGGTCGCCGCCGGTTCAGGAGTCGAGGATCCGGGCCTTCTCGGTCTCGAACTCGGCGTCGGTGATCACACGGCTCGCCTTCAGCGCGGCCAGCCGCTCGAGGGCGGCGACCCGGTCGTCGGCCGCGCCGGGCCGGTCGGCTGGCGCGCCCTCCTGAGGTGGCGGCTGCATCCCGCCCATCGCGCTGGCGATGAGCCCTTGCACGAGGCCGCCGCCGGGAGCCGCGGCGCCGCCGGCGACCCGGCCGTCGCCGTCGAGGTCCATGCCGACCATGCCCTCGTACTGCTTCAGCTCCTCGGGCGTCGCCGGCCGGCCGTTGATCATCACCGTCGGCGACCCCGGCTGTCCGGTGTACGGCGGATACTGCGGGTCGCCCTCGCCCTGGGGCGGCGGCTGCTGGTTCATCGCGGCCGCGAGCTGTGCGGCCCGCGCGGACGCGGCCGTGTCCCAGTCCGCGATCTCGTCCCACAGGATCTTGAACTTCGTCGGGTCCGACTGCGACGCCACGATCGGCAGTGTCTGGCCGGGATGGGGCCACTTCTTCACCTTGACGATGAACTGGTCGTCGATCGCGAACGACTGGTGCCCCGGCACGCTGACGACCAGGTGCATCCGGCAGGTGCCGGAAGTGGCGGCGTCCGGCGCGCGGGTGGACGACACGATCTGCGCCGCGCCGCGGACCGGGTCCTTGATCCGCTTGAAGCCGTCGAACCAACCCATGCTGCCCTCCAGGTCATCCGGTCCTCGGATTGTGCCCCAGCGTCACATCGATGGTCGAGTGGGAGCGAGCTCAGCGAGCGCCGGTATCGAGGCCGTCTCCGTCGCCGTGTTGCGGATGACGACGCTTGCAAGACGACCGGGTATGGCGGCGCGCCGGCGCCTTGCGATGCACGCACCCTGAACGCGCGAACCGTCCAGAGACTTCACACGCACGCCACTAGGCTGAGGCGCATGGTCCCGGCCGGCTTCGTCGCCATCCACGGCCGCTGACGTGCGCATCGTCGTCGCGCTCGGAGGCAACGCGCTGCTGCGGCGCGGCCAGAAGCCGGACGCCGCCGTCCAGGAGGAGAACGTCCGGCGTGCCATCGCCGCCCTGGCCCCGCTCGCCGCGGAGCACGAGCTCGTCGTCACCCACGGCAACGGCCCGCAGGTCGGCGTCCTCGCGCTGCAGAGCGCGTCCGACCCGCACCTGTCGACGCCGTACCCGTTCGACGTCCTCGGAGCCCAGACCCAGGGCATGATCGGCTACTGGCTGCTCCAGGCGATGCAGAACAACGTGCCCGGGCGGCAGGTCGCCGCGATCATCAACCAGACCCTGGTCGCGGCCGCCGACCCGGCGTTCGAGAGCCCGACGAAGTTCGTCGGCGAGGTCTACGAACAGGCGGAGGCCGAGCGGCTCGCCAAGGAGCGTGGGTGGACGGTCCGGCCGGACGGCGACGGCTGGCGGCGGGTGGTGGGCTCGCCGCGTCCGCAGCGGGTCGTCGAGACCCGGTTGATCCGGCTGCTCCTGGAGAGCGGCGCGGTCGTGGTGTGCGCCGGCGGCGGGGGAGTGCCCGTCGTACGGGACGAGCACGGCGACCTCCGCGGGGTCGAGGCCGTGGTCGACAAGGACCTGACCAGCGCCGTGCTCGCCGAGGCGCTCGACGCCGACGTGCTGCTGGTGCTCACCGACGTGCCGGCAGTTTTCACGGGCTTCGGGACGCCGGAGCAGGCGCCGATCCGGCGGGAGACACCGGCCGGGCTGCGCGAGGTCGACTTCGCGGGCGGATCGATGGGACCGAAGGTCGACGCGGTGTGCCGGTTCGTCGAGCTGACCGGCGGCATGGCGGCCATCGGGGCGCTCGAGGACGCCGTCGCCATCCTGGCCGGTCGCGCCGGGACCGTGGTCACGCCGACCGGGAGCTACGACGGCCGGTCGGTCGACGGCCCGTTTCGGCGGGCTCGGTCGGTGCCGGACGAGGGCGCGACGCCGACCTGAGCACGCGGTCACCTCAGCCGTACGCCGACCCGGTCCGCGGCTCGGCCTCGACCGGCCGCAGCTCGTCGGCAGGCACCCAGGCGGTGACCACGCGCCCGCGTGACTCGACCCAGGTGACCAGCGCCTGCCAGCCGCCGTCGCTCCCGCGGCGCCACTCCAGGACCAGGCCCGGCATCTCGGCGGGCGCGAACGCCGGCCGCACCCACACGAACCGCGTCCTCGCCATCGACCCACAATAGAACAGATGTGCGAAACAGGCGCGAAGTGAGGCCAGCCTGACTTAAGGTGCCGACATGCACCCGTTCCGCAAGGCAGTCGAGTCCCGGGACCTCGACGCGATGACAGCCCTGCTCGCCGACGACGTCATCTTCATCAGCCCGGTGGCGTTCAAGCCCTACGCAGGCAAGGCGATCACCTCCGCGATCCTGGCCACCGTGATGGAGGTCTTCCAGGACTTCCACTACGTGCGCGAGATCGGCGACGAGACCTCCAACGACCACGCCCTGGTGTTCGAGGCCAAGGTGGCCGGGAAGGCCATCACCGGCTGCGACTTCATCCGCACCAACAGCGACGGTCTCATCAACGACTTCATGGTGATGGTCCGCCCGCTCCGCGCCGCGCAGGCGCTGTCGGAGCAGATGAGCGCCCGGTTCGACGACATCGTGCGCCGCGCGTCCGGCCGCTGATCCGGTGACCTCGATCGACGCGCTGCTCCGTGACCTCGATGCGCGCCTCGCCACCGCCGACCACGAGCTCGCGAGCCGATACCCCGGCGACCGGGGCGTGCGGCAGCCCGTGCACACGGTCTACGTCCCTGCCGACAGGTTCGGCGCGGAGACCGTCCCGGCCTGGGGCCGGCAGGCTCGCGCGGTCCTCGAGGAGCACGGCGGCGGGCCCGGGGCGTTCGCGGACCTGCTCGGTCTCCCGGCGGACCTGGCCGAGGAGGTCCACGAACGGGTCCGCGCCAAGCTCGGGACGGAGCCGGTCGAGGACCTGAGGATCGACTTCGAGGACGGTTACGGCGCCCGGTCCGACGAGGACGAGGACGCGGCACTGACAGCGGCCGCGGCGGCGCTCGCGCGGTCGCTGGCGGACGGCGACGCGGCGCCGTTCCACGGCATCAGGTTCAAGAGCTTCGAGGCGCCCACCCGCGCCCGTGGCGTCCGCACCCTGCACCAGTTCGTCGGCGAGTTCGCGGCGGCGGCCGGGGCTCTGGGGGAGGGCTTCGTGCTGACGCTGCCCAAGGTGACCTCGGTGGACCAGGTGGAGGCGATGGTGGTCGCCTGCGCCGCCGTCGAGGAGGCGCATGGCCTTGCTCCCGGGGCCCTCCGGTTCGAGATCCAGGTCGAGACCCCGCAGTCCGTGCTCGGCGCCGACGGCACCGTCCTCGTCGCGCGCATGATCCACGCCGCCGACGGGCGGTGCACCGGCCTGCACTACGGCACCTACGACTACTCCGCCTCGTGCGGCATCGCCGCGGGATACCAGAGCATGGAGCATCCCGCCGCCGACCACGCCAAGGCGGTGATGCAGGTCGCCGCGGCCGGCACCGGCGTCTTCGTGTCCGACGGCTCCACCAACGTGCTCCCGGTGGGAGACAGGGACGCCGTCCACGCGGGCTGGCGGCTGCACGCCCGGTTGGTCCGCCGGTCGCTGGAGCGGGGCTTCTACCAGGGGTGGGACCTGCATCCCGCACAGCTGCCGAGCCGGTTCGCCGCAACTTATGCGTTCTACCGCGAGGGACTTCCCAGCGCGGCCGCCCGGCTGCGCGCCTATCTCGGCGGCGGCGACTCCGGTTTCCTGGACGAGCCCGCGACCGCGACGGCCCTCGCCGGTTTCGTGCTCCGAGGCGTCGAGTGCGGGGCGGTCGACGACTCCGAGGTCGAGCGACTAGTCGACGCCGACCGCGACCGGCTCGCGGGGCTCGCCCGCCGCCGGCAGGGCTAGGAGCCCGAGCGGGCGCCGCGGGCCCGCGTCGTACGACGCAGCGCGTGCCCGAACTGCGCACTCAGCCGCGGTGAGGCTCGGCCGATCTTCGCCGCCCGCGCGACCGCACGGTCCGAGGCGGTCGAGCTCGGGGCATTGGGTGCCACCGGGTAGGCCGCCTCCGGCGCGGTCCGTACGCCGGACACGCCCTCGCTGGCAGCCAGCAGCTGCCAGGTGCCGGGGACCCCCTTGAGCTCGTGGACACCGCGGTCCTCGAACCCGATGGGCGAGCCGAGCACCAGGTCGCGGACGGCAGCGGAGACGAGCACCTCCCCGCCCCTCGCCTTCGCGGCGATCCGCGCGCCGAGGTGCACGGCCATGCCCCCGAGGTCGTTGCCGAGCAGCTCGCACTCCCCGGTGTGGACACCAGCGCGGATCTGGACACCCAGCTCGTCCTGCGCATCGCGCACGATGCTCAGCGCAGCCCGGATCGCCCGGGCCGGGCCGTCGAAGCGCGCGAACGCTCCGTCACCCATCGACTTCACGACGGCGCCACCGGCTTGCGCGACCTCCCGGCGTACCAGCGCGTCGTGGCGCTCGAGGAGGGAGCGCCAGCGGGCGTCGCCCAGCTCGCCGGCCAGGTCGGTGGAGCCGACGATGTCGGTGAACAGCATGGTGACGAGCGCCCGGGTCACCTCGTGGGGGACCTGGGCCCCGGTGAAGAACTCCTCCAGGGCGTCGAGCATCGTCTCGGACTCGCCGAGCCACGGTAGGTGGCTGGTGCCCGGCAGCTCCAGCATCCGCGCACCCGGGATCCGCTCCGCGAGGTCGCGCCCCGCATCCAGCGGGACGGCCTCGTCGCGCCGGTGGACCACCAGGGTCGGACAGGTGATCGACGACAGCACATGGGTCACGTCGATGGCCACTGCCGCCTGGAGGAGTGCGCTGGCCATCGCCGGACTGGCGGCGAGGCGCTCGTACAGACCGAGGCTCTCGCGCATCGCCGTGTCGTGGGCGAGGTCCGGCGCGAACAGGTCGAGCATCCGTCCCTCGCCCCAGTGCTCGTGGATGTCGGCGAAGGTCGCGAGCACCTCGTCCACCCTGGGGAGCAGATGTGGGAGGTAGTCGTCGCCCGGGAAACGGGCGAAGCTGCCGAAGAGGGCGAGCGCGGTGGTGCGCTCGGGATAGGTCGCGGCGAAGAGCATGCTCAACGGGCCGCCCTCGGAGAAGCCGAGCAGTGCGGTGTGCTCCGACCCGACCGCGTCGAGGACCGCGTGCAGGTCCTCCATCCGTTCGTCCATGGCGGGCAGACCGGGGGCGGGGTCGGACAGCCCCGTACCGCGCTTGTCGTAGAGGATCAACCGGGAGAAGGAGGCGAGCCGCTGCATGAACCGGGTGGTCTCCGGGAGCATCCACCACAGGTCCAGGTGGGAGACGTAGCCAGGCGTCATCACCAGGTCGATCGGACCGTCGCCGACGACCTGGTAGGCGATCCGGATGTCGTCGTTCCGGGCGTACCCCGTCTTCGGCCGCATCGTCCCCATCCTCGGCTCGGCGCGAAAGTCATCTCCATTGCACAACACCTTCGACCGGGTGTCCGAGGAGTACGGAAATCCTTGCGAAGGAGAGCGCGGTCAGGTGAGCCCGTGGTCGAAGGCGTACGCAGCCGCGGCGGTCCGGGAAGTGACGTCCAGCTTGGTGAAGATGTTGCTCAGGTGCCGCGCGACCGTCTTCTCGCTCAGGAACAGGGCCGCGGCGATCTCCGGGTTGGACAGGCCGGTGGCGACCAGCCGCAGCACCTCGGCCTCTCGCGCGGTGAGGCCGCCCGGCAGCGGGCCAGGTGCCAGCAGCTGCTCGACTGCTTGCGCCTCCGGGCCGGCTCCCAGCGCGGCGAGGGAACGGGCCGCACTCCCCATCTCGGCGGCCGCGGACTCCTCGTCGCCCACTCCGCGGAGCGCGCGACCCAGGAGGACCTGGGTCCGGGCGGTCTCGTAGGGCCAGTCCAGCTCGCGCCACTGCTGGAGCGCCGTGCGCAGCGGTGCCAGGGCATCCGCGGGCCGGCCGTCGGCGAGGGCGAGCGCGCCGACCGCGTGGCCGGCCATCGCGCTGAGCGAGCTCGACTCGAACGCTTCGCCGACCTCGACCAGCTCGGCGACCAGGGGACGCGCGGTCTCCAGCTCGTTGCCGGCGAGGAGCACTTCGATCGCGCCGGGCAGCAGCTGCGAGCGGTGGATGGGGTCGCGTGGCTCGCCGAGCAGCCGGCGCACAGCAGCGCACGCCGCCTGGGTGCGTCCGCGATCGAGGGACAGCAACGCCTGGGCGGGTTGGGGGTCGTGACCGAAGCCGATCGCCTGCTCGAACGCGGCCTCGGCCGCGTCGTACTCCCCGCGGATGCGCAGCAGGCCGCCCTTCTCGGCGTACGCCAGACCGGCCGCGCCAGGCGTGCCGGAGGCGACGTAGCGCGCGATCGCGCCGTCGAGCTCCGCGATCGCCTCGTCGAAGGCACCGCGGACCCGCATCACCTGCCCGCGGTGAACAGCGCACTGACCCGTGAACGGCACCAGGCCCACCTGGGAGCTGCACCAGGTGGTCAACGCCGTCGTCCACTGCGCCACCCTGCCGAAGTCCGAGATCTCCTGGCACGCCTCGATCGACGAGCAGTAGGTCTGCCCGGCGAAGACCGGGGACACCTCGCCCGTGGTCACCCCCACCATCGCCTCGTCGAGCAGCCGCACCCCTTCGGGCACCCGAGCCAGGTACAGCAGGCAGCGGCCCTGGCACATCAGGCCGGTGGCGAGCAGGTCGCCGTTCGCGAACCGCCTGCCGTAGGACGTGAGGGTGACGGCCTCGTCGAGTGCAGTGACCGGGTCACCGCCGAGGATGTGCCCGAGCATCCGGAAGAACAGGAAGTAGCCGTGCTCGACGGTGTCCTCCTCGAAGGTCTCCAGCAGCCGGTCGGCACGCGAGATCCAGCCATTGGCGACGGCGACCTCGCCGCGGTCCATCAGCGTCATCGCCAGCCAGAAGGCGCAGCGGACCGCGGCCTGCTGGTCGCCGGCGTCGAGGTGGGCCTGGTAGGCCCGTTGGAGCGCCTGGATGCAGTCGTTGTGGCGGCCGACGAGGAACGCTGCCGTGGCGAGGTCGGCGAAGTCGGCGGCCAGGAGCGCATCGCTCCCGGCTGCCGAGAGACCTTCGTATGCCGCGACCCAGTCGCGCCGGTCGAAGGCCTCGCGTGCCCGCAGCAGCTCTTCGACGACATCCACGAAGCTTCACCTCGAAGCGAGCATAGGACGCTTGCCGGTGCGGGCGCCGATCTTCCGGGCAAGGTACTCCGCGTCCCGGCCGATGCCCGGGAAGACCATCGAGCTGAACGCGTACTGGAAGGCCAGGCCGCAGAAGAAGAGACCCGGCACGTCGTCGACGACGCCGCGCATCTCCAGCGGCCAGCCGTCGTCGCCGACCACCGGCAGCTTGATCCAGTCGAAGGTCTGCTTGAAGCCGGTGGCCCAGACGACGTTCTTGACCGGGACGACGGTGCCGTCGTCGAGGAGCGGCATGCCGTCCTGCACTCCGACCATGCGGGCCGGGTGCCGCTCGACCCCGCGCGCGGTGAGATCCTCGCGGTGGACCCGGATCATCGGACCGCCGTGCGCCCGCACCTCGCGGAACTCCTTGCGTCCGATCGGGGTGCGTCGGGTGAGGACGTGCCGCCAGGCGAAGACGACCACCGGGAAGATGAGCCTCGCACGCCGCTGCTCGGGCTTGAACGGCAGCTGGCCGGGATCCCGCCCGCACAAGATGACCGGGTTGGTCTCTGCGGCCTCGAAGGCGATGTCCGTGCCGGAGTGCGAGGCACCCACCACGAGCACCGGTCCGGGCTGGAGGTCCTCGGGACGGTGGTACTCGGTCGAGTGCAGCTGGCGGATCGCCGGGTCGAGCTGGTCGTGGAAGTCAGGGATGTTGGGCGCCTGCCCGAAGGACCCGGTGGCCACGACCACGTTGTCGCAGATGATCGAGTGGTCGCCGATGCTGAGCTCGAAGCCGCCGTCGGCACGCTGCTCGAGCGCGTCGACCCGGGTGCTCATCCGCACCGGCAGGTCGAACTTCAGCGCATAACTCTCGAGGAACGCCGCGACCTCGTCCTTCTGGGGGAACGACCAGGGGTCGGCGGGGAACGGCATGCCGGGGAGGCCGTCGTACTTCGCCGGGCTGTAGAGCCGCAGCGTGTCCCAGTGCCGTCGCCAGTTGTCGCCGACCCGGGCGTTGCTGTCGAGGACGACGCAGTCGCGGCCCTGCTTCTTCAGGTGGTACGCCGTGGACAGGCCGGCCTGGCCGGCGCCGATGATCACGGTCTCGATGTGCTCGGTGGACATGGTTCCTCCTGGTGTCGGGTGAGGCTTCGACGCTAGGAAGCGGGGGGCGTGCACCGCGTCGGGGAGGATGCCCAGACCGGCTCCGGCCGGATGGGTGGGTTGACCCATCCCGCGGTCACGGGATGCGCGGCTGGATCTCAGCGTCGACCCGGCAGGTCGAGACGCGTCACCTCGAGTGAGCCGAGATCGACCATCGCCGCGGTGTCCTCCGGCACCGGAGTCCAGCCCTCTGGGTCGATGCCGCTGGAGATGACGTGCGTGGCGTCCGGGGTGATCCGGTAGTCCATCGCGAAGTAGTCCTCGGTGTGCCGATAGGGGATCTCCTCCTCGGAGGGAAACAGGTTGCGCAGTCCCTTGATCGGCACCGACGCCTGGCTGTTGATGTGGACGCCGAACATCTGCGCGGGGGTCATCAGCAGCGCGTTCAGGCTCGCCTCGGGGAACTCGCTCGTGAGTACGCCGAGCGCCTGCCTGAGTCCTTCGGTGTCGTCCCCCCGCTCGGCGATGCACTGCATGACGAACCGGAAGTACCGCTCGCTGTCGGTGTCGCCGCGCAGCGTCGCTCGAGCCTCCCGGGTGAGCAGGCCTTCGAGCGACCCGAGAGGGGCGATGTGTCCGTTGTGCGCGAATGCGTATCCGCCGTCCACGAACGGGTGGGTGTTCTGCGGACTCACCGCTAGGCCCGGCGTGGCCCAACGGAGATGCACGATGCCGGCCCGGCCGAGCCGCTGACCGGCAAGTCGGGAGTACGCCAGGTCGTGGATGGCCGATCCAGCCGAGGTCACGCTGCGGACCGTGGGGGAGTCCGGGTCCCACCACGCCATGCCCCAGCCGTCGCCGTGCACGGCGGTGAGCGCGGTGAACGCGTCGAAGTGCTCCTGCCCCAGGACCTCGACGACCGAGGTCGGACGGCGGGCGACGTAGCCGAGCAGACGACACATCAGGAGTTCGCGCTGATCCGGCGCGCCAGGACTTCGATGACCGTCTCGATCTCGGCGAGGCCGGCGTCGATGTCCAACGCAGGTGCGAGCTCCTGGGTCGGAGATGTGGATGTCATCTGTTGTGACGTACCCACGACGTCGACGAGCAACCTGCCCGATGCTCAAGCGTTGCGAAGATCGGCTGGACGGAGGGCGCGCACCGGAAGCCCGACGACGTACTCCAGCGGTCCGCGCCGCCCCCGGGCGACGAATGCCGCGCCGATCGCCAGCAGCACGAGCACGTGCCAGCCGTAGGCCCGGGGATCGTCCGGTGGCCACACCTCCGGTGTGCGCAGCACGACGTGCAGGCTGTAGAGGGTGAGCGTCATCGTGCCGGCGCCGAACAGCACGGCCAGGAAGGTCACCCCGGCGTCGGGCAGCGCACGCTCGATGAGCAGGCAGACCGCGATGACGAGGAGCGCACTGCCGATGGTCTGCGCGAGGTCGAACGGCGTCGCACTGTGCGGCGCGACCAGCAGCAGCCACGACCAGTCGCCGTCCGCGGGCGTGGTGCCGAACATCCCGCGGGCGTACTGGTCGCTGACCGCGGGGTCGGTCACGGCGCGCGAGACCTGGGTCGCGAGGACCGCGAGTGCCAGGCCTCCGCCGGCGAGCGCGAGGAGGAGACGACGGTTGCGGAGGTCGCAACGACCGAGCGCCATGCCCGCCAGCAGGTAGGCCAGCCACGGGACCGCCGGGTAGTAGCCGGTGAACAGCAGCTCGCTGGCCAGCCGGCCGGGATCGCCGAGCTGGTCGACGGCGGGGCTCGCGAACCCGCGCACCGGAAGATCCGGACGGACCAGGTGGGAGACGACGGGCGCCAGCACGACCCACCCGGCGGCGAGCAGCGCGAGCGTGCGGGCGCGCAGTCCGACGAACGGAAGTCCGAGCAGGAACAGCACGCCGTAGTAGGTGAGGATGATCGCCAGTCCGCTGTCCGGCTCAGCGAGAGCGAGGCCGAGCCCGGCGATCAGCAGCGACCGGACGGCGAGCCCCGCGGACGCACGCACCCGGTCCCGGCCGCGGGCCGGCTCCCGTCCGCCGGTCATCAGTGCGAGGCTGACCCCTGCGAGGACGGCGAACAACGCCGACGCCCGCCCGCCGGCCAGCCACTGGCTGAAGGACAGGTCGCCCTCGGGCGTGAAGTCGAGCAGGACGTGCGTGGCGACCATCCCCAGGAGCGCCAGGCACCGGGCCACGTCGAGCCCCACCAGTCGGCCGGGCCGGGCCGGCCCGGCCGCCGCAGGGACGACGTCCGCCGTACGCGACGTCACCAGGTGCGCGCCCAGAGGCAGGGGTCCGAGCGGCGAAGCTTGTCGACGGCCTCGGCCGCAAGGGGCTCGGTCGAATCGGTGACGACGTAGCCGAGGTCGTCCCTGGTCGAGAGATGTTGGTCGACCACGTTGCCGCCGGCCGCGGCGAGGACGGCGTTGAGATCGGCCAGCACACCAGGGACGTTGTGGTGCAGGAAGCCCAGCCGTCGCCCGGACGTCGCCAGCGGGGGAGGGAGGACCGGCGGAAGGTTGACCGACAGCGCCGTGCTCCCCTCGAGCGCGAAGCGGACGAGCTTCTCGGCCACGAACCAGCCGATCTCCTCCTGCGCCTCCTGGGTGGAGCCGCCGACGTGAGGCGTCAGGATGACGTTGTCGAGACCGCGCAGCACGGACTCGAACGCGTCGCCCTGAGCCTTGGGCTCCACGGGGAAGACGTCGACGGCCGCACCCGCGATGTGACCCGACAGCAGGTGGTCTCGGAGCGACTCGTAGTCCACCACCATGCCGCGCGAGGCGTTGATGAAGAGGGACCTCGGCTTCATCGCCGCGAACTCCGAGGCGCCGAAGAACCCGGCGTTGCCGGGCCGCCCGTCGACGTGGAGGCTGACGACGTCGGCGACCTCGAGCAGCTCCGTGAGCGACCGGGTACGACGCGCGTTCCCGTGCGCCGGCCGGTCCGCCTTGTCGTAGAACACGACCCGCATTCCGAGCGCCTCGGCAAGGTTCGACAGCTGCGTGCCGATGTTGCCGTAGCCCACGATGCCCAGGGTTCGGCCGCGCACCTCGTGGCTGCCGCGCGCCGACTTGTCCCACACGCCGTCGTGCATCCGCTGCGTCTTCTCCGGGAGCCGCCGGGCGAGCGCGATGATCTCGCCGATCACGAGCTCGACCACGCTGCGGGTGTTGGAGTAGGGCGCGTTGAACACCCCGATGCCCCGCTTCGCCGCGGCAGCCAGGTCGACCTGGTTGGTGCCGATGCAGAAGCAGCCGATCGCCTCGAGGTCCGACGCCGCCTCCAGGACGCGTGCGGTCACCGTCGTGTTCGAGCGGATCCCGAGCAGGCTGACACCCGGGAGGGACTCGACCAGCTCGTCCTCGGACAGCGCGCCGGGACGCAGGTCCACCTCGTAACCGCGGCTGCCGAGGATCTCGGCGGCCGCCGGATGGATGTTCTCCAGGACGAGTGCCTTCATGCCCACACCGTAGGGGTCGTAGTCTGCGGCGATCGACCGGGAGAGGACGAACATGGACCTGTACGAGGTGATGCGGACGACGTCCGCCGTCCGAGAGTTCACCGACGATCCGCTGCCCGACGTCGTGCTCCGCACGATCCTGGACAACGCAAGGTTCGCGCCGAGCGGCGGCAACCGGCAGGGGACGCAGGTCCTCGTCGTCCGGGACCCGGCGGCGCGGCGGAAGCTCGCGGAGCTGGCGATCCCCGGGGCGCGCCGGTACACCGCACAGCGGATGGCGGGGGAGGGACCGTGGAACCCGGTCGTCCCGACCCGGCTGTCGGAGGAGGAGATCGCGGCGACGGAGGTGCCAGGAGCGCTCACGACCCCGTTCGTCGATGCGCCCGTCGTGCTCGTCGTGTGCGTCGACCTGCGGGCGGTGGCGGCCCTCGACCAGGACCTCGACCGGATCGGCATCGTCGGGGGAGCGTCGGTCTATCCGCTGGTGTGGAACATCCTGCTGGCGGCGAGGAACGAGGGCTTCGGCGGCACGATCACGACGATGGCGGTCGCGGAGGAGCCGCGGATCCGCGAGCTGTTCGGCATCCCTGAGGAGTACGCCGTCGCGTGCGTGGTGCCGCTGGGCAAGCCGGTGCGCCAGCTGACCAAGCTCTCCCGCGTTAGTGTCGAGGACCTGACCCGACGCGAGAACTGGGAAGGTGGGCCGCTGTCATGACCAGTGCCTCGGACGAGCCGGAGATCGACCTTGCCGCGGTCGACGCCGAGCGGGATCGCATCCGCTCGACGTACCTGCAGCCGGAGGACTCCCGGCCGGCCTCGATGGCACGCGGGCTGCACCACTTCGCGATCGTCGCCAAGGACGTCGAGGAGACGGTGCGGTTCTACCAGGGCGTGCTCGGCTTCCCGCTGACCGACATCTTCGAGAACCGCGACTACAAGGGCTCCAACCACTTCTTCTTCGACATCGGCAACAACAACCTGATCGCCTTCTTCGACTTCCCCGGTCTCGACGTCGGCCCGTACGCCGAGGTCCTCGGCGGCCTCCACCACGTCGCCATCTCGGTCGAGCCGGAGAAGTGGGCCGAGCTCAAGACCCGCCTCGAGGAAGCAGGCGTCGAGTACCAGAGCGAGAGCGGCACCTCTATCTACTTCCGCGACCCCAACGGTGCGCGGCTCGAGCTCATCGCCGACCCGCTGGGGGAGATGTACGGCACGAAGGTTCTCTGAGCCTTCGTCGAGGGGCACGGCCGGGAGGGCGCGACCGGCGCCGACGTGGTGCGTGGGCGGTAGCGATCGATGTCGTCAGATGACCTACCTTCCGGATGGTAAAGTGGGTGCATGGCCCCTGAAACCCGCTTCCAGATCCTCGACGGTGCGCTCGAGATCCTCCGCGAAGGAGGCACCGTCACCTTGGAATCCGCTGCCCGCAAGGCGGGCCTGACCAAGCCGGGACTGATGTACCACTTCGCCACCAAGCAGTCGCTGATGCTCGGTCTGGTCGACCACGTCGTCGACGGCTACGAGCGAGCGCTGGCCGAACGCCTGCCCGGGCCTGTCTCGGAGGCCGCGCCTGCGGCGCGGATCGCCGCCTACCTCGATTGGTCGCTCGCGGGAAGCTTCGACCAGTCCGACCTCGCCATGATGACCGACCCACGACTCTGCGGGCCGTTGACCGAGAGATGGGCCGCACGGATGGGTCCCTGGACCGACGTCCCGGACGAGCTCGCCCCGAACCTGCGATCGCGGCTTCTCGCCGCGCGCCTGATCGCGGACGGGTCCTGGTTCGCCGACGCCACCGGCGTGATGCCGCTTGATGGCGAGGAGCGAGCCCTCGTCGGAGAACTGGTCACCGAGCTCCTGGAGGTCGCGTCGTGAACAGATGGCTGCTCCTGCTCGGCGCGATCGTCACCGAGGTCACCGCGTCGCTGTCGTTGAAGGGCGCACTCGACCATCCGGCCTTGTACGTCGTCGTGGTCCTGGGCTACGCGGGGACGTTCGGATTCCTCGCGGCCGTGCTCGGGGCGGGCATGCCCCTGGGCGTCGCTTACGGCATCTGGGGAGCGCTCGGCGTGGCAGCGACCGCCGCCCTCTCCGCGATCTTCTTCGGGGAGGCCCTCACCGGCGTGATGATCCTCGGGATAGCTGTGGTCATCGCCGGGGTGGTCCTGGTGGAGTTCGGATCCCACCTCGCCGGCCGGCAGGAGGCGGCCTGATGGGGTGGGCATACCTCGCCGGCGCCATCCTCTTGGAGGTCGCCGCCACGCTGTCGCTGCGTGCCGCCGCCACGGCCCGCAATGCCTGGTACGTCGTCGTCCTGGGCGGCTACGTCGCCGCCTTCGTGCTGCTCTCGCTCGCGCTCGCTGAGGGCATGGGACTCGGCGTCGCCTACGGCATCTGGGCCGCCGCCGGCGTCGCGCTCACGGCGCTGGCCTCGAGGCTTCTCTTCAAGGAACCGCTCACGCTGTTGATGTCGGGAGGCATCGCGCTCATCGTCGGCGGTGTCCTCCTTATCGAACTGGGCGGCGCGCACTAGGTCCTTTCGAGGACTCCGACGGACCACCCGCCATACGAGGGTGCGATGCCCGGGAAACACGTTGCCGGTCCGGCTCAAGCCGTGGACCCGACGATCGTGCGCAAGGAGACTGCGCGCTCGGATCGGTGGTCGCAGGTCAAGCTCGAAGGTCCGTCCGGCTACCCCGCGGCTCCGGCCGGGAGGATGTTCGCGCCGAGCTTGAAGACGTTGTGCGGGTCGTACGTGGCCTTGATCCCCGCCAGTCGCGCGTACTTCTCGGCGCCGTAGGAGGCCCGCACGCGGTCGTCCTCGAACTCGGTCATGGCGTTGACGTAGGAGCCGGTCCCGATCGTGTGGGGGCTCAGGGCCTCCCAGAAACCGCGTACCCAGCTCCGCTCCGCGTCGAGGATCGCTGGGTCCGGGCAGACGCCGATGATGAAGGCGGCGTACCGCGGCGAGCGGCCGCCGCTGAAGGCGGTGTCGTCCTCGCCGACGGCCGAGTAGGCCTCGTCGAGCCGGTAGAACAGCACGATGGAGCTGGGGGAGTTCTTGCGGGGCACGTGCTCGGTGACCACCTCGATCGCCCGGTCGCTGAGCTCGTCGAGGTAGCAGCCCTTGTCGTAGGTGTGCTGGCCCCACGCGTTCGCCTCGTCGATGAGCTGCTGGAGGGCGACGTACGGCATCGGGGTGCTGAACGTGAAGGCCGACGGCAGCGACTCGTTGATCCGGTCGACGATGTCTGCATGCGACTCGGGCGAGCCGAACCCCGTCACGAGCAGGACGTACCCGGGCTGCAGCTGGTGCTCGGGCGGCACGAACGGTGCCGGCGGTGCGTTGACCGCTCCGAAGACGATGTTGTGGTCGACGGGCAGATCGGTGAAGACCTCGCGCGCGAGCCGGAGCACAGCGGCGCCCTGGTCGAGCGGCCAGTAGACCATCGCGAACTGCACGAGGGGCCCGACCTCGTGGAGCCGGAACTCGAACTCGGTGACGACACCGAAGTTGCCTCCGCCGCCGCGCAACGCCCAGAACAGGTCGGCGTTCTCGTCCTCGGCGGCCCGCAGGATCTCGCCGGCAGCGGTGACGACCTGGGCGGCCACGAGGTTGTCGGCGGTCAGGCCAGCCTGACGGGACAGCCAGCCCATGCCGCCACCCAGGGTCAGCCCACCGACCCCGGTGTGGCTGACCAGACCGGTCGGTACGGCGAGCCCGTGCTCCTGGGTCGCAGCGTCGAGGTCCCCGAGAAGGGCACCTCCGCCGGCCTTGGCCCGTTTCGCTCCCGGGTCGACGCTGACGTGGTTGAGTCCCCGGAGGTCGACGACCACGCCACCATCGGCGACCGCGGCCCCCGACATGTTGTGCGCACCGGACCGGACCGACACCGGTAGTCCGTGGTCGTTGGCGAAGGCCAACGTCCTCGCCACGTCCTCCGCGCTGACGCACTCCACCACCGCCAACGGCCGGTGGTCGATGGCGGCGTTCCACACCCGCCGGACGTTGTCGTACCCCGTGTCCACGGCGCCGGTGACCTGCCCGTCCAACGAGGCGCGGAGTGCGTCGAGGTCGTAGCTGGCGGTCTGGCTCATCGGAGTCTCCTGGCGACCCTAAGGCGGCCTTCACCAACGTCGGCCCCAGCCGCGGGAATGCGTCCCACACTAGGTCGCTCCGTCAATAGGCACATCCGCCGATCGGGCGATCCCTGAACAGCGTGAGCTGCCGGCAACTCAGTCGCTACACCCCGGCTCGCCTGCGACGGCGTCCTACTGCTGGCCGGACGGGCCCGTCAGCCAGCGGTCGAACGCCGCGGTGCTGCTGGCCCGGCCAAGGAACGCCTCGATCAGGTCGGCGCCGTCTCGGCTTCCACCAGGGGTGAGCACCTGGTCGCGGTAGCGACGCGCCGGCTCTGGGGCCATCAAGTCGACAGGATCGAACCCGGAGAGCAGGTCCTTGGCGATAATGTGGCTCCACGAGTACGCGTAGCATCCGGAGCCGTACCGTTCGTCCGCGAGATGCTCCCAGGCCGCGTAAGCGTGCGTGTCGGGGAGCTGCGGAACCGGCATGTGACGTGCGAACGCCGCGTTCGCGCAAGCGGTCAAGTCGTCGGGCACTTCTTCGTGCAACGCAAGAGATACCGCACCGAACGCCGCGAGATCCGCTACAAACAATCCTCGCCCGAACGAGTCGGCGGCTCGCATGCGAGCAATCAACTCCGCCGGGATCGGGTAGCCGTCGCCGTCGGTAGCGAAGCTGCGCAGAACGCCGTGGTCATGAGCCCATTCCTCGAGCATCTGGGAGGGTGCCTCGACGAAGTCTCGCTCTGTGGCCACGCCTGAGTCGCGCGCCCACGTCACGTGGCCGCCGAGCACCGAGTTGAGCAGGTGCCCGAACTCGTGGAACAACGCGACGACGTCCTCGTGCTCGAGGAGTCCACGGGGAACGTCGATGAACAGCGCGCTCTGCGGGAGCTGCACGTTGTCGACTCCACGCGTGATGGCGAAGTGTTGACCCAACGCGTACTTGCCGGGCCGCGGGTGCAGGTCCAGGTGGAACCGACCGATGAGAACGCCAGCGTCAAGCACGTCATAGGTGTCAACGTCCGGGTGCCAAGTCGGGGCAGTCGGAACCTCGACGAACTCGAGCCCGAACAGCCGCCCGGTGACGTCCAGCAGTCCGGTGACCACCTTCGAGCAGTCCAGGTAGCGGCGGACTTCCTGAGCATCGACGTCATAACGTTCGCGACGAATCACCTCGGTGTAGTAGCCGAGGTCCGACGCGTGCAGTTTGTCTCTGGCTGCCGCGTCGACGCCGTGTGGTTGGTCGTGCCGCATGCGCCTTTCCAAGGCCTCGATCTCTCGATGCGCGACAGGAACGGCCACGGAGGAGACGCGGTCGATGAAGTCGCGGATTGCGGCACCTGAGCCAACCATCTTGATTTCGGCGTCGTAGTCCGCCCAGCTGTCGTAGCCGAGCAGTCGCGCACGTTCGCGTCGTAGGCCGAGGAGCTCGTGCAGCACTGGGTCGTTTGCGGGCCATCCTTGGCAGTTGAACTGCGTGGCTACCTCGCGTCGTGCAGCGGTGTCGCGTGCGAAGCGCAGGAACGGGATTGCATCGGGGAAGCTGGTGGTCACGACGACACGGCCGTCCGCGCCCGGCGGGTGTGCGGCGATGTAATCGTCGGGGAGACCGTCCAGTTGTTCGGGAGTCAATGAGATAGAGCGGATGTCGTCAATGATGTTGCTCTGAAATTGGCGCGCGAGAGTCGTGCACCTTTCCACGAGCTGGTGCAGCCGCTGACGCGCCTGCTCATCGAGTTCCACGCCCGCCCGTCGGAATTCCCGCATCGTCAACGCGAGCATCCTGGCCGCCTGCGGGTCCAGAGCGTCGGTATCGATGGCAGCGAAGACTGCGTAGAGACGGCGATCCTGACGCACCTCGTCAGAAAGCGAAGCGGCCTCCTGCTCAGCGCGCTCCGCCTTGGTGCGCAACGCCTCATCAGGGTGAGCCTGACTGAAGAACATTGCCGCCGACGTCGCGTTCAGCAAGGCCAGCGTTACCGCGTTCCAACGCGCCAGCGTCACCTCGACCCGGGCATCGGGCTGACTGGCAATCAGTTCGACCCTCTCGCGAGCGACCGTCAGTTGGTCATCACAGCGGGCCGACAGGAACCGAACCCAATCCTGTTGTGTCTCGGGCAGCTCAAGTGGTGCCATCTCAGCACTGTAAGACAGTCGTCACCGCCTCCGACCCTGGCGCCGCTGCAGGGTTGACATCCAGTCGCAAGCGCGCGATTGCGCGGAACCGTTCGGCAGTTCCCGTAGACTGCCGGGCCGGCGGCTTGCGACGTCGGGCCGCGATGCGGTTCCAGCTGAGCCGACAGCATGAGGGTGCGCTCGCGGCGGTCTAGGGTACGACCGTGCTATCCGGTCAGTCTGTGACGCTGCGCCAGGTCCGCGAGGCCGACCTGGACCTGCTGTACGACGCCCATACGAACATCCGCAACCGAGGCGCCTACTTCCCGCTCGGGGTGATGTCGCAACCGACGTTCCGCGGTGCCTTCGCCGAGCACGGCTTCTGGCAGAAGTCCGAGGGCATGCTCGTCATCGAGTCCCGGAAGGGCGAGATCGCTGGTCACATCGAGTTCTTCCGCCCGGTGTCCTACTGGGACGCCTTCGAGCTGTCGTACCAGCTGTACTCGGACGAGCACGCCGGGCGCGGGTTCGTGACCGAGGCGGTCCAGCTGCTGGTGGACTACCTCTTCGGCGCGAAGAAGGAGCACCGCATCCATCTGGTGATCGCCGAGGAGAACAGTGCGTCCCGCCGCATCGCCGAGAAGTGCGGCTTCGTGCTCGAAGGCACCGTGCGCGGGGCGTTCTTCAACGACGGCCGCAACCAGGACGTCGTGCTCTACTCGCTGCTGCGGACCGACCCCAGGCCGTGGCACGCGTCGACCAGCGGCGGCTGACCTTGTGCGAGGCGATCGAAGTCGGCGCTGTGCCCGCTGATCACCGACTTGTCGGGCAAACGCAGGACTCTCGCCGGCCGTCGTCGTGGGAGCAGAGGTCGAGTCTCACGGCCGGGTAGCCGTCGAGGGAGGCCCTGCGTCGCTTTTCGGATAGTCCGGCGCGCAGTCTAGAGCGGACCAAGGGTTTCGTTGATCGCACACCAACGGAGAGGGTCCCGATGCTTCGATTCGCTAGGTCGGGGCTGGTTGCGGTCGCTCTCACCGCCTTGACGGTCACGGGCTGCGGTGACGAGCCCATCGACGCCACCAACGGGAGTCCCGGAGACCCGACCTCGTCCGCGTCATCCACGCCCACGTCAACGCCCACGGTTGAGGACGAAAAGAACAGCGTGGACCTCAGGCCTCTCTGGTTCACCCTGGAAAAAGGCCAGTGCATCGGAACGCTTCCCGCGCCCGACAAGAAGTTCCGTACCCTCAAGGTGGCCGACTGTGCCGAGCCGCACGATGCCGAGGTCATCGGTCCTACTGCAAAACGCGTCACTGAGACGTCCGGCGAGACGTGTGCCAGGGCCGCACGGCGGTACGTCGGTGGCGACCCGGACGCTGGTGGCCTGGAGGTCACGTGGATCGAATCGGGTTACGCGGAGCCGTCGGACGATTCACTCACCGACCTGCCGCAGAATGATCCGTATCGGTACGTCCTCGTTTGCATGCTCATTGCCGCGGACGGCAAGAAGTTGACAGGCTCTGCGGCAGGTTGAGCGGCTCGAGGTACGGCAGCGGCGAGGCTTGCCGTTGGCCGTCGCGCTTGATGGTCGCAGCGAGATCGACGGTGATCGATTCGTGCAACCGCCGCTTGGTCACGGGTCCCCTCCAGGACGGCGTTTTCTGCTGTTCAGAAGGCTTCATGTGTTGGTGGGCGATACTGGGTTTGAACCAGTGACCTCTTCCGTGTCAAGGAAGCGCGCTACCGCTGCGCCAATCGCCCGGGTGTGGAGTTATCGAGGTGGGTACGGGATTTGAACCCGTGTACACGGATTTGCAGTCCGTTGCCTCGCCTCTCGGCCAACCCACCAGTGGAGGCCTGGGTCTGACCTCTCCGAGCGGACGACGAGGCTCGAACTCGCGACCTCAACCTTGGCAAGGTTGCGCTCTACCAACTGAGCTACGTCCGCCTGCGACTACCTCCGAACCGGCTGTTTCCCGGTGCGGCTGATGCGCGTGAGAACCCTAGCCGATGGTCTGATCGCCACCAAAATCGGGTGCTCGTAGGGTGAGTCGTATGCGTGTGTGGATGAACGGAGAGCTCCTCGCGGACCCCAGCGCCCCCGCCGTACCGGTGACAGACCACGGTCTGACCGTGGGTGACGGGGTGTTCGAGTCGATCAAGGTCGTCGACGGCCAGGCGTTCGCGCTCGGCCTGCACCTCGACCGGCTGGAACGGTCGGCGACAGGTCTCGGGCTCGACCGCCTCGACGTCGATGTCGTACGACGAGGCGTGGCCGCCGTTCTCGACGGCGACCCGATGCCGCTCGGCCGGCTGCGGATCACGGTGACCGGGGGACCGGCGCCGATGGGCTCGGGCCGGGGGAGTGACGACCCGACCGTGATCGTCGCGGCATCGCCGATGGACCCGGCCAAGGAGACGACCACGGTCATCACCGTCCCGTGGCCGCGCAACGAGCGCGGAGCGATGGCGGGCCTCAAGACCACGTCGTACGCCGAGAACGTCGTCGCTCTCGCCGCCGCCCAGCAGAAGGGCGCGACCGAGGCGGTCTTCGCCAACCTCCAGGGCCACCTGTGCGAAGGCACCGGCTCCAACGTCTTCTACGTCGTCGACGGTGAGCTGCGGACGCCGACCCTGGCCAGCGGCTGCCTCGCCGGCGTCACCCGGCGGCTGGTGCTGGAGTGGTTCGGCGGCACCGAGGTCGACGAGCCGATCGAGGTCGCGGCGCAGGCCGACGAGATCTTCTTGGTGTCGACCACCCGCGACGTGCAGGGCGTGTCCCGCTGGGACGACCGCGAGCTCGATGCGCCCGGCCCGGTGACGCGAGAGGCATTGGTGACCTGGCGAAAGCGGGAGCCGGAGCTGGTTGGACGCTGAGGGCCTCGATACGCCCTCGCCTGGCGGCTCGGGCTACTCGACCAGCGAAGGGTTTCGACCGACGGTGGTCGATTCCGGGTCGTGAGTGGTGATGCGTTAAAGTCTCGCTTCGCATCACCGGGGCGATTGGCGCAGTGGTAGCGCGCTTCGTTCACACCGAAGAGGTCACTGGTTCGAACCCAGTATCGCCCACCAGAACGTTTGCACATCAGCTCCGAGAACGACGCCGTCCCTCCCGGCCGGAGCCGAGAGGGACGGTCGTTCGGAACGTCGGGTCAGTGGCGGTCGTGGCTGCCCTGGCCGCTGTTCGAGCCGGTTGAGTCGTCGTAGTGCTCCCGGGTCCCGGACTTCGCCAGACCCCGGCTGATCATGTAGCCGATCGTCAGCAGGGTGACGTAGAACCACGCCTCCTGCGCGCCGAAGTCGCTGGCGCCCTCGTCGACGATGAGGGAGGCGATCAGGACGCCGAGCACGCCGAAGATGTAGACGGCGAGCTCTGTCGTCTTGTACGACGCCTTGGTCTCGGTGCTGATCCGCCGATCGGGCGTGTAGGTGTGGGACGTGCTGGTGTTCGCGGTCCCGGTGTCGTGCATGGCCATCTCGGGTTCCTTCCTTGAGAAGTGCCCTAACCTGGCTAGAGGCCCCTGGGTCTAGAGGCGCCGGTGGGCGTGCCTTGATCTGCTAAGCACGGACAAGGTGCCCGTCGGCGCCTCGTTCATACGCTCACGGGCCAATGCCGCGGGGATGCCGGGACCCGAGAGCGACACAGGTCGCCTCGGGGGAGCAGCAGGGATGACCCACGAGCGCCTCCGGGATGCCGCGCTTCCGTCGCGGGCACTCACCACTTCCGCGCAGCTGCCGACTCCCGCGCCGCCCGGACCGCCTCGCCGATCGGGCCCCGGTGCACCGGGCCGTGGCCGGGCAGCACCACGTCCGCATCGAGGTCCTCGAGCGGCGTCAGCCCGGCGGCGTCGTCGCCGTGCTGGAACATCCGCGGCAGCAGCTGCGGTCCGACCGTCGGAGAGGTCGCGTGCCCTGTGCAGAGTCCGTCACCCGTCGCCACGGCACCGGCCGAGGGCACCAGGTAGGCGGTGTGCCCGCTGGTATGCCCGGCGGTGGCGACCGGCACCGGACGGCCCGGAAGGTCCAGCGGCGAGCCGGGCGTCAGCGGCTGGACGTCGGCGCACGCCACGTCGCGCAGCGCGCCCGCGCGGGTGATGCGCAGCGACCAGGTCAGGACGCCCGACCGGTGCGCGTTGCGCGCGACCTGGACCGGGGTCGCCTGCTCGAGGCGCTCGCGTCGTACGTGCGGCACCTCCAGCGGGTGCGCGAAGACGGGAGTTCCGTACCTGCCGTGGAAGTGCGCGAGACCGCCGATGTGGTCGACGTGGCCGTGGGTGACGACGATGCCGCGGACGTCCTCGGGCCGGCCGCCGATCCGTCGCACCGACTTCTCGACGATCGGCGCGTACGCCGGGTAGCCGGCGTCGACGAGGGTGAGGTCGGTGCCCTCGCGGAGGATCACCCAGTTGACGTCTCTTCCCCGGCAGAGGAAGACGTCGCTCCCGACCGTGACCACCTCGAGCTCGCTCATGTCCGCATCCTGGCACCGGCGTGTTCTCCCCGGTTCGCGTCCCCCGGAGGCCAGCCGGCGGTAGCGTTTCCGGCACGGGTGCGCTCGGGATGTGCTCGCCGAGATCGTCCCTTCGCTCAGGTGGTACCCCATGCGCCGAATCGTCTCTGTGCTCGTCCTCGCCGTCGTCGCGGCGCTGTTCCACGCCGTCGCTCCGCCACAGGCGACCGCAGGTGCGGTGATCCGCGGCCAGGTGGTCCAGTACGGCGGAACGCCGATGGCGAACACAACCGTGCGGCTGTACGAGGACGACGGCGGTGCGCCGGGCGTCCTGGTCGACACGGTGACCACCGAGGACGACGGCGAGTTCGTGCTGTCGCCGAGCCTCGACACCCCGCACTGGGTGGAGGTCGTCCGTAACAGCCGCGTCCAGGGCGGCTTCGTCAGCGACCGGCCGACCGGTCCGAGCTATGTCGAGTTCGACGTCGCCGACGCGACGCCGGTCGATCCCGGCGACCTCCTCGGTCGGGTGCTGGCTGCGCCGTCGTTCATCAGCGGGACGGTCGTCAACGCCGCCACCGGCAACCGGCTGCGGGGGATCAACGTCAGCACCCGGGACGCGCAGCACCTCGGGGTGGTGCTGGACGCCGACGTCACCGACGTCAACGGGTTCTTCCGCATCCCGATCTTCGGTGAGGACTTCGGGTTGCGTGTGAACGGCGGAGCCCGCGGGTTCGAGAACGGCTGGCGCGCGTGCAACGGCGGTGTCGTTCCTACCTGGGGTGAGGCCTGCGCGAGCCCGATCGGCCGGATCGGCAGGGTCAGGCTCGACCGTCTGTAGACCGGCGGCCGCGAGGGGTCTCGAGACGGTCCCGGCGCGACCTCCTCGACCGACGGGGCGGGAGGCCAACTGCCGCGCGCCTTGACCCGGTCGGTCGATACCCTTGAAGCACGGCCCCGCGTCCGCGGCGGCCGCTCAGCCGCACCCCGAAGAGGTCTCCGTGTCCGACATCAAGGTCGTCCTCGTCCCCGCCGACGCGCGCGAGGGCCAGCAGACGACCACGCTCTCCGTGGGAGCGGGCACGAAGGCCTGGGAGCTCTTCAAGGACGAGCCGCACGTCGTCGCAGCCCGGGTCGCCGGCGAGCTCAAGGACCTCTCCTACGAGCTGACCGACGGCGACGAGGTCGCAGGCATCGCGATCGACAGCAGCGACGGCCACGACATCCTGCGCCACTCCTGCGCCCACGTCCTGGCGCAGGCCGTGCAGGACCTCTTCCCCGACGCCAGGCTCGGCATCGGTCCGCCGATCAAGGACGGCTTCTACTACGACTTCGACGTCGAGGTGCCCTTCCACCCCGACGACCTCGCGAAGATCGAGACCCGGATGCGCAAGATCATCAAGGACAACCAGCGGTTCTCCCGCCGGGTGACCAACGACGACGACGCGCGTGCCGAGCTCGCCGACGAGCCGTACAAGCTCGAGCTGATCGGTCTCAAGGGCAGCGCAGCGGATGCCGCAGAGGGCGCTGACGCAGAGGTCGGCGCGGGCGAGCTCACCATCTACGACAACATCGACCGCAACGGCGAGGTCGCCTGGAAGGACCTCTGCCGCGGCCCGCACCTGCCGACCACGAAGCGGATCCCGGCGTTCAAGCTGATGCGCTCCGCGGCGGCGTACTGGCGCGGCGACGAGAAGAACAAGCAGCTCCAGCGCGTCTACGGCACCGCTTGGGAGTCCAAGGAGGCGCTCGAGGACTACCTCCACCGGCTCGAGGAGGCCGAGAAGCGCGACCATCGCAAGCTCGGCCGCGAGCTCGACCTGTTCAGCTTCCCCGACGAGATCGGCTCCGGCCTGGCCGTCTTCCACCCCAAGGGCGGCGTGATCAAGCGGGAGATGGAGGACTACGTCCGCCTGCGGCACATCGAGGAGGGCTTCCAGTACGTCGGCACGCCCCATATCAGCAAGGAGGGGCTGTTCCACACCTCCGGGCACCTGCCGTACTTCGAGGACACGATGTTCCCGCCGATGGAGATGGAGAACAGCCGGTACTTCCTCAAGGCGATGAACTGCCCGATGCACAACCTGATCTTCAGGTCGCGCGGGCGGTCCTATCGTGAGCTGCCGCTGCGGATGTTCGAGTTCGGCTCCGTCTACCGCTACGAGAAGTCGGGCGTCGTGCACGGGCTCACCCGCGTGCGCGGACTCACGCAGGACGACTCGCACTCCTACGTCACCCCTGACCAGGCGCCCGACGAGGTCAAGCACCTCCTCGGCTTCGTGCTGAGCCTGCTCCGCGACTTCGGTCTCGACGACTTCTACCTCGAGCTGTCCACTCGCGACGACGCCAAGGACAAGTTCATGGGCAGCGACGAGCAGTGGGAGGTCGCGACCCGCGTGCTCGAGGAGGCCGCCAACGAGACCGGCCTCGAGCTGGTGCCCGACCCCGGCGGCGCCGCGTTCTACGGCCCCAAGATCTCCGTCCAGGCGCGCGACGCCATCGGCCGGACCTGGCAGATGTCGACGATCCAGTACGACTTCAACCAGCCCGAGGGCTTCCACCTCGAGTACGTCGCCCCCGACGGCTCCAAGCAGCAGCCGGTGATGATCCACTCCGCGAAGTTCGGATCGATCGAGCGGTTCTTCGGCGTCCTCGTCGAGCACTACGCCGGCGCCTTCCCCCCGTGGCTCGCGCCCGTCCAGGTGGAGGCGATCCCGATCGCGGAGCGTCACCACGACTACCTCTACGACGTCGCGCGGCAGCTGCAGGCTCGAGGGATCCGGGTCGAGGTCGACGACTCCGACGACCGGATGCAGAAGAAGATCCGCAACGCGCAGCTGCAGAAGGTGCCGTTCATGGTGATCGCCGGCGACGACGACATGGAGGCGGGCGCGGTGTCCTTCCGCTACCGCGACGGCCGCCAGGACAACGGAGTCCCGATCGCCGAGGCGATCGAACGGGTCGCTGCCGCGATCGCCTCGCGCGAGCAGGTCTGACATGAGCGCCGGGGGGCGTCGCGCGGCATCCGCGCTGGCGCTCGCCGTGCTGCTCTCACTCGGTGCCTGCGCCGAGGAGGAGACGCCGCAGCCCGAGTCGGCCCCGACCACCGGTGAGACCGAGAAGCCCGGCAAGGGCAAGGACAAGCCCGGCCTTCCGACGGACGGCGACGCCACCGACCCCGGGGCCAACGCCAGCAACCTCGCCGACGTGGCCGAGGACCTGGCCAACCAGAACCGCGGCACCATCGAGCCGCGCAACGAGCCGGTCCAGGGCGCGGACATCAGCTGGCCGCAGTGCCCCAAGGGGATGGGCATCCCGGAGAAGCGGTCCCAAGGTCTGCCGATGCCGGTCGACGAGGCCGAGTTCGTGATCATGGGCCTCACCAACGGCCCCGGGTTCACCCCCAACCCCTGCCTGGCCGACCAGGTCGCGTGGGTGGAGGAGCGCGAGCTGATGGCAGCCGCCTACGCCGTGTCCAGCTATCCCGACGCCGCGACCCTGAAGCGCTACGAGTGGGACGGGCCCTACTCCGGCGCCACCCTCAAGGGTCAGCTCAGGAACGTCGGCTACCAGCAGGCCCGCTACAACCTGGACACGATGACGCAAGCGGGATTGCAGACGCCGGTGGTGTGGATCGACGTCGAGCCGGTCGCGTTCTTCGAGTGGAGCTCCAACAAGGCCGCCAACGCTGCCGTCGTCGAGGGCGCGGCCCGGGCCTACACCGACGCCGGCTACGCCATCGGCATCTACTCCACGCCGTACCTCTGGGAGACGGTGGTCGGCGACTTCTCGCTCGACGGCGTCCCCGAGTGGCGGGCCGCGGGCCAGACCTCACGCGAGGAGGCGCTCAACCGGTGCGGCGAGGACTGGTCGATCCAGGGCGGTCAGGCCATCCTCGGGCAGTGGGTGGCGGACAACCGGGACCACAACGTCACCTGCCCCGGCATCGCCCTCGACCTCGGTCTCTGGTTCCACCAGTACGGCTCTTGATTGCGCGAGCGTGTCTCGGACGGTGCTTGCGGCTCATTGGTGGCTTCTGGCCGGGGTGGTTCACCGCGGGGCATGGTTCATCTGACCCGGATAGGCTGCCGCGGTGAGCGATGAAGGGTCTGGCGACCTGGAGTACGGCGGCGACGGCCGCCGGCTGCGCTGGCTGGCCCACAACCAGGCCCGGCGGCGCGTCATCATCGACGCCGCGATCCGGGTGCTCGAGCGGTCGGAGCCGGGCGACGACGTCCAGGTCCAGCTGATCGCCGAGGAGGCGGGGCTGGCGCGCACGGTGCTCTACCGCCACTTCCACGACCGCGTCGACCTCGACGTGGCGGTGCAGCAGCAGATCTGCAAGGACCTCGGCAAGGTGATCCTCCCCGCCCTCTCGTTCGACGGCACGCCGATCGTGATCATCCGGCGGATCATCGACGCGGTGGTGCGCTGGGCGACCGACCACCCGACCCTGTTCTGGTTCATCGAGCTGGAGCTGCCCGGTCCCGGACCGCACCCGCTGGCGGTGGCGATCGAGGCGCTTGCCGAGCAGATCGAGCAGCTGATGAACACGGTCGTGCAGTACGACGGCGTGGAGCTGAGTGCCGACGACCGGGCCGGTCTCGACCCCTGGGTGTTCGGCCTCATCGGCCAGGTGTTCGCGAGCATCCGGCGCTGGACGTCGCGGCTGGAGCGGGCGCCGAAGGCGGAGCAGCTCGTCAACATGCTCGCCGAGTCGATCTGGCTGCAGATCAACGGCATGGCGACGGCGCGCGGGATCGACGTTCCCAACGTGTCGCTCGCCGAGCTGATCCGGGTCGCGGAGCAGTCGTAGGACATGACCGATCCCGACGGCCTGGAGCGTCTCTGGATGCCCCACCGGATGACCTACGTCCGTGACGCGTCCGACGAGAAGGCGGCCGACCCCGACCTCCCCGCGTGCCCGTTCTGCCGGATCACGCCCGACCCGGCGACGTCCCACGACGACGGCCTGGTCGTCCGGCGGGGGGAGACGGCGTACGCCGTCCTCAACCTCTACCCGTACAACCCCGGTCACCTGATGGTGCTGCCCTACCGGCACGTCGCCGACTACACCGACCTCGACGACGCCGAGACGGCCGAGATCGCCCAGCTGACCAAGGAGGCGCTGGTCACCATCCGCCGGGTCTCGCAGCCGCACGCGTTCAACGTCGGCCTCAACCTCGGCTCGGCCTCCGGCGGGTCGCTCGCCGGGCACCTCCACCAGCACGTCGTGCCGCGCTGGGCCGGCGACGCCAACTTCCTGATGGTGCTGGCCGGCACCAAGATGCTCCCGCAGCTGCTCGACGACACCCGCGACCTGCTCGCCGAGGCATGGTCTCCCGGCAACATGCCTTAGCCTCTGCGTCGTGCTCGACCGGTTCAAGGACTTCTGGCAGGGCGTCGTGCTCATGCCGTTCGTCAAGCTGTTCCTCAAGCTCGGCGTCAGCCCCGACGCGGTGACGCTCGTGGGCACCATCGGCGTCTGCGTGGGGGCGCTGGCGTTCTTCCCCCGTGGCGAGCTGTTGTACGGCGTCCTCTTCATCACCGCGTTCGTCTTCAGCGACCTGATCGACGGCAAGATGGCGCGGATGCTCGAGCGGAAGTCGCGCTTCGGCGCCTTCTGGGACTCGACCCTCGACCGGATCGGCGACGGCGCGATCTTCGGTGGGCTCGCGCTCTACTTCGCCGGCCCCGGCGACAGCTATCTCTACCTGTGCGTGTCGCTGTGGTGCCTGGTGATGGGCTCGGTGACGTCGTACTCCCGGGCGCGGGCGGAGTCGCTCGGCATGGACGCCAAGGGCGGGCTCGCTGAGCGCGCCGACCGGCTGGTCTCGATCCTGGTCATGACCGGCCTGGGCGCCATCTTCGACCTGCCGATCCTGATGTACGTCACCCTCTGGGCACTGGCGGCGGCGAGTGCCTACACGGTGGTGTTCCGGGTGCTGAAGGTCTACCGCCAGGCGGCCGTGCTCGACGCCCCTTCCGGGGATGACCTCGATGCGGGGGAGAAGCCGCCCACGGCCTAGAATCGACCCATGAGCGAGCAGCACGAACTGGGTACGACGAAGGTCAAGCGCGGCATGGCAGAGATGCTCAAGGGCGGCGTCATCATGGACGTGGTCACCGCCGAGCAGGCCAAGATCGCCGAGGACGCCGGCGCCGTCGCCGTGATGGCGCTCGAGCGCGTGCCCGCCGACATCCGGGCCCAGGGCGGCGTCTCGCGGATGAGCGACCCCGACATGATCGACGGGATCATCGAGGCGGTCTCGATCCCGGTGATGGCCAAGGCGCGGATCGGTCACTTCGCCGAGGCCCAGGTGCTGCAGAGCCTCGGCGTCGACTACATCGACGAGTCCGAGGTGCTCACCCCGGCCGACTACGCCAACCACATCGACAAGTGGGCGTTCACCGTGCCGTTCGTGTGCGGCGCGACCAACCTCGGCGAGGCGCTGCGGCGGATCACCGAGGGCGCGGCGATGATCCGCTCCAAGGGCGAGGCCGGCACCGGTGACGTGTCCAACGCGGTCACCCACATGCGCACCATCCGCGGGGAGATCCGCAGGCTCGGGTCGCTCGCCGAGGACGAGCTGTTCGTCGCGGCGAAGGAGTTGCAGGCGCCGTACGACCTGGTGGTCGAGGTCGCCCGCAACGGCAAGCTGCCCGTCGTGCTGTTCACCGCCGGCGGCATCGCGACCCCGGCCGACGCGGCCATGATGATGCAGCTCGGCGCCGAGGGCGTCTTCGTCGGTTCGGGCATCTTCAAGTCCGGCAACCCCGCCCAGCGGGCCGAGGCGATCGTCAAGGCGACGACCTTCCACGACGACCCCGACGTCGTCGCCAAGGTCTCCCGGGGCCTCGGCGAGGCGATGGTCGGCATCAACGTCGAGGACATCCCCCAGCCGCACCGGCTCGCCGAGCGCGGCTGGTAGAACGGCCCGGATGGGCCATTGCGCCCACCCGCTGGTCGGGTGTTCGCTGGGACCGTGTTCGCTCGCACCTCGACGTTCCACGGTGACCCGTCCGGCATCAGCGGGGCGTTCAACTTCGTTCGCGACGAGGTGATGCCCGCTCTCGCCGATGTCCCGGGCTGGGTGGGCCTGTCGATGATGATCGACCGTCCGACCGGTGAGTGCATCACGACCACCTCATGGGACGACGTGGACGCGATGCGTGCGTCCAGTGACCGGCTGACGAAGTTCCGCGACCGCGTCGGCGGGATCCTGAACGCGCCCCCTGCCGTCCAGGAGTGGCAGGTGGCCGTGATGCGGCGTGCCGACCCGGCACACACCGACCGGTGGTGCCGCGTCACCTGGCTGAAGGCCGCCGATGGCAACCTGGACCGCGGCGTCGATATCTACCGCACCGGGTTGCTCCCACGGATCGAGCAGCTGCCCGGGTTCTGCAGCGCCAGCCTGATGGTCGACCGCGCCCGGGGCCGGGTGTGCTCGACCGCGTCGTTCAAGACCCTCGAGTCGCTGCAGCTGTCGCGGGAGGAGGCCCTGATGATCCGGGAAGCCGGGATCCGGGAGGCCGACGTCGACATCATGGACGCGGCGGAGTACGAACTGGCCATCGCCCACCTCCGCGTCCCCGAGCTGGCCTAGTGTCCCGGACTTGAGATCCGCGCCGTATCTCGCGCCCCGAGCACGCACCTCGCTTCCTTGACCTCGCCCCGTCGCGACGCCGCCTTGCTATGCACGCACTCGGACCACGATCTACTGCACGGATTCCGCGCCCGGGACACTAGTTCCGAAGCTCCGGGCAGGGGAGCAGCGCCCGGTCGTCGGCACCGAGCGCGTCGTAGTCGCCGACCAGCTCGAGGACCGAGCCGTCGACGGGGTCGAGGTAGACGCGGAAGTCGTACTGGTCCCGGGCCCACCACAGCTGCGGCTCGCCGCCGTCGGCGACGGTGTACTCACCCGAGGGCGGTCCCATCAGTCCCACGATCTCGTCGCGGGTCTGGTCCGGTGACACGGCGCACCAGGCAGCCACCCACCGCGCGGGACCGGCCTCGCCGTCCGGTCCGCCCTCGGTGCCATCATCCGTACCGGCCTCGGTGCGGTCCGCGATCGAGAAGACCCGCCAGCGCGCCCGGTGGTAGACCATCCGGACCGTGACGTCCCGTGACGCGAGCTGCACGTCGAGGATCGCGTCCTCCTCGGTCTCCTGGGTGACGGCGACGTCGACGACTTCGCTGTCGAACTCGGGGTCCTCCCACAACAGCGCCTCGAAGCCTGTGCACGGGTCGCCGAGCTCGGCGCGATCCACGAGGATCGCCTCGTACCGCAGCTCGATGGTGAACTTCGGCGCCTGGAGCGCGCAGGCGGCGGCGGCGTCGTGCCGAGCCAGCGCTTCGACCCACGCGGCGTACGCATCGGCGACTGCGGACCCCGCCACCTCCTCCGTGGACCCGGTGGTTCTGGACGCATCGACGACGTTACGGCGCTCGCCGGTATCGGAGTCCTTTCCGCAGGCGGAGAGCAGCAGGACGACCGCGAAGACGGTCGAGGGGAGGCGGCTCCACTGCGGCACGGGCGCAACCCTAATCTTGACGGCGTGCCAGCCATCGGAGTCTTCGCTCTCCAGGGCGACGTCCGCGAGCACCTGACGACGCTGACGGCGTTGGGCGCGGACGCGTTCTCCGTCCGGCGACCGGAGGAGCTGGCCCGCTGCGACGGGCTGGTGCTGCCGGGCGGGGAGTCGACGACGATGGGCAAGCTGGCCCGCACCTTCGACCTGCTCGACCCGCTCCGGGAACGGGTCGCCTCCGGCATGCCGACCTTCGGCACCTGCGCCGGCATGATCCTGCTCGCCGACCGGATCCTCGACGGGGTCGCCGGCCAGGAGACGATCGGCGGGATCGACATGACCGTGCGCCGCAACGCGTTCGGCCGGCAGGTCGACTCCTTCGAGTCCGACCTCGACCTCAAGGGTCTCGACCGGCCGGTGCACGCGGTCTTCATCCGCGCGCCGTGGGTCGAGGAGGTCGGTGCCGGCGTCGAGGTGCTGGCCGAGGCCGAGGGGCACCCGGTCGCCGTACGCCAAGGGCGTCTGATGGCGACGTCGTTCCATCCCGAGGTCGCCGACGACGGTCGCATCCACCGACTCTTCCTGGATCTGGTGCGCCAGTAAGATCGGTCCGTTGTCGAATCGGAAGAGGGAAGAATGTCTGGCCACTCCAAGTGGGCGACCACGAAGCACAAGAAGGCGGCCATCGACGCCAAGCGGGGCAAGCTCTTCGCGAAGCTGATCAAGAACATCGAGATCGCCGCCAAGATGGGTGGCCCCGACCCGTCCGGCAACCCCACGCTCTTCGACGCCATCCAGAAGGCCAAGAAGCAGTCGGTCCCCAACAAGAACATCGACTCCGCGGTCAAGCGCGGCGGCGGCCTCGAGGGCAGCGCCGTCGACTACGAGACGATCATGTACGAGGTCTACGGACCGCAGGGCGTCGCGTTGCTCGTCGAGTGCCTGACCGACAACCGCAACCGCGCGGCGATGGAGGTCCGGACGGCGGTCACCCGCAACGGCGGCACCATGGCCGACCCCGGCTCGGTGTCACGGCTCTTCAACCGCAAGGGCGTCGTCGTCGTACCCAAGGCGCAGGAGAAGGAAGGCAAGGCCACCGAGGTCACCGAGGTCACCGAAGACATGGTCCTCGAGGCCACCCTCGACGCCGGTGCCGAAGAGGTCTTCGACCTGGGGGACACCTTCGAGGTGCAGGCCGAGGCGACCGACGTCGTCGCGGTCCGTACGGCGCTGCAGGCGGCCGGGATCGACTACGACTCGGCCGAGGTGCAGTTCGTCGCCTCCCTCGACATCCCCGTCGCCGACCCGGACGCCGCCGGCAAGGTGTTCCGGCTGATCGATGCCGTCGACGACCTCGACGACGTGCAGAACGTCTTCTCCAACGCCGACGTCCCGGACGAGGTCATGGAGGCCGTGGACGCGTAGCGAGGACGGCGTGCGACCGAGGAACGAGGTCGTGACCGGCGTGTCGAGACCCGGTGAGGCGACCGCCGACCTTAGCGTTGGCACCGAACAGGTGTTCGACAGGAAGGCGGGGTCCGGATGCGTGTCCTCGGGGTCGATCCCGGCCTGACCCGCTGCGGGATGGGCGTGGTCGAGGGCGACGTGGGTCGACCGCTGCGGCTCGTCGACGTCAACGTCGTCCGGACGTCGTCCCACCTCTCGGTGCCCGAGCGACTGGTCTCGATCGAGCGGGGCATCGACGCGTGGCTCGACGAGCACCGTCCGGACGCGGTGGCGATCGAGCGGGTCTTCGCCCGGTCCGACGTCAGCACGGTGATGGGCACCGCCCAGGCCAGCGGGATCGCGATGGTCTGCGCTGCCCGCCGCGGTCTGCCCATCGCGCTGCACACGCCGAGCGAGGTCAAGGCGGCCGTGTCCGGCAACGGGCGCGCCGACAAGGCGCAGGTCGGCATGATGGTCACCCGGATCCTCCGCCTCGACGCGATGCCCAAGCCGGCCGACGCGGCCGACGCGCTGGCGCTCGCGATCACCCACATCTGGCGCGGGGGAGCGCAGGCCAGGATCGATGCGGCGGTCGCCGCGGCAGGAGGCAACAGGCCATGATCTCGCACGTCCGGGGCCGGGTCGCGGCCGTCACGCTCTCGAGCGCGGTGCTGGAGGTGGGTGGCGTCGGCCTCGAGCTCATGTGCACGCCCGGCACGCTGGCCACGCTGCGGACCGGCGCCGAGGCGACGCTCCCGACCAGCATGGTGGTGCGCGAGGACTCACTCACCCTGTTCGGCTTCGCCGACGAAGACGAGAAGTCGGTGTTCGAGCTCGTGCAGACCGCATCCGGCGTCGGTCCGAAGCTCGCCCAGGCGATGCTCGCCGTACTCTCCCCGGACGGCGTCCGGACCGCGATCGCCGTCGACGACGTGAAGACGCTGACCAAGGTCCCCGGCATCGGCCAGAAGGGTGCCCAGCGGATCATCCTCGAGCTCAAGGACCGGATCGGCGCCCCGAGGGGACGCGGCGGCGCCCTCCCGGCCGCACCGGCCGAGCCCTGGCGCGACCAGGTGACCCAGGGCCTGATCGGCCTCGGCTACAACGCAAAGGACGCCGACAAGGCCGTCGACGCCGTCGCCGACCAGGCGGGCGACGTCCCCGATGTCGGGTCGCTGCTCCGCGCCGCGCTCCGCGGCCTCTCGAAGGCCTGATCGCGATGCCCTTCCACGAGGACGAGCTCGAGGTGGCCGAGGACTCCCACCTGCGGTCCCTCACCGCGATGGAGGCCGAGGGCGACGACCGCGCGGTCGAGGCGGCGCTGCGGCCGCGCAGCCTCGACGAGGTCGTCGGACAGACCCGGGTCCGCGACCAGCTGGGCCTGGTGCTCGAGGCGGCCCGCCGCCGGGGACGGGCGCCCGACCACGTGCTGCTGTCCGGCCCTCCCGGGCTCGGCAAGACCACGCTCGCCATGATCATCGCCCACGAGATGAACACGCCGCTGCGCCTCACCAGCGGGCCGGCGATCACGCATGCGGGTGACCTCGCGGCCATCCTGTCCGGGCTCAACGAGGGCGACGTGCTCTTCGTCGACGAGATCCACCGGATGTCGCGGCCGGCGGAGGAGATGCTCTACATGGCGATGGAGGACTTCCGGGTCGACGTCGTCATCGGCAAGGGACCGGGCGCGACCGCGATCCCGCTGGAGATCCCGCCCTTCACCCTCGTCGGTGCCACCACCCGGGCAGGACTGTTGCCGGGCCCGCTGCGCGACCGCTTCGGCTTCACCGCGCACCTGGAGTTCTACGAGTCGGCCGACCTCGACCGGATCGTGCACCGCTCGGCGGGCCTGCTCGACGTGGCGCTGACGAAAGAAGGATCGGCCGAGATCGCCTCGCGCTCCCGCGGCACGCCCCGGATCGCCAACCGGCTGCTCCGGAGGGTCCGCGACTTCGCCCAGGTCCGCGCCGACGGAGTGGTCACCCATCCGGTGGCGCGGGCTGCGCTCGAGCTGTACGAGGTCGACGAGCTCGGTCTCGACCGGCTCGACCGGGCCGTGATCGACGCGCTGTGCCGACGGTTCGGAGGCGGGCCGGTCGGGGTGTCGACGCTGGCCGTCGCCGTCGGCGAGGAGCGTGAGACCGTCGAGGAGGTGGCGGAGCCGTTCCTCGTGCGCAGCGGGTTCCTCGCCCGCACCCCCCGCGGCCGGATCGCGACCCCGGCCGCGTGGGAGCACCTCGGGCTGACGCCCCCGCCGATGCCCGTCGAGCAGGCCGACCCCACCCTGTTCGAGGAGTAGGACACGTCGTACGGCGACCCGTCCGGCCGTCGGCGTACGGCGATGTGGTCCGCGTAACACGCGCGGCTACACTTGCCCGTCGGCCCGCCCCGGGCTCCGTGCGGCTGCCCGGACCCGGTCGTGGAGCCGCGTCCCGGAGGAACCCTCGGAAGGCTCATTGGTGAAGGATCTCGCCCCCCTGCTGTGGATCGTCGCGATCGGTGCGATCTTCTGGCTGCTGATCATCCGGCCGGCGCAGCGGCGCCAGAAGGAAGTCGCCCGGGTGCAGGCGTCGATCGCTCCCGGTGAGCCGGTCGTCCTCACCTCGGGCATCTTCGGCACCGTCAGCGAGACCGACGACACGACGCTCCTCATCGAGATCGCACCGGGGGTGAACGTCAAGGTCGCGCGCGGCGCCGTCGCCTCGGTGGTCCGCCGGGACGAGCCTGACGAGTCGCCCGCCGACGACTCGACCGACACCGAGACCGACACCCAGACCGACACCCAGACCGACACCCAGACCGACGCCGACGGCGGGGAGCGCTGACGTGGCGCCGCGCCGCCTCCGGCCCGGCCGGACGCTGATCGCCTTCTTCGTGGGCGTCGGCGTGCTGTTCGGCCTGGTCGCCATCGCCGGCACCTGGAAGCCGTCCCTCGGCCTCGACCTCCAGGGCGGTCTCCGGATCACCATGACGGCGACCGGTGACCCGAGCGACGAGAACTTCGAGGAGGCGCGGCGGATCATCGATCAGCGCGTCAACGCGTCGGGTATCTCCGAGGCCGAGGTCACCGCGCAGTCGGGCCAGTACATCGTCGTCGAGATCCCGGGCTCCACGGAGAACCGGCGCGAGACCGAGGAGCTGGTCCGGCGTCAGGCCCAGCTCCGCTTCCGCCTGGTCGCCTGCGTCGAGGGCGCGCAGGACCCGTGCGCGACCGGCGGTCTGCCGCTGGGCCGCGCACCGCTGGCGCTCGACCACAAGCCCGGCCACCAGGGCACGGCGAACGACGAACCCACCGACACCGCGAGCCCGACCGACACCGCCAGCCCGACCGAGACCGGGACCGATGCCCCCGAGGAGGACGGTGGCGACGCGGGCGTCCGCACCGCCGAGGACGAGATCGCCTGGTCGGCCGCGCCCGACCAGGAGTCGATCGCGCTCTTCAACGAGCTCCAGTGCAACGAGGACGGCGCGACGGTCCGCACCAACCGGCAGGGTGAGACCGTGCCCGCTCCCCAGGAGGATGACCCGGACCAGCCGCTCGTCGCCTGCGAGGTCCGCGAGGGCGAGGGCGGCGGCGTCACCAAGTACCTGCTGTCGCGATCGGTCATCGAGGGCACCGAGCTCGACGACGCGTCCGCGGGCATCCCGCAGGGCGAGGTCGACTGGGCGGTCTTCCTCGAGCTCGGCAACAACAAGGAAAAGGCGCACCCCGAGGGCTCCACCGGCGCTGAGGACGACTTCGAGACGATCTCCTCCCAGCTGGCCGGCACCGGACGTCAGTTCGCGATCGTGCTCGACGGCCAGGTGCTGTCGGCGCCGGAGATGAACGACCCGATCCTCGATGGTCGATCCCAGATCACCGGCAACTTCGACGAGGACAGCGCGGCCAACCTGGCCAACAGCCTCAAGTTCGGCGCGCTCCCGATCTCGTTCGAGGAGGACGTCACGACCGAGGACGTGGGCCCGTCGCTGGCGGGCGACCAGCTCTCAGCGGGTCTCACGGCCGGCGCCATCGGTCTTGGCCTGGTCATGCTCTACTGCCTGCTCTACTACCGGGGCCTCGGCCTGGTCGTGGTCGGCTCGCTCTTCGTCGCGGCGGGCGTCACCTACGGCACGGTGCTGCTGCTGAGCGAGGCGGCGGGCTTCACCCTGACGCTGCCGGGCATCGCGGGATTCATCATCGCGGTCGGCATCACCGCCGACTCGTTCGTCATCTACTTCGAGCGGATCCGTGACGAGATGCGCGAGGGCAAGTCGATGCGGGTCGCGGTCGAGACCGGCTGGGCCCGCGCCCGGGTGACCCGGTTCGCGGCCAACACCGTCAACCTGCTCGCGGCGCTGATCCTCTACGTGTTCGCCACCGGTGCGGTCAAGGGCTTCGGGTTCGCGCTCGGCCTGTCGACGCTCATCGACCTCGCCGTCCTGTTCTGGTTCACCAAGCCACTGGTGTCGTGGCTGGCACAGTTCAAGGCGTTCAACTCGGGCCACCGGCTCTCGGGCCTGAGCCGCGAGACGCTTGGTCTGGATGGACCGCCGGCCCGGCCCGCGACCGCTGGAGGTAACGCCTGATGGGCAAGATGTCGAGGCTTGGCAACGACCTCTACAACGGTGAGAAGTCGATCGACTTCATGGGTCACCGGGCGCTCTGGTACGGGTTCACCCTCCTGCTCGTCGGACTGGCGATCACCGCCGTCATCGTGAAGCCGCTCAACTTCGGTGTCGAGTTCCGGGGCGGCACCGAGCAGCGGGTCACGGTCGAGGGCGGCGTCGACCAGGCGGACGCCGACGACCTCCGCGAGGCGATCGCCGACGCCGGCATCGAGAACGCCGAGAACCCGTCGGTCACGACTGCCGGCCCCGACTCACTGGTCCTGACCACGGAGACGCTGTCCGAGACCTCCGAGACCGAGACCGAGGCCGTCATCCTCGAGATGTTCCCGAGCGTGGACCCCACCGAGGACATCTCGGTCCAGGAGGTCGGGCCGAGCTGGGGCCAGGAGGTCGCCGAGCGGGCGCTGATCGGCATCGCCGTCTTCCTGGTGCTCGTGATCCTGTTCATCTGGTTCTACTTCCGCGAGTGGAAGATGTCGGTTGCTGCGATGGTCGCGCTGACCCACGACCTCGCGGTGACCATCGGCATCTACGCACTGTCCGGATTCCAGGTGACGCCGGCGGCGGTGACCGGTCTGCTGGCGATCCTCGGCTTCTCGCTCTACGACACGGTGGTCGTGTTCGACAAGATCAAGGAGAACACCACCACTCTCCGCAAGAGCACGGAGTCCTACCACGATGCGGCGAACCTGGCGGTCAACCAGACCCTGGTGCGCTCGATCAACACCAGCATCGTCGCGCTCATCCCGATCGGCGCGATCCTCTACGTGAGCGCCGTACAGCTCGGGGCGAGCTCGCTGCAGGACCTGGCACTGGCGCAGTTCGTCGGCATGGCTGCCGGCGTCTACTCCTCGGTCATGCTCGCGCCGCGCGTCCTCGTGCACCTGAAGTCCAGTGAGACCGAGGTCGTCGAGCAGGCGCGGCGGGCCCGGGCGAGGAAGCGGGCGTTGGCAGACAAGTACGCCTCGGTCCCGGCCGTCAGGGGCAACGTTGCGGACACGCCGGACACCCCTGGTGTCGTGGATGACCGGCCTGCACGTCCAGCACCCGTTGACGTCGACGAGGAACCCGGCGAGCCGGCGCGGCCGTCGGAGGAAGCGCTCGGCAAGGGTCGTGTCGCCCCGACCGCGCAGCGCAAGGTCGCCCCCAGCAGCAGCTCCGGCCGGCAGCAGCCGGTGCGACAGGCGCGGTCGAAGCGCGGCAAGAAGTAGGTCGAGGCGGTGCCGGGGGAGCCGACCGCTGCGAGGCTGGCTGCGGAGGAGGCGCTCGGGCGGCTGGTCCGTGACGTGCCGGACTTTCCCCAGCCGGGGATCGTCTTCAAGGACATCACACCGCTCCTGGCCGACCCTGAAGGCTTCCGCGCGGTCGTGGCAGCGCTGGCCGAGGCCGGACGTGACGCCGACGGCCGGCCGGTCGTCGACAAGGTCGTCGGGATGGAGGCCCGCGGGTTCATCTTCGCGGCTCCGGTGGCGCTCGCTCTCGGGGTCGGGTTCGTGCCCGTCCGCAAGGCAGGGAAGCTGCCGGGGGAGACGCATGCCGTGTCCTACGCCCTGGAGTACGGCGAGGCGGTGCTCGAGGTCCACGGCGACGGTCTGGTGCCCGGCGAGCGGGTGCTGGTGATCGACGACGTCCTGGCGACGGGTGGCACCGCCCGCGCCACGGTCGAGCTCGTCGGCGCCTGCGGCGCGACCGTGACCGGGATGGCGTTCCTCATGGAGCTCTCGTTCCTCCCCGGCCGCGCCACCGTCGGCGACGTCCCGCTGACCGTACTCACCGTGGTCTGACCACCGGGTGCGGCCGAATAGACTCCGTGCATGAGTGAGGAACGGGCCGGCGACCGCCCCGTTCCCGCGCGCCCGCCGGAAGTGCCGACGAGCACCACGAGCGACACCGTCGCCGGTGGCCGCGGCATGCGCGCGCGGCTGGCCCGGATGGGCAGCCGCACGTCGACGTCCAACCCGGTGCTCGAGCCGCTTTTCCGCGCCGTCCGGGCCAACCACCCGAAGGCCGACCTTGCCCTGATCGAGCGGGCCTACGTCACCGCCGAGCGGCTGCACGGCACCCAGATGCGCAAGAGCGGCGACCCCTACATCACGCACCCGCTGGCGGTGACGACGATCCTCGCCGGCATCGGCATGACCGAGCCGACGCTCGTGGCTGCGCTCCTGCACGACACCGTCGAGGACACGCCGTACACCCTGGAGCAGTGCCGGGCGGACTTCGGCGACGAGGTCGCCCGCCTCGTCGACGGTGTCACCAAGCTCGACAAGGTCGTCTACGGCGACTCCGCGCAGGCGGAGACCATCCGCAAGATGATTGTCGCGATGTCGCGCGACATCCGGGTGCTGGTCATCAAGCTCGCCGACCGTCTCCACAACATGCGCACCCTGCGCTACGTCCCGCAGAAGAGCCAGGAGCGCACCGCGCGCGAGACGCTCGACATCTACGCGCCGCTCGCCCACCGGCTCGGCATGAACACGATCAAGTGGGAGCTGGAGGACCTCGCCTTCGCGACCCTGCACCCGAAGATCTACGACGAGATCGTGCGGATGGTGGCCGAGCGGGCGCCGTCACGCGACCAGTTCCTCGCCGAGGTGATCACCCAGGTCGAGAAGGACCTGCGGGAGGCGAAGATCAAGGCGACGGTCACCGGGCGGCCGAAGCACTACTACTCGATCTACCAGAAGATGATCGTCGGCGGTCGCGACTTCTCCGACATCTACGACCTGGTCGGCATCCGGATCCTGGTCGAGGAGGACCGCGACTGCTACGGCGTCTTGGGTGTCCTGCACTCGCGGTGGAACCCGGTCCTCGGCCGGTTCAAGGACTACGTCGCGATGCCGAAGTTCAACATGTACCAGTCGCTCCACACGACGGTCATCGGCCCGCAGGGCAAGCCGGTGGAGATGCAGATCCGTACCTTCGGGATGCACCGCCGGGCCGAGTACGGCGTCGCGGCGCACTGGAAGTACAAGGAGGACGGCCGCACCGGCGTCGACACCGACAAGCGCGGCGACGTCGACGACATGAGCTGGGTGCGCCAGCTCCTCGACTGGCAGAGCGAGGTCGAGGACCCGGGGGAGTTCCTGGAGTCTCTGCGGTTCGAGATCAACCAGACCGAGACCTACGTGTTCACCCCCCGCGGCGATGTCATCGCGCTGCCGTCGGGCTCGACGCCGGTCGACTTCGCGTACGCCGTGCACACCGAGGTCGGCCACCACACCATCGGCTCCCGGGTCAACGGCCGGCTGGTGCCGCTGGAGTCGACCCTCGAGAACGGCGACGTCGTCGAGGTCTTCACCTCGAAGTCCCCGACCGCCGGCCCATCCCGCGACTGGCTGAACTTCGTCAAGTCGCAGCGCGCCCGCTCGAAGATCAAGCAGTGGTTCACGAAGGAGCGTCGTGAGGAGGCGATCGACCGCGGCAAGGACGAGATCGCCAAGCTGATGCGGAAGGAGGGGCTGCCGCTCAAACGGCTGCTCACCCACGAATCGCTCAACCTGGTCGCCGAGCACTTCCGCCTCGCGGACGTCACCGCCCTCTACGCGGCGGTCGGCGAGGGCAATCTCGGTGCGCAGGCCGTGGTCCGGCGCGTCATCGAGATGCACGGCGGTGACGAGGGCGCCCAGGAGGACCTCGCCGAGGCGGTCACCATCACCGGTCGCCGCGGCCGCCCGCGCCGGTTGGCGCCGGGCACCGACGCCGGTGTCGTCGTCAAGGGCGCGCCAGACGTCTGGGTCAAGCTCGCGAAGTGCTGCACCCCCGTCCCGCCCGACGCGATCCTCGGCTTCGTCACCAAGGGCGGCGGGGTGTCGGTGCACCGCAAGGACTGCACCAACGCCGCCAGCCTCCTGGCGCAGCCGGAGAAGGTGCACGAGGTCGAATGGGCCCCGACCGGCCAGACGACGTTCCTCGTCAACATCCAGGTCGAGGCGCTGGACCGCTCACGCCTGCTGTCCGACATCACGATGGTCCTCTCGGACGCGCACCTCAACATCCTCTCGGCCAACCTGACCACCACCCGCGACCGGGTCGCCAAGACCCGCTTCACGTTCGAGATGGCCGACGCCAAGCACCTCGACACCGTGCTCAAGAGCGTGCGGTCGATCCCCGGTGTGTTCGACGCCTATCGGGTGACCCAGTAACCGCGAATCTTCCCTATTGGCGCACCGAGTCGGCCGGTTTGGCGCAAGCTCCGCGCCCGCCGACACGGCGCAAACTTCAGCTGCGGCTCGCTTCGCTCGCTCGAGGGAAGTTTCCGCCGGGTCGGCTACGCGGCATTGCTCGCTACGCTCGCCGCCGCCCGGGGTTGCGGCTATCTGTAGTCGTCGCTGGCCCGCTTGGCCATCTCGAGGAAGGAACGGCGGCCTTCGAGGTTCTCCTCGAGCTCGCGGATCTTCTTCTCGTCACCGGCGGCGCGGGCCTTGGCGAGCTTGGCCTCGGCGTCGGCGATGGCGGCCTCGAGTTTGGTGACCATGTCGTTGGCGCGGGCGGACTTCTCCGGGTCGCTGCGCTTCCACTGCTCGTCCTCGACCTTGCGGATGGCCTGCTCGACGGTGCGCATCCGGCCCTCGAGGTCCTTGATCCGGTCCCGGGGCACCTTGCCGGCGGCGTCCCAGCGGTCGGCGATGTCGCGGAACGCGGCCTTCGCCGCCGCCAGGTCGGTGACCGGGAGCAGCGCCTCGGCCTCGACGATCAGCTGTTCCTTGACCTCGGCGTTGGCCGCGAACTCCGCGTCGAGGGCGGCGTTGGCCGCGTCCCGGGCTCCGAAGAAGGTGTCCTGGGCGCCGCGGAACCTCTTCCACAGCTCGTCGTCCACGCCCTTCGGCGCCGGGCCGGCCGCCTTCCACTGGCGCATGAGGTCGCGGTACCGGCCGGCCGTCGGACCCCAGTCCGTGGACTCGGCGAGGCTCTCGGCCTCCTTGGCCAGCCGCTCCTTCACGACGCGGGCGGCTTCGCGCTTCTCGTCCTGCTCGGCGAAGTGGACCTTGCGGGCCTTGGTGTACGCCGATCGCGCCGACGAGAACCGCTTCCAGAGCGCGTCGTCGGCGGCCTTCTCGATCCGCGGGAGCTGCTTCCACTGCTCGAGCAGCTCGCGCAGCCGGTTGGCGCCGTTCTTCCAGTCCCGCCCGCTCGCGATGGCCTCCGCCTCGGCCGCGAGCTGCTCCTTCTGCTCCTTGGCCTCGGTCGTGCGCCGGGCCTTCTCCGCGCGCTTGGCCTCCCGCTGGGTCGCGATGACCGGACCGAGCTCGTCGAGCCGGGACCCGAGGGCCGCGAGGTCGCCGACTGCATGCGCGTCGGCGAGCTGAGCCCGCACCGTCTTGACGGCGTTCGTGGCCTCCTCGGGCGACAGGACGCCGGAGTTCACGCGCTTGTGGAGCAGGTCGACCTCGAGCGCGAGCGCCTCGTACCGACGGACGTAGAACGCCATCGCCTCCTCCGGCGTGGCGTCGGGCATCTGTCCCACCGGCCGCTCGCCGTCAGCGGTCCGGACATAGACAGTGCCGTCGTCGTCGACGCGGCCCCACTCGCTCGCAGTCACAATGGGCAATGCTAAGGGAGACGGGCGCGGCCGATAGGCTGGGTCGGTGCTGATCGCCGGCTTCCCCGCAGGACCTTGGGGCACCAATTGCTACGTCGCGGCCACCGCCGCGGGCGCGGAGTGCGTCGTGGTCGACCCGGGGAAGGACGCTGCGTCGGGCGTCGCCGAGGTGATCCGCGAGCACCGGCTCAAGCCGGTCGCCGTGCTGCTCACCCACGGCCACATCGACCACATGTGGAGCGTCACCCCCGTTGCCGGGACGTACGACGCCACGGCGTGGATCCATCCGGCCGACCGCTACCGGCTGACCGATCCGCTCGCCGGCATCTCCCGCGAGTCGGCGGCGATGATGCTCGGCATGCCCGGCGGCAAGCTCGAGTTCACCGAGCCCGAGGACGTCCGTGAGCTGGCGGACGGCGTCGATCTGGAGCTGGCCGGTCTGACGTTCGTCGTCGACCACACGCCCGGCCACACCGAAGGATCGGTCATTTTCCGCACGCCGTACGACGGCGCGGACGTCAGCGAGGTCATGTTCTCCGGCGACCTGCTGTTCGAGGGCTCCATCGGCCGCACCGACCTGCCCGGCGGAGACCACCCCTCCATGTTGCGCAGCCTCGTCACGAAGGTGCTGACGCTTCCCGACGACATCGTGGTCCTCCCCGGTCACGGCGGACAGACGTCCATCGGTCGCGAGCGCGCGACCAACCCCTTCCTGCTGGAGCTCCAGGACGACTCTGATCACTCAGGGAGCCCGACCGCACCGATCACCCGAGGTCTGTAAGTGAAGGTCACGCCGCTCAGCGGCTTCCCTGAGTTCCTGCCTGCCCAGCGCGTCGTCGAGCGTGAGGTGATCGCCTCGCTCGCCCACACGTTCGAGCTGCACGGCTTCGCCGGCATCGAGACCCGGATCGTGGAGCCGTTGGACAGGCTCGCCAAGGGCGGCGAGATCGACAAGGAGATCTACGTCCTGCGCCGGCTCCAGGCCGAGGGCGAGAGCGCCGCCGCCGACGCGGACAAGCAGCTCGGCCTGCACTTCGACCTCACCGTGCCGTTCGCGCGGTACGTCCTCGAGCACGCCGGCCATCTCGAGTTCCCGTTCCGCCGCTACCAGATCCAGCCGGCCTGGCGGGGGGAGCGGCCGCAAGAGGGCCGCTACCGCCAGTTCACCCAGGCCGACGTCGACATCGTCGGTCGCGACGTGCTGCCGTTCCACCACGACGTCGAGGTGATGCGGGTGATGGTGGACGCGCTCGAGGCGCTGCCGATCCCGCCGGTCAGCTTCCAGTTCAACAACCGCAAGCTGATCCAGGGCTTCTACCGCGGCATCGGCGTGCCCGACGTCACCGCGGCGATCCGCACCATCGACAAGCTCGACAAGCTGCCCGAGGAGGCCGTCGCCGAGATGCTCGTCTCCGACGCCGGCGCGACCCCCGAGCAGGCGGCGCGGTGCCTCGAGCTCGCCACGATCCGGGTGCCCGACACGTCGTTCGTCGCAAAGGTGCGGGCGCTCGGCGTCACCGACGACCTCTTGGACGAGGGTCTCGCCGAGCTGGCGGCCGTGGTCGAGGGCTGCTCGTCCGTCGACCACCAGAGCGTCACGGTCGAGGCGAACCTGCGGATCGCCCGCGGACTCGACTACTACACCGGCACCGTGGTCGAGATCTTCATGGCGGGCTACGAACGGCTCAAGTCCGTCGGCGGCGGCGGGCGGTACGACGCGCTCGCGACCGACGGCCGGGCGACCTATCCCGGCGTCGGGGTCTCGTTCGGCGTCTCCCGTGCGCTCGTCCCGCTCGTCGCGGACGGGGTCCTTTCCGGCAGCCGATCGGTACCGAGCGCCGTGCTCGTCTCCGTCGCCGACGAGGCCTCCCGGCCCGAGGCTGACGACATCGCAGCGGTGCTGCGGGCCCGCGGCATCCCGTGCGAGGTCGCCCCCTCCGCCGCGAAGTTCGGCAAGCAGATCCGGCACGCCGACCGCCGCGGCATCCCCTACGTGTGGTTCGCCACCACCGACGCCGACGGCGTCACCACCCACGAGGTCAAGGACATCCGCAGCGGAAACCAGGTGCCGGCCGACCCGGACTCCTGGAAGCCTCCTGCAGAGGACCTCCGTCCCACCATCCGGGTCTCGACAGGCTCGACCAACGAAATGGAGCAAGACCAGTGATCCGCACCCACGACGCCGGCACCCTGCGTGCCGAGCACGTCGGCCAGACCGTGACCCTCGCCGGCTGGGTGGCCAGCCGGCGCGATCACGGCGGGGTGACGTTCCTCGACCTGCGCGAGTCGAGCGGTGTGGTCCAGGTCGTGGTCCGCGAGGACGACGTCGCCCACCGGCTGCGCAACGAGTACTGCCTGAAGGTGACCGGCGAGGTCGTGGCGCGCGAGCCTCACAACGTCAACCCCAACCTCGACACCGGCGAGGTCGAGGTCGTCGCCGCGGAGGTCGTGGTCTTGAGCGAAGCGGCCACGCTGCCGTTCCAGATCGACGACCACGTCGACGTGGGGGAGGAGGTGCGCCTCAAGCACCGCTACCTCGACCTGCGTCGGACGGCGCCCGGCGCCGCGCTCCGGCTTCGCAGCAGGGTCAACCAGGCGGCCCGAGCGGTCCTCGACGCGCACGACTTCGTCGAGATCGAGACGCCCACGCTGACCCGCAGCACCCCCGAGGGGGCCCGCGACTTCCTCGTGCCCGCCCGGCTCCAGCCGGGCAGCTGGTACGCCCTCCCGCAGAGCCCGCAGCTCTTCAAGCAGCTGCTCATGGTCGCCGGCATGGAGCGCTACTACCAGATCGCCCGCTGCTACCGCGACGAGGACTTCCGGGCCGACCGCCAGCCCGAGTTCACCCAGCTCGACGTCGAGATGAGCTTCGTCGAGCAGGACGACGTGCTCACCCTCTCCGAGGAGATCCTGGCGGCGCTGTGGCAGCTGATCGGCTACGAGATCCCACTCCCGATTCCGCGAATGACCTTCGCCGACGCGATGGCCCGTTACGGCTCCGACAAGCCCGACCTGCGGATGGGCCAGGAGCTCGTCGACTGCACCGAGTACTTCACGGACACCCCCTTCCGGGTGTTCCAGGCGCCGTATGTCGGCGCCGTCGTCATGCCCGGCGGCGCCAGCCAGCCGCGCAAGCAGCTCGACGCGTGGCAGGAGTGGGCCAAGCAGCGCGGCGCCCGCGGCCTCGCCTACGTGCTGTTCCAGGAGGACGGCGAGCTCGGCGGCCCGGTAGCCAAGAACCTGTCCGACGAGGAGCGGGCCGGGCTGGCCGCTCACGTCGGCGCCCAGCCGGGCGACTGCGTCTTCTTCGGCGCGGGTCCGGTCAGGTCGAGCCGCGCGCTGCTCGGCGCGGCCCGGCTCGAGATCGGCCGTCGCTGCGGCCTGGTCGACGAGAGCGCCTGGAGCTTCGTCTGGGTCGTCGACGCCCCGCTGCTCGAATCCGCGTCCGACGCGACCGCTGCCGGCGACGTCGCCGTCGGGCATGGCGAGTGGACCGCGGTCCACCACGCCTTCACCAGCCCGCAGGACCTCGAGCGCTTCGACCAGGACCCGGGCAACGCCCTCGCCTGGGCCTACGACATCGTCTGCAACGGCAACGAGATCGGCGGCGGCTCCATCCGTATCCACCGCGAGGACGTCCAGAAGCGGGTCTTCGCGTTGATGGGCATCGGCGAGGAGGAGGCCGAGGAGAAGTTCGGCTTCCTGCTCCAGGCGTTCAAGTACGGCGCGCCGCCGCACGGCGGCATCGCGTTCGGCTGGGACCGGATCTGCGCGTTGCTGTCCGGGACCGACTCGATCCGGGAGGTCATCGCGTTCCCGAAGTCGGGCGGCGGGTTCGATCCCCTCACCGCGGCCCCCGCCGCGATCACCCCGGAGCAGCGCAAGGAGGCCGGGGTCGACGTCGTCCCGGAAAAGGACCTTTCGGTCTGACCGTCACTCACCGGACACCTTCCGCCGCATTCCGAGATCAAACCGTTACCGCGTCGGCGTCGATTCGAGGCCGCGGTTCGGCCTAGGGTCAGGCACGGCGCCGTGAGGCGCGTCACGTGACGAAGGTCGCGGCGGCTGTTGCGAAGCCTGATCCGGGCAGACGAGGTGAGCATGACCGACCCGAGCGCGGGAGTGCAGGTAGCGGAGACCACCGAGGGCAGGCAGCACTTCAGTGACGAGCAGACGGATCGCCAGAGGGACTTCGAAGGCCGCTCGCCGCTACGCATCGCATTCGGTCGCCTCGCGAAGGACAAGGTCGCGATGGCCTGCGCGGTGGTGGTGCTGTTCTTCGTCCTGATCGCCATCTTCGCTCCGTGGATCAGCTCGGCGCTCGGGGTCTCGACCGATGTCGTGCGCAGCTGTGACGTCCTCGAGTGCAACGCAGCGAATCCCGGTGTGGGCTACCCGAAGACCGGCCCGCCGTTCTACGGCTACGACCCCGAGCACCCGTTCGGCATCGCGCCGCGCACCGGCGCCGACAACCTCGCGCACTGGCTCGAGGGCTGCCGCACCTCTCTCCTGATCGCGGGTACGGCGACGCTGCTGTCGTCGGTCTTCGGCATCCTCATGGGTCTGATCGCCGGTTTCGCCGGCGGCGCCGTCGACAAGGTCATCTCCTTCGTCATCGACTTCTTCCTGACGATCCCGTTCCTTCTCGCAGCGCTGACGATCGCCCCGATCATCATCGAGCGCTACTCGACCGGCGACAGCTACGCGACCGCTCAGAAGGTGTCGTTGATCGGCGTCTTGGCGGTCTTCGGCTGGATGGGTGTCGCGCGTCTGATCCGTGGCGAGGTGCTGTCCTTGCGAGAACGTGAGTTCATCCTCGCTGCACGCGTGATCGGGATGCCGACCAGACGGATCATGCTCCGCGAGCTGCTGCCCAACCTGACGGCACCGATCGTCATCAGCGTCTCGCTCGCACTGCCGGCGTTCGTCGCCGCCGAGGCCGGACTTGCGTTCCTCGGCATCGGGGTGAGCGGCAGTCCGTCGTGGGGTCAGACGATCTCCAAAGCGGTGCCCTACTGGTCGAACTACTCGCTCTACCTGCTCGAACCGATGTTGGGCGTGGTGCTGCTCGTGCTTGCGCTCAACCTGCTCGGAGACGCGATCCGCGACGCACTCGATCCCAAGACGAGGCGTTGACCGGATCCACACACAGATGTCGCCTTCAGTCATCGAAGGCGCACAACAAGAAGAAAGGCTGGAACATGAGACGGACCAAGGCGCTTGCCGCACTGGCCTCCGGCGCCATGCTCGTCAGCCTCGCCGCGTGCGGTGGGGACGACGGACCTGGCGAGGGAAGCGGCGAAGGCGGCTTCCAGGACGCTGACGAGACCATCGACAAGGACCCCACAGCTCAGGGTCCAGCCCCGGAGGTCGAAGGCGCCCAAGAGGGCGGCACGATCACGGTCTACCACCCGGACGACGCGGGACCGGAAGACCTCGACCCCACCAACGGCTGGTCGGTGACCGGCAACTCGATCCAGCAGGCGCTCACGCACCGCTCGCTCACCCAGTACCGGCGCGACGCCGAGTCGGGCGAGATGATCCTGGTCCCCGACCTCGCGGTCGACCTCGGGACGCCGAACGAGGACTTCACCGAGTGGACTTTCACGATTCGCGACGACGCGACCTGGGAGACCGGTGAGACGATCACCGCCGAGGAAGTGGCGTGGGGCATCGAGCGATCGTTCGACTCCGAGACCTTCCCGAGCGGGCCGGGCACCGAGTACACCAAGCACTTCTTCGAGGGCGCCGAGGAGTACGAAGGCCCGTACTCCGACCCGAAGGCTGCCGAGTCGTTCGAGGGCATCACCTTCGACGAGGACGCGCGCACGGTCACCATCAAGATGGCGACCTCGTTCCCCGACATGGACTACTGGGGCGCGTTCATGGCGATGGGCCCGGCTCCGCTCGGCAAGGCGTCCGACCCGCCGGCCTACGGCACCATGCCGCTCTCGACCGGCCCCTACAAGGTCGAGTCCTTCCGGCCCAGCGAAGAGCTGGTGCTCGTGAGGAACGAGGAGTGGATCCCCGAGTCCGACCCGGCCCGGCACCAGTACGCCGACAAGTGGATCTTCAAGTTCTCGGCTGACCCGACCCAGACCGACGAGCTGATGCTCAGCGGAAACACGGAGTCCGAGACCTCCATGTCGGCCTCGATCACCTCCGAGAACTACGAGAACTTCCGCAACGAGCTCGGTGACCGTCTGGTCCAGCAGTCCGCTCAGTGCACCAGCTTCTGGGCGCCTGACTACACCAAGATCGACGACATCAACGTCCGCAAGGCGCTCGCTTACGCCTACGACTACGAGAGCGCGTGGACGGCTTCTGGTGAGGTCCCGGGTGTGACCCGGGTGCCGGCGAACTCGATCATGCCTCCGGGCATGGTGGGCAAGTCCGACTACCAGGTCGACGGTGAGCAGATCACCTTCGACCCGGACAAGGCCAAGGAGCTGCTGGCCGAGGCCGGCTTCGAGGACGGCTACGACATCCACATGGCCTACAACACGGGCTCGCCGACCACAGAGGCCGCGCAGCAGCAGCTCAAGCGCGGTCTGGAGGAGTCGGGCTTCACGGTCACCGAGTACCCGGTTCCGATCGAGACCTCGCTGTACACGATCTGGACCGACCCGGAGAACAAGACCAACAAGAAGCTCAACCTCCGGGGCGTCAACTGGTGCTCCGACTGGCCGTCCGGTCTGACCATGCTCCCGTCGCTGCTGCGCACGGGTGCGACCTACAACACCGCGTTCTTCTCCGAGGAGGAGATGGACGCCGAGTTCGAGAGGATCCCGACCCTGCCGGTCGAAGACCAGCCGGCAGCGTGGGGTGAGCTCGACGAGCGGATCGCAACCGAGTACTACCCGATCATCCCCACCGCGTTCCGCAACGACCTTTTCGCCTTCGGCGCGAAGATCGGGAACCCGACGGGTGACGGCGCACTCGGTGCACCCAACTACAAGGAGCTGTTCGTCGCTCCCTGAGCGGCCGGACAGTGATCAACTCTGTGGTCAGCTCGGGCTGACCCGAGGCTGATGCCGGTGGGGGCTCCGACTCCGGAGCCCCCACCGGTCAGCCTGAACCGCCGCTCGCTCCGCCGTCGGCGGCACTCGATGCAGATGGAGGGCCCAGTTGTTCGCGTACGTCGTCAAACGCCTGCTGTCAGGCATCGTGGTGCTGTTCCTGGTCTCGATGACCATCTTCCTGGTGTTCTGGTACGGCCCCAGCGAGCCCGCGCAGGTCGTCTGCGACCGGCAGACGAGCAACCGCTGCGGCGACCGCATCGACCTCTACACCGAGAACCTCGGCTACAACAACGCGTGGTACGAGGAGTACGGCAAGTTCCTGAAGGGCGTCGCCGTCGGCCGTGAGATCAAGTTCGGCAACCGGGAGCTTCCTTGTCCCGCCCCGTGCCTCGGTCGTTCCTACCTGACCGACGCCCCCGTGTGGGAGGAGATGAAGCAGCGGATGCCGGCGACGTTCTCGGTCGCCATCGGCGGAGCCGCGCTCTACCTGCTGCTCGGCATACCCATCGGCGTCGCTGCCGCCCGAAGACGCGGGACCGTCGGCGACAAGGCGTTGGTGTCCACCTTCCTGGTGGTCAGCTCCATCCCCTACTACCTGTTCGCCCTCCTGATCTGGCTCTTCTTCACGATCTCCTGGGAGGCCCCGCTCGTGGCGGAGACCGGGTACTTCCCGATCACCGAGAACCCAGCGAAGTGGTTCTCAGGCATGTTCCTGGCGTGGATGGCGCTCGGCATCTTCGGGTGTACGGCGTACACCAGGTACACCCGCGGCTCGATGGTGGAAGTGCTGGGGGAGGACTACATCCGCACGGCGAAGGCCAAGGGCCTGGCCAGTAGGACCGTCGTCTACCGGCACGGCCTGCGCTCCGCGTTGGTCCCTGTCGTCACCATCTTCGCCATCGATTTCGGCACACTGCTGGCGGGCACGATCTTCACCGAGCAGATCTTCGACATCGAAGGCATCGGACGGTGGGCGCTCAATGCCGTCTACCAGCGTGACCTGCCGGTGGTGGCGGCGACTGCGCTGTTCGGCGCCACGATCCTGATCATCGCGAACCTGGTCGTCGACGTCATCTACAGCATCCTCGACCCCCGGGTGCGGCTGTCATGACCGCCACCGATCCCATGACCACGCCCGCGACGGCCGGAGAGCGCGCCGGGGACGAACCGCTTCTCGTCGTCGAGGACCTGACCGTCCGGTTCCCGACCGAGGACGGCGTCGTCTCCGCCGTGACGGAGCTCAGCTACCAGGTCGAGCAGGGCGAGACGCTCGGCATCGTCGGCGAGTCCGGCTCCGGGAAGTCGGTCTCGAGCATGGCCGTCCTGGGCCTCCATGACTCGCGGACGGCGCGGATCACCGGCTCGATCCGGGTCCGCGGCACCGAGGTCGTCGGCATGTCGGAGTCGAAGCTCCGCAAGCTGCGCGGCAACGAGATCGCGATGATCTTCCAGGACGCGCTGGCGGCACTGCACCCGTTCTACCGCGTCGGCGCTCAGCTGGCCGAGTCCTACATGGTCCACCACCCGGACGCGAGCAAGCGCGACGCCCGACGCAAGGCGATCGAGATGCTCGACCGGGTCGGCATCCCGAGGCCGGACCGGCGGGTCGACGACTTCCCCCACCAGTTCTCGGGCGGTATGCGTCAGCGGGCGATGATCGCGATGGGCCTGATCAACGATCCGTCCCTGCTCATCGCGGACGAGCCGACGACAGCCCTCGACGTGACCGTCCAGGCGCAGATCCTCGACCTGCTCCAGGACCTGCAGCGAGAGTTCAACTCGGCCGTCATCATCATCACCCACGACCTGGGCGTGATCGCGGAGATGGCCGACGACGTGCTGGTGATGTACTCCGGCCGCGCGGTCGAGTACGGCCCGTGCAAGGACCTCCTGGTGCACCCGGAGATGCCGTACACCTGGGGTCTGCTCTCGAGCGTCCCTGACGTCACCTCCGACACCAACGCGCGGATGATCCCGATCCCGGGCAACCCGCCGAGCCTGCTGGCGCCGCCGGCCGGCTGCCCGTTCCACCCGCGGTGCACGCACCGGGACAAGGTGCCGGGAGACCTGTGCGCGACCACGCTGCCGGAGCTGCTGCCCGGTGGACGAGGCGGTAGCCATCTCAAGCGCTGCCACCTGTCGAACCCCGACGCGATCTACGAGGCAGAGGTCCTGCCGGAGATCGCTCCCGACCTTGCCCAGGAGCGTTGATGTCGAACAAGAGCCCCGAGCGCGGGTCGGAAGACATCGAGGAGTACCGCGCGCCTGAGGTGACGGAGCCGGAGAACGAGGTGGTGTCGTTCTCCGAGCTCGTTGGCCAGACTCACGCCGCGGCCAAGCTGGACCCGACCGCGGAGCCGGTGCTGACGGTGGAGAACCTCCGGATGTACTTCCCGGTGCTGTCCTCCGGTCTGATCCGGCGCAGGATCGGCGACGTCCAAGCCGTCGACGGGATCTCGTTCCAGGTGCCGAAGGGCGGCTCCCTCGGCCTGGTGGGCGAGTCCGGTTGCGGCAAGTCGACGACCGGCCGGCTGATCACCCGGCTGTACAAGCCGACCGGCGGCTCGATGATGTTCCAGGACGTCGACCTGGCACAGCTCTCCAACCGCGAGCTCAAACCGCACCGGCGCAACGTCCAGATGATCTTCCAGGACCCCTACACGTCACTGAACCCGCGGCAGACGGTCGGCTCCATCGTCGGTGCACCGATGCAGGTGCACAACATCCTGCCGCGCGACCAGATCAAGGCAAGAGTCCAGGAGCTGTTGGAGGTCGTCGGCCTCAGCCCCGAGCACTACAACCGCTACCCCAACGAGTTCTCGGGCGGCCAGCGCCAGCGGATCGGCATCGCCCGAGCGCTGACCCTCAACCCGAGCCTGCTCGTCGCCGACGAGCCCGTGTCCGCTCTGGACGTGTCGATCCAGGCGCAGGTGGTCAACCTGCTCCAGGACATCCAGAACGAGTTCGGTGTCGCGTTCCTCTTCATCGCGCACGACCTCGCCGTGGTCCGGCACTTCTGCCCCGAGATCGCCGTGATGTATCTCGGCAAGATCGTCGAGATCGGCGACCGGGACAGCATCTACAGCAACGCCCACCACCCCTACACCCAGGCGCTGCTGTCGGCCGTGCCCGACATCAAGCAGGCGGTGACCGGCGAGCGGCGCGAGCGGATCATGCTCACCGGGGACGTCCCGAGCCCGATCGACCCCCCTTCGGGGTGCCGGTTCCGCACGCGGTGTCCGATCGCCCAGGAGATCTGCGCACGGCACGAGCCGCCGCTGCTGCAGATCGGCAAGCGGCACAAGGTCGCCTGCCACTTCCCCGGACGTCTGGGGGAGCACCCGCGGGAGCCCATCACCGCGAGGCTGCTCGGCGTGGACACCGAAGGTCAGCCCGACCCGGGATCGAGCCCCGCAACAGACCTGGTCGAGCAGCCCGGCTACGCCGACACCTGGTTCGACCTGGATTCGAAGTCGATCGGCCGCGCATAGGCTCGCTGCGTGAGTGAGCCGGGCCTGTTCGACGCACCGAGCGGCGCCGCTGCGTCGACCGGCGGCGCGCTGAGCGACGCGGGGCACGCCGCCGCACCGCTCGCGGTGCGGATGCGGCCGCGCGACCTCGACGAGCTGGTCGGCCAGCCGCAGCTGCGGGCCAGTGGCTCGCCGTTGCGACAGCTGGTCGAGGGCGACCGGGCCATGTCGCTGCTGCTGTGGGGACCACCCGGCACCGGCAAGACGACGATCGCGTCGATCCTCAGCCGGCAGACCAACCGCCGGTTCGTCGAGGTCAGCGCCGTCTCCGCCGGTGTGAAGGAGGTCCGGGCGGCGATCGACGCCGCCCGCGCGATCCTGGTCGGATCCGGCCGGGAGACCGTGCTCTTCGTCGACGAGGTGCACCGTTTCAGCAAGGCGCAGCAGGACGCCCTGTTGCCGGGGGTCGAGAACCGCTGGGTCACGCTGGTCGCGGCGACCACCGAGAACCCGTCGTTCAGCGTGATCTCCCCGCTCCTGTCGCGCAGCCTCCTGCTCCGGCTCGAGTCGCTCACCGATGACGACATCGGGGAGGTCATCGACCGGGCCGTGGCCGACGAGCGGGGGCTCGGCGGCCGGTTCGTGCTCGAGGAGGACGCCCGGGACCACGTCGTACGCCTTGCCGGCGGCGACGCCCGTCGGTCGCTGACCTACCTCGAGGCCGCTGCCGGAGCAGCGAGCCTGGCCGGGTCCGACCGGATCACCCTCGAGACGGCGGAGAGCGCAGCCGACCAGGCCGCGGTCCGCTACGACCGGGACGGCGACCAGCACTACGACGTCATCAGCGCGTTCATCAAGTCGGTCCGCGGGTCCGACGCCGACGCGGCTCTGCACTACCTGGCCCGGATGCTCGAGGCAGGGGAGGACCCGCGGTTCATCGCGCGCAGGCTGATGATCCTCGCCAGCGAGGACGTCGGCCTGGCCGATCCGACCGCGCTGACGACGGCGGTCGCCGCCGCGCAGACCGTGCAGCTGATCGGCATGCCGGAGGCCCAGCTCACCCTCGCGCACGCCACGATCGCGCTGGCGGTGGCGCCGAAGTCCAACGCGGTCACGACCGCGATCGGCGCCGCGATCGCCGACGTCCGAGCGGGAAAGATCGGGGCGGTGCCGCCGCACCTGCGGGACGCGCACTACCCGGGGGCGTCGCAGCTGGGCCACGGCACGTCGTACGTCTACTCCCATGACGAGCCGTTCGGCGTCGCCGAGCAGCAGTACGCCCCGGACGTGGTCGTCGACGCGGAGTACTACCGTCCGACGGAGCTCGGCGCCGAAGCTGCGGTCAAGCAACGCTGGGAGCGGGTCCGGCGCATGATTCGGGGCCGATAGGCTTTCGTCCCATGACGAGCGCGCTGGTGGTCCCTGGCTGGTTGGCCGTCTTCGCAGTGCTCGTGCTCATCGCACTGGTGGTGACGGTCGGGTGGCTGGTCAGGGAGTTGCGCCGCACCCGTGACCGGGGCGAGGAGGTCCTGGCCAGCGCCGCGGCCGACGTCGACGAGCTCCGCGACGAGCTCGACGCCCTCCAGGTCCGGCTGCTCGACGAGGCCCGGCAGCTCGAGGACGCCCGCCGGACGCTGCAGCTGTCCGGCGTGACCGTCGTCGACGACCGGGAGTACCGGATCACGGCGCTCGGGGAGCGGCGCGGCGGCGGGCCGCTGGCGCTGATGCCGACCGTCCCGGGCCCGCAGTTCGTCGACACGATGCTGCGGGAGAGCCTGATCCGCACCGCCTCCATCGCGGCCGGCCTGCGGCGCGCGCTCGCGCCCGAGGTGCGCAACCGGATCCGGTTCGAGATGAAGCGTGAGGTCAAGCGCTCCCGCAAGCAACGGAAGACCGACCTGAAGCAGGCGCGACGCGAGTGGGAAGCGCGGCAGCGGGCCGCGGTCCCGGCGTCGGAAGTATCCGGATGAGGAAGCTGTGGTGAGGCGCGGCTTCTGGTTCGCCGCCGGGGCTGCGGCCGGCGTCTACGGGATGGTGAAGGCCCGGCGGGTGGCGGAGGCGTTCACCGCCGACGGCGTCCGCGACCGCGCCAGTGCCGCATCCGTGGGTGCCCGGATGTTCCGCGCGGAGTTCCACCAGGGACGGTCCGACGCAGAAGCAGACCTGCGCGAGCGAATTGAGGTCGCCGCCGACCGGCACCGCGAACTAACGTCCGGGGACCGACCCGCGATCGAGGGGTACGACACCGAGAGAGACGATGCCTGAAATGGGACAGAAGCGCAGTGGCCTGAGCACCGCGGACATCCGCGCGCGATTCCTGGCGCACTTCGAGGCGGCCGGACACGCAGCGGTGCCGTCGGCGTCCCTGTTGCTCGACGACCCCAACCTGCTCTTCGTCAACGCCGGGATGGTGCCGTTCAAGCCCTACTTCCTCGGCCAGGAGACTCCGCCCTACGACCGCGCGACCAGCGTGCAGAAGTGCATCCGGACGCCCGACATCGAGGATGTCGGGAAGACGACGCGCCACGGCACGTTCTTCGAGATGTGCGGCAACTTCTCGTTCGGCGACTACTTCAAGGAAGGCGCCATCGAGCTGGCCTGGGACCTGGTCACCAAGTCGATCGCCGACGGCGGCTTCGGCCTCGACGCCGGCCGGCTGTGGCCGTCGATCCTGCACGGCGACGACGAGGCGCTCGAGTACTGGATGAAGGTCACCGGCCTGCCGGCCGAGCGGATCGTCAAGCTCGGAGCGCGCGAGAACTACTGGTCGATGGGAGTGCCCGGCCCGGGTGGTCCCTGCTCGGAGATCCTCTACGACCGTGGTCCGTCGTACGGCCCGGACGGCGAGTTCGCGACCACCGAGCGGCTCGCGATGCCCACCGAGCTCGAGGACCGCTACCTCGAGATCTGGAACCTGGTCTTCATGCAGGACGAGCTGTCCGCCGTCCGCAGCAAGGAGGACTTCGACATCGCGGGCTCGTTGCCGAAGAAGAACATCGACACCGGCATGGGACTCGAGCGCGTCGCCTTCCTGCTCCAGGGCAAGGAGAACATGTACGAGATCGACGTCATGTTCCCCGTCATCGAGAAGGCCGAGCAGCTCACCGGCAAGCGCTACGGCGCCGACCACATCGACGACGTCCGGTTCCGGGTCATCGCCGACCACATCCGTTCGTCGATGATGCTCATCAACGACGGTGTGACCCCCGGCAACGAGGGACGTGGCTACGTCCTGCGCCGGCTCGCGCGGCGCGTGGTCCGGTCGATGCGGCTGCTGGGGTACGACGACCCGTGCCTGCCCGAGCTGGTGCCGGTCAGCCGCGACAAGATGGGCGAGACCTACACCGACCTGTTCACCAACTGGGAGCGGATCTCGACCGTCGCCTACGCCGAGGAGGACGCGTTCCGCGCGACCCTCAAGGCGGGCACCAGCATCTTCGACCTCGCCGCGGGCGACGTGAAGAGCTCAGGGGGCACGGTCTTCTCCGGCGACAAGGCGTTCCAGCTGCACGACACCTACGGGTTCCCGATCGACCTGACCCTAGAGATGGCGTCCGAGCAGGGACTCCAGGTCGACGAGGAGGGCTTCCGCCGGCTGATGACCGAGCAGCGGGAGCGGGCCAAGGCCGACGCCAAGGCCAAGAAGGGCGCCCACCGCAACACCGACTCCTACCGCGAGATCGCCGACACGATGGGCCGTCCGGTGGAGTTCACCGGCTACGACACCGTGGTCGACGAGGGCACGGTCCGCGGCATCGTCGCCGGGGGTGGCGTGGTCGGCTCCGCCCAGGAGGGTGACGAGGTCGAGGTGGTGCTCGACCGCACGCCGTTCTACGCCGAGGGCGGCGGGCAGCTGGCCGACCAGGGCGTGATCCAGCTCGCGAACGGCGCGGTGCTCGAGGTGCGCGACGTGCAGTCGCCGATCAACGGGCTGATCGTGCACCGCGCGAAGGTGCTGTCGGGCGAGGTCACGGCGGGAGTCGCGGGTCAGGCGCTGGTCGACACCGACCGACGGCTGGCGATCTCGCGCTCGCACACCGCGACCCACATGGTGCACAAGGCCTTCCGCGAGGCGCTCGGCGAGACCGCGACCCAAGCCGGCTCCGAGAACTCACCCGGCCGGTTCCGCTTCGACTTCTCCGCCACCGGCTCGGTGCCGGGGTCGGTGATGGCCGACGTCGAGGCCAGGGTCAACGCCGTCGTGCTCGACGACCTCGCCGTGCACGCCGAGGTGATGACCCAGCAGGAGGCGGTCGCCTCCGGCGCGATGGCACTCTTCGGTGAGAAGTACGGCGACCGCGTGCGGGTCGTGTCCGTCGGCGACTGGGCGCGTGAGCTGTGCGGCGGGACGCACGCCCAGAGCTCCGGCCGGCTCGGCGTGATCAAGCTGCTGGGGGAGTCGTCGATCGGCTCCGGCGTACGCCGGGTCGAGGCGCTGGTCGGCACCGACGCCTACCAGTTCCTCGCCCGCGAGCACGTCCTGGTCGCGCAGCTCGCTGAGACGCTCAAGGCGCGCCCCGAGGACCTGCCGGCGCGGGTCAACGACCTGGTCGAGAAGCTGCGCGCCGCCGAGAAGGAGATCGAGCGGATCCGGCTGGCGCAGCTGCTGGCCGGCGGCGCCGCGCTGGCGGCGGGCGCCACCGACGTCGGCAGCGTGAAGGTGGTCGCCCACCGGGTCGACGGCGCGGGCGGCGGCGACGTCCGCACGCTGGCCCTCGACGTGCGCGGGCGACTGCCCGGCGACACCCCCGGGGTCGCGGTGATCATCGGCGTGGCCGACGGCAAGGTCTCGGTCGTGGCGGCGGTCAACGACGCCGGCCGGGCGCGCGGGCTCTCCGCCAACGAGCTGGTCAGGGTCGTGGGGCCCTACATCGACGGTCGCGGCGGCGGCAAGGACGACGTCGCCCAGGGCGGCGGCGTCGACGCCACGCGGATCGACGAGGCGATCGCGGCCGTGGTGGCGGCGGTGCCCGCCCTGTGAGGCTCTCCGGGTGAGGCCGGCCGGATGAGAGCGGGCGTGCGTCTCGGCGTGGATCCGGGCGATGCCCGGATCGGCGTCGCCCGTTGCGACCCGTCCGGCGTCCTCGCGACGCCGGTCGAGACCGTGCGCCGCGGCAAGGGCGACCTGCGGCGGCTGCGCCAGCTGGTCGCGTCCGAGGAGGCCGTCGAGGTCGTGGTCGGCCTGCCGCGGTCGTTGTCCGGCGGTGAGGGCCCGGCCGCCGTGAAGACCCGCGAGTTCGCGCGCCGCCTCGCGATGCGGATCGCGCCGGTGCCGGTGCGCCTGGTCGACGAGCGTCTCACCACGATCACGGCGGAGGCTATGCTCCGCGATCAACGTAAGGGACAACAGCGACGCGCCGTGGTCGACCAGGTCGCGGCCGTCGTGATCCTGCAGCACGCTCTCGACGCGGAGCGGGCTACTGGTCGAGCACCCGGGGAGGTCGTGGCGGTGGGAACCGTCGCCGAGCCGACCGGAAAGGACGTCGAGGAGACCGATGAGTGACCCGATCGTCTTGGAGGACGCAGCGCCGCGACGCGCCGGTGGGCGGCGCAAGAAGCGGTTCTCGGGATGCCTGCCGATGCTCGTGTTCGTGGTGATCGGCGCGCTGCTTGTCTTCGCCGCCTTCCGGTACGTCGTCATGCCCGCGTGGGACGAGTTCTTCGCCGACCCGGAGGATTACGAAGGACCGGGCAGCGGAGAGGTGGTCTTCGTCGTCAAGCAGGGACAGTCGGTCCCGTCGATGGGCGACGAGCTCGAGGACCTCGGTGTGGTGGCCTCCTCGGAGGCGTTCGTCGACGCCGCGGAGGACAGGGACGAGGAGTCGCGGGGCATCCAGGCGGGCACCTACCTGCTCAAGGAGCAGATGAAGGCGTCCGACGTCGTCGCGATCCTGGTCGACCCCGACAACATGGCCCAGGCGACCGTCACCGTCCCCGAGGGGCTCCGGGCCGTCGACGTGATCGACCGGCTGGCGGAGGGCACGGACTTCTCCAAGAAGCAGTTCGAGCGGGCGCTGGGCAACACCAAGGCGCTCGGCCTGCCCGACTACGCGGAGGGCAACCCTGAGGGCTACCTCTTCCCGGCCACCTACACGATCACCCCCGGGGACACGCCGGCGTCGATCCTCCGGGCGATGGTGGCCCGCTGGGAGCAGGCGGCGTCCGACCTCGACCTCGAGGCCGCCGCGGAAGAGGTGGGCTACGAGCCCCACGAGATCATGACGGTGGCCGCGCTGGTGCAGGCGGAGGGACGCGGCCGGGACATGTCCAAGATCGCGCGCGTGATCTACAACCGGGTGGAGAACCCGGGCACCGCGGGCCAAGCGGGCTACCTGCAGATCGACGCGACCGTCGACTACGCACTCGGTCGCCCGCTCACGGTGGGCCTCACCCAGGAGGAGCGGGAGACCGCTCCGGGGCCCTACAACACGTTCCGCAACACCGGCCTTCCGCCGGGTCCGATCGGCAACCCGGGCGAGGAGGCGATCAACGCCGCGCTGAACCCCGCGGACGGCGAGTGGTACTACTACGTCACGGTGAACCTGAACACCGGAAGGACGAAGTTCGCCGAGTCCTACGAGGAGTTCCTGACCTATCAGCAGGAGCTGCGGGACTGGTGCGACGAGCATCCCGACGTCTGCTGATGAGGTGTGCTGTCGTGGGCGACCCGATCGCCCACTCGCTGTCGCCGGTGCTGCACCGGGCGGGGTACACCGCGGTCGGCCTCGACTGGGAGTACGACGCCGCGCTCGTGCCGGCCGGCGGGTTGGCGGGTTTCGTGGCCGGTCTCGGCGCGGAGTGGCGCGGGCTGTCGGTGACCGCACCGCTCAAGCGCGAGGCGATGGCGCTGGCCGACGTCGTGAGCGACCGGGTCGAGCTCGTCGGCTCCGCCAACACGCTGCTGCTGACCGGTGGTGAGGTGCACGCCGACAACACCGACCTGCGCGGTGCGGTCGCGGCCGTCCGGGAGCGGTACGACGGCAGCATCCGATTCGCCACGATTCTCGGCGGCGGCGCCACGGCTGCGGCCACCGGTCTGGCGATGGTGGAGCTCGGCGCGGAATCGGTCCGGGTCGCGGTCCGGCAGCCCGAGCGCGCGGAAGAAGCGGTCGCGCGGATCGCCGCTCACCACGCCGCACCGGCGGTCGAGATCATCTCGCTCGACGATGCGAACGACGACACGGACGCGATCGTCTCGACGATCCCGGTCGCCGCGCAGACCGACCGCCTGGTCGCGGCGTGCGCGGGCGTCGAGGTGCTGTTCGACGTCGTCTACGACCCCTGGCCGACGCCATTGTCCGGAGTCGGCGGGACCGTCGTCTCCGGACTCGACCTCCTCGTCCACCAGGCCGCGCTGCAGTTCACCGCGTTCACCGGGGTAGCGGCGCCGCTCGCCGCGATGCGCGCCGCCGGCGAGGCCGCGCTCCGGGAGCGAACCGCATGAGAACCACCCCACGAAGTTCTTGTCTCCCCCCGCTTCGCTCCTCCAGCCAACAACTTCGCGGGGACCCCGGAAATGCATGAGCACCTCGCAGCGGCACTGGTCGGGCTGGTCGGCTGCGGCCTCGCAGGCGCGCTGACGCCGTACCTCATCCGGGTGCTGCCGGAGCCGCCACCCGACCCCGAGCCGGAGGAGGGCGTGGAGCTGACCCCCGCCCAGAAGGCACGCCTCGAGGAACCGCCGAAGGAGCTGTACGCCGACCTCGGTCGCCGCCCGCGGCTCGGGCTGGTCGCCGCGGGGATCTCCGCCGCCGCCGGTGCCGGCATCGGCGCGGTGCTGGGCTGGGAGTGGTTGCTGTGCCTGCTGCTGCCGCTGGTGCCGGTCGGCACCCTGCTCGGCATCGTCGACCACCGCACCCGGCTGCTGCCCTCGATCGTGGTGCTGCCCGCGACACTCGCCGCCCTCGTGTACGGCGGCGTCCGCTGGGCGGCCACCGGTGATGCGGACGAGCTGGTCCGCGGGGTCGTCTGCCTGCTGCTGGTACGCACCGTGTTCTGGCTGCTGTGGTTCATCCGCCAGGCCGGGATGGGCTTCGGCGACGTCCGGCTCTCGGCGTTGCTCGGCTGCGTGCTCGGGTACGCCGGCGCCGTACCCCTGTTCGTCGGCCTCTACTCCGCCTTCCTCCTCTTCGGCGTGCCCGGCCTGGTGATCGCGATCGCCAGGCGCGACCGGTCGGTGCTCAAGCGGGCCTATCCGTTCGGCCCCTTCCTGCTGGCGGGCGCGTGGATCGGGATCGTGGCCGGCGAGCCGCTGGTCGCGGCGATCTCGGGGTAGGACGGCAGCCGTCTCGTCCGGTCGTCGAGTAGCCCGAGCGCTCTGGCGCGAGGGCGTATCGAGACGCCACAATCCTGCTCGCTCACCGTGGGCGGTCGTCTCGCCGGGTCTCGATACGGCCTCGCGCAGGCGCTCGGCCTACTCGACCACCGGACGGGCGACGTCCCCGTAACCCCGGACCGGAAAGGGCGGATGCGTCCGTCTCTGGGAGAATGTGACGTATGTTGCGTTGGCTGACGGCGGGGGAGTCCCACGGACCCTCCCTGGTCGCGATCCTCGAGGGCCTGCCGGCCCATGTCGAGGTGACGACCGAGGACATCTCCGACTCGCTCGCCCGGAGGCGGCTGGGTTACGGCCGCGGCGCCCGGATGAAGTTCGAGGCCGACGCGGTCCGGGTCGTCGGGGGTGTCCGGCACGGCCGCACGCAGGGCGGTCCGATCGCGATCGAGGTCGGCAACACCGAGTGGCCCAAGTGGGAGCAGGTGATGGCGGCCGACCCGGTGGACCAGGAGGTCCTCGACGGACTGGCCCGCAACGCCCCGCTCACCCGGCCGCGCCCGGGTCACGCCGACCTGGCGGGCATGCAGAAGTACGACTTCGAGGACGCGCGGCCCGTGCTGGAGCGCGCCTCCGCCCGCGAGACCGCGGCCCGGGTGGCGCTGGGCCGGGTGGCGAGCAACTTCCTCGAGCAGGCCGTCGGCGCGCAGATCGTGTCCCACGTGATCGAGATCGGCGGCGTCCGCGCGCCGGCCGGGCTGTGGCCCGCACCGGCCGACGTCGCCCGGCTGGACGAGGACCCCGTCCGCTGCCTCGATCCCGACACGTCCAAGCTGATCGTCGAGCGGATCGACCAGGCGCACAAGGACGGCGACACCCTCGGCGGCGTCGTCGAGGTCGTGGTCCACGGGTTGCCGCCCGGCCTCGGCTCGCACGTGCACTGGGACCGGCGGCTCGACTCCCGCCTCGCGGGCGCGCTGATGGGCATCCAGGCGATCAAGGGCGTCGAGGTCGGTGACGGCTTCGAGCTCGCGGCCACGCCCGGCTCGCTCGCCCACGACGAGATCGTGCCGACCGAGGAGGGCCTGCGGCGGGTGTCCGGCCGCTCGGGCGGCACCGAGGGCGGTATGACCACGGGCGAGATCCTGCGCGTCCGCGCTGCGATGAAGCCGATCGCGACCGTGCCCCGCGCCCTGCGCACCGTCGACGTCGTGACCGGCGAGGAAGCCGTTGCCCACCACCAGCGCTCCGACGTGTGCGCCGTCCCGGCCGCCGGCATCGTGGCCGAGGCGATGGTCGCACTCACGCTGGCGGACGCCGTCGTCGAGAAGTTCGGCGGGGACTCGGTCCAGGAGACCCGGCGCAACGCCGCGAGCTACCTGGACACGCTGAGGTACAAGTGAGCACTGACCACGGTGGGCCGGTCGCCGTCCTCGTGGGCACCATGGGCGCCGGCAAGACGACGGTCGGCAGGCTGCTCGCTGACGCCCTGGGCGTGACGTTCCTCGACAGCGACCACGCCGTCGAGGCGCGGGCCGGCAAGCCGGTGCAGGAGATCTTCGTCGACGACGGCGAAGCGGCCTTCCGTGCCCTCGAGCGCGCCGCGGTCGCGACCGCGCTCGACGAGCACGACGGCGTGCTCGCCCTGGGCGGCGGGGCGGTGCTCGATCCGGACACCCGCGCGTTGCTGACCGGGCACCGCGTGGTGTTCCTCCGGGTCGGCCTCTCCGACGCCGTGAAGCGGGTCGGTCTCGGCGCCGGGCGACCCTTGCTCCTCGGCAACGTGCGGGCGCGGGTGAAGATGCTGCTCGACGAGCGGACGCCCGTCTACGAGGGCGTCGCGACCCTGACCGTCGACACGGACGGACGGAGCCCGCAGGAGGTCGCGGCCGAGGTGGCGTCCGGCTTGCGGCGTCTCGATACGCCTGGTCTCGATACGCCCTCGCCTAGCGGCTCGGGCTACTCGACCACCGCGCCGGGGAGCTCGGGCTACTCGACGACCGAGAGCGAAGAGCGATGACCGACACCGTGCTGCACGTGGGTGGCGCGTCGCCGTACGACGTCGTGGTCGGCCGTCGTCTCGCGGAGCGGCTGCCCGGCATCCTCGGGAGCTCGGTCCAGCGGGTCGCGTTCCTCCACGCCGCCGAGCTCGACGAGCTCGCGGGGCCCGTGCTCGACGTCCTGCGGCGGGAGTACGACGTCCTCGCGCTCGGGCTGCCGGCCGGCGAGGCGACCAAATCGGCCGAGGTCGCGGCCCAGTGCTGGGACGCGCTCGGAGAGGCCGGCTTCACCAGGTCCGACGCGGTGGTGACCTTCGGCGGCGGCGCGACCACCGATCTCGGCGGGTTCGTGGCCGCGACCTGGCTGCGCGGCGTGCGGGTCGTGCACGTGCCGACCACCCTGCTCGCCATGGTCGACGCGGCGGTCGGTGGCAAGACCGGCATCAACACCGCCGCGGGCAAGAACCTCGTCGGCTCCTTCCACGAGCCGGCCGGTGTGCTCGTCGACCTCGACACCCTGCTCACGCTGCCGCGGGCCGAGCTGGTCGCCGGCATGGGCGAGGTGATCAAGTGCGGGTTCATCGCCGACCCGGTCATCCTCGACCTGGTCGAGGCCGACCCCGAGGCGGCGACCGACCCCGCCGGGCAGGTGCTCCCGGACCTCGTCGAGCGCGCGATCCGCGTCAAGATCGACGTCGTCGTCGCTGACCTCAAGGAGGCCGGCGGCGCCGACGGACACCCCGGTCGGGAGGTGCTCAACTACGGCCACACGATGGCGCACGCGATCGAGCGGGCCGAGGGCTACACGATGCGGCACGGCGAAGCGGTGGCCATCGGCTGCTGCTACGTCGCCGAGCTGGCGCGGCTCGAGGGGCATCTCGACGACCGGACCGCGGCCCGGCACGCGACCACGTTCGCTGCGGTCGGGCTGCCGACCAGCTACGCGGGCGCGGACTTCGACGCGCTGCTGGCCGGGATGCGGGTCGACAAGAAGTCGCGCGGCAACACCCTGCGGTTCGTCGTGCTCGACGGGCTGGCGAAGCCGGCGGTGCTGTCCGGCCCGTCCGAGGCAAACCTGCGCGCGTCGTACGACCGGATGACGGGTGGTGCGGCGTGAGGCAGGTACTGGTGCTCAACGGCCCCAACCTCGGCCGGCTCGGCCGGCGCGAGCCGGAGATCTACGGGACGACCACTCATCGCGAGCTCGCCGAGCTCTGCCGTGGGTGGGGCGAGCTGGTCGGCCTGTCGGTCGAGACCCGGCAGACCAACCACGAGGGCGAGCTGCTCGACTGGCTCAACCAGGCAGCCGACGCCGGGACGCCGGTGGTCCTCAACGCCGCCGCGTGGACCCACTACTCCTACGCGATCTTCGACGCCTGTGCCCAGCTGACCGCACCGCTGGTCGAGGTGCACATCTCGGATCCCTCGCAGCGCGCGGAGGTGTTCCGGCACACCTCGGTGGTGACCCCGCACGCCGCGAAGGTCATCGCGGGCCAGGGGATCGACGGCTACCGGCAGGCTCTCGAATTCATCGCTGCGGAGAGCGGAGACTAGACTTCCCCGCTGGCCCGACGTGGCCACACCGACCCTTGTTGGAATTGACATCTGCATCGAAGAAGGCTGGCGCATGGCAACGACGAACGACCTGAAGAACGGCATGGTTCTCAAGCTGGAAAACCAGCTCTGGCAGGTGGTCGAGTTCCAGCACGTGAAGCCAGGCAAGGGCCCCGCCTTCGTGCGGACCAAGCTCAAGCACGTCGAGTCGGGCAAGAACGTCGACAAGACCTTCAACGCCGGCACCAAGGTCGAGACCGCCACGGTCGACCGCCGCACGATGCAGTACCTCTACAACGACGGCACCAACTACGTCTTCATGGACACCGGCACCTACGACCAGATCGAGGTCGACCCGGACATCGTGGGCTCCGCCAAGAACTTCCTGCTCGAGAACATGGAGGCGATCGTCGCCACCAACGAGGGCCGGGTGCTGTTCATCGAGCTCCCCGCCTCGGTCGAGCTGACCATCACCTACACCGAGCCCGGCGTCGTCGGCGACTCCGCGACCGGCCGCACCAAGCCCGCCACCCTCGAGACCGGCGCCGAGATCCAGGTCCCGCTGTTCATCGAGCAGGGCGAGAAAATCAAGGTCGACACCCGCGAGGGTGGCTCGTACCTCAGCCGCGTGAAGTCGTGAGCTCCGGGGGAGCGCGCTCGAAGGCCCGGAAGCGGGCCCTTGACCTGTTGTTCGCCGCCGACCTGCGGCGGGAGTCGGCCGGCGACACGCTGGACCGGTCGATCGGCGAGGGCGCGTCGCCGACCAACCCCTACACCGAGACCCTGGTGCGCGGCGTCGTCGAGCATCTGGCCCGGATCGACGAGGTGCTCGCCACCTACGCCCAGGGCTGGACGCTCGACCGGATGCCGGCCGTCGACCGCAACGTGCTGCGCATCGGCGTCTACGAGATGCTCTACGTCGACGACGTCCCCGACGCGGTCGCCGTCACCGAGGCGATGGCCCTGGTGCGGGACCTCTCCACCGACGAGTCCCCGTCGTTCGTCAACGGCGTGCTCGGCGCGATCCTGAAGTCCAAGCCGACGCTGGCTGTCTGAATGCGCGAGCGTGTCGCCCACGGTGCGGCGCCGCCCGGACCATCGCTTCGCTCTGCCCAGGGTCACCGCACCGTGCGGGCTTCGCCCGCGGGCGCCAGCTGCCGCGCCGCGGTTGACGCGAGCGGGGGTTGCGGCGCTCTGGCGGCATTCGGTTCCGTCGCGACCAATGGCGTGCCAGGGTTGTCGCTATGAGCGAGAGCATCGACGCCGCCGTCATCGGTCTCGGCCCGGGAGGGGAGCACGTCGCGGCCCAGCTCGCGCAGGCCGGCCTCTCCGTGCTGGGCGTGGAGAAGCACCTGGTGGGCGGTGAGTGTCCCTACTACGGGTGCATCCCCTCGAAGATGATGATCCGCGCGGCCGGCGCGCTCGCCGAGGCACGACGGGTGCCGACGCTGGGTGGATCGGTCGAGGTGACACCCGACTGGACGACGGTCGCGAAGCGGATCTCCGACGAGGCCACCGACGCCTGGAACGACCAGGTCGCGGTCGACCGGCTGATCGACAACGGCGCCACGTTCGCCCGGGGCCACGGCCGGCTGGCCGGTCCGGGCAAGGTCGTCGTCGAGACCGCCGACGGCACGCAGGAGTACGACGTGCAGCGTGCGGTCGTGCTCAACGTCGGCACGGAGCCCGCGATCCCGCCCGTCCCCGGGCTGGCCGAGACGCCGTACTGGACCAACCGCGACGCGGTCCAGGTCAAGAACCTCCCGGAGAGCATGATCGTGCTCGGGGGCGGCGCGATCGGCTGTGAGATCGCGCAGGCGTTCGCCCGGTTCGGGGTGGACGTCACCATCCTGGAGGTCGCGGACCGGATCCTCGGTCCCGAGGAGCCGGAGGCGAGCGAGGTCGTCGCCGGGGCGATGGCCGACGAGGGCATCGACGTGCGCGTCGGTGTCGACATCACCCGGATCGACCACACCGCCGGGCCCGGCTTCACCGTCTCCCTCGGCGGCGGCAGCGTGCTGTCCGCCGGGGCGCTGCTCGTCGCCGCCGGTCGCCGTACCAACCTCTCCGACCTCGGCCTCGACACGGTGGGTCTCGACCCGTCTTCACGGTTCCTCGACACCGACGAGCAGGTGCGGGCCGGGGACCAGCTGTGGGCCGTTGGCGACATCACCGGCAAGGGCCAGTTCACGCACATGTCGATGTACCAGGCCGAGGTCGCGGTGCGGTCGATCCTCGGCAAGGACGGGCCGTGGGCCGACTACACGGCGGTCAGCCGGGCGACCTTCACCGACCCCGAGGTCGGATCGGTCGGCCTCACCGAGAAGCAGGCGCGTGACGCCGGCATCCGGGTCACCACCGGGAGCTACTCGCTGCCGAGCTCGAGCCGCGGCTGGATGCACAAGACCGGCAACCACGGGGTCATCAAGGTCGTCGCCGACGCCGACCGCGGTGTCCTGGTCGGGGGTACGACGGTCGGGCCGTCCGGCGGCGAGATGATCGGCCTGATCGCCGCGGCCGTGCACGCCGGGACGCCGGTGGCGAAGCTCCGCACCATGCACTACGCCTACCCGACCTTCCACCGGGCGATCGAGAACGCCATCAACGAGCTGGAGGTCTGACCCGCGTCCCCAGGTGCCTGTTTGAGGGACCGCCGAGCGGGTTAGGGTCACCCCAACCGTTCGGCCTCATCTCGGGGGTAACCGTGAGCCATTCCTCAGCCGATCCCGGCACCAGTGAGAACACGTCGGACCGTCTCTTCACCGCCGACGAGCTCGAGGCGTTCGCGCAGCGGCAGGTCGAGGCCGCGCGCAACGGCGCCCACGTCGACCCGCTGAGCGATCCGATCGACGCCGACCCGCTCGCCGCCAGCACCCTCCCGCGTGGCCCGATGCCGTCCGGGCCACCGCCGCTGGGCCCGCCGCCGTTGCCACCGCCGCCGAGTCAGACGTCGAGTCAGCCTCCGGCGCCACCGGTCGGCGCACCACCGGCCGCAGCGCGCACGCCGGCGGCGCCGCCTCCCGCCGAGCCGCGGCGGTTCATGACCGCGACCGACTTCCTCGACCGACGCGACCACGACGCACACCAAGGGCCCGCGACCTGGGGCTGGCGGGGCCGTGTCCGCCGCGTCAGCGGCGGCCTGATCAAGCCCAAGATGGGCGCGAAGGAGCAGGCCTACCACGGGGACCGGCAGGCGATCCAGAAGGACTTCGCCGGGCCCCGCACGATCGCGTTCATCAACCCCAAGGGCGGCGCCGCCAAGACCACCGGGGTGCTCGCCGCCGGCTACACCTTCGGCACCGTCCGCGGCGGCGGAGTGGTCGCCTGGGACAACAACGAGACCCGCGGCACGCTCGGGATCCGCGGCCAGCGCGGCAGCCACCGCAACACCACCCGAGAGCTGCTCGAGGACCTCGGCAGGTTCAAGGACGTCTACCAGTCGCGGATCGGCGACCTGGGCGCCTTCGTCCGCTCCCAGGGCGACGCCCACTTCGACGTGCTGGCCTCGGACGAGCGGCCCGATGTCACAGGGATCATCCACGCGACCGACTTCGCCGACGTCCATGCCCTGCTCCAGCGCTTCTACCGCGTCATCCTGATCGACACCGGCAACAACATGCGCGCCGAGAACTGGCTCGCGGCGGCAGACGCCGCCGACCTCCTCGTGGTCACCAGCACGGTCCGCGAGGACACTGGCTACAGCGGGCTGTGGATGCTCGACGCCCTCCAAGACGCCGGCTACGCCAACCTGAAGCACAAGACGATCACCGTGCTGTCCGACCCCAGCGAGAAGGTGGACACGCGGCTGGCGAGCGACCTCGTGCAGGTCTACGAGCAGCGCACCCGCGGCGTGCACCGGGTGCCCTACGACCCGGCGCTGGTGTCGGGCTCGGTGGTGCCCTACCACCTGCTCAGCGAGGCGACGAAGCGGTCCTGGCTGTCCGCGTGCGCGGCGATGGCACAGGCGCTCTGACAGTGGATCCTGCGGACCGGGCAGACCGGGCTAGAGGACGGCCCCGGGGTTGAGGATCCCGTCGGGGTCCAGGGCGTCCTTGATCCTCCGGTTCAGCGCCATCACCTCGGCGCCGAGCTGGTCGGGCAGTGCTGCCTTCTTGGCCCGCCCCACGCCGTGCTCGCCGGTGATCGTGCCGCCGAGCTCGATGGCAAGCGCCATCACCTCGTCGAACGCCCGGCGGGCGCCGGCCACCGCCTCCGGACGGCCCGCGTCGTAGACCACGATCGGGTGCGTGTTGCCGTCGCCGGCGTGCGCGACCAGGGCGATCTCGACCTCGCAGCGGGAGGCGATGGCGGTGATGCCGGCCACCAGGTCCGGCAGGACCGGCACCGGCACCCCGACGTCCTCGAACAGCACGCTCCCGCGCTGCTCGAGCGCCAGGAACGCGTTGCGGCGGGCCGCGACGAACATCGCGGCCTCGTCCGGGTCGCTGGTTGTGAAGACCGCGCTCGCGTCCTCCTTCTCGCAGCACTCGCGGATCAGGTCGATCTCCGTCTCGCAGGCGGCACCGGTCGCGTCGGACTGCGCGAGCAGGAGCGCCCCGGTCGACCGGTCGAGGCCGTGCGAGCGCCAGTCCTCGACCGCGTTGATGGCGGTGTTGTCCATCAGCTCCAGCATCGAGCAGCGCACCCGGCCGCGGATCGCGACCACGGCACGCGACGCAGCCGTCACGGTCGAGAAGGCGGCGACGAGGGTCGCGCCGGCAGTCTGGGCGGGGATCAGCCTCAGGATCGCCCGGGTGATGATGCCCAGGGTGCCCTCGCTGCCGACGAAGAGCTTGAGCAGCGAGAGTCCCGCGACGTCCTTGATCTGCTTGCCACCCAGCCGGACCAGGGTGCCGTCGGCGAGCACGACATCCATCCCGAGGACGTAGTCGGTGGTGACGCCGTACTTCACGCAGCAGAGGCCGCCGGCGTTGGTCGCGAGGTTGCCGCCGATGGAGCAGATCTCGAATGACGAGGGGTCGGGCGGGTACCACAGGCCGTGTTTCGCGGCAGCTGCCTTGACCTCGACGTTGAGCGCCCCGGGTTCGACGATCGCGACCTGGCAGGCGGTGTCGACCTCGATCGCGCGCATCCGGTCCAGCGAGATCGTGATCCCGCCGTCGACCGCCGACGACCCGCCGGACAGCCCGGTGCCGGCTCCGCGGGGGACCACCGGCACCCGGTGCTCCGCCGCCCAGCGCACGGCCTGCTGGACCTGTTCGGCCGTCTCGGCCCGGACCACCGCGATCGGCGTACCGGCGGAGCCGTCGCGGGCGAAGTCCTCGCGGTACTTGTCGATCTCGGCCGCGCCCGTGACGACCACCCCGTCGGGGAGGTCGGCGACCAGCTGGGCGAGGACCGCGTGCACGGCCGAAGCCTACGATGACGAGACCGGCGCGAGTCGTGCCGAGGACTGGGAGAGAGATGCCTCCGATCGAGGAGCCGCAGGACGACCTGACGGTCACGCCACCGAAGACGTGGGCTGCCGGGGTCCCGGCCGTCGCCCATGCGCTGGAGTACTCGCTGGCGCAGACCAGCCCGCGGCGGACGGCGCTGACCCTCCTCAACCTCAACCAGGACGGCGGCATCGACTGTCCTGGATGTGCCTGGCCGGAGCCGAAGAAGCGGCACAAGAACGAGTACTGCGAGAACGGGGCGAAGCACGTCACCGACGAGGCGACCAGCCGACGGGTCACCCGGGAGTTCTTCGCCGAGCACCCGGTCGCCGAGCTGGCCCAGAAGTCGGACTACTGGCTCAACCAGCAGGGTCGGCTGACCGAGCCGATGGTGAAGCTGCCCGGGGGCACCCACTACCAGCCGATCGGCTGGGACGACGCCATCGGACTGATCGCGGGTGAGCTCACCGGCCTCGCCTCCCCGGCCGAGGCGATGTTCTACACCTCCGGCCGGCTCAACAACGAGGGCGCGTTCCTGCTGCAGCTCTTCGCCCGGGCCTACGGCACCAACAACCTCCCGGACTGCTCGAACATGTGCCACGAGTCGAGCGGGTCGGCGTTGGGCGAGACGCTCGGCGTCGGGAAGGGAACGGTGTCCCTCGAGGACTTCTACGAAGCCGACCTGGTGCTCGTCGTGGGCCAGAACCCCGGCACCAACCACCCCCGGATGCTCACCGCGTTGGAGCAGACCAAGCACAACGGCGGCCAGGTGGTCGCGGTCAACCCGCTGCCCGAGGCCGGGCTGAAGCGGTTCAAGAACCCGCAGCGGCCGAGCGGCGTCGTCGGACGCGGAACGACGATCGCCGACCAGTTCCTCCAGATCCGGCTCGGCGGCGACCTGGCGCTGTTCCAGTTGCTCAACCGGCTGCTGCTCGAGGCCGAGGACGACGCTCCCGGGACGGTGCTCGACCGGGCCTTCATCGAGCGCGACACCGCCGGCTTCGAAGCCTTCGCGGAGCACGTCCGTCGTACCGAGTGGGCCGAGGTCCTCGAAGCCACGGGCCTGACCCGCGAGGAGATCGAGGAGCTCCGCGGACGGGTGCTCGCCAGCAAGAAGATCATCGTGTGCTGGGCGATGGGCCTGACCCAGCACCGGCACGGCGTGCCGACGATCCGCGAGATCGTCAACTTCCTGCTACTGCGCGGCAGCATCGGTCGTCCCGGCGCGGGCGTGTGCCCGGTCCGTGGCCACAGCAACGTGCAGGGCGACCGCACCATGGGGATCTGGGAGCGGCTGCCGGAGCCGTTCCGGCACGCGCTCGAGGAGGAGTTCGGTTTCGCGCCGCCGACCGAGCCCGGATACGACTCGGTCCACGGCGTGCGGGCGATGCGGGACGGCAAGGTCAAGGTGTTCATGGGGGTCGCCGGCAACTTCGTCCGCGCGATGTCGGACAGCGCGGTCACCGAGGAGGCGCTGCGGCGCTGCCGGCTGACGGTGCAGGTCTCCACCAAGCTCAACCGGTCGCACACGGTGTGCGGCGAGACCGCCCTGATCCTGCCGACGCTGGGGCGCAGCGACCGCGACGTGCAGGCGACCGGGGAGCAGTTCGTGACCGTCGAGAACTCGATGAGCCAGGTCCACACCACGCGTGGTCGCCTCGACCCGGCCTCGCCCCACCTGCTCAGCGAGATCGCGATCATCTGCCGGCTCGCGCGGCGCACCCTCGGCACCGGCGGCTCGATCCCCTGGGAGCACTTCGAGGCCGACTACGGCCTGGTCCGGGACCGGATCGCACGCGTCGTGCCAGGGTTCGAGGACTTCAACGAACGGGTGGTGCTCCCCGGAGGGTTCCGGCTGCCGAGCCCGGTCAACGAGGGCGTCTACCGGACCGGCAGCGGCAGGGCCGAGTTCTCGTGCAACGACTTCACCTCGCTCGTCGCGCCGGCCGGTCACCTGGTGCTGCAGACAGTGCGGTCGCACGACCAGTGGAACACCATCCCGTACACCATGGACGACCGCTACCGCGGCATCCACGACTCGCGGCACGTGGTGTTCGTCAACCCCGACGACCTCGACGAGCTCGGGATCGAGGACCGGGCTCTGGTCGACGTCGTCAGCGTCTGGGACGACGGCACCGAGCGTCGGCTGGAGGGTTTCCGGACGGTGTCCTACCCGACGGCACGCGGGTCGGCGGCGGCGTACTACCCCGAGGCGAACTGCCTGGTGCCGCTCGACAGCGTCGCCGAGGCCAGCAACACGCCGACCTACAAGGGGATCGTCGTGCGGCTCGAACCTGTTGCCGGCGGGGGAGGCTGAGATGGGCCGCGTCACCGTCCGCCGACCTGTGCTGCGCATCCGCGACGGCGAGGTGACGCGGCGTCCGGACGCGCTCGCAGCCGAGGAGCCGATGGAGATACGGGTCGACGGTCGACCGCTCACGGTCACCATGCGCACCCCCGGCGACGACTTCGACCTGGCCGTCGGGTTCCTTGTCAGCGAAGGCGTCGTGCACGCCAGGGACCACGTCGTCGCCGCGCGCTACTGCGCGGGTGCGACCGACGAGGGGACGAACACCTACAACGTCGTGGACGTCCAGCTCGATCCCGCGGTGTCGGCGCCGCACGCGTCGCTGGAGCGCAGCTTCTACACGACGTCCTCCTGCGGGGTCTGCGGCAAGGCGAGCCTCGACGCCGTCCGCACCTCGTCGACCTGGAAGGTGGCCGACGACCCGCTGCGGGTGAGCCCCGCGCTGCTCGCCAGCCTTCCGGACCGGCTCCGAGCGGCGCAGCGGGTCTTCGACCGCACCGGCGGGCTGCACGCCGCCGGGTTGTTCTCGGCGACGGGCGAGCTGCTGGTGCTCAAGGAGGACGTGGGGCGGCACAACGCCGTCGACAAGGTCATCGGCCACGCGCTGCGCGACGACCTGCTACCGCTCCGGGAGACGATCCTCGTCGTCAGCGGCCGGGCGTCCTTCGAGCTGGTCCAGAAGGCGGTGATGGCCGGCGTACCGCTGCTGGCGGCCGTGTCCGCGCCCTCCTCCCTCGCCGCCGACCTCGCGGAGGAGACCAACCTCACGCTGGTGGGCTTCCTCCGCGGAGCGTCGATGAACGTGTACGCCGGGTCGGAGCGGGTAACGGCCCCCTGAAGGCTCACCCGAGCGAAAGGACAGGCATGGGTAACCAGGACAAGCTCGAAAACAAGGCCGACGAGAAGGTCGGCGAGGCCAAGGAAGCCCTGGGCAACGCGTCGGGCGATGACGAGCTCAAGGGCGAGGGCAAGGCCGACCAGACCAAGGCCAACCTCAAGCAGGCCGGCGAGAAGGTCAAGGACGCCTTCCGCTGAGCCACACGCACGAGTGACGAGAGGCCCGGGACGACCCGGGCCTCTCGTCGTGCGTGCCCGTTGGTTCCTCCGCCCGATGACCCGTTAGGGTGGGCGACGATCGACATCCTTTAACGAGCCGTCCTGTGAGGCGGAGAAGGAGGTCCGGCGCGCTGATGCCTGCCGCCCCCACATCCCAGGAGCTGGGACGCACCGTTCTCGACGCCCGTGACATCGGCCGGGCGCTCACCCGGATCTCCCACGAGATCCTCGAACGCAACAAGGGCGCGGGCGATCTCGTGCTCCTCGGCATCCCGCGGCGCGGAGTGCCGCTCGCCCACCGGATCGCCGCCCGGATGGCCGCCGTCGAGGAGCACGACGTACCGGTCGGGTCACTCGACATCACCATGTACCGCGACGACCTGCGGATGAAGCCGGCACGGACCCTGCTGCACACGGAGATCCCCGGCGACGGGATCGACGGCAAGGTCGTCGTGCTCGTCGACGACGTGCTGTTCTCCGGCCGCACCATCCGGGCCGCTCTCGACGCGCTCAACGACGTCGGCCGGCCGAGTGCTGTGCAGCTGGCCGTGCTCGTGGACCGCGGGCACCGCGAGCTGCCGATCCGCGCCGACTTCGTCGGCAAGAACCTGCCGACCTCGCTCGCCGAGCGGGTGAGCGTCCGGCTCTCCGAGATGGACGACACGACCGACTCGGTGTCGATCGCGGTGCCGGCCACCGAGACCAAGGGGGAGACGGCATGAAGCGGCACCTGCTGAGCGCGGCCGACCTGACCCGCGACGACGCGGAGCTGGTCCTGACCACCGCGGCCGAGCTCCGGTCGCTCGCGGACCGGCCGATCAAGAAGCTGCCCGCCCTGCGTGGCCGCACCGTGGTCAACCTGTTCTTCGAGGACTCCACCCGCACCCGGATCTCCTTCGAGGCCGCCGCGAAGCGGCTGTCTGCCGACGTGATCAACTTCGCCGCCAAGGGCTCCAGCCTGAGCAAGGGGGAGAGCCTGAAGGACACCGCGCTCACGCTGGAGGCGATGGGTGCCGACGCGGTCGTGATCCGGCACAGCGCCAGCGGCGCGCCGCACCGGCTCGCGCACTCGGGCTGGGTGCGGTCGAGCGTCGTCAACGCCGGCGACGGCACCCACGAGCACCCCACGCAGGCGCTGCTGGACGCGTTCACCCTCTGGCGGCACCTGGGCGAGTCGAAGCCGGGCGGTCTCGAGGGCCGCCGGATCGCGATCGTCGGCGACGTGCTGCACAGCCGGGTCGCCCGCTCCAACGCGTTGCTGCTGCAGACCCTGGGCGCCGAGGTGACGCTGGTCGGTCCGCCGACACTGCTGCCGGTCGGGGTCGACAGCTGGGGCGTGGCCACGAGCTACGACCTGGACGCGGTGATCCCGAAGGTGGACGCCGTGATGATGCTGCGGGTCCAGCGCGAGCGGATGCAGGGCGGCTTCTTCCCGACCCCTCGCGAGTACTCGCGCCGCTACGGGCTGGACGGGCGCCGGATGGCGACCCTCCAGGACCACACGATCGTCATGCACCCCGGGCCGATGGTGCGCGGCATGGAGATCACCGCCGACGTCGCCGACTCGTCCCGGTCGGTGATCGTCGAGCAGGTCACCAACGGCGTCGCCATCCGCATGGCCGTCCTCTACCTCCTCCTCGGAGGATCCGAAAGCGAGAGCAGCGAGTGAGCAGCACCAATACGTCGTACCTGATCAGGAACGCGCGGATCCTCGGGGGTGAGCCGACCGACATCGTGATCGAGGACGGCAAGATCGCAGACATCGCACCGGGTCTCGATACGTCCTCGCCTAGCGGCTCGGACTACTCGACCACCGGCACCGTCGAGACCATCGACGCCGAGGGTCTGATCGCGCTCCCGGGGCTGGTGGACCTCCACACCCACCTGCGCGAGCCCGGCCGCGAGGACGCCGAGACCGTGGAGACCGGCACCCGGGCAGCCGCGATGGGCGGCTTCACCGCCGTCCACGCGATGGCCAACACCGACCCGGTCGCCGACACCGCGGGCGTCGTCGAGCAGGTGTGGCGGCTCGGCCGGGAGGCGGGCTACTGCGACGTCTACCCGATCGGCGCGGTCACCGTCGGCCTCCAGGGCGAGCGGCTGGCCGAGCTCGGTGCGATGGCCGACTCCGCGGCGCGGGTGCGGGTCTTCTCGGACGACGGCCACTGCGTCAGCGACCCGCTGCTGATGCGGCGGGCACTCGAGTACGTCAAGGCGTTCGACGGGGTGATCGCCCAGCACGCCCAGGATCCGCGGCTCACCGAGGCGGCCCAGATGAACGAGAGCGAGCTCTCGGGCCGGCTCGGGCTGGCCGGTTGGCCCGCGGTCGCGGAGGAGGCGATCATCGCCCGTGACTGCCTGCTCACCGCCCACGTCGGCTCGCGGCTGCACGTGTGCCACGTGTCGACGGCGGGCTCGGTCGAGATTGTCCGCGACGCCAAGCGCAAGGGCTGGAACGTCACGGCCGAGGCCTGCCCCCACCACCTGCTGCTGACCGACGAGCTGGCGGCGACGTACAACCCGATCTACAAGGTGAACCCGCCGCTGCGGTCGGCCTCCGACGTCGAGGCGCTCCGAGCCGGCCTGGCCGACGGCACGATCGACATCGTCGCCACCGACCACGCGCCGCACCCGCACGAGGACAAGGATTGCGAGTGGGCGGCTGCCGCGTTCGGCATGCTCGGGCTCGAGACCGCACTGTCGATCGTGCAGCACACGATGGTCGACAGCGGCCTGCTCGACTGGGCGGGCGTCGCCGAGCGGATGTCCCACGCTCCGGCGCGGATCGGCCAGGTGCCCGACCACGGCCGCCCGATCGAGGTCGGCGCCCCGGCCAACATCGTGCTCTACGACCCCGCCGCTACCAGAGTGATCGACGCCGCCGAGTCGGCGTCCCTGTCGCGGAACACCCCCTACGCGGGGATGGAGCTGCCTGGAAGGATCGAGGCGACGTTCCTGCGCGGACGGCCCACGGTTCTGGACGGAAAGCTGGTCTGATGGCGATCTTGGTGCTCGAGGACGGACGCACCTTCCACGGCGAGACCTACGGCGCCGAGGGGGAGACGTACGGCGAAGCGGTGTTCAACACCGGCATGACCGGCTACCAGGAGACGCTGACCGACCCGTCGTACCACCGGCAGGTCGTCGTCATGACCGCACCGCACATCGGCAACACCGGCGTCAACGACGAGGACCAGGAGTCCCGCCGGATCTGGGTTGCGGGCTACGTCGTCCGCGACCCCGCGCGCCGCGCCAGCAACTGGCGCTCGCGACGCTCCCTCGACGACGAGCTGCGCGCCCAGGGGGTGGTCGGGATCAGCGGGATCGACACCCGGGCGCTCACCCGGCACCTCCGCGAGCGCGGTGCGATGCGCTGCGGGATCTCCACCACCGAGACCGACCCCGACGCTTTGCTCGGGCGGGTGCGGCAGCAGCCGGAGATGAAGGGCGCCGACCTGGCCGGCGAGGTCACGGCGATGCAGCCCTACGTCGTCCCAGCGATCGGGGAGAAGCGGTTCACGGTCGCAGCCGTCGACCTGGGCATCAAGGGCATGACCCCGGCGCTGATGGCGCAGCGGGGCATCGAGGTGCACGTGCTGCCCGCGACCGCGACCATCGCGGACATCGAGGCGGTCGACCCCGACGGCGTGTTCTTGTCCAACGGTCCCGGCGACCCGGCCACCGCCGACGTCACCGTCCTGCAGGACGTGCTGGAGCGTGGGATTCCCTACTTCGGCATCTGCTTCGGCAACCAGCTGTTCGGTCGCGCGCTCGGGTTCGGCACCTACAAGCTCGTCTACGGCCACCGCGGCATCAACCAGCCGGTGATGGACCGGACCACCGGCAAGGTCGAGGTGACCGCCCACAACCACGGGTTCGCGGTCGACGCACCGCTGGACGCGGCGACGGAGACGCCGTACGGCACCGCCACCGTGAGCCACATCTGCCTCAACGACGACGTGGTCGAGGGTCTGGAGCTGCGCTCCGCCGACGGCACGCTGAAGGCGTTCTCGGTGCAGTACCACCCGGAGGCCGCCGCCGGACCGCACGACGCGGCCTACCTGTTCGACCGGTTCATGGACCTCATGGGGGACAACACCTGATGCCGAAGCGCGACGACATCAAGTCGGTCCTGGTGATCGGCTCCGGGCCGATCATCATCGGGCAGGCCTGCGAGTTCGACTACTCCGGCACCCAGGCGTGCCGGGTGCTCAAGGCCGAGGGGCTCCGGGTGGTGCTGGTCAACAGCAACCCCGCGACGATCATGACCGACCCGGAGTTCGCCGACGCCACCTACGTCGAGCCGATCACCCCGGAGTACGTCGAGAAGGTGATCGCCCGCGAGCGGCCGGACGCGGTGCTCCCGACCCTGGGCGGCCAGACCGCGCTCAACACGGCGATCGCGCTGCACGAGAACGGCGTCCTGGAGAAGTACGGCGTCGAGATGATCGGAGCCAGCTTCGACGCGATCCACCGCGGCGAGAACCGGGAGACCTTCAACGCGATCGTCGAGAAGATCGGCGGTGAGGTGGCCCGCAGCTTCGTGTGCCACTCCCTGGACGACTGCGAGAAGGCGGTCGCCGAGCTCGGCTTCCCGGTCGTCATCCGCCCGTCGTTCACCATGGGCGGCACCGGCTCCGGCATCGCCTACGACGACGAAGACCTGACGCGGATCGCGGGCGCCGGGCTCGACGCCAGCCCGACGACCGAGGTCCTCATCGAGGAGTCGATCATCGGCTGGAAGGAGTACGAGCTGGAGGTGATGCGCGACAAGGCCGACAACGTCGTCATCATCTGCTCGATCGAGAACCTCGACCCGATGGGCGTCCACACCGGCGACTCGATCACGGTGGCGCCGGCGATGACGCTGACCGACCGGGAGTACCAGCACCTGCGCGACCTGGCGATCGGCATCATCCGCGAGGTCGGGGTCGACACCGGCGGCTGCAACATCCAGTACGCCGTCAACCCGCTCGACGGCCGGGTGATCGTCATCGAGATGAACCCCCGCGTGTCGCGGTCGAGCGCGCTCGCGTCGAAGGCGACGGGCTTCCCGATCGCGAAGATCGCGGCCAAGGTGGCGATCGGCTACACGCTGGACGAGATTCCCAACGACATCACGCGCCGCGAGGACGGGCAGAGCACTCCGGCCAGCTTCGAGCCGACGCTCGACTACGTGGTCGTAAAGGTGCCGCGGTTCGCGTTCGAGAAGTTCCCCGGCGCCGATCCCACGCTGACCACGCACATGAAGTCGGTCGGCGAGGCGATGGCGATCGGCCGCAACTTCACCGAGGCGCTGCAGAAGGCGCTGCGGTCGCTGGAGGACAAGAAGGCACCGTTCGACTGGCACAAGGACTTCGACGTCGACCTCGGCTCTCCCGACACGAAACGGGCGCTGCTGGAGGAGATCCAGAAGCCGCACGACGGCCGGCTCAGGAAGGTCATGGACGCGATCCGCGCCGGTGCCACCCCGGACGAGGTCTTCGAGGCCACCGGGATCGACCCGTGGTTCGTCGACCAGCTGATGCTGATCAACGAGACCGCGCAGGACCTGATCGAGGCCGACGAGCTGACGCCGGCGCTGCTGCGCAACGCCAAGCGGCACGGGTTCTCCGACGTCCAGATCGGCAGGATCCGTGGCATGACACCCGACGTCGTCCGCGGCGTCCGGCACGCGCTGGGCATCCGACCGGTCTACAAGACCGTCGACACCTGCGCAGCGGAGTTCGCGGCGCGCACGCCTTACCACTACTCGTCCTACGACGAGGAGACCGAGGTCCAGCCACGGGACAAGCCGGCCGTCATCATCCTCGGCAGCGGCCCCAACCGGATCGGGCAGGGCATCGAGTTCGACTACTCGTGCGTGCACGCCAGCCTGGCGCTGACCGAGGTGGGCTACGAGACCGTGATGGTCAACTGCAACCCCGAGACGGTGTCCACCGACTACGACACCTCTGACCGTCTCTACTTCGAGCCGCTCACGCTCGAGGACGTGCTCGAGATCGTGCACGCGGAGGAGCAGGCCGGACCCGTCGCCGGCGTCATCTGCCAGCTCGGCGGGCAGACGCCGCTCGGGCTCGCGCAGGGGCTCAAGGACAACGGCGTCACGATCGTCGGCACCAGCCCGGAGGCGATCCACCTCGCCGAGGAGCGCGGCGCGTTCGGCCGGGTGCTGGCGGAGGCGAAGCTGATCGCACCCCAGCACGGCATGGCGACCAGCTTCGAGGAGGCCCGTGCGATCGCGGACCGGATCGGCTACCCGGTGCTGGTGCGGCCGTCCTACGTCCTGGGTGGCCGCGGCATGGAGATCGTCTACGACGACGACTCGCTGAGCGACTACATCTCCCGGGCCACCGAGGTGACCCCCGAGCACCCGGTGCTGGTCGACCGGTTCGTCGACGACGCCGTCGAGATCGACGTGGACGCCTTGTACGACGGCGAGGAGCTCTTCCTCGGCGGCGTGATGGAGCACATCGAGGAGGCCGGCATCCACTCCGGCGACTCGTCCTGCGCGCTGCCTCCGATCACGCTCGGCGACTCGGAGATCCAGCGGATCCGGGAGGCGACGCACGCGATCGCCCAGGGGGTCGGGGTGCGCGGCCTGATCAACATCCAGTTCGCGCTCGGATCCGACGTGCTCTACGTGCTCGAGGCCAACCCCCGGGCCAGCCGCACGGTCCCGTTCGTCTCGAAGGCGACCGGCACGCCGCTGGCCAAGGCCTGCGCGCGGGTGATGATGGGCGCCACCATCGCCGAGCTGCGCAAGGACGGCGTACTCCCCGCCGAGGGCGACGGCGGCACCCTGCCGGCGGACCAGCCGATCGCGGTCAAGGAGGCGGTGATGCCGTTCAACCGGTTCCGGACGCCCGACGGCCGTCAGGTCGACACCGTGCTCGGTCCCGAGATGAAGTCGACCGGCGAGGTGATGGGCCTCGACGCCGACTTCGGCACCGCCTTCGCCAAGGCGCAGGCCGGTGCCTTCGGGTCGCTGCCGCAGCCCGGCATGCACGAGGGACGACCGAGCCGGGTGTTCGTCAGCATGGCCAACCGCGACAAGCGGCACATGATCTTCCCGATCAAGGTGCTGGCCGACCACGGCTTCCAGATCATGGCGACGAAGGGCACGGCCGAGGTGCTGCGCCGCAACGGCGTCGAGACGACGATCGTCCGCAAGCACTTCGAGGGGGAGGGGCCGGCGGGGGAGAAGACCACCGTCCAGCTGATCCTCGACGGCGAGATCGACCTGGTCATCAACACCCCGCACGGCACCACGGGCGGAGGCTCGGCACGGCTCGACGGCTACGAGATCCGCACCGCCGCCGTGCGTGCGAACATCCCGTGCATCACCACGGTGCAGGGGCTGGGTGCCGCGGTGCACGGCATCGAGGCGCTCCACCGCGGCGACGTGGGTGTGAAGCCCCTGCAGGAGTGGAACGCCGGTGGGTGAGGTGCGAGCGGACCGAGCATCGAGACCCCTCGTCTACGACACCGTCTTCAAGCACGGCCTGGCCCGCCTCGACGCCGAGGTCGCCCACCACCGCACCTTCGACGCGCTGAAGGCAGCCGGTCCGGTGCTGCGCCGGGTCAGGGCTCCGCGCGGTCGGCCGATCCAGACGATGGGTCTCACCTTTCCCAACCCGCTCGGTCTGGCCGCCGGCTTCGACAAGACCGCCGAGGCGTTCGAGGAGCTGGGCGCCTTCGGCTTTGGGCACGTCGAGGTCGGCACGGTGACGGCTCTCGCCCAGCCCGGCAACCCGAAGCCGCGCCTGGTGCGCCTGCTCGACGACCGCGCCGTCGTCAACCGGATGGGCTTCAACAACGACGGCGCCGCCGCGGTCGCCCAGCGGCTCGCCACGCGCCGCCGCCGACCGGGCGGGCCGGTGCTCGGCATCAACATCGGCAAGTCGAAGATCGTCCCCGACGACGACCAGGCCGCGGTCGAGACCGACTACGAGACGTCGACCAGGCTGCTGGCGCCGCACGCCGATTACCTCGTCGTCAACGTGAGCTCTCCCAACACCCCGGGCCTGCGCAACCTGCAAGCCGTGGAGAAGCTCGCGCCGCTGCTCCAGCACGTGCGCCGGATCGCGGACCGGGCGACCGACGACGCCGGCCGGGAGCCCGTTCCGCTGCTGGTCAAGATCGCGCCGGACCTCGCCGACGACGACGTGCTCGACGTCGCCGACCTGGCCCTCGCGCAGGACCTCGCCGGCATCATTGCGACCAACACCACGACCAGCCGCGAGGAGCTGCGGTCGAAGCCCGAGCAGGTCGAGGCCGCCGGAGCCGGCGGCCTGTCCGGGGCGCCGCTGCGTGAACGTGCCACCGAGGTCGTGTCCCTGCTGCGCGGCCGGGTCGGGCCCGACCTCACCCTGATCGGAGTCGGGGGCATCTCGACACCCGACGACGCGCGCGAGCGGCTGGCCGCCGGCGCGGACCTGGTGCAGGCCTACACCGGCCTCATCTACGGCGGCCCGTTGTGGCCGCGCCGGATCTTGAAGGGCTTGCGATGACCGCACCGTTCGGCGAGCGTTTCGCGGCCGCGCTGGCGAAGCGCGGGCAGTTCTGCGTCGGCATCGACCCGCACGCCGGACTGCTCCAGGAGTGGGATCTCGACGACACGGTCGAGGGACTGGAGCGATTCGCTCTCACGGTGGTGGACGCGGTGGCGCCGTACTGCTCGGTCGTGAAGCCGCAGTCTGCCTTCTACGAGCGGTTCGGCAGCCGCGGCGTCGCGGTGCTCGAGCGGGTGATCGCCGAGTCTCGGGCCGCGGGTGCCCTGGTCCTGCTCGACGTGAAGCGGGGCGACATCGGCTCGACGTCGCAGGCGTACGCCGAGGCCTACCTCGACCCGTCCTCCCCGCTCGCCGCCGACGCGGTCACCATCAGCCCCTACCTCGGCTTCGGGTCGTTGATGCCCTTCGTCGAGGTCGCCCGAACCCATGGCGCCGGCCTGTTCGTGCTCGCCGCGACCTCCAACAAGGAGGGTCCCGAGGTGCAGGGGGCCGTCACCAACGACGACTTCGGCGGCCGGACCGTCGCGTCGACCATGCTCGCCCACCTGCGCGACCTCAACGGCGCCGTCCGGCCGCTCGGCTCCTTCGGTGCCGTCGTCGGCGCCACCATCGAGGGGACGGGCCTCGACTTCGCGATCAACGGCCCCATCCTCGCGCCCGGGTACGGCGAGCAGGGCGGCACCGCGGCCGACATCCTCCGCATCTTCGGCGACGCTGCCCGCCAGGTCGTGGCGAGCTCGTCCCGCGCCGTTCTCCGGCTCGGTCCCGACGCCGCCGCGATGGGGAACGCCGTGCACCGGGCCAACGACGAGCTGCGGAGCCTGATCGGGTGAGGCGGCGTACGACGGCTAGGCCGGCCCTCGCGGCCTGCGCCGCGGTGGCCCTGCTGGCAGTCGCCGGTTGCGGCTCCGACGAGGACGACCCCTACGCGATCCCGGAGCGGTTCGAGGCCTACTGCGAGGAGGTCGAGGCCCGACAGGTCGAGATCAGCGAGGCCCTGGCGTCGGGAGGGCAGGCCAGCGGCCTGATCCAGGCGCTGCCGAGCTTCGAGGCGCTCGCAGAGCAGGCCCCGGACGACATCGCCGACGAGTGGGAGGTCGTCATCGAGCGGATCGGCGACCTGGTCGACGCGCTCGACGCCGCCGGTGTCGACCCCGACAGCTACGACCGCCGTGATCCACCTGCCGGACTCGACGCCGAGGAGAAGGCCACGATCGACGCTGCCGCGACGGCTCTTGTCTCGGCGACGACAGCTCGTGCCATGAGCGGTGTCCAGCAGCACGCCCGCGACGTCTGCAAGACGGCGCTGGCTCTGTGAGGAGCATTCGGTATCCGGTCCGCGTTGCCCGTCCGTCGAACTCGTGACTAGGGTGGCCGCTGGGTGGCTGCTCCCGCCGCCGTCGCGATGCTCGACAGAAGGATCTGTGTACGTGGCTCTGCCTCCTCTGACTCCTGAACAGCGTCAGGCTGCCCTCGCGAAGGCGGCCGCGGCCCGTCGAGAGCGGGCCGAGGTGAAGAACCGGCTGAGGAACTCCGGCGCGTCGATCGCCGACGTGCTCGCCGAGGGTCAGCGGAACGAGGTCGTCGGCAAGATGAAGGTCATCGACCTCCTGCAGGCGGTGCCCGGTCTCGGCAAGATCCGCGCCGGACAGCTCATGGAGCGCCTCGGCATCGCCGAGTCCCGCCGGGTCCGTGGACTCGGTTCGAAGCAGGTCGCCGCCCTCGAACGGGAGTTCGCGTCGGGTGAGTGACCCGACGGCAAGCGCACAAAGCCGTCTCGTCGTACTCGCCGGTCCCACCGCCGTCGGCAAGGGCACGGTGGCGGCGGCGGTCCGTCAGGACCACCCCGAGGTGTGGATCTCGGTGTCGGCGACGACCCGCGCGCCGCGACCGGGCGAGGTCGACGGCGTGCACTACCTCTTCGTCGACGACGCCGAGTTCGACCGTCTGGTCACCGAGGACCAACTGCTGGAGTGGGCGGTCGTGCACGGGGCCCACCGCTACGGGACCCCACGGGGCCCGGTCGAGGAAGCTCTCGCCGCCGGCCGGCCGGCAATGCTCGAGATCGACCTCCAAGGCGCACGCCAGGTACGACGGACGATGCCGGAGGCGCTCTTCGTCTTCCTGAAGCCGCCGTCGTGGGACGAGCTGGTCCGCCGGCTGGTCGGCAGGGGCACCGAGAGCGACGAGGAGCGGGAGCGGCGGCTGGCCACCGCGGTGGACGAGCTGGCGGCGGAGGCCGAGTTCGACGTCACCATCGTCAACCACGAAGTTCACGATGCGGCCGCCGAGTTGGTAGCCTTGATGACGCTCGGTCGCGACTGACGTCCCCTGGGGATGTGGTGCGCCTGATCACCGAGCATTCTGTTCTCCCTACCGACCCTGTGAGGCCAACCGCGTGTCTGCCCCGAACATCGACGCCGTGGGTGTGACCAACCCGCCGATCGACGACCTGCTCAGCAAGACCGACAGCAAGTACAAGCTGGTCCTCTACAGCGCCAAGCGCGCCCGGCAGATCAACGCCTACTACTCCCAGCTCGGCGAAGGCCTCCTGGAGTACGTCGGCCCGCTGGTGGACACCCACGTCCAGGAGAAGCCGCTGTCGATCGCGCTCCGCGAGATCAACGACGACCTGCTGACCTGTGAGGACATCGACCCGGCCGAGCTCGCCGCCGAGGAGGCCGCTGCCGCAGCCGTGGCCGCCGCCTCGCGCACCGAAGCCGCAGAGTGATCTGAGCTAGGTCGATGGTGCGACCTCGCGTGGTGCTCGGGGTCTCCGGCGGCATCGCCGCCTACAAGGCCTGCGAGCTGCTGCGCCGGTTCACCGAGTCCGGGCACGACGTCACCGTCGTGCCGACGGCGGCCGCGCTGGAGTTCGTCGGCGCCCCGACCTGGGCCGCGCTGTCCGGAAAGCCGGTCGCGACCGACGTCTGGACCGACGTGCACGAGGTGCCGCACGTCCGGATCGGCCAGGAAGCAGACCTGGTCGTGGTGGCGCCGGCGACCGCCGACCTGATGGCCAAGGCCGCCCACGGGATCGCCGACGACCTGCTCACCAGCACCCTCCTGACCGCGCGCTGCCCGGTCGTCATGGCGCCCGCGATGCACACCGAGATGTGGGAGCACGCCGCCACCAGCGCCAACGTCGCCACGTTGCGGTCCCGGGGGGTGCTCGTCGTGGAACCCGCCGAGGGCCGCCTGACCGGCGCCGACACCGGCAAGGGCCGGCTGCCCGACCCGGACGAGATCTTCGAGCTGTGCCGTGACGTGCTGGAGCGGGTCTCGACCGGCGCGAGCGCGGGGATTCTCGACCTGACCGGTCGCCGGGTCGTCGTGTCCGCGGGCGGCACCCGCGAGAAGCTCGACCCGGTCCGCTTCCTGGGCAACCGTTCCTCGGGGCGGCAGGGGTACGCGCTGGCGCGTGCGGCCGCGGCCCGGGGAGCCGAGGTCACGCTCGTCGCCGCCAACGTCACCCTGCCCGACCCCGCGGGTGTGAAGGTGGTCCGCGTCGAGTCGACCGCCGAGCTGCGCGACGCCGTGCTCACGGCCGCCGCAGGCGCCGACGCCGTGGTGATGGCGGCGGCGCCGGCCGACTTCCGTCCGGTGCACCGGTCCGACACGAAGATCAAGAAGGCCGACGACGGCTCGGCCCCGGTGATCTCGCTCGAGCAGAACCCCGACATCCTCAAGGAGCTGTCGGCCCACCGGCCCGGCCCCGACACCGTGGTGGTCGGGTTCGCCGCCGAGACCGGCGACAAGAGCGGTTCCGTCCTCGACCTGGCGTGGGCCAAGCTGGCACGCAAGGGCTGCGACCTGCTCGTGGTGAACGACGTCAGCGGTGGCGCGGTTTTCGGTGCGGACGACAACGAGGCCGTTATCCTGTCCGCCGACGGCACCGCGGTCGACGTACCGCGGGGGAGCAAGGGAGCTCTCGCGCACGTCATCTGGGACCAGGTGGCCCACCGGCTGTCTCCTGAGTGAGACTGCCACGCATCACCTGCTGGTCCTCGTATCGTTGGACCGGCGGCAATCGGCCCTGATCGCCCCCGTCAAGATGCCTTATGCGAAAGCGAGATACAACGTGGCTGGACGCCTCTTCACCTCCGAGTCGGTGACCGAGGGACACCCGGACAAGATCGCAGACCAGATCAGCGACACCATCCTGGACTACCTCCTCGAGCACGACCCGACCAGCCGGGTGGCGGTCGAGACGCTGCTCACCACCGGCCTCGTCGTGGTAGCTGGCGAGGTGACCACGAGCGCCTACGCCCCGGTCGCGCAGCTGGTGCGCCAGAAGGTCCTCGAGATCGGCTACGACTCCTCGGAGAAGGGCTTCGACGGCAACTCGTGCGGCGTCCAGGTCGCCATCGGCTCCCAGTCCGCCGACATCGCGCAGGGCGTCGACGACGCCTTCGAGGAGCGCGTCGACGGCTCCGGCGACGAGCTCGACCGCCAGGGTGCCGGTGACCAGGGCCTGATGTTCGGCTACGCGTGCGACGACACGCCCCAGCTGTTCCCGCTGCCGATCAAGATCGCGCAGACCCTCGCCGAGAGGCTCACCGAGGTGCGCAAGGACGGCACGCTGCCCTACCTGCGCCCCGACGGGAAGACCCAGGTCACCATCGAGTACGACGAGGACGACCGTCCGGTGCGCATCGACGCCGTCGTGCTCTCGACCCAGCACGCCGAGGACGTCAGCCAGGACCAGCTGGCGAAGGACATCCAGGTCAACGTCATCGAGCCGGTGCTCGAGCAGTTCGAGGCCAGCGTCCCCTCGGAGGGTCACAAGCTCTTCATCAACCCGACCGGTCGCTTCGTGGTCGGTGGGCCGATGGGCGACGCCGGCCTCACCGGTCGCAAGATCATCGTCGACACCTACGGCGGCATGGCGCGCCACGGCGGCGGCGCCTTCTCCGGCAAGGACCCGTCGAAGGTCGACCGCTCGGCCGCCTACGCGATGCGCTGGGTCGCCAAGAACATCGTCGCCGCGGGCCTGGCCCGCCGTGCCGAGGTCCAGGTGGCCTACGCGATCGGCGTGGCGCACCCCGTCGGCGTCTTCGTCGAGACGTTCGGCACCGGCGTGGTCCCGGACGAGGAGATCCAGAAGGCGGTCCTCGAGGTCTTCGACCTCCGCCCGGCCGCGATCCTGCGCGACCTCGACCTGCTCCGGCCGATCTACGCCAAGACCGCCGCGTACGGCCACTTCGGCCGCGAGCTGCCCGAGTTCACCTGGGAGAGGACCGACCGCGCGGACGCCCTCAAGGCTGCCGTCGGAGTCTGATCGACCCGGCTCATCTCCACGCCGACCCGGCGCGTTCAAACGCGCCGGGTCGGCGTCGTGTCTGGCCCTGTTGGTAGACATCTGCCGTGACCCCTGACGACCGCGACGCCGCGCTGCCGGGGCTGGCACGCGCGGCGGCGCGGAAGTCGGGAGCGGCGGCGCGGGCGCGGCGGGCAAAGCAGGCAGCGGCCGCGGTCGAGCCGGCCGCTGTCGACCCGGTCGCCCGGGTGCTCGTCGACCTGCCACTGGCCCACCTCGACCGGACCTTCGACTACACCGTGCCCGCCTCGATGGCCGACCAGGCCGTCCCCGGAGCACGCGTCAAGGTGCGCTTCGCCGGTCAGGACGTCGACGGCTTCGTCGTGGAGCGAGCGGCCGAGAGCGACCACGGCGGGCGGCTGACGTCGCTGCGCCGCGTCGTCAGCGCCGAGCCGGTGCTGACCCCGGCCATCGCCACGCTGTGCCGGAGGATCGCCGAGCGCTACGCAGGCGTGAGCGCTGACGTACGACGCCTCGCGGTGCCGCCGCGGCACGCCACGACCGAGAAGCAGCCGTCGCCACCCGCCCCGCCGCTCGAGTCCCGACCCCTCGGTGGCGAGGAGCCGTGGGCGGCCTATCCCGCTGGCGCGGCCTTCCGCCACCACCTCCGCACCGGCGGCGCACCGCGCGCGGTCTGGAGCGCCGCGCCGGGCGAGGACTGGCCGCGCCGGCTCGCCGAGCTCGCCGAGGCGACGCGCGACAGCAGCCGGGGGACCGTGATCTGCGTCCCGGACCACCGCGACGTCGCTCGGGTCGATGCCGCTCTCACCGACCTGATGGGCCCCGACCACCACGTCACGCTCCAGGCCGAGGCCGGCCCAGGTCCCCGCTACCGCGACTTCCTGATGGTCAGCCGCGGCGCGCGCCGGATCGTGGTCGGCACCCGGTCCGCGGCGTTTGCCCCCGTCCACGACCTCGGCCTGGTCGTCATCTGGGACGACGGCGACGACCTCCACGCGGAGCCGCGGGCGCCGTACCCCCACACCCGCGAGGTGCTGCTGGAGCGGGCGGAGATCGAGGGCTGCGCCGCGTTGGTCGGCGGGTTCTCGCGCAGCGTCGAGGCCGACCGGCTGCTGCAGACCGGCTGGGCCAAGGAGATCTCGGCGCCGCGCCCGACCGTGCGCGACCGCGCACTGATCGGTGTGGCGGGCGCGGGTGATCGCCGCGATCCCTACGCAGGTGCCGCCCGGGTGCCCCGCGAGGCGCACGACGCGGTGCGGTGGGGGCTCGAGCGTGGCCCGGTCCTGGTGCAGACGCCGCGAGCCGGCTACGTCCTGCGCCTGGCGTGCGACCGCTGCCGCACCCCCGCCCTGTGTTCCGCCTGCACCGGACCGTTGCAGCTGACCGGCCCCACGACGCCGCCGCGCTGCCGCTGGTGCGCCACCGAGGTGCCCGGCTGGGTCTGTGCCGAGTGCGGCGGCCACGGGCTCCGAGCACCGGTCATCGGCGACGCCCGCACCGCCGACGAGCTCGGCCGTGCCTTCGCCCCGGTCCCTGTCGTCACCTCCAGCGGCGACCGGATCCGCGCCGAGGTCGACGCCGAGCGCCGGATCGTCGTCGCGACTCCCGGCGCGGAGCCGGTGGCGGCGGAGGGGTACGCCGTCGTCGTGCTCCTCGACACCTGGCTGCTGCTCGCCCGCGACAGCATGCGCGCCGCGGAGGAGGCGCTGCGACGCTGGTCCAACGCCGTCGCGCTGCTGCGACCCGGCGGCCGGGCGCTGGCCGTGGGTGAGCCGGCGACCCCGGCGCTGCAGGCGCTGGTGCGGTGGGACCAGGCCGGCTTCGCAGGACGGGAGTCCGAGGAGCGCCGCGAGGCCCGGCTGCCACCCGCCACCCTGGTCGCGACCCTCCGGGCCGCGCCCGGTGCGCTCGACGACGCGCTGACGCTGCTCGACCTGCCCGACGACGCTGACGTGCTGGGTCCGCTGGCGCCGTTGCCGGGCGCCGTCGACGAGGACGAGCGGGCAGTGCTCCGGGTGCCGCGCGCGCACGGCGCTGCGCTGTCCGCGGCGCTCGCTGAACTGCAGCGGGTGCGCTCCGCCCGCAAGCTCGACCCGGTCCGGATCCAGGTCGACCCCATGGAGATCTGAGCGCCTGACTGCACCACTAGACTCGGGCGCGTGGCCATCCGACCGATCCGCCTGTTCGGCGACCCCGTGCTCCGACGTCGGGCGATCGAGGTGGTCGACTTCGACAGCGAGCTGCGGCAGCTGGTCACCGACCTCACCGACACCATGCTCGAGGCGCCGGGCGCCGGCATCGCCGCGCCGCAGATCGGCGTCGGCCTGCGGGTCTTCACGTGGAACGTCGACGGCGAGGTCGGACACCTCATCAACCCCTCGCTCGACCTGTCCGAGGAGCTCCAGGACGGCCCCGAGGGGTGCTTGTCGCTCCCCGAGCTGACCTACGACTGCATCCGTGCGCTCTCGGTGGTCGCCACCGGCTTCAACATGTACGGCGACCCGGTGCGGATCGAGGGTTCCGAGCTGCTCGCGCGGGCGATCCAGCACGAGACCGACCACCTCGACGGGGTGCTGTTCATCGACCGCCTCGACGACGAGGCCCGGAAGGCCGCGATGCGCGAGATCCGCGAGTCGGAGTGGTTCGGGCTCGAGCGGCCGACGGTCAAGGTCTCGCCCCACAGCACCGGAGGCTTTGCCTTATGACCACCCTCCCCGCCGCCGCGACCTGCTGCGCGCCGCCCAGGACGCACGCTGGCGGCGTTGCCGTCGCTCGGAAGACGGACCAGGTATGCCATCGCTCCGGCGCCTTGCCATCGCACGCCCTGAACGGCGCTCGCGACGGCCGCGGGACGGGGAGCGTGGTCAAGTGAGAGTCGTCTTCGCCGGCACGCCCGAGGTCGCCCTCCCCGCCCTCGACGCGATCGCCGGGTCCGAGCACGAGCTGGTGGGCGTCGTGACCCGTCCCGACGCGCCCTCCGGGCGCGGACGGCGGCTGACGGAGAGCCCGGTGGCGGCCAGGGCGGCGGAGCTCGGCGTACCCGTGCTCAAGCCCGGCCACCCCCGTGAACCCGACTTCCAGTCGGCACTGCGCGACCTCGCCCCGGACTGCTGCCCTGTGGTCGCCTACGGCGCCCTCATCCCGCAGAGCGCGCTCGAAATCCCGGTGCACGGCTGGGTCAACCTCCACTTCTCGCTGCTGCCGGCCTGGCGGGGTGCGGCCCCGGTGCAGCACGCCATCTGGGCAGGCGACGAGATCACCGGCGCCACGACGTTCCGGATCGTGCAGGAGCTCGACGCCGGACCGACCTACGGCGTGATGACCGAGGCCGTGCGACCGACCGACACCGCCGGCGACCTGCTCGAGCGCCTCGCCGAGGGCGGTGCCGGACTCCTGGTCGCGACGCTGGACGGGATCGCCGCCGGCTCCCTGGAGGCTCGCGACCAGCCCGCCGAGGGCGTCAGCCTCGCCCCGAAGATCACCGTGGACGACGCACGCGTGCAGTGGGGCGAGACCGCGGTCGCCACCGACCGCCGGATCCGCGCCTGTACGCCGGGGCCGGGCGCCTGGACCACCTTCGAGGACGAGCGGGTCAAGCTCGGCCCGGTGACGCCCATCGGCAACGGCCCCGACCTCGCGCCGGGCGTGCTCTCCGTCGGCAGGTCCGAGGTGCTGGTCGGCACTGCGACCGTCCCGGTGCGGCTCGGTGAGGTCAAGGCGTTCGGGAAGAAGCAGATGCCGGCAGCGGACTGGGCGCGCGGCGCCCGGCTCGCCGACGGCGCGAAGTTCTCGTGAGGCCGCGGGACGACGGGCCGATGCCCGCAAGCCGGAAGCACCGGCGCCCGCCGCCGTCCCGGACAGCCGATCCCGCGCGCACCGCCGCGCTCGAGGTGCTGCGCCTGGTGCGGACCGAGGAGGCCTACACCAACCTGGTGCTGCCGTCGGTCGTCGCGAGGCTCGAGCTCGACACCCGGGACGCCGCGTTCGCCACCGAGCTCGCAGCCGGCACGATCCGCCGTCAGGGAACGTACGACGCGATCCTCGCCGCCTGCATCGACCGGCCGCTGCGGCGGGTCGAGTTCGGGATCCTCGACATCCTCCGGCTGGGCTGCCACCAGCTGCTCGGCATGCGGGTGCCGGCGCACGCCGCGATCAGCAGCACCGTCGACCTCGCGCACGCCAAGGCCGGGCGGGGTGCCGGGGGCTTCGTCAACGCCGTCCTCCGCGCGGTGACGCGGCGCGACCTCGATACGTGGATCGCGGAGGTGGCCCCGCAGCCCTCGGGCTCGAGGGACGAGCGGATGGAGCACCTCACCGTCAAGCACAGCCACCCGCGCTGGGTGGTCGACCTGCTCGACGCGGCCGCGCCGGACGACGACCTCGACGCCCTGCTCGCCGCCGACAACGTGCCGCCGAAGGTGACGCTCGTGGCGCGCCCCGGCCGCGCCGAGGTCGCCGAGCTGCCCGGTACGCCGACCCTGTACTCGCCGTACGGCGTGGTCCTCGACGGTGGCGACCCCGCCCGGGTCCCCGCTGTCGCCGAGGGTCGCGCCGGCGTCCAGGACGAGGGCTCGCAGCTGGTCGCCCTCGCGCTGGCGAGCGCCCCGGTCGAGGGTGCCGACAAGGTCTGGGTCGACCTGTGCGCCGGCCCCGGCGGCAAGGCCGCGCTGCTGGCCGCCATCGCGGCCGAGCGCGGCGCGGGCGTGCTCGCGGTCGAGCAGCACCTGCACCGGGCCGGGCTGGTACGCCGCGCGCTGGGCGGGACCGGCCGGCTGCCCGGGGTGCTCGGCCTGGTCTCCGCTGACGGCACCAGGCCGCCACTGGCGGCGGCGAGCGCCGATCGGGTGCTGGTCGACGCCCCGTGCACCGGCCTGGGCGCGCTGCGCCGCCGTCCGGAGGCGCGGTGGCGCCGCAGTCCCGACGACCTGCTGGCGCTGGTGCCGCTCCAACGACGGCTGCTGGCGAGCGCCCTGGAGCTGGTCCGTCCCGGTGGCGTGGTCCTCTACGCGACCTGCTCGCCGGTGCGCGCCGAGACGGTCGACGTGGTGTCGTCGGTGCTCGGGTCCGGCGAGGCGGTCGCGCTCGAGGACGTGCGGCCGTTGCTGCCCGGGGTGACCGACGCCGACGGCCCGCTCGAGGGCACCGCCCAGCTCTGGCCGCACCGCCACGGCACCGACGCGATGTTCCTCGCGCTGCTCCGGAGGGGCGAGGGAATCACCGCGGGTGGTTGAAGGTTGAACCAGACGTGAAGAACATCGGTTTCCTCTCCTTCGGGCACTGGACGCCCAGCCCGGCCTCGCAGGCGCGCTCGGCGGCCGACGTGCTCCAGCAGTCCATCGACCTCGCCGTCGCCGCCGAGGAGCTGGGAGCCGACGGCGCCTACTTCCGGGTGCACCACTTCGCCCGCCAGCTCGCGAGCCCGTTCCCGCTCCTCGCCGCGGTCGGTGCCCGCACCAGCCGGATCGAGATCGGCACCGGCGTGATCGACATGCGCTACGAGAACCCGCTGTACATGGCGGAGGACGCGGGGGCCGCCGACCTGATCGCAGGCGGTCGGCTGCAGCTCGGCATCAGCCGCGGCTCACCGGAGCAGGTGGTGGAGGGCTGGCGCTACTTCGGCTTCGCTCCAGCCGAGGGGGAGACGGACGCCGACATGGCCCGGCGGCACACCCAGGTCCTGCTGGACGTCCTCAAGGGCGACGGTTTCGCCGAGCCCAGCCCGCACCCGATGTTCCCCAACCCGCCGGGCCTGCTCCGGGTCGAGCCCCACTCCGAGGGTCTCCGCGAGCGGATCTGGTGGGGCGCCGCATCGGACTCGACAGCTCGCTGGGCCGGGGAGCTCGGCATGAACCTGATGAGCTCGACCCTCAAGGAGGACGAGTCCGGGGAGCCCTTCCACGTGCAGCAGCGCAAGCAGATCGAGTCCTTCCGAGACGCATGGCGCGCGGCCGGGCACGACCGCGAACCGCGCGTGTCCGTCAGCCGCAGCATCTTCGCGCTGACCAACGACCTCGACCGCGCCTACTTCGGCGCGGACCGCAGCTCGTCGGACCAGGTGGGCTACATCGACAGCATGCGGGCGGTCTTCGGCCGGTCGTACGCCGCCGAGCCCGACGTCCTGGTCGAGCAGCTGCGCGGTGACGAGGCGATCGCGGCGGCCGACACCCTGCTGCTGACCGTTCCCAACCAGCTGGGCGTCGACTACAACGCCCACGTCCTCGAGTCGATCCTGACCGAGGTGGCACCCGGGCTCGGCTGGCGCTGACCGTCCGCCCCCGCCGTCAGGGCGCGTCGCCTCACTTCGCGCCTGCTGCGCGACGTGTCCGGCTCGATCTGGCTGCGTTGGCGTCGCTCGACGTGCGCCCAGCATGCCAGCGCTCCGCCGCCTTGCCAGATCGGCCGGAAACGCCGCTCGCTACGGCGCCAAGTGAGGCGACGCGCCCTAGGCTCCCTCCCATGGCGAGCCCGTCGGTGGAGATCGAGGTCGACAACCGGGTCGTCAAGGTGACCAACCCGGACCGGGTCTACTTCCCTCCTCAGAGATCAGGGCAGGCGGGCGCGACCAAGCTCGACGTGGTCGAGTACTACCTCGCCGTCGGCCCCGGCATCGTCAACGCCCTGTGGGAGCGGCCGTGCATGCTGCACCGGTTCCCGAAGGGCCTCGCGGGCGACAAGGTGCACCAGAAGCGGCTTCCCGCCGGTGCTCCACCGTGGGTGGAGACGGTGCAGCTCTACTTCCCGCGCTGGGGGCGCACCGCCGACGAGCTTTGCGTGACCGAGCTCGGCGCCGTCATCTGGGCGGTCCAGATGTCCACGGTCGAGTTCCACCCCTGGAACAGCCGACGCGGCCAGACCGAGCAGCCCGACGAGTGGCGGATCGACCTCGACCCGGGCCCGGAGTCGACGTACGACACGGTCCGCAAGGTCGCCCACGTCGCTCACGAGGTGCTCGACGAGCTGGGCGCGGTCGGCTTCCCGAAGACGAGCGGCAGCAAGGGCCTGCACGTCTACGTCCGGATCCGTCCGGACGGTGACCACAAGGTCGTCCGCCGGGCCGCGCTCGCGTTCGCCCGCGAGGTCGAGCGTCGTGCCCCCGACCTGGTGACGACCGAGTGGTGGAAGAAGGACCGCGACCCGGAGCACGTCTTCGTCGACTACAACCAGAACGCCCGCGACCACACGATCGCTGCGGCCTACTCGCTGCGTGGCCTGCCCGACGCCCGGGTCTCCACCCCGGTCCGGTGGGACGAGATCGACGACGCCGACCCGCGCGACTTCACCATCCACACCGTGCCGGCCCGGTTCGCCGAGCTCGGGGACCTGCACCACGACATCGACGACCACGTCTTCGACATCGCGCCCCTGCTCGAGTGGGCCGATCGCGACGACGGCGCGGGTGCGCCGGAGCCCGACCAGGGCGACTAGGCACCGCCCGTGGGGCGGATCCAGATCAGGTCATGGTCGGCGTTGCCACGGTCTTTACGCAGACCTACGCTCGGAATGGCTCTCGGGCATCGCGCCGCCCAAAAAGGGGATGTCATGCATCGTGTTCGGATCACCCGAGTCCTGACCGTTATGGGGGCGGCTGCCACCGTTGCAGTTCTTAGCGCAGTTCCCGTTGCTGCCGACCCTTCATGGAGCGAATCCTTCGTCGACGAGTTCGATGATGTCAGCGAGGATTGGTGCGGCGTCGAGGGCCTCGACGTGAGGGTCGTCGGGACGGCCCAGGGGTGGGAGGGGTTCAAGTCCGGCGGGAAGGGTCCCCTCGACTACTTCCATTCCAAGGTCAAGATCGACGAGGTCCACATCGCCCCGACCGGCGTAGAGACCCGGTTCACCGCGAACGTAGTCGACAAGGACTCGTTCGTCGTCGAGACGGAGTCGACGTTCGAGATCGACGCGCTCGCCACCGGCAACGCGACCCTCTACGGACCTGACGGGAAGGCGATCGCACGCGACCCAGGTCAGATCCGGTTCCACCTTTCGGTCGACAAGGAAACTGGCGAGGAGACGTTCACCCTTCTCCGCGAGTCGACGGGGCGCACCGACGACTTCTGCGCCGCCGAACTCGCCGCGTTCGGCGTGGCGCTGTCGTAACCCAGCATGCAGCGCGGGTGCGCCGGAGCCCGACCAGGGCGACTAGGCTCCGCCCGTGGGGCACATCCAGATCACGCCGTCGATCCTCAACGCCGACTTCGCCCGGCTGGGTGAGGAAGTCGCCCGGATCCCGAGCGCGGACTGGATCCATGTCGACGTCATGGACAACCACTTCGTCCCCAACCTGACGTTCGGGCCGACCATGGTGGAGTCGCTCGCCCGCTCGACCGACACGCCGCTGGACGCGCACCTGATGATCGCGGACGCCGACCGCAACGCGCCGGCGTACGTCGAGGCCGGCTGCGGCTCCGTGACGTTCCATGTCGAGGCCGCCAGGGCCCCGGTCAGGCTGGCGCGGGAGATCCGCGCCGCCGGCGCCCGGGCGTCGATGGCGCTGAAGCCGGCGACGCCGATCGAGCCCTACGAGGACCTCCTGCCCGAGCTCGACATGCTGCTGATCATGACCGTCGAGCCCGGCTTCGGCGGCCAGAGGTTCCTCGACCTGTGCCTGCCCAAGATCCGGCGCGCGCGGTCGATGATGGACAAGCACGGCATCGAGACCTGGCTCCAGGTCGACGGCGGGGTCTCGCTGGAGACCATCGAGCGCTGTGCCGAGGCAGGCGCGGACGTGTTCGTCGCCGGCAGCGCCGTGTTCTCCGCCGACGACCCGGACGCGATGGTCGCCGCCCTGAGGGAGAAGGCGACCGACGCTGCCGACGACTGACGTCGCGTGCCTCAGCCGGGAGGCAGGAGCACCCGGACGCGCACGGGGGTGTGGTCGGCCAGCGCTGCGGTCGTGACCACCAGCGTCGTCGTGCCGACGCCGCCGACGTCGCACGACTCGTCCTCGCCGACGAGGCACTCCGCCTGGCTCGCCGCAGCCGGCAGCCGGACGGTCAGGTCGGATGCCTCGATGTCCAGGTCCCACTCGCTCGGGATCAGCTGCCAGTCGAACAGCCGCACGAGGGTGCCGCGCTCGGACTCCAGGACGTCCGCGACGCCGTACTCCATCCGCACCACGTGCTCGCCGACCGACAGCGTCCGGTCGGGATCGCCGATCCTGAAGACCCGGTCATCGCCCTCGACGCTGTCGGCGACGGGCGTCCGTCCGCCGTCGAGGGTGGCAGTGAAGTCCTCGACCTCCGTGCCGGTGTCGAACGTGCGGAAGATCCCGTGCCGGTCGTCCACGGGCACGTCGAGCGTCAGCGTCTCCACGACGGTGAGGTCGCCGGCGACGCTCACCGAGAAGTCCGCGTCGTAGAGCGTGACGCTGACCGGGTCCTCGACGGTGTCGGGGGACGACTCCTGCTCGGGCGTCCCGCTCGGGCTCGTCGACGAGGGGTCCGACCCGGCCCCGTCCGGAGTGTCGGTGTCGTTGCACCCGGACAGCAGCAGGACGGCCATGAGCGATGCGAGCACGTGTCCGACGCGGGGCATGGCGACACAGTAGGGGCGGCAGGAGATGGCGATGGCCCGATCGGCAGCTTCGGGTGTCCGAGACGAGCACCACATTGCGGGAATACCCCCGCCCTGTGCCACCATTGACACCACAAGAGCTCGCGTGCTCTGGGGTCGGTGAAACTCCGAGCCGGCGGTGAAAGTCCGCGACCCGATCACAGCCAGTGATCGGTTGACCAGGTGAAACTCCTGGACCGACGGTCAAAGTCCGGATGGGAAGTGCACGCACGAGTGGAAGACGTCGGTGGTGCTGCCACGGCGTCTCCCGCCCCCTGAATCCCCGGAGTCCGAGCACAGGACGGTACGGACAGGGGAAGGGGTCACAGGCGTGGCGGAGACCAACGCTTCGGAGCACGACGCGATGCTGCGCGCGCTGCAGCTCGCCGCGTCGCCGGGTGTCCCGCTGGGACCGAACCCGCGGGTGGGCTGCGTCCTCCTCGCGCCGGACGGGACCATCGTGGGCGAGGGCTACCACCACGGTGCCGGCAACCCGCACGCCGAGATCGAGGCCCTCAAGGTGGCCGGGGACCTCGCCCGTGGCGCCACCGCCGTGGTGACCCTCGAGCCGTGCAACCACACCGGCCGGACCGGGCCGTGCTCCGAGGCGCTGATCGAGGCCGGCGTCGCGAAGGTCGTGGTCGCGCAGCGCGACGCCAACCCGATCGCCGAGGGCGGCCTGGACACGCTGGCAGCCGCCGGCGTCGAGGTCGGCCACGGACTGATGGCCGACGAAGCGCGCGCGCTCAACCCGGCCTTCACCTTCGCGCACGAGCACGCCCGGCCCTACGTCACCTGGAAGTTCGCCACCACGCTCGACGGCCGGAGCGCCGCGGCCGACGGCACCTCCCGCTGGGTCTCGTCGCCTGCCGCGCGAAGGGACACCCACCTGCTCCGGGCGCTCTGCGACACCATGCTCGTCGGCACCAACACCGTCGAGGTCGACGACCCGCAGCTCACGGTCCGTGGCCCTGACGACCGGCCGCTGGCCCACCAGCCGCTCCGCGTCGTGATGGGGGAGCGGGACCTCGACCCCGACCGCCGGGTGTTCGACACCGCGGCCGAGACCCTGCACCTGCGCACCCGTGACCCGCTCGAGGCGCTGACCAGCCTCTACCGCGAGCACGGCCGCCACCACGTGTTCTTCGAGGGCGGCCCGACCCTGGCGGCAGCCTTCCTCAGCGCGGGCGTCGTCGACGAGGTCGTCACCTACGTCGCTCCGATGCTGCTCGGCTCCGGCACCGCCGCGGTCGGCGACCTAGGCATCCCCACGATCAGCGACGCGCTCCGGCTCGAGATCACCGACGTCACCGTCGTCGGTGAGGGCACCGAGGCCAACGTCCGGTTGAAGCTGCAGCCGGCGAAAGGAGACGGTTGATGTTCACCGGCATCGTCGAGGAGCTCGGCACCGTCGCCGTGCTCGAGGAGCAGGCGGACGCGGTCCGGCTGACGGTCGAGGGCAGCGTCGCCACCACCGACGCCGCGCTCGGCGACTCGATCGCGGTCAACGGCTGCTGCCTGACCGTCGCCGCCCTCGGGGACGGGACCTTCACCGCCGACGTCATGAAGATGACGCTGGACAAGACCTCTCTCGGCGCGCTCACTGTCGGCCACCGGGTCAACCTCGAGCGCGCCTGCACACCGCAGACCCGGCTCGGCGGCCACATCGTCCAGGGCCACGTCGACACCACGGGCACGATCCTCGGCCGCTCCCCGGGAGAGCACTGGGAGCTGGTCGAGATCGCACTGCCCGAGCAGATCCAGCGGTACGTCGTGCTGCACGGGTCGATCACCGTGGACGGGATCTCCCTGACCGTCGCCGAGCTCAAGGACGAGAGCTTCGTCGTCTCGCTGATCCCCGAGACGCTCGCCCGCACGACGCTCGGCTTCAAGCAACCGGGTGACCCGGTGAACCTCGAGGCGGACATCATCGCCAAGCACGTCGAAAGGCTGATCAAGACATGAGTGACCCCACTGGCCCCACCAGCAAGGTGCGCCTCGACCCGGTGGAGCGCGCGATCGCCGACATCGCGGCCGGCAAGGCCGTCGTCGTGGTCGACGACGAGGACCGCGAGAACGAGGGCGACCTCATCTTCGCCGCGGCCAAGGCGACGCCCGAGCTGATGGCGTTCACGATCCGCCACAGCAGCGGCGTGATCTGCGTGCCGATGCCGGGAGCCATGCTCGACCGGCTCGAGATCCCACTGATGACGCCGCACAACAAGGACAGGATGCGGACGGCGTACACGATCTCGGTCGACGCCCGCGACGGCGTCTCCACCGGCATCTCCGCCGCCGACCGCGCGCACACCGCACGAGTCCTCGCGGACTCGGCCACCGAGCCGTGGGAGATCACCCGCCCGGGTCACGTCTTCCCCCTGCGCTACCGCGAGGGCGGCGTCCTGGCGCGGCGCGGCCACACCGAGGCCGCCGTCGACCTGGCCAGGCTGGCCGGGCTCACCCCGGCAGGTGTGCTGGTCGAGGTCGTCAACGACGACGGCACCATGAAGCGAGGGGCCGAGCTGCGGGCGTTCGCCGACGAGCACGACCTGGCGATGATCTCGATCGAGGAGCTGGTCAAGTACCGCCGGCGCACCGAGATCCACGTCATCCGCGAGGCCGAGACCCGGCTCCCCACCAGCCACGGCGACTTCACGGCGTACGGCTACACGATCACGGTCGACGGCAGCGAGCACGTCGCCCTGGTGTACGGCGACCCGGCCACCCTGAGCGACGGCGTGCCGGTCCTCACCCGGGTGCACTCGGAGTGCCTCACCGGTGACGTGTTCGGGAGCAGTCGTTGTGACTGCGGTCCCCAGCTCAACGAGGCGATGGACCGCATCGTTGCCGAGGGCCGCGGCGTCGTCGTCTACCTCCGAGGCCACGAGGGTCGCGGCATCGGCCTGGTGGCCAAGCTGCAGGCCTACCAGCTCCAGGACGGCGGCCGCGACACCGTGGACGCCAACCTCGATCTCGGGCTGCCGGCCGACGCGCGGCACTACGGCGCCGCGACGCAGATCCTCCGCGACCTCGGCATCGGCGAGGTGCGGCTGCTGACGAACAACCCCGACAAGGTCAGCAACCTCGAGGACTACGGCATCAAGGTCACCGAGCGGGTGCCCCTGACACCGCACCCCAACGACCACAACCTGGCCTACCTGCTGACCAAGCGGGACCGGATGGGCCACCACCTCCCCGACCTGGAGCTGCCCCTCGACGGACGCGGCACCCCGGGCGACCTGAGTGCAGGAGCGATCTGAGATGGCCGGACACGGAGCCCCCGACCCCCGCCCCACCGACTGCCACGACCTGCGCGTCGCGGTGGTCGCGGCAAGCTGGCACACCGAGGTGATGGACGGGCTGCTCGCGGGTGCCGAGCGGGCGTTCAAGGACCACCAGGTCGAGGCGCCGGTCGTCGTCCGGGTTCCGGGCACGTTCGAGCTGCCCGTGGTCGCCGCGGCGCTCGCCTCCCAGCAGTACGACGCCGTGATCGCGCTCGGAGTAGTCATCCGGGGTGGCACCCCGCACTTCGACTACGTGTGCACCGCCGCGACCGACGGACTGACCCGGGTCGCGCTCGACCACCAGGTCGCGATCGGCTTCGGGGTGCTCACCTGCGACGACGAGCAGCAGGCGCTGGACCGGGCCGGGCTCGAGGGTTCGCAGGAGGACAAGGGCTACGAGGCGACGACCGCGGCGCTGCTCACCGCGCAGACCCTGCGCAAGGTCAAGCGCCACACCCCGTAGCCTTGACGCTCGTGAAGACGTTCGACGAGCTCTGGGCCGAGCTGAGCGAGAAGGCGCAGACCCGGCCCGCCGGTTCCGGTACGGTCGCGGCTCTCGACGCCGGCGTGCACCAGATCGGCAAGAAGCTGGTCGAGGAGGCAGCCGAGTCCTGGATGGCCGCCGAGCATGAGAGCAAGGACCGGGCCGCCGAGGAGATCAGCCAGCTGATCTACCACGCCCAGGTCCTGATGCTCGCCCTCGGCCTCGAGCCCTCCGACGTCTACGCACACCTCTAGGACCACCATGACCCGCCTCAAGATCGCGATCCCCAACAAGGGAGCGCTCACCGCCGCCGCCATCGACATTCTCAAGGAGTCGGGCTACCGGCAGCGCACGGACGCCAAGGAGCTCCGGCTCATCGACGTCGACAACGACGTCGAGTTCTTCTACCTGCGGCCGCGCGACATCGCGCTGTACGTCGGTGAGGGCACTCTCGACGTCGGCATCACCGGCCGCGACCTGCTGCACGACTCCGGCGCCAAGGCCGAGGAGGTCATGCCGCTGGAGTTCGGCCGCAGCACCTTCCGGTTCGCCGGACCCCAGGGGGAGTACGACGACCTCGCGCAGCTCGCCGGCAAGCGGATCGCCACGTCGTACACCGGGATCGTCCAGACCTTCCTCGCTTCCCACGGGATCGAGGCGCACGTCGTCCGCCTGGACGGCGCGGTCGAGACCAGCATCCAGCTCGGAGTCGCCGACGTCATCGCCGACGTGGTCGAGACCGGAAGCACGCTGCGCCGCGCGGGCCTGGAGGTTTTCGGCGAGCCGATCCTCGAGTCCGAGGCCGTCCTCATCACCCGCGCCGGCAACGGCTCGGTGGCGTTCGAGGTGTTCAAGCGCCGGGTCGAGGGCGTCCTCGTCGCCCGCGGCTACGTGATGATGGACTACGACATCGAGGAGACGAGGGTGTCCGACGCGGTCGCGCTGACTCCCGGTCTCGAGGGTCCGACCATCTCGCCGCTGCGCCGCGAGGGCTGGGTCGCGGTCCGGGCGATGGTGCCGCGCGCGGGCTCACAGCGACTGATGGACGAGCTGTACGACCTCGGCGCCCGCGCGATCCTGCTCACCGACATCCACGCCTGTCGCCTGTGACCAGCCCCGACAACCCCGACAGCCCCGACAGTGCCGCGCTGCCCAGGACCTGGCGACCGAGGGGCCCGCGGATCGCGGCACTCGTGTTCGGCGTCGTGCTGGTGCTGACGTTCGCCGGGCTCTGGATCAGCTTCCCCCAGGAGACGAAGGACGCCGTCAGCCCGCTGCAGCGCGCCACCGTCATCTTCTTCATCGGGCTGGGGCTGCTGCTCCTCAACGGCCTGGCCCGCTCCCGGGTCGTCGCCGACGAGACCGGCCTGGAGGTCGTCAACGGCTACCGCAAGCGGCACCTGGAGTGGGCGCAGGTCGTCTCCGTCCACATGCCGCCCGGGGCGCCGTGGCCGACGATGGACCTCGACGACGGCACGACGATCTCGGTGATGGGCATCCACGGCTCCGACGGCGTCCGCGCCCGGACCGCTGTCGCCGAGCTCAAGACGCTGCTCAATCGCGCCTGACCAGCTCGGCCGGGCCGGAGCCGGTGCCGTCGACGACGATGTCGGCCCGCTCCGCCGTGCGTTGGGTCGCGAAGTGGGCGTCCTCCTGCCGCATCCACCCGTCCCACTGCGGGGCCAGCTCCTCCCCGTCGCGCTCGAGGCCGCGTCGACGGCGGAGCTCCCGGGGTGCGGAGACCCAGACCAGGACGGTGATCAGCGTGCCGAGCTCGGCCCGTCCGGAGCCCACGCCCTCGAGGACGAGGAGGGGCGGGGGCTCGACGTCGACGGTCTCGACGAACTCCCCTCGATGCCAGTCGTAGCGCCGGTAGAACCCCGGCTTCCCCACGATCAGCGGGCGGACCAGGGTGCTGAGCTGGCGGGCGACGTCGTCGAGGCCGGCCCAGCCGTCGTACAGGTCGTCCATGTGGATGACCCGCGCACCCGGATCGAGCGCGGCGACGCCGGCCGCCAGCGTGGTCTTGCCCGACCCGGCCGGACCGTCGATGGACACCAGGCGGGTGTCGCCGAGAGTGGGGCGGCGCGCCAGGGCGAGGTCGAGGACCAGCCGCGCCGTCTCCTGCGGCGAGCCCGGAGCCGCCGGCTCCTCAGAAAGCAAGGCCGTGGCCACGGTAGGTCGGCACGCTGTCGACGATGTGATCCCCGGAGACCAGGTGCGCGGTCGTCGCGTGCTCGAACGGCTCGCCCGACTTGGCGGGGCGGAACCACACCAGGTCGCCGATCTGCAGCAGCGCCGCCGGGTGGCCGGTGAGCGGCGTCTGCACCTCGCCGGCACCTTCGACGCCGGTGAGGTGGAGGCCGGCCGGCGCCCACGGCACCGGCAGCCGGTCGTTCGCGGCGGTGCCGCTCGCGATGAAGCCACCGCCGTGCACGGTGGCGATCTCGGGTGACGGACGGCGGGTCACCGGGAGCCCGAAGAACGCCGCGGGCCGCGGGTCGAAGGCCTGGTAGTGGTCGAAGAGCGCCGGGACCAGCAGTCCGGAGCCCGCGGAGAGCTCCGTGACCACGGGGTCGGCGGTCGACGTCTCGAGCGAGCCCGAGCCGCCGGCGTTCCAGAACCCCACCTCGGTGACCTCGCGCAGCGCATCGGCGATGGCGGCGCGGCGCGCCCGCAGCTGGGAGACGGAGGCGTCCTTGAGACGTCGTACGACGAGCGACCGCGCGCGCTGGTGCGGCACCGCGTCCGGCACTCCGGCGACCTGTCCCTCGTAGGTCATCACGCCCGCGAGCTGGAAGCCCGGCCGGTCGATCACCGTGCGAGCGAGCGCGACCACGTCCGGTGCGTCGTACAAGGGTGACCGCTTGGGACCCACGTGCCGGCCACCGACGATCAGTCCGGCGTCGATGTCGATGGCGACCCGCACCGGCACCGCGGTCGACGCGCGGACGGCGTCGACGGCGTCGAGGTGCGCGACGTCGTCGATCATCAGCGTGATCCGCGACGCGGCGCGTGGGGACGCGACCAACGATGCCAGTGCGGCCCGGTCGACGGTCGGGTAGGCCACCACGATGTCGCCGTCGTCGCCGAGGACCTTCTCCTCGAGCCAGAGAGCTTCGGCGAGGGTGTAGGCGAGGATCCCGCGGAAGCCCTGGTGCGACAGCGCGCGCCGGATCAGCGCCGGGACCCGCAGCGACTTCGACGCGACCCTGACCGGCTTGCCGGCCGCCCGCTCGACGAGGTCCGCCGCGTTCGCGTCGAAGGCGTCGAGGTCGACGACGAACACCGGCGTCGGCAGCGGTGCGTCGTGGTCACGCACCGCCGCGTCGAGCCGTGCCGCCAGCCGGTTGCGCGCGATGGAGTCGGACGGCATCTGCGCATCGTTGCACGCAGGTGACGTGGATGCGGGGACCCGACGCGACCGGTGGGACGATGGGCAGCGTGACCGACCGGCACCCGAAGCAGCGGCTCATCCAGGGCTCGCCGTACGTCGACGACGACGGCTCGGCCGACCCCGCTCTGCGGGCCTCGCTCCGCGCGTACGCCGACGGTTCCGCGGAGTATCCCGAGGTGCTGGCGGCGCTGGCCGGTGCCCGGCTACTCGTCCCCGTGGTCGCTCTGATCGGCGAGGTGGAGCACGACGCCGCGGGGCTGGCGCACGACAAGTCCAGTGACATGGCGACGGTCCTGCTGACGGCGCCCGACGGACGGCAGGCGCTGCTCGCGTTCTCCGGCGCCGACTCGATGCGGACCTGGGACCCGGACGCCCGCCCAGTGCCGGTCGCGGCTGCCCTCGCCGCCGCGACGGCGGTGCAGGAAGGCGCCGACGCGCTGGTGGTGGACGTCGGGAGGGAGCACGCACTCACGGTCGCCGGTGAGGACCTGCGTCGCCTCGCGACCGGAGGACGCCCGGTGCGGCTGCCCGACGATGGCTGGGCGTGGGCGCTGGCCGATCCCGGGATTCGCCCGCCGGGGAACAACTCGGGTAACATCCTGCGTTGACCGATCCGTCACCCCGACTCCGCAGTGGAACCGGGATGGCAGATCTACAAGCGGGGACCAGCAGCATCATCGTCTCCCACCCGCATCGACCGCCCGCCGAGCTGAACTTCTCGGCAAGAGGTCGTCGGGTCCGGTCCGTGAGACCCGGTCGGGCGCGTGAGCGTGCGGGCGACGGGGTTGCGACTGGCTTCCGCTTGGACGAGCGGGAGCCGTTCTTGCTTTTCGAGGCGGTATCGCTCCCTAGACCAACAACACTGGAGGACACATCAGCACTGAGCTGCGTATCAACGAGCGGATCCGGGTACCCGAGGTCCGACTCGTGGGACCCAACGGCGAGACCGTCGGGATCGTCCCGACCGACCAGGCACTCAAGCTGGCCCAGGAGGCCGACCTGGATCTCGTCGAGATCGCTCCGATGGGCAAGCCGCCCGTCTGCAAGCTCATGGACTACGGGAAGTTCAAGTACGAGAACGCCCAGAAGGCCCGTGAGGCGCGACGGAACCAGACCAACGTCATCATCAAGGAGATGAAGCTCCGGCCGAAGATCGACCAGCACGACTACGAGACCAAGAAGGGTCACGTCGTGCGGTTCCTCAAGGCGGGCGACAAGGTCAAGATCACGATCATGTTCCGCGGCCGCGAGCAGCACCGCCCCGAGCTCGGGTTCCGGCTGCTGCAGAAGCTCGCGGAAGACGTCGAGGAGCTGGGCTTCGTGGAGTCGTCGCCCAAGCAGGACGGCCGCAACATGATCATGGTCCTGGGCCCGAACAAGAAGAAGGCCGAGGCGAAGGCCGAGGTGAAGGCCGCCAAGCAGGAGGCCGCCGCCGAGCGCGACGCCGAGAAGGCCGCCGAGCACGCAGAGCGCGTCTCCCACCAGCCGGCGACGCACCGGAAGCCCAAGCGGGCCAACGAGGCGCTCGACCCCGACATGGACGTCTGAGAAGAAGAAGAGAGCGAAGAGATGCCGAAGAACAAGACGCACTCCGGTGCCAGCAAGCGGTTCCGGGTCACCGGCAGCGGCAAGATCCTGCGGGAGAAGGCCGGCAAGCGCCACAACCTGGAGAAGAAGTCCTCCAAGGTGACCCGCCGCATGACCGGCACCACCGAGGTCGCCAAGAACGACGTCCCGCGCGCGAAGAAGATGCTCGGTCTCTGACCGGCCCACGCAACGACTGAGCACCGAAACAAGGAGTAGAAGATGGCACGCGTCAAGCGCGCAGTGAACGCGGCGAAGAAGCGCCGGACGACCCTCGAGCGCGCCAGCGGCTACCGCGGCCAGCGCTCGCGGCTCTACCGCAAGGCCAAGGAGCAGGTCACCCACTCGCTGGTCTACAGCTACAACGACCGGAAGAAGAACAAGGGCAACTTCCGGCGCCTGTGGATCCAGCGGATCAACGCGGCCGCCCGCGCCGAGGGGATGACCTACAACCGGTTCATCCAGGGCCTCAACCTGGCCGGCATCGAGGTCGACCGCAAGATCCTCGCGGACCTCGCCGTCAACGACCCGGCCGCGTTCTCGGCGATCGTGGCCCAGGCCAAGGCCGCCCTTCCCGAGGACGTCAACGCCCCGGCGCAGGCCTCGGCCTGAGCCTCGCATGACCCCTCTCACCGTGGGCAACGCCCGCGTGAAGGAGGCCCGGAAATTGAGCCGCCGCTCGGTGCGAACCGAGCGGCGGCTGTTTCTTGCCGACGGCCCGAAGGCCGTCGAGGGTGCCCTGGAGGTGCCGGACCGCGTCGTCGAGGTCTTCGCGACGCCCTCGGCGGCGGAGCAGCACGCCGCACTCCTGGCGGGTGCCGACGCCACCCTGGTCGACGACCGGGCGCTCGCCTCCCTCTCCGACGCCGTCAACCCTGCCGGCTTGGTCGCGGTCGTCCGCCACTTCGATCAGGCCGTCGACGACATGCTCGACGCGAACGGGATGCTGGTCATCTGCGCCGACATCCGTGACCCCGGGAACGCTGGCACGGTCCTCCGAACTGCCGACGCCGCAGGAGCCCACGCGGTGGTGTTCGCGGGTCAATCGGTCGACCCGTACAACCCCAAGACGGTGCGCGCGAGCGTCGGCAGTCTCTTTCATGTGCCGTTTGCGATCGACTCCGATCCGGAGGGGCTGATCCGCAACGCCCAGGCCAACGGCTGGGTCGTGCTCGCTGCGGACGGTGGGGGAGAGGTCGATCTGTTCGAGGCCGACGACCTGCTCAACCAGCGGGTCGCCTGGCTGTTCGGCAACGAGGCGTGGGGGCTGCCGGCCGAGCTCGCTGAGCTGGCCGACCACCGGGTGCGGATCCCGATCCACGGTCGGGCCGAGAGCCTCAACCTCGCGACCGCCGCGGCGCTGTGCCTCTACGCCAGCGCGCGGTCCCTGCGCAACCAAGGCCACTAGCATCGAGCGCATGCCGCACGACGCCCTCGACGCGCTGCCCGACGGCGTCGTGCTTGCGGGTCCCGACGGCAGGGTGCTGGTCACGAACACCGTGGCGCGGAGGATGCTCGGCATCACCGAGGACCTGACCGGGATGCCGCTGATGGCGGTGCTGGCGCTCAGCGACCACGACGGCAACGGCTGGGTGGAGAGCAACGCCCCTTACGCGGGACTGCCGAGCCGGACCGCCGTGCCCGAGCAGTCCTGGCTGCTGCCCGACGGCACCGAGGTCCTGGTCGCGGCGCGGCTGCACCGCAAGGAGCGTGGTGGCCCGGTGGAGACCGTCGCCGTCAGTCTCCGCTCCGGGCGCGGCCGGGCCCGGCTCGACCGGGAACGGTCGGACCTGGTCGCCACCGTCGCCCACGAGCTCCGCTCACCGCTCACCGGCGTCCGCGGCTTCGTCCACGCGCTCCTCAACCGCTGGGACAAGCTGAACGACGAGCAGAAGAAGCTGATGCTCAACACCGTCGCCGCCGACGCCGACCGGCTCAGCCGGCTGATCGCGGAGCTGCTCGACGTGGCGCGGATCGACACGGGGCGGCTCCAGATGCACACGCGACCCTGCGACGTCGTGGTGCTGTGCGAGCGAGTCGTCGCGTCCGTCCAGCAGGCCACGTCGCGGCGGATCGACCTCGAGGTCCACGAGGTACCCAAGGTGGCCGCGGACCCCGACAAGGTCTCCCAGGTCGTCACCAACCTGGTGGAGAACGCCGTCCGTCACGGCGAGGGCGACGTCGCGGTCACCGTCGCACCCGACCCGGCCGACCCGTCGTTCGTCGCGATCTCGGTGGTCGACGAGGGGGAGGGCATCCCGGAGAAGCTGCGGCAGCGGGTGTTCACGAAGTTCTGGACGGCGAGCTCGGGAGGCGGCTCCGGGCTCGGCCTCTACATCGTCAACGGCCTGGTCCGGGCCCACGGCGGCACCGTCATGATCGACGACCGACCGGGCGGGGGCGCGTCTGTCACCGTCACCTGGCCCGTCCACGCGGGATAGGGCGTTGCCCCCCGTCCGGTACCTGCTACGCGACATTTCCGACTCGATCTGGCTGTGTTGGCGTCGCTCGACGTGCGCCCAGCATGCCAGCGCTCCGCCGCCTTGCCAGATCGGCCGGAAACGCCGCTCGCGACGGCACCGGACGGGGGCCAACGCCTAACCCGTTCGCCGCCGGGGAGCAGCGCTTCCTAGACTGACGCCCGTGTCCGGACCCAATACCGACTACGACCCCGTGGAGGTTGCCGCCGTGCAACCGGAAGAGGTCGATGCGGCGCGCGACGCCGCCCTGGCCGCGATCGCGGCTGCGGCCGACCTGGAGGAGCTGAAGCGGGTCCGGTCCGAGCACGCGGGCGACCGCTCGCCACTCGCACTGGCCAACCGGGAGATCGGTGCACTGCCGCCGCAGGCGCGCAAGGAGGCCGGCCAACGGGTCGGCCGGGCGCGAGGTGAGGTCAACCAGGCACTCGCCGCGCGGCAGGAGGTGCTCGAGGCCGAGCACGAGGCGCGGATCCTGGTCGAGGAAAGCGTCGACGTGACCCTCCCGACCGACCGGCTACCGGCCGGCGGTCGGCATCCGATCACCACGGGCGCCGAGCTGATCGCGGACATCTTCGTGGCGATGGGCTGGGAGGTCGCCGAAGGTCCCGTCATCGAGGCCGAGTGGCTCAACTTCGACGCACTCAACCTGGGCGCCGACCACCCCGCCCGCACGATGCAGGACACGTTCTGGACCGCCCCGGAGGGGATCTCGGGCACCGCCGCCACCGGCAGTGCGCACGACGTGCACGGAGCCGGCACCGGGGTCGTGCTGCGCACCCAGACCTCGCCCGTGCAGGCACGCACCATGCTCTCCCAGCAGCCGCCGATCTACGTCGTGGCTCCCGGCCGGGTGTTCCGCACCGACGAGTTCGACGCAACGCACAGCCCGATGTTCCACCAGGTCGAGGGCCTGGCCGTCGACGAGGGCATCACGATGGCGCACCTGAAGGGGACGCTCGACCACTTCGCGACCCAGATGTTCGGCGACGGCGTGACGACGCGGTTCCGGCCGTCGTACTTCCCGTTCACCGAGCCCTCGGCCGAGGTCGACCTCAAGTGCTTCGTCTGCAGGGGAGTCGACTCGTCCTCGTGCCGCACGTGCAAGGGCGAGGGCTGGATCGAGTGGGGAGGGTGCGGCGTGGTCAACCCACGGGTCCTCACCGCCTGCGGAGTCGACGCCGAGCGCTACACGGGCTTCGCCTTCGGCATGGGCATCGACCGGACCCTGATGTTCCGGCACGGTCTCGCGGACCTGCGCACGCTCTTCGAGGGCGACGTCCGGTTCACCACCGCGTTCGGAACGGAGCTCTGACCCAGTGAAGGCACCGCTCTCCTGGATCAAGGAGTACGTCGACCTCCCGCCCGACGCCACCACCGAGCAGATCACCGACCGGTTGACCGACCTCGGCCTCAAGCTGGAGGCGATCCACAGCGCCGCCGAGGGCATCACCGGCCCGCTCGTCATCGGCCGGGTCCTGACCATGGCTGCCGAGCCTCAGAAGAACGGCAAGACCATCAACTGGTGCACCGTCGACGTCGGTGCCGCCAACGGAACGGGTGAGCCGCAGGGCATCGTGTGCGGTGCGCACAACTTCCAGCCGGGCGACCTGGTCGTCGTGGTCCTGCCGGGCGGCGTGCTTCCGGGTGGCTTCGAGATCTCGGCACGCAAGACCTACGGCCACGTCTCCGCCGGGATGATCTGCTCGGCCCGCGAGCTCGGCCTCGGCGACGACCACGAAGGGATCATGGTGCTGCCGGCCGAGGTCGGGATGCCCGGAGAGGACGCGTTCGACGTCCTCGGTCTCCGCGAGGAGGTCATCGAGTTCGAGATCAACCCCGACCGGGCCTACGCCCTCTCGCTGCGGGGGATCGCACGGGAGGCGGCGCTCGCCTTCGACGCGCCGTACCGCGACCCGGCGCTGCGCGAGACCCCCGAGCCCAACGCCGACGGCTACCCCGTCCTCGTGGACGACCCGGTCGGCTGTCCGGTCTTCGTCGCCCGCACGGTGATCGGCTTCGATCCGGCGGCACCCACCCCGGCCTGGATGGTCGAGCGGATCACCCAGACCGGCATGCGTCCGATCTCGCTGGCGGTCGACATCACCAACTACGTGATGCTCGAGACCGGCCGACCGATCCATGGCTACGACCTCGACAAGCTGCGGGGCGCGATCAGGGTGCGCCGCGCAGTCGAGGGGGAGCGGATGACGACCCTCGACAGCGCCGAGCGGGTGCTCTCGCCCGAGGACCTGGTCGTCACCGACGACACCGGGATCATCGGCCTGGGTGGCGTGATGGGCGGCGAGACCACCGAGATGTCGGCGACGACCACCAGCATGCTGATCGAGGCGGCGCACTGGGACGCGGTCTCGATGTTCCGGACCGGCAAGCGCCACAAGATCACCTCCGAAGCCGGCAAGCGCAACGAGCGCGGTGTCGACCCCACCATCTGCGAGGCCGCAGCCGACCGGGTCGTGGAGCTGCTCGTCCAGCTCGGCGGTGGTACGGCGGAACCCGGCGTGACCGTCGTCGGCACGCCCCCGGAGCAGCCGTCGATCGGGATGAGCGCCGACCTGCCGGCCCGTGTCAGCGGCATCGACATCGACGCCGACACCGTCGTCGCCAACCTGCTGGCCATCGGCGCGGCCGTCGACGTCGAGGGAGACGGCGCCGAAGGGGTGACCGTGACCCCGCCGCCGTGGCGTCCGGACGTCACCGACCCGTTCGACCTCGTGGAGGAGGTCGTCCGGATCGTCGGCTACGACCAGGTGCCGTCGGTGCTGCCGCGGGAGGCCGCGGGCCGCGGGCTCACCCGGCCCCAGAAGCTGCGTCGGCGGATCGGGCGCACGCTGGCCGGTGCCGGCTGCGTCGAGGTGGTCAGCTTCCCGTTCGTCGGCGACGCCACCTTCGACGCTCTCGGCCTGCCCGCGGACGACGTCCTCCGGAGGACGGTGCCGCTCGCCAACCCACTCTCGGCCGAGGAACCTGCCTACACCACGACCCTCCTCCCCGGAGTCCTGAAGGCCGCCGGGCGCAACATCGGGCGGGGAGCTCCGGGCGTCGCCCTCTTCGAGACCGGCACCGTGGCGTTTCCTGTCGACCGTGGCCCGGCGCCGATCTACGGAGTCGACCGACGCCCGGACGACGCCGACCTGCAGAAGCTGTTCGAGGCGCTGCCCCGGCAGCCGCAGCACCTGGCGGTCGTGCTGGCCGGTGAGCGCGAGCGCGCGGGCTGGTGGGGGCAGGGACGCGCAGCGGAGTGGTCCGACGCGGTCGGGCTCGTCCGACGGCTCGCCGCCGAGCTCGGGGTGACCGTCGACGTCGGACGGGCCAACCGGATGCCGTGGCACCCCGGCCGCTGCGCTGCCTTCGCGATCGGAGAGCTCGAGCTCGGGCACGCCGGTGAGCTGCACCCCCGGGTGTGTGCCCAGTTCGGGCTGCCGCAGCGGAGCGCGGCCCTCGAGATCGACCTCGACCTGCTGATGGCGCAGGCGCCCGTGGTGGTGCCGGGCCCGTCGTTCTCCTCGTTCCCGCTGGCCAAGGAAGACGTCGCGCTCGTGGTCGCCGACGACATACCAGCGACCGCGGTCGAGGCTGCCCTGCGGGCAGGCGCCGGGGAGCTGCTCGAGTCGGTGCGGCTCTTCGACGTCTACACCGGGGAGCAGATCGGCGAGGGCCGGAAGTCACTGGCGTTCGCGCTCCGGTTCCGCGCACCCGACCGCACCCTCACCGAGGCCGAGACCAGCGCCGCACGGGACGCGGCGGTGGCGCGGGCCGCCGAGCTGGTCGGGGCGGTTCAGCGCTGACCGCTGCGGGCTCCCACAGCGCCTGACAGGATGTCGCCATGGCGCTCCACCACTCCCTGCGCGACCTGGTGTCCGTCCGTGGCGCCGGCGTTGTCGACGAGGCCGAGGAGTTCCGCGGGGTCCTCGACGACTTCCTGGCCGAGGACGAGGCGACGCTCGGCGAGCTGAACCTGCTGGTCGACGCGGTGCGGCTGGGCGCACTGCGCCGCGTGCTCGACGTCATGGACCACGGAGCCGCGCCCCAGGCCGCCATCCGCGAGGCGGGCGCCGCCCTGGCCCGCGACCGCGGCACCGACGACCCGACGCGCTCGTGCTGGGCGCTCGCGAGCCTCGGCTTCGCGCTCGGCAAGGTCGACGAGTCGACGGTGCGGACGTTCCTGGGTGACACCGGCACCATGTCCGCCCCGAGCCGACCGGTCCCGCCGATCGCCCCGGCTCCCGACCCGGTCGCCACCGGACCCACGACTGCCGAGCGCCCGACGACCGAGGCGCTCCCCGACGGAGCAGCCGCGGCGGCGCCGCCGGCGGCTCAGCCCGGAGCCGCGCCGTCCCCCGCACCTCCGACCGCCGCCCCCCAGCCCGCCCCCTACGCCGGTCCGGTCCCTCCGGTGATCCCCGAGCAGCGGTCGAGCCGGGCCGGCGTCTACCTGCTGATCCTCCTGGTCGCCCTGCTCCTCGGCGGGTTGATCGCGACCGGGATCATCCTGCTGCGTTCCGACGACCCGACGGCCTCCGACGAGCCGACTAGCGACGCCCCTGACGCGGGTGAATCGGCCGCGAAGGCGTTGGTGCCGCGGTCCGCCATGCTGGTCCCGTACGTCGTGGACAACATTTCGCGGATCTACCAGGTCGACACGCTCACCGGGGAGTCCGAGCCGATGACCTCCGCCGGCGTCGACGCGCGGCTGCCGACGATCTCGCCGGACCGCCGCACCATGACCTACCAGTTGGGTGCCCCTCCTTCCGTCGTGAGGTCGGTGGACCTGGAGACCGGTGAGGAGCGGGACCTCTTTGATGCTGACGGCGACTGCGGAACCGCTGGTCGGCCTGCATGGAGTCCGGACGGCAGCCGCTTCGCGGTCGTTTGCTCGGGCATCGACAAGGTGGTCGACGGCATCTGGGTCGCCAACGCCGACGGCAGCGGACTCACCGAGGTGGTACCAGACCCCGATGTGAACGGTTCGCCGACCTGGATTTCCGACACCGAGTTCGTCTTCCCCATCGAGGAGGTCGAGTCAGCGCCGTTGACGTTCTGGAAGTCGGACGCTGACGGCAGCAGGATTGAGCAAATGGACGTCGAACTCGACGGGTTCCTGTCCCACGCAGACTGGTCGCCGACGGCGGAGCGACTGATCTTCCTTGTCTCGCCCGACGCCGAGATGGAGGGCGCGGTGTGGACGGTGGATGTTGACGGCGAAGACGCAGAGCTGGTGGCCGACGGGAGCTATGCCCACCCGGTCTGGTCGCCGGACGGGGACGCCATCGGCGTGACGTCATACGACGAGGAGGGGGAGGAGTCCCTCGCCTACATCCCGCTCGACGACCCCGAGAACCCCGTCATCGTCCCGGACCCGCCGCCCGGCGACATCGGGGTCCCGGTGTGGGGGACCCGCTAGCCGAGCTGCGCAGCGAGACCCTCGAGCGCGGTGTCGAGGTCAGGCGCGACAACGAGCCCATCCACCGTGCTGCGATCCATGAAGGCGTGGTCGGCGAGGCGGTCGAGGGTCTCGACCAGGGGGTCCCAGAAGCCGTCGATGTTGAGCAACCCGACCGGCTTGCTGTGCAGGGACAGGGTCTGCCAGGTCCAGACCTCGAACAGCTCCTCCAGGGTGCCGAGGCCGCCCGGCAGGGTCAGGAAGGCGTCGACGCGCTCCGCCATCATCGCCTTGCGCTCATGCATGGTCTCGACGACGTGCATCTGTACGCCCGGCTGGTGCAGCCGACCCCACTCCCGCTCGACCATGAACCGGGGGATCACGCCGTAGACCCGGCCACCACCGTCGAGCGCGCCCTGGGACACCCGTCCCATCAGGCCGGCGCCACCCCCGCCGTAGACGAGCTCGATCTCGCGCGCGGCAAGCTGCGTGCCGACGTCGTACGCCCGGTCCGCGAATCGCGGGTCCGAACCGTTGCGAGAGCCGAGGAACATCGCGAGTCGCTGGATCACGGAAGCGACGGTAGCGACTTCACGCGATCGGGTTGCCGAGGACCGCCCGCGCGTGCTCGATGACGCGGGTGTCGCCGGAGATCGCGATGCCGGCCTCGTCGCCGCGGTGCCACAGCCACGAGTCGAGGACCGCGGCGTCGCCGGCGACCACCGCGTCGGGCGGCACGCCCGGGTCCGCCACGACGTGCATGTCCTGCTCGTCGGAGAACTCCTCGCCATCGGGCGCGGTGCCCGAGAAGGTCCCGAGCTGGGTCCAGACCGACGTCCCGAAGTCGGCGATCCTGAACTCGATGTAGCGGGGCTGGGGCTCGAACCGGCCCCACGACGGCAGAGCGCCGTACATCTTGTCGAGCGCCTCGTCGACGCCGTCGGCGGCGAGCGCAGGGTCGAGGGAGGTGAGCGCGCCCGCGGTGAGCTCGGCGTCGACGCGGTGGATCAGGGCTTCGTGGGCCTGGCGACGGTAGGTGAAGGCCACGGTCTGGTCGGCTGCCTCGCTCGACCAGGACCACGCGGGCTCGGCCGGGTCGGCGGCCTCCAGGGCCGCCGCGAAGGCGCCATGAGCGTCGTCGAACGCGGCGAGCAACGCGTCGTAGCCCTCCGGCCGATCGGGCTCGGTGTAGCCCATCTCCTCCCGGGACTGCGGCCGGTTGACCACCACCGCCCACCAGGAGTGCTGGACGGTGGTCAGGTGCCACAGCAGGTCGGCGGCCGACCATTCCGGGCACGAGGGGACCGGCGCTGCCGGGTCGCAGGCGGCGAGCACCTCACGGAACCGGGCGGAGTCGCGGCGGATATGGTCGAGGTACTCCGAGTGGTCGAGTCGGGTCACGCGGAGCGAGGCTACGGCGCCGCGCCGACGGTGGCGAACGGATTGTCGTGAGCCCCGATGTGAGCAAACATACGGAACTCTGTATAGTCATGCAGGTGGAACGGGTCAATCGGGTCAAGGTCGCGGTCGCCGGCGCCAGCGGGTACGCCGGCGGGGAGGTGCTGCGCCTCCTGCTGGGTCACCCCCAGGTGGAGATCGGCGCCGTCACGGCGGGCAGCAACGCGGGCGCGACGCTCGGCTCGCTGCAGCCCCACCTGACGCCCTTGGCCGACCGGGTCCTCGAGGAGACCAGCCTCGCGACGCTGGCCGGCCACGACGTCGTCGTCCTGGCACTGCCGCACGGACAGTCCGGCCCCCTCGCCTCGGAGCTCGGCGCCCTCGACGACACCGTGGTCGTCATCGACTGCGGCGCCGACTTCCGGCTCAGGGAACCGGGCGACTGGGAGCGCTTCTACGGCAGCGCCCACGCCGGCACCTGGCCCTACGGCCTGCCCGAGCTCCCCGGCCAGCGGGAGCTGCTCGCCGGTGCCACGCGGATCGCCGTGCCGGGCTGCTACCCGACGGTCTCGACGCTCACCCTCGCTCCGGCCGTGGCCGCAGGCCTGGTCGTGCCCGACGTCGTCGTGGTCGCCGCCTCGGGGACCAGCGGCGCCGGCAAGGCGGCGAAGCCGCACCTGCTCGGCAGCGAGACCATGGGCAACGTCTCGGCGTACGGCGTCGGCGGCGGGCACCGGCACACCCCCGAGATCACCCAGAACCTCGGCAGCCTGACGGACGTCCCCGTCCGGGTGAGCTTCACGCCGCTGCTGGTGCCGATGCCGCGGGGGATCCTCGCCACCTGCAGCGCGCCCCTTGCCGGGCCGCTCACGCCGACCGAGGCCTACGACGTCTACGCCAAGGCGTACGCCGACGAGCCGTTCGTTCACCTGCTCCCGCCGGGCCAGTGGCCGCAGACCAAGTCGGTCGTCGGGTCCAATGTCGTGCAGCTGCAGGTGACCGTCGACGAGGCGGCCGGCCGGCTGGTGGCCGTCGGCGCGGTCGACAACCTGGCGAAGGGCACGGCCGGTGCCGCCGTGCAGTGCCTCAACCTCGCTCTCGGGTGGGACGAGACCACCGGCCTTTCTGCGGTAGGACTGGCCCCGTGACGTCCTACACGCTGTCCCGCTTCCCCGAGACCCTCGCGGTCGTCCAGCTCGGTCCGGGTGCCGAGATCCCGACCTGGGCCGAGTCCTCGTCGATCTTCTCGGTGACGGCGACCGCCACCGAGACGTCGATCGTCTGCGCCGCCCGGAGCGTCCCTGCCAAGGCCCGGCACGACAAGCCCTACACGGCGTTCGTGGTGGTGCCGGAGGCCGGCTCCGCCGACTTCGACCTCTCGTCCGGTGTCACCGGCGTGCTGGTCGCCCTGCTGGCGCCGCTCGCCGACGCCGGCGTGAGCGTGTTCGCCCTGTCCACCTTCGGCACCGACTGGATCCTGGTGCCCAAGAACGACGCGGACAAGGCCGAGGAGGCATGGCGACGATCGGGACACGCGATCGCCCCTGCCGTCCCCGCGTAGTCACGTCGTCCCGAAGGAACCCACCACCATGAGCGTCACCACCCCTGCCGGCTTCGTCGCCGCCGGCGTCCACTGCGGCCTGAAGGCCAACGGCAACCCGGACCTCGCCCTGGTGGTCAACCAGGGCCCGCGGTTCGACTCCGCCAGCGTGTTCACCGCCAACCGCTGCAAGGCCAACCCGGTGCTGTGGAGCGAGCAGGTCGTCAAGGACGGCGTGGTCAAGGCCGTCGTCCTCAACTCCGGCGGCGCCAACTGCTACACGGGCGCCGAGGGCTTCCAGACCACCCACGAGGTCGCCGAGCGGGTCGCCTCGAACCTCGGGATCGGCGCCGTCGACGTGGTCGTCTGCTCGACCGGCCTGATCGGGCTGCGCAACGACCGCCCGACACTGCTCGCCGGCGTCGACGCGGTGCATGCCGCGCTGTCGGCCGACGGCGGTGACGACGCGGCGCACGCGATCATGACCACCGACTCGGTCAGCAAGCAGGTCGTGGTCGAGCGGACCGGCTGGTCGATCGCCGGGATGGCCAAGGGCGCCGGCATGCTCGCGCCCCAGCTGGCCACGATGCTGGTGGTCATCACGACCGATGCGGAGATGCCGGCCGAGGAGCTCGACGCGGCGCTGCGGGCCGCGACCCGGGTGAGCTTCGACCGGCTCGACTCCGACGGATGCATGTCGACCAACGACACCGTGACGGTGATGGCGAGCGGAGCCAGCGGCATCACGCCGGACGCCGCGGAGTTCACGGCAGCACTCACCGAGGTCTGCAGCTCGCTCGCGATGCAGCTGCTCGCCGACGCCGAGGGCGCCGACCACGAGATCGCGATCACGACCGTCAACGCAGCCACCGAGGACGAAGCGGTCGCCGTCAGCCGCAGCGTGGCCCGGAGCAACCTCTTCAAGGCTGCGATCTTCGGCAACGACCCCAACTGGGGCCGGGTGCTGGCATCGATCGGTACGACGGACGCCGCGTTCGACCCGGCCGATCTCGACGTCGCGATGAACGACGTCTGGGTCTGCCGCAGCTCCGGACTGGGGGAGGACCCCGCCACCATCGACCTCGAGCCCCGCCAGGTCACCGTGACCATCGACCTCAAGGCCGGCGCCGCCGAGGCCACGGTCTGGACCAACGACCTGACCCACGCCTACGTCCACGAGAACAGCGCCTACAGCTCATGAAAGCGCCCCACGAGATGACCGACGACCCAGCCAACGAGATCGTGATCGAGACGACGCTGCACCATCCAGGGAGTCCCGACCCCAAGAAGGCCGCCACCCTGGCCGCGGCGCTGCCGTGGCTGAAGGCCTACCACGGCAAGGTCGTGGTGGTGAAGTACGGCGGCAACGCGATGACCGACCCCGACCTCAAGAAAGCGTTCGCGGAGGACATCGCGTTCCTCCGTTTCGCCGGGTTCAAGCCGGTCGTGGTCCACGGCGGAGGTCCGCAGATCTCCCAGATGCTCGGCCGGCTCGGCATCCAGTCCGAGTTCCGCGGCGGGTTGCGGGTCACGACACCCGAGGCGATGGACGTCGTCCGGATGGTGCTGGTCGGACAGGTGCAGCGCGAGCTGGTCGGGCTGATCAACGAGCACGGACCGCTCGCCGTCGGCCTGTCCGGTGAGGACGCCGGGCTGTTCAGGGCCGAGGCGACCAACACGATCGTCGACGGCGAGGAGGTCGACCTCGGCCTCGTCGGCGAGGTGGCCCAGGTGCGGCCCGAGTCGGTGCTCGACCTGATCGAGGCCGGCCGGATCCCCGTCGTCTCCAGCGTCGCCCCCGACGCCGACGGCATCGTCCACAACGTCAACGCCGACTCCGCGGCGGCGTCGCTCGCGGTCGCGCTCGGTGCGGAGAAGCTGCTCGTCCTCACCGACGTCGAGGGCCTCTACCTCGACTGGCCCGATCCCGAGGAGGTGATCGGCGAGATCGCGCCCGAGGCTCTCGAGGAGATCCTCCCGACCCTCGCCAGCGGCATGATCCCGAAGATGGGCGCGTGCCTGCAGGCGGTCAAGGGCGGCGTGCAGCGCGCCACCGTCGTCGACGGACGACAGCCGCACGCCGTGCTCCTCGAGCTGTTCACCGACGAGGGTGTCGGCACCCAGGTGCTGCCCGGCGTCACCACCAAGACCCGCAAGGCAAGGGAGGTCGGAGCATGATTACCCCACCGGGTTCTTCGCTTCCCCCGCTTCGCTCCTCCAGCGAACAACCCGACGGGGACCCCAACAACATGACCGCCACGCAAGCCTGGACCGAGCGGTACGCCGGCGCGCTGATGAACACCTTCGGCCCGCCGAAGCTGGTCCTCACCCGGGGCGACGGCGCGCACGTGTGGGACGCCGACGGCCGGGAGTACGTCGACCTGCTCGGCGGCATCGCCGTCAACGCCCTCGGGCACAACCATCCACGGCTGACCAAGGCCGTGACCGAGCAGCTGCAGACGCTGGGCCACATCTCCAACTTCTTCGCCAGCGAGCCGCAGATCGAGCTTGCCGAGCGACTGGTCTCACTGCTCGGCACCGAGGCGCACGTCTTCTTCACCAACTCCGGCGCGGAGGCCAACGAGGCGGCGTTCAAGCTCACCCGGCGCACCGGCCGCACCAAGGTGGTCGTCACGGAGGGCGGCTTCCACGGCCGGACCATGGGCGCTCTCGCGCTGACCTCGAAGCTCGCCTATCGCGAGCCGTTCGAGCCGCTGCCCGGCGACGTGGTCTTCGTGCCCTACGGTGACATCGCCGCGCTCGACGCCGCGGTAGACGAGCGGACCGCCGCTGTGCTCGTCGAGCCGGTCCAGGGGGAGGCCGGCGTCGTCGCACCTCCGACCGACTACCTGCCCGCCGCCCAAAGGATCGCGCACGAGCACGGCGCCCTGCTCTGGCTCGACGAGGTGCAGACCGGCGTCGGGCGGACCGGGGCGTGGTTCGCGCACCAGCACCCGGACCTCGTGAGCGGACCCGTCACCCCCGACATCGTCACCCTCGCCAAGGGCCTCGCCGGCGGCATCCCGATCGGCGCCTGCATCGCGACCGGCGGCTCCGGCAAGCTCTTCGACCCCGGCAACCACGGCACCACGTTCGGCGGCAACCCGGTGGCGGCCGCGGCCGCCCTCGCCGTCCTCGACACCATCACGGCCGACGGCCTGCTCGACCACGTCACCCGGCTCGGATCGCGGATCCGGGACGGCCTGGCCGCCGACCGGCGCGTCACCGAGGTCCGCGGCGCCGGCCTGCTGATCGGCCTCGACCTGGCTGAGGCCAAGGCTGCAGACGTCGTCGCAGCGGCGCAGGACGCCGGCTACATCGTCAACGCCCCGACCCCCGACCGGATCCGGCTCGCGCCGCCCCTGGTGCTGACGGACTCGGACGTCGACGGATTCCTCGCGGCGTGGCCCGCCATCCTCGACGCCGCCGGCGTCGGCGTCTCGACAGGCTCGACCACCGAGGGGGACGCATGAGGCACTTCCTGCGCGACGACGACCTCAGCCCGGCCGAGCAGGCCGAGGTGCTCGCCCTCGCCGCGACACTGAAGTCGGCGCCCTTCGCGCACCAGCCGCTCGCCGGTCCGCGCACCGTGGCGATGATCTTCGACAAACCGACCCTCCGCACGCAGGCATCGTTCGCGGCCGGCATCGCCGAGCTGGGCGGCTACCCGATGCTGGTCGACGGCAACCTCGCCGGAATCGGCAAGCGCGAGTCGGTCGCCGACGTCGCCCGGGTGCTGGGCCGGCAGGCCACCGCGATCGTGTGGCGCACCTTCGAGCAGAGCCGGATCGACGAGATGGCCGAGCACGCCGGCGTGCCGGTCGTCAACGCACTCACCGACGAGTTCCACCCCTGCCAGCTGCTGGCCGACCTGCTGACCGTCCAGGAGCACAAGAGCAGGCTCTCCGGGCTCAAGGTCGCCTTCCTCGGGGACGCGGCGTGCAACATGGGCAACTCGTGGGCGCTGGCCGGCGCGATCGCCGGCATGCAGGTGACCTTCGGCTGCCCGGAGGGCAGCGCACCCGCCCACGGAGCCGCCGAAGTCACCGATGACCCGGTCGCCGCGGTCACCGGGGCCGACGTCGTCGTCACCGACACCTGGGTCTCGATGGGCAAGGAGGACGAGGCCGAGGCGCGGCGGGCGACCTTCGCCCCGTACTCCGTCACCTCCGAGCTGATGACCCACGCCGCACCCGACGCGATCGTGATGCACTGCCTCCCGGCCTACCGCGGCTCGGAGATCGCCGCTGAGGTGATCGACGGCCCGCAAAGCGTCGTGTGGGACGAGGCGGAGAACCGACGCCACGCCCAGAAGGCGATCCTGGCCTGGCTGGAGGCGAAGCGATCATGAGTGAGCGCGCGCTGACCCCGCTGACCAAGAGCGCCCGCCAGCAGCTGATCATCGACCTGCTCGGCAGCCGTGAGGTGCGCTCCCAGGCCGAGCTCGCCGAGCTGCTCGGCGGCCGCGGCGTGCACGTCACCCAGGCCACCCTGAGCCGCGACCTGCTCGAGCTCGACGCGGTCAAGGTCCGGCTGTCGTCCGGCACCCTGGTCTACGCGGTCCCCGCCGAGGGCGGCGACCGCACGCCCGTCCACGGCGAGAGCGCGGCGGCGTACCACCGGCTGGCCCGGCTCTGCGCCGAGCTGCTGGCCAGCGTCGAGGCGAGCGCCAACCTGGTCGTGCTCCGCACCCCGCCGGGTGCGGCGCAGTTCCTCGCGAGCGCGATCGACAAGGTCGAGCTGCCCGACGTGCTCGGCTGCATCGCCGGTGACGACACCGTGCTCGTCATCGGTCGCGACCCGGCGGGTGGCGACGCCCTCGCCCACCAGTTCACCGCATTTGCCGAAAGGAACCAGTAAGTGTCCAAGGTCCTCACCGCCCTGCCTCTGGGCGAGCGCGTCGGCATCGCCTTCTCCGGCGGCCTCGACACCTCTGTCGCCGTGGCCTGGATGCGCGACAAGGGCGCGGTGCCGTGCACGTACACCGCCGACATCGGGCAGTACGACGAGCCGGACATCTCCGGCGTACCCGCCCGCGCCCTGGAGTACGGCGCCGAGATCGCCCGAGCGGTCGACTGCCGTCGCGAGCTGGTCGAGGAGGGGCTCGCGGCGATGGCCTGCGGCGCCTTCCACCTCCGCTCCGGCGGCCGCTCGTACTTCAACACCACGCCGCTCGGCCGCGCGGTCACCGGCACCATGCTGGTCCGGGCGATGCACGACGACGGCGTCGACATCTGGGGCGACGGCTCGACGTTCAAGGGCAACGACATCGAGCGGTTCTACCGCTACGGACTGCTCGCCAACCCGGAGCTGCGGATCTACAAGCCGTGGCTGGACCCGCAGTTCGTCAGCGAGCTCGGCGGCCGGACCGAGATGAGCCAGTGGCTCATCGAGCACGGCCTGCCCTACCGGGACAGCAAGGAGAAGGCCTACTCCACCGACGCCAACATCTGGGGCGCCACCCACGAGGCCAAGACCCTCGAGCACCTCGACGTGTCGCTCGAGACGGTGGAGCCGATCATGGGCGTGAAGTTCTGGGATCACTCGGTCGAGATCGCGCCCGAGGACGTCACCATCTCGTTCGACGCCGGCCGGCCGGTCGCCATCAACGGCCGGCGCTACGCAGGAGAGAGTGCCGCGGTCGACCTGGTCATGGAGGCCAACGCCATCGGCGGCCGGCACGGTCTCGGCATGTCCGACCAGATCGAGAACCGGATCATCGAGGCCAAGTCGCGCGGGATCTACGAGGCACCCGGCATGGCGCTGCTCTGGATCGCCTACGAGCGGCTGCTCAACGCCGTCCACAACGAGGACACCGTCGAGAACTACCACACGAGCGGCCGACGGCTCGGACGGCTCCTCTACGAGGGTCGGTGGCTCGACCCGCAGGCGTTCATGCTCCGCGAGTCGATCCAGCGGTGGATCGCGTCGCTGGTGACCGGCGAGGTCACGCTGCGGCTGCGGCGCGGTGAGGACTACACGATCCTGCGCACCGACGGACCCGCGTTCTCCTACCACCCCGACAAGCTGTCGATGGAGCGCACCGAGAACGCCGTCTTCGGTCCCACCGACCGGATCGGCCAGCTCACGATGCGCAACCTCGACATCGCCGACTCCCGCGCCAAGCTGGAGCAGTACGCCGACCAGCCCATCCACCAGGGGCTGGTCGCCGTCGAGAACGGCGTCCTCTACGGCGAGATCGAGGCCGGCGGCGCCGAGCAGATCGCGGCCAACCCGGACCTGACCGGCGAGGAGGAGCTCCTGCTCGAGGACGCAGCGATGGAGTCCGGGAACGACTGATGGGAATCACTGCCAAGCGCCTTGCCGCCCGGGTCCTCCCGGTGAGTCCCGAGGGCCGCGTGCTGCTGCTGCACGAGCAGGACCCAGCGAACCCCGGCGTTCTCTACTGGGGCAGCATCGGCGGCGCGGTCGACCCCGGTGAGACGCTCGTCCAGGCGGCGGTGCGCGAGCTGCGGGAGGAGACCGGAATCGTGATGGACCCGGAGTCACTGGTGGGCCCGCTGCTGCGTGCCGACCAGCCGTTCACCTGGGCTGGTCGCGACTACGTCAACGACGCGCACTTCTTCGCGATGCCGCTCGCCGAATCGGTCGACGTCAGCTTCGACCACCTCGTCGAGGAGGAGACCGGCAACGTCCTCGGCTCCGGTTGGTGGACCCCGGGGGATCTCGAGGATGACGGCACCGCCGCGTCGGCGGAGCTTCCGGACGCGATGCGGCTGGCGATCGACGTGATCGGAGGAGCGGCGTGAGCGGCACGGGCAGTACGGGCGCGGGCAAGCTCTGGGGCGGCCGGTTCGCCGGCGGACCGTCACCGGAGCTCGAGGCGCTGTCGCGGTCGACCCACTTCGACTGGCGGCTCGGGCTCTACGACATCGGCGGCTCGCACGCCCACGCCAAGGCCCTGGCTGCGGCAGGGCTCCTCAGTCCCGAGGAGGAGGCCGAGCTGCACCGTGGTCTCGACGTGCTCGCCGAGCGGTTCGCCCAGGGCACGCTTGTCCCGGACCCGTCCGACGAGGACGTGCACGGCGCTCTCGAGCGGCTGCTCATCGAGGAGGTCGGGCCCGACATCGGCGGCAAGATCCGCGCCGGGCGCTCGCGCAACGACCAGATAGCGACGCTCTTCCGGTGGTACCTGCTCGACCACTCGCTCACGGTCGGTGCCCTGCTGCTCGACCTGGTGGACGCGCTCGCCGGGCAGGCCGAGCAGCATCTCGGCCCCCCTGGGATCGGCACCGTCATGCCGGGGCGCACGCACCTGCAGCACGCGCAGCCGGTGCTGCTCTCACACCACCTGCTGGCCCACGCCTGGGCCCTGCTGCGTGACGTCGACCGGCTCGCCGACTGGCGGCGCCGGGTCGAGTCGGACTCGCCGTACGGCTCGGGCGCGCTCGCCGGCCAGAGCCTCGGCCTCGACCCCGAGCTGGTCGCGCGTGAGCTCAACTTCACCGGCTCCACCGCCAACTCCATCGACGGCACCGCGTCTCGCGACTTCGTGTCGGAGTTCGCGTTCGTCGCCGCCCAGGTCGGCGTGGACATCAGCCGGATCGCCGAAGAGGTGATCCTCTGGGCGACCAAGGAGTTCGGGTTCGTCACGCTGCACGACTCCTGGTCGACCGGGTCCAGCATCATGCCGCAGAAGAAGAACCCGGACATCTCCGAGCTGGCCCGAGGCAAGGCCGGCCGCCTGGTCGGCAACCTGACCGGGCTGCTGACGACGTTGAAGGCACTGCCGCTGGCCTACAACCGGGACCTCCAGGAGGACAAGGAGCCGGTGTTCGACTCGATCGACACTCTCGAGGTGCTGCTGCCCGCGTTCACCGGACAGGTGGCGACCCTGACGTTCAACGCCGACCGGATGGCCGAGCTCGCGCCCCAGGGGTTCTCGCTCGCGACCGACATCGCCGAGTGGCTGGTCCGTCAGGGCGTGCCCTTCCGTGTCGCCCACGAGGTCGCCGGCGCGTGTGTGCGGGAGTGCGAGGAGCTCGGGATCGAGCTGCACGAGCTCTCCGACGAGCAGTTCGCGGCGATCTCACCGACGCTCACTCCCGAGGTGCGCGCCGTGCTCACCGTCGAGGGGTCGGTGGCGTCGCGCGACGGTCGCGGCGGCACGGCGCCGGTGCGGGTCGGCGAACAGCTCGGCGAGCTGCGCGCGCGGGTCGCCGGTGCTCGTGCCCTCCTGAAGGGGGTACGTGAGCGCGCTCGTTGACCTGCTCGACGGGCCGGTCGAGCTGGTCGCCCCGCGCCTGCTCGGCGCGGTGCTGCGGCACGGCCCGGTAGCGGTCCGACTGACGGAGGTCGAGGCGTACGCCGGCCCGGACGACCCGGGCTCCCACTCGTTCCGGGGGCCGACGGCGCGCAACCGGGTCATGTTCGGACCGCCCGGCCACCTCTACTGCTACCTGAGCCACGGCGTCCACGTCTGTGCCAACGTCAGCGTCGGTCCGGACGGCACGCCCGGCGGGGTGCTGATGCGCGCCGGGGAGGTGGTCGACGGGATCGAGGTCGCTCGGACGTTCCGCCCCGGCGCCGCGGATCGGGACCTGGCGCGTGGGCCGGGCCGGCTCGGACGGGCCCTCGGGATCCTGCTCGACCACTACGGCACTGACCTGACGAGCGGCGAGATCACGCTGACGCCGGGGGAGGCCCGGGGCGAGATCGCGAGCGGACCGCGGACCGGCCTGCGGCGAGCGGCCGACCGGCCCTGGCGGTTCTGGATCGTGGGGGACCCGACGGTGTCGCCGTACCGCCGCCACCGCCTGGCCGAGGGCTTCTGAGCCACCGTTCGAGCTCGAGGTGCACCCCGATTTGGCAGGGGCCCACGGCATCCTGCTAACTTCCTCCTCGTCGCAGCACGCGGCTCCCAAACCCGCCGAGAGGCAACAGGTCCCTGGTCCGTCGTGTGCCTGGACGCCGCCGGGCTCGGCGGCCGAGAAACGCCCGCAACACGAAGGTGTCGCGGAGTTGACGGCCCTAACCGACACCGGTAAAGTTTCACAGGTTGCCCCGAAGGACCGGCGTGAGCCGGACTCCGAGCGCGTGTGATGTTTGAGAACTCAACAGTGTGTCATGCAATTTATGTCGTTGTGATTTGTTTGCGGCATTCGCGCTTTTGGTGTGGGTGTCGTGGTTTTTTGGCAAGTTGAATGATTCTGGCAATGAATGGTCAGTTTTGTTTTGTTTGCTGGGTATCAGCTTTTTATGGAGAGTTTGATCCTGGCTCAGGACGAACGCTGGCGGCGTGCTTAACACATGCAAGTCGAGCGGTAAGGCCTCTTCGGGGGTACACGAGCGGCGAACGGGTGAGTAACACGTGAGTAATCTGCCCTTGGCTCTGGGATAAGCACTCGAAAGGGTGTCTAATACCGGATATGACGTGGTCCTGCATGGGATCTGCGTGGAAAGTTTTTTCGGCTGGGGATGTGCTCGCGGCCTATCAGCTTGTTGGTGGGGTAATGGCCTACCAAGGCTTTGACGGGTAGCCGGCCTGAGAGGGTGACCGGTCACACTGGGACTGAGACACGGCCCAGACTCCTACGGGAGGCAGCAGTGGGGAATATTGGACAATGGGCGGAAGCCTGATCCAGCAACGCCGCGTGAGGGATGACGGCCTTCGGGTTGTAAACCTCTTTCAGTACCGACGAAGCTGTCCTTTTTGGGGTGGTGACGGTAGGTACAGAAGAAGCACCGGCCAACTACGTGCCAGCAGCCGCGGTAATACGTAGGGTGCGAGCGTTGTCCGGAATTATTGGGCGTAAAGGGCTCGTAGGCGGTTTGTCGCGTCGGGAGTGAAAACATCCAGCTTAACTGGGTGCTTGCTTTCGATACGGGCAGACTTGAGGTATGCAGGGGAGAATGGAATTCCTGGTGTAGCGGTGAAATGCGCAGATATCAGGAGGAACACCGGTGGCGAAGGCGGTTCTCTGGGCATTACCTGACGCTGAGGAGCGAAAGTGTGGGGAGCGAACAGGATTAGATACCCTGGTAGTCCACACCGTAAACGTTGGGCGCTAGGTGTGGGACCTATTCCATGGGTTCCGTGCCGTAGCTAACGCATTAAGCGCCCCGCCTGGGGAGTACGGCCGCAAGGCTAAAACTCAAAGGAATTGACGGGGGCCCGCACAAGCGGCGGAGCATGCGGATTAATTCGATGCAACGCGAAGAACCTTACCTGGGTTTGACATACACCGGAAGCCCCTAGAGATAGGGGTCTCTTTGATACTGGTGTACAGGTGGTGCATGGCTGTCGTCAGCTCGTGTCGTGAGATGTTGGGTTAAGTCCCGCAACGAGCGCAACCCTCGTTCCATGTTGCCAGCAGCACCTTCGGGTGGCTGGGGACTCATGGGAGACTGCCGGGGTCAACTCGGAGGAAGGTGGGGATGACGTCAAGTCATCATGCCCCTTATGTCCAGGGCTTCACGCATGCTACAATGGCCGGTACAAAGGGCTGCGATCCCGTGAGGGGGAGCGAATCCCAAAAAGCCGGTCTCAGTTCGGATTGGGGTCTGCAACTCGACCCCATGAAGTCGGAGTCGCTAGTAATCGCAGATCAGCAACGCTGCGGTGAATACGTTCCCGGGCCTTGTACACACCGCCCGTCACGTCACGAAAGTCGGCAACACCCGAAGCCGGTGGCCCAACTGTTTACAGGGGGAGCCGTCGAAGGTGGGGCTGGCGATTGGGACGAAGTCGTAACAAGGTAGCCGTACCGGAAGGTGCGGCTGGATCACCTCCTTTCTAAGGAGCACACCCAAGACGGTCGGCCGAACGAGCCGGCTGCGATATGGGGTGTTCACTAGTGGAACACCACGACAGCCCTGTTCCCTTCGGGTTTGACCCTGGGGGAGCTGATGGGTGAGTAGATCTGCATGATGCGCTGTTGGGTGTCTGAGGCATCAGACGCCGGTTGCCTGTGATGGGCGGCGGGGGCTGGTAGGGCTCTTGGTACTTGATTATTGGATAGTGGACGCGAGCATCACGCACTGGATGTCTGCCCTGGCTTGGCCCCCGTTGTTGTTTGGTGGGGTGTGGTTGGGGTTGTGTTGTCTGGCGTGTGACGTTTGTAGTGTTGTATATCGTTTTGTGTCTTGATCATTTTGATTCACGCAGACCGTTCATACTGATACATGCTGTGTTGTTTGTTGTGTGTGTTGGTGGTTTGTGTGGCAAGTTGGTAAGGGCGCATGGTGGATGCCTTGGCATCGAGAGCCGATGAAGGACGTGGGAGCCTGCGATATGCCCTGGGGAGTTGGCAACCGAGCGTTGATCCGGGGATGTCCGAATGGGGAAACCCAGCTGGAGTTGTGTCCAGTTACCTGCACCTGAATGAAATAGGGTGTGTGGAGGGAACGCCGGGAAGTGAAACATCTCAGTACCGGTAGGAAGAGAAAACAATAGTGATTCCGAGAGTAGTGGCGAGCGAAATCGGATCAGGCTAAACCTATATCGTGTGATACCTGGCAGGGGTTGCGGTATGGGGGTCGTGGGAGCACTCGTGCATGCGCTGCTGAGCATGTGCGGAGTTAGAAATCATCATTGAGGTCGAAGCAGTTGGAAAGCTGCGCCGGAGCGGGTGATAGCCCCGTAGACGTAAGGTGGTGACTCCGTGAGTGTTTCCCAAGTAACATGCCACTCCTGGAATGGTGTGTGAATCTGGCGGGACCACCCGTTAAGCCTAAATACTTCTCGATGACCGATAGCGGACCAGTACCGTGAGGGAAAGGTGAAAAGTACCCCTGGCGGGGAGTGAAATAGTACCTGAAACCATGCGCCTACAATCCGTCAGAGCCGAGCCACGTCCTTTGGGGTGTGGTGGTGATGGCGTGCCTTTTGAAGAATGAGCCTGCGAGTTAGCGGTGTGTGGCGAGGTTAACCCGTGTGGGGTAGCCGTAGCGAAAGCGAGTCCTAACAGGGCGTTACCATTTATTTGGTTCAGTCGCATGCTCTAGACCCGAAGCGGAGTGATCTATCCATGGGCAGGTTGAAGCGCCGGTAAGACGGCGTGGAGGACCGAACCCACTTCAGTTGAAAATGGAGGGGATGACCTGTGGATAGGGGTGAAAGGCCAATCAAACTCCGTGATAGCTGGTTCTCCCCGAAATGCATTTAGGTGCAGCGTTGCGTGTTTCTTGCCGGAGGTAGAGCACTGGATAGCCGATGGGCCCGACCAGGTTACTGACGTTAGCCAAACTCCGAATGCCGGTAAGTGAGAGCGTGGCAGTGAGACTGCGGGCGATAAGGTTCGTAGTCGAGAGGGAAACAGCCCAGACCATCGGCTAAGGCCCCTAAGGGGCGGCTAAGTGGAAAAGGATGTGGAGTCGCAGTGACAACCAGGAGGTTGGCTTGGAAGCAGCCACCCTTGAAAGAGTGCGTAATAGCTCACTGGTCAAGTGATTCCGCGCCGACAATGTAGCGGGGCTCAAGCCGTCCGCCGAAGCCATGGCATCCACACAATACCCAAGCCGGCGCCCTTCGGGGTTGCTTGGTTCAGGGGTGTGGGTGGGTAGGGGAGCGTCGTGTCACGGGCGAAGCGTCGGAGTGATCCAGGCGTGGATGTGACACGAGTGAGAATGCAGGCATGAGTAGCGAATCACGGGTGAGAAACCCGTGCGCCGAATGATCAAGGGTTCCAGGGTCAAGCTAATCTGCCCTGGGTAAGTCGGGACCTAAGGCGAGGCCGACAGGCGTAGTCGATGGACAACGGGTTGATATTCCCGTACCGGCGAAGTGGCGCCCATGACGAGCCCGGTGATGCTAACCACCCGAAACATCCGTTAACCATGCTCCTTCGGGGGTGTGGGGCGGGTGCGGAGCGTGGGATCCGATCCGGTAGTAGTCAAGCGATGGGGTGACACAGGAAGGTAGCCCAACCACGCCGATGGTAGAGCGTGGGTAAGCAGGTAGGACGTGGCCCAGGCAAATCCGGGTCGCAGCCGCGAGGCAAGTCTGAGATGTGATGCCGACCCCGTATGGGGGAAGTGGGTGATCCTATGCTGTCGAGAAAAACCTCTAGCGAGCCACGAGCCGCCCGTACCCCAAACCGACTCAGGTGATCAGGTAGAGAATACCAAGGCGATCGAGACAACCATGGTTAAGGAACTCGGCAAAATGCCCCCGTAACTTCGGGAGAAGGGGGACCCGAACCGTCAACCCACTAGCTGGGGGACGCGGGGAGGGTCGCAGAGACCAGGCCCAAGCGACTGTTTACTAAAAACACAGGTCCGTGCGAAGTCGTAAGACGATGTATACGGACTGACTCCTGCCCGGTGCTGGAAGGTTAAGAGGACCGGTTAGCACACCCTCTACATGTATGGTGTGCGAAGCTGAGAATTTAAGCCCCAGTAAACGGCGGTGGTAACTATAACCATCCTAAGGTAGCGAAATTCCTTGTCGGGTAAGTTCCGACCTGCACGAATGGAGTAACGACTTGGGCGCTGTCTCAACCATGGACTCGGCGAAATTGCACTACGAGTAAAGATGCTCGTTACGCGCGGCAGGACGGAAAGACCCCGGGACCTTTACTATAGTTTGGCATTGGTGTTTGGTTCGGCTTGTGTAGGATAGGTGGGAGACTATGAAACCGCCACGCCAGTGGCGGTGGAGTCAACGTTGAAATACCACTCTGGTCGTACTAGATGTCTAACCTAGGGCCATGATCTGGTCCAGGAACAGTGCCTGATGGGTAGTTTAACTGGGGCGGTTGCCTCCTAAAGAGTAACGGAGGCGCTCAAAGGTTCCCTCAGCCTGGTTGGCAATCAGGTGACGAGTGTAAGTGCACAAGGGAGCTTGACTGTGAGACAGACATGTCGAGCAGGGACGAAAGTCGGAACTAGTGATCCGGCACCACCATGTGGAAGGGGTGTCGCTCAACGGATAAAAGGTACCCCGGGGATAACAGGCTGATCTTCCCCAAGAGTCCATATCGACGGGATGGTTTGGCACCTCGATGTCGGCTCGTCGCATCCTGGGGCTGGAGTAGGTCCCAAGGGTTGGGCTGTTCGCCCATTAAAGCGGCACGCGAGCTGGGTTTAGAACGTCGTGAGACAGTTCGGTCCCTATCCGCCGCGCGCGTAGGAAACTTGAGAAAGGCTGTCCCTAGTACGAGAGGACCGGGATGGACGAACCTCTGGTGTGCCAGTTGTACCGCCAGGTGCAGGGCTGGTTAGCTACGTTCGGAAGTGATAACCGCTGAACGCATCTAAGCGGGAAGCACGTTTCAAGATGAGGTTTCCCCACCCCTTTGAGGGTGTAAGGCCCCCAACAGACTATTGGGTTGATAGGCCGGAGGTGTACAGCAGCAATGCCCAGCCGACCGGTACTAATAGGCCGAACACTTGCCACACAAACCCCCAACACAACCAACAAACCACCGTTGGACGTGCCAGCCGGGGCGAATGCGCAAGACACAAACAACACCCCGTTATACACGGGTAGATACAACACCGACCACCGCAAACACGCGTCCACACAATCCAACCCCACCACCGGGAGACAACACCCAAACCCGGCTGGAACCCAAGGGGTTCATAAAGTTACGGCGGCCACAGCGACAGGGAAACACCCGGACCCATCCCGAACCCGGAAGTTAAGCCTGCCAGCGCCGATGGTACTGCAACCGAGAGGCTGTGGGAGAGTAGGACGCCGCCGGACATACCATTGCCAACGGGCGACCAGTTATCTGGTCGCCCGTTGTGCTTTTTCGGCCCGCATTCCACTTTGCGGGCTCCTCACGTTCGACGCTGCTCTTCTTCGCGTACCCGCTCAGTTCGGTCAACGGCGCACCCGATAGCGCAGGTGCAGCACCCGGCTCCCTTGAATCACCACGTCCGGATCCTCCAACAGGTGCTGCGCGTCGACGGAGCCGAAGTAGCGCTTGCCGGACCCGAAGACGACGGGCGCAACGTCCATGCGCACCTCGTCGACCAGACCCGCGGCAAGCACCTGGCCACCGACGTCGCCAGCGGCGACCTCGACAACGCGGTCACCCGCAAGCTCTTGCGCCTTGGCCAGGGCTGCCTCGATGCTGTCGACGAAGTGGAACGGCGCCTCCGGGTCCCAGCCCTCGGGCGCCGGCCGATGCGTCACGACGACCGCGTGGTCGACCCCACTCGGCGGCGTCCCGTCCCAGCCGTCCGTCAGGTCGAAGACGTGGCGGCCGGCGATCGTCACCCCGATCTGGTCCCAATAGGGCCGGATGTGGTCGTAGGACGTCTGCGACACCTTCAGTACGCCGCTGTCGTCCAGCGGCACATCACCGCTGACCAACCACTCGAACAGCGGACCGGGGTCGTCGTTCTCAGCCGCAATGAAGCCATCCATTGAGACCGACGCATTCATGACCACGTTCCCCATGGGTTCCTCCTCTGTTTGGAGTCCCAAGTCTTGCGTGTAGGTGAGTGGTCGCTCTTGTAAGAAATCAATCGGCCGGCAGTGGCCAGCCGTCCAGCACGTGGCCGGGATGATCGCGCAGGAATCGCCGTCGGACTTCGACGTACCGGGTCGGCGTGAGCCCGGTGAACTCCCGGAACTCGTGGACGAAGTGGGCCTGGTCGGAGTATCCCGCGCGGGCGGCGACGTCGGCCCAGTCGATCGGTGCAGCGACGTCGATCGCCAACACGGTGGACGTGAAGCGGTAGCTGCGAGCCAGCCGTTTCGGCGTGACACCGATGACCGCCTTGAACCGCCTCGCCACGTAGGTGCTGCTGGCGCGGCCTGCCACGCCGAGGTCGCTGATCGGCACCGCTCCGCCGGTCGCCGCGATGGCACTGCTCGTTTGACGTACGAGGTCCAGGCCGTCGATCTCCCGCAGCCGTCGCGTCAGCTCATCTTCGAGCAGCGTCAGCATCTCGTGCGGTGCGTCCGCTGTGGTCAGCCGGTCTCGCAGCTCGGCAATCGCCGCCTGGCCCCAAATCTGCGCCACCGTCGCCGGCCGGTCGCACAGGTCGGCCGCGGGCATCGGCAGGAACGGGGCCAGCCCCCACGGCTTGAAGTGCACGCCGACGGACCGGGTCCGGGGTGGGTAGCTGAATTCCCACGCGCGAGTGGGTGTCGTGACGACGCAGCCATCGACGTATTCCGCCGCCTCGACAGCCGTGCCGGCGCGGATGAGGAACGGCATTCCGACGTTGACGATGAGCAACGGCGCTGGCGCCGCCGGCAGAATCAGCCGGGAGTACGGCGGGGCGCCCTCCAGGTAGTACAGGTCGTCGATCAGGCCTTCCAGCGGCGGTCGCGGCACTCTGGACACATACTCCACGCCCACATCATCGCCCGCGGCCCGCATGGGATGCCGAGCCCCGCCACACCCCACTTCGTGAAGAGCCACTTCGCGTCCACAGGTCCCGCGCGGCGTCGTGATCATCCACAGGTGGGCGGGCGCGCTCGGCCCGCTTGTCGGAAGTGCTCCGTTTGCTGGTTGGCGAAGGAGGTGCCGGATGAGCACGAAGAAGAAGGCCGTCAACGGCCAAGGACGAGCAAACGAGGTGCGGCTCGCGGGCACGGTGTCGGGTGAGCCCGAGCGCCGCGTGCTGCCGAGTGGCGACGAGCTGTGCGTGGTGCGCGTCGTCGTGCCGCGGGTGACAGTGCGGGCGCGGCCGGACGGTGGGCGCGGGCAGAGCGTCGACGTCCTCGACTGCTGCGCGTGGGAGGCGCGGCCTCGCCGCGCGGTCGGCGGGTGGCGCCCGGGCGACCAGGTGGAGGTGAACGGCGCGCTGCGCCGACGCTTCTTCCGCGCCGGTGGCGTGACGGCGTCGAGAGTGGAGGTCGAGATCAGCTCGGCGCGGCTGGTTCGTCGCGCAGAGACCGGATGAGGACCCCGAGGCTGGGCTTGGGCTGAAACGATGTCGCCTTCTCGGGGAGCAGCCGGTCGGCCTCGGCGATGCGCTGGACGAGGTCCACCGCCGGCGCCGGCATCAGCACCGCGATGCTCGACCGGGGATGAGCGTTCGCGAGCGCGTCGTCGACCGTGTGGTGGTAACCGATGCTGGACGGCCCGTGGGGGAGCGCCGGCACCAGCTGGCGGTGCAGGAGCTCCACGGCCGCGCGATCGGGCGGTACGGCGAGGTCGACGACGACCCACTCGGTGCCGTCGGTGGCGGCGAGCGTGCTCGGTCCGAGGGCAGCCACTGCTTCGGGTTGGGAGCGGGTGGTGCACCTCATGCCCAGGCTCTCGGCCGCACTGCGGACGTCGTCAAGGGATGTGCCGGCCAGGCTGCGGTGGATCGGCCCGAGGAAGAGCGGCGTCGCGGTCTGGTCGACCAGCATCGCCAGCCCCTGGTCGCACGGGCCGCCCGGCTCGCGCCGCTGGAGACGCAGGTAGGCGGCGTACCGGTGGTGGCCGTCGGCGATCAGCGCCCGGGTGTGGCGCAGCTCGTCAGCGACGTCGGCGAGCACCGCCGGCTCCCGGATCGCCCAGATGCGGTGCTGCTGCTCGGACCGGTCGGTGAACTGGTGGTCCGGCGCCGCCTCGAGCACGCCACCCGTGAGCTCGCGCAGCCGCGGCGTGCCGCTGTGGACGAGGAGGATCGGTGCCGGGTTGAGCCCCATCTCCGACATCCGGTCGGCGAGGTCGTCGGCCTGCGCCGGGTGGATGCCCTCGTGCGGCAGCACCGCGCGATCCTCGGCGCGGGTGGCCCGTCGCGAGACGTCAAGGGCGCCGACGAGCCCGCGGATGGTCATGCCGCCCGCGGTGTACTCGTGGAGGTAGAGCGCGGGGTCGCGGTCGCGGCGGACGAGGCCGCGCGTCTGCCACCGCACCAACCGGGCGGCCACCCCGCGGTACGGACGGGCGAACGCCCGGCCGGTCGACGGATCCCCGACCCGGTGCGGCGCGAGCATCAGACCCGGAAACGGCAGGAGCCTGAGCGGACCGGCGACGTAAGGCGGCGTCACCACCTGTCCGGAGTCCATCAGGGCATCGTACGGAGGAATGCAGGAGGACCTGAGAGGCTGACCCCGTGTTGGCCGCATCGACCGATCCTCTGACCGTCGCCTACGACCTGGCGATGCTCGACCTCGACGGAGTCGTCTACGTCGGCCGCGACCCGGTGCCGGGCGCCGCGGAGCACCTGCGCGCGGCGCGGGCGACCGGCATGCGGTCGGCGTTCATCACCAACAACGCGGCGCGGCCGCCTGAGACGGTGGCAGCGCACCTCAGCGAGCTCGGCGTGCCGGCCGACGCGGAAGACGTCGTCACGTCGGCGCAGGCCGCCGCGCACCTGCTGCTCGAGCGCTTCGGTTCCGGAGCCCGGGTGGTGCGGCTCGGCGGCCCCGGGCTCGAGGCCGCGCTGCTGGAGGCCGGGCTGGTGCCCGTGGCGGCCGAGGACGACGCGGTCGCCGTCGTCAGCGGCTACGGGCCGGAGGTGTTGTGGCGCGACGTCATGCGGATCGGGGTGCGGGTGCGCGACGGCCTGCCGTGGCTGGCCAGCAACGCCGACCTGACCATCCCCACGGAGTTCGGCGTGGCCCCGGGACACGGTGTGCTGGTGGAGACCCTCGCGAGGTTCACCGGCGTCACGCCGGTGGTGGCGGGCAAGCCGGAGCGACCATTGCTCGACGAGACGATGCGCCGCGTGGGTGGCGAGCGGCCGCTGATGGTGGGGGACCGGCTCGACACCGACATCGAAGGTGCCCACAACGCGGAGGTGGACTCGCTGTTGGTGATGACCGGGGTCACCGGGATCGCCGAGCTCGTGTCCGCGCGGCGTGAGCACCGTCCGACGTACCTCTCCGCGGACCTCGGCGGGCTGCTGGCCCCGCACCCGTCGCCGGTTGCGGACGGGAGCGGCTGGACCGTCGGCGACTGGCATGCGGTCGTGGAGGAGGGGCGCCTCAGCGTGGTCGGCGGAGGGTCGGTGGACGACTGGTGGCGGGCAGTCGCGGCGGCCGGCTGGGCACACCTGGACGCCACCGGGACGGTGGCCGACATCACGGCGCTGAGGATCCCTGATGCGGCCACGGTCGGGCGGTAGTCTCGCCGCATGACCGAGGAACCTGTGGTCGCGGACAGCATTCCGGCGCCGACCGGCATCGACTCGATCGACACCGTGCTCGACCTCGTGGCCGGCCTCGACGCCCGTCCGCTCGAGGAGCACGCGGCGGCGTTCGAGACCGCTCACCAGCAATTGCGACAGGCCTTGGACGAATCGCCGGAGTAGTCGGGGTGTGACCTGATGCCGCCGCGCCGACTCCGGCTCGACGCAGAGCTCGTCCGTCGTGGGCTGGCACCGTCCCGGGAGCGGGCCGCCCAGCTGATCGCGGACGGCAGGGTGCGCGTGTCCGGTACGACCGCGTCGAAGCCGGCGACCGGCGTCACCACGGACGTCGCGATCGTGGTCACCGAGGGTGAGCACGGTCCGGACTTCGTGTCCCGCGGCGCGCACAAACTACTGGGCGCGCTGGCCGCGTTCGGACCAGGTGGGCTGGAGGTGACCGGGCGACGCTGCCTCGACGCCGGTGCCTCGACCGGTGGGTTCACCGACGTGCTGCTACGTGCGGGGGCGGCCGAGGTGGTCGCGGTCGACGTCGGCTACGGCCAGCTCGACTGGTCGCTGCAACGGGATCCGCGGGTGGTCGTCCACGACCGGCAGAACGTTCGGGCGCTGACGACCGACGTCATCGGTGGGGCGGTGGACCTGGTCGTCGCCGACCTCTCCTTCATCTCGCTCGCGCTCGTGCTGGAGGCACTGCTCGGGGTGACCCGGCCGGAGGGCGACGTGGTGCTGATGGTCAAGCCCCAGTTCGAGGTGGGGAAGGACAGGGTGGGCAAGGGCGGCGTGGTCCGTGACCCGGCACTGCGCACCGAGGCAGTGCTCGGCGTCGCGGCGGCGTCGGACGAGCGGGGCTGGGGCGCCCACGGAGTGACGGTGAGCCCGCTCCCAGGGCCTTCCGGCAACGTCGAGTTCTTCCTGTGGCTACGGCGCGGGCCGGCGACCGTGACGGAGGACGAGATCGCCACGGTCGTCCACCGCGGCACCGGCTCCGACGCACCATGACGGTGGGATAGGTCAGACTGATCCCGTGACGACGTCCACCGGGCCGGCCGGCTACGACACGACGACCCCTCGCCGGGTGCTCGTGCTCGCCCACACCAGGCGCAGCGACGCCCGTGACGTGGCGCGTGCGTTCGTCAAGGAGCTCAGCGCGCACGGGATCGTGGTCCGGCTGCTGCGGTCGGAGGCGGCCGACCTCGAGGTCGAGCCCACCGCCTACGACCCGGCCGTCGAGCTCACCGACTCCGAGACGGACGCCAGCCGCGGCTGCGAGCTCACTGTCGTGATCGGAGGCGACGGGAGCATCCTGCGGGCGGCCGAGGTCACCCACAAGCGGCTGACCCCGGTGCTGGGCGTCAACCTCGGACACGTCGGCTTCCTGGCCGAGGCCGAGCACGAGGACGTGGCGGCCACCATCGAAGCGATCGTGGACCAGCGCTACACGACCGAGGACCGGCTGACGCTCGACGTCCGGGCCTACCTCGACGGCCAGCTGGTCTACTCGACGTTCGCCGTCAACGAGGCGAGCGTCGAGAAGGCCGCACGGGAACGGATGCTGGAGGTCGTGGTCGAGATCGACGACCGGCCGCTCTCGCGGTGGGGCTGCGACGGCGTCGTGTGCGCCACGCCCACCGGTTCCACGGCCTACAACTTCAGCGCCGGCGGCCCGATCGTCTGGCCCCAGGTCGAGGCGCTCTGCATCGTCCCGCTCAGCGCGCACGCCCTCTTCGCGCGGCCGATGGTGGTCGCGCCGTCGTCGGTGATCGCGATCGAGGTCCTGGCCGGCAACCAGGGCGCGGGTGTCCTCTGGTGCGACGGGCGACGAAACTTCGACCTGCCGCCGGGTGCCCGGATCGAGGTCAGCCGCGGACTGCGCCCGGTCCGCCTGGTGCGCCTCCACCAGGCGCCGTTCGCCGACCGGCTGGTGGCGAAGTTCGGGCTGTCGGTCGAGGGCTGGCGCGGCAGCGCGGAGCGGCGTCGCGAGCACCGCACGACAGGCGACGAGCCTCGGTGATCACCCCCGGAGGTTCGCCAACAGTCCCCGCGGCCCAGGCACGCACCTCGCTGCGTTGGCGACGCTTGGTAGACGACTCGGTATGCCGGCGCGCCGCCGCCTTGCGATGCACGCACCTGGACCACGGCTACCGCCACCGACCCCCCGGGGGTGACCACCGATGATCGAAGAGCTCCGGATCAGCTCGCTGGGCGTCATCGAGTCGTCCACCCTCGAGCTGGGTCCCGGGTTCACGGTCGTGACCGGCGAGACCGGCGCCGGGAAGACCATGGTCGTCACCGCCCTCGGGCTGCTGCTCGGCGGTCGCGCCGACAGCGGTGCCGTCCGCGCCGGCGCCCGGCAGGCCCGGGTGGAGGGCGTCGTCAGCGCCGACCGGCTCGAGGGTCTCGCGTCCGCCGTCGAGGACGCGGGCGGCGAGGTCGAGGACCACACGGTCGTGCTGGCGCGCAACGTCAGCGCCGAGGGCCGGTCGCGCGCCTACGTCGGCGGTGCCGGCGTCCCCGTGGCGACGCTGGCCGAGCTCGCCGAGCCGCTCGTCGCCGTCCACGGGCAGTCCGACCAGCACCGGCTGCTCAAGGCCAGCACCCAACGCGCCGCGCTCGACGTCTTCGCCGGTACGGCCGCCGCCGGCCCGCTCGAGCACTACCAGCAGCTCTACGAGCGGCTGGTCGCGACCGAGCGCGAGCTGGCCGAGGTCGTGGCCACCGCCAGGGAGCGCGCCCGCGAGGCGGACCTCCTCAGGTTCGGGGTCGACGAGATCGAAGCCGTCGCACCGCGACCGGGGGAGGACCACGAGCTGGCCGCCGAGGAAGCCCGGCTCGGTCACGCCGACACCCTGCGCACGGCAGCCGAGCAGGCGCGCGAGGCGCTGTCCAGCGATCACGACGCGCCCGACGCGCTCGGCGCCGTGGCTGCTGCCCGCGGTCAGCTCGACAGCGTCCGCGAGCACGACCCCGAGGCTGGTGAGCTCGCCGACCGGGTCGCCGAGGTCACCTATCTGCTGTCCGATCTCGCCGCCGACGTGGCGTCCTACGCCTCGGGCATCGACACCGACCCGGCCCGGCTCGCGGGCGTCTCCGAGCGCCGGGCATCCCTGGTGGCGCTCACCCGCAAGTACGGCGACAGCGTCGACGCGGTGCTCGCCTGGGCAGAGCAGGCCACCCGCCGGCTGCTCGAGCTCGACGCGACCGACGAGACCATCGAGCGGCTGGCGGCGGAGCGGGTGACCCTGAGGAGCGCGCTCGCGGAGGCAGCGGCCATCCTCACCGCCGCCCGGCGCGAGGCTGCCGAACGCCTCTCCACCGCGGTGACCGAGGAGCTGGCCCTGCTGGCGATGCCGGACGCCCGGATGGAGATCCAGGTCCGGGAGCGCGAGACCCCGGCGCCCCCGGACGCCGGCAACCCGCCGGCCGACGCGCTGCTCGTCGGTGACCACTGGGTCAGGTTCCACAGCCACGGGGTCGACGAGGTCGAGTTCCTGCTGGCCGCCAACACCGGGTCCGAGCTGCGCCCGTTGCACAAGGGCGCGTCCGGCGGTGAGCTGTCCCGCGTGATGCTGGCGGTCGAGGTCTGCCTGGCCGACACCCATCCGGTGCCGACGTTCGTCTTCGACGAGGTCGATGCCGGCGTCGGCGGGGCCGCCGCCGTCGAGATCGGCCGCCGCCTCGCCGCCCTCGCCGAGCACGCGCAGGTCCTGGTCGTCACCCACCTGCCGCAGGTGGCCGCGTTCGCCGATCGCCACGTCGTGGTCGAGAAGTCCTCCGACGGCACGGTCACCAGCTCCGGGCTCACGACCCTCGACGACGCGGGCCGCGAGCAGGAGCTGTCCCGGATGCTCGCGGGGATGGCCGGATCCGACTCCGCACTCGCCCACGCCCGCGAGCTGCTCCAGATGGCCCGATCCTCCTGATCTGACTGATAGGCTCGAATCCCGTGAAGATGGCGCCACCGAGTGGGACGACGAAGCATCTGTTCGTGACCGGAGGCGTCGCCTCCTCGCTCGGGAAGGGACTCACGGCCTCGAGCCTCGGTCGGCTGCTCCGCAGCCGCGGGTTGCGGGTGACCATGCAGAAGCTGGATCCCTACCTCAACGTGGATCCCGGCACGATGAACCCGTTCCAGCACGGCGAGGTCTTCGTCACCAACGACGGCGCCGAGACCGACCTCGACATCGGCCACTACGAGCGGTTCCTCGACACCGACCTCGGCCAGATCGCCAACGTCACGACCGGCCAGGTCTACTCGCAGGTGATCGCGAAGGAGCGCAAGGGCGAGTACCTCGGCGACACGGTCCAGGTGATCCCGCACATCACCAACGAGATCAAGGACCGGATCCTCGCGATGGGGCGCGGGACCACGCCGGTCGACATCGTCATCACCGAGATCGGCGGCACCGTCGGCGACATCGAGTCGCTGCCCTTCCTCGAGGCGGCCCGCCAGGTGCGGCACGACATCGGCCGCGACAACTGCTTCTTCCTGCACGTCTCGCTGGTTCCCTACATCGGCCCCTCCGGCGAGCTGAAGACCAAGCCCACGCAGCACTCGGTGGCCGCGCTGCGCCAGGTCGGCATCCAGCCGGACGCGGTGGTGTGCCGCGCCGACCGGGAGCTGCCCGACTCGATCAAGCGCAAGATCTCGCTGATGTGCGACGTCGACGAGGAGGCGGTGGTCACCGCGGCGGACGCGCCGTCGATCTACGACATCCCGAAGGTCCTGCACAGCGAGGGCCTCGACGCCTACGTCGTACGACGTCTCAACCTTCCCTTCCGCGACGTCGACTGGACCGACTGGGACGACCTCCTCCGCCGGGTGCACCACCCGAAGGAGGAGGTCGTGGTCGCTCTGGTCGGCAAGTACGTCGACCTCCACGACGCCTATCTGTCGGTCGCCGAGGCCCTGCGCGCGGGTGGCTTCGCGCACGAGACCCGGATCGACCTGCGCTGGATCCCCTCCGACGAGTGCTCGACGCCGTCCGGTGCCGCCAAGCACCTCCAGGACGTCGACGCCGTGTGCGTTCCGGGTGGGTTCGGCGTGCGCGGGCTGGAGGGCAAGGTCGGGGCGCTCACCTACGCGCGCACCCACGGCATCCCGACCCTGGGCCTGTGCCTCGGCCTGCAGTGCATGGTGATCGAGTACAGCCGCAACGTGCTCGGACTCGAGAAGGCCGACTCGACGGAGTTCGACGCCGACACGCCCGAGCCGGTGATCGCGACCATGGAGGAGCAGAAGCAGATCGTCGAGGGCGAGGGCGACCTCGGCGGCACCATGCGGCTCGGCCTCTACCCGGCCAGGCTCACGGCCGGCTCCCTGGTCTCCGAGGCCTACGGTGCGCAGGAGATCGAGGAGCGACACCGGCACCGCTACGAGGTCAACAACGCCTACCGAGACCGGCTGGAGGAGGCGGGGATGGTCTTCTCCGGGCTCAACCCGGACCTCGACCTCGTGGAGTTCGTCGAGCTGCCACGCGACGTGCACCCCTACTACGTCGCGACCCAGGCGCACCCCGAGCTCCGGTCCCGCCCGACCCGGCCGCACCCGCTGTTCGCGGGGCTGATCGGTGCCGCGCTCGAGCGGCAGCGGGAGCTCCGGATCCCCCTCGACGAGTCGGGTCTGCGCCCCGAGCCGGCCGAGGCGTGAGCGACCCGCTCGCGGACTCTCCGGGCTCCTGGCCGGTCGTCTCGTCGACCGACCTGCACCGTGACGGCTGGGTGGTCGCGCTGCGCCGCGACCTGATCAACCCGCCGGGCCAGGAGCAAGGACAGGACGGCGCCGAGCCGTTCGGACGACTGGTCGTGGAGCATCCCGGTGCCGCGATGGCGCTGGCGATCGACGTCCGCGACGGCGTCGAGCAGGTCTGCCTGATCCGGCAGTACCGCCACCCCGGCGGCGGGACGTTCGTCGAGATCCCGGCCGGCATCTGCGACGTGCCCGGCGAGGACCCGGTCGAGACCGCCAAGCGCGAGCTGCGGGAGGAGGTCTCGCTCGAGGCGTCGGAATGGCAGCACCTGATCACGACGTACCCCTCGGTCGGGATCTCGAGCGAGGTCCACCACGTCTACGTCGCCCGCGGTCTGCGCGAGGTCGAGACCGGCTATGTCGCCGAGCACGAGGAAGCCCACCTGGAGGTGTTCTGGGCGCCGTTCGACGACCTGCTCGCGGCGGTTCGCGACGGGCGGATCAGGGAGGGCCCGGTGGCGATCGCGACACTTGCCTACGCCGTTATACAGTCGCGCTCGTGAGAGTCGGCGTACCGAAGGAAGTCAAGAACCACGAGTACCGGGTCGCGATCACGCCCATCGGCGTGAACGAGCTGGTGGCCCACGGTCACGAGGTCTTCATCGAGGCGGGTGCGGGAGCCGGGTCCGGCATCCCCGACGAGGAGTACGCCGCGGCGGGGGCGTCGCTGCTGCCCTCGGCCGACGAGGTCTGGGGCACCGCCGAGATGGTGCTCAAGGTGAAGGAGCCGATCGCGGAGGAGTACCACCGGATGCGTCCGGGGCTGGTGCTCTTCACCTACCTCCACCTCGCTGCCGACAAGCCGCTCACCGAGGAGCTGATCAAGCGCGAGGTGACCGCGATCGCCTACGAGACGGTGCAGCTTCCCTCCGGCGGTCTGCCTTTGCTCTACCCGATGTCGGAGGTCGCCGGCTGCCTGGCCCCGCAGGTCGGCGCGCACTCGCTGCTCAAGGCCCAGGGAGGGCGTGGGGTGCTGCTCGGCGGCGTGGGCGGCGTCGCCAACGCCAAGGTGGTCGTGATCGGCGCCGGTGTGGCCGGCCAGAACGCCGCCAACATCGCGCTCGGCATGGGGGCGGACGTCACCCTGCTCGACACCGACCTCGACAAGCTGCGGATGTCGTTCTGGCGCTACAACAACCGGGTCCACGGGCTCGCGTCGTCGAAGCTGGCCATCGAGGAGCAGGTCAAGCAGGCCGACCTGGTGATCGGCGCGGTGCTGATCCCCGGCGCGGCGGCACCCAAGCTGGTCTCCAACGCCCTGGTGGCGCAGATGAAGCCGGGCTCGGTGCTGGTCGACATCGCGGTCGACCAGGGCGGCTGCTTCGAGGACACCCGTCCCACGACGCACGCCGACCCGACGTTCCCGGTGCACAACTCGATCTTCTACTGCGTCGCGAACATGCCGGGAGCCGTGCCCAACACATCGACCTACGCACTCACCAACGCGACCCTGCCGTATGCCGTCGCGCTCGCGGACAAGGGCTGGCAGCAGGCCTGCCGCGGCGACCACAGCCTGGCGCTCGGCCTCAACACCCACGGCGGCAGGCTCACCAACGCTCCGGTCGGCGAAGCGGTCGGGATCGAGTCGGTCGAGCTCGCCGAAGCCCTGGCCTGATGACTCCACCGACATGACGGTGAGCCCAGGTACGGCGGGGACGACCGGGACCATCGACCGGGCGATCCGGACCTATCTCGACCACCTGAGCATCGAGAAGGGCCTCGCTGCGAACACCCTCTCGTCGTACCGGCGGGACCTGCGGCGCTACCGCGAGTTCCTGGACGAGAAGGGGATCGCAGGGCTCGACGACATCGCCGAGGCGACGGTCATCGAGTTCCTGGTGCGGCTCCGGGAGGGCGACGCGGTGCACCCGCCGCTCAGCGCGTCGTCGGCCGCGCGGACGGTGGTGGCGGTGCGCGGCCTCCACAGGTTCGCGGTCGCCGACGGTCTCTCCAACCTCGATCCCGCGGCAGCCGTGAAGCCGCCCAGCCCGGCCAAGCGGCTGCCCAAGGCACTCCCGCTCGCCGACGTCGAGGCGATCCTGGAGGCGGCGGGCGCACCCGGCACGCCGCTCGCCCTGCGCGACCGGGCGCTGCTGGAGGTGCTCTACGGGACCGGCGCGAGGATCAGCGAGGCAGTGGGTCTCGATGTCGACGACGTCGACACCGAGGCAGGCGCCGAAGGCACCGTCCTCCTGCGCGGCAAGGGTGGCAAGGAACGGATGGTCCCCGTCGGGTCCTACGCCCTGGAAGCGGTCTCGGTCTACCTGGTCCGTAGCCGCCCGGCGCTGCTGGACGGCAAGGGCACTCCGGCGCTCTTCCTCAACGCCCGCGGCGGGCGACTCTCCCGGCAATCGGCCTGGGCGGTGCTGGTGAAGGCGGCGGAGCGAGCAGGCGTCACCAAGGACGTGTCGCCGCACACCCTGCGGCACTCGTTCGCGACCCACCTGCTCGACGGCGGCGCCGACGTACGCGTGGTCCAGGAGCTGCTCGGGCACGCGTCGGTCACCACCACTCAGGTGTACACGCTGGTCACGGTCGACAACCTGCGCGAGGTCTTCGCCACCGCGCACCCCCGGGCAAGAAATGGGTGACGGCACCGACCCGATGAGCTCCGCCTACGACCGGGTGCTCGCCCATGCCGTCGAACGTGGGCTCGAGCTCTACCCGCACCAGGAGGAGGCGGTCCTCGAGCTCCTCGCCGGCAACAACGTGATCCTGGCGACGCCGACCGGGTCGGGGAAGTCACTGGTCGCCCTGGCAGCCCACATGGCGGCTCTCGCCGACGACCGGGTCTCGTTCTACACGGCCCCGATCAAGGCGCTGGTCAGCGAGAAGTTCTTCGACCTGTGCGAGGTCTTCGGTGCCGACGACGTCGGGATGCTCACCGGCGACGTGTCCGTCAACCCGGACGCGCCCATCATCTGCTGCACCGCCGAGGTGCTGGCCAACATCGCCCTGCGCGAGGGCGAGCGGGCCGACGTCGGGCTGGTCGTCATGGACGAGTTCCACTTCTACGGCGAGCCCGGCCGCGGGTGGGCCTGGCAGGTGCCGCTCATCGAGCTGCCGCACGCCCAGCACCTGCTGATGTCGGCGACGCTGGGCGACGTCACCGAGCTCGCCGCCGACATCACCCGGCGCAACGAACGGGAAACCGCGGTCGTCGACGACGCGGTGCGACCGGTGCCGCTGACCTTCTCCTGGTCGGTGACGCCGCTGGACGAGACTCTCGAAGAGCTGGTGACGACGGGCCAGGGACCGGTCTACGTCGTCCACTTCTCCCAGGCCGACGCGGTCGCACAGGCCTCCGGGTTGGCCGGGAAGTCGATCTTCGACGCCCGGCGTGAGGCGAAGGAGGCGATTGCCGAACGGCTCGGGGACGTGCGGTTCGCCGCCGGCTTCGGCAAGACCCTGTCCAAGCTGCTGCGCAGGGGGATCGGGGTCCACCACGCCGGGATGCTGCCCCGCTACCGACGGCTGGTCGAGCAGCTCGCCCAGGCCGGCCTGCTCACCGTCATCTGCGGCACCGACACCCTCGGCGTCGGCATCAACGTGCCGATCCGCACGGTCCTGTTCAGCGGCCTCGCGAAGTACGACGGACAGCGGCAACGCGTGCTCAAGTCCCGGGAGTTCCTCCAGATCGCGGGGCGCGCCGGACGGGCCGGCTTCGACACCGCGGGCTACGTGGTCGTGCAGGCGCCGGAGCACGTGATCGACAACGAGCGCGCCAAGGCGAAGGCAGCAGCCAAGAACGCGGCGATGAGCGAGGAGAAGCGCGCCAAGCGCGGCTCCAAGGCGCAGCTCAAGAAACCACCGCCCGGCACCGTCGTGTGGACCGAGCAGACCTTCGACAAGCTGGTGTCCGGCCGTCCGGAGCCGCTCAAGTCGCAGATGAAGGTCGACAACGCGATGCTCGTCAACGTGATCGCCCGCGAGGAGGACGCGTTCCCGGTGCTGCGCCGGCTCACGATGGACAACCACGAGGACCGGCGCAGCCAGCTGCGGCTCGCCCGGCGGGCGGTGCGGCTCACGAAGAGCCTGCTGGCGTCCGACGTGCTGACCCGCCTCGACGAGGTCGACCGGTTCGGCCGGCGCTACGTCCTGACCGAGGCGCTGCCGGTCGACTTCGCGCTCAACCAGCCGCTGTCCCACTTCGCCCTCGCGGCGCTCGACGTTCTCGACCCTGATTCCGAGACGTTCACCCTCGACGTGGTCTCGGTGGTCGAGGCGGTGCTGGAGGCGCCGCGGCCGCTCCTCTACGCCCAGCAGCACGCCGCGCGGGGCGAGGCGATCGGTGCGCTCAAGGCCGAAGGGGTCGACTACGACGAGCGGATGGCCCTGATCGAGGACGTGACCTGGCCCCGACCGCTCGCCGAGCTGCTCGAGCCGCTCTACGAGACCTACCGGGAGCGGCACCCTTGGCTCTCGCCCGACGCCCTCGCGCCGAAGTCGGTCGTGCGCGAGATGTGGGAGCAGGGCATGGGCTTCACCGACCTGGTCGGCCGCTACCAGGTCGCCCGGTCCGAGGGCCTCGTGCTGCGCTACCTGACCGACGCCTACCGAGGGCTGCGGCAGACGGTGCCGGCGTCGCACCGCACCGAGGAGCTGGCGCTGCTCGAGGACTGGCTGGGGGAGACGGTGCGCCAGGTCGACTCCTCGCTGCTCGACGAGTGGGAGGCGCTCTCCGACCCCGACCACGCCGCGCGTGAGGTGCTCGACCACGCACCGCCTCCGCCGCCGCGACCGCTCAGCCAGCAGGGCCGGGTGTTCGACGTGATGGTGCGCAACGCGATGTGGCGCCGGGTGGACCTGGTGTCCCGCGACGACCTCGACGGGCTGGAGGCGCTCGAGACAGCGCAACCCGGCGGCGAGATGAGCCGCGACGACTGGGACCGCGCGATCGGGTCCTACTACGACGAGCACGACCGGGTGCTGACCGACGGCGACGCCCGCGGGCCCGACCTGCTGGCGGTCGAGCGGGGAAGCTCCACCTGGCGGGTCACGCAGACCATCCACGACCCGGCCTACCACCACGACTGGGTGATCGAGGCCGAGGTGGACCTCGCCGCGTCCGACGCGGCCGGCGAGGCCGTCGTACGAACGCTCGGGATGCGCCGACTCTAGGAGTCCGATCCTTGCCAGCGTGTCTCCCCAAAGTCGCCGTGTCGACATTGTTGACTGGAGCCACGATCAGTTCAGGGCGGTGGGGAAGCCGCCCGTGACAGGACCGAGGTGACGCGGAGTCATGGAGATTTGGCGATGATGGGCGGTTTCAACTCAGGATCCAGCGCTCCGGACATGCCACCTCGGGCAAGAGTCCCCGAGAGGAACGACGTGTCCGACCTGCTTCCCTTCGCACGGCCCGAGATGGGCGCCGAGGTACAGGTGGTGCCCAGCACCACGACCGAGCCGGTCGCGGACGGCACCCCGCTCGGCCCCACCGGCCGGCCGATGCCGGTGCTGCCCGACCCCAAGCCGCTCACCGAGCACGGGCCCGCCCGCGTCATCTCGATGTGCAACCAGAAGGGCGGGGTCGGCAAGACCACCACCACGATCAACCTCGGCGCGGCGCTGGCGGAGTTCGGCCGCCGCGTGCTGCTGGTCGACTTCGACCCGCAGGGGTCGCTCTCGGTGGGTCTCGGCCTCAACCCGCACGAGATGGAGAAGACGGTCTACAACCTGCTGCTGGACCGCACGACGCGTCTCGAGGACGTCGTGGTGCCGTCCGGCGTGCCGGGGATGCACCTGCTCCCGTCCAACATCGACCTCTCGGCCGCCGAGGTGCAGCTGGTGCACGAGGTGGCCCGCGAGCAGACCCTGCAACGGGTGCTCGCGCCGGCGATCGCCGCCTACGACGTCATCCTCATCGACTGCCAGCCCTCGCTCGGCCTGCTGACCGTCAACGCCCTCACGGCGTCCGACGGCGTGATCGTGCCGCTGGAGTGCGAGTACTTCGCCCTGCGCGGCGTCGCGCTGCTCAAGAACACCATCGACAAGGTCCAGGAGCGGCTCAACCCCAAGCTCGAGATCGACGGCGTGCTCGGCACCATGTTCGACGGCCGCACCCTGCACGGGCGCGAGGTCCTCGAGCGGCTGGTCCAGGCCTGGGGCGACCAGGTCTTCCACACCGTCATCCGACGGACGGTGAAGTTCAGCGACTCCACCGTCGCGGGCGAGCCGATCACGTCCTACGCCTCCGAGTCGGCGGGTGCCGAGGCCTATCGGCAGCTGGCGAGGGAGGTGGCGCTGCGGTGTCTCGACGTGTGACCCTGCCGACCGCCGACGACCTCTTCCGACCCACAGCAGACACTCCGGACAGCCCCGAGGCTCGCGCGTCGGAGGCGCCGAAGAAGAAGGCGCCGGTGCGCGCCGTACCGGACGCCCCCGAGGAGCAAGCGGCCGAGAAGCGTCCGTCCGGGCGGATCAGGCACGACGAGAAGATGACGGTCTACGTCACCTCCGAGGAGCTGATGGAGATCGAGCAGGTCCGGTTGCAGCTCCGCGGCCGGCTGGGCCTGGCCGTCGACCGCGGCCGCCTGGTGCGCGAGGCCGTGAGCCTGGTGCTGGCGGACTTCGAGGCTCACGGGGAGGACTCCGCGCTGGTCAGGCGACTGCGTGGGGAATAATGCCTCGGTGACGGCTGACCATCGAGGTGACGAGCACCCCTTCGAGGTGCGACTCGACAACTTCGAGGGACCGTTCGACCTGCTGCTCAGCCTGATCTCCAAGCACAAGCTCGACGTCACCGAGATCGCCCTGTCGCAGGTCACCGACGAGTTCATCGCCCACACGAAGCGTCTGACGGGCGACGACAGCGTCGACCTCGAGGAGACGACGTCGTTCCTGCTGGTCGCCGCGACCCTGCTCGACCTCAAGGCGGCTCGTCTGCTCCCTCAGGGCGACGTCGAGGACGAGGAGGACCTCGCCCTGCTCGAGGCGCGCGACCTGCTCTTCGCCCGGCTGATGCAGTACAAGGCCTACAAGCAGATCGCCGGCGTGCTCGAGGAGCGGCTGGTTGGTGAGTCCCGGCGCTTCCCGCGGGCGGTCGGGCTGGAGGAGCGGTTCGCCACCCTGCTGCCCGAGGTGCTCATCGGCATCGGCCTCGAGCAGTTCGCGGGCCTCGCCGCCCGGGCGCTGGAGCCGAAGCCCGAGCTGGAGGTGAGCCTCCACCACATCCACGCTCCGGCAGTCAGCGTCCGCGAGCAGGCGGCGATCGTGATGGAGCGGCTGCAGCGCAGTGGCACCATGACGTTCCGGGCACTGTGCGGCGACTCGCCCGACACGTTGACCACCGTCGCCCGGTTCCTGTCGCTGCTCGAGCTGTTCCGCGAGGGAGCGGTGGCGTTCGAGCAGGTCACCGCCCTCGGCGAGCTCAGCGTCCGCTGGACGGGTGGCGACGACGCAAGCATCGACGAGATCGACGAGTTCGAGGGAGTGCCGGCGGGCGAAGCGACGCCGGACGAGACGCCTCCAGAGGGAGAAGACCAGTGACCGACGAAGTTCTCGCCATCCCCGTTGCCGACCTGCGCCCGGCGCTCGAGGCGGTCCTCATGGTCGCCGACGAGCCCCTCGACCAGCGCGCCCTGGCCTCCGCGGTCGGCTATCCCGAGGGCGAGGTGGCTGCGGCGCTCGCTGCGCTCGCCGCTGAGTACGACGAGCAGCGACGCGGCTTCGAGCTGCGCAACGTCGCGGGCGGCTGGCGGTTCTACACCCGCGAGGAGTACGCCGCGGTCGTGGAGGCGTTCGTGCTCGACGGCCAGCAGGCCCGTCTCACCCAGGCGGCACTCGAGACCCTGGCCGTCGTGGCGTACCAGCAGCCGGTCTCGCGGGCGCGGGTGTCGGCGATCCGCGGCGTCAACGTCGACGGCGTGATGCGGACCCTGGTCAACCGCGGGCTGGTCGAGGAGGCCGGGCAGGACGGCGAGCACGGCGCCACGCTCTACCGCACCACGTCGTACTTCCTCGAGCGGATCGGCGTGGTCTCCCTCGACGAGCTGCCGGAGCTGGCTCCCTACCTCCCCGAGATGGCGGACATGGAGGAAGAGCTCGCGACGACCGCGCAGCGCGAGGCCGCGCCCGAAGCCCCCGAGCCACCCGCCGAAGGCGCTCCGTGACGCGAGAGATCGAGACCGACGACGAAGGTCTGGTCCGCCTGCAGAAGCTGCTGGCCCAGTCCGGCGTCGCCTCCCGCCGCAAGTGCGAGGAGCTGATGCTCGCCGGCGAGGTCGAGGTCGACGACGAGGTCGTCACCCGCCTCGGCACCAAGGTCGACCCGCGGACCGCCGTCATCAAGGTCTCCGGGCACCGGCTGCCGCCCATCAGTGACCACGTCTACCTCGTGCTCAACAAGCCCCGGGGCGTGGTCTCGACGATGTCCGACCCGGAGGGCAGGAAGACCCTGTCCGACGTGGTCGGGGATCGTCCCGAACGCCTCTTCCACGTGGGACGCCTCGACACCGACACGTCGGGGCTGCTGCTGCTGACCAACGATGGCGACTTCGCCCACCGGATGGCGCACCCGTCGTACGAGGTCGAGAAGACCTACGTCGCCGAGGTCGAAGGACGGCTCAGCCGCGGCACTCTCGCCGACCTGCTGGCCGGGGTCACCCTCGACGACGGCCCGGTGCAGGTACGCCGGGCGCGGGTGATCGACGCCGCGGCCGACAAGTCGATCGTGGAGCTGGTCATCCACGAGGGTCGCAACCGGATCGTGCGCCGACTGCTCGACCAGGTCGGCCATCCGGTCCGCAAGCTGACCCGCACCCGGTTCGGGCCGGTCGAGCTCGGGTCGCTGCAGTACGGGTCGACCCGCGAGCTCACGAACGACGAGCTCGGCGAGCTGCTGGACCTGGTCGGTCTTTAGGCCATCCGCCGGCAGCTACCGTGGAGGCGTGATCCCGGCCCCTCCGGTCCCGCGTGCGCTCGCGCCGTACGTCGTCGCGCGGGTGGCCTACGACGTGGACTTCGGTGCGCCCGGCGTGCACCGCGGCCTGCCCGGGACCTCGCTGACGTTCGTGCTGCCCCTCGACGATCCGTTGCGGGTCTCCTGGGGCGGTCGGTCGGACACCCTCCACTCCGCGTGGACGTCGCTGGCCGGCCTGCACGCCGCACCGGCCGCGGTCCACCACGACGGGCTCCAGCGCGGCATCCAGCTGGCGCTGACCGTGGCTGGCGCCCGAGCGGTCCTCGGCGTGCCGGCAGCGGCTCTCGCCGGGAGCCTCACCGATGTCGACGAGGCCGTGGTCCCTCGGCCGCTGCGGGAGCTGTCGGGTCGGTTGCACGACGCGGTCACCTGGGAGCAGCGGATCGCCGTCGTCGACCGCACCCTGGCGACCCTCGTCGCGAGTGCGGACGGGCCCGGTCCGCGCGCCGAGGTGGGCCGCGCGCTGGCGCGGCTGACCCGCGGCGCCCGGGTCGGTGACGTCGCCGAAGAAGTGGGTTACAGCCGGCGCCGGCTGTCGACCCTGGTGCGGGACGAGTGCGGCGTGACCCCCAAGGAGTTCCAGCGGGTGGCGCGCTTCCAGATGGCCCGCGGCCTGCTCGGACGTCGCCCCCTCGCCGAGGTCGCCGCCCGGTGCGGCTACAGCGACCAGGCGCACCTCAGCCGGGAGTGGGCGGCCCTCGCGGGGTGCTCGCCGACGACCTGGCTGCGCGAGGAGTTCCCGTTCGTTCAAGACCGGGACCCTGCCGCCGAGGCACCCTCGGAGCATGACTGAGACAACCGACAAGACCACTGCCGGGTCGGTCAGGATGTGGCCGGCACTGACCTTCCGTGACGTCGACACGATGATCGACTGGCTGCGAGCCGTCGGCTTCACCGAGCACTCGACCTACCGCAACGAGGCCGGCGAGGTCGAGCACGCGGAGTGGCTGTGGCCCGAGGGCGGCGGCATCATGTTCGGCTCCGACACGACCGGGATCGTGCGCAACGCGGGCGGATCGGCCATCTACCTGATCACCCGAGATCCCGACGGGGCGTTCGAGCGGGCGCTCTCCGCGGGGGCGAGCGTCTCCCGGGCGCTGGAGGACAACGACTATGGCGGCCGCGGCGGCAGCGTGCTCGACCCCGAGGGCAACCACTGGTCCTTCGGGTCCTACCAGCCTTCCTGAGGGCGGGACCACTAGCCTTGCCGCGTGTCTGATCTCCTACCCGGTCCGGTCGAGGTCGTCGGCGCCGGGCTGGTCGGCACCTCGATCGCGCTGGCCTGCCAGCGGGCAGGCATCGATGTGCTCCTGTCCGACACCTCGGCCGAGCACCTGCGCACCGCGTCCGGGCTGGGCGCGGGTCGTCCGAAGGCGCCGGGCGACGTGGCCGCGCTGGTCGTGGTCGCGGTGCCACCGGACCACCTCGGCGAGGCCATCGCCGCCGCGCTCGACACGGCCGGCGAGGACACGGTCGTCACCGACGTCGGCAGCGTGAAGGCGGCGCCGTTGGAGGCAGTGGCCGGCCACCCGGCCGCCTCGCGGTACGTCGGCAGCCACCCGATGGCGGGCAGCGAGCGGTCCGGGCCGCTCGCGGCGTCGGCCGACCTGTTCACGGGGCGCCCGTGGGCGATCTGCCGGCACGACGGTGCCTCCGCCACGGCGGTACGGCGGGTCGCCGCCCTGGTCGAGGTCTGCGGCGCGGTGCCGGTCATGCTGACGCCGGCCGAGCACGACAAGGCCGTGGCGCGGACGTCCCACGTGCCTCACCTCCTCGCGTCCCTGGTCGCCGGGACCCTCACCGGCGCCGCGCCCGAGCACCTGGCGCTCACCGGCCAGGGCGTCCGCGACGTGACCCGGGTGGCGGCCGGCGACCCGACGCTCTACAGCCAGATCATCGGCGGCAACAGCAAGGCCGTCGCCGGGCTGCTGCGCGAGGTCCGCGACCGGCTCGACCTGGCGCTCGCCGCCGTCGCCGACGGCGACCGGGCCGGCCTCGAGTCCCTGCTCGCGCACGGGCTCGCCGGCACCCGGGCGATCCCGGGCAAGCACGGCGGCCCGGTCCAGGCCGTCTCGGCGGTCCACGTCGCGGTACCCGACCATCCGGGCGAGCTGGCGCGGCTGTTCGCCGACGTCGGCGCCAGCGGCGTCAACATCGAGGACGTGCGGATCGACCACGACCCGGGCCGCCCCGTGGGCCTGGTCGAGCTCGACGTCGCGGAGGGCCGTGCGGAGCACCTGCTGGCCGCGCTGGAATCGAAGGGTTGGGTGACTCACCGGTAGCATGGTCGCCTGTGAATGCAGGTGATCTCAGCTCGCTCGTCGTGGCCGTCGACGGTACGTCGGGCTCGGGCAAGTCGAGCACCTGCCGGGCGGTCGCCGAGCGGCTCGGCCTCCGCTATCTCGACACCGGCGCCATGTACCGCGCGGTGGCGTGGTGGATGCTGCAGCACGACGTCAACATCTACGACATCCAGGAAGTGACCGCGCACGCGGACGGCCCGAGGCTCGAGTCAGGCACCGACCCGCGCCGGCCGACGATCACGCTCGACGGCGTCGACGTGTCCGCCGAGATCCGCAGCGACGCCGTCAACGCGGCGGTCTCGCCGGTGAGCACGGTGCCGGCGGTCCGCGCGCGGCTGGTGGAGCAGCAGCGGGAGATCATCGGCGACGGCGGCATCGTGGTCGAGGGCCGCGACATCGGGTCGGTCGTCTGGCCGGCCGCCGGGCTCAAGGTCTTCCTCACCGCCGACCCGGATGCCCGCGCCGCGCGGCGTGCCGCCGAGGCCGGCACCACCGACGTCACCGCGACCCAGGAGTCCCTGCTCAACCGCGACCGGATCGATTCCGGCCGGGCGGTGGCGCCGCTGACGATGGCGGACGGCGCCGTCCACATCGACACCACCGAGCTGACCCTCGAGGAGGTCGTCGACGTCGTCGTCGGCCTCGCGACGGCACCGGCGGAGGCATGACCCCCCACCAGGACCCGCCCCGCAGTGACACGGTCCCGCACCCGAGCCGGTGGCTGCTCCGCGGCGGGCGCCCGGCAGCGCGGTGGATCATCCGGCGGTGGTACGACGTCCGCGTCCAGCACCCCGAGCGTTTCCCCCGGCGCGGGCCGGCCGTGGTGACCGCCAACCACATCGGGATCATCGACGGGCCGCTGATGGCGATCTTCGCCCCGCGGCCGGTGCATGCGCTGACCAAGATCGAGATGTTCGACGGGAGGCTCGGCCGGTTCCTGACGCTCACGGGTCAGATCCCGCTGGACCGGTTCTCTGCCGATCCGCTCGCCGTGCGGATGGCCCTGCGCGTGCTGCGCGAGGGCGGCGCCGTCGGGGTCTTCCCGGAGGGCACGCGGGGCAACGGCGAGCTCGACACGTTCCGGCGCGGTGCTGCCTACCTGTCGATGGTGACAGGTGCGCCCGTCGTACCCCTGACCTTCATCGGCAGCCGGGAGCCCGGCGGCCACACCAACTCCATCCCGCCGAGGCGGGCCCGGATCGACATCGTGGTCGGGCAGCCGATCCCGGTGGCCGCCGTACCGTGGCCACGGCTGCGGACCGACGTCGCCGCGCTGACCGATGACCTGCACCAACGGATGCTGACCGGGTTGAAGGACGCGCTGGCCGAGACCGGCCGCGTCCTGCCCGGACCCTTACCCCCAGGAGAAGCCGCATGAGTGAGCCTGCGATCGACACCGGACCCGTACCGGTCCTTGCCGTCGTCGGACGGCCGAACGTCGGCAAGTCCACGCTCGTCAACCGGATCCTGGGACGCCGCGAGGCGGTCGTCGAGGACGTCCCGGGCGTGACCCGCGACCGGGTCTCCTACGACGCCGAGTGGAACGGCCGGGCCTTCACCGTGGTCGACACCGGCGGCTGGGACCCGGACGCACGCGGCCTGGCAGAGCGGATCGCCGCCCAGGCCGAGATCGCGGTCTCGCTCGCCGACGCGACGATGTTCGTCGTCGACGCGACGGTCGGCATCACCGACGCCGACGAGGAGGTCGTCAAGATCCTCCGCCGGTCGGGCAAGCCGGTGGTGCTCGCCGCCAACAAGGTCGACGACGAGCGCGCCGAGGCCGAGGCATACGGCTTGTGGAACCTCGGCCTCGGCGAGCCGCACGTCGTCTCGGCGCTGCACGGTCGCGGCTCGGGCGACCTGCTGGACGCCGTGCTCGCCGTGCTGCCGGAGCCGCCGCCCGTCGCCGACAGGGAGTACGGCGGTCCGCGCCGGGTCGCCATCGTCGGCCGTCCCAACGTCGGCAAGTCCTCGCTGCTCAACAAGCTGGCGGGGGAGGAGCGGGTCGTCGTCGACAACGTGGCCGGCACCACCGTCGACCCGGTCGACGAGCTGGTCGAGCTGGGTGGCCGGACCTGGCGGTTCGTCGACACCGCCGGCATCCGGAAGCGGATCAAGGAGGCGTCCGGGCACGAGTACTACGCGTGGCTGCGGACGTCGACCGCGATCGAGCGCGCCGAGGTGTGCGTGCTGGTGCTCGACGCCCAGGAGTCGATCGCCGAGCAGGACGTGCGGATCCTCCAGGCGGTGCGCGAGTCGGGCCGGGCGCTGGTGATCGCGTTCAACAAGTGGGACATGGTCGACGCCGAGCGTCGCTACTACCTGACCCGGGAGATCGAGCGCGACCTGGTGCAGGTCCAGTGGGCGCCGCGGATCAACATCACCGCCCGCACCGGCTGGCACGTCGACCGCCTGGTGCCGGCGCTCGACAAGGCGCTCGAGGGGTGGGAGACGCGGATCGGGACCGGGGCGCTCAACTCGTTCCTCGGGCGGCTGGTGGCCGAGCACCCGCACCCGGTGCGGAGCGGCAAGCAGCCGAAGGTGCTGTTCGGCACCCAGGCGGCATCGGCGCCACCGACGTTCGTGCTCTTCACCTCGGGCAAGCTGGATGCCGGCTACGAGCGGTTCATCGAGCGCCGGCTGCGGGAGGAGTTCGGGTTCGTCGGGACCCCGATCGTGCTGCAGGTGCGGCCGCGGGAGAAGCGCAAGCGCTAGCCCCCTTGATTTGTTCGAACAAGTGTTCGAACATGGGGAGGTGAGTGCCCAGGTCGTCGAGCTCCAGCAGCGGATCGAGGCGCTCCAGGGTGCACCGACCCGGCTGACGGTCCCGGTGCACCCGGCGCTGGAGGGTCTGGTGCAGCTGCGGACCGGGGCGAGCTATGCCGTCGACTCGGCGTCGCTGGCCCTCGCACTGGCTGCCGGAGCCTCGCGCTCGGGGGAGTGGGTGGGTTTCGCCGGCTGGGGCGACTTCGGTGCTGAGGCAGCGTGCCAGTGGGGCATCGACCTGCGGCGGACGGTGCTGGTGCCCGAGCCCGGCGAGCTCTGGCTCGAGGTGGCGGCTGCGCTCGTCGACGTGCTCAAGGTCGTCGTGCTCAAGCCGACCACGCTGGTCGACCCCAAGTCGGCGTCGGTGCTTGACGCCCGGCTCCGTGCCCGGTCCTCCACCCTGGTCGTCTGGGGTGACTGGCCACGGGTCGAGGCCCGCCTGAGCGCCGAGCGGGTCGAGTGGGACGGCGTCGGTCGCGGTCGCGGCCGGCTCAGGCACCGCGACATCCGGCTCGCGCTCCAGCGCGGGACCCGTCGCGACACGCGCGACGTACGACTCCCATGAGGGTCATGGTCGCCCCATGAGAGTCATGGTGGCATGGTGCCCCGACTGGTCGGTCACCGCCGGGCTGTTCGAGCTCGCCGAGGCAGGTGACGCCGGTCCGGTCAGTGACCAGCCGGCCGCCGTGCTCAGCAACAACGTGGTCGAGGTGTGCAACGCGGCCGCCAGGGCGGAGGGCGTACGACGCGGCCAGCGGCGTCGTGATGCCCAGGCGAGGTGCCCGGAGCTCGTGCTGCTCCCCGCCAACCCTGAGCGGGACGCGCGCTACTTCGAGCCGGTGCTGGCCACGGTCGAGGAGCTGCGGCCCGGAGTTGCCCCGATCCGGCCGGGACTGCTCGCGGTGCCCGCCCCGGGTCTCTACTTCGGAGGTGAGCCCCATGCCGCCGCTCTCGTTGCCCAGCACCTGGTCGAGACCGGTGTGTGGGACTGCCGGATCGGGGTCGCCGACGACCTGTTCACGGCCGAGCAGGCCGCCCGTCAGGCGATGGTCCAGGACTGTGTGGTGGTGCCCCCCGGGACGTCGGCGATCTTCCTGCAGGCGCTCCCGGTGCAGGTGCTGGCCAACGACAGCAACGAGGCAGAGGGACGCGAGCTGGCCGATCTCCTCCGCCGGTTGGGACTGACGACGCTCGGTGACTTCAGCCGGCTCTCGGCGTCGGAGGTGAGCAACCGGTTCGGCGGCTTCGGACTGAGCGTGTGGCAGCGGGCGCAGGGTGTCGCGCCGACCGCGCTCGGGTCCCGGACACCACCGCCGGAGCTGGCGTGCGAGATCGGCTTCGAGCCGCCGCTGGAGTCGGCGGAGGCGGTCTGCTTCAGCGTCCGGACCACCGCCGAGCGGTTCGTGCAGGGGCTGGCCGGGCGCCAGCTGGTCGCCGTCGCCGTCCGCATCGAGGCGGAGGCCGACGGTGTCGTGACGTCGGCACGCACCTGGCTGCATCCACGCTGCTTCACCTCACGCGACCTCGTCGACCGCGTGCACTGGCAGCTGCAAGCCGGCACAGCGGGATCCGGGCTGCGTTCCCGGCGCGATCCGGGGTCGGTGCGGGCAGCGATCGAGCGGGTGCGCTTCCTCCCCGAGACGGTCGAGCCGGCCGCCGACCATGCCGACGGCCTGTGGGGCGGCGGTGCCGACGAGCAGGTGACGCGAGGGGTGGCGCGGGTGCAGGCGATGATCGGTTTCGACGCGGTGCGGACACCGGTGCTGCAGGGTGGCCGGAGCGCCGCAGACCGGCAGGCGACGATCCCGTGGGGCGAGCGTCCCGTCGGGTTGCGGCCCGTGGACCAACCGTGGCCGGGGCGGATCCCCGGTCCCGCTCCGGCGCGGGTCTTCTCCACCCCCCTCGCAGCCGACGTCGTCGACGAGGCGGGGCGGACCGTCGCGGTGACCGAGCGGGGGGTGGTGACCGGTGAGCCGTGGCGCTACCGGATCGATGCGTCGCCCGATGTCGCCGTACGACGCTGGACCCCCGTCGGCTCCTGGGCAGGTCCGTGGCCTGTCGACGACACCTGGTGGCAGCAGGGCGACCGCTCCACAGATCGCGGCCGATCCGCTCGCTTCCAGGTCGTGGGCGTCGACGGCCGGGCCTGGCTGCTGGTGTGGCGCAGGGAGGGATGGCAGGTCGAGGCGGGCTACGACTAGCCATATTTGCCCGAGCGTGCCGCAGTTGACGCGGTCACTGGTTACGGCTGCTTGGCGGCTTACGGTGATGGCGTCTACTCTGCGAGACAACTCCCAGGGAGGCGCCCATGCCACCGAAGACACCGTCCGTGGACCTCACCATCGTGACGAAGAACCTCAGGGCCCTCCAGGGTGCCCTCGAGCACAGTCTCACCATCCAGCGGACGCGGCTGCAGGAGATCGTCGACGACCTGGTCTCCCGCGGCTCCCTGAGCCGGGCCGAGGCTGACGGTTTCGTCAACCAGCTCCTGAGCAGCAGCAAGGACTACTCGCAGGCCCTGCTGCAGGTGCTGGACTCGGTGACGGCCGAGACCCGCAAGACCATCGGGGCGGGCGTCGTGCCGGTGATGGCGACGGCCGGCAAGACCGCCGGCAGGATCGCCGACACGGTGCGGCAGGTGGCCAAGTCCTCCCACCGGGCACCCCACGCCGCCACCAGGCCCGGGTCCGACCGCACGGGCGGTGCGACCAATCCCCTCCCTGACTACGACGACCTGACCGTCGCCGAGATCAAGCCGCGTCTGACCGGCCTGAGCCCCTCCGAGCTCCGCAAGGTCCGCGAGGTCGAGAAGGCCGGCAAGGCTCGCAAGAGCGTGCTGAGTCGGATCGATCAGCTGCTCCTGCTCAGGTCCTGACTACACGCGGGCTGCAGAATGGCCATGTGAACCTGCATGTGGTGCTCTGGCCCATCCACGACTGGCCGGCGATGGCCGACACCTGGCGGCGCGCGGAGGAGCTGGGCTTCGTCGGTGGCTGGGTCTACGACCACCTCGCCTGGCGCGGTCACACGCCCTGGGACGACGCCTATGCGAGCCTGGCTGCGGCCGCGGCTGTCACGTCCCGCATCCGGCTCGGCACCCTGGTGACCTCGCCCAACTTCCGGACTCCCGTGCCGACCGCCTCGGCGATCCGCACGATCGACCGGATCTCCGGTGGCCGGCTGACCCTCGGCATCGGTGCCGGCGGCAGTGCGCACACCTCCGACGGCGACGTGCTCGACCGCGACTGGACGAAGCGGGAGCGGGCGAACCGGTTCGAGGAGTGGGTGTCCCATCTCGATGCGCTGCTGACCGGGGAGTCGGTCTCGGCGGCGGGGGAGTACTGGTCGATCCGCGACGTCACCGTGGCGCCAGGCCTGGTGCAGCAGCGGCCGCCGTTCTGGATCGCGGCCGGCGGCCCGAGGGGCATGCGGCTCGCGGCACGGCTCGGTCAGGGGTGGGTGGTCAACCCGGTCACCGACGACCCTGCCGAGGAGGTGCGCGGCCAGGTGGCGCGGATGGAAGGGATCTGCTCGGACGCGGGTCGCGACTTCTCGGCGATGCCGCGGTTGCTGCTGACCGGCTTCACCGGCGAGCCGTGGCTGGCGTCCGCGGCGGCATACGACGACCTGGCCGGCCGCTATGCCGAGCTCGGGATCACCGACGTGGCGATCCACTGGCCGCGCCCGGGCTCCGAGTGGGACGCGGACACGGCGGTCTTCGAGGCGATCGCGGCCAAGGTGCGTTGACCAGCACGAGCGCTGGCGCCGGCGTGCCGCTCGCTCACCCTCGCTCCTCGTAGGACGTGCCCCGCTCCTGGCGGACCCACAGGACACCCTCGCCACCGTCGACGCCCTGCGCGACCAGCTCGCGCTTGATCACCTTGTTGGTGGCGGTCGCCGGCAGGGTGGCGGTGAGCCGCACGTAGCGCGGCCAGGCCTTGGGGGAGAGGTCGGCCTGGGCCGCCAGGAACCGCTCGAGCTCCCCGGGGGTCAGCTCCGACTCGTCGCGGAGCACGATCGCAGCCATCACCTGGTCACCCACGTTGGGGTCCGGGACGGCGTAGACAGCGACCCGGCTGACGGCCGGCAGGCGCTGGAGCACCCGCTCGATCGGTCCCGCCGCGAGGTTCTCGCCGTCGACGCGCATCCAGTCGGCGGTACGACCCGCGAGGTAGACCCAGCCCTCGGCGTCGCGGTAGGCGAGGTCGCCCGACCAGTACATGCCGTGGCGCATCCGCTCCTGGTTGGCGGCGGGGTCGTTGTAGTAGCCGGAGAAGTAGCCGGCGCCGGTGGTGTTGACCAGCTCGCCGATCGCCTCGTCGGCGTTGAGCAACGCGCCGTTCTCGTCGAACTCCGCGCGCGGGCACTCCTCGAGGGTCTCGCTGTTGAAGACCGCGACCTCCTCGCCACCCCGGCCGATAGAGCCGGGCGGCGTGCCCTCGTCGCGGGTGATGATGATCGCCAGCTCGGTGGACCCGAAGCCGTCGACCACCCGGCAGTCGAACCGCCGGCTGAACTCCTCGATGTCGCGGTCGCTGGCCTCGTTGCCGAACGCGATGCGCAGCGGGTTGTCGGCGTCGTCGGCCTTCTCCGGCGTGGCGAGGACGTAGGCCAGCGGCTTGCCGACGTAGTTCATGTACGTCGCGCAGTACCGCCGGATGTCGTCGAGGAAGCCGGACGCGCTGAACCGGGCGGGGACCATCGCCGCGCCGCTGCAGGCCGCCGGGGCCCAACCCGCGGCCACGGCGTTGGAGTGGAAGAGCGGCATGGAGATGTAGCAGACGTCGGCCGCGGTGAGGCCGACCTTCTCAGCGAGGTGCAGGCCGGAGAAGAGGGGGAAGAGGTGGGTCACCTGGACCGCCTTCGGGTCGCCGCTCGTCCCGGAGGTGAAGATCATCATGAACGTGTCCATCGCCTCGACCTCGCGGAGCGGCGTCAGCGCGCCGGCCGCGCCCAGCAGATCGGACCACTCGGCGGAGTCGGTGTTGATGACCCGGACGTCCGCGGCAGCGAGATCGTCGGTGATGGTCTCCACGAGAGACAGGTGCTCGTCGTCGGTGAGCAGCACCTGGCACTCCGCCCGCAGGATGTCAGCGGAGAGCCCGGCTCCGCGTCGGGTCGTGTTGACCCCGCACAGGACATAGCCGCCGAGAGCTGCGGCGGCCATGGAGCGCAGCATCTGCGGACTGTTGGCCAGCACGGCACCGACGTGCACGGGCCGCTCGCGGTCGACCAGTTCGAGCAGGGCGGCGGCCTCGGTGCCGCCCACGGCCACGTAGTCGCGCCAGGACGTCACCTGGTCCTCGTGGATGATCGCCGGCTGGTCGTCGTCAGCCCGCTCGCGCAGGAGCTGCTGCATGGTCTCGGGCATGGCGTCCTCGGGTCGGATGGTCGTCAGGGGGTGGAAGCGGGCGCGGGTGCGAGCTTGCGCTGCAGGAAGTGGACGGCGTGGGCCACTGCCGGCCGGTGCCAGTCCTTGCCCGGCCACACGTCGAAGTGGTCGCAGGGGTAGTGGCGCACCTCGGCGCGGGCGGCAAAGGCGACCTTCGCCGCCGCCTGCGGCGGTGCGCTGCGGTCGAGGTCGGCGATCTGGACGAGCACGGGGCAGCGGACCTGGCGCGCATTCCTGCCCACCCGGGCCTTCCCGAGCTCCATTACGACACTGGCGTCGACCTCGTTGCGCCAGGTCGGACCGGCGATCGAGAGGTAGTCCTCGAGCGCGCCGGGCAGCGTGAACGCTCCTCGCTCGCCGGGACGCGCGACCACCGGGATCATCACCGGGTCGGCGCCCACCGCCGCCGACACCCGGCTCCGTAGGCCGGTGCCGGTCGAGCGGAGCAGCTGCGACGGTGGATGGTGCTGGAGCGCGTGCCGGGCCGCGGCGAACCCGTCGACGAGCGGGGTCATGGCCACGACGGCGGCCACGTCGGCACGGAGCGCGGCGGCCTCGAGCACGTGCCCGCCCGCCATCGACACACCCCATAGCGCCAGCCGTGCCGGGTCGGCGCGCGGCAGGTGAGCGGCGGCGTCGAGGGCCGCGAGGTAGTCCTCGACCTGTGCCCGGACCGAGACCACCTGGCGCGGCCGGCCCTCGCTGGCCCCGAACCCGCGGTAGTCGAAGGCGAGGACGTCGATCCCCGCGGCCGCGAACGCCTCGGCGAACGGCGCGAGACCGGAGTCCTTGGTGCCCGCCATGCCATGGGCCATCACGACCACCGGGCGGCCCGCGTGCGTCGTCAGGCCGTCGTGCTCGGCGGCGAAGTGCCAGGCCTCGCAGGTGACTCCGCCTGACGTGAAGGTCAGGGTGTCCGGTCTCATGCCGTGCTCTCCCTGCGCTCGACGCCGGCGCCGTAGATGGTGCGCAGCCAGATGAACGCGAGGGCGTCGATGTGCTGCTCGCGCGGCGGTCCGGAGCCCAAGGAGTGCCGCTCGAGGGCGTGGTCGTTGAGGTCGAGGAGCACCGCAGCGACAGAGGCGGCGTCCGGGCCCTCCGACGCCCGGCCTGCCGCGCGCTCGGTCTCGATCATCCCGGCGATCACACCGGCGAAGTCGGCGCGACCGGCGTCCCACATCTTCCGGACCGTGGCGCTCGACGAACGCGCCTCGAGCAGTGCCCGGTAGGTGTGCGGGCTGGTGTCGACGGAGTCGAAGAGCATGGTGATCGCGGTGCGGATCCGCTCCGCAGAGTCGCCCTCCGCCTTGACCAGCAGCTCGTTGGCATCGCCCGCGGCGTCGTACAGGTCCTGCATCAGCGCCATGACCGCGAGCGCCTTGCTCTCGAAGTAGAAGTAGAACGCCGAGCGGGTCACCCCGGCCCGCCTCGAGATCTCGGCGACGTTGATCTCCTCGAGCGACCGCTCGCGGAGCAGCTCGTCGAAGGCCTGCAGCAACGCCTCGCGCCGGGCGTCGCCGCGGTTGGGGTTGCGCCGGTCGACCAGCCGGTCCCAGGCCCCGGCGGCGCTGCTCATCGGCGGCCCGCCAGGATCCGCCTGCGCCCCGCCGGTATCTCCCGCGCCCGGATGTCGTGCTCGTAGATGAAGTAATCGACCTGCTGGGTGTGCCGCGGGGTCTTCAGCACGTGGCCGATGTACTTCGCCTCGTCCTCCTTGATGACCCGCTCCATCTCGGCAACGTCGGGCAGCGCGTAGGCCCCCACGAGGTGGGCGGCGAGGAGCCGGGCCTGCGACTCGACGAACGGGAACAGCGTCGGCGTCGCCTGCGCAAAACCGACGAAGGTGAGGTCGTCGATGCCGGGCTTGTACATCCGCTTGTAGAGCGGCAGGTGGTTGTCCGGCGCGCTGATGAAATCGGGGTCGAAGAACGGGAAGGTGATGTTGTAGCCGGTCGCCCACACGATGATGTCGAAGTCGTCGCTGGTGCCGTCCTCGAAGTGCACCGTGGAGCCGTCGAGCCTTGTGACGTTGGGCTTCGGCACGACGTCGCCCGAGCCGAGCCGCAGCGGCAGCTCGACCGACTGCGTGGGATGAGCCTCGAAGAACTTGTGGTTGGGGGTGGGCAGTCCGTAGAGCGTGCCGTTGGAGCCGTTCATCGGCTGGGCCATCTGCATGATCTTGCGCTGCCAGGAGAGCGGGAGGTACGGCGTGGTGCGGTACATCGTGTCCGCCGGCCGCCCGTAGACGTACTTCGGCACGATCCAGGCGCCGGAGCGGGTCGAGAGGGTCACCTCGGTCTGCAGGGCCTTCGACGACAGCTCGACCGCGATGTCGGCAGCGCTGTTGCCGAGCCCGACGACGAGGATCCGGGCTCCGAAGAAGTCGAACGGCGTCCGGGGGTCGATGTAGTGGTGGGAGTGCAGCGTGCGCCCGGTGAACTCGCCCGGGAAGTCGGGATAGCGCGGGTCCCAGTGGTGGCCGTTGGCGACGACGAGGTGGTCGAACCGTCGTACGGCGCCCGCCTGGTCGGTGATCTCCCAGCCACCTCCGTCGAGGCGACGGGCGTGCTGGACGCCGTTCTGGAACTCGATGTTGCGGTTGAGGTCGAACGCCTCGGCGTACGACTCGAGGTAGTCCTTGATCTGCGTGTGGTGCGGGAAGTCCGGGTAGTCCTCGGGCATCGGGAAGTCGCGGAAGGACAGCCGGTCCTTCGACGTGTCGATGTGCAACGAGCGGTAGGCGCTGCTGTGCCCGTTCGGGTTGCCGAACGCCCAGTTGCCACCGATCCGGTCCGATGCCTCGAAGCAGGTGTAGGCGATGCCGTAGTCGGTGAGCATCTTCCCGCTGGTGAGGCCGCTGATGCCGGCGCCGATGACAGCGGTGGTGGGACCGGACATGTGCTGGACCGTACGGTCGGACTTGACACGTGTCAACGAAACCTGACAGATGTCTAGCCAGGCGGCGGCTCCCACACCGCGGCGTCGTGCGCGAAGACGACGCGCCTCGGGTCGAAGGCGAGCAGCCGCTCGACCCAAGCCGGAGCGGTCGGCAGCGGCTCGGAGTGGCCGAGCGCGCGGGCCTGCGCAGCCAGGACGTCGGCGGTCCAGGCCGATGCGGTGTCGTGCGACTGACCTGCGAGGACGACCGAGCCGTCCTCGCACTCGACGACGAGCGACTGGTGCCCGTCCACGTGCCCGGGGGTCGGGATCACGTGCAGACCGGGTAGGACCTCGGTCTCGCCGCCGAGCTCCTGGTAGTTGCTGCCCGGGTGGTCGATCAGGCGGTCGATCGTGTAGTCGCCAGCGCGGGCCGTCGCCAGCTCCGCACCCTGGGCGAGGATCGGCGTGTGGCCCAGGAGCGGGTTGCCGCCGCAGTGGTCGAAGTGGAGGTGGCAGTTCGCGACCAGCGCCAGGTCGGCGAGGTCGACGCCCGCGGTGGACAGCGCGTGGGGGAGTGCGACACGCTGCGGGCGGTACCAGGCGTCGGTCTCCTCGTCGCCCTCGCCGATCCCCGTGTCGAGCAGCACGAGGCCGTGCTCGTGGTGGACGAGGTACCCGTAGACCGCCTCGATCCTGGGTCCGGCTCCGGTCTCCTCGGGTGGCCGGACGAACGTCCCCAGCGTGATCCGACGTACGTCGTCGATGCGCACTACGCCGGTTCGCTCTCCGCTTCCTTCTCGTCGCCGCCCTTGGTGGCCTCGGTCTCGGTGTCCTCGGACTCCTTCGTCTCCTCGGGCGCATCGTTGGTCTCGGGGTTCCGCATCGGGTCGAGGTCGCGCGGTATCCGCGAGGTCGGCCCGTCGCCACCGACCCCGGGCACTGCGTGCGGCCCGCCCGGAGACGGGTCCGGCGGTTCGGCCTTCGGCTCCGGACGTCTGATCGGCTTCGAGCTGTGGTTCATGTCGTTCTCCCTCTTCTCGCCCGCTCGGGCTCCGGAAGGGAGGTATCCCGCGGAGTCCGGTTCATCCGGGCACTGGCGCGCTGGCTTGCTGCGCCCTCAGGCCCGGGAGAGCACCGCGTGGAGAGCACCGCGTGGACGACCGGACGCGCACGGTCGACGTGCGTGACGAGGCTCCCCATCAACCGGTTCCGAGAGGCGATCAGGCCCGTCGGCCCGAGGCGGTAGAGCAGCGCCCTGATGAGGAGCTGGTCCCAGTCGTCGCCGGTCTGCCAATCGTCGAGGGCTGACAGAGGTGCGCCGGCGAAGGTCACGGCATCGGTGACCGCGATGGCATTGGCCATGCCGGCCGGACGGAAGTACGGCGGCCAGTCGATGACCGCGAGAGGCCGGTCGGCCGCCGCCAGCACGTTGGGTCGGATGTCGCCGTGGATCGGCTGCTCCGGGGCGGTCACCGGGCGCCTCGCGGCGAGCAGGTCCTCGATCAGCTCGAGGGTCTCCGGATCCGACGGGGGGTCGGCCGACTCCCACGCGAACCGGTCGCCGTACGCCCACGGGTCGTTGCGGTCGTCCATGAACGACGGCCGCGGCAGGTCCCGCAGGCATTCGTGGAAGGCGTCACTGGCCTCCTTCACCCGGTCCAGCTCACTGGTGAGGTCCAGGTCTCGGCCCGGCACGAAGACATGCGCGCCCCAGCCGTCGACCGACCAGTCGTCGAGCATGCCTCGCGGCGCCACCGGCTCCGGGACGCGCACGTCGGCGCTGGCCCAGGCTGCGAACACCGCGCAGACCCAGTTGTGCTCCGGCACGCAACCCACCGGCTTGAGGACGAGCCGTCCGTCGGTCCAGTTGAACCCGGCCCCGCCCGGGAACCGCCGCAGCTCCCGCACGTCGACGCCGAACGCGGTGACAGCGCCTGCCGTCGGCCCTTGCCGGCGCCTGGCCAGGTCGGCGTCGTCGAACAGGCGGACCGAGTCGGGCGATCGGAGGGTGGCAGTGCTGCTCGATTGCTCGTCGGACATCCGGCAACCGTAGGCGAACGTCGTCAGATGACGTCGTACGTGAGGTGCGTCGCTGTCGAGGTGGTGCTGATGCAAGGCCGCACAGCCCGCGCTGTTGTACACCGACCGGGACGTGGTCGTTGGAACGAGTGCGGGGTCAGGAGGGATCCGTCGGCGGCTGGACCTCCGGCTCGGTGGGCGGCACCCCGGGATCCTCGCCCGGCTCGGGCTGGGTCGTCGAGATCGGACTCGGGTCGCCGCTCGGCACGACCTCGGGGTCGGGATCCGGTTCGGACGGCGTCGTGGTCATGCGAGGTCGGTACCCGAGGGGCCGGGCCGCACACCGTGGTCGCCCGAGAGCCCGAACGCTCGGCCTCCGACGCGCGCGGAGACCGGTGCCGCCAGCACGGAGGGCGGCAGTGACGACGGCACAGCCAGCATGGCTGAGGACCCGACCAGGCCGTCCGCGATCGTCGAGCAGGTGTATCACTGCGCGGTCGGCAGGGTCGGCAGGGTCGGCAGGGTCGGGTGGTCGGTGGGGTAGATGCCGATGGCGAACCCGTACATGGTTTCGCCGGACCTGGGCATCCGGTCGAACTCATCAACCAGCTTGGCCATCCGGTCCCAGAACTGAGAGGCCTGATCTTCCGAGATGCGCGCATGCCGGATGAAGCCCCAGAGCTTTCCCTGAGCGAACGCCTCCACGGACTCGCGTGCTGCAACCTCGAAGTCGTTGAAGTCGCCCGGAATCTCCTCGCCAGCGGGTGATGGCTCGGCTGCCACGTGGAACATGCGCGCGGTGCGTCCGTAGAAGCGCTCCTCGATCGCCCGCACCTTCCGCGTGCGCACCACCTGGAGCAGGCCGTTCCGGGTGAGCACGTCCACGTGGTGCGCGACCGTGCTCTTGGGGCGCCCGATTGCGGCCGCGAGCTCGGTAACGGTCGCGGCCCGCTCGTGGAGGAGCTGCAGGATCGTCGTACGGAGCGGGTGACCGATGGCCTTCACCTGGTCGGCGGCGGTGAGCGCCATTCGATCAGCGAGCTCGTAGTCCGGGGGGTTGTCGGCCACAGCGGACCAGACTAACATCATCGAACGATCCAAAAGATTCGAACATTGAGCGAAGGAAGCCGCCGAGATGACCGAAGTGTTGATGTATCACCACATCCAGGGACTTACCGACGGAGTTCAGGCCTTCGCCGACGACCTGCGACAGGCCGAGCACACCGTGCACACTCCCGACCTCTTCGACGGCCGCACGTTCGGCAGCATCGAGGAGGGTTTCGGATACGCGCGCCAGGTGGGGTTCGACGCGATCCGGGAGCGCGGCATCGCCGCGGCCGACGAGTTCGGGCCCGACCTCGTTTACGCTGGATTCTCCTTCGGCGTGACCATCGCCCAGCGGCTTGCGCAGACCCGGCCGGGTGCGCGCGGGGCACTGCTCATGTACTCCTGCATCCCGGTCGCAGAGTTCGGCGAGGCATGGCCGGCGGGGGTGCCGGTGCAGATCCACGGCAAGGAGGGGGACGAGTTCTTCGACGAAGACCTGCCGGCCGCACGCGAACTCGCCGGAGCAACGGCGGCCGCCGAGCTGTTCGTCTATCCCGGCGACCAGCACCTCTTCGCTGACTCCTCGCTCGACGCGTACGACCCGCAGGCGTCCTCGCTGCTTATGGAGCGGGTGCAGACGTTCCTCGCCTCCGTCTGACCGGCGCAACCCGACGCGCTGGCGCACGCCACGTCCTCATCCGGGAAGAGGAGCGCACGCAGGGCGGCAGGAGACGGCCAGAGCGACGATGTGTCCATGTATCCCTGGTCAATGTGCTCGGAACTCATTCACAAGAATGTCCTAGAGGGTCCGAGGATCTTGCTGTTCGAACAGATGTTCGATAGAATCAGGCATGGCCCATCACCACCCGCTCCCAGCGGCACAGACAGCCGACCTGGCTGCCGCGCTGCAGGGTGGTGAGCTGCCGGACGACCCCTCCAGGCTGATCGACCTGATCGGCGAGCTGGAGAGGTTGAAGTCGCTGGCGTGCGCGGTGCAAGCCGAAGCGGCGGTGGCGTACGACGCTGCTCGTCGCAGCGCCGAGTCCGCGCAGGGTGTCCCGTTGCGCCGGCAGGGCAGGGGAGTGGCGGCCGAGATCGCAATCGCCCGCCGTGAGTCGCCGCATCGCGGTCAGACGCTGCTCGGCCTGGCCAAGATCCTCCATGCTGAGATGCCGCACACGCGGGAGCGGCTGGCCGACGGGACGCTGAGCGAGTTCCGCGCGATCCTGCTGGTGCGCGAGACCGCCTGCCTGACGGCGGAGCACCGGACATTCGTCGACGAGGAGCTCTGCGCCGACCCGGCCGCTCTCGAGGGCGTCGGCACCCGTGAGCTGGTGGCGCGCGCGAAGCGGGCTGCCTACGAGATCGACCCGGCGTCCGTCGTACGACGTGCCCGCAACGCCGAGTCCGACCGCAACGTGACGGTGCGGCCGGCGCCGGACACGATGACCTACCTGACCGGCCTGCTTCCCGTCGCCCGAGGCGTTGCTGTGCACGCAGCACTCGGCCGTGACGCGGATGCACTCCGGGCCCAGGGCGATCCCCGCGGTCGCGGACAGCTGATGGCCGACCTGCTCGTGGCGAGGGTGACCGGTGCCGAACTGGTGGATGACGCGCCGACGCCGGTGCCGGTGCTGGTCAACCTGACGATGTCGGACTCGACGCTGCTCGGTGGGCACGCACCTGGACAGGTCGGAGCGGACGGGGTGGCACCTGAGATCCTGCCGGCCGAGATCGCCAGGCTCCTCCTGACGCGGACGCTGAACGCGGAGGTCGGTGCCTGGATCCGCCAGCTCTACGTCGATCACACCGGCCGACTGCTCGGGATGACCAGCAAGCAGCGCTTCTTCGCCGACGGGCTTGCCGACTTCCTCGGTCAGCGGGACCTCGGGATCTGCCGCACCCCGTTCTGCGACGCGCCGATCCGACACCGCGACCACGTCACCGCCGTCGACCACGGCGGAGCGACCACTGCTGACAACGGGCAGGGGATGTGCGAGGCGTGCAACCACGCCAAGGAAGCGCCGGGGTGGCGCCAGACCACTGTCGACGGCCTCCGACATTCAGTGGAGACGATCACGCCCAGCGGCCACCGCTACCGAAGTACGGCGCCGCCACCAGTCGGCTGGCGTGAACCTCGCTGGGTCAAGGAAAGCCCCGGCGTCTACACCCTCGTCGCCTGACCACTGTCATGGGCTGGAGCAACCCACCCGTCCCGTGGCGGGAGATCGAGCGCCGGTTGTCCGGGCGGGTGCCCGGGGTCGAGGACGCGCCGATCTCCCGGCGCAAGAGGCCCTCCGCAGAGCCGCTGGAGATCAGTCGTCCCGAGTCGGTCACGCCTTACGCCGAGCTGCACTGCCACAGCCACTTCAGCTTCCTCGACGGTGCCAGCTCACCCACGGACCTGGTCACGGAAGCGGCGCGACTAGGTCTGAGCGCGCTCGCCATCACCGACCACGACAACTTCGCCGGTGCGCCGCTCTTCGCCGAGGCGAGTGCTGCGTACGACCTCCCCAGCATCTACGGCGCCGAGCTCAGCCTCGGCCTGACCACTCCGCAGAACGGGATCCCGGACCCCGAGGGCACCCACCTGCTCGTCCTCGCCCGCGGCGTGGAGGGCTACCACCGACTGGCATCGGCCATGACAGAGGCACACCTGGCCGGTGACGAGAAGGGCAGACCTACCTATGCCCTCGACGACCTGGCGGACATCGGGCGCGGCCACTGGGTCGTCCTCACGGGCTGCCGCAAGGGGATGAGGTCGCCGGAGGCGATCGACGACCTGATCGACCGCTTCGGCCGCGACCACGTCGTCGTCGAGCTCAGCGGCCACGGCAAGCCCGGGGACGACGAGACCAACTACCTCCTCGCCGCGATCGCCCGTGACCGACGGCTGCCCGTCGTCGCCACCGGCAACGTCCACCACTCGACGCCGGACAAGCGACGGCTTGCCACCGCCATGGCCGCGATCCGTGCCCGGCGCAGCATCGCCGAGCTCGACGGCTGGCTGGATCTCTCCGGGTCGGCACACCTGCGCAGCGGTGCGGAGATGGAGCAGCTGTTCGGCCGCTACCCGGGTGCCATCAGCCACACTGTCACCCTCGCCGGTGAGCTCGCCTTCGACCTCCACAAGGCGTCGCCCCGGCTGCCCAAGCAGGGCATCCCCGAGGGAGAGACGCCGGGCTCCTGGCTGCGAATCCTCACCGAGCACGGCTTCCAGCAGAGGTATGCCGGCTCGCCGCTCGAGCGTGAGGCCAGGGCGCGGGTCGACGCCGAGCTCGAGGTGATCCTCCGCAAGGACTTCGCCGGCTACTTCGTGATCGTCCACGACATCGTCGCGTTCGCGAGGAGCCGGGGGATCCTGTGCCAGGGAAGGGGGTCCGCAGCGAGCTCAGCTGTGTGCTTCGCGCTCGGGATCACCGCGATCGACTCGGTCTACTACCGGCTGCCGTTCGAGCGGTTCATCTCCGAGCACCGCGAGGAGGAGCCCGACATCGACGTCGACTTCGACTCCGACCGACGGGAGGAGGTCATCCAGTGGGTCTACGAGACCTACGGCCGGCACAACGCAGCACAGGTCTGCAACGTGGTGAGCTACCGCCCGCGGATGGCGATCCGCGACGCCGCCAAGGCGCTCGGCTTCTCGACCGGGCAGCAGGACGCGTGGTCGAAGTCGGTCGACGGATGGGCGAGCGCGGTCGAGACGGAGTCGGAGATACCGCGGCCGGTCGTGTCGCTCGCCGAGGAGCTCCTGTCCGCACCCCGGCACCTCGGCATCCACTCCGGCGGCATGGTGCTCACCGAACGCCCGATCGGCGAGGTCTGCCCGATCGAGCGCGCCCGGATGCCAGGACGCACCGTCCTCCAGTGGGACAAGGACGGCTGCGAGTCGATGGGGCTGGTGAAGTTCGACCTGCTCGGTCTCGGCATGCTCGGCGCGCTCGACCACATGATCCGGCTGATCGACGAGCACCTCGGCAAGCGCTGGGAGCTGGAGACGATCCCCAAGGAGGAGCCCGAGGTCTACGACATGCTCTGCCGCGCAGACTCGATCGGCGTCTTCCAGGTCGAGAGTCGTGCTCAGATCGGCACCCTCCCACGGCTCAAGCCCCGCAGCTTCTACGACCTTGCCATCGAGATCGCGCTGATCCGGCCGGGGCCGATCCAGGGCGGCGCCGTCCACCCCTACATCCGCCGCGCCACCGGCAAGGAGCCGGTCACCTACGACCATCCGTCGCTCGAGCCGGTGCTCGCGCGCACCCTCGGCGTACCGCTCTTCCAGGAGCAGCTGATGGCGATGGCGGTGACCCTCGGGGACTGCTCCCGTGACGACGCCGACCTGCTGCGGCGGGCGATGGGTTCCAAGCGAGGGGTGGAGCGGATCGAGAGGGTCAAGGAGAAGCTGTACGCCGGCATGGCCCGTCGCGGCATCACCGGCGACCGGGCCGACGGCATCTACGTGAAGATCCTGTCTTTCGCCAACTTCGGCTTCGCCGAGTCCCACGCACTCAGCTTCGCGCTGCTCGTCTATGCGTCGTCGTGGTTCAAGCTGCACTACCCTGCTGCCTTCCTCGCCGGGCTCCTGCGCAACCAGCCGATGGGCTTCTACTCGCCGCAGTCACTGGTCGCCGATGCCCGGAGGCATGGTGTCGTCGTCCTCAGACCCGACATCCAGCTGTCCGCCGCCCAGTCAGACCTGGAGGAGACCACGCCAGTCGACGACCCGCTGCGGTACGACGGGGGACTGGCCGTGCGGCTCGGGCTGGACTCGGTGCGGGGCATCGGCTCGGAGCTGGCCGATCGGATCGTCGCCGAGCGGGAGGCGGCGCCGTACACCGACATCACCGACCTGTCGCGAAGAGCCGGGTTGACCTCCGCACAGCTCGAGTCGCTGGCGACGGCTGGTGCGTTCGACGGCTTCGGGCTCGACCGACGTCAGGCGCTGTGGATGTCCGGCTACGCCGAGACCGACGGCCAGCTGCCCGGCACCACCCCGGCGCCGCCCCCGCCGACGCTGCCGGTGATGAGCGACGAAGAACTCACCCTGGCCGACCTCTGGGCGACGAAGATCTCGCCCGAGCGGCACCCGATCGAGCACCTCCGGCCTGATCTCGAGGCCGCGGGGATCCTCCCCATCGCTGCTCTTTGGCAGACGGACTCCGGGCGCCGGGTCCGGGTCGCCGGCCTGATCACCCACCGCCAGCGGCCGGGCACGGCGATGGGCATCACCTTCCTCAACCTGGAGGACGAGACAGGCATGCTCAACGTGATCTGCTCCCAGGGCGTGATGAGGGCACATCGTCAGGCTGCCCGCCACCGGGTCGCCGTCATCATCCGCGGGAAGCTGGAGCGCAGCGATGGCGTGGTCAATCTTGTTGCTGACCAGGTGGTCTCGCTCGACGTGCTGGTGCCCGGTGCCGGCTCGGCGCTCCAGGTCCGTCAGACGTCACGAGACTTCCGCTGACGGCTGTTCCAGGTGGTCGCAGGTGAAGTCGTCGCAGCTCACCTTCCACGTGCCGTCGACCAGCATCAGCTCGTAGACCGTCGTGATATTGGTGACGTCCGAGCCGACCACCGCGGTGGCGACGTCACCGGTGATCGTGATGTCGGAGACGAGCACGTCGTCCTCGTCGTACTGCGGCTCGACCCACGACTGCATGTGCTCGTCGCACGCCTCCTCAGGGGTATCGGAGAGCAGTGCCTTCTCGAGGAGGTACTCCTCGGTGACCAGATCGCAGCTTGGGTCGAAGAAGCTCGCCACCAGGGCGTCGCGGACCGCTGCCTGGTCCGCAGGCAACGTCTCGCTCTCCTCCGCGGAGCTGTCCGACTCCTCGTCATCGCCGTCACCGCAAGCAGTCAGGAAGAACGGGAGGACCAGGACTGAGGCGATGAGCTTGCGCGTCATGAAGCAGAGTAAAGAGGATCGAGACCCTCCCTAGGACCGGAACCCCACGGAATCATTCTCGAGGCGGACCGGGATCCGACCTCAGGACGATTCTCAGGCAGACTCGAACCACGGGTTCCGCAGGTCGTAGAACGTTGCGTCCTTGAAGAACTGCTCCAGCTCCCCGCGGACTTCCTCGGGCGGTTCCTTGCCCTCGCCGGCGCGGGCTGCCTCCTCGGTCGTGAACGCGACGGTCTCGGTGAACGTGCCGTCGGGCTCGAGCGCGAGCGAGCCACCGATGATCTCGGGTCGCAGGTCGCGGATCGCGCCGATGTTGGCGAGCATCGATTTGAGCCGCTCAGGGTCGTCGGTCTTGCCGCGGATGATCTGCACGAATCCCGCCTCGTCAGAGCCGCCGTCGAGGAACAAGGTGACGTCGTCGCAGTCGTGGAACTCAGCGGGCCCGTCCAGCAGCGCGGTCATCCGCTCCGCCCACGCGCCCTGCTGGGGCCGCTCGGAGTTCGCCGAGGCGGCATTCCGGGACTCGAAGCGGACCACGCCGATGAACTGGTCGTCGTCGGTGAAGCCGTAGGTGCCGCCGAGCCAGCCGGTGGCACCGGGCGCCAGGTCGCGACGCCACTCGTCGATGAGCGCACGGAGCTCGTCCTGCCGCGTGCACGTGCCCTGGATGATCTGGATGAACATGCGATTGACGCTACGCCCGCCGACGGACCGCGGCCATAGCCAACCGGGATTACGTCTGGCGGGAGCGTGCGGCCGAGCGCACCATGCCGCGCTCGTCGGGGTCGTCGGACCGGTTGAGCACGAGGTCGCCGGCCGTCATCGCCCGGGCCGCCTGGAGCGTGCGGTCGAGGAAAGCCGCCACGGAGTCGACGTCACCCATCTGCAGGGCGAGTCTGGCGGCGCTGATGCCCTGCACGACGTTCTCGGCGCGCAGCCGGTCGGTGATGTCGACGCAGGTGCCCCTCAGCCGCACCGGGGTGCCGTCCTCGTCCTTCACCACCTCGCCGTTCGTGGCTAGATGACGCACCTCGCCGTCCGGCCGCACGATCCGCTCCACCATCGACCAGGCACCGCCCGTCTCGTAGACCCGTCGGTGGGTGGCGGTCACGGCGTCCCGGTCGTCCGGGTGCACCATCGACAGGAATCGGTCGTACGACGCGTTGAACTCCTGCGGCTGGTAGCCGTAGATGCGGTAGAGCTGGTCGGACCAGGAGGACTCGTCGCTCTCGATGTGCCAGTCGAAGTCGCCCATGTTGGCGACCTGCTGAGCATCGTCGAATCGCGATCGAAGGTCGGCCAGCTGCTGACCGGTCTCCTCCAGTTCCTGGCGCAGCCGTTCGACATTCCGTTTCATGTCGCCTCCTCATGACGGAACATAGGGCGGTCGCGAGGGCGCCGATAGGCGATCGGGCAAGGTCTGAGCGATCGATGCGGGACCTAGTACCTACGGGCTACCGGGACCGGCACCGGGATTCGGGGGCGACAACACCCTGCGGTAGTGTTCCACCCGCTTCGGACGGCGGTCCCGGACGGAGCTTCGGGCTGTGGCGCAGCTTGGTAGCGCACTTGACTGGGGGTCAAGGGGTCGCAGGTTCAAATCCTGTCAGCCCGACCACTCGAACCGGCTCTGACCCGCGGAAAACGCCGGGTCGGAGCCGGTCTCACGGGCGACACCGATGACGCTGGCTATGCTCCGTGCATGCTCATCATCGGCATCATCCTGTTCGGCATGCTCGTCGGCGCAGCTGCCCAGCTCATTCTCGGGACCGGGCGGGACGGGATCGACTGGGCGCGGGCGATCGTGGCCGGGCTGCTCGGCTCCTTCCTCGGCGGCCTGGTGGTGAGCCTGATCGCCGGCGACGGGGTGGAGCTGAGGCCGAGCGGGATCATCGGGTCGGTGGCCGGTGCCATCGTGATCTCCCTCGCTCAGCAGTGGTGGGACCGACGTGGAGAGCCGACCGCCGCCGATCGCGCCGCTCAGCGGTCGGGGGACCCACGCAAGTCTCGCTAGACGGTTGATCACGGCATGACCAGGCAGGGACTCGTGATCGGCGCCGGGGGCGTCACGGGGCTGGCGTGGTCGAGCGCCACCCTGGCAGCGCTGGCGCGCACGGCCGACTGGGACCCCCGCGACGCCGACGTGCTGGTCGGGACCTCGCAAGGCTCCCTGCTGGCGGGGTTGCTCGCGAGCGGGGTGGGCACCGAAGAGCTGGTCCGCTGGTACCGCAAGGAGCTCCCGGACGCGCATCCGCTGCTCGCCCGGCCCGCCCCACGGATTCGCGACGACGGTCGGCGTGGGAAGCGTCGGCCGGCGTCCCCGGCGCTGCTCGCCCGCGCGATCGGGCCCGGACGGATCAGCCCGGTCGCTGCGCTGTCCGGACTGCTCCCGGTGGGCGTCGGGTCGCTCGACGGCTTCCTCGCCCCGCTCGCCGCCCTCGTCGGCACCGACGGCTGGGTCGAGCACGACGCGACGTGGGTCACCGCCCTCGACTACGACACCGGACGGCGCGTGTGCTTCGGTGCGCCCGGGCAGCCGCGACCTCCCGTTCTCGAGGCGGTCCGCGCGTCCTGCACGGTCCCCGGCCAGTTCCCGCCGGTGCGTATCGACGGCCGTCGCTACATCGACGGTGGAGCGCACTCGACCACGAACGCGGACCTCGCGGTCGACGCCCGGATCGACGAGGTCGTCGTGCTCGCGCCGATGGCGGGCGACGGCGGCGTCCTGCAGCGGGTGGCACGACGGCAGCTCACCGCCGAGTCCCGCCGGCTGACTGCCGCCGGTGTCACCGTGCGGGTGCTGACACCCACACGGGCCGACCGCGCCTTGATGGCCGCCCACCCACGGGACCCGGCCCAGCGTTTCCGTATCTTCGAGGCCGCTCTGGAGAGTGGGCCGGGACGGGTCGCCGCGGCATACCGCTGACCTCCGCGCGCGTCCCCAGAACCGGTCGCCTGACCTGGACAGGTGGCCAGCAAAGTCTGGACAGGTGGTCAAAATGTCCTCAGTTCTGATGACAGACCCGCAGCGTCCGCCCTACTCTCCGAGCGGAGGGAGTTACAGAGATGGGGAGTTCTTGGCAGATCCTGGCCGACATCGAGGCGCCCGTGGTGATCACGGTCGTGTCCGCTGTCGGCTTGCTGGTCTTCTGCGCCTGGGCGGTGTTGTTCCTCGACGACAACCGGTGACGCGACTCGGAGCGTTCGCCCTGGCGGTGGCGCTTGGCGCCTGTACGGCCGGCGGGCCCGATCGGTCCGCGGCCGAGCCGGAGCGCGCAGCGGCACCCGTTGCCGGGTGTCCGGCGTTCCCGGCCAACAATTGGTGGCACGCGGACATCTCCGACCTGCCCGTGCATCCGCGGAGCGCGGAGTGGCTGCAGCGGATGTCCCCGCGCAGCGACCTGCACCCTGACTTCGGTCCGTCGTTCGGGGAAGGACCGCCGTACGGCATCCCGATCACGGTCGTCGCCGGTGACCACCGCAAGGTCCGCGTCCGCTTCACCTACGCCGGCGAGAGCGACCGGGTGCGCTACCCGCTCGGCCGAGACACCCGCATCGAGGGCGGCCGCGGCAGCGACGGTGACCGGCACGCGATCATCGTGGACCGCGATCACTGCCGGCTCTACGAGACATGGGCGACCCGGGTCCGCGACGGACGCTGGCGCGCCGGGTCGGGCGCCGTGTGGAGCCTCCGGTCCAACCGGCTGCGGCCCGACGGCTGGACGTCGGCTGACGCCGCGGGTCTGCCGATCCTGCCCGGACTGCTGAGGTGGCGCGAGGTCCGCGACGGCACCATCGACCACGCGATCCGCTTCACCACCGACGTGACCAGCACCCACCATCTCTGGCCGGCGCGTCACGACGCCGGGTCGCGGACGTCGCGGAGCTACCCGCCGATGGGGGCGCGGTTCCGGCTGGCGGCCGACTTCGACACCAGCGGTTACGGCCGCTACGCGCGCCGGGTGATCCGGGCGATGCAGACTTACGGCCTCGTCCTCGCCGACAACGGCAGTCCGTGGTTCTTCCAGGGCGAGCAGCACCGGAGGTGGCCAGCGCGGTTGATCGAGGAGCTCAAGCAGATCCCGGCAGACGAGTTCGTGGCCGTGGACACTTCCGGGCTCCAGGTCGACCCGGACAGCGCGGCTGTGAATTGATCCGGCCGTTATCTCCCGTTCGGCGGTGGTGAGGGGCCATTCTGGGGGCATGAGCCTGCCCGGATTCTTCGACGCTCTCTCCGCCGAGCACAGGGACACCGTCGCCAAGCTGCTGACCGAGGTGGAGTTCGAACCCGGCACCACGATCTTCACCGAGGGCGACGAGGGCGATGCGGCGTACTTCATCGACGAGGGGGAGGTCCGCATCGAGCTCGAGCTGCCCGAGGTCGACACCGAGTCGGTGCTCCGCTACGAGGGTCCCGGCTCGACCCTGGGCGAGGTCGCCCTCCTCGACCGGCTCCCGCGCTCCGCGACCGCGGTCGCGGACACACGGGTACAGGCCCGGACGATCACCACCGCGAGCCTCGACGAGCTCGCCGCCCGAGACCCCGGGGCCGCCCTCGGGGTGACTCAGGAGCTCGCACGGGACGCGACGGCCAAGCTGCGACGCCTGACCGAGCAGGCGTCCGACCTGATGTTCGCCGCTGCTCCGGACCCGGTGGTCGACGAGCTAGTCAGCCGAGCGGCAGCCGCCCAGGCGCAGTTCGCGGACTGGCCCGAGGACCGTGTCGATGCGCTGCTCGGCCGACTGACCGCAGTCTTCCTCGAGCACGCGGCGCCCCTGGCCGAGGCGACGGTGGAGGAGACCCACGTCGGCAACGCCGCCGACAAGACGCTCAAGAACATGGTCGCGGCCCAAGGGGTCTACGACTCGCTGGTCGGGCAGGTCGGTGCCGGGCCGCTCGGCACCGACGACCTGACCCAGGTCACGGAGATCGCCGAGGCGGTCGGCGTGATCTTCGGTCTGGTGCCGGTCACCAACCCGGTGGCGACGGCGTACTTCAAGACCCTGGTCAGCCTCAAGTCGCGCAACGCGGTCATCCTCAGCTTCCACCACGCCGTGCTGGGCGTCGGCAACCGCGTCGGCGAGCTGATCCACCAGGTGCTGAGCGAGGAGGGCGCGCCCGCGGACCTGGTGCTCTGGGTCAAGAAGCGGGGGAGCCGCAAGCTGACACAGCAGTTCATGAGCCACCCCGGCGTCGGTCTGGTCCTCGCGACCGGGGGCGCTGCGATGGTGCAGGCGGCCTACAGCTCGGGTACGCCGGCGCTCGGGGTCGGTCCCGGCAACGCTCCGTGCTGGATCGCCCCCGACGCCGATCTCGCCACGGCCGCGAGCTCGATCGTGATGTCCAAGTCGTTCGACAACGGTGTCATCTGCGGCGCCGAGCACAACCTGGTCGTCGACCGCTCGGTGCGCGACGACTTCGTCGCCCGGCTCGAGAGCCAGGGCGCCGCCGTCCTCACCCCGCAGGAGGCGGAGGCCTTCCTCGCGCTCGCGATCGACCCCGCGACCAACCGGTTCCGCAGCGAGACGGTCGGGCAGTCAGCCGCGACCATCGCCGGGTTCACCGGTATCAGCCGGCCGTTCGAGATCAAGGTGATCGTGGTCCCGGCGACCTGGGACGGCGAGGACACCCCGCTGGCGGGCGAGAAGATGACCCCGGTGCTGTCGCTCTTCGACGTCTCCGGGGACGACGAGGCGATCGCCTTCTCCCGCCGCCTCCTCGGGTTCATGGGTAGCGGGCACACATCGATCGTGCACAGCGCCGACCCGGACCGGATCGCCCGGTTCGGCGCGGCGATGCCGACCAGCCGGATCCTGGCCAACTCGCCCGGGGCACATGGCGTCTTCGGCGTCACGACCGGCCTGGTGCCGTCCCTCACCCTCGGGTGCGGCACGTACGGGGGCAACTCGACCACCGACAACGTCAGCTTCAAGAACCTCCGCAACATCAAGCGCCTCGCCCGACTGGTCCAGCCCGGAGGTGGCAGTGCGGACAATCCGGGCTGAGCCGCGCCACGCGGTCGGCGCACTGGCGAGCTGCACGGTCTTCCAGGGCATGCCGCCGGAGCGCCTCGAGGAGCTCGCCCGGACGATGGAGTGGACGGTGCTCGACCGGGGGGAGGTGCTGATGCGCACCGGAGATCCGGGCGACGACCTCTACGTCGTCGCCGGCGGGCGACTCAATGTCGCGGTCGCGGGCGCCGACGGCACCGAGACGATCGTCCGCGAGATCGGCCGCGGCTCCACGGTGGGGGAGGTGGCGCTGCTGACCGGATCACGGCGTACCGCCACCGTCCGGGCGGTGCGCGACACGCTCGTCGGCCGGCTGTCCCGCGCGTCGTTCGAGCACCTGATGGAGGAGGATCCTCGCGGGGCGCTCGAGCTCACCCGGGTGGTGGCCGGCTGGCTGCTGCCCGGAAGTCCGCCCCGTCGCAACAGCGCGCCGGCAACGGTCGCACTGGTTCCTGCCGCCGGCATCGACGCGCGGGAGGTGGCGGCCCGGATCGGGGCCGCCATCCCACTCCAGGCGCTCGACGCGCCGGCCGTGGATCAGGCGGTCGGCGAAGGTGCCGCCCGGTCGCCGGCCGGCTCCCCGCACGAGCGCGCGCTCGCCGACTACCTGGACGCCGCCGAGGTCGAGCACTCACTCATTCTGCTGACAGCCGATCCCGAGCCGGACTCGCCGTGGACCGAGCGCGTGCTCCGGCGGGCCGACCGGGTCCTGGTCGCCGCGCCAGGGGGAGTGCGTCCCGACCGGGTGACGCGCGCGCAGCTGATCCGGATCGCCCGGACGGCGCCGGAGGTCCCTCGCGAGCTGGTGTTCGTCCGCCAGTCCGGGCAGCCGGCGCCGGGGATCACTGCGCTCTGGCGCGAAGCCGGTGGCTTCACCCGCCAGTCGCATGTGCTGGCGGACGCCGACGCGGACTGGCAGCGGCTCGGTCGGCACCTGACGGGCAGGGCAACCGGCCTGGTCCTCGGCGGCGGCGGCGCGCGGGGGTTCGCGCACATCGGCGTGCTGCGTGCGCTGATCGAGTCCGGCATCGAGATCGACCGGGTGGGCGGGAGCAGCATGGGCGCGCTGGTCGGAGGCCTGTGGTCGATCGGGCTCGCTCCCGACGAGATCGTCGAGGCCAACCGTGAGATCTGGCACGAGATCCGGCCGCTGAAGGGCTTCACGTTTCCCTTCGTCGCGCTGCACGGCTCGGGGCGCAGCCGGACGGCGATGCAGGGGTGCTTCGGTGACCGCCGGATCGAGGACCAGGCCCGTGACTTCTTCTGCACGTCGACCAACCTGACCCGCAACCGGAGCATGGTCCACGCGAGCGGCCCGCTAGCACGCTACGTGCTGGCGAGCGTGTCGATCCCGGGCATCGTGGCCCCGGTCATCGACCGCGGCGAGCTGCTCGTGGACGGCGGCGTGCTCGACAACCTGCCGGTCGACCCGATGAGCAGCACCGGCGCGGGCACGATCTACGCGAGTGACGTCTCACCGCCGCGGACGTTCTCCGTCGGCCTGCACTGGGAGGACGCACCCGGGCTCATCGACGTCATCCGCCATCGGGTTCGTCGCGGCGCGGGGACCGCATTCCCCAGCATCGTGCGGATCCTGGAGCGCACCGCGACCCTGGCCAGCGACCGCGCTGCCTCGACCCAGCGGTTGCGCGACGACGTGCGCTTCATCGCGCCGCCGGTCGGGCCGTACGACACCCTGGACATGTCACGTCTGGACGAGATCGTCGAGGTCGGCTACCGGTCGGCGCTCGAGGCGATCTCCCAGTGGTCGGAGGAGAAGTGATGACGGCAACCGTGCAGCGCCCGGTGCGGGTGGTGTGTCTCGGCGGCGGATGGACCGCGATCTACCTGGCGCGCTCGCTGAAGAAGGCGATCAGGCGAGGCGACGTGGAGCTGACGATCGTCAGCCGCGACAACTTCCACACCTTCCATGGCTTCATCGCCGAGATGCTCACCGGCAAAGTGTCGCCGACCAACATCACCAGCCCGTCGCGGCGGTTGTTCCCGCCTGCCCGGTTCCACAACGCCGAGATCAAGTCCGTCGACGTCGAGCAGCAGACGGTGACCACCTCGCGGCTGCTGGACGGCAAGGAGAAGGTGCTGGAGTACGACCACCTCGTGGTCGCCCTGGGCTCGATCGACGACCTCTCCCGCTATCCCGGGATCGCCCAGCACGCGTTCCAGCTCAAGACCTTCGCCGACAACTTCAAGGTGAGGAACCACCTGCTGGCCATGCTCGAGATGGCCGAGATCGAGACCGATCCGGTCGAGCGCCAGCGGCTGCTGACCTTCATCGTCGTCGGCGGCGGCTTCGGAGGCGTCGAGGTCGCCACCGAGCTGATGGACTACTTCCGGCGGCTGGCGAGCAAGGAGTACCCCGGGATCGACCCGGCCGAGCTCCGGGTGCTGCTGGTGCACTCGGGCGAGAGGATCCTGCCCGAGCTCGCCGCCCGGCAGCCGAAGCTCATCGGCTACGCCGAGCGGACCATCGCCAAGGGCGGGGTCGAGGTGCTCACCCGCACGCGCATCACCGCCGCGACCCGGGACGAGGCGATCCTCTCCGACGGCACCGTCGTCCAGACCCGTTCGATCATCAGCTCGTCGGGGACGTCGTTGTCGCCGCTGCTTGACCTGATGCCCTACGAGCGCGACGAGCGCGGGCGGATCATCACCGACGTGAACGTCCAGGTGCCCGGCACCGACAACGTGTGGGCGGCCGGCGACTGCGCCGCCGTACCCCATCCGCAGGGTGGCACCTGCCCGGCCGTGGCCATCTATGCGATGTACGGCGGCCGCCAGATCGGCCGCAACATCGTCCGGCAGATCGAGGGGAAGCCCCTCAAGCCGTTCAAGTTCGCCGGGCTCGGCGACGCCTGCTCGCTGGGCCGCCGCAAGGCGGTCTCCCACCTGAAGGGCATGCGGTTCTACGGGTTGCCGGCCTGGATCCTGTGGCGCCTGTTCTTCTGGTGGTTCGTCCCCACCTGGGAGCGCAAGGCGGACATCGCGTTCGACTGGCTGATGGCGCCGTTCTTCGGCCGCGACATCGTGGGCGTGCGGGTCGCGACCCCGTTCGGCCTGCGCCGCGAGCACTACGAGACCGGACAGGCCGTGGTGCGCCAGGGCGAGGTGGGTCAGCAGATCTACGTGATCGCCAGTGGCACGGCCGACATCATCCGCGAGACGCCCGACGGCGACGTGCTGGTGACCACCTTGAGCGCGGGCGACCACTTCGGCGAGAAGGCGGTCTTCGAGCAGACCCGGCGGACCGCAACCGTGCGCGCGACCTCCGCGCTGGAGGTGCTGTCACTCGGGCAGACCGAGGCGCGCGCCCTCGCCGAGACCATCCAGACCTTCGGCGCGGCCGTCCGGGAGCTGCCGAACGAGCCCGAGCACAACCCAGCGCCGATCACCCCGGCTGGGTGAACCGGATCTTCGTCTCCCCGATAACCAGCTCGTCGCCGTCGACCAGCTCCTGCGCGATGGTGATCCGCTCGCCGTTGACCGTGGTGCCGTGGGTGGACTGGAGGTCGGTGAGCACGAACCCGGCCGGCGTGCCGGTGATCGCGCAGTGGTGACGGCTCACCAGGTTGTCGTTGAGGACGAGGTCGTTGTCGGGCATCCGGCCGATCCGCAGGCCGTGCTCGTCGAGAGGCAGGGCCCGGCCGTCCTCCATCACCAGCTCAGCGGCGGAGACTGCGGCCGGCCGGTAGAGAGTGCGCGCCACCGCCGCCGCGGCCGCACCCGACGTGCCGAGCGACTTGATCCGGGGGAACGACGTCAGCATCCCCTCGGCACGGACCTGGAAGAGCCGCTCCTCCTCGGCCAGGTCCTTCAGGGGATGCGTGCCGAGGTCGGTGATCTCGAGTCCCCCCGGCCGGGTGGCGAAGTCCTCGACCACCGCCTGCGACACCACCACCTGGCCCCCGTTGGCGGTCCCCATGATCCGCGCCGCCCGGTGCACGTCGTACCCGACGAAGCTGCCGTCGTACGACGACACCACGCCGACGTGGATGCCGGTCCGGGACCGGATCGGGCGACCGCCGGGCCAGGTCGCGGCGGTCAGCTCGCGCTGCGCCTGGATCGCGGCGGCGACCGCGTCGGGCACCGAGGGGAACACGACGAAGAACCCGTCACCGGCGGTGTCGACCTCGTGACCGTTGTGGTCCTTCCACGCCCGGCGGCAGGTCTCCCGGTGGAGCCGGAGGACGTCCTTCCACTGGTCGCCGAGCCGGTTGGCGTGCAGCGTCGAGCCCTCGATGTCCGAGAACAACATCGCCAGGCGCTGCTGGGACAGCTCGCTCACCTTCGACATCCTAGAGTTCGGTTCATGCGGGCCACGCAGCAACGCATCGGGAAGGCATGGAACAGATGGACAAGGTGGTAGCAAGTGCCGCGGAGGCGGTCGCGGACATTCCGGACGGGGCCACTGTGGCGGTGGGCGGTTTCGGGTTGTGCGGGATCCCGTCGGTCCTGATCGACGCTCTCCTGACGCAGGGTGCGACGGACCTGGAGGCGGTCTCCAACAACTGCGGCGTAGACGAATGGGGCCTGGGGCGGTTGCTGTTCGCCCGCCGGCTACGCCGGATGGTGTCGTCGTACGTCGGAGAGAACAAGGAGTTCGCCCGGCAGTACCTCTCCGGTGAGCTGGAGGTGGAGCTGACCCCGCAGGGCACCTTGGCGGAGCGGATGCGCGCCGGAGGGTCGGGGATCCCGGCGTTCTTCACCGCAACCGGGGTCGGCACCCAGGTGGCGGACGGCGGCCTGCCGTGGCGGTACGACGACTCCGGGGCCGTGGTGGTGTCGTCACCCCCGAAGGAGGTGCGGTCATTCGGCGGCCGCGAGTACGTGCTGGAGGAGGCGATCGTCGCGGACTTCGGGATCGTGCGCGCCTGGAAGGGCGACCGGCACGGCAACCTGGTCTACCGGGACTCGGCGCGCAACTTCAACCCGTTGGCCGCGATGTGCGGCCGCATCACGATCGCCGAGGTGGAGGAGCTGGTGGAGCCGGGGGAGCTGGACCCGAACAACATCCACACCCCTGGGGTGTTCGTGCATCGGGTCGTTGCCCTGACGCCCGAGCAGGCTGCGGACAAGCGGATCGAGAAGAGGACGGTGACCACCCCGTGAGCTGGACTCGCGAACAGATGGCGGCGCGGGCGGCGGCCGAGCTGACCGACGGCTCCTACGTGAACCTCGGGATCGGTCTGCCGACGCTCGTGCCGAACTACGTTCCCGACGGCGTGGAGCTGATCCTCCAGTCGGAGAACGGCATCCTCGGTGTCGGTCCCTACCCGACCGAGGAGAACGTGCACCCGGACCTGATCAACGCCGGGAAGGAGACGGTCACGGTCAACCGCGGTGCGTCGTTCTTCGACTCCGCGACGTCGTTCGGCATGATCCGGGGCGGCAAGATCGATGCGGCGATCCTCGGGGCGATGCAGGTGTCGGTGAGGGGTGACATCGCGAACTGGATGATCCCCGGGAAGATGGTCAAGGGAATGGGTGGCGCCATGGACCTGGTCCATGGCGCGAAGCGGGTGATCGTCCTGATGGAGCACACGGCGCGCGACGGTGGGTTCAAGATCGTCAACGAGTGCTCGCTGCCCTACACCGGCCTGCGGGTGGTCCAGCGGATCATCACCGACCTCGGGGTGATCGACATCGAGCCGGACGGGCTGCACCTCGTCGAGCTTGCTCCCGGTGTCACCGTCGACGAGGTCCGTGCGGCAACGGAACCCCCGCTGATACTGCGACATCCATGACGACAGCCCTGCTCCTCCTGGCACTCGCTCTCCTGCTGGTCCTGGCGTGCGGGATGTTCGTCGCCGCTGAGTTCGCCTTCGTCACCGTCGACCGCGGCCAGGTCGATCGGGCCGCCGCCGCGGGCGACACCACGGCCGCCGGCGTGCAGAGCGCGCTGCGGTCGCTGTCGACTCAGCTCTCCGGTGCCCAGGTCGGCATCACCGCCACCAACCTGGGCATCGGCTTCCTGGCGGAGCCGGCGATCGCCGACCTGCTCCGCGACCCGCTCGACGGGGCCGGTGTCTCGGACGGAGCGGTGGGGCCGATCGCGCTCACGACGAGCCTGGTCCTCAGCACCATCATCACCATGCTCATCGGCGAGCTGGTGCCGAAGAACATCGCGCTCGCGCTCCCGATGGCGACCGCGCGCGCCACCCAACGGCCGATGCGCGCCTTCACCACGGCGATCCGGCTGCCGATCCGGGTCCTCAACGGCGCGGCCAACGCCATCGTCCGGTGGTTCGGGATCGAGCCCCAGGAGGAGCTGCGGTCGGCGCGCAGCTCGACCGAGCTGGCGTCGCTCATCCAGCGCAGTGCCGACGTGGGCACCCTCGACGCGGACACCGCCGAGCTGATGGAGAAGTCCGTCGTGTTCGGCACCCGCACCGCCGGCGAGATCATGACGCCTCGGGTCCGCACCCGCTCCCTGGAGGAGTCCGACCGCGCCAGCGCGGTCATCGAGCTCGCCCGCGAGACCGGGCACTCCCGGTTCCCGGTGCTCGACGACAACGACGTCGTCATCGGCACCGTGCACGTCAAGAACGCCGTCGCGCTGCCGGTGCCGGAGCGCGCGACGACACGGGTCAAGCACCTGATGGCCAAGCCGATCGTCGTCCCCGACAGCCTGCGGCTCGACCCGCTGATGGAGCTGCTGCGCAAGGACGGCTTCCAGATGGCCGTCGTGCTGGACGAGTACGGCGGTCACGCCGGCATCGTCACCCTCGAGGACGTGGTCGAGGAGATCGTCGGCGACATCGCCGACGAGCACGACCGGCTCGGCGCGCGGGGACGGCTCCGCCGCGACGGCAGCTGGTCGGTGTCCGGCCTGCTGCGGCCGGACGAGATCGAGGACCTCACCGGCATCGAGCTCCCCGAGGGTGAGGACTACGACACGGTGGCCGGGCTGGTCCTGAAGGGTCTGGGCAGGATCCCCACCGCAGGGGAGCAGGTCGTCGTACCCCTGACGGCGTCGCACGAGGACGACGACGACGCTCCCGCGCGCAACGCCGTACTGACCGTGGAGTACATGGACGGGCTGAGGATCGACCGCGTGTCCCTCCGGGTCGAGGAGGTGGCCAGCGATGAGTAACGCCGCCGCGCTCGTGCTGACCGTCGTGCTGCTGGCCGGCAACGCGTTCTTCGTCGGCACGGAGTTCGCCCTGATCTCCGCCCGGCGCAGCCAGATCGAGCCCCGCGCCCAGGCCGGGTCGCGGCTGGCCCGGACCACGCTGCGCGCGCTCGGCCAGATGCCGCACATGATCGCCGGCATCCAGCTGGGCGTGACGGTGTGCTCGCTGGTGCTCGGCGCCATCTCCGAGCCTGCCATCGCCCACCTGCTCGAGCCGATGTTCGAGGCGGCGCACCTCCCGCACGACCTGCTGCACCCCCTCGCCTTCACGATCGCGTTGAGCATCGTGGCGTTCCTGCACGTGGTGCTCGGCGAGATGGTGCCGAAGAACATCGCGCTCGCCGGCCCCGACCGGGCCGTGCTGCTGCTGGCGCCACCGATGCTCGCGCTGGTGACCCTGCTCAGGCCGGTCATCGTCGCCCTCGACGCGATGGCGAAGGCGATCCTGCGGCTCCTGCGCGTGGAGCCGAAGGACGAGATGAGCTCCACCTTCACCCGGGAGGAGGTCGCCGCGCTGGTCGAGGAGTCGCGCGGCGAGGGACTGCTCGCCAAGGACGAGTACGACCGACTGGCCGGGGCGCTGGGCTTCACCGAGAAGACCGTCGCTGGCGTCATGATGCGACCCGAGTCGCTCACGACGGTCCGGCGCGGCTCGACCGGTGCCGACGTCGAAGCGGTCTGCGCCACCACCGGTTTCAGCCGGTTCCCGGTGATCGACGACACCGCCGAGGGCTCGGGGCAGCTGGTCGGCTATCTCCACATCAAGGACGTCCTCGAGCCCGACGAGGAACGACGAAGCCGGCCGATCGCCGACCGTTGGGTCCGCCCGTTCGCGACCGTGGGGGAGGACGCGCTCCTGCACGACGTGCTCGAGCACCTGCAGCGGCGGGGCGCCCACATGGCTCGCGTCGTGAACGCCGCCGGGGAGACGCTCGGCGTCGCCGCCCTGGAGGACGTCATCGAGGAGCTGGTCGGGGAGATCCGGGACGCCGCCCACTCCGACGAGGTCGGGACATGACACCGGCCGGAGGAAACTAGGGTGTCGTCCGTGGCCGACCCGACGACGCGCGACGACGAGGGCTCGCGCGCCGTTTTCACCCTCCCCAACCTGCTGAGCGGCCTGCGTCTCGCCGGCGTCCCGCTCTTCCTCTGGCTGGTGCTCGGACCGGAGGAGGACGCGTGGGCGCTGGTGGTGCTCATGGTCTCCGGCGTGACGGACTTCCTCGACGGCTGGCTCGCCCGCAAGCTCAACCAGCAGTCAGCCCTGGGGCAGATCCTCGACCCCGTCGCCGACCGGCTCTACATCCTCGCCGTCGTCATCGGGCTCGCACTGCGCGACATCATCCCGTGGTGGCTCGCGGTGTCCCTCCCGCTGCGCGACCTGCTGCTGTGGGGGCTGGTGCCGTTGCTGCGGACCCGTGGCTACAGCGCGCTGCCCGTCCACTTCCTCGGCAAGGCCGCCACGTTCAACCTGCTCTACGCGTTCCCGCTGCTCCTGCTCGGCGACGGTGACGGCACGGTCGCGACCCTGGCCCAGCTGTTCGGGTGGGCGCTCGCACTGTGGGGGATCGGGCTGTACTGGTGGGCCGGAGTCCTGTACGCCTGGCAGGTGCGCAAGCTCCTCGCGACCACGGAGCGGCGCTGATGACCGACGGCGCGCAGGACCCGTCCACGCGGATGCGCACACCGCTCCTCACGCTGATCACTGCCGAGGCGCTGGAGCGGGACTACCAGATGGTCGCCCAGCGGCGGATCGCGCGCGGCGACCAGCCGGGCGGCCGGGACCGGATCTCCGGCCGGGCCGGAGTGGTCGCGGTCGTCGCGGCGTTCGGCGTGCTGCTGACGATCGCCGCCGTGCAGACGAACGCGAACGCGGACATCGACAACGCCAGCAGGGAGTCGCTGATCGAGCGGATCGAGGCCCGCCGCAGCGCGGTGCAGGACCTGCAGCGACAGATCGCGGACCTCCGCGAGCGCAACGCCCGGGGCGAGGATGCCCTCCTCGACCTCGGCGACGAGGTCAACGACGTCGAGGCCGAGGCCACCGCGCTCGGAGCAGCCACCGGCTTCACGCCGGTGACCGGCCAAGGCATCCGGATCGAGCTCGACAACGCTGCCAACAGCGACCCCGACACCGAGCACATCCGCGACTCCGACTTCGCCCTTCTCGTCAACGCGCTCTGGACGGCCGGCGCGGAGGCGATCGCGATCAACGGGCAGCGGATCTCGTCGCGCACCGCCATCCGCAACTCCGGCACCGCGATCGAGGTGAACTCCTCGGGCATCGCTCCGCCGTACCTCGTGCAGGCCGTCGGCAACAACGACGCGCTCCTGGCCCGGCTCGTCGAGACCAGCAGCGGCGCGGCGTTCTCGGTGCTGGCGGGCGACTACGGCTGGCTCTACGAGACGGACAATGTGGACGACATGCGGATACCGGCTGCGCCGCTGCGGCTCCGGCAGCTACGGTCGGCCTCGCTGGCGACGGACAGCGGGAGACAGCCGGAAGGAGACGGGTAGACGTGATCGCGGTTCTCGGTCTGCTGGTCGGTGTCCTGCTCGGGTTCGTGCTCCAGCCCGACGTGCCGCTCGGGCTGGAGCCGTACCTCCCGATCGCGGTCGTCGCCGCTCTCGACGCCGTCTTCGGCGCCCTGCGCGCCTACCTCGACGGCATCTTCGACGACAAGGTCTTCGTCGTCTCCTTCATCAGCAACGTCGTCATCGCCTCCGGCATCGTCTACCTCGGCGACCGGCTGGGCGTCGGTGGTCAGCTGTCCACCGGCGTCATCGTCGTGCTCGGCATCCGGATCTTCACCAACGTCGCCGCGATCCGGAGGCACGTGTTCCATGCCTGACGATCCCGACGCGACACCGCCAGCCGATCCGGCCCCGAGCCCTGACGACGGGCCCCGGCAGCGGATCATCACCGGCCTGCGCACGCCGTCGCGCAGCCAGATCGTGGTCGGCCTGCTGCTCGGCGTGCTCGGCTTCGCCGCGGTGACCCAGGTCCGGGTCAACGAGACCGACGACACCTTCTCCGGGCTGCGGGAGCAGGAGCTCATCGACATCCTGTCGGCGCTCGCCGGCACCCGGCAGCGCGCCGAGGACGAGATCGAGGAGCTGGAGGACACGCGAGACCAGCTGCGCAACGACACCAGCCGGCGTCAGGCGGCCCTCGACCAGGCGCAGGAGGACGTCGACGAGCTCAACATCCTGGCCGGGCTGGTGCCGGTCACCGGGCCGGGGATCCGGATCACGATCGTCGAGGAGACCGGCCGGGTCAGCCTGTCGTCGCTCCTCGACACGATCCAGGAGCTGCGCACCGTGGGAGCCGAGGCGATGCAGCTCAACGGCACCGTGCGGATCGTCGCCGAGACCTCGTTCGAGGAGACGGAGGGCGGGTTCCTGGTCGACGGCGAGCTGGTCGAGGCGCCGTACGTCCTCGACGTCATCGGCGAGCCGTCCGTGCTGGCCCCGGCGCTGGAGTTCCTGCTCGGTCCGAAGGCCCAGCTGATGGAGGACGGCGCCACGCTGGAGGTCGACGAGCTGACCTCTATCGACATCGAAGCCGTGCACGAGCCCGACGATCCTGACTTCTCCGCGCCCGACCCCGATGAGTAGCCTTCGCCCCATGACGCCTGACGACCTCAAGTACACGATCGAGCACGAGTGGCTGCGCACGCCGGGGGAGCAGCCCGGCTCGGTCCGGGTGGGCATCACCGACTATGCCCAGGACGCCCTCGGCGACATCGTCTACGTCTCGCTCCCCGAGGTCGGCGTCACCCTCGCCGCCGGCAGCGCCTGCGGCGAGCTCGAGTCGACCAAGTCGGTGAGTGACGTCTATGCGCCGGTCGGTGGCGAGGTGGTCGCCCGCAACGAGGCCCTCGACGCCACGCCCGAGCTGGTCAACAGCGACCCGTACGGCGACGGCTGGCTGTTCGAGATCGTGCCCGCCGATGCCGCGGAGCTCGACCAGCTCCTCGACGCGGGCGCGTACGAGGCACAGATCGGCAATTGACCAATCGATCGGTGTAGGTTCGAACCATCGACCTCTACCTCACCCTGAGGGAACGCCCGAGGAGAACTGATGCCCTTCTGCACCGCTTGCGGTCGGCAGAACCCGGACGACGCCCGGTTCTGCTCCCAGTGCGGGACCCGCCTGGTCGCACCGGAGCCGACCATCGATCCGACTGACGCCACCGCGACCATCAGCTTCACCGGCGGCGACAAGGTCGAGACCTCCGACCGGCAGCTCAGCCCGGTCGACGCGGCCGCGGTCGACGCGCTGCCCGTGGGCTCCGCGCTCCTCGTCGTCCAGAAGGGTCCGGGTGCCGGCAGCCGGTTCCTCCTCGACCAGGACGTCGTCAACGCCGGCCGTCACCCCGACAGCGAGATCTTCCTCGACGACGTCACCGTGTCCCGCCGGCATGCGGTCTTCAACCGCGCCGGTGACGGCTACACCGTGAGCGACGTCGGAAGCCTCAACGGCACCTACGTCAACCGCGACCGCATCGAGACGATCGCGCTCAAGGACAGCGACGAGGTCCAGATCGGCAAGTACCGGTTGGTCTTCTTCGCCGGGCACGAGGACGCCTGAATCTCGTGGGGGTCCAGTCCGCCGACCGGCACGAGGCGCTTCTCAACATCGGCCAGGTCCTCGACCTGCTGCGCCCGGACTTCCCCGACATCACGATCCCCAAGATCCGGTTCTGGGAGGGGGAGGGGCTGATCAAGCCCCAGCGCACGCCCGCCGGCTACCGCAAGTTCTCCGACCATGACGTGGAACGGCTGCGCTACGTCCTGCGGATGAAGCGCGACCACTACCTGCCGCTCGGGGTCATCCGGGAGCACCTCGACGCGATCGACCGCGGCCTCGAGCCGCCGCAGATCGACGAGGTCGTGCCGACCGTCCCCAGGATGGCGCTGGCCGCGGACGGTCTCCCCGCCGCCGAGTCGTTCCGGCGCACCGACAACTTCCGCCTGTCGCGCAAGGAGCTGGTGAAGATCGCTGAGATCGGCGACGACCTCCTGGGCCAGCTCGAGGAGTTCGGCCTGATCACTGCGCTGCCGACCGGCCACTACGACACCGACGCGCTGGTGATCGCGCAGGCGGCGCGGCAGCTGGCGGACTTCGGCCTCGAGCCGCGCCACCTCCGGGCCTTCAAGACCGCCGCCGATCGCGAGGTCGGTCTGGTGGAGCAGGTCGTCGCCCCGGTCCGGCGCGGCCGCGACGCCTCGGCGTCCGCCCGCGCGGAGGAGGCGATCAGCGAGATCGCCGCGCTGTCCGTGCGGCTGCACGCGACGTTGGTCAAGGCCGGGCTGCGCCGCCTCTGACGGTCTGTCTCCGACGCTTCACGTCCGGAGTACGCTGACTCCATGCGCGAGGTCGACGTGATGGGCGTAAGGGTGGAGATGCCCTCCAACCAGCCGATCGTGCTGCTCCGTGAGGTGTCCGGTGACCGCTACCTGCCGATCTGGATCGGCGCGGTCGAGGCCACCGCGATCGCCTTCGCCCAGCAGGGCGTCGTACCGCCGCGGCCGCTGACGCACGACCTGATGAAGGACGTCCTCGCGGCCACCGGCAACGAGCTCACCCAGGTGCAGATCACCGATGTCAAGGACGGCGTCTTCTACGCGACGCTGGTCTTCGACTCGGGCGCGGAGGTGAGCGCCCGGCCGTCCGACTCGATCGCGCTCGCCCTGCGCACCGGCACCACGATCTACTGCTCGGAGGAGGTCCTCGACGAGGCCGGCCTCGCCGTTCCGGCCGAGCAGGAGGACGAGGTCGAGAAGTTCCGGGAGTTCCTCGACCACGTCTCACCCGAGGACTTCGAGGCGCACTGACAGTGCTCTGACCCTCATCTAGAGGGTGAGAGTTGCGACACGCCGGGCCGACGTCTTGGACAATGCCCTCTCCCGCGCCGTACCTTGAAGAGTCCGATCCGATCGGGCACCACCGACTTCGACGGAGGACCGCGTGAACGAGCACCAGCCCGACGCAGGCAGCCAGGCTGCCGACGTCGCCGCCGGCGTCGCCGAGGAGCAGGGCCTGCTCTTCACGGACGACGTGTCGCCGCTCCCGAGCGACCTCGGCTACCGCGGTCCGACCGCCTGCAACGCGGCCGGCATCACCTACCGTCAGCTCGACTACTGGGCACGCACCGGCCTGATCGAGCCGAGCGTCCGCAGCGCCAGCGGCAGCGGCTCGCAGCGCCTCTACAGCTTCCGCGACATCTTGATCCTCAAGGTGATCAAGCGGCTCCTCGACGCCGGCATCTCGCTGCAGCAGATCCGCACGGCGGTCACCCACCTGCGCGAGCGCGGCACCGACGACCTCACCCAGGTCACCCTGATGAGCGACGGCGCCTCGGTCTACTACTGCACCAGCAGCGACGAGGTCATCGACCTGCTCCAGGGCGGTCAGGGCGTCTTCGGCATCGCCATCGGCGGGGTCTGGCGCGAGATCGAGGGCACCCTCGCTCAGCTGCCGAGCGAGCACGCCGCGCAGGAGCCGGCCGAGCCGGTGGCCGGTGACGAGCTCGCTGCCCGTCGGGCCGCGCGCACCGCAGGTTGAGCCTGCTCTGCTGATACTCTCTGGCTGCTGATCCCGCGCGGGAGAGTCTGGGTACGACCCAGCGCCGAAGGGGCAAAACCTCCCCGGAACCTCTCAGGCACCAGGACCGCGCGGCCGGGCAACTGTGGAGCCGTGACGCTGCGGTGACAGAGGGGGAGGGCGACGAGATCGACCGATCCCGAGGAGCCCCCCGTTGTCCGACCTTCCCACGCTTCCCGAGCTCGACGGCGCACTGCCGTTCGTGAGCCGCCACCTCGGCCCCGACCAGGGCCAGGTCGCGACCATGCTCGAGCGGCTCGGTTACCCGTCGCTCGAGGCGCTGATGGACGAGGCGGTGCCGGCCGGCATCCGCACGACCGGTCCGCTCGACCTGCCGGCCGCCCTCAGTGAAGCCGCGGTGGCCGACGAGCTCCGGGCGCTGGCGGCGTCCAACGCCCCGGGCGAGCCGATGATCGGACTCGGGTACCACGCGACCATCACCCCGCCGGTGGTCCGCCGCAACGTGCTCGAGGACCCGAGCTGGTACACCGCCTACACGCCCTACCAGCCCGAGATCTCCCAGGGCCGGCTCGAGGCGCTGCTCAACTTCCAGACGATGATCAGCGACCTCACCGGCCTGCCGACGTCCGGCTCGTCGCTGCTCGACGAGGGCACCGCGGCCGCCGAGGCGCTCGCTCTCGTCCACCGCGCCCGCCGCAACCTGAGCGGCCCGTTCGTGCTCGACGCCGACGCGCTGCCCCAGACCATCGACGTGGTCCGCACCCGGGCCGAGGCGATCGGCATGGAGGTCGTCGTCGCCGACCTCACCGCGGGCCTTCCCGACGGAGACCTCGCCGGCGTCCTCGTGCAGTACCCCGGCGCCTCGGGCCGCGTGCTCGACCCCCGTCCGGTGGTCGACGAGATCCACGAGCGCGGGGGACTGGCGGTCGTCGCCGCCGACCTGCTGGCGCTGACCCTCCTGGAGGCGCCCGGCTCGTTCGGCGCCGACGTCGTCGTGGGGTCGAGCCAGCGGTTCGGCGTACCCCTCTTCTACGGCGGTCCGCACGCGGGTTTCATGAGCGTGAGCGCCGGCCTCGAGCGGCAGATCCCGGGTCGGCTGGTCGGCGTCTCGCTCGACGTGGAGGGCCGCCCGGCCTACCGACTGGCGCTGCAGACCCGCGAGCAGCACATCCGGCGGGACAAGGCGACCTCCAACATCTGCACCGCCCAGGTCCTGCTCGCCGTCACCGCGTCGATGTACGCCGTCTACCACGGACCCGACGGCCTGCGGCAGATCGCGACCCGCACCCACCGCTACGCCGCGGTCCTGGCGCACGCGCTGGCTCAGAGCGGCCTGGCACCGGCGCACGACAGGTTCTTCGACACGCTGACGGTGCCGGTCCCCGGCCGGGCGGCTGAGGTGGTTGCGGCCGCCCGGAGCCTGGGGGTGCACCTGCGCAAGGTGGACGCCGACACCGTGGGGTTGTCGACGTCCGAACGCACGACGCGTTCTACCGTCTCGACCGTCCTGAAGGCGTTCGGTATCGAGCACCCGGACATCGACACCCTCGACCGGACCACGAGCGACGCCCTGCCGCCGGAGCTGCGCCGGACGACGGAGTTCCTGGAGCACCCGGTCTTCAACACCCACCACAACGAGACGTCGATGCTGCGCTACCTGCACCGGCTGTCGAGCCGCGACTACGCGCTCGACCGGGGCATGATCCCGCTCGGCTCGTGCACGATGAAGCTCAACGCGACCACGGAGATGGAGCCGATCTCGCTGCACGGCTTCGCCGACCTCCACCCCTTCGTCCCGGCCGAGCACGCCACCGGCTACCGGCACCTGGTCGACCAGCTCGAGAGCTGGCTGGCCGAGGTCACCGGCTACGACAAGGTGTCCATCCAGCCCAACGCAGGGTCGCAAGGTGAGTTCGCGGGGATGCTCGCGATCCGGGCGTTCCACGACGCCAACGGGGATCACGACCGCCGGGTCTGCCTGATCCCGTCGTCGGCCCACGGCACCAACCCCGCGTCCGCGGTGATGGCCGGCATGACGGTCGTCGTCGTCAAGGCCGACGAGGACGGCACCGTCGACCTCGCCGACCTGCGCGCCAAGTGCGAGCAGCACGCGGACACCCTCGCCGCAATCATGGTCACCTACCCGTCGACGCACGGCGTCTACGAGGAGACCATCACCGAGCTGTGCGAGATCGTGCACACGCACGGCGGCCAGGTCTACATCGACGGAGCCAACTTCAACGCGCTGCTGGGCTACGCCAAGCCGGGGCAGTTCGGAGGCGACGTCTCCCACCTCAACCTGCACAAGACGTTCTGCATCCCGCACGGTGGCGGTGGCCCCGGTGTGGGTCCGGTCGCGGTGCGCGCCCACCTGGCGCCGTACCTCCCCTCGCACCCGCTGCACCCCGAGGAGTCCAAGCGCGAGGGCGTCGGCGCGATCAGCGCGGCGCCGTACGGCTCGACGGGGATCCTGCCGATCTCCTGGGCCTACGTGCGGATGATGGGCTCCGACGGCCTCGCGCAGGCGACCGCGGTCGCAGTGCTGTCCGCCAATTACGTTGCTGCCAGGCTCGGCGAGCACTTCCCGGTGCTCTACCGCGGCGACTCCGGCCTGGTCGCGCACGAGTGCATCCTCGACCTGCGCGAGATCACGAAGCGGACCGGGGTGACGGTCGACGACGTGGCGAAGCGGCTGATCGACTACGGCTTCCACGCGCCGACCATGTCGTTCCCGGTCGCGGGGACGCTCATGGTCGAGCCGACGGAGTCCGAGGACCTGGCCGAGCTGGACCGGTTCTGCGAGGCGATGATCGCGATCAGGGGTGAGATCGACCGGGTCGAGTCCGGCGAGTGGAAGGTCGACGACTCCCCGCTGCGCCGCGCCCCGCACACCGCACGCGCGCTGGTGGGGGAGTGGGACCGGGTCTACACCCGCGAGGAGGCCGTCTTCCCGTCCGGCATCACTGGGCTGAACGGGTCGGGCGACAAGTACTGGCCGCCGGTCGCCCGCATCGACCAGGCGTACGGCGACCGCAACCTGGTGTGCTCCTGCCCGCCGGTGGACGCCTATGCCGAGTGACGAGGTCGACACGGGTGACGCTGGGCAGGCCCTCGCTCGAGCGCACGAGCACGCGCTGACGTGGTTGGCCACCCTGACCGACCGCGCCGTACCTCCGGCGGCCTCGGTCGCCGACGTGGTGGCCGCCCTCGGCCCGGAGCTGCCGGATGGTCCGACCGATCCGGCTGCGGTCGTCGACCTGCTGGCCGAGGCCGTGGAACCCGGGCTGACCGCGATGCCGTCGGGCCGGTTCTTCGGGTTCGTGATCGGCGGCACGCACCCGGCGGGGATGGCAGCGGACTGGTTGACCTCGGCGTGGGACCAGAATGCCGGGCTGCGCACGGTCACGCCCGCGGCCACCGCGGTCGACGACGTCGCCGAGGCGTGGGTGCTGGACCTGCTGGGCCTGCCCGAGACCAGCGCCGTCGGCTTCGTGACCGGGGGGACCATGGCGAACTTCACCTGCCTGGCCGCCGCCCGCGACGCGGTGCTCGCCCGGGCCGGTTGGGACATCGGGTCCCGGGGACTGGTCGGATCGCCGGGCGTGCGGGTGCTGGTCGGTGCCGAGCGGCACGACTCGGTCGACCTGGTGCTGCGCTACCTGGGCCTCGGCGCGCCGGAGCTGGTCCCGGTGGACGAGCAGGGACGGATCGACCCGACCGCGCTACGGGCGATGCTCGAGGACGGCGACGGCCGGCCTTCCCTGGTGGCGCTCCAGGCGGGCAACATCCACTCCGGAGCATTCGACCCGTTCGAGGATGCGATCGCGGCGGCGCACGAGCACGGCGCCTGGGTGCACGTCGACGGCGCGTTCGGGCTCTTCGCCGGCGCCACCCCGGCGTACCGCCACCTCGTCGAGGGCTACGACGCCGCCGACTCCTGGGCGACCGATGCCCACAAGACGCTCAACGTGCCCTACGACTGCGGGGTGGCGATCGTGCGCGACCCGACCGCCCTGCGCGCGGCGATGTCGATGCACGGCGACTACCTGATCCACGACGCAGCCGGTGATCCGTTCGAGAAGGTCCCCGAGCTGTCCCGTCGCTCCCGTGCCTTCACCGTGTGGGCGGTGCTGCGGTCGCTTGGTCGGAGCGGGGTCGCCGAGCTCGTCGAACGGATGGCCGGCCATGCCCGGGCGTTCGCCGACGGCATCGCCGGCATCGACGGCGCCGAGGTGCTCAACGACGTGGTCTTCACCCAGGTCTGCGCGTCCTTCGGCGACGACGCCCGCACCCTCGACGTCGTCCGCCGGATGCTGGAGGACGGCACCGCCTGGACCAGCGGCTCGGTCTGGCGCGAACGGGCGGTGCTGCGCATCTCGGTGAGCAACTGGTCGACCACCGAGGCGGACGTCGAACGCACGCTCGACGCGCTTCGTGCCGCCGTCGCCGCGTCGTGACGGGACGCTCCGACGCGGCGCCGTCTTCATCCCTGCCGGGTCCATCCACGGCACCATGTACATCGGTGATGAACCGGTCCGGATCCGGGCCGTCTATCCCTCGACGACCGTCCGGATGGACATGGTCGAGCGCAACCCGCTGCCGGGAACCGAAGGTCAGCCTCCGCGTGTCTCCGTCTACGACATGGCCACGGGCTCCTTCACGATCCTCCATGAGACCGCCCTTCCGCCCGACTTCAGGTAGAGACTCCTCGCAGCGGCCGACCCGACGCGCTGTCGGCACGTCTGATCCAAGCATTCTCAGGACGCGGACCCCGGTTGCCGCGGGACCAGTCCCTCGAGGGCGCCGAGAGCGAGATCGACGTCGGCTTGTGTCGAGTACACGTGGAACGACACCCGCAGGCGGCCACTGCGGGCGGAGGCGCGGATGTCAGCGGCAGCGAACCGTTCCTCGGCCCCAGGGACGTCAGCCGACACGATCGCGGAGCTCCCCGGCGCCATACCCAGGCCCGCGCGGAAGGCGTTCGCCAGAGCCAGGTCGTGACGGTGGATGGCTTCGACGCCGATGGCCTCGACCAGCTCCAGCGTCGGTGCCGCAGCGACGTGCGTGAACCAGGTCGGAGCCTGGTCGTAGCGTCGGGCTCCCTCGAACAGCCGGGCCTCCAGTCCGTAGTAGCGGTCGTCGACAGCCGCGCTCCAGCCCGATTGCAGCGGGCTCATCAGCTCCTGAAGCTGCGGTGACACGTAGCCGAACGTGGCCCCCCGTGGGGTCATCAGCCACTTGTAGGTGCCTGCGACGCACGCGTCGGTCAGACCGGCGTCCACCGGCAACCAGCCCACCGCCTGGGTGGCATCGACGATCACGAGAGCGCCGGCTGCGCGAGCCGCCGCGCTGACAGCGGCGAGGTCGGATACCTGACCCGTCGCAGACTGGACCAGTCCGATGGCGACGACGTCGATCCCGTCGTCGATCCGGTCGACCAGCCGCTCCACCGGCGCGGCAACGACCGTCACACCGCGGTCGGCGTGGGCAGCCCAGGGGAAGACGTTGGACGCGAACTCGATGTCGGTCACCAGCACGGTCGATCCGTCCGGGATCGACGCCGCGATCAGCGCCATCGCGGCTGAGACGGTACTGCCCGCGAAGACATCCTCGACGCCGACGCCCACCAGCCGGGCGAAGGACGCACGCCCGGTGTCCGCCGACTGCTGCCACTCCTCCCAGACGCCTCGGCCCGATCGCCACTGCTCCAGGGCCTCTTGGAGTGCGTCCCACCCGGCTCTCGGCGGGAGCCCGAACGACGCTGTGTTGAGCCAGCCGGGGTCGACGTCCCAGTTGCGCTGCGCGTCGATGACATCCACGGTCACCGGGACTCCGCCCGCCGCAGCACCGACCGGAGCTGCTTGCCGAGCGCCCGCGCTCCGACGATGGGGATCAGGGCACCGATGACCCGGCCCCGCCGGGAGATCGGCACGCGGGTCAGGGTGACGTGAACGTCGGTGCCCTCGCCCGCCGCCTCGAGTCGATAGCGCCAGCCGCTGGTCGGTCCCCACAGGTTGGAGTCCAGGGTGTCGATCGTGACGGTGCCGGCGGCAGCGTCCCACGCGTAGCGCTCCCTCTCCCAACCGACCTTGGTGCCCTCGGTGACCTCGGCCCAGTCGGGACCCAGCTGGTGCACCTTGAAGTGGGCATCATCGACGTTGGGCCAGTGCCGGGCCCGATCCGGGCCGAAGTCGGTCAGCACGCCCAACACCTCGCTCGGCGACAGACTCGTGTGGACCGTGAACTTCGTGGTGGGCATCGATGGGCTCTTTCGCGTCGGACGGTTACATGGCCTGGGACACGCTCGACATGTTGAAGTCGGGGATCCGCAGCGCAGGTGTCGCCGTCCGCGGGAAGTAGTCGGCACCCCACTCGCGGCTGAAGCTGCGCGTGGTCGCGGATGCGTGGGTGAAGCGGCCGAGCAGGTCGACCGGGCTCTCGTTCCAGCGGAAGTTGTTGACGGCGCCGGTGATCTCGCCGTTCTCGACCAGATAGACGCCGTCGCGGGTGAGTCCGGTGAGAAGCAGGCTCTGCGGGTCGACCAGCCGGATGTACCAGAGCGACGTCACAAGGAGGCCGCGCTCGGTGCCGGCGACCAGGTCGTCGATGGTGCCGCTGCCGGAGTCGATCTCGAGCACCAGGTTGTCGATGTACGGCGTCGCGGGCTGCTCGGTCATGGTCGCGGTGTGGCGGGTCTGGATGAGGGAGGTCAGCTCGCCGTCGCGGATCCACTCGGTGCGGGCGAGCGGAAGGCCGTTGTCGAACACGGAGCGCTCGGAGTCCGACGACCCCACGACCGCGAACGGGGTACAGGCGACGTCGGGCAGGGCGGGGTCGGACATGAGATGGACGCCGGGGGCGGTGATCCGCTCGCCGATCCGGGTGCCGGTCGGGCGCTGGCTGTAGACCGACTGGCCCTCCCACGCGTCGCGGGCGCCGGCGTACCAGTAGGTGTCGACCATCAGGTCCGCGACGGCGGTGGGCGGGAGGATCGTGTCGTAGCGTCCCGCGGGCAGATCGACCCGACGCGCAGCCCAGGCGAGGCGCCGGGCGAGCTCGTCGTCGAGCGCCAGCGGGTCGATGTCGGCGAAGTCCCGGGTGGCCGCGCCGAGCCAGGCGCTCGTGGTCAGCGCAGTGTCCTTGGCCGTGCAGGCGAAGTGGCCGGTCGGCTGGACGTGCCGGAGCCGGAGCCCGGTGCTCGACCCGAGGTAGGTCGTGGTCACCGCGTGGTCGACGAAGCCGTAGAGGAGCCGTCCGGCGCCGGCGGCCCGGCCGAACGCCTCGCCGAGCGCGGGTGCCACGGCGTCGTAGACGGTGATGTCGGTGGGCGTGGCGGGCTCGTCCCAGTCCGACGACGTGCGGTCCCGCACGAGCGGGTTGGCGTCCTCGGCCGGCTCCGCCAACCGGGCCGCCGCGTCCGCGGCACGCATGATGCCGGCGATCTCGTCGACCGTCGTCGCGCTCCCGCTCGTCGACGCCGCGGCGACACTGTCGCCCGAGGCCACGAACGACACGACGGTCGCGGTCCGGCCGCTCATCTGGCCGTTGGTGGTGAGCGTGTTGTTGGCCCATCGGAGGTTCGCGCTGGTGGTGTCGTGGATGATCACGACGCAGTCGTCGGCGGTCGAGGCGGCGAGCGCCCGCTCGACCAGCTCCTGCGGAGTCGCCGCGCTCACTGCCCGGCCTCCTCGGTCGTGTTCAGGATCCGTACGTCGCGGAACAGCGCCGTCGGGCACCCGTGGCTCACCGCGGCGACCTGGCCGGGTTGCGCCTTGCCGCAGTTGAACGCTCCGCCGAGCAGCCAGGTGTCGGGCCCGCCGACCGCCTCCATCGCGCCCCAGAAGTCGGTGGTCGTCGCCTGGTAGGCGACGTCGCGCGCCTGGCCGGCGAGCCGGCCGTCGACGATCCGGAAGAAGCGCTGCCCGGTGAACTGGAAGTTGAACCGCTGCATGTCGATCGACCACGACTTGTCGCCGACGACGTAGAGGCCGCGTTCGACCTGCGAGATCAGCTCCTCGGTGCTGGGTCCGTCCGCCGCCGGCTGGAGCGACACGTTGGCCATCCGCTGGATCGGGATGTGCCCGGGGGAGTCGGCGTAGGCGCAGCCGTTGGACCGGCCGGCTCCCTCGTCGGCGCTGAGCTCGGGCATCAGCGCGGCCATCGGGCGGTCGAGCTGGAACCCGACCAGCATCCCGTCGCGCACGATGTCCCACTGCTGCGTGGCCACGCCGTCGTCGTCGTAGCCGATGGTGGCGAGCCCGTGCTCGACGGTCCGGTCGCCGGTGACGTTCATGATCGGGCTGCCGTAGCGAAGCGTGCCGATCTGGTCCGGTGTCGCGAAGCTGGTGCCGGCGTAATTGGCCTCGTAACCGAGCGCCCGGTCCAGCTCGGTCGCGTGGCCGATCGACTCGTGGATCGTCAGCCACAGGTTGGACGGGTGGATGACCAGGTCGTAGCGCCCGGCCTCGATGCTGGGCGACTTGAGCTTCTCGGCCAGCAGGTCGGGGACCTCGTCGAGCTCGATCTCCCAGTCCCACGCGCCGGCGGACGGGTCGCCCACGACGTACTCCCAGCCCCGGCCGACCGGCGGCGCGATGCTCGCCATCGAGTCGAAGACCTCGGACGTGCCGCCCATCGCCTCGAAGGCGGGCTGCATCCGCACCCGCTGCTGGGTGGTGCGGGTGCCGGCGAGGTCGGCGTAGTACTTGTTCTCCTGGACGGCGTACAGCGACGCAGTCGCGTGGTCGACGGCACTGCCGCGGCACAGCCGGATCGTCCAGTCGGCGAGGACGGCGGTCTTGTCGGCCGTGGAGACCTCGAACGGGTCGAGGTCGTACGACGACACCCAGGTCACGTCGTCGTAGACGGGCTCGGGGGCGAGCTCGACCGGCGTGGTGGTCATCGCGGCCGCGACCTTCGCCACCGAGACCGCGGTCTCGGCGACCCGACGGGCCTCGTCCTCGGTCAGCACCACTCCGGACGCGAAACCCCACGCCCCGCCGTGGACGACCCGGACGGCGAACCCGACGAGGTCGGCGTCGGCGGCGCCTTGGAGTGCTCCGTCGCGGACCAGGATCCGCTGCGAGCGGATCCGCTCGAACCGGAAGTCGGCGTGGCTCGCCCCGAGGTCTGCCGCCCGGGCGAGCGCGAGGTCGCCGAGCCGACGGTGGGGGAGCGCGAGAAAGGTGGCGTCGATCCCGGGCATGCTGCCCAAAGTATCAACGCCACCGTCAGCCGGCGTCGCGCTCGTCCTCCACGATCTCCGCGTCGACCGCGTGGTCACCGGACAGGAGGTCGAGCGGGAGCTCCTCGCGGTCGAGATCGGCGAGGACGGCGAAGTCCCCGCTGGTCAGGGCGCGGGGCGCTTCCTCGATCTGCCTCGGCGCGGGCAGGTTGGTGACCGGCTCGGCGGCGTTGAGCTTGCGGGCCGCCGGCAGCACCGAGCGCTCCAGCGATCCGCTGAACGCGTTGTAGTCCTTGACGCTGCGCTGGATCGAGCGCCCGAGCTTGTCGACGTGCTCGGCGAGCTTGATGATGCGCCGGTAGAGCACCTGACCGGTCTCGAAAAGCGCCTGCGCGTCCTCGGTGAGCGCCTCCTGCTTCCAGGTGAACGCCACCGTCTTGAGCATGCTCCAGAGGTTGGTCGGCGTGGCGAGGACGACGCCCTGCTGGAACGCGTGCTCCATCAGCGACGGGTCGACGTCGAGGGCCGCGTTGAGCAGCTGCTCGTTGGGGATGAATGCCACGGTGAACTCGGGGCTGACCGACAGGCCCGTCCAATAGCCCTTGCGGGCGAGGGCGTCGACGTGCCCGCGGACCTTCTTGGCGTGGTCGGCGAGAAGCCGCACGCGGGCCTCGGGCTCCAGACCTTCGCGCTGGGCGTCCATGAACGAGTTGTAGGGCGCCTTGGCATCGATGGCCATCTGCTTGCCGCCGGGCAGGTAGATGACCATGTCGGGGCGGCGCTCGCCCGAGTCGGCGTCGACGGAGTGCTGCAGCTCGAAGTCGACGCGGTTGAGCAGACCGGCGGTCTCCACGAGGGTCCGCAGCTGGGTCTCGCCCCACGCGCCGCGGACCGAGTTGTTCTTGAGTACTGACGCCAAGGTGTCAGCCGCCTTCCTGGACTCTTCGACCGATCGCTGGGTTTGACGGATCTGGGTGGCCAGCTCCGCGTGCTGGGCGACCCGGGACTTCTCCAGGTCGTCGACCTTGCGCTGCATCGACCGGAGGTGCTCGACCACGGGGGTCAGCGTCTTCAGCACCTGGGTCTGTCCGTTCTCGCCTCGCTCGCGCTCCTGCTGCTGCGCGCGCTGCTCGCGCTCCCGCTCCGCCTGCTGGGCACGCAGGTCGGTCAGCGCCTGCCGGAGCTCGTCGACGCTCGCCAGCGCGCCGGCGAGGTCGGCCTGGACCTCCGCCCGAGCGGCCGCCTCCTGGCGCCGCACCTCGGCCACCGCCGCCTCGTGGCGCGCGGCGAGCACCTCCGCGGACTCTCCGGTCGCCTCCGGCGGCGTCATCCGGGCGCGGAGCGCCCAGCCGACGACGACGCCGATGACCAGGCCGAGGAGGAGCACACCGAGGGTTTCCATGATGAAGCCCAGTCTCGCAGCAGGGTCCGACCTAAATCGGGAACGCCACGGTCGCGCGCGCCGTGTTTCGGCTCGTCCACCTGCCCTAGCCTTGCGTCATGCGACCGTGGACTGCCGTGCCGCCCCAGCAAGGGCGGCGGTTCGTGATCACCGGGGCCAACGGCGGCGTCGGCTTCCAAGTCGCCCGGATCCTGGGGTCCCGCGGTGCCGAGGTGGTGCTCGCGTGCCGCAACCTCGAGAAGGGCGAGGCGGCAGCCCGGCAGGTCCCGGGGTACGACGCCGGCCGGGTCGTCGTACGACGGCTGGACGTGGCGGACCTGGCGTCGGTGCGGGCGTTCGCCGACGCCTTGCTGTCGGAGTACGACGGCCTCGACGTGCTCGTCAACAACGCCGGTGTCCTGGGGGCGCCGTACGCGCTCACCGCGGACGGCGTCGAGACGCACTTCGCGACCAACCACCTCGGCCACTTCGCCCTGACCAACCTGCTGCTCCCGCGGATCCGGGACCGCGTCGTCGTCACCAGCTCCCGTGAGCACCGCCGCGGCAGCGACATCGATGTCGACGACCTCGCGTGGGAGCGCCGGCCGTACAAGCCGTTCGCCGCGTACGCGCAGTCCAAGCTCGCCGACCTGCTGTTCATGTCGGAGCTCCAGCGCCGGCTCGCCGCCGCCGGGTCGAACGTCCGCGCCGTCGGGGCCCATCCCGGGGCGTCGTCGACCAACATCACCAGCGGCACCGGCCACCCGATCATCACCTGGATCGGCTACCACGGGCAGCGCCTGGTGGCGATGCCCGCCTGGCGTGGGGCGCTGTGCACGGTCTACGCCGCGACGATGGACATCCCCGGCGACACCTACATCGGTCCGCACGGACGGTGGGAGCTGCACGGCTGGCCGTCAGCGGCACGGCGCAGCGCCGCAGCCCGGGACACCGGGCTGGCCCGGCGCCTCTGGGAGGTCTCGGAGAAGATGAGCGGGGTCACCTTCCCCTCCCTGTGACGGGTCAGTCGACGGTGACGGACTCGATGTCGACCGCCGTGTTCGGGACTCCGCCGCCCGCCGGATGGCTGTTGTCCTGGCCGTCCGCGGCGACGTCCTCCACGATGGCGAGCGACGCCTCGTCGATCGTCCCGAACACGGTGTAGGACGGGGGCAGCGGAGTGTCCGCGTAGACGATGAAGAACTCCGAGCTGTTGGTGTTCGGGCCCGCGTTGGCCATCGCCAGCGTGCCCGGCGGGTAGGTCTCCGTGCCGCTGAGCTCGTCGGCGAAGGTGTACCCCGGGCTGCCGGTCGGGTTGCCGCACTGGAGGACGAAGATGCCGTCGGTCGTGAGCCGGTAGCAGCTCTGGCCGTCGTAGTAGCCCTGCTCGGCCAAGGACGCGAAGGAATTCACGGTGCACGGGGCGTTGTCGGCGTCGAGCTCCAGCTTCAGCTCGCCGACGGACGTCTGCATCGTGACCGGGACAGAGCCTTCGACGGTCGGGTCCGCCGGCGGGAGCGAGACCTCGGACCCGGAGCCGTCGGAGGCATAGGTGCAGGCGCCGGCTCCTTCGGTCGTCCCGGACTCCTCGTCCGTCGGGCTGTCGGCCGTCTCGGTCGGGGTCGAGGAGTCGTTGCCCGCCTCGTCGTCCGGGTCGTCCTCGCCGCACGCGGCGAGTCCGAGGGCGAGGACGAGGGCGGACGCCGCGAGGGCGGGACGGGTGAACGAGCGAGCGCGCATGACGGGCATCGTAGACACCGGGAGGTTGCCGCCCTGCGTACGGTGGGCCCGTGGAGCTCGGCGTTCACTACGCAAACCTCTCCTTCCCCGGCTGGGAGGACCGGCTGACCGCGCAACTGGTCGGCACCGCGCAGGCGGCGGAGGCGGGTGGAGCCGAGCTCTTCACCGTCATGGACCACTGGTTCCAGATGGAGAACCTCGGCGGTCCGGCCGAGCCGATGCTCGAGGGCTACCTGGCCCTCGCCCACATCGCCGCCGTCACCGAGACGATCCGGCTCAGCACGCTGGTGACCGGCGGGACCTACCGCCATCCCGGGCTGCTGGCCAAGATCGTCACGACCCTCGACCGGCTCTCCAGCGGGCGCGCACTGCTCGGGATCGGCGCCGGCTGGTACGAGCGCGAGCACCTCGGCCTCGGCGTACCTTTCCCGCCCACGGCGGAGCGGTTCGAGCGGCTCGAGGAGACGCTGCAGATCTGCCTGCAGATGTGGAGCGACGACAACGGTCCGTACGAGGGCACGCACTACCGGCTCGCCGAGACGGTGTGCGTGCCGCCGCCGCTCGCGCAGCCCCACCCGCCGATCATGATCGGGGGAGCGGGGGAGAGGAAGACGCTGCGGTTCGTCGCGCGGTACGCGCAGTGGTGCAACATCTTCGGCGAGACCCCGGATGTCATGAAGCACAAGCTGTCGGTGCTGCGCGGCCACTGCGAGACGGCCGGCACCGACTACGACGCGATCCGCAAGACCATGATCACCGCGGTCGACCCGCTGGCCGGTCCCGACGCGTTCCTCACGCTGATGGGGGAGTACGCCGCCCTGGGGATCGAGCTGGTCACGCTCACCGCGCACGGGGACGACCCGGTGGCGTGGACGGAGCGGGTGTGCGCCGAGGTGCTGCCGGCCCTCCGGCAGCTCTGAATGGTGCCGGCGCAGGGGAGCGGTCGACGTTATGTCAGTCTCTAGCCGCCGGCTGGAACAGCTCGATCAGGTTGCCCGACGGGTCTGCGAGCAGGATCTGGCTGCCGCCGGGACCTGAGACCAGGTCGCTGACGAAGGTCAGACCTGCCTCACCGAGCCGCGCGATCTCGGCCTCGAGGTCGTCGAGCTCGAGATGGATCCGGTTGCGGCCGGGCGAGGCCGCCAGGTCCGGCGGCGTCGCGCGCGCACCTGAGCTCTTCTCGCCGGACACCAGCAGCCGCAGGTGGCCGCGGACCACGTCCGCGAAGGCCGGTGCGGCACTCATGTTCACGGTGAAGCCGAGATGCGTCGTGTAGAACTCGACGGCGGCATCGACGTCGTCGACGAGATAGCGGACGCTGGCGTAGTCGTGGGTGTCCATGTGGACATCGTCCCTGAGAACGATTCTCGTCGGGAAGCGGTTGGCCACTGGTCGCTGGGTGGAAGGATCCGGGGGTCCCGCCGAACTGGAGGTCCTCACCGTGCAGCACGTCCCCACCCGCCCTCACCGCCGACTCCTCGCGACGGCCGCCTCGCTGGCCCTGGTGTCCCTCCTCGCCGTCGCCTGCGGTGACGACGGGGGAGATGCGGAGGCTCAGGAGACCGAGACCGTCGTCGTCGACCCGGACGGAAACGTCATCGGCGACCAGACCGGCGGTGACGACGCGGCGGACGACTCGGGTCCTGCCCTGACCCAGGAGCAGCTCGAGGTCGTCGTGCTCACGCCGGAGAACGTAGGGGAGGGCTGGACGGGCGGACCGGTCGAGTCCGACGACGACAGCGTCGCACCCGGTTGCTTCGGCGAGATCTCGACGATCAGCGACAGCCTCGACCCGCTGGAGGTGGCCGAGCACGACGTCGAGTACGAGTTCGGCGACGCCGGTGTGCCCGAGATCAGCAGCGGTGCGTCGTCGTACGAGGACGGGAACGCCGTGGCCGAGGCGTTCGTCGAGCTCAGCACGGTGCTCAGCTCCTGCACGTCGGTGACCGGCACCGACAGCGACGGCAACACCTGGGACCTGGCGGTCAGCTACGACGACACCGTCATCAGCGACGCCACCGACGACCAGATCAACGTCACCGCGTCCGGCAGCCTGACCGACACGTCCGGGAGCGAGTACGACCTGACCCTCCACCAGACCTACGTGCGGATCGGCAAGAACGTGATCACGATCGGCGTCACGGACTTCACCGACCAGTCCGCGCTCCACGACGGTTACACCCAGATCGCCATCGACCGGCTGATCGACGTGATCACCGACTCCGAGCCGGACCAGACGACCGGCCCTCAACCCGTCTGACGCGACCGAAGGGACAGAGAGCTCGCTCGTGCTGTTCACCCATGCCGGGTGAACCGAGCCGCGCACTTCGGAGGGAGGCTGTGACCGCCTGACAATCCTCCGAGGAGGCGCAGCGTGGACGGCCCACAGCGAATCAAGCAGGTCACCGGCTTGCTTGCCGACGGGACCGGACTGTCCGATGAGGAGCTCAAGTTCCTCGTCGGCTCGATCGTCGTCACCAGCGTCGTCTCGGGCGCACTGGCCATCTATGTCGGTGTCGAGAGGTTCCGCGAGTTCCTGAGGGATGGCTAGCCCCGCTGTGGGGAGTGCCTCCTCCGGTTTACTGGACACGCTGCGTATCAAGTCCGGTCGTATTCGGCCCTGATCAGACGGAGGAGCAAACTGGCTCTTCGCAGTTGAGGGTGTAGTCCGGTCGGCGCGTCGGTGGCCGGGTAGGGGTCGAGGTCTCCCGAGGATGGAGGTGACTATGATCTCGGGCTCGAAGTGCTCGGGCAGCGGTTGGAGCCCGATCGGGCGATTCTCCGGTGCCGGGTTGTCGAGCCCGTCAGATGGTGTCGTCGCTGCGGATGCCAGGGCGCGGCCAGGGACACGGTGGTCCGGCGGTTGGCGCAGGAGCCGTTCGGGTGGCGGCCCACGGTGTTGGAGGTCAGCCTCCGCCGATACCGGTGTAACGCCGCCTCCGACGACCGGAACACGGACCGACGACGTGCCGCGAGCCGTCAGTCGCCGACGCTGCCGTCGATCATCTCGCGCAGGATGTCCGCGTGGCCCGCGTGCCGGCCGGTCTCCAGGATCACGTGCAGGTACACCCACCGCAACGTCAGCTCCCTGCCCCGCGGTGCGTAGTCGAGGCTGTGCTGGGCGGCGATCTCGCGGGAGCGGTCGCACTCCGCCTGGTAGGCGCCGATGACGTCGTCGAGCTTCTCGTTCGGCTCCAGCCGCAGGTCGGCCTCCGGGTCTGCGTCGGTCCACGGCGGCGTGGGCAGCTCCGCGGCGGGGATCTGCCCGATCTGCTCGGCGAACCCGCCCAGTTCCACCCACCGCAGGTGTTTGATCAGGCCGCCGAGGTTGGTGCCGGTCGGCACCGGGCTGCGCCGGGCGTCCTCCTCCGACACCCCGCGGGCCTTGCGCACGACGGCGTCGCGCAGGTAATCCAGGAACGTCTCGAGCTGCTCGCGCTCGCTGGCGGCGACCACGCTGCCGAGGATCTCACTGGGTCTAGCCATGGCCCGAACGTAGCACGCGGGCCGACCCTCGCACCGGGGGCTATTTGGGCTCTTCGCAGTCGCAGTTGAGGGTGTAGTCCGGTCGGCGCGTCGGTGGCCGGGTAGGGGTCGAGGTCTCCCGAGGATGGAGGTGACTATGCCGTCCATCTGGAAGACCTCGACGTGTCTGACGCTACCTTCGCCCGCCCTGACCTGACCACGTTCGCTCGTCTTGATGATCTCGGGCTCGAAGTGCTCGGGCAGCGGTTGGAGCCCGATCGGGCGATTCTCCGGTGCCGGGTTGTCGAGCCCGACAGATGGTGTCGTCGCTGCGGATGCCAGGGCGCGGCCAGGGACACGGTGGTCCGGCGGTTGGCGCAGGAGCCGTTCGGGTGGAGGCCCACGGTGTTGGAGGTCAGCCTCCGCCGATACCGGTGCACCGGGTGCGGTCACGTGTGGCGCCAGGACACGTCGCGGGCCGCCGAGCCGCGGGCGACGCTGTCGCGACGAGGCCTGTGGTGGGCGCTGGAAGCCCTGGTGTGCCAACACCTGAGTGTCGCCCGCGTCGCCGACGCTCTGGGGGTCTCGTGGAACACCGCCAACGACGCGGTCCTGGCCGAGGGCCGCCGGGTCCTGATCGACGATCCGCACCGCTTCGACGACGTGCAGGTCATCGGCGTGGTTTCCGCAGGTCAGGAGGCGATTCCTCGTTGACAGCGGGGTAGTGGATCCAAGCTGCGTGGGTGATTCATCTGATGCGATACGCAGACTAGTACATGACATAATGTCACTTATCGGCGAACTGCTAGCCGGGCCCCTGATCACTCCTGTGGCCAGTGGGACCAGTGACATCAACGGTGTCGGGATTGCCCGTTCAACGCCCTAAGCACCGGTCCGTTCCGGCCCTGATCCGTCGCCGGCTTCTGGTTTGCTCGACATGTTGCGGCGGCTCCACGTCGCAACTATCAGGGGGATCAAGATGAATACTGCTACGCCTACGCGACCGGAATTCCACGGGACGATCGACCGTCTGCGGGAGATTCGACCACGCATCGCCGCTTCGCTCGAACGCCTCGACCTGCCCGAGGGCGGGCCGCATCAGCAGACCTTCGCACGCCTGCTCCAGGAGCTGGACTCCTTCTCCGCGTCCTCCCGGCACGATGTGCAGGCGGCCGTCCTCGCCAACATGTTCGAAGTCGTTGCGCGCGGTGACGCCGAGGACTACGCGGAGACGGCGCTGCTGTCCCAGACGTGGGGCAAGCGTGTCGCCCAGGTCCAGAACGAGTTCGAGGATCAGCTGGGCATCGCGCCGAACAGGCCGTACACGACCGCGGCCGTCCTTCGGCTCGCCCGTGGCGAGCACATCCGCGGGGTCCTGACCGACGCCGGACACACGGACGCCGACGCCGAGCGGATCGCGGCCGAGTGCGGGAAGGTCGCCCTCCGGTTGCTCCTGGAGGGCGTGGACGGGGCAAACCCCGTGCCGCTCCCCGACTCGCCGGAACTCCTGCGGCTGATCGTCGAGAAGCGTGGCGTGAGCGTGTGGCGTGCACTCCTGGCGAACATCGCTGCCAACCCGTTCGGGCCGGAGGCCCGCCAGCTGACCGACCTTGCCCACGAAGCGGAGCTCCCGCCCGTGGCACTGGTGGTCGAAGCCTGCACGAGGGCCTACCGCAAGCGGATCGAGGTTGCCGAACGACTCGAGGTCTCCCGGGAGATCCGCAGGCTGGTGGCCATCAGCGGCTGCAGCCAGCGGCGGTTCGCGGCGCACATCGGCACCTCGGCGTCGCGACTCTCGACCTATGTCAACGGCTTGGTGACGCCGTCCGCGACCCTGATGGTCAGGATCCGCTGGGCTGCGGCCGAACTGACGCCGAGCATGGCGGAGCGCAGCCGACTGGCCAGCTAGGTCACGACGACCCGTAGAGCCGGGCGACATCGGGCGAGTCGAGCCACTTGGAGTAGGTGGGCGACTTCGGCCAGCCGTCGGGTGAGTCCTGCCATTCCTCTTGGCGGCCCCACGGCAGGATGTCGATCAACGCGAACGTGTAGCTGAGCTGTTCGGTGCCGCGGCCGTCGGTGCGCCAGGTGTGGTAGACCTTCTCGCCGTCGCGGAGGAACACGTTCACCGCGAAGCCGCCGCCGGGTGGCGCGCCGACGTCGGCGCCGAACGAGCTGTCCGACGACGAGTACCAGTGCATCTTGTTGCCGACCTTGGTCCGGTAGGCCAGCGCTTCTTCGATGGGGCCGTTGGTGACGATGACGAACCGGGCATCGTAGTTGCTCAGGAACTCCAGTCGGACGTACTGCGACGTGAGCCCGGTGCAGCCACCGCACTGCCATTCCTCGCCGTCGGACCACATGTGGTTGTAGACGATGAGCTGCGAGCGCCCGTCGAACACGTCGACCAGGCGGACGGGCCCGTCCGGACCATGCAGGGTGTAGTCCGGGAGCTCGACCATCGGCAGTCTTCGACGTTGTGCAGCGACGGCGTCCAGCTCACGGGTGGCGGCCTTCTCCCGGATCCGCAGGTCGTCGAGGGCAGCCTGCCAGGTCTGTCGGTCGACGATCGGGGGCAGGGCAGCGGCGGACTGATCGGTCACGGTTCCTCCCGGGCTCGGATGGATCTGCGCTGATGTGTTGACCAGCGAGAGCCGCAGAAATCATCGCGGCCGGTCCCCCGCCGTCCGCCCCCCAAGGCCGAAAGGCCCGCGCCGTGACCAAATCAGCGCAGCCAAGTTGAAGGAATATGGTCAATCTCGGTTCTTCACGAAAGGCATCGACGTGGTCTCTCGGGTTCGTAGTCTCGCCCTCGCTGGCGCCGCCAGCCTTGCCCTCACCGGCATCGCCGTAACGGCTGATTCCGCTGCTCAGGCCGCACCCACCTGGGCGCCGGCCGCCACCGCCGCGATCACCCCCGGCGTGCAGACCAACACCGACGGCTCGGGTCAGTGCACCGCCAACTTCGTGTTCACCGACGCGGCAGGGAACGTTTATCTCGGTCAGGCTGCGCACTGCTCCGGCACGGGCGCCGCGACCGACACCAACGGCTGTGACGCCGGGACGCTCCCCCTCGGCACCGCGGTGACCTTCAACCGCGGCGGCAGCCTGCTGAGCGCGGGCACCCAGGTCGGGTCCGGAACGCTCGCCTACTCGTCGTGGAACACGATGCAGGCGCGCGGTGAGACCGACGCGAACACCTGCGCGTACAACGACTTCGCGCTGGTCAAGGTCAACCCCGCCGACGTCTCCAAGGTGAACCCGACGATCCCGTTCTGGGGCGGTCCGGACGGCATCAACACGACCGGGACGGCCGCCGGCGACCGGGTGTACAGCTACGGCAACTCGGGGCTGCGGTTCGGTGTCGAGCAGCTTTCCCCGAAGACGGGCACCAGCCTCGGCCAGGACCCGGCGGACGGCGGCTGGACACACCCGCTGTACACCGTGACACCCGGTGTTCCCGGTGACTCCGGCAGCGCCTTCCTGGACGCCTCAGGGAACGCCGTCGGCACCCTCTCGACCCTCGGGCTCGCGCCGCTCCCGGCTTCCAACAACATCGGCGACCTGGCCCACGAGCTCGCGTACGCGCAGCAGCACTCGGGCATCGCGGGTCTGCAGCTGGCGCTCGGCACCGAGCCGTTCGACCCGTCGATCTAGCGCGCGTAGCTCGCGGCGATCGCAGCGGCGCGGTTGCGCAGGGAGTCGCGCAACCACTGCGGGGTGAGGACCTCCGCGTGGCTGGCGAGCTGCCACAGCGCCCACTCGGCATGTCGAGGATCCTGGAAGGTCACCTCCAGCCGCAGCCGGCCGTCCGGATCGGAGTCTTCGGTCAGGACGACCAGCGCGGTGCCGACCAGGTCCTCCCGCCGCGACGGCTCCACTCGCGCCTGCACGGTGACCTGGTCACCGCCGGTCCGGAACCGGACGCTGCGCTCCTGCCAGGCCCGGTCAAGGTCGACCCGGTCTGACCGTTGCGCCAGCTCGGGGAGCTCCTCGGCCTCCAGGATCCGGGACAACCGGTAGGTGCGGTCCGCGCCCGACCTGGTGGCCAGCAAGTAGCCCTGGTCGCGGACGGTGACGAGGCCGATCGGGTCCACCGTGCGCCACTGCGGGGTCTGGTCGACGGCTGCGTAGTGGATGCGCAGCTTATGACCGGCGAGCACGGCGCGCCGGACCTCGGCCACGACGGCGTCGGGCGCTTCCTCGGCGACCAGCCGGCGCGAGAGGAGATCGGTCTCCGGGTCGACGAGCAGGCGCTCGGACGCGTCGGCGGCGGAGTCGCGATGGCTGTCGGGTAGCGCATCGGCCACCTTCAGCATGGCCGAAGCGAGCGCCGAGCCGAGCCCGAACGCCTGCGCGCCGCGCCGCGACCCGGCGACGAGCAGCGCGAGCGCCTCATCGTGGTTGAGTCCGGTCAGCTCCGTCTGGAAACCGGGCAGCACCGCGAACCCACCGTGCCGGCCGCGTTCGGCGTAGACAGGGACGCCGGCCGCGGACAGCGCCTCGATGTCGCGCAGCACGGTGCGGGTCGACACCTCCAGTTCGCGGGCCAGCGTGTCCGCCGACAAACGACCGCGCTGGCGCAGGAGCAGCACCAAGGAGACCAACCGGTCCGCGCGCATGCGGAAATTGTACGGAAATACATGACAGAAGATGTCGTGATTCGCTGGAAGGCTCCGGCGTACGAACTCTCGACGAACTTGACTGGAGCTGAAGTGGCGATGGAGCGTACGGCGATCAACCCGTGGGAGTGGTCGGTGGAGCTGGGCTACCACCAGGGTGAGGTCGTCTCCGGGCACAGCCGCACTCTCTACTGCGCCGGACAAACCGCGATGAGCGGCGCCGGACAGCCCCAGCATGCCGGCGACATGGCGGCGCAGGTGGCGCTGAGCCTCGACAACCTGGAGGCCGTTCTCGTTGAGGCCGGCATGTCCCTCGCGAACATCGTCCGGCTCAACGTCTACACCACCGACGTCGATCTGCTCTTCCAGCACTACGGCGTGCTGGCTGCGCGGTTGGGCGCCGTCCGGGTGGCACCGCCCACCACGATGCTCGGGGTGACCCGGCTGGCGATCCCCGTCCTGATGGTCGAGCTGGAGGCGACCGCCGTCGCGTGACCTCCGACTACAGCCCCTCCAGTTACAACGTATAGCGCGTCGGGGGGCTTGCCGCAAGACCCTGGTCGTGCCGGAGAATCGCCCGCCGTGACTCCCTTGTCGACCACCGCGTTCGCTCTTCCCGACCACCTCTCCCCCAAGGCCGACCCGGCGCTGATCGCCGCCGACGAGCGGCATTTTGCCGCCATCGCCCGCACCCTCGAGCACACGATCGGCGACCTCTCCGAGCGCCTCGACGCCGAGCGGAAGGCTCCCGCCGGGAGCGGCCAGGAGGCCATGGACCGCGACAACGAGATCCACCGGCTGACCGCCCGCCTCCGCACGCTGCGGCGGTTCAGCCTGGACCTGTGCCTGGGCCGCGTCGTGAGTGCGGAGGACGGCGAGCCCGTCTATGTCGGACGGCTCGGTCTCACCGATCGCGAGGGACGCCGGCTGCTCGTGGACTGGCGCTCCCCCGCGGCGGAGCCGTTCTTCGCGGCGACCCACGCCAACCCCATGGGCCTGGCCAGCCGCCGCAGGTACCGGTGGACCGGTGGCCGGGTCAGCGACTACTGGGACGAGGTGTTCACGCCGGACGGCCTGGAGGGCCACGCCGCGCTCGATGACCAGTCCGCGTTCATCGCCAGCCTCGGCGCCAGCAGGTCGCCGCAGATGCGGGACGTCCTCGGCACCATCCAGGCCGACCAGGACGCGATCATCCGAGCCGGGTCCCGCGGCGCCCTGGTCGTCGACGGTGGTCCGGGCACGGGCAAGACGGTGGTCGCGCTGCACCGCGCGGCGTACCTCCTCTACGCCGACCCTCGGCTGGGTCACCGACGCGGCGGAGTGCTCTTCGTCGGGCCGCACCAGCCCTACCTGGCGTACGTCGCCGACGTCCTTCCCAGCCTCGGCGAGGAGGGCGTGCAGACCTGCACCGTGCGCGACCTGGTCGTGGAGGGTGCCTCCGCCGCGGACGAGACCGACCCCGAGGTGGCGCGACTGAAGGCGTCGGCCGCGATGGTCACCGCGATCGAGCCCGCCGTCCAGCTGTACGAGGAGGCCCCCACCGACGGCATGGTCGTCGAGACGCAGTGGTCCGACGTCTGGCTCAGCGCGACCGACTGGGCCGAGGCCTTCGACGCGCCGGATCCCGGCACGCCGCACAACGAGGCGCGGGACCAGGTCTGGGAGGAGCTCATCTCCATCCTCGTCGACAAGCACGACGACGAGGAGGTACCACCCGAGCTGGTACGGAGGTCCCTGCTCGGCAACCGGGACCTGGCCGAGACCTTCAACAGGGCGTGGCCGCTGATCGAGCCGACCGACCTGGTCGGCGACCTGTGGGAGGTGCCCGCCTACCTGCGCCGGTGCGCGCCGTGGCTCTCCCCCGACGAAGTCAGGTTGCTGCAGCGCGCCGATCCCCAGGCGTGGACCGTCTCAGACCTGCCACTCCTGGACGCTGCCCGGCGACGGCTCGGAGATCCGGAGGCGTCCCGGCGTCGGCGACGCCGGGCCGCCGCGATCGCGGCCGAACGGGAGGAGATGGACCGGGTCGTCGACCACCTGGTCGCGACCGACGACACCGAGATGAAGGTGATGTCGATGCTGCGCGTGGAGGACGCGCAGAGCATCATCGTCGACGAGGATGCGCTGCCCACGACCGAGCCCAACCTGCTCGCCGGCCCGTTCGCTCACATCGTCGTCGACGAGGCCCAGGAGCTGACCGACGCGGAGTGGCAGATGCTGCTGAGCCGCTGCCCGTCGCGGAGCCTCACGATCGTCGGCGACCGCGCCCAGGCCCGGCACGGGTTCACGGAGTCGTGGGAGGAGCGACTGCTACGGGTCGGGCTCGACCACGTCGCCCTGGCATCGCTCGGAATCAACTACCGGACCCCGGAGGAGGTCATGGTGGAGGCCGCGCCCGTGATCAGGGCAGTGCTGCCGGACGCCAACGTCCCGACGTCGATCCGCAGCACCGGCGTCCCCGTTGTCCACGAACACCCCGAGCAGCTGGAGACGATCCTCGACGGGTGGCTGGCCACGCACGTCGACGGCACCGCGTGCGTGATCGGCGACGCCACGTTCGCCGAGACCGCCCGGGTTCGCTCGCTGAGTCCCGAGCACGTCAAGGGGCTCGAGTTCGACCTGGTCGTGCTGGTGGACCCCGAGAGGTTCGGGTCCGGCATCGAAGGTGCAGTCGACCGCTACGTCGCGATGACCCGGGCCACCCAGCAGCTCGTCGTCCTGACGCGCGCGTGATCAGGTCGCGGGCGCGAGCTCCTCGATCAGCTGGACGACGCGCGCCCTGATCTCGTCGCGGATCGGACGCACCGCATCGATCCTCTGCCCGGCCGGGTCGTCGAGCGTCCAGTCCTCGTAGCGCTTGCCGGGGTAGAACGGGCACTCGTCGCCGCAGCCCATCGTGATCACGACGTCGGAGTCCTGGACCGCGTCGGACGTCAGGACCTTCGGCTGTTCCCGCGCGATATCGATGCCCTCCTCGGCCATGGCCGCCACGGCAACCGGGTTGATCCGGTCCGCCGGCTGCGACCCCGCGGACAGGACCTGGATCCGATCCCCCGCCAGGTGCTGGAGATAGCCCGCGGCCATCTGGGAGCGGCCGGCGTTGTGGACGCAGACGAAGAGGACGGTCGGCTTCGGGGTCATGTGGCTCCTCCGGGATCGTCGGCGGTCGGGAACAAGACGTGCACCAGGGCGGCGGCCAGACCACCGCCGAGGATCTGCATGAGGATGAAGACCGGCACGGACGCCGGGTCGATGCCGGCGAAGGTGTCGGAGAACATCCGAGCGAGGGTCACCGCCGGGTTCGCGAACGAGGTCGACGAGGTGAACCAGTACGCCGCGCTGATGTACGCGCCGACCGCGAACGCGATCGTCTCCGTGCGGCCGGACCGGACCGCACCGAACACGACGAGCACCAGCCCGAGGGTGGCGACGACCTCACCGAGCCACAGGCCGGCGCCGGTGCGCTCCTGGGTGGAGAAGGAGACGGCGTCGAGCTCGAACATGAGGTTCGCGACCACGGCGCCGACGGTGCCGCCGAGGACCTGCGCAACGGCGTACAGGCCCGCCTCCCGCCAGGAGATGTGACCGAGGAGCGCCTCGACCGCGGTCACGACGGGGTTGAACGATGCCGAGACCGGTTGCAGCGTGAGGATCAGCGCCACCAGCACCGCCCCGGTGACCAGGCTGTTCTCCAGGAGCTGCAGTCCGACGTCGTCCGGAGAGAGCCGGGCCGCCATGATGCCCGAGCCGACGACCGCCGCGACCAGGAACGCGGTGCCGACGAGCTCCGCAGCGACCTTGCGCGGCAGGTCGGTCGTCATCCTCGCGCCGGCCGCTGGGCATGGCGCTCCAGGGCTGCGCCCACGCGCGGGAGGGCGGCCTGCACGTGGCCGTCTGCCTTGCCACGGAGCGCCCGGTAGACCTTCTTGACCGGTTCCCGGCCACTGCCCGCGATCTTCGCGTCGGTGACCGCCAGCAGCGCCGCGGACACCTCGCGACCTCGTCCGGCGAGGTGCTGACCGAAGGCGGTCGCACCCGACGACTCGTAGCTGGCCCAGAACGGGTCGAGGGCGACGCTCAGGTCAGGAAGCAGCTTGTTGAGCGCCCGCTCGGTGAGGTCGGGCACCACCCGCGACGCGGCGCCGTACCCGGCCTTGACGGCCGTGCCCGCCACGCCCTTCTTGGACGCAACCTCCTGCTGCACGACCTCGACCAGGTCCTTGATCACGGCAGGACGGGTCCTCCTCGCCAGGAGCTGCTGCGACAACATCATGGGAGCGAACCGTAGCGGCCAGCGGTGAACCCCGGATGAGGCGCCCGAAGTCGGGTATCTAAACACCCTCGGTCGACTAGGTGTCGACGCGAAGAACGGAGTCGGATAATGGTCATCCTTGGAGTCATCTTGCTGATCGTCGGCCTGGTGGCCGACATCGGGATTCTCGCCATCATCGGCGCGATTCTGGCCATCGTCGGCCTGGTCCTCAACCTGGTGCCGATCGGTGGCACCCGCCGCCTGTACTACTAGCGGCAGCAGCCAACCCAGCGCCGCCGCGCCCGACGAGCTCGTGCGCGGCGGCGCTGCTGGTTTTCAGCCCGGTCCTTAGTCCAGGCAGAACTCGTTGCCCTCGGGATCCGCCATCACGATGAACCCGGCGCTCATCGGCGGCTCCGGCTCGGAGCGACGGAGCCGGGCAGCGCCGAGGGCCACCAGCCGCTCGCACTCGGCCTCGAGCGCAGCCATCCGCTCCTCGCCCGCCAGGCCCGGCGCGGCGCGGACGTCGAGGTGGACGCGGTTCTTGGCGACCTTGTCCTCGGGCACCTGCTGGAAGAAGAGTCGCGGCCCGGTGCCGTCCGGGTCCTCGATGGCCGAGGCGGAGTTGCGGCGGTCCTCCGGCACCCCGGCGCTCTCGAGGAAGTCGTCCCAGGCTGCCAGCGGATCGGCGCCCGCGGCGAGGTCGGCACCCGGCGGCCCCGGATGGACGTAGCCGAGGGTGTCGCGCCAGAAGGACGAGAGTGCCCGCGGATCGTGTGCGTCGAAGGTGACTTGGATCTGACGGCTCATCTGCTCATCGTGGCACCGGCCGCCGACAGCCCTCAGCCGCCGACGTACTCCGCCAGGTGCTCGCCGGTCAACGTCGACTTCGCGGCGATCAGGTCGGCCGGAGTGCCCTCGAAGACGATCTTGCCGCCGTCGTGGCCGGCGCCCGGCCCGAGGTCGATGATCCAGTCCGCGTGCGCCATCACCGCCTGGTGGTGCTCGATCACGACCACCGACTTGCCCGAGTCGACGAGCCGGTCCAGCAGGCCCAGCAGGTTGTCGACGTCGGCGAGGTGCAGGCCGCTGGTCGGCTCGTCGAGGACGTAGACCCCGCCCTTGTCCGAGAGGTGGGTGGCCAGCTTGAGACGCTGCCGCTCTCCCCCGGACAGGGTGTTGAGCGGCTGGCCCAGCTTGACATAACCGAGCCCCACGTCCTCCAGTCGCGCGAGGATCGTCGCAGCCGCCGGGGTCTTGGCATCACCGGACGCGAAGAAGGTGTGCGCCTCGGACACCGGCAGGTCCAGCACCTCGGCGATGTTGAGCCCGCCGAACCGCAGCTCGAGCACCTCCGCCTGGAACCGCTTGCCGCCGCAGTCCTCGCACACGGTCGCGACGGTCTCCATGAAACCAAGCTCGGTGTAGATCATCCCATTGCCGTTGCACGACTCGCAGGCGCCCTCGGAGTTCGAGGAGAACAGCGCCGGCTTCACCCCGTTGGCCTTCGCGAACGCCTTGCGGATCGGCTCGAGCAAACCGGTGTACGTCGCGGGGTTGCTGCGGCGGGAGCCCTTGATCGCCGACTGGTCGACCACCACGACGTCCGCGTCGCCCGCCCCTCCCCCACGAGCCAGGGACCCATGGATCAGCGAGCTCTTGCCGGACCCGGCGACGCCGGTCACCACGCAGAGCACTCCGAGCGGCACGTCGACGTCGACGTCCTGCAGGTTGTGCGTGTTGGCACCGCGGATCTCGATCTTTCCCGTCGCCGCCCGCACTGCCTCCTTGAGGCGCACCCGGTGGTCGAGGTGGAGGCCGGTCATGGTCCCGCTCGACCGCAGGCCCGCGACAGTGCCCTCGAAGCACACCGAGCCGCCCGCCGTACCGGCCTCCGGCCCGAGGTCGACGACATGATCGGCGATCGCGATGGTCTCGGGCTTGTGCTCGACGACCAGCACGGTGTTGCCCTTGTCGCGGAGGCTCAGCAGCAGCTTGTTCATCCGCTGGATGTCGTGCGGGTGGAGGCCGACGGTCGGCTCGTCGAAGACGTAGGTCACGTCGGTGAGGGCCGAGCCCAGGTGCCGGATCATCTTCGTGCGCTGGGCCTCTCCACCCGAGAGGCTGCCGGACGGCCGGTCGAGCGACAGGTAGCCGAGGCCGATCTCGACGAACGCGTCGAACAGGTGGAGCAGGTTGGCGACCAGGGGCGCCACCCCGCGGTCCTCAATGGTGCGGATCCAGTCCGCGGCGTCGTTGATCTGCATGGCGCACACGTCAGCGATGTTGACGCCCTTGATCGTCGACGACCGCGCGGACTCGTTGAGCCGGGTGCCGTCGCACTTCGGGCACGCGGCGAACACGGCAGCGCGTTCGACGAAGGCCTTGATGTGGGGCTGAAGCGAGTCGACGTCCTTGCTGAACATCGACTTGCGGATCTTGGGGATCAGCCCTTCGTAGGTGATGTTGATCTTCTCGACCTTGACCTTGCGGGTCTCGCCGTACAGCAGATCGTTGCGCTGCTTCTCCGTGAGGTCCTTGATCGGTACGTCGGGCGGCACGACCTGCTTGTACGGCGCCACCATCCACCCGTCCGCGGTGTAGCCGGGCACCAGGATCGCGCCCTCGACGAGCGACTTCGACTCGTCGATGATCTCCGACATGTCGAGGTCGGAGATGGTGCCCCGGCCCTCGCACTCGGCGCACATGCCGCCGAGGTAGATCGCTTGGCGGACCACGTTCTTCTCCACCTTGCCGCCGGCCTTCTCGGTGGACATGACCCCGCTCGCCTTGCGGGTGGGCACGTTGAAGGAGAACGCCGTCGGCGGGCCGATGTACGGCGTCCCGAGCCGGCTGAAGAGCACGCGGAGCATCGCGTTGGCGTCGGTCACGGTGCCGACCGTCGAGCGGGCATTGGCTCCCATCCGCTCCTGGTCGACGACGATCGCCGGCGTGATGCCTTCGAGCACGTCGTAGTCGGCGCGGTTCAGCGACGGCATGAACCCCTGGACGAACGTCGAGTAGGTCTCGTTGATCAGCCGTTGGGACTCAGCGGCGATGGTCCCGAACACCAGCGAGCTCTTGCCGGAGCCGGAGACCCCGGTGAACACGGTGAGCCTTCGCTTCGGGAGCTCGACGTTGACGTCCTTGAGGTTGTTCTCGCGGGCGCCTTGGACGCGGATCAGGTCGTGGCTGTCAGCCGTGGGGGTCGCCATGGGTCAATCCCTATCAGGAAGCAGGTCAGCCGGCCTGCTGGATCCGGAGCTCGTTGCCGGCCGGGTCGCGGAAGGCGCAGTCGCGCACGCCGTACGGCTGGTCCATCGGCTCCTGGATCACCTCTGCTCCGCGACCCTGGAGGGTGTCGAAGGTGCCGTCGACGTCCGTCGTCGCCAGGTTGACACCGAAGTAGGTGCCCTTGGCCATCAGCTCGAGCAGCATCCGGCGCTCGTCCTCGGTCAGCCCCGGCGTGGCGGCGGGCGGGTGGAGCACGATGTTGGTGTCCGGCTGGCCGGCGGGACCGACGGTGATCCACCGCATCCCTTCGTAGCCGACGTCGTTGCGCACCTCGAAGCCGAGCACGTCGCGGAAGAACTCGAGGGACTCGTCAGGGCTGGAGTGCGGGAGGAAGCTGGCATTGATCTTGAGGTCCATGGGCGCCACCGTAGTAGCGGGTTAGGAGCCGCTGCTTCTCGATTCCTGATCAGTGTCGGCGCAGGCCGACGATGACCAGCGCGACACCCAGCCCGGCGATGGCGGGGCCGGCGATCGCCCAGAAGTCGACGTCGGACATCGGGCTGCCCCCGACGTACCCGAGTCCCTGCAACGTGAACACCGCACCGGCCAGGACCATCACCAAGCCGGCGACCACCGCGAGCGGGTTGCGCACGGGTCAGAGCACCTCGGCGCTGATCCACGCCTCGCTGCGCTCCCACAGCTCGGCTGCCAGCTCCGGGGTGGCCACCTTCGACGGCGCCTTCTCGCGCTCGCCGTCGTAGTAGCGCCCGGTGTGCTCGGCGACGTCGGGCGACGTCGCGCAGTACAGCGACGTGCGAGCGCCCTGCTCGGTCGACTTCATGAACAGCTTCATCGCCTGGCGGAGCCCGAACGGCACCTCGCGCCACACGTCCGACGCGATCGTGCCCGGGTGGAGGGAGTACGTCGTCACGCCCGTCCCCTCGAGCCGCCGGCCGAGCTCCTGCGCGTGCAGCACGTTGGCCAGCTTCGACACGCAGTACTCGTCGAACGCCGTGCGCGTGACCGTCGGTCGGCGGACGGCGTCCCAGTCGATGCCCTTCGGTCGGTAGTGGCCGGTGCTGGCGACGTTCACGATCCGGCCGGGCCCGCTGGCGACGATGTGGTCGCGCAGCAGCTCGGTGAGGTAGAAGGTCCCGACGTGGTTGGTGCCGAAGGCCAGCTCGAACCCGCTCTTGGTCATGCCCCGTGACCCCGCCAGGCCGGCGTTGTTGACCAGGACGTGCAACGGCTCGCCGCCGGCGAGGACGGTCTCGGCCGCGGTCCGCACCGACGCCAGGTCACCCAGGTCGAGCGGGACGAAGTCGAGATCGGTGTTGCCGGTGTCGTCGGCGATCTCCTTCATCGCGGCGCGTGTCTTCTCCTCCGAGCGGCCGGCCAGCACCACGCGGGCGCCGCGGCCGGCCAGGCCACGAGCGGTCTCCTTGCCGATGCCGGAATTGGCTCCTGTCACCAGGAAGGTGCGTCCGTCGAGGTCCGTCATGCGTCACATCGTCGCGGGATCGGTCGTCACTGTCGTCCGACCACGGTCGGATTCCTGACCGGGCGGGTCACCTTCTTCGCCACGCAGGCGATCATCCCCTCCGTCGACCGCTCGGGGTCGCTCCGGTAGACGCTCGGCGACACCCCGACCAGCTCGGTGAACCGGGTGCTGAAAGTGCCCAGCGAGGAGCAGCCGACGGCGAAGCAGACGTCGGTCACGCTGAGGTCGCCGCGGCGCAGCAGGGTCATCGCTCTCTCGATGCGCCGCGTCATCAGGTAGGAGTACGGCGGCTCGCCGTACGCCTCCCGGAACTGGCGGCTGAGGTGGCCCGCCGACATCCCGACACCCGCCGCGAGCGCGGCGACGTCGAGGGGCTGGTCGTAGTCGCGGTCCATCCGGTCCTTGACGCGGCGGAGCAGGGCGAGGTCGCGCAGGCGCTGCTCGTCGGCTGGTCGGCTGGTCATGGCACAGATCGTGCCATGCCCCCGCGGCCCCGGGCGCTAGTCATCGATGAGGTACTGGTCCGCCCACGCCGAGATGATCCGCCCGGCCCGCTGGCCCTGGCCGGGCTTGGTCAGCAGGTGGTCGGAGCCCTCCAGCGACACGAAGCTGCGCGGGTGGCGAGCGGTGCGGAAGATCTCGCTCGCGTTGGCGATCCCCACCGTGTTGTCGGTCGGCGAGTGCATCACCAGCAGCGGGCGGCGGAGGGAGCGGATGGCCTCCCGGAGATCGGCCCGGCGCATGTCCTCGACGAAGGAGCGCCGGAGCGTCAGCGCCCGCCCGCCGACCAGCCACTCGGCCTGCCCCTCGGCGAGCACCCGGTCGACCAGCGCGTCGTACTGGTTCTCCGCGTGGCCGGGCTCGATCGGCGCGCCGATGCTCACGACCGCCCGGACGTCGGTCTCGCCGGCGGTGGCGAGCGCGGCGGCGCCGCCGAGCGAGTGGCCGACGAGGACGTCGACGGGCGTGCCGCGCTCCGCCATGAACCGGATGGCCTCGATGGTGTCGGCGACCTTCTGGGTGAACGAGCCGTCCCCCCAGTCTCCGTCGGAGTCCGCCAGCCCCAGGTTGTCGTAGCGCAGCATCCCGATGCCGTCGCGTGCGAGCTGCTTGCAGATCCGCGCGGCCGCCGGACAGTCCTTGCCGAGCGTCAGCCCGTGGACGAACAGCCCCCAGCCGCGCACCGGCTCCGCGGGCTCGTCGATGAGCCCCGCCAGGAGCGGACCGGTGCTGCTGGAGAACCGGACACGGGTCGCCATGACCGCAGGCTACTGCGCTGAGCGGCTAACCGATCCGCTGGATCAGCACGTCGAGGTCACGCTCCGCATAGAGCCGGTGCTGCCACTCCTCGTTGAGGACGACGAGGAGTGGCTCCGCGAGCGGGAGCTCCTCCGAGGGCGGCCAGCTGTCACCGGGCGGGGGTGTGATCGACGACGAGAGCCTCTCGACGGTCAGACCATCGATCACGCTGGCGACCATCGCCCGTCGCTCGGCGCGCAGGGCGAGCACGGTCTCGAGGTCGGGCCGCACCTCCCGGTCCCGCGGGATGCCCGGCTTGTCGGGCATCCCGTCCCAGGGCAGGTCGAGCGGGTGCCAGGGAGTGAGGTCGCCGAGGATCCCCCGACCCACCCAGGCGGCGCTCGCGAACGACAGGTGGCGCAGCGTCTCGATGAACGACCACTCCCCGTCGACGCGCTCGTGCAGCTTCTCCGGCGGCAGCGCGCGGGCACGGTCGACGGTGCCGCCCCAGAGCCGCCCCAGGATCTCCCACGCCTCGGCGAAGCCGGCTGCCGTGGTCGGCCGCATCTTCTGGCGTTGCGGGTAGCGCCGGTCGAGCTCGGCCTCCACCAGGGGCGCGACATCGACGCCGTTGATCCGCACGTTGCGGATCTCCGCGTTGATCTCGACGTCGTCGAGGATCGCTTCGTTGACCCGCATGCCGCTCAGGATCGCGTCACGGATCCGGACGTCGTTGAGATAGGCGTCGGTGAACGTGGAACCGCGCAAGTCGACACGCTCGAACCGCGAGCCGCTGAGGTCCTGGTAGTCCGCCATGGGAGGAGCCTGCCACCCGGCGCCGACACTGGCCACGGCTGCGTCTGGTCATTTCGGGCCATGACGGCAGGGCCGACAGTGCCGACTCGGCGCGTTCCCGAGGCACCCGAGCGCAGGGGACCTAGTGTCGGTGGTGCCTGGAAAACTCGGGCACCAGCGATGAGTCAGGACCCCCGTCGGGGTCTCAATCTGCAGGACGACGTATCACCAGCGTCAGGTAGCGATCAGTAGGAGAGGAGGTGCCGAAAATGTGGACCGACACACTGACCACGACCCACGTGGGTCACCTGTCCCACGACCTGCCGTGCCTGAGCTGCGGACACGGCATCCACACCTTCCTCCCCTGCGGCGACGGCTGTGACTGCCCGCCGGTGGTGCTTCCCGGCAACGCGGCCTGAACGTCGCTGTCGGCGGCTCCGTCTAGGTTGCCGCCATGACGACACCACCGATCGTGCTGGTCCCCGGTTTCTGGCTCGGCGCCTGGGCGTGGGATGAGGTCGCCGCGCAGCTCCGCAACCAAGGACACGACGTCCATCCCGTCACGCTGCCCGGTCTCGACTCCCCCTCGACCGACCGCTCGTCGATCACCTTCGCCGACCATGTCGACGCCATCTGCGACGCGGTGGCCGCGGCCGGCCCGCCCGTCGTGCTGGCCGTCCACAGCGGCGCGGGGATGCCGGGCTACGCCGTCACCGACAAGATCCCTGACCAGATCGCAGCGATGGTCTATGTCGACACGGCGCCCGGCAAGGGGTCGATCAACCCGGAGCTCGAGGGTGTCGAGCTGCCCCTCCCCCCGACCTGGGAGGAGCTCGGAGAGAACCTCGACGGGATCTCCGAGGAGCAGCTCGCGCGGTTCCGCGAACGGGCGGTGCCCGAGCCGGCGGCGGCGCTGCGGGAGGAGTGGACCTTCGCCAACGACGACCGACGTGCGGTGCCGAGCACGATCATCTGCACCGCCTTCACCTCCGAGCAGAACCAGCAGGGCGCCGAGGAGGGCCACAGCTTCCTCGCCGGGCTCGGCGAGCTGACCGACGTCACCTGGGTGGACCTCCCGACCAGCCACTGGCCGATGTGGTCGCGCCCGGACGACCTGGCCACGATCCTCGGCGACGTTGCGAAGGGTGTGGGAACCTGACGGCGTGACGCCACGTCCCATCGGCATGAGACTGACGCTTCTGGCCGCGACCGCGCTGCTCGCGGTGACCCTGGCCGGCTGCGGCGACGAGGAGCCCACCACCATGGCTGACGACGCACCCGCGGCACTCTCCCGCGACGACCTCGACGGTCGCGCGTTCTCGTCCGTGCGGGTCGACGGTCACCAGCTGGTCGGCGACACGCGGGTCCGGCTCGGGTTCTCCGGCGAAGAGGTCCGGGCCGAAGCCGGCTGCAACCACCTCTTCGGCACGGTGGCGATCGATGGCGGCACCCTGACCGCCAGCAACATGGGTGGCACCGAGATGGGCTGCCCGAACGGGCTCCACGACCAGGACTCCTGGCTCGCGGCGTTCCTGTCCGCCGGTCCCGAGGCGGTCCTCGTCGACGACACGCTGACCCTCAGCAAGGACGGTGTCGTCATCGAGCTGGTCGAGCTGGACCTGCCCGACGCACCCACTGGCGATCCGGACGAGCCGAGGTCCGACGACGACGGCAGTGTCGTCAGCAGCGGCTAGCCTGCGTCCGACCGTGCGGCCGAACGCAAGGCCGAGAAGGCAGCGGAACGCGCATCTCCGCGTGGCTACTCACCAGGGCTGACCAAACCGCACTCGTACGCGAGAATCACGGCTTGGACCCGGTCGCGGAGCCCCAGCTTGCGCAGCAGCGACGACACGTGGGTCTTGACCGTCGACTCACCGACGAACAGCCGGTCGGCGATCTCGGTGTTGGTAAGCCCGCGTCCGATCTCGACGAGCACCTCGCGCTCGCGTGCCGTGAGGGACGCGAGTCGTCCGTCCTCGCGCCGCACCGGGCGGGCGAAGCGCTCCACGAGGCGGCGGGTGACGGCGGGGTCCACCAGCATGTCGCCACGGGCCACAGCTCGCACGGCCTCGGCGAGCCGTTCCCGGGGCGCGTCCTTGAGTAGGAACCCGGAGGCGCCCGCGCGAACGGCTTCGTAGACGTACTCGTCGAGGTCGAACGTCGTCAGCACGAGGACCCGCGCAAGCCCGGCGGTCACGACCGCACGGGTGGCCTCGATCCCGTCCACCCCCGGCATCCGGACATCCATCAGCACGACGTCCGGGCGCAGCCGCCGCGCGGCCGCCAGCGCCTCCGCGCCGTCGGCGGCCGTCCCGACCACGTCGAGATCGGGCTCCGCGTCGAGGATGGCCGCGAGCCCGTCCCGCACCATCGCGTGGTCGTCGGCCACCAGCAGGCGAGTCACGCCGTCAGCTCCGGCGTCGGCAGGACGGCCCGTACGCGGAAGCCGCCCTCGGGGACCGGGCCGGCCTCCAGGCTCCCGCCCACGAAGGCCGCCCGCTCCCGCATCCCCGCGAGCCCGTGGCCCGGCTGCGGTTCCGGGACGGTCGGGCCGTTGTTCTCGACGCACACCTCGACAGCACCGAGCAGGTAGGCCAGATGCACGCGGGTCGGCGCCGCGCCGGCGTGCTTAACGACGTTGGTGAGCGACTCCTGGACGATCCGGAACGACGCGAGGGAGACGGCCGGCGGCACCGGTCGCGGCTCTCCGTCGATGGTGAAGCCTGCTGGCAACCCGCCTGCTCGGACCTCGTCCACCAGGTCGCCGAGGCGGCCCAGGTCCGTGTGGCGCGGTGAGCGGGACGCCGGCGGCTCCTCGTGCAACAGGCCGAGTATCGACCGCAGCTCCACGAGAGCCTCCCGTCCGGCATCCTCCACAGCGCCGATGGCGACGCGGGCCCCGGCAGGGTCCCGCTCGAGCAACGTGTCGGCAAGCTGACTCTGCACGACGATCATCGACACCCGGTGCGCCACGACGTCGTGGAGCTCGCGGGCGATCCGGAGCCGCTCCTCCTCGGCACCGGCACGCGTCGCCGCGAGTCGACGCAGCTCGAGCGATCCGAGGTCGTCCGTGCGGCGCCCCACCACGACGCCGGCCGCCCATGCCGAGCCGAGCACGACCATCACGAACAGGTTGTCCGCGAGGTCTTCGCCGATCCCGAAGCTCGCGCCGGCCACGAGCGCGGCGCCGGAGTACCCGGCCGGTCGCGGCGCGTAGCGACCCAGCGAATAAGCCACCACCAGCATCGCCAGCAGGTTGCCGAGACCGTCCGAGAGGGTCCCGAGCCTGCTCTGGGCCACCACGGTGCCGAGCGCGACCGTGGCAACGGTCCACGGCGCGGTACGGCGGAACGCCAGCGGCACGGTGACCAACAGGCTCGAGACCGCAAGCCAGCCTCGCCCCGACCCGATCGGGTCCGCGCCGAGCAGCTCAGGCACGAGGATCTCGACCTGGAGGGCGAGCGTGACGGCCAGGGCGAGGACCACGTCGACCGGGTCGACCTTGGCCCAGGGCACGCGCATGGCCTGACGCTACTGCCGCCCCTCGCTCGACGCCTCCCACCACGGGGGGAGAGGAATCAGTCCGTAGCGGGGCGCTCTGGGCAGCTAGCGCACCCATGCTCGATGCTCCCGAACAAAGGAGAACGCCATGAAGAACATCGCCATCGCCGCCATCGCCGGCCAACTCGTCGGGCTGCTCGGCTACGTCGACCCGATCTACGTCCTGCTCGTCCTGGCGGCCCCGTTGGTCACAGGCGCCGTCGCCGCCGCCCGCAAGGTCCCGCTCATCCTCGTCGCCGTCCTCTGGCTGAGTGCCGGCATCTGCATGACATGGGTCGACTGGGCGCGCTTCCGGGAGGACGTCGCCTACCACTTGGTCCTGACCGCGGTCATGCCCGCGCTCGCGGCGCTGGGTTTCGGCGTCGTGGCAGGGTTCACCCGGCTCCGCCGGCGGAGCCCTAGCCCCGCCCACTAGCCGCGACAGCCCTACGGCTGGAGCAGCACCTTGATCGCGCGCCGCTCGTCCATCGCCCGGTATGCCTCCGGCGCCTCCTCGAGCGGGAGGGTCAGGTCGAAGACCCGACCGGGGTCGATCCGGCCAGCAACCACCAGGTCGAGCAGGTCCGGGAGGTAACGCCGCACCGGCGCGATGCCGCCGCGCAGCCCGACGTTCTTCTGGAACATCTTGCGGACCGGCAGCTCCACGCCGTGCGGCACGCCGACGAAGCCGACCATCGCGCCGGGGCGGGCGACGGCGAACGCCGCCCCCATCGAGTCGTCGGTGCCGACGCACTCGAGGACCGCGTCCGCCCCCACTCCCCCGGTGATCTCCTTGACTGCCTTGGCGCCCTCACGGCCGCGTTCGGCGACGATGTGGGTCGCGCCGAACGCGCTGGCCAGCTGCTGCCGGCTCTCGTGGCGGGACATGGCGATGATCGTCTCGGCGCCCATCACCGATGCGGCGAGCACGCCGCACAGTCCGACCGCACCGTCGCCGACCACGACGACCGAGCCGCCGGCGGTGACGCCCGCCGACACCGCTGCGTGCCAGCCCGTCGGCATCACGTCGGACAGGGCAAGCAGCGACGCGAACAGCTCCGGATCGGGCACACCGTCGGTGGCGACCAGGCTGCCGTCTGCCTGCCCTACCAGGGCGTACTCGCCCTGACCGCTCGCCGTCATGCCGAGGTTGACGCACGCGGACTGCACGCCGGCCAGGCAGTGTGGACAGGAGTTGTCACAGGTGCAGAACGGCACGATCACGAAGTCACCGGGCCGGAAGTCGCTGACCTCGGCACCGACCTCCTCCACGACGCCGATGCACTCGTGCCCGATCGTCGAGCCGGCCTGGATCGGGTTCTCCCCGCGGTAGGGCCAGAGGTCGGACCCGCAGACGCATCCGGCGGCGATCTTGACGATGGCGTCGGTGGGTCGTCTGATCGCGGGATCCGGCACGTCCTCGACGCGGACGTCGCGGGTCCCGTGGATCGTCGTGGCGCGCATGGCGGCCATCCTGCCGCACCGCGGATGACGCGCTCGGGGCGGCCGGGTTGTTGGCGATATCTCACATGTGAGTTACCGTCTTTGCCATGACAGTCTCCCCTGATGTCGAGAGCGAATCCGGCCACGGCACCGACTACAAGGGCCGGATCGGCAACCTGATCCGCGACGCGCGCAAGCATCGCGGGCTCACGCAGACCCAGCTCGCCGAACGCCTCGCCACCAGCCAGAGCGCGATCAACCGGATCGAGAAGGGCCACCAGAACCTCTCCCTCGAGATGCTGGCCCGGATCGGCTCGGCCCTCGACTCCGAGATCGTCGCCCTCGGTGCCGGCCCGACCCACCTGCGCGTCAAGGGCCCGACCACCCTGTCCGGCACCATCGACGTCAAGACCTCCAAGAACGCCGGCGTCGCACTGCTGTGCGCGTCCCTCCTCAACCGGGGCCGCACCACGCTCCGCAAGGTCGCCCGGATCGAGGAGGTCAACCGCCTGCTCGAGGTTCTCGGCAGCCTCGGGGTCCAGACCCGATGGATCAACGAGGAGAACGACCTCGAGATCATCCCGCCCAAGGAGCTCGACCTCAGCCGGATCGACGAGGTGGCCGCGCGCCGGACCCGCTCCGTGCTGATGTTCCTCGGCCCGCTCCTCCACCGGGCGGAGACCTTCGAGCTCCCCTACGCAGGCGGCTGCAACCTCGGCAATCGCACGGTCGAGCCGCACATGTCCGCCCTGCGGCCGTTCGGGCTCGAGGTCAAGGCCACCGACGGCTGGTACCACGGCCAGGTCAACCGGGCTATCGTCCCCGGCCGGCCGATCGTGCTCACGGAGCGCGGTGACACCGTGACCGAGAACGCGCTGATGGCGGCTGCGCTGCATCCCGGCACCACCGTCATCCGCAACGCCTCGTCCAACTACATGGTCCAGGACCTCTGCTTCTACCTGCAGGCGCTGGGCGTCGGGGTCGAGGGCATCGGTACGACGACGCTCACCATCACCGGACAGTCGGTCATCGACGTCGACGTCGACTACGCGCCGAGCGAGGACCCGATCGAAGCGATGTCGCTGCTCGCCGCGGCGATCGTCACCCAGTCCGAGATCACGGTGCGGCGCGCGCCGATCGAGTTCCTCGAGATCGAGCTGGCCGTCCTCGAGGAGATGGGCTTCCGCTACGAGCTCTCCGAGGAGTACCTCGCCGCCAACGGTCACACCCGCCTCGTCGACATCCGCACGCTGCCGTCCGAGCTGGTCGCCCCGCGCGACAAGATCCACCCGATGCCGTTCCCCGGCCTCAACATCGACAACCTGCCGTTCTTCGCGGTCATCGCGGCGGTCGCGGAAGGCCAGACCTACATCCACGACTGGGTCTACGACAACCGCGCGATCTACCTGACCGACCTCAACAAGCTCGGCGGCCGGGTGACCCTGCTCGACCCGCACCGGGTCATGATCGAGGGCCCGACGTCGTGGACCGGAGCCGAGCTGATGTGCCCGCCGGCGTTGCGTCCGGCCGTGGTCGTGCTGCTCGCGATGCTGGCCAGCAAGGGCACGTCGGTCCTGCGGGGCACCTACGTGATCCACCGCGGCTACGAGGATCTCGCCGAGCGGCTCAGCTCGCTCGGCGCCGAGATCGAAACGTTCCGGGACATCTGAGCCACTGCCGAGCTCGCGAGGCAGTGGATCCAGGAGCCAGACCGAGTAGCGCCACGACCGAGCTCGCGAGGTCGTGACGCGCGTATCGAGATCACATCTGCAAGGCTCAGCACATGGCGTACCTCTCGCACGGGCGGGTCCTGGCGTTCGCCCACCGGGGTGGGGCCTACCACCCCGAGATCGAGGGGCTCGAGAACACGCTGGCCGCGTTCCGGCACGCGGTGGAGCTCGGTTACACCTACCTCGAGACCGACGTGCACGTCACCAAGGACGGCGCCCTGCTGGCCTTCCACGACCACGTGCTCGACCGCGTGACCGACCGGATGGGCTCGATCGCCGACCTGACGCTCTCCGAGATCCGCGAGGCACGGATCGCCGGCCGTGAGGAGATCCCCACCTTCGGCCAGCTCCTCGAATCATTCCCGGACGCCTTCTTCAACATCGACATCAAGGGCCCGGGCGCGGCGGCGGTGCTGGCGGACGTCATCCGTGCCCACGAGCTCTGGGACCGGGTGCTCGTCGGCTCGTTCTCACCGGCCCGGATCCGTGAGTTCCGCCGGCTCACCGACGGCCGGGTGCCGACCGCGGCGCACGTCTGGGAGATCCTCGCCTTCCGTTTCCTGCCCAGCGCGCCGCTCGCCGACCGGCTCGCGGGGCGCCACTTCGTCGCGTTCCAGATACCCCACCGGCGGTACGGATTGCGCGTCGTCACCCCCGGCCTGGTCCGCCGCGCGCACGCCACCGGCAAGCAGGTGCACGTCTGGACCGTCGACGACCCCGACGAGATGCGGCTGCTGCTCGACCTCGGGGTCGACGGCCTCTTCACGGACCGCACGGACCTGCTCAAGGATGTGCTGCTGGCCAGAGGTCAGTGGCAGTAGTCTCCCGGCGGGAGGGGAGCCCATGAACAGCACGACGCCCATCGCGGACCTAGGACCGCTCAACCGCGCCCGCGAGCAGAAGGCGTGGTTCTTCTACGACTGGGCGAACTCGGCGTTCGCGACCACGATCGCCGGGGTCCTGTTCGCGCCGTACCTGATCACCATCGCCGAGCGCGCCGCCTGCGGGTTCGTCGGCGACGAGGACCGGAAGTGCCGCGAGACGCTCGAGGTGCTCGGCATCGGCATCGCGCCCGGGTCGCTGCCGTCGTACGTCATCACGCTGTCCACGGTGCTGGGAGCAGTCCTCTACCCGCTGATCGGTGCGATGGCCGACCGCACCGAGCGGAAGACCGACCTCCTCGCGGGCTTCGCATGGGTGGGCGCGGCCGCCGCCGGGCTGCTGTTCTTCCTGACCGACGACCGCTGGCTGTTCGGCAGCCTGGTCTTCCTCGTGGCCAACCTCTGCTTCGGCGCGTCGATCGTGATCAGCGACTCCCTGCTCAACCTGATCTCCGAGGAGCACGAGCGCGACCGGGTGTCGTCCGTCGGATGGGCCTACGGGTACGCCGGCGGCGGGCTGCTGCTCGCCGCCAACTTCCTCGTCGTGACCTTCCACGACTCGATCGGACTCAGCACCGAGATGGCGGTGCGGATCAGCCTGCTCTCCGGCGCCGTCTGGTGGGCGGCGTTCACCCTGATCCCGTGGCGCGGCATCAAGGACAAGCCGCCCGTAGGTGTCGAGGAGGCCAGCGGCGGTCTCGTGGCCCGGTCGTTCGGCCAGCTGCTGGCGACGCTCAAGGACCTCCGCAACTATCCGGTGGCGGTGACCTTCCTCCTCGCCTACCTGTTCTTCAACGACGGCATCCAGACGGTGATCGCGTCGGCCGCGATCTTCGGCGAGAAGGAGCTCGGCTTCGACACCGGCGTCGTGCTCGGCGCCTACCTCCTGGTGCAGTTCGTGGCGGTCGGTGGCGCGATCGCGTTCGGCCGGGCGGCGGCGCGTGTCGGCGCCAAGCGGGTGATCCTGGCCGGCCTCGTCGTCTGGATGGTGATCGTCACCGTGGCGCTGTTCGTGCCGGAGGAGAACCTGGTCGCGTTCCTCCTGCTCGCCACGGCCATCGGCATCGTCCTGGGGGGCACCCAGGCGCTCGCCCGCTCCTACTTCTCCCTGCTCATCCCCCGCGGCAAGGAGGCGGAGTTCTTCAGCCTCTACCACGCGATGGACCGCGGTACGTCGTGGCTCGGCACGCTCACGTTCGGCCTCGTCTACCAGTTCAGCGGGTCCTACCGACCGGCCGTCTTCGCGCTCATCGTGTTCTTCACCATCGGCGGGCTGCTGCTCCTGCGCGTCGACACCGAGCGCGGCATCCGGGACGCGGGCAACGACCGCCCCGCGATTGTCTGATCCCGTCGTCGATACCCGATGATTCTGCGGGGATGAAACCTTTTCACGCCGGGTAGCGTTGAAGTAGTAACGGCCGCGTCGGTCAACAGCGCCCGGGGAGATCCCCCGGCGACCACGCTGCCGGACCCAGCCAGGAGCAGGGTCACGACATGGGAGGAAATCATGGCGGAGCGCACCTTGCGAGGCGCACGACTGGGCGGCCAGTCGTTCGAGGACGAGCGCGGCATCGAGTTCGCAGCTCGCCAGCAGGTCGGATACCTCTGCCCCCACGGGCACTCGTTCGAGATCACGATGTCGATCGAGGCCGATGTCCCCGCTGTCTGGGAGTGCCCGCGCTGTGGCGCGGAGGCCGAGAGCACGGCCGGCATCGAGCGCGTGGAGAAGGCTGAGAAGCCCCAGCGCACCCACTGGGACATGCTGCTGGAGCGGCGCTCCGAGAAGGAGCTCGAGGACATCCTGACCGAGCGGCTCGAGCTGCTCCGGGGCGGCGAGATCGGTCCTGCCCACCTGCACCGCACCGGCCGCAAGCGCAAGGCCGCCAACGCCTGAGCGCGTGCGGGGACTCAGTCCTCGACGACCTCGCCCCGGACGACGGTGTCCCCTGCCGTCGGGCCGGGAGCCCGTCCTGCCCGGCCGACCGCGACGGTCGTGAGCCGCGACCCGACGTAGACCGAGAGGGCGCGTCGGAAGAGCGGCCGGGTGAAGGGCAGCACCAGCAGGAACCCCACCACGTCGGTGGCGAAGCCGGGCGTCAGGAGCAGGGTGCCGCCGATCAGGATGAGGGCGCCGTCGGCGAGCTCCTTGGCGGGCGGCCGATAGCTGTCGAGCGCGGCGCGCAGAGCCTGCCAGGCGCGGCGGCCCTCCCGCTTGACCAGCCAGGCGCCGATCATGCTGTCGAGGACCAGCAGCCCGATCGTCCACCACGCACCGATGGCCTGACCGACCTGGATGACGACGTAGATCTCGACCAGCGGCACGACGACGAACGCGACGAACAGGATCAGGGGCAGCCACCGGCGCCGGCGCCTCGTCGTACTCACACTCCGAGCGTAGATCAGCGGCGGTTGCGCCTGCGTGCCTGCGCCTGCTCCCAGCGCTCGCGGAGGCCCCACAGGGTGATCCGCTCGAGCGACTCGAGGGCGACCTGCCTGCTCATCTTGGACTCGCCCCGCACCCGCTCGATGAACTCGATCGGCACCTCGCGCACGACCATGCCGGCCCGAAGGCAGCGGGTGACCAGGTCGGTCTGGAAGACGTAGCCGGTCGATCGCACCGACGCCAGGTCGATCTTCTCCAACGCCTCGCGCCGGAAGACCCGGTAGCCGGCGGTGGCGTCGTGGACGTCGATGCCGAGCAGCAGCCGGACGTAGAGGTTGCCGCCCCGCGAGAGCACCTCGCGGCGTCGGGGCCAGTTGACGACACTGCCGCCGGGCACCCACCTCGAGCCGATCACGAGGTCCGCGGAGCGCACCGCGTCCAGGAGCCGGTGCAGCTGCTCCGGCTGGTGCGACCCGTCCGCGTCCATCTCGCCGACGACGTCGTAGCCGGCCGCGAGCGCCCACGCGAACCCGGCGAGGTAGGCCGCGCCGAGACCGCCCTTGCCGGTCCGGTGCAGGACGTGGACCTGTGCGTCCTCCGCGGCCAGCGCGTCGGCGATGTCGCCGGTGCCGTCCGGTGAGTTGTCGTCGACGACGAGTACGTCGACACCCGGCTGCGCGCGACGGAGCCGCCCGACGATCCAGGCCAGGTTGGCCGCCTCGTCGTACGTCGGGATGACGACGACCACCCGGCCCGGTCCGCGGGCACGGTCGACGTCAGCGGTCTCGGCTTCAGCCAACGGAGGTCTCACTCGGACTCGGGGACGTCTCGGGCGCCGGCGCGTCGCTGGCGTCTCGGGTGGACGCGGCATCTTCTTCCCGCTGCCGACGGTACGCGATCGCGCCCAGCACGAGACCGAGGAGCGCCAGCCCGGTGAGGACTCTCGCCGGCCAGGCCCCCAGCCTGATCGCCGGCGTCAGCTCGGTGCTCAGACCGACCTGTTCCACGAGCACGGCCGTCGTCCGCGGATCGGCCGACGCCACCACGGTGCCGTCCGGGGCGATCACGCCGGTGATGCCGTTGGTGGCTGCCACCACCAGCCAGCGGCCGGACTCGATCGCCCGGAGCCGGGTGATCGCGAACTGCTGGTCGATCTGGTCGGTGAAGATGAAGCTCGCGTTGCTGGTCTGGACGGTCATCAGCTCCGCGCCCTCCTGCAGCTGGTCGCGCGCCACGTCGTCGTAGGCGACGTCGAAGCAGATCGCGTCGGCGACCTTGATCCCCGCGACCTGGATCGGGCTGGTGCGGGTGCCGCTCTTCATGTCGCGGCCGATCTCGCGGAGCGCACCGAAATTGGGGTCCCAGTAGCGGCGGAACGGGATGTACTCGCCGTAGGCCACGGGGTGCTGCTTGGTGTAGCGCTCCCCCGGTCCGGTGACGGGATCCCACACGATTCCCTGGTTGAGGACGTGGTCCTCGCCGTCGTCGATCAATCCGCCGACGACCACCGGCACGCCCACCGCGGCAACGGCCTCGCGAATGCCGTCGTTGACGTCGCTCTCCCGGAACGGGTCGACCGCCGTCGAGTTCTCGGGCCAGAGCACGAAGTCGGGGCGCACGTCACCGTCGGCCAGGTCGATGGTCGCGTCGACGTGGTTGCGGGTGACGCCGCGGTGGTCGTAGAGGATGTCGTCGGCCGGCCCGGGCAGGTTGCCCTGCACCGCCGCCACGACCGCCGACCCCGTCACCTCCGTCTCGTAGGGCGCGACGGTCGGGATCACCAGCACGGCCAGGATCGCCAGGGCTCCTCCGAACCCGAGCTGCCGGGCGCGCGGGACCGGTGCCTCCGACCGGTCCAACCACGTCTCGACGCCTGCGGCCAGCAGGAAGCCGACCAGTGCGAGCAGGAAGGACAGGCCGGTCATGCCGACGTACGCGAGTGCTGCTGCGACGGGGGTGTCCACGACCGCGAAACCGAGCCGTCCCCAGGGCATCCCGCTGAACGGCCAGCCGCTCCGAAGGCCGTCGGCGGCCGTCCACGTGGCGGCCAGCCAGACCGGCCAGGCCGGGAGCCGACGGACGAGGGGGACGGCGAGCCCCACCAGGCCGTAGAACAGCGCCTCGATGGCGGACAGCGCCACCCAGGCGTCGGGACCGATCGACGTCCGCATCCAGTCGATGTGGGTGAAGTAGAACGCCACCCCGAAGACCAGTCCCACCAGCCCGGAGCGCCAGAAGGTGAGATCGCGCGTCGCGAGCGCAAAGGCGGCCAGCCCGAACGGCAGGAGGTAAGGGATCGCGATCGGCTCGAACGACGCCGTGAGCGCCAGGCCGCCGAGGGCGGCGAGAACGAGGCGGAGCGGCACCTGGCCAGCCTAGTGACCAGGCCTGCGTCGCCCGGAAGCAGCACCACTGGTGACGTGCCGCAAGCCGCCGAACCACCGCAACCACAGACCACGTCAACTGCGGGCCGGCAGCGTGGCGCCCGCGGGCGAAGCCCGCATCGTGCGGCGTCCGCGGCCCGAGCGGAGCGATGGGCCGTGCGGCGCCGGACGATGGGCGACACGCTCGGCCGATTCGGAACGGAAGGGTCGGCCTCACCTTCGGACCATCCCGATTCCCGACCGGCTGCCGGGACTCGGATGTTGTCTAGGGGGAGGGCGACCCTTCCGTGTCGCTCTCGAGGTGCGAACCGACCTCCGCGAACCGGCGACGGGAGGTGTTGGCGCTACACCCCCGAGTGCCGGCCACTCGGACGTCGGTCCGCCTACCACGACCTGCACGAGCAACGGTCACGTACTTTGGCGAGCCTGGGCGGGAGTGTCAACCGCCCGCTGACCTGCGCGGATACGGGAATGCGCAGGTCAGAGCGGGGTCCCGGGACCCCCAAATTCCGCACAATTCTCTGGGACGCGCGGCGTGTCGCATGCGACGCGCCGACCGATCGTGCGACTACGGGACGACGACCGTGCCGGTGGCGGTCGTCGCCACCAACGGCGGCTCGAGCAGGGTCGCGGCGCCGGGCCGGTCCGCGGTCGCCGCGCCGCGCGCGACGACGGTCAGGGTGAACGCCATGACCCGCGACCGGTTGCCGACCCTGACCAGCTCCGCGGTCGCCTCGACGACATCGCCGGCACGAACCGGCGCGCGGAACTGGACATCGTCGTAGGACGCGAACAGACCCTCGTCGCCGTCGGTCTGGATGCTGAGCTCGGTGGCCACGTCGCCGAACAGGCCGAGGCCGTAGGCGCCGTCGACGAGGTTGCCGGCGTAGTGGGCGTGGGAGTAGGGCACGTAGCGTCGCTGGGTCGCTCGGGCGCCTGTGGATGCGGTCACGACTTTGGGGTCCCCGCCGGGTTGTTCGCGGAGGAGCGACGCGGGGGAAGCGAAGAACCCGGTGGGGTAATCATGACGCGATCCTATGGACCAGGAAGCTGGCTACCTCGCCGGGCGTCGTGCCCCGACCGAAGATCCGGTCGACTCCGAGCTCGTCCGCCATTGCCTCGTCGAACCGCGGGCCACCGACGACGAGCAACGGACGGTCCTCGGTCTGGAACGCCTCGCCGAAGGCGGCCGACATCTCCCGGGTGTTGAGCAGGTGCGCGTCGCGCTGGGTGACCACCTGCGACACGAGCACGGCGTCCGCCTGCTCCGCCACCGCACGATCGACGAGCTGGGGCACCGAGACCTGCGCCCCCATGTTCACGACCTTGATCTCCCGGTAGTACTCCAGCCCCTTCTCCCCCGCGAACCCCTTGATGTTCAAGATGGCGTCGATGCCGACGGTGTGCGCGTCGGTGCCGATGCAGGCGCCGAGCACGACGAGCCGCCGGCGCAGGCTGCGCTTGATCGCCGCGTTCGCCTCCTTCGGGGTGAGCAACGGGTAGTCGCGCTCGACCACCTCCACCGCGTCGAGGTCGACGAGGTGGTGGACCCGGCCGTAGACGACGAAGAAGGTGAAGTCGTCCCCCATCGGCTTCGCATGGACGACCAGCGCAGGGTCGAGACCCATCTTGGCCGCGAGCTGCTGGGCCGCACCCTCGGCCCGCTTCGAGTGCGCAACCGGCAGCGTGAAGCTGATCTGCACCATTCCGTCGCCGGTGGTGTCGCCGTACGGACGGACGAGAGTGCTCACTTCTCCTCCAGGATCTCGGAGGCGGGGTTGTAGTAGCCGTCTGCCTTGCGGGCGACACCCTCGAGCCCGCGGCCCCCGTCCGGCGGCCGCTTCATCGTGCCGAAGGTCCCGTCGGCGATCGCGGCGAGCAAGGGCGGGTCACCCTCCTGGTCCGAGTCGTTCACGATCCGCTCGAGCAGGTCGATGGTCTCACCCAGCACCTGGCGGGCGCGGGTGGCGATCAGCCCGTCCGGAGCGGGGTGGAAGTCCTCGCCCAGGCCACCGGCGGCGTCGAGGACGTAGCGGACGTTCTGGAGGGCGAGGTCGCGGTCGGACAGCCAGGGCGTCACGACGGCCTCGGTCATCATGCCGACGAGCAGGATGCCCTGGCCGGTCATCGCGCCGACCAGGTTGAAGAACCCGTCGAGCAGGTAGCCACGGAAGACGTCGCCGGTCATGTGCCGGGTCGGCGGCATCCACTTGAGCGGCGCCTTGGGGAACAGCTCGCGCGCCAGCAGGGCGTGGGCGAGCTCGAGCCGGAACGACTCCGGCACCGCCGGATCGATCTCGAACGCGTGGCCCAGGCCGAGCTGCCAGTCCTCCAGGCCGGCCTCCTTGGCGAAGTACTCGTTGAGCAGCTGGCTGGTGGTGACCGTATGGGCTGCCTCGACAGCGTCGGCGGTCGTGAGGTAATTGTCCTCGCCGGTGTTGATGATGATCCCGGCCCGGGCGTGGACCTGCCGGCTGAACCGCTGGTCGACGAAGGTGCGGACCGGGTTGATGTCGCGGAAGAGGATCCCGTACATGGAGTCGTTCAGCATCATGTCGAGGCGCTCGAGACCGGCGAGCGCGGCGATCTCCGGCATGCAGAGGCCGCTGGCGTAGTTGGTCAGCCGGACGTAGCGGCCGAGCTCCTTGCCGGTCTCGTCGAGCGCCGCCCGCATCAGCCGGAAGTTCTCCTGGGTGGCGTAGGTGCCGGCGAAGCCCTCCCTGGTCGCGCCCTCGGGCACGAAGTCCAGCAGGCTCTGGCCGGTCGACCGGATCACCGCGATCACGTCGGCCCCCTCCCGGGCGGCCTGCTGCGCCTGCGGGATGTCCTCGTAGATGTCACCGGTGGCGACGATGAGGTAGATCCACGGTTGCCGCGGCGCGTCGCCGTGCCGCTTGATCAGCCGGTCGCGCTCGGCCCGACGGCGGTCGACCTGGCGGATGCCGGCGCCGACCTGGCGACGGCTCGCCGTACGGGCCCGCTTGGCCCGGGTGCCGTCCGGGATCTCGAACCGCACCGAACCGGCCGAGGCCTTCTGCGCCAGCGTCGTCAGATCCTCCGCCTCGCCACGGACCAGCGCGTCCCACACCGGCAGTGCCACGCCGTGGTCGAGACCGACGTCGGCTCGGACGGCGTCGAGGAGCCGGTTGGCCCAGGGCGTGCCCTCCGCGTCGGCCCCGCTCAGTCCCGCGAGGCGCAGCGTGGCGCGCTCGACGGAGACGGTGGTGTGCTGCTGCGCCAGCCGCACGATCGGCCGACCGGCCTTGCGGGCCAGCGACCGCGCCTTCCGGACGGTGGCCGGATCGAGGTCGAGCTTCGTGGCTGCCCTGGTCGTCATGCGAGTCGCTCCTCGAAGAGGCGCCGGACGCCCGCGTCGGTGCGGAGCAGGTCGAGCGCGAGCGCCGCATGACCGGGCACGTAGCCGTTGCCGACGAGCATCGTGACGTCGGCGGCCACGCCCTCGGCGCCGAGCGCGGCCGCGGAGAACGAGGTGGCCATCGAGAAGAAGATGACGGTGCCGCCGTCGGCCGTGGAGAGTACGGCCCCGCCTTCGCAGCCCGGCACGTCCACGCACACCACGGTGACGTCGGCGGGTCCGCCCGCCGCGGCGACCGAGTCCCGCAGCGCGATCGGGTCGCGGGCGTCGGTCACCACGACCGCGTCGGCGAGACCCGCACCCTCGAGGGATGCGGCCTCCCGCTCGGTCGGGACCACGCCGACCAGCCGGCCCGCGCCCGCGGCGCGGGCCGCGGCCAGCGCGAGCGAGCCGGACTTGCCGCCACCGCCGATGACGGCGACGCGCGGCGCCGACCCGCGGTCGACGTACTGGCTCACGACGCGCGAGGTCAGCGCCGGTGCCCCGCAGACGTCCATCACGGCCAGACTGAGCCCGGTCGGCAGGTCGTCCGGGAGCACCGCCGCGATCGACCGGCCGAAGAGGACGGCGTAGCCGGCGCACGGCACCTGCTCCGAGCGGCCGTCCCAATCGGCGAGCCCGTCGGTGATCACGAGCGGCGTGAGGGTCAGCGACACCAGGGTGGCGACCCGCTGGCCGACCTTGAGACCCAGCGGCGACTCCGGACCGACCTCCTCGACCGTGCCGATGAGCATCCCGCCCGAGCCGGTGACCGGATTCTGCATCTTGCCCCGGTCGGCCACGATGCCCAGCACGGCGTCGCGCACCGCTCCCCCGTCGCCCTCGTGCTGCTGCTCGAGCTGGCGGAAGGAGGCGGCGTCCAGGTTGAGCCGCTCGACGCGGATCCGGACCTCGTCAGGCCACAGCTCAGGCCGGGTGTCCAGTCGGCGGGCCGCCTGCGGCAGCACCCGGAAATCGTCCAGCACGCGGTGCAACCCCGTCGGGTCGCTCTGCTGAATCACCGTCGACACTGTCCCTCCACCTTGCTGTAGGCCGCAAATTCTCCGGCGCGTGGATGTTGCAGCCGGATTATCTTCACGTATTCTGACACATATGAGCATCGAGTCGTCGATCGCAGTCGGCATCCCCGAGCCCGCCGGTCAGCCGTATCCCTACCGCAGGGTCGAGCTGACAGAACCGGACTGGACCCGCTTCCCGGGTTGGAAGGACGTCACCGCCGAGGAGTGGGCCTCGGTGCAGTGGCAGCGCGCGCACTGCGTCAAGAACATCAAGCAGCTGCGCGAGCTCCTCGGCGACCTCGTCGACGAGCGCTTCTACGCCGACCTCGAGCGCGACCAGACCGAGCGGGCGACCATGTCCATGCTCGTGCCGCCGCAGATGCTCAACACGATGGCCCCGCACGTCGAGCCCTCCGGCCCCGGAACCCTGACCGACGCGTTCTACGCCGACCCGATCCGTCACTACATGCTGCCCGTCTTCTCCGACCGGCGCACCGACTGGCCGTCCCACCCCCACGCCACGCGTGACTCGCTCCACGAGCACGACATGTGGGTCGCCGAGGGCCTGACCCACCGCTACCCCACCAAGGTGCTCGCCGAGCTGCTGCCGACGTGCCCGCAGTACTGCGGCCACTGCACCCGGATGGACCTGGTCGGCAACTCGACGCCGACGGTCGAGAAGCTCAAATTCGTCGCCAAGCCCAACGACCGGCTCACGGACATGCTCGACTACCTGCGCCGTACACCGTCGGTCCGCGACGTCGTCGTGTCCGGCGGCGACGTGGCGAACATGCCGTGGCCGCGGCTCGAGTCGTTCCTCGACTCGCTGCTCGAGATCGACAACATCCGCGACATCCGGCTGGCGACCAAGGCGCTCATCGGACTGCCCCAGCACTGGGCCCAGCCCGACGTCGTCGACGGCGTCGGCCGGGTGGCCGCCACTGCTCGCAAACGGGGTGTCTCGATCGCGATCCACACCCACGCCAACCACGCGCAGTCGATCACGCCGGCGGTTGCCAGCGCGACGGCGCTGATGCTCGAGGCGGGTCTCCGCGACGTGCGCAACCAGGGCGTCATCCTCAACGGCGTCAACGCCGACCCGCACGCGCTGCTCGACCTGTGCTTCGCGCTGCTCGACGGCGCGCGGATCATGCCCTACTACTTCTACATGTGCGACCTGATCCCCTACAGCGAGCACTGGCGGATCTCCGTCGCCCAGGCGCAGCACCTGCAGCACCAGATCATGGGCTACCTGCCGGGCTTCGCGACCCCGCGGATCGTGTGCGACGTTCCGTTCGTCGGCAAGCGCTGGGTGCACCAGCTCGCCGACTACGACGTCGAGCGCGGCATCAGCCACTGGACGAAGAACTACCTGACCTCGATCGAGGCCGGCGACCCCGACGCGCTCCAGCGCACCTACGAGTACTACGACCCGATCCACACCCTCCCGCCCAGCGGTCAGTCGTGGTGGGCCAACCACGCCGATCTCGACGACTCGGCGCTGCGGGCGGCAGAGGTCGCCGAGGCTTCACGTCGTACGGCGGCGCTCCAGGCGCACTGACCGTCAGCCGGTGACCGGCCGGTTCTCGTAGTACGTCGAGAGCACGATGGTGGTCCGCGTCGACACGTTCGCGGCGGCGCGGATCCGGGCCAGGAGCTCCTCGAGCTCCGAGGGTGAGTGCGAGCGCACCTTGATGACGTAGGACTCCTCGCCGGCCACCGACCAGCAGGACTCGATCTCGGGCAGGTCCTCCAGCCGCTCGGGGGTGTCGTCGGGCTGGGACGGGTCGAAGGGCGCGATCGCGATGAACGCGGTGAGCGGGAGCCCGATCTCCGCGTGGTTGACGGTGGCGCCGTACCCGAGGATCAGGCCCCGCTGCTCGAGCCGCTTCACGCGCTGGTGCACGGCCGAGGTGGAGAGCCCGGTCGCCTTCCCGAGATCCGTGTAGGACATCCGGCCGTCCTTGGCCAGCAGTTCGAGGATCTGGCGATCGATGGCCTCCACGGAGGAGGAACTGCCGCTCTGGCTCACGACCGCCACCCTAGGACATCCCGGAACCCCTGGGCCCTACGATCGGCGTGATGGACACCTCTCCCGGACGCCTGATGCTCCTCGACACCGCCTCGATGTACTTCCGGGCGTTCTTCGGTTCCCCCGAGCTGCTGGCCCCTGACGGCACCAACGTCAACGCGGTCCGCGGCATGCTCGGCTACATCACGTTCCTGGTCGAGCAGTACCGGCCCAGCCACCTGGTCTGCTGCTGGGACGAGGACTGGCGGCCGGAGTGGCGCGTCGACCTGCTGCCGACCTACAAGGCGCACCGGGTGGTCGTCCCGGTGGCGGGCGCGCCCGACATCGAGGAGGTCCCTGACCCGCTCGAGGCCCAGGTGCCGATCATCCGGGAGGTGCTCGACGCCTTCGGCATCGCGGTCGTCGGTGCCTCGGGCTACGAGGCCGACGACGTCATCGGCACCCTGGCCACCGGCGCCGGCCGGCCGGTCGACGTGGTCACCGGCGATCGGGACCTGTTCCAGCTCGTCGACGACGCAGCCGGCGTCCGGGTGCTCTACATCGGCAAGGGCGTCGGGAAGCACGAGCGGGTGGACGAGGCCTGGATCCTCGAGAAGTACGGCGTGACGTCCCGCCAGTACGCCGACTTCGCGACCCTGCGCGGCGACGCCTCCGACGGGCTGCCGGGTGTGAAGGGCGTGGGTGAGAAGACGGCGGCGACGCTGCTCCAGCGGTTCGGCGACATCGACGGCATCGTCGCCGCCGCGGCCGATCCCGCGAGCGACCTGGCGCCCGGGCCGCGGCTCAAGATCAAGGAAGCCGCGGACTATCTCTCCGTCGCACCGACCGTGGTCGCCGTCGCTCGCGACATCGACCTGCCGCGCGGCGACGCGCTGGCGCTGCCCTCCGCACCCGCCGACCCGGACGCGCTCGCGGAGCTGACCGTGCGTTGGGGACTCACCAGCCCGGTTGAGCGACTGACCGGAGTCATCGCCGGCTAGTCACGGCCGTCCAGCACCTCGCGCAGCTTCGTCGCGAAGGCCTCCGGGTCGTTGTCGGGCGACCACTCGTTGGCCACGAAGCCGCCGTGGTCGCCGGGAAACTCGACCGGCTCGACGCCGAGCACCGCGGCCAGCGCCTCGGCACCCCGCCGCGGCACGCCCTGGCCGCTCGCGGCCCCGAAGGCAGGCACGATCCGCACGCCCGACGCGCACAGCGCGTCTCCCTCCGGGTGGTACGGAGCCATCCGCATGTTGTGGCCGAGCAGCGCGTCGTCGCGGCTGCCGTCGTCCTCGCTGGAGAAGCCGAACTGCTCGGGCGAGGGTGCCGGCTGGTCGAGGTAATCCTCGGTGAAGACGCCGTCGTGCATGACCATCTGGATGAACTTGGCCATGGCGGGGCCCTGACCGAGGCGTTCATAGGTGTCGACGATGTCCTTGCCGATCCGATCCAGCACGTCGGCGTCCTCGAGCAGGACCGACAGCGGTGGTTCGTGGAGCACGACGGTGCCGACCTCCTCGGGGTGCGCGAGCAACCACGGCAGCGCGGCCACCGCTCCCCCGCTGGACGCGAACACGTCCACGGGGCCGAGCCCGGTCGCCGCCACGACCCGGTGGACGTCGTCGCCGTGCGCCTCGTAGCTGACCTCGCCGCCCTCTTGGAGCCGGCTGCGGTCGGCCATCCGCGGGTCGTAGGTGATCACGGTCCGGTCGGAGAGGTGCGGGACGAGCTGGGCGAACCCGGAGGCGCCCATCGGGGAGCCGAACACCATGACCGGCCGGTGGGGTCCGGCGGCTTCGCTGTCGGGCTCGTGCACGTCATAGGTGACGACGGCGCCGGGGACGTCGAGCTGGTGGGTGATCGTGGTGGTCATCAGGCCTCCTCGGTCGGGTGCTGGGACAGACTGGCGCAGCGGCGACGACTCATCGCTCGTGTCAGTCCGGCGACACGATTCCCCGGCGCAGCAGATCGATCGTCGCGCGCGCCGTCTTCCGCACCGGGGAGTCCCCTGCAGCGTCCGCGATCTGACCGGCGAAGTCGACCAGCTGCTTCATCTGGCGCACGAAGTCTCCCGCAGTCAGGTCGGCACGGACGAGGATCTCGTCGAGCGCGTCGCCCTCGGCCCAGCGGTACGCCGTCCACGCGAAGCCGGGGTCCGGGGCGCGCAGGAAGGCCAGCCGGTGGTCCTTCTCGAGCTGCTCGAGCTCCACCCACAGCCGCTGCATCGCCTCGATCGTCGCCGCGATCGCGCCGCCCGGGAGCCGCGGTGCCGACTCGTCGGGGCGACGGGCCTCGTAGACCAGCACCGACAGCACCGCAGCGAGCTGGGAGGGCGACAGGTCGTCCCACATCCGCTCGCGCAGCGCCTCGGCCGCGACCAGGTCGAGGTCGGAGTAGATCCGCATCAGGCCCCGGCCGCGGTCGGTGACCCGGTCCCCGTCGAGGTACTTGAGGGCGTCGAGCACCTCGCACACGCGGTCGAACTCCCGCGCGACGGTGTTGGTACGACGCTCCACTCGCCGCGCGAGGGTCTCGGTGTCGCGCTGCAGCTTGAAGTAGCGCTCGGTCCAGCGCGCGTGGTCCTCCCGCTCGGGGCAGCTGTGGCAGGGGTGGGACCGCAGCCGGTCGCGCAGGGCGGAGACCTCGGCCGCGACCGCGGGATCGACCGAGCCCTTTTCCAGGCGCGGCCGGGTGACCGAGTGCGGGAGGTGCTCGACGGCTTGGCGGATGGACTCCGCCACCTGCTTGCGTTGGTGCGGGTTGCGGCCGTCGAACCGCTTCGGCAGCCGGATCCGCCCCACGGCCTCGACCGGCACCGGGAAGTCCGGCGCGGCCAGTCGCTTGGACTGCCGGGTCGCCGTCACGACGAGCGGACGGTGCCCGTGCTCGGACAGGCCGGGCTCGACCACCACCGCCGGACCGGCGTACTTCCCGGCCGGCACCACGATCACGTCCCCCGGCTTGAGCCGCTCGAGGGACGTCGCCGCCTCGTCGCGCCGCTCCGCGCGGCGCGAGCGCTTCGCGTCCTTCTCGAGGTCGTTGACCTGGCGGCGCAGGTCGGCGTACTCGAGGAAGTCGCCGAGGTGGCACTTGGCCGCCTCTGCGTACCCTGACAGCGCGTCCTCGGCCTTGCGCAGCTGCCGGGCGAGCCCGACCACCGCCCGGTCGGCCTGGAACTGGGCGAACGACTGCTCGAGGAGCTCCCGCGAGCGGTGGCGACCGTACTGGTGCACCAGGTTGACCGCCATGTTGTAGGAGGGCCGGAAGGACGAACGGAGCGGGTAGGTGCGCGTCGACGCCAGACCGGCCAGCTCGCGCGGGTTCATGCCCGGCTGCCAGAGGACGACCGCGTGCCCCTCGATGTCGAGGCCGCGGCGGCCGGCCCGACCAGTGAGCTGGGTGTACTCCCCCGGGGTGATGTCGGCGTGCGTCTCGCCGTTCCACTTCGTCAACTTCTCGAGGACGACGGTCCGCGCCGGCATGTTGATCCCGAGGGCAAGGGTCTCGGTCGCGAACACCACCTTGACCAGACCGCGCAGGTAGAGAGACTCGACGCACTCCTTGAACGCCGGGAGCATCCCGGCGTGGTGAGCGGCGACGCCACGGCTGAGCCCGTCGAGGAAGTCGTGGTAGCCGAGCACCTCGAGATCGGCGCCCGGGAGCGCGCCCACGGTCTGCTCGACGAACGAGAGCACCTCGTCGCGCTCCTCGGGGGTGTTGAGCCGGAGGTTGGCGTCGAGGCACTGCTGGACGGCGGCGTCACACCCCGCACGGCTGAAGATGAACACGATCGCAGGCAGCAGCAGCTCGCGCTCCAGCCGGTCGAGCACGTCGATCCGCCCGGGGATCCAGACCCGACGGCCGTTGCCGACGCTCCGCGGGTTCTTCGACGAGCCGGGCTTGCCCTTGCGGGGCGACCGGCGGTCGCGCATCAGTCGGGTGCTCGCCCAGTCGTCGCGGGCGATCCGCATCAGCTCGTCGTTGACCGGAGCGCCCTCCCGCACGAATCCCGCGGAGGCGTCCACGTCGGAGGACGCGAACAGGTCGAGGAGCCGACGGCCGACCATGACGTGCTGGTAGAGCGGCACCGGCCGCCGCTCGGCGACGATCGTCCGGGTCTCGCCGCGGACGGTCTCAAGCCACTCGCCGAACTCCTCGGCATTGGAGACCGTCGCCGACAGCGAAGCCACGGTCACGGACTCCGGAAGGTGGATGATCACCTCCTCCCACACCGCACCCCGCGCACGGTCGGCGAGGTAGTGCACCTCGTCCATCACGACGAACCCGAGCCCGATCAGCGTCCGCGACCCGGCGTAGAGCATGTTGCGGAGCACCTCGGTGGTCATCACGACCACCGGCGCCTCGCCGTTGACGGTGGTGTCGCCGGTCAGGAGGCCGACGCGCTCGGGGCCGTAGCGGGCGACGAGGTCGTGGTACTTCTGGTTCGACAGCGCCTTGATCGGCGTCGTGTAGAAGCACTTGCGGCCGGTCTCGATGGCCAGCTGCACGGCGAACTCGCCCACCAGCGTCTTGCCGGCGCCGGTCGGCGCGGCCACCAGCACGCCATGGCCGGCCTCGAGGGCGCGGCAGGCGTCGATCTGGAACTGGTCGAGCTCGAACGGGAAGGTCGCCGCGAAGCCGTCGAAGACGCTCATGTGAGCACCGTGAGGGCTTGGGGGACGCACTCGACCGTGAGCGGCAAGGCACCGTACCTCTCGCCGTCGGCGTAGCCGACGATGCCCGGGCACGCCACGGTGACCCGCCGGGCCAGGTGGCGGGAGAACTGGGGATGGTGCACGTGCGTGCCGCGGAACAGCTTCGGGTAGGTCCGGACCAGCTCACGCTTGCTCATCGGGCCGATGACCACCACGTCGAGCAGCCCGTCGTCCAGGATCGCGCCCTCGGCGATCCGGAGGCCACCGCCGAACGACGGCCCGTTGGCGATCGCGACCAGCATCGCTTGGAGCTGGAGCTGCTCACCATCGAGGTCGATCTCGTAGTGCAGCGGCTCGAAGGTGCGCAGCTCGGCGAGAGTGGCGAGGTTGTAGCGCATCTGGCCGCGCGGCCAGGTCATCTCGTTGGCGCGCTCGTTGACGACCGCGTCGAACCCGGCGGCGAGCACGGCCGCGAACCAACGGTCGCCCGAACGGGCCAGGTCGATCCGCCGGGGCTCCCACGCGAGCAGCCGGCCTGCGGCGCCCGCCGGGTCGCGCAATGGGATGCCGACCGATCGGGCGGCGTCGTTGCCAGTGCCGGCCGGCAGGATGCCCAGGGGTACCTCCGTCCCCGCCAGCACCTGCAGCGCGAGGTGGACCAGCCCGTCGCCGCCGCAGACGACCAGCGCGTCGACGCCGTCGGCGACGGCCTTGCGGGCCAGGTCGGCCGCCTCGCCGGCGTCACGGCCCTCGATCGACCGGACCCGCCAACCGGCTCCGTGGAGCAGCGGCAGCGTCTCGTTCCGGACCCGTCGGGCGCGACCCTTGCCCGCCGTGGGATTGGTGAGGAGGGCGATCTCGCGGGTCACGGTGCCCAACCTATCGACGGGCCCTATCCCGCACCCCGGTCCCAGCCCGATCCGTCACGGGCGACCCGGAGCCGCACCGCGAAGTGGCCGGGCGGCGCACCGACCGCCTTCGCGAGCCGACCGATCGCGTCGAGGACCCGCGGTGCCGTGAAGTCGGTCCCGGGCGCACCGAGCGTGAGCCGGTCGCCGCGCCGTACCAGGTGGACCTGGCCGTGGCGCCACGCCTGGTGGATCCGGACCCTGGTCTGCTCGTCCGCGACCATCACCGGGTAGGCGACGTCGCCCGCCATCAGGTCGCACGCGAGCTCGACACCGCTCGTGTCGCTGCAGATCACGCCGGGCACGATCCCGAGCCGGAGCGGACCCACCGCGGACCAGGTCACCGGGTCGGTGCCGAGCCACTCCGGCAGGTCGAACGCGTCGACCTCGCTGCACGCCGTGCGCGGATCAGGACCGGTCACAGCGGAGACGCCTCGTCGGGGCTCAGCCCCGCGTTGATGTTGGCTCTCGCGCGCCGCCGGTCGTTGAACCGGGCGATCACCTCGGAGATCACGAACAGGACCACCATCGGCACCGCCATGAAGGTCATCGTGAACGGGTCGCCCGACGGCGTCGCGACGGCAGCGAACAGGAAGCAGCCGATGATGATCCACGGTCGGTGGGCCCCCAACGACCGGCCCTTGACGACGCCGGCCAGGTTGAGCAGGACGACGAACACCGGGATCTCGAAGGCGATGCCGAAGACGAGAAGGCTCCGGGTGAAGAACACCAGGTAGTCGTTGAACTCGACCAGGTTGGTGAGGTCTGCAGGAGTGAAGCCGATCAGGATCTCGAGGCCGAGCGGCAGGGTCAGGTAGCCGAGCACGACGCCGGCGATGAACAGCGGCCCCGCGATGGCCGCGAAGATCCCGGTCCACTTCTTCTCGTTGGAGTGCAGGCCGGGAAGGATGAACGCCCAGATCTGGTACAGCCAGAACGGGCTGGACCCGACCAGTGCCGCCAGACCGCACAGCTTGAGGTAGAGCAGGAAGCCGCCGGCGGCACCTCCGGTCGTGGCTTCGGTCTGGCCGTCCGGCAACGACTCCTGCGCCTGGAGGTAAGGGTCGAGCACCAGCTGGAACAGCGGGTCGAAGAAGAACAGCGCCACCACGAACGCAGCCACGATGACGAGAGCTGCCTTCAGGATCCGAGCACGAAGCTCCCGCAGGTGGTCCGACAGGGCCATCCGGCCATCCGGACCGACAGGGTGGACCGGCCTGCCAACGAAAAGCTGGAGGACTCCGGTGAGCGACAAGTGCTGCTCAGGCGTTGTGCTTGCGCTCGTCGACGATCTCGCCCTCGGCGACCTCGTCGGCGGCGTTCAACTCGCCGGCCGGCGTCGGCTTCGGCTCCGGCTTCCCGTCCTCGTCGTCATCGCGAAGGCCCTTGGTCTCGGCCTTGAAGATCCGCAGCGCCTGGCCCGTGCCGCGCGCGAGCTCGGGCAGCTTCGCGGCACCGAAGACCAGGATCACGATTGCGAGGATCACCAGCCATTCAGCGCCCTGCGGCGTCCAGATCATCGGAAGCACGTCAACCAACTCTCATCGTCGCTACGGCAGCGGTTGCTGCCGCCCTCAATAGTACGCCGCCGTCACCGATACAGGGCGAGGGTCTCCTGTGCTGTCGCTGTGAAAGTCTCGGTGAACTCTTCGGGGGCGACGACGGCGGCGTGGGGCGCCAGCCGCAGCAACAGTCGCATCAGCCACCGCGGGTCGGCCACCGGCAGGTCCACCTCGAGGACGCCGTCGCCCCGTGGCCGCACCTCCTGCATGGGGTAGTAGAGCGGCACCCAGTCGGCCGCCGGTTGCAGGACCAGGGTGGCGACCGTGCCGCCGGGAGGCGCCTCGCCGGTCAGCAGGCCCTCGTTGACCTCGCGGGGCTCCCGCGGCTCGGTCACGATCGGAGTGTCGAGCACGGTGGCCTCGGTGATCCGGTCGAGGCGGAACAGCCGGTCGCTCCCGGCAGTGTGGCACCACGCGTCGAGGTAGTGGAACCGACCGTGCGCCACCACCCCGTGGGGGTCCACGACCCGCTCGGAGAGCTCGTCGCGGGCCGGCACGTGGTAGGTCAGGCGCACCTGGCGGCGTTCGTCAGCCGCACGCACGAGCGTGTCGGACAGCGCGATCAGCGCCACCTCGTCCGACCGCGCGTCGACGGCGATCCGCCGCGACGCCGCGGCGGTGCTCGCGGCCGCCTCGAGCTTGGCGAGGACCCCGTCGATGATCAGCTGGGTGTCGCGGGGCGAGACGTCCCGCAGCGTGTGCAGGGCGACCATGACGGCCGAGGCCTCGGTCGGGCTCAGCCGCAGCGGCCGGGCGAGGTAGTCGGCGTTCTCGATCCGGATGACGCCGTCGCTGACCGGCCCGCCTTCGTCGGACTCGATGGCGTCGAGGTCGACGTCGATCAGGTCGTCGGGCAGCCCGCCGGGGAGGCCGCACATGAAGAGCACCTTGAGGTCGCCCAGCACCTGGGCGGGTGAGGTCCCGAGCAGGTCGGCGGCGTCGGCGAGCCGGACCTGGTCGCGGTGGTGCAAGAACGGCACCAGGGTGAGCAGGCGGGCGACCTGGTCGCGGGCGCCCGGGGCCGCGGTCGTCGACGTCGTCATCCGGCGACCGCCTCGAGCCGTCCGATGACCTCTGCGCGGAGGGCTGCCGGTTCCAGCAGCACGACGTCCGGCCCGTGGTAGAGCACCTCGTCGACGAACCCGCGCGCCGGGCGGTCCAGCTCGACGCAGTCCCAGGTCGTGCGGGTGTCGGGGCCGTCGACGCCCTCCTTCACCCGCGCGGCACGGCGCCGGAAGCTGTGCCCGGTCTCCTTGCGCACCAGCAGCACGGCGCGCTCGGCGGCGGGGACCGGCGCCAGCCGGTCGATCACCTCGCGGAGATCCGTGTCCGGCGGTACGTCGTACGCCCGGGCGGGTCCGACCTTGCGCACCGTGCCGGTCACCCGGTCGAGCCGGAACACCCGTTCGGCCTGCCGGTCGGTGTCGAAGCCGACGAGGTACCAGCGTCCCGACGTCCGCACCATGCCCCACGGCTGGAGGTGGCGGCGGCGGGCCGCTTCCTCGTCCGGCCGCTGGTAGTCGAACTCGATGCAGGTCCGGTCGCAGACCGCCTCCCAGCAGGTCGCGAACGCCGGCTCATCGGCCGTCAGGCGCGGCTGGGCGATCTCGAGCGCGGTCAGGTCGACGTCGATGCCCGCGGCGTTGAGCTTGCGGACGGCGTCGGTGGTGGCCTGCGCCATCGTCGCCTGCTGCCAGACCCGGGACGCGAGGCTCACGACCGCGGCCTCCTCCGGCGTCAGCGAGACGTCCGGCAGCGCGAACTGGTCGGGCGGGATCCGGTAGCCGATCTCGTCGTCGAAGAGCGGGTCGAGCTGGGCGACCTCGACGGGTACGCCGAGGCTCCGCAGCTCGTCCTTGTCGCGCTCGAACATCTTCTCGAACGCGTCCGGGCGCGAGTCGGGGTAGAGCAGCTCCCGGATCCGGTCCTTCGCGATCGGGCGCCGCTGGACCAGGAGCATGATGAGGAGGTTGAGCAGGCGCTCGCTCTTCGGCGCAGGCATGGTCCTAGCGGATCACGCTGCGGCCAGGATGTCGACGACGAAGTACAGGGTGGAGTCGCCGGGGATGTCCTCACCCTGACCCTTCTTGCCGTACCCGAGCTTCGGGGGGATCTCGAGCAGGACGCGGCTGCCGACCTTCTCGCCGACGAGCCCCTGGTCCCAGCCCTTCACCACGGCTCCGGTGCCGATCTCGAAGATCGCCGGGTCGGGCCGGGCGTACCCGCTGTCGAAGGGCTTCTTCGCGCCGTAGACCTGGCCGATGTAGTTGGCCACGATCTGCTGGCCCTTCTCGACGACCGGGCCGGTGCCCTCGACCAGGACGGCCTTGCCGAGCTCGGTCGCCTTCGGGTCGGGCTCGGGGAGGCCGGAGGAGTCGAGCGCGGTCGGCTTCCCCTTCTCCTGCACGATCTCGGGCGCCCAAGCCGGAGCGGGCCGGGTCTTGCCCTCCGGTCCGTCGAGCGCGACGGCCTCGAAGTCGGCGACCAGGACGAACCCGTCCTCGTTGCCGATCCCGAGCGAAGACAGGTTGAGCGCGAGGTCGCCGAACTCCTCCTCGGCGTCAGCGACGATCGCGACCCGGGTGCCGACCGTGGTCGTGCCGGGTTCGATCTCGTCCTTGACCAGCTGCGTCATCAGGTCGACCACCTGCGCGGGCTCGGCCTCCGAGCCGACCTCGAGGAGGACTCCCTGGTCGGAGTAGGTGTCGAACGAGATGTCCTGGCCGAAGTCGTTGGAGATCGCAAGGTTGGTGAGCACCTTGTCACCGTCCTCGATGACGGCGCCGTCTCCCTCCTCGACGACCTGGGCCTCGGTCTCGCCGGGCTCGAGCATCGCCGACCAGTCGACCTCGGGGACCTCACCGACCGGTCCGGACACCTCCACCGCGTCGAAACCCGAGGCGGTCTCGCCCTCCGGCGAGTCGTCGCCGCAGGCCGTGAGGACGGCGAGGGCGCACAGCGAGACGGCGGTGAGCGCGGTGGGACGGGTCAGTCGGCTGAGCACGCCGAAACCATACAAGTTGAATTTGCCGAGCGCGTCTTCGGCGTCAGGTGGAGCAAGCAAGCTTGCGAAGGACGCCTCCCGCCGCGCTGCCGGCTGACGACGCCTACATCCCGTCGATCAGGCGCTGGACCCGTTCGTCGTAGGCCCGGAACGGGTCCTTGCACAGCACCGTCCGCTGCGCCTGGTCGTTGAGCTTGAGGTGCACCCAGTCGACGGTGAAGTCGCGACGGCGCTCCTGCGCCTTGCGGATGAACTCGCCGCGCAACCGGGCGCGAGTGTTCTGCGGCGGCACCGACTTGGCCTCGAAGATGCGGAGGTCGCTGCTGACCCGGGCGACCGCACCACGCTTCTCGAGCAGGTAGTAGAGGCCACGGTTGCGGTGGATGTCGTGGTAGGCGAGGTCGAGCTGAGCGACGCGGGGGTGGCTCAGCGGCAGGCCGTGCTTCGCGCGGTAGCGGTCGATGAGCTTCCACTTGATCACCCAGTCGATCTCGCGGTCGACGAGGCCGAGGTCGTCGGACTCGACCGCCTTGAGGCCCCGCTCCCACAGGTCGAGCGTCCGCTCGATCAGGGGCGTGCTGATGCCTCGTCGATCGACGAAGTCCCGAGCCTTGGAGAGGTACTCACCCTGGATGTCGAGCGCGCTCGCCTCACGGCCGTTGGCCAGCCGGATCTTGCGCCGGCCGGTGACGTCGTGGGAGATCTCCCGGATCGCCCGGATCGGGTTCTCCATCGTGAGGTCGCGCATCACGACGCCCTCCTCGATCATCCGCAGCACCAGGTCGCAGGACGCCACCTTCAGCATCGTGGTGGTCTCGCTCATGTTGCTGTCGCCGACGATCACGTGGAGCCGGCGGTACTTCTCCGCGTCGGCGTGCGGCTCGTCGCGGGTGTTGATGATCGGCCGGCTGCGGGTGGTGGCGCTCGAGACGCCCTCCCAGATGTGCTCTGCCCGCTGGCTGACGGAGTACGACGTACCCCTCGGCGTCTGGGTGACCTTGCCGGCCCCGACGATGATCTGCCGGGTGACGAGGAACGGGATCAGCACGTCGGCGAGCCGGCTGAACTCGCCCGCCCGGCTGACCAGGTAGTTCTCGTGGCAGCCGTAGGAGTTGCCGGCGGAGTCGGTGTTGTTCTTGAAGAGGTAGATCTCGCCGGCGATGCCCTCGTCGTGCAGCCGCTGCTCGGCGTCGAGCAGCAGGCCCTCGAGGACCCGCTCCCCCGCCTTGTCGTGCGTGACCAGCTCGACCACGTCGTCGCACTCGGGAGTGGCGTACTCCGGGTGACTGCCGACGTCGAGGTAGAGCCGGGCCCCGTTGCGGAGGAAGACGTTGCTGGACCGCCCCCAGGACACCACCTTGCGGAACAGGTAGCGCGCCACCTCGTCCGGGCTCAGCCGGCGCTGCCCCTTGAACGTGCAGGTGACGCCGTACTCGTTCTCGATCCCGAAGATGCGGCGGTCCACGCCTAGAGCCTACGGGGCGGAGCCCGGGTCTGGGGGATGTCTGCACCGGGTACCGCGCCCGCATGACTTCGATGACCCCGCTGTGGCTGGACCGACCGCGCGCGACCCACCCCACCTTGACCGCACCGGCGAGCTACGACGTCGTGGTGGTCGGTGCCGGCATCGTCGGGATCCTGACCGGGCTGCTGATGGCCCGCTCCGGACGGCGGGTTGCGGTGCTGGAGGCCCGGCAGGTCGGCGACGGCACCACGGGGCACACGACGGCGAAGGTCAGCCTGCTGCAGGGCACCCGCCTGAGCCGGATCCTCCGCACGAACGGGCCCTCGGTCGTCCGCGACTACGTGACGGCGAACCAGGAGGGCCAGGCCTGGCTGCGGGATTTCTGCAAGGTGCACGACGTCGCCTACCAGGAACGGCCGGCCTACACGTACGCGACGTCCCGGCCGGGCGAGCTGCGGGTGCGCGCGGAGCTGTCCGTGGCCGGCCTCGCGGGGCTCGACGCGACCTGGGAGGAGACGACCGAGCTGCCCTACCCGGTCCGCGGGGCGGTGCGCCTCGCCGACCAGATGCAGCTGCACCCGATGGAGCTGATGGACGCCCTGGTCGCCCAGCTGGTGGCCGAGGGCGGTGAGCTCTTCGAGGGCAGCCGGCTGACCGACCTGAGCGACCGCGACGGGAAGGTGACCCTCACCACCGAGCAGACGAACGTCACCGCTGCCCACGTCATCCTCGCGACCGGACAGCCGGTGCTGCGCCGGCACGGCTTCTTCGCGCGCCTCCACCCCCAGCGGTCCTACGCTGCCGCACTCCGTTCGCCGTGGGTCCCGGAGGGCATGTACCTGTCCGCCGACTCCCCCAACCGGTCGGTGCGGTCGTTGCCCGTGGCCGGCGGGGACGAGCTGCTGCTGGTCGGCGGCAACGGGCACATCACCGGTCGCGCCGCATCCGAGGCCGCGCGGGTCGAGGACCTGGTGGGCTGGGCGCGCAGCACCTTCGGCGGCGAGGTCACGCACACCTGGTCCGCGCAGGACCAGGCGACGGTCAGCGGGCTTCCCTACGTGGGCCGGATGCTGCCCGGCAACGACGCGGTCTGGGTGGCGACCGGCTTCGACAAGTGGGGCCTGGCCGCAGCTCCCGCGGCAGCACTGATGGTGACCAAGTCTCTCTTCGCCGAGGACGGCGCCGGGGAGCGGCCTCCGTGGCACCGCGCCTTCAGCAGCTGGACGCCGCGGGAGGTCGCCGGCGTCGGCCGGGCGGCCCAGTTCAACGTCGGGGTGGGCGTCGAGATGGTCAAGGACGTCGCCCGGCGCCAGTGGCGCGACGCCGAGCATGCCGAACCCACGTTGAGGGGCATCTGCACCCACCTCGGCGGCTCCGTGCGCTGGAACGACGCCGAGCGCTCCTGGGACTGTCCGCTCCACGGGTCGCGGTTCGACACCGACGGCTCGGTCCTCGAGGGACCGGCCGTCTGCGGCCTCCGGAAGCTGTAAAGCCGCCATCGAACCTGTATCGAAGACGACGTCAACTGCGAGCGCGGCAGCGCGGCGCACGGCGGCGAAGCCGCACGTCGCGAAGGCCGCGGGCCGAGCGGAGCGATGGTCCGTGCGCCGAGCGGCGTATGCGACGCGCTCGCGCAGTCAGGTCAGAGCGGAGGGGCGACAGGCGGCTCGCCGGACTCGGGGTCCTCGAGCGGCGGCACGTCGCCGCTGACCTGGTCCGTCGGGTCGGCGGGATCGTCCTGGGCCGGCGGCGCGGAGGGCGGGGGCATGGACGACGGGGCGTCCGGACCCACCTCCGGCGCGGCGTGCTCGGTCGGTCCGCGGTCGCCCAGCAGCTCCTGCAGGCGAGCGGGACGGATCCGCGCGAACTTCCGCGGCTGCGGGCGGGCCCGGTCGAGCACGGCGACCTCGAGATCGGTCACGGGGATCGCCCGATCGGTCGTCTGGCCGCCCTCGGTCGAGTGACCGAGCGCCGCCACCGCGACGGCGAGCGCGTCGCCGAGGGAAGCGCCCTCGGCGTAGTGCTCGGCGAGGTAGGACGCCACCGTCTCGGCATCGCCGCCCATGACGGCGTAGCCGTGCTCGTCGGCGACCCGGCCCTCGTACGTGAGCCGGTAGATCTGGTCCTCGTCCGCGCTCCCACCGACCTCGGCCACGAAGATCTCCACCTCGTACGGCTTCTCGCCGCCGCTGGAGAAGATGGTGCCGAGCGTCTGCGCGTAGGCGTTGGCCAGGCCCCGGCCGGTGACGTCGCGCCGGTCGTAGGAGTAGCCCCGCATGTCGGCGAGCCGGACGCCGGCGATCCGCAGGTTCTCGAACTCGTTGTAGCGGCCCACCGCCGCGAACGCGATGCGGTCGTAGATCTCGGAGACCTTGTGGAGCGCCTGGGAGGGGTTCTCGGTGACGAACAGGACGCCGTCGGCGTACTGCACGGCGACCAGCGAGCGGCCGCGCCCGATGCCCTTGCGCGCGAAGTCGGCCCGATCCTTCATCAGCTGCTCGGGCGAGACGTAGAACGGCATGCTCATCGGATCGCCTCCCCACCCGGCAGGTCGAGCGGGGCGACCGGGCCGTCGGGCCGGGCCATCCGGGCGCCGACCACCCGGTCGGCGAGCTCGGCGATCTCGTCCTCGGGCAGCTTGCGTCCGCCGTCGGCCGTCACCACGTGGATGATCGGGAAGATCCTCCGGGTCAGGTCGGGCCCGCCGGTCGCCGAGTCGTCGTCGGCGGCGTCGTACAGCGCCTGCAACGCGAGCGTCACGCACTCGATCTCGCTCAGGTTCTCGCGATAGAGCTTCTTCATCGCTCCGCGGGCGAACAGCGAGCCGGAGCCGACGGTGAAGAAGTGCGTCTCCTCGTGGCGACCGCCGGTCACGTCGTAGCCGAAGATGCGGCCGATGCCGCGGTCGAGGTCGAACCCGGCGAACATGGGTACGACGGCCAGCCCCTGCATCGCCATGCCGAGGTTGGCGCGGATCAGCGCCGACAGCCGGTTGGCCTTGCCGTCGAGGGACAGGATGCTGCCCTCGATCTTCTCGTAGTGCTCGAGCTCGACCTGGAAGAGCCGCACCATCTCGACCGCGAGCCCCGCGGTGCCGGCGATGCCGACCACGGAGAACTCGTCGGCGGGGAAGACCTTGTCGATGTCACGCTGGGCGATCACGTTGCCCATCGTGGCGCGGCGGTCGCCGGCCATCACCAGACCGCCCGGGAACGTCGCCGCGACGATGGTGGTGCCGTGCGGCGCGAGCTCGGCGGCACTGCCGGCTGGGAGAGAGCGGCGAGCCGGCAGCAGGTCGGGCGCGTGGGCGCTCAGGAAGTCGCTGAAGGAGGAAATGCCCGGCTGCATGTAGCCCTCCGGGATCCGGGCGTCGTTCATGCGGGGTCCCCGCCGAGGTGCGAGTGCAGCGAGCAGGTCCCTCGGGTGCTCATTCGCCGCCCTTCTGGATGAACGACTTCACGAAGTCCTCGGCGTTCGACTCGAGCACGTCGTCGATCTCGTCGAGGATCGCGTCGACGTCGTCGTCCAACGCCTCCTTGCGCTCGGCGACGTCGGACTCAGGGGCGACCTCGGTCGCCTCCTGCTCCTCGCCGCTCTTGCGCGGTTGCTTCTGCTCTTGGGCCATGTCCCGAGCCTAGCCGAGCGCGACGAAGGAGCGCGCGGCGTGGCGAGGGAGGTTGAGCAAGCCCGCGGCCGAGCTTGCGAGGCCGCGACGGCGCGTCGAAACCAAGGAGCCTATCCAGTCGACGGTCGCAAGTGCTGTCCAGTCACCGACTGAGCGCGGCGACCAGGGCCTCGGCGGTGTCGCAGGCGTCGATCAGGCCGCCGACGTGGGCCTTGCTGCCCCGCATCGGATCCATGGTGGGCACCCGCTGGAGCGACTCCCGCCCGGGCAGGTCGAAGATCACGGAGTCCCAGGACGCAGCAGCCACGTGGGCGGCGTACTTCTCCAGGCACCGGCCGCGGAAGTACGCCCGGGTCTGCTCGGGGGGCTCGGTCATCGCCCGCTCGACCTCGTCGTCGCCGAGCAGCCGCTGGATCCGGCCGGCCTTGACCAGACGGTGGTAGAGGCCCTTCTCGGGGCGGACGTCGGAGTACTGGTAGTCGATCAGCTGGAGCTTGGCGTCGTCCCACTCCAGGCCGTCGCGGGAGCGGTACTGCTCGAGCAGCTTGAGCTTGGCGACCCAGTCGAGCTGGTCGGCGAGCGACATCGGGTCCCGCTCGAGCCGGTCGAGCACGTCCTCCCAGCGGGCGAGCACGTCGAGCGTCTGCTCGTCGGCGTCGGCACCGAGCCGGTCCTCGACGTACTTCTTCGCCAGGTCGAGGTACTCCAGCTGCAGCTGGATCCCGGTCAGCCGGCGGCCGTCCGACAGCGTGATCGTCTGGCGGAGCGTCGGGTCGTGCGAGACCGCGCGCAGGGAGGCGACCGGCGTGTCGACGGTGAGGTCGTTGCCGATGAACCGCTCCTCGATCATCGAGAGCACCAGAGCGGTCGTGCCGACCTTGAGGTACGTCGCGATCTCGGACAGGTTGGCGTCGCCGATGATGACGTGCAGCCGGCGGTACTTCTCGGGATCGGCGTGCGGCTCGTCGCGGGTGTTGATGATCGGCCGCTTGAGCGTGGTCTCCAGCCCGACCTCGACCTCGAAGAAGTCAGCCCGCTGGCTGATCTGGTAGCCGTCCTCGCGGCCGTCCTGCCCCTTGCCGACCCGTCCGGCGCCACAGATGACCTGACGGCTCACGAAGAACGGCGTCAGGTGGCGCACGATGTCGGCGAACGGCGTGGACCGTCGCATCAGGTAGTTCTCGTGCGCACCGTACGACGCGCCCTTGTTGTCGGTGTTGTTCTTGTAGAGCACGATCGACGGGTTGCCGGGCAGCTGCTGGGCCAGCCGGGCGGCGTCCAGCATGACCAGCTCGCCCGCCTTGTCCCACCGGACGATGTCGAGCGGGGTGACGACCTCGGGCGTGGAGTACTCCGGGTGCGCGTGGTCGACGTAGAGACGGGCCCCGTTGGTGAGGATGACGTTGGCCAGGCCGAGGTCCTCGTCGGTGAGCTGGGTCGGATCGGCGACCTGCCGCGACATGTCGAACCCGCGTGCGTCGCGCAGCGGGGACTCCTCCTCGAAGTCCCACCGGGCGCGGCGGGCCCGCACGGTCGCCGAGGCGTAGGCGTTGACGACCTGCGAGGACGCGACCATCGGGTTGGCGGTGGGCATGCCCTGGACCGAGATGCCGTACTCCACCTCGGTGCCCATCACCCGCCGGACGCTCATGCGTCCAGCGTACGCGGAGCCGGGTGTCCGGCCCTCGTGACACTCACGCGAGGATGCTCCCCCTCCGCCGCGGGTAGTGAGCACCTGACGACAGGAGCACACGATGGCGGAGCAGGCAACGACCCGCGACCCGGGCGGCGGCGCGGAGCAGAAGGCCCGGGACGCACGGGACCACCCGGCGCTGTCATGGATGGCCCGGATCGGGTTCGCGATGTACGGCGTCGTGTACGTCGTCGTCGGCGTGCTCGCCGTGACGCTCGCGGTCGGGGACAGTGCCGGCGAGGTCTCCGGTCAGGGCGCCCTCCACGAGCTCGCCCAGAAGCCGCTGGGGTCGGTGGCGCTGGTCGTGGTCGCGCTCGGTCTGATCGCGGTGACCGTCTGGGAGCTCTGCGAGGCGGTCGGAGGCCACAACGACCACGACGGGGCCCGTCGGCTGGCATCGCGGGCCGGCTCGGTCGGCCGAGCCATCATCTTCGGGGCGCTCGCGTTCCTCTCGATCCAGATCGTGCTGGGTGGCTCCAGTGGCGGTGGCAGCACGGACGGCTACACCGCCCAGGTGATGCAGCTGCCGTTCGGGCCCGCCCTCGTGGTCGCCGTCGGCCTGGCGATCGTGGCGTTCGGGCTGTTCTCCGTCTACAAGGGCCTGTCCGACCGGTGGCGGAAGGAGCTCGAGACGAAGGCGAACGTCGGCGACGTCGGCACCGCCCTCACGATCCTGGCGCGCACCGGGTTCACCGCGCGTGGGCTCGCGTTCTGCCTGATCGGAGGGCTCTTCATCTGGGCCGGCTTCACCCACGAGGCCCAGAAGTCGGCTGGCCTCGACCAGGCGCTGCACCGGTTGCGCGACGCCTCGTACGGCCCGGTGCTGCTCTGCGGCATCGCCGTCGGCCTGGCGGCCTACGGTCTCTTCAACATCGCGAAGGCGTGGGCGCTCCGGGAGAACTGATCGGCGAGGCTTCGGCCGCCTGTCACTCGATCCGGGCGACCACGCCGAGCTCACCCTCCAGGAGCTGGAGCACTCTTCGAGGGCCGAGGCGCGCGGCCTCCGCCCGCAGCGCGTCCACCTGCGCTTCGTCGACCAGGTCCGAGATCGGCACGTACGCGCGGCCGCTGTGCCGGGCGATCACCGCGCTGACAGCCGCAGCCGCAGGCTGGGCGTCCGCACTGAGCAGGACGAGAGCCGCGAGGCGCTGCCTCCCCGTCGCCGCCAGCAACGCAGCCGCGTTGCGTGCGGTGGTCCACAGCTGGGTGTTGTGACCGGTGCGCCGCCAGGAGTCCAAGAGCCGGCCGAAGTCGGCCGCCGCCTCCGCGAACTGGCCGGTCCGCGTCCGAGCGGACGCCAACCCCACGCGCGCCACCCCGACGACGAACACCGCCCCCGCTCGCGAGCCGTACTCGATCGCCTCGACGTAGTGCGGGACCGCCGCCTCGGGATCGGTCGGGGCCAGCATCTCCCCCTCGACGTAGGCCGCGAACGCCGCCTCCGACAGGCAACCCGACACCGCCACCTCGCGGAACGCACGGTCCAGCAGTGCCCGGGCCTCTCCCGGCTCGCCGTCATAGGACGCGGCCAGGGCGGCCGAGGCGATCATGCCCGCCGCCCACGGCGGCGACTGCTCGGCCCCCCGCAACCAGTGCTGGCGCGCGGTCGCGAAGTCGCCGCGGAAGTGCGCGACCGAGCCCAGCGCCGCGTAGGCGCGCGTCGGCTCGAAACCCGTTCCGGCCGCGGCGATGGCCTGTTCACCGAGCCGCTCGGCCTTGTCCAGCTCTCCGAGAAGGCGGGCCGCGTCAGCTGCACAGCCGAGCAGCGCCGACCGCTCCGGACGATCCGAGAGCGATCCGTCGGTGGCGATCTCGAGAGCCCAGCTCCACGGCTCCCGCACGTCGCGCCAGATCGCGGCGTCAGCCAGGGCGAGGGTCATCCCCACCCGGACGTCGTCGCGTCCCCGCGCGGCCGCCAGGTCGCGGGCCGCACGGAAGTTGTCGAGCTCGGCGCGGAGCCTGCGGTCGGCCAGCGGTTCGTCCGGCCCCATGATGAGGGTCCCCACCTCGCGGGCCACCGCGAGGCACCGGTCGACGAACTGACGTTCCGCCCGCTCGAGGTTCCCGTCCCGGCGGAGCTCGTCGGTCAGGAACGCACGCACGGTGAAGAGCAGCCGGAACCGCCCCGAGGACGGGTCGGCGACGACCAGCGAGGTGTCGACCAGCCGGTGGACGACGTCCACGGGGTCGACCTCGCCACCAGGGTCGTCGGCCGCGAGCGCCTCCACGGTCGCGACGTCGACCCCACCAGGGAACGGCGCGAGAGCGCAGAGCAGACGACGCTCGTGGTCGGCGAGCAGCCGATAGGAGGAGTCGATGGTGGCGCGCAGCGTGCGCTGTCTGCCGTCCTCGAGGTCCTGTCTTCCCGTCGAGAGATCGAGCGCACGATCGAGCCGGCCTCGCACCTCGCGGAGCGGCATCACGACGGCCTGCCGTGCGGCGAGCTCGATGCCGAGCGGGAGGCCGTCGAGCCGGCGCAGCACCTCGACCAGGTCGGGGGCATCGTCAAAGGGGAGGTCGTACCCCGGCCGCAGCCGCCGGGCGTGCTCCAGGAACGCGCGGACACAGGTCTGGCGGCGCAGCGCGACGACATCGCTCGAGTCGCGGGGCACGGGGAGCGGCTGAAGCCGGACGACGTACTCCCCCGGCAGCTGGAGGGTGCCACGCGAGGTCGCCAGCACGCGGACATCCGGCGCGTGCCGGCGCAGCGTCACCACCAGCTCGCGGCAGGCGCCGATGACGTGCTCGCAGTTGTCGAGGACGAGCAGGAGCGGCTGACCGGCCAGAGCCGCGGCGACGTCTCCCGGCCGGACCGCGCTGCTGGTCCGCAGACGCAACGTGGTGGCCACGGCCTGGAACACCCGTTCGGGGAGGTCCACGGCGGCGAGGTCGACGACGACGGCGTCTCCAGGGGCACCCGAGGCTCGCGGTGGCGCGGCGGTGGGGTCGGCCGCGACGTCGATCGCCAAGGTGGTCTTGCCGACGCCGCCGGCACCCGTCAGGGTCACGACGCCGTGCGCTTGAAGCAGGCGCAACACCTCCTCCCGGTCGTGCTGGCGGCCGACGAGCGGGCCGTCCGGACGTCCGACGGTTCGGGTGGGACCCGGTCCTGCGTCCGCCAGACCGCCGTCCCCGCCCGACAGCGTCCCCGACGCGACCCGTTGCTCGAGCTCGGCGAGGGCAGGACCGGGGTCGAGGCCGGTCTCCTCGGCGAGCCGGTGCCGGTATCCCTGCGCGGCGGCCATCGCTTCGGCGGTCCGCCCGTCGGCCGCCAACGCGCGGACGAGCAGGAGCGCCGTTCGCTCACGGAGCGGTGCGGCATGCGCAGCGGAAGTCGCCGCCACCACTGCGGCCCTGTCCCCGAGCGCCAGCCGGGCCTCCAGGAGGTCATCGATCAGCCGGAGCCGCAGCTCGTCGAGGCCGACAGCCTCGGCCTCGAGCTCCGGAAGCGACCGGAACTCCTCCAACGCGCTCCCGCGCCAGAGCTCCAGTGCAGCCCGCGTGGTCGAGGCCAGGGTCGACGGAGCGGTGCCGGGCGCGGCCGACGCCCGCGAGAGCCGGCGTGCTTCCTCGACGTCGAGCTCGCCCCGATCAAGCCGCAGGGCGTAGCCCCCGCCGCGCCGCTGGAGCCGGTCGCTGAGACGACCCAGATGGCTGCGCAGTCTGGATATGTGGTTGTAGAGGGCTTGGGCGGCGTTCTCCGGGAGATCGTCCGGCCACAGAGCGGTCATCAGACGTTCGGCCGTCACGCCGCGATCTCCGGCCAGCGCCAGCAACGCCAGCGCTGCGCGCCGCCGGGCGCCCGGCACCGCGACGGGGACGCCGTCGACGCTCAGGCGCAGGGTGCCGAGCAGGTCCACGCGCAGTGCGGGCGGCGCATCTGCCACCTCGGTGCGCTCCTGCGGCGTCTCGGACACGGGATCACGATGCCCGAGCGTCGTGGTCGCCGTCACCCGCTTTCGGCGCGCGCCCGGGCGGGCGCGGCCAGCATCTCGACCGAGACCCAGTTGCGGAACCGGTCCCTCCCTACCCCCGAGATCAGCCCGGCCGTCTGGGATTCCTGGCACGCCAGCGCCGCGACCTTGCGGTCCAGCAGGTCATCGGCGAGCGACAGGTGCACGCGGACCTCGTCGGGCGCGACCACGCGCGGCCGACCGAGCTCGTAGACGCCGTACTCCTCGTCCAGCGCGCGGTCCAGACCCAACACCTCCGCGGTGACCACGGGATGGAGGAGCGTGGTCCCGCGCTGCCATCGGGCCAGGGCGAGGTCGACCCACCTGCTCACGGCGCGATGGTCGGGGTGGCCGGTGAATCCGTCCGGCCCGAACGTCACCACGGTGTCCGGGCGCACTTCCTCCAGGAGCTCGAGCACACGGCCGACCGGTCGCTCGGCGTCGACGTCCGCACAACCGCCGTCGGGAAGGTCCAACCAGTGGTGCTCGGTCACACCCAGCACACCGAGCGCCGCCTCCAGCTCGCCCGTCCGCCGGGCGGCCAGGTCGGCCCGTTCGTCCGCGCCGGCACCGGGGTCGGCGGCCTCACCACGGGTCGCCGTCACGCAGACGGCTCGCTGGCCCGAGTCGGTCACCGATGCGAGCAGCGCACCGGCCAGGTATGCCTCGTCGTCGGGGTGCGCCCACACGGACAGCACGGTGCCGAGCCGAGCGACGTCCTCGCTCGACACCGGCGGCGGTGTGATCTCGGCGTGCCTCATGACGGGAGCGTGCGGGCGCCGGCTGTCACGCACCTGTCACCGGTACCTCCTCAACCCGTCGCCTGATGACAGGCAAGTGCCAGACAGCCCCCTGAGGCTGGCGTCACGACGGCGCCCGACCGGGTGCCGACCGACGAAAGGAATCACCCATGGCCACCACCCTGACCGAGTCCACGGACCAGCTGTCCGGCGAGCCCGACCTCGCGATCCTGGAGGGCTTCGCGACCCGGGTCGCACTCGACCGGGCGGCCGCCTACAACGGCGTGCTCGTCTACCTGGGCGACCGGCTCGGGATCTGGCGTGAGCTCGCCTCCGGCGGCCGGTTCACCTCGTCCCAGCTGGCTGAGCGCTGCGGTCTCGCCGAGCGCTACGTCCGCGAGTGGCTGTCCACGCAGGCGGCCGGCGGGTACGTGGAGTACGACGCCGCGGACCGCACCTTCTCGTTGCCCCTCGAGCACGGGCTCGTCCTCGCCGACGAGGACAACCCGGCGTCGGGCATTGCCGGCTTCGAGGTCATCTCAGCCGTCTGGGCGGCTGCCGACCAGCTCGCACACGCGTACGTGACGGGCGAGGGCGTCGGGTGGCACGAGCACGACTCGCGGCTCTACTCGGGTGTCGACCGGTTCTTCGCGACCCAGTACCGCTCGTCACTGGTCCAGGAGTGGATCCCTGCCGTCGAAGGGCTCGACGAGCAGCTCGAGTCGGGCATCCGGGTCCTCGACGTGGGCTGTGGGCTGGGCTCGGCCGGCATCCTGATGGCCGAGGCCTACCCCCGGTCGACGTTCAAGGGCGTGGACTACCACGACGAGTCGATCCGTCGAGCCATCGCTGCCGCCGAAGAGGCTGGAGTGGGCGACCGGGTCGAATTCGAGCGCGACGACGCGAAGTCCTATGACGGGACCTTCGACCTGATCTGCTTCTTCGACGCGGTGCACGACCTGGGAGACCCGGTGGGTGCACTCACCCACGCCCGCGAGCACCTCGCGCCGGGCGGTCGCGTGTTCGCCGTCGAACCGTACGCCGAGGACGCCTTGGAGGCGGGCGTCGGGAGCCCCGTGGCGCTGATGTACTACGCCGCCAGCTCGTGCCTGTGCGTGCCGAACAGCATCTCCCAGGGCGGAGAGGCACTGGGCGCGCAGGCCGGCCCCGCGAAGCTGCTCGCTGCGTTCAGGGACGCTGGCTTCTCCCACGCCGAGGTGGCGGCGCAGACGCCGTACAACCTGCTCATCGAGGCACGGGCCTGACCCGAGCGCGCCTCCCACTGCGCGGCAGCGCGGCGGGAGGCGTGCTGCGTTTCTACAGGTACTGACCGGTGTTGGAGACGGTGTCGATCGAGCGGCCCGGCTCGGTGCCCTGCTTGCCGGTGATGAGCGTGCGGATGAAGACGATCCGCTCGCCCTTCTTGCCGGAGATCCGCGCCCAGTCGTCCGGGTTGGTCGTGTTGGGCAGGTCCTCGTTCTCCTTGAACTCGTCGACGCACGCCTGGAGCAGGTGCGAGATCCGCAGCCCCTTCTGGTCGTGGTCGAGGAAGTCCTTGATCGCCATCTTCTTGGCGCGGTCGACGATGTTCTGGATCATCGCGCCCGAGTTGAAGTCCTTGAAGTAAAGGACCTCCTTGTCGCCGTTGGCGTAGGTCACCTCGAGGAAGCGGTTCTCCTCGGTCTCGGAGTACATCCGCTCGACCGCGGCCCGGATCATTCCGTTGACGGCGGCCTGCGGGTCGCCTCCGAACTCGGAGAGGTCGTCGGCGTGGAGCGGCAGCGTCGGCGTGAGGTACTTCGTGAAGATGTCGCGCGCCGACTCGGCGTCGGGCCGCTCGATCTTGATCTTCACGTCGAGCCGGCCCGGGCGCAGGATCGCGGGGTCGATCATGTCCTCACGGTTGGAGGCGCCGATGACCAGCACGTTCTCCAGCAGCTCGACGCCGTCGATCTCGCTGAGGAGCTGCGGGACGATGGTGTTCTCGACGTCGGAGGAGACGCCGGAGCCACGGGTGCGGAACAGCGAGTCCATCTCGTCGAAGAACACGATGACCGGCGTGCCGGCACTCGCCTTCTCCCGTGCGCGCTGGAACACCAGCCGGATGTGCCGCTCGGTCTCGCCGACGTACTTGTTGAGCAGCTCGGGGCCCTTGATGTTGAGGAAGTACGACTTCCCCTCGGCGCCGGTCTTGGCCGCGACCTTCTTGGCCAGCGAGTTGGCGACCGCCTTGGCGATGAGCGTCTTGCCGCAGCCCGGCGGGCCGTAGAGAAGGATGCCCTTCGGCGGCTTCAGCTCGTGCTCGGCGAACAGCTCGGGGTAGAGGTAGGGCAGCTCCACGGCGTCCTGGATCATCTCGATCTGGTTGCCGAGGCCGCCGATGGTCTCGTAGGTGATGTCCGGGACCTCTTCGAGGACCAGCTCCTCGACCTCCGACTTCGGCACCCGCTCGTAGACGTAGCCGGCACGCGCGTCGAGCAGCAGAGAGTCACCTGCCCGGAGGGTCTCGCCCAGCAGCGGCTCGGCCAGCCGGACGACCCGCTCCTCGTCGGCGTTGGCGATCACCAGCACCCGGTCGCCGTCGGCGAGCAGCTCCTTGAACATCACCACCTCGCCGACCGTCTCGTAGTCGAAGGCAGCGACGACGTTGAGTGCCTCGTTGAGCATGACCTCCTGGCCACGCCGCAGCTGGTCGAGGTCGACGTTGGGGCTGACGCTGACCCGCAGCTTGCGGCCGCCGGTGTGGACGTCGACGGAGTCGTCCTCGTTGCGCTGCAGGAAGGTGCCGAACCCGGCCGGCGGCTGGGCGAGCCGGTCGACCTCCTCCTTCAGCTTCAGGATCTGGTCGCGGGCCTCCCGCAGGGTGCCGGCCAGCCGCTCGTTCTGCGCGGTCACCGCCGCGAGCGAACGCTGGGCGTCGGCGAGCCGGAGCTCCATGGAGCGGGACGTCCCGCCCGGCACCTCCGTCAGACGGTGGCGCAGGTCGTGGATCTCGGCCTCGAGGTAGCGGACCTGCTCCTCGAGCTCCTCGCGGCTCTGTCGACGCCCATCGGACCCCATGCTCGACATCGGCACACCTCCTTCACGTCTGTACCCGACCCTACTCGGCAAGTTGTTGCACGGAAGGGCATCCACGCGGGGCGTCGGTCACGATTGGATTGCGTCAGCGTGACGGCACCGGGCGGCGAAGTTGCGGAGGATGGTCATCGGGTGGGTCACGGTCACCGCCGCGGCCGCGGCGCTGAGCGCCTCCTGCTCGGACGGGTCGAAGTACCCGTGGTGGGCGTAGACCGCGATCCGCGTGAGGATGCCGTCGAGATCGAGCTCGGGGTGGAACTGCGTCGCGTAGACCTGCTTGCCGACCCGGAACGCCTGGACCGGAGCAGCCTCGGAGGTCGCCAAGGCGACGGCGTGCTCGGGCAGCCGGCTGATCGCCTCCTTGTGGCCTCCGTACGCCCGGAACTCGCGCGGCATCCCGGCGAACAACGGGTCGGCCAGCCCCTCGTCGGTCAGCTCGACGCTGACCGGGCCGACCCCCTCGGGGAAGCTTCGGTCGACGACCGCGCCCTGGTGCAGTCCGATGCTGCCGATGCCGTAGCAGGCACCGAGGAACGGATAGTCCCGGGCGGTCACGTCGTCGAGCAGGCGGCCGAGATCACGCTCGGCCAGCAGCTGGGCCGGGGACTTGCTCTCCTCTGGGTCGGAGGCGTTGAACGCTCCACCGCCGAGGATGATCCCGGCCCAGTCGTCCAGGTCGATCGAGGGCAGCGGCGCGGTGCCGAGCTCGATCCGGTGCAGCTCGTCCGCGGCGATCCCGAGGAACCGGGAGAAGGCAGCGTGCTCCTCGAGGGCCGCCCGCTCCTCCGTGCGGATCGAGAGCAGCAGGAACGGCTTGGCGGCTGGGTCGGAAGCCATCACTCCTCCGGCAGGGCATCCGCGGCGTCGGCCGACCGCGGGCCGGTGTAGTCCGGACCGTACGCGCCGGGAGCCGGCCGGCGGGTCTTGCGCGGGGCGCGCTCCCCCGGTGCCATCCGTCGAGCGGTGACGAGGAACGCGGTGTGGCCGATCATCTTGTGCCCCGGTCGTACGGCGAGCCCCTCGACGTGCCAGTCGCGCACCAGCGACTCCCACGCGGTCGGCTCGGTGAATCCCCCGTGCACTCGTACGGTCTCGACGAACCGCGACATCTGGGTGGTGGTCGCGACGTAGGCGCAGACGATCCCGCCCGGCCGCAGGGCGTCGGCCGCGGCGTCGAGGCAGTCCCACGGAGCCAGCATGTCGAGGATGATCCGGTCGCACTTCTCGCCGGACGCGGGCAGCTCCTCGGCGAGGTCGCCGATCGTCAGCCGCCAGGCGGGATGGGACTCGCCCTCGGCCACGCCGAAGAACTGGCTCACGTTGCGGCGAGCGACGTCGGCGAACTCCTCACGCCGCTCGTAGGACGAGACCCGTCCGTGCGGACCGACTGCACGCAGCAGCGAGCAGGTCAGGGCACCCGAGCCGACCCCCGCCTCGACCACGTGTGCGCCCGGGAAGATGTCGACCATCGCCACGATCTGGGCGGCGTCCTTCGGGTAGACCACCGCCGCGCCGCGGGGCATGGAGACGACGAACTCCGACAGCAGCGGCCGGAACACCAGGTACTCGCCGCCCGCTGAGGAGGTCACGGTGAAGCCCTCCTCCCGCCCGATCAGCTCGTCGTGGTCGAGGTGACCGCGGTTGGAGAAGAAGCGCTTGCCCGGCTCCAGGCAGAAGTTGTGCTTGCGGCCCTTGCCGTCGACCAGGCGCACCCACTCCCCGGCGCGCAGCGGTCCGCGATGCACGCCGGACCACGCTTCGGCGGCGACGTCACCGAGGTCGCCCGCATCGGGTTGGCTCACGGTCGGCGAGCCTAACCGGCCCGGACCACACGCTCCACGTCGGCAGTGGCCAGGACTCCGTAGACGGAGCCGTCCGGCTCGACCAGCAGGTACTCGCTGGCGGGCGTCCGCCGGATCGCGTGCAGCAGGTCCGCGCCGGTGATCGTCACCGGCAGCCGCAGGCCCTCCTCGAGGCTCCGGGTCACCGCCGAGACCGCGACCCACGGCCGTCGGTCCTCGGGCATCGCGCGCAGGGCGGACTCGTCGACCACGCCCAGGGGGCTGCCGGCGGCCGAGACGGTGACGATGCTGCCCGCGTTGGCCTCCCGTGCGCGCCGGATCGCCTCGGCCAGCGGCAGGTCGTCGGGCACCGCGAGGGTACGGCGCGCGAGGTCGCGCGCCACCACCTCGCCGAGCCGGGTCCGGATCCGCGCCGCGGCGATCGCCTGCGACGCTCCGGTCCACAGGAACATCGCGATCACGAACGCCAGCACCATGTCGAGGAGGGTCGTGTCGAGGCCCGTCACCCGCTCCTGGAACAGCGGCCACGACAGGACCGCGACGGCAGTAACCCGTCCGCCCCAGCCTGCGGCGATGACGCCGGTCTCGACCCGGCCGGTCACCCGCCACACCGCCGCCTTGAGCACCCGGCCGCCGTCGAGCGGAAGGCCCGGGACGAGGTTGAGCACGCCGATCAGGAGGTTGGCGCCGGCGAGCCCCTCGACGGTGAGCAGCAGCACGCCGTCGGGCGTCACGAACCACAGCGCGACCGCGGCGCCGCCGACCGCCAACGACGTGATCGGACCGACCACCGCGATCCAGAACTCCTGGCGCGGGGTGCGCGCCTCGCCCTCGATCGCGGTCACACCGCCGAGGAAGTGCAGCGTGATCGAGTGCACCTCGAACCCGTAGCGGCGCGCGGCCACGGCGTGCGCCGCCTCGTGCAGCAGCACGGCCAGGTAGAGGACGATCGCGAAGACCACGCCGACGACGTACTTCCACCCGCCGAGGCCCGGCTGCATCTCCTCGACCCGCGGCTCCATCACGAACGCGATCAGCGCCGCGACCAGGAACCAGGACGACGACACCAGGACGTCGCTGCCGGCGATGCTGCCGATCCGGAAGGTCCCCGGCGGACGCGGCGCACGGGGCGCGCGCGGCTGCGGCGGCGAGCCAGGTTCCGGGTCGGAGGAGGACACACCTCGAGGCTATCCAAAGGGTGCGCTTCGGCCGGTGTCGGCGAGGTGTCCGGCACAACCTGTCTCGGTTGTCGGCGGTGTGTCCTACCGTCAGAACATGAGCACACCGACCGTCCCGACCGGCGTCGCGCCGGTCGACCCCGCCGAGCGGGTCGGCACCCGCGTCGACGGCGTCGAGGTGCTCGGCGCGCTCTCGCCGTCGCGGGCCGGGGACTTCCTGTCCTGCCCGCTGCTCTACCGCTTCCGCACGATCGACCGGCTCCCCGAGCCGCCCTCGGTCGACGCCGTCCGCGGCACCGTCGTGCACAAGGTGCTGGAGGACCTGTTCGACCTGCCGGCGTCCGAGCGGACCCCCGACCGGGCCGCCGAGATGGTGTTCCCCGCCTGGGAGGCGGTGCTCGAGGCGGAGCCCGCGTTGGCCACGCTCTTCCCTGACCAGGACGAGGGTGCGGCGATCGGGGCGTGGCTGGCGTCCTGCCGATCGGTGCTCGAGCGCTACTTCCTCCTCGAGGACCCGCGTCGGCTCGAGCCGGCCGATCGCGAGCTCTATGTCGAGACGCTGACCGATACCCGGCTGCTGCTCCGGGGCGTCATCGATCGCGTCGACGTGGCGACCGACGGCGCCATCAGGCTGGTGGACTACAAGAGCAGCCGATCCCCTGCCGCCGAGTACGAAGGCAAGGCGCTCTTCCAGCTCAAGTTCTACGCGCTGGTGATCTGGCGGATGCGCGGGGTGATCCCCAAGCGGCTGCAGCTGATCTACCTCGCCAACGCGGAGACCCTGAGCTACGACCCCGACGAGCAGGACCTGCTCGCGACCGAGCGCAAGGTCCAGGCGATCTGGGAGGCCGTCCGGCGCGCGAAGGAGTCCGGCGACTGGCAGCCGAGCCCGGGGCCGCTGTGCCGCTGGTGCTCCCACCAGGCGCTGTGTCCGGCGTACGGCGGCACTCCCCCGCCGCTGCCCGATCCCGTCAGCCGGGAAGAGCTGCCAGCTCCGCCGGCGTGACTCCCACCAACGTGTCGAGGAAGGTACGGCGCTCCCCCGCCGGGACGGGCACGTGGTTGGGGACGACGAGCACCTGGCAGCCGGCGGCCGCGGCCGACGTCGCGCCGGTGGGTGAGTCCTCGATCGCAATGCAGTCCTCGGGCTCGACACCGAGCGCCGCGGCGGCGGTCAGGTACGGCTCGGGATGGGGCTTGCCCTGGTCGACCTGGTCGCCGGTGACGACCACCCGGAACGTCTCCGGCGGCAGGTGCTCGAGGATCGGGGCGACGAACCGCTGGTAGGACATCGTCACCAGCCCGCACGGCACTCCCGCGTCCTTCAGCGCGAGCAGCAGCTCGCGAGCTCCGGGGCACCACGGCACCGCGTGCTGGACCTGCGCGACGACGCCGTCCAGCAGTCGCTCGACGATCTCCTCGGCGCTCAGCGGAATCCCGGTGCGCTCGCGGATGTAGTGCCCCGACGAGATCAGGCTGTTGCCGACCAGGTGCTGGGCGTCCGCGGTCGACCAGGTGGCGCCGTACTCCTCGGCGAGGGCGACCTCGGTGGCCATCCAGTAGGGCTCGGTGTCGACCAGGGTGCCGTCCATGTCCCAGAGGACAGCTCGCACGTCAGTCCTCCGGGTCGTAGCCGAGGTTGGGCGAGAGCCACCGCTCGGTCTCGGCGAGGGTCCAGCCCTTGCGCTCGGCGTAGTCGGCGATCTGGTCGCGTCCGAGCCGGCCCACGACGAAGTACTGCGACTGCGGGTGGCTGTAGTAGACACCGGAGACCGCGGCTCCCGGCCACATCGCCATCGACTCGGTGAGCTCGATGCCGGCGTTGCGCTCGACGTCGAGCAGCTCCCAGATCGTCTGCTTCTCGGTGTGGTCGGGGCACGCCGGGTAGCCGGGCGCGGGGCGGATCCCGGTGTACTTCTCGGCGATCAGGTCCTCGTTGCTGAGCTGCTCCTCGGACACGTGCGCCCAGAACTCCGTGCGCACCCGCTGGTGGAGCCGCTCGGCGAACGCCTCGGCCAACCGATCGGCCAGGGCCTCGATCATGATCGCCGAGTAGTCGTCGAGCGCGTCCCGGAACGCCTTGACGCGTTCGGGCAGCCCGATGCCGGCCGTGACCGCGAACGCGCCGACGTGGTCGGGAAGACCCGAGTCGAAGGGGGCGACGAAGTCCGCGAGCGACCGGTTGGGGATGCCCTCGCGGTGCTGGCCCTGCTGGCGCAGCTGGTGCAGGGTCGCCTTGACCTCGGCCCGGCTGTCGTCCGCGTACACGAGGACGTCCTCGCCCGTGCTGACGGCAGGGAAGAGACCGTAGACGCCGTTCGCGGTCACCCACTTCTCGGCGATCATCCGGTCGAGCATGGCCTGCGCGTCGTCGTAGAGCTTGCGGGCGGCGTCGCCGGTCGTCGGGTTGTTGAGGATGTCGGGGAACTTCCCCTTCATCTCCCACGCGTTGAAGAACGGCTGCCAGTCGATGTAGTCCCGCAGCTCGGCGAGGTCGTAGTCGGCCAGCACGTGCACGCCCGGAGTAACCGGCTGCGGCGGCCGGTACCCCTCCCAGTCGATCGGCGTCGCGTTGGCCTTCGCGTCGGCGAAGGCCAGCTGCGGGCGCTCCGACTTCTGGGAGTGGCGCGTCCGCAGTGCGTCGTAGTCGGCCTTGATCTCGGCGAGCAGCGGCGCGCGGCGATCGGCGTGCAGCAGCGCGGCCGCCGTCGGCACCGAGCGGGAGGCGTCCTTAACCCAGACGACCGGGCCGTCGTACTTCCGGTCGACCTTGACCGCCGTGTGGGCGCGGGACGTGGTGGCACCACCGATGAGCAACGGGATCTCCAACCCCAGCCGCTGCATCTCCGATGCCATGTTGACCATCTCGTCGAGGGACGGGGTGATCAGGCCGGAGAGGCCGATGATGTCGGCGTTGTGCTCCTTGGCCGCGTCGAGGATCTTCTGGGCAGGGACCATCACTCCGAGGTCGATGACCTCGAAGTTGTTGCACTGGAGCACGACGCCCACGATGTTCTTGCCGATGTCGTGGACGTCGCCCTTGACGGTGGCCATGACGATCGTGCCGTTGGTCTCCTTCGCCGTTGCCAGCTCCGGGTTGTCGAGCTTCTCCTGCTCGATGAACGGGATCAGGTAGGCGACCGCCTTCTTCATCACCCGTGCCGACTTCACGACCTGCGGCAGGAACATCTTGCCCGCGCCGAACAGGTCGCCGACGACGTCCATCCCGGACATCAACGGACCCTCGATCACCTCGATCGGGCGGCCGCCGCGCGCCGCGATCTCCTGGCGCAGCTCCTCGGTGTCGGCCTCGACGTGGGCGTCGAGACCCTTCACGAGGGCGTGGGTGATCCGCTCGCCGACCGGAAGCTCGCGCCACTCCTCGGTCGCGGCCTCGACCACCTCACCGCTCCCCCGGTGCTGCTCGGCGAGACCGAGGAGACGCTCGGTGGCCGCCAGCGAGTCGTCGGTGCGGTTGAGCACGACGTCCTCGATCGCGTCCCGGAGCTCCGGGTCGATCTCGCTGTACGGCACCAGCGCGCCGGCGTTCACGATGCCCATGTCGAGGCCGGCCTCGATCGCGTGGAAGAGGAAGACCGCGTGGATCGCCTCGCGAACCGGGTTGTTGCCGCGGAAGCTGAAGCTGACGTTGGAGATGCCGCCCGAGACCTTCGCGCCGGGGAGGTTCTGCTTGATCCAGCGGGTGGCCTCGATGAAGTCCACTCCGTAGGTCGCGTGCTCCTCGATGCCCGTCGCCACGGCGAACACGTTGGGGTCGAAGATGATGTCCTCGGGCGGGAAGTCCACCTGGTCGACCAGGATCCGGTAGGCCCGCTCGCAGATCTGCTTGCGGCGCTCGAGGTTGTCGGCCTGGCCGTCCTCGTCGAACGCCATCACCACGGCGGCTGCGCCGTACTTCTTGCACAGCCTGGCCTGCTCGATGAACTTCTCCTCCCCTTCCTTCATGGAGATGGAGTTGACGATCGGCTTGCCCTGGACGTTCTTCAGGCCGGCCTCGATGACCTCCCACTTGGAGGAGTCGACCATGATCGGCACCCGGCTGATGTCGGGCTCGGACGCGACCAGCTTAAGGAACCGGTCCATCGCCGCGACGCCGTCGATCATGCCCTCGTCCATGTTGACGTCGATGACCTGCGCGCCGCTCTCGACCTGCTGCGCGGCGACCGACAGGGCGGTGTCGTAGTCACCGTCCTTGATCAGGTTGCGGAACTTCGCGGAGCCGGTGATGTTCGTGCGCTCCCCGACGTTCACGAAGAGGCTGTCCTCGGCGATCGTGAACGGCTCGAGGCCGGACAGCCGCAGCGCGGGTACGGCGACCGCGGGCTCGCGACGCTCCAGGCCGTCGACGGCCTCAGCGATCGCGGCGATGTGGGCCGGCGTCGTGCCGCAGCAGCCGCCGAGGAGGTTGACGAAGCCCGCCTCGGCGAACTCCCTGACGATCCCGGCGGTGTCCTCCGGGGTCTCGTCGTACTCGCCGAACGCGTTGGGCAGGCCCGCGTTGGGGTAGGCCGACACGAACGAGTCCGCGAGCCTCGACAGCTCGGCGATGTAGGGACGCATCTCCTTGGCGCCCAGCGCGCAGTTGAGGCCGACCGCGAGCGGCTCGGCGTGGCGGACGGAGTCCCAGAACGCCTCGGTGACCTGACCCGACAGGGTGCGGCCGGACGCGTCGGTGATGGTGCCCGAGACCACGACCGGCCAGCGACGGCCGGTCTCCTCGAACAGCGTCTGCACGGCGAAGATCGCGGCCTTGGCGTTGAGGGTGTCGAAGATGGTCTCGATGAACAGCAGGTCGGACCCGCCGTCGACGAGCGCGCGGGCCGCGGTGAGGTAGGCGTCGACGAGCTGGTCCCATGACACGTTGCGGGTGGCCGGGTCGTTGACGTCCGGGCTGATCGACGCGGTGCGGGTGGTCGGGCCGAGGGCACCGGCGACGTAGCGCGCCTTGCCGGACGCGGCCGCCACGTCGTCGCACGCCGCGCGGGCCAGCCGGGCGGCCTCGTAGTTGAGCTCGTAGGCGAGCTCCTCCATGCCGTAGTCGGCGAGCGAGATCGCGTTGGAGTTGAACGTGTTGGTCTCGATGATGTCGGCGCCGGCCTCGAGGTACTCGCGGTGGATGCCGGAGATGATGCCGGGCTGGGTGATCGACAGCAGGTCGTTGTTGCCCACCAGGTCGGACGGCCAGTCGGCGAACCGCTCACCCCGGTAGCCGGCCTCGTCCGGACGGTCCCGCTGGATGGCAGTGCCCATGGCGCCGTCGAGGATCACGATCCGCTCGCGCAGCAGCGCCGTGAGCTCGTCGGTCGCGTCCGGTCGCCAGTCGTGGGAACCCGATGCCATGTCACACCCTTCCGTTACGGAAGGCGCCCTTGGGAACTGACTCGCCGAGCGTGGCGGGCGCCTCTGCTCATCCCGGGCCCGTTGCAACGCCTCTCGGCACCCCCGATCTTAACGGTCCGGACCGACCCGCCCACGATTTCCCGCATGCTGAATGGTGGGCGGACCGGGCTAGTGCCGCATTTGCCGACGTTCGCCCTGGCGAGCGACGTCCAGGGCGTGCGATGGCAAGGCGCCGATGCGAAGCCAGACTGGACGTCTTTCGAGCGTCGGCAACGCCGCCAGCGTGCGTCCTGGGCGTCGCGCAGCGGGCGAACGTTGGTGGACGCGGTACTAGGCTCGGCGGGGTGATGGAGATCGAGGACACGCCGGCACTCGTCCGGCCGGTGGTGATCGCGGCGTTCGAGGGCTGGAACGACGCTGCGGAGGCGGCCTCGGCGGTCGTCGACCACCTGATGACCGTGTGGAACGCGCGGGTGGTGGCGGCCATCGATCCCGAGGACTACTACGACTTCCAGGTCAACCGGCCGACGGTCGGCGTCGACGAGAACGGCTTCCGCAAGCTCACCTGGCCCAGCACCCACGTCGCCATCGCCTCGCCTCCGGAGCTCGACCACGACGTCATCCTGATCCGCGGCATCGAGCCGAGCATGCGGTGGCGGGGGTTCTGCGCCGAGCTGCTCGCGTGCATCGACGACCTGGGCGGCCAGCTGGTGGTCACCCTCGGCGCGCTGCTCGCGGACACCCCGCACACCCGCCCGATCCCGGTCACCGGCACGGCGACCGAGCCCGAGCTCGTCGACCGGATGAAGCTCGAGCAGTCCACCTACGAAGGACCCACCGGCATCGTCGGCGTGCTGCAGGACGCCTGCGTGAAGCTCGACATCCCCGCGGCGTCGTACTGGGCCGCCGTGCCGCACTACGTCGCGCAGCCGCCGTGCCCCAAGGCCACGCTGGCCCTGCTCGGGCAGATCGAGGACCTGCTCGAGGTGAGCGTCCCGCTCGGCGACCTGCCCGAGGACTCGCGGGCGTGGGAGCGCGGCGTCGACGAGCTCGCCGAGGAGGACGAGGACATCGCCGACTACGTCCGGGCGCTGGAGGAGACGCGCGACACCGCCGAGCTGCCGGAGGCCTCGGGAGAGGCGATCGCACGCGAGTTCGAGCGCTACCTCAAGCGACGCGGCGAGTCCGACTAGCCCTGATCAGCGCCTCTCGTGCCAGACGGCCAGGGCGGTGCGCGAGGTCAGGCCGAGCTTGAGCAGGATCCGGCTCACGTGGTTCTCGACAGTTCGTTCCGACAAGGTGAGCCGCCGCGCGATCGCGGCGTTGGTCAGCCCCTCGGCCACCAGAGCCGTCACGTCGGACTCCCTCGGGGTGAGCAGGGGGTCGCCCTCGCGTGGCCCGAGCAGCGCCTCGACCTGGTCGACCAGGGGCGCCATGCCGAGCCGTCGTGCCACCTCGAGCGCGGCGTCGGCGTGCTCGCGGCGAGCGCGTGAGCGGACCGGCTCGACGGCTGCGAGCTCGGCGAGCAGGTAGGCCTTGGCCGGCAGGGCGTGGAGCTCCTCGGCAGCCGCCAGCGCCGACCGCAGATGCTCGCCTGCCGCGGTGAGGTCCCCGAGCACCCGCGCCAGGCGACCCAGAGCCAGGCCGACGGGACCTTGGTACGGCGCGTGGGCGTGGGGGATGACGTGCTGCCGCTCGTAGGGCAGCAGGTTCTCGTACAGCGACGCCGCATGGGTGTCGTCGGCCAGCCAGGCGCAGACGTCCGCGGCCTCGGCGAGCACCATCAGGAATTCCGGTGCCTCGACGGGCACAGCGATCACGTAGGGCGCAAGGGCACGCCACTCGTCAGCGGCCTCCGCGCGCAGTCCGGCACTCATGAGCGCTACGCACAGCCACAAGCGCGCGACGAACGGCAGGTGCTCGACCTGCAGCCGTACCGCTTCGAGCAGCGGTTTGACGGTGCCCTGGTGGCGCGCGGCCTCGAACGCGAACGACAGCTGGAGGAACTCCGCATCGCTGTGCGGCCCACCGATCGCGGCGGCTTGCTCAGCGAGGCGTAGGGCGTCGTCGAACCGGCCGTCCAGCAGCGCCTGCGAGGCCCGCACCAGCAGCACCCGCGACTGCCAGGCGGGACCCAGCTGCTCGGCGAGGACGGTCAGCGCGGACAGGTCTCCGAGCAGCTCCGCCCGCCGCCCGTTGCCGGCGTGGACGTCCATCGACCACAGCCGGCCCCACGCCTGCATCTCCCGGTCGCCCACGGCGAGGCCGGTCGCGACCGCGCGGCGGGCCAGCGCCAGACGGTCGTCGGCGCGCAGCGGGTCCTGGAGCGCTGCGACACGCGCCTGGATGTCGACGAACTCGACCTCGGCGTCGGCCCGCTCCTCGATCTCGACCGCAGGGTCCTCGCGGAAGACGTCGCGGGTCGCCTCGACCTGGGCCTCCACCCGCACGGCCGCCTGCTCCCCGGTCGGTCCGGCGCGGCGCAACAGGGCGAGCGCCTCGCTGGCGAGCGCGTGCACCCGCGCGCGCAGCAGCGGGTCGACCGGCCGCCGCACCAACGTCGCCGCGGCCGCCACCAGTGACGGGTCGGTGTCGTCGGTGCATCCCTCGACCACCGTCACGCAGCTGTGCACGGCGTCGGCCACCGCGCCCGCGGCGTACTGCGCGCGAGCCCGGTCGAGCGTCTCGAGGAGTGCGTCCTGCACGCGCCCACCGTAGAGCGCGCGAAGCCGACCCGTCCCCCGTGTTGAGTGCCCAGTTGAGTGCCCAGTTGAGTGCCCAGTTGAGTGGTCCCCCTCATGTGCACCCGGGGCTGGTCTTCCTAGCGTCGACGACATGCGAAGCACTCTTGGCCCAGGCCTGCTCATCATCATCGCCGGGGCCGTGCAGGGCGACGGCGCGCTCATCACCACGGCTTACCGCGGCGCGTCGCCGGTCTCCGATGAGCAGCTCTCCTACCCGTGGGCGGACGCGACCGCCATCACCACGTCGCTCGTGTGGGGCGCTACGCAGGCGATGATCGTGGTCGGCCTGGTGGCGTTCGCGCGCAGCGGTGCGGCGCCCTCCAAGGCGGGCCAGGTCGGCGGGCGGCTCGCCGTGGCGGGCTCCTTGCTCTTCGTGGTCGCCCACGCGATCTCGCTGGTCGCGCACGACGCCGCTCTCGACGACCCGATCGCCATCGCCGTGTTGTCCTGCTTCGGTGTCGGCACGCTGCTCACCGCGGTTGGCCTGATCATGGCCGGAACGACGGCACTACGGTCAGGGGTCTGGTCGAGCTGGCGGCGGTACACGCCGCTCGCCCTCGGAGCCTGGATGGTTGCGATGGCGCCGCTCCAGCTCACGCCGGCACTGCCCGTCGCGGTCGGGGTCTACGCCGTCGCGACCATTGCGCTCGGTCTGTCGATGATCATCGAGGGCCTGGTGCGAGCCCCAGCGGTGACCAGGACGCTCACATGATCGAGCTGGAGACGAGTGTCGAGATCGCGCGACCGGCGCGGGAGGTGTTCGCCTTCGTCGCCGACCAGACCAACGCGCCGCGGTGGCAGACCGACCTTCACGAGGTTCGGCGACTCACTGACGGCCCGCTCGGAGTCGGGAGCGAGCACGAGTTCGTCCGGACGTTCGCAGGGCGACGATTCGCCTCACGGAACCGTTTCGTGGCGTTCGAGCCTGACCGGTACGTGAGGTTCGAGATTCCGTCCGGGTGGATCTCGGGCACTGCGTCCTACCGGACCGAGGCCAGTCGCTCCGGGGCAACGGTGCTCATCAGTCGGATGGAGTTTCGGGTTCGAGGGCCGCTCTCGCTGCTGAAGCCCGTCCTCTCCCGGCTCTTGGCCAGGGACTCGCGACGCGACGAGCAGCGGCTCAAGAGTCTTCTGGAGCATGGCGACTCCAAGGTGTGAGCCTTCAGAGCGACAGGCCGAGCGCCGCGTCCAGCACGGGCAGCAGCGTCGCCGCTGCGTCGGGGTCGCTGGTGTCGGCCAGGCCGTCGGTGCCGAGCGTCGCTGCCACCCAGGCGTCGATCGCCGCGGTCGCGCGCGGGGCGTCGAGGTCGTCGGCCAGCGCGGACAGCACCTCGGTCACGACCGGCCCGGCCGGCGCGCCCGCACCGAGGGCGACCGCCCGGCGCCACCGGGCGAGGTCGTCGACGGCGACCCACAACACGTCGTCGGTCCACTCCCAGTCCTCGCGGTAGTGGTGGCGCAGCAGCGCGAGCCGGATCGCCATCGGGTCGATGTCGCTGTTGCGGAGTGCCGAGACGAAGACCAGGTTGCCGCGGGACTTCGACATCTTCTCGCCGTCGTAGCCGACCATGCCTGCGTGCACGTAGGCGCGGGCGAACGGCGCTCCGGTCGCGACCTGCGCGTGACCCGCGCACATCTCGTGGTGCGGGAAGACCAGGTCGGTACCGCCCGCCTGCACGTCGACCGTGGTCCCGAGGTGCTCGAGGGCGATCGCCGCGCACTCGATGTGCCACCCCGGGCGGCCGCGGCCGAACGGGCTGTCCCAGGAGGGCTCGCCCGGCCGCTCGCCGCGCCAGACGACACAGTCGAGGGGGTCCTTCTTGCCCTCGCGCTCGGGATCGCCGCCGCGCTCGCCGAAGAGCTTCAGCATGGTCTCGCGGTCGTAGCCCGACTCGTCCCCGAACGCGGGATCGGCGGTCACGGAGTAGTAGAGGTCGTCCTCGACCCGGTAGATCGCGCCGGCAGCCTGCAGCCGCTCGATGAGCGCGACCGCGAGCGGGATCGACTCGACCGCTCCGACGTACGCGTCCGGCGGCAGCACCCGCAGCGCCTGCATGTCCTGCCGGAACAGCTCCGTCTCCCGCTCGGCCAGCTCGACCCAGTCGACGCCGACCTTGGCCGCGCGCTCGAGCAGGGGGTCGTCGACGTCGGTGACGTTCTGCACGTAGCTGACCTGGTGGCCGGCCGCCTGCCAGGCCCGGTTGAGGAGGTCGAACGCGATGTAGGTGTTGGCGTGACCGAGGTGCGTCGCGTCGTACGGCGTGATCCCGCAGACGTAGAGCGTCGCCGCGCCGTCGGGCACGGTGGTGACGCGACCTCCACTGGCGGTGTCGTGGATCGCCACGGGAGGCCCGACCTCGGACAGGGTCGGCACCTCGGGAGCGGTCCAGGCGCGCATGCGGCGATGCTATCCGCCGGCGTCACGGCCTCAGAACGGTGGCCAGGGGATGGCGGGCCACCCGTGGTGCGGGCCCGGGAGCTCGCCCCGCGCGAGCAGTCGCTCCGAGCGCTGGGCGAGGGCCCGGATCTCGAGCTCGGTGAGGTGCTCGCGGAGCTGCTCCCCCAGGTCCCCCCGCACGGCGGCGAGCACGGCGCCCACGCCGACCCGCTCCTCGTCGGTGAGCGGGCTCCCCGCCCACCCCCAGAGCACGGTGCGGAGCTTGGGCTCGTGGTGGAACGTGACGCCGTGGTCGACGCCGTACCGGTGTCCGTCCGGCATCGGGAGCACGTGACCGCCCTTTCGGTCGGCGTTGTTGACGAGGACGTCGAACACCGCCATCCGCCGGAGCGCGGGGGTGTCCTCGTGGACGAGGGTGACGTCGCGATCCCGGTCGTCGACCCCGTCGAAGACGGCGAACCAGCCGTCCGGCACCTCCCCCGACCGCACCAGGGTCACCGCGTCCTGCTCCGGATCGACGGTCTGCCAGTCCTGGAGCATGCCCGGCCCGTGCGGACCCTCGCCGCACCAGGTGCGCGGCACCACGTCCCAGCCGAGCGCCTCGCTCACCAGGTAGGCGGCCACCTCGCGGCCGGCGAGAGTGCCCTCGGGGAAATCCCACAGGGGCCGTTCGCCGGCGATCGGCTTGTAGACGACCTCCCGGCCGTCGAGCTCGGCGAGGAACGTCGCGTTCGACGCCGGCATGATCCGTCCGCGCAGGTGCGGTCGACTGTAAGCAGCGTCAGTCACTGCCTGCTACTCCTGCTCGGGACGGCGCTTGAAGCCGTTGGCCCGCACGCAGAGATGCCCGTCGGGATCGATCGGATGCCCGCAGAACGGACAGTCGGGGCGGCCGGCTCCCAGCACCCGCTCGGCCCGCTGGACGAACGCGCGCGCGTGGCCGGCGTCGATCCGCACGACGAACACCTCGGTCGGCTCGGTCTCGTCGAGCAGGATCTCCTCGACGTCGTCGGCGTCGGCGAGGCCGACCAGCTCCTCGCCGACCGGGAAGACCTCGATCACGACCCGCTCCGCCTGCGGGTCCCACGACAGCGTCATCGTGCCCGCGCGGAACTCCTCGGCGATCGGCAGGTCCAGCGGGTCCTCGTCGGCGAGGCCGACCGGCGCGACGGCAGGGATCACCGCCGTGGTGCGCGCCTCGTTCATCACCTCGTCGAGCAGCTCGTCGACCCGCTCCGCGAGCGCCGCGACCTGCTGCTTCTCCAGCGCGACGCTGACCACGCGGGCGCCGTCCCGCGCCTGGAGGAAGAACGTGCGCGCGCCCGGCTCGCCGACGGTGCCGGCGACGAAGCGCTCCGGCGGGTCGAATCCGTGGACGATCGGTGGCATGGATCCCAGCCTACGAGGGGGTGCTAGGAGCCCTCGGTGACTGGGTCCGGGCCGGCGCCGCCTCCGAGCGTCGCCCCGGTCTTGCGGGTCCGCTTGCCGGCCGGTCGCGCCAGCCAGGCCAGGTCGCCGGCGTGGGTGTTGGAGGCCAGCACGTAGGGCCGGTCCGGCGTGTACTGCACGATCGAGACCGAGGCGGGGTCGACGTTGATCCGCTGGAACAGGTCGAGGTGCATCCCCAGCGCGTCGGCGAGCACGGCCTTGATGATGTCGCCGTGGCTCACCGCGACCCACACCGCGCCCGGCCCGTGCTCGGCCTCCACGGCGGCGTCGTGGCGTCGTACCGCCTCGACGGCGCGGTGCCGCATCGCGACCATCGACTCACCGCCGGGAAACGTCGCTGCCGACGGGTTGCGCTGGACCGTCGCCCAGAGCTTCTCCTTCGCGAGCTCCCGGATCTTGCGACCCTGCCACTCGCCGTAGTCGCACTCCGCCAGCCCGCGCTCGGTGACTGGCCTGGGACTGTCCTGGCGTGCTGAGGCGATCGCCTTCGCCGTCTGCCGGCACCGCTCCTGCGGGCTGGTCACCAGCGCCACGACCGGCACCACGGCGATCCGCTCGGCCGCGGTCCGCGCCTGCTGCTCGCCGGTCTCGTCGAGCCGCACTCCCGCGAGTCGACCCGCGAGCACGCCCGACGTGTTGGCGGTGGTGCGTCCGTGCCGCACCAGGAGAACCGTGGCCACGGCAGCGAGCGTAGCCACTACCGTTGCCCCGTGATCGTCGACAGCGCTGTCTACCGGCAGGGCGAGCGCCTGCCCGTCGACTGCAACGTCCACGACTACGACGCGCTCCGGGCCGCCGCCGAGGGCGGCGAGCACGACTTCGTCTGGGTGGGTCTCTTCGAGCCGGACGAGCACGAGCTGGACGACATCGCGACCGCCTTCGGCCTGCACCCGCTCGCGGTCGAGGACGCCGTGCACGCCCACCAGCGACCGAAGCTCGAGCTCTACGAGGGCAACCTGTTCATGACCATCAAGACCCTCTGGTACGTCGACGAGGACGATGCCGTCGAGACCGGCGAGATCAACCTCTTCATCGGGGAGGACTTCGTGATCACCGTCCGCCACGGCCACGGCTCCGAGCTGAAGCAGGCCCGGCACGAGCTCGAGGCCCGCCAGGCCGTGCTCAGCCACGGTCCCTCGGCGGTCGTCTACGCCGTGTGCGACACCGTGGTGGACGCCTACCTCGAGGTGCTCGAAGAGCTCCAGATCGACGTCGACCAGGTCGAGGAGTCGGTCTTCTCGGAGAAGCGGACCAACGACTCCGCGCGGATCTACACCCTCAAGCGCGAGCTCGCAGAGGTACGGCGCGCGGTGCTGCCGCTCCGGGAGCCGATGCGACGGTTCACCGTGGGAGCGGTCCCCGGGATACCGGTCGAGGCAGGCCCGTTCTTCCGCGACGTCGGAGACCACCTCGCCGTCGCCGCGGAGTCGATCGAGACCCTCGACTCGCTGCTGTCGAGCGCGTTCGAGGCACACGTGGCCGGGATCCAGGTGCAGCAGAACAACGACATGCGCAAGATCTCCGCCGGCGCCGCGCTCCTGCTGCTGCCAACGCTGATCGCCGGGGTCTACGGCATGAACTTCGACCACATGCCCGAGCTGCGCTGGCAGCTCGGCTACCTGTGGGCGCTGTTCCTGATGGTCGGCAGCTCGGTGGCGCTGTGGGCGTGGTTCAAGAAGTCCGGCTGGATGTAGCCGTCAGGCCGGATCAGGCACTGAGCACACCCGCTGCCAGAAGGGCGAGCACGCCCGCCCCGAGGAGCACCCGGTAGACGACGAACGGCGCGAGGGTGTGGTGGCTGACGTAGCGCAGCAGCCAGGCGATCGCGGCGTACCCCACGACGAAGGACACGACGGTGGCGAAGATCGTCGGTCCCCAGCCGTACATGTTGTCGCCGTTCGGAATCTCGTTCAGCTGGAAGATGCCGGCGCCCACCACCGCCGGGATCGCGAGCAGGAACGCGAACCGGGTGACGGCCGCCCGCTCGTAGCCGAGGCACCGGCCCATCGAGAGGGTCGCCCCCGAGCGCGAGACCCCGGGGATGAGGGCGGCCGCCTGCGCGGCGCCCATGAGGACCGAGTCGCGGATGGTCATCTGCTTGACCCGCTTCTCGTTGCCGCCGAGCTTGTCGGCGAGGCCGAGCACCAGGCCCATGACGATCAGCATCACGGCGATCAGCCACAGGTTGCGGAAGTTGGACTCGATCGTCTCCTTGAGGAAGATGCCGAGCACGACGATCGGCAGCGAGCCGATGATGACGAACCACCCCATGCGGGCGTCGAGATGGCCGCGGTACTCGGGCTTGAAGAGCGACAGCGTCCAGGTCTTGGCGATCTGCCAGATGTCGTGGCGGAAGTAGACCAGCACTGCGAGCTCGGTCCCGATCTGGATGACCGCGGTGAAGGCGGCGCCGGGGTCACCCCACCCGAAGAGCTCGGGGAAGATCCGCAGGTGAGCGCTGCTCGAGATCGGCAGGAACTCCGTCAGGCCCTGCAGGGTGCCGAGGAACAGGGCTTGCAGGAAGTCCTCCACGGTGACGGATCCTACGGACGCCGCTGGGCGAGCCATCATCCGCCCTGGTGGGGCGAGGGACTACCTTGGCCCCCATGCAGCAGCGGTACGTCGGCAGCAGTGGTCTCCGGGTGTCGCGGCTGGGTCTTGGCACGATGACCTGGGGCAAGGACACCGACGAGCACGAGGCCCGCGACCAGCTGGTCGCGTTCTGCGAGGCCGGCGGGACCCTGGTCGACACCGCTGCGGGCTACACCGACGGCCGGTCCGAGGAGCTGCTCGGCACCCTCATCGGCGACGTCGTACGACGCGAGGAGGTGGTGCTCGCGACCAAGGCCGGCATCTGGCGGCGCGGCGGGGAGCGCTCGACGGACACCTCGCGGCGGGCGCTGCTCGGCGGGCTCGACACGTCGCTCGAGCGGCTCGGCACCGACCACGTCGACCTCTGGCAGGTGCACATCTGGACCGACGAGGTGCCGCTCGACGAGACGCTGACCGCGCTCGACCAGGCGGTGTCGTCCGGCCGGGCCACCTACGTCGGCATCTCCAACTACACGGGCTGGCAGACTGCCCAGGCCGCGACCTGGCAGCGCGCCGCGCCCGGCCGGGCTCCGATCGTGTCCACCCAGGTCGAGTACTCCCTCGTCAACCGCGACATCGAGCGGGAGGTGGTGCCCGCGAGCGCCGCGCTGGGGCTCGGCATCCTGCCGTGGTCGCCGCTGGGTCGCGGCGTGTTGACCGGCAAGTACCGCACCGGTGTCCCGGGTGACTCGCGCGCCGCCTCGCCCGTGTTCGCCTCGTTCGTCGAGCGCTACCTCGACGAACGCAGCCGCGGCATCATCGAGGCGGTGATCCGCGCGGCCGACGGCCTCGACTGGACCCCGCTGGAGGTTGCCCTGGCCTGGGTCCGCGACCGGCCCGGCGTCGCTGCGCCGATCGTCGGCGCCCGCACCGCCGCGCAGCTGAAGGGTGCCCTCGGTGTCGAGGACAAGGAGCTTCCGCCCGAGATCCGGGGTGCACTCGACGACGTCTCGGAGCCGGCCTGATGAGCAGCGGCGCGGTCGAGTGGCAGTTCGAGAAGGTCACGTTCACGCCGGAGTACTCCCGCAACGTGGTCACCCGGCTGCTCGTCGACCGCGCCGAGAAGGGCGGCTGGGAGCTGGTCCGGGTCCGGATGACGCCCGACGGCACCCGGCGGGTGGTCCTGCGGCGCAAGATCATCCGCGCCGTGCGCACGGCGTGAGGCCCTCGCTCAGACCTGGTCGAGGAAGCGGTCCATCACCCGCGCTCCGAACTTCAGCGCGTCGACCGGGACCCGCTCATCCACCCCGTGGAACAGCGCGGTGAAGTCCAGGTCCTCGGGCAGCCGCAGCGGCGTGAAGCCGTACGTGCGCATGCCGAGGCCGAGGAAGTGCTTCGCGTCGGTGCCGCCACTCATCAGGTACGGCGCGACCAGCGCATCGGGGTCCTCCGCGACCAGGGACCGGGTCATGGCGTCGACCAGCGCGCCGTCGTACGGCGTCTCCCAGGGTGGCTGGTTCGATACGTAGTCGATGCTGATGTCGTCGCCGCACAGCTCGGCGAGGGTCCGGAAGAACTCGTCCTCGTAGCCGGGCAGGGTGCGGCCGTCGACGTGGGCGGTGGCCTCGGTCGGGATCACGTTCACCTTGTAGCCCGCCCCGAGCATGGTCGGGTTGGTCGTGTTGCTCAGCACCGCGCCGAGCATCCGGGTGGCCCCGCCGAACTCCTCGACCAGGTCGCGCGCGTTCTCCGGGGTGGCTTCAGTGCCGGCGAGTTCGCCGACCGTGGCCAGCAGGGTCCGCATCGTCGGGGTCAGCCGGACCGGCCACTCGTGGGCGCCGATCCGGGCCACCGCGGTCGCGATCCGGGTGACGGCGTTGTCGGGGTTGATCATCGAGCCGTGACCGGCCCGGCCGCGGGCGGTGAGCCGCATCCACGCCATGCCCTTCTCGGCGGCCTCGATGAGGTAGAGCCGACGGCCGCGGACGGTCGTGCTCCACCCCCCGACCTCCCCGACGGCCTCGGTGCAGCCCTCGAACTCCTCGCGATGGTCGCGCACCATCACCTCGGCGCCGAGGTGGCCACCAGCCTCCTCGTCGGCGGTGAAGCACATGACGATCGGCCGGGTGGGGATCCGGCCAGCGCGCTGGCGCTCGCGGACGACCGCGAGCAGCATCGCGTCGAAGTCCTTCATGTCGACGGCGCCGCGACCCCAGACGTAGCCGTCCTGCACCTCACCGCTGAACGGGTGGACCTGCCAGTCCTCTGCCGCGGCCGGTACCACGTCGAGGTGGCCGTGCAGGAGCAGCGCGTCGGACCGGGAGCCGTCTCCTCCCCACCGCGCGAACACGGAGGCCCGGCCCGGTGTGCTCTCGTAGAGCCGGGTCTCGATGCCGACCTCCTCGAGCAGGCCGGCGACGTGCTCGGCCGCCTTGCGCTCCCCTGGCCCGTCGTCCGACCCGTAGTTCGTCGTGTCGATGCGGATCAGGTCGCGGCAGATCTCGACGACCTCGTCCATCCCTTCCATCGCGCCATCCTCGCACCTACCCGAGGGTCGGTACCTTCGACCCGTGGTCGAGACAGTGACATCGGACGACGAAGATGCCCTGGCCGCCGTCAGCGTGCTGATGCGCGACTTCAACGAGGAGTACGACGAGCCGTCCCCCGAGCCCGAGGTGCTGGCCGAGATCCTGCGCAGGCGGATCGCCGACGGCAACGCGACGGTGCTGCTCGGCCGGGACGAGTCGGGCGGCCCGGTCGGGGTCGCCGTCGTACGTCTGCAGCCGTCGCTGTGGGGCGAGGCGCTGGAGGCCTACCTGGCCGAGCTGTACGTCGTACCCGCTCGGCGTGGGCAGGGCTTCGGCCGCGAGCTGCTGACCGCGGTGCTCGACACCTCCCGGGAGGCGGGCGCCGACTACGCGTACCTGATCACCAGCGAGGACGACCGCCTCGCCCAGCGCGCCTACGAAGCCGCCGGCTTCCGCCGCAACGAGGGCGAGGACGGGCCGATCATGTGGGCCTACGAGCAGGACCTCTGACGCCGCCGGCCCCGAGCTCTGACGTGCAGAGATCGGGGCCGATCTGTGTCCGAGGGGGGACTTGAACCCCCACGCCCTAATACGGGCACTAGCACCTCAAGCTAGCGCGTCTGCCAATTCCGCCACCCGGACGAGTGCGGGGAGACATTAGCAAAGGAAGACCCTCGAGCCCGCATCGGGAGGGCGCCCCAGGGCCCCACTTGAACCATCCGGATCGGCCTGCAACGGTGGAGGTTGCCCTGCACTCAACTCAGAAAGCATTTCATGCTCACCCTGACCGAGAACGCATGCAGCATCGTGAAGCGCTACACCGACCACCCGGAGACTCCCGACGACGCGGGTCTGCGCATCACCAGCACCCCTGAGGCTCAGCTCGCCGTGACCGCCGCGGACGAACCGGTGGCGGGAGACCACCTCGTCGAGCAGGACGGCGCCCGGGTCTACCTCGACCCCGTCGCGGCCCAGCAGCTCGACGACAAGGTGCTCGACGCCGGCGTCGACGAGACCGGCAACATCCAGTTCGGGCTGCTGGCCCAGGCCTGACTCAGGGGCGGACGCCCCAGTCGGCGAGCGCGGCCTCGGGGTCGATCGGCTCTCCGTCGACGCGCACCTCGAGGTGGAGGTGCGGGCCGGTGGAGTTGCCGGTCGACCCGAGGGCGCCGATGACGTCCCCGGCGGCCACCCGCTCGCCGACGGCGACGGCCTGGCTGGACTGGTGGCAGTACCAGAGCTCAGTGCCGTCCTCGAGGGTGACGACGGTCTTGTTGCCGTAGGAGCCGTCGTAGCCGACCTCGGACACGACGCCGGCGCCAACGGCCACCAGGGGCGTCCCCTCCGGCGCGGCGAAGTCCAGGCCGGTGTGGTCGCTGGACCAGAGCGAGCCGGCGTCACCGAAGGTGGCGGTCAGGCGGTAGCCCTGCAGCGGCAGCACGTGGGCGTCCGGCTCGGGCCGGACGACGAGGCCGGGGACGATCCGGACCGGCTGGGTGGGAACCGCAGCGGCGGTGACCAGCCGGGCCGGCGCCGGCGACGGGCCGGTAGCGGTCGCGTCCGGCAGGAGTCCGGAGCACGCGATCGCACCGATCAGTGCCGGCGCGGTGACGGCCTGACGGACCCGGCGGACGGTGGACTTGCTCACAACGCTTCCTCTGGTTTGCGAATGCTTGCTTTTGCAAGCACGGCGCACCAGTGAGCCAAAGTCGCGTCGCGAAAGACAACTCGAGCGAGCCGCCGTTGTGGCGCCGCTCACGAGAACGTGTTCCCGTTACCGCTCAGCGACCCCCGATTCGGCGACCGAGATCACACGGGCTAGGGGTGGGGCACCTCAGCCGGCCGCGCGGCGCCGTACGTCGGTCACACCGATGTCCGGCAGCTGCCAGAACAGCCGGTGGTCCAGCCACCCGCTGAGGTACCCGACGCCGGTCGTGTGCCCCGACCCGCGGGCCTCGCCGAGCATCCGGGACGCCAGCGTGACGTGGGTCGACTTCCATCGGCGGTGACTGTCCTCGAGCGTGCGCAGCAGCCCGGCGATGGTCGCCAGCTCCGCGGAGTGCCGTCCGGTCGCGCACGCATCGCGGTAGGCGTCGGTCATCGAGTCCTGGCCGCCGCTGACCTCCGCGAGGACGTCGGGCACGCTCTCGAACGCCGGCGACGCCAGCCGGTCCGCGGGCGGCAGGCCGCACAACCCCTCGAACCGCTTGTACTGCTCGGACTGGATGGCGCTCGCACCGTCGGTGGACTCGCGGAAGGTGTGGAACGCCTCGTAGCGCATCGTGGCGACGATCCGGAACAGGGAAGCGTTGCGGTCCATGAACGCGACGACCTGGTCCAGCAGCCTGATGGCCGTGTCGAAGTCGTGGGCCCGGATCGCGGCGACGGCGTCCCGCGTGCGCCAGTTCATGCCGGCGAACGACATTTCGTGAGCCTGCAGGACCCGCATGAAGAAGTACTCGTCGTGGACCGTCGAGGTGGGTTGGACGGTCAGCTCGAGCCACTCCCCCGCGATCGGTGGGGTCGGCAGCTCCAGCAGGAGCGCCGGGAGGTCCGCCTCGGGCTCCCGCGCGATGGCCGCGAGCAGTCCCTCGGAGTCCTCACTGCCCAGGTGCGACGCCATGAACCTCAAGGAGTGGCGCAGTCGGGTTCGCAGCGTCCGCGGATCGGGCCGCCCCAGGTCCGACACCTCGGTACGGCGGTGCGCCGCGCACAGCTCGTAACGGATGATGTCGGCCGCCAGCAGCGCGGCCAGGCCCGACGGCATCAGCTGGTGCTCTGCCAGGACGACCTCCAGCACCGGCAGCGACAAGTAGGTGCGGTTCCAGAACCGTCCCTCGTGCTTGTCGAGGATGCACGCGAGGAACGCGTCCAGGTAGGGGTCGCGGCCGTGGTGCCGGTCGCGGACGGCGGCGAGGCGGTCGAGCCGGTCGGCCGGCAGGAAGTGCTTCCCGACCCACCTGACCTCGTGGGTGACGAGCCGCGCGAGGACCAGGCCGTCCTGTGCGCCCGGCGGCACCGAAGGATCGAGCCAGCGGTCGAGCTCGCGCGAGAGCGCCTCCGCCGCGACGTTCCTGGCCAGCTGGACCGCGCAGCTGGCGTCGACCGCCGCCAGGAGGGTCTGCTCGGTCGTCTCGGGCTGGGTGGTCGTCATCGCCGGTGACCCCAGGCGGTGACCTCGATCCGGGTCGGCACCCACGGGTCGAACCGCAGGCGCATGCCGGCCTCCGGCGGGGTGCGGTTGCCCTTCCGGCTGTTGCACCGACCACAGGCCGCGACCGTGTTGAGCCAGGTCCAGGTGCCGCCGCGTGATCGCGGCACCAGGTGGTCGATCGTGTTCGCGTGGGCACCGCAGTAGGCGCAGCGGTGCTGGTCTCGCCGCAGGACCGCCTCCCGCCCGTAGGCCGCCGGCCGGTACATCCAGGACGCGACGACGTACCGGACCAGGCGCAGCACCTTCGGCCACGGGTGCGGGCCGATCGTCCGGTCCTCCTCCGCCTCGTGCACCACCGCGACGCCGCGGAAGAGCATGCGCACCGCGTGCGGGAAGGAGACGACGTCGTGCGGCTCGTAGGAGGCGTTGAGCAGGACGACGGGACCGTAGGCTGCCACGGCGATCGCCTCCTTCCGATGCCGCAGCCTAAACACGGCCCACGGCGCAGCAAACAGGGTTTCCCCGATGTTCCCCAATAATCTGGCGTTGTGCACCGGCTCCGCATCGCCTTCGTCCCTGGCGTGACCCCCGACAAGTGGGCGCGGGTGTGGCGCGAGCGGCACCCCGACATCCGGCTCGAGCTGCTCCCCGTCGAAGAGGCGGAGCAGCGGGCCGTACTCGACGACGGGACTGCGGACATGGCGCTGGCCCGGCTCCCCGTCGATCGGGAGCGGCCTACAGCTCTGCACTGCGTGACGCTCTACGAGGAGGAACCGGTGGTGGTCGTGGCGGCCGACCACTTCGTGGCCGCTGCGGACGAGGTGACGACCGACGACCTGACGGACGAGCAGCTCGTGCTCCCGGAGCGGTCCGGGTGGCGGCCGACGGTCGCCCAGCTCGCCTTCCCGCCGATGACCGCCAAGGAGGCGGTCGAGGTCGCGGCCGCGGGGACCGGCGTCGTCGTGCTGCCGATGGCCGTGGCCCGCCTCTACCGCCGCAAGGACGTGGTGCACCGGCCCGTCGCCGACCTGCCACCCACCCGGATCGGGCTGGTGTGGCGGGTCGAGGACGACGGACCGGTGCACCAGGACTTCGTCGGGGTCACCCGCGGCCGCCGCGCGAGCAGCGGCCGCGGTTAGTCCGGTCGGCCCGTCCCCTGCCATCTCAGATGGCGTAGAAGTTGTTGCAGCCGTAGAACTCGTCGCCGGGGTCGGTGGTGTCGTAGTAGACGGTGTCGTTGCCCGGTCCGCACTGGATGAGGTCGGCGTTGCCGTCTCCGTAGACGTAGACGACGTCGTCGCCGTAGCCGGCCCGCACCTCGTCGGTTCCGAAGCCCGGGACCAGGGTGTCGTGGCCGGCGTTGCCGTACAGGACGTCGCCGTGGGCGCCGCCCGCGATGTAGTCGCCGTCGCCGCCGCCGCGCAGGGTGTCCCTGCCGTCCGCGCCGGTCAGGTAGTCGTAGCCGGGCCCGCCGTAGATGGCGTCGGCGCCGGCGTAGCCGTAGAGCGAGTCGTGGCCCTCGAAACCGTAGATCGTGTCGGCGTACGACGTGCCGTAGAGGTAGTCGTCGAGGTGGCTGCCACTGATGTTCGCGGCGGACGCGGGGCTCGCCGAGAACGCGGCGACACCAGCGGCGGCGGCCGCCGCACCAAGGGCGAGGATTCGGATGGAACGCATGGGATCTCCTTCGGTCGTGGCCCGCCGCTGCGGCCGGCCTCATCCACGGGATGCGCCCAGTCCCCCGCCCAGTTCCCGGATTCCCGGAACTTTTTCTCGAACCGGCGCCCCGAAGGCCGCTAGCCCCAGTGCCAGGTCTGCTTCGCGAGCAGGTCGCGCGCCCGCGCGATCCGCGACCGGACGGTGCCGACGGGCACGCCGAGCCGCTCCGCGATCTCGTCGTAGCCCAGCTGGTCGAACTCCCGCAGGACCAGCGCCTCTCGGTAGGGCTCCGGCACCCGGTCGAGGGCCTGGCGCACCGCCACCTCGTCGGCCACGACCGAGCTCAGGCGGCGGGCGAACGCCCACTGCTCCGGGACGTCGTCACCCGACGGCTCGCTCTTGCGCTGCTTGCGCCGCAGGACCTGGAGCGCCTCGTTGCGTGCGATGGCACGCACCCACGTCTGGAACCGCGACCGTCCCTCGAACTGGTCGATCTTCTCCATGACGGCGATGAGCGTCAGCTGCGCGGCGTCCTCGATGTCGGCGGGATCGACCAGGAGCGAGGTGATCGCCGGCTGGGCGACCCGGTAGCGGTGGACCAGCTCGAGCAGCAGCTCGGTCGCCGGCACCGCACCGCCCGCGCCGTGGACGGCGAGCCCGTCGAGGATCGCGATCCGGTCGTCCGCCGCGGCGGCGCCGTACTCGGTCACGATCGTGCCGCGCGCCGCCGCGTCGCCGGCCGCGGCCGACTGCAGGAGCTCCGGATCGGTCACCGAGCACCGCCGGCGTAGTCGAGCGCCACCACGACCGCGATGCCGACCGCGACGACCGCTGCGACGAGCACCGCGAGGAGCAGCGGCCCGCCGGGGAACCAGGTGTGGCGCGCCGCCGGGACCGGCGTCGGTCGGTGGTCGGTCCCGGGCCACGGCACCGGCGCGACCGCCGGCGGTTCCACCGTCGGCGTCGCCGGCGTCGTTGCGCGGACGACGGTGGCGGGCGCCAGGCTGCTGTCGAGTGCGGTCACGAGCTCACGGGCCCAGGTGCGGGCATCCGGTTGCCGGGCGTCGCGGTCGCGCGCCATGCCTCGCTCCAGCACCGCGGCCACCCGGGGATCGCGCGGTCCAGCGGTGAGGTCGAGCAGCTCGGCGACGACGGCCGACGCGGCGTAGATGTCGGCCCGCCCGTCGAGGGGCGCGCCGATCGCCGCCTGCTCGGGAGCCATGTACGCCGGCGTGCCGACCGCGGCCGTCACCAGGCGCGTGGACTCCAGCGCCTTGGCGAGACCGAAGTCCCCCAGAACGAGGAAGTCGTCGTCGCGCAGCAGCATCCCGCCCGGGAAGCCGTCGGGTGCGTTGCCCGGCGCGGCCGGCCTGATCAGGATGTTCGACGGCTTGATGTCGCGATGGACCACGCCGCGGTCGTGGATCGCGGTGAGCGCGTCGCCGAGGGCGACGGCGACCGCCCGGACGTCGGGCACGGTGACCGTCCCGCTCCCTTTCTCGACGTCGTCGACCCGGTCACCGAGGGTGCCGCGCTCGGCGAGCTCCAGCACGAGGTACGGCCTGCCGTCGGGCAGCTGCGCCACGTCATGGACCTTGGCGGTCCGTGGCGACTCGATCCGGCGCATCAACCGGGCTTCCTTGATGAACCGGGCTCGGCCGTCGGGGTCGAAGGCGACCTGGGTGGAGAGCACCTTGAGCGCGACGAACTGCTCCAGCACAGGATCCTCGGCGCGATAGACGGCGGCATGCGCACCGACACCGAGCCGTTCGAGGACGACGAAACGACCGATGGCCTCCACGGCGCCATCCTGTCAGAGCGTCCGGGCGAGCCACTCCCCCAACGACCTCGCGCTGCGGTCGACGAGCGTCGGCCAGTCCATCGCGGACTCGTCGGCCCGGTCGGAGACGTGCTTCACGAGACGCACCGGGACGTCGAACTGCAGCGCCGCGTAGGCGACGGCGTACCCCTCCATGTCGACCAGGTCGGCCTGGGCGGCCAACCGCTCGCGGACGACCGGGTCGGTGACGAAGACGTCGCCCGTCGCCAGCACCATCGCTCCCGGCCCGCAGCGCAGCCGCTCCTGCGGGTCGTAGCCGAGCGCCCGGATCGCATCGGCGTTGACGTCGTGGTTGAGCACGACACCGGGCTCGTGCAGACCCTCGTGGTGGTCGTGCAGAGCGCCGGCGGTGCCGACGTTGACGACCTCGAGCCCGCTGAGGTCGTCGTACGACGCGAGCGCGCGGGCCACCGCTGTCGCCGCCGCGGTCTTGCCGATGCCGGTGACCAGGACGGGCAGCGAGGAGGGCACGTACGCCGCCTCGGCCCGGGTCGCCGCGACGACCAGGTGGCGGGTCACCCGGTCACCAGCCGGCGGGCAGCGGACGGCCCTCGTGGAAGCCGGCGGCGGACTGCACGCCCACCACCGCGCGCTCGTGCAGCTCGGCCAGCGTCGCCGCGCCGGCGTAGGTGCACGCCGAGCGCACACCGGCGGAGATCTGGTCGAGCAGGTCCTCCACCCCGGGCCGGGTCGGCTCGAGGTACATCCGCGACGACGAGATGCCCTCCTCGTAGAGGCCCTTGCGTGCCCGGTCGAACGCCGACTCCGAAGACGTGCGGCTGGCCACGGCCCGCGCGGACGCCATGCCGAAGGACACCTTGAACGGCCGTCCGTGGGCGTCCTCGAGCAGGTCGCCCGGCGACTCGTGGGTGCCGGCGAACCAGGAGCCGATCATCACCGACGACGCGCCCGCGGCGAGAGCCAGAGCCACGTCGCGGGGATGCCGCACTCCCCCGTCGGCCCACACGTGCGCGCCGAGGTCGTGCGCTGCTTCGGCGCACGCGAGCACCGCCGAGAACTGGGGCCGGCCGACACCGGTCATCATCCGGGTGGTGCACATGGCGCCCGGGCCCACACCGACCTTGACGATGTCGGCGCCTGCTTCGACCAGCGCGCGGGTGCCGTCGGCGTCGACGACGTTGCCGGCGACGACGGGCACGGGCGGATCCAGGGCGCGGACGGCCTGGAGCGCCTCGACCATGCGGTCCTGATGACCGTGCGCGGTGTCGACGACCAGGCAGTCGACGCCGGCGTCGAGCAGGGCCCGCGCCTTGGCGCCGACGTCGCCGTTGACGCCGACCGCGGCTGCTATGCGGAGCGACCCGGTGTCGTCGACGGCGGGCCGGTAGAGCGTCGCCCGGAGCGCGCCGGTGCGGGTCAGCACACCCACGAGCCGGCCGTCCCTGTCGACGCCGACCGCAAGCGTCGCCCGGGCGTCGTCGAGCGCGTCGAAGGCCTTGCGCGGCTCTGTGTCCTCGTCCACGAGCACCTCGACCGGACGCATGACCTGGTGCGCCTGCGCGAACCGGTCGACCTCGACGCAGTCGTCCTCGAGCACGACCCCGACCGGACGGTGCTGGTCGTCGACCACGACGGCGGCGCGGTGCGACCGCTTGGGGATGAGCGAGAGCACCTCGGCGACCGTCTGGTCCGGGCGGAGCTGGATCGGGGTGTCGAGCACCAGGTGCCGGGTCTTCACGAACGCGACGACGTCGGAGACCACCGATGCCGGGATGTCCTGCGGGATCACGACCAGGCCGCCGCGCCGGGCGACGGTCTCCGCCATCCGTTTGCCGGCAATGGCGGTCATGTTGGCCACCACGATGGGGATCGTGGTCCCTGTGCCGTCGTCGGTCGCCAGGTCGACGTCGTACCGGCTCCCCACGGATGATCGCCGCGGGACCATGAACACGTCGTCGTAGGTCAGGTCGTGGGAGGGCACCCGGTCGTCGAGGAATCGCACGTCCCGAATCTACCGCCGCCGGGAGCCGGAAGCGCCGCGGCGGCGGGGCGCGAGGGGCCGCCGCAGACCCGCTCCGCGATGATGGGTCGGTGAGGTCCGTGACTGCGCGTGCACCCGGCAGGGTCAACCTGATCGGCGACCACACCGACTACAACGGCGGGTTGTGCCTGCCGTTCGCGGTCCCGCTGGTCACGACGACGACCGCGCGCGTCCGCGGCGACGACCGGATCCGTGTCCGGTCCACCGCGTTCCCCGACCCGTGGACGGGTCGCCTCGCCGATCTCACGCTCGACGGGCGCGACGGGATCCCCGACTGGGTGCGGTACGTCACCGGCGTGCTCTGGGCGGCGCGCGAGGACGGCTGGCCGGTCCCTGGGCTCGACCTGGTCGTCGACAGCGAGATCCCGCTCGGGTCCGGGTTGTCGAGCTCGGCCGCGCTCGAGTGCTCGGTCGCGGTCGCCGTCGGCACCCTGACGGACCAGCCGCTGGACCCGGGCAGCCGGCTGCCGCTCGCTGAGCTGTGCCGTCGCGCCGAGACCGAGTACGTCGGTGCGCCGACGGGTGGGATGGACCAGCTGGTGTCGCTGCTCGGCACCGCGGGCCACGCGCTGCTGATCGACTTCGCGGACACCAGCGTCCGTCAGGTCCCGCTGCCGCTCCACGAGGACGGGCTCGTCGTCCTCGTCACGGACACCGGCACACCGCACCAGCTCGCCGGTACGGACAGCGGCTACGCCGACCGGCGCGCCGAGTGCGATGCCGCCGCCGCCGTACTGGGACTCCCGCGCATCGGCCTCGCCTGGCCGGACGACCTGAGCCGGCTCGACGACGACGTCCAGCGGGCGCGGGCCCGCCACGTGCTGTCGGAGAGCGCTCGAGTCGAGGACGTGCTCCGCGCCGTCGCCGGCGGTGACTGGGCGGCCGTCGGCAACATCCTCACCTCGTCCCATGCCTCGTTGCGGGGAGACTTCGCGGCGTCCACCCCCGCACTGGACCTGGCCGTCGCGACCGCCGTCGACGCCGGTGCCCTCGGTGCGCGGCTGACCGGCGGTGGGTTCGGCGGCTCCACGATCGCGCTCGTGGAGGAGGAGCTGGCGGACACCGTGCGCGAGGCCGTCGACGCCGCCTTCGCCGACGCCGAGCTCCCGGCGCCGACCCACGTGGCGGTGCTGCCGGCGGACGGCGCGTCCGTCACTCGGAACGGCTAGTTGCGGGCCGGCTCGGCGACCAGGCAGTAGGAACCGTCGGAGAACCCCGACGGGCGCACGGCCAGGGCCTGGTTGAGCCGGGCCCGCTGGTTCTCCCACGCGACCTCCGCCGCGAGCTCGGCGATCTGCGACCGGGCGAAGCGCGCCTCGAGCCGGCTGCGGAGGTCGTCGGACACGAGCGCGGGCGAGGCCGAGACCGCCGCCGCGAACTCGACCACCAGCTTCTCGTCGTCGGAGAGCACCGGGCTGTCGGCGTAGGTCAGGAGGGCCTGCAGCTTCTCGTCGGGGATCCCCTCGGTGCGGGCGATCTCGGCGCCGATGTCGAGGCAGAACTCGCAGTTGACGACCATCGCGGCCTTCGCGACGGCGAGCGTCTTGAGCTCGGCGGGCATCCGCCCCATGAGGATCAGCAGCGACTCGTAGGTGCCCTGCGCGACGAGCAGCTGGGGTCGCCGTACGAGCCAGCCCAGCAGGTCGCCTCGGTTGCGGCGCGCCTTGCGGAGGACCTTCAGATGAACCCGGATGCGGTTGAGGACTCCCATTCTCATGCCCCGTCTTCGTCAGGAGCGCGGGAGGCGTCACGTCGGTCCCACCACCAGGCGAGGGCGAGCAGGATGCCGAGGACGCCCTCGATGGCGTGCAGGGCGAAGCCGGCGGCGAAGACGCCGATCTCGGTGAAGCCGTGCAGCCCGAACCCGATCGCGATCGGGGTGCAGGTCAGCACGGAGACGGTGCTCCACCTCCGGCTCACCGCGGCGGCGGCCGCGCAGACACCGAGCGCGATCAACGCCAGGCCGCCCTCCCGGAACGGGTGCGGGGCGTAGGGCTCGCCCAGGTTGTCGGCGATCCACTCGCCGGTCGCAAGCCCGCCGACGCCGTGGACGACGAAAGCGAGCGCGAGCACCGCGGCGACGGTGCTGAGGAGCCGCCCTGGGCGGTCGCTGAGTGTCGCCGCCGCCGTCGACGTGACCGTCATCTGCTCTCGGATCCGCGCGAGGAGGGCAGGAGGCGCCGCCGGCCGGGCCGTCGCCGCGAGCCAGAGGACGGTCGGGTCGGTCGCCGTCCCGCCGCGGCCGGCCAGCACGTCGTCGATCTGCGCCTCGCTGCGCTCCGGGTCCTCACTCATCGCTCATCACCTCCCGCAGCCGGCCGATCGCGCGGTGCACGAGCATCCGTGCCGCGCTCGGGGAGACGCCGAGCACGGCCGCCACCTCGGCCGAGGTGAGCTCGCCACCGAAGCGCAGGGCCACGGCTTCCCGCTCGCGCGCGGTGAGCACGCCGAGCCGTCGTCGTACGTCGTCGGCACCGAGGCGCCGCAGGGCGTCGCCTTCGGGATCGTCCTCCGCAGATTCCTCGATCCGGTCGCCGAGGTTGTCGAACGGGAGCTCGCGGCCGTGCTTGCGCCACCAGTCCGCGACCGCGTGTCGCGCGATCCCGACCAGCCAGCCACCCACCGTGCCGCGCGCGGTGTCGTACGACGACCACGACCTCAGCGCCTTCTCGAACACCTGGCTGGTCACGTCCTCCGCGTCGCTGTCCGAGGGCACGCGCAGCCGCACGTAGCGCCAGACGGGCGTCACGTGCTCGCGGTAGATGTCCTCGAACCGCATCTCACCTCTTACGGGAGTCCTTCGCGCCGACGGCCCGTTCCGTCACGCCGGATAGTGGCACTGCTGCCAGACTTCCGCCATGCGGTTGCCCGACCCCGCGCTGGTCGTCCTCGTCGGTGCGTCCGGATCGGGGAAGTCGACCTGGGCCGCCGAGCGCTACCGCCCGCAGGAGGTGGTCTCCTCCGATGCGCTCCGGGGCGTCGTCGGCAGTGGCAACCACGACCTCGACGCGTCGGTCGACGCGTTCGCCATCCTCGAGCAGGTCGTCGCCGCCCGGGTCGGGCGCGGCCTCTGCACGGTGGTCGACACCCTCGGCCTCGACGCTGGCCGGCGGACGAGCTGGCTCGCGCTCGCGCGGCAGGCCGGCCTGCCGGCGGTAGCGGTGGTGCTGGCGACGCCCGAGGCGGACTGCCGGAGGCGCAACGCCGCCCGCGACGTGCCCGTGCCGGCACCTGCTCTCGCCGGCCAGCTCCGTCGGATGCGGACGGTCGCGGAGGAGCTGGCCACCGAGGGGTGGGAGGTCGTGGTCACCACGGAGGGTGCCGCATCGCAGGGCGCGGCCGCCGAGGAGCAGGTCGTTGCCCGCCCGGCTCCGGTCGCGGACACGCGGGACCGTCGTACGTCGGCGGGCGTCGAGGTGGTGCTCCAGGTGTCCCGGTTCCCGTGGGGCGAGGACCCGGCCGGCTGGCTCACCGGCATCGCGCTGGAGGCGGACCGCCTCGGCTTCGCCGGCATCGCGCTGATGGACCACCTGGTGCAGATCCCCCAGGTCGGCCGGGCGTGGGAGCCGATCCCGGAGCCCTACGTCACGCTCGGGCTGCTCGCCGGGCTCGACACGCGCCTGCGGCTCGGCACCCTGGTCACGCCGATGACGCTGCGACCGGCCGGTGTCGTGGCCAAGGCCGTCGCCACCCTCGACGCGCTCAGCGGCGGCCGGGCGTTCGTGGGAGTGGGTGCGGGGTGGTGGGAGCGTGAGCATGCCGGCTTCGGCGTACCGTTCCCCGGCGCCCGGGAGCGCCTCGACCTCCTGGAGGACGGCATCGAGACCATGCGCGCGCTCTGGTCGCCGGGCACGAAGGCGTGGCACGGCACCCGGGCTGCACTGCCCGAGACCACCTGCTACCCGCGGCCGGTCGGTCCGGTACCGGTGATCGTCGGCGGCTCCGGCGAGCGGCGGACGCTGCGGATCGCGGCCCGGCTCGGCGACGCGTGCAACCTGCCATCGGATCCCGCGGTGCTGGCGGCCAAGACCGCGGTCCTGCACGCCCACTGCTCCGACGTCGGCCGCGACCCCGCCGAAGTCGCGGTCACGGTGTTGGACCTGCCGGTCGTCGGACACGACCGCGGCGACGCCTGGCGGCGGGTCGAGCGACTGCGCGGCCGCACCGCCGCGGCGTCGTACGCCGCCCGGCACCACGCCGCGCCCGCGCCCGCCCACGCCGAGCGGTACGCCGCGCTCGCCGAGCAGCACGGCGTGAGCACCGTGTTCCTCGGGCTACCGGACCTCGACAGCGCCGACGACCTCGAGCGGGTGGCTCCCCTGCTCGCCTGAGCCCCGCGAATCGGCCCACCCTGCCCGTCCAGTCGGCCCGGTTCGACCGGCAGACTCCCCCGATTCGACGGGCAGACTCCCCCGATTCGACGTGCAAGCTGGGCGGATTCGAAGGGCGGACTGGCCCGATTCGCGGTGGGCTACTTCAGCTCGGCGCTCGAGAGGCCGAGGATCCGGCGGGCGACGATCAGCTGCTGGATCTGCTGCGTGCCCTCGAAGATGTCGAGGATCTTGGAGTCGCGGCTCCACTTCTCGAGCAGCTCGGCCTCGCTGTAGCCGATCGACGAGCACAGCTCGACGCAGCTGAGCGTGACGTCGGAGCCGACCCGGCCGGCCTTCGCCTTGGCCATCGAGGCTTCGAGCGAGTTGGGCTTGCGGTTGTCGGCCATCCACGCCGCCTGCAGGGTGAGCAGGCGCGCTCCCTCCCAGTCGGCCTCGAGCTGCAGGAAGCGGGCCGCGGCCGCGGACTGGAGGTTGGCCGGCTTGTCGTAGTCGACCTCGACGCCGGCCTGCTTGAGCAGGTCGCGGGTCAGGTCGAGCGACGCCTGGGCGCAGCCGACCGCCATCGCGGCCACCAGCGGCCGGGTGTTGTCGAAGGTCGCCATCGCCCCGGCGAAGCCCTGCTCGACATTGACCTCGGGAGAACCCATGAGGTTCTCCTTGGGCACGCGGCAGTCGGTGAAGGTGATCACGGCGGTGTCGGACGCCCGGATGCCGAGCTTCTCCTCGAGCCGCTCGACCTTCATGCCGGGCGTGCCCTTCTCCACGACGAACGACTTGATCGCGGCGCGCCCGAGTGACTTGTCGAGGGTCGCCCAGACGACGACGCAGTCGGACCGCTCACCGGAGGTGACGAAGATCTTCTCCCCGTTGATGACGTACTCATCGCCGTCGAGGACCGCTGTCGTCGACACGGCGGCCGAGTCCGAGCCGAACGCCGGCTCGGTGATCGCCATCGACGCCCACTTGCCCTTGAACCGGGCCAGCTGCTCGTCGTTGGCGACCGACGCGATCGCGGAGTTGCCGAGGCCCTGCCGAGGGAACGACAACATCAGCCCGACGTCGCCCCAGCACATCTCGGCGATCGAGGTCACCGAGGCCATGTTGGCGCCGTTCTTGACGGTGGCGTCCTCGACGATGCCGTCGCGGCGGACTCCGGCAGCACCGGCACCCTCGCTGGCGCCGGACTCCTCCAGGCCGTCGATCATCGCGGCAAGGATGTCGAGCTCCTTGGGGTACTCGTGCTCGGCGATGTCGTACTTGCGGGAGATCGGCCGCAGCATGTTCATCGCGACCTGGTGAGCCTGATCGATCAGCGCGCGGTGCTTCTTGGGGATTTCCAGGTTGATCGTCATCAGACGAGCACCGTCCCTTCCATGATGCCGATGGCACGCAGGTCGCGGTACCACCGCTCGACCGGGTGCTCCTTGACGTAGCCGTGACCGCCGAGCAGCTGCACGCCGTCGTTGCCGATCTGCATGCCCTTGTCGGCGCAGAGCTTGCGGGCGAGCGCGACCTGCTTGCTGAAGTTCTTGCCCGCGGCCGCACGCGCGGCGGCGCGGTAGGTCAGCAGCCGCATCGCCTGCAGCTCGATGGCGATGTTCGCGACCATGAAGGCCACCGACTGCCGGTGGGCGATCGGCTCGCCGAACGCCTCACGCTCCTTGACGTACGGCGTGACGTAATCGAGCACCGCCTGCGCGGTGCCGACCGCGAGCGCACACCAGGCCAGGCGGGACAGCCGCACGCACTCGGCGTACGTCGACCCGTCGGTCTCCCCGAGGACTGCTTCCGCGGGGACCTTGACGTCCTTCAGCTCGAGCTTGGTCATGGATGCCGCGCGGACACCCATCGCGGGATCGCCCTCGATGGCGAGACCCTCGGTGGAGGACTCCACGAGGAACAGGACGGGCTTGCCGTCCAGGTTGGCGCCGACGACGAACAGCTCGGCCTGGTCGCCGCGGGCGACGAGGCTCTTGGTGCCGTTGAGGACGTAACCGCCGCCGGACCTCGTGGCGGTCGTCGACGGGTCGAGCACATCGAAGAGGACCGTCGGCTCGTTGAGTGCGAGCGCCGCGGCGGGCACCTCGTTGCCGGTGAACGCGGGGAGGTAGGTCTGCTGCTGCTCGTCGGTGCCCCAGAGGCCGATCGCGGTCGCAACGGACCCGGGTGCGAGGGTGGCGACGGCGAGGCCCATGTCGCCCTTGGCGAGGGCTTCGGCGACCAGCGTGCCGGCCATCGCCGATCGCTCCTCGGAGATGCCGCCCAGGGCTTCCGGCACGCCGAGGATCGGCAGGCCGATTTCGAGGCTGGACTTGAGCAGCTCGTCGGGGGCGGCGCACGCGGCGTCGGCGGCGGATGCCGCCGGGCGGACGACCTCCGCGGCGAACTCGGAGACGAGGTCGACCAGCATCTGCTCGTCCTCGGTCGGGGTCAGGTCGAACGGGCCGGTGCCCGCGGTCGGGGCCGGGTGCGTGCCGGGCGCGCCCTTCTTCCCGGACCGCGCGAACGTCCGGCTCGCGTTGGTGATGGTCTTGAAACCGGTCCGGGTCACGTTGAACACGACCTGCTCGGTCTGCCTGCGCAGGCCCAGCCTGTCGATGACGTCACTCTGGGCGAGCCGGTTGAGCCCCGCGACGAGGAAGCCGATGGGATCGCGCCGCTCGCTGTCGGGGACCCCGTGCTTGCCGCCAGGCTTGAGGTTGCTGATCAGGGACATGCCAACAAATGTAACTGCGAGTTACACACAGCGCTACAGCTGGCAGCCAATTGAGGGGCAAATGCCGCGTGCGACTCGTCACAACGCGGGCCCTAGGATCGCTGGCCATGTCAGCCAAGGGGTCCGACGAGCACGTGCACGCGCCGTACGGCCCGCTCCCCCGGGGCGGGACCGTCCGCCCGATCGCCCGCTGGGGCACGCCGGTGATGCACCGACCACAGCAGGCGGTGACCGCTGACCAGTTCGGCGGCGACGAGCTGCGCAACCTCGCCGCCGACATGGTCGCCACCATGTACGCCGCCGACGGGGTCGGCCTGGCGGCCTGCCAGATCGGGGTCGACCTCGCCGTCTTCGTCTTCGACTGCCCCGACGAGTCCGGTGACCGTTACGTCGGCGTGGTCTGCAACCCGACGGTCACCGTGCCCGAGGACCGCGGGCGCAAGCTCGACGACGGCGACGAGGGGTGCCTCTCCTTCCCCGGCGCCTTCTGTCCCTGCGCCCGCCCGGACTTCGCGACCGTCGACGGCTTCGGCCTGGACGGTGAGCCGGTGCGGTTCGAGGGCGACGGCCTGCTCGCGCGCTGCCTCCAGCACGAGACCGACCACACCTTGGGCACCGTGTTCGGGGATCGGTTGTCGGCCCGGGCCCGCAAGAAGCTCCAGAAGCTTCACGACGCAGCCGCCGCCGACTACCCCGCGGACTGGCCGACCTGACCTTGGCCCGGTCGCAAGCTCCTCACTCGTCGTTCCGCGGCGGGGGCACCGAGCCCGGCTCGTCGTCGAGCATGTCGCGCCAGCGGTCGTCTTTCGGCTGCGGCTTGCGGGGACCGCGCCGACCGGGCCTCCGGTCGTTGTCGAAGCGCACCTTCTGGCTCTTCAACTTGTACTTCACTGGCACCTCGTCGCCCTGGACGGGGTCGAAGGAGGAGGTCTTGCAGGTCGCGCGGAACCGCGGGCTGCCGTCGGGAGGGCGTACGTCGAGAATGAACTCGAACCTCCGCACCTTCGTGGCTCGGCCCTCACCGCCAGTGGAGGTGTAGAACTCCTTGAGCAGGCGACGGGCGACGACCGTCGCCGTTCCCTCGTCCCAACCGAATCCGAACACGGCGCCTCCTCTCGGTCTGGAATGCCGGCCTCATCCTGGCACCGCTCAGCGCCGCGCGGTGACGTAACACGCGACCGCGGAGGCGGCCGCGACGTTGAGCGAGTCGATCTCGGCGGCCATCGGGATGATCGCGCGACGGTCGGCGGCCTGCTCCCAGCGCGCGGACAGGCCGTGGCCCTCCGAGCCGAGCACGAGCGCGACCTTGTCGAGGCCGGCGACGGCCTCCTCGATCGGCGCGGAGTCGTCGGCGAGGGTGAGCGCGACGGTGGTGAAGCCCGCGGCGGACAGCGCCGGAAGCGCGTCGCGCCATTCGGTCAGCCGTGTCCACGGCAGGCTGAACACGGCGCCCATCGCGACCTTGACCGAGCGCCGGTAGAGCGGGTCGGCGCAGCGCGGGGCCAGCAACGCGGCATCGAACCCGAGTGCTGCTGCGCTGCGGAAGATCGCACCGACGTTGGTGTGGTCGACGATCTCCTCGAGCACCACCACCGACCGCGCGCCGTCGAGCACGTCGGCGACCGACGGCAGCGGTCGTCGTACCAGCGATGCGAGCGCGCCCCGGTGCACGTGGAAGCCGGTGACCTCCTCGGCCAGCGCCTCCGAGACCACGTAGCAAGGGGCGTCCGTGGTGGCGAGCACGTCGGCGAGGCCGTCGAGCCACCGGGGGGCCATCAGGAAGGAACGGACCGGGAAGCCCCCTTCGATCGCGCGGCGGACGACCTTCGCGCCCTCGGCGAGGAAGAGGCCGTGCTCGGCCTCGAGGTGCTTGCGCAGCTGGACGTCGCGCAGGTCGCGGTAGTCGGCCAGCCGGGGGTCGTCGGCCGCCGCGATCTCGACCAGCTCAGCCATCGGCGGCGGGGGCGGGGAATGCCTCGGGGAACGCCACCCGGACCACCTCGCCGACCACGATGATCGCCGGCGGCTGGACCCTCTCGTCCGCGATGGAGGCGCCGAGCGTGCCGAGCGTCGCGAGGACGGTGCGCTGCGTGGGCATCGTCCCGTCGCACACGACCGCCACCGGCGTGCCGGGCTTGCGGCCGCCGGTCACCAGCGCCTCCGCGATGCTCGCGGCGTTCTCGACTGCCATCATCAGGACCACGGTGCCCCGCATCTGCGCGAGCGCACTGTAGTCGACCAGCGATTCGGGGTGGCCGGGCGGCAGGTGGCCGGAGACGATCGTGAACTCGTGGGTGACACCCCGGTGGGTGACGGGAATGCCGGCGATGGCCGGTACGGCGACCGGGCTGGTCAGGCCCGGGATCACGGTCACCGGCACGCCTGCCTCGCGGCACGCGATGACCTCCTCGTAGCCACGGCCGAACACGAAATTGTCGCCGCCCTTGAACCGGACGACCCGCTTGCCGGCGAGTGCGCGCTCGACGATCACCCGGTTGATCTCGGCCTGCTGGGCGCTCCGCCCGCGCGGCAGCTTGGCGACGTCGATCAGCTCGACGTCGTCGGGCAGCTCGCCGAGCAGCTCCCGCGGCGCGAGCCGGTCCGCGACCACGACGTCAGCCTCCATCACCGCCCTCCGGCCGGCGATCGAGATCAGCTCAGGGTCGCCCGGTCCGCCACCGACGAGGGTCACCCCGGGTGACCGCTCGCGGTGGTGCGGCGCCGCGATCCGTCCCTCACGCAGCGCTTCGAGGATCTCGTCGCGGAGGGCGACCGACCGGCGCGGCTCCCGGTTGCCGAGCACGGCGACGGTGACGCCGGCGTGCCGGCCGACCGCGGGTGTCCAGGCACTCCCCCGGGTCGCGTCGTCGGAGCGCACGCAGAAGATCCGCTGCCGCTCCGCGAGCTCGCCGACGCGCTCGTTCACCGCCGGGTCGTCCGTGACGGCGATGACGTACCAGGCCCCATCGAGATCCGCGTCCTCGAACCCCCGCTGGTGCCACGTGATCTCGCCGGATCCCACCAGTCCCTCGATCGCCGGCGTGACCTCCGGCGAGACGACATGCACGTCCGCGCCGACCGCGATCAGCTGCGGGACCCTCCGCTGCGCCACGCTGCCACCGCCGACGACCACGACCCGCCGCCCGGCGAGCCGAAGTCCCGAGGGGTAGGTGGGGAAATCCATGTGTCCATCATCGACGCGCAGCGCCTCACCCCTGTCAACGACCCACCAGCCGGACTAGATTCACGGGGGTTCGATGCCTGTGCTGACGCATTCTCGAAGGAGCATCCATGTCCTTGGAACGACCGGTCACGCCCGATCCCTACGAGCTGCTGCCCGCCGTACCGTCGTTCGGCGTGACCAGCGCCGACGTCACCGACGGTCAGCCCCTCAAGGAGGACCAGGTGCAGGCCGCCGGCAACACCTCGCCGCAGCTGTCCTGGGAGCCCGGCCCGGAGGGCACCCAGAGCTACGTCGTCACCTGCTTCGACCCCGACGCACCGATCGTGAGCGGCTTCTGGCACTGGGTGGCCGTCGACATCCCTGCCGACGTCACCAGTCTCGACACCGGCGCGGGTGCGAGCGACGACTCGTTGCCGGGCGGCGCCTTCCACGTCCGCAACGACTTCGGCGAGCGCGCGTTCGGGGGTGCGGCGCCGCCGGAGGGCGACCAGGTGCACCGCTACTACTTCGTCGTGCACGCGGTGAAGGAGCCGGCGCTGGGCGTCGACGGCAGCGCGAGTCCCGCCGTTGTCGGCTTCAACCTCGCGTTCAAGACGCTGGCGCGCGGCATGGTGGTCGGCACCTACCAGCACTGAGTCGTAGCCTGACCGGGTGAGGGTCGTCCTCGGTCGGATCGCACTGCTCCTCGGCGTCCTGGTCGTCGCAGCGATGGCGTGGTATGGCGCCACCGCGCTGTTCGGCGACGAGGGCTCCTCCGAGGACACCGACGACGAGGCACCGGCGCAGCGTGCGTGTCCCGCGGCGTCCAAACGCGAAGCCCGTGCTGCCCAGCGCACGTTCGTGGAGAAGTACGGCCGCGCCCCGTGGTTCAGTGGGATCGGTGTCAGCGACACCCGCTTGGTCGAGGAGATCGCCGCCAACGCACCACCCGTCATCGGCGTCGAGGTGCCGGCGATCCAGGGCGAGGGGGCCATCCTCCTGGTCTCGACCGTCGCCGATGCGGAGGTTCCAGAACTGCCCGGTTGCCTCCAGCGGGTCCCGGTCGTCTACATGGCCAACGGCCCGTTCCAGGGCGACTGACGCATCCGTTCGTCGTCGCCTCTTGTGGTCAAGGGCGCATCGGAGTTACGTAGGCCCATGGCCGACAAAAACCTCCGAAAGGCCAGTGACCAGGACCTTGCGGCGCCCGGGCCCGACCGGATCCGCAACGTCGTGCTGGTCGGGCCCACCCAGTCAGGCAAGACCGCCCTGATCGAGGCACTCGCGAAGGTGTCCCTCGGTCAGCACCGGTCCGTCTCCCTCTCCGTCGCACCCGTGGTGCTCGAGGGCACCAAGGTCAACCTCATCGACACCCCCGGCTACGCCGACTTCGTCGGCGAGGTGCGCGCGGGTCTCCGCGCCGCGGACTGCGCGCTGTTCGTCATCGCCGCCAACGAGGGCATCGACGACGGCACGCGCGAGCTGTGGCGCGAGTGTGCCGCTGTGGGCATGCCCCGTGCCGTTGTCGTCACGAAGCTCGACCACGCGCGCGCCGACCACGACGGCGTCGTCCGCGCCGCCCAGGCCGCCTTCGGCGAGAAGGTGCTGCCCGTCCACGTCCTCCGCGACGGCGCCGTCGAGAGCCTGATCGGCTCCGAGACCGACGACCCCCGCCGCGGCGAGCTGATCGAGGCGATCATCGAGGAGTCCGAGGACGAGACGCTGATGGACCGCTACCTCGGCGGGGAGCAGATCGACGAGAAGCTGCTGATCGAGGACCTCGAGACGGCGATCGCCCGCGCCGGCTTCTTCCCCGTGGTGCCGGTGTGCGCGCAGTCCGGCACCGGCCTCACCGAGCTGCTCGACCTCTGCGTGCGCGCGTTCCCTTCACCTCCGGAGCACGCCCCGCCGGAGGTCTTCACACCGGAAGGTCGGTCGGCGGCGGCGGTCACCTGTGACCCGGCCGGACCTCTGGTCGCCGAGGTGGTGAAGACGACGAGCGACCCCTACCTCGGCCGGGTGAGCCTGGTCCGCGTCTTCTCCGGCACGCTCAACCCGGACGCCTCGGTCCACGTGTCCGGACACTTCGCGAGCTTCGGCACCGAGGGCCACGAGGACCACGACGAGGACGAGCGGATCGGCGCCCTGGCGTTCCCCTCGGGCAGCCAGCAGGTGCTCGCACCGACGGTGCTCGCCGGCGACATCGCGATCGTCGGGCGGCTGTCCCGGGCCGAGACCGGAGACACCCTGTCCTCCCCGGACCAGCCGCGGGTGCTCCGCCCCTGGTCACTGCCCGACCCGCTGCTCCCGATCGCGATCGAGGCCGCGACCCGGTCCGACGAGGACAAGCTGTCCGCGGCCCTCTCCCGCCTCGCGGCGGAGGATCCCAGCCTCCGGGTCCACAACAACGCCGAGACCGGGCAGCTCGTGATCTGGGTGATGGGCGAGGCGCACGCCGAGGTCGCCCTCGAGCGGCTGCGGGAGCGCTACGGCGTCACGGTCGAGCAGCGTGAGCTCGTGATCCCCCTCCGCGAGTGCTTCACCGGGCCCGCGAAGGGCCACGGCCGGCACGTCAAGCAGTCCGGCGGCCACGGCCAGTACGCCGTCTGCGACATCGAGGTGGAGCCGCTGCCCGAGGGCTCCGGCTTCGAGTTCGTCGACAAGGTGGTGGGCGGCTCCGTGCCGCGGCAGTTCATCCCCTCGGTCGAGAAGGGCGTGCGGGCGCAGATGCAGCGCGGCGTCCGGCTCGGCTATCCGGTGGTCGACCTCCGGGTCACCCTCACCGACGGCAAGGCGCACAGCGTCGACTCCTCCGACATGGCGTTCCAGACCGCGGGCGGGCTCGCGCTGCGCGACGCCGCCGAGCAGGCCGGCATCGCCCTCCTGGAGCCGTACGACGAGGTCTCGGTGATGGTCGCCGACGACCTGGTCGGCGGTGTGATGAGCGACCTGTCCGCCCGACGGGGGCGGCTGCTCGGCACCGACCAGGTCGGCGACCGGGCGCTGGTCAAGGCGCACGTCCCCCAGCGGGAGCTGGTCCGCTACGCCATCGACCTGCGCGCCTCGTCGCACGGCGCCGGCACGTTCAGCAGGAAGTTCGCGCACTACGAGCCGATGCCCGAGGAGCTGACGGCCAAGGTCACCGCCCGGGAACACCCGTCAGCGCACTGAGTCGCCGCCCGCCTCGCGCAGTAGCTGCTCGAACGGCGTGACCGTCGCCCGCCGAGCAGGGCGGGGCGCCGGGTCGACGTCCGCCGTCGACGTGCTGCCTCCGCCCGCGACGAGCGCTGCGAGCTCCCCGGCCGCACGCTCGACCCGCTTCTCGAGCGCGCCGTCGGTGCCGCCGAAGTCCTCCGTCGCGGCGAAGACACCGGTGGGGACGACGACGGCATGGAGGTAGGAGAACAACGGGCGGAGCGCGTGCTCGAGCACCAGCGAGTGCCGGGCCGTGCCCGCGGTCGCGGCCACGAGGACCGGCTTGCCGTCGAGCGCGTCCTGGTCCAGGACGTCGAAGAACGTCTTGAACAACCCCGAGTACGACGCCGCGAACACCGGAGTGACGACCACGAGGCCGTCGGCGCGGTGGACGTGGTCGATCGCGGTCGCCAGGTCGCCGCTCGGGAAGCCGGTCAGCAGGTGGTCCGCCAGCGCGTGCGCGAGCGGCCGGAGCTCGACGACCTCCACCTCGACATCGGCACCGCGTGCCTCGACCGACCGCTCGACGGCGCCGCCGAGGAGGTCTGCCAGCAGCCGGGTCGACGACGGCACGCTCAGGCCCGCCGCGACGACGACGATCCGCTTCATGCGGGCACCTCCGCCTTCTGGGCGATGAGCGAGGCGTGGGTCGGCGCCTCCGGGATGTGCTCCGGGCGACCCTCGGCGAAGCCCTTGCGCAGGTCGGGCAGGATCTCGCCGAGCAGGTCGAGCTGCTCCAGGACGGTCTTGAGCGGCAGGCCGGCGTGGTCGACGAGGAACAGCTGGCGCTGGTAGTGGCCGGCGTACTCCTTGAAGGTCAGCGTGCGCTCGAGCACCTGCTGCGGTGACCCGACGGTCAGCGGCGTCTCCTCCATGAAGTCCTCGAGCGACGGGCCGTGGCCGTAGACCGGGGCGTTGTCGAAGTAGGGCCGGAACTCGTTGATCGCGTCCTGGCTGTTCTTGCGCATGAAGATCTGACCACCGAGGCCGACGATCGCGGTGTCCGCCGGACCGTGTTCGTAGTGCTCGAAGCGCTCCCGGTAGAGCGAGACCAGCTGGGCGGTGTGCGACGGCGGCCAGAAGATGTGGTTGTGGAAGAAGCCGTCGCCGTAGTAGGCGGCCTGCTCCGCGATCTCGGGGCTGCGGATGGATCCGTGCCAGACGAACGGCGGCGTGCCGTCGAGCGGCCTCGGGGTCGACGTGAAGCCGTGCAGCGGGGTCCGGAACCGACCCTCCCAGTCGACGACGTCCTCGCGCCAGAGCCGGTGCAGCAGCGCGTAGTTCTCGATCGCGAGGTTGATGCCCTGCCGGATGTCCTTGCCGAACCAGGGGTAGACCGGACCGGTGTTGCCGCGCCCCATCATCAGGTCGACGCGACCGTCGGTGAGGTGCTGGAGCTTGGCGTAGTCCTCCGCGATGAGCACCGGGTCGTCGGTCGTGATCAGCGTGGTCGCGGTCGAGAGGATGATCCTCTCGGTCTGGGCCCCGATGTAGGCCAACGTCGTCGTGGGAGCAGACGCGATGAACGGCGGGTTGTGGTGCTCGCCGGTGGCGAAGACGTCAAGCCCGACCTCCTCGGCCTTCTTCGCGATCGCCACGGTCGCCTTGATCCGTTCGTTCTCCGTCGGCGTCCGCCCCGTGGTGGGGTCGGTCGTGACATCGCCGACGGTGAAGATGCCGATCTGCATGGGTCCACTCTCCTCGGTCCTGGTTGACATGGCAACTACTCGTCCCAACCCAGGGCCGCCCAGCGCTATTCCCTGGCGAGCACGAGGAGCGCGCGGTCGTCGTCACCCCGGTCGACCTGCTCCATGATCCGGGCCGGCACGGCGCGCATGCCCTCGTCGCCGACGGCCTCGCGCGCTGCCGCCCGGAGCCAGTCGATACCGGCGTCGATGTCGGAGGTCGGGCGCTCGACGACCCCGTCGGTGTAGAAGAGCAGCGCCTCGCCCGGCGCGAGCACGCCTTCGCTCACCGGGAACTCCGGCTCGTCCACGACGCCGAGTGCGGTCCCCCGGGCGTTGTCGACCACCCACTCCTCGGCGTCGGCCCGCCAGTGGAGGACCGGCGGATGGCCCGCGCTGCGGATCGCGTAGCGCCCGGTGCCGAGGTCGACGACCACCTGGACCGCGGTCGCGATGCTCTCGTCGGACGGTTGCCGCAGGAGAAAGGCGTTGGCGGCGTCCAACAGCTCTTCGCCGGGAACGGCCACCAGGAGGCCGCGGAGGGCACCGGCGAACTGGACGGCACCAGGGAGAGCGGTGGCGCCCTTGCCGCACACGTCGACGAGCACCATCGCCAGACCGGCGGCCGCGTCCTCAGTCTCCACGAGGTCGGAGACGAAGAAGTCGCCGCCGTACTCGAAACCCTGCGCGGACAACATCGCCGAAGCCCAGAACCAGTCCTCCGGCAGGTCAGGCACCCGGCACTGCTCCTGGAGCAGGTCGCGCAACCCGCTCAGGAAGGCCTCGTCCACCTGTGCACCCTAGTCAACAGCTGGTGTCTCGTTGCGGAAGCCCAGCACCGCGCGCGTCATCTGGTTGCGGGTGTCGAGCAGGTCGTCCAGCGCTGAATCGAGGTCGTCGGCGGTCGCCCGCAGCGGTACGCCCTCGGCCTGCTGGTCGCGGTCCGACGCGACGACGGCTGCCCGCCGGAGCAGCTCCTTGAGGAACGACGCGGTCACGCCGTCGGTTCGGTCGAGGACCGTTTCGAGGCGTCCGAGGTCGATCTCGAGCGACCCGCGGTACAGCTCGATGAGCCGGCGGCGCGAGTCGCGGTCGGGCACGTCGATGTGCACGGCCTGGTCGACGCGGCCGGGTCGTGCCGCAAGCGCGGGCTCGAGCAGGTCAGCGCGGTTGGTCGTCAGCAGGAAGACGACATCGGAGTCGTCGTCGAGCCCGTCCATCTCGTTGAGGAGCGTGAAGAGGAGTGGTGTCTCGCCGCCGTGGTGACTGCGCTCCTCTGCGATCAGGTCGACGTCCTCGACCACGATCATCGAGGGCTGGAGTGACCGGGCGACCGAGCAGGCTTCCCGGATCCCGTGCAGGGTCTCGCCCGTCAGCTCGACGACCGTGGTGCCGACGAGCTCGCTGATGAGGTACCGCACCGAATGCGTCTTGCCCACGCCCGGGGGGCCGTAGAGGAGGAGGCCGCGCTTGAGGTGCTGCCCCGCGGCGCGGAGCCGAGCGCTGTTGCGGGCAACACCGACGACCTGGCGACGCAGGTCCTCGAACGTGGTGTCCGGAAGGATCAGCTCGTCAGCCGCCATGGTGGGGCGCTCGCGGATGCGCAGCAACGAGCCGCGCTCGCCGAACATGCTGCGGCCGAAGGACACCACCTGCCCGCGGTAGACGTTCAGCTCGAGAGCAAGCTCGCGCAGCCGCCGTGCGAGTTGCTCCGCCGCCGCCGGGCGTGTCGAGATGATCTCGACGCTGACCGCCATCGATCCGCTCTCGGGATCGGGAGCGCAGAAGAGGAGCGCGGTCCGATCGTCGCCGTCGGTCACCAGGACCACCGCGACCCGAAGGCACTCGCGGGTCTCACCGCGAGGTCCGCTGGGGAGACTCGTCCTCGTCACGTTCCCGGGCCGCGGACCGTGCATGGAGTAGCGAGGATCCTCGCCGAGGAGGTCGGCGATGCCGAACGGGCCATGGTGACGATGGCCGGCCACACCGATGACCTGGGCCCCGTCGCCATGCTCGGACAGCACCACGTCGAGGGCGCCCTGCACGTTGACGTGCTCGTAGGCGGGCCACTGCTCAGCCACGACAGGAAGGTCGTGGGTCTCCACCCCGAGGTGCGCGCTGATCAGCGACCGGAAGGTCGGCTGGTCGACAGCCCGAGCCTTCGAGACGAACCGACGCACCACGAAGCGTCCGTACCGGCGGAGATCGGCGAGCTGGGGCGCGTGGTCGTCGGAAGGCAGAGCAGCGGAGACCTCGAAGACCGGCATCCGGGGAGAGTAGCGGCACGGTGTCGAACCGACCGACCGGATTTCCCCGCAGCGGGTCCCGACACGGCTCCGGGATCCTGCACTGGTGCACACTTTCCTCATGACCGATGAGATCGTCGCGCCCCCGGTCGCCGCGGAGTCGAAGACCGACGTCCTCGGGCACCCGTGGCAGGCCGAGACGATCACCCTGCCTCCCGACGCCGAGGGCGAGGTGGTCGCGACCCTGGTCAGCCGCCGGGCGGAGGCGCCCACCGAGCGGGCGGTGCTGCACGTGCACGGGTTCGCGGACTACTTCTTCCAGACCGAGTACGGCGAGTGGTGGCTCGAGCGCGAGCACGACATGTACGCCCTGGACCTGCGCAAGTACGGCCGCTCGATCCGGGAGCACCAGACACCGACCTACGTGGCCGACCTGGAGGAGTACTTCGCCGAGCTCGACCGCGCGTGGCAGCGGATCACCGAGCGCGACGGTCACACGAAGGTCGTGCTGTCGGGCCACTCGACCGGCGGGCTGGTGGTCGCGCTCTGGGCCGACGCGCGCCAGCCGGAGGAGCTCGCGGGGATCGTGCTCAACTCACCCTGGCTCGACCTCCAGGGCAAGGCATGGATGCGGACGCCGCCGGCCAACGCGGTCCTCGACCGGGTCGGCCGACTGCAGCCGATGCGGGTCTTCCCGCGCGTGGTCAGCGGCGTCTACGGCATGAGCCTGCACCGCGACCACGCGGGCGAGTGGGACTTCGACCTCACGTGGAAGCCGCTCGAGTCGTTCCCCGTCCGGTTCGGGTGGCTCCGGGCGATCCGCGCCGGCCACGCCAGGGTGCAGGCCGGCCTCGACATCCGGCGGCCGGTGCTGGTCCTCTCCTCGGACCGCACCACGTTCACCGCGGTGCTCGACGAGCGCGCCCACACCACCGACATCGTCCTCGACGTCACCCAGATCCGTCGTTGGGCCGGTTCTCTCGGCAGCAACGTCACCTCGATCGCCATCCCGGGCGCCGTCCACGACGTCGTGCTGTCGCGCCCGGAGGCCCGGGAGCGCGCGTACGCCGAGATCCAACGCTGGCTGAGCACCTACGTCGTCTAGTCGACTGAGTCGTCTAGTCTCGCCGCCATGGACCCTGTGCTCGGCCTCTCCCTCGGCCGCATCGTCATCGGCATCGGCTCGATCGCCTCGCCCTCGCTCACCGCGAGGATGTTCGGCCTGTCGCCCGCCGACAACCCGCAGATGAGCTATTTCACCCGGATGTTCGGCGTCCGGGAGATCGCGCTCGGCAGCCTCACCCTGCTGGCCAAGGGCGACGCGCGGCGGACCATGGTGCTCGCGGGCATGGCCGTCGACGGCGCCGACGCCGCGACGGGTGTGATGGCAATCGCCAAGAAGGAGGTCCCGCTGCCGACGGGCGGCATGTTGATCGCCGTCGCGCTCGGCGCGGTCGGCTCCGGTGCCGCTGCGCTGGCGCAGGCGGGTCAGTCGCAGACGTAGGTGCCGTTGTTGTCGTAGTAGCAGTCGGTGGTGGTGTCGGCCCAGATGCCGAGGCTGACGAACAGGATCGTCCCGATCACAGCGAGGCCGAACGACGCCCAGCCGACGATGATGCCGGCGAGCGCCATGCCGTCGCCGGCCTGGTCCTGCTCGCGGATCTGCTTGCGCGCGACGTGGCCCATGATGGCGCCGGCGACGCCGGGGAACCCGCAGCAGAACGCGATGCTGACGATGCTGACGACCAGCGACGCGATCGCCAACCCGTTGGTCTGCTTCGGGACCGGGTAGCCGCCGTACGGCGACGGCGGCGCGCCGTACGGCTGGTACGGCGACACCGGCTGCTGCTGGTGCCCGTAGGGGTTCGGGGGCGGAGGCGGCGGTGGCGGAGTCGGCTCGGCGGGCTCCTCGCCCCACGGCGGCGTGCTCATCGGCTCCCTGTCATGGCGCGCATTGTGTCAGGTCGAGGAGGTGGTCAGGTGAGGAGGATCGCGACGACCGCGACCAGGCCGACGACGACGATCACGCCTCGGAGCACGCCCGGCGGCAGCCGGCGGCCGACGGACGCGCCGAGGAACCCGCCGGCGACCGCGCCGAGCCCGAGGACGAGCACGATCAGCCAGTCGATCTCGGCGTGGATGCCCCCCAGCCAGTCGTCGGGTGCGAGCTCCACGACGAGCACGAACACCAGACCGGCGACGCCGTTCACGCAGGCGGCCAGGACGTTCTTCACCCCGTTGAGGCGCTGGAGGGTCTCGCTGATCCCGATGCCGAGCACTGCCATCAGCAGCACGCCCTGGGCGGCTCCGAAGTAGCCGCCGTAGATGCCCGTCAGCAGCACCGCCGGCCAGACCCACCAGGCGCCGTCACGCGCGGGCGCCGCACCGGCCGCCTCGCGGGCCTCGGCCCGGGCGGCGACCGCCTTGGACAGCCGCGGCTGCAGGACGACCAGCACCACGCCGAGCAGGATCAGCGCAGGGACGACCGCCTCGAACGCATCGGGCGGCAGCACCAGGAGCAGCCCCGCACCGATCAGGCCGCCGGTGACCGACGCCAGGAGCAGGCGGATGACCCGGGTGCGCTGTCCCTCGAGCTCGCGCCGGTAGCCGACCGCGCCCGCGACCGAGCCCGGCACCAGACCGATGTTGTTGCTGATGTTGGCCGTCACCGGGGGCACGCCGATGGCCAGCAGCGTGGGGAACGTGATCAGGGTCCCCGATCCGACGACGGTGTTGATCGTGCCTGCCCAGACGCCGGCCAGCAGGACGGCGACGATCTCGAGCGCGGTCATCCGCTAACCGCGATGGAGCCGTCGCCGGGCGGCGAAGCGGCCGTCGTGGTGCTCGAGCACCAACGGCATGCCGAAGGTCGCCGACAGCGTCTCGGGGGTCAGCGCGGCCTCGATCGGTCCCTGCGCGACCACGCGGCCCTCACGCAGCATCAGCACGTGGGTGAAGCCGGGCGGGATCTCCTCGACGTGGTGGGACACCAGCACCGTGGCCGGCGAGGACGGGTCGTAGGCGAGCACCGACAGCGTCGACACCAGGTCCTCGCGACCACCGAGGTCGAGCCCGGCAGCCGGCTCGTCGAGCAGCAGCAGCTCCGGGTCGGTCATCAGCGCACGTGCGATCTGGACCCGCTTGCGCTCACCTTCGCTGAGGGTGCCGAACGTGCGGTCGGCGAGCTTGTCGGCACGCACCTCGCGGAGCAGCGACCGGGCCCGGTCGTGGTCGAGGTCGTCGTACTGCTCGCGCCAGCGGCCGACCACGGCGTACGACGCCGACACCACGACGTCGCTCACCTTCTCCCCGCGCGGGATGCGCTCGGCCAGGGCCGCGCTGGTCAGCCCGATCCGGGGTCGCAGGTCGAAGACGTCGACGGTGCCGATCAGCTCACCGAGCACGCCGACCGCTCCCGACGTCGGATACAGCTGGGCGGCGGCGACCTGGAGGAGCGTCGTCTTTCCGGCGCCGTTGGAGCCCAGCACCACCCACCGCTCACCCGGTTTGACGACCCAGGTCACCCGATCCAGCAGGACCGCGTCACCCCGGCGGATGGTGACGTCGGCGAGCTCCAGGACGGCGGACATGCGGGCCACCCTATCGAGGGCCCACACGGCGCCTGATGCCGATATCGTCGCGCGTCGTGGCGTTCGAGATGCCGGCTGCGGGCCGGGTGGCGTGGTGGGGCACGGCGTTCCTCCGCGGGCTCGTGAGCCCCGACGAGTACGTCGACGCAGTGCTCGCCGACGACGCCGCCCACGTCTTCGGCGGCACCGCGGGCCCGAGGTCCCTCCTCGAGGCGACGGCGGCGGTCCGGCAGGCCGGTGCGACGGCGCTCGGCGCGGCCTTCCCGGCGCCCGGTGATCCGTGGGGACTGGCCGGTCCGCCGCCGTTCTCGGCGGCCTCGACCGAGGCCGGCGAAGCCGTGATCGCGCTCGGCGTCCGGACCGAACCCGGCGTCGGGTGGGTCCCGGAGCGGGTCGGCCGCGCCGTCGAGTGGACGTCGTACGACGCCCGCCGGCGGATGCCGCTCGACCTCGGCGACGCCGACCGGACGCTGCGCCGCACCCTGCTCGACGCCGCCAACAGGCTCGCCGAGCTCGACGTGGCGCGGTGGCGGCCCGAGGTCGCCGATGCGTTGCACGACCTGCGGGCCGGCGATCCGGTCATCGCCCCGCCGGGCGTCCCGACCCGGGCGGCCGACCTCGCCCGGCGAGCCCTGCACCTCCAGGAGGTCGTCGAACTCGCGCTCGACGACGAGGGCGCCGCGGTCAGCGCCGGTGAGATCGCCGCGCGTCGCTCCGCAATCCTGCCTCTCGGCAGCGCCGCCCGGCACGCGCTGACCGCGGCGTGTTCGCCGGACGGCTGGCCGGACCCATGAGCGGAGCGACTAGCCTCGGGGCCGACATGACGACACCTGCCGACACGCTGCTGATCACGCTCACGGGCAAGGACCGGCCCGGGGTCACGTCGGCGATCTTCGGAGCGCTCGCCCATGCCGGGGTCAACGTGGTCGACCTCGAGCAGATCCTGTTGCGGCGCCGGTTGATCCTCGGTGTGCTCGTCACCGCTCCGCGCGACGACAAGCGCCTCCGCCAGTCCATCGAGGAGGTGGCGGCCGACCTCGGCATGACCGTCGACATCGAGAAGGGCATCGGCGACAACCGGGCCCGCCGCGAGGGTCGCTCCCACGTCACGGTCATCGGCGCGCCGCTCAAGGCGTCCGCGATGGCAGCGATCGCCGGTCGGATCGCCGATCTCGGCGGCAACATCGACCGGATCGAGCGGATGGCGCGCTACCCGGTCACGGCGATCGAGCTGGACGTGTCCGGCGCCGAGCCGGCGTCCCTCCGCAGCCAGTTGGCGCGGGAGGCGGCCTCGCTCGCGGTCGATGTCGCGGTCCAGCCGGCGTCGCTGCTCCGCCACGCGGTGCGCCTGATCGTGATGGACGTCGACTCGACGCTGATCCAGGGCGAGGTCATCGAGATGCTCGCGGCGCACGCGGGCTTCGAGGCCGAGGTGGCAGCGGTCACCGAGGCGGCGATGCGCGGCGAGCTCGACTTCGAGGCATCGCTGCGCGAGCGGGTGCGGCTGCTCGCCGGCCTCGACGCGTCGGTCATCGACTCCGTCTACGACTCCATCGTCGTCAACCCCGGCGCCCGGACGCTGGTGCGGACGCTGCGGCGGCTGGGCTACCGGTTCGCCATCGTCTCCGGTGGCTTCAGCCAGATCACCGACCGACTCGCCGAGGACCTGGGCGTCCACCGCTCCCGCGCCAACAAGCTCGAGATCGTCGACGGCAAGCTGACCGGCGGCCTGGTCGGCGAGGTGGTCGACCGCGCCGGCAAGGCCAAGGCGCTCCGCGAGTTCGCCGCCGACCTCGGCGTCCCCGAGGCGGCGACCATCGCCATCGGCGACGGCGCCAACGACCTCGACATGCTCGAGGCCGCCGGACTGGGCATCGCCTACAACGCGCGGCCGGTCGTCCGCGAGATGGCCGACACCTCGCTGAACGTGCCCTACCTCGACGCGATCATGTACCTGCTCGGCATCAGTCGCGAGGAGATCGAGGCCGCCGACGCCGCCGACGGCATCGTCACGCCCGCTCCCCCGCTCTGAGCCGGCGGGTGCCGCACCCAACGGGTGGCCACCAGCTTCCTACCGAGACCCCACGGCGTCGAGCCGCTCGGCGATCGGCTCCAGTCGAGCGGTCAGCTCGTCGAGCTCTCTCGGTTCCAGCGCCTCGTACGGTGCTTCGGCAAGGGCATCGGTCAGCGACTCGATCCGGTCCTTCGTCGCGCGGCCCGCGTCGGTCAGCCGGCCGGAGACGTCGACCAGGCAGCGGTCACGCAGGCCGTCCATGACCTCGACCAGCCGAGCCTTGGGAAGGTGGTGGATCCGGCCGAACGACTCGGCCGGGTAGATGCCCGCGGCCAGGGCGCTCAGCACATGGGCCTCGGTGCCGCCGACCTGCTCGGAGACCAACGCGACCGTGTGACCGTCCCCGCGGTGCTCGCGCAGCATGTTGGCCGCGTGCCAGAGCCGTGCCACCGGCTGCTCGGGCACCGGGAGCGAGCGAAGCCCGGCGTACATGACCCGTCCCTCGATCGGGGCGCTGATCGACGCCTGGGCGAGGAGCTCGGCGGCGCGTGCGAGCCCGGGCGTCTCCACGAGGTCAGCGAGGATCCGCCGCAGCGCCGCCACGCATCCCCTTTCCCGCGCGGCGTGCGCCGCCTCGGGCGTGGTCGTTTCCCAGACCTTCGGGATGTGGCGCGCGACCTCACCGTCGGCGAAGCTGTAGAACGCCGCGTGGACCACCTCTGCCGGCGCCCTCCCCAGCGGAGCAGCACGTCCGGCGAAGTAGCCGTCCCAGTAGTTGTCGAAGCCGAGCTCCGCCATCGCCTCGTTGGGCTCGTCCGAGAAGAAGTTGACCAGGGATATCGGCTCGGTGAGGTCGAAGAGGCGGCGCGCTACCGGCTGGGGATGTTTCATCCTGCGCACCCAGGCGGCTACTCGGCGGCGCCGCGGCCCACGGCGAACGCCGTCAGCCGGGCTCGTCCCATGGCGATTCGCGACCACGCGCCGGGGAGCTCGAAGATCGCGGTCGCGCTGGTCGGGTAGCCCTGCATCAGCCGGTCGACCGCGTCCGGGGGGCCCTCGCCGTCGTCGAGCAGCTGGGCCAGCATGCCGACCGTGGGGTTGTGCCCCACGACGACGAGGGTGCCGACGGCTTCGTCCGTCATGGCGACCACGTCGAGCACGCCGTCCTCGTCGGCACCGTAGAGCGCCCGGTCGAAGGTCGCCTCGGCCGACCAGCCGGCCGACTCCGTGAGGATCTCCCAGGTCTGCCGCGTACGAACTGAGGCGGACACCAGCCCGGCGTCGGCGGTCACACCCTGCTCGGCCAGCCAGGCACCCGCTGCCGCCGCGTCACCCCGGCCCCGCGCCGACAGCTCGCGCTCGAAGTCGGACGGGCCGTAGCCCTCGGCCTTCGCGTGCCGGACCACGACGAGCCGATGCGGGCTGCTGACCATGGCTGAATGCTAGGGGGTCGGTAGCGGCCCCTTTGAGGGAGGATGAACAGGTGTCGTCGTACGGACCCACCCACCTGGTGCCGCTGGTGCTCTTCGTCATCGGGCTGGTCGCCGCCGTGTGGCTCGGCCGGCAGCACCGGGCGGTCGACGGCCCGACCCGCTTCAGCCGCGCCGCCGCCGTGCTGGTGCCACTGGCGACGGTGCCGTTCCTGGTGATCGACCTGATCTTCAACTTCGACATCGCGGTAACCCTGCCGTTGCACCTGTGCGACCTGGCATGGATCGCGGCGAGCTGGGCCCTGTGGACGCACAAGCCGTTCCCGGTGGCACTGACCTTCTTCTGGGGGCTGACGCTGACCATCCAGGGCGTGATCACCCCGGCGCTCGGCGAAGACATCCCGCACCCGCGCTACTTCGCGTTCTGGGCCCTGCACCTGCTGATCGTCTGGGCCGCCGTCTACCTGGTGATCGGGCTCGGCAAGGTGCCGCGCTGGCGGGACTACGGCACGACGGTGGCGACGACGTTGGGCTGGGCGGCGGCGACGTACTGCCTGAACCTGGTCGCGGACACCAACTACGGCTACCTGATGCGCAAGCCGCGCAGCTCCATCCTCGACTTTTTCGGCCCTTGGCCGTGGTACGTCGTGCAGGAGATCGCCCTGATCGTGGCGGTCTGGGCGCTGATGACGTGGGTAGCGCAGCGAAGTGTCAAGCACCCATCGCGTGGAAGCCGCCGTCCACGTGCACGATCTCTCCCGTCGTAGCCGGGAACAGGTCGGACAGCAGCGCGCCGACGGCGCGCGCGGTCGGCTCGGTGTCGGAGTTGTCCCAGCCGAGCGGAGCGCGGGTCTTCCACAGGTCCTCGAGGTCGCCGAAGCCGGGGATCGCCTTGGCGGCCATCGTCCGGAGCGGCCCCGCCGACACCAGGTTGACCCGGATCCCGTGCGGACCGAGGTCGCGCGCGAGGTAGCGCGAGCAGGACTCGAGCCCGGCCTTCGCCACGCCCATCCAGTCGTACGCCGGCCACGCCACCGTCGCGTCGAAGGTGAGTCCGACGATCGACCCGCCGGCGGGCATCAGCGGTCGGCAGGCGACGGCCAGCGACTTCATCGAGTACGCCGAGACCTGCACCGCCTGCGCGACGTCCTCCCAGGGTCCGTCGAGGAAGTTGCCGCCCAGCAGCGTCTCCGGGTTGCCGTAGGCGATCGAGTGCACGACGCCATGGAGGACTGCATCCTCGCCGAGGTGCTCGCGCACCATCGCTGGCAGCGCTGCGAGATGGTCGACGTCGGTGACGTCGAGCTCGAGCACCGGGGGCGCCTCGGGAAGCCGCTTGGCGATCCGTCGGGTGATGCCGAGCGCCCGGCCGAAGTTGGAGATCAGGACCGTGGCGCCCTGCTCCTGTGCAAAGCGGGCCACGGCGAAGCCGATGGAGGTGTTGTGGGTGACACCGGTGACCAGGATGTTCTTGCCCGCGAGCAGTCCAGAACCATGGGCAGTCATGTCAGTGCCCCATCCCGAGACCGCCGTCGACCGGGATCACGGCGCCGGTGACGTAGCCCGACGCGGGGTCCGCCAACCACGTCACCGCCGCGGCGACCTCCTCCGGCCGTGCGTAACGGCCGAGGGGGATCTGGGTGCGGATCGCGTCCTTCTGCTCGTCGGTCAGCACCGACGTCATGTCGGTCTCGACATAGCCGGGAGCGACGACGTTCGTCGTGATCGACCGGGAGCCGAGCTCCCGGGCCAGCGACCTCGCCATGCCCACCAGGCCGGCCTTGGACGCCGCGTAGTTGACCTGTCCCGGCGACCCGAGCAGACCGACGACGCTCGAGATGAAGATGATCCGACCACGCTTGAGCCGGAGCATGCCCTTGGCTGCCCGCTTCGCCAGCCGGAAGGACCCGGTGAGGTTGGTTTCGATGACCGAGGACCAGTCCTCCTCCGACATCCGGAGCAGGAGCGTGTCGGCCGTGATCCCGGCGTTGGCGACGAGGATCTCGACCGGTCCGTGGGCCTCCTCCGCCGCGGTGAACGCCGCGTCGACGTCGGCCGGCACGGTGATGTCCGCCTTGATCTCGAGCGCGCCGTCGGGAGCGCCACCGCTGCGGGTGGTCACGGCGACCCGGTCGCCCTGGGCGAGGAAGGCTTCGGCGATCGCGCGGCCGATGCCACGGTTGCCGCCGGTGATCAGGACCGAGCGCGGCTCGGGAGCGGTCGCGGAGTTCACGCCTACGACGCTATCCGTCCGGTGGGGCGGCCTCGCCTCCAGTACCGAGCAACTTCTTCGGCTTCTTTTGTAAGAACCCGACAAATTGAATTGGCCGAGCGCGTCTCCGGTGCGGCGGTGGAGGCAGCAAGCTGCCGGGGCGCACCTCCCGCCGCGCTGCCGGCTGAAGCGCTAACCGTGCTGCGGGTTAGTCGTCTTCCAGACGGAAGCCGACCTTCATCGTGACCTGGAAGTGCTCGACCCGGCCGTCCTTGATCTGACCGCGGGTCCCGATCACCTCGAACCAGTCGAGATGACGCAGCGTCTTGCTGGCGCGCTCGATGCCGTTCTGGACTGCCTGGTCGACGCCGTCGGGTGACGTGCCGACGATCTCGGTGACCCGATAGGTGCGGTTGCTCATGCGGTTCAGCCTAGGGCGTGTCGCCCCGGTCTGTGCCGTTGCGAGCGGAGTTTCCGTCCGATCTGGCAAGGCGGCGGAGCGCGGGCATGCTGGGCGCACGTCAAGCGACGCCAACACAGCCAGATCGAGGCGGAAACGCCGCGGAGTAGGCGCAGGGCGGGGTGACGCGCCCTCGACCTGCCCTAGACCTGCTCACAGCGACCGGCGCGGCGTACGCTGAAGGCATGTCCGACACCCCGATCCGGATCACCACTGCCGGATCCGGCCCCGACGCCGACCTCGCCCGGCGGCAGCGGCGCTACGTCATCTCGATGTCGATCCGGACGGTGTGCTTCATCGGCGCCGCGATCGCCGGGATGGCCGGGATCAACTGGTTGTGGCCGATCCTGATCCTGGCGGCGCTGGTGCTCCCCTACGTCGCCGTGGTCAACGCCAACGCCGCCAACTCGCGCACCGACGCGCTGCCGCTCACGGACGGCGGCCGCAGCGACCGGCAGCTGGGCTCGAAGTGAGCCAGGCTCCCGCCAGCGAGCCCGACTACTGCTCCGCCAAGGGCTGCCGCGCCGACGCGACCTGGCAACTGCTCTGGAACAACCCGCGGATCCACACGCCGGACCGGCGCAAGGTGTGGCTCGCCTGCGACCAGCACAGGGAGTCGCTCGAATCGTTCCTCGGTGCCCGGGGCTTCCTCAAGGACACCGTGCCGCACGGCGCCTGACCGGCGCCTGGAATGTCAGCCGCCGATGGCCGACATCGGCCGGTCGGGCTGGAGGAACGTGGGGTCGTCGATCCCGTGACCCGCGGCCTTGCCGGCCATCGCGACCAGCCAGCGCTCGGCGAGATCCTCGTCGGTCGCTCCCCGGCGCATCGCCGTGCGCAGGTCGGACTCCTGCCGGGCGAACAGACAGTTGCGGACCTGGCCGTCAGCGGTGAGCCGCACGCGGTCGCAGTCACCGCAGAACGGCCGGGTCACCGATGCGATCACGCCGACCGTGGCGGGGCCACCATCGACGAGGAACAGCTCCGCCGGTGCGCTCCCCCGCGGCTCGGACGCCGGAGCCAGCGTGAACGCTCCGTCGAGGCGACCGAAGATCTCGTCGGCGGTGACCATTCCCTCCCGCGACCACCCGTGCTGGGCGTCGAGCGGCATCTGCTCGATGAACCGCAGCTGGTAGCCCCGCTCGAGACACCAGCGGAGCAGCTCGGGTGCCTGGTCGTCGTTGACGCCGCGGAGCAGCACGGCGTTGACCTTCACCGGACCCAGACCCGCCGCCTCGGCGGCGGCGAGGCCCTCGACGACGTCGTCGAACCGGTCGCGCCGGGTGATCTCCAGGAACGTGTCGGGACGCACGGTGTCGAGGCTGACGTTGACCCGGTCGAGACCCGCCTCGGCGAGCGAAGCGGCAGTGCGGGCGAGGCCGATCCCGTTGGTCGTGATCGACAGCTCGACGCCGGGGCCCACCGCGCGGGTGCGGCGGACGACGTCGACCAGGCCGCGTCGTACGAGGGGCTCGCCGCCGGTGAAGCGGACCTCACGGACTCCCAGCCGCTCGATCGCGATCGCGATCAGCCGCACCACCTCGTCGTCGGTGAGCTGGTCGTCACCCGGCAGCCAGTCGAGCCCTTCGGCAGGCATGCAGTAGGAGCAGCGCAGGTTGCAGCGGTCGGTCAGCGACACCCGGAGGTCGGTCGCCACCCGGCCGTAGCGGTCGACGAGGGGCTGCATCACCCCAGGATAGGCCGGATGTGGGCGGGTGCCCCTCACGCCCTACGGTGATCTCTGTGGGTGAGTGGCTGGCGTCGTGGCGATTCCTACTCAGCCGCCGGTGGCTGCTGTTCTTCGTCGCGATCGTCGTCCTCGCCTGCGGCACCTGGTGGCTCGGCGAGTGGCAGTTCGGCCGGCTCGACGACCGCGAGGCGCGCAACGCCGTGATCGAGGACAACGCGCACGCCGACCCGGTGCCGGTGGACGAGGTGCTGGCTCCCGGGGACGCCGTGTCGTCCGACGAGGAGTACACCGTCGTCGAGGCGACCGGCAGCTACGACGTCGACGACACCCTGATCGTCCGGTACCGCACCCGGGACGGCGCACCAGGGGTGCAGGTCGTCGTACCGCTGGTCACGGCGGACGGCACCGCCCTCGTCGTCGATCGCGGGTGGCTGCCGGACGAGGATCCGTCGGTGGACCCGCGCGACGCGGCACCGCCTCCTCCGGACGGCGAGGTGACCATCACCGGCTGGGTGCGCGCCGACGGCGAGGGCGACAGCACCGAGGTGTCGGACGGCGGGATGCGGGCGATCTCGAGCGAGGCGATCGGGGATGCCCTCGACCGGGAGGTCTACGGCGGGTTCGTGGAGCTCCTCTCCGAGGACCCCGCTCCCGCCGAGGCGCTCGAGCCCCCCGAGGAACCGGACACCGGCGAGGGCCCGCACTTCTTCTACGGCCTGCAATGGTGGTTCTTCGGAGTGCTCGCCCTCGGCGGCTTCGGCTACCTGGCCTGGGACGAGCGGAAGCACGGTCCGCGAGGCGAACGACGGCGGAGCCGCACCGGCTCAGAGCGAGCGGGTCATCCCGCCATCGACCGGCACCATCGCGCCGGTGACGAAGGACGCGGCCGGTGAGAGCAGGAACGCTGCCACCCGTCCGAACTCGGCGGGCGCGCCGTACCTGCGCAGCGGGATCTGCTCCTTCCAGTACGCACGCGCCGCGTCCTGGTCCCCCGTCGCGGCGTCCAGCTCGGCGACCCGCTCGGTGTTGACCCGCCCCGGCAGCAGCCCGTTGACGCGCACCCCGCGCGAGCCCAGCTCGTCGGCGAGGCCCTTGGCGACCATCGCCAGACCCGGCCGGAAGCCGTTGGACACCGTGAGACCCGGGACCGGCTGGCGGACGCTGGTGGAGAGCACCAGCGCGATCGAGCCGTCCTCGCCGAGCGCGGCGCCGATCTCACGGGCGAGCCGGACGCTGCCGAGGAAGACCGACTCGAATGCCGCGGTCCACTGCTCGTCCGTGATCGCACCCAGCTCACCGGGCGGTGGACCTCCGACGCTCACCAGGGCCCCGTCGAGACGGCCCCAGCGCTCCTGCGCGGCCGCGATCAGCCTTCCTGGCGTCGTGGGATCCGCGTTGTCGGCTGCCACGCCGAGTCCCCTGTTCTCACCGAGCACGCCAAGGGCGGTGACTGCCGCATCGACGCTCTCCTGGGAGCGACCCGAGACGACGACGCGCGCCCCTTCGGCCGCCAGCGCTTCCGCGGTGGCCCGGCCGAGGCCTCGCGTGCCACCGGTAATGATGAAGACGCGGTCGCGGAGTTCCAGGTCCATGGCGCCAGATTAGGACGTACTGTGACCGCCATGCTCCGCGGCGTGCAGACCCGCCGGGCGTCGATCTCGGGCGTCGCTCTCGTGATGGCGCTGCTCCTCTCCCTCCTCGTCGCTGCGCCTGCCCACGCCGTCAACGGGACACTGAGCGGCACGCTCACCGGACCGGACGGCGACCTCTACGACAAAGGCTTCAAGGTCGAGGTCTTCCAGGCCGACGGCGACCACTGGCAGCTCGCGGCGTCGCAGACGGTCTGGTCGGGCAGCGTGTTCGCGGTCTCACTGCCGCCGGGCAGCTACCGAGCGTGCTTCAGCGCAACCGTCGATGCCTGGGCCGAGGAGGCCGGGCAGCGGTGCTGGTCCGACGGCTACGACGTCCGGGGCGCGACCGACATCCTCATCACCGACGGCAGTACGACGACGATCGACCCCTCGCTCCCCAAGGAGGCGAAGGTGGTGCGGGGTCGGATCGTCGGGCCCGGCGGGGTCGGCATCCAGGCGTTCGTCGCGCCGTACCGGCAGCTGCCGAACGGGACCTGGGAGTGGCGCGGCGGCGACCAGAGCGACCCGGCGGACGGCACCTTCGCCCTGCGGGACCTCGACCCCGGTACCTATCGGTTCTGCCTCCTCGACGTGCCGCGCGACTACGTCTCGGAGTGCTGGGAGGAGGTCGCCAACCTGGGCGATGCGCAGGACGTGACGCTGGAGCCGGGCAACGTCTCCGCTCTCCACTTCCGCCTCGCCCGCAAGGCCGCGATCTCCGGAACGGTGACGCGCCCCCCAGGCTCGACGGAGCCCATGAGCGTCATCGCCTACCACCTCCGGTTCGGACAGTGGGCGTTCGCCGAGGCCGCCGGAGTGGCCCCGGACGGCAGCTACCGGATCGGTGCGCTGCAGGCCGAGGCCTACCGCGTGTGCGTCAACGGGTACGACGTCATCGGCACCTGTTGGCAGCAGGGCTCCGACCCCGCGCAGGCCTCGGACATCGTGCTGACCGCGACCCAGCAGCGCGCCGGCATCGACCTCGCGCCCGGACCGGCCGGCTTCGTCTCCGGCACCCTGCCCGACGTCTACCTCGGTGCCCAGGGCTACCCGAGCGTCACCGCGTGGCGCCAGGTCGGGGACACCTGGGCGGGCGTGGGAGGCGGCGAAGCCGTCCAGACCGGCATCGGCAGCGACTGGACCTACGAGATCGGCTCGCTCCCGAGCGGCACCTACGTCGTCTGCGTGGAGCACTCCGAACCCGAGTTCGTGACTGCGTTCCCCCGCACGTGCAACGGCGGTAGCCCGTCGCCGCAGGGCGGTGTCCCGTTCGAGGTCGTGGCCGGGACCACGACCAGCGGAATCGACATCGACACGGGACAGGCGGGCGAGATCCGTGGCGGTGTCTCGGGGGCACCGGGACGGGTCCGTGTCGACCTCTACGCGCCGACCGGCCGGCTGGCGCTGAGCCAGTGGACCGGGCCGAACAACCGCTACCGGTTCGGCGAGCTCCCTGCGGGTGACTACCGCGTCGGCTTCCACCGCGCGGTCGCCCGGACCTCGCTCGCGGCCGAGTGGTGGCACAACCGCGGCGACGGACTCGGTCACTCCGGGGCGACGCCGGTGCCGGTCGACGGTGACGTCGTGGAGGGGATCAGGGCGACCCTCGACGAGGGCGGCACCATCGACGGCCGGCTGCTCGGCAGCGCAGGCGAGCCGGTGCAAGGCTGCACCGTCCAGGCACGCGCCCGGGACCGCTCACTGGCTGTCCGGACGGCGATCAGCGACGTGACGGGCGCGTTCTCGATCGGCGGGCTCAGCACCGCGTCGTACGTCGTGCTCGTCCCGAAGGCCTGCAGCGGCGAACCGAGCGGGATCTTCTACGACACCGGCTCCCCCGACGGCACGACATCCCGAATTCGGCACGCCGACGACGTCGCCGTGACCCGCGGGCAGACCGCGGACCTGGGCGTCGACCTGCACACCAGCGGCTGAGGCGACCCGGTCAGCCGACGACGTCGTCGATCGCGTCGGCCACGTGCGACACCGGCACCACGTCGGGCGCACCCTTGCGCGCGGCGTCGGCAGTGTGGTCGTCCGGCTGCCGCTGGCTCTCCCGCTCGGCCTCGACCCGCTTGAGGTAGTGCTCGACCTCGCGGGCGCGCTGCTCGGAGTCCCAGCCGAGGTAGCCGCGGGCCAGGTCGGCGACGTAGGGCGCCGCACCGACGCCACGGTCGAAGGTCTCGATCGACACCCGCAGCCGTCGGGTCAGCACGTCGTCGAGGTGCCGGGCGCCCTCGTGGGTCACCGCGTAGACCGCCTCCGCCTGGAGATAGTCCTCGGCACCGGGCAACGGCTCGGCCAGGTCGGGCTCGGCGGCGACCAGGTCCAGCACCTCCAGCACGAGGGAGCCGTACCGCTCCAGCAGGTGCTCGATCCGGTTGATCGCGAGACCGGACTGGGCGGCGAGGCTGCGCCGCTGGTTCCACAAGGCCTGGAAGCCGTCGGCGCCGACCAGCGGGATCTGCTCCGTGACGCAGGGGCCTACCGCCTTGCCCTGCGAGATCTCCAGGCCGCGCACCGCCTCGTCGACGGCGTCGGCGGCCATCACCCGGTAGGTCGTGTACTTGCCACCGGCGACCACGACGAGTCCCGGCACGGAGTGCGCGACCGCGTGCTCGCGGGACAGCTTGGACGTCGCCGCGTCCTCGCCCGCCAGCAGCGGTCGCAGGCCGGCGTAGACGCCCTCGACGTCGTCGCGGGTCAACGGCACCTCGAGCACCTTGTTGACGTGCTCCAGCAGGTAGCCGATGTCGCGGGAGCTGGCGGCCGGATGGTCCTTGGACAGCTCCCAGTCGGTGTCGGTGGTGCCGATGATCCAGTGCCGCTTCCACGGGATGACGAACAGCACCGAGCTCTCGGTGCGCAGGATCAGCCCGGCCTCGCCGCGGATCCGGTCCCGCGGCACGACCAGGTGGATCCCCTTGCTGGCCCGCACCTTGAACTGACCCCGCTCGCGGGCCATGGCCTGGGTCTCGTCGGTCCAGACCCCGGTGGCGTTGATGACCTGGGAGGCACGGATCTCGAAGCGGTTGCCGGTCTCGAGGTCGATCACCTCGGCGCCGACGACCCGCTCGCTCTCCTTGATCAGCCCGACGACGCGGGTGCGGCTGGCGACCGCGGCGCCGTAGGTCGCGGCGGTGCGCGCCAGGAACATCGTGTGCCGCGCGTCGTCGACCTGCGCGTCGTAATATTTGATCGCCCCGACCAGAGCGTCCTTGCGCAGCGAAGGGAAAGCCTTGCGGGCGCCGTGCCGGGTGAGGTGGCGGTGCACGGGCGTGCTGGCGCCGTACCCGCTGGCCTTGGCGAGAGCGTCGTACATCGCGATCCCGGAGCCGGCGTACCACCGCTCCCAGCCCCGGCCGGTCAGCGGGTAGAGGAACGGGACCGGGCGGACCAGGTGCGGCGCCAGCCGCTGCATCAGCAGGCCGCGCTCCTTGAGCGCCTCCGCCACGAGCCGGAAGTCGAGCATCTCCAGGTAGCGCAACCCGCCGTGGACCAGCTTGGAGCTGCGGCTGGACGTGCCGGACGCGAAGTCGCGGGCCTCGACGAGACCGACCGTGAGGCCGCGGGTGGCGGCGTCCAGGGCGCAGCCGGCACCGACCACGCCGGCACCGATCACGAGCACGTCCAGGTGTTGGCCGGAGAGTCGCTTGAGCGCCGCGGAGCGCGCACGGGGCGAGAGTGCGGCCGGCGTCATGCTGTCCTCCTGGGGCGGCTCGGTCGGGTCAGTCTCCCTGATCGAGCGCGCGGATCCACGCGCCCATCCCGGGGGTGATGAAGTGGAGACCTCCGCCGGCCTCCCGGTAGATGGTGCCCTTCCGCAACAGTCTCGCCCGCAGGTACGACACGCTCGTCACCGGTTCCCCCAGTTCCGCCGCCACCAGGCCCCCGCGTGGGAGCTCACCCCGGCCGGCGACTGCGGCCATCGCGCGCAGGTACTCCTGCTCGCGCGGGCTGGCGTCATCCCACCGCGACCGGAACAGGTTCGCGAGGTCGGCCTCGATCTTCGGTACGGCGGCTCGGGCGTGATCCACCCCGATGGCGCGACTCGCGTGCGAGGCGCGCCAGGCGAAGTGGCCCGCGACCTGGATCGCGTAGGGATAGCCGCCCGCGTGGTCGAGCAGGACGTTTGCGGCACCGGGCGTCATCGGCCGGCCCGCTTGCTGCGCCGGACCGACGAGGGCCTCGCGGGCCTCGTTGGGCGGCAAGGTGTCCAGGTCGTGCCACTCGGCGCGCTCGAGGTAGGTCGGCAGCCGGCGGCGGCCTCGGCTCTCCCGCAGCGTCGGCAGTGCGGCGAGGGCGATGACGAGCGGCCACCCGTGGGGGACGTGCTCCTGGACCACGCCGAAGAACAGCGAGATGTCGCCGGGCTCGGCGTTCTGCAGCTCGTCCACCGTCAGCACCAGACCGGAGGACCGTCCGGCCGCGATCTGCATCGTCTCGGCGAGCGTGCCGCCGAGGGTGGGTGCCGCTCCGTCGGGCCGCTCCGCGTCGAACTGGAGCTCACCGCCGACGCCGAAGGCCTTCGCCTCGACCTTGCCGCCGGTCACGCGCAGCCGGCTCTTGCGTTGATCCAGGTCGGCGCCGGCCAACAGCCGACCCGCGCCGACCAGCCCGGCCTCGAGGTCCTCCAGGAACGGCCCGAGCACCTTTGCCTCGACGTGGACGGTCGGCCACCCGTGTCGCTCCGCGGCGAGGGTCGCGATCTCGCCGAGCGTCACGGTCTTTCCGACACCCCGCGGCCCCAGCAGGATCAGCGGCCGCGGCGTGCGGCCGTCGTACGCCGCGATGTCCAGCGCCTCTGCCGCACCGTCGAGGACGTCGGCGCGGCCGGCGAACACCAGCGGTGGCTGGTTGAACCCCGGACGGTATGGATTCTGCTGCCGCGCCGTCATCACGCCCCCTCTGGATCGGACCTTTGCGCGTTAGAGCACTTATAGCATCCTGACGCCGTTATAGCATGTTATAGCAAACGGTCAGACGTCGACCCAGTCGAGGGTGCGCTGCACGGCCTTCTTCCACCGCGCGTAGCCCTCCTCGCGCTGCGTCTCGTCCCAGGTCGGCTCCCAGCGGGTGTCCTCCGCCCAGTTGGCACGCAGCTCGTCGGTGTCGCGCCAGAACCCGACGGAGAGGCCGGCGGCGTACGCCGCGCCCAGGGCCGTCGTCTCGGGCACGACGGGCCGGCTCACGGGGACCCCCAGCACATCGGCCTGGATCTGCATGCAGAGGCTGTTGAGGGTCACGCCGCCGTCGACCTTGAGCACCTCGAGCTGGACTCCGGAGTCCTGGCACATCGCCTCGGCGACGTCGCGGGACTGGTAGCAGATCGCCTCGAGGGTCGCCCGGGCCAGGTGGGCGTTGGTGTTGAAACGCGAGAGCCCGACGATGGCGCCGCGCGCGTCCGAGCGCCAGTACGGCGCGAACAGGCCGGAGAACGCAGGCACGAAGTAGACGCCGCCGTTGTCGTCGACCTGCCGGGCCAGCGACTCGGACTCGGCCGCGCCGCTGATGATGCCGAGCTGGTCGCGCAGCCACTGGACCGCGGAGCCTGTGACGGCGATCGAGCCCTCGAGCGCGTAGACGCAGTGCTCGTCGCCGAACCGGTAGGCCGGCGTCGTGAGCAGCCCGGCCTTGGAGCGGACGATCTCGGTGCCCGTGTTGAGGAGCATGAAGTTGCCGGTGCCGTAGGTGTTCTTGGCCTCGCCGGGCGCGAAGCAGACCTGACCGACGGTGGCCGCCTGCTGGTCGCCGAGGATCCCGGTCAGCGGCACCTCACCGCCGAACGGGCCGTTCGCCCGGGTGACGCCGAACGGGCCGCCGGACTCCGAGGCCGACGACTCCCGGATCTGCGGGAGCATCTCGCGCGGCACCCCGAAGAACCCGAGCAGCTCGTCGTCCCAGTCGAGAGTCTCGAGGTCCATCAGCATGGTGCGGCTGGCATTCGTCACGTCGGTGACGTGCACCCCACCGTCGGGACCTCCGGTCAGGTGCCACAGCAGCCAGGTGTCCGACGTACCGAAGAGGGCGTCGCCGCGTTCGGCCGCTTTACGCGCACCGTCGACCTGCTCGAGGATCCACTGCAGCTTGCCGCCGGCGAAGTACGTCGCCGGCGGGAGCCCCGCGCGGTGACGGATCGTGTCGCCGCGCCCGTCGCGGTCGAGCGCCGCCGCGATCGCGTCGGTGCGGGTGTCCTGCCAGACGATCGCGTTGTGCAACGGACGCCCGGTGCGCCGGTCCCAGACGAACGTGGTCTCGCGCTGGTTGGTGATGCCGACGGCGGCGAGGTCGCCGGCGTCGATACGGGCCTTGCCGAGTGCGGTCTGCACGACGGCGGACGTCCGCTCCCAGATCTCCACTGGGTTGTGCTCGACCCAGCCGGCCCGCGGCAGTACCTGCTCGTGCTCCAGTTGGTGCCGGGCCACCTCGGCCCCCGCATGGTCGAACACCATGAACCGGGTGCTCGTCGTGCCCTGGTCGATGGCCCCCACGTATTCCGCCACGGACCCACTCTGGCACGTCACTCCGGAGACACGAGCGCGAAGTGCAGCGCGGCGGGCGCGGAGTAGCCGATCCCGACCTCGTTCATCACGTAGTCGTCCGCCAGGTCGCGGTAGGTCTGCTGGCGGGTGTCGAACGGGCCGAGGGTCAGGTCGGCTCCGCGGTTGTCGTTGATGTCGACGAGTGGTGCCGGGCCGCCGACGACGGCTCCGCCCAGGTCGAGGTCCACGGCCTGGACCCAGTGGTAGGGATCCTCGATGCCGCCGACCTCGGCCTGCCAGCGCAGGCCCCACGGGTTGACGCCGAGGAACCAGCCGGTCGCCCGGTCGAGCGCGGCGCCGGCGCCGGTCAGACCCGCGCGGGCGGCGAGGGCGAGCACCACCGCTCCCGACTCGCTCTGTCGCACCGAGGCCCACTGCGCCCACCCCGCCCGGCCGAACGCGGTCTCGGTCGCGACGACGTGCATCCACGCCGTGCCGCCGGCCTGCAGGATCCGGCACGCCGGTCGCCGGACCCCGGGACGCGCCGGGTCGTCGTCCGGCCGGAGCACGCCGCAGAGCTCGGCCGCTGCGATCGCGGACATCTGATAGCTGTCGGCGGCGACCAGCCAGCTCCGTTCGCCGTCGGAGGTCGCGCGCCGCAGGGAGGCGAGCGCGTCGCCGGCGTACGACGCCCTGCCGGTGGCGCGCCACAGCGCCGCTTGCGCGACCGCGAGGTCGTCGCGCCAGCTGTCCTGCTGGTAGCAGCAGTTGCGCCAGACCCTCCCGAGCGCCCGCGCCTTCGCGAGCCAGGCCTCCGCCTGCCGGACCAGCCGCCGACGAGGCTCGCCCGAGTACCGCAGCGCCGCATTGGCGAGGGCCGCGGACGTGATCGCAGCGACGTCGGACCCTCCCGTCTCGCGGGTGAGTACGTACGACGGCCGCCGGCTGCGGCGGGGGTCGGAGCTGCCGTCGTCGACGGTCGGGTCCCGGAAGCCCGCGTTGTGGTCGGCCGCGGTGTGCCCGACCTGGGCGACGAACACGTCGCGCCGGGGATGTGCCTTACGGAGCCAGCGGACCCCGATCCCGGTGAGATCGAGGATGACCGACGCTTGAGCAGGCTGGTTGGCGGCAGCGAGCTCGAGCATCAGCGTCGAGTACGCCGTGGTGACGGTGAACTTCAGCTGGTCGCCGGAGTCCATCCAGCCGCCCTCGACGTCGATCCGCTCGCCTCGCTGCGGCCCGTTCGCGATCGGCGACCGGCGGTCGTGCAGGTGGCTCGGTCCGTGCCAGATCGTCGGTTCGTCGCCGTCGGCGTTGGCCTTGAAGATCGAGAGCGCCGCCCCGAGGACGCCGCGGAAGAGGTGTTCGCCCACCTCGATGACGACCGACTTCTTCGTGCCGACGACCACCCGGTACACGCCTGGTTCGGTGATCGCCGACAGGTCCGCCAGCGCGGCGTACCGCCATGGCCTCGCCGGACCCGGCAGCGGCTCGAGCGGCCCGGTGTCGATGGCGGCGCCGTCGCTCGTGGAGACGACCGAGTAGGTGGTCCCGGCCAGCGGTGAGTCCGACGCCACGACCGCCGGGGGCACCTCCCCCGGCTCCGCGAACACCGGCACCCGGATGGTCAGCGGCGGTGCTGCGTGCGCCGGCGACGGGCTCGACGGCTCGGCGAACGGGATGACCACCAGGAGGCCGACCGCCAGGGCGAGGAAGGTCCTGCGTCGGCGCGATGTCATCCGCCCATCGTGCGGTCGCAAGTCGATCCTGTCGAGCACTTGACCTCAAGTTAACTTCAAGTTTCACCATGGAGTCATGACTAAGGAAACCGCACTCGTCTCAGGCGGCAGCGCCGGGCTCGGCCGCGCCCTGGTGGCTGCACTCAGCGAGCAGGGCTGGCACGTCGTGACCGACGGCCGCGACCCCGCCCGTCTCGACACCCTTCGCGAGCTCCCCGGAGCCGACCACATCACCGCCGTCCCCGGTGACGTGACCGACGCCGACCACCGCGACGCCCTGCTGGCCGCGGTCGACGGCCGGCTCGACCTGCTGGTCCACAACGCCAGCGCCCTGGGCCCGGCCAGCGGCGACACCCGGCACCGACTCCTGGTGGACGTCACCCCCGACGACCTCCAGTACGTCTGGCGGCACAACGTCGGCGCCCCCCTGATCCTGACGTCCCTGCTGCTTCCCGTGCTGACCGGGTCCCGCGGCGTGCTGCTGTCGATCTCGTCCGACGCAGCAGTGGAGCACTACGCGGGCTGGGGCCTCTACAGCGCGTCGAAGGCGGGCCTCGACCACATCACGCTGACCTTCGCAGCCGAGAACCCGGAGATCACGGCGTACGCCGTCGACCCGGGTGACATGCGCACGCAGATGCACCAGGACTGGTTCCCGGGTGAGGACATCTCGGACCGGCCGCTCCCGGAGACCGTGGTGCCGCACTTGCTGGCGCTGCTGGGGAGTCGGCCCCCGTCGGGCCGCTACCGGGCCGCCGACTTCCCTGCGCTGCGCGTCGCCGAACGGACGGGAGCCTGACATGACGCTCCTCGACGAGCGCCCCACCACCAGCTTCAGCGCCCCGCGGAGCGCGTTCGCCCCGGCCCCGGCCGAGCGGAGGGGTGTCGCCCGGGACCGGGTGCGGCTCCTGGTCGCCGACGGCAGCCGCGGGCTCACCCACACCCGCTTCGCCCACCTGGCCGAGCACCTCCGCGCCGGCGACGTCGTCGTCGTCAACGATTCCGCGACCGTCGCTGCCCAGCTCGACGCCCAGCTGGTCACCAGGGCGGACCGGCACGGTCCCGTGGTCGTCCACCTCGCCGCCCCGTTGCCCGACCCTTCGACAGGCTCAGGGCAAGCCTGGGTCGTGGAGGTACGACGCGCGCCCGACGCCGATCGCGCAGTGCTCGACGCGGAGCCCGACGACGTGCTCGAGATCGCTGCCGGCGTGGTCCGGCTGCGCCTCGTCGCGCCCTACCCCGAGCCGGGATCCTCCCCCACCGGGACCGGTAACCGGCTGTGGCAGGCGAGCGCCGACGGCGACCTGGCTGCGGCCGCCCGCCGCTACGGCCGACCGATCTCCTACGGCTACCTCGCAGACCGCTACCCGCTGAGCGACTACCAGACGGTGTTCGGCCGTCGGCCCGGCAGCGCCGAGATGCCCTCGGCGGGCCGTCCGTTCACGGCCGACCTGGTGACCCGACTGGTGGCGGGCGGAGTGATGGTCGCCCCGGTCACGCTGCACACCGGCGTGTCCTCGCAGGAGGCCGGCGAGGCACCGCAGCCGGAGCGGTTCGAGGTGCCGGCGGCGACCGCCGCGGTGGTCAACGCCGCGCGCGCCGGCGGCGGACGGGTGATCGCGGTCGGCACCACGGTCACCCGAGCGCTCGAGTCCGCTGTCGAACCGACCGGTGACGGCAGCAGGCTGGTCGCCGCGCGAGGATGGACCTCCCGAGTGGTGACCCCCGCGGACCCGCCGCGGATCGTCGACGGCCTGGTCACCGGGTGGCACGACCCGGAGGCGTCCCACCTGCTGCTGGTCGAGGCGGTCGCCGGCCCCGAGCTCACGCAGCGGGCGTACGCCGCGGCCGTCGACGCCCGCTACCTCTGGCACGAGTTCGGGGACTCCGCCCTGCTGCTGCCCTGACCCAGGGACGCCTCAGGGGATATCCCGATGCGGCGTCACCAGCGATCAGGCAAGGTAAACCTTATGACGAGCGCCCCCCATCGCCCGCCTGTTGCCGCTCGTGCAGTCGACCTGCGCAAGGTCTACGGGTCCGGCCAGTCGGAAGTCCACGCCCTTGCCGGCGTCACCGTCGATCTCGAGGCCGGCAAGTTCACCGCCATCATGGGCCCGTCGGGCTCGGGCAAGTCGACGTTGATGCACTGCCTGGCGGCCCTCGACAACCCGACGGCGGGCACGGTCGAGGTCGACGGCACCTCCCTGACCGGCCTCAGCGACAAGGCGCTCACCGCACTGCGCCGCGATCGGGTCGGGTTCGTCTTCCAGGCGTTCAACCTGATCCCCACCCTGACCGCGCAGGAGAACATCCTGCTCCCCCTCGACCTCGCCGGCAGGAAGCCCGACCAGGCGTGGTTCGACACCGTGGTGGACGCGGTCGGCCTCAGGGACCGGCTCGGCCACCGGCCGAGCGAGATGTCGGGCGGCCAGCAGCAGCGGGTCGCGTGCGCCCGGGCGCTGGCGAGCAAGCCGTCGATCGTCTTCGCGGACGAGCCGACCGGCAACCTCGACAGCACCTCCGGCGCCGAGGTGCTGTCGTTCTTGCGGCGCAGCGTCGACGAGTTCGGCCAGACCGTGGTCATGGTGACCCACGACGCCGTCGCGGCGTCGTACTGCGACCGGGTGATCTTCCTCGCCGACGGCCAGGTCGTCGACGAGATCGACAACCCCGACCGGGAGCAGATCCTCGAGCACATGACCGCGCTCCAGACCCTTGTCGCGGCCGCGCCTGGGACCGTCTGACGATGTTCAGGCTCACCCTGCGCAACCTGCTGGCGCGCAAGCTCCGGCTGGTCATGAGCGGCCTGTCGATCGTGCTCGGTGTCGCCTTCCTCTCGGGCGTCCTCGTCTTCAGCAACGGCCTCTCGTCCACCTTCGACGGCATCATCTACGGCTCGACGCCCGACGGCGTCGTGCGGACCAAGGACTTCTCCGAGTTCGACGCGGGCTACTCCGGCACACCGAAGAACGTCGTGACGCCCGAGACCATCGAGAAGCTCGAGGCGCTTCCCGAGGTCGACCGTGCCGACGGCGACATCGCCGGCTTCGGCATGAGCCTGCTCGCCTCCGACGGGACGCTCGTCGGCGGCACCGGTGCACCGACGCTGGCCTTCAACTACCACGACGGCCCCAACATGGACGGGGGGTCGATCCTCAAGCTCGACAGCGGCCACTGGCCGGAGGCCACCGACGAGATCGTGCTCGACACTGCCGCGGCCGAGAACGGCGACTACCAACTCGGCGACGAGGTGCAGCTGCTGGCCCCGTACGGCGAGATCGAGCAGACCGCGACCCTCGTCGGCACCGCCGAGTTCAACGGCGGCGGCACCGCGGGGGCGACGTTGCTCATCTTCTCGACCGAGGGCGCCCAGCGGCTGTTCCTCAACGGCCACGACGTCTACAACCGGGTCAGCCTGACCGCGGCGGAGGGCGTCACCCAGGAGGAGCTGGCCGACGCTGCCCAGGAGGTGATCCCCGATGACTTCGAGGCGGCCACCGGTGACAAGGTCGCCGACGAGTCCCAGGCTGCCATCGGGGAGTTCCTCGGCATCATCAGCATCTTCCTGCTGATCTTCGCGGGGATCGCCGTGCTCGTCAGCGCCTTCATCATCCTCAACACCTTCACCATCCTGGTCGCCCAGCGCTCGCGGGAGCTCGCCCTGCTGCGCGCTCTCGGCGCCGCTCGCGAGCAAGTGACCCGTTCGGTGATGCTCGAGGCGCTGGTGCTGTCGTTCGTCGCCTCGACGATCGGCATCGGCGTGGGTTGGCTGCTCTCACGAGGCCTGGCCGCCCTTTTCCGCGCGATCGGGCTCGACATCGCCAGCAACGCGCTCGACCTGACCGCGACCGCTGTCGGCATCAGCTACGCCGTCGGGGTCGTCGTCACGATCGTCGCCGCCTACTTCCCCTCGCGACGTGCCGGACGAGTCGCTCCGGTCGCCGCCATGCGGGCGGAGTCGCCCCACGCACCCGCTCCGCTCGGACGTCGCGCCGCGGTCGGCGGTGTTCTCCTCGTGGTGGGCGCCGCGCTCGCCATCTGGGGCGTGGTCGGCGCACCGGGTCCCGACGCGCTCTGGGTCGGCATCGGCGCGGTGATCTGGATCCTCACCGTCGCGGTGATCAGCCCGGTCATCGGCAAGCCCGTGCTGGTCGGCTGTCGCGCCCTGTTCGGACGCCTCTTCGGAGCGCCCGGCCGGCTCGCGGGCGAGAACGCCCTGCGCGACCCTCGTCGCACCGGCGCCACCGCGTCGGCGCTGATGATCGGGCTCGCCCTCGTGTCGACGATCGGCGTGCTCGCGGCGTCGATGAACAAGTCGATCGACGACCTGGTCGACGAGGAGTTCACCGCCGACTTCCTGGTGCAGAGCACGAACTTCGTGCCGTTCTCGACCACGGTCGGGGACGCTCTCGAGGACGTCGACGGCGTCTCCGTCGTCAGCCGGCAGCAATGGGTCGGCGCCAAGCTGGACGGCGACAACGAGACGGTCGCGGGCAACGACGACGCCTTCACCGACGTCTACGACCTCGATGTCAAGGAGGGCCGGACCGACCTGCACGGCTCGGAGGCCTTCGTCTTCGACGATTTCGCCGACGACCACGACGTCAGCCTGGGCGACGAGCTCGAGCTGAGCTTCCCAGGCGGCTCCAAGCTCCAGCTCGAGGTCGTCGGGATCGTGGGGTCGTCCGAGGTGACGGCGCCGATCAACGTCCGGCTCGACCAGATCGAGAAGGCCGGACTCACCCGACAGGACACCAGCGTCAGCATCCTGATCGAGGACGGGGCCGACGCGGAGGCGGTGCAGGACGACCTTGACGACGCCGCGTCCGACGTGCCGATCGTCGCGGTCTACGACAAGGAGGAGTTCAGCGACGCGATCCGCGACCAGGTCAACCAGCTGCTCTACATCATCTACGGGCTCCTGGCGCTGGCGATCGTGATCGCCGTCTTCGGCATCGTGAACACCCTCGGCCTCAGCGTCATCGAGCGGACCCGCGAGGTCGGCCTGCTGCGGGCGATCGGGATGAGCCGGAGCCGGCTGCGGCGGATGATCACCCTCGAGTCCGTGGCGATCGCGGTCCTGGGTGCGGTGCTCGGGCTCGGCCTCGGCCTGACGATCGGCGTGACGCTGCGCGAGACGCTCAAGGAGGACCTGAGCAGCCTGGCCCTGCCGCTCTCGCAGCTGGTGGTCTTCCTCGCGATCGCGGTCGTCGTCGGTGTCCTCGCCGCCGTGATCCCGTCGATCCGGGCCGCCCGGATGAACGTGCTCGAGGCGATCGCCGAGGAGTAGGACTCACAGTCTCGATACGCCCTCGCCTAGCGGCTCGGGCTACTCGACCAGCGATCGTGTCGGTCGCGTAACCGGGTGAATCGAGACCTCAGGCGAGTGCGACCAGGTCGGCGTAGTCGACGTTCCAGAGGTCTTCGACGCCGTCGGGGAGGATCAGCACGCGGTCCGGCTCGAGGGCGTGCACGGCGCCCTCGTCGTGGGTGACCAGTACGATCGCGCCCTCGTAGGAGCGGATCGCGGCCAGCACCTCCTCGCGGGAGGCGGGGTCGAGGTTGTTGGTCGGCTCGTCCAGCAGCAGGACGTTCGCCGCCGAGACGACCAGGCTGGCGAGCGCGAGGCGCGTCTTCTCGCCGCCGGACAGCACGCCGGCCGGTTTGTAGGCGTCCTCGCCGGAGAAGAGGAACGACCCGAGCACCGACCGGGCCTCGGTGTCGGTGAGCTGCGGCGCCGCCGACTGCATGTTCTCGAGCACCGTGCGACCGACGTCGAGCGTCTCGTGCTCCTGGGCGTAGTAGCCGAGCTTGAGACCGTGGCCGGGCACCACGGCGCCGGTGTCGGGTTGGTCGAGCCCGGCGAGGATCCGCAGGAGCGTGGTCTTGCCGGCACCGTTGAGGCCGAGGATGACGACGCGGGAGCCCTTGTCGATCGCGAGGTCGACGTCGGTGAACACCTCGAGGGACCCGTAGGACTTCGAGAGCTCGGCGGCGGTGAGCGGTGTCCTGCCGCACGGCGCCGGCTTCGGGAACGCGATCCGGGCGACCTTGTCGGACTGCCGTTCGGCCTCGACGCCGGCGAGCATCCGCTCGGCCCGCTTGAGCATCGACTGCGCGGCCTGCGCCTTGGTGGCCTTCGCCCGCATCTTGTTGGCCTGGTCGGTGAGCGTCTTCGCCTTCGCCTCGGCGTTGGTCCGCTCGCGCTTGCGCCGCTTCTCGTCGGTCTCGCGCTGCTGGAGGTATGCCTTCCAGCCCATGTTGTAGGTGTCGATGACGGCCCGGTTGGCGTCGAGGTGCAGCACCCGGTTGACCGTCGTCTCGAGCAGGTCGGTGTCGTGGCTGATCACGACCAGTCCGCCGGTGAATGCCTTGAGGAAGTCGCGCAGCCAGACGATCGAGTCGGCGTCGAGGTGGTTGGTGGGCTCGTCGAGGAGCAGCGTCTCCGCATCGGAGAACAGGATCCGGGCCAGCTCGACGCGGCGCCGCTGGCCGCCGGACAGGGTCTTGAGCTGCTGCCCGAGCAGCCGGTCGGTGATCCCGAGGCTGTGCGCGATCGTCGCCGCCTCCGACTCGGCGGCGTAGCCGCCGCCCGCGTGCAGGTCGGCGTCGGCGCGCTCGTAGCGCCGCATCGCCCGCTCCCGCACGGCCGGCTGGTCGCTGCCCATCTCGACCTCGGCCGCCCGCAGCCGTCGTACGACGTCGTCGAGGCCACGCGCGGACAGGATCCGCTCGCGGGCCAGCTGGTCGGGGTCGCCGGAGCGCGGGTCCTGCGGCAGGTAGCCGACCGGGCCGGTCGCCGTCACCGAGCCGTCAGCGGGCAGCGCCTCGCCGGCGAGGATCTTGGTCAGCGTGGTCTTGCCGGCGCCGTTGCGGCCGACCAGACCGACCTTGTCACCGGCTGCCACACGGAAGGTGACGTCCTCCATCAGGAGCCGAGCACCGGCTCTGACCTCGAGCTGGTGAACCGTGATCATGACGTGGCTCAGTCTCCCACGGGGCGGGCGGGCCGGCCCAAACGGGACGTTCCTCTAGGGTGCTCGTGTGGTGCGATTCAATCCGAAGGCTCGGCTCGACAGGTCTCGCGTCCGCGATGTGCGCGGCGGTGGCGGCGGCCTCGGCGGCGGCACCGGCATGCGCCTTCCGATCCCGGGCGGCGTCGCGGGCGGAGGCGGCATCGGCGGCATCATCCTGGTGATCGTGCTGGTGGTGCTGACCCAGTGCACGGGTGTCAGCCTCAACCCTTTCGGCGGCGCCGACTACAGCACGTCCCGCCTGAGCGATGCCCAGGACAGCGGCCGGTACGACCACTGCGAGACCGGCGAGGACGCCAACGAGGACCACGACTGTGCTCGGGTGGCGATCGAGAATTCCCTGACCGACTACTGGGACTCTGAGCTCGGCGAGCAGTTCAGGGCGATCGAGACCCTGACGACGTTCGAGGGTTCCGTCAGCACCGGCTGCGGCGGTGCCGACTCCACGGTGGGCCCGTTCTACTGCCCGGCGGACGACTCGATCTACCTCGACACCACGTTCTTCGACCAGGTGCTCGAGCGCCAGCTCGGCGGTCCCGACGGCGGATTCGTCGAGTTCTACGTCCTCGCCCACGAGTACGGGCACCACATCTCGAACCTGCTGGGATTCATGGGTCAGGTCCGCACCCAGGAGACTGGCCCGACCTCGCCCGGCGTGCGGCTCGAGCTGCAGGCGGACTGCTACGCCGGCATGTGGGCGCACCACGCCACGACGACCGAGGACGAGGCAGGCGAGGTGCTGATCGAGGACCTCTCGCAAGAGGACATCGACCTCGCGCTCGAGGCGGCGTCCGCCGTCGGCGACGACTACATCCAGAAGAAGACACAGGGCCAGGTGACCGAGGAGTCGTGGACCCACGGCTCGTCGGCCCAGCGCCGCCACTGGTTCACGATCGGCTACGAGAACGGCTCGCTCGACCAGTGCGACACGTTCGCGGCGTCGGAGGCCGAGGTCCTCGGCGAGGGCTGAGCTCGGCCACAAGCTCGTCATCCGCAGCTTGCCGTGTTTGGCGGTGGGTGGCGGCTCGCTTGTCCGGCCGGCTCACTTCGGCTCGCACGACGCGTTGATGACCTGAATCTCGCCGGGAGCTAGCGAGACCAGGCCTAGTCGTCCAGGCGTCGTGCGCGCGGCACAGCTACCCGGGCTCGCCGGTTGAGCACCCAGAACGGGTTCCCGTAGCCGAGCAGGACCCCGTCGGCGTCGTGGACCTCGACTCGGACGTAACGCCCTTGCCGTCGGGCCACGTTGATCCGCACGGGCCCGTTCGCGAAAGCGGCCGCAGGCATGGTCACGGTCTTGATCAAGGGGACCGTCGCCCCGGTCCTGTCGCAGGCTCCCAGGATCATCCGGACGGTGGAGCCGGGTGGGAGGGCTTCGGCACGGACGTTGACCCTGACCCGCCGAGCCCGGGTGCGCAGCACCTGTCCCATGACGGAACGTCCGCCCGCGCGAAGGTCGAGGCGGCCGCCCGGCCACCGGGCCTGCTGATGGCACCAGGCCCTGCCTGCCGCAAGCGACGCCAGCAGGTCGCGCGTGCCAGTCGACCTCGCCCAGACGGAAGTGAGGAACAGGTGCGGCTTCTCGGCCCAGTTGCGTCCCTCGTGGTCATCGATCTGGCTCGTCGCGGTCAGGAAGATCGCGTTGCGGGCCGCGACGTCGAAGAGCCCCATCCGGTTCCGGGTGATGACGAGGTCTCCCTGGGCGTTCGCCACCTCCATGAGGTCGGCTCCGAGGGCTCTGGTCCGCACCAGCTCGTGGGGCTTCGTGGGCGGGTGGTTGTACTGCACCAGGGCGCCGCGGTCGTGGTACCACCGGATGGCCTTCTTCGCTTCTGCAACGGAGTTGTCGCGCACAGGGGCTTTTCCGGTGGGCGGGTAGGTGTACAACTCGAAGTCCTCCATGAAGACATTGAGGTGCCGGATCATCGACAGCTCGGCGCCGAGGACCTGGGTGATCTCCGGGTACGCCGGGGCGAGTCGGCGCATCAGGTCCCGCTGGGTCCGAACCGGCCACTCGAGCTGGTCGCGAGTGCGGTGGAAGACGAGGTGGTCGAAAACCCCGGACCCGACAGCACCGTTGCGGGCATGCACCCCGAACCGCAGCCTGGCCAGACCCGAGTCCTCCGCGACCAGGTCCGGCCAGAACGCCCGCACGTCATCGATCATCCGCAGCGTCAGCGTCTGCCACCCGTCCTCGGGAGCGACCTCGACCACGCCGACCAGTGGCCCGTCGAGGCGTCGGCCCGGTTCGGATCCCACGCGGTAGTCCAGCGTGTAGACACCGGCCGGACGGCCACCCGTCGCCGGTCGGTAGGACGTCTCCACCTGCACGACCAGGGCAGCGTCGGTCCCGACCGTTTCCGCGAGCACGTCGACAGTGATGGTGGTGTCGGAGATGTTCGTCGAGTAGAAGGCATTCCCACCCTTCCCGAAGAGGTAGGACCCAGACCACCCGGGACCGGTCCCGCCGGCGGTTACCCGGAGCGCCCGGCCGGGCTCGTCAGGGCTGCGCGGCTCGCTGACGAAGGCGTACGTCGCGCCCGTCACCGTCCCCTCGTTCTGGACGATCCACTGGAGCCCACCGTCCTCGGCGGTGCCGTCGAAGGCGATACCGTCGTAGTAGCCGTAAGCCTGCATCCGCCAGTCATGGTCGGTCCACCACACGACGTCAACGCCGGCGCTCCGGGCGGCCTCCAGCTGGGCCATCATGCTCGCGCCGCCGCCACCCGAAACGTTGCTCCCGCCCTCGCTGAAGCAGGAGTGGATGTGCATCGCCATGCTGACCGCGTCGTACCCACCTGCGCGAGCGGCGGACGGTGCGGCGGTCGCCACCTTCGGGCCGCCCAGGGCCGCGGTCGCCCCCGCACTCAGTCCGGCACCGAGCAGTCCGCGTCTTGAGACCTTGCTGTCCTTCTTCACGATTTCTCCCGACAGTGAGGTGGTGGCTCTCGACGGTCGTCAGGGACGACACCGAGGCGTGAAGCCGCGCGTGTCACCGCTCGTACCAGCGGATCCGCGCCACCAGCGGCCGGTGGTCGGAGTGGTAGCCGTCGAGCGACCGATGCCCGACGTACTGACCGGATCCAGGGTCCTTCGCCCTCAGCCGCAGCGTCCGGTCGGCGATCCACACGTAGTCGATCCAGCGTGAGCCGCGCGTCGGCTCGACGCCGTCGAGCCCGAGGATCTCGTACGACGACGCGGCGTGCTCGTGCTGCGTGTCCCAGACCCCGCCGTCGGGGCGCGCTCGGTAGTCGTCGTAGAAGTCGAAGTTGAAGTCGCCGGTGCCGACGACGATGTCGCCGGGCACCGCGTCCCAGACGTCGGCGAGCTCGCGCAGGTGCTCCTTCGCGCGGTCCGCGTTCGCCGTGTCCTGGAACCCGTCGCCGGTCTCGATGCCCTGGTTGAGGTGGGTGTCGACGACGGTCAGCAGCCGGCCGCTCCCCCGGTGCCGCAGGGTGACGACGACGTAGCCCCGCGGCGGGAACGGCAGGTCGGTCTGCTGCTTGCCCGCGCCCCCGTGCACCTCCGTCCACGACCCGTCGACCAGCTCGAACTGGTCACGCCGCCACGAGACCGCCAGCCAGAACGGCCCGTTCGGCTCCCACAGCTGCCAGGTGTCCCAACCCTGGCGGGCCAGCCGCCGCCGCACGGCCGGGAAGTAGTCCGCTCTCGTCTCCTGCCACCCGATGACGTCGACCTGCCGGTCACCGATCAGCCGCAGCGCGTCCGCCATCGCCTCGTCGCGCGGCAGGTGGCGGTAGACGTTGAACGACGCCACCCCGAGGGTGTCGACGACCCGGCCCGGGAGCCGGGTGACCGCGGCGGACCGCGGGAGCTCGGCCGGATCGCCGTCGTCGTCGCTGTCGGCCGCCGAGCACGCCGCCAACGTGGCGACGACCAGCAGCAGGGAGACGACTCGACGCGTCACGGTCGCGGGCTCAGCGCGGTTCACAGCTGCAGGAGCGCTTCCATGTGGGGGAACTGCCGCTGCAGCGTGCGCAGGTGCGGGGCGACGGCGGGGTGTCGGTACTTCGAAGCCAGCGCGCCCTCCCCCGTCGCTGCCCGGGCGAGCGCCCACTCGGCGCGACTGAGCGCGGTGTAGACGGCGACGATCTGCGCCCCGAGCACCACCTGGTCGCGGTTGGCGTCCGGGATGCCCAACAGGTAGGCGTCCAACAACGGCTCGAACCCCTCCCGCGCCGAGAGCGAGAGGTAGCCGAGGTCGCCTCCGACCGGGCCGGTGCCGACCGTGCCCCAGTCGATGCCGATCGCGTCGTCGCCGTACCGCCCGGGCAGGTTGCGGGCAGTCGGGTCGCCGTGCTGCGGCACCTGCGGGAGTCCGTCGAGCAGGTCGAGCATCGCGCCGCGGTGCCGCCAGAGGTGGTCGGCGACGTCGGCGACGGTGGTCCGGTCGAGCGTGGGCCAACCGCCGCGGCGGGCGACGCGGTCGATCCGGTCGCGCATCAGGTTGCGAGCGAGGAACCGTGGCCGCGGCAGGTCGGCGGCGGCGAACCGACCCATGCACAGAGCGAGGAACAGGCCGCTGGACGAGGCGTCCTCGACCCAGTCCCGGACGATGGTGATGCCCTCCGGATCCTCCTCCACCGACGCGGTCGTGCTGCGCAGGCCGGGCGTCGCCTCGGTGAGCCCGGTGACGATGACGTCCGCCTCGCGCCGCCAGTAGCCGATGTGGCCCGGCTCGCTGACTGCTGCCGGGTCGCCGGGTCGGGGCGCGGCGAGCCGCTTGATGACGACCGGCCGACCCGCGAGCGCCGTACGCCACACTCCGACGGTTGACGTCCCGGAGCCACCGGGAAGCACCACCCAGTCGGGCTCCGGCTGCCACATGCCACGGACGCTAGCCGATGTCCCGCCCGCGGACGCCGAACCGACCCGCGAACGGCTCGGGCGCGGCGGCAGAGACAATGGGCGGATGCAGATCTCGGTCGACGACCCGCTCCGGCCGGACGTCGTGGCCCTGCTCGAGGGGCACCTCGCCGACATGCGGGCGACATCGCCGCCCGAGAGCGTCCACGCCCTCGATCCGAAGGCTCTGGTCGGACCGGGGCTGTCGTTCTGGACGTTGCGGGACGACGGCGTCCTGCTCGGATGCGCGGCGCTCAAGGAGCTCGACCCCGGGCACGCCGAGATCAAGTCGATGCGTACGGCGCCCGCGGCCCGCCGCCTGGGCGTCGCCAGCCGGCTGCTCGACCACGTGCTCGCGGTCGCCCGCCAGCGGGGCTACATCAGGCTCAGCCTGGAGACGGGCACCCAGGACTTCTTCGCTCCGGCCCGTGCGCTCTACCGGTCGCGGGGCTTCGAGGAGTGCGGCCCGTTCGCGACGTACGTCCCGGATCCGCACAGCGCGTTCTTCTCAAGACCGCTCCCGTGAGGTCTCGGATCCAGTAGCGTTCCGGCTCATGCGCACGTCTCGCACCGCCGCCGTCGCGACCGTCCTTGCACTCTCCCTGTTGACCGCCTGCGGCGACGGAGGCGACGACTCCGACTCCTCCGACGATCCGGTGACAGAGACGGTCACGGAGGCGCCGTCCGAGACCACCTCGGCGCCGACCGATGCCTCGACGACCGCCGAGACGGACGTGACCCCGATGGACCCGACGGGCGACATCACACAGGAACAGGTGGACGCGGCGCTGCTCACGCCGGAGGAGGTGGGTCCGGGGTTCGTGGCCGGCACCTACTCCGACGAGAACTCCCCGCCGCTGTGCGACCCGTCCTCGCCGCCGGTCGAGGAGGTGGTGCCGTCGCAGATCAGCAGTGGCACCCAGATCGACCACGTCGACGGCAACGCCGCGATGCAGGAGGAGATCGTGATCTACGCGACGGAGGCAGAAGCGACCGAGGCGTTCACCGTCGCCTCCGACGGCCTCGCCTGCAGCGAGGGCACGCTGGACGGTGAGACGATCACGATCAGTGCCCCGGAGGACGTCACGAGCCAGGTGAACCAGAGCGGGCTCGGCACCAGCACCGCGTGGGGTGTCTCCTCCGAGAGCTTCGACGGCGTGCTGGTCGCAAGCCTCGCCGGCCGGGTCATCGTCGCCACGCAGTTCGCGTCCGCTCCCGGCACCGACACCTCGGCCCTGCCCAACCCGGTCGAAGTCGCCGCGACCGCCTGGGCCAAGGCACTCTCGAACTAGGGCAGGCCATGACCGACTGGGACTTCAGCGGGCTGCGAGCGACGTACGTCAATTGCACGCTGAAACGCAGCCCGGAGCCGAGCCACACCGAGGGTCTGGTCGACGCGAGCGCGGCGATCATGTTCAAGCACGGCGTCACCGTCGAGGTGATCCGGGCGGTCGACCACCCCATCGCCACCGGCGTCTACCCCGACATGCGTGAGCACGGCTGGGAGACCGACGCCTGGCCGGACATCTACCCGCAGATCCTCGAGAGCGACATCCTCGTCATTGCCGGCCCCATCTGGCTGGGTGACAACTCCTCCGTGACGAAGCAGGTCATCGAGCGCCTCTACGCGCTCAGCGGCGAGCTGAACGACAAGGGCCAGTACCTCTTCTACGGCCGGGTGGCCGGCTGCCTGATCACCGGCAACGAGGACGGCATCAAGCACTGCGCGCAGAACGTCCTCTACTCGCTGCAGCACATCGGCTACACGATCCCGCCCAACGCCGACGCCGGCTGGATCGGCGAGGCCGGCCCCGGTCCTTCGTACCTCGACCCGGGGAGCGGGGGGCCGGAGAACGACTTCACCAACCGCAACACCACCTTCATGACCTGGAACCTGATGCACCTCGCGAAGATGCTCAAGGACGCCGGCGGCGTGCCGGGCTACGGCAACCAGCGCACCGAGTGGGACGCAGGCACCCGGTTCGACTACGAGAACCCGGAGTACCGGAGCTAGGCACGTCTCGTTATCCGGCGGCGTCGCGAGCGGCGTTTCCGGCCGATCTGGCAAGGCGGCGGAGCGAAGTCGTGCTCGTCCGCCCATCGAGCGACGCCAACGCAGCCAGATCGAGGCGGAAACTTCGCGTAGCAGGCGCGGGATAAGGAGACGTGCCCTAAGCGTTCTCGACGTCGACCACCACGGCCTGGGCGTCGACGACCGCGGAGTCGAGCACGGCTCGCCTCGGGTCGGGTACGTCGAGCCACGGTCCGACGACGGCGAACTCGACCAGGCGAGCGTCGGCCAGCACGGCGTCCACTGCCGAGCGGTCCCCGCCGGTGACCAGCGGGCCGCGGTGGCCGGCGAGGATCCGTGCGGCGTGGTCGGCCGCGGCGGCGTACGCCTCGCGCGCCTGGTTGTCGCGGCGGCGGGCGAACCGCTGCTGCGACTGCCCGCCCGCCTTGGTCCGGCCCTGGACGTGCCGCTGGCCCACCTTCGACTCGACCACTTGGTCCCCCGCCATCCGCGCCACCGCGAACCCGCCCTTGCGGACCAGCAGCACCGCCCAGGACTCCGGCGGTGCGGCAGCGGCGACGAAGGCGTCCACGTCGGCCGGGCCGTCGTACGCGCGCTCGAACGGCAGGCGGGCGGCGAACGTGGACTCGTCCGCAGCGGCACCGCGGAGCGCGCCGGCCGCCACGGCGAGCGCGGCCGCTCCGTGGCGGACGACAAAGTTCTCCACCCATCGCGGCACGCGGTCGCGCGGGACGAGGATCCGGGTCACGAGACCCGACGCTACCGACGAGAACGTGTTCTAGTCTCGTCGCATGCCGACGATGCACGAGTGCCAGCTGGTCGACGTCGACTTCGTCGACACCGCGCGCTACCGCTACGCCAACAGCGTCGACCTCGCGATCACCCCGGAGCAGCTGTTCGAGGTGTTCGAGGACGCCGATGCCTGGCCACACTGGGCGAAGGTGATCACGAAGGTGACCTGGACCAGCCCGCCTCCGCGCGGCGTCGGCACGACGCGAGTGGTCGGCATGCGCGGTGGCCTGGTCGGTGACGAGGAGTTCCTGCTCTGGGAGCCCCCGACCCGGATGGCCTTCCGGTTCAACGCCTCGTCGGAGAAGACGGTGCGCGCGTTCGCCGAGCGGTACGACGTCGAGCGGAGGCCGGCGGGCTGCCGCCTCACCTGGACCCTCGCTCTCGACGTCGCGGGTCCGTCGCGCTACTTCATGCCGCTCGGGAAGCCGGTCATGAACCTGACCTTCCGGTGGTTCCTCAAGAAGCTGCGGCGCTACACCGACGAGAAGTACGGCGTCCGCGAGGCGGTGTGACCGTCACCGGGTTTCGACACGGCGGTCGCCGACGCTCGTCCCTCGCGGCGGCGCGCCTGCTCAACCTCTTCGGCTGGCGTAGCCACCTCAGACATTAAATCCCAGCGCGCGCAGCTGCTCGCGGCCGTCGGGGGTGATCTTGTCCGGGCCCCACGGCGGCATCCAGACCCAGTTGATCGCGACGTCGCCGACGATGCCCTCGAGGGCGCTCTCGGTCTGGTCGGTGATGACGTCGGTCAGCGGGCACGCCGCCGAGGTGAGCGTCATGTCGAGCACGACGTTCGACTCCTCGTCGAGGTGGACGTCGTAGACGAGGCCGAGGTCGACGACGTTGATCCCGAGCTCGGGGTCGACGACGTCCTTCATCGCCTCGGTGACGTCCTCGACGGTCGTGGTCGAGGTGCCGGCGGCCCCGGCCGTCGGACCAGCCTCGGGGACCTCGGGCAGGTCGCCGTGGTCGACCTGGCCCTGCTGCTGGATCTGGTCAGTCATTGCTGCTTCCCTTCGTCGACTGCAGCGTGGCGTCCTTCCAGGCCATCCACGACAGCAGAGCACACTTAATGCGAGCCGGGAACTTCGCGACGCCGGCGAAGGCGATCCCGTCCTCGAGCACGTCCTCGTCGGGCTCGACCTCGCCCTTGCCCTGCATGAGGGTCAGGAACTCCTCGTGCACGGCCATCGCGTCATTGACGCTCTTGCCGACCACAAGGTCGTAGAGCACCGAGGCCGACGCCTGCGAGATCGAGCAGCCGAGCGCGTCGTACGACACGTCCTCGACCACGCCGTCGGTCAGGTGCACCCGCAGGGTCACCTCGTCGCCGCAGGTCGGGTTGACGTGGTGGACCTCGGCCTCGTGCGGCTCGCGGAGGCCCTTCCCATGCGGGTTCTTGTAGTGGTCGAGGATGATCTCCTGATACAGGACATCCAGGTTCTGTGCAGTCATCATCAACCCAACTTGAAGTACGAGCGGGTGTATTCCAGGCCGTCGACGAGCGCGTCGATCTCGGCCGGCGTCGTGTAGAGGTACGACGACATCCGGGTCGAGCTCTGGACCCCGAACCGCGCGTGCGCGGGCTTGGCGCAGTGGTGGCCGGCTCGTACGGCGACGCCGCGCGAGTCGAGCACCTGCGCGATGTCGTGCGGGTGGACGCCGTCGAGCTCGAACGCGATCGCGCCACCGCGCAGGGTCGCGTCGTTGGGCCCGAGGATCGTGAGCCCGGGCACCGTGGCCAGCCCGGCGAGCGCATAACCGGTGATCGCCTGCTCGTGCGCGTGCACGGCGTCCATCCCGAGGTGGCTCAGGTAGTCGACGGCTGCACCGAGTCCGACTGCTTCGACGATCGGCGGCGTGCCGGCCTCGAACTTGTGCGGGATCGGGGCGTACGTCGAGCTCGCCATCGTGACGGTCTCGATCATCTCGCCACCACCGAGGAACGGCGGCAGCTGGTCGAGCACCGCCCGCCGGCCCCACAGGACGCCGATCCCCGTCGGACCGACCGTCTTGTGGCCCGTGAACGCGATCAGGTCCGGTCGCTCGTCGTCCGACATCGCAGCAAGGTCGATCGGCAGCTGGGGCGCGGCCTGGGAGGCGTCGACCACGACGAGCGCACCGACCTCGTGCGCGCGCCGGGTGATCTCGGCGACCGGGTTGATCGTGCCGAGCATGTTGGACACCCACGTCAGCGAGACGACCTTGGTGCGTTCGGTGATCAGGTCGTCGACCTGCGTCAGGTCGAGCTGACCGTCCTCGGTGATGCCGAACCAGCGCAGCGTCGCGCCGGTGCGCTGGGTGAGCAGCTGCCACGGCACGATGTTGGAGTGGTGCTCCATCTCGGTGATGACGACCTCGTCACCGGCCCGCACCTGCCTCTCGCCGGCCCAGGCAAGCGTGTTGGCGGCGAGGTTGAGTGCCTCGGAGGCGTTCTTGGTGAAGACGACCTCCGCGCGCTCGGGGGCGCCGATGAACGCGGCCACCTTGTCGCGCGCATCCTCGAACGCCACCGTCGCCTCCGCACCGAGCTGGTGCATCGCGCGCGCGATGTTGGCGTTGTGCCGCTCCAGGTGATCGACCATCGCATCGATCACCACCTGCGGCTTCTGCGAGGTGTTGGCGCTGTCGAGGTAGACCAGCGGTCGTCCGCCCGCGAGCACGCGCTCGAGTATCGGGAAGTCCTTGCGGACCACCTCGAGCTCCGGGAGCAGCCCCACGGGATTGGACGCATTCATGCTCAGACCGCCGCAGCCTTGACGTACTTGTCGTAGCCGTTGGCCTCGAGCTCGTCGGCGAGCTCCGGACCACCCTCGTCGGCCACCCGGCCGGCGACGAAGACGTGCACGAAGTCGGGCTTGATGTACCGCAGGATCCGCGTGTAGTGCGTGATCAGCAGGACGCCCTTGTTCTCGCGCTTGCGGAACTCGTTGACGCCGTCGGCCACGACCTTGAGCGCGTCGATGTCGAGGCCGGAGTCGGTCTCGTCGAGGATCGCGACCTTGGGGTCGAGCAGGTCGAGCTGGGCGATCTCGTGCCGCTTCTTCTCACCACCGGAGAAGCCCTCGTTGACCGAGCGCTGCGAGAACGACGCGTCGAGGTTCATCCGCTCCATGACGCCGTTGACGTCCTTGACCCACGTGCGCAGCTTCGGCGCCTCGCCGTCGATGGCGGTCTTGGCGGTGCGGAGGAAGTTGGCGACCGAGACGCCGGGGACCTCGACGGGGTACTGCATCGCGAGGAACAGACCAGCACGGGCGCGCTCGTCGACCGTCATCCCGAGCACGTCCTCGCCATCGAGGAGGACCGTGCCCTTGGTGATCTCGTAGCGAGGGTGACCGGCGACCGAGTAGGCCAGCGTCGACTTGCCCGAGCCGTTGGGGCCCATGATCGCGTGCGTCTCGCCGTCCTTGATGGTCAGCGTGACGCCCTTGAGGATCTCCTTGGGGCCGTCCTCGGTGTTGACCTGGACGTGCAGGTCCTTGATCTCGAGGGTGCTCATGCGGGGGTGACTCCGTTCAACGTGGTGGTGGTGTCGACGAAGAGCTCATCGCCGCGCACCTCGACAGGGAAGGTGGCGACGGGCTCGGTCGCGGGAAAGTGGGTGGGCTTGCCGGTGCGCAGCTCGAAGCACGAGCCGTGCAGCCAGCACTCCACCGTGCCATCGGCAACCTCGCCCTCGGAGAGGGCGACCGCTGCGTGCGAGCACTGGTTCTGCAGGGCGAAGAACTCGTCGCCGTCTCGAGCGACGGCGAGGTCGTACTCCCCAAGGGTGACCGCGAGGGCCTCGTCCTTGGGCACGTCGGCCAGCGCGCAAGCGCGCTCGAACGTCATACCTCTCCTTCGGTCGTCGAGTAGCCCGAGCCGCCAGGCGAGGGCGTATCGAGACGCAGGACGTTCTTCGCGAGCTCGTCCTCGACCGTCGCGAGCAGCTTCTCCTCCAGCTCCGGTACGCCGACGCGGCGGATCAGGTCGTTGAAGAAGCCGTGCACGACGAGCCGCCGGGCTTCCGGCTCGGAGATGCCGCGCGAGCGGAGGTAGAACAGCTGCTCGTCGTCGAAGCGTCCGACCGCCGAGGCGTGACCGGCACCGGCGATCTCGCCGGTCTCGATCTCCAGGTTGGGGACCGAGTCGGCGCGACAACCGTCGGTGAGGACCAGGTTGCGGTTCTCCTCGAACGTCTCGATGTCCTCGGCGACCTTGCGGATCAGGACGTTGCCGATCCAGACGGTGTGCGCCTTCGCGCCCTGCAACGCGCCCTTGTAGACCACGTGGCTCTTGGTCTTCGGTGCGTTGTGGTCGACGAAGAGCCGGTGCTCGAAGTGCTGGCCCGCGTCGGCGAAGTAGAGGCCGAACAGCTCGGCGGACCCGCCCGGACCGGCGTAGTCGACGTTGGTGCTGGTGCGGACGAGGTCGCCACCCAGGGTGAACTCGAACTGCCGCAGCGTCGCGTCACGGCCGACCCGGATGTTGATCTGCTCGGCATGCACGGCGTCGTCGTCCCAGTCGTTGACGTGGACCAGGTCCAGCTGGGCGCCATGGCCGACGAGCACGGTGGTGAACGCGTCGAACGTGGTGCTGCCGGTGTGCTCGACCAGGACCGTCGCCCGCGCGTGGGCGCCCACCCGGAGCACGAGGTGGCCCCACACGACGTCGTCGACCGACGCCCCGTGCAGCTGCACGCGCACCGGGCCGTCGAGGTCGGCCTCGGCCGGCACGTCCACCAGGATCGCTCCCCCGGCGTTGGCCACCGCGAGCGCGCCGAGGCGGTCGAACGCGGGCGTCACACCCAGCGCCTTCGCCTCCTCGGTGGAGATCGTGGTCACCGTGACGCCAGCAGGCAGCTCCTCCTTGACGTCGAGGTGACCGTCCGAGGGGACGCCGTCGAGCAGCCCACGGAGCCGCTTGAGAGGCGTGAACCGCCAGATCTCCTCACGCCCGCTCGGGACCGGATGAGCGTCGACGTCGAAGGTCGGCTCAGGGTGGAGGTGGCTCTCGACGTGCCCTTGCTCGAGCGCGTCGTTCAGTACGGCCGCGGTCACCCAACGGCTCCTTCCATTTGCAGCTCGATCAGTCGGTTCAGCTCGAGGGCGTACTCCATCGGGAGCTCCTTGGCGATCGGCTCGACGAAGCCGCGCACGATCATCGCCATCGCCTCGTCCTCCTGCATGCCTCGCGACATCAGGTAGAAGAGCTGGTCGTCGGAGACCTTCGAGACCGAGGCCTCGTGGCCCATCGACACGTCGTCCTCGCGGATGTCGACGTAGGGATAGGTGTCGGACCGGCTGATCTGGTCGACCAGCAGCGCGTCGCACAGCACGTTTGACTTCGAGCCGTGCGCACCCTCGTTGATCTGGATCAGCCCGCGGTACGACGTACGCCCGCCGCCGCGCGCCACGGACTTGCTCAGGATCGAGCTGGACGTGTGCGGAGCCGCGTGCACCATCTTGGCGCCGGCGTCCTGGTGCTGGCCCTCCCCCGCGAACGCGATGGACAGCGTCTCGCCCTTGGCGTGCTCACCCATCAGGTAGACGGCGGGGTACTTCATCGTCACCTTGGAGCCGATGTTGCCGTCGACCCACTCCATGGTGGCGCCGGCCTCGCAGACAGCGCGCTTGGTCACCAGGTTGTAGACGTTGTTGGACCAGTTCTGGATGGTCGTGTAGCGGCAGCGGCCGCCCTTCTTGACGATGATCTCGACGACCGCGGAGTGCAGCGAGTCGGACGAGTAGATCGGCGCGGTGCAGCCCTCGACGTAGTGCACGTAGGCGTCCTCGTCGACGATGATCAGCGTCCGCTCGAACTGACCCATGTTCTCGGTGTTGATCCGGAAGTAGGCCTGCAGCGGGATGTCGACGTGGACACCCTTGGGCACGTAGATGAACGATCCGCCCGACCACACCGCGGTGTTGAGCGCGGCGAACTTGTTGTCGCCGACCGGGATCACCGTGCCGAAGTACTCCTGGAACAGCTCCGGCTGCTCGCGCAGGGCGGTGTCGGTGTCGAGGAACAGCACGCCCTGGGCCTCGAGGTCCTCGCGGATCGAGTGGTAGACGACCTCGGACTCGTACTGGGCCGCGACGCCGGAGACGAGGCGCTGCTTCTCGGCCTCGGGGATGCCGAGCTTGTCGTAGGTGTTCTTGATGTCCTCGGGCAGGTCGTCCCACGTGGCTGCCTGCTTCTCCGACGACCGCACGAAGTACTTGATGTTGTCGAAGTCGATCGCGCTGAGGTCGGACCCCCAGGTGGGCATGGGCTTGCGCCCGAAGAGCTTGAGGCCCTTCAGCCGGAGGTCGAGCATCCACTGCGGCTCGGACTTCTTCGAGGAGATGTCGCGGACGACCTCCTCGTTGAGGCCGCGCTTCGCGTCGGCGCCGACGTCGTTCTTGTCGGACCAACCGAACTCGTAGCGACCGATCCCCTTCAGCTCGGGATTGAGGTCTTCGATGGAGGTCATGAGGTGACCTGCTCCTTCTCTCTGTCGGTCGAGGGGGTGGCCGGGATGCACGTGGTGCAGACGCCGTCGCCGTGGGCGATGGTCGCCAGCCGCTGGACATGGGTGCCGAGGACGCGGCCGATCGCCTCGGTCTCGGCCTCGCACAGCTGCGGGAACTCGTGGGCGACGTGGGAGACGGGGCAGTGCTGCTGGCACAGCTGCTCCCCCACGACCGGCAGCTGTCGGACGGATGCCGCGTAGCCCTCGTCGGTGAACACCATCGCGAGCACCTCCGCCGGCGTCGCCTCCGGGTGCTCGGCCGCGACCTGCGGGAATCGCTCCTCGATGAAGGACGCCCGCCGCTCCGCGAACGCCTTGACGGCCGCGGGACCGACCGTCTCGGCCAGGAACCTGATCGCCTCGGCGGCGAGGTCGTCGTACTGGGCCTCGAAGCCGTCGCGTCCGTGCTCGGTGAGCGCGAACACCTTGGCGGGACGCCCGCGGCCGCGATGGCCGGCGGGACGCTGGTCGCGGGCCTCGACGGCGCCCTCCTCGACCAGGTGGTCGAGGTGACGGCGCACGGCGGCCGGGGTCAGGTTGAGGCGCTCAGCGAGCGCCGCCGCGGTGGAGGGGCCGTTGACCAGGATCGACCGCGCAACGCGTTGGCGCGTCGGTGCGTCGATGACCGGGTCCATGTTTTCCACAACAACAGTGTGACGTTAATGCTTCCGGCCCTTCAAGCAAGGCAACCCTAACTGCCGCCAGGCGTCACCTGCGCACCCGGATGGAACGCCACGGCCGCGGCCCGACATTCCGGTTCCCCGAGTCGTCGACGACCACCAGCGAGATGCCGTAGCTGCCCGGCGGCAGCCGTCTGGTCAGCCACCAGCCGGTCCGCGGCTCACCCGGCTTCGTCATCCTGACGACGTGGCGCTGGTAGCGACCCCAGCTGCCGTTCAGGCGGAGCCAGCGCCCGGTGGCGCGGTTGCGGATCGCGACCTTCACCTTGGCGACGGCGGTGTCGTCGTACGCCCAGCCGCTGACCTTCAGCCGGCGATCGCCGCTCACCCCGGTGATCGCTCCACCGGGGACCTCGTCCACCGGTGGGGCCGGTGGGGCCACGAAGTCGTGGGTGAGGTCCCCCTCGGTCGCGGTGAAGACGTACTCCTCGCCCCAGTCGCCGACGTTCACGTAGACCGTGTACCGCACTCCGGGGTAGAGGCGGTCGATCCGGTACCGGCCGGCGTCGTCCGCGGTGAAGTAGTCGTAGGCCCCGGCGCCGGGCACGTCCCAGACGAACATCATCTCGGCGCCGGCAGCTGGCGCTCCGTGGCCGTCGTAGACCGTGCCCGAGATGGAGCCGCGGGTGGCGTACGCCCGGAAGACGACGTCGTCGTACACGCCTGGCTGGAAGGTCCGCCACCCCGCGAACTCGCCCGAGGGAAGGATCGCCGTGACCCACGGGAAGCCCGCGGTGCAGGTGAACGAGTAGCGCCCCGCTGCATCGGTCGTCGCGAGCACGGCCGGGCTCTGGCTGTGGTCGGCCTCCGGACAGTCATCGGTGTCCGGGTCGGGGACGACCTCGATCGTCGCGCCCTGGACCGGCTGACCGTCGTGGCCCAGCACGACGCCGCTGACGGTGACCGTGTCCACGGCGTACGTCGGCGACGCCGTGGCGCCGAGCCCGACGACGACCAGGACGACGGCAAGGCACAGCCGCTGAAATCCGAGCATGTCCACTCCCTTGCGTCCGCCACAGGCGCGGCCGGACCGCTCAAGTCAACGACGCGGCCCGGCATTCAGGAGGTATTTGGCGAGCAACACGATCAGATCGGATAACCAGCAGCACGGGGTCGCGTGTGCCGCAGCCAGGCGAGGCCGGCGAACGGCAGCACCAGCGGCAGGAACCCGTAGCCCTGCCCGAAGTGCGACCAGACCGTCTTGTCGGGGAACAGGTCGGTCGCGGCAAGACTGAGTGCGCCGACCGACAGCACCCCCAGCAGCTCGACGCACACGGCAACGGCAGCGAGCCGCCAGCCGGTGCGGCCGCCCAGGAGCAGCGCGGTCGTGGCGACCAGGTAGACCACGGCCGCGAACAATGAAAGTGAGTACGCCAGCGGCGCCTTGCCGGCATCGGCGCTGAGCTGGACCAGCGACCGGCCGGTGGCGGCGACCGCGAAGACGCCGTAGCCGAAGACGAGGGCGCGGCCCCACCCGACGGCCAGCGCGTTCGGCGGCTCGATGTCGACCCGGCTCACGCCGCACCCGCCCAGATCGCGTCCAGCCGCACCTCGAGCGCGACGACCGTCAGCACGGCGAGCAGGACGACGGCGGTGCCGGCGCGGGTGCGCTCGGCCAGTGACCAGAACGCGCCGATCGGCAGAGCGAGGGCGACGCCGACGAGATAGCTCACGAACAGGGTCCCGTCGACGTCACGCTCGGTGTTGGCCAGGGCGACGCAACCCGCCACCAGCTGGCCGAGCAGGACCAGCTCGGTGACGCCGAGGAGCACGAACATGCTGTCCTCGGCGGCTCGGTCGCGGACCAGGTGGACGACCAGGACGATCACCGTGATCCCGCAGAGCACGAGAACCGCGCCGAGAACCCAGGGACTCACGGCAGGAAGCCTAGTGACCGTGGAGAGGGGGTCGGTTCCCGCACCTGACAATCGGCTGACACGGTTGAGCGAGGGCGTTACGATCCGACCACCATGCCGCCTCCCGACACCGCTCCATCGGGTCCGAGCACCTCAGGTTCGCTTGCCGAGGAGCTCCGCTCGCTGTACGAGATGCGCCAGCGCGCCGAGTCCGAGATCGCCGACTCCCTGGCGACCCGCCGGGACGCGCTGAGCGAGGCGGACCAGATCGTCGCGCTCGCTCAGGAGGCGGCGATCGCCGTCCAGGAGGAAGCGGCCTCGAAGGTGTCGCTCGCCTCCGCCGAGGCGCGGGGCCGAGCCGAAGAGATCATCGCGGAGGCCACGGGAGCTGCGCGCTCGATCCTCGCCGAGGCCGAGGTGGATGCCGAGCGGATCCGAAGCGACGCATCGGCGACGTCCATACGGGCGGAGGAGCTCGAGACGTCGGCCGCCGAGCTGATCGAGACCGCACGCCGGATGGCCGAGTTCGAGCGCGAGGCGTCGGCACGCGAGACCGCCGAGCTCCGCGCGGCCGCCGTGACCCACGTCACCGCGGAGAGCAACAGCGCCCTCGACCAGCTCGACCAGGTCGCGGCGGGGCTCAACGACGCGATCAGCGCTGCGTCGGCACGACTCTCCGACGTCCTCGCGGCGCTGTCCGGCGCACGGGAGTCGATCCCCTCAGTCGATCGCGATGAATCCGGCGAGGACTGATCCCGTGTGGGTAACCTGGGTGCCGTGACCACACCCCTGGGAGGCGGGACCGCCGACCTCGTTGCCGAGCTCCGGGCTCAGGCCGAGGCCGCGGTGGCGCGCGCTGCCGAGACCAAGGAACAGGTCGCTCGCGAAGTGGTCGAGGTCCGCGAGCAGGCGAGAGCGGTCGCGGCCGCCCTCGAGGCGGGAGCGCGCCAGTCCGCCGAGACGATCATCTCCGACGGAGAGCAGTCGGACGCCGCCGCACTCGCCGACGCACGCGCCGCAGCCGCCTCCGCGATCGCGGAGGCCGAGGCCCAGGCCGCGAGCATCCGGGTCACCGCTGCAGAGGCCGCCGACGATGCGGCAGCGGCGCTGGCTCGAGCGGAGGTACGCCGCGAATCGGCCGCCGTCCAGGCAGACGCGCTCCGGGCGACCGCGCGCCGCGAGGCTGCCTTGCACCGCCGGCAGCAGCTCGACGAGATCCACCAGACCGCGCACGGCCACCTCGATGCCACCTCCGACGTCGTCTCCGGGCTGTGTGTCGCCCTCGACGACCTCTCGACGACTCTTTCCGGGATCCCTTCCACGAACGCCGGGCTCCGCGCCGACCTCGACTCGTCGAGCCGGGCCGGGACCGATCCGGCTCCGGAGGCCTCAGCGGCACCGGACGCCGACACCACCGGCACCGACCCGGCGAACGGCGTACCTCCCCGTCACTTCGGCCGGCCGGGCGGCGCCGCGGATCGGCTGCGCCGGGTGCGCAACCGCTGACCCACCATCCCGACGTTCAGGACGGCGGACCGCCCCGCCGGGAAACGGGTCCGCTCCGTCCATCGGTTTCGGATCTGATAACTCGAAATTCTGTCGCCCACGACATCGTGTACAAGAATGCCGAGGTTGGGCACGCCCTTCTTCCGGCGCGGCCCGCTCCAGACGCAGCTCCACGGCACACCTTTCATGCTCCACACGGGGGATCCATGACCACCCACACCGGCTCGGGCCCCGACCCGACCGCGCACGAGATGCGCGAGGTGTTCGACCTGAAGAGCCGCGCCGAGCAGGAGCTCGCCCAGGCAGCAGAGATCCGCAGGGCTGCTCTCACCGAGGCCGACGCGATCGTGCTGCAGGCGCAGCGGATCGCCGACGGCGTCGCCGGCGACGCCGAGACCCAGAAGACGCTCGCCGCCGCCGAGGCGAAGGGACGCGCTGAGCAGATCCTGGCGGACGCCAGCGCCCGCGCCGAGGAGATCGCCGCCGCCGCGACACGACAGGCGGAGGAGGCGGCGGCCGATGCCGCGGCCGCTCGCGAGGACGCGGCGCGGAACAAGGCCGAGGCCGAGCAGCTGCTGGCTGAGACCCGTCGCGCGGCCGAGACCGACCGGGCCGCGGCCGAGCGTGAGTCCCGCGCACTCATCGACGCAGCAACCGCCGACGCCGCGGTGCACGCCGACACCGCCCTCCGCGACCTCGTCTCCATCACGTCCTCACTGCGCGACTCGATGGCGGCCGCCTCGATCCGACTCGAGGACGTCCTCCAGCAGCTCGGCGACGTGACCCAGAAGTTCGCCGACGCCCGGAACCGCGAGTCCTCGGGATCCTCCCGCTTCCGGCGATGACGGGAGTGCTCGACGTCGCCGTCTACTCGGACACGACGGCCGACGAGTCCGTCGACGGGGTCGACGGGTTCAACTTCCGGGCGCTCAGCGCGGGCATCACGGTCGAGGATCGCCGGCGCATCCGCGAGGAGCTGCTCCACCGGGTGCACCCCACGTGGGACCACGACCACGACGAGCTGGCCCATCCCCCGACCTGCGCCTACAGCCGCCACGGCGGCCGGCACTACCTCGCCCGGGGCCACTCGACGGGGCTCACGCTCAGCGGACGCTCGGGCAACGTGGTCACCCAGGTCGTGGTGACCGACGACATCGTCGACTTCGGGGGCTACCGCCCAGCACAGCTCTACGCAGCGTCCGCGTGGAGCCTCGCGGCGACGCCGAGTGGTGAGCTCGAGCCCTGGCCCGTCCCGTCGGCGGTCCGTCCCGACTTCGAGGCCGAGGCACTCCGGGTGATGCTGAGCCACGACCCGTGGGCCGTCCGCGTCCTCCCCCGCTACCTGACCATGCTCGAGGCCGCCGCCAGCGATGTTCCTCGGCGGGTGGTGCTCATCCACCGCGACCTGGACGTCGTGATGCGGTGGATCGCGGCGGGTTCGCTCCTGCTGGACGACGAGAGCACGGCGAGGCTGACGTTCCGCGCCCTCGTGGACGACCCGTCGCGCACCGACGCCGCCGTCGTCGGCCTCAGCCCCGAGTTCGAGCTCGAACCCGTCGTCGGCGCCCGCGTGGTCGACCTCGAGCGGCGGACGGTCAGCGACGTCCAGCCCAGTGACAGCAGTCTGGCGCGGGTCGCCGCGCTCCTCGACGGGGCGTCGGCGGCGGAGCGGCCGGCGTTCGCTCTCGCGGCCCGCTGGGAGGCGGCTGCCGGACCCGAGCTCGCCGCACGAGCCGCGTCCGCGCTGCACGGCGCCATCCCGACCGCCGATGCCTGGACGCTCGCCCTGGAGCTGCTCGAAGCGCTCGACGACGCCGGCGCCACCGACGCGCTGCTGCGCCCGGAGCCCTCGATCATCGACGCGCTGGCGGACTGGTCGCCGAGCACGCCCGACGAGATCACGGCAGCACGGGACACCCGCGACCGGATGCGGACCATCGGTGCGACGGACATCGCCGCGGTGCTCGACCGAGTCTCACGAGACGGGCTGCAGCGACTGGTGAGCCGGCTCGCCGGAGACCTCGACGCCCACGAACGGGCCGCCGAGCTGTCCGTGGTCAACGGCTCGTGGGACTGGCTGGCCGACGAGCCCGACGCCGCGGCCGTCCACCCCTGGCTCGCCGCCGCCGCCGTCGGGCGGCTGCCGCGCGAGCAGCGCGCCGACGCTCTGGCACACGTCAGGCTCAGGACCAGGACCTGGCCGATCGCGATCGGTCGCCCCATCCTGCCCCGCGACAACCTGCTGGTCGCGGCGTGGTTGCGGCACCAGGGCCTCGACGTCCGGCTGGCCGCTGTGGTCCGCAACGCCGTGGTGGCGCTCCGCAACGGTCAGGGGTCGAGCAACCCGTCGTACGACGAGCTCCTCGACGCCGTGCTGCACGCGCCCTACTGGGGCTCGGACTTCCCCGACGAGGAACTGGCCGAGCTGGCGATGGACTATGCCGCCGTCCACGAGCGGATCGAGGCGGCGCGCGCCCGGGTGCAGGACCGGGCCAATCCCGCACTCAAGCCGCTGCTCGGCGACCTGGCTGACTGGGGGCCGGCCGTCGCTCCCCACCTCGGCGCCTGCCTGATCGACGCGGTCGACGCCCGCGCGGTCGAGTACGTCGCGGGCGAAGCCGGGAGCTGGGCGGGCGAGGGCGTGCGGACCGCGCTCCGGAGCCGGTTCGCGACCGACGGGAAGTCCGACGTCGTGCTGCGCGCCGTCAAGGTGGCCGACAGCCCGCATCCCTCGATGGCGACCGGCGCGCTGGAATTCCTGACCGAAGACGTGAAGTCGACAACGCTGACCCGGATCCGCGGAGAATGGGAGCGTCCGGAGCGGGACCGACTGGATGCCCTGCTCCGCTCCGCCGGCCCCGAACGGCGGCGGGGCCGCGGCGGACGGTTCGGCAAAGCCAAGGGAGCCTGAAGTGCTGTTCGCAAGTATCGCGGCCTGGTGGGCGGCCTCGGCGATCATCGCCGGTGCTGCCGGCGCCGTCGTTGGGGTCGTCGTTCCCGCGCTCTGCTACACCGGCCGGCTCTCCCGTCCTGACATCACCACCCCGGACGCCGTTGCCGACGGCAGGGTCCTCCAGACCTCCCACGGCGCGCACAGCCGGTTCGGCTGGGACCGCGCGTGGCCGCTCTACCTGCCGCACCAGGGCCTGCGCGACGCGGCAGCGGTCCGCTCTGGCGCTCAGGACCTGGGCACGCGCACGATCGCATTCGCACGGTCGCTGTGGTGGCGTCCGGGTGAGGGCGCGGTGCGCACCGCCGTCTCGGTCGTCACCGCCGTGCTCTGGGTGATCGTGGTCCTGCCGGCGCTGGTGGGTGCCCTCGTCGGCCTCGTGGTCTCGGTCGGCGCCTGGCACCTGGTGATCGCCGTGGCGGGTGGAGCGCTTGCCGTCGCGCAGGCCGCGACGATCGGGGCCCGCCGGACGATCGAGGCCACCCTGCGGACGCAGCGCCGGACCACCTCACGGTGCCCGCGTTGCTATGCGGTCGATCACACCCCGAGCTACCTGTGCACCAACACGGGGTGCCTGGTGATCCACCGCGACCTGAGCCCGGGGCCGCTCGGGGTGTTCCACCGGCGGTGCTCCTGCCAGGCGATCATCCCGGCCACCGTCCGGGCGGGGGGCCAGCACCTGGTCGCCGTCTGCCCGACCTGCCGGCGCGAGCTGCCCAGGGGCAGCGGCACCCGCCAGGTGATGTTCCTGCCGGTCATCGGCGCCGTCGCCTCCGGCAAGACCCAGTTCCTTTCCGCGGCGGTCATCAGCATCGCCGACCGGGTCAAGGCCCACCACGGTGAGTTCACGGCGATCTCACCGACGTCGCGCGCCTTCCTCAAGGCCGCCGAGGCCGCCGTCACGACCGGTCGGCGCGTCGCGAAGACTCCGTGGGACGACCGTCCCGAGGGGCTGCCGTTCCGGCTGACCCAGGGCACCGTCGACAAGGAGGTGCAGCTGATGGACGCCGCCGGCGAGGCGTTCGCCGACGAGGACCGGTCTCGTGCGCTGGTCTACTTCGACACCTCCGACGTCATCCTGCTCATGCTCGACCCACTCGCCCTGCCCAAGGTGATGCCCCTCTACGACGCCTCCGATCTCGCGGGATCGGTGTCCGTCGCCGACGGCGACCCGACCCGGGCCTACCGCAGCGTGGTCCAGCGGCTGAAGGCCGAGCAGGTCGACCTGACCGGCAAGCACCTCGGCGTCGTGGTGAGCAAGGCCGACATCGTCCACGAGCTCATGGGCGAGGACGTCCTCGACGCGGCTGACGGCGGCGCCGTGCGCCGCTGGCTGTCCAACCGTGGCCTCGACGACTTCGTGGCGACCATCGAGAGCGACTTCGGCACCGTCGGCTACTTCGCCGTCGACAGCTACAGCCAGCGCGACCAGGACGATCCGTTGCACCCGTTCAACGTCCTCGACTGGGCATTCCACGAAGCCGGCTTCTGGGTCGAGGCGATGGCGCGACCGGACGCCGACAACGAGCTGGAAGGGGCTCTCAAGTGAGCACTCCTCGGGACGACGTGCCTCCGCACTACCGTGCGCTCCGGGTCCTGTGGACGGTGCTGCAGGTCGGGCTGCTGCTGGTCCTGTTCGCGCTGGTGTTCCAGGCCGTCCCGCCCGGTGAGCTGATCGGCGACGTGACCGACTGGGCCCGCGATCTGCTCTGACCCACCCGGCCGACGACGTCGTTCCACGGCTCCGGGGGCGGTCCGGGAGCAACCGGCCCGCTCCGTAGACTGACGCCCGTGCCGGCCGTCGTTGAGATCACCGATCTCCGCATGTCGTACGGCGGGAAGGTGGCCGTCGACGGGCTGTCGCTCGAGGTCGCGGCCGACACGATCACCGCCGTGCTCGGCCCGAACGGAGCCGGCAAGACGACGACCCTGGAGACCTGCGAGGGCTATCGCCGGCCGCACGAGGGCAGGGTCCGGGTGCTCGGGCTCGATCCCGTTGCCGACCGTCGGGCACTGATGCCACGGATCGGGGTGATGCTCCAGGCCGGCGGTGCCTGGAGTGGGGTCCGCGCGGACGAGATGCTCCGCCACGTCGCCCGGCTGCACGCCCACCCGCTCGACATCGGGTTGCTCATGGACCGGCTCGCCCTGCACGACTGCGGTCGGACGCCGTATCGCCGGCTGTCGGGTGGGCAGCAGCAGCGGCTGGGCCTCGCCATGGCGCTCGTCGGCCGACCGGAGCTGGTCTTCGTCGACGAGCCCACCGCCGGCCTCGACCCCCAGGTACGCCGCACCGTCTGGGAGCTGCTCGAGGAGCTGCGGGCCGACGGCGTGACCGTCGTGCTGACGACGCACTACCTCGAGGAGGCCGAGCGGCTCGCCGACCAGGTGCACATCCTCGACAAGGGAAAGCTGGTCGCCAGCGGCTCGCCGCTCGAGCTCACCCGGGGCGGCACCGTGGCCACCATCCGGCTCGTCGTCACGCAGCCGTTCCCCCCGGGTGCTCCCGAGTCGCTCGCCTCGGCACTAGGGGCGGCCACCGAGCTGGTGGTGCTCGACCGGCACAGCCTCCAGGTCTCCGGACCGGCGGACGGCTCGACCCTGGCGGTCGTTTCCCGCTGGTGCGAGGAGCACGGCGTGCTCCCCGAGTCGCTGACGCTCGGCCAGCGCAACCTCGAGGACGTCTTCCTCGAGCTCACCGGACGCGAGACGACCACGTGAATACCCCGCAAGACCTGAGCGTCGGCACCTTCGCTCCCGCGCCGGGCGCCGCCCCCCTCGGACGGCAGGTGCTGGCCCAGGCGGCGATGGAGACCCGGCTGCTGCTGCGCAACGGCGAGCAGCTGCTGCTCGCCGTCGTGATCCCGCTGCTCGTCCTCGTCGGCGCGGTCCGGGGAGCGCCCCGGCTCGACCTCGACTCCCCGCACACCTCGGTCGACGTGCTGACCCCGGGGGTGCTGGCGCTGGCCGTGATGTCGACGGCCTTCACGTCGCTGGCGATCGCGACCGGGTTCGAGCGGCGGTACGGCGTCCTCAAGCGCCTCGGCGCTGCTCCCCTGACCCGGGGCGCGCTCCTCGGCGGCAAGATCGGCGCGCTGCTGTGCGTGGAGGTGCTGCAGTTCCTGGTGCTCGGGGCCGCCGGTCTGCTGCTCGGGTGGTCGCCCGACATCGACGTGGTGGGGCTGGTCCTCGCGGTCCTGCTCGGGACGGCGGCGTTCGCGGGGCTCGGCATGCTCCTGGCGGGCACGCTGCGGGCGGAGGCGACCCTCGCGGCGGCCAACCTGGTCTACCTGCTGCTGCTCGCGGGCGGCGCCGTCGTGCTCCCCGCGGCGGCTTACGGCGAGCTCGGCGACGTCGTCTCGTGGCTGCCGTCGGGCGCGCTCGGCGAGGCCATGCGCGCTGCCTGCGAAGGCAGTGTCGCCGTCCGTGAACTGGTGGTGCTCGCCGCGTGGGCCGTCGCCGGCGGCGCCGCGGCGGCCCGGTGGTTCCGGTGGGAGTGACCGCGGCGGTGCGCACCGCCCCGTCCCGGCTCCTCGTCCCTCTGTCCTGGGCCAACCTGGTCGCGAACATCGGGATCGTCCTCACCGGCGGTGCCGTCCGGCTGACCGGCTCCGGCCTGGGCTGCCCGACCTGGCCCCGGTGCACCGAGGAGTCGTACGTCGTGCACGACGAGCTCGGGATCAACGGCGCGATCGAGTTCGGCAACCGGATGCTGACCTTCGTGCTGGTCGCGATCGCCGTCGCCTGCTGGGCCGCCGCACTCGCCCACGCGCGGCGGGACTGCGGCGGCGACCGGCGTCCCCTCCTCATCGCCACCGTCATCGCGCTCGGCATCCCCGCGCAGGCTGTCATCGGCGGCATCACCGTCCACACCGACCTGAACCCCTGGGTGGTCGCGCTGCACCTGCTGGTGTCGATGGCGATCATCGGCGCCTGCGTCCTGCTGCTCGACCGACTGGTCGGCCGGCCCCGGGCGTGGGCGCTGCCCTGGACGCGCCGCGCCGCCCTCGCCACCTTCGTCGCCGGGTGGGTGGTGCTCTACCTCGGCACCGTGGTCACCGGCTCCGGTCCCCACAGCGGCGACGAGGACTCGCGCCGGACCGGGCTCGACCCCGGGACCATGTCCCACGTCCACGCGTGGGCGGTCTACGTGTTGGTCGCCCTGACCATCGCGACGGTCGTGCTGGCGCGTCGCGACGGCAACCTGCCGCTGCGCACCGCCGCCCTCGCGCTGCTCGCCGTCGAGGCCGGGCAGGGAGTCGTCGGCTACACGCAGTACTTCCTCGACCTGCCGATCGCGCTGGTCCTCCTGCACATGCTCGGGGCCGCTCTCACCGCGGCCGCGCTCGCCTGGGTCGCGATCTCCACCTGGGCACACCAGCCCACAGGCTGAGGAGCGGGCCGGCCCGACGGCACCTCCCCGGGACGTTGGCGTTGGAGCGCGCCGACGTCCCGAGGGGCGTGCATCGTCGTCCAAGGAGGGCTCGACCGGCGACCGGGGCACCGGTCCACCTGCCGAACGGCGTCCCGCGAGGAACACCTGACACGATGGAACCAGGATTTTCGGAACCGGTCACGTCTTTGCCACACGTCGCGATCACATCCGATATCGGATGTTAAACCTGACCGTGGAGCGCGGTTTCGTCAGCGTTCGGCGGCGGTCACCAGCGGATTCGCAAGTGCCGGCGAGGGCCGCTCAGCGCAGCAGCGGATCGATGGCGACGGCGACGAACAGCAGCGAGAGATAGAGGTTGCTGCTGTGGAAGAGGTGCATCGGGCGGATGACGGAGAGGTCCTCGGTGTCCCGCGCGCGACGCTCCAGCTGGTGGGCCTGCACCAGGAAGACCGCACCGAGCACAGCCGCGGCGATCGGGTACAGCAGCCCGGTGCCGGCCACCGGCCACAGCACCAAGCTGGTCGCGACCATGACCCAGCTGTAGGCGATGATCTGCCGGGCGACCGTGCGGGCCGAGCGGACCACGGGCAGCATCGGCACGTCGACCTGCTTGTAGTCCTCGCGGTAGCGCAGCGCGAGCGCCCAGGTGTGCGGCGGCGTCCAGAAGAACACCACCCCGAACAGGACGACGGGTGCCCAGGCGAGCTCGTTGGTGACCGCGGTCCAGCCGATGAGGGCCGGGAAGCAGCCCGCGATGCCGCCCCACACGATGTTCTGGGTCGTCCGTCGCTTGAGCAGCATCGTGTAGCCGAAGACGTAGAAGGCGTTGGCCGCCACCGACAGCCCCGCCGACAGCGGGTTGACCCACGCGTAGAGGATCACCGTGGACAGGATCCCGAGCACAAACCCGAACACCAGCGCCGCTCGCGGGCTGATGATGTGCCGCGGCAGCGCCCGGCGGCGGGTGCGACGCATCTGCTCGTCGATGTCGCGGTCGTAGACGCAGTTGAAGACCGACGCGGAGCCCGCCGACAACGCGCCACCGAGCACGGTCGCGACGACCAGTCCGAGGCCCGGCACCCCGCCCGCGGCGAAGAACATCACGGGGACCGTGGTGAGCAGCAGCAGCTCGATCACGCGGGGCTTGGTCAGGCTGACGTACGCCATGACGACGTCGCGTGCCGACGCCCGCTCCAGCGCGGCTCCCGGCTCGACGACGCCGTTCACTCCGACGACCAGCCGGGCGGCTGGGCGGTCAGGGTCGACGGTCGTCACAGGGAACCTCACGGCGCGGGGTTAGAGCGGCCCGAGTCTATCCGTGTTCGGGCTCGGTTCCGCCATCTGGCCCCTGTCGGGCCGTCGAGGGCGCTGAGTAGGCTCGTGGGCATGATCCCGGAGCTCGAGTGGACCGATCTGGACCGCAAGGCGGTCGACACCGCGCGCGTCCTGGCGATGGATGCCGTGCAGAAGGTCGGGAACGGCCACCCCGGCACTGCGATGAGCCTGGCGCCGGCGGCGTACCTCCTCTTCCAGAAGGTGATGCGCCACGATCCCGCGGACCCCAACTGGATCTCGCGCGACCGGTTCGTGCTCAGCGCCGGCCACAGCTCGATCACGCTCTACACCCAGCTCTTCCTCGGTGGTTTCGGTCTCGAGCTCGACGACCTGAAGTCGCTGCGCACCTGGGGTTCCAAGACCCCCGGGCACCCCGAGTTCGGCCACACTGCCGGCGTCGAGGTGACCACCGGCCCGCTCGGCCAGGGGCTGGGCAACGCGGTCGGGATGGCGATGGCCGCCCGTCGCGAGCGCGGTCTCCTCGACCCGGGTGCGGCCCCCGGCGAGTCGCTGTTCGACCACCACATCTATGCCATCGCCTCCGACGGCGACCTCCAGGAGGGCGTCAGCAGTGAGACGTCCTCGATCGCCGGCACCCAGAAGCTGGGGAACCTGACGGTCATCTACGACGCCAACCGGATCTCCATCGAGGGCGACACCGACATCGCGTTCAACGAGGACGTGGCCAAGCGCTACGAGGCCTACGGCTGGCACGTCCAGACAGTCGACTGGACCAAGGGCGGCGACCACACCAACGGTGCCGACTACGCCGAGGACGTCCCCGCGCTGTACGAGGCGATCAAGGCCGCCGACGCGGTGACCGACCAGCCCTCGATGATCGTGCTGCGGACGATCATCGCCTGGCCCGCGCCCAACGCGCAGAACACCGAGGCCGCGCACGGGTCGGCGCTCGGTGACGACGAGGTCGCCGCGACCAAGGAGGTGCTCGGGTTCGACCCGGCGCGGAAGTTCGAGGTGCCGGACGACGTCCTCGAGCACACCCGCTCACTCCTGCAGCGCGGCAAGGCGTGGGGCGCCGAGTGGGACCTGAAGTACGACGCCTGGGCCGCCGAGCACCACGAGCAGGCTGCGCTGCTGTTCCGGATGAAGGGTCGGGCGCTGCCCGAGGGCCTGGAGGACGCCCTGCCGAGCTTCCCCGCCGACGCCAAGGGCGTCGCCACCCGGGCTGCATCCGGCCAGGTCATCAACGCGATCGCTCCCGTCATGCCGGAGCTGTGGGGAGGGTCGGCCGACCTCGCCGGCTCCAACAACACGACCATCAAGGGCGCGCCGTCGTTCCTCCCGAAGGATCGTTCGGTCGAGGACTGGAAGGGAGACCCGCTCGAGGGTCGCGTCCTCCACTTCGGCATCCGCGAGCACGGCATGGGCGCGATCATGAACGGCATCGCCGCCCACGGCGGCACCCGGGTCTTCGGCGGGACCTTCCTGACCTTCTCCGACTACATGCGTGGCTCGGTCCGGGTGGCGGCACTGATGCAGGCGCCGGTCATCTACGTCTGGACCCACGACTCGATCGGCCTCGGTGAGGACGGTCCGACGCACCAGCCGGTCGAGCACCTCTGGGCGCTCCGCGGGATCCCGGGGCTCGACATCGTGCGCCCGGCCGACGCCAACGAGACGGCGGCGGCGTGGTTGCAGATCCTCAAGAACACCGACCGTCCGGCCGGGCTGATCCTGACCCGCCAGAACGTCCCGACGTTCCCGCGCGGCGAGGACGGCTTCGCGACGACCGCCGACGTCGGCAAGGGCGGCTACGTGCTGGTCGAGGCCGACGGCGCCCAGCCCGACGTGATCCTGATCGGCACCGGGTCGGAGGTCCAGCTGGCGGTGCAGGCGCGCGAGCTGCTCGCGGCCGACGGCATCAACGCCCGCGTCGTCTCGATGCCCTCGATCGAGTGGTTCGAGCAGCAGACCCAGGCCTACCGCGACGAGGTCATCCCGCCGACCGTCAAGGCGCGCGTCAGCGTCGAAGCCGGCATCAAGCAGGGCTGGCGGGAGTACGTCGGCGACGCCGGTCAGATGGTGAGCCTGGAGCGGTTCGGCGCCTCCGCCGACGGCGCCCGCATATTCAACGAGTTCGGCTTCACCGGCGAAGCCGTCGCACAAGCCGCCAAGGACAGCATCGAGGCTGCGGCCAGGTAGGCACGACCATCGACCCCGACGCATCGACGAGCTCGGCGAGCGTCTGCTCACAAAGGAGAACCCCATGAGTGACCGTCTGAAGGCACTGGCCGACGCCGGTGTGTCCATCTGGCTCGACGACCTGTCGCGCGAGCGGATCGAGACCGGCAACCTGGCCGACCTCGTCGCCGAGAAGTCGGTCGTCGGCGTCACGACCAACCCGACCATCTTCGCGTCGGCGATCTCCGACGGCGAGCGCTACGACGAGCAGGTGCGTTCCCTCATCAAGGAGGGCGCCGACGTCGACAAGGTCATCTTCGAGCTGACCACCGAGGACGTCCGCAACGCCTGCGACGTGCTGGCCACGGTGGCCGACGGTTCATCCTCCGACGGCCGGGTGTCGATCGAGGTCGAGCCCATCCTGGCGAACGACACCGACGGCACCATCGCCTCGGCAAAGGCGCTGTGGTCGGCCGTCGACCGCCCCAACGCACTCATCAAGATCCCCGCGACCCTCGAGGGACTGCCGGCGATCACCGCCGCGATCGCCGAGGGCATCAGCGTCAACGTGACGCTGATCTTTTCCACCGAGCGCTACCGGACCGTGATGCACGCCTACCTGTCCGGACTGGAGCAGGCGAAGGACAACGGCCTCGACCTCGCTCAGATCCAGTCGGTCGCGTCGTTCTTCGTGTCCCGGGTCGACACCGAGATCGACAAGCGACTGGACGCCATCGGCTCCGACGAGGCGCTCGCGCTGCGCGGCAAGGCCGCCGTCGCGAACGCCCGGCTCGCCTACGCCGCGTTCGAGGAGGTCATTGCGTCGGACCGCTGGCAGGCTCTGGCCGCAGCCGGAGCCAAGCAGCAGCGTCCGCTCTGGGCGTCGACCGGCGTGAAGAACCCGGACTACTCCGACACCCTCTACGTGACCGACCTCGTGGTCTCCGGCACCGTCAACACGATGCCGGAGAAGACCATGGAGGCGTTCGCCGACCACGGCGAGGTGAAGGGAGACCAGGTCTCCGGTCGGGCGCAGGAGGCAAAGGCGCTCTTCGACCAGCTCAGCGAGGTGGGGGTCGACCTCGACGACGTGTTCCTCGTGCTGGAGACCGAGGGCGTCGACAAGTTCAAGAAGTCGTGGCTCGAGCTGGTGGAGACCGTCAAGGGCCAGATGGGCTGACGGTGGACCCGACGACGACCCCGGCATGGGAGCGGTTGACCGACCTCGCCGCCGCGGGCACGCCGGACCTGCGCACCGCGTTCGACGAGGACCCCGCCCGCGCCGAGCGGCTCACCTTCGACGCGGGTGACCTCCACGTCGACCTGTCCAAGAACCTCGTCGACGACTCAGTCCTCGGCGCACTCGTCGACCTGGCGCGTGCGGTGGGGCTCGAGGAGCGCCGCGACGCCATGCTCGCCGGTGAGCACATCAACGTGACCGAGGACCGCGCGGTGCTCCACACCGCGCTGCGGCAACCGCCCGGCGCGCAGCTCGAGGTCGACGGGCAGGATGCCGTGGGTGACGTGCACGCCGTGCTCCAGCGGGTCTACGCCTTCGCCGAGCAGGTGCGGTCGGGCCAGTGGCGCGGCGCCACCGGCGAGCGCATCCGCACCGTCGTCAACATCGGGATCGGCGGGTCGGACCTGGGGCCGGTCATGGCCTACGAGGCGCTCAAGCCCTACCGCCAGGACGGGATCGAGTGCCGCTTCATCAGCAACATCGACCCCACCGACGCGGCCGAGAAGCTGTCCGGCCTCGATCCGGCGACGACGCTCTTCATCGTCGCCAGCAAGACCTTCGGGACGCTCGAGACGCTCACCAACGCGCGGTTGTGCCGCAGTTGGCTGCTCGACGGGCTGGACCAGGCACCGGGGGCCGTCGCCCGGCACTTCGTCGCCGTGTCGACCGCCCTCGACAAGGTCGAGGCGTTCGGCATCGACCCGGCCAACGCCTTCGGCTTCTGGGACTGGGTCGGTGGTCGCTACTCGGTCGACTCCGCCATCGGCACCTCGCTGGTGATCGCGATCGGCCCGGAGCGGTTCGCCGAGTTCCTCGCCGGCTTCCACACGATCGACGACCACTTCCGCGAGCTGCCCCTCGAGCGCAACGTGCCGGCGCTGATGGGGCTGCTGAACATCTGGTACGTCAACTTCCTGGGCGCGCAGACGCACGCCGTACTCCCCTATGCGCAGTCGCTGCACCGGTTCGCTGCCTACCTCCAGCAGCTGACCATGGAGAGCAACGGCAAGGGCGTGCGCTGGGACGGCTCTCCGGTGACCACCGACACCGGCGAGGTGTTCTGGGGTGAGCCGGGCACGAACGGCCAGCACGCGTTCTACCAGCTCATCCACCAGGGCACCCGGCTGATCCCGTGCGACTTCATCGCCGTCGCCAACCCGGCGTACCCGCTGCAGGACGGCGACGTCGACGTCCACGAGCTGTTCCTCGCCAACTTCTTCGCCCAGACCAAGGCGCTGGCGTTCGGCAAGACCGCCGACGAGGTCCGGGCCGAGGGCACGCCCGAGGAGATCGTCCCGGCCCGGGTGTTCACCGGCAACCGGCCCACGACGTCGATCATGGCGCCGGAGCTGTCGCCGTCGGTCCTGGGGCAGCTGATCGCTCTCTACGAGCACATCACCTTCACCCAGGGCGTCATCTGGGGCATCGACAGCTTCGACCAGTGGGGAGTCGAGCTCGGCAAGCAGCTCGCGCAGCAGATCACCCCCGCGGTGGCGGGCGACGACGCGGCGATCGCGCAGCAGGACCCCTCGACCCGCGCGTTGATCGACTACTACCGGAGGCACCGACCTTGATCGCCGACCGACCGCCCCCCTTGATCGAGGTCCAGCCCGACGCGGAGACCCTGGCCACCGCTGTCGCCGGCGAGCTGCTCAACCGCATCGCCGATGCGCAGGCGGCCGGAAACGTGCCCCACATCGGCCTGACCGGCGGCACGATCGCCGACGCCGTCCACCGCGAGGTCGCCCGGATGGCCGCGGACTCCGGCGTCGACTGGGGCACGGTTCACTTCTGGTTCGGCGACGAGAGGTTCGTCGCGGCCGACTCCCCCGATCGCAATGCCCTCCAGGCCCGTGCGGCGTTCCTCGACGCGGTCGCCGCGACGCGGGTGCACGAGGTGCCGGCCGCCGACCAGGTTGCGGACGCGGAGGCCGCCGCGGCGGCGTACGCCGACGACGTGCGGACCGAGGGCGGTGGCGCCTTCGACGTACTCATGCTCGGAATCGGTCCGGACGGCCACGTCGCGTCGCTGTTCCCCGGCCATCCGGCTCTCGAGGTCGCCGACACGGTCGCGGCCGCGGTCCACGACTCCCCCAAGCCGCCGCCCGACCGGGTGACCCTCACCTTCGAAGCGCTTGAACGCTCGCACGCGGTCTGGTTCCTCGCCTCCGGCGACGCCAAGGCGGGCGCCGTCGCCCGCGCCCTCGCTGACGACGGCACCGTGGCCCAGACCCCCGCCCGCGGCGTCCGCGGCCTGGTCGAGACGACGTTCTTCCTCGACCACGCCGCCGCCTCCCGCCTCTGACGCCGACCCGGCTCATCTCAACGCCGACCCGGCTCATCTCAACGCCGACCCGGCTCATCTCAACGCCGACCTGGCTCGTTTGAACGGGCCGGGTCGGCAAATCACGCGCTCATCCACAGGTCCGCGAACGCCAGGTGTACGCCTGACTGCTCACGGGCAGCCCGCGTCCATGACGATCGCCAAGCTCATCGCAGAACCGTTCCTGCCACCCAGCGTCCCCCTGCCTCTCGATCGGCCGTTCACCTATCAGACCGCTCGGTCCGAGGCAGGTCTCTCTCAGCGGGACCTCACCGAACTCGTACGCGCCGGACACCTGCGGCGTCCCATCAAGGGTGTGTACGTCGTCGCGAGCCTGCCTGACTCCTTGGAGCTTCGGTGCGAATGTCTCAAGCTGGTCACACCTGCTGATGCCGTCGTTTGCGACCGCCATGCAGGCTGGCTCCACGGAGCGGAGATGGTCCTCGCGCCCAACGAGCACCTGAGTGTGGCGCCGTTGTCGATGTTTCTCCCACCCGGTCGTCGGCTGCGCAACGACCTGACCACTAGCGGCGAGCGGATGCTGCGCCCAGGCGACGTCGTCGAGATCCGGGGGCTGAGGGTGACGACGCCGATCCGGACAGCCTGGGACCTTGGCCGCAACCGCTGGCCGGAGCGATCCCTCGCCGGCATGGACCAGATGTTGCGTCTGGGCGTCTTCAGCAAAGACGAGCTGGTGGCCGGCGTGAGCCGCTTCCGCGGTATGCGGTGGGTGCGTGTGCTTCGCGCACTCGTCGTGTACGTCGACGGCCGCGCCGAGTCCCCACCCGAATCGGTACTCCGCCTCCGCTGGATCGAGGTGCACCTACCTGCTCCGATCCCCCAGATGGAGGTGTGGGACGGCGACGAGCTCCTTGCTCGACTCGACTTGGCGAACGAGGAGCTCTGCTTCGCTGCCGAGTACGACGGCGACGAGTGGCACTCGACCCCCGAGCAGCGCACCCACGATCGTGAGCGCCGACGGGCGGTCGAGGAAAGGGCCCGCATCCTCGTCCAGCCGTTCACCAAGGAGAACTTGTTCGGACACAGGCAGGACGCCGAGAAGCTCCTGCTTGCGGGAGCGGCCGAGGCTCAGCGCCGTTTCGGCCGCCGCAGTCGCTGACCCGACGCGTTTGAACGAGCCGGGTCGGCGTACAGATCAGCCGGGTCGGCGTACAGATCAGCCGGGTCGGCGTACAGACCAGCCGGGTCGGCGTACAGACCAGCCGGGTCGGCGTACAGACCAGCCGGGTCGGCGTCAGAAAATGATCTCGCCGGACTTCCTGCGCGAACGGAGGAGCTGGATGGCCTCGTCGAGGATGACCTCGGCCTCCTTGTCGGAGCGGCGCTCCTTCACGTAGGCGAGGTGCGTCTTGTAGGGCTCGATCTTGGGTGCCGGCGGGGCGTTCTCGGAGTCGAGGCCGGCCGGCAGACCGCACTTCGGGCAGTCCCACGAGTCGGGAACGACGGCCTCGACGGAGAACGCGATCACCGACCGGTGACCGTGCGCGCAGAAGTAGGTCACTGCTTGGCGCGGCGCGGCCTCGCCGCGCTCGGCCTCACCCATCGGGCCTGCGCCGACGCGACTACCGCGGATCGCGCTGCCACCACCAGCCAACGGACACTCTCCTCAGTTCGATCCGGCGGGACCGGAAAGGTTGTTCAGTCTCGGGGGATCACTGATAGGCAAGCAGGAGGCCGAGCGCGATCACGCACGCACCCCAGATGACACCGATGCCGATCGTGAACCGGTCAAGGTTGCGTTCCGCGATCGACGAACCGCCCAGGGAGCTGGAGACGCCGCCGCCGAACATGTCCGAGAGTCCGCCGCCACGCCCCTTGTGCAGCAGCACCAGGAGGATCATCAGCACGCTCGTGATGACGAGCAGAACAGTGAAAGCGGTTTCCAACACGACAGGGATCCTACGTCAGCCGCGGGCGCGTCCCGAACCCGGGACACGCGTGTGGACAGGGCAGATCGCTCACAGGACCGGCATGTCGTAGAACCGGCAGATGCCGCCGAACTCGTCGGCCTGCAGGCTCGCCCCGCCGACCAGGCAGCCGTCGATGTCGGGCTGCGCCATGATCCCGGCGACGTTGGCCGCCTTCACCGAACCGCCGTACTGGATGCGTACGGCGTCGGCGACGTCAGCGCCGTACGACTCCTTGATCTGCCCACGGATGGCCGCACAGACCTCCTGCGCGTCGTCGGGGGTGGCGACCTCACCGGTGCCGATCGCCCACACCGGCTCGTAAGCGATGACCAGCCCGGCGACCTGCTCCGCGGTCAGGCCGGCGAGCGAGCCGACCACTTGGGCGGTGTTGTAGGGCACGTGGGTGCCCTCCTGCCGGATCTCCAGGCCCTCGCCCACGCACACGATGGGCGTGATCTTCGCCGCCAGCGCAGCCCTGGCCTTCGCGGCCACGAGCTCGTCGGACTCGTCGTGGTACTGCCGGCGCTCTGAGTGGCCGACCGTCACGTAGGAGCAGCCCAGCTTCGCCAGCATGACTGCAGAGATCTCGCCGGTGTAGGCACCGGACTCGTGCACGGACACGTCCTGCGCGCCGTACTTGATCGAGAGCCGGTCGCCGTCGACCAGCGTCTGCACGGACCGGATGTCGGTGAACGGCGGCAGCACGACGACCTCGACCTTGCCGTAGTCGTGCCGCTTGTCCGACAGCGTCCAGGCGAGCTTCTGGACCAGGACCACCGCTTCCTGGTGGTTGAGGTTCATCTTCCAGTTGCCCGCCATGATCGGCGTGCGGCCGGTTGCAGCAGTTGCCATTGTCGTCAGCTCTCTTCGAGGACCGTGATGCCGGGGAGCTCCTTGCCCTCGAGGTACTCGAGGCTGGCACCGCCTCCGGTGGAGATGTGGCCGAACGCCGCCTCGTCGAACCCGAGCGTGCGCACCGCGGCCGCGGAGTCGCCGCCACCGACGACGGTCAAGCCGTCGACCTTGGTCAGCGCCTCGGCCACCGCCTTCGTGCCGGCCGCGAAGGCGTCGACCTCGAAGACTCCCATCGGGCCGTTCCAGAAGACCGTCCGCGCGTCGGCGAGCGCCTTGGCGTAGGTCGCCGCGCTCGCGGGCCCGATGTCGAGCCCCAGGCAGTCGGACGGGATCTCGGAGGACGGCACGACGCCGGGGGCGGGCCTCCGGTCGCCGGACGGAAACTCGGTGTCGATGATGATGTCGGACGGCAGCAGCAGCTCCACCCCGGCATCACGCGCGCGGCGCAGGTAGTCCCGGCAGGTATCGAGCTGGTCCTCCTCGAGGATGCTCTTGCCGACCTCGTGTCCCTCGGCGGCCAGGAAGGTGAAGACCATGCCGCCGCCGATGAGCAGCTTGTCGGCCTTGCCGAGCAGGTTGTCGATCACGCCCAGCTTGTCGGACACCTTCGAGCCCCCGAGCACGACCACGTAGGGGCGCTCGGGGTCCAGCGTGAGCCGGCGCAGTACGTCGATCTCCGCCGCGACCAGGCCGCCCATGGTGTGCGGCAGCCGCTGGGCCACGTCGTACACCGACGCCTGCTTGCGGTGGACGACACCGAAGCCGTCGGAGACGAACGCGTCGGCCAGCGCTGCGAGCCGGTTGGCGAAGGCGCCGCGCTCGGCGTCGTCCTTGCTGGTCTCCCCCGCGTTGAACCGCACGTTCTCGAGCACGGCGACCTGGCCGTCCTCGAGCGCGGCGACCGTCGCCTGTGCCGACTCACCGACGGTGTCGGTCGCGAATGCGACGTCCCGGCCGAGCAGCTCGCCGAGCCGCGCCGCGACCGGCGCGAGTGAGTACGCCGCATCCGGCTCGCCCTTGGGACGACCGAGGTGCGCCGCCACGACGACCCGGGCCCCGGCGTCAGCCAGCTCCCTGATGGTCGGGACGCTGGCCCGGATCCGCCCGTCGTCCGTGATCGTCGTGCCTTCCAGGGGCACGTTGAGGTCCGACCGGACGAGGACCCGCTTGCCGCTGACCTCGCCGAGTCCGGCGTACTCCGTCACCGTCAGAGGGTGGCGCCGACGTGGACGATCAGGTCCGCGAGGCGGTTGGAGTAGCCCCACTCGTTGTCGTACCAGCCGGCGACCTTGACCTGGTTGCCGATGACCTTGGTCAGCGGTGCGTCGAAGATGCAGGACGCCGGGTCGGTCACGATGTCCGAGGAAACGATCGGGTCGGTGGAGTAGCGCAGGATCCTGCCGTCCGCGGCGGCCTTCACGATCTCGTTGACCTCCTCGACGCTCGTCTCACGCGCCGCCTCGAAGGAGAGGTCGGTGAGCGATCCGGTCGGGGTGGGCACGCGCAGGGCATAGCCGTCGAGCTTGCCCTTGAGCTCCGGCAGCACCAGCCCGATCGCCTTCGCGGCACCGGTCGAGGTCGGCACGATGTTGAGGGCGGCGGCGCGGGCGCGACGCGGGTCCTTGTGGATGTTGTCGTGGAGGTTCTGGTCCGCGGTGTAGGCGTGGATGGTGGTCATCAGGCCCTTGTTGATGCCGAGTCCGTCGTTGAGCGCCTTGGCCATCGGTCCGAGGCAGTTCGTGGTGCACGACGCGTTGGAGATCACCGTGTGCTGCTCGGCGTCGTAGAGCTCGTCGTTGACACCCATCACGATCGTGATGTCCTCGTTGGACGCGGGCGCGGAGATGATGACCTTCTTGGCGCCGCCGCCGTCGACGTGGGCGCGCGCCTTGGTGGCGTCGGTGAAGAACCCGGTGGACTCGACGACCACGTCGACCCCCAGGTCGGCCCACTTCAGCATGCTGGGGTCGCGCTCGGCGAACGCCTTGATCTCGGTGTCGCCGACGACGATCGCGTCGTTGGTCGAGCTCACGTCCGCGTCGAGGCGGCCGAGGATCGAGTCGTACTTGAGCAGGTGCGCCAGGGTGGCGTTGTCGGTCAGGTCGTTGACGCCGACGATCTCGATGTCGAGGCCACTGGCGCGGACTGCGCGGAAGAAGTTGCGGCCGATCCGGCCGAAGCCGTTGATGCCTACGCGTACGGTCACAGCAATGCTCCTTGTCTCGGTGGTGGGCGTTCGGTCACCCGCCTTGACTGGATCGCGGGCGTTCAGTCACCCGCGTCCGTCACCCTACAAGCGGGCGCACGCCGGCCACCGGCCAGTCCCGTCGTACGTGCGGGTAACAACGCCCCCAGCGTCGAGCGGTCTCAGGGACCGGTGTCAGGAAGCGGGGACGACGTGGGCGTCGGCGCCCGGGAAGGTCAGCGCCTCGTGGCCGTCCTCCCAGCGGACGAGGTACGGCGGACCGCCGTCCTCGCCCCGCACCTCGAGCACCTCGGCCTCGCGGCGGTGCATCGTGTCGGTCCGGCCCTCGACGACGAGACGGTCGCCAACGTTCGCTCGCATGTGGTCACCTCCGGTGCGGCTCGCATCGTTACGAGTAAGTGACCACGATGCTCTCCGCTGGAGCCGGAGGCAAGAGGCATGATGACGCGCATGACGCAGGTCGAGGCAGACGAAGGGGTGAGGTCAGGCGCCGGCGGCATCGGGCTCCGGTGCGCGGGCGTGGTCCACCTCTACCGGACCTTCGAAGGCCACGACGTGGTCGCCCTGCAGGGGGTGGACCTCGAGATCCAGCCCGGCGAGCGAGTGGCGTTCCTCGGACCGAGCGGATCGGGGAAGTCGACACTGCTGGCGCTGCTGGGAGGCATCCAGCGCCCGAGTGCCGGCCGCATCTACCTCGGTGACGACGACATCTCGCGGATGAGCGAACGGCACCTCGCGCGGCTGCGGGCTCGTCGGGTGGCGACCATGCTGCAGGGAGCCACCCGCAACCTGCTCCCCTACACGACGGCGCGACGCAACATCGGCTTCGCTCGGATCGGGATGACGTCCGCCGAGCTCGACGACGCGCCGACCGCCGCCGAGCTGCTCGAGCGGGTCGGGCTCGCCGACCAGGCCGACCAGGTCGTGAGCACGCTGTCGGGAGGACAGCGCCAGCGCCTGGCCCTCGCCTGTGCGGTCTCGACCCGACCGCAGGTCCTGCTGGCCGACGAGCCCACCAGCCAGCTCTCGCATGTCGACCGCGACGCGGTGGTCCAGCTCCTGCACGAGCTCAACCGCGACTTCGGGACGACCATCGTCGTCGTCACCCACCAGCCCGAGGTCGCCGCGACGTTCCCACGGACGGTGACGATGAAGGGCGGCCGGGTCGGCTCCGAGGGCCGGGACGGCGCGGAGTACTCCGTCATCGGCGCCGACGGCATGCTGCACCTGCCGTCCCACCTCACGCCGCAGTGGCCGCCTGGCACGCTCGTCCGGATCGAGGCCGAGCCACGCCGGATCCTCATCACCCACCCGGCCGACGAGACGGGCATCCCGCAGGAAGACGTGCGGTGACCGGCGCTGACCTGGTGGTCGACGCCGTGCGCTACCGGCCCGGCCCGCTGGTGCTCGACGACGTGTCCGTGACCTTTCCGGCCGGCCGGGTGACCGCCGTCGCCGGCCCGAGCGGATCCGGGAAGACGACCCTGCTCTCGGTCGCCGGCGGGCTGATCGCGCCCACCGCCGGCGCGGCGACGTACGACGGCGCGCCGACGTGGCGCGGCAACGGCGACCCGCGCCCGGAGATCGCCTTCGTCCTGCAGGTCTACGGCCTGGTGCCGATCCTGTCGGCGCGGGAGAACGTCGCCGTCGCGCTCCGCGCACGCGGGGTCAGCTGGCGTGACGCCAACGACCGGGCCGAGGCGGCGCTCGCGCGGTTCGACATCGCGGACCTCGGCGACCGCCAGGTGGAGGAGCTCTCGGGCGGCCAGATGCAGCGGGTGGCCGTCGCCCGCGCTCTCGTGGTCGAGGCGCCGGTGCTGCTCGCCGACGAGCCGACCAGCGAGCTCGACCAGAGCAACGCCGAGGTCGTGCTCGACGCCCTGCGTCGCGAGGCCGATCGGGGGGCGTCGGTCGTCATCGCCACCCACGACCCGGCGATCGTCGACGCCGCCGACGACCACGTGACGATCGACGAGGGCCGCCTCGGATGAGGTCCCGGCTGTTGGCCGGGCTCTGGCTCCGTCGGGGCACCCACCTCACGATTGCCGTCGCGATCGCCGTCGTCGCTGCCGGCCCCATGGCGGTCCGCGCCGACGGAGCCGAGACCGCGCTGCTCGCCCCGCTGTTGCTCCTCGCCGCGGGCCTGGTGCTGGCCGCCGGACTGGCCGTGGGAGCCCGGCGGCGGCATGAGGCCGCGCTGCTCCGGTTGCGGGGACGGCCCGGACCCTCCGTCGCCCGCGCGCTCGTGGCCGAACCGCTCGTCCCGGTGCTGCTCGGCGGCGCGGCAGGTGCCGGCCTCTGCTGGGCGGTCGCGCCCGAGCAGGTGGCCTTCGCCGTCGCGGCCGTCGGCGTCGCGGCGGTGGTGGTCGTGTCCGCGATGCTGGTCGCCCTCCGTGAGCCGCTCCCCGACCTGCTCGGCGAGCGTGCCCGGAGACTGACGGGCGGGACCGCAACGCGATTCGTCGCGGTGCTCATCATCGTGGCCGCTGCGGTCGCCGTGCTCAGGCGCGGCAGCGACGGGCCGGCCTGGCTGCCGTTCGCCGGTCCGACACTGGTCGGGCTCGCCGTCGGCGTCACCGCCACGTGGCTGGTGCGGATCGCCGCGGGCTGGCTGACGAAGCGGCCGGACCTCCGCCCGGTGCTCGTCGGCCGGCGCCTGCAGTCGCCGCGCGCGACGGCCGGGCTCCCGCTGGTGATCGCCGGCGCCACCCTGCTCGGGCTCGCCACCAACCTGCTGCTCGCGGTGCAGGACTGGGAGGACGACACCCGGGCGGTGACCGCCGGCGCGCCGCAGGTGGTCCCGTACGCCGGCGGCGCCGACGCCGTGCTGGCCGCGACCCACGCGGCAGACCCCGACGGACGTTGGCTGATGGCCGCGATCCGGGTCTTCGCCGACGACCGTGCCGTCTCCCGGCGCGTGTATCTCGACACCGCCCGCTACGAGCGCGTCGTCGGGGACAGCCTCGACGACACTCCTGCCGAAGAGGGCTCGGCGGCCGTCGCCGGTCTCCACGACGCGGCCATCACGGCCGAGCCGGAGCCGATGACGACCGGCGACTTCCTCACCGCGACCGTCTCGTCGGACAGCCCGCTGGCGGCGTTCGTGCTGGTCTCGGTCACCACCGACGGCGTCGAGGGCAGCGCGCAGCAGGACCTCTTCCTCCAGGTCCCACCCGGCGGCAGCACGACGACGTTCGTACCGCTCAGCCGGTGTGACGCCGGCTGCCGGGTCCTCGGCATCGAGGTCGCGACCGGCCAGCCATGCGTCTCCGACAACTGGAACCGACCGCGGTGCAGGCGCCCGGTCATCCGGATCAGCAAGCTCAACGTCGGCGGCCTCGATCTCCTGGACCGGGAGTGGAACCTCGACGAGCCCGACGAACGGCCGCCGGGCGAGGTGAGGCAGACCGCCAAGGCTCTCGACGTACGCCCGAGCCGGGCGGGCGCCAGCTTCCTGACTTCCGACCGCACCATCTGGTCGGTCCCGGTCGTCGCGACCACCAGCGTCGACTGGGAGGGCGAACCTCAGGCACCGACGACGAGCAGCCTGTCCCGCACGGCCGAGGTCCTGGCGACGGTCCCTGCACTCCCCCTCGTCGGTTCCGGCGGGACCGTCCTCGACCTGCCGACTGCCACGCTCGAGGGCGGGTCGGCCGTCGCCGCTGCCGAGCCGTGGATCCTGGCGCGGGCCGACACCCCCGACGACGTCATCGCGGCGGTCGGCAGCCCGTTGATCCCGAGCCAGATCTCCGCGTCGACCATCGACGAGTCCGGCAGCGACCTGGCCCGCCGGCTCGTCCTCGTCGCCCTCGGCGGCCTGCTGCTCGGCGTCCTCGGTGTGTTGCTCCCCGTCTCGCGGCTGCGGGCCGAGCGCACCCGCGAGCACGCCGCGCTCCGGGTGCTGGGCATCGAGACGCCGGAGCTGCGCAGCGTCTCCCGCGCGCAGTCGATGCTGGTCGCCGGCGTCGCGAGCGTCGCCACCGCGGTCGCCACCGCCGCCGCGGTCGCAGCCTTCGCGTCGGTGGTGCCGGTCCTCCGCATCCAGTCCGCGCAGCTGCCGCTCGACACCGGGCTCCGGCCGCTCCCCGTGCTGCTCGCCGCCGGCGTCGTGCTGGTCGCGACCCTCGCCGCCGGCGCCTGGGCGTCCGGGAGCAGAGGCGCGGCCAGCCGCCCCGCCACGCTCCGTAAGGAGGCGGCCGGATGATCCGGGTCGCTCTCGACGGACTCCGCTCCCGCGCCCTCCTGTCGATCGGCACTCTGGTCCTGCTGGTGATCGCGGTCGCGTCCGCCGTCGTCGGCCCCGCGTTCACGGTCGCCGTCGGCAACAGCTACGCGATCAGCCGGCTCTCCGAGGCGCCGAACCCGATCACCGGGCGCACCTGGGAGTTCCAGCCGACCGGACGGACGACACCCGAGGAGGTGCTGGCCGACGCCCGGGCGGCGGTCCGGGTGCCCGACGGGCAGCACGACCTGTCCGTCCAGCTCGAGACCGCACGGCTCCCCGCGCCCGGGAACTACGGCGAGGTGCAGCTGCTGGCGCGCGACGACGCGTGCGACCACCTCGAGATCGAGGGGAGGTGCCCGGAACGCCCGGGCGAGACGATCATCCTGGCCGGCGACGCCGAGGAGGACGACCTCGCGATCGGTGACCGGATGGAGCTCGGGGAGCCGCTGGGCTCCCTCACCGTCGTCGGCACCTACACCTATCCCACCGGCCCGGACCTCGACACCGCCGACCTCGCCGCGCTCGAGGACTACTGGTTCGACCCGGCGCGGCTGGCGTCGGTCCCGCCGACGCTGGTCGGCAACCCGGAGCGAGGGGGCCGGGTGCTGCCCCGTCGACCCGCGCCGTACCTCGTCACCACCGACCACTTCGAGGCGGTCCCTTCCCAGGACTGGGTGGTGCGGGTCGACACCCTCATCGACGTGCCGGCGGACCTCGACGCGCGTCGGCTGAGCGACCTCGGCTCCGCGACCGAGCCGGTCCCGGAACGCCTGGCGACGGGCACCCTCGTGGAGGTCTCCCGCAACGATCTCGGCGGGGTGACGAGCGACATCGAGCGGGAACGCCGCACCGCCGTCTCGTCCGTCACCCCGGCGGTGGTCTCGCTCGTGCTGGTGGCGCTGGCGCTGCTGAGCCGCCTTACCACGGCGGCGGGCGACCTCCGGGTCCCCGACCTCGCTCTCGCCTCCCTCCGCGGAGCCAGTCGCCCTCGGGTGTGGCTGCTCGCCGTCGCGGAGCCGGTGCTCCTGGTCGTGATCGCGTTGCCCCTGGGCGTGGCGGCCGGCATCGGTCTCACCGGTGTGCTGATCCGCGCCTGGCTCGCGCCGGGCCTGCCGCTGCCCCTGCCACCGGCGGCCTGGCTCGCCACTGCAGCCGTCACCGCGGCGGCTGTCGCCGTCTGCGCGCTGGCGGTCCGCGGCGTCCTGTCGCGGACCCTCGCCGACCAGCTGAGCGGCCACCTGCGGCCGCGCCGAGCCGGCCGCACCGCCGCAGCGGCGGTCCTCGTCCTGGTCGCGGGCACGCTGGTGGTGACGACCGCCGCAGTGACGCGTACCAGTGGAGGCAGCACGGACGCCGGCGACCTGATCCTGCCGGTGCTCATCGCCGCCGCGTTCGGGGTCGCGGCCACCGCCGCGGCGCGCTCCGCGGCGGCGTGGCTCGCCCGCCGCCGTCCGCTCGGCACCGTCGGCTTCCTCGCCGTCCGGGCGGTCGCGCGGCGTGCGGCAGGCACGCTCGTCGTGCTGCCGCTGACCGTGGCGATCGCCGTGTGCACCTTCGGTGCCGGCGTGTACGACGCCGCGGCGACCTGGCGAGCGAGCGTGGCCGCCACCCAAGCGCCCGCGCACACCGTCTGGGGTTCAGAGCTGCCCATGTCGGAGGCGGTCGCACTGACCCACGAGCTCGACCCGGAGGGACGCTGGCTGATGGCCGCCGGCACCCTCGTCGCGCAGGACGCGACGTACGTCGCCGTCGACGGCGACCGCCTCGGGCGGGTCGCGACCTGGCACGAGACCTGGACGCCCGGCCGTGACGTCGAGGAGATCGCCGCACTGCTGACCGGCACTCCCCTGCCGACGGTCACCGGCCGGCAGCTCGGCCTGACGGTGACCGTGCCGCGCGGGAGCGAGCCGGTCACGATCGAGGTCCGGCTCCGCAGCGTGGAGGGCGAGGTCAACGGGTACTACATCGGCCCGTTCGCCCCGGGTACGTCGTCCCTCGTCGAGCGGGTCGGGTGCCCCAGGACCTGCACGGTCGAGGGTCTGCTCATCGGTGGCGGCGCGGGACTACCCGTCGAGCTCGACGGCACCTTCGCCCTCGGACCGATGGAGATGGACGGCGCGGACCGGTCGGACGTGCTCACCGACGGCGGCTGGCAGCTCACGTCCGCCGATGAGCTGCAGCAGGTCGCCGACGAGGTCGCGACCACGTCCGACGGGCTGACGGTCAGGGCGACCGGGCGTGGCCTCGCCGGACTGACCGCCGGCGACATCCCGTCGGTGCGGCCCGTCGTCGCCGGCCGCGAGGCGACCGACTCGATCGGGGACGTCGCCGGCGGCACCGCGACGTCGACCGCCGGCCAGCCCCCGCCGGTCACGGCCGCGGTGACCGCCGAGAGCGTGCCGTTCGTCGGCCCCCAAGGTGCGGCGATCGACTACGCCATGCTGAGCGCCAACCGTGCGATCTTCGACTCCGAGTTCGACGTCCGGGTGGTGGCGACCGGCGACACCCCGCAGCGCATCGACGACGCCCTGGCGGCTCGCGGCCTCGTGATCACCACGACCCAGCAGCGGGAGATGGAACGGCTCGACGGCACGGCCTACGCCATCGTCCTGCGGCTCTACCTGGTCACCGCGGTCCTCGTGCTGCTGATGGCCGTTGCGGGGCTGGCGGTCTCGACGGCCGTCCAGCTGCCCGGTCGTCGGCTCGACGCGGCGTCACTGAGCGTGGTCGGGGTCCGGCGCCGCACGGTGCTGCTGTCCGTCGCCCTCGAGCAGGGCGTGGTGCTGGGGGCGGCCGGCCTCGCCGGTCTGGCCGCGGGCTCGCTGGCCCAGTGGATCGTGCTGCGCCGGATCACGTTGGGCCAGGTGGAGGGCGTGTCCTGGCCGCGGGTCGTCGCCTGGGTCGACCCGTCCCTGCTGTCGCTCGTCGCCGCCAGCGTCGCGCTCCTGCTGGGCGCGGTCGCGGTGGTCAGCGCCTGGGCGACGGTACGTCGCGCACGCGGCGCGTCGCTCCGCGAGAAGGCACGCTGACGGCCGGCCGGCCGACTGGGGGCTGGTCAGCCGTCGCCGGCCAGCATCTCGGGAGTCAGCGAGGCCTCGGTGTCGGGGACACCGAGCTCCTCGGCGCGCTTGTCGGCCATCGCCAGCAGCCGGCGGATCCGGCCGGCGATCGCGTCCTTCGTGAGCACCGGCTCGTGCAGCTGCCCGAGCTCCTCCAGCGACGCCTGCTTGTGCTCGAGACGGAGCCGTCCGGCCATCCGCAGGTGGTCGGGCACCTCGTCACCGAGGATCTCCATCGCCCGCTCGACCCGCGCGCCCGCGGTCACGGCCGCTCGCGCCGACCGGCGCAGGTTGGCGTCGTCGAAGTTGGCGAGGCGGTTGGCCGTCGCCCGAACCTCGCGTCGCATCCGACGTTCCTCCCAGGCCATCAGCGTCTCGTGGGCGCCGAGCCTGGTCAGCAGCTGGCCGATCGCGTCGCCGTCCCGGATGACGACCCGGTCGACACCGCGGACCTCGCGGGCCTTCGCCTGGATCCCGAGCCGCCGCGCGACGCCGACGAGGGCCAACGCTGCCTCGGAGCCGGGGCAGGTGACCTCCAGCGAGGATGAGCGTCCGGGCTCGGTGAGCGAGCCGTGGGCGAGGAACGCGCCCCGCCACGCGGCGACCGCGTCACACCCGCCGCCGGAGACGACGGCCGGCGGCAGCCCGCGCACGGGACGACCACGCTGGTCGAGCAGACCGGTCTGCCGGGCCAGCGCCTCGCCGTCCTTGACGACACGCACGATGTAGCGGCTGCCCTTGCGGATCCCGTTGCCCTGCACCATCACGACGTCGGACGACTGGCCGTACATCTCCGCGATGTCACGGCGCAGCCGGCGGGCGGCCGCACCGGTGTCCAGCTCGGCCTCGACCACGATCCGGCCCGCGACGATGTGCAACCCGCCCGCGAACCGCAGCGTCGAGGCGACCTCCGCCTTGCGACAACACGCCTTGGTGACCGGGGTGCTGGCCAATTCCGCCTTGACCTGAGCCGTCATCGCCATGAGCGCACGCCCTCCGATACCGGCGTCACGAGCACCGCATCCGAGGGATGGCTGGCAAGGCGGAGGTGCGACGGCATACCGGGTTGTCTACCGAGCGCCGACAACGCAGCCAGGCGTGCCTCGGGGCGGTGCGCAGCAGGCGGGATCGGGGGGCGTGCGCTCATAAGGGCGATCCTGCCACGACGGTCAACTACCCCGGGACCGAATCCGTGGCTGTGGACTGCATGATCCGTGCGTAAGCCGCCGCGAGCCGCGCGAGGTCGTGCCGGGGCGTGCCGTCGCCCATCGCGACGTCCTCGATGACCAGCCGGGCGCCGAGCGCTTCGACCATCGACAGCAGGTCGTCTGCGTCGTCGCCCACGCTCTCCCGGTCGGCGAGCACGGTGTGGACGCCGAGGTCCGGCGCGTGCTCGGCGAGCACCGCCAGGTGGTCGGCCGGACCGAAGCCACCGGTCTCCCCCTGCTGCTCCGCGAGGTTGAGGACGACGACCAGCCGCGCGTCGGTCGCCACCAGCGCATCGCGCAGCTGCGGCACCAGCAGGTGCGGGATCACCGACGTGAACCACGAGCCCGGACCGAGCACCGCCCAATCGGCCTCACCGATCGCGGTGAGCGCGGCGGCGCTGACCTCCGGGTCCGGAGGGTCGAGGGCGATCGTCGTGATCACCCCGTCGGTCGTGGCCACCTCGACCTGACCCCGGACCGTCTCCAGCTGGTCGGGATCCGCTCCGATGCCGCGCACCTCGGCGGTGATGTCCATCGGGGTCATCGCCATCGGCAGCACGCGTCCCTTGGCGCCGAGCAGCCGGCCGACCCAGTCCAGGGCGTCGACGTGACTGTGTCCATCCTTGGCGAGCAGCTCCCACAGACCCACGATGAGCAGGTTGCCGACGACGTGTCCCCGCATCTCGCCGTCGCCCTCGAACCGGTGCTGGAGCACTCGTGCCCACGTGTCACCCCACTCGTCGTCGCCGCAGAGCGCGGCCAGCGCCATCCGCAGGTCTCCCGGCGGGAGTACGCCGAACTCGCCCCTGAGCCGTCCCGACGAACCGCCGTTGTCGGCCACGGTCACCACCGCGGTGAGCTCGTCGACGGTCAGGTCGTCGACGAGCATCCGCAGCGCGGTCAGCGACGCGTGGAGCCCGTGTCCGCCTCCGAGGGCGACGACGGCCTGCGCGCGGTCGTGCGGCCGGTGGTGCGTCATTCGTGGGGTGATCACTCGCGCCCCAGGTCGCGGTGGAGGGCGCGGGCGACGTAGCCCAGCTCCTGCATCCGGCGCGCGATCTCCTCGCTCATGGCAACACTGCGGTGCTTGCCGCCGGTGCAGCCGATCGCCACGCGCATGAAGCGCTTGCCCTCGCGGAGATAGCCCTCGGCGACGCCCGCCAGGAGCGGTACGAACTGGTCGAGGAACTCCGCGGCGCCCGGCCGTCCGAGCACGTAGTCCGACACGTCCAGGTCGCGGCCGGTGTGCGCCCGCAGCTCCGGCACCCAGTGCGGGTTGGGCAGGAAGCGCATGTCGGCCACGTAGTCGGCGTCGGCCGGGATGCCGTACTTGAAGCCGAAGCTGATCGTGGTCACCCGCAGCCGGGTGGTCTCCGGCGTGCCGAACGCCTCCGCGATCCGATCGGTGAGCTGGTGCACGTTGAGGTTGCTGGTGTCGATGACCAGGTCGGCGTCGGCACGGAGGTCGCCCAGCACCACGCGCTCGCGCACCAGGCCGTCGAGCAGCCGCCCGCCCTCCTGCAGCGGGTGCGGGCGGCGGACGGCCTCCTGCCGGCGGACCAGCACGTCGTCGGTGGCGTCGAGGAAGACGAGCGTGGTGTCGCGCCCGGTGACGCCGTGGGCGAGCGCGGCCCGCAGGCCCTGGAAGAAGGAGCCGGACCGGACGTCGACGACGACCGCGATCCGCTGGCTCCGGCCCTGGCTCTCGTCGACGAGGCGGACCACGTCCGGGAGCAGGCTCGGGGGCAGGTTGTCGACGACGTAGAAGCCGAGGTCCTCCAGCTCCTTGGCCGCGGTGCTGCGCCCGGCGCCGGTCATGCCGGTCACCACGACCAGCTCGCCGGCAGGTTGCGCGCTCGGGTCGGCACTCATGGAGACACAGCGTTCCGAACGGGGGCCTCGGCACGCAACTCCGCGCCCTGGGCACGCACATCGCTTCGTTGGCATCGCTTGGAAGACGCCCAGTCTGCCCACGCAACGCCGCCTTGCGCTGCACGCACCCAGAACGCGGATTCACGCACCGCTGCCCCCGTTCGGAACGCTCGTCTTCCGCGTCGCCCGGCTCGCTGTCGCGCCCCCTGCCGCGACCGCCTCCTTGATCGCGGACGCGGTGCGCGGCCCGATGCCGGGTACGGCGGCGATCTGGTCGACCTCCGCTTCGCGCAGCTTCTTCAGGGACCCGAAGTGGCGCATGAGGGTCTTGCGGCGCACCTCCCCCAGTCCGGGCACGTCGTCGAGCACGCTCTCCACCATCGACTTCGAGCGCCGCCCGCGGTGGTGGGCGATCGCGAACCGGTGTGCCTCGTCGCGGACCCGCTGCAGGAGGTAGAGACCCTCGGACGTCCGCCGCAGGATGACGGGGTCCGGTTGCCCTGGGAGCCACACCTCCTCGAGCCGCTTCGCGAGACCGCACACGGGGATGTCGTCGATCCCCAGCTCGTCGAGGGCGCGCTGCGCGGCCGCCACCTGCGGCGCGCCACCGTCGACCACGACCAGACCGGGCGCGTAGGCGAACTTGCGGGGTCGCCCCGTGTCGGGGTCGACGAGCATCGGGCCGTCCTCCCCCATCCGCTCCTCGCTCCGCGCCTGCTCGTCGAGCAGCCGACGGAACCGGCGCGAGATCACCTCGTGCATGGCTGCCACGTCGTCGGATCCCTCCTGGTCGCGGATCACGAACCTGCGGTACTCGCTCTTCCGCGCGAGCCCGTCCTCGAAGACCACCATCGAGGCGACGATCTCGGTGCCCTGGATGTGGGAGACGTCGTAGCACTCGATCCGCAGCGGCGCCTCCTCGAGCTCCAGCGCCTCGGCGATCTCGGCGATCGCCTGGTTGCGCGTGGTCAGGTCGCTCGCCCGCTTGGTCTTGTGCAGGGCGAGCGACTCCTTCGCGTTGCGCGCCACGTTCTCCTGCAGCGCCTTCTTGTCCCCACGCTGCGGGACCCGGATCGACACCTTCGACCCCTTCAGGTCGCCGAACAGCTGCTCGAACGTCTCGGGGTCCGGAGGCAGCTCCGGCACCAGGATCTCCCTCGGCACGGACTCCGGCTCGCCGGCGTAGAGCTGGAGCAGGAAGGTCTCGACCAGCTCGGGGGTGGCGCCGTCGTCGGTGCGGTCGGCGACCCAGCCGCGCTGGCCGCGGATCCGGCCGCCCCGCACGTAGAAGACCTGGACAGCGACCTCGAGCGGGTCCTCCGCGAGCGCGATCACGTCGGCGTCCGCGCCGTCGCCGAGCACCACCGCCTGCTTCTCCAGCGCCTTCTGCATCGCGCCGAGGTCGTCGCGGAGCCGGGCGGCCCTCTCGAAGTCGAGCTCGTCGCTGGCGGCGTACATCTGTTGCTCGATGCGCTTGATGAACGGCTTGGTGCGCCCTGCCATGAACTCGCAGAAGTCGTCGACGATCGCGCGGTGCTCCTCGGCCGAGACGTTGCCGACGCAGGGGGCGGCGCACTTGTCGATGTAGCCGAGCAGGCAGGGCCGCCCGATCTGCTGCGACCGCTTGAACACCCCGTTGCTGCACGAGCGCATGGGAAACACCCGGAGCAGGATGTCGACGGTCTCGCGGATGGCCCAGGCGTGGCTGTAGGGGCCGTAGTAGCGCGTGCCCTTGCGCTTCGCCCCGCGTCCCACCATCACCCGCGGGAACTCCTCGCCGACGGTCACGGCGAGCCACGGGTAGGACTTGTCGTCGCGGTACTTGACGTTGAACCGCGGGTCGAACTCCTTGATCCAGGAGTACTCCAGCTGCAGCGCCTCGACCTCGGTCTTGACCACGGTCCACTCGACCGACGCCGCGGTGGCGACCATGGTCGCCGTGCGCTGGTGGAGGTTGCCGATGTCCTGGAAGTATGACGACAGCCGGGACCGGAGGTTCTTGGCCTTGCCGACGTAGATCACCCGTCGCTGCTTGTCGCGGAAGCGGTAGACCCCGGGCTCGGTGGGGATCTCGCCCGGCTTCGGGCGGTAGCTCTGCGACACGCCCTCAACCCTACGTACCCACACCGACTGGCAGCGTGATCGGGAGACGCGCGCAGCAAAGTCGTCGACGATCGTGGTCCCGCGGGAGACACTGCCGTCATGGGTTGTCGTGACGACTACGGCTATCCGCTGACCACGAGCGACGTGGCAGCGGCGGCGTACGTCGCTGGCGTCCGCGACCTGCTCCGGCTCCGCCGCGACGCCCACGTGCGGATCGCGTCCGCGCTCGCCCACGACCCGACGTTCGCGCTCGCGCACGCCGACCTGGCGCTGCTCGGCCACGAGATGTGCGTCGACGTCGACATCGCGTCCCGGCTCGACGACGCCCGTCGGCTGGCCGGCCGGGCGACTGAGCGCGAGCGCAGCCACGTGCACGCCGTCGACCGGCACCTCCAGGGCGACCACCGGCCGCTGCTCGCGCACCTCACCGCCTACCCGCGCGACGCGGTGCTGTTGTCGATCGCGATGCCCACGATCGCGTTCGCCGGCGTGACCGAGGTGCCGGCGGAGGCGTGGGCGATCGTGGAGGGAGCGGCACCGTCGTACGGCGACGACCCCTGGTTCCTCGGCCTGCTCGCGTTCGTCCGCCAGGAGCAGCGGCGGTACGACGAGGCCATGGCGCTCGCGTGCCGGGCGCTGGCCGCCGATCCCACCTCGGGCCACGCCGCCCACGCGCGCTCCCATGCCCACTACGAGACCGGGGACCACGTCGAGGGGCTGGCCTGGATGGATGCCTGGGTGACCGGCGAGGGGGCAGAGACCGAGAGCCTCACCCACTTCTCCTGGCACGCCGCTCTGCACGAGCTCTCCCTCGGTGACCTCGACGCCGTCCGCAAGCGGTACTCCGAACAGCTCCAGCCCCGGCACACCATCGGCTGCCGCGCTCTGGTCGACACCGGCTCGCTCCTCTTCCGCTGGGCGTTGACGCCGGACGCTGAAGCGGTGCCGGGCCTGGAGGAGGTCGCGCGGGTGACCGGCCGAGGTGGCCTCGAGGCACCGGCGACGGCGTTCCTCGGCATGCACGCGGCGGTGACGCTGCTGGCGATCGACGACCTCGACGGTCTCCGTCGGTTGGCCACACGATGTGCGAACCATCCCCATCCCGCGCAGCGCGAGGTTGTCGCACCGCTGGCCGACGCCCTGTGGGCGCTGGGCTCGGGTCGCGCTTCGGAAGCGGCCGACCGGCTCGGTGCGCTGGCGCCGCACTGCTGGCGGCTCGGCGGCTCCGACGCGCAGCGCGAGATCGTCGAGGAGACCCGGATCGCGGCCCTGCTCCGCGCCCAGAGGTACGACGACGCCCGGACGCTGCTCGATGCGCGGCTCGACCGTCGCCCCTCGCTCCGGGACGCCCGCTGGCGAGAGGTTGCGGCGCGGCCGCCGGTCGTCGAGTAGCCCGAGCGCCTGCGCGCGGGCGTATCGAGACGCCGCGACGTGCAGACTCACCGTGGACGGTCGCCTCACCGGGTCTCGATACGCGCCTCACGGCTTCGCAAGCTCAGCCGTGGCGCTACTCGACCTTCGCGCCTCTTACGGAGTCCGTCCTCGTTCCTCGAACGGTCTCCTAGCGCTTGAGGATCTTGTCGCCCTCGACGTTGATCTCGACGGCGGCCAGCGCCGAGGGAGCGGGGCCGCCGGTCACCTCGCCGGTCGCGGCGTCGTACTCGCTGCCGTGGTTGGCGCAGTGGATGACGCCGTCCTCGACGGAGGTCACCAACAGCTGCTGGTGGGTGCACACCGCGGTGTAGGCCCGGAACTCCCCCTCCGTCGGCTGCGTGACCACCACCTTCTGGTCGGTGAGGACGATGCCGCCGCCCACGGGCACCTGGTCGGTGGTCGTCAGCTCGGCCCCCGCCTCGACCTGGTCGTCCCCGCCCTCGCCACCGCCGTCGCCGTCGTCACCCGCACAGCCGGCGAGCGCGACCGCGACGCCGAGCGCACCCAGGCCGTGGAAGACGATCCGGCGGTTCGCCCGGACCTGTCCCAGGCCGCTCATCCGAGCCTCACCTGGTTGCCGGAGACGCTGACGTCGACCGAGCCCAGCGGCGAGAGCGCGGGACCGCCGGTGACCGAGCCGTCGGTGATCGAGAACCGGCTGGCATGGCAGTCGCACTCGATCTCCGAGCTCACCCGCGCGACCACACATCCCTGGTGCGTGCAGATCGCGCTGAACGCCTTGAACTCCCCGTCGCTCGGTTGGGTGATCACCACCTGCTCGTCGGCCAGGACGATGCCGCCACCGACCGGCACCTCCGAGGTCGGGATCCCGTCGCCCGCCGGGGGCGCCGCGGTGGTCTCGCTCTCCGTTGGCTGCTCCGACGTCCGGGTAGCCCCGGACGAGGGCGGCGCAGTGGCCGACGAGGTCGGGGCCGCTGCGCTCGACGCGCCGCCGTCGTCGCCACAGGCCCCCAGCAGGGGCAGCCCGAGTCCTGCGGTCGCGGCCCCGCTGAGGGCCCGACGCCTGCTGATAGTTGATTTTTCAGCCGTCATGACTGGGTCAACGTAGTCGGCGGGCGTCTGGTTCAGACCGGTCCGGCATTCACAGGAAACGTTCAGCGTCGGGCCGTGCTCCTGGCCTTGGTGCTCCGGGCGGCGGATGCGGCCGCGGCCCGCTTGCGCTTCGGCTGCGCGGCAGCACGCCCGTCGAGCAGCGGTGCGAGGAACTCGCCCGTGAAGCTGCCCGGCGTCGCCGCGATCTGCTCCGGAGTGCCTTCCGCGACCACGGTGCCGCCCCGGGACCCGCCCTCCGGACCCATGTCGACGATCCAGTCCGCCGTCTTGATGACGTCGAGGTTGTGCTCGATCACGAGCACCGTGTTGCCCTTGTCGACCAATGACGACAGCACGCCGAGCAGCTTGCGGATGTCCTCGAAGTGGAGGCCCGTCGTCGGCTCGTCCAGGACGTAGACGGTGCGACCGGTCGACCTCTTCTGCAGCTCGGTGGACAGCTTGACCCGCTGCGCCTCGCCGCCGGACAGGGTGGTCGCCGGCTGTCCGAGCCGGACGTAGCCCAGGCCGACCTCGACCAGTGTCTTCATGTGGCGCGCGATCGCCGGCACCGCGCCGAAGAACTCCAGCGCCTCCTCGATCGGCATGTCGAGGACCTCGGCGATGGTCTTGCCCTTGTAGTGGACCTCGAGCGTCTCGCGGTTGTAGCGGGCGCCGTGGCAGACCTCGCAGGGGACGTAGACGTCGGGGAGGAAGTTCATCTCGATCTTGATCGTGCCGTCACCGGCGCACGCCTCGCAGCGCCCACCCTTGACGTTGAACGAGAACCGGCCCTGCTGGTAGCCGCGGATCTTCGCCTCCGGGGTGGACGCGAAGAGCTTGCGGATGTGGTCGAAGACCCCGGTGTACGTCGCCGGGTTGGACCTCGGCGTCCGGCCGATCGGGCCCTGGTCGACGTGGATCACCTTGTCGACGTGGTCGATGCCGGTGATCTTCTGGTGCCGGCCGGGGATGGTCCGCGCGCGGTGGAGCTCCTTGGCCAGCGAGGTGTAGAGGATGTCGTTGACCAGGGTCGACTTGCCCGAGCCGGACACGCCGGTGATCGCGACGAACAGCCCGAGCGGGAACGTCACGTCGAGATCTCTGAGGTTGTGCTCGCGGGCGCCGTGGACCTTGAGCTCGCGGCCGACGGTGCGCGGGCGGCGGATGGCGGGCACCGGGATCTCGCGGCGACCGGAGAGGTACTCCCCCGTCATCGAGTCCGGGTGCTCCAGCAGTCCCTTGACCGGACCGGAGTGGACGACCTGGCCGCCGTGCTCACCGGCACCCGGACCGATGTCGACCACCCAGTCGGCGACCTTGATGGTGTCCTCGTCGTGCTCGACGACGATCAGGGTGTTGCCGAGGTCCTTGAGCCGGAGCAGGGTCTCGATCAGCCGGTGGTTGTCGCGCTGGTGGAGGCCGATCGACGGCTCGTCGAGGACGTAGAGGACGCCGACCAGGCCGGCGCCGATCTGGGTGGCGAGCCGGATCCGCTGCGCCTCGCCGCCGGACAGCGAGCCGGACGGACGGTCGAGGCTCAGGTAGTCGAGGCCGACGTCGAGCAGGAACTGCAGCCGCTCCTGGATCTCCTTGAGCACCCGCTCGCCGATCTGCCGCTCGCGGGCGGACAGATCGAGGTTGCGCAGGTGGTCGGCCGCCTCATTGATCGGCAGCGCGCAGACCTCCGCGATGTTCTTGCCGCCTTCGTCCTTGGGACCGAGGGTGACCGACATCGACACCGGCTTGAGCCGCGATCCCGCGCAGACCGGGCACGGGACCTCGCGCATGAAGCCCTCGAACCGCTCCCGGCTGACGTCGCTCTCGGCCTCGCGGTGGCGGCGCTCGACGTACGACCGCACGCCCTCGAAGTCGGCGTAGTAGGACCGTTGCCGGCCGTAGCGGTTCTTGGTGACGACGTGGACCTTGGTCGGATGGCCGTCGAGGACTGCCTTCTGGGCCTTCGCCGGGAGCTGCTCCCAGGGCGTGTCCATGTCGAAGCCCAGCTCCTCGCCGAGCGCCTGGACCAGCTTGCCGAAGTAGTCGGCGACGTGGGCGTGGCTCCACGGCTGCAACGCGCCCTCGCCGAGGGTCGCGGTCGGGTCGGGCACCACCAGCTCGGGGTCGACCTCCATCCGCGTGCCGAGGCCCGTGCACGACGGGCAGGCGCCGAAGGGCGAGTTGAACGAGAACGACCGCGGCTCGAGGTCGTCGGTGTCGATCGGGTGCTCGTTGGGGCAGGCCATCTTCTCGCTGAACCGCATCTCGCGGTGCGGGTCGTCGTCGGGCAGGTCGACGAAGTCGAGGACAACCAGGCCGCTGGCGAGGTTGAGCGCGGTCTCGACCGAGTCGGTGAGCCGGCGCTTGGCCGACTCCTTCACCGCGAGCCGGTCGACGACGACCTCGATGCTGTGCTTGATCTTCTTGTCCAGCTTGGGCGGACTGTCGAGGTTGTGGATGGTGCCGTCGACGCGGGCCCGGCTGAAGCCCTGCGTCTGCAGTTGGCGGAGCAGGTCGACGAACTCCCCCTTGCGGCCGCGGACCACCGGCGCCAGCACCTGGAACCTGCGACCCTCCTCCAGCGCGAGCACCCGGTCGACGATCTGCTGCGGCGTCTGCCGCTCGATCGGCGCCCCGCAGGTCGGGCAGTGCGGCCGCCCGGCGCGGGCGTAGAGCAGCCGGAGGTAGTCGTAGACCTCGGTGATGGTGCCGACGGTCGAGCGTGGGTTCTTGGACGTCGACTTCTGGTCGATCGAGACCGCCGGCGACAGGCCCTCGATGAAGTCGACGTCGGGCTTGTCCATCTGGCCGAGGAACTGGCGGGCGTAGGCCGAAAGCGACTCCACGTAGCGTCGCTGGCCCTCGGCGAAGATCGTGTCGAAGGCCAGGCTCGACTTCCCTGAGCCGGACAGACCGGTGAAGACGATGAGGGAGTCCCTGGGCAGGTCGAGCGAGACATCCTTGAGGTTGTGCTCACGCGCACCGCGGATGATGAGCTGGTCCTGCACTGCAGTCCTTCGGGTGAGCTGGGAGGAGTTCGAACAAGTGTTCGCCATCGTACGGCGCGAAGCAACTCGCACCGCCGCACGGGGACGACATTTGCACGATCTCATGCGGCGCCGACAACCCAGTTTCAGGCAGGATGCACCGGTGACCGAAATCGAGGCCGCCACCGCCCGTCTGCTCGCCACCGCGGACCGGCTGCGGGACGACGAGTGGCCCCGGCCGACGGAGTGCGCCGGGTGGAGCCGGGCCCACGTGCTCGCCCACCTGGCTCTGAACGCCGAGGGGCTCGCCGGGGCGCTCCGCGCGCTGCTCGACGGCGAGCCCGCTCTGATGTACGGGTCGCAGACTGCGCGCGACGCCGACATCGAGACGCTCGCGGCCCAGCCGGCGGCCACCATCCGCGACCGGCTCCGAACAGCTTCGGATCGGTTCGCGGCGGTAATGGACGAGCTCCCACGACTGCCGGCTGACGCCTCTTTCGAGCGGACGCCCCAAGGCCAGCGGATGCTCGCCCACGACGTCCCGCTGCTGCGGCTGGCGGAGGTCGAGATCCACCACGCCGACCTGCGCGCGGGGTACGGCTACGCCGACTGGCCGAGAGAGACGGCAGTCCAGCTCCTCGAGCGCGACGTCGAGCGGTACGACGGTCCGCCTCTCTCGGCGCACGTCACCGACCTCGACCGCACCTACCGGCTCGGCTCGCCGGCGGACGGCGACCCGGTCGTCTCCGGGCCGGTGGCGGCTCTGGCATGGTGGCTCACCGGCCGGGACCCCGGCGAAGGCCTCAGCAGCTCGACCGGCGAACTGCCGGAGATGGAGGGATGATGACCTACACCGGAGCCGTCACGCCCGACGGCGCTCCCGACGTACGCGAGCTGCCGCGCCTGACCATCACCAAGGTCGCGGTCGACGAGCAGATGTCCAACAACGCCTACCTCCTGCGGTGCAACGACACCGGCGACCAGGTGCTGATCGACGCCGCCGCCGAGCCGCGGACGCTGCTCCCCCTGGTCGGCGACGCCGGCCTGACGACGGTGGTCACGACGCACCGGCACTGGGACCACCACCGGGCGCTGGCCGACGTCGTCGCCGCGACCGGTGCCGATGTCGTCGCGGGCGAGCCGGACGCGGACGCGATCACCGAGCAGACCGGGATCGAGGTCGGGCGCCGGGTCGGTGACGGAGACACGGTCGGCGTCGGGTCGTGCGAGCTGGAGGTCATCCGGATCACCGGCCACACCCCCGGCTCGATCTGCCTGCTCTACCGAGACCCGGACGGCCACCCGCACCTGTTCACCGGCGACAACCTCTTCCCCGGCGGCGTCGGCAACACGTTCGGCGACAGCGACGCCTTCGCCAGCCTCATCGACGACGTCGAGACCAAGCTCTTCGACCCGCTGCCGGACGACACCTGGTTCTATCCCGGCCACGGCGACGACTCGACGCTCGGCGCCGAGCGCCCGCATCTCCAAGAGTGGCGGGAGCGCGGCTGGTGAGGCCGGTCGACTAGGCCGGGAGCACCGCTGCCGGAGCCTCGGCGGCGTCCGTCGCCACTTCGCGCTCGGCCTTCTCCCGGTGCCACGCCCGCCGGGCGACGACGCTGGTGACGGCCACGGCGGCGAGGATGAGCCCTGCGTCAGCCCAGCCCGGGATACCGCCCAGGGCGGTGACGATCGTGACGCCGTTGACGATGACCACGAGGCCACCGACCAACGTGCCCATCGGGGCGTGCGGGAGGCGGCCGGCGAGGCGGGCGGCGATCGGCGCCATGATCACGCCACCGATGACCAGCCCGATGACGGGCAGCCACGGGATGCCGTGCTGAGCCGCGCCGGTGAGGAACCCGAAGGACACCGAGACCGCGACCACGAACTCCGCGGCGTTGACGGTGCCGACGACCTTGCGGGGCTCGTGGCTGGTGACGGTCATCAGGCTCGGGGTGGCGACCGGTCCCCAACCACCGCCGCCGGTGGCGTCGACGAAGCCGCCGAGCAGGCCGATCGGCGAGAGCCAGCGCACGGTGTGGCCCTTCTTCGGCGTCGGGATCAGCCGTGCGCCGAAGCCGAACCGCGCGAAGATGACCAGGCCGAAGAAGATGAGCAGGCCTGCCATCCAGCCCTTGGCCGACTCGAGGCTGATGTTGGTCAGGACGACCGCGCCGAGGAATCCGCCGATGGCTCCCGGGATCGCGATCCGGAGCAGGATCGCCTTGTCGATGTTGCCCTCACGCCAGTGCGCGAGACCGCTGATCAGCGTCGTCGGGAGCTTCGCGGCGTGCGTCGCGGCACTCGCGGTCACCGGCGCCACGCCCATGAACAGCAGCACGGACGCCGAGGTGACACCGAACCCCATCCCGAGCGTGCCGTCGACTAGCTGAGCCATGCCGCCGGCGAGAGCGAAGGCAAGAAGGATCCACACAGTGACCTACCTCGGTAAAGACTATCAACATGGTAAGGATAGCAGATCACTGGACATTCGCTACATCGCGGACGACAGCGCGTCGGAGATCTCGCCGACCTGGTGACGCCCGAGGGCCGGGATTGCCGGACTTCTGGGTTCGAAGGCACAGGAAAGCCGAACGCCGAGCTTCCGTTCGGATCCGCGCGCGGCCGCCCACTTGCACCCCGAAAACGACGAACGGCCCCACCCGAAGGTGGGGCCGTTCGCGACGTACGTCGCTCAGACGGCGCGGACGTTCTCGGCCTGCAGGCCCTTGGGACCGCGGGTCACGTCGAACTCGACCTTCTGGTCCTCAGCGAGCGTCTTGAAGCCGGTGCCGGCGATGCCCGTGTGGTGCACGAAGACGTCGCTGTCACCGCCGTCCTGCGCGATGAAGCCGAAGCCCTTGGTCTCGTTGAACCACTTGACGGTTCCGGTTGCCATTCTTTTCTCCTTGATGTCACTGCTGTCGAGACGCGCAGACGATGGTGCCTGCCGCGCGGATGAACACACCTGCACCACAACCTCGACGGCAGCCCGAACGACAGGCCGCAAGGAATTCATGTAGATGGACCGGCGCCCCTGCAGTCCGGGCACCGGGGGAGCCCGTGCGTGACGGGCCCCTTCAACTGAGACCACGGTATCAGCGTCTCCGCCGCATCCACGCTTCCTGGCGTGCGGGCGCCTCCAGATAACCGCTACACCGTGTACCGCAGATCACCCCGAGGTTCCTTGACCGCGTCGTCCGCGGACCCCTACGTTCACGCGAAACGGAAGTACTTGCGACGGCGCGTAGTGGTTATCCGCAGGTCGTGCGGACAGCTGGCGCCGGGCGACATCCGAGAACGGAGTGTTGGGCGATGAGCAGGTCTAAAAGCTGGTTGGAGTCCCGGTCAGCGAAGGGTTGTTCTCCAAGCCCGAGTTCGGCTTGATGGAGCGTTGGAATCAGGATGGATCCATCAAGTAGAGCGGCAGTTGCCGCCCGGCGTTCGGTCCGCGCTAGCCGCGAGGTACCCAGCGAGTCCAGGGCCAGCCCCGCGCGCCGGGATTCGGCGCGTAGACGTCTTGATCCACCACAATCTCGGTGAGGACCCGCACGCGTACCTCGTCGTAGTCGCCCTGCGCCAGGCACCTCGACGGAACCTTGATCGTGGCTAGGTCCAGGTCGTGATTCCACGAGACCCTCAACCCATCGCAGCCCTCTGTGCCGTCGGTGGCAGCGAAGCTGTTCCTGTCGCCCCGTGTCGGCCGATGGTGGCTCACGACGGCGGCCAGGACGCGGTCCGGTTCGCCGTCAGTCTGAAAGTGTACGATCAAGTCGCCCGTGCCCGCACGTCCGAAGTGCACCTTGGTGACAATTGCGCTATCGAGGTTGCGAACGACAACGGTCGTGATGTCGAGAAGACTGCTGCCGTTGTAGGTGTCGCCCGACGGATCCGCGACCTCGAGCCGACCAGCGTGGGCTGGCGACGCTGCCGCCCAGGCGCACGCGGTCCAGACCGCTACCAAGATGGTCGCTCTCCTCATGGGCACCACGTAGGTGGCTGAATCGAGGTTGGATGCAGATCGCCGACTACTGCCGCCCTGCGTGCTCGCGGAGCAGCACGCTGTTGCCGCATGACGTGCGCGCTTGCCGATGAGCGGCCTTCGACTCAGTCGGCCGTCGGGGTGTCGTCAGTCCGCGTGCTGGAGGTAGATGGAAGGTATGGGGAGCTGGCCTCTTCCGCTGCCATAACGATGTGGGCTGAGTGCTCGCCGTCGGGACTGCGGAAGCTTGAGTAGTCCTTCTTGATCCATCCTTCCTCAGTCAGGTAACGGTTTGCAGCGCTCCGTTGCGTCCATCCCGGCACATCGGCGATGACGGCCGCCTCGCCAGCTTTCTCCATGTACTCACAGCCGCTGATCTCGCCCAACTGATAGTCGACATCTTGGAGCGTCTCAGCCGCCACCCGCCACCCGCCGCAAGTCGGCCAGTTCCTTGCCGATGTGCGGTCGCGTCGATATGCCGTGGAACGATCTCGGCCTGATCGCGACAATGGCCCAGGTGCTTGTCGGCCGAAAGGCAGGTTTCGCCCAAGATCCGGCAAGGAGGGTGCGCTTCATGAGCGAGCAGTTCTACTCGGACGCGAGGTTGTACGACCGGTTGTTCCCCGGAGGCGACCAGGCCGCCGACTTCTACAGGGCCGAGGCCGATCGGCAAGGCGGGTGCGTCTTGGAGCTCGGGTGTGGCACCGGACACAAGCTGATCCCGATCGCGTCCGACGGCCATCCGTGCATGGGCTTGGAGCTCTCGCCGGACATGCTTGCCGAGGCTCAGCGCAAGGCGGACGAGCGCGGCGTGGAGGTGGAGTGGGTGCAGGGCGACATGCGCGAGTTCGACCTGGGCCGAACGTTCGACCTCGTGTTCATCGCCGCCAACTCATTGCTCCACCTGCATGATGCTGAGGACTTGGTGGCCTGCTTCCGGTCGGCGCGAAGGCACCTGGCGCCCGGAGCGCGGCTCGTCTTCGACGTGTTCAACCCGAACGTGCGCATGCTTGCCCAGGCCGACGGCGTTCGACGCAGGCGCGACGCTTTGTCGTACGTGGATCCCGATCGTGGCGTAGTGCATGTCGATGTCGCGGAGACCTACGACGCGGCCGCGCAGGTGACTCGAGGGAAGTGGTACTTCTCGACCGATTCCGAGGCCGACTTCGTTGTCGCCCCGCTCGACATCAGGAGCATCTTCCCCCAGGAGTTGCCGCTGTTGCTCTCGCGCGGCGGTCTCCGAGTTGTTGAACGCTTCGGCGACTGGTCCCGTGCGCCGTTCACCGCAGATGCGGCGCTCCAGCTCTGCATCTGCGAACCGGACTGACGACGGAACCTACGAAGTGACTCCTCCGAGTAGCGCAGCTATTGCCGCTCGACGTGCGTGAAGCTGCCGACTAGCGAACCCGCCCGGTCGGACTCACTCTCGGGGGCCGTCTCCCGATCGAGCCAAGCGCTCGCGACTCAGATACCGAACCGGCTTGCCGAGCGACTCCGCGTAGGCAATCTCCCGTCGGGTTGACTCACCCACGTAGCCGCCCGGATCCACGATGTACACCTCGTCAGCCATGCGAATTTTTTGGAAGTGCACGCCCCCGAGCCGCCCCTTCAGGTCCGAGCTGTCGGCTGTCCAGTCGTAGTCCGGCAGATCGGGGAGGCTGAACATTCCGAGGCTGATCACGACGCAACCCTCCAACGTGAGCCGCTGGTTGGCCTCCGCGAACTCGGCCTCGAACCTGGTCGAGCCACAGAGCGTGATGACCTTCGCCTCACCCTCGGTCGACTGCCGCGCCTTCTGGTCCTCCACGAGGTTCATGATCGGTGAACGGAAGGACGAGTCTTTCGCCGCCCCCTGGACGTCCGCTCTCGCCGCCCGGGACGTCCGCTCATGCCGCCCTGCGAGTGCCCTCGGAGTCACCGTCCGGCCTCGCGGCCCGCCTCGATCAGCGAGATGACCTCCACTGCTCGATGTGCCAAGCGTGGACTCCTGGCGTCAGGGATTCAGACACTGCGTTCCTCGAAAACGGGAACAGCCACGCTAGCCGTCAACGGCAGCGACAACCTCCACCACGCCGGTCGGCGTGGGGTAGATGCCTGGATGAGCTTGCCGGCACGCTCGCCGATGCGGCCATGGGATGCTCGCGAGGTGGAACGCACGCTCGAATTGTCTGCCAACGACCTGCGGGCCGAGCGACCTGGGTCGGCCACTGAGGACGTCCACTTCCCTGAGGCGTTGGCCCGCTTCGTCATCGAAGCGCACACGGCCCCCGGCGCCGTGGTCCTCGACCCCTTCGCCGGCTACGGGACGACCTTGGTCGTCAGCGAACAGCTCGGCCGGCAACCGGTCGGGGTCGAGTTGCTTGCGGACCGAGTGGCGCTGATTCGACAGCGTGTCAGACCCGAGACCCGAGTGATCCAAGGCGACGCACGACAACTCGACGACTTCGGGGTGGGCGCGGTCGACCTGTGTTTGACCAGCCCGCCTTACATGAGTGCCATCGAGCACCCGCAGAACCCGCTGACGGCCTACAGCTCCCTGGACGGCCACTATCCAACGTACTTGGAGGAACTCGTCAAAGTCTTTCTGGCTGTTGATCGATGCCTGCGCCCGGGCGGGGTCTTAGTGATCAACGCAGCCAACATCTGGACCGGCGGCGTCGTGACCCCGTTGGCCTGGGACCTCACACACGGCTTGCAACAGCACCTGACCTTCTGCGGCGAGACCTATCTCAGATGGGATCGTCCTCCCGAGTTCACCAGCGGTGACTACTGCCTTACCTTTCGATCGACTACTTCCTAGCGCTCGCGCCCCAACGCTCTTCCGCCAATCCCAAACCACCGCCCGCTCCCGCACGCTGTTGCCGCGTGGGGTGCACTGCTCCTGACGGTGTGACAGCGGCTCAGTCAAGCTCGCTTGACCGGGGCGGACCACTCCGTCAGCCGGTATCCGGACTGGCCGGAGACATCGAGGTAAGGGGCGTCGTCACTGGTCGGAGTCCACCGGGTCGCCGACTTGAACGCGACGCGAGTCGGGCCGCTCAGGCAGCGACGCGGAACGTCGACAATGAAGGCGTTTCGGTCGAAGTCGATCCGGCCGTCGATCGCGCATGACTTCGACCCGGACCATGTCGTCGAGGGCGGGCTGTCGTCAGGCTTGAACCACGTCGCGGTGCGGCGCAGACCCTCATTGGTGCGCATCCTGATCTCGACCCTCCAATAGCCACCATGACGACGGATCTGGTGCGCCACCTTGATTCGCACGCTCACCCGGTTGCGCCAGTGGCGATAAGCGGTGCGGCGAATATCCGGGTTGCCCCATTCGGGTTGCGACTGCGAGGGGGTGCCGCCGTCCACGCGGTGGTCGTGCCAGTAGTCGCCGCGGCGGTCCGCGACTTCGAGGCGTTCCGCGGCTGCGGACGACGGAACCAGCAGGGCCACAGACAGGGCGATCGCGGTAGCAGGCAGCGCCATGCTGCGGCGACGGCGCAAGTAGCCCTGCACAAAGCGGTGGGTGCTGCTCGACATGACGGAGAGCCCTTCGATCGTTCGCCTTGACCCCACGACGAAGGCTGCGGACCTCCACTATGCGCCTAGTTCGCGATCGGAACGATCATCCCGACGCGATCACTCGACCTCCGCAGTCGCCCGAGCGGTCCGAACTGTCCGGCACAGGCTGCGCGGAGGCGCAGGATGGTGCCGATATGCAGGCGAACGCGCCGACCGGCTAGGTCCGACCGACGGCGCGCCGACTCGCAACATCGCGCCGAACCGTCACGGCCCAGACGAGGGCGGCGAAGCCGATGAGTGCGATCGCCCCACCGCCAAGCGTTCGCGCAGAACTTCCGCTCTCGGTGACCCTGGGAGGACACGCGACGTCTCGTTCGCAGTCGCCTGAGGAAGTCGTCGACTCAGGCCAGGACTCCATCATCACAAGCCCGCCGGTCAGCATCAGAACCACACCCAGCACGACGCACAGCACCACTAGGCGATTGCTTTGCATTGTTGCTCCTCCTCGGCACAGCTGACTGAGTCGATGCTAGGTCGACGCGCGGGTCCTCGTTTCGGTTCCCGTCCGCCCGCAAGAGCCATCAGTTTCCGCCTCGGCGCACGCGATGGATGAGACGGTGGATCACGTGCGTCCACTGCTGACGGCAGCCGTCGTCCTCTTCCTGCTGACCGCGTGCGGCGACGAGGGACAGGACAGTGGCGAGCTAGCAACCCCTCCTGGGAAGAGCGCCGCTCCTGCGTGTGACGAGGTGTGGATCGAAGGCAAGGAGCTACCTACGGACTACGCAGGCTGCCGTCGCGGCGAGAGGTTCATCGAGCCCGAGTTCTCCGAGTGCAAGGACGGCCCGGAGCGGCTCACCGTCCATCGCGAGCGTTTCGTCGCCCTGACCGGTCGCACGATCCGAGCGATCGAACGGGAGCCGTTCGAGGCTTACTTCTTCACCTGCTGAGCGGCTGCCGAGCTCAGCTGTAGGTGACCCGCACGTTGTCGGTCGTCGGGAGCGACTGGCAGCCGAGGCGGATGCCGTCGGCGAGGTCCTCGTCGTCGAGCACGTCGTTGTGGAGCATCCGCACCTCGCCCTCGACCAGCCGGATGGCGCACGCCGAGCACTCCCCCTCACGGCAGGAGTACGGTGCCTTCACGCCCTTGCTCTCGAGGAACTCGAGGAGCTTCACCTTCGGGTCCCAGTCGTCGAACGTGTGGTCGACGCCGTCGAGCTCGACCTCGAGCTTGACCGGACCGGCCGGGCCCGGCGGCTCGGCGGCGGACTCGTCGGCCTCGTCGGACTCCGCGTCCGCGATCTCGCGCTCGGCCTCGGCCAGTTCCTCGATGTCGCCGAACGGGTTGCCGCCCAGCGAGACGAACTTCTCCTGGTGCCGCCGTTCGCGGGGGAACTCGAGCTCCCGCAGCACGGTCGTGACCATCTTCATGTACGGCGCCGGCCCGCAGACGAAGACGTCGTAGGTGAGGTACGGCGCCACGAACGCCTTGACCTGCTCCGGCGTCGGGATGCCCTGGACCGACTCGAGCCAGTGGACGACCTGGAGCCGGTCGGGGTTCTCAGCGGCGAGCCGCGTGAACTCCTCGGCGAAGATCACCGACTTCTCGTCGCGGTTGGCGTAGAACACGACGATCTTGCCGCTGCCGGTGAGCGCGGTGCGGGTGATCGACATGATCGGTGTGACGCCGCTGCCGCCGGCGAAGAGCAGCAGGTCGGCGTCGAGGGAAGCGGGGGTGAAGATGCCGGACGGCGGAAGCGCGCGAAGGGTGTCGCCGACCTCGAGGTTCTCGCAGATCCAGTTCGAGGCGTAGCCGTCGGCGGTGCGCTTGACGGTGACGGTCAGCGGGCCGCCGTCGTGCGGGCTGCTCGAGAGCGAGTAGCAGCGCGCCGCGATGCCGGTCTGGTCGCTCGGGACGGCGACTGTGAGGAACTGCCCCGGCTTGTAGACGAACTTCTCGGGAGCGTCAGCGGGCACCTCGAAGCTGATGGAGCGGGCGTCCGCAGTCTCCTCGACGATGTCGACGACCTGCAGGTGGAAGGACTCGATGTCCACGAAGGGGCTTCTCTCTCCGCTGATGAAAAGGGGAAGGACTCCGGCGGGAGCGACGCTGCTCAGTAGCCGTCTTCGGCGCCGACGGGGACCTTTCCGTCCCGCACGGCCGCATCGATGCTAGCCAGCAGCCGGGGGCAGCCACGGTGCCCGTCCCGACTGCCGGATGGTCCACCGCGCCGGCCCAGCTCGGGGCAGGCGGCGACCGCCTCCGCGTTCCACTGGATCGAGGTGTGGTGGTCGCTGTTCTTCTTCACCGCCACCGTCGCCAGACAGTCGAGACAGGCCACCTCGGCGAGCCGGGCCTGGGTGTAGAGCCGCTGCTCCTCGAGGGTGTCGGCGCTGGTCGGGACGAAGGACGGCATCAGCGCCTCACGCGTCTGCCGTCGCGTCGGCGGCCGCGGCGGCCTTCGGGTTCTCGGCCTCTTCCTCCGCGCGCTTCGCGAGGTTCGCGGCCACCTCGGCCTGCCAGTACTCGTTTGCCTTCGTGGTGTCGACCTCGAACTCGAACCGGTCGGTCATCTCGGGCTTGATGTCGGCGACGTCGGTGTAGAACTGCTCGTACCACCGGCGCAGCTGGTAGACGGGACCGTCCTCCTCGCACAGCAGCGGATTCTGGACCGGCACCTTGTTCTGCCAGATGTGCACGTCCTGGAGGAACCCGCCGCCGAACATCTCGGCGTACTTCTTCGCGATGTAGTCGGCGGTCTTGTCGTCCATGCCCTCGGGCTTCTTGACGGTGATGCCGTACTGCAGCGTGAACGAGTCGGGCCCCGTCGGGAGGTGGCAGTTGATCAGGATGACCTCGGTCTCGAACCCTTTGTAGTCGACGTCGAGCCAGTTGATCATGTACGCCGGTCCGTAGTACGTCGCCTCGGACTTGAGGAAGAGCTCGGCGTCCCCGTATCCCCCCGCCTTGTCCGGCCGTCCCTTCGACTCCATGAACTGGGTCGCCTGGGTGCCTTCGAAGATGTTGCGGAAGCTGGTCGGGAACGAGAAGTGCACGTAGTAGAAGTGCGCCATGTCGGCGACGTTGTCGATCAGCTCGCGGCAGTGCGAGCCCTCGATCGGGACGACCTCCCAGGTCCAGTCGGTGTAGGACTCGTTCTGGTCACCGAGCTGCTGACCGACCCCGGGCAGCTCGGGCGGCAGGATGCTGTGGTCGGCAGCCGAACCCTCGGGGTCGTTCCAGACCAGCAGCTGGCCGTTGCGGACGGCTGTCTCGTAGCGGCGGGTGCGGGCACGCAGCGGGACCCGCCGGGCGTACGGGATCTCCTTGCACTTGCCGTCGCCGCCCCAGCGCCAGTCGTGGAACGGGCACGCGACGTGGTCACCCTTGACCTCGCCCTGGGTCAGGTCGCCTCCCATGTGGCGGCAGTAGCCGTCGAGGGCGTTGAGGTTGCCCTGGCTGTCCTGCCAGACCACGAGCTTGGTGCCGAACCCGTGGATCGCGTGCGGCTTGCCGTCGGCGAACGTCGAGGCCAGCCCCAGGCAGTGCCATCCCCGCGCGAAGCGGATCGGCGTCGTCCCGTGGTCGAGCGTGCGGGTGTCACTCATGTAGAACACGTTACAGTTTTGCCGGTAGTCTGACAACGAACACCGCGTTCGGCAGCGGTTGATCCCAGTCACACAGGAGGCCTCGTGCACGTCGAGTTGGAGCCGCAGCAGATCGCGCTGCGCGAGGAGCTGCGGGAGTACTTCGCGGAGCTGGTCACCCCCGAGATCAGGGCGGGACTCTCGTCCGCGACCGGCGAGTTCGGCGAGGCGGGCGTCTACAAGGACGTCATCCGCCGGATCGGCGCGGACGGCTGGCTCGGCATCGGCTGGCCCAAGGAGTACGGCGGGCAGGACCGCTCGATGATCGAGCAGCTGATCTTCACCGACGTGGCTGCCGTCGCCGGCGTGCCGATCCCCTACCTGACCCTGAACACTGTGGGGCCGACGATCATGCGGTTCGGGACCGACGAGCAGAAGGAGCTCTTCCTCCCCAAGATCCTGGCCGGCGACCTCCACTTCTCGATCGGCTACTCCGAGCCCGGCTCCGGCACCGACCTGGCGTCGTTGCAGACCAAGGCGGTGCTCGACGAGGCGGCCGGCGAGTGGGTGATCAACGGGCAGAAGATGTGGACGTCGCTCATCCAGTACGCCGACTGGATCTGGCTGGCCTGCCGCACCGAGCCCGACCAGCCCCGCCACAAGGGGCTGTCCATGATCCTGGTGCCGGCCGACTCCCCCGGCGTCTCCTACACGCCGGTGCACACGGTCGCGGGAGTCGGCACCTCGGCGACGTACTACTCCGACGTCCGGGTGCCCGCCGGCAACCTGGTCGGCGAGCGGGGCGGCGGCTGGGCGCTGATGACCAACCAGCTCAACCACGAGCGGGTCGCCCTCACCTCGGCCGCGCCGCTCATCCACTCACTCAAGCTGGTGCGCGAGTGGGCGAGCGAGACCGTGAACCCCGACGGCCGCCGGGTCATCGACACCGAATGGGTGCAGATCGCCCTCGGGCGGGCCCACGCCCGGATCGAGGCGCTCTCGCTCATCAACTGGAAGCTGGCGGCCGACGCGGATCACGGTGTCGCGCTGTCCCCCGCGGAGGCGTCGGCCACCAAGGTCTACGGCTCCGAGCTCGCGACCGAGGTCTACCGCAGCCTGATGGAGATCGTCGGTCCGCACGCCGGGGTCACAACGGACTCCCCCGGCGCCGCGGTCGCCGGGCGCCTCGAGCGTTTCTATCGGTCCTCGCTGGTGATGACCTTCGGCGGCGGCACCAACGAGATCCAGCGCGACATCATCGGCTACGTCGGCCTCGGCCTCCCGGCCGCCAAGCGATAGGGCACCACCACCATGGACTTTCTCTTCACCCCTGAGCAGGACGAGGCGGCGGCGCTGGCGGCCGAGATCCTCGCCGACAAGGCGACGGTCGAGCGGATGAAAGCGGTCGAGGCGGCCGGTGACCGCTTCGACCACGAGCTCTGGGCGACCCTCGGCGACGCCTTCGACTGGTCCGAGCTCGACCTGATCGAGCTCGCGCGGGTGCTGGTCGAGGTCGGCCGCAAGGTGGCACCGGTGCCGCTCGCCACCCATGGCGCCTGTGTCGCCTTCCTCGGCGGGCTCGGCCGTGCGGCCGACGCGGCGGTGTACGCCGCCGCGGTCGCCGAGGAGCGCGACCACCTCCCGGCCGCTCCGACCGTCGTCGCCGACGCCCAGGGCGCCCTGACCGGCGCCAAGACGCTGGTCCGGGGCGGCATGACCGCCGACGCTCTCCTGGTGACGGCGACGGGCCCGGACCCCTCGACAGACTCGGGGACCACGACAGCGGTCTACCTGGTCGATCCCTCCTCGGCGGGTGTGGACCGCAAGGCCCAACGCACGAGCGACGGCGACCGGTCCGCGCTCATCACCTTCACCGACGCGCCCGCCGAGCTCCTCGGCCACGAAGTGCTGCGGTTCCACGAGCTGCTCACCGTGTGTGCCGCAGCCGAGCAGCTGGGCGTGACCGAAGGTGCGCTCGCGCTCACCTCGGAGTACGCCAAGACACGGGAGCAGTTCGGGCGCCCGATCGGCACCTTCCAGGCCGTGTCGCAGCGCCTCGCTGACGGCTTCATCGACGTCCTCGGCCAGCGGCTGACCCTGTGGCAGGCGGTCTGGCGGCTCCAGGAGGTCCTGCCGGCGGCGGTCGAGGTGGCAGTCGCGAAGCTGTGGGCGGCCGACGCCGGCCACCGGCTCGCCCACACGACGGTCCATGTGCACGGCGGCGTCGGCATCGACCTCGACGGCGACGCCCACCGCTACTTCACGGCGGCGAAGCGTTTCGAGTTCCTGTTCGGCGGTGCGACCGACCAGGCGCTGACGATCGGCCGTGCCCTGTCTCGGACCTGATAACGCCGTTCCCGTTTCCACGGCAGCGGCCGCGGAATCAGGCATAGAGTGACGAGTCCGTTCGGGCAGGCTCCAGCCTCACACTGCCCGCGGCGGATCTCATTCGACAAGGACAATTGGGGGATGGCCCGTGGCCACCATGACTCGTGCGCGTCTGCGCACTCTCGCCGGCGCGTTCACCGCCGGACTCCTCGCCCTGAGCATGGGCCTGCAGATCTCGGCACACGCGTCCGTGTCGCCGACACCGACCAAGACCGTCGGCCTCTCCGGCGCCGCGGTTTACGACCTCACCGTGCTCGACAGCGGACGGGTCATCCTCGGCGGCCTGTTCAGCGCTGTCGGCCCGCTCGCTCGCAGCAACGTCGGCGCCATCCTGCCCACCGGCAAGGCCGACCCGGGCTTCGCGCCGACCACGAACGGCGAGGTCAGAGCGGTCGCCGCCTCGGAGGACGGCACTCGCGTCTTCATCGGCGGCACTTTCACCGAGGTCAACGGCGTGCCCCGACAGAACCTCGCCGCGGTCGACGCCGTGACCGGCGCGCTGATCACCGACTGGCAAGCGGACACGACGGGCACCGTCCCGACGGTGAAGTCCTTCGCCGTGGACGGCAACCGGCTCTACGTCGGCGGCAAGTTCACCGGCATCGACGGCACGACCAAGCAGAAGCTCGCCGCGCTCGACATCGGCACCGGCGACCTCGTGTCCTGGAACACGCGGGTCAACGGAAACGTCAACGAGGTCCGGGTCTCACCCGACGGCCAGACCGTGTGGGCGGGCGGCACCTTCACCAAGGTCAAGGGAATCGATCGGGCCTACTTCGCCGGCATCGATGCCGTCACGGGAGCGCCGACCGCCTTCAGCCGGGACTCCTGGGGAGGTTACGTCGTGACCGTCGGGGTCAGTGCTGACGGAGGCACGGTCTACGCCACCACGGAGAACAACACCATCTTCGCCTACCACCCGACGGTGTCCAACGATCCGCTCTGGGAGTCGAGGCTGAAGGGCAACACGCACGCGATGGCGATCTCGCCGACCGAGATCTACATCGGCGGTCACTTCGGGGGCTTCAACGACCCGAGCATCACGAGGCCGTACCTGGCCAGCATCGACCCTGCGACCGGCGACGCAACCAGCTGGGACCCGAAGGCCACCGGGCAGAAGAGCGGCACCTGGGCGCTGGAGATCCACGGCGACACCTTGCACGTCGGCGGCCTGTTCACCCACTTCGACGGTGTGCAGCAGCGCCTCTACGCGCGGTTCGCGGGGACCCCGACGCCGTAGTCGGTGCGACGGGGCGTCGCCAGCTCACGTGGTCCTCCGCTCGAGGTAGGCGAGGCACGCGAGGGCCAGCGCGACGCCCCAGACCGGCCACAGCAGCTCCGGCGCCCACGCCGCCCAGTCCGACCGGGCACCGGGAACCTCGGCGAGGCCGCCGACAAGAACCAGACGCCAGAACGAGAGCCCGGCCGACAGCACCGCGCCCGCCACGAACAATCCGGGCACGAGCGCCAGCGCGAGCGGCACAGGACGCGCGCCGACCCGTGGCAGCCACGACCAGAACACCTCGCCCCAACGCGCCTGCAGTCCGCTGGTGAGCCAGGCGCCGGCCACGGCGAACAGTGCGAGGCCGAGCCCCGCGTACCGCCCCGAGCCCAGGTCGTCGAGCATCGAGCGCCGGATCCCCAGCGGGATGTCGAGAGCCCACGCGATCCGGGTCACGGCATAGAGGAGCGGTACGACGACCGAGACCGCCACCGCCGACGGGCCCCAGCGGACCCACCTCTTCCGGCGCGTGCGACCGCCTCCGTCGAGAGACCTGGCCCGCGCGAGCGCGACGTAGCCGGTCACCGCGATCGCCACTCCCCCGACGGCGTGGCCGACCGCGGCAGCCGAGTCGACGAACAGGCCGGCGTCGACGCGCCCCGCCGCCGGACCGACCCCGATGAGGGCCAGCAGCGTCATCGGCAGGTAGCCGAGGAACGCCAGTGCCCTCACGTCGGAGATCGCGACAGCTACGAGGGTCCCGAGACCGACGAGCGCCCATCCGGCGATCCGGACCGTCACCGGCGTTCGCGCCAGGCAGGCGATGCCCTGCCCGCCGAGCACCAGCGCCGCCGTCACGGCGAGGGTCCAGGACATCTGCTCGGCGTTGAGCGCACCGAGGGGTGACGCCTCCTCCGGTGACCACGGGTGCGGGGTGCGTCCGACGAGGGCCAGCGAGGACAGTGCCAGGAACACCACCGCCCAGACAGCCGCGGCCCATGGCGCCGTGTCCACTGCCCTCGGACGGGTCGCGGCGGGGTCGACCAGCGCGGTCACGCCGACACCTCCGCGCGACGTGCCCAGAGCCGCGCGATCGTCCGCATCAGCGCCGGGTACACGATGAGGTAGCGGAACGGCTTGATCAGGGTCAGGTAGGCCTCCCCCACGACACCGTTCGGCTTCACCAGCACCGCCATCTGCGCGTGGTAGCCGCCATCGCTGTCGTCCGCCACCCAGCCGACATGCATCAGGCCGTGCACGGTGCGGTTGGCGATCTCCGCGACGTACTCGTCGTCGGTCTGGTAGACCGCGTCGAACGGGACGTTCGTGAACCCCGGACCTGCCGTCTCCCGCAGGTCCGCGGCCAGCCGTTCCCGCAGGGACGGCACCCGTTGGCCGATGCCGTCGTCCTCGCTGTCCAGACCCAGCAGTCGGCCGAGCCACCAGCGGATCGCGAACAGGACCCGGTAGGGCAGCGGGAAGTCGCGGTCGTCGTCCCGGTCGGTCATCAGCCGGACCAGGAGCGGGAGGTCGTGCGCTCCTCCCGGCGTGGGCAGTTCCCAGACGTCCTCGAGCCGGAAGTCAGGGGCGATCTCGTGGATCCGCCACGGCCGGTCCGTGTGGGCCTCAGGCGGAAGCGGTCGGGTGCGCACGCGTGTGTCTGTCATGGACCTACGGTCCGTCGCGTGCCGCCCGGTGCGCGTCACCCGCTGTTCGCGAACGTCTCACCCGTCAGGGTGAGACCGCATCGTCCGCTCAGCGCGACGACCGGCCGACCACGCCGGACTCGTAGGCCAGCACCACCGCCTGCACCCGGTCGCGCAGCTCGAGCTTGGACAGCACGTGGCCGACGTGGGTCTTGACCGTGTTCTCCGACAGGTGGAGCCGGGCGGCGATCTCGGCGTTGGTCGCACCGGTCGCCACCTCCCGCAGCATGTCGAGCTCCCGCGGCGTCAACCGCGCCCGGATGGCCTCCGCCTCCGCGTCGCTGTCGGCGGGGGTGGCGGCGACGTGCTCGATCAGCCGACGGGTGGTGGACGGCGCCACCACGCCGTGTCCAGCGTGCACCACGCGGATCGCGTCGACGATCTCCTCGGCGCGCGCGTCCTTGAGGAGGAAACCGCTCGCACCGGCGCGGATCGCGGGGAACGCGTACTCGTCGAGGTCGAAGGTCGTCAGCGCGAGCACCCGCGTGGCAGGCAGCTCCCGCGTGATGATCTCTGTGGCTCGGATGCCGTCGAGCCGCGGCATCCGCAGGTCCATGAGTACGACGTCCACGCGCCGGCCGCGGACCAGAGCGAGGGCCTCGTGCCCGTCGACCGCCTCACCGACCAGCTCGAGGTCGGACTGAGTCTCGACCATCATCCGCAGCGCCGATCGCATCAGCTCCTGGTCGTCGACCACGGCCACCCTGATCCTGTCCGGGTCCGTGACGTTGCCCGTGTCGCTCACACCGGCATCCTCGCGCTGACCCGCCAGCCGGACGCGACAGGCCCTGTCTCGAGCGTGCCGCCGACGGCCTCCACCCGCTCACGCATGCCGGTGAGACCCCGGCCCGGGGCCGCGGCGACCGCGGGCGCTCCGCCGTCGTCGGTCACCACGACCTGCAGCGCATCCGCCGGGCGGTCGACGACGACCCGGACGACTGCGTCCGGGCGGGCGTGGCGCGCGACGTTCGTGAGGGCCTCCTGCACGACCCGGTAGGCAGTCAGGCCGACGCCGGGTGGGACCGCCGGGACTTCCGTCGCGAGGTCCGGGGCGTCGTACTCCAGCGTCAAGCCAGCCGTGCGCATCCGCTCGACCAGCGCCGGCAGGTCGGCCAGGCCCGGCTGCGGATCGGTGGGCGCCTCGTCGTCGCGGAGGACTCCCAGCAGGCCACGCATCTCGGTCAGCGCCTCGCGGCCGGTGCCGGCGATCGTCGCGAGGATCCCGGACGCCCGGTCGGGTGACTGGGCGACCACCAGTCTCCCCGCCTCGGCGTGGCTCACGACCACCGCGAGCGAGTGCGCCACCACGTCGTGCATCTCGCGGGCGATCCGGCGTCGTTCGTCGGCGGCGCCCTGCTCGGCCAGCTGGGCGATCCAGGCCGCACGGGTGGCGCGGAACCGCCCCAGCGCCCACGCCGCCACGGTGCCGCCCACCGTCGCGGTCGAGAGCATCAGCCACCAGGTCCAGCTCTCGAGCGCTGTCCCGGCGAATCCCCACAGCCGCACCACCGTCAGCAGGCAGCCGACCAGGCCGCCGACCAGGGCGGCTGTCGGCCACGGCCGGGCTGCGTGGGCGCTCACGGCGTAGAGCAGGACGAAGAAGCACAGGCTGCTCGGCAGCAGCACCGGTGCGTACTCGCTCCCGGCGGCGGTCGCCGTCGGGCCGCCCAGGTCGGGGGCGGTGACCAGGACGAGCTCGGCGAGGGCGCCGACCGCGAACGACGCCACCGGCCACCGCCGCGCTGTCGCGACGGCGAGGTGCAACGCCGCCAGCGCAGCGAGGAGCGCCCAGCGCCAGGGACGCGCGACCTCTCCCTCGACGACCGAGGTCCAACCGACCGGGAGCACGACCAGCGCGAGCACCCCGGCGACCGCCAGCTGTGCGGCGCCGCCGAGCCAGCGCGGCCCTGGGCCGGTCGCGGTGGTGCTCATGGCGTCAACCTACGGCCAGGTGGGGAGAGCCGGTGCGCTCTCCCGTGGAGGTCTACCGGGCGAGCAGGGCGCGGGCGTCGCCGCGCAGACGGACGACGTAGAGCCCACTGCTCGCGTCGGAGTACCAGACGGCGCCGTTGCCCACGTCCCAGGCCGGCTGGGACAGCGCGTTGCTGCCGCTGGGCCCGGGCTTGTTGAAGTAGCCAACCTCGCGCGGGTGCTCGAGGTCGCTGATATCGAAGAGCCGGAGCCCGGAGCCGATCATCGAGCAGGCGACGATCCGCGGGTTGTCCCGGGTCGGCACCGAGCAGTAGTGGGCCGAGTAGCCGCCGATCGGGCTGCTCGCCCCCGGGTCGTCGAAGAGCTCGTCGGTCCGGTGCTCGGGCTGGTGGACCTCCAGCCGCAATCCGGACACGACGTAGGGGTGGTGCGGGTCGTCGACGTTGACGATCCGGGCGGCGCCGACCGGGCCGTCCGTGCGGAAGTTGACGAAGCCGTCGCCGAACAGGTCGCTGAACTCGTCGACCTCGAGGACGTAGCGGCGGCCGTCCCGGACGAACGGCTCGGCGACCTGCGGGATCGAGGCCTCTGGCCACAGCAGCTCGCTGAGGAGATGGATTTCGGGGTTCGGCTCGCGGGCGTGGACCTCGGACACGTCATAGATCCGCAGGCCCGGCTCGTCGAGCACGCTGTTCTGGTTGAAGGTGCCCATGTTGGCGACGTACATCGTGTCGCCGTCGTCGGAGAACCGCAGGCCGTGGTAGATCACGCCCGCCTTGGTGAAGACCACGCGCGGCCGCCGAGGGTTGGTGAGGTCGACGGCCGTGAGCGTGAACCCGGCGGCTCCGGCCGACCAGAAGGTGCGCCCGTCCGGCGAGAACCCGCTCTCGTGGCCGAGCAGTCCCGAGGGTGTCGACGACAGTAGCTTCGGACGTCGGCAGTCGGTCCGGATGTCGTAGACGTCGAGGATGCCGGGCGCGGTCGCGAGGTTGCCCATGACGGCGGCGAGGAGACCGCGCTCGGGGTTGACGACCAACGACTCGTGCGGGCTCAGCATCGCGGGCGTGATCAGGTTGGCGGTCTTGCGGGGGTGCGCGGGATCCGTCATGTCGAGCACGACGACGCCGAGGCCGGTGCCGTTGAGCAGGTTGGTGACGACGTCGAAGGGGAACATCCGCGTCGAGTCGTAGTAGGCGCAGGTGTGGCCCTGGGCGTCGGTGTAGCGCTGGACCTTGAAGCCGCCGGTCCGGCCGTGGTGCCCGACCTGCTCGGTGTTGCAGGTGTAGCCCTGGGCGGCCCGCCCCGACTCGTGGTCGGCAGCCGGCACCCGACCCTGGATCGAGGTCTCCGGGAGCGAGCCCTCCGCGCAGCCGGCGACCGGGACCGCCGGCGCGAGCTCCTCCTCGCCCCCGACCGCGGCGACGACTCCACCGCCGACCACCGTCGCCGCAGCGACCGCCGCCACCGCGACCTGCCGCCAGCCGCCCCGCCGTGCGGAGAGCGAGCGGACCACGTCAGATGCCGGCGATGCCGTCGAGCTTCTTGACCGTCGCCTCGAACTCCGCGACGAGATCGGCCATCACCTCGGCGACCGGCCGCACCTCGTTCATCCGGCCGACGATCTGACCGACGGGCATCGAGATCACGTCGGGGTCTCCGGAGGCGTTGATCCGGTTGTGGGCGTCGGCGACGAGCAGGTTCTGGAGGGGCATCGGCAACGGCGCCGGTGCGTCCTCATCGGCCCAGGCCTCGGTCCACTTGGTCTTGAGCAGCCGGGCCGGCTTGCCGGTGTAGATCCGGGTGCGGACGGTGTCGGAGGAAGTGGCCCGGAGGAAGGCCGTCTCCCAGCCCTGGTTGCCGGCGAGGTTGCGGTACTCCTCGGTGCCGAGCCAGATCGACCCGGTCCACACCCCCTGCGCGCCGAGCGCGAGGGAGGCCGCGATCTGGCGGCCGGAGCCGATGCCGCCGGCGCCCAGCACCGGCACGTCCTGGCCGACCGCGTCGACGATGTCGGGCGTGAGCACCATCGAGGCGATCTCGCCGGTGTGACCACCCGCCTCGTAGCCCTGCGCGACGATGATGTCGACGCCGTTGGCGACGTGGCTCACCGCGTGCTTGGGAGCACCCGCGAGCGCCGCGACCTTGAGGCCGGCTGCATGGCACTGCTCGATCACGTCGACCGGCGGGGTGCCGAGGGCGTTGGCGATGAGCACCGGCCGGTGCTGAAGTGCGACGTCGACGTGCGAACGCGCCATCGAGTGCAGCCAGCCGAGCACACCCTCGCGGCCCTCGCCCTCGGGGAGCGGCGGCACGCCCAGCTTGAGCAGCGTCTCGTCGACCCACTTCTTGTGGTCCTCGGGGATGTACGACGACAGGTCGGTCGACGTGCCCTCGGTGGGGATCTTCATCGGCATGACCACGTCGACGCCGTACGGCTTGCCGTCGGTGTTGTCGTCCATCCAGGTCAACGCCTTGTCGAGCTCCTCGGCGTCGTTGAACCGGACACAGCCGAGCACCCCGAGACCGCCGGCGCGCGAGACCGCGGCCGCGACGTGCTCGGACGGCGTGAACGCGAAGATCGGGTAATCGATGCCGAAGGCGTCGCAGAGGGCGGTGCGCATCAGGCGGACACTCCGTTCGAGGCGGTCTGGGCGGTGCCGGCGCTCTGGGCGCTCAGCGCCATCTCCTTGGCTGCCGGGTACTGCGCCTTGCCGGTCGCGTTGCGCGGGATCTCGTCGACGAGCGTCAGCACCCGCGGCAGCTTGTAGCCCGACAGGTGGGAGCGGAGGAAGCTGCGCAGCTCCTCGAGCTCGACCTTCTGGCCTTCCCGCGCCTGGACGACGGCGGCCACGGTCTGGCCGTACCTCTCGTCCGGCAGGCCGACCACGAGCACGTCGTAGACGGCCGGGTGCCCCTTGATCGCCATCTCGACCTCTTCGGGGTAGACCTTCTCGCCACCGGTGTTGACGCAGTTCGAGCCACGGCCGAGGAGCGTGATCCGGTTGCCCTCCTCGATCCGCGCGTAGTCGCCGGGCACGGAGAAGCGCACGCCGTCGATCTCGTAGAACGTGCGCTCCGACTTCTCGGGGTCCTTGTAGTAGCCGACCGGGACGTTGCCGGACCGCGCCGTGCGACCCACCTTGCCGACGTCGGCGACCGGGTCGAGGACGTGGCCCTCGTCGGAGATGACCGCGGTGTTCGGTCCGATCGACACCACCGGTCCGTCGGTCGACAGGGCGCTCGCGTCCTGCATGCCGGTGCCCTGGAAGCCGGTCTCGGACGAGCCGACCGAGTCGGTGAAGATCGCGTTGGGGAATCTGGCCATCCAGCGTTCCTTCACCGCCTTGCTGAAGACGGCGGCGCTGCTGGCGATGGCGAAGAGGGTCTGCCCGTTGAAGGGGTGATCGGTCTCCTGGCTGGCCTCGTAGGCCTCGATCAGCGGTCGCGCCATCGCGTCGCCGGTCATGAACATCATGTGGGCCTGCTCGCGGTCGACGATCTCCCACGTGCGCACCGGGTCGAACTTCGGCTCGAGGATGGTGAGCTGTCCGGAGAACAGGTGCATGAGCAGGCTGGCCTGGGCGCCGCCGTGCATGAGCGGGCTGAGCGGGAACGTGACGAGGCCGGGCTCGGCGGCCTTCTTGGACTGGTCGTGCTCGCTGAGCGGTTCGCCGGTCGTGAAGTCGATCCCACCACCGAGCACCCGCCAGAAGTCCTCGTGACGCCACATGACGCCCTTCGGATAACCGGTCGTGCCACCGGTGTAGATGATGTGGATGTCGTCCGCGCTGCGCTCGCCGAAGTCACGAGCGTCGCTCTGGTCCGCGACGGCGTCGGCGAGGGCGACCCCGCCATACCCAGCTATGACCGCGAAGTCGTCCTCAGACCCCGGCTCGATCGGGTCCGGCAGCACGACGAAGGTCTGCAGCAGCTGGTGCTTCGGGGACACCTCGGCCACCAGGTCGCTGTAGACCCGGTCGTGCACGAGTCCCTTGAGGTCGGCGTTGTCGAAGATGTAGTCGAGCTCGCCGGCGACGTAGCGGTAGTTCACGTTGATCGCCACCGCCCGCACCTTGAGGATCGCCAGCAGGGCGATCACGTGCTCGATGCTGTTCTTGGCGTAGAGACCGACGTGGTCGCCGGTGCCGATCCCGCGCGCGGCCAGGAAGTGCGCGAGCTTGTTGCTCTCGGACTCCAGCTCCGCATAGGTGATCGTGCGCTCACCCACCTTGACGGCGGGCCTGTCCGGCGAGGCGACGTCGACGGCGTGTTCGAAGAGGTCGGCGATGTTCAGAGCCACAGCCCGAGACTAGAACACGTTTCACTTTTTCGCTAGCGTGGTTCGTATGACGACCACGGATTCTCCGTCGCCCCAGCCCGAGTCACCGACCCCCAGCGAGGCCGGGGAACCGCACTGCCTGGTCGAGCTGGTCGACCACACCCTCGTGGTCACCATGAACCGGCCCGAGGTGCGCAACGCGCTCTCCGGCGAGATGCTCGCGATCATGGAGCAGGCCTGGGACCGGGTGAACTCCGACCCCGAGGTGCGGGTCTGCATCCTCACCGGCGCCGGCGGCGCGTTCTGCGCGGGTGCCGACCTCAAGTCGATGAACAAGCGGCCGCCGTCGGAGAGCTTCGAGTCCGGCGAGTACGACCCCTCGGTGATCAAGGGCCTGCTCAAGGGGTTCCGGCTCACCAAGCCGCTCATCGCCGCGGTCGAGGGTCCCGCCATCGCCGGCGGCACCGAGATCCTGCAGGGCACCGACATCCGGGTCGCCGGCGAGTCGGCGAAGTTCGGCGTCTCGGAGGCCCGATGGAGCCTCTACCCGATGGGCGGGTCCGCCGTCCGACTCCCCCGCCAGATCCCCTACACGGTGGCCGCCGAGCTGCTTCTGACCGGCCGGCACGTCAAGGCGCCCGAGGCCAAGGAACTGGGCCTGATCGGCCACGTCGTCCCCGACGGTCAGGCGCTCGCCAAGGCGCACGAGCTCGCCGACCTGATCTCGGCCAACGGTCCGCTGGCGGTCCAGGCCATCCTGAGGACGATGCGGGACTCCGAGGGCAAGCACGAGGACGACTGCTGGGCCGACGACGCTCGCGTCGGTGCCGCGGTGTTCGCGTCCGAGGACGCCAAGGAGGGCCCGCGCGCCTTCATGGAGAAGCGCAAGCCCGAGTTCAAGGGCCGCTAGGGCGGTACCTTTCGGTGCGTGGATCTTTCGGGCCTCGTCGGCTTCCTCTTCGGAGCGGTCTGCTGCATCGGCATCGCGGCGGTCGGCATCTACGGCGCGGTGCAGGCGCAGAAGCGGGCGGCCGAGCGCCGGGCCGCGCTGGCGGGCTACGCCAGCCACCGGGAGTGGGAGTACCGGCCGAGTGACGACTCGCTGGTCAGTCGGTTCACCGGTGCGCCGTTCGACCGTGGATACAGCCGTAGCGCGACCAACGTCTTCCTCGGCCGCCACGACGGCCGTCACTTCGTGGCGTTCGACTACGGGTACGTGACCAGCTCGGGCAGTGGCAACGACCGGAGAACGCAGCACCACCAGTACTCCGTCGTCGCACTGAGCCTCGGCCTGACCACCCCCGGCCTGGCCGTCGGTCCCACGGGCACGTTCGGCAGGCTGGTCAACGCCGTGACCGGACGCGACGTGCAGATCGGGAACCCGTTCTTCGACCAGGCCTTCACCGTCACCTCGCCGTCACCGCAGTTTGCGTTGGACGTTCTCCACCCGGACGTGGTGGACGTGCTGCTGCACCACCCCGAGATCGCCTGGCGCCTCGAGGGCGACTCGATGCTGGTCCTCCGCAGCGGCCAGCACACGCCCCAGGAGATCGAGGCCAAGCTCCACTTCATGGACGCCGTCCTCGACCGGATCCCGGAGCACGTGCGATCGCGGCTCCTCGGTGAGCCGCCGCGCTGACGCCGGACACCGCTAGCCGGTAGCAGTACCTGATCCGACACCCAGCGGTCGCGTTCCACTCACAGGAGCGCGGAAGCGACCTAGGTTGAGGAGACCGGCCATTCCTGGGGGATCGAGCCATGAAGCACACCCGGATCGCGTGCATGGGCCTTCTCCTGCTGCTGGCTGCCCTGGTACCGATCGAGACTCCGGCTGCGGGCGCCACGACGCCGCCGTCCGGGTTCCAGGCGACGGTCGTCGCGAACAACCAGATCTTCGCGCCGACGTTGATGTCGTTCACGCCCGAGGGCAGGATCGTCGTCGCGCAGCAGAACGGCAAGGTCAAGGTGTGGAGCGGCGGTGGGGTCAGCACGACGCCGTACCTCAGCCTGACCGTCGAGAGCTCGTCCGACCGCGGCATCCTGGGGATCGCCTACGACCCCAACTACGCGGCGAACCATTACGTCTATGTCTACTACCACCGGCCGACGCCGACGATCCACGGCGTGATCAGCCGCTTCGTCGTCCGGCCGGACGGACTGAGCGCGGACCCGGCAACCGAGACCGTGCTCTACGAGATGGACTCCCTCAATTTCACCGGGGTGCACACCGGCGGCTCGCTCAAGTTCGGGCCGGACGGCAAGCTCTACGTCTCCGTCGGTGACGATAGACGTGGAATCGACGTCTCCCACAGCCTGGCGTCCGACCTCGGCAAGGTCCTGCGCCTGAACAAGAACGGCTCGATCCCGGTCGACAACCCCTTCTACACCCAGGCTGCAGGCAAGTATCGATCGATCTACTCCAAGGGTCACCGCAACCCCTACACGTTCGACTTCGACCAGCGCGGTCACCTGATGCTGGCCGAGGTTGGCCTGTCCTCGTACGAGGAGATCAATGATGTCGTGGGCGGCCGGGACTACGGATGGCCGGACTACGAAGGCCCCGACGGCGGAGACGTCCGCTACGTGGACCCCGTGGGCGGCTACGCCCATGACCAAGCACCCGAGGACGGCGGGTGCGCCATCATCGGCGCGGCTGCGGTCGATCCGGCTACCTCTACGTTCCCCGCGTCGTACGACGGGGACTTCTTCTACGCCGACTACTGCAACGGCTGGATGAAGTCCTTCGACCCGGTCACCGGCACGAGTACCCCCTTCGCCACGGGGATCGTGAATCCGACCCACGTCGTCTTCGGGCCTGACGGCAACCTCTACTACCTGACGCGCAACTCCGGCACCGGGTCAGGGTGGATCACCCGGATCACCTACACCGGCAGCACCGCGCCCTCGATCTCGGCCCAGCCGCGCGACGCGACGGTCGGGGTCGGGCAGGCGGCGACATTCACCGTCGAGGCCCAAGGAGCCGCGCCTCTGAGCTACCAGTGGTTCCGCAACGGCACCGCCATCAGCGGAGCCACCAGTGCGAGCTACACGCTCACCAACGCTCAGCCGTCCGACAGTGGCGCATCCTTCAGGGTGAGCGTGGCAAACGCCTCGGGGAGCGTGACCAGCCAGCCGGCAACGCTCACGGTGGTGACCAACCAGGCCCCGAGCGCGACCATCACCTCCCCGGCGGCCACGCTGACGTACCTCGCCGGGCAGAAGATCGACTACTCCGCCACCGCGACAGATCCGGAGGACGGCACGCTGCCGGCGTCCGCCTTCGACTGGGAGATCATCTTCCACCACGACACCCATACCCACCCGTTCCTCGACCCTGCTCCGGGCTCTCGGTCCGGATCGTTCACCGTGCCCGACAGCGGCTTCGAGACCGCGGCCAACGTGTGGTTCGAGATGCGGCTTCAGGTGACCGACTCGGCGGGCCGGACGACGACGGTGAGCCGGAACGTCCACCCCCGCACCACCACGCTGTCGTTGCAGGCCAGCCCGGCCGACGCACGACCAGCACTCGACGGGACGCTGGTCTCCTCGAACCACAAGGTCCTCACGGTGCGCAACATGAGGCGCATCGTGAGTGCCCCCGGCCCGCAGGCGCTCATCGGCGGGAGCTGGCGGTTCGACACCTGGTCCGACAGGGGGCAGAACCAGCACGAGATCGTGCCCACGGCGGGGAACAACTGGTTCATGGCCGTGTTCCGGCTCGATGCCGGCAACGTCGGCACCGGCGTGGGTCTCACAGCGACGTACTACGACGACACCACCCTGACCCAGCCGGTGATCCAGCGGACCGATCCCGTGGTCCTGGCCAACGTTGCGGGGAACAGCAGCCCGGCACCGGGTGTCTCCCCGGGCACCTGGTCCGCGCGGTGGCAGGGCAGCGTCTCGGCCCAGTTCAGCGAGCTAACGACGTTCCGCGTGCTCGCTGACGACGGTGTGAGGCTGTGGATCGGCGGGAACCTTGTCATCGACGCCTGGACACCGGCGAGCAAGGCCACGCTCTACTCCTCCGCGCCGATCACCATGACGGCCGGCGCGCGGGTGCCGATCCGTCTCGAGCTGAGGCAGGGCTCCGGACGGAACGGCCAAGTGCGGTTGCTCTGGCAGAGCAAGTCGATGCCCCGCTCGATCATCCCCAGCACCCAGCTTTTCCCGACCGGGTAGCCGAGGCTCAGCCGACGGTCCGGCCCTGGCCCTCCCAGTACTGCGCTCGCAGCGCCTTCTTGTCCGGCTTGCCGAGCGCGGTGAGCGGCAGCGCGTCGGCCACGATCACGTCCTTGGGCACGTGCACCGAGCCCTTCCGTTCCTTGACCGACGCCCGGATCTCCTCGGTCATCCGCGCGATCGCGTCGTCGTCGCGCGGCGCGTCCGGGCGGAGTACGACGATCGCGGTGACCGCTTCGCCGAACTTCTCGTGCGGCGTCCCGATGACGCCGACCTGGGCCACCATCGGGTGCTCGGCGACGACGTCCTCGACCTCCCGCGGGAACACGTTGAAGCCGCCGGTCACGATCATGTCCTTGGTCCGGTCGACGATGTACCAGAAGCCGTCCTCGTCCTCCCGGGCGACGTCGCCGGTGTGCATCCAGCCGTCGCGGAAGGTCTCCGCCGTCTGTTCCGGCAGCTGCCAGTAGCCCCCGGCGAGCAGTGGGCCGGCCACGCAGATCTCCCCCGGCTCGCCCTGTGGCACCGGTTTCCCGTCCTCGCCGAGCAGCGCGGTGCGCAAGAACGCGGCCGGGCGGCCGCACGACGTCAGCCGCTTCTCGTACGGCTTGCCGTCGGCGTCGACGTGGTCGCCCTTGGGGAAGTACGTGATCACCATCGGCGCCTCGGACTGGCCGTAGTACTGGGCGAAGATCGGGCCGAATCGCTCGACCGCCTCCTTGAGCCGGACCGGGTTGATGGCCGACGCGCCGTAGTACACGGTCTCGAGCGAGGAAAGGTCGCGGGTCCGCGAGTCCGGGTGGTCCATCAGCGCGTAGAGCATGGTCGGCACGACCATCAGCGAGTTGATCCGCTTCTCCTCGATCGTCGCCAGCACCTCGGCCGGGTCGAAGCGGGCGGAGACGAAGAGGGTGCCGCCCTTGATCACGGTCGGCACGAAGAACGCGGCGCCCGCGTGCGACAGCGGCGTGCACATCAGGAACCGCGGGTTCTCGGGCCACTCCCACTCGGCGAGCTGGATCTGGCTCATCGTGTTCATCGCCTGCACGGTGCCGATGACGCCCTTCGGCTTGCCCGTCGTACCACCGGTGTAGACGAGGGAGACGATGTGGTCGGGCGGCAGGGTGCGCGCGTGGAGCGGCTGCGGGTCGAACGTCGCGGCGACGGCGGTCAGGTCCGAGCCCACCGCCGTCAGCGACTCGGGGACCGGCCCGATCGTCAGCACCTGCTTGAGCCCCGGGCACTTCTCGAGGAGCTCGACCGCGCGGTCGGCGAAGTAGGGGTCGATGATCAGGGTCGTGATGCCGGCGTCGTTGATCACGTAGGCGTGGTCATCGGCCGACCCGAGCGGGTGCAGGGACGTCCGCTGGTAGCCCTGGGTCTGACCCGCGCCGAGGATGAAGAGCACCTCGGGTCGGTTGAGGGCGAGCAGCGCGCCGGGCGCGCCGGTCCCGGCGCCGAGGGACTCGAAGGCCTGGACGTACTGGCTGATCCGCGCCGCGACCTCCCCACCGGTCAGGGTGACGTCACCGAGGTGGATCACCGGCCGGTCCTTGTGCCGTTTGAGGGCGGCGACCATCAGGTGGCCGTTGTGGGCGCCGATCCGCAGGCTGTCATCCATGGGCCCAGACTAGAACGTGTTCTAGATCGGGGACAAGATCCGCTTTCCGTCTCGTGACGGTCCGGGCGACGGTAGCGTCCCGGCATGGCCAAGCGTCCTCGCCAGCACGGATTCGCCGCCTTCGCTCCCGAGGACGTCGCCGACGCCCGGGCCGGACGACCTCCGGGCGACCTCAGGGAGTACGGCGCCTCACGCGGCCTCGCGTGGCTCGACCGGGCCCGCCCGCTCGGGTTCTCGGCCGGCTCGCCGGGGTTCGACGAGTACCGGTTCAGCGTGCTCCGCGGCGACCTGCCGGGAGGCCGTTACGGCGTACTGATGCACCAGCTGATGGAGATCCCCGTCACGAAGTCGCCGAACGTCAGCGGCAAGCTCTACGGCTCCGTCGTCAAGAGCGGCGGCAGCTGGTGGTCGTTCTCGCTGCCCAACCGCACCGACATCCCGATCGTCGGCGACTTCCTCGACCCGCCCACGGACCACAGCCCGCGCGAGCCGTTCGACACCAACGCCGTCTGGATCCCGACCACGGCCGTGGGGACCCACGTCCCGGAGAGCGTGCTGCCGCTCTTCCTCACCCGGCTCGACCGCCGCGACAAGCTGTCGCCGTACGACTTCGACCAGCGGCGCGACCTCGGCTCGGCGGGACTGCCGGACTGGCGACTGCGCACGCACGGAACCCCCGTGAGCGACGCGCTGTTGCACCGGCTCCTGACGCCGAGCGTCCGGGAGGTGCTCACCCGCCGTGCGAACGATCCCTACTTCGGTGTGCTGCTGTTGCGCGGCACCATGGTGGTGCGTCGCAACGGGTTCGTGCTTGACCCCGATGAGCTGGACCGGCTGGCGGCCGACATGTGCACGATCGCCGATGCCGTCCGCGACGCCTGCCTGCCGGAGCTGGCGCCTCGCCCGCTCACCGAGCCGCTGCCGTCACCGCGGTCCGAGCACCCCGAGGTCACCCCGGCCTGGCGGGACGGCTACATCCAGGTCGCCACCCGGCTCGGGCTGGCGATGGAGGACCCCGACGAGCTGCACCGCGCCTTCCCCGCGCTCCCGCTGCCCGGCCGCGTGGTCGCGGCGATGTACGGCGACCTCGGCGGTGGCGTCCAGGGACGCCTGGTCTACGCCGCCGAGATGAACCTCAGGGCGGCGGAGCGGGCCCGCGGGGCGGTCCTCCTCACCGCGCAGCCCGGGACACCGGACACGCCCCCTGCCGGCGAGCGTCAGGACGACCGGCTGCTCATCCACCACCAGCGCTCCGGCATGCACGTCCTGGTCAGCGCGCAGACGGCCGGGTTCTACCGCGAGGAGCAAGAGGGGCTGCTCGACCGGGCCCTGGCCTTCGCTCGCGAGCGCGGGCTGGTCCGGCGCTGAGTCGATAGCACGCGTTGCAGGTGTGGGGTGGTCACGAGGTCCTCACCCTCTAGGGACCAGTCACTCCGTCGACGCGATAGCCGCTGACTGCTCCTCGCCCGACTGTTGACGGCGCAGACGCGCCAGCGCGTCGCGGGCATACGACTTGACACTTCCCACCGAGATGCCGAGAGCAGCGGCCGTGTCGGCCTCGGTGAGGTCGTCGAGGTAGCGCAACACAAGAACCGCGCGCTGCTGCGGCGACAGCCTGCGCAGGTCCTCGAGCAGCGTGATCCGATCGGTGCTGTCATGATGCATCGTCTCCGGGACCGCGTCGGTGGTCACCTCTCGCCAACGACGACCGCGCCATCGACTCACCGACTCGCGCGCGAGCACCTTCCGGACGTACGGCTCTGGGTGGTCCTTGATTCGCCGCCACTTCGGCACCACCTTGATCAGCGCTGACTGGACGAGGTCCTCGGCGTCGTGAGGGTCGCCGGTGAGCAGATAGGCCGTCCGCAGCAGCGCGCCTCTGCGAGCGACAACGAACTCTTCGAAGTCGTCGTACCCGGTCATGACGCACCACCCTGTGCGTCGAGCGCTTCTGCGATCAGGTCGGTGGCGAACGCGACCCGGTGAGGCGCTCCTGCGGTCACGACCACGTGGCGCCGGGCCGGGTCCTCGAACGCAGGGTCGGCGCCCGCGATGTCCAGGGCGACGACCGCGCCGTTGGCGTACTTCGGGTCGTTCGCGTCACCAGAAGAGCTCTCGGGTTTCCAGTGGCCAAGCAGGATCTCGGAACCGACGACGCCCACGACGTCGCACAGCACCGGCACCTCGAACGGTGGTGCCTGCGGGTCTTCGGTCCCCGCCTCCTGGATGCGCTGCGTCTCACACAACCGTGGACCTTCCGGAAGTACCAGCAGGTCCTTCCCTCCGTAGGGCCATCCGTATCCGAGGTACGGCTGGCCGGGATACGCCCCGAGGTTGACCAGCTTCGGGGCCGTGCCCGGCTCCCACACCCATCCGTCTACGTCGGTTGCGCGCTCCACGCCGGTCTCTTGGCTGGCGGCCTCGCTCCGCACCGCGTGGCCGACGAGGTGGGTGGCATCGATCCAGAAGCCTCCGCCGCTGCGGATCTTGAACTCGAAGTCGGCCGAGTAGGTCCTCCCACTCACCAGGTCGTGGGCGACCAGCTCTCCCCCCGGGCGCTCATAGGCGATCGTGCGCCCGTCGGGTGACAGCGCGACGCCTGGGTCAGCAGCCGCGTACTGGACGTCGACGCGCAGGTCGATCGGGAGCGTCCCGAATGTCCCGGTCTCCGCGACGAGACCGACGACTTCCGGCTTGCCGCCGCCTGCGCGAGGGGTCACCCAGATCGCGGCCAGCGATCCGGGAGCGTCGCCGAGCTCAGGCAGTTCCCGCCCAATGGGGTATTCGATCGGCAGCGAGATGTCGACGGTCCCCGCCGGCTCAGGGTCGGAGCCATCGCGACCGCCGTCGGCCAGGCGTACACCGATGCCGGCGCCGACAGCGCCCACCACCAGCACGGTGGCAGCGACTGCCGCGGCCCGGAGACGTTGGGCACGCTTCCCACGCGCCCAGAGCTCGGCCGGGGGCGCACCTCCCGTCGGTGCCTCGTCCGCCAGCTCCGCCAATCGCTCATGCAGGGTGTCCATGGGTGCTCCATTCGAAAGCCTCACTCATCAACACGCGATGAGCGAGGCTTTTCGAGGGGTCCAACCCGGAACCGGCTGAAGACAGGGTCAACTCGTTAGACATCCGCTAACGCTGCGGTCCGTCGCTACCCATCGACCTCGACCGGCACCTGGAGCGGCGGTACTCCGCCGAGCCTGCGCTGGTAGCGCACATGGTCGCCGTGCACCTCGAGGGCGCGCCACAAGGTCTGGTGAGCCGCCCACGGCAGCGGCTCGGCGCCGTCGTACCAGCTCCCGCCGAAGCTGATCCACACCGGCGTCCACTCCGCGGCGACGTCCCAGGCACCGCGCTGGCGCATCACCAGGCTGCGCCGGAGCTGGAAGGCGGTCCGCTCGCCGTCGACGCAGATGGGAGCGGTGGCGACCGGCCACACCCGGAGGTCGAGCTCCATCAGCTCGAGCTCCAGGTCCGCGAGCGCGCGCGGGTCCACCAGGACCGTGGCGACGTTCTCGTGCGGCTCCCGCATGCCCGCACGGTAATACCTGGCGGGGACGTTCGTCAGGCGAGTAGCTCGGCTACCTGCCGGACCTCATCCGCACTGCGACAGCTGAGCAGCAGCGTGGTCACCCCGGTCTCCTCCCAGGCGGCGACCCGGTCCTTGACGTAGGCGGCGTCGCCGATGATGTGCATCTCCTCGACGAGCTCGTCAGGGATCAGGGCCGTCGCCTCCTCGCGCTTCTGGGAGAGGAACAGCTCCTGGACCTGGTCGGTGATGGTGGCGTACCCCATCCGCTCGAAGACGTTCTTGTGGAAGTTCTGGTCCTTCGCGCCCATACCGCCCATGTAGAGGGCGATCACCGGCTTGATCCCCTCGACGACCGCGCGGCGCTCGTCCTCGGTCTCGGTGATCTGGAGGTGGCACGTCGCGGCGATCTCGAAGTCGGCGCGAGTACGGCGTGCGCTCTGCCGCGCGAAGCCCTCGTCCAGCCACGGCTGGTACATCCCCGCGCTCTTCGGCGTGTAGAAGATCGGGATCCAGCCGTCGGCGATCTCGGCCGTCTGGGCGACGTTCTTGGGTCCCTCGGCGCCGAGCCAGATCGGGATGTCGGCCCGCAAGGGGTGGACGATCGGCTTGAGCGGCTTGCCGAGTCCCACCGACCCGGGTCCGTTGTAGGGCAGCGGGTAGTGCGGGCCGTCGTTGGTCACCGGACCCTCACGCGCGAGCACCTTGCGGATGATGTCGACGACCTCGCGGGTGCGGGCCAGCGGCTTGGCGAACGGCTGGCCGTACCAGCCCTCGACCACCTGCGGGCCACTCACGCCCATGCCGAGGACGACCCGCCCACCGGTGAGGTGGTCGAGCGTGAGCGCGTGCATCGCGATCGACGTCGGTGACCGTCCCGACATCTGCACGATCGACGTGCCCAGCCGGACCCGGGACGTCTCCCGTCCCCACCAGGCAAGCGGGGTGAACGCGTCGCTCCCCCATGCCTCGGCGGTGAAGATGGCGTCGAACCCCGCGTCCTCCGCGGCCGCCACCAGCTCCGCGACGCCCTGCGGGGGCTGCGCGCCCCAGTAGCCCAGCTGCAGTCCCAGCTTCATGAGACACAGCATGCCACCACTTGAAGGCGAAACTAGAACGTGTTTCACTTTCGCCCATGAGCCGGACCCTGCAGGCGCCTGTCACCGTCGCCTTCGACTACACCCGTTCCACCGGTCCCGTCATCGGCCGCTTCTTCTCCGGCCTCCGCGACGGCGTGGTCGTCGGCGGCCGGACATCCTCGGGCGAGGTGGTCGTGCCGCCTCTCGAGTTCGACCCGGGGACTCACGAGGCGACGACCGACTTCGTCGAGGTCTCCAGCGTCGGGACCGTGACGTCATGGACCTGGGTGCCCCAGCCGGTGAAGGCGCAGCCGTTCGACCATCCCTTCGCGTTCGCGCTCGTCACCCTGGACGGCGCCACTGCTCCATTGCTCCACGCACTGGACGTGGCCTCGCCGGAAGACGTGACCACCGGGATGCGCGTCCGGATCCGCTGGGCCGAGGAACGCACCGGCGCCATCACGGACATCGCTTGCTTCGAGCCGCTGGCACCGGGCGAGGCCGAGACTCCGAACGAGGTCGCCGCCAGCGCTCACGACGAGGCCGTCACCGGCGTCGTCGTACCGGTGTCGCTCGACTACAACTACGCGGCCTCCCCGGAGGAGTCCCTGTTCTACCGGGGCCTCAACGAGGGCCGGATCATGGGCCAGCGCTGCCCCACCTGCCAGAAGGTCTACATCCCGCCGCGCAGCGCCTGCCCCGCCGACGGCACTCCTACCGCGGAGGAGGTCGAGCTCTCGCAGACGGGCACGGTGACCACGTTCTGCATCGTCAACGTGCCGTTCCTGGGGCAGAAGATCACCCCGCCCTACGTCTCCGCCTACGTGCTCCTCGACGGCGCCGACATCGCCGTCCTGCACCTGATCCTCGGCGTCCCCGCCGAGGAGGTCCGGATGGGCATGCGCGTCAAGGCCGTCTGGAAACCGAAGGACGAGTGGACGTTCTCACTGGAGAACATCGACCACTTCGCGCCGACCGGCGATCCGGACGCCGACTTCGACACCTACAAGCACCACCTCTGAGGAGAGCGTTCAATGAGAGACGTCGCCGTCGTCGGGTTCGCCCAGCGACAGATGCCGGAGTTCGACGGGTCCCCGACCTGCGTCGAGCTCCTCGTCCCCCTCTTCAAGGAGTGCTACGAGCAGACCGGATGGACCCGGAAGGACGTCGGGTTCTGGTGCTCCGGCTCCTCGGACTACCTGGCCGGGCGCTCGTTCTCGTTCGTCCAGGCGGTCGACGCGATCGGCGTGATCCCGCCGGTCAACGAGTCGCACGTCGAGATGGACCTCGCCTGGGCGATGTACGAGGCGTGGATCAAGATCCAGACCGGCGAGGTCGACACGGCTCTCGTCTACGCCTTCGGTAAGAGCTCGGCCGGCGTGCTCCGTCGTACCCTCGCCCTCCAGCTGGAGCCCTACACGATGACGCCGCTGTGGCCCGACACCGTCTCCCTGGCGGGCCTGCAGGCCCGGACCGGCATCGACGCCGGGCTGTGGGACGAGCGCGCCATGGCGGAGGTCGCCAACCGGTCGCTGACCGACGCCGAGAAGAACGAGTACGCCGTCCGGAAGGGCGGGTCGTCTGTCGACGAGCTGCTCGGCCGGCCGATGTACGCCGACCCGCTCCGCAAGCACGACTGCGCGCCGGTCACCGACGGCGCGGCCGCCCTCGTGCTCGCCGCGGGCGACCGCGCCCGCGAGGTGCGGGACCGGCCCGCCTGGCTGACCGGCATCTCCCACTACGTCGACCCGATGGGGATGGGCGTTCGCGACCTGACCCGGTCGCCCTCCGCCCGACGCGCGGGCGCGGCGCTCGACCTGGACGGGGTGGAGGTGGCCGAGCTGCACGCGCCGTTCAGCCACCAGGAGCTGATCCTGCGCAGCGAGCTGGGTCTGGCCGACGACGTCGCGATCAACCCGTCGGGCGGGGCGCTCGCCAGCAACCCGATGTTCTCCGCCGGTGGGATCCGGGTGGGCGAGGCGGCCCAGCGGATCTGGTCCGGCGAGGCCGGCAAGGTGCTGGCACACGCCACCTCTGGCCCCGCGCTGCAGCAGAACCTCGTGTGCACACTCGCCGCGTCGACATCCGCTACCGAAGGAGCAGGGAACTGATGGGCAAGCAACCTGCCGCGATCATCGGCGTCGGCCAGACCCACCACCGCGCCAAGCGCGAGGACGTCTCGATGGCGGGCCTCTGCAGGGAGGCCATCGACCGGGCGCTCGCCGACGCGAACCTGTCGCTCGACGACATCGACGCGATCGTGGTCGGCAAGGCGCCCGACCTGTTCGAGGGCGTGATGATGCCGGAGCTGTTCCTGGCGGACGCACTCGGCGCGGCGGGCAAGCCGCTGCTGCGGGTGCACACCGCCGGCTCGGTGGGCGGGTCCACCGCGATCGTCGCCTCCTCCCTCGTGCAGGCCGGCGTCCATCGGCGGGTGCTGACCGTCGCCTACGAGAAGCAGTCGGAGTCCAACGCGATGTGGGCGCTGTCGGTGCCCCTGCCGTTCAACATGCCGGTGCACGCCGGGGCTGGCGGCTACTTCGCGCCGCACGTGCGCTCGTACATCCGGCGGTCACAGGCACCCACGCACGTGGGCGCGATCGTCGCGGCGAAGGACCGCAACAACGCGCTGAAGAACCCCTACGCGCACCTGCACAACGAAGGCACCACGGTCGAGTCGGTGCTGGCGTCGCAGATGCTCTGGGACCCGATCCGGTACGACGAGACCTGCCCGTCCAGCGACGGCGCGTGCGCCTTGGTGATCGTCGACGAGCAGACCGCCGCGTCCTCCCCGAACCCGGCCTGGATCCACGGCACGGTCATGCGCTCGGAGGCGACGACCGCGGCCGAGCGCGACCAGGTCAACCCGCAGGCCGGCCGCGATGCGGCCGCTGCGCTGTGGAAGCAGTCGGGCATCACCAACCCGCTCGAGGAGATCGACACTGCGGAGATCTATGTGCCGTTCTCGTGGTTCGAGCCGATGTGGCTGGAGAACCTCGGCTTCGCGGCCGAGGGCGACGGCTGGAAGCTCACGGAGGCCGGAGAGACCGCGATGGACGGCAAGATCCCGGTCAACTGCTCCGGCGGCGTGCTCTCCTCCAACCCGATCGGCGCGTCTGGCATGCTCCGCTTCGGCGAGGCCGCCCTCCAGGTCCGCGGCGCGGCCGGGGAGCATCAGGTCGACGGTGCCCGACGCGCGCTGGGCCATGCCTACGGCGGCGGGTCGCAGTTCTTCGCGATGTGGGTGGTCGGCTCCGAGAAGCCCTCGAACTGATGACGTCCGACGCCGACGGTGGCACCGAAGGCTTCGTCCTGGTCGACCGGCCGCGACCCGATGTCGCGGTCGTCACGCTCAACCGCACCGAGCGGATGAACTCCATGGCGTTCGACGTCATGGTCCCGTTCCGGGACGCGCTGCGGCAGCTGGGCGACGACAATGACGTGCGTGTCGTCATTCTCACCGGCGCCGGCCGGGCGTTCTGCTCGGGTGCCGACCAGAGCGGCGAGCGCGGCCGGATGCCCAACATCGACGGTCTGACCGGCGTGACCGTAGCCCTGCGCGCGATGGAGCTGCTGGACGACATCATCGTCACCCTGCGACGGCTCCACCAGCCGGTGATCGCCGCCGTCAACGGACCTGCCATCGGCGGCGGGCTGTGCCTCGCCCTGGCGTGCGACGTCCGGGTCGCGGCGGAGTCCGCGTTCTTCCGCGCCGCCGGGATCAACAACGGCCTCACCGCCAGCGAGCTCGGCCTCAGCTACCTGCTCCCGCGGGCCGTCGGCACGTCCCGAGCAGCGGAGATCATGCTGACCGGCCGGGACGTCGATGCGGTCGAGGCGGCGTCGATCGGTCTGGTGTCGCGTGTCGTCCCGGACGACCAGCTGCTCGACAGCTGCCTCGAGACCGCGGCCGACATCACCCGCTGGAGCCGGCCGGGCGTCGAGCTGACCAAGCGCACCCTCCAGGACAGCCTCGACGCCGCCAGCCTCGAGCAGCACATGCACGCCGAGGGCGCCGGGCAGCTGCTGGTGCGGCTGATGACGCAGAACTTCGAGGAGGCCGTCGCGGCCCGCAAGGAGAAGCGCGAGCCCAAGTTCCTGGATTGATCGCCACTTGCTGGTCGAACGTGTCGAGACCGTACCCTTGACCGCGTGATCGAGCTCCGCACCCCGACCCAGATCGAGCAGATGCGTCCTGCCGGGCGCTTCGTGGCCTCGGTCATCAGCGCCCTGGCCGAGAAGGCGGACGTCGGGGTCAACCTGCTGGAGCTCGACGAGCTGGCGCACCGGATGATCAAGGACGCCGGCGCCGAGTCCTGCTACATCGACTACCACCCGTCGTTCGGCGCGATGCCGTTCGGCAAGGTGCTCTGCACGTCGGTCAACGACGCCGTGCTGCACGGCCTGCCGTTCGACTACACGTTGAAGGACGGCGACCTGCTGTCGGTCGACTTCGCTGCCGCGGTCGACGGCTGGGTCTCCGACTCCGCGCTCTCCGTCGTCGTCGGTACGCCTCGCACCGAGGACGTCTGGCTGATCGACGTCGCCCAGCGGGCGCTCGACGCCGGCATCGCCGCCGCCCGGGCCGGCAACCGGCTCGGCGACATCTCGCACGCGATCGGCTCCGTCGCCCGCGCCGAAGGCCTCAAGGTCAACCTGCAGTTCGGCGGCCACGGCGTCGGCCGCACCATGCACGGCGACCCGCACGTGGCCAACGATGGTCAGGCCGGTCGCGGCCTCAAGCTCCGCCCCGGTCTGGTCATCGCGATCGAGCCGTGGTTCCTGCACACCACCGACGAGATCCGGTTCGACCCCGACGGCTGGACGATCCGCAGCGCCGACGGGTCCCGCGGCGCGCACGTCGAGCACACGGTCGCCCTCACCGAGGGCGACCCGATCGTGCTGACGGCGCGGGACTAGTCGAGTCCGACGACGAACCCGTAGATGCCGAACGCCACTCCGATGCCCACGATCAGCCAGAGGGAGATCCAGGCATACGTGTGCATCGTGTGCTGGTAGCTGTTCTCCGAATATCCCGAGAACCGCTCGGTGTCCGTGTCACTCATCGAAGCGCTCCTGAGGTGCTGGGCGATCTCTCGGCACAACCGTAGCGCCGCCAGCAGGCGTTGGCGCCCATCTGCGCCGGCGGACCCGAAGGTCTTCGCGTCCACACGATGCTGATCCTCGTCAGGCCGCTCCCGCGTCGATCGTTGCGCGATCGTGGCGGGGGAATCTCGCCGCTGCGGCGATGGCGCCCAGCGCGGCGATGGCAGCGAGGGCGACGAACGCGGCTCGGAACCCCTCGATGCCGGCCTGCGACGTGAGAACCGTTGCGACCACGGCCACGCCGATCGCCCCACCGATCTCGCGCGATGTCTCGACGAGCCCGGAAGCGAGGCCGGTCAGCCGTTCCTCGACACCGGCGAGTGCGGCAATCTGGATGGCCGGCGCCGCTGCCCCCACCGCGATCCCGGCGAGAAGGAATGCCGGTAGCAGGTCGGTCCAGTAGTCGGCATCCGCCGGGACGCGGGCCAGCAGCAGCATGGCGACCGCGAGCAGTCCCTGTCCACCGATCAGCAACGTCCTAGGACCGAGCACGGCGGCAAGCTTGCTCCCGGTGAGGCCAGCGGCGAAGAACGAGATGCCCGATGTGGCCACCCACGCGACGCCCGTCTTCGTTGCCGAGTAGCCCAGCACCTGCTGCATGAGCAACGTACCCACGAAGATCAGCGCGAAGAACGTGCTGAACGTGAAGAGGGCGCTCAGGTTGGCGGCTATGAGCGTTCGGTTGCGCACCGCGATGCCCGGGATGAGTGGCTCCCGCGAGGTCGACTCGATGGCGAGAAACGCGCCCATCAGCGCGGCCGCGCCGGCGAAAAGAGCAAGCGTCGACCACGCCACCCACCCGTCGTCCGGTCCTTGGCTCAGCGCATAGACGACCAGCAGAATGCTTCCAGTGAGCGTCACCGCGCCGGCGATGTCGAACGGTTCGCCGGAATCGTCGCGCGCCTCACCCCTGAGAAGCCGTGCCGTCATCGCGATCAGGACGATGCCGATCGGCACGTTCAGCAGGAAGATCGCCCGCCAACCCGGCCCGTCGGTCAGTAGCCCGCTGGCAATGACGCCGACCGTCGCCGAGATGCCCGCAACAGCGCCGAAGAGACCGAGGGCGCGATTTCGTGCAGCGCCTTCCTCGAACGTGATCGCGAGGATCGACAGGGCAGCCGGGGGGATCATCGCCGCACCGAATCCCTGGATCGCGCGGGCCGCGATCAGCAGCTCGGCGCTCTCCGCCAGTCCCGCCAGCAGTGACGCGGCGGTGAAGACCGCCAGGCCCGAGATCAGCACGCGCTTGCGCCCGAGCAGGTCGGCCAACCGGCCGCCGAGCAGCAGGAAGCCACCGAGCATCAACCCGTAGGCGATCACCACCCACTGCAGAGAGTCCTGGCTCATGGCGAGGTCGACCTGGATCGAGGGCAGCGCGACGTTCACGATCGCGATGTCCAGGACGACCATGAACTGCGCCGCGCACAGCAGCAGCAGTATCAACCCCGTCTTCGGAGGCGTGGTGGTCACGGTCGTCATGCGGCCACGACCTCGAAGGTCAGGTGGGGAAGGCTCCCCAGCAGCCGGCTGTCGGTGAGGCGGAAGGTCTTGCGGCTCGCCGTCTCGCCCCAGAGCGACGGCCCCGCGCCGACGACGAACGGGTGGATGGTCAGCCGGAGCTCGTCGACGAGGTCGTGGTCGAGGAGCAGCCTTACCAGCAAGGCGCTGGCGTAGACCACGATGTCGCCGTCCGTTTCGGTGCGCAGCTTGGCGACCTGCTCCACGACGTCACCGCTGAGAACCGTCGCGTTGCCCCACTGCGGCTCATCGAGCGTCGAGGAGACGACGTACTTCGGCATCGTGTTCAGGCGGTCTGCCCACTCGCCGGCGCGGTCCCGCCAGCGTGCGGCGAACCAAGCGTCGCTGCGACGACCCAAGAGCAGTGCCTCGGCTGCGACCGACTCGGCGAACTCGTGCTCGGTCCACCTCGCGCGGTCGGCCTGCGACATCTCGTTCACCCAGCCGCCGCGGCCGGTTCCCTCCACTCCGGACGGGTCTTCGACCACCCCGTCGAGGGAGATCTGTTCGCTGACCACGATCTTGCCCATGGCTATCGCCTTCCATCGTTGACTGTCATGGGGATAGACACCGGACCATTGGGAAAGCGGGCGTCGACCGAGCGCCCATTTCTCGGCTTGTGCGGTGTCAGTACCGGGAGAAGACGAGTCCGACGAAGAGGCACCCATGACGACTGCATTGCTGAACAGGGCGAAGGCCGGCGACGGCGCCGCCTTCCAGGAGCTGATCGACCCGTTCCGCCGCGAGTTGCACGTGCATTGCTACCGGATGCTCGGGTCGTACCAAGACGCCGAGGACGTGCTGCAGGAGACACTGCTTGCGGCATGGACCGGCTTGGCGCGGTTCGAGGGACGCTCGTCGCTGCGGACCTGGCTCTACCGGATAGCCACCAACTCATGCCTCAACGCCCGCCGGTCCGAGAGTCGGCGGCCACCGAAGGAGTGGGACGTGCCACACGTTCAACCGCCGGAGCCCACGCGGCTCGGGGAGGTCCCGTGGCTGGAGCCGTACCCGGATCTCGCTCTAGCCGGGCTGACGATCCCGCTCGGCCCTGAGGCCCGCTACGAGCAGTCCGAGTCGATGTCACTGGCGTTCGTCACCGCGGTGCAGGTGCTGCCGCCGCGGCAGGTAGCGGTGCTCGTCCTGCGCGACGTCCTCGGGTTCCCGGCCCAGGAGGTGGCCGAGATGCTCGAGACGACCGTCAGTGCCGCCAACAGTGCCCTCAAGCGGGCGCGAGCGACCTTGTACCAGCGTCGCGGCGACCCTCCCGCCGTGACGACGCCGGCGGAGCAGGACCTCATCGAGCGATTCGTGCGGGCGTACGGCTCGGCTGACATCGACGGACTCGTCGCACTCCTCACCGACGACATCTTCATCTCGATGCCGCCGCTGCCGTTCGAGTACGAGGGACTTGATGCCGTCGCCGGGTTCTTTGCCGCCGTCTTCGGCCGCGGTCGGACCGTCGACCTCGTTCCGACCAGCGCCAACGGCCAGCCGGCGTTCGGCGCCTACCTGCGCGGACCGGACGGGGTGAGCCACGGCAACGGGCTCATCGTGCTGACCTTGAGAGACACCAGGATCTGCGCCATGACCCGTTTCGAGAACGGCGTGCTGCCGCACTTCGGGTTGCCCCGCTCGCTGCGATCCGAGTAGGCGACGCGCGCAGCGTCGGCCGGGCGGGCGAGGTCGGCGCCGGCCTGAGCCGGTCGACCCGGATGTCGCCCACGTCGCAATCCGCTGGCGACAGCGGCACGGGCTCCCCGATGATGAGCACCATGGATGATCGGGCTCGGTTCCTCGCGGCGTACGACGACCAGCTGCGGGCCGACGCAGAGACGCCCAGCGCGATCGCGGTGACGGCTCACGGACCGCTGCGGATGGTGACGTTCGCAGGTGGTCGCGGCTTCGTCACCTACCGGGACCTCGACGGTGCCGACGCCGACGAGATCGGCCGACTCGTTGGCGCGGCGGTGGCGCACTACCAGGCGGATCCCGAGATCACCCGGGTGGAGTGGAAGACGCGGGGACACGACCACGCCCCCGGACTGCACGAGTGCCTCCTCGACCACGGGTTCGTCGCCGAGGAGACGGAGTCGATCATGATCGGTGAGGCGCGAGGCCTGGCGGTCGACGTGCCTCTGCCCGACAACGTGACGCTGCGGCAGGTCACCGCGGAGAGCGACGTCCGGGCGATGTGCGCGATGAGCGCGCAGGTGTTCGGCGATTCTCCGGCCGAGGAGGTGGCGATGGCTGACGCGTTGCTGAACCGGCTCTCCCTCGACGACGGCATGGAGCTGTGGGTCGCCGAGGTCCAGGGGCAGGTCGTCTCCGCGGGTCGGCTCGAACCGGTGCCGGGGACCGAGTTCGCCGGCATCTGGGGCGGATCGACCCTGGAGGGGTGGCGTCGTCGGGGGATCTATCGAGCTCTGACCGCTGCGCGGGCCCGATCGGCACTGCGTCAGGGAAAGACCCTGATCAACAGCGACTCCACCGAGTACTCCCGTCCGATCCTGGAACGGTACGGCCTTCTCAAGGTCTCCACCACCACGCCGTACCTGTGGAGCCGCTGAGATCGAGGTCTGCGCGTACGTCAGCCGTACCGGACCTGCAGCTCCTTGATGCCGTTGATCCAGCCGTGCCGCAGCCGCTTGGGTTCAGAGACCTTGGCGATGTCGGGCGCGTGGTCGGCGAGTGCGTCGAAGATCAGCCGGATCTCCTGGCGGGCGAGGTTGGCGCCGAGGCAGTAGTGGGCACCGTGGCCGCCGAACCCCACGTGCGGGTTGGGGTCGCGGGTGATGTCGAAGCGGAACGGGTCGTCGAAGACGTTCTCGTCGAAGTTCGCCGAGGCGTAGAAGATCCCGACCCGCTGTCCTTTATGAACCGGCACTCCCCCGACCTCGACGTCCTCGAGTGCGGTGCGCTGGAAGACCGTGACCGGCGTCGCCCACCGGACGACCTCGTCGATCATCGTGTCGGGACGCTCGCGCTTCCACAGCTCCCACTGGTCGGGGTTGTCGAAGAACGCGTTCATGCCGTGGGTGATCGCGTTCCGCGTGGTCTCGTTGCCGGCCACAGCGAGGATGATCACGAAGTAGCCGAACTCGTCGTCGGTGAGCCCTCGACCGTCCTTGTCGGCCTCCAGCAGCCGGGTCACGATGTCGTCACGCGGCGCGGCCTTGCGGTCGGCCGCCATCGCCATCGCATACATCAGCACCTCGGCCGCGGCCTCCTGGCCGTCTACCTCGGCGAAGTCGGGGTCCTCATTGGCCAGCATCTGGTTGGACCAGTGGAAGAGCTTCTTGCGGTCCTCCTGCGGTACGCCGAGCAGGTCGGCGATCGCCTGGAGCGGCAGCTCCGCGGCCACCTCCTCGACGAAGTCGCCCGAGCCCCGCTCGACCGCGTCGGCGACGATCCGCTGCGCCCGGTCCCTCATGATCTGCTCGAGCTGTGCGATCGATCGCGGCGTGAACGCACGCGACACGATGTGCCGCATGGCCGTGTGCTCGGGCGGGTCCTGGTTGAGGATCATCACTCGCTGCATCTCGACCATCTCGCGCTCCATCCCCTCGGGGAAGCGGATGATCGCGCCGTTCTCGGCGTTGGAGAAGCGCTTGCCGTCCTTGGAGACGGCGGCGACGTCGGCGTGACCGGTCACGGCCCAGTAGCCGGTGCCGGACTCCGGCGCGAACCCGTCGTACGAGCCTGGCTTCTGCTGCACCCAGCTGACCGGTGCCGTACGGCGGAGCTCGCGGAACCGGTCGTGCGGGACCGCCGACCAGTTGACGTCGGGGTCGGTGAAGTCGAAGTCGAAGTCCTGCTGGTCGGTGGTCATCGCGCGACTACTTGTAGTTGACCTGGAGCTCCTTGATGCCGTTCAGCCAGCCCGATCGCAGTCGCTGCGGTTCGCCGGCCTGGCTGATGTCCGGGACGAGGTCGGCAAGGGCGTTGAAGATCAGGTTGATCTCCATCCGGGCGAGGTTGGCGCCGATGCAGTAGTGCGCGCCGTGCCCGCCGAAGGCGACGTGCGGGTTCGGGTCACGCTTGATGTCGAACGTGAACGGGTCGTCGAAGACCTCTTCGTCGAAGTTCGCCGAGGCGTAGAAGAGGCCGACGCGGGCGCCCTTCTTGATCTCCTGGTCGCCGAGGACGGTGTCCTTGATCGCGGTGCGCTGGAACACGGTGATCGGGGTCGCCCACCGGATCACCTCGTCCACCATCGTGTCGGGCCGTTCCGCCTTGTAGAGGTCCCACTGGTCGGGGTTCTGGAAAAACGCGTGCATGCCGTGACTGAGCGCGTTCCGGGTCGTCTCGTTGCCCGCCACGGTCAGCAGGATGACGAAGAAGCCGAACTCGTCGTTGGTGAGCGCGCCGTGCCCGTCCTCCTCCCCGGCGTGGATCAGCTTGCTCACGATGTCGTCGCGCGGGTTGTCGCGGCGGTCGGTCGCGAGCTGGTCGAAGTACGCGAGGATCTCCATCGAGGCGATCGCGGGATCGATGTCGAAGTCCGGGTCGTCGTAGGCCATCATCTGGTTGGACCACTCGAAGAGCTTCCTGCGGTCCTCCTGGGGAACGCCGAGGAAGTCGGCGATCGCCTGCAGCGGCAGCTCGGCGGCGAGGTCCTCGACGAAGTCGCCGGAGCCCTTGGCAGCCGCCTCCTCGACGATCTGGTAGGCGCGGTCGCGGAGGTTCTCCTTCAGCGATGCGATCGCACGCGGGGTGAAGCCGCGGGAGACGATGCCGCGCATCTTGGTGTGGACCGGCGGGTCGTTGTGGATCAGCATCGCGCGCTGGACCTCGACCTGGTCGCGGGTCATGTCCGGCGCGAACCGGATGATGACGCCGTTCTCGTTCGTCGACCAGTGCTCGTTGTCCTTGGACACCTCGCGCACCTCGTGGTGGCGGGTGCACGCCCAGTAGCCGGTGTCGAGGAAGCCGGCCCGGGCCTCCGGTGGCTGCTCGACCCAGTGGATCGGCGCGGTGGTGCGCAAGGCCTTGAACTGCTCGTGCGGCAGCGCCACCGCGTTGATGTCCGGGTTCGTGGGGTCGAACCCGGCAGGGATCAGGTCGGCAACGGTCACGTCAGTGGAACCTTTCGGTCGCTCGGGCGGCGATGAACCGGCCCGGCTGGAACACGTTCTAACGCGAGACTACAGAGCATCGGTCAAATACGAAAGTGTTTCATGTCGCGTTTCTTGGCAGGAACGAGAACGTGTTCTACTTTGGTCCCATGGGCAACCCCGTGATCATCGATGCCGTCCGCACCCCCCTCGGCAAGCGCAAGGGCTGGCTGGCCGGCCTGCACCCGGGCCAGATGCTCGGGTTCGTGCAGGAGGAGGTGCTGCGGCGCGCCGGTGTCGACCCGGAGCTGGTCGAGCAGGTGGTCGGGGGCTGCGTCACCCAGGCCGGTGAGCAGTCCAACGACATGGTGCGCCGCGCCTGGCTCAACCAGGGGCTCCCCCAGCACACCGGCGGCACCGTCATCGACGCCCAGTGCGGGTCGGGCCAGCAGGCTGCGCACCTCGTGCACGACATGGTGGCGGCCGGGAGCATCGACGTCGGCGTCGCGTGCGGCGTCGAAGCGATGACCCGGATCCCGCTCGGCGGCAACGTGCCCCCGGGCCTCGGCGACCCGCGCCCCGACGACTGGGCGATCGACATGCCGAACCAGTTCGAGGGCGCCGACCGGATCGCCAAGAACCGCGGCATCACCCGTGCCGACCTCGAGGCGTTCGGCCTCGCGTCGCAGCAGAAGGCGCGGGTCGCGGTCGACGAGGGCCGGTTCAAGCGCGAGATCGCCGCCATCGAGGCACCGGTCCTCGACGAGGAGGGCAAGCCGACCGGCGAGACCCACCTCGTCGACACCGACCAGGGGCTCCGCGAGACCACGCTCGAGGGTCTCGCCGGCCTCAAGTCCGTGCTGCCCGACGGCCTCCACACCGCGGGCACGTCGTCACAGATCTCGGACGGCGCAGCGGCGCTCGTCGTCATGGACGAGGACCGCGCCCACGCCCTCGGCATCAAGCCTCGGGCCAGGATCAAGTTCCACTGCCTGGTCGGATCCGACCCCTACTACCACCTCGACGGCCCGGTCGACGCCACCAACCGCGTGCTCGCGAAGACCGGCATGGCCATCAGCGACTTCGACCTGTTCGAGGTCAACGAGGCCTTCGCGTCCGTCGTCCTGTCCTGGGCCGGCGTCCACGGCGTCGACATGGACAAGGTCAACGTCAACGGCGGCGCGATCGCGCTCGGCCACCCGGTGGGCGCCACCGGCGTCCGGCTGATCACCACCGCGCTCCACGAGCTCGAGCGCCGCGACCAGTCGACCGCGCTGATCTCGATGTGCGCCGGCGGCGCGATGGCCACGGGCACGGTGCTCGAGCGGATCTGAGTGCTCGGCCGGGCGCGACAGTTTCACCGGCCGGCCGGTGAAACTGTCGCTCGTAGTGCGAAGTCTCATCGGCCAAGCGCGAGTTTCGTCGGCCAAGCTTGAGGATCCGCAACGGCTCGTGGGCTATCCACAGGCGTGCACCTGACCGGATGCGCTGACCAGGCCCTTCGTGCAGGCTCACGCCATGCTCGAGTGGTTGGCGGACGCACACGGCGTGTTGCTCCGCAGAGACGCCGTTGAAAGCGGCATCGATGACAACGCGCTGAGGCGTGCCGTCCTGACGGGGCGGATCGTGCGACTCAGGCAGGGCGCCTACGTCCTAGCACCGGTATGGGAGGCGGCAGACAGGGTCGGGCGACACCGGCTTCTGGTCGTGGCGGTCCGGAAGCAGTACGGCAACGACGTGGCGCTCAGCCACACCAGCGCCAACATTGAGCAGGGTGGCCCAAGTTGGGGCCTCGATCTCCGCGCCGTTCATCTGACCAATCTGTACGGCGTCGGCGAGCGCTCCAGCGCGAAGGTCGTGCACCATCGCGGCATCTGCAGGGCTGGCGACATCACCTGCCTTGACGGAGGTTGGATCACCGCGCCGGCTCGAACGGCGATGGACACAGCGTGTATATCGTCGCGCGACCCCGCTGTCGTCGTACTCGACTACTTCCAGCAGAGCGGGCTGGCGACCCGCGAACAGCTCGAGCAAGTCCTGGCATCGATGAAAGCGACGCCTGGTTCGCTGAGCTTGCTGCCGAAGCTCCGACTCTCAGACGGCAAGGCCGAGTCGGTTGGCGAGACGCGATCTCGGCTGCTCTTCCGGAACGAAGGCTTGCCTGCGCCGATTGCCCAGTACGAGATACGTCATCCCGCGGGTCACGTTGCCGGCCGCGTCGACTTTGCCTGGCCGGAGCGGAAGGTCATGGCCGAGTTCGACGGGGTGCAGAAGTACCTTCGCCTCCGACGCAAGGGCGAGTCGCTCGAAGAAGCGATCCTTCGCGAGAAGGCACGCGAGGATCATCTCCGCGAGATCACAGGCTGGCTGATGGTTCGTCTGGTGTGGGCAGATCTGGACCACCCCGCTGTCACGGCGAACCGCATCCTCCGCGCGTTCGCTCAGGCTGCCGCGTGACCGAGCGCCGGCGCGCCGTACTGGAACGACGAAGCTGTCGCTGGGCCGACGAAGTTTCATCGTCCAAGCGAGAGTTTCACCGGCCGGCCGGTGAAACCGTACGGCGCCGACCCCCTACTGGGAGCCGTAGACGGGCTCCGGGGCCGGGGCCTCGGCGATCAGGGCGCGCAGGGCCGACCCGACCTCCGGCGCGTCCCAGCGCCGCCCGTTGTCCCGGGACGGGCCGTGGGCCCAGCCGTTCTCGATCGTCAGCCTGCCGCCGTCGATCTCGATCACGCGGCCGGTGACGTCGCTGGCCTCCTCCGACGCCAGCCAGGCCACGATCGGCGAGTTGTCCTCGGGCAGTGCCATCGCGGAGGTGTCGAACGCGCCCTCGGTCATCCGGGTCTTCGCCACCGGTGCGATCGCGTTGACGGTGACGCCGTACCGGCCCATCTCCGCGGCGGCGACCAGGGTCAGCCCCGCGATCCCCGCCTTGGCAGCGGAGTAGGTCGCCTGGCCGATCGAGCCCTGCAGCCCCGCCCCCGACGACGTGTTGATCACCCGGGCCACGCGCTGGCGACCCTCCTTGGCCTCGGCGCGCCAGTACGCGCCGGCATGGCGCAGCGGCGCGAAGTGTCCCTTGAGGTGCACCCGGATCACCGAGTCCCACTCCTCCTCGGAGGTGTTGACGAGCATCCGGTCGCGCACGAAGCCCGCGTTGTTGACGAGGACGTCGAGCCCGCCGTAGGTGTCGATCGCCTGCCGCACCATCGCCGCGGCCGCCTCGAAGTCCGCGACGTCGGCGCCGTTGACGACCGCCGCACCGCCCATCGCCTCGATCTCGGCGACCACCTGGTGGGCCGGCGACTCGCCGGTGTCCTCGCCGGCGAGCGAGACGCCGTAGTCGTTGACGACGACCTTGGCGCCGTGCCTGGCCAGCTCGAGCGCGTGCGCGCGGCCGATCCCTCGTCCGGCGCCGGTCACGATCGCGACCCGACCTTCCAACAGCTTGCTCACTTGCTCTCTCCCTGTTCCGGTCCGACGTGGTGGTTCTGTGCGACGTAGAGGAAGACCGGCTGCTCGCCGCCGCCGTGGCAGGCGACGCTGGCACCGGAGACGTACGACGCGAGGTCGCTGGCCAGGAACGCGACCACCCGCCCGATCTCGGCGAGGTCGGCCATCCGGCCCAGCGGGATGGTGCGCTCGATCTCGGCCACGGTGGCGTCGCCGCCGTAGTGGTCGGCGGTGTCAGGAGTGCGCACCAGCCCGACGTCGACGGCGTTGACGCGCACCCTCGGTCCCCACTCCATGGCAAGCGACCCGGTCAACGCGTCGAGACCCGCCTTGGCGGCGCCGTACGCAGCCGTGCCGGGCGACGGTCGGTTCGCGGACACCGACGAGATGTTGACGATGGCGCCGCCGCGCTCCTGCTGTTGCATCACCCGGTTGGCCGCCTGGCTCACGTGCAGTGCCGACATCAGGTTGAGGTCGACGAGCTTCTCGTGGAAGCGCGGGGACGCCTCGGCCGCGAGCGCGTACGGCGCGCCGCCGGCGTTGTTCACCACGACGTCCAGGCGGCCGTGGTCGGCGACGACGCCGGCGACGAGGTCGGCCACCGCCTCCGGCTCGCGGACGTCGCAGACCCGGTGGTCGGCACCCGCGGGGGGCGCGGCCTCCGAGCGACCGCAGGTCACCACGGTGGCACCGGCCTCGAGGAGGACCTCGGTGATGCCACGACCGATGCCCTTCGCCCCGCCGGTGACCAGGGCGACCCGGTCGGTCAGGTCGATCGTGAGTGCCATGCCAGCACCCTACCAAGCAAATGCTTGGTAGGGTGAGGTCATGATGGTCACCAGCGAGCTGCGCGAGGACGGGATCCGCGTCGTCACCATGGACGCTCCCCCGGTCAACGCGCTCACCGTGCAGGGCTGGTTCGACCTGGCGGCCGCGCTCGACGAGGCGGGCCGCGACCTGGCCACGAAGGTGGTCGTGCTCCGCGCCGAGGGCAAGGGCTTCAACGCCGGCGTCGACATCAAGGAGATGCAGCACACCACCGGGTTCGACGCGCTGCTAGGCGCCAATCGCGGGTGCTACGCGGCGTTCAAGGCGGTCTACGAGTGCGCGGTGCCCGTGGTCGCCGCGGTCAACGGGTTCTGCGTCGGCGGTGGCGTCGGGCTGGTCGGCAACGCCGACTGCATCGTCGCCAGCGACGACGCCTACTTCGGGGTGCCCGAGGTCAACCAGGGCGCGCTGGGTGCGGCGACCCACATGGCCCGGCTGGTCCCGCAGCACATGATGCGGACCCTCTACTTCACCGCACGCACGATCAAGGCCGCCGACCTGGTGCAGTTCGGCTCCGTGCTCGAGGTGGTGCCACGCGACCAGCTCGACGGCGCGGCCATGAAGGTGGCCTCCGAGATCGCCGCCAAGGACGGCCGGGTGATCCGCGCCGCGAAGGCAGCGCTCAACGGCATCGACCCGATCGACGTCAACAAGAGCTACCGGTTCGAGCAGGGCTTCACCTACGAGCTCAACCTGATGGGCGTCAGCGACGAGCTGCGTGACGACTTCGCGGGTACCGAGAAGAGCAAGGAGAACAAGTGAGCCGCAAGCCGCGCGACAAGCGGATGAGGATCGACGAGGTGGTCGGCACCCTCGAGAGCGGGATGACGGTCGGCATCGGCGGCTGGGGGCCGCGGCGCAAGCCGATGGCCCTGGTCCGCGCGCTCTACCGTTCCGACCTCACCGACCTGACCGTGGTCAGCTGGGGCGGCGCCGACGTCGGACTCCTCGCCCGAGCCGGCAAGATCCGCAAGCTGGTCTACGCGTTCGTCTCCCTCGACTCGATCCCGCTGGAGCCGAACTTCCAGCGGGCCCGCCAGAGCAAGAGCATCGCGGAGATCGTCGAGCTCGACGAGGGCATGTTCCAGACCGGCCTCCGGGCCGCCGCCCACCGGTTGCCGTTCCTCCCGATGCGCGCCGGCCTCGGGTCCGACGTGCTCGTCAACAACCCGTGGATCAAGACGGTCACCAGCCCGTACGACGACCGCGAGGAGCTGGTCGCCGTACCGTCCCTCGAGCTCGACGTCGCGTTCGTCCACCTCAACCGCGCCGACGAGCACGGCAACGCGAGCTACCTGGGACCCGACCCCTACTTCGACGACCTCTTCTGCATGGCCGCGAAGCGGGCCTACGTCAGCGTCGAGCAAGTCACCGACACCGCGGGGCTGACGGTCGACTCCCCCGTGCAGCGGCTGCTGCTGAGCCGGATGATGGTCGAGGGTGTCGTCGAGACCCCCAACGGCGCCCACTTCACGACCTGTACCCCCGACTACGAGCGCGACGAGAAGTTCCAGAAGGCGTACGCCGCCGCGGCCGGCGGCTCTGACGACGACTGGCAGGCGTTCCACGACCGCTTCCTCGCAGGCGACGAGGCGTCCTACCAGGCCGCGGTCCGGGCGTTCCACGAGGAGCAAGCATGAGTGTCTCGACCCCTTCGACAAGCTCAGGGACCGACGCGACCGTGACGCGAGCCGACGTCTGCGCGGCCGCCATCGCCGACGCTTTCAAGGACGACGGCGAGATCTTCGCCAGCCCGATGGGGCTGTTGCCGATGCTCGGCGTGCGGCTCGCGAAGCTCACCTCCAACCCGGACCTGGTGATCAGCGACGGTGAGTCGTTGTTCCTTGCCGGGGTTCCGCCGCTGTTCGCCAAGGGCGACGTCGTCGAGGGTTGGATCCCCTTCCGCAAGGTGTTCGACGTCGTCGCCTACGGCAAGCGGCACGTGATGATGGGCGCCACCCAGGTCGACCGTGACGGCAACCAGAACATCTCCGCAATCGGCGACTTCGCCCAGCCCAAGCGGCAGTTGCTCGGGTCCCGGGGGGCGCCGGGCAACACCGTCAACAACCGGACGTCGTACTGGGTCCCCCGGCACTCGCCTCGCGTCTTCGTCGAGCAGGTCGACGTCGTCTCCGGGGTCGGCCCGCGGCGGGCCAAGGCCGCCGGAGCGGCGGCGGCGCGGTACAACGACATCCACCGGATCGTCAGCAACCTCGGGGTGTTCGACGTCGGCGGGCCGGATGACACGGTGCGGCTCCTCAGCGTGCACCCGGGGGTGAGCGTCGACGACGTCGTCACGCAGACCGGATTCGAGCTGGTGGTCCCTGACGACGTGCCGACCAGCAGGGAGCCGACGACGGAGGAGCTGATCCTGATCAGGGAGATGCTCGACCCGAAGGGACTGCGGTTCAAGGAAGTGCCCAGTGATTGAGCAGCTGATCCGAACGCCGTTCACCGACCTGGTCGGCGTCCGGCACCCGGTCGTGCAGACCGGCATGGGATGGGTCTCGGGTCCTCGCCTGGTGTCGGCGACCGCCAATGCGGGTGGCCTCGGCATCCTGGCGTCGGCGACGATGACGTACGAGGAGCTCGAGAAGGCGATCGTCGAGGTCAAGGGCCGCACCGACCAGCCGTTCGGCGTCAACCTCCGCGCCGATGCGGGCGACGCGCCCGCCCGCTGCGACCTGCTCATCGAGCACGGCGTGAAGGTCGCGTCGTTCGCGCTCGCGCCCAAGCCCGAGCTGATCGCACGCCTGAAGGCGCACGACATCGTCGTGATGCCGTCGATCGGCGCCGCCAAGCACGCCAAGAAGGTCGCGGGCTGGGGCGCCGATGCGGTGATGGTCCAGGGCGGCGAGGGCGGCGGCCACACGGGTCCGGTGCCCACCACCCTGCTGCTGCCGACCGTCCTCGACGCTGTCGCCATCCCGGTCGTCGCGGCCGGCGGGTTCTTCGACGGCCGCGGGCTGGCCGCCGCGCTCTCCTACGGCGCCGCGGGCGTCGGCATGGGCACCCGCTTCCTCCTCACCTCCGACTCCGCGGTCCCCGACGCGGTGAAGCAGCTCTACCTCGAGCGCGGGCTCACCGACACGGTCGTCACCGCGAAAGTCGACGGGATGCCCCACCGGATGCTCCGCACCGACCTCGTCGACGAGCTCGAGCACTCCAGTGCCGTCAGGCGGATGGGCCCGACGCTGCGCCGCACCCTGGAGTTCAAGCACGACACAGGGATGTCGTGGTGGGAGCTGGCCAAGGACGGCCGGGAGATGAAGAAGCAGCAGGGACGCACCCTCGGCCAGATGGCACTGGCCGCCAACACCCCCACCATGCTCAAGGCCGGGCTGGTCGAGGGCGACACCTCTGCCGGCGTGCTCGCCAGCGGTCAGGTGGTCGGCGTGATCGACGACCTGCCCTCGTGCGAGGAGCTCATCGACCGGATCGTGGCCCGGGCCGCGGACGAGCTGCGCCGCGCCTCGTCGTACGTGGTCGCGGATCAGTAGCTGAAGCTCGTCGCGCCCTCGTCCCCTATCCACTGCCACATCGGGACGGTGCCGCCGATCTCGGCGCCCTTGACCAGGTTCTCGGGGTCCAGCGCCCTGGCGTTGAAGCACAGCGGGCAGACCAGGTAGCTCCCGCCCGCAGCGAGGTACCGCTCCATCAGCTCGGGAAGCGACGGACAGCCGTCGCACGCGACGCCGACGCCGACGCCGGGCTGGGCGAGGCGCACTGCCTCCTTGGTGAGGAACATCAGGGTCGGCCGACCCTGCTCGGCGGCGGCGACGGCCACCAGGAAGGCCACGGTGACCTTCTCGGGGTCCTCCATGCCGGTGGTGAGGCTGACCACTGCTTTGTTCGACATTGCTGTCTCCTTCGTAGATCACGGCGTTGTTGCCGGGTGAGACGAAGGTAGGGATCAGCGAGGGTCCCGCTCATCCGCGTGGACGCGTAACCGGAGCCGCCTCGGAAATGACGATTGGCGGCTGACGCGTAGCGGTCAGGCGAGCACCCTGGCCACCGCGGCGGCGCGCGCGGTGCGGCCGGACAGGCCGAGCTTGAGGTAGACGTTCTGGAAGTGCCGCTCGACGGTCCGCACGCTGAGGGTGAGCCGCTCGGCGATCTCGCCGTTGTCGAGGCCCTCTGCGGCGAGCAGCAGGATCTCCCGCTCCCGGTCCGAGAGGTGGTCGACCGGGACGGTCACCCGGTCGGGCTCGAGGAACTCGGCGACCTCACGGCGGAAGACTGCCCAGGCCGGCTCGTCCGAGAGCAGCACGTGGTTGCGGGACTCGAGCATCACCAGGCGGGCGCTGGGGATCTCGGCAGCGAGCCGGATGCCCCACTCGGGTGCGACCCGATCGTCGTCGGCATGCAGCACCAGCGTGGGTACGGCGATGCCGGGCAGCAGGTCGGACACGTCGGTCTCGTGGCGGGCGATCCGGCTGCAGACCGCGTTGTCGGTGTTGGTCGAGGTGCGCTGCAGCTCGTCCATCCACTCCATCTGCTGCTCGTTCGCGCCGGGGATGAACGCGTTGGTGAACACCCGTCGGAAGAGCGGGTCCGGGCGCGCCCAGCCCGCGCGGATCATGGCCAGGAACGCCGCCTCCTCGGCCGAGTCCTCCTGCCTCAGACCTCCGGCCGCCATGGCGCCGTACAGCACCATCCGGCTGACCCGTTCGGGGTGGGCGTGGGCGTAGGCGAGCGCGACCGGCGCCCCACCCGACATCCCCAGGAGTGCGAACCGGTCCATGCCCGTCGCCTCCACCAGGGTCTCGAGGTCGGCGAGCCGGCGGTCGAGGGAGAAGTCGGACACCTCCCATTCGGACAACCCGAAACCACGCTCGTCGTACCGCACCACGGTGGCGATGTCACCGAGGTCGTCGAGGAAGTGCCGCCAGACCGGGCTCTGCCAGTCGTGCTGGAGGTGGCTCAGCCAGCAGGAGACGATCAGCAGTGGCGGGCCCGAGCCGTGCCGAGCCCAGGCCAGCCGGACGCCGTCGTCGGCGCGGCAGAACCTGACCTCCTGGTTCACCCTCGCCTGGCTCCCGGTTCCCACGCGGTCAGGCTACTTCGCCCGACACCCCCGCGGTGCGGTCTAGAGCGACTTCTGGAAGGCCAGCTCACGGGCCATGACGCGGTAGCCCAGGACCTCGTTGACGCCGATCATGTGGTCGTTCGACTCCGCGTTGAAGGTCTCGATGTGCTCGACCTGCGGCTCCGCCTCGGCCAACCAGCGGAGCATCTCGACCTTCAGCAGGAGACCGAGCCGGTGGCCGCGGTGCGCGCGTACTACGGATGTGTCGTGCTGGTCGCCGTACGCCGGCCGCTCCGACTCGACGACCACGACGGTCTGCCCGGCGAGCTTGCCGCTCGGCACGTGTCGCGCGACCACGCGGTAGGCGCGTTCCCGGCGGAACGCGCAGGCGTCCTCGTAGGCCTTCATCCGCTGGGCGTTGAACACCTCGTCCTCGATCTCGAGGTCGTCGGTGGGGGCGTCGTTGATCGCCGATGCCATCTCGGCGAGGTCGTCGAGGTCCGCCTCCGGGGTGGGGAGCAGCTGGCGCTCCAACGCGTAGTCGGTGGCGGCTGCGAGCGCCTCGTCGTACCGCCTGTCGAGCTCGGCGCGGTCGATGTCGGCGAGGTACTGGCGTCGGGCGATCGCCTGGTGCTTCTTCTCGTAGCCGTGCTTGGCGGCGAAGCCGCGCGTCGCGTCGGACTCCCAGCCGTCCATGCCGACGCTGGTGCGACCCATCCGGCGCACCTCGTCCTCGAGGTGGGCGAGGATCCCGCTGCCGTAGCCCTGACGTCGGTGGTCGGGGTGCACGAGGACGCCGAGCCAGGCGAGGTGCAGGTTGTCGTACTCGCTGGTGTTGATCGCCCCGCCGCCGACGACGGTGCCGTCGACGGTGGCGAGGTACGGCGTCGACGGCTCGCCGTCCCAGCCGACCCGGAACCGCGCCTCTGTCCGGAGGAGGGTCACTTCCGTCTCCCACGGGGAGTCCTCCAGCCGCACCGCGTCGGAGAGCTCGACCCATTCCTTGAGCGCGGCCACGTCGTCGGGGCCGAACCGTGTGATGTCCATGTGGCCAGCATCCAGCGACGGCGGCGCCTCCGCCACCGGATTACTGGCAGGAGGCGCTGCCCCGATAACCTCAGGAGCGTGAGCCAGCAGTCGCCGACGCCCCGACGTCGGCACCTGATGGACCCGGATGCGCCGCGGAAGGTCGCCGACCCGAAGGACCTGGAACGGTTGCAGCGGGTCCAGCGTCGGGTGATCTCGGTGCTGATCATCACCACCCTCGTCCACCTGACGGTCGGCCTGGTCCTCGCCGCCGACGCGATCAGTGACGACCGGCGCGACGCCCAGATCATCCTGATCCTGCTCGGCGCCGCGTTCTACCTGGTCGGGATCGGCGCCGTGCGCGCGATCAACAAGAAGCCGCTGCTCACGTGGTGGATGCTCACCGGTCTGATCCCGGTGACCGCGGGTCTCTGGTGGGTCGTCGCCCGCTGACTCCCGCCGAGTCAGATGACCGGAGCCAGCAGGATCCGCTCCCGGACCGCGCGGTAGCCGAGCGCGGCGAGCTGGGCGCTCGCGGCCCGGTCGGACCTCGCGGAAAGGACGAGGACGTCCTCCGCGACCGCGGCGGCCGCGGCCGACCCTGCGGCGAGGACGGCGGTCTCCACCCGCGCGTCCCCCGTCGGGACGTAGGTCGCGCCGAGCCTCGTCATGCCGTCGACCACGCGGCTCCGACCCGCCATCGCCTCAGGAACGCCGTCGGCCTCCCAGAGCACGATCCGTCCTTCGGCGAGCGGGTCGTCGATCACGTAGGAGCGGTCGCTCGCATCGCCGGGGTGCGCCGCCATCAGCTCGCCGAACCACCGGTGCAGCAGCTCCGTGTCGCCGGGTCCGGCCGAGCGAGCGCGGCCCGGCGGGAGCGGCGGCGGTCGTAGCCTGTCGAGGCGGTGGACGACCAGCCGGTGTCGCGGTTCGAGCGTCGCACCCGCACGCTGCCACGCGTCCAGCGCGGCGTCGACGGTCGTGACGTCGCACCCGACTCCGTCGTCGACGGGGAGCACCGCGACCAGGTCGTCGACCGCCGCGGCGGGTAGCGGGGTCAGGATCGGCGGGTGCCGCGGCGCCTGGAGGAACGCGCCAGCCACTTCTCCGTGCTCGCCGGTCCACCAGCCGTAGGCCTGGCCGGCGTCCGGCTCCGAGTTGCGGCGGAGGTGGTCGGCCTCGGTCAGCAGCGGGCTGTGCTCGATAGGGCGCGAGGACAGGAACTCCCCCACCGCCGCGATGAACGCGTGGACATCGGACGTCGTCGACCAGGGCACGCCTGATTCTCCCAGCCGCCCATAGCGACGCGGGCGGGCACAGCCGCCTTACACTCGCGGGGTGAGGACCGAGGCCGCCTTCGCGACCTCTGCGGACGGCACCCGCATCGCGTGGTCGCGGCACGGGAGTGGCCCGGCGCTGGTGCGCGTGGGGACCTGGCTGACGCACCTCGACTTCGACTGGTCGAGCCCCGTGTGGAGTCATTGGCTGGAGGACCTCGGGCAGCGATTCACCGTTGTCCGGTACGACGACCGAGGCTGCGGTCTGTCCGACCGCGCTCCGACCGAGTACTCGCTCGCCGCCTGGATGGCAGACCTCGAGGCAGTGGTCGATGCCGCGCGGCTGAGCAGCTTCACCCTCCTGGGCATGTCACAAGGTGGGGCTGTGGCGGTCGAGTACGCGCGAGCACATCCCGGCAGGGTCACGAGCCTGGTCCTCTGCGGAGCGTACGGACAGGGTGCCTTGGCGAGAAGTGCCACCGAGGAGGAGATCGAGGAGAGGGACCTGCGCGCACGCATGATCAAGGTCGGTTGGGGCCGAGCGAACCCCGTCTTCCGTCGCGTGTTCACATCCTCCTTCATCCCAGGGGCATCCGAGACTCAGATGCGATGGTTCGACGAGCTCCAGCGCCGGTCGATGTCGGCTGAAGCGGCGTTCGCCAGCAGTCGCGCACGCGCCATGTTGGACGTCACCTCGTCGGCCAGGGCGGTCTCCGCACGCACGCTCGTCATGCATGCCGACGGAGACCAGGCCGTTCCTTTCGAGCAGGGTCGTCAACTGGCGGGCCTCATCCCAGGAGCACGGTTCGTCCCGTTGCACAGCCAGAACCACATCCTGCTCGCTGATGAGCCGGCGTGGCCCGACTTCCTCGCCGAAGTGACGGCATTCGTCGGCGTAGCGGAGCGGGGCGGCGCCAGAGCGGAGCTGACGGTCCGGGAAGTAGAGGTGCTGCGGCTCGTCGCTCACGGACGCAGCAACGAGGAGATCGGTTCCCAATTGTCGCTGAGCACGCGGACGGTCGAGCGCCACCTCTCCAACATCTACTCGAAGCTCGAGCTCACCGGCAAGTCGGCTCGGGCAGCAGCCGCCGCCAGGCTGCCCGAGCTGGAGCCGGGAATCTGAAGGCTGCCCCTAGCGGGGGCTCTACGTAGCACCCGACACCGGGGCCGCCAACGGCGCTCCGTTTCTGTCGGGTAGCGCCGATGCGGCCTCGGCACCCGCGCGCCTAGCGTCGAGAACGCTTCCACTCGAAGCAAAAGCGCCAACACCCAAGGGAGAAGCCGACATGCCGTTCATCAACGTCAAGCTCATCGAGGGCGTGTTCACGCCAGAGCAGAAGCAGGACATCGTGCGGAAGCTGACCGAGACGATGGTCGGGATCGAGGGCGAGAACATGCGCTCCGTCACCTGGTGCGTCGTCGAGGAAGTCGGTAGCGGTGACTGGGGCATCGGAGGTCAGCCGCTGACCACCGAGGACGTGTTGACCCTGGCGCGCGGCGTGGCCGTCGGTTGATCCCGACCGTAGGCACCCATCAGACCTCTGGAGGAATGATGCTCGCGAACCTCGGCAAGTCCCTAGCCCAACAAGGGGTGGGGCTGCTCGCCCTGTTCCTGGTGCTGACCAGCGGTACGGCGTACGCGCTGGCCCCAGTTCAAGTACGACGACGAAGGTGAGATCGCCCCCTGGACGGATCCGCGCGAGGGCGCCGGTCAACAGGCGACGTTGACGGCAGTCTCCCACGTCTATCCGGCAGGTCGTCACATCGTGGGCGTCGAGTGCTCACTGTGGGCCTGGGACCGCAGCGAAAGGAGCGCCGTCTTCGCGTACGTCGACATCTCCGTCGTCGGGCTCTCGGACCGGTGAGACGGGTCAGAGGCGCTCGATGATGGTCACGTTGGCCTGGCCGCCGCCCTCGCACATCGTCTGGAGGCCGAAGCGCCCGCCGGTGCGCTCGAGCTCGTTGAGGAGCGTCGTCATCAGCCGGGTGCCGGTGGCGCCGATCGGGTGACCGAGGGCGATGCCGCCGCCGTTGACGTTGACCTTGTCGTGCGGCGCGCCGGTCTCCTTCATCCAGGCGAGCACGACGGACGCGAACGCCTCGTTGCACTCGAACAGGTCGATGTCGTCGACGCTCATGCCGGTCTTCTCCAGCGCGTGCCTGGTCGCGTCGATCGGTCCGGTGAGCATCCACACCGGGTCGTCGCCGCGCACCGAGAGGTGATGGATGCGGGCCCGCGGCGTCAGCCCGTGCGCTGCGATCGCGGCCTCGGACGCGATCAGCGTCGCCGAGGAGGCGTCGCAGATCTGGGACGCGACCGCGGCGGTGATCCGGCCGCCGGGGGTGAGCGGCTCGAGGCCGGCCATCTTCTCCAGCGACGTCTCGCGCGGGCACTGGTCGGTCGTGAACTCGCTGCCGTCGTCATGGACGAGCGGCACGATCTCGTTGTCGAACCGGCCCTCCGCGATCGCCGTCCAGGCCCGCTCGTGCGACGCGAGTGCGAAGGCCTCCATCTCCTCCCGGGAGATGCCCCACCTCTCCGCGATCATCTCGGCGGAGCGGAACTGGCTGACCTCCTGGTCGCCGTACCGCTTCTGCCAGCCGGGTGACTCGGCGAACGGCGTCGAGAACCCGTACTGCTGGCCGACCAGCATCGCCGCCGAGATCGGGATGGCGCTCATGTTCTGCACGCCGCCGGCGACGACCAGGTCCTGGGTGCCCGACATGACGCCCTGGGCGGCGAAGTGCACAGCCTGTTGGGACGATCCGCACTGCCGGTCGATGGTCACGCCGGGCACGTGGTCGGGCAGCCCGGCCACCAGCCATGCCGTCCGCGCGACGTCGCCGGCCTGGGAGCCGATCGTGTCGCAACAGCCGAGGATGACGTCGTCGACGGCACCCGGGTCGACCCCGGTGCGGTCGATCAGGGCGGTGATGGTGTGGGCGGCCAGGTCGGCGGAGTGCACCGGGGCGAGCGGGCCGCCGCGCTTGCCCACCGGCGTGCGGACGGCGTCGACGATGTAGGCGGGGTTGGCGTTGTTCATGAGGAGATCCCGTCGAGGAGGATGCGGACGTACTGGTCGGCGACCTCGGTGTGGGTGTGGCCGCCACCCCGCGACTGAGCAGGGCGGTACCACCGGACGGCGACCCACACGGTGTCGCGGATGAAGCGGTAGGTGAGGGTGACGTCGAGGTCGGGACGGAGGACGCCGGTGCGCACGCCCTCCTCGATCAACGTGACCCACACCTGGCGGGACTGGGTGTTGCGGTCGGCGAGGTAGCCGAACCGCTCGAACGTGCCGAGGTGGTCGGCTTCGTTCTGGTAGATCGCGACCTCGTGCGGGTGCTGGTCGATCGCCTCGAAGGACACCCGCACGGCGCGCTCGAGCTTGGTGCGCGCGTCCTCGTCACTGGCCAGGATCTCGTCGTAGTCCCCGAACAGCTCTGCCTGGAAGGTCGAGAGGATCTCGTCGACCATCGACTCCTTGGAGTCGAAGTGGTGGTAGAGGCTGCCGGACAGGATCCCGGCGGCGTCGGCGATGTCGCGGACCGTCGTGTTCTTGAAGCCCTTCTCGGCGAACAGCTGCGCCGCGATGGCCAGCAGCTGGTCGCGTCGCGTCGGCTCAGGCGTGCTGACTGCTGACACTGATCACCTCACCGGTCAGGTAGGACGAGTAGCCGCTGGCGAGGAACACCATCACGTTGGCGACCTCCCAGGGCTCGGCGGCGCGCCCGAACGCCTCGCGCTGCTTGAGCTCGACGAGCAGCTCGGGCGACGTCACCTTCTCCAGGAACGGGTGCATGGCCAGGCTCGGGGAGACGGCGTTGACCCGGATCCCGTGCGGAGCCAGGTCGATCGCGGAGCACCGGGTCAGCGCCATGACGCCGGCTTTCGCCGCCGCGTAGTGGGCCTGGCCTTCCTGCGCACGCCAGCCGATCACCGAGGCGTTGTTGACGATGACTCCCGGCTTGCCCGCCGCGACCATCCGCTGACCCGCGGCGCGGACACAGCGGAAGGTGCCGGTCAGGGTGATGTCGAGGACCTTCGACCACTGGTCGTCGGTCATCTCCAGCACGCTCGCGGTGCCACCCAGACCCGCGTTGTTGATCATCACGTCGACGCCGCCGAACTCGTCGGCCGCGTCGAGCAGCGCACCCACCTGGGACTCGTCGGTGACGTCGCAGACCAGCTGCCGGACGCGGTCGGCGCCGAACTCCTCGGCGAGGGCCTCCTCGGCCTCCGCGAGCCGGCGCTCGTGGGTGTCGCTGAACACCACCGCGTTCGCGCCCTCCTCGAGCGCCCGGCGTACGACGGCCGCGCCGATGCCGGCACCCGCAGCCGCGGTCACCACAACCACCTGGTCGCGCAGCAGTCCGTGGCCCGGCACGTATTCGGGTGTCGGCTGCTCAGCTCGGAGGGTCGTCATCCCTTGGGCTCCCTCGGTAGGCCGAGCACCCGCTCGGCGAGGATGTTTTTCTGGACCTCGTCACTGCCGCCGTAGATCGTGTCGGAGCGGGAGAAGAGGAAGAGCCGCTGGTGCTCGTCGAGGTCGTAGGGCGTGTCCGTGCCCTTGGTGAGCAGCCCGGACGCGCCGACGACGTCCATCGCCACCTCGCCCAGCTGCCGGTGCCAGTTGGCCCAGGCCAGTTTGAAGATCGAGCCCGCTCCCCCGCCCGCACTCGAGTCCTGGCCGCCCTCGACCAGCGCCAGCGCGCGCAGCGCGAAGCTGCGGATGGCGCTGAGCTCGACCTTGAGCCGCGCCAGCCGGTCGCGGACGATCGGGTCGTCGATGCTGCCGTTGTCCCTGGCCCGCCCGATGACGTCGTCGAGCTCGCGCGCGAAACCGACGGTCTGGCCGAGCGTCGACACCCCGCGCTCGAAGCCGAGCAGGCCCATCGCCACTCCCCAGCCCTGCCCCGGCTCACCGACGACCAGGTCGGCGGCGGTGCGGGCGCCGGTGAAGAACACCTCGTTGAACTCCGAGCCGCTGGTCAGCTGCTCGATCGGTCGGATCTCGACGCCGTCCTGCTGGAGCGGCACGAGCAGGAACGACAGACCGTGGTGGCGGGACGATCCCGGCTCGGAGCGGCAGATGACGAAGCACCAGTCGCTCTGGTGCGCGTTGGAGGTCCACACCTTCTGTCCGTCGATCACCCACTCGTCACCCTCGAGGCGCGCCCTGGTCTGGACGTTCGCGAGGTCGGACCCGGCGTTCGGCTCGGAGTAACCCTGCGCCCACAGCTCCTCGACCGCGCGGATCGGCGGCAGGAAGCGCTCCTTCTGCGCGTCGGTGCCGAACGCGATCACGGTGGGACCGAGCAACGTCTCGCCAAGGTGGTTGACGCCGTGCGGCGCGTCGGCGCGGGCGTACTCCTCGTGGAAGATCACCTGCTGCCACAGGGAGAGCCCGCGGCCGCCGTGCTCCTCCGGCCAGCCGACGCAGGTCCAGCCGTGCTCGGCGAGGAGCCGGTTCCAGGCCAGCCGCTCCTCGAACGCCTCGTGATCGCGGCCCGGGCCTCCGAAGCCGACCAGATCGCGCCACTCGCCGACCAGGTGCTCGCCCAACCAGGTGCGCACCTCCTCGCGGAAGGCGCGATCCTCGGCGCTCTCGGTCAGGTCCACACCTGCACCATACCAAGCAAATGCTTGGTAGGCTTCGACAAGCTCAGCCAACGAGAGGACAGGGGTGGACACGATTCCGGCGATCCTGCGCGCCGCCGCGGAGAGGTACGGCGACCAGCCTGCCTACGTCGAGGGTGCGCGGGCCGTCAGCTTCGCGGAGCTCCACGACCAGGTGCGGGAGCTGGCCCGGCGCTACGTCGGCCACGGTCTGGCCGCGGGCGAACCCGTCGTCGTGTGGGGCCCCAACAGCATCGAGTGGGTGATCGCGGCGCTGGCGACGACGTACGCCGGCGGCACCCTCGTCCCCGCCAACTCCCGGTACACCGGTCACGAGGTCGCCGACCTGGTCGACCGCACCGGCGCCACCGTGGTGATGGTGGCCGACGGGTTCCTCGGTCGCAGCCAGGTCCAGGAGCTGCGCGCGGCCAGCGACCTCCCGTCCGTGCGCGCGATGGGCGAGCTCTCCCGGCTGTCCCTCGACCATCGCGGCGAGGAGCGGCACGTGCGCGAGGTGACGATCGACGAGGTCGAGGCCCGCGCGGACGCGGTCTCCCCCGACGACGTCGCCGACATCCTCTTCACCTCCGGGACGACGGGGCGGCCGAAGGGCGCGATGAGCGCCCACCGGCAGAGCATCGGTGTCGCGCGCGCGTGGGCCGAGCTCGGCGGCGTGAGTGCCGACGACCGCTACCTGGTGGTCAACCCGTTCTTCCACTCCTTCGGCTACAAGATCGGGATCCTGGTCGGGCTGCTGACCGGCGCCACCCTCTACCCGGTCGCGACGTTCGACGTCGACCAGACCATGCAGCTGATCGAGTCGGAGCGGATCACCCTGCTGCCGGGCGCTCCGACGATCTACCAGTCGCTGCTCACCGCGCCGGGCCGCGCGGAGCGCGACCTCTCGTCCCTGCGGTTGGCGGTGACCGGCGCGGCCGTCGTACCCGTCGTGCTGATCGAGCGGATGAGGGACGAGCTCGCGATCGACCACGTCGTCACCGCCTTCGGGATGACCGAGGCCGTGGTCGTCACCATGTGCCGCGACGGCGACTCCGCGGAGACGGTCGCGACGACCTGCGGCCGCGCGATCCCCGGCATGGAGACCCGGATCGACGCTCCTGCCGGGGAGGCTGGTGAGCTGTTGGTGCGAGGCGACTACGTGATGCTCGGCTACCTCGACGACCCCGCCGCCACGGCCGAGGCGATCGACGCGGACGGCTGGCTGCACACCGGCGACGTCGGCGTGCTCGACGACGAGGGCAACCTTCGGATCACCGACCGGCTCAAGGACATGTACATCTCCGGCGGCTTCAACGTCTATCCCGCCGAGGTCGAGCAGGCGCTGATGCGGATGGACGGCATCCAGGACGTCGCCGTCGTAGGCGTGCCCGACGAGCGGATGGGCGAGGTCGGCAAGGCGTACGTCGTCGGTACGGCGAGCGCCGACGAGGTGATCGCCTTCGCCAGGCAGCGCCTCGCCAACTTCAAGGTGCCGCGACTCGTGGAGACGGTCGAGGCGCTCCCCCGCAACCTGTCCGGCAAGGTCTTGAAGAACGAGCTGAGGAAGTAAGTGGATCTCGAGCTGAGCGAGTCGGAGCTGGCCTTCCAGGCCGAGGCCCGCGCGTGGCTGGCGGCGAACGTGCCGGCCGAGCCGTTGCCGTCGATGGACACGGCCGAGGGCTGGGCCCTCCACCAGGAGTGGGAGGCGCGACTGGCCGCCGACCGCTGGTCGGTCGTCTCGTGGCCGCGGGACTACCACGGCCGCGATGCGTCACTGATCGAGTGGGTGATCTTCGAGGAGGAGTACTACCGCGCGGGCGCGCCCGGACGGGTCTCCCAGAACGGCATCTTCCTGCTCGCGCCGATCATCTTCGAGCACGGGACCAAGGACCAGCAGGACCGCTTCCTGCCGACGATGGCCACCGGCGAGGAGATCTGGGCCCAGTGCTGGTCCGAGCCCGAGGCCGGCTCCGACCTCGCCTCGCTCAATTCGACCGCCCGCCGCGACGACGGGCGGGGAGGGTGGGTCCTCAACGGTCAGAAGACCTGGTCGTCGCGGGCGACGTACGCCACCTGGGGCTTCGGGCTGTTCCGGTCCGACCCGGAGGCCGCGCGGCACCACGGGCTGACGTACTTCCTCTTCCCCCTCGACGCCGACGGCGTCACGGTGAGGCCGATCGCCCAGCTCGACGGCGAGGCCGGCTTCGCCGAGGTGTTCTTCGACGACGTCTTCGTGCCGGACGCCGACGTCCTCGGCGCGCCGGGCGACGGCTGGCGGGTGGCCATGAGCACCGCCGGCAACGAGCGGGGGCTCTCCCTCCGCTCCCCCGGCCGGTTCTGCGCGGCCGCCGACCGGCTGGTCGACCTGTACCGCTCGTCGGCGGTTGAGGTGCGAGGCGCCCCAGCGCCGAGCCTCGAAACCTCCGACGTCGGGAAGAACGTGGTCGACGCCTGGCTCAAGGCCGAGGCCTACCGCCTCTACACGTGGGGCACGGTCACGCGGCTCGCCGACGGCGGTGAGATGGGCGCGGCCGGGTCGGTCAACAAGGTGTGGTGGAGCGAGCTCGACATCGCGCTCCACGAGACCGCGCTCGACCTGCTCGGTACCGACGCGGAGCTGGACTCCACCTGGCTGGACGGCTACACGTTCGCGCTCTCGGGCCCGATCTACGCCGGCACCAACGAGATCCAGCGCAACATCATCGCCGAGCGGATCCTCGGCCTGCCCCGCGAACCCAAGGGGGCGCAGCGATGAGGTTCGAGCTCACCGAGGAGCAGCGCGCGTTCGGCGACGCCCTCGAGCGCCTGCTGTCGGGCGCGGACACAGCCGCCGTCGCGCGCGCCTGGGCGGACGGTGACCACGAGCCCGGCCTGAAGCTGTGGGCGCGGCTCGCCGAGCAGGGCGTGACCGTGCTCGCGACCGACGCCTCACCGGTCGAGGTCGTGATCGCGTTCGAGGCACTCGGGCGGTACGCCGTACCCGGCCCGTGGGTCGAGTCCGCCGCCTACCTCCCCATCGCGCTCGGCCGGGAGGTCGAGGGCGTCGCCACCGTGGCGGCGCCCCCGCACGCACCGTTCGCCCTCGACGCCGATGTCGCCGATGCCGTCTACCTCGCGGGTCCGAACGGGCTCACCGAGGTGACACCCGGCGACCGGCACGGATCGGTCGACCGGACGCGCCACCTGTTCGAGGTCGCCGCCTCCGACCCGGCGCCCGAGGACGCGGCCTTCGACCTCTCGGCCCTCGCCACCGCGGCCCAGCTGCTCGGCCTCGGCGAGCGGGTCCTCGCGGACACGGTGGCCTACGCGAAGCAGCGGCGGCAGTTCGGGCGCGAGATCGGCTCCTACCAGGCGATCAAGCACCAGCTGGCCGACGTGCGGATCGCGCTCGACTTCGCCCGCCCGCTCGTCCACGGCGCCGCCGTGTCGTTGGCCGAGCCTGTCGAGACGGCGCCGCGAGCCGTGTCGGCCGCGAAGGTGATGTGCGGGGACGCGGCGTACCTCGCCGCTCGCACCGGCCTGCAGGTGCACGGCGCGATCGGCTACACCCAGGAGTTCGACCTCAGCATCTGGATCACCAAGATCCGGGCGCTGGTGACGGCCTGGGGCACGCCTACGTTCCACCGGGGCCGGATCCTCGCCTCGCTGACGGCGCAGACAGGGGGCTGAGATGGAGTTCGCGCTCAGTGAGGAGCAGGGCGAGCTGGCCGCCACCGTCCGGGCGGTGCTGACCAAGCAGGCCGACCCGGCCGCCGTCCGCTCCGCCATCGCGGCCGAGGAGGGCTACGACCCGGCGCTGTGGTCGACGCTCTGCGAGCAGGTCGGCGTCGCCGCGCTCGCGATCCCGGAGGAGTACGACGGCGCCGGGGCGACCTTCTTTGAGACCGCGATCGTGCTCGAGGAGCTCGGGCGCTCCCTCGCGCCCACTCCTCTGCTCGCTTCGGCGATCGCGGCGGAGGCACTGCTTGCCGGTGGCACCGAGGAGGCCAAGGCGCGGCTGCTCCCCCGCATCGCCGCTGGCGAGATCGCCACAATCGCCGTCGGCGACGGCCCGGTGCTCGACGGGGACAGAGCCGTGATCGTGCTCGCGCTCGACGGGGACGACCTGCTCGAGGTCACCGGCGCGGCTGCCACCTGGGCCGAGTCGATGGATCAGACGATCCGGCTGGCCCACCTCGACCGCGCCGGCGCGACGACGACCGTGGTCGGTGACGGAGCCGCCGCCCGTACCCGCGCCGAGCTGGTCGGCCCGGCGGCGGCCGCCGCCCTCGCGGTGGGCCTCTGCGACCGGGCCCTCCGGATGACGGTCGACTACAGCAAGGAACGGGTCCAGTTCGGGCGACCGATCGGCTCGTTCCAGGCACTCAAGCACCGGATGGCCGAGATGCTCGCGCGGCTCGAGATCGGCCGGTCCGCCTCGTGGGCCGCTTCCTACGCGCTCGCCACGGACGCCGCCGGCGCTGAGGTACTGACCCGCACCGCGGCGTCGTACTGTCTCGAAGCGGCCGCGCACCTGGCCGGCGAGTGCGTGCAGCTGCATGGCGGCATCGCGATCACCTGGGAGCACGACGCCCACCTGGTCTTCAAGCGCGCGCACGCCCTCGGCCAGCTCTTCGGCGCGCCGCACCACCACCGCGCGGCGATCACCGTCTGAGCGGGTCGCACAGGTCGACCGACCCCGGAGCGCTGGCTCGCCTGGCGCCACACGCAAGTGCCCTCTATCACCGAGCAGCGCGCGAGGCTTTCACCGACTCTCGGTGCGACGGCAGTTCGCTGATACCGCATCGGCGGACCCGGACGCGACCAGTTGCAAGGCTGCGAACAGCCGAGCAGCCGACCGAAATTTGCGCGCGACGTCTGACGGCGAGAACGCGCTACTGGCGCCCTGCGTGCTCGCGGCGGCTGCACGCTGCTGCCGCGGAGGCACGCTGTTGCCGACAAGCGCGTGCTCAGCGTGTCGCGATGAGCACTGCCTGATTCTCGGTCTCTCGGTCGCCGACAGGTCCCCGCTCAAGCCGAGCGGCGAGGGTGAACCCTGCTGATGTCAGTTCGTGGGCCATGCGTTCAGGCGACCGCAGGTAGCGGAGCAGCGAGAGGTCGTAGCCCCTCCTCCGGTACGACTCGGAGAGGTCCTGGACCCCGTCGCCCGACTGGAACGCAACCAATATCGACCCGCCGGGACGGAGAACTCGGTGGGCCTCTCGAAGGAGTTCCTGGAGGTCCTGGTCGCCGCTGTGAATCGTTGAGTACCACGAGAAGTAGCCGTCGAACGATGCATCTTCGAAGGGGAGGTCCGTGAGCGCCCCCACCTGGGTCGCGAAGGACGGGTGATCAGCCCGAGCGTTTCGGATCATGCCCGGAGAGAGGTCCAGGCCTTCGACCTCACAACGAAGGTCGGCAAGGATCGGTAGGAACCTTCCCGCGCCGCAACCTGCGTCCAGAACTCTCCGCTGGCCTCGGAGCGATCCTGCGAAGTGGTTCACCATCGCGAGCTCGACTGGCTGCTCCGGCTCCGTGCAGCGGAAGGCGTCCGCGTACTCATCGGCTCTCGCGTCATATGCCGAGCGAACCTGCTCGTCCGACTGAACCTCGTGCATGCCCCTAAGTTTGCCGGACGCGCGCAGGCCGCAGTCGGTTCGCGGAATGGTCCGAGACCGAAGAGCAGGGCCGAAAGGGTGCCCGCTACCGCCGCCCGCGGACCTGGCGCCGAGGACCAAGCCCGGCTCGCCTGACTCAGGCGGCGACGCTGTGGTTGCGGTCGGCGCTCGCGGCCTTCCCCATGACCTGGGTCTGCTCCGTGCCGCACCAGCACGTGAACGTGATCACGATGCCGTGGTCGGTGTTGGCCAACGACGTGATCTGGCTCGGGAAGATGAGCACTCGGCTGGCGCACACCTGGCAGTTGTTGTCGAACATCGTTGACCCTCCTTAGATCGGTTGCGTAGGTCAAATCATCGCGGAAGCGCATCTCTAGGGGTAGCCTCGCTTTCCAGAGGCATCCAAAGGAGATCCCTATGCTTTCCCTGCATCAGCTGCGCTGCTTCCTTTCCACCTACGAGCACGGCTCGCTGACCGCCGCGGCCGAGGAGCTCGGCTACGCGCAGCCCTCGGTGTCCGAACAAGTCCGAGGCCTCGAGAAGACGCTCGGAGTACCGCTGTTCCGACGGGTCGGGCGGGGCGTCGTACCGACCACGCTGGCCGACACCCTCCGCCCCTACGCCGAGCAGGCGATCGCCGCGGCCGACGAGGCGCGGCGGGCGGTGCAGAGCGCGGTGTCGCTGGAGAGCGGGACGATCCGGTTCGGGATGTTCGGCGCCGCACGGCTGTACGCCGGCGCACAGATCGTCGCCGACGTGCTCGAGCGCTACCCCGGCGTCCGGGTGGAGCTGATCGGCCAGCACTCCAACGAGGTGCAGGAACAGCTCCGGCGCGGGCACCTCGAGGCGGCGATGATCGCCGTCACGAGCGTCGAGAGCGAAGGCATGACGGTCATCCCGGTGGCCCGCGACGAGCTCGTCTACATCTCGGCCGACCCCGCGCGACTCACCTCCCCCGTGACCGCGGCGCGGCTCGCAAAGGCGTCATTGATCATGCCGGAGACGACGTGGCGCTCCAGCGACTCCGTCCGCATCGTGCTGCGCCGCTTCCTGCACGAGGCCGGCCACAACCCGCAGACCCGGATCGAGGTCGAGGAGGTGGAGACGGCGGTCGACCTGGTCGGCCGCGGCTTCGGCGACTCGGTCATCCCCCGCGGTGGCGCCAACCAGCTCATCCCGCAACTGGCGCCACACGTCGGCTACGCCTCGCTACGCCCCAAGCAGTACGACGTGATGGCGATCGTGCACCGAAAGGGTGCAGTGCTGTCACCCGCGGCTCAAGTGATGATCGAGCTGGCAACCAAGCACATCCAGTCGATCACCGAGCCGGTCTGAGCAGGTAGCACTCGCAGAACCAGAACGGCTGCACCAGGTCGCACACGATGCGCCCGCGCTCGTCGATCGCGCTGCATGGGAGACTCGACGCATGTTGTCCGGGATTGAGTGGCTGGTCCTTCTCGCGATACTCACCGTCGCGATGTTCGGAGTGCTCTACCTAGTGATCCGTTCGGCCGTGAGGTCCGGAGTTCGTAGGGCAGCACGACAACCGGGTGGCTCGCCCACCGAGTAAGTGACCGCCCGGGCAGCCGGCGTTGTCCAGCGCCGGCCTGGCCTGTTCACTGGCCGGATGCCGACCCGGTTGCTGATCATCGCCGACACGCACGTGCCGAAGCGTGCGCGGGACCTGCCGGCACAGGTCTGGGAGGCGGTCGACGCCGCGGACGTCGTCGTCCACGCGGGCGACTGGGTCGACGAGAGCCTCCTCGACCAGCTCGAGGAGCGCGCCCGACGTCTGGTCGCCGTGTTCGGCAACAACGACCACGGTGCGCTGAGACATCGACTCCGCGAGGAGGAACGCGCAGTGATCGACGGCGTCCGCCTCGGCGTCGTGCACGAGACCGGCGCCGCACAGGGGCGGGAGGCACGGTGCAGTGCGCGGTACCCGGATCTCGACGTCCTCGTCTTCGGGCACAGCCACATCCCGTGGGACACCACGACAGGCACCGGACTGCGACTGCTCAACCCGGGTTCGCCCACCGACCGTCGTCGCCAGCCGCACTGCACCTACATGACGGCGGTCGCGGTGGACGGTCGGCTCGAGGACGTCCAGCTCCACCGGCTGTTCCAGAGAGCGGTTCCGGGTACCTAGCCTCGCGGGCGTCGACGAGAGGGAGCACGTGCCGAAATTCAGCAGCAAGGGCAAGGCCTTCGAACGGGACATGAGCTACATCCCGGACCGGGTCACGAAGGAGCCCGGCCGGTCGCAGGACCCGTACGGCGGCGAGGAGCTCGACGTACCGACATGGCAGGTGCAGCCGGGCCGCTACCGGCTGATCGCCGCACGTGCCTGCCCGTGGGCGAGTCGCGCCATCATCGTGCGCCGGCTGCTCGGGCTCGAGTACGTGATCTCGATGGGGCTTGCCGGTCCGACCCACGACGAGCGCAGCTGGGCCTTCGACCTGGACCCGGACCGCGTCGACCCCGTCCTGGGCTACGAGCGGCTGGAACAGGCCTTCCTCGCCCGCTTTCCCGACTACTCCAAGGGGATCACCGTCCCCACGCTCGTCGACGTCCCGTCGAAACAGGCGGTCACCAACGACTTCCCGTCGATCACGCACGACTTCTTCTTCGAGTGGCGCGACCACCACCGACCCGACGCGCCCGACCTGTGGCCCGACGACTGCCGGGACGCGATGGAGACTGTGATGGATCGGGTCTTCAGCGACGTCAACGACGGGGTCTACCGGTGCGGCTTCGCCGGCTCCCAAGAGGCGTACGACGAGGCGTACGACCGGGTCTGGACGGCGATGGACTGGCTCGAGGACCGGCTGTCGCACCAGCGGTTTCTCATGGGCGACAGGATCACCGAGGCCGACGTCCGCCTGTTCACCACGCTCGTCCGGTTCGACGCCGTGTACCACGGCCACTTCAAGTGCAACCGCAACAAGCTGACCGAGATGACCGCCATCTGGGGCTACGCACGGGACCTCTTCCAGACTCCCGGGTTCGGTGAGACCGTCGACTTCGACCAGATCAAGCGCCACTACTACGTCGTCCACGAGGACATCAACCCCAACGGCATCGTGCCGAAAGGCCCGGACCCAGCGGGCTGGCACGCACCGCACGGACGCGACCGGCTCTGAGGACGATCCCCTGACCGAGCACGGCGCATTCCTGGCGCGATGCATCGAGCTGGCGCGTGGCGCTCGACGACCTGCGGATCAGAGCTCGATCGTGGTGAACAGGGTGGTCCCGTGGACCGGGTCCGCTTCCCTGCGCTCGGTCTCGGTGAAGCCGATCTTGGCCAGCACCCGGCGAGATGGGGTGTTCCAGTCCCAGACCGTGGCCCACAGCCGTCTGTACCCGGATGCTCTCGCCCAGTCCAGCACCGCCAACGAGGCCTCGGTCGCATATCCCTGACGCCACACCCGGCGTAGCAGCTCGAACGCCAGCTCCGGCTCCGCCTCCGGCCCTCGTCCGCTGTCGATCAGCCCGCAGTAGCCGATGACGTCACCCTCGGCCTTCCGTTCGATCGCCAGCAACCCGATCGACGACGGCTTCTGGGTGCGGATCGCTTCCTCGAGGTCGGCGACCGTGGGGCGTCCCTCCGCGTCGATCCGACGGTGCGGCGGCACGCGGGGGTCACGTTCGGTCCACAGCTCACGCTGGACGGCAGCCTCGGCCACCCGCCAGGGCCTGAGCAGCAGGCGACTGGTCTCGAGCACCACCTCGCGCCCCGGATCCGCCCCGCTCGCCATGACAGCACCCTCTCAGGCGTCACGCGTCAGCCGTCGGCGGCGGGCTCCACCGGTTGTCGGAGGATCGTCCGGAGCTTCGGTGCCGGGACCTTGCGGGCGTCGCTGAGGTAGATCTCGTGGTGCTTCCCGGTCATCCGCAGTCCTGCGTTTGGGATGAAGTCGTGGTGGAGGTCAGCGAGCACGCTCGCCTCGTCGTCGTAGGACCCGATGTGGAGTGTCTGCACGCAAGTGCCTTCGCGGAGCGTCTCGATCCGCACCCTGTCGAGGCCGGCCGGCCGTTTCTTCGCGGCGACCTTGGCGACGGCGTCGTCGAACATGTCGTCGCCGATCCAATCGGGGACCATGATCATGGTCGTCCAGCTCCACTTGGACTTGTCCCGGGCCGAGGTGAACACCTCCATGTCCGGCGCCCACCACAGCGCTTCCAGCGGCGGAACGACGTAGTCGCGACCCAGCTCCTGCTTGCTGGCGAACTTGAGCTTGTACGCGAGCGGGTAGAGCGTCCCGATCGCGTCGGCGTAATCGGTGGCGGTGTTGGGATCGCCGTGGCCGTCGACCATGAGGTACCGCAACGGCGGAACGTCGAGGATCCGGAACTCACCGTGGCGTGCCTGGTAGGCGTCCAGCGACCTCTTGAAGTCGGTCTTCACCGCGACATTTCTTCTACGTGAGAGGGGACGAAGCACGAGACGGGTCGGCGCCCGAGACCGAGGCCCTCGACTCGTCACGCATGCCGTGCCAGTCCAGGCACAGGACGGTGGCGTCGTCCTCGAGCGCGTGCCCGGCTGCTGCCAGTGCGCTGTCCGCCAGGGCGCGGACGAGCTCTCGCGGATGGAGATCTGCGTTGGCCTTGAGGGCGCCGGCGATGTCGATGCTCGAGACGTTGCGCTCGAGCATGCCGTCCGTCAGGAAGACCACCCGGTCGCCAGGCTCAAGGGTCACGGTCGTGCTGCCGTAGGTGGTGTCGGCGAACATGCCGAACGGCAGGTCGACCCGCAGGTCCAGCGCGGTGAGCGCGGAGCCACGCAGGAGATACGGCACGACGTGTCCAGCGTTGACGATCTCCAGGGCACCGCTCGACAGCTCGACCCGGCCGATCAGCCCCGTGACGAAGTCCTCTCCGGCGGCGCTGACCGCATGCTCGAACAGAACCTCGTTGGCCACCATCGCCTGGTCGAGCAGCGACATCCCCCGTCGGCGTGCCCCTCGCAGACCACCGACACACGTGGTCGCCGACAGCGCAGCATCGACGCCGTGTCCCATCGCGTCCGTCAACGACAGGTGCAGGAGATCGCGAGCCAAGCTGTAGTCGAAGGTGTCGCCCCCGATGCTCGCGGCCGGCTCGAGCCACCCCGCCACGGTGAAGGCGGCGGCCTCGCAGGTGCGGGCCTCGGGAAGGAGGCGTTGCTGGATCTCTGCGGACAGGCTGAACGGCCGGCTGCGTTGACCCCACTCGAAGAGGTCGGTGTGGCGCCGGTTCGCGATCACCACGAACGCGAGAAGGTGGGCCACCTGGGAAACCTCTGCCACGACATCGCGTTCGGGTTCGACGGGCAGGTACAGCTCGAGCAGTCCGATGGACTCGCCACGCTCTGTCACCGGGGCGAGGATGCGCCACAGGCCAGCGAGGTCCGGATCCATCTCCGCACCGTGCGGCGGCAGCACCTGGGCTGTCTGGGTGCGCACAGCCTGCTCTTCCGGGCCGCCGTCGAAGGGCAGCACCGTGGCGGACTCTTCGTCGTCGCGCCGTTCGCCCGTCGACAGCGAGCCAGGGTGACCGGTCACAGGGACGTGCGCCAGACGCACGAGTGCCCGCCCGGAGAGGTCCGCGATGAGGAAGGACACGGCCACCGCGTCGAACGCGAGCCCCAGCTCTCGCGCCACGCCGGACACCGCCTCCAGCGGCGAGTCCGCCTCCGCGGCCTCCAGCACCCGCCCGACATCGGTCAGCCTGCGGGAGCGCGTCATCGTGCGACTGTAGTCGGACAATCCGGTGGCGGATCTGTCGCCCGGCCGGGAAACTGGCGCGATGTCCGAGGCTCACCGCTCCGATCCGGTTGTCCGCCCTGTCACCGCCGACGACTTCGAGCAGACGCTCGCCCTGGGCCTGGAGGCCTTCGGTGACCTTCCCGAGGGCATGACCCGGCCGACAGCGGAGGGTTTCCCAGGTCCGGGCCGTCACTCCTGGGGCGCGTTCGAGGGTGGTCGACTGCTGGGTCGGGCGGTCGGTCGGGAGTACCACTCCTGGTGGCACGGGGCGGAGATACCCACCTGCGGCGTTGCCGGCGTGACCGTCGCCGCGGAGGAGAGAGGCGCCGGACTGCTCGACGCGATCTTCCGGCCGCTGCTCGCCGAGGCGATGGAGCGCGGCGAGGTCCTCTCGACCCTCTACCCGACCGCACCGGGCGTCTATCGACGCTTCGGCTACGAGCTGGTGGGCGCCCTCGAGACGGTGGAGCTTCCGACCGCGGAGCTGCAGGGCGTGCGCCCACCGATCGGCGTCCGCACGCGACGCGGCACCCTCGAGGACGTGCCGGCCATCCGTGATCTCTACACCGCCTGGGCGCAGGAGCAGAACGGTCCGCTCACCCGACGCGGCGTCAGCTTCACCGCCACCGACCAGGAGCTGCTCGACGACGCCACCGTTTTGACGGTCGCGGCCGACGAGGCCGACCGCGTCGTCGGCTACCTGATGTGGACCCGAGGCCGGGGCTACGGCCGCGAGGGCCGACTGACGGTGGAGGACACCGTCGCGGTCACGGTCGATGCGCATCGCGCGCTCTGGCGGATGGTGGCCACGTTCGCGCCGGTCACGCCTGGCGTACGGCTCACGACGTCGGGCGCCGACCTCCTGCGGGCGATCCTGCCGTCCGCCTCGTGGCAGGTGGTCGAGGCGCGCCCGTACATGCTGCGCCTGCTCGACGTGGAGGCGGCGTTCTCGTTGCTCCGTGCCGGTGCGCTGCGCGGCGAGGTGGCGTTCGAAGTCGCGGGCGACGAGTACTGCGGCACCGACGGCGCGTACGTCGTCCGGGTGTCCCCTGCAGGCGTGGCCTGCCAGCGGGTCGACCTCGCCTCCTCTCCCGAACGGCCGGTGTTCACTCCTGGCGGCCTGGCGCTCGCGTGGTCGGGCGTCCAGACCTGCGCGAACCTCCGGATGGCCGGCCTGCTGAAGGGCGGCGCCGGTTCGGACGTCCTGCTCGACCGTCTGCTCCGGGGCCGACCGGTGCACATCCGGGACTACTTCTGACCACGTACGGTCGTCGCGTCGGCGACGCCGGTGAACACCCGGTCGGGCCCGCGCAGGACCGCCACGACCCCGGGCGCCGTCATCGCGACGACGTCCTCGCGGTCGGCCGAGGCGATCGGTTCGAGCTCGAGGAGGTAGCGCATCGTCGCCATCCCGAACATCTGCGAGACGACGAGCTCCCACTTCATGGCGGAGATCGGGCGGTTGCCGCGCCGAAGGTGCGGGAGGAGCAGGGCGCGGTTCAGCCAGCGCAGGATGCGCGGCGCGTCGTCGCCGGACTGCGACGAACGCGCGACGACGCGCAGCATCCGCTCGCTCGTGCGCGGGTGCTCGCAGAGGACGAGGAACCGGCGCACGAGCTGGATGGCGAAGTCTTCGGTCGGGTCCAGGCTGCGCATCGCAGGCCTGATGCTGCCACGACGGCGGTGGCGGCGATCCGGGTCAGCGGTTGGCTGCGCGGATCATGCGACGGATCTCACGCGGGATCGGGTTCGCCAGCAGGACCGGCCGATCCAGGAGTCGGCGTGACGTGACCGCCCAGATCTTTCCCTTGTTCGCTGTCCGCCCCCGGGGCAGGAACCAGGGACCGCCGCTCGCACCGCCGTTGAGCCGGCAGTTGTGCATCGCCGCGTCGGAGGTGTCCTGGAAGCGGACGGTGCGGCCGTCACAGCGGCGAGCGGTCCGGCCGTCGAACGGCGGCTGCGCCGGCCAGCCCCAGATCCGCACCCCCCAGCGGCGCTGGGACTTGCAGCAGACCACCTCGTTGCCGCCCACGGCCCGGACCAGCTTGCGTCCGTTGCGCTTCTTGAACGCGATGATCGCCTGGTCGTGGCGGAACGACTCGTTCTCGACCCAGCCGTTGAACGCCCACGCGTTCCGGGCCACCCACCTGCCCTCGGGCGCCCGCCCGCGGTGGTAGCGAGGCACGAAGACCCAGTTGCGGAAGAAGTGCGGTTGTTCGAGCAGTCCCGGCGGGTTAGGTCCGGTGTGTACGCAGTGTCCGGCCGTGATCACCTGGTCGAGCTTCCGGGTCCGGATCGCCGCCGCGGAGCACACGTAGTCACCGCCACCGTCGGAGAAGAAGAGCTTGCCGACCATCCGCGGCACCCTGCGGGGCGGGATCGGGCCGCTGGTCCCGCGACGCGCGGGCGCGGCGTCGTACGACGTCGATCCGCCCAGGCTGGGGAGGACCTCCTCGATCGGGATCGCTGCGGCCATCCGCTCCCGCGTCCAGTAGTGCCGGATCTCCCGCGCGGCCCGCGCAGGCTTCGGCGCACGAACGACGTCTCCCGGCCGCGATGCGACCGCGCCGCTCGTCGTCGCGCCGGCGGCGGCGCCGGCATCGGCGGATGTCGTTGTCACGCCCGACAGAACGGCCGACACGAGCATGCCGGCGACGAGCAGCGTCGCCCCACGAAGAGCCCCCATGGGCGGCACCCTACCCGCAGGATCAGGAGTCGGTGGTGTGGTAGCGACCCCGGAAGTACAGCAGCGGCGAGACGTCGCCGCGGTCGGTCGTCTCCAGGTGCTCGACCCGTCCGATCACGACGTAGTGGTCGCCGCTCTCGTGGACGGTGTGGATGGTGCAGTCCAGGTGCGCCAGGGAACCGTCGACCACCGGCGATCCGGTGGCCTCGGCGGGGTGCCAGTCGATACCGGCGAACTTGTCCGCTCCCTTGGTGGCCATCTGGGCGGAGACGTGCTCCTGGTGGGCCGCGAGCACGTTGACGCAGAACCGACCGGTGCGCTGGATCAGCGGCCACGCCCGCGACGACTTGGCCGGCACGAACAGCACCAGCGGCGGGTCGAGGGACACGCTCGAGAAGGACTGGCAGGTCATGCCGATCGGCTCGCCACCGCTGATCGTCGTGACGACCGTGATCCCGGACGCGAAGGTGCCGAGCACATCGCGGAACCGGCGGGCTGCCGCCCGGGCCTCGGGCTCGTCCTGGACCGCGACGTCCTCGCCGGGGCGGAACTCGAAGTCGATCTCGGCGTCACCGAGCCAGGAGTCGATGAGGGCCGGGTGCGGCCAGTTCTCGCGGGCGTCGGGGCTCATCCCCTCGGGGATCTCACCCTCCGGCACCCGGTGCGACTCCGTGGGCATGCTGGTCACGTTAGCGATCTCAGCTTCCGGCACCGAAGTCGTGGCCCCAGTACGAGACGGCGGTCGACTCCCGTGCGACCCACTTGTGGTCGTCGACGCGGAGGCCCTCGGTGCCGAACTCGATGTCGAAGCCGCTGGGCGACCTGACGTAGAACGAGATCATCTCGTCGTTCATGTGGCGTCCGAGCGTCGCCGAGAGCTTCGCGCCGTGCTTGCGGACCCGCTCGAGCGCCCGCCCGACGTGGTCGAGCTCGTCGACCTCGAACATGATGTGCACGCACTTCGACGGGTTGGGCATCGGCAGGAACGCCAGCGAGTGGTGCCGCGGGTTGACGCCGAGGAACCGCAGCCACACCTTGCTGCCGGGCTCCTTGCCGACGAACTCCCCCGGCATGCTCATCGAGTCGCGCAGCCGGAAGCCGAGCACCTCCGTGTAGAACCGCAGCGCCTCCACGTCGTCGAGGACTGGTACGACGAGGTGGCCCATGCCCTGGTCGCCGGTGACGAACCTCGCGGCGTACGGGGTGACGATCGGTCGCGACTCGTAGGTGATGCCGTGGAACAGCTCGAACACGTTGTCCCACGGGTCGCGGAACCGGATCAGCTCCTGGACGCGGCGCTCGTCCAGCTCGTCCTTGGTGCCCTCCTCGAACTCGACCCCGGCCTTCTGCAGGTGTTCACGAGCGGCCTGCAGGGCCTGGTGGTCGGCGACCTCCCAGCCCGAGCAGTCGAGCCGGTCGACGTCGGACGGGAACACCACGACCCGCGCCGAGACCTCGTCGATCCGCCAGTACTGGTGCTCCGGGTTGGGTCCGCGGCCCTCGGCGAGGCCGAGCACCTTGCCGGCGAAGGTCTTCCACGCGTCGAGGTCGGTGGTGGCGACCCGGACGTAGCCCATGGACTTGATGTCGATCGTCACTTCTTGGTCCTCTCGACGTGACCGGCCAGGAAGGTCGTGCAGACCTGCGCGAACTCCTCGGCGGCCTCGATCTGGGCCCAGTGCCCGCAGTTCGGGAAGACATGCAGCTGCGCGCGCGGGATCTGCTTGAGCGCGACGAGGGCGCCGTCGAGCGGGTTGACCCGGTCCTCGCGGCCCCAGGTCAGCAGCGTGGGCTTGCGGATGGCGTGCACCTCGCGCCAGAGCATGCCGTCCTCGGCCCACTCCGGGTTCCAGAACGAGGCGCCCATGGAGCGCATGGCCTCCATCGAGCCGGGGGCGGTCGCGTCGGCGAACCGCTCCTCGACCAGCTCGTCCGTGACCAGGCTCTGGTCGACCACCATGCTGGAGATGAAGGCCCGCAGCCGCTCCCGCGTCGGATCCATGCTGAAGTCCATCAGCCGCTGGACCCCCTCGGTCGGGTCGGCGTGGAAGAGGTTGAGCGACAGTCCGCCCGGCCCCATCAGGACCAGCCGGCCCACGCGATCCGGGTAGGACAACGCGAACCGCGTCGCCGTACCGCCCCCGAGCGAGTTGCCGAGCAGGTGCACCTTCTCGATCCGCAGCTCGTCGAGGAACCTGACCAGGTAGTCCGAGGAGTGGCGGAAGTAGTTGGCCGTGACCTCCGGCTTGTCCGACTGGCCGAAACCCGGCTGGTCGACGAGGAGGGTGCGGAAGTTCTCGGCGAACCGCGGCAGCGCGGAGCCGAAGTTGCTCCACGCCGACGCACCCGGACCACCACCGTGCAGCAGCACGAACGGCAGGCCGGCGCCGACGTCCGCCCGCGCCTCACCCGCCTCGTAGTAGTTCAGCGTGATGTCGCCGGCCTTCGCCGACCGCCGCACGTCCTCCTTGTTCAGCGCCGGGAACACTCAGTACATCCCCGGGTCGACCTTGTGCCCGAACTGCTGGGCGCCGTACATCTGCAGCGCCCGCTCCGGGTCGTTGGCTGCGTGGACCCGACCCGCGTGCGCGTCGCGCCAGGCCCGTTGGAGGTAGGTCCCCTCAGCGAGCGCGCGGCCTCCGGAGGCCTCGAACAGGGAGTCGATGGCCTCGATGGCGCGGGCGGTGCCGAGCACCTGGTCGCGCCGGACGCGGAGCCGCAGCTCGAGCGGGATGGTCTCGCCGCGCGCGACGAGGTCCTGCTCCTCGCGGATGTTGTTCATCAGCAGCGCCCATGCCGCGTCGATCTCGGACGACGACCGCGCGATCCGCACGGCGGCGAACGGGTCGAGCGAGGCCTTCTCGCCGAGGTACGCCGCCCGCACGCGCTTCTGCTGCATCTCGACGTGCTCGGTGTAGGCACCCATGGCCATGCCGATGATCGGCGTGGCGATGGTGCTGGTGAAGATCGAGTGGAACGGCAGCTTGTAGAGGTCGCTGGTGTTGACCGCCTGGCCAGGGCCCTTGCACTGCCCGGTCTCGCCCATCGAAAGCGTGAACGCCTCCGGGATGAACGTCTCCTCCACGACGATGTCGTTGGAGCCGGTGCCGCGGAGGCCGACGACGTTCCAGACGTCGACGATCTGGTACCTCTCACGCGGGACCATGAAGGTGCGGAAGTCGACGACCTGGCCGTCCTCGTTGAAGACCAGGCCACCGAGAAGCACCCAGCTGCAGTGGTCGCAGCCGGAGGAGAAGCTCCACTTGCCGGAGAGCTTGAAGCCTCCCTCGGCGAGCACCGCCTTGCCGGTCGGTGCGTAGGACGAGCTGAGCCGGACGCTCTGGTCGTCGCCCCACACCGCCTGCTGGGCCTCGTCGTCGAAGAGGGCGACCTGCCAGGGGTGGACGCCGACCACGCTCGCCACCCAGCCCGTCGACCCGTCGGCGGACGCGATGTCACGCACGGCGGTGTAGAAGTCGACCGGGTCGGCCTCGAGGCCGCCGTACCGCGTCGGCTGCAGCAGACGGAAGAAGCCGGTCTCCTCGAGCTCCTTGATCGAAGCCTCGGGTACGACGCGCAGCCGCTCTCCCTCGTCGGAGCGCTCGCGGAACGTGGGGAGCAGGTCACGCACGCCGTCGAGGACGGACTGGACCTCCGCAGATCGGTTCATGCGCCAATACTAGAACACGTTCTCATTTTGGTGAAGCGGAAGGGCGCGGCCGCTCCGCCCCCCGCGATTTCGGAGTCAGCGGCCGCGCGGCTGTCACATCCGAGAACGGCACTCGTTGGTCCACCCTGCGCCGCCGATTACCGTCCGAAGTCTGGAGAGGCAGGCTCAGGGAGATCGATGGCTGACAGCGCGACGGGCAGGGACACCAACGACGCCGCCGTCGTCGCTCGAGACTTCCGCGTCTCGCTGGAGCACCGGCGCGACATCGACGACCTCGTCGCCGATGCGGTCGGCGTCCGGCAGCGCGCGACCGCCGAGGCCGTCGAGATCGTCCGCGCCGCCGAGGCGCTGGCCCGGGAGATCCTCGCCGACGCCCGCGAGCAGGCGGCCCGGCTCACCACGGAGGCGGAGCAGGCGCTCGAGGCCTCGACCGCGGCGCGCGAACTGGCCGCCGCGGCACTTGGCGAGAAGGTGAGTGCGACGATCCATCGGCTGGAGTCGATGGCGAGCGAGGTGCACATGGCGCTCGACAGCGCCCTCGCCGAGGTCTCCGAGTCGCTCTCCCCGCTGACCGACCGTTCGCCGACCACCTCCGGGACCACGCCGCCCGAGCCCAGGAGCGCTCCGGAGAGCGTCGAGGAAGGCGTCGCGACCGCGCCCCAGAGTAGGCCCCAGAGTGGGCCCAAGATCTCGGGGTGGACCGACAACATTCCGAGTCATCCGGTCCGTGGCGGGCTGGGGCCGCGGTCCGAACGCTGGCGCGACCGCTTCCGTCAAGAGCGCTGATGCGGCTCCCGCGGTGATCAGCCGAATGTGTTGACCACCGGATCCGAGAACGTCCGCCTTGGGGACGACACATTCGGTCGTTACCTTCGGCCCTTTCCGCGGTCGTCGCCGACGACCGCGTCGGCAGCTCCAGCCGGCACGAGGATGAGAGAACTTGGACGACACGACAAGCCCACCGCAGGTCGCGACGAGCTCTGCTGACGACGCTGCCCGCGAGTTCAGGGCATCGCTCGAGCAGAGACGTGAGGCCATCGACGCTGCCGCGCGGTCGCTCGAGGCGCGGCAGCGCTCGACGCCCTACGCCGACGACATCGTGCGGCACGCGGAGGCGCTCGCCGACAGGATCGAGTCCGAGGCGCGGGAACGCGCCGAGCAGATCGTCGCCGACGCGCAGGCCCGTGCGGACCGGACGATCGCGGACGCCGAGGCCGCCCGCGCGGCCCTCCTTGACGTCATCGAGCGCACCCGGGCCGAGCTGACCGCACCCGGATCGGCGCCCGCTCCATCGGCCGGCGTCGACGTGCTGTTCGGGGCCGTCGAGGCGGCACGGCCGGTCAGCCCACCGTCGTCGGCTACGCCGTCTTCCCCACCTCGGCGGCCTGCTTGGCCGGGTTTCGACGCGCCTTGAGCGACCTCGCAGGCTTGGTCGCTGGCTTGCTCAACCTGCGCGCGAGACGCCGGGCTCTCGTGCCTCGAGCTCGGCTTCGCGCTTCAACATGAGCGCGATGTCGATCAGCTGGTCCTCCTGCCCGCCGATGAGCTTTCGAGCCCCAGCCTCCAGAAGTAGCTGGGCACCGCTGACGCCGTACCGCTCGGCGGCGTTGCCGGCGTGCTTGAGGAACGAGGAGTAGACGCCGGCGTAGCCCATCATCAGGGTCATCCGGTCGAGCTGGCACTCCTCCGGCATGGCCGGCTTGATGACGTCCTCCGACGCGTCGACGATCTTGAGGAAGTCGACCCCGGTGGTCCAGCCGACCTTGTCGCACACGCCGATGAAGGCCTCGAGCGGCGTGTTGCCGGCGCCGGCGCCGAACCGGCGGACCGAGCCGTCGATCTGGGTCGCTCCCGCGCGGGCGGCGATCACGGTGTTGGCGACACCCAGGCCGAGGTTCTCGTGACCGTGGAAGCCGACATCGGCCTGGCCGCCGATCTCGGTGACGACCGCGGACACCCGGTCCGCGGTCTGCTCCATGATCAGGGCACCGGCGGAGTCGACGACGTAGACGCACTGGCAGCCGGCGTCGACCATGATCCGCGCCTGCTTGGCCAGCACCTCCGGCGGCTGCGTGTGGCTCATCATCAGGAAGCCGACCGTCTCGAGGCCGAGCTCGCGGGCCAGCCCGAAGTGCTGGATCGAGACGTCCGCCTCGGTGCAGTGGGTGGCGATCCGGCAGATCTGGCCGCCGTTGTCCTGGGCAGCCCGGATGTCGTCCTTGGTGCCGACGCCCGGCAGCATCAGGAACGCGATCTTCGCGCGCTTCGCGGTCTCGGCCGCGATCTTGATCAGCTCCTGCTCCGGCGTACGGGAGAAGCCGTAGTTGAAGCTGCTGCCGCCGAGGCCGTCGCCGTGGGTCACCTCGATGACGGGGATGCCCGAGGAGTCGAGGGCCTCGACGATGTCGTGCACCTCCTGCGCCGTGAACTGGTGGCGCTTGTGGTGCGACCCGTCGCGCAGACAGGTGTCGGTCAGCCGGAGGTCGAGCTTGCCCCACGGCTCGTCGCCGTGGATGCCGCTCCAGGTCCGATCCAGGGCGTTGATGTCGGTGCCGATGACTTCGGTGTTGGCGCTCATGTCAGTTGCTCCCGAGGATCGAGCGGGCGATGTGCTGGCCGACCTGGGTCGCCGCGGCCGTCATGATGTCGAGGTTTCCGGAGTACGGCGGGAGGTAGTCGCCGGCGCCCTCGACCTCGACGAAGATCGAGACCCGGCGCATCCCCCGGGTGAAGTCCGAGGGCCCGTCGAACTGCGGCTCCTGGAGCAGCCGGTAGCCGGGGACGTACTCCTGGACCGCCCGCTCAATCTCGTGGATCGAGGCCGTGATCGCGTCGGTGTCGGTGTCGGGGTCGACCGCGCAGAAGATGGTGTCGCGCATGATCATGGGCGGCTCGGCGGGGTTGAGGATGATGATCGCCTTGCCCCGCTCGGCGCCCCCGATCGTCTCCACGCCCGCGGCGGTGGTGCGGGTGAACTCGTCGATGTTGGCGCGGGTGCCCGGCCCGGCGCTCACGCTGGAGACCGAGGCGACGATCTCGGCGTACGACACCGGAGCGACGCGGGAGACCGCAGCGACCATCGGGATCGTGGCCTGTCCGCCGCAGGTGATCATGTTGACGTTCGGCGCGGCGACGTGTTCCTCACCGTTGACCGGCGGGATCACCGCCGGTCCGACCGCGGCCGGCGTCAGGTCGACCGCCCGGATGCCGGCCTCGGCGTAGCGCGGCGCGTACTCCTTGTGGACGTAGGCCGAGGTGGCCTCGAACAGGAGGTCTGGCAGCTCGTCCTGCTTGAGCAGCCAGTCGACCCCCTCGTGGGTCGAGACCAGGCCTTCGTCGGCGGCGAGCCTGAGGCCCTCGCTGGCCGGGTCGACGCCGATCATCCAGCGCGGCTCGATCAGGTCCGACCGGAGCAGCTTGTACATCAGGTCGGTGCCGATGTTGCCGGGACCGACGATGGCGGCAGTGACCTTCCCAGGATTCGGCTTGCTCACGTCGTTCACTCCTCGAACTCCACGACCAGCGGTTCGAACCCGCTGATGGACGCCGTCACCCGGTCACCCGGGGCGAACGGCACGAACGGGCCCAGGGCCCCGGACAGGATCAGGTGGCCCGCGCGCAGCGGGTCGCCGAAGCGGCGGGCCTGCACGGCCAGCCACCGCAGTGCTTCGAGCGGGTCGCCGAGGCACGCGGCACCCGTGCCGGACGAGAGCTCCTCGCCGTTGATCGTCAGCGACATCACGACGTCGCGCGGTTCGAGCTCGGCCTGCCCTGAGCCTGTCGAAGGGTCGAGCTTGCGCCCGTCGCGGCCGACGACGAACAGACCGGAGGACGCGTTGTCCGCGACCGTGTCGGTGAACCCGATCTTCCAGTCCGCGATCCGCGAGTCGACGATCTCGAGCGCCGGCAGGGCGACGTCGACGGCCGCCCGGACCGCGTCGAGCGTGATGTCGTCCTCGTCGAGGTCGATGTCGTGAGCCAGCACGAACGCGACCTCAGCCTCGACCCTCGGCTGGACGAGGGTCCGCATCGAGATCGGCATCCCGTCGGCGCCGTGACTGACGTCCATGTCGCTCAGCAGGTAGCCGAAGTCGGGCTGGTCGACGCCCAGCTGACGCTGGACCGCCTCCGACGTGGCACCGATCTTGCGGCCCACGACCGTCACCCCGCCCGACAGACGTCGCTGCACGAGTCCCTGCTGCACCGCGTAGGCGGCCGACAGGTCGTCGGTGCCGATCAGGTCGCGCACCGGCGCGCACGGCACCCGCGTTTCCTGGGCGACGGCCAGGCGGTCCACCGCCGCCGTGATCGCGTCTTGGGAGGTCACGGGACAGATACTAGAACCTGTTACAGTTTTGTGCCATGACGGGTGGCACGACGGGCGATCTGCCCGCCGAGGTGGACGTGGTCGTGGTGGGCGCCGGCGGCGCGGGGATGAGCGCTGCCCTCGCGGCCGGACGGAAGGGCCTCGACACGATCCTCGTCGAGAAGAGCGCCTACTTCGGGGGTTCGACGGCGCGCAGCGGCGGCGGCGTGTGGATCCCCGGCAACTACGCGCTCGCCGAGGCCCACCAGGTCGACGCGGGTGAGCCCGAGCGTGCCCGGGAGTACCTCGACGCCATCGTGGGCGACGTCGTCCCCAAGACCCGCCGCGACACCTACCTCGAGCGCGGCCCCGAGGTCCTCGACTTCCTCCGGTCCCACACGCCGGTGCGGTTCCGGTGGGTCCCTGAGTACTCCGACTACCACCCCGAGGCGCCCGGCGGCAGGCCGCGTGGCCGCAGCGTCGAGCCGGTGCCGCTGAACGCCCGGTTCCTCGGCGACGAGCTCGACCGGCTGCACCCGCAGTACACCAAGGCGCCGGCCAACCTGATCGTCACTCAGCAGGACTTCCGCAAGATCAGCCTCGGCATGCGGACCCTCAAGGGACCGGTCACGATGCTGATGGTGCTGGTGCGCCGGATCGTGTCGATGGTCCTCGGCCGTCGGATGTACGCGATGGGCAACGCGATCGCGATCGGCCTGCGGAAGGGCCTGATCGACGCAGGTGTGCCGGTGCACTACGAGACCGAGCTCAGCGACCTGCTCATCGAGGAGGGCCGGGTCGTCGGTGTCCGTGTCCTGCGTGACGGGACGGAGCACGTCGTGCGCGCCCGCAAGGGCGTGATCCTCGGTAGCGGCGGCTTCGAGAAGAACCTCGAGATGCGGGAGAAGTACCAGCCGCAGCCGACCTCGATCGACTGGACGACGGGTTCGGAGTTCAACACCGGCGGCGGCATCCTCGCCGGCATCGCGGCCGGGGCGGAGACCGACCTGATGGACGACGCCTGGTGGGGTCCGACCATCCCCCTCCCGAACCGCCCCTGGTTCTGCCTCGCCGAACGCAACCTGCCGGGCTCGATCATCGTCAACCAGGCCGGCGAGCGGTTCATGAACGAGGCGCTGCCGTACGTCGAGGCGACGCACGCGATCTACGCGGGCGAGGCGACCGGCGTCAGCCACGTGCCGAGCTGGTTGATCATCGACCAGCGCTACCGCAACCGCTACCTGTTCGCCGGGCTCGGGCCACGGCAGCCGTTCCCCGGCAGCTGGCTGAAGTCCGGCGTCGTCCGGAAGGCGGCGACCCTCGCGGAGCTCGCGGAGAGGATCGAGGTGCCGCCCGACGCGCTGGCCGCGACCGTGGAGCGGTTCAACGGCTTCGCCGAAGCCGGCGTCGACGAGGACTTCCACCGGGGGGAGTCCGCCTACGACAAGTACTACTCCGACCCGACTGTCAAGCCGAACCCGTCGCTGCACGCCATCGACCATGCGCCGTTCTACGCCGTCAAGATCGTGCCGGGCGACCTCGGCACCAAGGGCGGACTGGTGACCGACGAGCGGGCACGGGTGCTGCGCCCCGACGGCTCCGTGATCCCCGGCCTCTACGCTGCCGGCAACGCGTCGTCGGCGGTCATGGGACGGACGTATGCCGGACCGGGCGCCACCATCGGCCCCGCACTGGTGTTCGGCTACCTGGCCGTCGAGGACCTCGAGGAGAACTGATGCCCATCGACCCGTCCGTCGCGATCGGAGCCGACATCGGCTCCACCACGTTCTCCTGGACCGAGAGCGACGTGCTGCTCTACCACCTCGGGATCGGCGCCGGGTCGCACGAGGGTGACCACCTCGCCCCCGCCGCGCTCCGCTACACGCTCGACGGCCCGGCGCTCCAGGTGCTGCCGACGTTCGGTGTGGTGGTGCCGACCTTCCACGAGACCGACCCGCCGCCGCTCGACCTGCCCGGCTGCGACATCAACCTCGCCCAGGTCGTGCACGGGTCGCAGTCGATCGCCGTCTCCGGTCCGATCCCGACGTCCGGCACGGCGACCGTCTCCACGACCCTCACGGACATCTGGGACAAGGGCAAGGCCGCCGTCGTCTGGCAGGAGGGCGTGGCGACGTCCCCGTCCGGCGAGGAGCTGTGGCGCACGCGGTCGTCGATCTTCGTCAAGGGCGAGGGCGGCTGGGGTGGCGACCGGGGCGCGTCGGACCCGGTGGTCCTCCCCGTTCGCGATCCCGACCTGCTGACGTCGTACGACGTGACGCCGCAGCAGGCGCTGCTCTACCGCCTGTGCGGCGACCGCAACCCGCTGCACGCCGATCCCGACTTCGCGAAGGCGGCCGGCTTCCCGGCGCCGATCCTGCACGGTCTCTGCTCCTACGGCATCGTCCTCCGCGAGCTCACCGACGGCCTGCTCGGCGGTGACGCGACCCTCGTCCGGGGCTTCGCCTGCCGGTTCTCAGGCGTGGTGTTCCCCGGCGAGACGATCCGGGTGACGGGCTGGCGCGAGGGAGACCGGATCGTCGCCGCGGCGGCCGTCGAGGGCGGCGAACGGGACGGCTCACCCGTCCTCGCCGACTGCGTACTGACGGTCGCCTGATCGACCTGACCGCCCCGCCACTACGGTGGGGTCTGCTCGCTCATCGACGAAAGGCGGACCCATGGTCACCCGCACGGCACGCACCGCTTGGAACGGCACCCTGCAGGACGGAACCGGTCAGGTCGAGCTGGCCTCGTCCGGCGTCGGGACGTTCGACGTGTCCTGGCCTCGACGGACCGGCGACGCGGCCGAGGGAGTCACCTCGCCCGAGGAGCTCGTTGCCGCGGCCCACTCCTCCTGCTTCTCCATGGCGCTCTCCGGCGAGATCGGCCGCGCCGGGGGTACGACCAAGTCGCTGGACGTGACCGCCGAGGTCTCCTTCGGGCCCGACCCTGCGGGTGGGTTCCACATCAACGGCATCGCGCTCACCGTGCGCGGCGAGGTCGACGGGCTCGACGAGGCCGGGTTCGTCGAGTGCGCGGAGAAGGCCAAGGCCGGCTGCCCGATCAGCAAGGCCCTCGCCGCCGTCGAGAACATCACCGTCGACGCGGCACTCAAGGCCTAGGAGCCCGCACACCTACGCGCTCACCCGGTCGGAGCTCGTGGAGGTCTCGCCCGCGCTGCGCACGCCGTCGAGCCGACGGACCACCTCGAAGTAGAACGTGAAGGCGATCGCCGCTAGCGGCGGCTCGGGGCTGCGGACGAACCACTGGCCGAAGGCGTTGTCGAACCATTCGCGGGCGGTCCCCTGCCCGATCCAGGTGAGGAACGCCAGCAGCACGATCCAGCAGCCGAGCACCAGTGCACGGCCGGGTGCCCCGGGAGCGCCGCGCACGGCGAGCACGGCGTCGCCGCGGGTGAGCGGGAGGACGATGTCGAAGTACAGCGGCACGAAGAGGCACACGGCGAACGCCTCCGCGTGGAAGTCGAGGGTGCTGGCGTGGTCGGGGCCGAGCAGGTCCTTCACCGGGCCCTGGTAGATCGCGATGTTGGCGAGCAGGACTGCCACCCAGAACGCCAACCTGGCCCAGGCAGAGACCAGGCGCGGACCGGAGCGGCGCCAGAACCCGCGCGACCAGTCGAAGTAGAGCGACAGGACGACGAGCCCGCTGAAGACGTCGCGCAGCGTGAGCACCCGTTGCGGGAGGCGCGCCCCGAAGACCGCCTCGAACATCGGACCTTCCATGCAGGCGAGCACGACGAGCAGTCCGCCGTACCAGGCGACGCGGCGGGCGATCCAGCCGCCGGTGTCCCTGGGGTGCGGGACGATCGTGCCGTTGCGGCGCAGGGTGGCGACGACGTCCCAGAAGAGCGGGACGATGAACGCCACGACGTAGGTCTCGTTGGCCTTCCAGAGCCAGATCGAGTTGTCCTCGCCCACCAGGTCGACCATCAGCCAGTCCTGGTGCACCACGACGAACACGATGGCGAGGACGGCGTAGTAGCCGATCGTCCACCGCCATCCGAACGAACGACGCCGCCGCCGCTCTGTTGTCTCCGTGGACCCGGCGCCGTGCATGACTTCCCCCGTGCGATCGCTGCGGCCCCGACTGAGACCGGCTCAACTCGGCGAGCCTAGGAGACCTTCGAGCGGCCGGGAGCATTTCGAAAGTCTGCGCGTGATCACTTCCGAGAACGTGCCGTCATCGCGCGTCGTACGGTAAAGACATGTCCTACCCTCCCCCGCTCTACGAGGGCGCGTCCGGCGAGGTCTCCGCGACCATCAAGCCGGTCGGCGCCGAGCCCGATCTCGTCTACCCGAACGGCAACCGCGTCACCTACCTCGCCGAAGGTGCCGCGACCGGCGGCCTGTTCGGGCTCTACAAGTGGGAGTTCTCGGAGGCGGTGAGCGGTCCCGGCGCCCACTTCCACCGCACCATCGCGGAGTCGTTCTACATCCTCACCGGCGAGGTCACGGTCTACGACGGCAAGGACTGGGTGAAGGCCTCCCCGGGTGACTTCCTCCACGTCCCTCCCGGCGGACTGCACGGGTTCCGCAACGAGTCGGGCGCGGCGGCGTCGATGCTGCTGCACTTCGCCCCGGGGGCGCCGCGGGAAGCCTACTTCGAAGGCCTCGACCGGCTCGCGCGCGGCGAGGAGTGGACGCCGGAGGAGTACGACCGGTTCATGGCCGAGCACGACAACCACTGGACCGACTGAGCCGGCTCACAGCGGGCGGCGCACCACGACCAGGGCGACGTCGTCCTCGACACTCTCGTCGCCCAGGCCGACCGAAATGATGCGGCTGCAGATCGTCTCGGCGTTGTGGCCGGCCGAGAACGCTTGACGGACGAGCTCCAGGCGCTCGCCGTACTGGTCGGGGTGGCGATCGGGTCCGCCTCGGCGCTCGACCAGTCCGTCGGTGAAGAACGCGAGAGCGGTGCCCGGCTCGAGGACGATCTTCTCGCTCTGACGCTGGCCCTCGGGTTCGAGGCCCAGCAGCAGTCCGGTCTGGATGTCGGCGGGATCGGCCGCGGTTCTGCCCGCGCGCGCGATCAGGGGTGCCGGGTGGCCCGCGCTGCAGATGACCACCTGGTCGAAGGGCGGCTCGGTGACCGCGTAGACCACGGTGGCCGAGATCTCGGACTCGAAGTAGCAGAGCTTGCGGTCGAGGCGCTGCACGACCTCGGCCGGGTCGTCGTGATCGAGGGCGTAGGCCCGCAGAGCACTGCGGAGCCGACCCATGACGATGGCCGCCCGGAGCCCGTGCCCCTCGACGTCGCCCATGACAAACCCGGTCTTGCCGTTGGGCAGCGTGAACACGTCGTACCAGTCGCCGCCGAGGTCGCCTTCGGCCGGCAGGTAGCGCACCGCGACGTCCAGGCCGTCGATAGTCGGCGGCGCGGCGGGGAGCAGACTGCGCTGGAGGACCAGCGCGGCGAGGTGGGCGTCGTCCTCGGTCCGATCGGACAGCCGCGCGCCGATCTCCGCCGCCGCCCCCTCCAGCCGCTCTGCGTCGTCGAGGGTGAACTCCCGCGCACCGAGGCTTCCGACGTGCAGGACCCCGAGCAGGCCGTTGCGGCCGAAGACCGGCACGCCGAGCAGCCGCTGGACCCCCGCCTCGCGCAGGATCGGGTTGAGCACCGAGCCCTCGTTGACCTCGTTGACGAACGTCGGTCGGCGGTCCTCGGCGACCTTGCCCGCGAAACCGGACCCGACCCGCACGTGTGGCGCACCACGCCATCGACGGCCGAGCCCGGCCGACGCGGCCGGCTCCAGCACCCTGCCCGTCTCGTCCAGGAGGAGCAGGGTCGCGGTGTCCGAGCTCATCATGGCCCTGACGTTGTCGATCAGGCCTTGAACTGAGACCAGATCCATGGTCACAGGTGTCGCCTCCCCGACCGTCGATCCCGAGGGCCGGTTACTTGGGCCCTGGCGCGCATCCTTGCACAGACGCGTCGTGGACCTGGTGCACGGAGGTGCTCGGCTACCGTGGCGCCATGGCGCGTTACGAGGTCAACGACGGGGCCGTGGCGAAGGCGCGCGCGCTGATCGCCGGGCGGCAGTACGTTCTCGACAGCGACTGGGGCGACGTGCAGCCGGATGCAGAAGCCGGCAACGCGTTCCTCGAGCGGAACTCGTGGGAGCAGTACGCCGCCTGGCACCTCGGTCTGACGGAGGGCGCCAACGACGGGACGAAGGCCCGCTACGCGTTCGTCTACGGCGACTTCCGTCGGGTCCACCGCACCGGACTCATCGCGTGCGTCTACCGGGCCTCGGAGTGGCGCCACAAGCAGGTCGAGCTGGCGGCCCACGACCTGTTGCAGCTGCTCGACCGGACCGCCGGGATCGGCTGACTCAGAGCCCGTCCAGGAGGCCCGGCGCCATCCGGCCTGGGTTCGCAGGCAGCGTCGGCTGCCCGGGACGGCGTACCGACGCGTAGGCGCTGAGCACCGGCGCCAGCTGGCTCGGCGTGGAGCCGTGCAGGATCACGCTGTCGACGCCGGTGATCCCGAACGAGTCAGCCACCTGCTGGGCACAGGATCCGGCGGTGCCCGTGATCGCGCAGTCGAGCCACTCCTGCGGGATCACCCGGTCGGCGAGGTAGGCCAGCTGGTCCGGCGTCGCCACGGCGTCGAACGCGCCCGAGAACCCGGTCACGAGGGGGTCCTCCCGGAACCGCTGCAGGGCTGCCGGGTCCCAGTCGTTGATCCGGACCAGCAGGTCGCCGTACCCCTGGAGGTATGTCGCGAGCCGGCCCACCGTCTTCTTCAGGACCTCCTCGGCGGGGATTGTGTCCTCGACCACCGCGGTGCACGCCCAGATCCGGAGCGCGGCCGGGTCCCGTCCGGCCGCCTCTGCCCCGGCGCGGGCGGTCGCGACGCTCCTGGCCACCGCCGCATCGGTCATGAACGTGTGCAGCACGACTGCGTCAGCCACGCTCCCTGCGAGCTCGAGCGCCTTCGGACCAAGGGCGACCATCAGGACCGGGATGTCCTCGGCGATGTCGTCGTCCATCAGAAACAGGTAGGGATAGGTGCCGGACGGTCCGTCGTGGTCGAACCGCTCCCCCCGCCACAGGCGTCGCTGGACGGCGATCGCGTCGCGCAGCTGGGCATTGGTGATGCGAGGGACCCCCATCAGGTCGAAGAGCATGTCGAAGCCGCGCCCGAGGCCGAGCGCGAACCGTCCGCGCGACATCCGGTGCGCCGTCGTCGCCATCGTGGCCGTGACAAGCGGGTGCCGTGTGTTGTGGTTCGTCGCCGCCGTCGCGATCCCCAGGGTCGTCGTCGCGGCCGCAGCTGCCCCCGACAGCACGGCGGCGTCCTTGTAGTTGAAGCGCTCGGAGAGGAAGACGGCCCCGAGGCCGATCCGCTCCGCCTCACGCACCTCGTCGAGCAGCGCGCGCGGATCGGCGGCGTGGCCGGCCAGGCCGTAGCAGCCCAGCTCGGGGAACTGGTGCGGTTCGTCCACGACGGCTCAGACGTTGGTCGGGATGTGCATGACGGTGCCGCCGTCCACGACGAACTCGGAACCGGTGGCGAAGGACGACTCGTCGCTGGCCAGGAAGACCACGAACGCCGCCACCTCGTCGGGCCGACCGGGACGTCCCAGCGGGATCGGGATCAGGTCCTCGGGCATCTGGTCGGTCGCGGGCGTGCTGATCCGGCCCGGGTGCAGCGAGTTGACCCGGATGCCGTGCGGTGCGAGCTCCATGGCCACCGACTTGGTGAGCCCGGTCAGACCCCACTTGGCAGCCACGTAGCCGTGCGCCCACGGCGTCCCGCGGAGGCCCTCGATCGAGGACGTGTTGATGATCGACCCGCCCCCCGAGTCGATCAGAGCGTCCGCAGCGGCCCGGATGCCGAGGAACGCTCCGGTCAGGTTGACGTCCAGCATCTGCTGCCACTGCTCGCTCTTGTAGCGCTGGAGCTGGCCGCCGTTGAAGATGCCGGCGTTGTTGAACAGGACGTCCAGCCTGCCGAGCTCGGCGACGGTGAAGGCGACCGCGCTCCGCCAGTCCTCGTCCTGGGTCACGTCGAGGTGGACGTAGCGGGCTGCCCCCGGCCCGAACTGCTGGCAGAGGTCATCGGCGAGAGCCTCGCCCTCGTCGTCGAGGAGGTCGCCGATGACGACCCTCGCGCCTTCCTCCACCAGCATCCGTGCACTCGCCCCGCCGATGTTGCGCGCACCGCCGCTGATCAGCACGACCTTCCCGTCCACACGTCCCATGACGTGAAGATAGCCCATGAACTAGAACACGTTCCATTTTCTCTCGTAGAGTCCTCGCCATGACGATTCGAGTCGCCCAGGTCGCCACCGGAAACGCCGGCATGCTCACCCTGCGCCAGCTGATCAGCGACGCCCGGTTCGAGCTCGTCGCGGTGAGCACGTCGACCCCCGGCAAGGTCGGCACGGACGCGGGCGAGCTCGCCGGGCTCGACCTCGTGACCGGGATCGGTGCCGTCGGCGACCTCGACGCCCTGATCGCGGCAGGGCCCGAGTGTGTCGTCTACTGCGCCATGGGCGATACGCGTCCGGTCGAGGCGACCAACGACGTCCGCAAGCTTCTCGAGGCCGGCATCGACGTCGTGGGCTCCGCTCCGGGCACCCTCCAGTTCCCGTGGGGGACGATGCCGCAGAAGGTGATCGACAAGGTCGAGGCCGCGGCCCGGGCCGGCGACGCGACCGTGTACATCACCGGGGTCGATCCCGGCTTCGCCAGCGACCTGGTGCCGCTCGCCCTGGCCAGCACCTGCCAGCGCATCGAGCAGGTCAAGTGCTACGAGCTGGCCGACTACGCGACGTACGACGGTGCCGAGGTGATGTTCGACCTCATGGGCTTCGGCAAGCCGGTCACCGACACCCCGCTGCTGTTCCTGCCCGGTGTCCTCGGGCTCGCCTGGGGCACCGCGATCCGGATGATCGCCTCCGGTCTCGGGATCGAGGTGGACGAGATCGTCGAGCACTGGGAGGTCGAGCCCGCTCCCGAGTCCTACGACGTCGCGGCCGGCCGGATCGAGAAGGGCACCATCGCGGCCCTGAAGTTCTCGATCTCCGGCATGGTCGACGGCCACCCGGCGATCGTCGTCGAGCACGTCACCCGGACCCGCGACGACCTGCGACCGGACTGGGCGAGGCCGGCGTCCGGCGGAGGCTCCTACCGGGTCGAGATCACCGGCGAGCCGAACTACGTCGTCGACATCGTGCCGAGCAGCGAGCACGGCGACCACAACCACGCGGCGATCGTCGCCGCCTGCGGGCGGATCGTGAACGCCATCCCCGACGTCGTCGCTGCGGCTCCGGGCATCCGCACCACCCTCGACCTGCCGCTGCCCACAGGCCGCGGGACCTATGTCGGACAAGGGACGCTCTGACGCCGTTACGCTGCCGCGATGCCGATGACGCTCGCCCATCCCGCGGCGGTCCTGCCGCTGAGGCGCTCGGGGCTGCCCATGATCGCGCTGGTCGCAGGCTCGATGGTGCCCGACATCCCGCTTTTCCTGTCCTGGGTCCGTGGCTACGAGATCACCCACAGCCTCGTCGGCGTCCTCGTGGTCGATGTCGTCCTCGCATCAGTCGTCGTGCTCGTCTGGTTTCGCTGGATCCGTGACGCCGTGGTGGACATGAGTCCCGGCCCCGTCCGCGCCCGGCTGGCCGAACACGTCCGGCTGACGAGCCGGCAGTGGCTGCTGGTGCCGCTCGCCGGATCCGTGGGCGCCGCCACGCACCTGCTCTGGGACTCGTTCACCCATCCCGGGAGGTGGGGTCCGCGCCACATCGAGTGGCTGCGCACCGAGCACGCCGACCTGCTCGGACTGAAGTGGGTCCAGTACGCCTCCGGTGTCCTCGGCCTCGCCGTCGTGATCTGGGTAGCGGTCGCGTACCTGAGGTCACTCGAGCCGCTGCCCGGCACGCGCCGCCCGCCGGCCCTGCCGCCGTCCGTGCTCCCGGTCGTGATCGTGACCGCCGGACTCGTCGGACTGACGTCCGCCGCCGTCAGCGTGCCCGACGGCTTCCACCTGATGGCGTTCAACGGCGTGGTGGACGGCCTGATCGCCGCGACGGCGCTCGGCGCGGCCGCCTGCTCCTGTTGGCACCTGGCTCGCCGGCGCGTCAGCGACCCGTCCGACCGTCAGTCTGCTCAAGAATGACGACGGGCGAGGAACTCATCACTCATTTCGGCGCGCGTCCAGATCGACAACATCTGCCCGGCGCGGCGAACCGCATGCTGCGACGGCTCGAGTGGGCGCCGACAGGCGGCGGTAACAAGCGGGTAGTGCGAGGCCGCCAAGGAGTCGCGGGAGGATGTACCTGACGGTCGAACGGCGCGGTGGCCGGGGTGAGCGCCCTCGATGGCGACACCGCGGAAGCTAGGCAGGAGACTCTTGCCATCGGCGGCTTCCGTTGCGCGGGGTAGCGGCGCAGACTGTCCTGAAAACCCAGGTTGCAACCTGGGGCTCCACTCAGGACCGAGTCATCCGTCACGGAAGCGGGCTGAGTGGGGCGCTGAAGGAAGGGGGTGACGCCGATGTCGACAATCATTCGATTACTCTCGGCATGGCGATCTCCTGGTTCTGGGGCCTGGTTCGCCCAGTCGTTGAAGTGGCAATCGTCCGTGCAACCGGTCAGGCCCTGGGCGTCTAGCTAAGGGCACGCCGTCGCCCCGGCCGATCACCGGGGCGACGGTGCCAGATCTAGGTGTTCGAGTAGGTGTCTCGCTGCCGGGCACCCAACGCACGGGCGAGAACTTGCCGCGGATCATGCCCACTCGAAGTCGCTGTAGAGGCCGAGCCGCCGGGGCCTGGGTACGTCTCTTCGATCCGGCTGCTACGCGGCCCGGCAACCTCGCGCAGGTAGGCCAGCGGGGAAAGACGCAGGCGAACGCGAGCGGAGGCGCCACGGCCGGACACGCCTCAGTCGGCAATCGGTGCGTCGACTCACGACAGGTGCGCCAGATCGATTCGCGAATGTCCCGGAGGCGATCGACGGCGAGCCGGAGATCTTCGCGCTCCCCCGGGCGGCATGGTCATCGCGCTACGGCCCGACGAGCCTGACCGGTCAGGAGGCCGGCTCGAAGAGTTCGACCACGTTGCCGGACGGGTCCTCGCACAGAATCTGCCGACCACCAGGCCCGGTGACGATCTCGTTGCGGAACGACACCCCGTCGGACCGCAGTTCCTCCACGCGACCGCGCAGGTCGTCGAGGGTGACCACGACGCGGTTCCAGCCCCCCGGCTCGGGTTGCCGGCCGTCCGGCATCGGGCGTGCTGCGGACGCCGCCGGGCCGGCGAGCCACAAGTCAAGGTCGTCGCACCGCACGATCGCCATCGCCGGACCGAACTGTTGCACGAGGGTGAAGCCGAGTCGGTTGTAGAACGTGATCGACGCGTCCACGTCGGCCACCAGGTAGCGCATCACTGCCATCCGATCCTCCAGGTCTCGAGCGCCGAAGTCTGTCCAGGGAGTTTGCCACCACCCGAGGCCGAGAAGTGAGCGACCCCGATGCGGCTACTTGGCGCTGGCGCCTCGCGGCGCAAGGACGCACTCCACCCGAAGGACTGACCGCACCCTTGTCAGCGGAGGCGGTGACATCGATGGTGGTGGTGTTCTCGCCGAGATGCTTGGCCGTGGTCAGACGTTCGGGTCCGGGGGTAGCGTGCGGTTGATGAGCGAGCAGGAGCCGAGAGTCGAGGAGCGGGGTTGGCCGAAGAGGTGCCCGCACTGCCAAACCGAACTGCAGACCGCGACCCAAGGTTTCAACCCTGCAGGTGAGGACGACATCGATCACGGCGAGATGGGCGAAGTCCTGGCCGTTGATTTCTGTCCCAACCCAGATTGCCCCGGCAAGGAGACTGACCCGGCCCGGGCCTCTCACGATCAGTGAGGCAGCGACCGGGCCCCGCTCTCGGAAGGACGAACGTCATCCAAGCACCCCGCGCGACTCGGGATGTCCGTGCGCATGCCGCCGCGCTGACCCGCGGAAACACGCACCCCGACTCGGTGGTGTTGGTGCTCGCCTCGAAGTGCCGCGGTCAAAGGCGCACGCTGTCTCCGTCGGGCTGCGCGAGTGTCGCGGAATAGGCTGCCGACGAGTCCGTCTCCAGCGAAGGAACCGCCATGACCGAGATACCGGCCACCATGCGCCAGCTCCGGAGCCTGGTCACACCGGAGCGCGAGCTCCGGCTGTCGGTGGAGGCCGTGGACACACCGCCGCCGGGGGAGCGGGAGGTGTTGGTTCGGGTTGAGACGGCGCCGGTCAATCCCTCCGACTTGGGACTGCTGCTGGCGATGGCCGACGTCTCTCAGGCGGTTGCGGGCGGATCGTTGGACGACCCGACCGTGACGGCACCGATCCCGGAGCCGGTCATGCGCTCTTTGGCGGCGAGGGTCGGCGAGGCCATGACCGTGGGCAATGAGGGGGCCGGTGTCGTAGTCGCGGCGGGGGCGTCGCCGGAGGCAGAAGCGCTGCTCGGCCACAAGGTGGGGTTCATCGGCGGCGCGACGTACGGCGAGTACTGCCTGGCCTCGCCGCGGATGTGCCTGCAGCTGCCCGAGGGCGCCAACGCGGTTGACGGAGCATCGTCGTTCGTGAACCCACTGACCGCCCTGGGGATGGTCGAGACCATGCGCAACGAGGGGCACACCGGGCTGGTGCACACCGCGGCCGCGTCCAACCTCGGGCAGATGCTCAACCGGATCTGCCTGGCCGACGGCGTACCCCTGGTCAACATCGTCCGGCGTCCCGAGCAGGCCCGGCTGCTGCGGGAGCAGGGGGCCGTGCATGTATGCGACTCCAGCGAGTCGACTTTCGAGGTCGATCTGGTCACGGCGCTCAAGAACACCAAGGCGACCCTGGCGTTCGACGCGGTCGGCGGCGGGACGTTGGCTGGCCAGATCCTCAACGCAATGGAGGCGGCCATCGTGGCGCCCGACGCGCCATACAGCCGCTACGGCAGCGACGTGCACAAACAGGTCTATGTGTACGGCGCCTTGGACCCGCGGCCCATCGAACTACGCCGCCGGTTCGGCTTCGCCTGGGGTGTTGGCGGCTGGCTGCTGACGCCGTTCCTCGCGCGGACCAGCGGCGAGGACCTGGTCCGGTTGCGGCAGCGGGTCGCCGCCGAGCTCACCACGACGTTCGCTAGTCACTACACCGATCAGATCTCGTTGCGCGAGGCTTTGGACGTGGAGACGTTGCACCGATACGCGCGCCAGGCCACCGGGGAGAAGTTCCTGCTCCGCCCGCAGCGCTGACTCACGATCAGTCCTCGATCTGCGCTGCGCCCTGCCGCCTCAACGCATCAAGTCCGTCTCGCATGGCTTGCAGCTTCTCCGCGGAGTGACTGACCCAGCCGACGAGCTCGCCGACGACACGCAGCGGCTCGCGGGTGCGGAAGGACTGCGTCGGGTTCCCGGGGAACCTCTTGTCGGTGACGTTGGGGTCGTCCTCGAACTCGCCTGTGGGCTCGACGATGTAGATACGCCCGCGGCCCGCACCCGCTGCGAGCTCGGCGCCCCAGGTCGCGGCGTCGAGGGTCGCGGTGAAGTAGACGTAGTTCATCACGCGGCCCTCCTCGAAGTTCGACTCGCGGCCGGGCACCAGCATGTCGCCGGCAGCGAGATCCACCTTGGTGCCGTGCAGGTAGACACCGGCTTCGTACACCTCGAAGGCCACGGGCTCCCTCGCGACGTTCATGCGCCGACAGTAGCTCCAGCGCCGGGCTGACCAGCGGATGCCACCAACGATCCGCAGACTGCTCGGCCGAGTTGTTCTCGATCTGGGGTTACTGCACTTGCGGCGACGCGGCAGGGCGACTCGACCCTGCGACCTCGGTTGGTCAGCGCGCACGCCGCGGAGTGACCCACGCATCCTTCCCACACCGCTCATGTGTCCGCCCTGGCCGCCCGGGCGTACACGAGGACTGACCCGGGGTCAGCTCTACCTCACCTCCTGGGCAAGCATGACGAGGATGCCGCTGGGGCCGCGCACGTAGGTGAGCTTGTACACGTCCCCGTAGGTCGCCACGCCGCGCAGCGGGTGGCAGCCGTGCCTCGCGGCGACTTCGAGGGCCTCGTCGATGTCGTCGACGGAGAAAGCCACGCGGTGCATGCCGATCTCGTTAGGACGGCTGGGCTCGGTCTCGATCGCATCGGGGTGGATGTACTCGAAGAGCTCGAGACGACCGTTGCCGTCTGGTGTCTGGAGCATGGCGATCTTGGCGTGGTTGCCGTCGAGGCCGACGGCCGTGTCGGTCCACTCTCCACTGACCGTGTCACGGCCGAGGACGGTGAGTCCGAGGTCGGTGAAGAAGGCAATCGTCGCTTCAAGGTCGCGGACGGCGATCCCGACGTTCTCGAGCTTGATGGGCATGCGTTGCACGCTATCGAGTCAATGGCGAACCGCTCGAGCCAACTGACTTCCGGTTCCGGTTCGGCCGGACCAGGGAGCGTCGTGCGGAGCCCGACTGGCGGCGATAGGACGCACTCATCGCGAGTAGCACAATCCGCCTCGCGATCCCTACTCGCTGCACGACCGAGGGCGAGTGTGCATGGCGAAGGAGCGCGGCTGTCACCCTGTTAGGGATGGCAGGCGCGCACCGGTAAGCGCGGGTGCGGCAATCTCCGTGTCTGGCGCGGGACAAGCAGCGATGCCGGCCTCGAGCAGCGCCCCCAGCCGTCGGTCACAGTCGGGGCTGCCGCTCGCGATGACGCCGTCCACGGCGCATCGGACCATCGCCGGCGCGCAGCGCTTGGCGAAGGTGTTTGCGTCGATCCGGCTTCGCACCCCAAGTCGATCGACCCAGGCAGCCGCGCCAGGAACCATCCCGAGTGCGAGCTGAGCCTCCCGTCGGGTGGCGGCCAGATCGGGTCCGGCATCCGCACACAAGCGCTCAGCTTGAAGAAGACCAGCGGCCAGCGCGCGCTGGGTTCCCTCGGGGACATCGAGGACGACCTGCGCCGCAACCGCGACCGCGACCGCGAGCCAGGTCCGGTCGTTCCCACGCCGGTACACGACCGAGGGGATCAGTGGAGCCAGCTTCTGGCGTCCGTCGTCGCTGGTGTGATCGTTCACCAGCCTTGCCAGATACGCGAGTAAGGGATGAGTACAGGAGGGGTGATCGCTCCACCGCTCACCGGCGAGCACCGAGGCGAGCTCCATGAAGCACGCGCCGCGTCGTGGCGTTCGATGCCGGCCACGTGACAGAACCGGGATGCCGTCGGGAATGCTTGAGGGCTTCATCGCAACCTCCTACTGCGAGCATGCGCCGACGCGCTGGCCCGATCAACCCTCGGTACTCATGAAGAACGCGCAGCGGAAACGTGATCTCTGCCGATGACGGGATTGGGGAGGAGGTCGCACTGGTATTAGAGACTTCCTCGAGGGATTGGGCCTTACCGGAGGAGTAGCAGGCCAGCGTCGGGCGCGAGATCGACCTGCGATCCGAGTCCACGGCTGGCCTTGCGCAGAACCCGGTGCAGCCATCTCGCGTCCTCCTTTCGTCGCGCCGCAAGTGCATCTGCCGCGACTGCCAGAGGGCACCATCCGCAGCTCGACCGGGCGAGCAAGCCTGGCGGCACAGCGATCGCTGATCGGTGGCATGGCGTGGCAAGTGAGCACCGCCGCGACTACCGTGCATCCCATGGCAGACGTCGTGCTCCGTGTGCGGTTCACGAGCGGTGACCACACCGATGTCACGTATCAGGACCGGGATGCGACCAATGAAGACGAGCTGATCGAACACGTCGTCTCAACGCTGGCTTCCGACTCCGGTGTCCTTCGTTGCCATCACGGTGATCGGCTACTCGTAATATTCGCGCGCGGCGTTGCCACCATCGAACTAGCACCGCGCGGCGCAATCCTGTAACCGGTCCTGATGGTGAGCGACCCGGACACTGGCGGCGAAAGGACGCATCGCCTTCGCCGAGATAGCCACGGCCGATCGGAGCCACACGGCGGCTCAGTCCCGCGCGGCGATGATCTGCTCGCGCAGGATGTCGCCGTGCCCGGCGTGCCGGGCGAGCTCCTCGACCATGTGCACATACATCCAGCGGAGGCTCACCGGCCCGCGGCGCGGGTGCGCGCCGGTGTCGTCGAGGTCGTGGTCGAAGGCCAGCCGGTCGGACTCCGCGCAGACGCGTCGGAAGTTCTCGATGATCGAGGCGATCGTGTCGTCGGGCGCCAGCCGGAAGCTGTCGTCGATGTCGTCGGGGACGCCGACCTCGGCGCGGGTGCGACCCGGCAGGGTCACGTGGAACCACACCTGCTCCGCGAACGCGGCGTGCTTCACGAGGCCGAGCAGCGTGGTCAGCGACGGCACCAGGCGGCGCCGCGCCTCCTCCTCGGTGACGCCGTCCAGCAGCTCGAGGATCTCCGCCCGGTTGCTGGCGAGGAGGTCGACCAGGGTCTTCCGCTCCGAGGCGGTGGTGTCCTGCTGCTCGCTGCTCACCGGGTCAGGTTACGGGCGCCGCGACGTACCCTGAGCCATGGTCCAGACCCGGGTCCGCGCCACTCTCGGCACGATCGTCTTCTTCTTCCTCGCACCGGGCAGCACCGCAGGTCTGGTGCCGTGGCTCATCACCCGCTGGGAGGGCGACGTCCCGGCGTGGGCGCAGCTGACGGGCGCGACCGTTGTCGTGGCCGGGACGCTGCTGGTGGTCGCCGCGTTCGCCCAGTTCGCGCTCGAGGGCCGCGGGACACCGGCACCCACCGCGCCCACGCAGGAGCTGGTGGTCGGCGGTCTCTACCGCTGGGTCCGGAACCCGATGTACCTCGGCGTGAGCACGGCGATCGCCGGCCAGGCCGTGCTGTTCGGCAGCGTCGGCGTCGGGATCTGGTTGGCGGTCTTCGTGCTCGCCACCACCACGTTCACCCTGGCCTACGAGGAGCCCACGCTGCGCCGCACGTACGGCGCGTCGTACGACGCCTACGCCGCCGCGGTGCCTCGGTGGCGGCCACGGCTGACTCCCCGGCGCCCCTAGTCCGTCGAGAACCCCGCTGCCCCGTCCGGGTCGACGTCCCGGACGTCGACCCGGTCGACGCTCGCTCGGGGGCTGCCGGTGTGGCACCAGCCGACGAGCTCCTCCACGGCTTCCGCCGTGCCTTCGAAATGGCCGCGCACCGAGCCGTCGTTCTCGTTGCGGATCCATCCACGCACGCCCAGCCGCGCCGCCTGGTCGGCGCAGCGGGCCCGGAAGAACACGCCCTGCACCAGCCCGACAACTCTCACCTCGACCGCACGAGGCTCCATGCGGCCATCATCGCGCAGTGGCGGCAGGCGCAACCAGTGCGCCACTAGGACGCGGCGAGGATCAGCCCACTGGTCGGCACACCCGTGCCGGCGGTGACGAGCACATGATGGGCGTCGTCGACCGGGTTGACCGAGGTGCCGCGGATCTGGCGGACGCCCTCGGCGATGCCGTTCATGCCGTGGATGTAGGCCTCGCCGAGCTGGCCGCCGTGGGTGTTGAGCGGGAGGCGGCCGCCCACCTCGATCGCTCCGTCCTTCACGAAGTCCGGCGCCTCCCCGCGGCCGCAGAAGCCGAGCTCCTCGAGCTGCATGAGGACGTACGGCGTGAAGTGGTCGTAGAGCACCGCCATCGGGATGTCGTCCGGCGTCAGCCCGGACTGCCGCCAGAGCTCGCGGCCGACGACGCCCATCTCGGGGATCCCGATGTCGTCTCGGTAGTACGACGTCATCACGAACTGGTCGCGGCCGCTCCCCTGCGCTGCCGCCGCGACGTACGCCGCCGGCTGGGCCAGGTCCCGCGCCCGCTCCGCAGACGTGATCACCAGCGCCACGGCGCCGTCGCTCTCCTGGCAGCAGTCGAGCAGGTGCAGGGGGTCCACGATCATCCGCGACGCCTGGTGGTCCTCGAGCGTGATCGGCTTGCCGTAGAAGAACGCGTTGGGGTTGGTCGCCGCGTGCCGGCGATCGGCGACCGCGACCCTCCCGAAGTCCTCCGAGGTGGCGCCGTACTCGTGCAGGTAGCGGCGGGCCTGCATCGCGACGGTGGCGGCCGGCGTGCCGAGACCCATGGGATAGGTCCACGCGTTGTCGAGCCCGTTGGTGTTGACCTGTGTCGCCGCGGCGACCGAGACCTGCCCGAACCGTGACTCCGACCGCTCGTTGAACCCGCGGTAGGCCACCACCACGTCGGCGACGCCGGTCGCGACCGCCATCGCGGCCTGCTGGACCGTGGCGCAGGCTGCGCCACCGCCGTAGTTGATCCGGCTGAAGAACCGCAGCTCTTCGATGCCGAGCTCGCGGGCGAGGGCGATCTCCGAGGAGGTGTCCATCGTGAAGGTGGTCAGCCCGTCGACGTCGGCGACGGTCAGGCCGCAGTCGGCGAGGGCGTGCTGCACGGCCTCGACCGAGAGCTGCAGCTCGGAGCGGCCGGACTCCTTGGAGAACTCGGTCGCCCCGACACCGGCGATGGCGGCCTTGCCGGAGAGGCTCACCGGGTCACCCCTTGGGCCACCCGGACGGTGCCGGTCACGTGGTCGCCGAGGGAGACCCGCCCCACGACGTCGAGGACCGCGACGCCGTCCTCCACCGCCACGACCTCCCCGCTGAAGGTCAGGGTGTCGTAGGGATGGGCGGGCGCGCCGAGCCGGATGGCGATGCCCTTGAGCTCGCAGTCATGGCCGACCCAGTCGACGACGAACTTCTCGACCAACCCGTTGGTGGTCAGGATGTTCATGAAGATGTCCTTCGACCCGGCAGCCTGGGCGACGTCACGGTCGTGGTGGACGTCCTGCCAGTCACGGGTGGCGATCGCGGTGCTGACGATCGTGGTCGGGGTCATCGGCAGGCTCCACTCGGGGATGACCTGGCCGGGCTCGAGCTTCCTCATCGGGTCTCCTCGACGGCGCGGTTCCAGACAGGCAGCGTCAGGTCGTCGTCGACCCGGTTGAAGTCGACCCGCAGCCGGATCCCGATCTCGATCTCGTCGTCCGCCACGTCGGCGACCTCGCCGACCATCCGCACGCCCTCGTCGAGGTCGATCAGCGCGATCACGATCGGCAGCTCCTTGCCGGGTATCGGCGGGTGCCGGTGCACGACATAGGAGAAGACGGTGCCGAGCCCGGACGCGACGACGTAGCCTCGGTCGAGGGCACCGCACCGGGGGCAGGCGGGACCCGGTGGGTGCCGGAGCACGCCGCACGCGTTGCAGCTCTGGATCCGCAGCTCGCCCTTCTGCGTGCCCTCCCAGAAGTACGCGCTGTCGCGGTTGACCATCGGCCGGATCACGACGAGTCCTTGGGGACGAACTTCAGCACCCGGAACAGCATGCTCGCCACCTTCTCCTCGCCGGAGTACCAGGTGTTGCGGGAGGTCACGAAGTAGCCGAGACCCATGGCGGTGTTCTTGGGGCCCACCACCGAGTCGAGCGCGGTCGTCACCCGCAGCTCCTCACCCACCTTGAGATAGCGCTCGTAGGTCTGCTCGCAGTTGGTGCCGAGCACGGCGGTGAAGCCCTCGCCGGTGAGGACCTCCATCATCCGGCTCAGCGGATCGTCGTCGGGCCGGCGCCGACCGAGGCCGGGCATGGTCCACACCTGTGCCATCGACGGCGGGGCCTCGCCCGACCGGAACCGCTCGTTGTCGTAGCCCATCGCGTCCAGCCAGGCGCCGATCGTCGGCTGGTTGACGGGGTACGGCGCGATGGACTCCGACGCCTCGCCGAGCGCCTTGATCCGATCGGCCTCCGTCATGATCCGCTCATGGCGCTCGTCTCCCGCAGGTTGGCTCATCTCGGCACCCTCGGCAGGCCGAGCCCGAACATCGCGATCAGCTCGCGCTGCACCTCCTGCACGCCACCGCCGAAGGTCAGCACCAGGTTGCGCTTGGCCTGCGAGTCCAGGTAGTCGAGGAGCTCCTTGGTCTCCGGTTCCGCGGCGTCGCCGTGCCGGTGGACGGCGGCGATCAGGTCGGCGATCAGGTGCTGCACGTGGTCGGAGGCGAACACCTTGGAGGCGGATGCGTCGGCGACGCCGACCTCTCCGGACGCCGCGGCGCGCGCGACCGCCCAGTTGAGCAGCTCGTTGACCCGGAAGACCGCCGTGGCCTCGCCGAGCAGCGCGACCAGGTCCGGCTCGTCCCGGACCCCTGCTGCGTCGGCCCAGCGGATCACCCGGTCGCGCAGGCCTTCGATCCGGCCGGCCGGGCCGAGCATCACCCGCTCGTGGTTGAGCTGGGTCGTGATCAGCTTCCAGCCCTGGTTCTCCTCGCCGACCAGCATGTCCACCGGGACGCGCACGTCGTTGAAGTACGTCGCGTTGACGTGGTGCGACCCGTCGGCGGTGACGATCGGGGTCCAGCTGTAGCCGGGGTCCTTGGTGTCGACGATGAGGATCGAGATGCCCTTGTGCTTGGGCGCGTCCGGGTCGGTGCGCACCGCCAGCCACAGGTAGTCGGCCTGGTGGCCGCCGGTGGTCCACATCTTCTGGCCGTTGACGACGTAGCAGTCCGTGGTGGGGTCGAGCCGGGCCGTCGTGCGCAACGACGCCAGGTCGGTGCCCGCGTCCGGCTCGCTGTAGCCGATCGCGAAGTGGACGTCGCCGGCGAGGATCCGCGGCAGGAACATCTGCTTCTGCTTCTCGGTGCCGTAGCGGATCAGCGTCGGACCGACGGTCTGCAGGGTGACGGCCGGCAGGTGCACGTCGTGGTACTGCGCCTCGTTGGCGAAGATCGTCTGCTCGATCTCGCCGAGGCCGTGCCCGCCGTACTCCTTGGGCCAGCCGACACCCATCCAGCCGTCTGCGCCCATCCGCTTGATCAGCCGCTCGTACGACGGTCCGTGACGGTCCCAGGCGCCCTCGACCGCGCCGGGGTCGGACGGGTGGCCGAACTCCTCCGACAGGCCGGCGAACCACTCGCGCAGCTCTGCCTTGAGGGCGCGCTGGTCGTCGGTCAGCTCGAGGTTCTTGGCCGTCGGGTCCTCGACCGGCACCTGGCCGGGCAGGGTGTCGAGCACGTGGGCCAGGTCGGTGCCCCAGCTCGAGTAGCCGATCAGCGGGTAGGTGACGTCGACGCCCATGCCGCCGTGCAGGTGGTGACAGGTGCGGAACGCGGCGGGTGCGACCCGGCTCACCCAGTAGGCCGCGACGGCGAGGTCGTCGGCGGCCGGCAGGCCGTTGGCGACGCGCCACACGGCGTTGTCCGCGGCCAGGTCGAGGGTGCGGCTCGCGATGTAGACGTCGGCCATCTGCAGTGAGACCGCCTGGAACTCGGCCAGGGCGCGACCGAACTGCTCCCTGCCCTTCACGTAGTCGGCGGTCAGGTCGCGGGCGCCGGCAAGCACCCCGGCGGCGGTCACCGTCAGACCCGCCGCCGCCACCGCGCGGAGGTACGCCGCGGCGTCCCCGTCGAGCGCCTCGGCCGGTGCGTCGTCAAGCACCACGCTGAAGGTGGGCGTGCCGGCCGACGAGCTGGCGGGCAGCAGGGTGACACCAGGACCCTGCGGGCCAACGAGGGTGACCATGTCGGAGTCGCCGTCGCGGGCGACGACCAGCAGCGTCGCGGCCGTGTCGGCATAGGTGACCGTTGCCTTGCGTCCGGTCACGCGCCCGTTCGCGTACGTCGTGGCCGCCCCCGGCGCGTCCCTCAGCGCGGGCGTCAGCACGGTCCCCTCGGCGATCGCCGCGAGGTGCTCCTTGCGCTGGGCCTCCGTGCCGTGGGCGGCGAGGGTGAGGGCGGAGCAGCAGATCGTCTCCCACGCCGGCACCCGCTGGGCGCGCCGGCCGGACTCGCGCAGCAGCACCGCGACGGCCTCGAGACCGAGCCCGTCGCCGCCGTACTCCTCCGGAAGCGGGAGCGCGGTCAGTCCGGCCGCCTGCCAGGCAGCCCAGTCGCCGGAGCGGTCCAACACCTCGGTGACGACCGCGCGTACCGCACTGATCTCCTCAGCTTCCACAGGCAGAACTGTAACGTGTTCTACTTCGCGATGCATGTGCGGCTGGTAACAATGACGGCGTGCCGTCCGCCCTCGAGCGTCGCCTCACCGCTCATGTCGACCGCCTCGCCGACGAGCACCCGCCACTGCGCATCGAGGACGTCGACTTCACCGTCCACGACCCGGTCGCCTTCGACGGCCGCTACGGGCACGTCCTCGACTACATGGCGCGGGTCGAGCTCGAGGTGGACCGCAACGTCCTGGAGCTGACCACGATGCTCCCGCACCCGCCGGAGATCGACCGCTACTTCTACGCCGACGTGTGGCAGCCGCAGGAGATCCAGCACGGACGGATCCTCGACCGGCTCCAGGTCGAGCTCGGACGGGCGCCGGCGGTGGCCGACACCGACTCGGTGAGCGCCAAGCTCCGGCTGCTCGGCGCCCTCGCCCACCTCCCGGCGTTCCAGGACGTCTGCCGGATGCTCTACTACCTGACCGGCATGTCGACCGAGCGGTCCGCGGTCCTCGCCTACAACCTCCTGCACAACGGGACCGCCGCGATGGGCGAGCGGGCGGTCGCGGAGACGATCATCGGGCCGATCAAGCGCCAGGAGCCCGGCCACTTCGTGTTCTACCAGCTCTCGGCGCGTGGCCTGTGGGACCAGCTGGCCCGCTGGCAGCGGTGGTTGGTGCGTCGGATGCGCTCGGTCTCCTTCGGGCCGGTGGGCGCCAACACGGACGAGCAGCGCGCGGACCTCGGTGAGGTGATGCTGACGCTCGGCATCAGCGAGGACGCCGCGTTCGCGGCGCAGGCCGTGCGGGTCGAGCGCGAGCTGCTCTGGGCGCAGGACCAGGGCATGGACGTCCCGCCGTACGTCCTGCGGGCGTTCCGGCACGCCGTCGAGCTCGCCCGGGCCCGGGCCGCCGAGCGGGACGCCTGACCCACTCCGGGTGGAACCTGTTCTAGGGTGACGCGCATGGGGGTCACACCGCTTGCTGTCGTCCGCACCCGCATGTACCTGCCGTGGGCCCCGATCCCCGCCGGACGGATGGTCGAGCTGCCCGGCCGCGGCGGATCGACGTACGTCACTGACTCGCCGGGACCCGACGCCCGGTCGCCGACGGTCGTGCTGCTGCACGCCCTGGGGTGCACCGGCCTGCTGAGCTGGTTCCCCGTCATCCGGCCGCTGTCGGAGCGGTTCCGGGTCGTGACGATGGACCAGCGTGGGCACGGCCGCGGCATCGTCACCGACGACTTCTCACTGGCCGAGTGCGCCGACGACGTCGCCGCGCTGATCGACCTCCTCGGCCTCGAGGACGTCATCGTGGCGGGCTACTCGATGGGGTCGATCGTCGCCCAGCGCGTCTGGCGGCAGCATCCCGACAAGGTCGACGGGCTGGTGCTGTGCGCGACGACCGACCGGTTCCAGCTCACTCCTGCCGAACGGGCGTTCTTCGCCGGGATGGGCGCCGGCATGCTGGCGACGCGGAGCATCTCCCGCAGCCGTACGGCGATCGCCGCCGCCCGCGCCGCGTCCGACCGGCTCGACCTCGATCCCACCGACATGCACAAGTGGGCGCTGCGTGAGTTCCGGTCCACCAGCCCGTGGGCGGTCGGTCAGGCGTTGGCGGCCCTCGGACGGCACCACTCGCGACCCTGGATCGGCCGGATCGACGTACCGACCGCCGTCGTCGTCACCACCAGGGACAAGGTGGTCCGTGCCGAGCGTCAGGTCCGCCTGGCCCGCTCGATCCCGGGCGCGACGATGCACGAGGTGCAGGCGGGCCACGCCGCCTGCGTGCTGAGCGCCGAGCGGTTCGTGCCCGCCCTGATCGAAGCCACGCTCACCGTCAACGCCCGCCGCCGGGACTTCCAGCGGCGCAGCCGGAGCGCCTGACTCAGCGCTTGGCCACGGCCGTGCGGAGCCGCTCGAGCTCGCCGGGGAAGTGCTGCACGAGGGCGTCGCCGTCGGGCACGGACTCCCGGCAGGCGATGGCGCCGACGTGCACCATCCCGGCGTTCGACATCACCGTGATGTTGAGGCCGGCGCCGTGGAAGACCGGCCCCAGCGGGTAGAGCGCCTCGATCCGCGCACCCATGAAGTACAGCGGCACCGGTGGCCCCGGCACGTTGGAGATCACCAGGTTGTGGACCACCGGGTGCTTCTCGGCGAGACGCAGGTTGGCGTAGGTGCGCACCGCCAGCCCGAACGTCCGCGGGGCGGCGAACTCCGCCCAGTCCTGGAGCGCGTCCGCGCTGATCGCGTTGTGGTGGTCCTTCGCGTTGCGGTTGCGCTCGGCGAGCATCTCGAGCCGCTCCAACGGGTCGTCGATGTCGGTGCCGAGCTTGGTGAACAGCGCGGACACCTTGTTGGCGCCCTGGGTCCGCTTCGAGGACTCCCGCACGCTCACCGGCACCGTCGCCATCAGCGACGACTCGGGGAGCTCGCCGCGCTCGGCGAGGTAGGAGCGGAGGGCGCCGCCGCACAGGGTGAGGACCACGTCGTTGACGGTGCTGCCGGTCGCCTTCTTGATCTCGCGGATGTCGTCGAGGTCGACGTCGGCGAGGGCGATCGTGCGGTGGGCGGTGATGGTGCCGTTGAACGACGTCCGCGGCGCTGAGAACGGCGCCGCCATGGCGGTGCCCTCGCGGGCGCGACCGATGCTCTTGGTGATCAGCTCGGCCGAGGGGCCGATGACCTTGAACAGGGTGACCGGCCTGGTGGCGACGCCGATCACGCCGCGGGCGAGGAGCTCGGGGCGTTTGGGGTCGCGCGTCGGGCTCGGCTTCTCCTCCGGCGCGAGCGGCGGGGCGTCCGGCTCCAGCGAGCACAGGTGCGAGATCAGGTTCGAGCCGGAGACGCCGTCGACGGTGGCGTGGTGCATCTTCGAGAACACCACGACCTTCTCGTCGCCGGCAGCACCGTCGGGGCCGTCGGGCCGGTATCCCTCGATCACCCACATCTCCCAGAGCGGCCGCGACCGGTCGAGCGGAAGGGCCGCGAGGTGGGCGCACAGGTCCATCAGCTCGCGGTAGCCGCCCGGGCTCGGCACGGCCAGCCGGTGCACGTGGCGCTCGATGTCGAACTGCTGGTCGCGCACCCAGACCGGGTGGTCCAGGCCCATCGGCACGCCGCGGATCTTGCGCGTGAACGCCGGCACGTCGTGGACGCTGTCGTCGATGTGCGCCATCAGGTCGGCGAAGGTGTACGGCGTCGGCATGGTGCTCTGGTCGAGCACCATCACCGCGCAGACGTGCATCAGCTGGGCGGGGGTCTCGAGGTACAGGAAGCTCGCGTCGAGTCCTGACAATCGGTCCATCCGTCGCTCCCATCAGCGCGGGAAGTAGAACGGGTTCTATTCTGCAACAGAAGCCCGATAATCTCCTCATCATGGTCAACGGATACGTCGCGCGCCAGGCGGTCACCGCCGCACTCACCGCCAACGCGATCCGCCCGTTCCCCGGCTTCCGGGCCGGCGTCCCGGCGTTCTTCGCCGGCTGGCTGACCGGCGAGCTCGCCCCGCACGTCCTCGCCCTGACCGCGACCGACACCGCGGCCCAGCTCGCGCGCGGTCGTCGCGACCCGCTCGGCCTCGCCCTTGCGGGCGCGAGCGCGGTCGGGCTGGGCTACCTCATCGGTCAGAGCCGCCGGGCGGTCCACATCGCGGAGGACGCGCTGGTCGAGGCCCTCGGTGTCGACTACGTCGAGCAGCTCGACGAGGCGCCGAGCCCGGCCGACCTCGCGACGCCGTGGGGTCGCGTGGTCAACCCGTTCGCGTTCGGGCGCGCCCGCCGCAAGGCCGGTGTGCAGGTCAAGCGCGACGTGCCGTTCGCGCCGTACGGCAAGCGCGGCATGCTCGACATCTACACGTCGACCAACACCCCGTCGTCAGGTGCGCCGGTCCTGCTCCAGGTCCACGGCGGCGCCTGGGTCATCGGCACCAAGGAGCAGCAGGGCCTCGCCCTGATGGAGCACCTCGCCGCCAAGGGCTGGGTGTGCGTGGCGGTCAACTACCGGCTCGCACCGCGCGACCGGTGGCCGGCGCACATCGTCGACGTCAAGCAGGCGATCGCCTGGATCAAGGACAACATCGCCGGCTACGGCGGCGATCCCGACTACATCGCGATCACGGGTGGCTCCGCGGGCGGGCACCTCACCTCGCTCGCCGCCCTCACCCCGAACGACCCGGAGTTCCAGCCCGGGTTCGAGGACAAGGACACCACCGTGCAGGTCGCGGTGCCCCACTACGGCGTCTACGACATGTCCGGGGTGACCGGCAACCGCAACGTCGAGCTGATGCGGGACCACTTCCTCTCCAAGCGGGTCTTCCCGGAGCCGTACTCAGCCGCACCGGAGGTCTACGAGGCCGCCACCCCGTTGCTGCGGGTCACCCCGGAGGCCCCTGACTTCTTCCTCCTGCACGGCCGCAACGACACCCTCGTCGGCGTCGAGCAGGCGCGTGAGCTCGTGGAGCGGCTGCGGGAGACGTCGAAACGGTCCGTGGTGTACGCCGAGCTCCCCCATGCCCAGCACGCGTTCGACGTCTTCCCCTCGATCCGGTCGCAGCACATCGTGCGCGCCATCGACCGTTACCTGCACTGGCACTGGAACATGTGGCGCGTGGAGCAGGGTCGCAATTAGGGCACGTCTCCTTATCCCGCGCCTGCTACGCGACGTTTCCGGCTCAATCTGGCTGCGTTGGCGTCGTTCGATGGGCGGACAAGCACGACTTCACTCCGCCGCCTTGCCAGATCGGCCGGAACCGCCGCTCGCGACGCCGCCGGATAAGGAGACGCGCCCTAGCGCGCCCGTTCAGCTCAGCGCGGCAGGCCGAGGATCCGCTCGCCCACGACGTTGCGCAGGATCTGCGTCGTACCGCCCGCGATCGACAGGCAGCGGGTGTTGAGCATCTCCCAGACGTCGGCGGCGAGGCCGTCGGCGTCGCGCTCGATCGCACCGGTCGCCGCCACCGCGTCGCCCTGGAGCTCGACGACGAGCTCCGACGACGACTGGCGGCTGCGTACGCCGAGCAGCTTGGCGACGCTCGACTCCGCACCCGGTCCGTGTCCGCCGATCGCGCGCAGCGTGGTCCGGACAGCGAGCAGGCCGCACACGGTCGCCAGCGCGACGGCGTGCCCGACCCGGGCGGCCTCGACGGGTCCCAGACCAGCGCCGGCCAGGTCGACCGCCCGCTCGACGCTCTTGCCCAGCCGGGCGCTCGCCATCGCGACCCGCTCGTTGGCGAGCGTGGTGCGCGCGAGCCGCCAGCCGTCACCGGGCTCGGCGACGACGCAGTCGTCCGGCACGAACACGTCGTCGAGGAACACCTCGTTGAACAGCGCCTCTCCGGTGATCTCGCGGAGCGGCCGCACCTCGATCCCGGGCGACCTCATGTCGACGAGGAAGTAGGTGATGCCCTGGTGCTGGGGAACGTCGGGATCGGTCCGGGCCAGGCAGATGCCCCAGTCGGCCCGCTCGGCGACGGAGTTCCAGACCTTCTGCCCGGTCAGTCGCCAGCCGCCGTCGACCCGCTCGGCGCGCATCCGCAGCGAGGCCAGGTCGGAGCCGGCGCCCGGCTCGGAGAACAGCTGGCACCAGGTGAGCTCGCCGAGGAGCGACGGGCGCACGAACCTCTCGCGCTGCGCATCCGTGCCGTGCTGCAGGATCGTGGGGACCGCCCAGCCGGCGATCACCAGGTCCGGGCGGGCCACGCCGGCGCGGGCGAGCTCCTGGTCGATGACGACCTGGGTCACCGGATCGGCGGCCAGGCCGTACGGCGCGGGCCAGTGCGGAGTGAGGTAGCCGGTCTCGACCAGCGCCGCCCGTTGCTCGGCCGCGGGAAGGCCGGTGATCCGCTCAGCGGTGGCCCGGGCCTCGGCCCGGAGCGGCTCGTCGAGCCCACCGAGGTCGACGTCCACGCGGCGTCGTACTCCCCCGACGGCGGCCTCGGTCAGCCGGGTTGCCGCTGAGTCGGCCGACCCGACCAGCGCCCGCAGAGACACCGCCCGCCGCAGGTAGAGGTGGGCGTCGTGCTCGTAGGTGAAGCCGATCCCGCCGAGCACCTGGATGCAGGCCTTGGCGACCTCGACCGCGCCGCTGAAGCAGACCGCCTGAGCGACGTCGACCGCGAACGCCCACTGCTCGTCGTCCGCTGCATCCGCGGTGCAGGCCGCGTCCCACGCCGCCGCGGTCACGGCCTCGGCCGTCTCGAGCATCTCGGCGCAGAGGTGCTTGATCGCCTGGAAGGACCCGATCGGCTTGCCGAACTGCTCGCGCACCTTGGCGTACTCCACCGCGGTGTCGAGGCACCAGCGGGCCACGCCGGAGGCCTCGGCGGCCGCCAGCGTCACCGCCGTACGGCGGACCCGCTCGTCGATCTCGCCACCTTCGACCGGCGCACCGTGCCGTGCGCTCAGGTCCAGCCCGTCCAACGCGTCGGCGGCCCCTGCGGTCCCGCCGTCCCAGACCAGGCCACCGGGGTGGACCTGCACACCGTGCCGCCCGGGCGTACCGGTGACGATCGCGCCGATGGCCGCACCGAGCAGACCGCCCGGCACCAGCTCGTAGGCGCACGCCTCGAGCGCGACGGCCTCGTCGAGGACCGTGCCGCCGCCCCCGCCAGCCGCCTCGGGCAGGGCGATCGCGGCGACGCCCATCTCCTCGGCGGCGGCCCAGATGTCGTCGAAGCGCTCGTCGACCCGTCCCTCGGCGGCGCGCACCGCCTCGACGGCGCCGAGGCTGGTCGCCCACTTGCGCAGGCTCGCGGCCAGCTCCTGGTGCTCGTCGGTGATCCCGATCGACATTGCACTCCTTGGTCGAAAACTAGAACCTGTTCTAAGACTACTAGAGTCGCGCCGTGACCGACACGATGCCGCCGGACCTGCTCGAGCACGCGCTCGCGGCGAAAGGTTTCATGCCGCCCGACGAGGGGGCGCTCCTCCACCGGGTGGCCCGCGAGCGACTCCCCCACGGTCCGGCGCTCGAGGTCGGCACCTACTGCGGCAAGTCGGCGATCTATCTCGGCGCGGCCGCCCGCGAGGTCGGAGGAGTCGTCTTCACCGTCGACCACCACCGCGGCTCGGAGGAGAACCAGGCGGGCTGGGAGCACCACGACCCGACCGTCGTGGATCCGGAGCTCGGGGTGATGGACACGCTGCCGACGTTCCGGCGGACGATCGCCCGCGCCGGGCTCGAGGACCACGTCATCGCGGTCGTCGGTCGCTCGACCACCGTTGCCGCACACTGGCGCACGCCGCTGTCCCTGCTCTTCATCGACGGCGGGCACGGTGAGCAGCCCGCGCGGGACGACCTCGCGTCATGGGCGCACTGGGTGATGCCGGGCGGCTTGTTCGCCATCCACGACGTGTTCCCCGACCCTGCGGACGGCGGGCGCCCGCCGTACGAGCAGATCTACCTGCCTGCGCTCGAGAGCGGCGCCTTCGAGGAGGTCGAGGTGGCCGGCTCGATGCGGGTGCTGCGGCGGACGTCAGGCGTGGCCGGCGACCCGCTCGGGTGACGGGCAGTCGCACTCCAGCGCAATCTCCTGGAAGTGCGGCGCCAGCGACGTCCCGCGCATGATCCCCGATCCCGGCGTGCTGTGGCCGGCGACCTCGCCCAGCGCGTCCGCGGCGAGGATCACGGCTGCCGCGGTGTATGTCGTGTGCTCGTCGGGCCACGGCACGTTGCGCGGCTCGACCTCGCCGGCAGCGTTGACGACCTCGACCTCCGCCGCGGTCTCGCCGTAGACCCAGCCGGTCCAGTACTTGCCTTCCTCGCCGCGGAGGTGCTGCATGTCGGCGAACAGGCGCTTCGCGCGGCGGTGGTCACCGAGGGTGTCCAGCGCCATCGCGAGCTCGCACGTCTCCGCCCCGGTGACCCAGGGGTTCGTGTCGACGCACCGGATGCCGAGATCGGGCACGACGAAGTCGTCCCACCGCGACTCGAGGAGCTCGAAGGCGTCCCTGCCGCGCACCGCACCGCCGAGGACGGGGTAGTACCAGTCCATCGAGAAGGTGCTCTTGTCGGCGAACAGGTCCCGGTGCACGCGGATGGCGTGGCCGAGCCGCCCGCCCGCGAGCTCCCACTCGGGCTGCGGGTCGTCCATCAGGTCGGCGAGCGCGACGCCCGCTCGCAGGGAGTGGTAGATCGAGGAGTTGCCGGTGAGCAGGCAGAAGTCGTCGACCGGCGTCCACCGGATGCCGCCGAACGGCTCCTGCATCGAGACCACCCAGTCGAGCGCCGCGCGGACCGACGGCCAGTAGCGCTCCACGAATCGGATGTCGTTGCGGACCAGCCAGTGGTGCCAGAGGCCGACGGCGAAGTACGCCGACATGTTGACCTCGCCACGGTGGTCCTCCGGCTCGCCGTCGACGATCTTCATCGGGAACGACCCGTCCGGGCGCTGCATCGTCGGGATCCACGCGTAGGCGCGCTCTGCGGCGGCCACCTGGCCGCCGACGAGCATCGCCATCGCGCCCTCGACGTGGTTCCAGATGTCGACGTGCTCGCCGACCGTCCACGGGATCGCGCCACACGGCTCCTGCATCGAAGCGATCGACGCGGCGGTCTCCGCGATGTCGACGGCGCTCAGCACGCCCTCGACGTACGGCAACCGGGCGAGGGGGACCTCGGAGACCTCACGCACCCTGCGCCGCCTCGGGCTTGCGGAAGTACAGCACCATGCTCTTGCCGATCACCGGGTCCAGCACCTTGCCGGCGAGCATGAGTGCGGTGGGCTGCTTCATGATCTCCCAGACCAGCAGCTTGTGGTACGCCTTGGCGAGCGGGTGGTCGTCGTTGTCGACACCGACCGCGCACTTGATCCACCAGTACGGAGAGTGCAGCCCGTGTGCGTAGTCCTTGCCCTCGAAGATCATCGCGTCGCCCGGGGTGCCGTCGTTGGGGCGGCCGGCCTTGGTGACCTTGTCGATCAGCTCGAGGTCGGTGTAGATCCGGATGTGCCCACCCGTGGCGTCGTGGTAGGCGCGAGAGAGCCTCCAGTTGATGACCTCAGGCAGCCAGCGCGGCACGGAGACGGCGAGCGTGCCGCCCGGTCGCAGCACCCGGACCAGCTCCTTGATCGCGGCGACGTCCTCCCAGATGTGCTCGAGGACCTCGGCGGCGACGATCCGGTCGAACTCGCCGTCGGCGAACGGCAGCGCGAGCGCGTCACCCTGCTTGACGTCGGCCTCGGCGCCCAGCGGCACCTCGCCGGCCTCCCTCATGGCAGCGAACAGGTCGCGCACGTTCTCGAGCTCGTCGGCGTCCATGTCGAAGGCGATCACGTCGGCGCCGCGGCGGTACATCTCGAAGCTGTGACGGCCGGCGCCGGCGCCCATGTCGAGCACCCGGTCGCCCGGCTGCAGGCCGAGGCGGTCGAAGTCAACGGTCAGCATGTTCCTGCTCCTGGTTGTACTGGGTGATGACATCGGCGAGCACGTCGGCGGTCCTGACCGCGACGGCACTCCAGCTGAAGAGGTCCTTGACCCGCTGGCGACCCGCGGCGCCCAAGCACGCACGCCGCTCTGGGTCGTCGAGCAGGGCGCCGATGGCGTGGGCGAGCGCGCCGACGTCGCCGGGCTCGACCACCTCCGCACAGAGGCCGTCGGGACCGACGACCTCCGGGATGGCGCCGGCCCGCGACACGACCAAGGGGGTCTCGCACGCCATGAGCTCTGCCGTCGGCAGCGAGAACCCCTCGTAGAGGGAGGGGACGCACGCCAGCTCGGCCGATCCCATCAGCGCGACCAGCTCGTCGTCGGTGAGGCCGCTGGCGAAGCTCACCTGCCCGGCGATGCCGAGCTTGTCGATGAGCTTCTCGGTGACACCGCCCTCCTTCGGCTTGGTCACCAGGACCAGCTCGAGGTCGCGCTCGGTCAGCAGCTTGGCGAAGGCCTCCAGCAGGATGTGGATGCCCTTCAAGGGTGCATCCGCACTTGCCATGGCGAGGATCCGCCCGGGCACCCGCGGCGCCGTCGGAGGGCTGAACCTCTCGTCGACTCCCAGCAGGATCGTCTCGATCCGCGCCGTGTCGACACCGAACTCCCGTGCGACGTCACGCTTCGACGACTCCGACGGCACGATGACCTGGCGCAGCCGGGGCGCGGTGCGCTTCTGCTGGGCGAGGAACGAGTACCAGCGCCAGACGCCGACCTTGGGGAACTCCAGACGCCACCGCGAGTTCGCTTTCCTCCGCACCCAGGGCGCCACCTCGAGCTCGATGGCCCGGTCCATCGTGATCGGGTGATGAATGGTCGACGCGAGCGGCAGGCCGAAGCTCTCGACCTCGAGCACCGGCGTCGCCAGGGTCTGGTTGTCGAGGACGATGTCGAACTCGTCGCGGCGGGCCCGGAGCAGCTTGACGACGCGCTTGGCGAACGTGAGCGGCTCGGGGAACGCGCCACTGCGCATCCGCAGCCACTCCTCGACGTCGACGAGGTCCCGGAACTCCCGCGGACGCGGGTTGCGGAACTCGTCGCCCGGCCGGTAGAGGTCGAGGCTCGGCACCTTGGTGAGGACGACGCCCTCGTCGAGGTCGGGGTAGGGCTGTCCCGAGAACACCTCGACCGTGTGACCGAGGGCGACGAGCTCACGGCTCAGGCGTCGGATGTAGATGCCCTGCCCGCCCACGTGGGGCTTGCTGCGGTACGACAGCATCGCGATCCGCATGGCCGACTCCTCTTCCCTCATCCCGGCGCTGGCTCGTTGCGCTGAGTCGCGGCGCCGAGCTCCGGGTGGAGCAGGGCCGTCAGAACATAGAACGTGTTCCTATTATGGGTTACGTACGGGTAGCCTATCTACGAGCGTCCCAGCGTGAGGAATGCTGAAGACGCCTCAGATTTCAACATTCCGGCTCGGGTGCGTCATTCAAGTGACGTGAGGCACACCCGAGCTCGCCGACGTCGCAGGGAGACCGTCGTGACCATCGCCAACTCGATCTCGACCGACGACCGCCAGGCCGGCACCGACTCCGCCGGCAGCGCCGCTCAGCGCGACCGGCGGAAGCGGATCCTCGACGCCACCTACGACCTGGCCAAGGAGGGCGGTTTCGACGCCGTCCAGATGCGCGCCGTCGCCGAGCAGGCCGACGTCGCGCTCGGCACGCTGTACCGCTACTTCCCCTCCAAGATCCACCTGCTGGTGTCGGCGCTCGACCGGCAGTTCGAGGAGGCCCAGGCCAGGCTTCAGGTCCGCGAGATCCCCGGCGACACCCCCAGCGAGCGCGTGCTCTACGTCCTGAAGCGGCTCACCCGCGGCATGCAGGGCGACCCCAAGCTCACCGAGGCCCTGACGCGGGCCTTCATGTTCGCTGACGCGAGCGTGGCCAACGAGATCCACGCGGTCGGCATGTCGATGACGACGATCGTCACCCACGCCATGCACGGCACCGTGCCCGACAGCGACGAGATCACCGAGGACGACATCGTGCTGGCCCGGGTGATCGGCGACGTGTGGCTCTCCGCGCTGATGGCCTGGGTCACCGGCCGCTCGACCGCCCCCGAGACCGCCGCCCACATGGAGACGGCCGTCCGGCTGATCCTGCGCTGACGTTCGTCAGTCCTGCGGCACGATGTCGACTACGTCCAGTTCCGTGGCGATCTCACACTTGTAGTCGCGAGGGTGGCAGCCCACCCAAGCGCGACTGCCTGACCGCTTGGTGGCGCCGCGGTGGTTGCGGTGCGGTTCCCCGGGCCCTGCGCGGGCGCCGGGGAGGTCTGGGGTGCTCGTTGTGGTTGCGGCCGCAAGGGGATGTCGGGTGGTGGCGGCAGGTCGGCGGCTTGCGGCTTCGGGACCGGTGTGGGCATGCCTTTGGCCCCGCCGGTGGCGGGGTGCGGGGCTGGGTAGCTAGTTCTCGGGTGGTGTGGCGGTGAGTTGGTGGGTGCCGGTGGGGTCGACCAGGTAGGTGCCGGTGGGGAGGGTCCAGTGGTAGGTGCCGGGGCTGAGCATCCGGTAGCTGGCTCGGCCCGAGGTTTTGTACCGGTGGTGGCCGCGGCAGGCCGGGGAGAGGTTGCAGGCACAGGTCGTCCCGCCCTCGGCGTGTGGGGTGATGTGGTCGAGGTCGCAGGCTTCGGCGGGTTGGGTGCAGTAGGGGAAGCCGCAGTGGTGGTCACGGTCGGTGACCTGGCGGCGGATCCGGTCGGGGATCTCATAGGAGTCGACCGGCTGGTGGCCGGCGAGGTCGACCACCGGCCGCACGACCACAGTGGTGTTGGGGGTGTTGAGCCATTCCTTGACCTGCTCCACGCTGATCGGGGTGCGGGTGTTGCCGAACCGGCCCACGGTCTGGTCGGTGGCGGACAGGTGGACGGTGAGCTCGGTCTTCCGCCCGGGAATGGTCCTAGTGATCTCTCCGGTGTCGGGGTCGGCGACCTCCAGGTCGAGGACCAGGTCCTCCCGGGCGATCTCACCCAGCGCTTTGGCCCGACGGACCTCCAGGGTGTCGGTGTCGCCGAGCTGGCCGGCGAGCTTGGCGCGGCGGGCGATCGCGTGTTCGAGGTCGAGGGCATCCGCGGCGTCCAGGGTGGCGTCGACCTGGGCGGTGCCGTTGTAGCCGACCCGGTCCAGGCCGGTGTGGACGTGTCGGTGGTCCCGGGACTCCCGGCGCCGTTCCTCCGCGGCATCCGGGTCGTAGCGGACCAGGGCTTCCTCGACCAGCCGGTCGACCTGCGCCCAGGTGACCCCGTGCGCGAACGGTGCCAGGTGGCTGTCGACAAACCCGACAGCATTCTGCGGTAGGAGGCGGGTGGCGTCGGCGACCCGCAGGGCTTTCCACACCGGCACCTGCCCGTCGAGGAGGCGGGTCCAGGTCTTGGGGAGGCGGTGGGCGAGCTCGAGGACCTGGCCGACGTAGTTGCGCCCCGAGTCCAGCGACCGCCCCAACAACGCGGAGAGCTCCATCACCGCGAAGTCACTGATCAGCGGTGCACCGGGTCCGGCCAGCGGGAGCCCGGTGTCCAGACCCCGCTCGGTCAACGTCGCCACATCCGCCGCGTCCTCGGCCACGACGTGCTCGCCGGCCCAATCGGCGATCTCGCGGACGGTGGCGATCTCCTGATCGGCAATGACCGTGCGGCGCTGCTTGATGCTGGCCAGCAGCGCCTGGGACCGGGTCACCGCAACCGGCGCGGCGACCTGGTCCGCCACCGGGGCGGTGAGGTCGAAGAGCGGTGCGGTCCCGAGATCCATGAGGCCTATTCAACCCCGACCCTCCGACACAACGAAACGCTCAGAACCCCCCTGTGGACAGGCGATTCGCCGTTCCATGCCTGTGGACGGAAGGTGGTCCGACGGCTTGGTTTCGAGGCTCCTCGCTGCGCTCGTCGCACCTCAACCAGCGGCCACGGTGAGCCGGCCGCGGCGCGCAACCAGCGGCGCTCCGCGTCCTCGTCCAAAGCCTGTCGGTCGCAACCATCCGCGGCGCGCAACCGGCGGACAGAGGGGTCGCGAGAGGGTCGCGAATGCGACCTCCTCGACCAGCGGCGCTTCCGAACCCACCGCAAGCCGGCAGCGGCGCGCAACCAGCGGCGCTCCGCGTCCTCGTCCAAAGCCTGTCGGTCGCAACCCCTGCGGACCGCAACGAGGGCTCATAGGTCCAAGGGATCTCGAGACGGTCGCGGGAGCGCCCTCATCGACCAACGTTGCGGGCGCGGTTTCCTCGTGACGGTCGATGCAACCTTCACCCACGGTCCTACCGCCGCTTAGCCTTCGCGATCGTCTCCTCGACGATCGAGTTGAGCCGCGCACCCTGGGGCCAGCCGGCGTAGTGGCTGAGGAAGACGACGATCTCGCGCAGCGCGTCGTCGTCGAGCTCACCGTTGGCGTGTGCTGCGGGCACCTGGATGCCGAGCACGTCGGCGGCACCCTGGCCGGCGAGCAGGCCGATCAGCAGCAGCCGGCGGTCCCGGTCGGAGAGGCCGGGCCGCTGCCAGATGTCGCCGAAGAGGTGGTCGGCGGTGTAGCGAAAGAAGTCGCCCCCGGCCTCGCCGGGGTCGGTCATGTCGAAGCCGTAGACCTCCTCCATCTTCTCCAGGCCGCGCCGCCGTGCCTCCGGCAGCCCTTCGAACTTGTCGGCCTTGCTCATGAGAGACCCAGTCCCTTCCCCAGTCGTGGCAGCGCCTCTCGGGCGAGAGGTACGTCGACGCCGAGCTCGTCGGCGAGCGCGATCGCGAAAGAGAGATCCTTCTCCCCCAGCGCCGCGACGTGCTGGAAGACGCCGGTCCAGAAGTCGTCCGGCGCCAGCGGCGCCGTTGTCTCGCGGTGAGCGATCGCGCCGGGACCGCCGGTGATCGCGTCGGTGTGCCGCACGATCTCGCCGAGCTCGCGCAGGTCGAGGCCGGCCGCCTCCGCGAGCCGCTGCGCCTCGGTGACGGCGGTGAACGCGACGAAGTGGATCAGGTTCCGTGCCAGCTTCATGCGGGTCCCGGCTCCGAGCGGCCCGGCGTGCACGACCTTCGTGCCCATCAGGTCCAGCGCGGGCCTGGCCGCCACGAAGGCGTCGACGGACCCGCCGACCATGATCGCCAGCGTGCCGTCCGCCGCACCCATGGGTCCACCGCTCACGGGAGCGTCGAGGACCGTCAGTCCACGCGCCGCGAGCTCGGCCGGGGTGCCCGGGGCGACCGTCGAGTGGATGACCAGCACCGGTACGGGGCCTATCTCCTCCGCAACCGTCCGCACCTGGTCGTCGTCGCGCACCATCACGCAGACCACGTCGGCGACCGCGGCGAGCTCGCCGACGCTGCCGACGGCCTTCGCGCCCGCGGCCGTCAGCGCGGCGACCGGTTCGGGCGCGACGTCGTGGACCGACAGGTCGACGTCACCCGATGACGCAGCCGCAGCCAGTCGCAGCGCCATCGGCTTGCCGATGTTGCCGAGCCCGACGAATCCGACGCGCACCATGACTAGAGCCGGAACGTCTGGCCGCCGTCGACCGCCAGGATCTGGCCGGTGACCCACGACGCCTCGTCGGAGAGCAGGAAGAGGCAGGCGCCGACCATGTCGGAGGTCTGGCCCATCCGCTTGATCGCGAGCGAGTTGCGGACGATGTCCTTGGCCGCGTCCCCCGCCTGGATCTTCGTCGCCTCGGTCTCCACCGGCCCGGGCGCGATCGCGTTGACCCGGATGTTCATGCCGCCCAGCTCGTGCGCGAGCTGCTGGGTCAGGCCGTTCACGCCCACCTTGGCCAGGCCGTAGAACCCCGAGTAGAGGTACGCCGCGGTGCTGGATTGGTTGACGATCGCTCCCCCGCCCCGCCGCTGCATCGAGCCGTACACCGCGCGCGTCATGACCAGCGCTCCGTCCATGTTGACGCTCATGAACTTCCGGTAGTAGTCCCAGTCGACGGTGAGGAGGAGGTCGAACTGCATCGCTCCGTAGATCGCGGCGTTGTTGACCAGCCCGTCGATGCCGCCGCACTCCGCATCCGCCCGCTCGACCAGTCCCGTCGCCGACTCGGCGCTCGAGACGTCGCAGGACACGAACATCGCGCGTCCGCCGTCGGCCTCGATCTCCTTGACGACCCGCTCACCGCCGTCGGCATTGAGGTCGGCCACCACCACTGACGCTCCCTCGGCGGCAAGTGCCTTCGCGTAGGCCTCGCCGATGCCCTGGGCCGCGCCGGTGACGACGACCACCTTGTCCTCGAATCGCATGCTGCTCCTCACGTCTTCCGTGGTGTTCACGCGGGCTCCGCGATGGTCTTGGTCTCCAGGTACTCCTCGAACCCGGCCACGCCCATCTCGCGGCCGAGCCCGGACTGCTTGTAGCCGCCGAAGGGCGCGTCGGGACTGAACCACACCCCGCCGTTGACCGCGAGGGTCCCGGTGCGGATCCGCCGGGCGACGCTTTTGGCGCGCTCGAGGTCGGCGGAGTCGACCGAGCCGGACAGGCCGTACTCACTGTCGTTGGCGATGCGTACGGCGTCGTCGTCACCGTCGTGCGGGATCACGACGAGCACCGGCCCGAAGATCTCCTCCTGGGCGAGCCGCGAGGAGTTGTCGAGTCCGGCGACGACCGTCGGCTCCACCCAGAAGCCGGGCTGGTCGACGATCCGGCCGCCGGTGACGATCCGGCCGCCCTCCTCCTCGGCGAGCCGGAGATAGCTCTCGACCCGGTCGCGCTGCACCTGGCTGATGACAGGTCCGCAGATCGCGTCGGGATCGGCTGGGTCGCTGATCCCGATCGACGCCATGGTGGCGGCCGCGACCTCGACCGCCTCGTCGTACTTCTCCCTGGGTACGACGAGCCGCGTGGTCAGCGCACAGCCCTGGCCGGCGTGGATGCACGCGGCGAACGCCGTGGCTCCCGCCGCGGCCGAGACGTCGGCGTCGTCGAGCACGATCGCCGCAGACTTGCCGCCGAGCTCGAGGAACACCTTCTTCAGCGTGGGCGCGGCGGCGGCCATGATCGCCCGCCCGGTCGCGGTCGACCCGGTGAAGGACACCATGTCGATCCGGGGGTCGGAGGACAGCACCGCGGCGACCTCGTTGGAGCGGGGCGTCACCACGTTGAAGACACCTGCCGGGATGTCGGTGTGCTCGGCGACGAACCGTCCCAGCTCGCACGCCACCCACGGGGTGTCCGGCGCCGGCTTGAGCACGACCGTGCAACCGGCGGCGAGCGCGGGGCCGACCTTGGCCAGGTTGATCTGGTTGGGAACGTTCCACGGCGTGATCGCGGCGACGACACCGACCGGCTCGCGGACGACGGTCCGTTGCGTCGGGATGCCCATCGGCTCGGCGATGCCGAGGTCCGTCACCCAGGGGTAGGTCTCCAGCAGGTCGGTGACCCACTTCAGGCCCTCGACGGGGACGTCGAAGCCGGCTGCGCCCATCATGAAGCCGGGCATGCCGACCTCGGCGGTGGTGAGCGCCCGGAACTCGTCGGCGTGGTCGAGCAGCGCCTGGTGGAGCTGCCGGAGGCACCGAACCCTGAGCGCGACGTCCGTCGACCAGTCGGTCTCGTCGAACGCCCGCCGCGCGGCCGCGATCGCGGCATCGACGTCGGCGGCACTGCTGTCGGGCGCCACTCCGATCTGCTCGCCCGTCGCCGGGTTGAGGATCGGGTACGACGTGCCGTCGCTGGCGCCGATCAGCTTGCCGTCGACGAGCTGCTGGGCCGGTGCCCACTCGGTCGCTCCGGTCCCTGAGCCTGTCGAAGGGGTCGAGACCGTCATGCGTCCGTCTCCACGGGCTGCTGGGTGAGGAAGTCGCCGCGTTCGACCGGCGGCGGCCACACCGGCGCGGGGATGTCCTCGAGGTGGTAGTGACCGGGCACGTCGTGACCGGTGACCTTCATCCGCTCGAGGAGCCGGTCACTCGCCTTCCCGGCCTTGAGGATCTCCATGAACGTGTGCGCGGTCGACGGCATGTCGAACCAGTCGCGCTGCCAGGCGAACTTGATCGTCCCCGCGTCGGCGCCGGCCGTCTGCCGCTCGACGCCGAACCACGACCCGCCGATGCCGAGGATCTCGTACTCCTGCCCGGTCTCGTCGTTGATGATCCCCGACCGCTGCTTCCAGAACCCGACGATCATCGCGTTCTTGTCGTCGATCAGTGTCGCTTGGTAGTCGTAGTGCCAGCCGTCGAAGCCGTCCATCTCGATGCCGATCGCCCAGTCGCGGATCTGGTCGCGGCCGACCGCCATGAAGTGCTCGTCGACGGAGTACATCCAGCCGTACGACGCGTCCTCGGCGTACCAGTCGGCCATCACCCGCCAGTCGCCGGTGCGCTCGGCCTCACGGTTGATCGCCAGCCAGGTGTCCCAGAACTCCTCGATCTCGGCCCTGCTCAACGGGGTGGTCAGGTCACTCATCTCAGTCCTCTTCGATCGAAAGGGCGAAAGCAGGGCAGTACTTCACGGCGGTGGTCACGTCCTGGCGACGCGACTCGTCGGGGTGCTCCTCGAGCAGGCGTACGACGTCCGCGTCCTCGTCGAACCCGAAGACGTCGGGTGCCTCGCCCTGGCAGAGCTGGTGCCCCTGGCAGAGGCCGGTGTCGGCGATCACCTTCACTGCGTCCTCCGCCGGTAGCGGACGCGGCACGGCTGCTCCAGCTGGATCACCATCTTGGAGCAGTCGTCGCGGTAGGAGTCGAGCGGCTGAGCGGCTTCGAACTCGAAGTCACGCAGGATCACGGAGAAGATCGCCTTCATCTGCATCATCGCGAACGCGTTGCCGACGCAGCGGTGCTTGCCGGCACCGAACGGGATCCACGTCCAGCGGTTCTGCAGGTCCTCCTGACGCGGGTCGATGTAGCGGCCGGGGTCGAACTCGTCCGCCTTCGGGAAGTCCTCCTCGATCCGATTGGACACCCGCGGCGACGCGGCGACGACGGTGCCGCCCGGGATCGTCGTACCGGCCAGCTCGAACTCCTCCTGCACCAGCCGCATCAGGATGATCAGCGGCGGGTGCAGCCGCAGCGTCTCCTTGAGCGCCGACTCGAGCACGGGGATCGAGCGAAGCGCCTGGAAGGACACCTCGACAGGCCCGGTGCCGTCGGCGTCCGTGTAGAGCTGGTCCAGCTCGGCGACGACGTCGGCCATGACGTCGGGGTGGCGGAGGAGCTCGATCATCGCCCACGACGCCGTACCGCTGCTGGTGTGGTGGCCGGCGAACATCATCGAGATGAAGATGCCGGTGATCACGTCGGCGGTCATGTCGATCGAGATCAGCACGTCGAGCAGGTCGCGGTCCTCGCGGGCGACGGTCCCCCGCTCGTTCCGCTTGTCGATGATCCCCTGCACCAGCGCGACCAGTCGCTCACGAGCCTCGTCGCGCAGCCGGAAGCTGTCGATCTCGGCGTAGGGGTCGACGTAGGCGATCGCGTCCGTGCCCCGCTCCAGCTCGTGGTAGTGGTGCGCGAACGAGGAGTCGAGCTCCTCGCGGAACGGCTTGCCGATCAGGCAGGACGACGTCGTGTAGATCGTGAGCTCGGCGAAGAAGTCGAGCAGGTCGATCTCGCCCTCGTCGCCCCAGCCCGCGACCATCCGCTTGATCTCGGCCTCGATCGTCTGCGCGTGCCCGCGCATCATGTCGCCTCGCAGCGCCTGGTTCTTCAGCATCTGCTGGCGCTCCTCGGGCGAGGCGTCGAAGACGACGCCCTTGCCGAAGATCGGCGTCATGAACGGGTAGGCCGCAGCCTGGTCGAGCACGGAGTCGGGCGCCCGGAAGAACGCCTCGTTGGCCTCGGCGCCGGTGACGAGCACGACGTCCTTGTCGGCCAGCCGGAACCGGCCGATGTCGCCGCACTCGTCGCGGACCCGGGTGAACAGGCCGATCGGGTCGACCCGCATCTCGGGGAGGTGTCCGGTGCCGCGGATGATCTCCGGCACCTCGTCGCTCTGGTCGTCGAGCACGGTCGAGACCTCGGGGATCGCGCTCAATGCATCGCTGGTCGAGCTTGTCGAGACCTTGTTCACGGGTTCTCCACCGGGGCTTCGGGGTTGACGTCGACAGGGCTGATGTGGACGCCGCGCGGCGCGCTGACGACGGTGCTGATCGCATCGGCGATGGCGCGGGCCTTGAGGAAGTGGGAGTGGCGGGCGTGGCCCCACTTGACCCACTGGTTGAGGACGAACGCCGCCTCGTCCGGGTCCCAGTCCATGCCCATCTCGCTCCACGTCGGACCGGGGCGCACGACCGACGCCCGGACGCCGGTGCCCTCGAGCTCCATCTGCAGGGAGGTCGCCAGTCCTTCGAGACCGGACTTCGTCGCGCTGTAGCCGCCCATGAACGGCCGCGCGCGCACAGCGACGTCGGAGGAGACGAAAACGATGTCACCGCGGCGGCGCTCGACCATCGCGGGCACGAAAGCGCGGATCAGCCGGTGGGGTCCGAGGAGGTTCACCTCGACCTCGTCGCGCAGCCGCTCCGGTCCGGTCTCCAGCAGCGAGCCCGGCCCGATCAGCGCCGCGTTGCTCACCACCACCTCGACGTCCCCGAGGTCCGCCGCCACCTTCGCCGCGAAGTCGGCGACGGACTGCTCGTCGGTGACGTCCAGCCGGTGCGCCACGGCTTCTCGGCCGTCACCGCGGATGTCGGCGGCGAGCTGCTCGCACTGATCGACCCGGCGGGCTCCCAGCGCGACCGGGAAGCCGGCGGCGGCGAGCGCCTTAGCGGTCTCGGCGCCGATGCCGGACGAGGCTCCCGCGACGACGGCGGGGCGTCGGGCGGGCTGGTCGTACTTGCCCATCAAGCGCTCCGCTCGACGAAGGTCACCGGCAGCGACGCGAATCCGCGCACGCTGGTGGAGTGCACCCGGACCGCCCGGTCGGCGTGCACCTCGAAGTGCTGCACCCGGCGGACCAGCTCGTTGAGCACGACCTTCGTCTCCAGCCGGGCGAGGTTCGCGCCCAGGCAGAAGTGTCGTCCGGTGCCGAAGCTGAGGATCTGGGCGAGCTCGCCCTTGTCGCGGTGGATGTCGAACCGGGTGGGGTCGGTGAAGACGCGCTCGTCGCGGTTGGCCGAGCCCAGCAGCACCAGCGCCTTCGAACCCGCCGGAATGGTGACTCCCGAGAGCTCGGCGTCCGAGACGACGTAGCGCGCGAGCATCTGGCTGGACGTGTCGTGGCGCAGGGTCTCCTCGATCCACGGCACGACGAGTGCCTCGGGGTCGTCCGGCCGGGCGAGCACCTCCGCCCGCTGGTCGGCGGCGGCCGACAGGTGGAAGAGCGCGTTGCCGAGCAGCTTGGTCGTGGTCTCGTTGCCCGCGACGACCATGAGGAACAAGAACGCCATGATCTCGCCGTCGCGGAGCCGCTCCCCGTCGAGCTCTGCCTCGACCAGGGCCGACGTCAGGTCGTCGGTGGTGTCCCGTCGCCGCTGCTTGACCATGCCGGAGTAGTAGGTCATCAGCTCGATCGAGGCTTCCATGCCCGCCTTCGGCACGTCGCGGACGCCGTCCTCGCGGTGGACGACCAGGTCCGCGAGTCGCCGCACCTCGTCGCGGTCGGACACCGGCACCCCCATCATCTCGGAGATGACGTCCATGGGGAGCTTGCTCGCGAAGTCCCGGATCCAGTCGGCCTCGCCCGCCTCGGCGTTGGTCGCGAGCGCGGAGTCGAGGTAGCGCTCGGTCAGGCTCTGCACGCCCGGGGTGAGCTCCCGGACCCGGCGCGGGGTGAAGGCTGCCGACACCAGCTTGCGCACCCGGCTCTGGTCGGCGCCGTCGAGGGCGAGGAAGGACATCACCTTGTGGGCGTCGGGGCTCCACGCGGTGGCATCCAGCGAGACGCCCATCCGGTTGGAGAAGACCTCGTCGTCACGCAGCGCGGCGAACACGTCGGCATGCCGTGAGATCACCCAGAGGTCGTCGCCGACCGCGTGGTGGACCGGATCCTCGTCACGCAGCCGCCGGTAGAGCGGGTACGGGTCCTCGTGGAAGTCGTAGTCGTAGGGGTCGAAGACCAGTGGGGCGACGACGTCGCTGGCCGGTCGGGTCATCGGTTGCCGCCCAGGATCGTGGCGACGACCGTGTCGAGACGGTCGCCGAGCTCGGCGTACGAGATCAGGCCCATCCCGGCCTGGAGGAGTGCGCCGGAGAACACCAGGACGAGCGCGTCGACGAGCTCGGGCGTGCTGCTCTCTCCGAGAGCGGCGTCGAAGCGAGTCACGAACTCCCCACCGATCCGCAGCCGCAGCCGCTCGACGTCCGGGTCCGAGCCCAGCAGGGCGACGTTGGCCCCGGCTGCTACGTGCGGGTTGCGCTCGCACAGGTCGCTGAGCGCCCGAGTGACGGCCTGCACGCGTTCGGTGGCGCTCCCGCCGCCCGGCACGGGAGGCGTCTGGTCGACGATCGCCCGGTGGAAGAGCTCCGCCAGCAGATGGCTCTTGGACGAGAAGTAGGTGTACGCCGTCGCCGGCGAAACCCCCGCCCGCACGGCCACCTGACGGATGGTGAGCGCCTCGGGACCGACCTCGGCCAGCTGCGCGAGGCCGGCGTCGAGAAGTCGCTGCACGGTCACGGCCTGGCGCTCGTTGAGCTGCTGCCGGGGCATGCTGGTCACCTGACTGGACACATGTCCAACATAGGAGACGTTCACGGCAGGCGCAAGCACATTTCTGAAACACGTTCTATGTTTCATGTCATGCGCAACGGGATCGTCCTCTTCACCTCCGACCGCGGCATCACTCCGGCCGAGCTGGCGAAGGCCGCGGAGGACCGCGGCTTCGACACCATCTACGTGCCGGAGCACACCCACATCCCGGTGCGCCGCGACGCGCTGCACCCGACCGGGGGCGAGGAGCTCCCCGACGACCGCTACCTGCGGACGCTCGACCCCTGGGTGTCGCTGGCCACCTGCGCCGCCGTCACCGAGCGGATCGGTCTCTCCACCGCGGTCTGCCTCCCGGTCGAGTCCGACCCGATCACCCTCGCCAAGACGATCGCGACCCTCGACCACCTCTCCGGCGGCCGGGTCACCATCGGCGCCGGCTTCGGGTGGAACACCGACGAGCTCACCGACCACCACGTCCCGGCCGCCAAACGACGCACCGTGCTCAAGGAGTACCTCGAGGCGATGCGCGCGCTCTGGACCGAGGAGGAGGCGTCGTACGACGGCGAGTTCGTGACGTTCGGCCCGTCGTGGGCCTTCCCCAAGCCGCCCCAGGGCCGGGTCCCGGTCATCATCGGCGCCGGCGCCGGCCCCAAGACGTTCCAGTGGATCGCGCGCAACGCCGACGGCTGGATGACCACACCCACGTCGACCGACGTCTCGGCCAGCGCCGACGCGCTGCGCAAGGCGTGGGCCGACGCCGGACGCGAGGGTCAGCCGGACGTCCGGGTCCTCGTCGCCAAGCGGCCGACCCCCGAGGACCTCGCCGACTGGACCGCGTCCGGCGCCTCCGAGCTGATCTGGGGAGTCCCCGACGCCGACAGGGACACCGTCCTCGGCCACCTCGACAAGATGGCCGGCCGACTGGGGCTGACTGCGTGACGAGCAGTGAGGGCAGCCGCTACGCCGACCTCACCCGCGAGGACCTCGCGGTCCTGGTCCCGGAGCTGCTGCTCACGGGCCAGCTGATCGACCGTTCCGGCATGGCGTGGTGCATCTCGGAATTCGGCCGGGAAGAGATGCTGCAGATCGCCATCGAGGAGTGGGCCGCGGCGAGCCCGATCTACACCCGCCGGATGCAGCACGCGCTCGGCTACGCCCCGGCCGCGCCCGGGCAGGGCGACGTGGTCACCATCTTCAAGGGGCTGCAGCTCGACATCGGCGCTCCCCCGCAGTTCATGGACTTCCGCTACACGGTCCACGACTCCCGCCACGGCGAGTTCCACCTCGACCACTGCGGCGCCCTGATGGACGTCGAGCCGATGGGACCCGACTACGTGAAGGGCATGTGCCACGACATCGAGGACCCGACCTTCGACGCGACGGCGATCGCGTCGCACCCGAGGGCCCAGGTCCGTCCGATCCACCGGCCGCCCCGCAGCGCCGACCAGATAGCAGCCGACCGGCGCCCGCACTGCGCGTGGACGGTGATCATCGACGACTCCTACCCCGAGGCGCAGGGCATCCCGGCGCTCGCGGTCAACGAGCAGTCCCGGGCGGCGACGCTCCACCTGGAGCCGATCGACCCCGGCGACGAGGGCTCGTCCGACTACTCCGGCCCGCTGGTCAGCGACGTCGACTTCACCGCCTTCTCTCGCTCGGCGCTGGTGCGGATCGCCGACGAGGTGTGCCTGCAGATGCACCTGCTCGACCGGGCGTTCGCACTGGCGCTCGAGAAGCGGTGCGCCGACGAGGCGCAGCTGGTCCGGATCCGCCGGCAGCAGCTCACCGGCGCCGCCGGTGTCGGTGCGCTCCGCATCGCCCGGGCGCTCGGCATCAGCCCCGACGAGGCCGGGGCGCGTCGGCTCCTGGCGCTCCACCCGTTGCTCAACCCGGCGGCGTACGTCGCCGCCGACCTCGGCCCCGGAGATGCGCCGGTCGTCGTACGACGCTCGCCGGCGCACGAGGACGGCGCCTGGGTCTCGCTCTGCGGCCCTTCGTGGACCGGTGCGCTCGCCGCGATCGTCCAGGCGCTCGACCCGCACCTCGACGTCGCGGTGGAGGCCGTCGGCGACGACGCCTGGTCGCTCGACGTGGTCCGTCGTGACCAGCCCGCGCCCGAGGCGCAGGAGGTCACCGTGACCAAGTTCAGCAGCGGCGTCGAGTTCGCCTTCCGACCGCGGACCTCGTTGCCGATCACGCCCGTCTGAGGCCGACGCCGTGGCAGCGGCGGCCGCTCAACCTCAGGCGCCGAACGCGTGCGTCGAGGTCACCCCGCCGTCGACGGTGATCTCGGCGCCGTTGATGTAGCCCGACTCGTCGCTGGCCAGGAAGACGTAGACCGGTGCGACGTCGTCCGGGTGACCCACCCGGCGCAGCGGTACCTTGCTGGCGCCGTACTCCATCGCCGCGTCACCACCGTGCACCCGGGTCATCGGGGTGTCGATCATGCCGGGGTGGACGGAGTTGACCCGGATCCCCTTCGGGCCCAGCTCCATCGCCGCGCACTTGGTCATGCCGCGGATCGCCCACTTGGTCGCCGCGTACGCGGTGCAGGACGGCATGCCGGCGATGCCCTCGATCGACGACGCGTTGATGATCGAGCCGCCGCCGTTCTTGCGCATGGTGCGGGCGACGGCCTGCATGCCGAGGAAGACACCGACCTGGTTGACGTTGACCAGCAGCTGGAACTCCTCCAGCGGCATGTGCTCGATCTGCCCGAAGCGGAGGATGCCGGCGTTGTTGGCGAGCACGTTGACCGGCCCGAACCGCGTGTTCGTGTCGTCGACCAGCGTCGTCCACGAGGCCGGGTCGCTCACGTCGTGGTGCGCGAAGTGCGCCGACTCCCCCAGCTCGTCGGCAAGGGCCTGGCCCGCTTCCTTCGCGACGTCGGCGATGACCACCGTGGCGCCCTCGGCGACATAGGCCCGCGCGATCGCGGCGCCCTGTCCCATCGCGGCCCCGGTGACGATGGCGACCTTGTTGTCGAGACGGCCCACTTCAGACTCCTAGCTGCATGATCGAGTCGGCCGCGAAGCCGACCGAGGGGTCGCGATCGGCGAAGAACCCGCCGAGCTGCTTGTCGAGGTCGTCACTCGTCCAGACGTCGCCCGCGGCGTCGAAGCGCTGCGCGACGACCGGAGCGGCCACGACGGCCACCATGCCGCCGTACACGACGAAGACCTGCCCGGTGATCCGCTCCGCCGCCGGCGACGCGAGGTAGGCGACGATCGGGGCGACGTGGTCGGGCGAGTAGGGATCGACGGACCGACCTGACGTGTCCTCGCCGAAGACGTCGGCGGTCATCGCGGTGCGGGCGCGCGGGCAGATCGCGTTGGCGCGGACGCCGATCCGCGACAGTCCGCGAGCCGTCGACAACGTCAGCGCGGCGATGCCGGCCTTCGCCGCCGCGTAGTTGGGCTGTCCTGGCGAGCCGCCGAGGAACGCCTCGGAGGCGGTGTTGACGACGCTGCCGTAGACCGGCGCTCCGACCTCCTTCGACCGGCCCCGCCAGTACGACGCCGCGTTGCGGCTCAGCAGGAAGTGGCCGCGCAGGTGGACGGCGATCACGGCGTCCCACTCCTCGTCGGCCATGTTGAAGAGCATCCGGTCACGCGTCATGCCGGCGTTGTTGACGACGACGTCGAGCCCGCCGTACCCGTCGACGGCAGCGGCGACCATCGCGTCGGCGGTCGCCCGCTCACTCACGTCACCGGCCACGGCGGTGGCCTCGCCGCCCCTGCTCCGGATCTCTTCCACGGCCTCGTCTCCGGCGCCGGGCAGGTCGTTGACCACGACCCGGGCGCCCGCGTCGGCCAGGGCCAGCGCCTCGGCGCGACCGAGCCCGGCTCCGGCGCCGGTGACGATCGCGACCTTGCCGTCGAGGCTGGTGGACCCTCCTTGGCTGGTCGAAGGGCTCGTCTCGTCGGGTGCGCTCACTCGCCGTCCTCCGCCAGGCTGATCGCGGCCCGCGGGCACGCGGCCACGGCCTGCCGCACCCGCTGCTCGTTCTCCGGCGTGACCTCGTCGGTGTTGAGCTGGAGGAAGTCGTCGTCGTCCAGCTCGAACACGTCGGGCGCGAGCGCCTCGCACATGGCGTTGGACTCGCAGAGGTCGAAGTCCACCTTGATCTTCATCCGTTGTCTCCTCACACCATCTTGCGGTGGTCCCACGTGGCGACGTGCTCCGGATGGATGATCACGCCCACCCGCTTCTGTGCCTGCTTCTCCACGGTCTCGCGCCCGAAGTCGCCCAGCGCCTCGAACGACTCGGCGTCGACCATCCGGGTGGCGACCTCCGACCCGATCGAGAAGATCCCGTCGTAGTCGCGCACGATCTCGGCCTTGCCCTTGATCGAGACGCCGCGCAGCTCGAAGTAGTCGGTGCCGTCCTCGACCAGCGCGGAGACCCGCGGGTCACGCTCGAGGTTGCGGATCTTCTGGCTCCGGGCGTAGGTCCAGAACGCGATCTTCCCGGCCCGGACGATGTAGAATAGGGTCGACAGGTGCGGGACCCCGTCCGGTCCGTTGCTCGCCACCTGCACCTTCAGGTTCTCCGCCAGCAGCGCAAGGACCTCGTCCTCGCCCATCTTCACGGCCTCGCGTCCGCCGCCCATGGCTCAGGTTCCTTCCGAGGAGTGTCCGGGGAAGACGTGCGCGCTGGGGTCGATCACGACCGCGGCGTTGTTGACGGCCGTGGCCGCCTCGCCGAACCCCACTGCGATCAGCCGCACCTTGCCCGGGTAGTCCGTGATGTCGCCCGCGGCGAAGACCCGTTCCAGGTTGGTGCGCATCGACGAGTCGACAACCAGGTGCCGCTTGTGGGTCTCGATCCCCCACTGCTGGAGCGGTCCGAGGTCGGCGATGAAGCCGAGCGCGGCGACGACGGCCTGCGCCTTCCGCGTGGTCGCCTCGCCGTCGACGGTGATCTCGACCTCCGCGAGCGCGCCTTCGCTGCCGCCGGCCGCGTCGCGCAGGGCGGTGACCTCGGCCTTGGTGATGATCTCGACCGAGGAGGCGCGCACCTGCTCGACGGTGCGGGCGTGTGCGCGGAACGCGTCGCGGCGGTGCACGAGCGCGACCGAGTTGGCCATCGGCTCGAGGTGCAGCGCCCAGTCGAACGCGCTGTCGCCGCCGCCGACGATCACCACGTCCTTGCCGACGTACGGCTCGAAGCTGGGCACGAAGAACTCCATGCCGCGACCCAGCCAGCCCTCGCCCGCGGGCAGGGCCCGCGGGCTGAACTTGCCGATGCCGGCGGTGATGATCATGACCTTGGCCCGTACGGACGAGCCGTCGTCGAGGCCGAGGGTGACGCCGTCGGCGTCCTGCTCCAGGGTGGTGGCGGTCCGGTCGAGGAGGTACGTCGGCGTGGCGGTGGCGGCCTGCTCGACGAGGCCGGCGACCAGCTCGCGGCCCTTGACGGTCGGGAACCCCGCGACGTCGAGGATCGCCTTCTCGGGGTACATCGCGGTGATCTGCCCACCGAGCTCGGGGAGCGAGTCGACGACGGCGACGCGAAGGCCGCGGAACCCGGCGTAGTAGGCAGCGAACAGCCCGGTCGGGCCCGCGCCCACGATCACGAGGTCATGCTCCACGGAAGAAACTGTAACGTGTTCTACTTCTTCGCGGGGCATGCGCCCTCCTATTTCGTGTCGACCGCGTCGACCAGCCAGCCATCGTCGGTGTGCACCATGGTCAGCACCGCACGGTAGGGCGTGTAGGTGGTCTTCGGGTCCTCGTCCGCACCCGTGATCGTGTACTGGTTGAGGAAGAGCAGCGCCTCGAGCTCGGCGTCGTTGGCGCGGACGACGCTCTGCGCGACCACCCTGACCTGGACCTGGGTCTTCTCGGCGAGGAACTCCCGACGGACGTCGTCGGTGGTCCCGCGGTACTCCTCGGCGAACTCCTCGGTCATCAGGGCCACCGCGTCGTCGACGCCCTGGTCGTAAGACTCCCAGTTGCGCGCGAACATCGTCTGCGCGGCGAGCGCTGCGGCCTCGACACCCTCCTGGACGGCGAGCTGGTTGAGGACGACCGGCCGCCCCTCCGGCACCGAGATCGGGTCGTCCTCGCCGGATTCCTCCGAGACGGAGGACTCCGCCGCTTCAGCGCGGTCGTCGTTCTCACGCCCGTGGAGGAAGAACCACAAGCCCTGGAGGATCACCAGGACGACGAGCACAGCGACCAGGACCAGCAGCGTCCGCGTCGCCCTGGGGCTGGCGAGCACGGTCTCCGTCGGCTCGTCCTCGCCCGTCGACGGCGGCCGCTTCGAGACGGCCGGCGGGGGCTGCTTCGCCACAGGCAGCCGAAGAGGCTTGGCCGGCTCGTTCGGCTCGTTCTGATCCATCGGATCGATCGGCGGAGCAGCTGCCGTGGTGTCGGGCTGGCCCGGGCCGACGTCCCTACCGGCGATCTTGCGCGGCTTGGGGGTGTTGGTACGCGAGGGACGACGCGGTGCGCTTCTGGACAACGACGATCACTCCACGTACTGCAGGTCGCTGGTGAGCCACTCGCCGTCGACGAGATCGAGGTCGAGCTGGAGCCGATAGGTGCGCGCCTGGGGCTCGAAGTCGGTCAGCTCGTTGGTCACGGTGCCGCTGGTCGCGGCGATCACCGTCGCGTCGTCATCGTCGCCGGCGACGAGTCCGACCCACACGGCCTCCCCGGTCTGGGTCGCCTGAGCCCGCCGGGTCAGCTTGGCCAGGTCCTGCGAGGCTCGGGTGTACTGCCGGAGGAACTGACCGGTGGCGAGGGCCTTCACCGCCTCGATGTTGGCCTCGACGTCCTCGTGGCTGATGTTCAGGAAGGCGTTGACCATCTTGGTCGCCCCCTCGAGCTGCTCCGCCGTGCGGACCTGCTCCTCCTCGGGGGCGGGGTCCATCGCCACGACCGTCCCGCGGCCGACGTCCTCGCCCGCGCGGGTGTCGGGCGCCACGGCGACGCGCTCGTCCGTGATCACCGCGATCGCGTCCTCGAGCCAGCTGCCGGACCGGTCGCCACCGTCATCCCGGTGCGCGTTCGACATCAGCACGGACAGGATCACGACGACGCCGAGGCACACGACCATCGCGACGTACAGGACGGAGTTGAGGCGGACTCTGCTTCGACTTCCCTGCTCGCCCGATCCCCCTGGCGTCAACGGGCCACCGGACCCACGAGCAGCCACTTCCACGCATCCCCTCCCAGGACGGACATGTTGCCCGGCTGACGGAACTGCACCTGGCGGCCCTCGTCGTCGAGGACGCCTGGGACGATCCCCGTCACCGGGTCGTAGACGCCACTGTAGACGCGCGGGGTGGAAGCGTTGCCCCGGCGGGCCGGGACGTACTTCGGGCCACGCATGACGTACGGCGGACCCGACTTGCACTGGGCGTGGAAGTACGGCGCGTCGGTGAGGTCGTGCGGCGACCGCCACCGCTCCGGCGGCAGGTATCCGTCGGTGCACGGCGGCACGCTGTAGTCGAACTGGACGTTGATGTGGCCCCACCCGTCGCGGGTGCTGCCCGTCGGGCCGCCGGCCATCAGGGTCGGATAGGTCACGAGGAGCTGCTCCAGGCCGTCGAGGTTGGCGAGCACGACCTGGTCGACCGTGATCAGGTTGCTGAGCAGGACCGGCAGCGTCGGCTCGAGCTCCTCCAGCAGCTTCTGCAGCTCACGGGCCGCGCCGGGCGTGCTCGTGAGCACCTTGCGCAGGTCGCTGTCGCTGCCGCGGAGTGCACCCGTCAGTGTCGCGAGGTCCCGGGCGAAGGAGCGGATGTTCTCCTTCTGACCCTGCTGGGTGCGCAGGACCGTCAGGCCGTTGCGCAGCAAGGTGATCGTCTCGTCGGTGTGCGCCGTGGCCTCGTCGATGAAGACCGAGCCGTTGTCGAGCATCGTCTGCAGGTCGCGCCCGGTGTCGCCGAACAGGATGCCGAGCTCCTTCACCACCACCTGCAGGCTCCGCTTGTCGACCGACCCGACGAAGTCGTCGAGGTCGACCAGCAGGTCCGCCTCGTCGACCGGGAGCGACGACTCGTCGCCGTGGAAGACGGTGCCGTCCTCGGCGTAGGGGCCGTCCTCGTCCTCGGGTTGGAAGTCGAGGTACTGCTCGCCGACCGCCGACAGGTTGTGGACGTAGATCGCCGAGTCGGTCGGCAGCTCCACGTCCTCCTCGATCGCCATCTCGATCTCGACGCCCTCGATCGTCGGGGTCATCTTGGTGACCTTGCCGATCTTGACGCCGCGGTAGGTCACCTCGCTGCCCTCGAACAGTCCGCCGGACCCGGGCAGGGTCGCGGTCACCGTGTGTCCGCTCCCGGTGATCCTGTCGATGAGGCCCAGGTAGGTCGCCGTGATGTAGGTGATGCCGACCGCGCTCAGGACGACGAACGCGGCCAGTCGGATCCGCACGCCGCGACTCATGTGGTCACCCCCAGCAGTCCGGGCGGATCCTCAGCCCGGTACGGGTCCGCGCTGCCGACGAGCTCCCGCGACAGGCCGTTGACGCCGTCCCGGTAGCCGTTGAGGGTGTCGCCCAGTGCGCCACGGTTGAGGAGGCCACCGAGGTCGATGTTCGGCAGGCTGTTGAGGACGCGGCAGACCGGGGAGTTCTCCAGGGCTGGGTCGCGGCACTCCCTCTTCAAGTCCTTGAGGAGGTCGAGGTCGGACAGCACCTTCGCGCACGCCGCACTGGCGAGACTCCCGCTGCGCAGGCAGCGCTGGACCTGGCTGAGGACCTGGCCAGGGTTCGGAAGCTCGATGTTGGGGATCCCGACGTTCTTGAGCAGGTTGTCCAGGTCGAGGTCGACCCGCGCGATCGTGTCCGCGTAGTCACCCTGGACGATGTCGTTGGCCGCCTTGGGGAACGGGAAGCTGACCATCAGGTTGATGCCGGGGCCGAGGGCGTGGCCGGCCTCCCGCAGCTTGGAGAGCACCGGGTAGAGGTGCTCGAGCATCTTGAGGATGTCTTCCTTGCTCGCGTTGATCACCCGGGTGCCGACGCGCCCGAGCCGCTCCAGCGCCCCCAACATCCCGATCAGCTCGTCGTGCTGGTCGGCCAGCACGTCGATCGCCGGTCCCATCGCGTCGAGCGCGTCGCCGATGGTGTCCTTCTCGGCGTTGAGCGTCGCAGCCAGGTTGTTCATCGACTCGAGGGCGTTGATGATGTCGCCCTTCTGCTGGTCGAGCGTGCCGATGACACCCTCGAGCGAGCCGAGCAGCGCCTTGAGCCGGTCCTCCCGTCCGGTCATCACCAGGTTGGCCTCCCGGGTGATGGTGCCCAGCTGGGCGACCCCTCCTCCGCTCAGCAGGAAGGAGAGCGCGCCTAGCACCTCCTCGACCTCCGGGTTGCGCCCCGTGACCGACAGCGGGATCTTGTCGTCCTGCTCGAGCCGGCCCGTCGGCTCCTGCTCGGTCGGCGGCTCCAGCGAGACGTACTTCTCGCCGAGGAGCGAGACCTGCTGGATGTCGGCGATGGCGTTGTCCGGCAGCACCGTGCCGTCCTTGATCCGGAGGACCACCTCGGCGTGCCAGCCGTCGCGCTCGACCTCGGTCACCTCGCCGACGACGACGTCGTCCACCATCACCGGCGAGCGCGGCACGACGTTCAGCACGTCTCGGAACTCCGCGGTGACCTCGAACGACTCGTCCTCGTCGACCGGCGAACCCGGCAGCGGCAGGTCGTAGGCCCCGTCGAAGTCGCAGGCGGACAGCAGGGAGGCGACCAGCGTGGTGGCCAGCAACCAACGAACCGTGCGCATCACGATCCACCTCCCACGAGCCCGGCGAGCGACGGGTCGGAGGTCGGCGCGAACTCGACGTCCGGCATGTCCGGCACGTTCAGCCGCGTCTTGCTCTCCGAGACCGCTTCCTTCGGCGTGAACTCCTCGTAGCCGGGGGGCAGGAACGGCAGGTTGTCGATGATGGGGCTCAGCAGCTGGGCGATCAGGTCGCAGGCGGTGTCCTTGAGCGCTCGCGGCATGCCCGGGTTCTGCTGGATCAGCCCGCAGATGAACCCGTCCGCGGTCCAGATGTTGGCGCCGATGCCGACTCGCGAGTTCTGCGAGCCGCTCGAGTGGTCGAAGCCCAGGTGGAGAGAGTCCATCGCAGCGGGCGCGACCTCGAGTGCGGTGTTGAGGTTGTCCTTCTCTGAGGCGATCGTCGCCATGACGGTGGACAGCTGCCGGATGTCCCTCGACAGCGCCTCCCGGTTGTCGCGGACGAACGACTCGACGCTGCCGACGGCCCTGGCCACGGCGGCCACGGCCTGCTGGAGCTCGTCGCTCTCGGCCGCCAACGTCTGCGAGACGCCGGCGAGATCCGTCATGAACGCCCGGACCAGAGCGTCGTTGTCGGCGAGCGTGGTGGTGAACTCCGCCAGGCTGGTCACGGTCGCGAACAGCGGACCGGCGCTGTCGCCGAAGGTCTCGGCGGCGAGGGCGAGCTCGCGGATCATCTCGTTGCCTGCGGCGCCCTGGCCGTCGAGCGCCTTCCTGCCGGCCTGCAGCAGGTGGTCGAGCGAACCGTCCTTGTTGACCCCGTTGGGACCGAGCGCCCGGGTCAGCGCCTGGAGGCTGCTGTAGATGCGGTCCAGCTCGACCGGGACCCCGGTGTCTGGCAGCTCGATGGTCGCGTCGTCCGCCATCACCGGACCCTTCTCGTAGACCGGCGTCAGCTGGATGAACCGGTCGGCGACCAGGGTCGGGGTCACGATGACCGCCTGTGCGTCGGCAGGCACGTCGTACTCGGCGTCGTACTCCATGTCGACGCGCACCGCGTTGCCGGCGGGGGTGACAGCAGTGACCTTTCCGACGTTGACGCCGAGGATCCGCACGTCGGTGCCCTTGTAGACGCTCACGGCGCGCGGGAACATCGCCGTCACCGTCTTCGTCTCGCGCTCGGTCACGGCGAAGTTGAGCACTGCTCCGACCGCGATCAGGAGCACGACCAGGAGGATGACCCTCCGGTCGACGCGCTGCCAGATCTTCGTCACCATCGTCATCACTCCGCGAATCCGGGCTGGAACTCGCCGGTCGGGATGGAGAGCAGGTTGATGGCCACTGCGTCGAACCACGGTCCGGTGCCGATGATGTTGCTGAGGATGTCGACGTACGGGCCGAGCTCGTGCAGCGTTGCCTTCAGCTGGTCCCGCTTGTCGACCAGCAGGGTGAGCAGCTCGTCGACCTCCGCCAGCGCCGGCCCGATCTGCTCCTCGTTGTCCTCGGCCAGGCCTCTCAGCTCGTCGGCGAGCACGCGTGCGTTGACGAGCAGCCGGTGCACCGCCGCCTTCCGGCTGCGGAGCTCCTTGAAGACCAGGTCGCTGTGCCGCATCAGGTCGACGATGTCCTGGCCGCGCCGCTCGAGGACCTTGGTCACCTGCTGCGAGCTCTCGAAGAGGGTCTGGATCTGCTCGTCGCGCTGCGAGACGCTGCGCGACAGCCGGGCGATGCCGTCGAACGCCGCGCCGATCTCGGGTGCCGAGCCGTCCAGCGTGCCGGAGACGACGTTCAACGCCTCGGCCAGCTGCTGGGTGTCGATCTCCTCGGTGGTCGTGGCCAGGTCGCCGAAGACACCGACGATGTCGTAGGCCGCTTCGGTCCGCTCGAGCGGGATCGTGTCCCCCGCCTCGAGCTCGCCCTCGCCCAGCGGCTGGAGGTCGAGGAACTTCTCACCCAGCAGGTTCAAGACCTCGACCGACGCCGTGGTCTCCGGACCGAAGTCCACGTCGCCGTTGATCTCGAACTTGACCACCACCCGGTCCTCGGCGAGCGAGACCTCCGTGACCCGGCCCACCCGCAGGCCGCCGACCTGGACCATGTTGCCCTTGTGGATGCCACTCGCGTCGCTGAACTCGGCGTAGTAGGTGGTGCCGCGGAAGCCGGGGAACTTCGACAGGTTGAAGGTGGCAGCCGAGATCAGCGCCATCACCACCAGGGTGATGATGCCGAGCCGCATGATCCGGGCATCGCTGACGTCTCTAGCCACGGTCCAGACACCTCGGCACTTCCGAGTGGAACTCGAACTTGGTGATCATTTCCTCGATCTGGTTGATGATCGGGATGTTCCCGAGCGCCGGAAGGTCGATCCTCACCGAGGCGCCGCAGATGTAGTACTGGTACCACGACCCGTAGGTGCCGGTGCGGATCTGGTCCGACATCACCTCCGGCATCCGGTCGAGCAGGTCGACGATCTCCCTGCGCTGCGAGGGAGAGTTGAGGAGAGCGGCGAGGTCGCGGAGCGCGGCGATGTCCTTCTTCAGGAGTGGCCGGCCGCGGCGCAGCAGGTCGGCGACGGTGACCGTGAGGTCGGAGATGTTGTCGAGCGACCCGCCGATCGTCTTGCGGTCCCTGGCGAGGTCCTTCATCCAGTCCTTGAGCTCGATGACCAGGGTGCTGAGCTGCTCGTGCCGACGGTTGACGGTGTCGAGCGTCTCGCTGAGGTTGGTGACCACCTCACCGATCAGCTGGTCGCGGTCGGCCAGCGCCGTGGTGAGCGAGGCGGTGTGCTCGAGAAGGCCGCGGACGGTGCCGCCCTCCCCCTGCAGCACCTGCACCAGGTTCATGCTCAGCTCGTTGACCTGGTCGGGCGTCAGCGCCTGGAAGAGGGGCTTGAACCCGTCGAACAGCACGGTGAGGTCGAGCGAGGGACGGGTGTTCTCGACCGGGATGGTGTCTCCGTCGTCGAGCGTCTCTGCGTCGGTCGCGCCGTCGCCCTCCTCGAGCGCCATGTAGCGGTCGCCGACCAGGTTGAGGAACCGGATCTCGGCGGTCGACGCCGTGGTCAGCTCGATGTCGTCGTCGATCCGGAAGGTGATCAGCGCCATCGCCCGTTCGTGGTGCTCGACCTCCTTGACCTCGCCCACGCTCACACCGGCGATCCGGACGTCGTCGCCCTTCTCGAGGGTGCTCGCGTTGGTGAAGACGGCTTGGTAGGTCTTGCCGCCGCCGAGCCCGATGTTGCCCATGATCACCGCGAGCAGTCCGGTCATGAAGATCGAGACCACGGTGAAGATCGAGAGCTTGATGCCGGCGGAGATGAAGGCGGCGTTGCGGCTGTGACGGGACGTCATCCGGCCGACCTCCCCTCGCGGACCACCGGGCCGTAGAGCAGAGGGCCGAGCGCGCCGTACTGGTCCGGCTCCTCGCCGGTCCGACTGGCCAGCAGGGCGTTGACCACCTGCTGGTCACCCTCGCTCCCGGCGAAGCCGCTCGTGAGGTCGATCTCCGGCAGCGCGCCGAAGTTGGGGAGGGGGCTGGTCGGCGGGTTCTCGTCGATGTCGCTGCCGTTGTCGAGCGGCACCCGGTCGCCGGGGACCTTGAACTTCGGCAGCCCGAGGCACCACGGGCCGTGCCCGACCTCGCCGAACTCCATGAAGTCCGACTCGTCGAAGTGGCGGAACTGCCTGTTGCCGAACTCGAAGTACTGCTTCACGACGTTGCCCTCGAAGGTCCGCGACAGGATCGGCGCGTACGCCGCCGCGCCCTTGATCAGGCACGGGAACTGCGGCGAGTAGGAGCGGAGGAGAGCGAGGATCGGCTCGGTGACCCGCCCGACCTCGATCATGTTCTGCTCGTTGGACTTCAGGATCCGGGTGGAGACGTTCGCCAGTCCGGCCAGGTCGGAGAAGAAGACGTCGAGGTCCTCTGCCTTCTCGGTGATCGTCTTGCTGGTGACGGTGACGTTGTCGAGCACGTTGAGGAGGTCGGGCGCCGCCAGGTCGTAGGCGTCCGCGACGTCCGCGAGCGCGATCAGGTCCTGCCGCAGCGTCGGCAGGTGGTCGTCGATGGCGCCGAGGTAGACACCCAGGTCGTCCATGGTCTCGCCGATCTGCTCGCCGCGTCCCTCGAGCGCGGTGGCAAGGGCGCTGAGGGTGGCGTTGAGGTCGGCCGGCTGCACGGCGCGCAGCAGCGGGAACAGCTCGGCGAGGATCTGGCTCAGCTCGACGTTGGTGTCCACCCGGTCGGCAGGGATCACGTCACCGTCGCTGAGCGACTCCGCGGACGGGTCGGGCGGACGGTTGAACGCGATGTACTTCTGCCCGAAGAGGGTGGTCGGAAGGATCTCGACGGTGATGTTGGCGGGGATCTTCTCCGCGGCGTCGGGATCGAGCGCGATGTGGATCTCGGCCTCGTTGCCGTCCTGGGTGACCTTGCGGACCTGGCCGACGAGGGCGCCGTGGATCCGGACGTCGCCGAACTTGGCGAGCTGGAGACCGGCGCGGTCGGCCTTGACCGTCACCATCGTCACCCGGTCGAACTCCTTGTTGTAGATGGCGATCGAGAGCCAGATCAACAGGGCGATCGACAGGAGGAAGCCGATGCCGGCGAGGAGCAGCCGGTTGTGCTCCTTGGCCGAGTCGTGGTGGACGTTGACGAGCATCTAGCCGTTCACCCCGTGATCCTGACCGTCGTGGTCGAGCCCCAGATCGCGAAGCTGAGGAAGAAGTCGGCCACCACGATCGTGACGATGCTGGTCCGGATCGCGCGGCCGACCGCGCGACCGACACCCGCGGGCCCGCCGGACGCGGTGTATCCGTAGTAGCAGTGGATGAGGATCACCGCGACCGCGAGGAAGAGCAGCTTGAAGAACGACCAGAGCATGTCGATCGGTGGCAGGAACTGCAGGAAGTAGTGGTCGTAGGTGCCCGGGGACTGCCCGTAGATGTAGACGACGATCAGGCGCGGGGAGAGGTACGACGCGCAGAGGGCGACGATGTAGAGCGGGATCACCGCGATGAACGCCGCGATGATCCGGGTCGTCACCAGGAACGGCAGCGACGGGACCGCCATCACCTCGAGCGCGTCGATCTCCTCCGAGATCCGCATCGCGCCGAGTCGGGCGGTGTAGCCGCACCCGACCGTTGCCGCGAGCGCGATCGCCGACACGAGCGGTGCGACCTCGCGGGTGTTGAAGTAGGCCGAGATGAAGGCGCTGAACTTCGCGACGCCGATCTGGCTCAGCGATGCGTAGCCCTGGAGGCCGACCTCGGTCCCGGCGAAGAACGACATGAACGCGATCACGCCGACCGACCCGGCGATCACGCTCAGGCCGCCGGCGCCGAAGGCGACCTCGGCCAGCGTGTTCCAGATCTCCCGCGGGTAGCGCTTGATCGCAGCCGGCACCCAGACGATGGCCTTGACGTAGAAGAGCAGCTGGTCGCCGTACTGCTCCAGCGTGCGGCGACGCCCTTCCACTGCGCCGCTGACGAACTCGGTGACCGCTGCCATGTCAGAGCCCCACCGGCGGCACGACCTGGAAGTAGATCGCGGAGATGACGGCGTTCAGGAAGAACAGCAGCATGAAGGCGACGATCACCGCCTCGTTCACAGCACGACCGACGCCGAGCGGGCCGCCTCCCGCGTTGAGGCCCTTGTAGGCGCCCACGATCGCGGCCAGCCAGCCGAAGACGATGGCCTTGACCATCGCGATGTAGAGGTCGGGCAGGGACGCGAGGGCAGTGAAGGAGGAGAGGAACGCGCCCGCCGAGCCGCCCTGCACGATGACGGTGAAGAAGTACCCGCCGCCGATACCAGCGCAGATGACGATCCCGTTGATCATGAAGGCGACGAACATCGTGGCCACCACCCGGGGCGCGACCAGCCGCTCGAGCGGGTCGATGCCGAGGACCTCCATCGCATCGATCTCCTCGCGGATCTTCCGCGCGCCGAGATCGGAGCAGATGGCGGAGCCGGCGGCACCGGCGATGATCATGGCCGCGGCGATCGGCGCGGCTTCGCGGACCGTGGCGAGCACGGCCGTGGCGCCGGCGAAGGACTGAGCACCCAGCTGCCCGGTCAGGTTGCCGACCTGGAGCGAGATCACCGCCCCGAACGGGATCGAGACCAGGATCGTGGGCATCAGGGTCACGCTGGTCACGAACCAGGCCTGCTCGACGAACTCACGGAACTGGAACGGCCGGGTGAAGATCCGCTTGGTCACCTCGACCGTCATCAGTGCCAGTTCGCCGGGACCACGAATGACCGAAGCAGCGCTGAACGCCAACCCGGTCACCTCCCCCGTCGCCCGACGGGCACAATAGTAGAACGTGTTCTCGTTACGTGGTCAACGAACCATACTGTGACCCGTTACACAACCGCTAACGACCCCGGCTCGGCGTCCGTCACGCTAGCGGGACGAATGACCTGGATCCCCTGTTCCCGGGAACCGGATGTGATCACCGTTAGCATCTCCGAGCGTGAGCACTCCGACGACTGAGGGGCTACGGACGCTCGGGCGGCATCCCTCCGCGATCCTGCTCGCCGCGCAGCTCCTCGTCGTGCTGATCTACCCGTTCCTCGAGGACTCGACCGCGGGTCGCGCCGTCGTCGGCGTGGTGCAGATGTGCGTCGTGTTCGTTGCCGCCTGGGCGGTGCGCGCCACCCCCGTGCTGAGTTGGGTCGCCGTCGTCCTCGGGCTCCCTGCCATGGTGTTCTCGGTCCTCGAGGCGGTCAGCCGGGACTCCGACTGGATCGTGCTGACCTCAGCCGTGTTCCACGTGCCGTTCTACCTCTTCGTCTCCTACGCGATGATCCGCTACCTGTTCCACGACGACGTCGTCACCCGCGACGAGCTGTACGCCGTCGGCGCCGCCTTCACCGTCGTCGCCTGGGCCTTCGCCTACCTGTACGCCGCCGCCCAGGTCCTCTGGCCGGGGTCGTTCGTCGCGTACGGCGTCGAGGCCGGGACGGACGTCGACTGGTTCGAGCTGCTCTTCCTGTCCTTCACCACGCTCACCAGCGTGGGGCTGTCGGACGTCTACCCGGTCCTCGACAACGCCCGGTCGCTGGTCATGATCGAGCAGGTCGCGGGTGTGCTCTACGTGGCGCTGGTGATCGCTCGCCTGGTCGGGCTCAGCCAGCTGCGCAAGCTCAAGCGCTGATGGGCGCTCGCGCCGTCACTTCGTCGCCAAGAGCTCGCTGCGCTCGCTCTGGCTCCCGCGCTCGCGTTCAGCGCTTCGAGCTCGTTCCTCGCTCGGCGCCGACGCTCACTTGGTCGCCTCGACCATCTGGCGGAGCTCCTTGCGGAGGTCGGAGATCTCGTCGCGGAGCCGGGCGGCCAGCTCGAACTGGAGCTCCGCCGCCGCACCCTTCATCTGGTCGGTGAGGTCCTGGATCAGCTCGGCGAGGTCGGAGCTGGGAAGCCCGGCCAGCTGGGTGGCGTGCTCGCCTGCGGCCCGCTCGCCGAGCGTGGGCACCGGCGCCCTCCGTCCCTTCACCCCGCCGGCGCGGCCACTGACGCCGGCGTCGGCCCACGTCTGGAGCAGTGCCTGGGTCGTCTCGTCCTCGCGGGCCAGCATCTCGGTGATGTCGGCGATCTTCTTCCGCAGCGGCTGCGGGTCGACGCCGTGGGCCTTGTTGTAGGCGATCTGCTTGTCGCGCCGCCGGTTGGTCTCGTCGACCGCGGCCGCCATCGACGGCGTGATCCGGTCGGCGTACATGTGCACCTGCCCGGAGACGTTGCGGGCGGCGCGGCCGATGGTCTGGATGAGGGACTTGTCGGAGCGCAGGAAGCCCTCCTTGTCGGCATCGAGGATCGCGACCAGCGAGACCTCCGGAAGGTCGAGGCCCTCGCGGAGCAGGTTGATGCCGACCAGCACGTCGTAGGCCCCGAGCCGCAGGTCGCGCAGCAGCTCGATCCGCTTGAGCGTGTCGACCTCGGAGTGCAGGTAGCGGGTGCGGACGCCGGCGTCGAGCAGGTAGTCGGTGAGGTCCTCCGACATCTTCTTGGTCAGCGTGGTGACCAGCACCCGCTCGTTGCGATCGGTGCGCAGCCGGATCTCGTGGATGAGGTCGTCGATCTGGCCCTTGGTCGGCTTGATGACGACCTCCGGGTCGACCAGTCCGGTCGGCCGGATGATCTGCTCGACGACGTCGCCCTGGACCTTGTCGAGCTCGTAATCGCCGGGGGTCGCCGAGAGGTAGATGGTCTGGCCGACCCGGTCGAGGAACTCCTCCCACCGCAGCGGTCGGTTGTCCATGGCGCTCGGCAGCCGGAAGCCGTGCTCGACCAGGTTGCGCTTGCGGGACATGTCGCCCTCGTACATCCCGCCGATCTGCGGCACCGCCACGTGCGACTCGTCGATCACCAGGAGGAAGTCCTCGGGGAAGTAGTCGAGCAGGCAGTTGGGAGCCGAACCGCGGGACCGGCCGTCGATGTGCATCGAGTAGTTCTCGATGCCCGAGCAGGTGCCGATCTGGCGCATCATCTCGATGTCGTAGGTCGTCCGCATCCGCAGCCGCTGCGCCTCGAGCATCTTGCCCTGCCGCTCGAACGTCGCCAGCTGCTCCGTCAGCTCGGCCTCGATGCCGTTGATCGCGCGCTCCATCCGCTGCGGACCGGCGACGTAGTGGCTCGCAGGGAAGATGTAGAGCTCGTGGTCCTCGGTGAGCACCTCCCCGGTGACGGGGTGCAGCGTCATCAGCCGCTCGATCTCGTCGCCGAAGAACTCGACCCGGACCGCCAGCTCCTCGTAGACCGGGAAGATCTCGAGCGTGTCGCCCCGCACGCGAAACGTGCCGCGGGTGAACGACAGGTCGTTGCGGGTGTACTGGATCTCGACCAGGCGCCGGAGCACGGAGTCGCGGTCGTGCTCGTCGCCGACCTTCAGCCGCACCATCCGGTCGACGTACTCCTGCGGGGTGCCGAGGCCGTAGATGCACGACACCGTCGACACCACGATCACATCGCGTCGCGTGAGCAGGCTGTTGGTGGCCGAGTGCCGCAGCCGCTCGACCTCCTCGTTGATCGAGCTGTCCTTCTCGATGTAGGTGTCGGTCTGCGGGACGTAGGCCTCGGGTTGGTAGTAGTCGTAGTAGGAGACGAAGTACTCGATCGCGTTGTTCGGGAACAGCTGGCGCAGCTCGTTGGCGAACTGCGCCGCGAGGGTCTTGTTGGGCTGCATCACCAGCACCGGCCGCTGCACCTGCTCGGCGACCCACGCGACGGTCGCCGTCTTGCCCGTGCCGGTCGCACCGAGGAGCACGACGTCCTGGGTGCTGGCCTGCAGGCGACGGGTGATCTCGGCGATCGCTGCCGGCTGGTCGCCGGACGGCTGGTAGTCGGACTCCACCTTGAACGGAGCAACCCGACGCTCGAGGTCGGTGATCGGACGCATGCGACGAGCGTACGGGCGCCCGCCGACATCCGAGTCCAGCGGGCGCGAGCTTGCTCGCGGCCGCGTCGGACGAGGAGGTCGAGTGGCCGCTCGGCTGAGCTTGTGAAGCCGAGACCGGCTGTATCGAGACCCGGTGAGCCGAAAAACTGCCGTCAGCGCCGCGGTCGGTCCGGCCGGACCCGCAGGGTGTGCAGGACGGTCGCGAGCATGCGGTAGTGACCGACGAGCATCAGGACCTCGATGGCGATCCGCTCGTCGTGCTCCTGGCGCAGCGCGGCCCAGGTGGCGTCGGTGACGTCCTCGGTCGACAGCAGCTCGTCGGCGGCGGCCAGCAGGACCCGGTCGGCACCGGTCCAGCCGTCCAGGCCGCCGGCCTCGACCCGGGCGATCTCATCCGCGCTCAGCCCGGACCGGCGTCCGATCCGGCGGTGCTGGGTGAGCTCGTAGTCCGACCCGCAGGTCGCGGCGACCCGCAGGATCAGCAGCTCGGTCTGGCGGCGCGGCAGCCGACCGCCCGGCATCAGCCGGCCGGCGAAGTGCAGCCACCCCCAGAACAGCCGCCGGTTGCGCCCGAGGGTCAGGAACACGGCCGGCGGCTCGGTGCCGGACACCCGGCCGAAGACCCGCGAGAGGAGCGCGATGTCCGGGCCGACGTCTCGCCAGCCACCAGGAGTGATTCGCGGCTCGCCGCCGCTCATTTCGGGGTCCCTGCGAAGTTGTTCGGGGGAGCGAAGCGGAGGAGAAGAACTTCGTGGGGTGAGTTCATGCCAGGTCCGACCGGCGGGCCTGGTCGACCGCGGGCAGCACCCGGTGCGCACCCCAGCTGAAGATCCGCATGGCCAGCGCGTAGCCGGGCGGGTAGTAGCGCTGCAGCCAGTGCACGAGGCGGATGTCGGCCGAGGTGTAGACCCAGTAGCGGTTGCGGCGGACGCCCTTCCAGATCGCATCGGCCGCCCGCTCGGGCGAGACCGCATGGTGCTGGAACCTGCGCCGCGCCCGCACGAACCGCCGGTCCTGGGCGTCGACACCGGCGATCCGGATCGTCTGGACCAGGCCCGTGTCCACGCCACCGGGACACACCAGGGTCACGCCGATCCGGTGCCGCCGGAGGTCGTAGCGCAGCACCTCCGAGATGCCCCGCAGGCCGAACTTGGTCGCGCTGTAGGCGGCGTGCCACGGCATCGCGATGATGCCCGCGGCCGACGACACGTTGACCAGCTGGCCGCCGCGCCCGGCGTCGATCATCGGGGGCAGGAGCTCCTCGATGACGTGGATCGGTCCCATCAGGTTGACCTCGACCAGGGAGCGCCAGTGCTCGTGCTCGAGGCCGCGCACCGTGCCCCAGATCGCGATGCCGGCCACGTTGAGGACGACGTCCATCGGACCGGACGCCTCGGTCACCCGCGCGGCGAGGCGTCGTACGGCGTCGCGGTCGGTGATGTCGGCGGGCTCGGCGAGGGCCACCCGCCCGCCGGCGGCGGTCGCCTCCTCGGCGACCTCGGCGAGCAGGTCGGCCTGGATGTCGGTGAGGTGGAGCACCGCACCCTCGGCGGCCGCCTGGAGGGCGACCGCTCGGCCGATGCCGCTGGCAGCCCCGGTGACGAAGACGTTCTTGCCGGAGAGGTCCTTGACCGGCCTCACAACAGCGTCCTCAACGGCTTGAGGAAGGCCTCGGTGAACTTGCGGTGCAGGTCGCGCGCCTCCCACTCCTCGCTGGTGAGCTCGAGGCAGTTGGTCTCGTCGACGAGGAAGACCTCCTCGAGCTGCTTGGCCAGGTCCTTGTCGATCGCCTCCAGGTTGATCTCGTAGTTGCCCTGGAGGCTGAGGCGGTCGATGTTCGCCGTACCGACGGTGCACCACGTGCCGTCGACGGTGGCCGTCTTCGCGTGCACCATGGCGTCGCGGTAGCGCAGCACCCGGACCCCGGCGTCGAGGAGCTGGCTGAAGTATCCGCGGGAGATCCAGTCCGCGACGATGTGGTTGGACTTGAGCGGCATGAGGAGCCGCACGTCCACCCCGCGCCGGGCGGCATCCTTGAGAGCGTCGACGAAGTCCTGGTCGGGCATGAAGTAGGCCTGGGTCAGCCACACGTTGGTGCTCGCCCGGTTGATCGCCTCGAGGTACATCCCCCGGATCGGGAAGACCCACAGCCGCGGGATGTTGCGCTGGATGCGGATCAACGGCTCCCACGTCGATGCGGTCTCCAGGAGCAGCGGCCGCTCGGAGGCGCGGAGCCGGCGGCGCCGGTTGAGGTTCCAGAAGTCCGCGAACGCGCGCTTGAGGTCCCACACGGCGGGTCCGGTCACGCGGACGTGGGTGTCGCGCCACTCCGTCTCGTAGGCCGACCCGATGTTGTAGCCGCCGATGAAGCCGGTGCGGTCGTCGACGACCAGGATCTTGCGGTGGTCGCGGCCGTAGCGCCGGAGGTCGAAGAACCGCCAGCCGGCCGCGTAGACGGGGTAGCGCAGCACCTTCATCGAGGCCGGGAAGCGCTTGAACGTCGGTGCGACCACCAGGTTCGCGAACCCGTCGTAGATGCAGTAGACCTCGACGCCCCGGTCCGCCGCAGCCGCCAGGGCGCGCTTGAACCGCTCTCCGGTGGCGTCGCCCTTCCAGATGTAGGTCTCGAAGAGGATCTGCCGCTGGGCGCCGTCGATCGCCGCGATCATGTCTTCGTACAGGTCGCGACCGTAGGTGTACGTCGTCACCTCGCCGTCGCCCACCGTGACCGTCGCGGGCGCCCTCGTCGGGAACGGCTTGGGCCGTTTCCCGCGCCGACGGTAGGAGTCGACCAGCGACATCGTGACCGCGAGCCCGATCTGGATCCCGAGGACGGTCAGCAGCACTCGGCGGAGCAACCGAGGCAGCCTCAGGCCGTCGCGCTGTCCGTCCCGCCGTCCCACGGCAGTCAATCTAGTCGGAGACCGATTTGAGGTGGCGGTGCGACCCGCGGGTCACCGCATCACGACGACGGTGGCGGGACGTTCAGTGGCGTGATCATCTCGATCAGCCAGGTGTCACCGTCGCGGACCATCGTGAGCGAGGTCCACTGCTCGTCCAGGACGCCCTTGCGGTTGTCCTCGTTGGAGAGGCTCTGCCTCACGAACGCGATCACCTGGACCGTTCCGCTGTCGACGATGTCGTAGGCGGACTCCGCGACCTCACCCTCGGCGGTCATCCGAAACCGCCGGATCACCTTGCGGAACGTGGGGACGAGGTCGTCCTCGTACTGCGTGCGCAGCTCGCCCGCGAAGTGCTGGGTCCAGTCGAACTCGTCGTCGAGATCGCGGTAGTCGTACGAGATGATCTCGCCGAGAGCCTTCTCGGCGGCGGCGAGCGCATCGGGTCCCTCGGCGTACGACGCGACGTCGGCCTCGGCCTGGTCCAGGTCGTCCTGGAGGCTGTTGTTGCCCTGGACCAACCAGACCACGGCCGCCAGGGTCGCGACGAGCGCGCCGACGAGCATGAGGATGACCAGCCGCAAGACCTTCTCGCGCTGCTGGTGATCCTCGGCGGTGGTCTCCACCCTCGTGACGCTCATCGGACCGGTCCAGGAGCGTGCGCGGCGCCGCGTTGGAGGCGGGCGAACGAGGCCGCGCACCGGCCGTCGGTCTGGAAGGCGTGACGCTCCGGGTCGAAGCCGTCGCGCCGAGTCGTGCCGTAGTCGCACCGGGCGGTGCGGACAGGGATCAGGTGGAGATTGATGCGCTCGTTCCTGATGGCGGAGGCCAACGCTCCGATACCGGGCGCGTACTCCCGCAGCAGGGTCCGCAGGTGCGGCTCGTAGGCCATCGCGATGTCGGTGAAGCTCACTCCCGTGTCGAGGAAACCGGGGAGCACGTCCTCGGCGTCGCGGATCAGCGCCTTCAGGTCCTCGATCTGGCCGGGGGTCCGGTCGAGGACCTGCTGCCACTCGGGCTCGTAGCTGCGCAGGAACGCCGCGAACTGCTTGGCCCGGTTGCCGAGGACGCGCAGGCTGCCCTCGTTGTCGCTGACGATCCGGAGGACGGTGCCGGCGTTGGTGATCACGCGGTCGGTCTCGGGCCACACCTCGTCGAGGGTAGCGAGCAGGTCCGTGCCCTGGTCGAGGATCCTCCCGATGTCGTCGCCGGTGCCGGCCAGCGCTGTGCTGAGCTCGCGGAGCACGACCCGGAGCTTCTTGTCGTCGATCTGGCGGAGCACGTCGTTGACCGCGACCACCGTCTCGCTCAGGCTCTCCGGCAGGTCCGTCGACTCGGCCGCGACGGTGTCGCCACTCTCCAGGAAGGGGCCGTCGGGCGAGTCCGGCTGGAAGTCGAGGTACTGCTCGCCGACCGGCGACAGGCTGCGCACGCGGGCGAGCGAGTCCTTGGGGATGTCCGTACCCGCGTTGATGCGGATGCTGGCGAGGACGCCCTCGTCGGTGGGCACGATCGTGGTCACCTTGCCGACCTTGATGCCGCGGTAGGTGACCGCGGACCCTTCGAACAGGCCGCCGGTCTGCTCGAGCTCGACGTCGACGTTGACCGGTCGCGACGTCAGCGGCTGGTCGAGAACCGCGGCGAAAAGGTAGGCGACCGCGATCAGGAACACCACGACGATGCCGACCGCGCTGAGGTAGAGGCGGTCGCTGAGGATGCTGCGCACGCTCGTCATGTCAGCCCCCTCCCCCGAGCACGCCACCGAGCATGCCGTCGAGCGACAGCAGGTGGGGTGGACGTTCCCGGCCGCCGCGGCCACCGGGTGGGGTGGTGTCGGACGACGAGCCGGGATCCGTGGTGGCCTGGCGCGGGAGGAGGCCGCCGCCGAGCAGGTCGCCGAGCCCGAGCTCGTCGATCACGTCAGCGATCGGGGCCGTGATGCCGATCAGGTCGAGCAGACCCTGGAGCGCCGGCAGGTTGCCGGCCTGGATCCGGTCGAGGTGGAGGTCGATGGAGATCGACGCGTAGTCACCGGGGACGACCTCGCGGAGGGCACCGGCCGCCTTAACGAGCCGCTGCATCATGTAGCCGAACCGCTTCCGGTTGGACGCGAGCTCCGCGAGCACCGGCTCGGTCTCCGCGAGCAGCGCGAACAGCTGCGACCGGGTGGCGGTGACGGTGTCGTTCGCCGCCGACGAGAACCGCTCGACCGCCTTCAGCAGCGCCGTCAGCTCCGGGGTCGCCCGGCGCAGCACCGCCGCTGCGGGCCGGATCTCCTTCATCGCCCGGTTGATGACCTGCTCCCGGTCGCTCAGCGTGCCCGACAGCGAGTTAAGCGAGGTGAGGACGGCGTCGATGCTCGCCGTCGTGGCGTTCGCCTGGGTGAGGAACGTCGCCGCCTGGTCCAGCAGCAGCCGCAGGTCGTCCTCGTTGCCGCCGAGAGCGGTGTTGAGCTCCTCGGTGATGGTCTGCAGCTGGTCGAGCCCCCCGCCGTTGATGAGCAGCGACGCCTGCGCGAGTGCGTCCTCGACCGTCGGAGCCGTCTCGGTCTCCTTGAGGGTCAGGATCGTTCCTTCCTCGATCTCCTCACCTTCGGCCGGGTTGGTCACGTCGACGAAGAGCTCCCCCAGCGGTGTGGTGTAGCGAAGCCGGGCGGTGGCGCCCTCGTGCAGCTCGGCGTCGGTGCGGATGTCCATCGTGACGACCGCCGTGTAGTCGTCGATGGTGATCGAGGTGACCTTGCCGCTGTCGACACCGTTGACCTTGACGGGTGCGCCCTCGGCGAGGTTGAGCGCCTCGTCGAACTTCGCCTTGATCTCGATCGTGTCGCCCGACACCCCCGTGCCGGGGATCGGCAGGTCGCGCATGGTGGTCGAGCATCCGGTCGCGGCGCACAGCACGACAGTGGTCGCGGCGGCAGCCGCGGCGGCCCGGATGGCGCGGCGGCTCATCAGTTGCCTCCGAGCGGGTCGGTCCCGAACAGCTGACAGATAGCCGGAGGCAACCGGTCGCAGACCTGGTTGATCGTCTTGCCCAACGGGGTCAGGACGACCGGGTCGAACGTCACGGGGATCCGGTCGCCGATGCGAGCCCGCTGGAGGTTCTGGAGGGTGAGCGGCATGACCCGGAGGATCTCGGTCAGGTTGCGCTGTTTCTGCAGGATGGTGCGCATCAGCCGCGTCGACCCGTTGACGGCCTCGACGATCTGGTCGCGGTTGTCGACGGCGAACTCCGCGACGACCGTCACGGCGTCGTCCAGCGAGCGCAGCGCGGTGGCGAAGTTCTCCCGCTCGTCGGCCAGCAGGTCGGCGGCCTCGGTCACCCGGCGGATGAACTCCCGCGCCGTCGACTCGTTGGCCGAGACCGCGGCGAGCAGCACGTCCAGGGATCGCAGGGTGGATGTGATGCTGCCGCGCTGGGCATGGATGCCGCTGACGCCCTCCTGCAGGGCGTGGATCGTCTGGTTGATCAGCGGCCCGTTGCCCCTGAGCGCCTCGGTGCCCTGGTCGACGAACCGCTCGATCGCCTTCGTGGCCTTCTTCGAGCTTGCGATCCCCGTCGCGAAGTCGTTGAGCGAGGCCAGGACCTGGTCGAAGTCCACCGGGGCGCGGGTGCGGTCGATCGGGATCTCGTCGCCGTCCTCGAGGGTCGGGCCCTTGGAGTAGACCGGGGTCAGCTCGACGTAGCGGTCGGTCGCCACCGACCGGGCGACCACGACGGCACCGGCGTCGGCAGGGACCTGGTGGTCGTCGTCGATCTCCATCGTCACCTTGACCTGCTCACCGTCGGGGTCGATCGAGGTGATCTCACCGACCGGCACGCCGAGGATGCCGACGTCGTTGCCGACGAACAGGCCCGCGGAGTCCTCGAAGTAGGCGACGACCTCCATCCGGCCTCCGCTGGAACCGGGCAGGGCGCTGCACGCCGATGCCATCATCAGCACGACGGCCAGCAGCGCGAGACGCACAGGCCTCGCGAGACCGGGCGCGCCACCGCGCGTGGCGTCGTCGACGACCGTCACGGTCACCCGCTCGTTGCCCCGACCGGTCATCAGCAGTCACCCCGCAACCGGCACCTGGCGTCGTCCGCCGGCAGGGCGTACGGGGTGAACAGGTCGACCCACGGACCGTTCCCGCTGGCGTTGGCGACGTAGCGGACCGCCGGAGCCATCACGTCCAGCACGTGCAGCAGCTGGTCGTCCTGCTCGTTGAGGAAGGCGATCACGTCGTTGAGGTCGCGGAGGCCCGGCGCCAGCTTGCCGCGGGTCGACTCGACGATCGCACGGAGTGCCCGGGCCAGCTCGGTCGTCTCGACCAGCAGCCGGTGGATCGCCTGCCGACGGGACGTGACCTCGGTGAGCACCAGGTTGGTCTGCCTCATCATCGCGACGATGTCCTTGCTGCTCGTCGCAAGCTGGTCGGTGACACTACGGGCGGCGGTGAGGAGCTGACCCGTCTGGTCCGAGCGCGACGCGATCATCTCGGAGAGCCTGGCCACCCCTTCGAGGGCGGGTCGGACCTCGTCCTGGGTCGCGCCGAGGGTGCTGGCCGTCTGGGTCAGCGCCTCGGCCAGCAGCTCGGGGTCGAGCTCGTCGAGCGCCTCGGCGCCGCTCTCCAGGACGTCCTGGAGGTTGTAGGGGACGGACGTACGGTCGATCGGGATCGTGGCATCGGTGAGCTCCCCCGACCCGGCCGGATCGACCTCGAGGTAGTGGCTGCCGAGGAGGGTGGCGACCTTGACGGTCGCCACCGTGCGCGAGCCCAGCTCGATCTCGCTGTCGAGCACGAAGCGCACCAGGACGCGGTCGTCCTCGAGCTCGATGCTGGAGACCTCGCCCTTGCTGACGCCGTGCACCTGCACGTCCTCGCCGACGCGGAGGCCTCCGGTGTGCTCGAGGACGGCGGTGTAGCTGTTCGTGCCGAAGCTGGCGACGCTGAAGAAGATCACGGCGGCGCCGACCACCCCCATGAGAGCGATCGCGACCAGCCCGGTCTTGAACGGGTCACGGGCGTTCATCGGCTTCATCGGCAGACCTCCGACCACGGGCCGTGCCCGCCCGCCGGGTTGATCAGCTCGTCGCCGAGGGCGAGCGCAAACGTGCACGCGTAGATGTTGAGCGCGTTCTCGTAGGACCCGGCGCGACCAAGGGACTCGAAGATGGTGCCGAACGCCTCCAGCGAGTCCTCGAGGTCTCCGCGTGACTCCTTGAACATCGCGGCGACGGTCGCGAGCCGGTCGCTGGTCCGCGTCATCGGCACCTTCGCGTCGCGGAGCAGGTCGCTGGTCGCCCCGACCAGCTGGCTGATGCCGTCGATGGACGCGCCGATCGCCTTCCGGTCCCGGGCCAGCCCGGTCATCAGGTCCCTGAGCTCGACGACGGTGGCTCGGAGCTCGCCGCCCTGCCCGGCGAGGTTCTCGAGCACCGGCGTGAGGTTCGTCATCACCTCGCCGATCACCTCGTCCCGGTCAGCGACGAAGCTCGTCAGCTCGGCGGTCTGCCGCAGCAGACCCTCGATCGTGCCGCCCTCGCCCTGGAGCACCTTGATGATGGAGGTCGCCAGCTCGTTGACGTCGCTCGGCTGGAGGATCTCGAACAGTGGCCGGAATCCGTTGAGGAGCTCGGTCAGGTCGAAGCCCGGATCCGTCCGCCACCGGTCACCGGGCGGACCGGAGTCGACCGCCATCGGGATCTCGGCGCCGTCCTCGAGCTCGTCGCCGCGCGCACCCTCCTGGCGGAGCTGGAGGTAGCGCTGCCCCAGCAGGTTCTGGTAGCGCATGATGATCTTGGTCGTGTCGTAGAGCTTCTGCTCGTCGACGAGCACGAAGTCCACCGTCGCGCCCTCGTCGGTGGCCTCGATGCCGGTCACCTGGCCGACCCGGACTCCAGCGGCCTTGACGTCGTCGCCGACCCGGAGGCCGCTGACGTCCGCGAACTCCGCCGTGAACTCGTTGGTGTCGCCGGACACCCCGTTGGCCATCGTGTTGACGAGCAGGATCAGCAACAGGATGGCGGCGAGCGCGAACACCGCGACCTTGGCGGCGACGACCCTGATCCCGGTCACGGGTGACCTCCGACCATCGAGCCGAAGCTGGCGTACGACGGCCGGTCTCTGCTCCCGTAGTACGGGGGGAGGTCGGTGTCCAGGAGGGAGTCGGCCTGCAGGAATCCCTCTTTGACGACCGTCGGGAGCTTGTTGCCCAGGATGATGTTGAGGGTCATCGCGTCGGTGATGCCCGCCCGCCGGTTGTCGTAGAGGATGTCGACGAAGCCGCCCATCCCGCGGATCCACCGCACCAGGCGCTGCTGGTTCCGGGACAGGAACTCGGTCGAGGTCCCGGCCAGCTCGGTGCCGCCGGTGATCAGCGAGGTGATCGCCGCCTCCTGGTTGATGAGGCTGTTGGTGAACACCAGGGCGTCCTCGGTGGCGTCGAGCAGGTCGGGCGCCACCTCGTCGATCACGCCGACCGTCGTCGCCAGCGCCCGGAGGTCCTCGCGCACCGCGGGCATCCGCGGGTTGAGCCGACCCAGGTAGGAGCTCAGCGTGCTCACGGTCGCCGCCAGCTGATCACCGCGGCCCTCCAGCGCCTGCGAGGCGGAGCCGATCGCCGAGGCGAGCTCGCCAGGGCCGAGCGCGTTGACCAGCCGGTCGATGTCGTCGAGCGCCTGCTGGAACTCCAGGGTGTCCTGCGTCCGGTCGGCCTTCACGTCGGCTCCCGGTTCGAGGCTTTCCTCCGACGGTCTTCCGTGAACGACCAGATCGACGAACGTCGTACCGAACACGGTTGCCGGCAGGACCCGCGCGACCACGTTGGCGGGCACGTGCTCGAGATCCTCCTCGGACATCTCCATGTCGATGAGGACGCCGCCGGTGACGTCGCGCTCGACCGAGCTGACCTTCCCGACGAGGACGCCGCCCATCTTCACGTCGGAGCCCTTGCGCAGGGCTCCGCCGGCGTCGGCGACGACGGCCGACACGTGCGGCTCGGAGCCGAAGGTGCCGTTGCTCCTGAGCGAGATCAGGCTGCCGATGAACGCCAGCGCCACCAGCACGATCACCCCGCGCCGGGCGAGGGTGTGACGGGGAAGGTCCCTGGGCATCCGGTCACCTCACCCCGAGATCCGGAAGCCGGGGTCGCCGCCCCAGAAGACCAGGGTCAGGACCATGTCGAGGATGACGATGGACACGATGCTGGCGCGGATCGCCGCGCCGGTGGCCTCGCCCACGGACTGCGGGCCACCCCCCACCTTCATGCCGTACCAACAGTGGATGAGGGCGATCGTGAACGCGAAGATCAGGATCTTGACCACCGACAGGAACACGTCGCGGCCCTGGATGAAGGTCGAGAAGTAGTGGTCGTACTGGCCCGGGGACTGGTGGAAGAGGATCACGACCGACATCTGCGACGCGGCGTAGCTCCCGATCAGACCGATCAGGTACAGCGGCAGGATGGCGAGCATGCAGGCGATCACGCGGGTGGTGACGACGTAGCGCATCGGGTTGACCGCCATCACCTCGAGCGCGTCGATCTCCTCGTAGATCTTCATCGACCCGATCTGGGCCGTGAACCGGCAGCCGACCTGGGCGCCGAGCGCCAGTGCCGCGATGAGGGGCGCCAGCTCGCGGGTGTTGGCGCTTGCGGAGATGAACCCGGTCAGAGGGGCCAGACCGACGATCTCGAGACCGTTGAAGCCCTCGATGCCGATCGACGTTCCGGCCGCGATCGACAGCAGGATCATGACGCCCACCGTCCCGCCACCGACGAGGATCGCGCCGCTGCCCCACGCGATGTCCTTGAGCTGGCGGAGCATCTCGCGCGGGTACAGCGCCAGCGTCGAGGGCACGCCCCTGACGACCTCCAGGGAGAACGACGCGAAGTGGCCGATGACGGCGAGCGCGTTCATCACCGAATCGGTGGCACCGACCAGGCTGTCGGAGAACCGCTCGCCGGCTCCCCGCCCCCGTGGTTGGACGTTAGCCATGGCTCACACCATCCCCTGCGGGACGAGCATCACGTAGGCCTGCGTGATGCCGACGTTGACGACGGCGAGCAGGATCACGCTGAGGACCACCGCCTGGTTGACGGCGTCCGCGACCGCCTTCGGGCCCGCCCGGGCCTGCAGACCCTTGTGCGCGGCGACGATCACCGCGATGAACCCGAAGATCAGCGCCTTGAGCTCGGCGAGGTAGAGATCCGTGGGCTGGGCGAGCCCGACGAAGGAGTCGAGGTAGGTGCCCGAGGAGATCTGCCCCGTGCCGACGACGAGCGCGAAGGCGGTGATCATGGCCGACATCGCGACGATGACGGTGAGCAGCATCGAGATCAGGAGTGCTGCCAGGACCCGCGGTGCGACCAGGCGCTGGACCGGCGAGATGCCCATGACCATCAGCGCGTCGGTCTCCTCGCGCACGGTCCGGGCGCCGAGGTCGGAGCAGATCGCGGACCCGACGGCGCCGGCGATCATCAGGGACGTCACCAGCGGCGCGCCCTGACGGAGGATGCCGATGCCGTTGACCGCACCGATGAACGACTGGGCGCCGATCTGGTTGGCCGCGGCGCCGATCTGGACCGAGGTGATGACGCCGAACGGGATGGACACCAGGATCGTGGGGAGCAGCGAGACCCGGGTCATGAACCAGCACTGGAGCAGGAACTCGGGCCAGGAGAAGCGGCGGGCGAGGATGTCGGTCGCGATGAACCGCACCGACTCCGCCGACAGGATCACCAGGTCCCCGGTCGTCTTGATCCCGGCCTTCGTCCGGCCGTAGAGGTTGTCGAGGACCGCCCGCCCGCCGAGCGTGATGGCCGTCACCGAAGCCTCGCCGGTCCCACGCGCCACCCCTGTCGCTCGGCCTCGATGTTCAGGCGCAGTGCCTGTTGCTCGGTGTAACAGATATCACGGGAAAACGTCACACGGTGGGCAGGTGTCCACGGAGTGACGCGCGATGGCCCCGCCTCGGACGCCGCAGCCGGGCGGCACCGAGGAGCAGCGGGACCCGGCCCCGGTGCGGACGCCAGGGCTCGAGAACCGCGTGCATCTCGCGGTCATCGATCTCTCTGCCGAACAACGCCCATCCGACGTCCTTGGCTACGTGGTAGTCGCCGAAGGAGACCGCGTCGGGGTCACCGAGGGCGCGCTGTCGCACCTCGGCGCTCGTCCACACCCCGAGACCGGGAAGGCTGCGGATCGCGCGGTCCAGGTCGACGGCGCCGCCCGTCCGCGCGGCGATCCGCTCGAGCGCATCGGCGTGCCGCGCCGCGGTGACCACGGCCCGGGACCGGGCGGGGTCGATGTGGAGCCCGAGCCATGCCCACGACGGGATGCGCGCCAGGGAGGCGGCCTCCGGCTGGAGGTGGAGGCCGACGGCCGGACCCGGCGCGGGCGCGCCGTACTTCAGCACCAGCGCACGGAAGCCTGCGAAGGCCTCGTTGCCGGTGACCTTCTGCTCGATGATCGTGGGCACCAACGCCTCCAACGGACGGGCCGTGCGGCCGAGGCGGACGTGCGGGTAGCGACGCCGCGCCTCTGCGACGACGGGGTGCCGGGCCTCGAACCCGGTCCAGTCGTCGGCAGCGCCCAGCAGGTCGGGCAGCTGGTCGAGTGCCCAGGCCGCTCCCGGGCCCCAGGCCTGGGCCCGCACCTCACCGGCCGAGTCGCGCGACTCGATCGCGAGGGTGACCGGCCCCTCCGGTGTCCGGCTCGCGCGCCAGTGCGGCCCGCGCTCCCCCGGCGGAGCCAGCCGCATCGTCGGGTCACCGGCTCCGCGCCGCTGCTGCGCCAGCACGTTGCGGACCGGACACGGCCAGCCAGGACGCCACTTCCTCGTCGCGTCCGGCCGATCCACAGAACAGACACTAGGCTCTACTCCCGACACGAAACCCATTCGCTGCATTACGAGAGACATCCGGGAGGAGACCGCGTGACTTCCGCTCCCGACACCCGCCGTCCCCGACTCGACCAGGAGGCGGTGCTGCAGGCGGCCGAGGTCCTCGTCGACCGCGAGGGGTACGACGCGCTCACGATGACCCTCCTCGCGGCCGAGCTCGACACCCGGGTCTCGTCCCTCTACAACCACGTGGCCAACCTCGAGGACCTCCGCGCGTCGATCCAGGTGCGCGCGATGCGGTTGCTGGGCGAGCACGTGCGCCGGGCGGCGATGGGCCATGCGGGCGCCGACGGGCTGCGGGTGCTGAGCCACGAGCTGCGTGCGTTCGCGCGGTCCAACCCGCAGCGCTACGCGGCGATCACCCGGCCGCCGATCGATCCCGAGGCGTTCTTCGCCGCGGCCGCGGACACGATCGAGGCGCTCGGCGTGATGGTGCGATCGGCGGGGCTGCCCGAGGAGCGGCTGTTGCCGACCGGGATGGCTGTCTTCGCCGCCCTCCACGGCTTCGTCTCGCTCGAGGTCGCCGGCTACTTCGGTGAGGTCGACGACGACCTCGACGAGGTCTACGAGATGGTCATCCGCGGCGCCGTCACGGCGGCCGTCCTCGAGGCCACTCAGATCTGAATTGCCCGAGCGTGTCGTCGCTTCGCTCCGCCACGCTGCCGGGCCGCGGTTGACGCGGTCAGCAGATGCGGTTGTCCGGCGTCTCACTGTCGGCACGCGGAAAGCCCGGCCACGCTGCGGCTCCGGTCGCTCGTTCCTCGCTCCCTGCGCCTCGCCGGCCGGGTTTTCCACGATGGCCTCCGCGACTGTCGCGGTTGATGTGCGCGAGCGCGTCGCAGTCGACGCGCCGCGCTGCCGGGCCGCGGTTGACGCGGTCATTAGTGGCGGTTGTCCGGCGTCTCACCGTCGGCACAGACCGGACTGGGGGTCTCCCCCGGTACCGTCGGCGACGTGCTGCTCAACGAAGTCGTGGAGACCTCTGCGGCGGTCGCGGCCACCCGGTCGCGCAAGGAGAAGACGGGGCTGATCGCCGACCTGCTGGCCCGCACCGAACCGGGCCAACGGGAGCTCGTCGCCTACTACGTCAGCGGCCGGCTCCGGCAGCGCCGCACCGGGCTCGGCTGGCGCGGGCTGCAGACCCTGCCCGAGCCGGCCGACGCGCCGTCGCTCGGCGTCGACGAGGTCGACGCGGCGTTCGAGCACCTCGGCTCGCTCGGCGGCACCGGATCGGTGGCCGCGCGAGCGGCCGCCGTCGCCGACCTGTTCGGGCGGGCCACCGCGGACGAGCAGGATTGGCTGCGGGCGGTGGCGCTCGGCAACGTCCGCCAGGGCGCACTGGAAGCGGTGATGACCGAGGGGGTCGCGCAGGCGGCGAGCGCCCCGGTCGCCGACGTCCGGCGGGCGGCGATGCTCGCCGGCGGCGCGACGTACGTCGTCGACGCGGCGTTCGCCGGACCGGACGCGCTGGCCGCGATCGGCCTGACCGTGGGACGCCCGATCCAGCCGATGCTGGCGTCGTCCGCGCCCGACCTGGAGGCGGCCCTGGCGAAGATCGACGGCCCGCTGGCGGTCGACGCCAAGCTCGACGGCATCCGGATCCAGGTGCACCGTCGCGGCGACGAGGTGCTGGTCGCGACCCGCAGTCTCGACGACATCACCCACCGACTGCCCGAGGTGGTCGAGGTGGTGCGGTCCCTCCCGGCCGAGGAGCTGGTGCTCGACGGCGAGGCGCTCGCGCTCGACGCCACCGGCCGGCCGCGGCCGTTCCAGGAGACTGCCTCCCGCACGGCGTCCGCCGCAGACGGCAGCACGGTGGTCACGCCGTACTTCTTCGACGTGCTGCACCTCGACGGGCGCGACCTGCTCGACCTGCCGGCCACCGAGCGCTGGGCAGCGCTTGAGGCCCTGGTGCCCGAGGCACACCGGGTGCCGCGCTGGCGCGGCACGGACCCGGCGGCCGCCCGGTCGTTCACGGAGCAGGTGCTCGCCGACGGGCACGAGGGGGTCGTGGTCAAGGCAGCAGGAGCGCCGTACGCCGCCGGCCGGCGCGGCGCGTCGTGGATCAAGGTCAAGCCGGTGCACACCCTCGACCTGGTCGTCCTCGCGGTCGAGTGGGGCTCCGGCCGACGGCGCGGGACGTTGTCCAACATCCACCTCGGCGCGCGCGACGACGACTACCCGGAGCGGTTCGTGATGCTGGGCAAGACCTTCAAGGAAACTGGGTTACATACTACTGGCTGGGTGCACGTCGGGAAGACTTTCAAGGGCATGACCGACGAGATGTTGGCTTGGCAGACGGAACGCTTCCTCAAGCTCGAAGTCAGCCGGGACGGTCAGGTGGTCCACGTGCGACCAGAGCAGGTGGTCGAGATCGCGTTCGATGGAGTTCAGCGGTCGACCCGGTATGCGGGTGGCGTCGCCCTGCGGTTCGCTCGCGTGGTCCGCTACCGCGACGACAAGACTGCCGGCGAGGCTGACACGATCGAGAGCCTCAGATCGCTTCTCCCCTGACGGCTACTCAGCCGAAGGTGCCTGTGTCGCGCTTCTGAACCAAGCCACCCGCGAACCAGCCGACAAGGGTCACCGCCATGAGGACGGCGGCCTCAGCCTCGTCGTGGGTCACGTCGGAGTACGCCTCACTACCGTGCCGGTCGCGCTGCCCCCGGTACAGAGACTTGAGCAGACCGAGCAGCACGTCCCGCGACGGGTATTCCGTGTGCTCTCGGACGAACGGCAGTCGCCAGGTAGCGCCCTTTGCTTCGATGGCACGCACCGCGTGGGAGATGTTGGCGTTCTCGTTGGAGATGCCGAGAGCAGGGAACGCCGCCGACTCCACAGCCTTGACGGCGTTCCAGTACGCACCACCATCATCAGGCTCAAGATCGTGAACCTTCACCCACGCCCGCTTGAGAAGCGTGCCGGCAGTTGAGTCGCCGCTCATCACCTCCTCGGCCGCGAGGCGGACACCCTCAGGCACACGTGTGCCAAGCCGGTCGTAGTCCCCGTGATCGACGACAGTGAACCGGGAGCGGCCTGTCTTTAGGATCGTCTCAAGCGCGCTCGATCGCCCGCGGTACTTTCCCTGCTTGAAGACTGTGTAGTCGGCTACCCGTAGCAGATCCCGGTCGGACAATGGCTCCAAGAGGCTGCGGCAGTTCGCCTCGTCAATCAGCCCGGTGTACTCCGGCCTGATGTTGAAGTCCAAGTCCAGAGCGTTCTCCAGTCGCCGGAACGACTCGACGTTCGCGAATCCCCTGTCCAGGTACGTGCCCAGAATCCACGTCGTCAGCGCAGGTCGCATCGACTTGGGGACACCGCCACGCAGCACGGCCCACTGCTCCGCTTCTTCCTCAGTCGCATCGAACGGCACGAAGTCCATGTGAACCAGACTAGGCGAACAGACGTTCGATCCTGCGCGACCTGACTGTCACATTCGACGCCGCTTCGCGCCTGCGCGACGACGGTGCGTGGCGGACTGAGGACGCTGACCTCGCCGACGGCGCCCAACTCAGTTTCTCAAGTCGTCGTCCGAATCGAACGGCGTCTCGCGACCGGTGCGAGGGTCGTAGGCGAACCACCTGCCGCCCGTCATATTGGGCAACTCGGGTTCCGAGGGCAGTACGCGGTCGGGGCTGGGTTCCAGGTCGTACAGGTGGTACACGAGATACTCATACTCGGGAGGCATGGCTGCTAGGCATCTGATGACGTAGCCGGCGATGTCATCGAAGACCCCGAAGGCCACGTACATATCGTCCAGGTCGTCCGGCGTCATGACGACGACGACGGTTCGCCCATCAGCGAGAGTCACAAGGAAGCCACCGTCCCCTGGCACAGCCGACTGTGCCCAGGAGTCAACCTGGCTGACCAACCTGAGCCAGTCGCGACGAGCGGGAGACTCCATAACGGAAGTCTGTCACGCACGCTCACCAGGCAGGAGCGCGCACGCAGGGCGGCAATAGCGTGCGGTTTCGCGCAGCGGCAGATCCCGGACATACGAAGCCCCCGCTCTCGAGCGGGGGGCCTCGTACTCCCAGGAGATTTCTACTGCGTGATGACGAGCTCGTGGTTGCCGCTCTTCGAGGTGCACTCGAACGGGCTGCCCCCTGCGAGGACCTCCGCGATGATCGCTACGGTGACGTTGCCGACGCAGATGTTGGCCGCTGCGTTGATCGGGATCTGGACGGCGACCTCGTTGTTGTTCAGCAGGTTCGTGATCTGAACGTTGACGAGGTTGCCCACCGCAATCGGGGGCTGTGCCTGAGCCGACGCGGTCGATCCGAGCGTCGCTGCCGCTGCGAGCGCTGCACTAGCAGCACCCATGGCGATATACCTCATTAGTTTCTCCTCCTCTGAGCCGACGAAATGTCGGCTTTCCCAAGAACCTCGGTGCCCGTATCCCACGACCAGCAACCTGTTACTGACGGGTACCCTCCATCCGCGTCCGAATGGGGTCCGTGCGAACGGTTCCAGGAGCTGAAGACGCACGAGGACGACTGGACCGTGCACGTCCGGCCGGAGCAGGTCGTCGAGATCGCGTTCGACGGGCTGCAGCGGTCGTCGCGCTATCCCGGTGGCGTCGCGCTGCGGTTCGCGCGGGTGGTGCGCTACCGCGACGACAAGACCGCCGACCAGGCCGACACGATCGAGACCGTGCGGCAGATCGCCACCCGAACCGGCTAGATGTTGCAACACCGAGTTGCACGTCCCGTACAGTTTCCCCATGGCGACTCGCGCACCGCAGACCGACGGCCGACGCAGGGCGGCGGCCGCTCGACGCCGCGCGCGCAAGGAGCAGATCATCGCGGCCACCCGTGAGCTGTTCGACTCCCGCGGCGTGCGCGACGTCCAGATCGAGGAGATCGCCGGCGCGGTCGGCATCAACCGGGCGATCGTCTACCGCCACTTCACCGGCAAGGAGGAGCTGTTCGCGCTCACCCTGGTCGGCTACCTCGACGAGCTCCACGACGCGATGCAGGACGCCGCGGCGTCGAGCACCGAGGCGCCCGACCGGCTGGCCGCCGTCGTCGGCGCCTTCATCGACTACGGCGTAGCGCATCCTGCGTTCGTCGACTGCGCTCAGTCGCTGATGGTGCGCCCCGGTGACGAACTGCTGGACGACATCTCCGACGGTGCGCTGTTCCGCCTCGGGCGCGGCATCACCTCGTGCATGACGATCCTGTCGCAGGTGCTGGCCGAGGGCACCGAGTCCGGAGACTTCACGATGACCTCGGACCCGGTCGTGATGGCGAACACCATGTACGCCAGCGGCCTGGGCGCCCTCCACCTGGCTCGTCTCGGGATCCTGGTCAGCGAGTCGGCGCCCGGTGTCCCGGTGGTCAGCCAGGTCTCCGCCGAGCAGGTCCGCGAGTACGTCGTGTCCTCCGCGCTGGCAGTGGTGATGCGGGGAGTCCGCGCCAGCTGAGACCGCGGGCGCCACCGGCGGGCGTCTCGATACGCCCTCGCCAAGCGGCTCGGGCTACTCGACGAGCGTGACCCGTCAGCGCTCCATGATCGCGACGACGCCCTGACCACCGGCGGCGCAGACCGAGACCAGCGCCCGGCCGGAGCCCTTCTCGGCGAGCAGCTTCGCGGTGTTGGCCACGATCCGGCCACCGGTCGCGGCGAACGGGTGTCCCGCGGCGAGCGAGGAGCCCTTGACGTTGAGCTTGCGGCGGTCGATCGAACCGAGCGGCGCGTCGAGGCCGAGGCGCTCCTTGCAGAAGACCGGGCTCTCCCACGCGGCGAGGGTCGACAGCACCTGCGACGCGAAGGCCTCGTGGATCTCGTAGAAGTCGAAGTCCTGGAGGGTCAGGCCGTGGCGGGCGAGCATCCGCGGCACGGCGTACGCCGGCGCCATCAGCAGGCCCTCGTGACCGTTGACGAAGTCGACCGCGGCCACCTCGGAGTCGACGAAGTAGGCCAGCGGGGTCAGTCCGTGCGCCTCGGCCCACTCGTCGGAGGTCAGCAGCACGGCGGACGCGCCGTCGGTCAGCGGCGTCGAGTTGCCGGCCGTCATGGTGGCAGCCTCGCCCTTGCCGAAGACCGGCTTGAGCGTCGCGAGCTTCTCCAGCGATGAGTCGGCGCGCAGGTTGTTGTCGCGCTCGAGCCCCCGGAACGGGGTGACCAGGTCGTCCTGCCAGCCCTCGTCGTAGGACCGGGCGAGGTTGTGGTGGGACGTGACGGCGAGCTCGTCCTGGGCCTCGCGGGCGATCTGCCACTCGAGCGCGGTCAGCGCCTGGTGGTCACCCATCGACAGCTTCGTGCGCGGCTCCCCGTTGGACGGGATCGCGAGGCCGATGTCGCCCGGGCGGATGGAGGCGAGAACGGCGAGCCGGTCCTTGGTCGACCGGGCGTTGTTGAGCTGGATGAGCTTCTTGCGGAGCTTCTCGGAGATCGCGATCGGCGCGTCGGACGTCGTGTCCACACCGCCGCCGATGCCCGAGTCGAGCTGGCCCAGCTTGATCTTGTTGGCGATGTAGTTGATCGCCTGAAGGCCGGTGCCGCAGGCCTGCTGGAGGTCGATGGCGGCGGTCTCCGCGGCGAGCTTGGTGCCGAGCACCGACTCGCGGACCAGGTTGAAGTCGCGGCTGTGCTTGAGCACCGCGCCGCCCGCGACCTCGCCGATCCGTTCACCCTCGAGCCCGAACCGGGTCACCAGGCCGTCGAGCGCGGCCGTCAGCATCTCCTGGTTGGAGGCGGTGGCGTAGGCGCCGTTGGAACGGGCGAACGGGATGCGGTTGCCGCCGATGACAGCGGCCCGGCGTACGGAGGAATGAGCAGTGTCAGCCATGTTTCCTATCCTCATGCTTCAGGCCCGCCGAGAGAACAGTTTGAGGGCCAAGTCACGAAATGTGGACTCAGAGTTACACATCTAGTTACATAGACGCTGAGCGGGCTCGGCCCGTGGACCTCGATCCAACCGCTGCGGAGGCACTGCACCGACATGAGTGACAAGTACCAGGGCTTCGTCTCGTCCCCGATCGGCAAGCTGCTGGTCAAGAATCTCGGACTTCCCAACCCGACCAGGCTCGAGCGCTACACGGCCGGCGACCCGCTCGTCGACGGCACCGTGCTGGTCGGAGGCTCCGGTCGACTGGTCGAGTCCCTGCCGGGCCTGCTCGACCTCCTCGGGATCGCGTCGACACCGACCTTCGGCGAGGGCGCGCGGCTCAAGGGCATCGTGTTCGACGCGACCGGCCTCAAGGACTCGTCCGCGCTGATCGCGCTGCGCGACTTCTTCACCCCGGTCCTGCGCAGCCTCGACGAGTGCGGTCGCGTCGTGGTCATTGGCACCCCGCCGGAGCTGGCCAGCGGCTCGGAGCGGGTCGCCCAGCGCGCGCTCGAGGGCTTCACCCGCAGCCTCGGCAAGGAGGTCGGCAAGGGCAGCACCGTCCAGCTGGTCTACGTTGCCGAGGGCGCCGAGGCGGGCGTGACCAGCACGCTCGGGTTCCTGCTCTCCCCCAAGTCCGCGTACGTCGCCGGGCAGGTCGTGAGAATCGGCGCGCACGGCAAGGCGAAGGTCACCGAGGTGGCCGACCACACCCAGCCGCTCGTCGGCAAGATCGCGCTCGTCACCGGCGCCAGCCGCGGCATCGGCGAGATGATCGCCCGCGTCCTGCACCGCGACGGCGCGAAGGTCGTCGGCCTGGACGTGCCCCAGGCGGCGAGCGAGCTGCAGGCGCTGATGAAGGAGCTGGACGGCGACTGGCTGACGGTCGACATCAGCGGCGACGACGCTCCGCAGCGGATCGCCCACCACCTCAAGGAGAAGCACGGCGGGGTCGACGTCGTCGTCCACAACGCCGGGATCACCCGCGACCGCAAGCTCGCCAACATGGCGCCCAGCGACAAGGGCGACCGCTGGGCGCAGGTCCTCGGGGTCAACCTGACCGCTCCCGAGCGGATCACCCGCGAGCTGCTCGACCAGGGCATCGTCAACGCCGGCGGCTCGATCATCGGTGTCGCGAGCATCGCCGGCATCGCCGGCAACGTGGGTCAGACCAACTACGCGGCGTCGAAGGCAGGCGTCATCGGTCTCGTCGACTGGCTCGCCGCCGAGCTCGAGGACGGCATCACCATCAACGCCGTCGCTCCCGGCTTCATCATCACCCAGATGACCGCCGCGGTGCCGTTCGCGACCCGCGAGGTCGGCCAGCGCCTCAACGCGATGGCGCAGGGCGGACTGCCGGTCGACGTCGCCGAGACCATCGCGTGGTACGCCAACCCGACCTCCAGCCTGGTCAACGGCAACGTGGTCCGGGTCTGCGGCCAGATGATGCTGGGTGCCTGAGATGGCCATCCCCGTGATGCTGAAAGCGGCGCTCCCTGCGATCCCCGGCGTGAACCAGCTGCCCGGGATCAAGAAGACCGGCCGCACGCTGCCGGACCTCACCCTGGAGCGCAACGACGTAGTCGTCGAGCGACGGGAGGTCGACCGTTACGCGGCGGTCTGCGGCTTCCCGACCAAGGACGTGGCACCGGTCCCCTACCTGCACATGCTGGCGTTCCCCCTCCACATGGCGCTGATGACCGACGCGTCGTTCCCCTTCCCCGCGATCGGCTCGGTGCACCTGGAGAACTCCATCACCCAGCACCGCCCCGTCGCGATCGGCGAGACCGTGTCGCTGTCCCTCAGGGCAGACAACCTGCGCACGAGCACCAAGGGTCGAGCGTGGGACATGAACGTGGTCGGCACCGTCGACGACGAGGTCGTCTGGGAGTCGGTCTCGACGTACCTCCGGGTCGGCAAGGGCGACAAGGAGAGCGGGGATCCCGGCACGTCGTTCACCGCGATCGAGGCCAAGGGCCCGGTCTGGAGCATCCCGGAGAACATCGGCCGCACCTACGGCGCGGTGTCGGGCGACCGCAACCCGATCCACCTCTACCCGCTCACGGCCAAGGCACTGGGGTTCCCGCGCCACATCGCGCACGGCATGTGGAGCAAGGCCCGCTGCATCGCGGCTCTCGAGAACCGGCTGCCGGACAAGGTGAAGGTGGAGGTCGGCTTCAAGAAGCCGATCTTCCTCCCGGGCAAGGCGCGCTTCGGCGCCGAGGCGAACCCGGCAGGCTGGGACTTCGCCCTCGTCAACCCGAAGTCGGGTGCTCCGCACCTGCTGGGGCGTACGACGGCGCTCTGACGCGCTACCCGGCGGGCCGCGTGCGGCTGATGGCCTGCTTCACCCGCTCGATCCGGGGCAGGTGAACGCTCCCGTCGGCGAGGAGGTCGACGTACCGGTCGGCGGTGTCGCGCAGCAGGTCGACCGCGCCGTCGGGGTCGCCCTTCGCCGCCACCAACCGCACCCGCGACAAGGCGAGCAGAAGCTGCCACTCGCGACCGATGGTCTCGACCTCGCCGCCGGACGCGTCGTGGTAGCGGAGGCACTCGTCGAGGGTGGCCTCGGTGAAGGGGTCGTACGTCGCCACGTCCGCCGGAACCGCGGTGGTGCTGCCGTAGACGGCCGACGTCCGGACCTGTCCCTGCCAGCGGAGGTGGCCGACCAGAAAGCCCATCGTGACGTTGACCCACGGCAGCCTGTCGGAGTACACGTCGCGGACGACCAGCGTCGAGGAGCCCGCGATGAGCGCAGGGAAGAACGACGCCGCAATCCTGGCGTTCACGGTGGCGCTCGGCGCCGCGTCGACGAAGGCCAGCTCGATCGGTGAGCCGTCCCAGCCCTGCTTCTCGAGGTCGCCGACGTGCAGCTCGACCAGGTCGCCGTACGGCGCGACGGTGCGGGTGAGGCGCGGCAGGAAGCTGTCGCCGAGCTGGATGGTGACGTCGCCGAAGGTCCGTTCCCGCTTCGCGGCCGGGCCGGGCGGGGCGGGGAGGAAGCCTCGGTCGAAGCCGTGGATCGGGAGCCCGGGGACCCGATGCTCGGCTGCGGAGAACACCGGGTTGGCCCGAAGTCCCTCCGCCTCGGCGACCAGCGAAGCGCCGAGGAAGCTCCCCACGTCGACGATCGCGCCCTCGCCCCGCCAGGTCTTGGCCGCGAGCTCCTCGAGCAGGGCCTGTTCGGTGACCGATGTCTGTCCCGGCACCGTCGGCCGCTCACGAACGCGGGCGCTGGCGGCCGCGAGGTCGACCTCGCGCAGCGCCGTCGTGCCCGCGGCCGCCTCGCCGAGGAGAGGGAGCACGGTCGGGCGTCCGTCCACGGTGTCGTCGACGCCGTCCCAACCCAGCTTCCGGTACAGCACGCCGCTCGTGACCTGGCCGACGCACCGGTCGAGCCGCCGCCGGGCGTCGGGCCCGGTGGCCGGGTCGGTCAGCACGTCGGAGTACTCGACTGCGAGCGAACCCAGGTAGTCGAGGGCATCGGAGCGCCGCCCCTTGTGCGCCATCAGCAGTCCTCGGGACAGGGCCAACCGGAGCTCGGTGCCGCGGCCGATGCCGGGGAACGGCACGGCGTCGTGCAGGCGGAGGCAGTCGTCGAAGGTGCCGTGGAGGAACGGGTCGTACGACGCGACGTCCGCCGGGACCGCCGAGACGTTGGTGTAGACCGAGCTCGAGTTGACCTGGCCCTCCCAGCGGAAGTGGTCGGCCAGGTGGCCCATGGTGACCCGGATCCATGGCAGCCGGTCGAAGAAGAAGTCCTGATGGATGAGCGTCGACGCGCCCGGGACCAGGGCCGTCAGGAACTCGCGGGAGACGTGGGCGTTGAGGCGCGCCGTCTTGCAGACGTCGATGAAGGCGATCTCGATGGGTGAGCCGTCCCAGTGCTGGTCGTTCAGGTCACCGATGTGCAGGGCGATCGCGTCGCGGTAGGGCTCGGTCGCGCGCTCGAGGGCGCTGACGAAGTCGTCGCCGAGGTCGAGCTCGAAGCCGTCGTAGACCTTCCGCTGCCTCTCGCGCGGCCCGCGCCGACCTGGGTGGATCCCCCGCTCGTAGCCGTGGATCGGCTTCCCCCCGGGGAAGCGGGACCAGTCTGCGGCTCCCCCGGCCGGGTTGGCCTGCAGACCCTGCGCCTCCGCGACGAGGGAGGAGCCGAGGAAGCTGCCGCCGTCGATGATGGCGCCCTCTCCCCGCCAGGTCGTCGCCACGACGCGGGTCAGCATCGCGCGCTCCTCGATCGTGAGCATCCCGGGCACCGCGGGTGCCTGCTCGAGCCGGGCGACCGCCTCGGGGATCCCGAGCCGGTCGAGGAAGGGCGAGCGGCTCACACTCGGCGGCGGCAGGGGCAGCAGGTCGTCAGCCATCGTGGTCCGTCTTCGGCGACGCGACGGCGAGCACCACGTTGACGCTGAGATCGCGCTCGGTCAGGTCCGGGACCGTCTGCCGGACCCGATCGAGGATCTCCGGGGTGAGCCGGGCGATCGTCGAGGGCGAGGAGGGGATCTCCTCCCACCGCTCGACCTCGAAGTACCTCTCGGTGATCGCCCGCAGCTCGTCGAGCCGGATCCGGTTGAGGTCGGTCAGGTACTGGTGGTACGGCGGCAGGCTCGGGACCAGGTCGATGTGCCGCCAGTCCGCGATCTGCCGGTGGATCCACAGCGACTCGTCGAGCTGCTCGGGTTGGTTCGGAGCATCGTGGTGCCCGTTCCAGCAGTAGAAGTTGTGGTGGTGGAACACCAGCTTGGTGTCCGGCTTGCACAACGGGACCAGGCCCGCGAACACCCGGTCCAGCTCCTGCAGGTGCTCGGTCACGTTGTGCAGGGAGATGGTGTCGAACGTCTCGTCGAAGGAGAGGTCCTCCGACTTCCCGCGGACCAGCCGGATCGCCGGCAGCGTCTCCGCGATCTCGCGCGGAGTGACGCCCATGTCCGACCAGGAGCGAATGCGCTTGTTCTTGGCGTCCGACGTCTCGAGGTCCATCGCCGGATCGAGCCCGAGGTACGACGTGGCGCCGGCGACGAGGAAACCCATCCCGAAGCCGCCGAAGCCGCACCCGACATCGATCACGCTCCGGCCACGGACGTGCTCCTGGATCCGGCGCGGCCACGTGATGTAGCCGAACTCCGCGGAGACCTCGATCAGGTGCGCGTCGTAGCTGCGGAGCGCTTCGTCGGGGTCGGTGGCGTTGGAGAAGTACGCGACCTTGGCGCGTTCCGGGTCGGCCGTCCAGTCACCGCCCGGATCCATCGCGGAGAGCTCCCGTGCCGCCCTCCGGAGCACGTCGGTCGGCCCCGACCGCCGCGCCTCGAGGTAGCCCGCGTCCACGACGGCGAGCAGCGGCCGCGCCTCCGCCAGCACGTCCGTGTCGCTCCGGCCCGCCCGCACCTTGTCGATCCTGGTCAGCACGCGTCCGGCGGCCGCGGGATCGGGCAGGAGGGCCGCCGCCGTCTCGGCATCGATCCGGGCTCCGCGGAAGTCGCCGGTCGCCAGCTTTGCCCGCGCCCGCAGCAGCGTCGCGCCTCCGTGATGCGGGCGCTCGCCGAGGAACGCGTCGAGCACGGTCAGTGCCACGTCGGGGCGCGCTGCCGCCAGCTCGACGCGGGCGAGGACGATCGTCGCCGGCCCGGCCGGCGTCTCCTCGACGAGAGGCATGAGGAGTCGGCGTGCCTCGTCGTGGTCGCCCCGCGCGAGCGCCTCGCGGCCGGCCTCCAGCGACGTCACCGCGTCCGTGGACGGATCAGGCCCTCTTGGGCGGTGGTCGCGACCAGCGTGCCGTCCTGGGTGAAGACCCGACCGAGCGAGAGTCCGCGAGCGCCGCCGGCCGACGGCGACCACTGGTCGTAGAGCCACCACTCGTCGGCACGGAACGGCCGGTGGAACCAGATGGTGTGGTCGAGCGACGCCATCTGCACCGCCTGCGCGTCGACGTCGTGCGCGGCCAGCGTCGCCCCGAGCAGCGAGACGTCGCTGGCGTAGGTGAAGGCCGCGAGGTGCTCGATGGGGTCGTCGGACAGCCTCCCGTCGATCCGGATCCAGACCTGGGCCTTCGACGGGTGGAGCGGGTCGGGGTCGAGGCCGTAGCGCGAGCTGCCGAGCCAGCGCACGTCGAGCGCCGCCCACTCCTTGCCGAGCCCGTCGTCGGCGCCGCGCTCCTGCATCAGCTCGACCAGGTCGAGACCCTCGTCGGGGCCCTTGACCTCGGGCATCGCGTCCTGGTGCTCGAGGCCGTCCTCGGAGAGCTGGAAGTTCAGCGACTGGTAGTAGATCGGCCGCCCGTGCTGGCGCGCGAGGACCCGGCGGGTGGCGAAGGACTTCCCGTCCCGGATCCGTTCGACGTCGTAGATGATCGGGACGTTGTAGTCGCCGGGCAGCAGGAAGTAGGAGTGCAGTGAGTGGACGTGGAACTCCGGGCCGACCGCGCGCGTGGCCGCGATCAGCGCCTGCGCCGCGACCTGGCCTCCGTAGACCCGCTGCCGGACGGTGTCGGGCTGCTTGCCGCGGAACAGGTCGGTGTCGAGCTGCTCGAGATCCAGCAGCGAGACCAGCCGGCGAGTGGCGTCGCTCCCTGTGACCTCGGGCTCGGCCTCGTGGTCGTCGTGCGAGGTCATCCGCCACCTCCGGTGTCGTCCGGCCGCTCCAGGCCGGCCAGGAACTGCTCGAACTGCTGCCCGATCTCCTCGCCCGTCGGGAGGGGCTGGTCCTCGGCGAGCAGGCTGGAGCCGCGCTCCTCGGCGCGGGCGAACGCGTCGTATTGCTGCTCGAGCGCGGTGACGACCTCTTCGACCTCGCTGTTGGCGGCGAGGTAACGGCCGATCTCCTCCTCGCGCTCCTCGGCCGCGGTGCCGAGGTCGGTGAGGTTGATGGTCAGCCGCGCCGCGAGCTCGACCTGCTCGAGCAGCGCGATCGCCGCGCGCGGGTAGTCGAGCTGTGCGAGGTAGTGCGGCACGTGCGCGACGAAGCCGAGCGCGTCGTGGTCCCACTCCCCCAGCCGCACCTCGAGGAGCGCCTGGGCGCTGCTCGGGATCCGGAGCTCCCCCCGCCACGGGCTGGTGCCGCTGAGCAGGTGGGCGTTGTTGGCGTGGTGGGTGATCGCGATCGGCCGGGTGTGCGGCACCGCCATCGGCACCGAGCCCATCCCGATCACCAGCGACACCGAGAACCGCTCGACGACCTCGAGCACGCCCCGGCAGAAGGCCTCCCAGCGGGTGTCGGGCTCGGGACCGTGCAGCAGGAGGTACGGCGTGCCGCCCTCGTCGCGAAGCAACCGGACGACGAGCCGCGGCGCCTCGTAGGCCTCGTAGTGGTCACGCACGAAGGACATGGGGGGCCGGCGGGCGCGATAGTCGTGGAGCTGGTCGACGTCGAAGGTGGCGACGACCACACCACCGCCGGTACCACCCGAGCCCGGCACGGGGTCGGCGCCTTCGGTCATCAGGTGGCGGGACGCGATCGCACCGGCGTTGCCGGCGTCGAGGAAACCGTCGAGCGCGACGACCATCCGCAGGTCCTCCACCCCGGCGAGCTCCGGCACGTCGTCGACGATGTGCACGAGGCGAGGTGTCGGGGTCACGGGGAAACGATACTGACGACCCCAGGCGGCCTCACTCGTAGGTGCGGCGCATCAGGCCGATGCTCGCCTCGACGAGCTCGGACGTCGTGATCCCCAGCTGGTCGCGGACAACGGCCCGCTGGTCGCCACCTTCGCCGAGCTCGTCGAGCAGGGTCCACAGCGCCGGCTCGCCGTAGGTCGCGGCGATGTACTCGCACATCCACCACGAGACGGCATACCAGCCCTCGGCCTGCGGGCCGCCGAACTCGCTGTCGGCCGGGACGTCGGTGACTCCGCCCGCGACGAGGTCGAGCGCGGTGGTCTGGAGCCGCCGCTCGGCGGGCGCGATCGGCTGGACGGAGACGTACTCGGCCAGGCCCTCGGTGAACCACAGCGGGACGCCCCTGGCGCGTTCGCCCAGGGCGACGTGGGTGAGCTCGTGCCGTACCAGCCGGTCGAGGACCGCCTCGCTCTCGTCGAGGACGTGCGGGCTCAGCATGATCCGGTACGACGACACCGGCCCGTCGGCGTCGTCGGCGTTCCGCGGGACCGGGACGGTCACGCCGTCGAGTCGGTCCGGGTCGCTGACCGGCAGACCGTCGATCGACTCGACGAACTCCTGGTCGGCGAGGACGTAGACGACGACGCCGCCGGGGTCCTCGATGTGGGGCGGCAACACCGAGCGCACCTCGTACCTGGCCTCCGAGACCGAGTCGAGCACTGCGTCGGCCCTCAGCACCGTGGTGGGGTCGAAGATCCCGAGCACGCCGGCACGGTCACGGGCCTCGATCTCGCCGAGGTCCCAGGGCTGCGGACCAGTGCCGGCACCGGCCTCCCAGTCGGCGTCCGTGGTCGACGTCAGCAGGTAGCGACGCTCGTCGCCGGTCGGGACGAACCGCCAGCGGTCCCGGGTGAGCACAGGTGCGACGTCGTACCCCTCGAGCTCGATCCGGATGGCGACCTCCGCCCAGTAGCCGGCGCGGGACCGCTCGATCGTCCGCTCCGCGAGGTCGAAGCGCACGGTGCCGAGCGGCAATTGCGCGACGTTCGCGTAGTAGCCCTCCTGCTCGGCGAGGAAGCCGGGGTCGCGCCGAGCAAGGGTTCGCTCGAACGCCACCGGGTCGCGAGAGAGGATCGCCCGGGCGCGCTGGCGGAGCGTGCGCTGGATCGCCTCGGCGACCCCGGCGTCCGGGTCGTCCGGCGTGTCCGGCGGGTCGTCACCGCAGGCGACGAGGAAGGGCGTCAGCAGGAGGATCGGGAGCAGTGCGGAGAGGTACCTGAGCCGGCCGCCCGCTCGGTCAGCCGTTCTTGTCGGCATCGAGGAGCGTCCGGTCGACCGCCGCGTCCGCGTCGGCGGCATCGACGGCGCCCGTGCCGGTCATCTCGTGCACGATGTCGAGCGCGATCTTCTGGGCCGAGAGGCCCACCCGCTCGAGGATCACGGCCCGCTTCGCGTGGCCGAGGAACTCCTGGGGGATGCCGTGCAGGCGCACCGGCGTGTCGACGCCGGCGGCCGAGAGCGTCTGCAGCAGGACCGCGCCGACGCCTCCGATGACGCCGTTGTCCTCGATCGTCACCACCAACCGGTGGTCGGCTGCCGCCGCCACCAGCGCCGGGTCGACCGGCTTGACCCAGCGCGGGTCGACGACGGTGACGCCGATGCCCTGCGCGGACAGCCGCTCTGCGACGCCGAGTCCGACGCCGGCCATCGAGCCGACGGCCACGACGAGCACGTCGCGCCGCCCGTCGCGCACCAGCACGTCGATGACGCCGTTACCGCCGGTGATCTGGTCGACGGCCTCGATGTCCGCGGGCGGCGGTCCCTTCGGGAAGCGCACCACCGTCGGCGCGTCGGCCACCTCGACCGCCTCGTCGAGCAGCTCGCGCATCCGCGTCACGTCCCGTGGCGCAGCCAGCCGGAGCCCCGGCACGACCTGGAGGACCGACATGTCCCACATGCCGTTGTGGCTGGCACCGTCGTCGCCGGTCACACCGGACCGGTCGAGGACGAACGTGACGCCGCACTTGTGCAGCGCGACGTCCATCAGCACCTGGTCGAACGCGCGGTTGAGGAACGTGGCGTAGACCGCGACGACGGGGTGCAGCCCGCCGAGCGCGAGCCCGGCCGCCGACGTCGCGGCGTGCTGCTCGGCGATCCCGACGTCGAACGTGCGCTCGGGGAACCGGGCCTGGAACTTGTCGAGCCCGACGGGGTGCATCATCGCCGCGGTGATCGCGACCACGTCGGGGCGTCGCGCACCGATCTGCACGATGTGCTCCGCGAAGTGGTCGGTCCAGATGGGACCCTTCGGCTTCTCGGCACCGGTCTGGACGTCGAACGGGCCCGGCGCGTGGAACTGGTCGGCCTCGTGCCGCTCCGCCGGGTCGTAGCCGAAGCCCTTCCGGGTGATGGCGTGCACGATCACGGGTCCGCCGAACTTCTTCGCCTGCAGGAGGGCGTGCTCCATCGCGGCCCGGTCGTGGCCGTCGACGGGACCGACGTACTTGAGGCCGAGGTCCTCGAACAGGCCCTGGGGCGCGAGCGCGTCCTTGAGGCCCTTCTTGACCGCGTGGAGGGCGTCGTAGGCGGTGGGACCGACCGCAGGGACCGCGTTGACCCGCTTCTTGACCATCTCGAGCACCTGCTCGTAGCGCGGGTTGGTGCGCAGCCCGGTGAGCGCGGTGGCGAGACCGCCGATCGTGGGCGTGTAGGAGCGGCCGTTGTCGTTGACGACGATCACCAGCCGGGAGTCGCGCGCGATGGCGATGTTGTTGAGCGCTTCCCACGCCATGCCGCCGGTCAGCGCGCCGTCGCCGATCACCGCGACGACGTGGCGGTCCTCGCCGCGGATCGCGTAGGCCTTGGCGATGCCGTCGGCGTAGCTGAGCGCCGTCGACGCGTGGGAGTTCTCGACGATGTCGTGGTCGGACTCTTCCTGGCTCGGGTAGCCGCTGATCCCGCCCTCGCGGCGCAGCGTGCCGAACTCCGCGACCCGCCCGGTCACGAGCTTGTGGACGTAGGCCTGGTGACCGGTGTCGAAGACCACCCTGTCGCGCGGGCTGTCGAACACCCGGTGGATGGCCAGGGTGAGCTCGACGACGCCGAGGTTGGGCCCGAGGTGCCCGGTGTTCGTGGCGACGGTTCGGATCAACAGGTCGCGGATCTCGCTCGCAAGCGTCGCGAGCTCGTCCTCCGTGAGGTCCCGCAGGTCGCGCGGCGAGGTGATCCGGTCGAGAAGGGCCATGGCGGCGAGTTTAGGCGCTCACCCGACGAGAAACGCGATCGCCGGCTCGGCGACATTCCTCACCGAAGCAGGCTCCGGTAGCGCTCGGAGGCAAGGAACCGCGGGAGTGCTTTCGCCGCGGCAACGGTCAGGTCGAGCCCTCGGGCACGTTCGGGGTCCACGAACACGATCTGCCGACCCTCTTTGCAGTCGACGTCGGCGTTCCCAAGCTCGGTGGGGGCGGTGAAGAGGCAGAACGTGTCGTCGGTGTCGCGATGGGCGTGACGGACCGAGAACTCGTCGAAGAGCTCGAGCCCTCCGCTCAGCGCGATCCCGGTCTCCTCCTCGAGCTCGCGGTAGGCCGCGTCCTCCCACGACTCTCCAGGCTCGACCCCACCGCCCGGAAAGCCCCACTTCTCCGGGTCGATCACGGGGTGCTCGTCCCGTTCCTGGAGAAGTACCCAGCCACGCGGATCGACGAGGGCGATCGAGGAGAACCGGCTCACGCCCGCCACCGTAGCCGCCGCCGGACGCGGCTCAGCCGCCGAGGAAGCTGACCCGCACCTCGCGGACGTCGTTGTCGACGTTGAGGTCGACCAGGCAGACGCTCTGCCAGGTGCCGAGCGCGAGCCGGCCGTCGATCACCGGTACCGAGGCGTACGGCGGCACCAGCGCCGGCATCACGTGAGAGCGTCCGTGCCCGGGCGACCCGTGCCGGTGCCGCCAACGGTCGTCGGCGGGCAGCAGGTCCGCCAGCGCCGACAGCAGGTCGTCGTCGCTCCCTGCGCCGGTCTCGATGATCGCGATGCCCGCCGTCGCGTGCGGGACGAACACGTGCAGCAGCCCGTCGCCGCGCCCGGACACGAAGTCGGCACAGTCGCCGGTGATGTCGAGGACCCGCTCCTCGCCGCCGGTCCGGAAGCTGAGCGCCTCGCTGTCCATGGTCATGCCTCGAGCGCGCTCTCGATCCGCTCCACCTTCGCCGTGAGTTGTCCGGTGTGGCCGGGTCGGATGTCGGCCTTGAGCACCAGGCCGACGCGCGGCGACACCTCGGCGACGACGTCGATGGCCCGCTTGACCACGGCCATCACCTCGTCCCACTCCCCTTCGAAGATCCGCGCACATGGGTCATGGCGTCTCATTTTCCGATTCACCGATCGCCGCTTCGAGCCGCTCGACCTTCGCGTCGAGTTCACCCTGGTAGCCGGGACGGATATCCGCCTTCAGGACGAGGGAGACCCTCGACCCGTATGGCGCGACGGCCTCGGTCGCCCGCTTCACGACGTCTAGGCAGGCATCCCAGTCGCCCTCGATCGTCGTAAACATCGCGTCGGTTCGGTTCGGGAGTCCGGACTCCCTCACCACGCGAACCGCCGCCGCGACGGCATCCGCGACCGATCCATCGGCGCGGCCCGTTCCGCTCGGGGCAACAGAGAATGCGACTAACACGTCGAACTCCTTCGGTAACTGCTCCCAGGTACGCCCCGGACAAGAATCTGAGCGTCGCGCACGCCGAACCTACTCCGCTACCCGACCGCGTATGGCACCGGGCGGGCAGCGGAAGCGAACACCCGCGCACCTTGCGTGAAGGCAAACCAAAGACTGCGGCCAGGTGCGCCGATAGGGTCGAGCAGCACCAGATGAGAACAACGAACGGACGTCTCGATGCCGCAACCGCCCCTGAAGGAACTCCACTTCGGCCATCTCGACGCGAGCGAAGAGGCGATCGACGAACCCGATCTCCTAATGGGCGGCTTCTACGACTACCGCGAGGCGGCCTTCGGCATTACCACTGGGCGCGCTTGGTTGATCCTCGGTCCCAAAGGCGCGGGGAAGTCGGCCGTCCTCGAACACATCCGTTTGTCGTGGGCAGGACGGTGGGATCACTTCTTCTCAGCGTGGAACCTCGCGAGCTTTCCAGTCAACGATGTCACAGCGCTACAGATCGACCAGGCCGCGGGGCCCGCACGCAATCAAGCGGCATGGGAGTTCCTTCTCTTGCTGCGGGTGATCGACTCGCTCAACTCGGATGAAGGTCTCCGCGCACCAGCATCGTTCGGCCGACTGGTCAAGGAATTGAACAAAGCCGGACTCCTTCAAGGCGACTGGGCACGCAAGGTCGCGCAGTGGTCTAAACAGCGAATGACGTTCGACGCCAAGGTCATTGGCGGCGAGGCCGAACGAGACGTCCGCAAAGTCACAGCCCTTGAAGTCTCAGAAGCACTCAAAGCCGAGATGCGCCAGGTACGCACGGAGAGTCGTCACCTGATTGCCCTGGACGGCCTCGACTCATTCTTCTTCGAGGCGGAGGACGAGTGGGCATCGCTCTCTGGTTTGACGCAGGCTATTAAGGACCTCAACCGAAACCTTCGCCAATGGGCACTGCCGGTCAACATCGTCGCTGCCATGCGCTCGGACATCTTCGATGTCCTGCCGGGGGCGGAGACCAACAAGTTGAAGCCCCACTCAGTTCACCTCGACTGGAGCGCGGGAGGAATCGGCGGTCAGAACCACCTCTGGGCGTTGGCAACAAAGAAGGCTCAAGTGACACGTCCCGAGGTGACCAACTTAGTGAAGCAGTATTTCAATGCTCCGATCGCTATCGGTCCTCACACGGAGATGGCTGAGTTCCTTCTGGATAACACTCGACTCCTACCTCGCGACATGATCGCACTCCTTGGCTTCGCCCAGCGAAACTACGGCGGCAGCAAGCAAATGCCCGAGGACAACGCGAAGGCTGCGGTGCAGCAGTACGCGGAGGAGTACTTCGTCGGCGAGATCTTTGACAACCTTGCCGGTGTGCTGCCTCTGGGCAGCGCGCGCAAGGTGGCCAGTTTCCGGGACGCCTTGCGAACGCTTCCGACTCGTCGCTTCGACTTTGCCTATCTGGAGACTGAACTACAAGGTGAACTCGAGCGAAACGAAGTAAGAGCCCTACTCAGGCAGATGTTCGAAACCGGCGGCGTGGGAGTTCGGAATCCCTCAGGCTACCGCGACTACACCGACTTCGTGTTTCGTAAGGTTTCCGGAGCCGGATTCACCATTAGGTATGAGTTCATCCTTCATGACGCACTTGTTCGCGCCTGGAACCGCCCTTGGTCCTAGGTAGCGGGACACGAGGGTCCTTCCGCGAATTCGTGTCCGCACGCACGCCACACGCGCCATGTCTCAATGCGGGGTAGTCGCGCCCTCGATGTTGGTGAACATCGCGTTGGTCTCGTTGGGGAGCCCGGACTCGCGGACGACGCGGACCGCCGCTGCCACCGCCTCGGTGACGCCTCCGGTCTCGTCGGCGGCGGATCCGGACGGGGAGATGCTGAAGGCGACGAGCATGACGCCCACGGTAGTGGGGTCTCGAGGCGGTCGCCGGACGACCTCCTCGACCCGAGGATCAGAAGACGTGGTACTCCAGGGGGGCGAGGAAGAACCCGGTGCGGGCTCCGGTGTCGAGGCAGGTGACGCCGACGGTCTCGACGAGGCACCGGACGTCACCGCTGACCGCGAGCACCCCGTCTCCGGCGATCTCGTCGGCGCCCGGCTCACGGATGGTGTCGGTGTTGCACACCGGTCGGGCACGATCCTCGAAGGTCTCGATCCGCCCGACGCCGTCCGCGGTGCCACCGCCGCACACCTCGGCGTCCTTGATGAAGCCGCGCCGCAGCTCGCAGGCAGGTCCGATCACCAGATCGTCGAGGAGGCAGTAGACGACGTCGTCCGGTGTCGTGAACCGCGCCCGGGTGACCGGCTCGCCGGTGCTCCGGTCGTTCAGCCGGGCCTGCGCCTCGCGGTAGGTCGTCGGTCCGACGGGATCGTCGGTCGGCGGCTCGGGCGAGGGGCCGGCAGTCTCCGTGGGCGTCGGTTCGCTCGTCGCGGGCAGTGTCGGCGTGCTCGAGGTCTCCGTCGTGGCATCGGTCGAGGGGGCGCTGGTCGCCGACGTCGGCGTGCTGGTCGCTGACACCGAGGGCCGCGTCGTGATCGTCGGTACGTCGTCCGCGTCGTCGCCGCCGGACCCGCACCCGGTCAGCACCAGCAGCATGATGAGGACGGTCGCCGTACCGAATGAGCGCATGGCCCCATCGTTCCAAGCGAAGTGGCCGGTGGCCCGCCACCACACCGGGTGACGGGCCATCGGACCGGACGGACTAGCTGCGTCGCAAGTTGCGCAGGACGTACTGCATGATGCCGCCGTTGCGGTAGTAGTTGGCCTCGCCGGGGGTGTCGATCCGGACCACGGCGTCGAACTCGACACTGTTCCCGTCGTCCTGGCCGGCCTTGACCTTGACCGTCCGGGGCGTGTCGCCGTCGTTGAGCTCGGCGATGCCGGTGATCGAGAACGTCTCCTCACCGGTCAGCCCCAGGGACTCGGCGTTCTCGCCCTCGGGGAACTGCAGCGGGATGACGCCCATGCCGATCAGGTTTGAGCGGTGGATCCGCTCGTAGGACTCCGCGATGACCGCCTTGACACCGAGGAGCGAGGTGCCCTTGGCCGCCCAGTCCCGCGACGACCCCGAGCCGTACTCCTTGCCGGCCAGGACCACCAGCGGGATGCCCGCCTCCTGGTAGTTGACCGAGGCGTCGTAGACGGTGCTCACCGGGGCGTCCGCATGGGTGAAGTCGCGGGTGAAACCACCTTCAGTCCCGGGCGCGATCTGGTTGCGGAGGCGGATGTTGGCGAAGGTGCCGCGGATCATGACCTCGTGGTTGCCGCGACGCGACCCGTAGGAGTTGAAGTCGCGTGACTCGACGCCGTGCTCGGTGAGGTACTTGCCCGCGGGCGAGTCCTTCTTGATCGCGCCGGCCGGGCTGATGTGATCGGTGGTCACCGAGTCGCCGAGCTTGAGGAGCACCCGGGCGCCGTCGATGTCGGTGACCGGGGTCGGCTCGTCCGGCATGCCGTCGAAGTACGGCGGCCGGCGCACGTAGGTCGAGTCCTCGTCCCAGGCGAACGTGTCGCCCTCGGGGGTGGGCAGCGACTTCCACTGCTCGTCACCGGCGAAGACGTCCTCGTAGCTCGAGCCGAACATGTCGGAGCTGATCGCCTGGGCGATCACGTCCTCGATCTCCTTGGCGGTGGGCCAGACGTCCTTCATGTAGACGTCGTTGCCGTCGGAGTCCTGTCCCAGCGGGTCCTCGAACAGGTCCACGTCCATCGACCCGGCCAGCGCGTAGGCCACGACGAGCGGCGGGGAAGCCAGGTAGTTCATCTTGACGTCGGGGTTGATCCGGCCCTCGAAGTTGCGGTTGCCGGACAGCACGGACACGACGGCGAGGTCGTTCTCCTGGACGGCCGCGGAGACCTCGGGGATCAGCGGGCCGGAGTTGCCGATGCAGGTCGTGCAGCCGTAGCCGACCAGGTTGAACCCGAGCTTGTCGAGGTAGGGCGTCAGGCCGGACTTCTCGTAGTAGTCGGAGACCACCTTGGAGCCGGGCGCGAGCGTGGTCTTCACCCACGGCTTGCGCTGGAGGCCCTTCTCGACGGCCTTCTTGGCCAGCAGGGCCGCGCCGATCATGACCGAGGGGTTGGAGGTGTTGGTGCACGAGGTGATCGCTGCGATCGTGACCGCACCGTGGTCGATCTCGAACTCGGTGCCGTCCGCGAGGGTGACCGATGCGGGGTTCGACGGGCGGCCGGCGCCCGCGCCGGTCGCGTGGTCGTGCCAGTCGTCCGGGGTGCCCTTGCCATTGCCGCCCTCGGAGTGAGCGGGAGCGTCGCTGGACGGGAAGGACTCGTCGGAGGCCTCGTCGACCTTCGATGCCTCGGCCTCGTCGGGCGTCTCCTGCGAGGGCACGCCCGGCTTGTCCGATCCGCCCTCGGGCGCGCCGTCGTCGGCGTAGTCGGCCAGCGCCGAGCGGAACGCCTCCTTGGCGTCCGACAGCGACACCCGGTCCTGGGGCCGCTTCGGTCCCGCGAGCGACGGCACGACGGTAGCCAGGTCGAGCTCGAGCTTCTCGGAGAACCGCGGCTCGGCGTCGGGGTCGTGCCAGAGGCCCTGCTCCTTGGCATACGCCTCCACCAGCGCCAGCTGCTCGTCGCTGCGACCGGTCATCCGGAGGTAGTCCACGGTCTGCTCGTCGATCGGGAAGACCGCGATCGTGGAGCCGAACTCCGGGGACATGTTGCCGATGGTCGCGCGGTTCGCGAGCGGCAGCACCGAGACGCCAGGGCCGTAGAACTCGACGAACTTGCCGACGACGCCGTGCTTGCGCAGCATCTCGGTGATGGTGAGCACCAGGTCGGTGGCGGTGGCGCCCTCGGGCAGGTCGCCGTTGAGCTTGAAGCCGACGACGCGCGGGATCAGCATCGACACCGGCTGACCGAGCATCGCGGCCTCGGCCTCGATGCCGCCGACTCCCCAGCCGACGACGCCGATGCCGTTGACCATCGTGGTGTGCGAGTCGGTGCCCACGCAGGTGTCGGGGTAGGCCTGGACGACCCCGTCGACCTCGCGGGTGAAGGCGACGCGGGCCAGGTGCTCGATGTTGACCTGGTGCACGATGCCGGTGCCCGGCGGGACGACCTTGAAGTCGGAGAACGCGGTCTGGCCCCAGCGGAGGAACTGGTAGCGCTCGCGGTTGCGCTCGTACTCGATCTCGACGTTGCGCTGGAAGGCCTCGGGCGTGCCGAAGACGTCGGCGATCACCGAGTGGTCGATGACCATCTCGGCCGGGGCGAGCGGGTTGATCTTCGTCGCGTCGCCACCGAGCTCGGCCATCGCCTCGCGCATGGTGGCGAGGTCGACCACGCACGGCACACCGGTGAAGTCCTGCATGATCACCCGGGCCGGGGTGAACTGGATCTCCTTGTCCGGCTCGGCGGTCTCGTCCCAGCCGGCCAGCGCCTTGATGTCCTCGGCGGTGATGTCCGCACCGTCCTCGGTGCGGAGCAGGTTCTCCAGGAGCACCTTCAGCGAGAACGGCAGCGAGGCCTGGTCGAGCCCCTCCCCGGTCACCGCATCGAGGCGGAAGATCTCGTAGGACCTCCCGTCCACGTCCAGGGTGCCCTTGGCGCCGAAGCTGTCCTTGCTGGCCATCCGCGTCTCCGTCCTCGTCGACTTCCGGTCGGTAGGTCTGCCTTCCCATCCTGCCGCTGCCAGCGGCGGAGCGGGTAGTGAGGCTGTCCTAAGTTTTCCGGCATCGCATCGTCAATGTCTCTTGATATCAAGATACACGACACCGAGCCGCTTTGCCACCGCCGGCGACGCACGCCGCCGAGCGCGGGGTGGCTGATTCTCCCGCCGCCGGCTCCCGGTCTCCGTCAAACTTCAGGACGTGCCCCTCCGCGGGCGGCAAGGAGGCAAGCGTGGAGCTCGAGACCGACTACCTCGTGGTGGGCGCCGGCGCCGCCGGGATGGGATTCGCCGACAGCCTCCTCGACTCCTCCGACGCCGACATCGTCGTCGTCGACCGGAGAGCCGCCCCCGGCGGCCACTGGCTGGAGGCCTATCCGTTCGTCCGGCTGCACCAACCGTCCGGCTGGTACGGCGTGGGCGCGGTCAGCCTCGGCGAGGACCGGATCGAGCAGACCGGGCCGGAGACCGGGTGGTACTCACGGGCGTCGGGGTCACAGATCGTCGACTACTTCGCCGGGGTGATGCGTGACCGGCTGCTCTCGTCGGGGAGGGTGCGGTTCCTCGGCCTCGCCGAGCACCTCGGCGACGGGAGGATCCGATCCCTCGAGGACGGCCGGGAGCACGACGTACACGCGCGGCGGGCGATCGTGGACGCCACCTACACGAGCTCGCCGACCCCGGAGAGCTCCCCTGCGCCGTTCCAGGTCGAGGACGGCGTGCGGCTGGTCACCCCCGGTGGCCTGGCCGCACTCGGCGACCTCGGCCGCGGCGTCGTCGTCATCGGCGCGGGCAAGACCGCCTCCGACACCTGCTCGTGGCTGCTCGACCGGGGATGTGACCCCGCCTCGATCACGTGGATCCGCAGCCGTGACATGTGGTTCAACAACCGCGCGTACCTCCAGCCCGGTCGGCTCTCGGGCGGGATCGTGGAAGGCACGGTGCACTGGCTCGAAGCGCTGGCTGCCTGCGGGACCGTCGACGAGGTGTTCGCCCAGGTGGAGAGCCGGGGCGTCATCAGGCGTCTCGACGTCGAGGTCTGGCCCACCGTGTTCCGTGGTCCCACGATCAGCGATGTCGAGATCGCGCAGCTGCGCAGCATCCGCAACGTCGTGCGGCTGGGTCATGTGCGGAGCATCGAGCTCAACCGGATCACCCTTGATGAGGGCACCGTTCCGACCTCGCCCGAGCAAGTCCACGTCCACTGCGCCGCGTCGGGACTGACCTACAACCCGGCGGTGCCGATCTTCGCGTCCGACCGGATCACGGTCCAGTTCATCACCAGGACGAACATCCCGCTGAGCAGCGCGGCGATCGCGCGGGTCGAGGCCCTCGACATCACGGTCGAGGAGAAGAACGCGCTCTGCAGGCCGATCCCGCTCTACGAGACCCCGCTCGGCTCACTGCAGATGCTCCTCGGCGGGATCCGCAGCGAAGGGGTCTGGCGCAAGCACCCGATCCTGGGTCCGTGGCTGGGTGGACACCGCCTCAACCTCACGCGCGACGCCGCCGCCGCGCTCGGTGACGACGCCGCGCACTGGTACGGGCGGCTGACCGCGGCGCTGGCTCCCGCGTACGAGAGCCTGGCCCGGCTGTCGTCCTGACGAGCGGTCTCAGAACCGTCTCACCTTCCTCGACCTCCCGTACACACGCGAGGCCGCCTCCCTAGCCTCGCCACAGGCTCAGGCTCCGTACCAGTGGGCCGGCTACGACCGTGGGGGGCGGAAACCGAGGAGTGGGCAATGAGCGAGGCGCAACGCGACACCGCATCCGCGGCGGCGTACCGCCACCTCCAGGTGGTCGGGCCGGCGTACGCCGAGGCTCCCCCGCCGGCGCTGGCGACGGCCGGGTGGACCGGCCGCCTTTCCCGGCGGGAGAAAGACGTCCTCCGTCTGCTGGCCGCGGGCCAGTCGACCGTCGAGATCGGCAGGACGCTGTTCATCTCCCCCGCCACGGTGAAGTGTCACGTCGCCCGGCTGATCGCCAAGGTCGGCGTGCGCGACCGGGTGCAGCTGGTCGTCGCGGCCTACCGCAGCGGGTTCGTCCAGGTCGACTGACGCCCGACCGGATCAATCAGACCGGCACCCCGTCGCCGGTCTCCGCGAACTGGGTGCGGTAGAGCTCCTCGTAGCGACCACCGGCAGCCAGCAGCTCGGCATGGGTGCCCTGCTCGACGATCTGACCCTCCTCGACCACCAGGATCCGGTCGGCGGTGCGGATCGTGGAGAGCCGGTGCGCGATGACGAGTGCCGTCCGTCCGGCGAGCACCTCGGAGAGCGCCGCCTGCACCGCGGCCTCGGAGGTGGAGTCGAGGGAGGCCGTCGCCTCGTCGAGGACGACGACCCGCGGCCGCTTCAGCAGCAGCCGGGCGATGGTCAGCCGCTGCCGCTCGCCCCCGGAGAGCCGGTAGCCCCGCTCCCCGACGACCGTGGCGAGCCCGTCGGGCAGCTCCCGCACCAGGTCGGCGAGACGGGCCCGCTCCAGCGCGTCCCACACCTGCTCCTCCGTCGCGTCCGGCCGCGCGAACAACAGGTTGCCGCGGATCGAGTCGTGGAAGAGGTGCCCGTCCTGGGTCACCATGCCGACCGCGTCGCGGATCGCCGTCGCGGAGAGGTCCCGGACGTCGACGTCGGCGAGGCGTACGGCGCCCGCGTCGACGTCGTAGAGCCGCGACACCAGCTGCGCGATCGTGGACTTCCCGGCGCCCGACGAGCCGACGAGCGCGATCACCTGGCCGGGCTCCGCCCGCAGCGACACCCCGTGCAGCACCTCCTCACCGCCGCGAGCGTCGAGCGTCGCCACGTCCTCCAGCGACGCGAGCGAGACCCGGTCCGCCGAGGGGTAGGAGAAGCGCACGTCGTCGATCTGCACCGACACCGGTCCCGCGGGCACGTCCCGCGCACCGGGCCGGTCCCGGATCAGCGGCTCGAGGTCGAGCACCTCGAAGACCCGCTCGAAGCTCACCAGCGCCGCCATCACCTCGACCCGTGCGCTGGCGAGGGCGGTGAGCGGCGCGTAGAGCCGGGTCAGCAGCAGCGAGAGAGCGACCACGTCACCGGCGTCGAGCCGGCCGCTCAGGGCGTAGTAGCCGCCGAGGCCGTAGACCAGCGCCACCGCGAGGGCGGACACCAGGGTGAGAGCCGTCACGAAGGTCGTCTGCACCATCGCGGTCCGGACGCCGATGTCCGCCACCCGCCCGGCCCGCGCTGCGAACTCCGCGGACTCCTGGTCCGGCCGGCCGAACAGCTTGACCAGCGTCGCTCCCGGGGCGGAGAAGCGCTCGGTCATCTGACTGCCCATGGCTGCGTTGTGATCGGCTGCCTCGCGCTGGATGCCGGCGAGCCGGTTGCCCATCCGGCGCGCGGGGACGACGAAGACGGGGAGCAGTACCAGGGCCAGGAGCGTCACCCGCCAGGAGATGCCGAGCATCACCACGAGGGTGAGGACCAGCATCACGAGGTTCCCGACGACCCCCGACAGCGTGCTGCTGAAAGCCCGCTGGGCGCCGATCACGTCGTTGTTGAGGCGACTGACCAGCGCACCGGTCCGGGTCCGGGTGAAGAACGCGACAGGCATCCGCTGCACGTGGTCGAACACGGCCGTCCGCAGGTCGAGGATCAGCGCCTCACCGATGCCCGCCGAGAGCCACCGCGTGACCAGGCCCATGGCCGCGTCGAGCACGGCGACGCCGGCGATCACCAGCGCCAGCAGCACCACGACCCGCGGCTCGGACTTGGCGACGATCGCGTCGACCACCCGGCCGGCCAGGACCGGCGTCGCCACCGCGAGCGCGGCGCCGGCCACGCTGAGGACCAGGAACCCGACCAGCTTGCGGCGGTGCGGCCGCGCGAACTCGAGGATCCTGCGAGCGGTCGCGGCGCTGAAGGCGCGCCGGTCGTCCGGCGCGCTCATCCGCCGGTACATCTGGTTCCACGCGATCGACTCCATGCTCATGTTGAGACCCTAGGACTTCAAGCCGACTTGAAGGCAACATCGAGCCCACGGAGCCGGCGCCGAGGCAGATCTGTGCGGGGCCGGTCGTTCCCGGCGCTACGCGCCGGGTTTTCCGCGCTTCGCGCGGGTGGGTTGGTGGGTTGTCGCCTGGTTGGGTGTGGCGGGCGGTGCGGTGGCCTCCGGTTCGGGGCGAGACCCCGAGCGGGCTGCAAACCGTGGCCTGCCGGCCCGGATGCGACACGGGCTGGATGTCCCATGTCATGGGAAAGCCGGATGAGCTTCCTGCGACAGGGCGGACGATGCTGGCCCTGGTCGACTCGAAGAGAGGCCGGCAGGCCCCGACTTGCCCGCCCGGGGTCCCGCCCCGCACCGGCCACCGCACCGCCCGCCACTCCCACGGCTCAGGTCGGTCGGGGTGGATGGGTTTCCCTGTGTCGGACCGGCCGCTCGTGTGGGAGAGGACGACCGAACCCCGTGGTGGGTCCGTCCCTCCCAAGGCGCCGACCCGGAGGACATGGGTGAACCTCATCCACCCCGCGCCTCGAGCCGTGGGTGTGGCGGGCGCGGCCGCCTTCGTGCGGTGCGGGGCGTGGGGCCCGGCGGGCAAGTCGGGGCCTGCCGGCTTGTGCTGATCGCCCCTGTCGCAGGAACCTCATCCGGCTTTCCCATGCCAGGGGCCATCCGGCCCGAGGTGTGGGTCAGGCCGGCAGGCCACGGTTTGCAGTCCGTCGGGGCCCACGCCCCGCACCGCCCCCAACCGGCCGCGCCCGCCACACCCACCAGGCGACGACCCACCAAACCCAACCCGCGCGAAGCGCGGAAAGACCCACGCGCGACGCGCCTCGGCGGACGGCTTCGAGCACCGCGGCAGTAGTACGTTGCTGTCCTCATGCGTGCTGTTCCATCGGGGGTCCGGGTCTACTGGCGCATCCTCGTCGCCGGCTTCCGGCGGCAGTCGGCCTACCTCATGGCGGCGTTCGGCGGCCTGGTCGCCAACACGACCTTCGGCCTGCTCAAGGTGGCGATCCTCTTCGCGACGGTCCGCGCGGCCGGCGGCGAGCTGGAGGGCTACGACGTTGCGCTGATGAGCACCTACATCTGGGTCTCGCAGGGCCTGCTCGGCTCGGTCAACCTGTTCGGGCGCATCGACATCGCCGACCGGATCAAGGACGGGGACGTCGCCGTCGACTTCCTCCGGCCGCTCGACGTCCAGGCGGCAGCGATCACGACCGAGGTCGGCAGGTCCCTCTTCAACCTGATCCCCCGCGGCATCCCGTCGGTGCTGATCGGCGGGCTGGTGGTCGGAATGGCGCTGCCCGACGACCCCCTGGCCTACCTCCTCGGCGCGGTCAGCATCGTGCTCGGCATCGCGATCTCGGCAGCGACGGTCTACCTCGTGGTCGCGACTCCCGGCTTCTGGGTGGTCGAGACCCGGGGGCTCCAGATCCTCTACATGGTCGTCTCGGGCTTCCTGGCGGGACTGTTCGTCCCCATCTGGATCTTCCCGACGTGGCTGGAGGTCGTCGCCCAGGCGACGCCGTTCCCGTCGATGATGATGTACCCCGTCGACATCATCTCCGGCCGAGCCGACACCATCGAGGGGCTGCTGCTGATCGCCGTGCAGGTCGCCTGGCTGGCCGGCGTCGGCGCACTCGGACAGGTCCTGACCCGCGCCGGCCGCCGTCATCTGGAGGTGCAGGGTGGCTGACCTGCTGGCAGGCGACCTGGTCGGGAAGGACCCCGCCCTCTCACGGCTCCGCCCCTACCGGGCGGTGCTCGCATCGCGGGCCCGGTCGCAGCGCGCCTACCGGGTCAGCTTCGGGCTGGACCTCGCCAGCTCGGCACTGATCGGGGTCGTCGAGCTCGCCGAGATCTGGGTCCTCTTCCACAGCGTGACGTCGCTCGGCGGCCTCGACTTCGCCCAGATCCTGCTGGTGTTCGGTCTCGCCGACCTGTGCTTCTCCCTGGCCGACATGACGTTCGGGCACTGCGACAACCTGCCGACGTACCTCCGCGCTGGCACGTTGGACGTCTTCTACCTCCGGCCGCAGCCGCTGCTGCTCCAACTGGTCACCAGCGACATCTCCCTGCGCCGGCTCGCCCGCGCCGCGGTCGGGCTCGTGGCGCTGGTCGCCGGCCTCGCCCTCAACGACATCGCCTGGAGCCCGGCGCACGTGCTGCTGCTGGTCGTGGCCGTCGTGAGCGGCTACGCCGTCTTCGCCGGGATGTTCGTCTGGGCGGGCGGCGCGCAGTTCTTCCTCGTCGACGGAGCCGAGACCACCAATGCCTTCGTGTACGGCGGTCGCTACGCGGCGACCCAGCCGGCCTCGGTCTGGAACCGGCCGCTGTGGGCGGTCTTCGGTTTCTTCTTCCCCATGGCCTTCACCGGGTTCCTCCCGGCGTTGTGGCTGCTCGGCATCGCGCCGCCGTACGGCCTGCCCGACTGGCTGGGCTGGTGCGCGCCCCTGGCCGCAGCGTGGACCTGGTTGCTGGCACTCGCCAGCTGGCGCCTCGGCGTACGGCACTACCAAGGAGGCGGCGGATGATCGACCCCACTGACAGGACCTCGATCATCGAGACCAGCGGCCTGACCCGGGAGTTCCGGGTCAGGGACGGGCTGCGACGCCGCACCGTCCTCGCCGTCGACGACCTCACGCTGCGGATCGAACCCGGGGAGGCGGTCGGCTACATCGGCGCGAACGGTGCCGGGAAGTCGACGACGATCAAGATGCTGACCGGGATCCTGGTCCCGACGCGCGGCTCGGTGTCGACCTGCGGGCTGCGGCCCGTGGAGGACCGCCGGCGGCTCGCCCGCCAGGTCGGCGTGGTGTTCGGACAGCGCTCGCAGCTGTGGTGGGACCTCCCGGTGCGCGAGTCGTTCCGGATCCTCGCGGCGATCCACGACCTCTCCTCGGAGGCCGAGAGGGCGCGGACCGATGAGCTGGTCGAGCGGCTCGAGATGGCGGAGTTCCTGACGACCCCGGTGCGACAGCTGTCGCTCGGGCAGCGGATGCGGGCCGAGGTCGCCGCAGCGCTGCTCCACTCCCCCCGCCTGGTGATCCTGGACGAGCCGACGATCGGGCTCGACGTGCTCTCCAAGCAGCGGCTGCGCGAGTTCCTCGTCGCGGAGCGCCGGACCCACGGCACCACCCTGTTGCTCACCACCCACGACATGGGCGACGTCGAGCGGCTCTGCGACCGGATCCTCGTCATCGACCGCGGCCGGCTGGCCTACGACGGCGACCTCGCCGGCCTCTCCAGGACCGTCGGCGCCGAGCGGGTGCTGGTCGTCGACCTCGCAGAGGCCACCGACGACCTCGACGCCATCGCGGGCACCCGCCACCTCGGATCCGAGGGCCACGGCCTGCGCCAGCGGCTGTCGTTCAACGCCGAGGCCACCACGGCAGCCAAGGTGCTCGCCGCGGTCAGCGAGCATGCCGAGGTGCTCGACCTGGCCGTCGAGGAGCCCGACATCGAGGACGTCGTACGCCGGATCTACGCCGCGCGCCGCTGAGCCCTCGTCGTACTCGGCGACCGGCCGCCGACGGATCCTCGACTTTTTCTGCGGGTGCGTGTCGTTTCCCGGCCACCCCGTTCGTGGTGAGGTAAATCCACCCACTCATCCAAGGAGATCAGATGCGCACCCTGTACGTCACCGAGTTCATCACCCTCGACGGCGTCATCGACTCGCCGGGCGGCGACGAGGGACACCCTCACGCCGGCTGGTCGTTCAAGGACGTCACGCCCCTGCCCGAGGTCTACGAGATGAAGACCCAGGAGCAGGAGGAGGCGGGCGCACTGATGCTCGGCCGGGCCAGCTACGACCTGTTCGCGCCGGTCTGGCCGTCCATGACCACCGAGTTCCCGCGGTACAACGCCATGCCCAAGTACGTCGTGTCCACCACCCTCCAAGAGGACGAGCTCGTCGACAACTGGGGCGAGATCACGATCCTCCGGTCCATGGACGACGTGGCCGCGGTCAAGGAGACCGAGGGCGGACCGATCTCGGTCCACGCCAGCTCCCGGCTGGCGCACTCGCTCGCCGCTGCCGACCTGGTCGACCGCTACCACCTGCTGGTGTTCCCGATCGTCCTCGGTTCGGGCAAGCGCCTGTGGGACGACACCTCGACCGCCAAGCACAAGCTGTCCCTCGCCGAGAGCCAGTCCTACGGCAACGGCGTGCAGAAGCTGATCTACGACGTCGTGCGCTGAGTCGGGCGCCCCCGCGGCTCCAGCAGCGCCACGCACTCGACGTGGTGCGTCATCGGGAACAGGTCGAACGCGCGGAGGCTCGTCAACCCGTAGCCGTGCTCGGCGAAGATCGCGACGTCGCGGGCGAGCGCGGCGGGGTCGCAGGCGACGTAGGCGACCGCGCGGGGGCGGCGGTCCACGACCTGCTCGACGACCTTCCGCTTGGCGCCGACCCGTGGCGGGTCGAGGACGACGAGGTCGAACGGTTCGTCGTACTCCGTCGTCAGCACCGCTCCGACCTCCCCGGCGGTCGCCCGCAGGCCGGGGCAGTTGCGGAGGGCGAGGCGGACGGCGGCCGCGTCCCCCTCGACCGCGCGGACCCGGCCGTCCGGCCCGACCGCGTCGAGGAGGAACCGGCTGAACAGCCCGACCCCGGCGTAGAGGTCCAGCGCCGACTCCCCCGGCTGCGGATCGAGCGCATCGAGGACGGCGGCGACCAGCGTCTCCGGCGCGCCGGGATGCACCTGCCAGAAGCCACCGGCGGCGACCGCGAACGACGCGTCCCGAACCTCGTACCGCGGTCCCTCCGCGGCTTCGATCAGGCAGCGCTCCACCGGGACCACGTCGTGCGACCGGTGCTTGCGCATGCCCCGCCGACCGCCCGGGAGCGCGACGTAGCGCTGCCGGGTCCGCCAGCCGAGTCCGTCGCGGTCCCCCGGCACCGGTTCGACCGCGACGTCGACGTCGACGTCGAGTCGCGCGAGCCGCCGCAGCTGCTCGCAGACCACCTCCGCCTTCAGCGCGCGCTGTGCGGGCAAGGAGACGTGCTGGAAGTCGCAGCCGCCGCAGAGACCGGGCCCGGCGTACGGGCACGGCGCGACGACCCGGTCGGTCGACGCCTCGAGCACCTCCACGGCGTCGCCCCGCCAGAACCGGTCCCCGTCGGAGCCCTCCGTGATCTCGACGACGACCCGCTCGCCGGGCACCGCGTGCCGCACGAAGACCACCCGGTCACCGTCGTCAAGCGGGAGGCGTACGACGCAGTGCCCGCCGTGCGCGATCGGGCCCACCTCGGCCTCGAACCGCTCACCGACCCGGGACCGCCCGCGCTGCTGCCGGACCCGCGGGCGGCGCGGCGGGCTCACTGGACCTGCCGGTCCGTGCCCTCGGTCTGCCCCCGGCGTACGTCTCCGGGGCGGACCCGGGCGTCTTCGCGCTCCTCGCGGTCCCGCAGGATCTGAGAGGACCGGAGCTGGTAGGGCACCGAGGTGACCATCACCCCTGGCGTGAACAGCAGCCGGCCCTTGAGCCGCAGCGCGGTCTGGTTGTGGAGCAGCTGCTCCCACCACCGGCCGACGACGTACTCCGGGATGTAGACGGCCACCACAGACCGCGGGTTGGCGCCCCGGATCGCGGTGGCGTACTCGACGATCGGCTTGACCACCTCGCGGTAGGGCGAGTGGAGGACCTTGAGCGGGACGCCGGTGTTGCGGTCGTCCCACTCCTCCAGCAGCCGCGCGGTCTCGGCGTTGTCGATGGAGACGTAGACGCCCTCGAGCGAGTTGGGGCGGGTCGCCTTCGCGAACGCGAGCGCGCGCAGGGTCGGCTTGTGCAGCTTGGAGACGAGCACGATCGCGTGCACCCGGGTCGGCAGCGCCTTGTCGGTCTCGTCGGCGGCGAGCTCGAGCTCAACGGAGTTGTAGTGGCCCTTGATCTTCCGCATGACGAAGAAGAAGAAGGCCATCGCCAGGATCGTGATCCAGGCACCGGCGAGGAACTTCGTGATCAGGACGACGACAAGCACGACCGCGGTGAAGGTCAGCCCGATCGTGTTGATGATCCGGGAGTTGAACATCCGCCGCCGCTCGGCGGGGTCGCGCTCGGTGGCGAGCGCTCTCGTCCAGTGCCGGATCATCCCGAGCTGGCTGAGGTTGAACGACACGAACACACCGACGATGTAGAGCTGGATCAGCTTCGTGGTCTCCGCCTCGAACGCGACGATGAACGCAATCGCCATCACGGCGAGGAAGACGATGCCGTTGCTGTAGGCGAGCCGGTCGCCGCGGGCACCCAGGGCGCGCGGCGCGTAGCCGTCCTGGGCGAGGATCGAGCCGAGCACCGGGAAGCCGTTGAACGCGGTGTTCGCGGCGAGCACCAGGATCACGCCGGTGACGGTGACGACGAAGTAGAACCCGGGGCTGAAGTCGATGAAGACCGCGCGCGCGATCTGGGCGATCACCGTGTGCTGGTCGTAGTCGTCGGGGAGCGGCTGGCCGTCCCGGGTCAGCTTGTCGATGTCGTGCGGATCGACGTACCTGATGGCCATCTGCCTGGCCAGCACGATGACGCTCACCATCATCGTGATCGCGATCGTGCCGAGCAGCAGCAGCGTGGTCGCCGCGTTCTTGCTCTTCGGCCGCTGGAACGCCGGCACCCCGTTGGAGATCGCCTCGACACCGGTCAGCGCCGCGCACCCGGAGGAGAACGCCCGGGCCAGCAGGAAGAGAAGTCCGATGGTCGTGAGCGGCTGGTCCCAGCCCTCGTCGGGCGCGATCTCGAGGTCGGCGCTCTCGACGTCCGGCAGCGTCCCGGTCGCCATCTGGATGAACCCGTAGAGGCACATGCCGAGGATCGCGAACATGAACAGGTAGGTCGGGACCGCGAAGAAGCTGCCCGACTCCCGGATGCCGCGCAGGTTCATCGCCGTCAGCAGCACGACCATCGCGACCGCGACGATCACCTCGTGGTCGAGGAACGCCGGGATCGCCGCCGCGGCGTACTGCGCGCCCGACGAGATCGACACCGCGACGGTCAGCACGTAGTCGATGAGCAGCGCGCTCGCGACCGTGGTGCCCGCCGTCCGGCCCAGGTTGACGGTGGCGACCTCGTAGTCGCCGCCACCGGACGGGTAGGCGTGCACCGTCTGGCGGTACGACGCGATCACGGCGGCCATCACCAGCGCGACGGCGATCGCGATCTTCCACGACCACACGTACGCCGAGGCGCCGGCGATGGCCAGCATGATGAACACCTCGTCCGGGGCGTAGGCCACGGACGAGAGGGCGTCGCTCGCGAACACCGGAAGCGCGATCCGCTTGGGAAGCAGAGTCTCCCCCAGCTGAGCGCTCCTGAGCTTGCGCCCGAGCAGAATCCGCTTCGAGACGTCGCCGACACCCACGGGCGACACGTTAGGGCATGCCTTCCTAGTCAGCGTCGTCGCGAGCGGTGTTTCCGGCCGATCTGGCAAGGCGGCCGAGCGCTGCCATGCTGGATCGCACGTCGAGCGACGCCACCGCAGCCAGATCGAGGCGGAAACGCCGCGCAGGAGGCGCGGGCTAGGAAGTCATGCGCTGAGGCATAGGCACTCGCTCAGAGCGTCTGGCGCACCACCACGTCGAGCAGCATCGGGTCGCCGTGCCGGATCATCTGCTGCTGCGAGAGCGGCGTCGCCCAGATCTTCTCCAGTGCGCCACGGAACTCGTCGGCCGTGGCGGCGTCGTCGAAGTCGAGGTCGACGAAGACCCGCTGCGGATCGGCGGCGTCGCGCGCGATCCGGTAGGACCGGACCCCGCGCTCCTTCCTGAAGGCCTCGTAGCGGTCGAAGGCCTCCTTCCATCTGTCGTAGTCGTGGACTGTGTTGTCGATGTGCAAGGTGGTCATGCGTTCAGGGTGATGGCCGGCGATGCGCGCCGACATCCCCGACGTCGGGGATCTCTCCGGCCCGGTCCGGGGTCCTACCCTGACGGCGTGGACCTTCTCGTCCGCGTGGAGGCCATCTGCTCCCAGGACCTCTCCGACCGCCTGCTCCGGGAGCGGTTGATAGCGCTCCTGGCCGGGCGGCTGCCGTTCGACGGGCACGTGTTCGCGCTGACCGACCCGGTCACCGGCGTCGGCAGCTCTCCGCACGCGACCGTCCCGATGCTGCCCTGGGACGAGCTGCCCGACCTGTTGCGCCACCGCTACCTCCACTTCGCCGACGACCGGCCGGCGTGGCACGCGTGGCTCGCGCACCTCGGCGTCACCGACACCCTGTTCGTCGACTTCGCGGACCGGTACGGCCGTTGGGGCTTCCTCGAGCTGTGGCGCGCGGGCGGGGCGTACGACGCCCGCGACCTCGCCCTCCTCGAACGGCTCGCCCCGGCGATCAACCATGGCCTGCGGTCGGCCGCCGCGCGCACCTTCCGCGCCGGGGAGGATGGTCTCGCGCAGGTCGAGCCGGGCGTCGTCGTGCTCGACCTGGACCTGCGGGTACGCGGCCAGACCGACTCCGCTGCCGCCGCACTGCTCCGGCTGCTGCCACCCGACGAGCCGATGCCGCCGATCCCTGCCGCCGCCTACAACGCGGGCGCTGCCCTGGTCGCCGTGGAGGCCGGACGCTGGTCGACCGAACCGTCCGCCCGGGTCCACCTCGGCGGCAACCGGTGGGTCACCGTGCGAGCCGCGCGGCTCGGCGACGACATCGCGGTCGCCATCGCTCCGTCGACCGTCGACGAACGCACCGACCTGTTCGCCAGGGTCCACGGCCTGTCACCGCGCGAGACCGAGGTGCTCGGCCTCGCGGTGCACGGGCTCGACTCCCGCGAGATCGCCGATCTGCTCGTCATCGCCCGGACGACGGCCGAGGACCACCTCAAGGCGCTCCTCGCCAAGACTGGCGCGCCGAGCCGTCAGGTTCTCGTCGCCAGGGCGTTGGGCGCCTGAGCACCCCTCGTGGCCACCGCTGCTATAGCGTTCAGATGTGCACGTCGTGATCATGGGCTGCGGCCGCGTCGGTTCGACGCTCGCCCGCAGCCTGGAGGACCGCAACCACACCGTGGCAGTGATCGACAGCGAGCCGGACTCGTTCCGCCGGCTCGGACCCGGCTTCAACGGCGACAAGATCGCCGGGATCGGCTTCGACCAGCAGGTGCTGGAGAAGGCCGGCATCCGGCGCGCGGACGCCTTCGCGGCAGTCTCCAGCGGCGACAACTCCAACATCATCGCGGCACGGGTCGCGCGCGAGACGTTCGGCATCCAGCAGGTCGTCGCCCGGATCTACGACCCCGGTCGCGCCGAGGTCTACCAGCGCCTCGGCATCACCACGGTCGCCACCGTCAAGTGGACGGCCGACCAGGTGCTGCGCCGGCTGCTGCCGGCAGGCGCCGAGCCCGACTTCCGCGACCCGTCGGGCACCGTCCGGATGGACCACATGAGCGTGCCCGAGAAGTGGGTGGGCTCCTCTGTTGGCGCGTTCCAGGAGCAGGCGCGCGCCCGGGTGGCGTGGATCGACCGGCTCGGCGAGGGCATGCTGCCCACCCGCGACAGCGTCGTCCAGGAGGGCGACCTGCTGCACGTCGTCGTGCGCGAGGAGAACGCCGGCCATGCCTACGACGTGCTCGAAGCCGGCCCCGGCCACGTGGACTGAGGAGGACCTGACATGCGAGTCGCCATCGCCGGTGCCGGTGCTGTGGGTCGATCGATCGCCGTCGAGCTGATCGAGAACGGCCACGAGGTGCTGCTCATCGACAAGTCGCCCTCGGCAATCCACCCCGAACGGGTCCCGGACGCGGAGTGGCTGCTCGCCGACAGCTGCGAGCTGTCGTCTCTCGAGGAGGCCCGGCTCGACAAGTGCGACGTGGTCATCGCCGCGACCGGCGACGACAAGGTCAACCTGGTCACCTCCCTGCTCGCCAAGACCGAGTTCGGCGTGCCGCGCACCGTCGGCCGGGTCAACCACCCCAACAACGAGTGGCTCTTCACCGAGGCCTGGGGCGTCGACGTCAACGTCTCGACCCCGCGGATCATGTCCGCGCTCGTCGAGGAGGCAGTCACCGTCGGCGACCTGGTCCGGCTGTTCACGTTCCGCCAGGGCAACGCCAACCTGGTCGAGATGACCCTGCCCCCCGACTCGCCGTACGTCGGCAAGTCGTCGGGACTGATCCCGCTTCCGGAGAACTGCGCCCTGGTCACCATCCTCCGCGACGGCCAGGTCTACGTGCCCACGCCCGAGCAGCCGGTGGAGGCGGGCGACGAGCTGCTGTTCGTCGTACCGGCGGAGGCCGAAGACGCACTCGAGCACCTCCTCGCCCCGGCGAAGCACCCGGGCTAGGACTCCGCAGCGTCCTCCGCGGCGTCCCCTGTCGGCTCCTCTATCGGAGTCGCGTTCCGGGCCAGCAGCCAGATCATCAGCGTCCACGAGCCGATCCTGAGCGCCCAGCCGAGGCCGGTGCGGAGCACGAGGATGATCACGACCGCGACGTCGGCGTCGATCGTGTCGTAGTGGCCGAGCAGCCAGATCGGTCCCTGGCCGAGCACCCCGATCGCGCCGGGGATCAGCATCACCCAGGTGAGCCGGCTGCAGAGCTTCACGACCTGCTTGTTCTTGTGCCAGCCGATCGGGTCCTCGGTGGCCGCGCCGAGCATGAAGCCGAGGACCGGCCAGCCGATCAGGCAGGAGGTGCCGAAGACCACGGTGTAGCCGAGGCTGAGCAGGATCCCCGGCAGGAAGAACGCCAGGGCCTGGTCGGACTCCGAGCCTCCGGACGACTCGGCCCACCGCACGAACACCCAGCCGATGCCGATCCCGAAGATGGCGTTGAAGACGTACTGGGTCGAGCTCCTCTGCAGGAGGCGTACGACGAGCGCCAGCCCGGCGACCGCGAGGCTCGCGATCAGGGCGGCCTCGAGCTCCTTCGTCGGCAACCAGATCGCACTGAACACGATCCCGGGGATCGCAGCCTCCAGCATGCCGCGCTTGCCGCCGAGGGACGCCGAGAGCTGGTGCCGGACGAGCGCCTCGACGGTGTCGACGCCGATCTTCTTGGCGGCCTCGGTCGTGAGCGAGTGGTCCTCATCGTCGGTCCCGGGCTTCACCACCGCCCGCTCCTCCTGGCTCACAGGAGCTCGTAGCGAGGGTTGTAGAGCACCCGCTGTCCGTCGTGCTCGCCGATCCGGCCCGAGACCTCGACGGCACGACCCGGCCCGATGCCGGCGATCCGCCGGCGGCCGAGCCAGATCAGAGTGAGGGTCTCGGTCCCGTCGTACAGCTCGGCCTCGAGGGCCGGGACGCCGCCGCGCGGACGCAGCGTCACCGTGCGCAGGGTGCCGCGCAGCTGGACGGGTGTGCGGCTCGGAGCGTCCGCGATCGTGACCACGCCGCTGCCGGCGAAGGTCCGCCGGAGGTCGCGCGCCTCGGCCTCGGCGGGGTTGGCCCACCGGCTGATCGTGCGCCGGAACCGGCTCTTGGTCGCCACGTGCGCGCCTCAGGCTCCCGGCTGCTCGTCCGAGGTTGCCGCCGCGGCCGCCTGGTCGGCCTGCGCCTGACGGACGTCCTCGGGGAGGTTCAGCGGCAGCTGCTCGCCGACCGGCATCGCCTGGGCGCCGCGGCGTACGGCGACGCCGCTCAGCGCGGTGCTCCACTCGACGAGGGCTTCGGGATCGCGCGCCGGTCGGCCGAGGAAGGTCGCCCGCAGCATCCACCGCGGTCCGTTGAACCCGACCACGCGCGACGTCTGGCTGCCGACCTTCCCGTCGGCCGTCTTGACCTGGACCTCGCAGTGGAGCTCGGTGCCGAACGGACCGTCGTTCTCGGTCGCGGTGCCACCGCGACGCGCCGCGTCGGCCGCGATCTGCGGGCGCACCTCGCTCCACAGGTCGCCGTTGCGCGGAGCCGCGTAGGCACGCAGCTCGACCGCGCCGTCCTTGGCCGCGAGGATCACCGACCGGACGTTGCCGGACTTCTCGTCGACCTGGACCCGCAGCTCACGGCCGTCCGCCGGGGCGACCAGGAGCGCGCCGAGGTCGACCCGCTTGACGTCGTCGTCCGGGAGGTCGTCGGCGTCGCAGGGACCAGCCGGCCCGGCATCGGGCCGGGCATCGACGGCGTCGTCCACGATCTCGTCGACACCCGCATCCGACGGGGTGTCGAGATCGGTCGCGTCGGGCTTGCGACGGAACCTCACTGGCTGCTCTCCTTCACCTGCTGACTCGGAGGGCCGAAGCCTCCAGTAGAACCGTAGCCGCCGGTGCCACGCACACTCTCGGGAAGGTCCTCGACGGCGACGAACCGGGCTCGCTCGAACCGCTGGACGACGAGCTGCGCGATCCGGTCGCCCCGGCTGAGGACGATCGGCTCGACCGGGTCGTGGTTGATGAGCAGCACCTTGATCTCTCCGCGGTAGCCGGCGTCGATCGTGCCCGGGGTGTTGACGATGGACAGCCCGTGCCGCGCGGCGAGACCGCTCCGCGGGTGCACCAGGGCGACGTAGCCGTCGGGCAGCGCGATGGCGACGCCGGTGGGCACCAGCATCCGCTCACCAGGTGCGAGCACGACGTCGACGGTGGTCACCAGGTCGGCACCGGCGTCGCCCGGGTGGGCGTAGGACGGGAGCGGCAGGTCGGGGGTCAGCAGCGCGACCGGGATCTCCAGGTCGGCCGGGCGGTCGGGGTCGTGGGGCACGCACCGACCCTATAGAGGCGCCATCCGGGCCCGGATGGGATCCTTCCTCCCGTGGCCAGGGTCCCGGAGTACGACGAGCGTCTCGCCGTACCGCTGCGTTGGTGGGCGCAGGGCACCATGCTGGTCGCCACCCTGTGGCTGACCGTCGTGGTCGCCGTCCCGGGGCCGACCGCGTGGGTGGTGACGGGCGTCGCGCTGGCGCTGCTGGCGCTCGCGCTCTTCTGGTACGGCGACGCCCGGGTGATCGTGCGCGACGGCTGGTTCCAGGCCGGCCGGGCCCGGATCGAGGCCGAGCACGTCGGCGAGGTCGCGGCCCTCGACGCCGAGCAGACCCGCCTCGTCGCCGGTCGCGACGCCGACGCGCGCGCCTATCTGTTGCTGCGCCCGTACCTGCACCGGGCGGTCAAGGTCGAGGTCGTCGACCCGGCCGACCCGACGCCGTACTGGCTGGTCAGCTCCCGCCACCCCGAGGCGCTGGCGGACGCCCTGACCGCCCTTCCCCGCTCCCGATAGGGACTCGATAGGCTCGACCCATGGCAAAGGGCGACGGTTCCAAGGTGTGGTCGATCTTCTCGCTGGCAGCGGCGCTCGGCGCCGCCGCGGCCACCCGGAAGGGCATCGACAAGTCCTGGCAGGTCAGCACCGGCAAGAAGCCGCCGGAGAACCCCGCCGACCCCGACATCGACCTCTGGGAGGCCGTGGCGTGGGCCGCGGTCACCGGCGCCGCCGTGTCGCTGGCCAGGATGTACGCCCAGCGCCGCGCCGCGAGCTACTACGTCAAATCGACCGGCAAGCTGCCCCCGCCGCTGCGGAAGGACGGGGAGTAGGGGTCTCGATACGCCCTCGCCTAGCGGCTCGGACTACTCGACCAACGAAGGTCGTTCGTTGGTCGAGTAGGCCGAGCGCTCTGCGCGAGGCCGTATCGAGACCTCAAGCACAGTCGCGGCAGATCATCTTCTTGGAGTCGGCCAGCTGTGAGCGGTGGTGCACCAGGAAGCAGCTCATGCAGGTGAACTCGTCCTCCTGCTTGGGCTTCACCTCGACGGCCAGCTCCTCGTGGGAGAGGTCGGCGCCGGGCAGCTCGAACGACTCCGCGGCCTCGGCCTCGTCCTCGTCGACCTTGCCGGAGTTCTTGTCGTGGCGGCGCGCCTTGAGCTCTTCGATGCTCTCTTCGGACTGCTCGTCCTCGTTCTTGCGCGGTGCGTCGTAATCGGTCGCCATGACGCTGCCTCCTCCTCGGTCGCCGTCGGTCGGTCCTCCCTGCCCCGGGACCTGCGATGTTCTGATCGGCGCGGCAGATTGTGCACTATCCCGAGGCCCAGCGATACCTCGGGTCCATGCGAGTCGTCGGAACAGCGCGGGAACGCAGGCTATTCCCTGGTGAAGCCCGCCTTCACGGCGAGGTCGACGAGCTCGTCGAACCCGTGATCCGGGCCACACACGACCAGGTCGGTGCCGCCGGCGCCGGGCAGCACCACGAGCCGCGCGCCGGCGAGCCGCGCGATGAGTCCGCCGGCGGCGTAGTCCCACAGGTTCACACCCTCCTCGACGTACCCGTCGAGGGCGCCCTCGGCCACGTGCGAGAGCTCGAGCGCACACGAGCCGTGCCGTCGGATGTCGCGCACGAACGGCAGCATCCGGGCCACCGCAGCGGCCTGGACGGCGCGCTTCTCGGCGCTGTAGGAGAAGCCGGTCGCGATCAGCCGCTGGCCGACCGGGGCCGGGCCGCGGACGGCCAACGCCCGGCCGTCCCGGGTCGCGGAGCCGCCGCCGGGCAGGGCGGGGTCGACGTAGCCGACGTACGCCCGGTCCTTGGCCGCGTCCAGGACCACGCCGGCGACGACGTCGCCGTCGACCTCGGCCGCGATCGAGACCGAGAACTCCGGCAGCCCGTAGAGGAAGTTCACGGTTCCGTCGATCGGGTCGACGATCCAGCGCACGCCGGTGGACCCGGTCACGTCGTCGCCCTCCTCGCCGAGCACCGAGTCGTCGGGCCGGGCGGCGAGCAGCCGGGACCGGATCAGCTCCTCGGCCGCCCGGTCGGCGAGGGTGACGACGTCCACGTCGCTGGACTTGGTGGCCTCGACATCCACGCCTCGGGCGCCGTGCTCGAGGATCAGCGCGGCGGCCTCGCGCGCGACCGGCAGCGCGAGCTCCGCGAGCTCCTGGGGGGAGCCGCTCATGCCTGGGTCCGCGGCAGGCAGCAGTGCTCCGGGCAGGCCTCGATCGGCTGGTCCAGCGCCAGCTCACGAAGCGCCGCCACGAACCGCGGGTCGTCGCCCGCGGTCCCGGCCCGGCGGGCCTCGATGCGCACCCGCTCCGCCGTGGCCAGCGCCTCGGTGTCGAGGTCGTAGATGACCTCCATGTGGTCGGAGACGAACCCGACCGGGACGAGGACGACCGCCCCCACGCCTTCGCCCGCGAGCTCCTCGAGCCGGTCGTTGACGTCGGGCTCCAGCCACGGGGTGCGGGGTGACCCGCTGCGGGAGCAGAAGGTCAGCTCGTGGCCGCGGGCGTGACCGGTGATCGCCGTCACCCGCTCGGCGACGGCAGCAGCGACGTCGAGGTGCTGGGCCAGGTAGGCGCCGCCGTCGGGGCCGCTCTCGTCGTTCATGGCGGTCGGGATCGAGTGGGTGACGAAGACCAGCCGGGCATCGTCCTGGAGCGCGGACGGAAGCGCCGCGAGCGCCTCGAGAGTCCGGTCCACGACGGCGGCGACGAACCCGGGATGGAACGCGAACCAGCGCACCTTGTCGATCCGCGGAGCGTCGGGAACGGCAGACACGGCCTCCTCGATGTCGTCGAGGTACTGCCGGCAGCTGGACCACGACGAGTACCCGCTCGTCGCCACGCAGGCGACGCGCCGCCTGCCGTCGGCGGCCATCTGCCGCACGGCGTCGACGAGGTAGGGCTCCCAGTTGCGATTGCCCCAGTAGACCGGGAGGTCGATGCCCGCGGCGGCGAGGTCGGCCTCGAGGGCCGCGATCAGCGCCTTGTTCTGGTCGTTGATCGGCGACCTGCCGCCGAACAGGAAGTAGTGCTGCCCGACCTCGGCGAGCCGATCCCGCGGAATGTCGCGACCGCGAGTGACGTTCTCGAGGAACGGCACGACGTCCTCCGGCCCCTCCGGCCCTCCGAAGCTGAGGAGCAGCAGGGCGTCGTACGGAACCGGCGTCCGGGGATTCGTCACCCGGCCATCGTAGGGAGGAGGATCAGAGGGCCATGCCCGCCGTGCTTTCTGGTGCCCTCGCTCCCTACCGTCACATCTTCACGCCGGCCACCTCCCTCTTCAGCCTCACCGGTCTGGTCGCCCGGCTGCCGATCTCGATGGTCGGCCTCGGCATCGTCCTGCTCGCCGAGCACGAGACCGGCTCCTACGCCTTCGCGGGTGCCGTCTCGGCCACGGCGCTGCTCGCCCAGGCGGGCTTCGCTGTGGTCCAGGGCCGACTGCTCGACCGGCTCGGCCAGTCCCGGGTGCTGCCGCTGCTGATCACCCTCTGGGGCGCCGGCCTGGCCGCCATGATGCTGTCGCTGAAGGCGGAGTGGCCGGTCGTGACGACCTACGTCCTCGCCGCCGTCGCCGGCGCCGCACTCCCGTCGGTCGGCACCTGCGTGCGAGCACGCTGGTCGCACTGCCTCAAGGACGACCCGAGCGGACTGCACACCGCCTTCTCGTTCGAGGCGGTCGCCGACGAGGCCGTGTACCTGCTCGGTCCGATCATCGTCACGATGCTGGCCACCGCCGTGGACCCCGTCGCCGGCCTCGGCGCGGCGCTCGCCTTCGGTCTCGTCGGCACCTTCGTCTTCGCCGGCCTCCGTTCCACGGAGCCGCCGGTCCACCCCGCGCCCACGGCCGGCACCCAGCGACCTGCGATGCCCTGGATCGCCGTCGGCGCCCTCAGCGTGCTGACGTTCGCGCTCGGCGTCCTGTTCGGCGCCGCCGAGGTCAGCACCGTCGCGTTCTCCGAGGAGGAGGGCCAGCAGGGCGCCGCTGGGTTCCTGCTCGCGATCTGGGCGCTCGGCAGCCTCGTCGCCGGCCTGATCTCCGGCGCGATCTCCTGGCGCCAGGGCCCGCTGGTCCGCATGCGGTGGGGCGCGCTCGGAATGGCGGCCGCGATGGCGCCGCTCGTGCTCGTGCCGTCGGTCCCGCTGATGGCGTTGGTGCTGCTGGTCGGCGGCTTCGCGATCTCACCGACGCTCATCGCCGCCATGTCCCTCGCCGAGCAGGTGCTGCCACCTGCCCGGCTCACCGAGGGCATGATGCTCCTCCAGACCGGCATCGCGCTCGGCCTGGCGCCCGGCGCGGCCCTCGCCGGTGTGGTGATCGAGGAGTCCGGTGCGTCGGCCGCCTACCTGGTCTCGTTCGGCGGCGGCGTGCTCGCGCTGGCGGCCGCTCTCGCCACCCGGTTGCCCCAGAAAAGTCGACAGATCGCCACGCCGGAAACGCAACCGGATCCTGACCGCTCCCGGGCGTAGTCTCGCCCCAACCGGAGTACATCACCCAGGAGCACGGCGGGCCCGGCGACGGGTCCGGAAGGACGGAGCATGGCGCACCTCGATCTTGCAGGAGTCAGCGCCGACGGCCGGCGCCTCCTCCTGGTGGGTCGGCAGGGCGAGGAGTTCACCCTCGAGATCTCGCCCGCCCTGCGTGCCGCGCTCCGCGGTGAGACCACCCGCATCGGCCAGTTGGAGATCCAGATGACGAGCACCCTCCGCCCCCGCGAGATCCAGACCCGGATCCGAGCAGGAGAGACGCCCGAGGAGGTCGCCGCAGCGGCGCAGACCACGGTCGAGGCGATCATGCCGTTCGTCGGACCGGTGCTGGGCGAGCGCGAGCACGTCGCGGAGCGCGCCCAGAAGTCGTCGCTGCGCCGACCGACCGGAGACGCCGGCTCCGGCACCCGGCTCCTCCGCGACGCCGTCAGCACCCACCTGTCCACCCAGCAGGCCAAGGCCGACGACATCTCCTGGGACGCGTTCCGTCGCGACGACGGCCGCTGGGAGATCGCCGGCACGTTCGAGACGGCACACCGGTCGGGGACGGCGCGGTTCACCTACGACGTCCCTGGCAACTACGTCACCACCGACAACGACGACGCCCGGTGGCTGGTCGGCGACCTGGTCGACGAGATGACCGAGGCCCAGCAGCTCGACGACCTCCAGCAGGCCCGTCAGCGCCGCCTGGCCGCGATCTCCTCCGACGAGCTGCCGCTCGGCGACGACGCGCTCGACCTGGTCGGTGGCGAGGCGGCGCCCCCGACCCACGACGACCCGCTGCGGGACACCTCGGCGGACGTCGCGCCCGACCCGGCGGCGGCGCCGGACGAGACCGCCCCGGTCGAGGCTCCCCACCACCGTCGTCCGGTGGCCAAGAAGCGCGGGCGGGCTTCGGTCCCGAGCTGGGACGAGATCATGTTCGGCGGCGGCGACCAGTAGTTCGAGTGAGTGACGCTGCGCGGCAGCGCAGCGTCACTGCTGCGAGAAGGTCGAGTAGCGCCGCGCGACTGAGCCTGCGAAGTCGCGCGCAGCGCGTATCGAGACCCGGTGAGATGACCACTGACCGTGGGGCAGGCATCGGCGTACCCTCCCCCCATGTCCTCCTTCGTGACCGGCGCCACCGGCTTCATCGGTCGTCATCTCGTCAGTGAACTCCTCGACCACCGTGACGGCCCGATCTTCGTGCTCGTCCGGCCGTCGTCGCTCTCCCGCATGGAGACGATGATCCAGCAGTGGACCCACGGAACGGGCTCCTCGCGGGTCGTCCCGGTCATCGGCGACCTCGGCGAGCCCGGGCTCGGCGTCGATCCCGAATGGATCGCAGAGAACGTCGGGAAGGTCGACCACTTCTTCCACCTCGCCGCGATCTACGACATGACGGCCGACGAGTCCACCAACGACGCGATGAACGTCCAGGGCACGCGTTACGCGCTCGAGCTCGCCGACGCGCTCCAGGTGGGCTGCTTCCACCAGGTGTCCTCGGTCGCCGCGGCGGGCGACTACCACGGCCGGTTCGACGAGACCATGTTCGACGAGGGGCAGCCGCTGCCGTCGCCGTACCACCGCACGAAGTACGAGTCGGAGAAGATCGTCCGCGAGGAGTCGACGGTGCCGTGGCGCGTCTACCGGCCCGCGATCGTGGTCGGCCACTCCGAGACCGGCGCGATGGACAAGATCGACGGTCCCTACTACTTCTTCCCGCTCATCAAGCGGATGCGCGACAGCCTGCCGTCCTGGCTCCCGCTCGTCGGCGTCGACATGGGTGACACCAACCTGGTGCCGGTCGACTACGTCGCCAAGGCCATGGACCACCTCGCGCACCTGCCCGACCGGGACGGAGAGGCCTTCCACCTGGTCAACCCCGAGCCGCAGCCGGTCGTCGAGATGATCAACGCCTTCTGCAACGCCGCAGGCGCGCCCAGGTTCGCCACCCCGATCGACCGGAACTCCGCCGGCGGGGCGACTCGCCTGCTCCCGAGGTCGCTGCGGCCCACGAGCCTGTTCAGCGCGGTGGTGCGCACGGCGCCGGCGCAGGTCGTGCTCGACCAGACCCTCGGCCGGCTCGGCATCCCCGCCGAGGTCGTCGGCCACACCTCGTTCTCCTCCGTCTTCGACTCCAAGGCCACCGAGAAAGCGCTCGCGGGCAGCGGGATCGCGGTCCCCGACCTCGAGACCTACGCGCGCACGCTGTGGGGCTACTGGGAGGAGAACCTCGACGAGACCACCGGCCGCGACAAGCGCAACCGCGCCGCACTCAGGGGCAAGCACGTCGTCATCACCGGCGCCTCCTCCGGCATCGGCAAGGTCACGGCGCTCAAGGTCGCCCAGGCCGGCGGCATCCCGGTGCTCGTCGCGCGCGGCAAGGACAAGCTCGAGGACACCAAGGCGACCATCGAGCTCCGCGGCGGTCAGGCCTACGTCTTCCCGTGCGACCTGTCCGACCTGGGTGCCATCGACGACCTCTGCCAGCGACTGTCCACCGAGCTGCCGTCGGTCGACTTCGTCGTCAACAACGCCGGGCGGTCGATCCGGCGCTCGCTGCGGCTGTCGCACGACCGGTTCCACGACTTCGAGCGCACCATGCAGCTCAACTACTTCGGCGCGATCCGGCTGCTCATCGGCCTGATGCCGAAGATGCACGAGCAGAAGTCCGGCCACATCGTCAACATCTCCTCGATCGGGGTCCAGACCAGCCCGCCGCGGTTCTCGGCGTACGTCGCCTCCAAGGCCGCGCTCGACGCCTGGAGCAACGTCGTCGCCTCCGAGGTCGTCGGCCACGGCATCACGTTCACCAACATCCACATGCCGCTGGTGCGGACGCCGATGATCGCGCCGACCAAGATGTACGACAAGTTCCCCACCCTCTCCCCCGCCCAGGCCGCCGACCTGGTGATCCGGGCGATGGTGGAGAAGCCGCACGAGATCAACACCCTCGCCGGCAACGCAGGGGCGGTCGCGCACACGCTCGCACCCAAGGCGGCGTTCCGGATCCTCAACCTCGCCTACCAGGTGTTCCCCGACAGCGCGGCGGCCAAGGGCAAGGCAGGACCGTCGCACGCCACCCCCGAGCCCGCTCCCGCGCCGCCCGAGGTGGTTGCCGCCGAGCCGGGCGGCCGGGAGTCCGAGCAGATGCTGATGGCCCGGCTGTTCCCCGGGGTGCACTGGTGAGACGCGCAGCGGACCGCGCGCCAGCGCGGGGTGCGTCGCGCGGCCAGGTCGAGTGCGCGTCCGAGTGAGCCTGCGAACCCGGAATCGCGTGTATCGAGACCCGGGTCAGCCCGCTCAGCCGGTCTCGACCGGACGGGCTGGATCGACGATCCACTCGCTCCAGCTGCCCGGGTAGAGGGCGGCCGGGACGCCGGCGATCTCGAGCGCGAGCACGTCGTGGGCCGCCGTCACGCCCGAGCCGCAGTAGGCCGCCACCGTCGCGCCCTCGGTCGCGCCGACCGCCGCGTAGGTCTCGCGGAGCTCTCCGGGAGGCCGGAACCGGCCGTCGACGGTGAGGTTGAGCGCCGTCGGCACGTTGACCGCGCCCGGTATCCGACCCGCCACCGGGTCGATGGGCTCGGTCTCGCCGCGATAGCGGACAGCGGTCCGGGCGTCCACGAGGACGTCCACGGAGCGCACGTCGGCCGCGGTCACGACCGGCATCGCGCCGGGCGCCGCGGTGAAGTCGCCGGTTCCGACAGATCCGCCGGTGCCGGTCTCGACCGGCAGCGCGGCCGCCGTCCAGGCCGACCAGCCGCCGTCGAACACCCGGACGTCCTCGTGACCGTGGTAGCGCAGCAGCCACCAGCAGCGGGCGGCGGCGTGGCCGGCCCAGTCGTCGTAGACGACCACGGGACGGTCACCGGACACACCGACGGCGCGCATCTCCGCCTCGAAGACCTCGGTCCGCGGCAGCGGGTGCCGTCCGCCGGCACCGGGCGCCCCGGCCAGGGCGGTGTCCATGTCGACGTACGACGCGCCCGGCAGGTGTCCCGCGGCGAACTCCTCGGGGCCCCAGGGCCCGCCGCCCGTCCGGTAGCGCACGTCGAGCACGGTGACGCTGCCGAGCAAACGGGCCAGCTCGTCGACGTCGACCAGCGGCCCGCCGCTCAATGCCGCCCCGTGCGCGGCTTGACGGTCAGCACCGGGCACGACGCGTCGAGCAGGACCCGCTGCGCGTTGGAGCCGAGGATCAGCTTGCCGACCGGCGACCGGCGCCGCAGACCGATCACGATCAGGTCGGCCGCGACCTCCTCGGCCAGGTCGACCAGCTGGTCGGACGCGTCGCGGCCGCGCTCCAGCACCCGCAGGTCGTGGTCCACCCCCGCGTCGGCGAGCACGCCCCGCACCTCGCGGAGGTACGCCGGCTCCACGTCGTGGTCGCTCAGGGCGTGCACCACGACCAGCCGCGCGCCACGACGCCGCGCCTCCTCGATCCCGGCCAGCAGGGCCGCTTCGCCCTCGGGCTTCGGTACGTACCCGGTCACCACCGTCGCCATGCCCGCCACCCTATGTCGAGAACGCGCGCGCGGCTCCGTCTCCTCCCCGACCGCGGCCACAATGGGTCGCACCACACCCTGAGGAGACATCACGATGGCCAAGTACCTGTTGCTGAAGCACTACCGGGGCGCACCGGAACCGGCGAACAACGTGCCGATGGACCAGTGGACGCCGGAGGAGATCTCGGACCACATCCAGTTCATGCGTGACTTCGCCTCTCGGGTCGAGACGACCGGCGAGTTCGTCGACGGGCAGGCACTCGCACCCGAGGGCGCCTGGGTCCGGTACGACGGCGAGGGTCGTCCGCCGGTCACCGACGGACCCTTTGCCGAGACCAAGGACCTGATCGCCGGGTGGTACGTGATCGACGTGGACAGCTACGACCGGGCGATCGAGCTCGCAGGCGAGCTGTCGGCCGCGCCCGGTGCCGGAGGGAAGCCGATCCACGAGTGGCTCGAGGTCCGGCCGTTCATGGCCGAGCCTCCCACCGTGACGGAGTGACCCGGATGGAGGCGGCGGTGGACGAGACCCTGCTGCGGTCCCTGACCCCTGCCGTCATCGGCATCCTCGTCCGCCGCGGAGCCGACTTCGCGGCGGCCGAGGACGCCGTCCAGGAGAGCCTGCTCGAGGCGCTGCGGGTGTGGCCGGAGAACCCTCCGCGCGACCCGAAGCCCTGGCTGGTGAAGGTGGCCTGGCGCAAGTTCATCGACGCCACCCGCGCGGACGCCTCTCGCCGGCGGCGGGAGGAGCGGCTCGAGGCCGAGCCGTCGCCCGGCGCCGGCGCGGCCCTCGACGACACGCTCCAGCTCTACTTCCTCTGCGCGCACCCGTCGCTGACGCCCGCCTCGGCGGTGGCGCTGACCCTGCGTGCCGTCGGCGGTCTGACGACCCGCCAGATCGCCGAGGCCTACCTCGTGCCCGAAACGACGATGGGCCAGCGGATCAGCCGCGCCAAGCGCACGGTCGCGGACGTCCGGTTCGACCAGACCGGTGACGTCGCCACCGTCGTCCGGGTCCTCTACCTGGTCTTCAACGAGGGCTACTCCGGCGACGTCGACCTCGCCGCCGAGGCGATCCGGCTGACGCGTCAGCTCGCGACCCTCTCCGACCACCCTGAGGTCGCCGGCCTGCTCGCCCTGATGCTGCTGCACCACGCCCGTCGTCCCGCACGGAAGCGGGCCGACGGCAGCCTGGTGCCGCTCGCCGAGCAGGACCGGAGCCGGTGGGACACCGGCCTCATCGCGGAGGGAGTGGAGATCCTGCAGCGGGCACTTGCCCGCGACCAGGTCGGGGAGTTCCAGGCGCAGGCCGCCATCGCGGCTCTTCACGCCGACGCCCAGCGCGCCGAAGAGACCGACTGGGTCCAGATCGTCGAGTGGTACGACGAGCTGGTGCGGGTGACGGACAGCCCGATCGCCCGTCTCAACCGGGCGGTCGCGGTCGGCGAGGCCGACGGTGCCCGGGCCGGTCTGGCGGCGCTGGCCCGGCTGGACCCCTCCCTCCCCCGCTACACCGCGGTCGCGGCGTACCTCCACGACCGCGACGGCGACCCGGTGACGGCCGCCCGCCTGTATGCGCAGGCGGCCCTGGTAGCGCCGAACCTGGCCGAGCGTGACCACCTCAACCGGCAGGCGGCGCGGATCAACGCGACGGCTCGCCGCTGAGCCGCGGTCAGCCCACCTTGCGGAACGGTGCCGCCTCGAGGTGGGCGAACTGGAAGACGTCGTCGGGGACGCCGGGCGCAGCGGGTGCGGCGTCGCTGCCGACGAGCGTGATCCGCAGCGTGTCGCCCTCGAGCGTGTAGCGGTACTCGTACGACGCGAGCCCGGTCTCCTCGAAGAGGATCCGGTCACCCTGGACGCTGAAGGTGCCCTCCTGTGCCGGCTCGGCGGGGCCGCCGTCGACGCTGACGAGTGCCTGCCACACGTCGCCGTGCAGCTCGAGGATGCTCGCGAGGTGCTGCTCGGCACCGTTGGCCTCGAAGACGAAGCGCGCCGCCTTGCGGCCCCACTCCTCGGCGACCATCGCCTCTGTGACCTCACCGCCCTGCCAGGTGCCCTCGATCGGGCTCGCCGCGCCCGGCTCCTCGGCCTCCGTGGTCTCCTCCGTGGGCGGCGCGGGTGGGTCGGTGATCTCCGGCCCGGTGGTGGGCTCGACCACGACCGGCTCGATGACGTGGTCGAAGGCCACGGCACCGTCGAGGACGGCGTACGCGCCGTACGCCGTCAACGTGGTGTCGCCGTAGTCGTCGATGTCGTAGGTACCGAGCACCGACTCGCGGTCCTTCGTGCCGAAGACCGCCTCCACGACGGCGGCGCGCCCGGCGTCGTCCGATCCGGCGTCGTCACCGGCACGATCGATGGCGTCGAGCACCAGGCTCATCGCCTCGTAGCCGTAGATGGCGTACGGCTCGGGGTCGTGTCCGTACACCTCGTGGAAGTCGCGGTAGAACCGCTGCCCGGCCGCCGGGAACTCCAGCTCGTCGAGCGTCGGGTTGGTGAGGAAGACCCGGTCCTCGACCTCCTCGTCGATCCCGTCGGTGAACGCCAGCTCGGCACATCCGTCGGGGAAGAACATCCGCAGCTCGGGCAGGGCCTGGCCCGCGTCGTTCGCGACCTGGGTGGCGCCGTCCATCGTGATACCGGCGAACAGGAGACAGTCCGGAGCCGCCGACCTCACCTGGCCGAACGACCCGGGCTCGTCCAGGGTGACCCGACCGACGACGTCCAGGCCGGCATCGGCGGCGCTGCGCTCCACGGCGTCGGCCAGCCCGAGACCGTAGGTCTCGTCGTGGTGGACGATGAACACCGTCGAGCACTCCCGCTCCCTCATCTCACCGACGAGCGCGCCCGCCTGCACGTGGTCCGCCGGGACCACGCGTGCGTAGGTCCGCTTCCCCGACGGGTAGTAGACGTCGGGCTCCCCGGGCTCCCCGCCGTCGCTGCGGGTCAAGCCCGCGTAGGTGTTGGAGGGCGAGACCTGCGCGATGCCGGCATCGTTGAGGATCGGGAGCGAGACCATCGTCGCATCGGAGTTGAAGTCACCGAGGTAGGCGACGGTGCTCGGGTCGTTCGCGGCCTCCCAGGCGTTGGCCGCGACCCGCTCGGGCGTCCAGGAGCCGACCTCCGGGTCGGCGTCGTCGAGCGACACGTACTTGATGTCGTAGCCACCCGCACGCCCCTCGCGCTCATCCAGGGCGAGCTCGAAAGCGCGCACGATGTCCTCGGACTGCGGACGGGAGTCGCCCTGCAGCGGGAGGCTCGAGTAGATGGTCAGCTCGCCGCGGCTCTCCGGACGGTCCGCGGACTCGTCCGTTCCGCACGCCGTGAGGACTCCGACCTGGACGATGCCGACGATGACGGCGATCCGCTTGTCCATCTGTCTTCCTGCCTCCTGGAGGCCTCCCCGGTTCGGAGGCTAGTCCTGAGCGGTGGGGGTCGTCGACCGTTCGTCGAAGGTGAGGCTTGTGGAGGAGCGCGGCGGGGACGGTCACGATCGGGCAGGCTGCCGCGCATGGGGTACGACGGCGCGGGTGGGCTCCGGGAGCCCGTCGACCGGACCGTGCAGCAGCTGCTGCGCCGGGCCGTCGTCGACCACGCTCTCGCGGAGCGCCGCCGGGAGTTCCCTCCGGCACTCAACGTCGGCGTGCCCGGCGTCCGCTCCCGACAGTTCGAGATCACGCCGCCGCTCGACCACGCGGTGCGCACCGACATCGTCGAGGCGATGCTCAGGCCTGCGGTCGAGAAAGGGGTGGTGCCCCTGCTGTGGCTCACCCGGCGCGGCGACACCGCCCCGCACGACGTCGACGGCGCCTGGTCAGCCGCGGTGCACGCCGCAGGGGGCGAGCTCGGGCTCGCGCTCGGCCTGGTGATCGTCACCCGGCGCAGCTGGCACGACCCGCGGACCGGCGTGTGTCGCACCTGGAAGCGGATCCGGGTGCGGTGACGCGCTTGCCTCTACGCCCGTCGTCTACCAGCGGTGGACGGGGACGTTGGCGTGCATCCCGTCGCGGTAGACGGCAAGGACCGACCGGATCGCGTCGTAGCGTTCCTCGTCCTCGCGCTCGGCCATCTGCCGGACGAACCACTCGGCTCCGTTGGTGTTGGTCAGGCAGCGGCCTTCGATGATCGCGAGGTAGTGCTCGGCCTCCGAGCGGTCGACGCCCCAGGCAGCCAGCCCTTCGTAAGCCATCGGCAGCAACCGGCGCAGCACCAGCTCGGTCGCGCGCACCCGGCCGACGCCCGGCCAGTAGATCTCGGCCTCGATCCCGTCGCGGGCCGCGACGTGGAAGTTCTCCTCCGCCGCGCTGAACGACATCTGCGACCACAGCGGGCGTTGGCTCTCGGCGAGGGTGCGCACCAGCCCGAAGTAGAACGCGGCGTTGGCGACGATGTCGGCGACGGTCGGTCCGGCCGCGAGCGCGCGGTTCTCGACGCGGAGGTGCGGCCTCCCGCCGGCGATGTCGTAGACCGGACGGTTCCACCGGTAGATGGTGCCGTTGTGGAGCCGCAGCTCCGAGAGGTTCGGCGTGCCACCTGCCTCGAGGACCGTCAGCGGGTCCTCGTCGTCGGTCACCGGCAGCAACGCCGGGAAGTAGCGGACGTTCTCCTCGAACAGGTCGAAGACCGACGTGATCCAGCGCTCCCCGAACCACACCCGCGGCCGCACGCCCTGGGCCTTGAGCTCCTCGCTGCGGGTGTCGGTGGCCTGCTCGAAGAGGGGGATGCGGGTCTCCCGCCACAGCTGCTTGCCGAGGAGGTACGGCGAGTTCGCCGCGAGGGCGACCTGCACACCGGCGATCGCCTGCGATGCGTTCCAATAGGCGGCGAAGCGATCCGGCGGGGTCTGGACGTGGAACTGAGTGCTCGTGCACGCGGCCTCGGGGAGGATCGAGTCGGCCGTGGTGCGGAGCAGGTCGGCGCCGCGGATCTCGATGGTGATGTCCTCGCCCCGGGCGGCCAGCACCTGCTCGCTCAGGAGGCGGTAGCGCGGGTTGCTGCTGATGGCGTCGATCGAGAGGTGTTCGTCGGTCAGGGTGGGCAGGATGCCGATCATGACGATCTCGGCCCCGACGTCGGCCGTGCGCCGCTCCGCCTCGTTGAGGCTTCGTCGCAGTCCCTCCTCGAACCCGGTCAGCCCGCCACCGCGCAACGTCGCGGGCGCCGAGTTCATCTCGATGTTGAACTGACCGAGCTCGGTCTGGAAGTCCGGGTTGGCGATCACCTCCAGCGCCTCCGCGTTGCGGAGCGCGGGGTCGCCGACCTTGTCGACCAGGTTGAGCTCGACCTCGAGCCCGGTCATCGGATCGTCGGTGTCGAACGCCGCTTCGCGCAGCATCCGCGCGAACACGTCGAGGCATCGACGGACCTTCACGCGGTGCCGGGTCCGGTCCGCGCCGGTGAACTCCTGTGCGTCGACCTCCTCGCCCATGGAGCGACAGTAGCCATCTTTCAGGCGGGCAACCCCTCGTCCCACGCGAAGTCCGCCTCGACCGCGCCGGGCGGCACCGCCTGGTCGAGGCAGTGGGCGAGGATCGCGGCGACGCCGTAGGCCGGATCGACCTCGCGACAACGGTCGATCGCGATCCACGCCAGCGCACCGTGCCCGGCCTGCCACGCGGCCCAGCCGAGCAGCGCCGCCGGTGCCGGCACCAGCGGCTCGGGGGTCCGCCGCACCGCCTCTGCCCAGAACGCCTGGTGCCGGTCGGCGACCGGTCGTCGGATCAGTGCCCAGGCGGCGTCGCGGACCCGGACGTCCTGCATGCACCAGCCGATCCTGGCCAGTTCATCGTCGCTCGCGACGGCTCCGCGGGCGGTGTGGTCTCCGACGACCCGCTGCAGCCAGTCTCCCCAGCGGCGGCGGTCGGTGCCGGAGTGCGGCGGCTGCGCCGCGTCGAGGCCGGCCCGGGCGAGCGCCGCCTGGACCGCACGCTGGGCGTCGCGGTCGGGCGCGACGGTCGCGACCACCGTGTCGCGGTCCTTCTCGACCACGATCCCGTGCAGCACGGCCTGGGCCGCGAACGGGTGGCCCGCGACGTCGTAGCTGATCCCCACCTCCCGGAGGTCCTTGTCGCCGAACAGGGGGTAGTAGCGCCGGCCGTCGACGCGGACCGCATCGACGATCCGCAGGCGTGCGCGCTCGCAGCCGTGCCGGAGCGCGGTCCAGACCCGCCCCACGACCCGCTCGTCGTCGCTGTAGAAGAGGAAGACGACGCGCCGGACGCCGTTGCGCCGGGCGGGACCGATCAGCTTCTGGGCGACGTCGGTGGCGGCGGTCCGCGGGTCGGCACGGGTGGGCAGGCTGGTGCGTGCGTGGAAGACGTGCTCTCCCCCGGCGGTGATCATGACGACCGAGTCCGCCGGTCGGAACCCGAGAACGACGGGCGCCGCGGCGATCAGGTCTTCGGTGCAACGGACGTGAAGGGTCATCGGGGTCGAGGTCATGGCACCACCGTCGGGCGCGGTCCCGACGGCCGGGATCCCCGCGGCCGCCGCCTGTGGACAGCGCGTGTCGCGCACAGGTGCCGGGACGGTAGCCGGCCCGTCGTACGGTTCCAACGTGCGCGCCCAGGCATCGGTCCTCCACCTGGACCTCGACGCGTTCTTCGCGGCGGTTGAACAGCGCGACAAGCCCTCGCTGCGCGGCAAGCCGGTCGTGGTCGGCGGGATCGGCGGCCGGGGCGTGGTGTCCACCGCCTCCTACGAGGCCAGGGCGTACGGCGTGCGCTCCGCGATGTCGACGCGGGAGGCCCGCGCCCGGTGTCCTCATGCGGCGTACCTGTCGGGTCGGTTCGACGCCTACCGGGCGACCAGTGCGGCGGTGCTGGGCCTGCTGCGCTCCTGCTCGCCGCTCGTCGAGCCGCTCTCGCTCGACGAGGCGTTCGTCGACCTGGCGCAGGCCCGGCTGGCGGACCTCGACGTGGCGACGGTGACGGCCTTCGCCGAGGAGCTGCGCGCCAGCGTGCGGGAGGTCACCGGTGGCCTGACGGCGTCGGTGGGCGTGGCCAGCTCGAAGTTCGTGGCCAAGGTCGCCAGCGACCTGGAGAAGCCGGACGGGCTCGTGGTGGTGCCGCCCGGCACCGAGCAGGACCTGCTCCGGCCGATGCACGTGTCGGTGATCCCGGGCGTCGGCCCGGCCACCGTCGAGCGACTTCGCCGGGTCGGCGTGCACACGATCGCCGACCTGCAGCAGATCAGCGAGGACGAGCTGGTGCGGATGCTGGGGAAGGCGCACGGCCACCTGCTCCACGACCTCGCCTTCGCCCGGGACGACCGGCAGGTCGAGGCCCAGCGGGAGACCAAGTCGGTCAGCGTCGAGGGCACCTACGAGCAGGACCTCACCGACCGCAAGCTGATGGAGAGCCTGCTGACCCGGCAGGCCGCGGACGTGGCCCGGCGGCTGCGCAAGAACGGCATGTCCGGCCGCACGGTCACGATCAAGGTGCGGCTCTACGACTTCACGACCCTCAACCGGTCGGCCACCCTCCCGTCTCCGACGGACGACGAGGCCGTCGTCGCGCGGCTGGCCCGCCGCCTGCTCGAGGACCTCGACACGTCCGGGGGCGTCCGACTCCTCGGCGTCGGCGTCTCGGGACTCGCCGACTGGGTCCAGGAGGAGCTCTTCGGCCACGAGGACGACGATCCCGAGGCCGACGCCATCGCGGAACCCCCGGCGCCCGACCGGGCCGGAGCCGCCGTACCCCCGCCCGCGGACCCGCCCGCCGACCCGACCGGCGGCTACCGGCCCGGCATGGACGTCGTCCACGACGAGCACGGCCGCGGCTGGGTCTGGGGCTCCGGCAAGGGCGTCGTGACCGTGCGGTTCGAGACGGCCGAGACGCCGGTCGGCCCGGTCCGCTCCTTCGCCGTCGGCGACCCCGCCCTGACCCGCTGGCAGCATCCCCCGCCCGACGAGATGCCGACCGATCCGTAATCCGCCCGCAAAGCGCCCGTCGCACTCCCGTCACCCGCGGGCAGTAGCGTGCGGTGTGCGACACGCTCGCACAGGCAAAACTAGGTGAGGGCCTCTTGATGGTATGAGCATCAGGAGGCCCTCGGCTTGATCGGCTGCGGTGGCCCCGATCGACCCGGACTTCCGAACTCTCCGCCGGACCCGCCACCGTGGCCGACGCCCGCAGGTTGCCCCGCAGGTAAGAGAGGACTTCCGTCCGACTCCCCGATCCTTCTCGCCTGGCCCGGAGGCCCTGCGATCCGTTTCGGTAGGGAGAGTTCTACGCTGCGCCGGAGCGCCCGCACAACCCCTTTCTCGGAAGATTTTCGACATTCTTCGAGTCCCACAGGCTCCTCCACAGGAGCGGCGTACTTCCTCCACAGAATCTGCTCGCACTCCACAGGAATCCGCCGGTGCCTGTGGATCCCCGCTCGCCGGATACGGTGACCGACGTGTCCGCACTCCCCACCGATTCGTCGGCCCCGATCGCCGCTCGCCGGCCGGTGACCGCCACCCACCACGGCCGGTCTCGCACCGACGACTACGAATGGCTCCGGGCCAAGGACGACCCCGAGGTGATCGCGTACCTCGAGGCCGAGAACGAGCACACCCGGACCCGCACCGCACACCTGGCGGGCCTTCGGCAGCAGATCTTCGACGAGATCAAGTCCCGCACCCTCGAGACCGACCTGTCGGTGCCCACCCGGGTCCGCGGGTACTGGTACTACGGACGCTCGTTCGAGGGCCGGCAGTACGGCGCCAGCTGCCGGGTGCCGGTCGTGGACCCCGCCAGCTGGGCTCCCCCGCGCCCCGCCGAGGCCGCGCGGCCGGACGAGCCGGCGCTGCCGGGCGAGCAGCTGCTGCTCGACCTCGACGCGTTGGCGGAGGGCCACGAGTTCTTCTCCCTCGGCGGCTCCTCGATCAGTCCCGACGACCGGCTCCTGGCCTACTCGACCGACGTCGTGGGCGACGAGCGCTACACCGTGCGGGTCAAGGACCTCGCGTCGGGCGACCTGCTCGAGGACCAGCTGACCGGAGTGCTGGGCGGTGTCACCTGGGGCGCGACCCCCGACCACTTCTACTACTCGACCGTCGACGAGACCTGGCGGGCCGACAAGGTGTGGCGCCACCGTCTCGGCACCGACCAGGCCGCCGACGACCTGGTCTTCCACGAGCCGGACGGCAGGTTCTGGGTGGGCGTCGGCCGCACCCGCAGCCGGCGCTACGTCGTCGTGGCCACCTCCGCCAAGAACACCTCCGAGTACCACGTCCTCGACGCGGCGGACCCGACCGCGGAGCCGTGGTGCTTCGCCGAGCGCGAGGAGGGCGTCGAGTACGCCCTCGAGCATGCCGTCATCGCGGGCGAGGACACCTTCCTGGTCCTCCACAACGCGACCGGCCCGGAGTTCGAGCTCGCCACCGCTCCTCCGCGGCCCACCAGCCGCTCCGAGTGGGTACCGCTGCTGGCCCACGACCTCGAGGTCCGGCTCGAGGACGTCGACGCCTACGCCGGCCACCTGGTCGTCCAGCAACGCAGCGGCGGCCTGCCCCGGGTCAGGATCCTCGACCTCGGGCCGGACGGCATCGCCGACGACTGGCTGGTGGAGTTCCCCGGTGAGCTCGCGACGTCGGGCGCGGGCAGCAACCCGTCGTTCGAGCAGCCGACGGTGCGGGTCGGCATGACGAGCATGGTCCAGCCCGCCTCGGTCTACGACCTCGACGTCCGCACCCGCGAGCGCACGCTGCTGAAGCAGGCACCGGTCCTCGGCGGCTATCAGCCGGCCGACTACGAGGAGCACCGGCTGTGGGCGACCGCGCCCGACGGCGCACAGGTCCCGATCTCGCTCGTCGTCCGCTCCGACGCCCGCGGTGCTGGTAGCTCGGGGGGCACGGCACCCGTGCCCCTGCTCCTCTACGGCTACGGCGCCTACGAGGCGTCAATCGACCCCTACTTCTCGGTCGCGCGGCTCTCCCTGCTCGACCGCGGGGCCGGTTTCGCGATCGCGCACGTCCGCGGCGGCGGCGAGCTGGGCCGGCACTGGTACGACGACGGCAAGCTCGAGCGCAAGCAGCACACCTTCGACGACTTCGTCGCGTGTGCGCGCCACCTGGTCGCGACCGGGTGGACCACTCCCGATGTGCTGGTCGCCGAGGGCGCGAGCGCCGGCGGACTGCTGATGGGCGCGATCGCCAACCAGGCACCGGAGGCTTTCGGCGGCATCGTCGCGGGGGTGCCCTTCGTCGACACCCTCACCTCGATGCTCGACTCCAGCCTCCCGCTCACGGTCACCGAGTACGACGAGTGGGGCAATCCCGAGGCCGACCCGGTCGCCTACGACCTGATCGCGTCCTACTCGCCCTACGACAACGTCGCCGACCTGCCCTACCCGCCGATCCTCGCCGAGACGTCCCTCAACGACACCCGGGTGCTCTACGTCGAGCCGGCGAAGTGGATGGCCCGGCTCCGAGCGACCGCGCCGGACGCCGACGTGCTGCTGCGCACCGAGATGGCCGCCGGCCACGGCGGCGTGTCCGGCCGGTACCGCGCGTGGCACGACCGGGCGTTCACCCTCGCCTGGATCCTCGACCGGATGGGCATCTCAGGCGTGGGTACCCCACCGTCACCTCAGGGTTGATCACTGAGAAGTCCCTGAGAGTTGCGGATTGCGGCAACTCTCCGGCCCGCTGACACGTCTGAGGAGTCGAGAGCACTCTTCGGGCGGCCCCCCAGGGAACACGGCAATCCGGAGATGCGTTGGAGACGAAGTACAGGCGTTGGGACAGCGTCGGTACGCGAAGGAGGGTCGCGATGGCAACAGCAGTGGTCACCAAGCGCGGAGGCCGGGAGATCGAGGGCCGCGACAGCGTCGGGCTGTACCTCGACGAGATCGCGCGCACCCCCCTGCTCGACGCCGCCCGCGAGGTCGAGCTCGCGAAGACCATCGAGGCCGGTCTGTTCGCCCAGCACCTGCTCGACCAGGGCCGCATCGCCCGGGCCAAGGGCGGAGCGCCCAAGCGCGCCACCCAGGAGGAGCTCGAGTGGCTGGCCGAGGAGGGTCGCAAGGCGACGACCGAGTTCATCAACGCCAACCTGCGGCTGGTCGTCTCGATCGCTCGCAAGTACGGCCGCGCTCAGATGCCGATGCTCGACCTGATCCAGGAGGGCAACACCGGCCTGATCCGCGCCGTCGAGAAGTTCGACTACGCGAAGGGCTACAAGTTCTCGACCTACGCGACCTGGTGGGTCCGGCAGGCGATCACCCGCGGCATCGCGCAGCAGGCGCGCGTCGTACGGCTCCCGGTGCACGTCGTCGAGGAGCTCAACCAGGTCGGCGGCGCCCGCCGCACCCTCGAGCGTCAGCTGGGTCGCGACCCGGAGCCCAGGGAGATCGCGGTCGAGCTCGGCATGGACCTCGACCGGGTCCTCGACCTGATGTCGTGGGGCCGCGAGCACGTCAGCCTCGACACGCCCGTCGACGAGGACGGCGACACCTCGCTCGGTGACCTGATGGCGCAGGAGACCTCCCCCAGCCCCGACCTCACGGTCCTCGACACCGAGGCCCGCGACCGGCTCAACCGGCTGGTGGGGCAGCTCGACGAGCGGGCCGCCGACATCATCCGGTCTCGCTACGGACTGGTCGACGGCCGCCAGCACAAGCTCGCCGACATCGGCGCCAAGCACGGCATCTCCGCCGAGCGGGTCCGCCAGCTGGAGCGCGAGGCGCTCCAGAAGCTGCGCCGGCTGGGCGACCCCGACCTCGCGGCCTGACGGCAAACTGCTGGCCGCAACCAGAGGCGGCGGCGAGCGAAGCGAGCCACGGCGCAGCAGCCGACCCGGCGGAAACTTCGCCCTCGCGAGCGAAGCGAGCCGCCTCGAAGCTTGCGCCGTGTCGGCGGGCGCCAGTCTCAAGCGCGCTCGCGCGTGAGCTCCGCGTGAACCTCGCGCACCCGCGCCCGCAGCTCCTCCAGCGTCCCCGTGTTGTCGATGACGTACGTCGCAACGGCCCGCCGGTCCTCCCGGCTGGCCTGAGCGGCGATCCGGGCCTCGGCCTCCTCGCGGGTCCAGCCGCGGTCGCGGACCATCCGCTCGACCTGGACCTCCGTCGGGACGTCGACCACGATCACCGCGTCGAAGGTCTCCGCCCGCCCGGACTCGGCGAGCAGCGGAATGTCGTGGACGACGAGGTCGGCGCCGCTCGCGGCCTCCTCGAGCGCGACGATCCGCTCGAACACGAGCGGGTGCACGATCGACTCCAGCACCCGCCGGCGGTCCTCGTCCGCGAACACGATCGACCCGAGCTCGGCCCGGTCCAGGTCGCCGTCCGCCGTGAGCACCTCCGGCCCGAACGCCTCGACCACCTGGTCCAGGCCGGGCGTTCCCTTCTCGACCACCTCGCGCGCCAGCTGGTCGGCGTCGATCACCACCGCGCCGAGCTCCCGCAGGATGTCCGACACCGAGCTCTTCCCCGAGGCGACACCCCCGGTCAGTCCGACGCGCACATCCGGACCCTACTGTGATCCGCATGAGGAGTGGTGCTGTCCTCGAGGGTGACCGCGTGGCCCTCCTGGTCCGGGGATCTCAGGCGTACCTCGACGTCGTGGTCCGCCTGCTGACCGCCGGCGTCTTCCCGATCCCGCTCGACCCGCGTCTCACCACGACCGAGCGGCAGCGGATCCTGTCCGGGCTCGACCCGACCCTGGTCATCGAGGACGAGCGGGCGCTGGCGGATCTCGCCGCGACCCTCCCGGCGCCCGGACTCCCCCGCGGCCGGCCGATGCACTGCACCAGCGGGACGACCGGCACGCCCAAGGGGGTGTGGTCGGGTCTCCTCGACGAGCACGCGGCGACCGCGCTCGTCGAGGAGGAGCGCGAGCTGTGGGGCTTCCGGCCCGGGGACGTCAACCTGGTGCTGGGCCCGCTCTACCACTCCGCGCCGCTCCGCTTCGCAATGGGCACGGCGCTGGCCGGCGGCCGGGTCGTGATGCCGGGTCCCTTCGATCCGGAGACGGTGACGGCGGCGATCGAGAGCGAGCGGCCGACGACGATGTTCTGCGTACCGACGCACCTCCAGCGCCTCTTCGCCCACTGGGACGCCCTGATCGAGTCCGGGGGGAGCCCGCCCGACCTGTCGTCGTTCCGGCTGGTCGCCCACGCCGGCGCGCCGTGCCCGAGCGACGTGAAGCGACGGCTGATCGAGCGGTTCCCTCCCGGGTCGACGTGGGAGTTCTACGGCTCGACCGAAGGACAGTTCACCGCCTGCCGCAGCGAGGATTGGCTCGACCGGCCTGGCACCGTCGGGCGCGCCCGGCCGGGACGGCGGCTGACCGCGGACCCGGACGGGACGCTGTGGTGCGTCGTCCCGGAGCACGCCCGGTTCACCTACTACGGCGACCCCGAGCGGACGGCTGCCGCGTGGCGGGACACCGAGGAAGGGCCGGCGTTCACCGTCGGCGACCACGGGCGGATCGACGCCGACGGCTACGTCTACCTCGACGGGCGGAGGGAGGACCTCATCATCAGCGGGGGCGTCAACGTCTACCCGGCCGAGGTGGAGCAGGTGCTGGGCGCGTGCCCGGGGGTCGTCGAGATCGCGGTCTACGGCGTGCCCGACCCGGAATGGGGACAGCGCGTCTGCGCTGCGGTCGTGGGCGAGGTCGACGAGAGCGCGCTGACGTCGTACGCCCGGAGCCGTCTGGCACCGCCGAAGCGACCGAAGACCTACGTCTTCCATGACGCGCTGCCCCGCACGCTCACCGGGAAGGTGCGCCGCACGGAGCTCACGGCCGGATAGAGCTAGCCCGGGAGATGGGCGAGCAGCCAGCGGGTCCCCTGCCGGAAGTGGGCCCAGGCGTGGCGCGGATGTTACTCGCAGCTTCCGGCCGACCTGCCCCGCAAGACCCTGATCCGCTCCGCCTGTCCGGCGACGTCGCGGTGCCAGGCCCGCACCCGGAACTGCCACGCGGGAACGTTCGGCAGCCGCTCCGCGATGAACCGCGGCCGTTGCGTCGAGCCCAGGGCTCGCCAGCCGGAAGGGGTCCGTCGAGCCACGGTGTAGCGCGTCGCAAATGCCGGCTCCCGCCAGGTGAGCGTCGTGCAGCGCTGCCGCGGCTCCGCCCGCAGTCGGGACGGTGCCGCCGGCGGCCGGAACGGGACCGCCGTGATGATGTTGGAGAACACTGCTCCGTCCGGCGCGTCGTCACCCTTCATCGGCTGCAGCCGGTACCGGTATCGGTGGCCGTTGGTCAGGTAGTGGGCGGTCCAGGTCACCCCGGTGACCGGGAACGGGAACCGGTGCCACCGTTCGTCCGCTGTGACGTCCCTCCCCCAGACCAGCTGTGCCGTCGCGCCGGGAGGACCGGTCCACGCGAGCGTGATGAAGCCGTCGCCGGCGACGGCGGTGACCTCGGCACCGCTCCGGGGTCCGACCGGCACGGCGGGAAGCGGTCGAGAGGCCGGCGGACCGACGCCGACCTCGGAGAGCCCGTCAGCGACGGCGGCCGCGATCTTGACCTCACCCTGCGCATTGGGGTGAGAGGTGTCCCAGGTGTCTGCGTCCGACGCGTATCGCGCGGCCGTCCGTGCCACGACGACCTGGCCCGTAGCGTCATCGACCTCGGAGGCGACGTCATCGAGGAGGTCGTTGAACTCGGTCACGCCGGGGAACCAGGTCTGGGTGGCCTCGGCGAGCACCACGTCGACCTCCAGGTCGGCCGCGTGCACCTCGTCGACGAGCTCAACGGTCCGACCGGCAACGGCCTCCGGTGAAGCGCCGTACAGCAGGTCGTTGACGCCCAGCATCACCACCACCACGTCCGGTCGGTGGTCCTCCACCAGCCGGCCGGCGGGGACGTCAGGGACGAACGCCTGCATGCCCCAGCGGGCGGCGTGATCCTTGTCGAACCGCGGGTCGGCGTATGCCATCGATCCGGGCTGGTCGGTGAGGTTGTCCCACAGGTCGCTGCGCGGTCCGACGAAGTCCACCGGCACCCCGGCTGCGACGAAGTGTCGCCAGAGCCGGTACCGCCAGGTCCAGTCTCCGGAGGACCCCTGGGTCACCGAGTCGCCGACCAGCAGGATCCGGACCGGGTCCGGCGACGTCGCATCGACGGCGCGTGCCGACGGTCCCGGCCCCAGGCCGGCGAGCAGCATCACGCCGGCCAGTCCCAGTGCCGCGCGCATTCGAGAGCCCTCCCGCGCACGAGACTAGGTGGTCGGCTGCGGGGCCGCTGGGTTTCGCCTCAGGCGGTCGCCTCGGTGGGTGCCGGGCAGAACGTCCGCCGGTACTGCAGCGGACTCACGCCGCGGACCCGCTGGAAGTGGTGCCGGAGCGCGGCGGCGTTGCCGAAGCCCACCTCGTTGGCGATCCACTCGACCGGCTGCTCGGTGGTCTCGAGCAGCTCTTCGGCGGCGGCGACCCGCTGCGCGGTCACCCAGCTGTGCGGGGTCGTGCCGGTCTCGTCGCGGAACCGCCGGGCGAAGGTGCGGGGTGACATCAGCGCACGCCGCGCGAGCGAGTCGACGCTGTGCTCCTCGGCGATGTTCTCGAGGATCCAGGTCAGCAGCGGCCGCAGGGTGTCGGCGTCGCAGTCGGGCACCGCGCGAGCGATGAACTGCGCCTGGCCGCCGTCGCGGTGCGGGGGTACGACGGCGCGCCGGGCGACCATGCTCGCCACCGCAGCGCCGTACTCCTGCCTCCAGATGTGCAGGCAGGCGTCCAGGCCGGCCGCGGTTCCGGCGCTGGTCACGACCTGGCCGGTGTCGACGTACAACACCTCGGGCACGACCTTGGCCTCGGGGAACCGGGTCTGGAGCTCCTTGGTGTACATCCAGTGCGTGGTGCACTCGCGGCCGTCGAGGAGGCCGGCGGCGCCCAGCGTGAACGCCCCGCTGCAGACGGAGAGGATCCGGGCGCCCCGGTCGTAAGCCTCACGGATGGCGTCGATCACCGGCCCGGGCGCCAACCGACCGCGCGGCGTCGCGGGGACAGCCACGAGATCGGCGTCCCGCACCCGCTCGAGGCCCTCGTGGACCTGGAGCGAGAAGCCCATCGACGTGGGGATCGGGTCGGGCGACTCGGCGCAGACGGCGAACTCGAGCTTCGGGACACCGTGCGCGGTGCGGTCGAGGCCGAACGCCTCGCACAGCACGCCGAGCTCGAAGGGGGCGACACCCTCGAAGGCCAGAACGGCCACGTTGGTCAGCATCCGCCCATGCTGGCACCTCAATGGCAGAAAATCAACGTAGTCCGGCATTTCTGCCACTGGTGGCAGGATTCCATCACGGGCAGACTTTCTGCCATGACCTACTTCATCCTCCTCGTGATCGTGGCAGCCGTCGCAGCCACGGTGCACGCGATTGTGCGCGACGACCGCGGCCAGCTGCCGCCCCCCACCTCCCACTCCGTCGACCAAGCATTCCGCCCGCCCGCCAGCCTGCTCAACCGGCGCTGACCCGCCGCAGGGCTGACAACGCGAACGGCCCCCACGTCCTCGGACGTGGGGGCCGTTGTTGCGTTCAGCGTGCGGCGATCAGGCGCTGCCGCCGGTCAGCTTCTCACGGAGCGCCTGGAGCGCCTCGTCCGACGCGAGCGAGCCGCCCGCGTCCTCGGCCACCTCGGTCTCGTCCGAGGCCGCGCCGGCGCCGGAGGAGTACGTCGTCGCCTCGCCGGCCTCGATCTCGGCCTGCTTGGCGTCGGCCTGCTGCTTGACGTGCGCCTCCCAGCGGGCGTGCGCCTTGGCGTACTGGTCCTCCCAGAGCGCGCGCTGGTCCTCGAAGCCCTCGAGCCACTCGCCGGTCTCCGGGTCGAAGCCGTCGGGGTAGACGTAGTTGCCCTGGTCGTCGTAGGTCGCCGGCATGCCGTAGAGGGTCGGGTCGAACTCCTCGACGTCGGAAGCGGCGGGGTTCTCGTTGGCCTGCTTCAGCGACAGCGAGATCCGGCGACGCTCGAGGTCGATGTCGATGATCTTGACCATGACGTCGTCGTTGACCTGGACGACCTGCTCCGGGATCTCCACGTGGCGCTCGGCCAGCTCGGAGATGTGGACCAGGCCCTCGATGCCCTCCTCGACCCGCACGAACGAGCCGAACGGCACCAGCTTGGTGACCTTGCCGGGCACGATCTGACCGATCTGGTGGGTGCGGGCGAAGTGCTGCCAGGGGTCCTCCTGCGTCGCCTTGAGCGACAGCGAGACCCGCTCGCGGTCCATGTCGACGTCGAGCACCTCGACGGTGACCTCGTCACCGACGGTGACCACCTCGGACGGGTGGTCGATGTGCTTCCACGACAGCTCGGAGACGTGGACCAGGCCGTCGACTCCGCCGAGGTCGACGAACGCACCGAAGTTGACGATCGAGGACACGACGCCCTTGCGGATCTGGCCCTTCTGCAGCTGGGTGAGGAAGCCGTGGCGCACCTCGGACTGGGTCTGCTCCAGCCAGGCGCGGCGCGACAGCACCACGTTGTTGCGGTTCTTGTCGAGCTCGATGATCTTCGCTTCGAGGGTCTGACCGACGTACGGCTGCAGGTCGCGCACGCGACGCATCTCCACCAGCGAGGCGGGGAGGAAGCCGCGGAGCCCGATGTCGATGATCAGGCCGCCCTTGACGACCTCGATCACGGTGCCCTCGACGACGCCGTCGGCCTCCTTGATCTCCTCGATCGTGCCCCAGGCGCGCTCGTACTGGGCGCGCTTCTTGGACAGGATGAGGCGGCCTTCCTTGTCCTCCTTCTGGAGGACCAGGGCCTCGACCTTGTCGCCGACCGAGACGACCTCGGACGGGTCGACGTCGTGCTTGATCGACAGCTCGCGCGAGGGGATGACGCCCTCGGTCTTGTAGCCGATGTCGAGCAGGACCTCGTCCCGGTCGACCTTGACGATGGTGCCATCCACGATGTCACCGTCGTTGAAGTACTTGATGGTCTGGTCGATCGCGGCCAGGAAGTCCGCCTCCGAGCCGATGTCGTTGACCGCCACCTGAGGGGCGTCGTCGTCGTATCGGCTGGCCAGCGGGGTCGAGAGGGTGCTCGTCATATGGAGAGGTCAGTCCTTGGATGGGCAGATGTAGAGGGCATGGAACGACCGCGGTCGGGAGACCGCAGACTTGTCCAGGGTACGCGGCCGCCGACGCCGGAGTCCAACTGAGCCCGGTTCCAGCGACGGCGGCCGTCGCCGGCTCCGGGCTCGCGGCGTACCCTCTCCCGCGTGGAGCAGGCTGGGCAACCCAGGCAGGAGCACTGGCCCCATCCGCCGGTGACCGCCCATCGGCGGGCAGTGTCCGAGGACGAGTCCCGCCAGGCCAACGGCCCGGACTGGGACCGCTACGCCGACGAGTACCAGGCGACCCACGGTGACTTCCTCGGGGACGTGGGGTTCGTGTGGGGCCCCGAGGGCCTGACCGAGGCGGAGGCGGGCGTCCTCGGCACCCTCGCCGACCGCGACGTGCTCGAGGTCGGATCCGGTGCCGGTCAGTGCTCGCGGTGGATCCGCAGCCAGGGCGGCCGGGCGTTCGGCCTCGACCTCTCGCACCGTCAGCTCCAGCACTCCCGGCGCATCGACGACGCCACCGCCATCGCGGTGCCGAGCGTGCGGGGCACCGCGACCGCGCTCCCGTTCGCCGCGTCCAGCTTCGACGTGGTCTTCTGCGCCTTCGGCGCCCTCCAGTTCGTGGCCGACATCGAGCAGGCGGTCGCGGAGACCGCGCGAGTGCTGCGTCCCGGCGGTCGGTTCGCGTTCTCGATCACCCACCCGACGCGGTGGATGTTTCCGGACGACCCCACCGAGGAGGGGTTGACGGCGAGCCAGTCCTACTGGGACCGGACGCCGTACGTCGAGGTCGACGACACGACCGGAGTCGTCGCGTATGTCGAGCACCACCGCACGCTGGGTGACTGGGTCGGCCTGCTCGCCGCCGGTGGGTTCCGGCTCACCACCCTGCTGGAGCCGGAGTGGCCGGCCGACCACGACCGGCTCTGGGGCGGGTGGTCCGCCGTGCGCGGGCGGGTGACGCCGGGCACGGCGATCTTCGGGGCCGACCTCCTGGGTTGAATGGGCCGAGCGTGTCTTCGGAGGAACCGCCCGGCATTGGGCAGGCCGTCGTCGGCTCACGGTCGGGTGACGGGCGGCACCTCCGCCCGCCACGCTGCCGGCCGCGTTGAACGGGCCGGCCTCCCCTAGAGTCACGGGGTGGACGACGAGGAGATCGCCAAGTCGGCGGCGCTCGAGCAACGGCACTGGTGGTACGCCGAGCGCCGGGCGATGGTGCGACGTACGGCCTCGCGCTGGCCGGCGGGGCGGGCGCTCGACGTCGGGTGCGCCGGGGGCGGCAACACCGCCGTGCTGCGGGAGCTCGGGTGGTCGGCGACCGGGCTGGAGTACTCCGCCGCCGGCGCGGAGATCGCCGCCTCCCGCGGCCTGGCCGTCGTCCGCGGCGACGCCACGGCGATGCCCTTCGACGACGCGACGTTCGACCTGGTCATGTCGACCGACGTGTGGGAGCACATCGAGGACGACGGTGCGGTCGCGAGCGAGACCGCCCGGGTGCTGCGGCACGGTGGCCGGGCGCTGATCGCCGTCCCGTGCAGCATGAAGCTGTGGAGCGGCCACGACGTCGCCCTCGGGCACGTCCGCCGCTACGAGCGCGACCAGCTCGCGGCGGTGGTCTCGGGCGCCGGCCTCGAGATCGAGGACATGTGGTCGTGGAACGTCCTGCTGCGGCCGGTGGTGCGGGCCCGGCGGCGGAGGCGGAGCGAGGCCGAGAGCGAGATGGACCCGGTCCACCCGGTCCTCAACGCCGGGCTGCGGTCGGCGGTCGCGCTCGAACGGGTGTTGCCGCTGCGCCGGCTGCCCGGCGTGAGCCTGGTGGTCTCGGCGCGCAAGCCGTGACCACGCCCACGACCGGGCACTGGGTCGCCGACCCGTCGATCGGGTGGCGGATCCTGCTGACGGCGACGCTGCCCGACCAACCGCAGGTCGACGACACCGTCCGAACGGCAACATCGACCGCCGAGCTGCGTCGAGCGTTGGTCGCGCCCGATCCGCAGCCGGTCGTCGTCGGCGTCGCCGGCCACGACCTCGTGGTGTCCGCCCACCACGCCGCCGTCGACGGTCTCGGTCTGTTGCGCATCCTGGAGCAGCTCGGCCACGGGCCCGTGACGTCATCGGCGCGCGGCGTGGGCGATCGCTCCGCCGGCCACGGGTACGCCGGCACGGTCGTCCGCCGGCTCGTCGAGGCTGCGCTCCGCCCACCAGCCCGGATCCCTCCGCAGGGCCGCGGACCGGCGGCCGGCGACGTCATGGTCGAGATCGAGCTTCCCGGCTCGTTCCGCACGGGGCAGATCGTGCACGCCGCCGTCGCGGCGCTCGCCGACCTCGGCGCCGGACCGCATGTCGCCGTGGCGGTCGGCGTCACCCGCGACCCGGATCCCAACGGGTTGATCGAGGACCGGAGCGCCCTGCTGCGGCTGCGCGACGTCGAGCGGCTCGAGCTGCCCGAGATCGAGCGTGCCCTGCGGGAAGCGCCTGTCGAGCGCCCGCCGGGCACCCGGTCCGGCAGTGTCAACCGGGCGGCCGCGATCGCGATGCGACTGCTGGCGCGCCGACTCGGGTCGACGCTGCTGGTCTCCCACCTGGGCGAGGTGACCGCGCCGGCCATCGACCGCCTGGTGTTCCACCCGGTGACGGCCGGGGGCACCGGCATCGCGCTCGGCGCGGTGGGTCATGGCGGCCGCACGGTCCTCACGCTGCGTGCGCGTGCGGCCGACTGGCACGCCGACGGCCTCGAGCGAGTGCTCGAGGCCGTCGGGGGCAGGCTGGCCTAGCCTCGGGGCTGCCAGCCCGCCCGCCCCCTCCTCGGGAGGTCCAGTGGCTGCGTCAGGCCGAGACCAAGGGCCGGTCCTGGTGGGTGTCCTGGTCGGCGTCGCTCGACAGCCGCTTGTTGAAGATGAGTCCGAGACCGAGCAGCACGCCGCCGAGCACCAGGAGGATGACCGGGTACAGGACCCGTGCCCCTCCGAGGAGCGACGCCTTGTTGTCGACCTTCTCCACGTTGTCGTCGACCTGGGCGTCGGTGTACTCGACGGTCCCGACGAAGGCAGGCACCCGCACGCCGTCGTACACCAGCTCCTGGGTGCGCTCCTCGACCCGGTCGATGGGCGAGCCGGTGACCGGCTCGACGTAGAAGGTGCGCGTCATCGCGTAGACCATCTCGGCCTGGACAGACGGCTCGTCCGATCCGAAGACGGAGCCCGGGACGTCGCGGGTCTCGATCACGGTCGGCTCGATCTCCTGCACGAACTTGTAGACGGCGACGCCTTGGACGTCCTCTTCACCCTCGTACGTCGCGGGGAAGCTCTCGCCGAGGGTGCCGTCCCACTGGTCGTAGTCCTTGCGCTCTGTGTTGAACGGGAACTTGTAGACCTGTCCCTCGAACGTCGTCGACACCCGCTCGGCGCTGTCGTCCGCGATGTCCCGGACCTCGATGAACTGGTCGCACTCCTCGCAGTCGACCGCTTCGCCGGTCACCTCGTCGAAGGCCACCTGCTCTGTCGCCTTCTGGAACTCGGTGCCGTCGCCGCGCTTGATCGTGGTCAGGTTGACCCACACCACGACGCCGTCAGGTGCGTCGGCGCTCACGTTCTCGTGGGTCTTCGAGGTGATCGAGAGATCGTGGGTCTCAGGCGCAAGGACGTCGAGACTGGAGTTGAACACCTGAGCGTCGTTCGCCTCCAACTTCGTGGTACTGCTGTATCCGGCGGGCACCTTGGCGAGCGCCGGGTAGGCGTAGAAGCGCACCAGGCCCGCGGCCACGATGAGGAACACCCCCAGTCCGACGAGAACCGGTCCGATCATTCGACGCATGCAGTTCCTCCAATTACGGCCACGCGTTCTTCTCGCGGGCGGTGTTGAGCGTCGGGCACGGTGGTGCTCGCCGCGGGTTCGTTGATGCCCAGCTCGCCGGTGACCAGGTCGAGCGCCTGCCGGCGCATCTCCGACCAGTCGAACCGGTGGGCCCAGGCCTGGCAGGCCTGGAAGTGGCGGGCCCGATCCGCCGGGGCCGCGGTCTCGGCCAGTGCTGCGCGCACCTGGGCCGTCAGGCGGCGGCCGACCTCCTCGAGGTCGTCGGCGTCGGGCACCAGCCAGCCGGACTCGCCGGCGACCACGGAGTCGCGGAGGCCGGGGACGTCCCTGGCCACTGTCGGCACGCCGTGTCCGGCTGCCTCGACCACGGCCTGGCCCCATCCCTCTGCATCGGACGCGCAGACGTGGACCGAAGCGCGCGCCAGGAGCGCCGCCTTGGTGTCGTCGTCGACGAAGCCGTGGAAGGTCACCCGATGGGCGAGGCCGAGCCGGGCGACGAGGCCCTCGAGCTCGCGTCGCTCGGGTCCCTTCCCGATGACGTCCAGCCGGAGGCGGGGGTGGTCCGTGCGCAGCGCGTCGAGGGCGCGGATGACCAGGTCGACCCGCTTGTGCGCCACGAGCCGGCCGAGCACGGCGATCCGGTCGGGGTCCTTCGCCTCCGGGTCGCCGGCGCCGAGCGGCGGCAGGTCCGCTCCGTTGGCGAGCAGGCCGACGGATCCCTTCCAACCGAGCTGTCGGCGCATCTCTTCGGCGGTCGAGGCCGACACGGCGACGACCCGGCGGCGGCGGTAGACCATCGGCATCGGCACCCGCTCGAGCCACCGGCCGAGCGCAGCGACGGGCGCGGGGAAGTGCGTCGAGAACTGCGCCTGGTGGACGTGGTGCATCACCAGCACCACGGGGGTCCGGCGGCGCAGGAACAGTGGCGCGAAGGACGGCAGACCGCACGAGGGGTCGATCACGGCGTCGACCCGGCGGCGCCGGGCGAGCAGCCGCAGCGCCGTGTGCGGGTAGAACGAGAACGGACCCCCGCGCCGGCGTACGACGATGCCGTCGCGGACGACGGTCGCCTCCTGGCCGGGCTCGCGGGCGGTGAGGAACTCGACGTCGGCACCACCCTCGCGCAGCGCGCGAGCGAGCTCCCAGGCGTAGATCTCCGACCCGCCGGCCAGCGAGTGCTCGGTGTCGCGCCAATTGACGATCGCCACCCGCCGTCCGGCGAGTGGGGTCGACATCGGCCGGATGGTCATCTCAGGCCTCACCCAGCAACGACGCGGCGGCCGGGACGGCCAGGGCGACCGGCAGGGCGACGGGGGCGGGAAGCGGCATGGGGGACTGCGACCGCGCCCCGACGGTCGCCCTGCCGGCGACCGGGGCGCCGAGGTGCCGCGTGCGCCAGGCGATCGCAGCAAGCTCGGCGAAGGCGCCGGCACCGTGGCGGGCCGGCACGAAGGTGGACCCGGGCACGTCGGTCCAGGTCACGGGGATCTCGTCGATCCTGGCGCCGGCCGCGCGCAGCCGGACGAGGAGCTCGACGTCGAAGGAGAACCCAGGGGCGACCAGGTTCGTGGCGACCGCGCGGGCGAGCGCACCGTGCATCACCTTGAAGCCGCACTGGGTGTCGGCGACGCCCGGCACCAGACGGCGGGCCACGCGGCGGTAGCAGGCCGCGCCCGCCGTGCGGGTGCGGCAGCTGCGGACGTCGGCGACGGAGCCGTCGAGGCCGCGGGAGCCGATCACGACATCCGCGCCGAGGTGGAGGCGATGCCAGGCCGCGTCGAGGGCGGCAAGGTCGGTGGCGCCGTCGGCGTCCATGAAGGCGACCAGGTCAGCGTCGCTCGCGAGCAGACCGGCGCGGACCGCGGCGCCCTTGCCGCGGCGCAGGCAGCGGACGACCCGCACCGGCATCGCGGGAGTGGCCGCGGCGAGGGCGACCTCAGCCGTGCGATCGGAGCTGTCGTTGTCGACGACCAGCACCTCGACCCCGCCCCACATCGACGTACGGTCGGTGGCGAAGCGGCGCAGCGCGCGCAGCGTACGCGGCAGCCGCAGCTCCTCGTTGTACGCAGGAATGACGATATGAAGCATCCGGACCCTCCCAAGCCGTCAGCGTCGTGACCCGCCCCGCTCCCTTGGGGCACGTCGTGGTTCGGCTGTCCGCGCGCTCCCCGCTGCGGACGGCCGTGCTGACTACTGGCTCGAGTAGGTGTAGAGCTCGTTCTTGCTGACCGGCTCCTGGTCGGTCCCGCTCTGGTAAGCCTGGACTCCACCGACGAGCACGGCACCGGACGCCAGCGCGCCGACGATCGAAGAAATGATCACGTTCATGCGAAAGGTCCCCTCCCAAAGACCTTGCGACCCGGTGAACAGGTCGCGTGACCCGCATTGTGACGGAACGCACCTACCAAAAGCAAAACCATCGAAGCGGTGTGGCCGGTAACGATCAGGACAATTGTCCCGGAACTGTTATCACCGTAGATACCTCCCGGGGCCGACCCCGAGGAGGACAGCTCCACCAGGGAAAGCTCGTCGCCGTCGTACGCCAGGTCGCCCTCAGGCACGTCGATCCCGGGCCGGCCCTTCTCCACCAGCACCCAGCGCACGCCGAGCGACTCGAGCGCGGCTGCCGGATCGGCGGCATCCAGCGCGCGCCGTACCTCTTCCACCCGCGGGTCCTCGGCCGGCACGGCGCCGTCGTCGAGGAGGACCCGGTCGTCGACGAGCACCTCGCCCGGGAAGTAGCGCGGCGCCGGGTCGAGGACCGCGCGCCGGTGGTTCCAGTCGTAGCCGCGGTAGGCCCCCTCCCACGGGAGCACGACGACGCGCCCCGGGGCGTCCCCGAGCAGCGCCGCGACCTCCTCCCACTCCGCGGGGTAGGACGACCGCTCCAGCTCGCCCGCGGCCCCCCAGGCCAGACCGGGCAGCAGCAGCACGGGGGCCGCGACGATCAGTCCGACGACCGACCACAGTGCGCCACGACCCGGCCGGACCCGCTCCCGGACCGCGGTCGCCGCACCGGCTGCGCCCACCGCGAGCACCACGCCGAGCGGCGCGAGGAACCGGTGGGAGTCCCGCAGCAGCGCGAGCCCCGGCAGCCGCGCCGCCAGGTCCTCGAGCGCCTCGGCGCCGCCCGGCACGGCCGGGGCCGCCGCGACGGCGAGCGCCGCGAGTCCGAGCCCGGCCAGGCGCGGCCACTCCCCCGGGTGCTTCCTCACCGCGCGGCGGAGGCCGGCAGCGGCGGCGACGGTGAGCAGGCAGGAGAGGACGACCAGGGCGGCGCTGGTGCGGGCCTCGGGCAGGATCGACGTCTTCCAGATGCCGCCGAGCGAGACCAGGCTGGGCAGCAGCCCGGCACCGGACTCGCCCCGAGCCGCGAACGCGGCGAACACGCCCTGCGTCGACACGTCGGTCGCGGCCGCGGTGAGGGCGGGCACCACCCAGGTCAGGTTGCCGACCACCCCGACCGCGGCGGTGGCCATCCAGGTTCGGCGGTCGCGCGTGGTGCCGAGCACGGCGAGCACCGCCACCGCCATCACCCCGCTCGACGGACTGCAAACCGCCGACACCGTGACCGCGATCGCTGCCTCGGCCCACCCGTTTCGTGGCTCGTCACGGAGCCGGCGGGCGGCGAGGACGACCCACGGCAGCGCCAGGTAGCCGAGCAGGATGGCCCACTGGCCGATCAGCAGCCGTTCGTAGACCCAGGGGTTCCACAGCAGCAGGGTGATGGCGGCGGCCCGGGCGTACCACGCGTGCGCGCGGACGACCCGGCCGATGCCCACGCCGCCGAGCAGGAACCCGCCGACGAGCAGCCCGCGCTGGACCCAGCTGCCGGGCACGAACTGGGTCGCGACCGAGACGAGGGCATCCATCGGCACCGCCCGCGGCAGGGCGCCGTCGAGTCCGAGCCAGGCGGGCTTCCACGGCTGGTCGGGCACGAAGACCATGTCGCCGACGAGCCAGTACCCGCGACCGGCGAGCAACGGTCCGAACACCGCGAGCGCGAGCGCGGTGCTCCAGGCCAGGTCGACAACCGTCCCGCGGCCGGGCTTGATCACGGCTGCTCCGGGAGGCCGGCGAGGACGTCGGTCACGCAGACCTCGGCCCGGCCGTCACCCACCAGCCCGATGTCGGTCACCGCGCCCGGGACGTCCGGCAGCACCAGCCAGAGCTCGTTGGGGCCGCGCCGGGCGAGGAACTCCTCGGTCCAGTCCTCGGCGCTCGCAGTCACGGTGGACTCGGCCCCGGCGTAGTAGCGGACCCGGAGCAGGACCCGGCCCTCCACCGGCAGCGCCATCTCGACGTCGACGGGCGTCGTCGACACCTCGTAGCCGCACTCGCCGTCCGGCCCCGCGACGCTCGACACCCCGCCAGACATCTCGACCTGCCCGAGCCGGCCGTCCGGCCCCACCGCACGCAGACGCGGGGACGGCTCGTCGAAGGCCGGCAGCTCGGGGAGCGGTCCGAGGATGACGGAGTACCGGTTGTCGTCGCCGACCAACGGCAGCACCAGCTCCTCGGGCGCCGGTCCGTCCAGGATGACCTGGGTGGGATCGGCCGCGAGGTCGTCGCGGAGATGGGTGATGAACGCGCGGTCCTGCGTGTTCTGGAAGTGCGGCACCAGCAGCGCCGTACCGAACGCCGATGCGACGCCGTACGCCGCCAGCAGCGCGCCGACCACGAGCGCACGGCTGCGCTTCGCCGCGAGTGCCGGCCACGAGGCGCCGCGGAGGCAGAGCGCGACGCAGACCACCGCGGCGTGGAGGGTGTCGGAGGAATAACGCGGGTCGAGGCCGATGACCTGCCCGAACCCGGAGCGGCCGGCGAGCAGGAGCCCGAGGTCGGCGGCGACGTACCCGGCGAGCACCGCCAGTCCCCAGCGGCGCGCCGGCCCGCCCCGCCACAGCAGCAGTCCGACGACGGCGACGACCAGCCCGATGCTCGCCACGGTGACCCAGGCTGCCGGGACCACCGCACCGCCGATCGTCCGGCCCGCCCACGGGCCACCGACCAGCCCCGGCACCACGCTCCGGCCGACGAACGACCACGACACCTCGACCTGCTGGCGCGCCGTGCCGCCGCCGCCCTCGACGTCGGTGAGCAGCCCGTGGACGACGAGGAAGCCCACCACCGCGCCCGCCATCCCGAGCCACAGCCAGCGGAACCGGCCCAGCGCGGCAGTCAGCCGCCGCCACCCGGTCGCCTCGTCCGCGAGCGCCACCGCGACGCCGAAGACCAGGGGCAGGATCAGCACCGCCCGCTCGTGCCAGAGGAGGGCGGCCGCGGTGACCAGCACGATGCCGACGCCGTTGACCCACGCGCTCCCGTCGCCCTGGCGCCAGCGGACGAGGAGCCAGATCGCAGCGAGGGAGCCGAGCACGTGCGGCCACAGGAACATCGCGGCGCTCCACCACAGCGTCGGCACCAGGGTCATCGGCGCCCACGCGAAGACGGCGAGCAGGACCACCCGCGACCACTGCCGGTCCAGCAGCCGCGACAGGATCAGCCAGACCAGCACCGTCGCGGCGAGGTTGACGGCGAGGATGGCGGTGGCGATGACCGGCCAGTCGTACGGCGCGTGGTGGGCGACCACCCACAGCGTCAGCTGCTGGAACGGGTTGACGTGACCGGCGAAGTCCGAGAACAGGAAGTCCCAGGAGAGGTCGGACCGGTAGGCCCGGCCGGTCATGTAGAAGTCGTCCTGGTTGAAGTAGGAGCCGGCCAGCAGCCGCCCGCGCACGACCAGCATCACCACGATCACGGCGATCGCGGCCGCGCCCTGGGGGCCTCGCCAGCTCCTCATGCCGTGCCCTCGCCCGCCGTGAGCCGCGGCGGCCGGCGCTGCGGCAGCCCGAGCACCAGCCCGGCCACCAGGCCGACACCCAGCGCGGCCGCGAGGTCGGCGGTGGTCTCGAACGTCTCCGGCCTGCCGAGCGCGTCGAGCAGGCCGGACAGCGCGATCAGGGCGCCACCGGCGCCCGCGACCCGAAGCAGCCACCGTCCACCGACCGCTCCCGCGACCACCCCGACCGCGGCGACCGGACCGAGCAGCAGCAGCGCGGCACCGACCGCCGCGGCCCACACCACACGGTCCGGCGCGTCGGCGGCCGGCCAGGCGACGTCCGGAGCGGCTGACGGGCGGCGTCCGCGGATCCTTGCGACGAGGCCCAGCACGGCGATCACCAGGGCGCCCAGCAGCAGCGCGCCGCTGACGGCCAGCCCGAGGGGCAGGATGACGTCGTACGTCGCCTGCGGGCGGTAGCGAAGCTCGACGGTGACCTGCTCCCCCGCCGGCAGCACCCAGCCCTGTTGCCACCCGTCGACCCGCACCGGCGTCAGCTCTTCCCCGTCGACCTCGGCGACCCAGCCGTCGTTGTAGTTCTCCGGCACCGAGAGCAGGGTCTCCTCGCCGGCACCGACCTCCGCGGTGCGCTCCGAGCCGTCCCAGCGCTCGATGCTGACCTCCCGCCGCGGGGAGTACGGCGGCAGCGGCCCTCCGCCCGCCCGCAGGTCGATGACCTCGAAGTCGGCAGTCGGCGTCGCGTGCAGCCGGTGCTCGCCCTCCCCGACATCGATGTCCACGGGAGCGCCGGTCCTCTCGTCGCACGCCTCGAGCGCGAGCGGACTGCCGTTGACGACGTCGGCCATCGTCCCGGTCACCCGGGTCGCAATCTGCCGACCGTCGAGGGAGAGCACCGGACCGAGCCCGCAGACGGCGCCGGTCCGCAGCTCCGGATCGAACGGTCGGGTCACGTCGAGCCCGGCGATCTCGATTTCCGGGACGACCACGTGCGAGGCCTCCGGCGGCTTCTCGAAGCGCACCACCAGGCGATGGGTCCGCACCCGTTCGAGCGCGATCTTGGTGTCGCCGCTGAGCCTGACCCGCTGGGTGCGGCCGTTCGCCGTGACCACGGCGCCCACGGGGGCCTGCTCTCCCGACGCGACGGTGATCCCGGTGATCGTCCGGAGCTTCCGCCACCGGAACGTGAGCGTCGGGTAGAGATCGCCGTCGTCGGAGACCCATGCCGTGGTCCGCTGGCCGTCGTACGCGAACCGCGGGGCGACCCGCGGGTCCTGACCGTAGGTCGACGAGGCGATGATCGGAGGCCGGCGCTGGATCAGGTCGAGGAGCCGGGCCGCCTCCGGCGTGCTGCGCGCCACCACGTGCCCGGTGAGCGACACCTGCTGGCGCCCGTCGAGCGTGAAGGTGCGGTCCAGGCCGGCCTTCTCCTCGGAGACCCGGATCCGCGCGACGTCGCAGTCCGGGGCGCCGAGAACGACGAAGCAGGCGCGCCGGCCGGGCGTCGTGCTGAAGGCCCACCCCGCCGTGCCCGGGACGCTGCCGGGCAGGACGAGCGTCCGCTCCGGACGGAGCCCGTCCACGGCGACCTCGCGCAGACCGACCCGGGCACCACGGTCCGCGGTGGCCGCGGCGAGCACCCGGATCTCGACGCTGTCGACCTCGCTGCCGTCGAGCTCGACGACCGCCGGAGCACCCGAGGTGTTGACGCCGACGCGGATCCGCTGCGAACCGGCGACCACCTCGAGGGTCCGGATCGGCACCACCGCCGGGTCGTCCGCCACCGGCGTGATCGTCACCTCCCGGACCGGTCGGGCCTCGTCGAAGTCCAGCCGGAGCCACTGCTCGTCGGGCTCGCCGGCGACCGAGCTGACCCACTGGGTGTCGATGTCGCCGTCGACGGCCGCCGCCGGACCCGCCTGGACCAGGACCGGCCCGTAGTTGTCCGCATAGCCCTGTGCGGAGGAGGCTGTGACCGACGCGAGGCCGTCGTACCTCGCGACCACCTGGTCGCCCGGGCCGCCCGGGAAGTCGTGCGCGGCTCGGTCCACCCGCCACGGCTCGGTCGCGGTCATGATCGCGGAGAGCGACTCGTCGTTGTTGCCGAAGGCTCGCTCGCGCCGCTGGTCGCTGTCGGTCACCACCGTCGCCGCGCGCTCCCAACCCGGCTCCCCCTCGAGCACCGTCGGCGCGTCTGCCCCGACCAGACCGCCGCCCTCGACCGCGAGCACGCTCTCCGCCGCCCCGCGCACGGTGACCACGTCGTCTGCCGGCGTGGCCCGCAGCAGCGGCAGCTGGTCGGGGACCTCGAAGACCTCGACCTGGGCCGCTCCGTCCACGCCGCGGCCGAACCCGGCCACCCGCTCGAGACCCGCCCGCGCCAGCGAGACCGCGGACGCGCCGGGGTGAGGAGAACCGGTCACCCCGCGGAGCAGGTCACGGCGGAGCACGACGTGGGTGACCCCTGCGCGGGCCAGCTGGCCGACCAGCGCCTCGGTCGCCCGGCCGGTCGCGATCAGCTGGTCGAGGGCGGAGAGGTAGCGGATCGACTCCCCCGGTATCAGCGGGACCTGGCTCCGACTGACCATCGGCGCGTCACCGAGGATCGCCAGCGGCTCGTCGAGCGTCCAGCCCCACTCGTGCTGCGCGAACCGTGAGCCGGGGACGACGAGCGTCCGGCCACCTTCGACACCACCCGGGGCGTGCTCGGCCAGGTAGGACCGGGTGTCCTGCCAGTACGACGGGATCTCGTCCCAGCCGGGCGTCCGGGCGTCGGCCTGCAGGTAGGGCCGGCCGAGGACCAGCACCACCAGCAGCGGAGCCAGCAGCAACAGCCGCTCAGCCGTGCGGAGCCCTGGAGCACGCTCGACCAGCAGCTGCACTCCCCGGGCGACAGCACAGCCGAAACCGATCGCGATCGGCAGCCGGACCACGGGATCGATCTTGTGCACGTTGCGGAAGATCTGCAGCGCCCCGTCGAGGAGGCCGCGGACGACGTCCGCGACCGGCGCGCCGGCCGGTCCGCCGTGGGCGATGGTCAGGCATCCGAGGCCGAGCACGACCGCCAGCATCAGCGGTCGCTTGATCGCGCTGTCGAGGAGGGTCAGGCCGAGCAGACCCACCCCGGCCACGACAGCGGCGACGACGACCAGCACCGGGTCCGTCGCGAGATGGAACGCCGCCGGCCACCACGGCTGGTCCCCTGACACCAGGTAGGCGATCCACGACGAGTCGCCCCGGGACGCCTCGGACCAGCCGATGAGCGCGGTCGTGTCCTGCGCGCTCTCGACGTACTGGTAGAACGGCGGCGCGAAGCGCGCCAGCACCAGCAACGGCAGCGCCCACCACAGGCAACCGGCCACGACCGCGGCGAACCAGCCGACGGCGGCACGGACGCTGGTGAGCCTCCGCGTCACACCCCAGACGACGAGGATCATCGCCAACGGCAGGCAGGCCGCGGTCTCGACCGCATTGACCCCGCCCATGCACACGACCGCGGCGCCGCTCAGCACCGCCGTCCGCAGCGGTGACAGCAGCCCCCGCAGGTGGAGGATCACCACCAGCACCAGCCAGGGCATCACCGCACCCGGCAGCGACTCACCGGTCTGGACGGCGACGGTGCCGAGCAGCCGCGGCGAGAACGCGAACACCACACCCGCCAGCAGCGCGGGGAGGTCGCTCAGGCCGACCGCGCGCGCCACCCGGCGCGCGCCCTCGCAGGCGACGATCAGGATGAGCGCGGACCACAGCCGCTGGCTGACCCAGCCGGGAGTGCCGATCGCGTCGGTTAGGACGAACCACGCGCCCTGCGGGAACAGGTAGCCGTAGGCCTGGTTCTGGAACTCCCCGAGGTTGGCCTCCGGGTGCCAGAGCGTGAACGCGCCCGACAGGAAGCTGCCAGGTCGCTCGGTGAGCTCGGCACGGGTGTCGTAGGTCGTCGCGCCGGGTTGCTGGACGAGCATGAAGAAGGCGATGACGGCATAGAGGCACGACGCGATCGCCGCCCCCGTCGCCGATGCCTCCCTCGTGTCCCGCATCCGCCCTCCTCGATGGCGGAGGTCACTGTATTCGGCGGACCAACGACCTCCGGCATCACGGCACGGCCAGGTTCGGCGGGCGTGCGGGATGCCGTCTACGCTTCGAACGTGTCGAGCACCGTGGACCGCACGCAGCCCGGGGACACCACGTCCTCGTCGGTCGGCGGCTCACGCCTGCTCAAGGTGCTCCGCGGCAGCGCCGGCATCGCGATCGCGATGGCGGTCATGAACGTCGGAACCTACGCGTTCCAGATGGTCGCGGCCCGGTTGCTCGGCCCGAGCCAGTACGGCGCGGTCGCGGGCCTGATGGCGCTGCTGATGGTGCTGTCCGTCGTGCAGCTCGGCCTGCAGGCGACCGCGGCCCGCCGGATCGCCGCCGCACCCGACGACGTCGCCGCGATCGAGCAGACGGTGCTGACCACGACCTGGCGCGCCGCCCTCGTCCTCGGCGGGCTCGCCCTCGCCGCGTCCCCGGCCGTCTGGTGGTTGCTGCGCCTCGACGGGCTGCTGCCCGCGGTGCTGCTCGGGCTGTGCGTCGTACCCGTCACGGTCATGGGCGGCCAGGCCGGCGTCCTCCAGGGCGAGCGCCGCTGGCTGCCGCTGAGCCTGGTCTACCTCTCCGTCGGGGTCCCCCGCGTGCTGGTCGGCGGTCTCGCGCTCGCCATCTCCGCAACCGAGGCGAGCGCGATGGCCGGCGTGCTCGTCGCCTCGTGGCTGCCCGTCCTCGTCGGCAGCTGGGCGCTCCGCAACCGGAAGCACGGGGCCATCGTCACCGCCCACGACCGTGAGGTCCGCCGCGACGTACGCCGTGAGACCTACGCCAGCTCGATCGCCCTGCTCGCCTTCGTGGCCCTCTCCAACCTCGACATCGTCGTCGCCCGCCAGGTCCTCGACGACCACCAGGCCGGCCTCTACGCCGGCGGACTGATCGTCACCAAGGCGGTCCTGTTCCTGCCGCAGTTCGCGATCGTGATCCTGTTCCCGTCGATGTCCACCGCCGGCGAGAGCCGGGCCGCCGTCCTGCGCGGGCTCGCGTTCCTGACCGCGCTCGGCGCGGCCTGTGTCGCCGGCGCCTACCTGCTGAGCGGCGTCGCGCTCGTCTTCATCGGCGGCGACGACTACGACGGCGTGCAGGACGAGCTCTGGCTCTTCGCCGTCCTCGGCGGCCTGCTCTCCGTGCTCCAGCTGCTCGTCTACGCCGGTCTCGCCAAGCGCGGCCGCTGGACGAAGTACCTCGTCTGGCTCGGCGTGATCGCTCTCCTCGGTGCCGGCGCTCTCGCCACCTCGGTGACCGCCCTCGCTGTCACCGCTGCCGTCATCGACCTGGCTGTGGTGGCCTTGCTCGTCGCGCTCCAGGTGTTCCGCGGCAAGGCCGGTACCGAGACCCTCCGCTAGCACATTTTCCTCGCCAGCCGGCAGTCCCGGTGCGACGATGGAAGGCACCCCAGGAGGGATGCCACATGCTCCAGAAAATTTCCGTGGCCCTCGGACTAGTGATGGCTGCCTTGCTGCTGGCCGCACCGGCGGCCCACGCCGAGGACGAGATCACCATCAGGATCGCCAAGCAGGCCAGTCTGGGAGCCGACGGCAGGGTGATGATCACCGTCTTCGTGCGGTGCGGACCGCTGCCCGGTGCGGAGGACTTCATCGAGGCGCACGCCGGCGTCGGTCAGGCGAGGACCGGTGCGGGTGGCGAGGGCGGGCTCGACGGCACCGTCGTCTGTGACGGGGTGGAGCGTGTGCACACGGCGCACTTCTCCCCGTTGGACGGGGCGTTCCGGCACGGGCCGGCCGTGGCGAACGTCTCGATCTTCGCCTGCCGGCTGGTGGGCGACGACCAGGTCTGCTTCAGCGCCAACACCTCGCGCCGCATCATCATCACCGGCCGGCGGTAGTCGAGCGCGCGCTTCGCGCGCGGGGCTTCCGCGCTTCGCGCGGGTTGGGTTGGGTGGGTTATCGCCTAGTTGGGTGTGGCGGGCGGTGCGGTGGCCTTCTGGTGAGGGACGGGACCCCGAGCGGGCTGCAAACCGTGGCCTGCCGGCCTGGATGTGACACGGGCTGGATGTCCCCTGGCATGGGAAAGGGTGGATGGCGTTCCTGCGACAGGGCGGACGAAGAGAGGCCGGCAGGCCCCGACTTGCCCGCCCGGGGTCCCGCCCCGCACCGGCCACCGCACCGCCCGCCACTCCCACGGCTCAGTGGCGTTCGGGGTGGATGGGTTTCCCTGTGTCGGACGGCCGCTCGTGTGGGCGAGGACGACCGAACCCCGTGGTGGGTCCGTCCCTCCCAAGGCGCCGACCCGGATGACATGGGTGAGCCTCATCCACCCCGCCCCTCGAGCCGTGGGGGTGGCGGGCGCGGCCGACTTCGTGCGGTGCGGGGCGTGGGGCCCGGCGGGCAAGTCGGGGCCTGCCGGCCTGTGCTGATGGCCCCTGTCGCAGGAACCTCATCCGGCTTTCCCATGCCAGGGGGCATCCGGCCCGAGATGTGGGTCAGGCCGGCAGGCCACGGTTTGCAGCCCGTCGGGGCCCATGCCCCGCACCGCCCCCGACCGGCCGCGCCCGCCACACCCACCAGGCGACAACCCCCACACATCCCCGCCGCGAAGCGGCGGAGAACCCGCGCGCGAGCCCGCGGCAAAGACGCAGGACTAGTGCGCGGCCTCGTGCCAGCTCCTGCCCGTCCCGACCGAGACGTCGAGCGGGACGGCCAGGTCGGCGGCGCCGCCCATCCGCTCGCGGACGACGGTCTCGAGCGCGTCACGCTCCCCCGGAGCAACCTCGAACACGAGCTCGTCGTGCACCTGGAGCAGCATCCGCGACCGCAGGCCCTGCTCGTCGATAGCCTGTTGCGTGTGCAGCATCGCGACCTTGATCAGGTCGGCGGCGGACCCCTGGATCGGAGCGTTGAGCGCCATTCGTTCGGCCATCTCGCGCCGCATCCGGTTGTCGCTGGTGAGGTCGGGGAGGTAGCGACGGCGGCCCATGATGGTCTCGGTGAAGCCGGTGCGGCGCGCCTCGTCGACCACGCCGGCGAGGTAGTCGCGGATGCCGCCGAAGGTCTCGAAGTACTCGTCCATCAAGCCTCGCGCCTCGGCCGGCTCGATGCCCAGCTGCTGGCCCAGGCCGAACGCAGACAGGCCGTAGGCCAGCCCGTAGTTCATGGCCTTGATCTTCGCCCGCATCTCGGTGGTGACGTCGTCGGCCGGGACGTCGAACACCCGCGACGCGGTGGTCGAGTGGAAGTCGCGGCCCGACCGGAACGCCTCGATCAGGAGCTTGTCCTCGGAGAGGTGCGCCATGATCCGCATCTCGATCTGGCTGTAGTCCGCGGTCATCAGGGACTCGAAGCCGTTGCCGACGACGAAGCCCTCACGGATCCGGCGGCCCTCCTCGGTGCGGATCGGGATGTTCTGGAGGTTGGGCTCGGTGCTCGACAGCCGGCCGGTCGCGGCGATCATCTGGTTGAACGTCGTGTGGATACGACCGTCGGACTGCACCGTCTTGAGCAGACCCTCGATGGTCTGGCGGAGCCGGCTCACGTCGCGGTGCCGCAGCAGGTGGAGCAGGAAGGGGTGCTCGGTCTTGACGTAGAGCGCCTGCAGGGCGTCGGCGTCGGTGGTGTAGCCGGTCTTGGTGCGCTTCGTCTTCGGCATGCCGAGCTCGTCGAAGAGCACGACCTGCAGCTGCTTCGGCGAGCCGAGGTTGATCTCCTTCCCGATCACCGCGAACGCCTCTTCGGCTGCGTTGCGCACCTCGTCGCCGAAGTGTCCCTCGAGCGAGGTCAGGTGGTCGAGGTCGACCGCGATGCCGGTCTGCTCCATCCGGGCCAGCAGGTGCACCAGCGGCAGCTCGACCTCGGTCAGCAGCCGCGAGCCCCCGGCCCGCTCCAGCTCGCCCTCGAGTGCCGTGGACAGATCGATCACGGCGCGGGCGTAGAGCATCGCCGTCGAGGCGGCGTCGGCCGCTCCATCGTCGAAGAGCGCGCCCTGGTCGCTCTCTGCCTCGCCCTTGAGCTCGCGCCGCAGGTAACGCAGCGTGAGGTCGGCCAGGTCGTAGGAGCGCTGGTCGGGGCGGGCGAGGTAGGCCGTGAGCGCGGTGTCGCTCACGACCCCGGCGAGCACCCACCCGTGCGCCGCGAGCGCGAGCTCGGGACCCTTGGCGTCGTGGAGGACCTTCGGCCGGGCCGGGTCGGCCAGCCAGCCGGCCACCGCGGCCTCGTCGTCGGGACCGAGGCCGGTCACGCCCACGAAGGCCGCCTGGCCGTCGGCGACCGCGAAGCCGAGCCCGTCGACCGATCCCGTGCCGGCCGCCCAGCTGCCGCGCACGTGGAGGCCCACCACCTGGTCGCCGAGGCCATCGAGGAAGTCCTTGACCTCGCCGTCGACCAGGGTGCGGCCGGCCAGCTCGAAACCGCCCTCCTCGATCGGCTCCTCGTCGGCCAGCGTCTCGATGGTGCGGGTGCGGAGCTCGCCGCGGAACTCGAGCTCGTCGAAGAGGGTGAGCGCGGCCTGCCGGTCCCACGGCTGGAGCACCAGCTCGGTCGGCCGGACGCCGAGGTCGAGATCGGTCACCAGCGCGTTGAGCCGGCGGTTGCGGATGACGTCGCCGAGGTGCTCGCGAAGCGCGTCGCCCTTCTTGCCGGTGATCTCGTCGGCGTGGGCGATGACGTTGACGAGACCGTCGTAGGTGTTGAGCCACTTGGCGGCGAAGCCCTGGCCGACTCCCGGCACACCCGGGAGGTTGTCGGACGTCTCGCCGACGATCGCGGCGAGCTCGGGATAGCGCTCGGGCGGCACGCCGTACTTGTCCACGACCGCCCCGGGGGTCATCCGGGCGAGGTCGGAGACGCCGCGCATCGGGTAGAGCACCGTCGACCGGTCCGTGACCAGCTGCAGGGAGTCGCGGTCGCCGGTGAGGATCAGCACCTCCATGTCGGCGGTCTCGTCTGCGAGCGCCTGGGTGACCAGGGTCGCGATGATGTCGTCGGCCTCGTAGCCCTCGGCCTTGAGATAGGGGATGGCGAACGCGTCGAGCATCCGCTCGATCAGCGGGAGCTGGCTGCTGAACTCGCCCGGGGTCTTGTTGCGCTTGGCCTTGTACTCGGAGTACTCCGCCAGCCGGAAGGTCTGGCGGGAGACGTCGAACGCGACCGCGGCGTGGGTCGGCTGCTCGTCGCGGAGCACGTTGACCAGCATCGAGGTGAACCCGTAGACCGCGTTGGTGTGCTGCCCGGTCGCGGTCGAGAAGTTCTCGACCGGGAGGGCGAAGAACGCGCGGTAGGCCAGCGAGTGGCCGTCGAGGAGGAGCAGGCGCGGGCGCACGTCGGGAGACTCAGGCACCCGACGACTCTAGCCATCCCTGCCGACAGCAGAATGGCCCCATGACCCAAGAGCCCGGAACCGCCGACGCAGCGCCGATCGACATCGCGGACTTCCTCGCCTCCCTGCCCGACGGCGCCGGTCGGCTCAACGAGAAGCTCGGCGTGCAGCTGGTCGAGATCTCCGCCGAGCGGGTGGTCGGCACCATGCCCGTCGAGGGCAACACCCAGCCGTTCCGGCTCCTCCACGGCGGAGCGTCGGTCGCCCTCGCCGAGACGCTCGGCTCGGTCGGGTCCGGCCTCCACGCCGCGCAGTACGGCAAGGTGTCGGTCGGCGTCGACATCAACGCGACCCACCACCGCGCCGCGACGTCCGGCACCGTGACCGGTACCGCGACGGCGATCCACCTCGGTCGCTCCAGTGCGGCCTACGAGGTCGTCATCGTCGACGAGCGGGGGAAGCGGGTCTGCACGTCGCGCATCACCTGCGCACTGATCGACCCGCGCTGACCCGCACTGACCCGCGCTGACCCGTGCTCGCTCAGTCCGGGAGCGACACGTCGGACTGGGTGGCCCGGGCGCGGCGCTGGTTGCGGCGGGCGACGAGGATCCGCGGTGTGCTGCGCCCGTGGCCGGCGGGCGCGGACGGTGTCAGCCGGCTTCGCACGACGGCGGTCGGCGCGATGCGGAAGGTGGCCGCCGGTGCGAGCGCGATCCGCGCCATGAACCGGTTGGCGTCGCGAGCGGTCGCCGGCACCGCGGTCGTCACGTGCAGCACGCCGTTCTCCTCGGCGAACGCGACCGCGGCCTCCATCAGCGTGCGGCCGACGCCGCGCCGCCGGTACTGGACGAAGACGCGGGGCTGGATCGACTGCACGCACGGCTCGAGGTTGATCGGCGACACCGTGGTCAGGCGCAGGAAGACGCTCCCGGCGACATGGCCGTCGTACTCGACGACGATGAAACGCTGCTCCGGCGAGGCGGCCGCACCCTTGATCACGAGCTCGAGGTCGGCGATCTGCTCGGCTCTGTCGACGCGTCGCAGCACGTCGCTCCAGAGGTCGGCGAGCTCGGGCGCGTCCTCGCTGCGGGCGATCCTGGGCGTCAGGCCGGGCCGGCTCATCACGTCTCCCCTCGTGGGTCGGTTGTCCTGGATGCACCCTACGCTCGCACCCGGCCGGGTCAACACGCCCCGTGCTCGCAGGCGGTCCTGGCCGGACCACCCGGTTTTGTTGTAGGACCGTTGTCGTTTTCCGGATCGCACCTGCCTCGCGTGGGCCTAGGGTGGCTGCTGCGGTGGGCCAGGCTGGGTGTGACCCGGGTCACGCTATAGTCCGCTGGTTGGCCCGCCGGGAGGATCCCGGTCACGAATCGACAGGAGCCCGGATTTGTCCTGGACCAGGACCATGCGCCTTCTCGCCCTGGCGCTCATGACTTTGGCTTTCCTCGGCGTGGCGGCACCGGCCCAGGCCGGTGATGTCTCTGCCGAGGAGACCGCGACCGAGTGCGCGCTGGTCAAGCCCACCGACGACGACACGATCTCCATCCTCGGCCGCATCTGCGACCGCCGCGAGCGGCCGCCCATCGCGGTGCCCGACGTCACGGTGACCGTCGAGGACTCCGAGGGCAACGAGATCGGCGAGGCCACCTCGGCAGCGGACGGGACGTTCGTGGTCGACCTGCCCGGGGCTGCGATCGAGCACCTGGGCAAGTCGTACACGGTGATCCTGGACGAGTCGACCCTGCCGGAGGGCACCAAGCCCGAGATCACGAGCCGCACGATCAACATCAACATCGACAACGACCAGACGGTGATCTTCCCCGTCGGTGACGCTGGGCCGTCCGCGCCCGGCAAGTTCACCGAGGCGTTGCAGCTGGCGGTCGGCGGGCTCGTGTTCTCGGTCCTCCTGGCGATGGCCGCGCTCGGCCTCTCCATGATCTTCGGCACCACCGGCCTCACCAACTTCGCGCACGGCGAGCTGATCACCTTCGGCGCGCTGGCGGCCTTCTTCATCGATCGGCTGCCCGGGCAGATCGAGGTGGGCGGGGCCGACATCACCGTGATCCTCGGTGTCCTCTCGGCATTCGTCCTCGGCGGCGTGTTCGGCTGGCTCAACGACACCGCGCTGTGGCGACCGCTGCGCCGGCGTGGCACCGGCCTGGTCGCGATGATGATCGTGAGCATCGGGCTGTCGCTCTTCCTGCGCAACGTCTACCAGTACTTCGCGGGCGCGCAGCAGCGCAACTACTCGCAGTACGGCGCCGTGGAGCCCTGGGAGATCGGCGACATCCTGCTGACCCCCAAGGAGCTGATCGTCATCGTGCTGGGCCTCGCGGTGCTGGTCGCCGCGACGAGCCTGCTGCAGTTCACCCGCCTCGGCAAGGCGACCCGGGCTGTCGCCGACAACCCCGGGTTGGCCGCGTCGACCGGGATCAACGTCGAGCGGGTCATCAACATCGTCTGGATCGGGGGTGCGGCGCTGGCCGGGCTCGCAGGGGCGCTGCTGGGGGTGACCCAGGGCTTCGACTTCCAGGTGGGCTTCCGGATCCTGCTGCTGGTGTTCGCCGCCGTGGTGCTCGGCGGGCTGGGCACCATCTGGGGCGCCATCCTCGGCGCGTTCGTCATCGGCCTCTTCACCGAGCTGTCGACGCTGTACATCGATCCGGAGTTCAAGTTCGTGGGCGCACTGGTCCTGCTCATCGTCATCCTGCTGATCAGGCCGCAGGGCCTGTTGGGCAGAGCGCAGAGAATCGGCTGAGGAGGCCTTCGGATGGACTGGAACGAGCTGCTGACCGGTTCGCTGCAGCAGGCGCTGGGGCCGACGGCCGCGGTCTACTGCCTGGCCGCGATCGGCCTCAACATCCACTTCGGTTACACCGGGCTGCTGAACTTCGGACAGGCCGGCTTCATGATGGTCGCGGGCTACGCCATGGTCACCATGTCGACGATCTGGAGCCAGAGCCTCTGGCTCGGCGTCCTCGTCGGAATCGTCCTGACCGTGATCCTGGCGCTGCTCCTGGGTGTGCCCACCCTGCGGCTGCGCGCCGACTACCTCGCGATCGTGACCATCGCAGCGGCCGAGATCATCCGGCAGGTGATCAGTGCCGCCAAGTTCTCCGACGATCTCGGTGGCCAGGACGGGCTCACGGGGTTCATCAAACCCTTCCGTGACAAGAATCCGTTCTCGGAACCCGTCGGCATCGACGGCCTGGTGACGTGGAGCCCGAACGACTTCTGGGTGATGACGGTGGGCTGGGGGCTGGTCGCTGTCTCGTGCCTGGTCGTCTGGCTGCTGATGCGCAGCCCGTGGGGCCGGGTGCTGAAGTCGATCCGCGAGGACGAGGACGCCGTCCGCTCGCTCGGGAAGAACGTCTACTCCTACAAGATGCAGTCCCTCATCATCGGCGGCCTGTTCGGCGCGCTCGCCGGCTTCGTCGTGGCACTGCGGTCGGCGACCGTGGGCCCGTCCTTCTTCGCCACGGACGTGACCTTCTTCGCCTACACCGTGCTGCTGATCGGCGGAGCGGCGCGGGTGCTCGGGCCGGTGGCGGGTGCGGTCATCTTCTGGTTCCTGATCACCGTGCTCGACCTGTTCTTCGGTCAGGCGACCGCCGGTGCCAACCCGATCATCCCGACGTGGATCATGAACGACACGCAGGCCAGCCTGATGCGCCTCATCTTCATGGGTCTCGGTCTGATGCTGTTGATGATCTATCGACCACAAGGAATCTTCGGCGACCGAAGGGAGCTGGCGCTCGATGCCCGATGAGCAGCACGAGGCGCTCGACACCAATGAGTCCGACGTGGTGATCGCGCCGCCGAGCCCGCGCACGACAGGGCGGGTCTTCGACGTCGATGTCGAAGCGGCGCGGCGCGCGCTGGCGGACGTCGAGCGAACGCCGGGCGTCGCCAAGCCCGACCCGATCCTGGTCGCGGACCAGATCACGCGGACCTTCGGCGGCCTCACGGCCGTGAACGTCGAGCACCTCGAGGTGCAACGAGGCGTGATCACCGGGCTGATCGGTCCCAACGGAGCTGGAAAGACGACTCTCTTCAACCTGCTCACCGGCTTCGACCGCCCGGACACCGGCTCCTGGTCCTTCAACGACCGGTCGCTGAACCGCGTGCCGGCGTACAAGGTCGCCCGGCGGGGCATGGTGCGCACGTTCCAGCTGACCAAGGTGCTGTCGAAGCTCACCGTCATCGAGAACATGCGGGTCGGAGCCACCGGCCAGCGGGGAGAGGGCCTGTTCGCCGCGATGATCGCGCCGCTGTGGAGGTCGCAGGAGACGGCCAACACGGCGCGGGCGGACGAGCTCCTCCAGCGGTTCATGCTGGACAAGAAGCGGGAGGACTTCGCGGGTTCCCTGTCCGGCGGCCAGCGCAAGCTGCTCGAGATGGCGCGGTCGTTGATGGCCGATCCTGAGCTGGTCATGCTCGACGAGCCGATGGCCGGCGTGAACCCCGCCCTCAAGCAGTCCCTGCTCGGGCACGTGAAGTCGCTGCGCGACGAGGGACGGACCGTCCTGTTCGTCGAGCACGACATGGACATGGTGCGCGACATCTCCGACTGGGTGGTGGTGATGGCGCAGGGCAAGATCGTCGCCGAGGGTCCGCCCGAGGCGGTGATGGCCGACCCCGCGGTGATCGACGCCTACCTGGGGGCGCACCACGACACCGAGCTCACCTTCGAGGCGGAGGAGCGGATCCTCGCCGAGGCGGAGGCCGAGATCGAGCAGGAGGCACAGAGCAATGACTGACGGAGCCACGCTCACCCCCGAGCAGGACGGCCACGCCGCCGCGGCGGAGGGCGCGGTCCTGCGCGCGGACGGCCTGGTGGCCGGCTACCTGCCGGGAGTCAACATCCTCAACGGGTCCGACTTCTACTGCCAGGAGGGTGAGCTGGTCGGCATCATCGGACCCAACGGAGCCGGCAAGTCGACGTTGCTCAAGGCGCTGTTCGGTCTGGTCCGGATCAGCGAGGGCACGGTGCGGCTGAAGGACAAGGACATCACCAACCAGCGAGCCGACGAGCTGGTGACCGCCGGCATCGGGTTCGTGCCCCAGACCGAGAACGTGTTCCCGTCGCTGACCATCCAGGAGAACCTGGAGATGGGCTGCTACCAGCGCCCGAGCAGCTTCCGGAAGCGCTTCGAGTTCGTCGGAGATCTGTTCCCCGCGCTCCTGGCTCGGCGCAACCAGCGGGCCGGCTCCCTCTCCGGAGGCGAGCGGCAGATGGTCGCGATGGGACGCGCCCTGATGATGGAGCCTTCGGTCCTGCTCCTCGACGAGCCCTCGGCCGGTCTCTCGCCGGTCCTGCAGGACGAGGTGTTCGTGCAGACGCGGAGGATCAACCGGGCGGGGGTCTCGGTGGTGATGGTGGAGCAGAACGCTCGCCGCTGCCTGCAGATCTGCGACCGCGGCTACGTGCTCGACCAGGGCCGGAACGCCTACACGGGAACCGGTCAGGAGCTGGGCCGTGACCCGAAGGTGATCGAGCTCTACCTGGGGACGCTCGGCGGGCACTGACCTGGAAGAGGACAAGCGAAAGGGCCCGGCCGGAGCCGGGCCCTTTCTGTGTTGTCTTGCTAGCGGCTGTTCAGATCACTCGCTCTGCGGCACGACGCCGGAGACCGTGTCGATCTGCTCGTAGGCGTTCTCGCCGCCGCTGTACTCGTAGATGCCGTACGTGCCGGCCGCCAGGCTGCCGGTGTCCGTCATGTCGGCCTGACCGCTCTTGCCGTCGTAGTCGATGTCCTCGCCGTCCTCGAGCAGCGTCTTGCACTCCTCGAACGTCGTGCACTTCGTGCCCTCACGAGTGACGTCGACGATGTTGGCGCCGATCGCCTCACCAGAGTCGTCACCGGCCGCGATCGCAGCGAGCGCGCTGATGATCACCGCGTCGTAGCTCTCCGGTCCGTAGAGAACCGCGTCGTCCGGCCCCATCGGGGGCGTCTCGAAAAGACGGGCCTCGAACTCGGGGTCGGGCGTTGCGGAGGTCGGAGCCGTGCCCTTGACCCCGTCGAGGTTGAAGTCCTCGTCGGGGTAGTTGGACAGGTTGCCGTCCACGAAGTACAGCTGCACGTCCTCCGGACCGAGGCCCTTGGCGATCAGCTGCGGGATGATCGTCGTGATCTCGGCGAAGGTGACGAGCACGATGGCGTCGGGCTCGGCCGCGGCGACCTTGTTGATCTCCGCAGTGAACGTCGTCGCGTCCTTGTTGTAGAGGAGGAACTCGCCGACCGTGGCGCCCTTCTCCTCGAGGACGTCCCGCGTCCGCTCGGCCAGACCCTCGCCGTAGAAGTCCTGGCGGGCCATGATCGCGACGTTGTCGAAACCGTCCTCGATGACCTCGTTGGCCAGGACCTCGCCCTGCAGGTAGTCGGACGGGGCGGTGCGGAAGTACAGACGGTTCGGGTCGATCTCGTCGGTGTCGAAGCCGGCCGCCGTGTTGGCGGGCGAGAACTGCACCGCGCCGGCACCGGTGATCTTGTCGATGACCGTGATCGAGACGCCGGACGAGGCCGCGCCGACGATGACGTCGGAGTCGGCGGCGAGCAGCTTGTCGACCTGGGCACCCGCGATGTCCGGCGTGCCGTCACCGGAGTCGCCCTTGACCTGGACCACGTCCTGGTCGAGCACGCCACCGGCGGCGTTGATGTCTTCGACGGCCAGCGTCACTCCGGCGAACTCCGGGGGCCCGAGGAACGCGAGGTCACCGGTCGCCGGCAGCAGGGTGCCGAAGGTCAGGGTGCCGTCGCCCTTGGGCTCGACTGTGGGCGACTCATCGCTTCCCTGCGGTTCGTCATCACCGCCATCACCGTCGTCACCGCATGCGGAGAGAACGAGGGCGGTTGCTGCAAGCACTGCCGCGATGCGACGGGCAGGTGTTGGGCGGATCATGGGACCTCCGGCTCACTAGGAACTCCGGACATCGTCCGGAATCGAACTGCAGGTGCAACCTAACGCCGAAGAGCGCCTTTGTGACTGCCGATGCGAAGGATCGTCCGCGTCGTTGCTGATTCGTGACCTTCGGTCAGCGGTCACGAAGGGCGGCCGCGGACCCCTGCCCCGTGCTCGACCACGCCTTCGGCGACCTCGCGCATGGACATCCGGAGGTCCATCGCGGTCTTCTGAACCCACCGGAACGCCTCGGGCTCGGTCAGCTGCAGCTGCTCCATGAGGATCCCTTTGGCCCGGTCGACGGCCTTGCGGGTGTCCAGGCGGTCCTGGAGGTCCTCGACCTCGGACTCGAGCTGCCGGACCTCCCCGAACCGGCTCACCGCCATCTCGATGGCCGGCACCAGCTCAGCCTGCGTGAACGGCTTGACCAGGTAGGACATCGCCCCCGCGTCGCGGGCGCGCTCGACCAGCTCCCGCTGGGAGAACGCCGTCAACATGACGACCGGCGCGATCCGCTTCCCCGCGATGGCCTCCGCGGCCGCGATGCCGTCGAGCACCGGCATCTTCACGTCGAGGATCACCAGGTCCGGGCGCAGCTCCTCGGCGAGCTCGATCGCCTTGGCGCCGTCTCCGGCCTGGCCGACGACGTCGTACCCCTCATCGACCAGCATCTCGGCGAGGTCCATCCGGATTAGGGTCTCGTCCTCGGCGATGACGACGGTGCGGGGCACAGGCGCTTCGGTCACGGGCCAAGGCTATCCGGCGTCGATGTCGGGGACGTATCGCCACTGCGGCCGGGGCTCGTGCCGCACGACGGGGAACCGTCCGTTACGGTTTCCGGTGCTGTCGCCCCGGTAGTCCAACGGCAGAGACAATGTGCTCAAACCACATCCAGTGTGGGTTCGAATCCCACCCGGGGCACTTGTGTCGGACGTCGTGATGACCCTCGAGCCATGTACCCGGCGAGCATCAGGAACGAAGCTACAAGGCTCCGTGACGCTGGCGAGTCCTGGTCGGGCATCGCTCGAAAGCTCGGCGTCCACCGCTCTACTCTTCGCGACTGGCAAGCGGGACGCAGCGCACGGACCAACGACTGCGCGATCTGTGGTCCGTGCGAGCTCGATGAGGAGGCGTACGCCGGCCTCCTCGGGTTCTACCTCGGCGACGGTTGTGTCTCTCGTGCGGCGCGCACCTACTTCCTGAGGGTCGCCTGCGACGCCACACAACCGGGTGTCATTGCAGACGTCACCGATCTGATCCGTCGGGTGCGACCCGAGGGTCGCGTCTTCCACCCTCGAGCGCCGGGGGTCACCGTCGTCCAGAGCAACTGGCAGCACTGGCCCTGCCTGTTCCCCCAGCACGGTCCGGGCCGCAAGCACGAGCGCCCGATCGTCCTGGAGGAATGGCAGCGGCGCATCGTCAAGGCTCATCCAGCGTCGTTCCTGCGCGGGCTCTTCCACTCCGACGGTTGCAGGGTCATCAACTCGACCAAGCGGCCGGTCGCAGGCGTGATGAAGGAGTACCGCTATCCGAGGTGGCAGTTCGTCAACGCGTCGGGCGATATCCGCGAGCTCTGCTGCTGGGCGCTCGACCTTGTCGGCGTCGCGTGGCGTCGGTCCAACCCCCGCGTCATCAGCGTCTCCCGGCGAGAGGCGGTCGAGGCGCTGGACGCGCTGATCGGACTCAAGTCATGACTATTTGCGCAACCGGCCTCACGGCCTAGTCTGCCGAGATGGGCATGCGGACCGAGGCGACGGACAAGTGGGTGCGGGGGTACGTCGGCAGCGAGGCGATCGTGGACAGCCACGACGCGCTGCTGTTCTGGGAGGAGAGGTTCCCGGTGCCGGGATACGCGTTCCCGCGTGACGACGTCCGCACCGAGCTCTTGCAGGCCTCGGCCGGTCCCCCGACCAAGCGCTCGTTCTACACGGCCAAGGGCCCGGTTTCGGAGTGGTACGACGTCGTGGTCGACGGCCGGGTGATCCAGCACGCCGCATGGGTCCGCGACGACCCGGCCGTCGGCGACCGGATCGTGCTCAGCTGGGAGCCGGGCGTGCTCGACCGCTGGCTCGAGGAGGACGAGGAGGTCATCGCCCACCCGCGGGACCCGCACAAGCGGGTCGAGGCGCTGGCGAGCTCGCGGCACGTGGAGGTGTCGCTCGGCGGCACGCTCCTCGCCGACAGCCGCTCCCCCGTGCTTCTCTTCGAGACCGACCTGCCGACCCGCTACTACCTGCCGCGGGAGGACGTCCGGCTCGACCTCCTCGTCCCGACGGCCAACAGCAGCGTGTGCCCCTACAAGGGTCTCGCCGAGGACTACTGGAGCCTTCCCGGGGTGCCGGGCGGCGACAACGTGGCGTGGTCCTACGCGATGCCGTTCCCCGCCGTCGGCAAGATCCAGGACCGGGTCGCGTTCTACAACGAGCTCGTCGACATCTCAGTCGACGGCGTCCCGCAACAGCGGCCCGAGTCGGTCTTCAGCAAGGCCGGCAACCGGCCGACCGATTGACGATCGCCGGAGTCGTCTCGTCGGGGGTCCGCCCGGTCGTACATTGGTCGCATGCGGGAGCGTCGAGCGATCGCTGGCGCCGGCGCAGCACTGATGGCGTTCGCGGTGGCCGGGTGCAGTGGTGGTGCCTCGGAGGACACGGGCGACGTCGCCATCGATGACGCCCAGGGGCTGGGAGTCACCGCGCGATGCGTGGTCGCTGATGCCGCGGGTGGCCTGGTCCTGTACCCGGGAGCGTTCACCGCGATCGGGAGGACGCGACTGGTGTCGGTGGTGCTCGACGGTGAGGAGAACCTGAAGGTGATCGAGGAGTCGGTGCTTGACTACCGCGGCCCGGACGACCTGCAGGGCGTCGTCGACGAATACCCACCGGCGTCGACCAGCTTCATCTCTGCGCTCGCCGACTGGGAGACCCGGCGTCCAGCCACCGGACTCGTGGTCCGTCCGCGCGACGGCAAGCAGGCCGTGCTGGTCGCTGTCCGCCTCGAGGATCCTGGCCAGCCCGGCCACGTCCGCGGCGTGACGATCAGGGCCCGCACTCCTGCTGGTCCGCGCACGTGGGCGTGGGAGCAGCTCGTGCTCGCTGTGCCCGACGGCGAAGCCTGTACGCCCGACGTGGTGGCGGAGACGACCGAGTGGACCGGCTGAGGGTCAGCCTCGTCGGTAGGCGGGCGCGACCTCGTTGATCGCGTCGCCCATCCGGTGGATGCGGAGGGCGTTGGTCGAGCCGGGGATGCCGGGCGGGCTGCCGGCGACGATCACGACGAGGTCGCCCTCCTGGACCCGCCCGATGCGCAGCAGCTCCTCGTCGACCTGACGCACCATCTCGTCGGTGTGCTCGACGGTGACGGTCTTGAACGCCTCGACGCCCCAGGTGAGCGAGAGCTGTGACCGGCAGCGGGACTCCGGGGTGAACGCGAGCACGGGGATGCTGCTGCGGTGCCGCGCGAGGCGCCGGGCGGAGTCGCCGGACTGGGTGAACGCGACGACGAACTTCGCCCCGATCCGCTGGGCGACCTCCTCGGCGGCCTTGGTGATGATGCCCGCGCGGGTGCGCGGGGCCCAGTCGATCCGGCCGAACCTGCTGAAGGTGTCGTCGCCGAGCGCGTGCTCCTCGGTCGCGGCGACGATGCGGGCCATCGTCTCGACGGTGTGGATCGGGTGCTCACCGACGCTGGTCTCGCCCGACAGCATCACCGCGTCGGCGCCGTCGAGCACCGCGTTGGCGACGTCGCTCGTCTCCGCCCGGGTCGGGGCGGGACTCGTGACCATGGACTCGAGCATCTGGGTCGCCACGATGACCGGCTTGGCGTTGCGCCGGGCGGCGACGATGACCTTCTTCTGCAGGAAGGGCACCTCCTCCAGCGGGCACTCCACGCCGAGGTCTCCACGGGCGACCATGAACCCGTCGAACGCCTCGACCAGCTCGTCGAGGTTGTCGATCGCCTGCGGCTTCTCGATCTTCGCGATCACGGGGAGCATGACCTCCTCCTCGCGCATGATCTTGCGGACGTCCTCGGCGTCGGCTGCGTTGCGCACGAAGCTCAGGGCGATGTAGTCGACGCCGAGCTTCAGCGCGAACCGCAGGTCCTCCGCGTCCTTCTCGGAGAGCGCAGGCACGGACACCGCCACGCCCGGCAGGTTGATGCCCTTGTTGTTGCTCACCTGGCCGCCGACGAGGACCTCGGTCTCGACGTCGGTGTCGGTCACCGCCACCACCCGCAGCCGGACCTTGCCGTCGTCGATGAGGATGGGGTCGCCCGGTCCGACGTCGCCGGGGAGGCCCTTGTACGTCGTGCCGCAGATCTCGGCGTTGCCGTCGACGTCGCGCGTCGTGATGGTCCACCGCTGGCTGCGGCGCAGCTGCACCGGGCCGTCGGCGAACCGCTCGAGCCGGATCTTCGGGCCCTGGAGGTCGGCGAAGATGCCCACCCCGCGTCCGCTGGCGTCCGAGGCCTCCCGGACCAGGCGGTAGACCTCGGCGTGGTCCTCGTGGCTGCCGTGGCTCATGTTGAGCCGGGCGACGTCCATCCCGGCGTACACGAGCTCGCGGATCCGCCGCTCGGAGTTGGTGGCCGGACCCAACGTGCACACGATCTTTGCTCTCCGCACAAGCACCAGCCTAGTGGGCCCTGGAACGTTCAAACGAGCAGCCCCGTGCGAGGAACGAGCACCGGGCGTCGCGAGTGCAGGTCGAGCAAGCCCGCGACCGAGGAACGAGGTCGCGACAGGCGCGTCGAGACCGGGTGAGGATGAAGCGCACCTCAGCCTGGGCCGCCCAGCTCAGACCGCGAGCGGCCGCTCGGTCGGCGGGATCGGCACCGGCAACGTGGTCGAGCCGGTGAGGTACTCGTCGACGGCGGCCGCTGCCGCGCGGCCCTCGGCGATCGCCCACACGATGAGGGACTGACCGCGGCCCGCGTCGCCGGCGACGAAGACACCCGGCACCGACGACATGTACGACGAGTCACGCGCCACGTTGCTCCGGCCGTCGAGCTCGACGCCCAGCTGCTCGACCACGCCCGGCCCCTCGGGCCCCAGGAAGCCCATGGCGAACAGGACCAGGTCGGCCGGGATCTCGCGCTCGGTGCCCTCGATCTCGATCAGCTGACCGCTCTCGAACGTCACGTCGACCAGGCGCAGCGCCCGCACGTTGCCGTCGTCGTCGCCGAGGAACTCCTTGGTCGACACCGAGTACACCCGCTCGCCGGCCTCCTCGTGCGCCGAGGACACCCGGAAGACCATCGGGTACGTCGGCCACGGCTGGCCGTCGGGCCGGTCGACCGACGGCTCGGGCAGGATCTCGAGCTGCGTGATCGACGCCGCGCCCTGGCGGGTCGACGTGCCGAGGCAGTCGGCGCCGGTGTCGCCGCCGCCGATGATCACGACGTGCTTGCCGTCCGCGCGGATCTGCTCCTCGCCCGGCAGCTGAGGCTGACCGAGGGCGGCCCGGTTGGACTGCGGCAGGAACTCCATGGCCTGGTGGATGCCCTTGAGGTCGCGGCCGGGCACCGGCAGGTCGCGCGGCACGGTCGCGCCGATGGCGAGCACCACGGCGTCGTACCGGTCCCTGAGCGCGCGGCCCGTCAGGTCACCAGCGCCGACCTCGACGCCGGAGCGGAAGACGGTGCCCTCGCGCTTCATCTGCTCGAGGCGGCGGTCGAGGTGCTGCTTCTCCATCTTGAACTCGGGAATGCCGTAGCGGAGCAGGCCGCCCGGCTTGTCGTCGCGCTCGTAGACGGCGACCGTGTGGCCGGCGCGGGTCAGCTGCTGGGCCGCCGCGAGACCGGCCGGGCCGGACCCGACGACGGCGACCGTCCTGCCCGACAGCCACTCCGGCGGCTGCGGGGAGACGTAGCCCGCCTCCCACGCCTTGTCGATGATCGAGACCTCGACGTTCTTGATCGTCACGGCCGGCTGGTTGATCCCGAGCACGCAGGCCGTCTCGCACGGGGCGGGGCACAGCCGACCGGTGAACTCCGGGAAGTTGTTGGTCGCGTGCAGCCGTTCGATCGCACCCTTCCAGTCGTCGCGCCAGACCAGGTCGTTCCACTCCGGGATGATGTTGCCCAGCGGGCAGCCCTGGTGGCAGAACGGGATGCCGCAGTCCATGCAGCGCCCGGCCTGCTCGACGATGATCGGCAGCAGCGCGCGGCCCGCCCCGCCGGGGTAGACCTCCTGCCAGTCGTTGACGCGCTCCTCGACCGGCCGTCGCTCGGCGACCTCGCGGTCGTGCTTGAGAAAACCCTTCGGGTCAGCCATTCTGCGCTGCCCCCTTCATTCCTGAGCGGCGGTACGCCGTCGATGGTTGCTGGGGGGTCCGCCGCTCATCCATGAAGGCTCTCCATCATCGCGTTGGCCACGCCGTCCTCGTCGAGCCCGTCGGCCTCGGCCTTCGCCTTCGCCTCGAGCACGATCCGGTAGTCGCGCGGCATGACCTCGGTGAACCGGGTGAGCGCGGTCGGCCAGTCGGCGAGCAGCTCCTCGGCGACCTCGGAGCCGGTCTCCTCGAAGTGACGCTTCACCATGCCGTGGAGCACGTCGTCGTGCACCTCGGCCACGGGGCCGAGCTCGACCAGCTCGCGGTTGACGCGGAACTCCTTGAGGTCGAGCACCCAGGCGACGCCGCCCGACATGCCGGCCGCGAAGTTGCGTCCGACCGGACCGAGGACGGCGACCTTGCCGCCGGTCATGTACTCGCACCCGTGGTCGCCGACGCCCTCGGTGACCACGGTGGCACCCGAGTTGCGGACGCAGCAGCGCTCGCCGACACCACCGCGGATGAGGATCTCGCCCGACGTGGCGCCGTAGGCGATGGTGTTGCCGGCGATGATGTGCTCGTTGGCGTTGAACGGCGCGGTGCGGTCGGGCCGGATCGCGATCCGGCCGCCGGAGAGGCCCTTGCCGACGTAGTCGTTGGCGTCGCCCTCGAGCCGCAGCGTGATGCCACGCGGGACGAACGCGCCGAAGGACTGGCCCGCTGACCCGATGAACGTGATGTCGATGGTGTCGTCGGGCAGGCCGGCGCCGCCGTACTTCTTGGTCACCTCGTGGCCGAGGATCGTGCCCACCGTGCGGTTGACGTTGCGGATCGCGAGCTGGGCGCGCACCGGCTCTCCGTCGTCGATGGCGGCGGCTGCGATCGGCAGCAGCTCGGTGACGTCGAGCGACTTCTCCAGGCCGTGCTCCTGGGTGCCGGTGTTGCGCACGTCCTGGTCGGGGAAGTGCGTGTCAGCGACGTGGACCTGGTGCAGGATCGGCGCCAGGTCGAGACCGGAGGCCTTCCAGTGGTGCTGGGCGTCGAGGGTGTCGAGCGCCTGCACCTGGCCGATCGCCTCGTCGAGGCTGCGGAAGCCCAGCGAGGCGAGCAGCTCACGCACCTCTTCGGCGATGAACTCGAAGAAGTTCACGACGTGCTCGGCCTTGCCGGTGTAGCGCGAGCGCAGCACCGGGTTCTGGGTGGCGACGCCGACCGGGCAGGTGTCGAGGTGGCAGACCCGCATCAGGATGCAGCCCGACACCACGAGCGGCGCGGTCGCGAAGCCGTACTCCTCCGCGCCCAGCAGGGCCGCGACGACGACGTCGCGACCGGTCTTGAGCTGACCGTCGGTCTGGACCACGATCCGGTCGCGCAGGCCGTTGAGCAGCAGCGTCTGCTGCGTCTCGGCGAGCCCGAGCTCCCAGGGACCGCCGGCGTGCTTGAGCGACGTCAACGGGGACGCGCCGGTGCCACCGTCGTGGCCCGAGATGAGTACGACGTCCGCGTGCGCCTTCGAGACGCCCGCAGCCACCGTGCCGACGCCCACCTCGGACACCAGCTTCACGTGGACGCGGGCGCCCGGGTTGGCGTTCTTGAGGTCGTGGATCAGCTGCGCGAGGTCCTCGATCGAGTAGATGTCGTGGTGCGGCGGCGGGCTGATCAAACCGACGCCGGGCGTCGAGTGCCGGGTCTTGGCCACCCACGGGTAGACCTTGTTGCCGGGCAGCTGTCCGCCCTCACCGGGCTTCGCGCCTTGCGCCATCTTGATCTGGATGTCGTCGGAGTTGGTGAGGTACTCCGAGGTGACACCGAAGCGACCGGAGGCCACCTGCTTGATCGAGCTGCGGCGCTCGGGGTCGTAGAGACGGTCGGCGTCCTCGCCGCCCTCCCCGGTGTTGGACTTCGCCCCCAGCCGGTTCATCGCGATCGCGAGCGTCTCGTGCGCCTCGCGGCTGATGGAGCCGTAGGACATGGCGCCGGTCGAGAACCGCTTGACGATCTCGGAGACCGGCTCGACCTCGTCGATCGAGATCGGCGCCCGGCCGAAGTCCGACGGGTCCTTGAACCGGAACAGCCCGCGCAGGGTCATCAGCTTCTCGGACTGGTCGTCGACGGCCTGCGTGTACTGCTTGAAGATGTCGTAGCGGCCGGTGCGGGTCGCGTGCTGCAGCCGGAACACCGTCTCCGGGTTGAACAGGTGCGGCTCGCCCTCGCGGCGCCACTGGTACTCGCCACCGATCTCGAGCTCGCGGTGTGCGGGCGCGATGCCGCCGCGGGGGTAGGCGGTGGCGTGCCGCCGGGCCACCTCTTCCGCGATGGTGTCGAGCTCGACGCCGCCGAGCTTCGAGGTGGTGCCGGTGAAGTACTTGTCGACGACGGCCTGCGACAGACCGATGCACTCGAAGATCTGGGCACCGGTGTAGGAGGCGACCGTCGAGACGCCGATCTTGCTCATCACCTTCACGACACCCTTGCCGAGCGCCTTGATCAGGTTGGCGACGGCCGCCTCGGGGTCGGCCTTGACGAAGTAGCCCTCGCGAGCGAGGTCCTCGACCGACTCCATGGCGAGGTAGGGGTTGACCGCCGCGGCGCCGTAGCCGACGAGCAGCGCGACGTGGTGCACCTCGCGGACGTCGCCGGCCTCGAGCAGCAGGCCGACCTGGGTGCGGGTCTTCTCGCGCACCAGGTGGTGGTGCACCGCGCCGGTCAGCAGCAGGGACGGGATCGGGGCCAGGTCGGCGGTCGAGTGCCGGTCGGAGAGCACGATGATGCGCGCGCCCCCGGCGATCGCCTCGCTGACCTCCTGGCAGATCTCGGCGAGCCGCTTCGCCATCGCCGCTCCCCCGCCCTCGACGGGGTAGAGCCCGCGGGACACGTGGGTGATGAAGCCCGGCATGTCGCCGTCGCGGTTGATGTGGCGGATCTTGGCCAGGTCGTCGTTGGAGATGACCGGGAACGGCAGCACGACCTGGCGGCACGACGCGGGCGTCGGCTCGAGCAGGTTGGCCTCCGGCCCGATGGTGCCGTTGAGGCTGGTCACCAGCTCCTCGCGGATCGCGTCGAGGGGCGGGTTGGTGACCTGGGCGAACAGCTGGCTGAAGTAGTCGAACAGCAGCCGCGGCCGGTCGCTGAGCGCCGCGATCGGGGTGTCGGTGCCCATCGAGCCGAGCGGCTCGCCACCGTTGCTGGCCATCGGCGTGAGCAGGATCCGCAGCTCCTCCTCGGTGTAGCCGAAGACCTGCTGGCGGCGGGTGACCGACGCGTGGGTGTGCACGATGTGCTCACGGTCGGGGATGTCGTCGAGGTGGATCAGACCGGCGTGCAGCCACTCGCCGTACGGATGCTCGGCGGCGAGCTCCGCCTTGATCTCCTCGTCCTCGATGATCCGGTGGTCGTCGGTGTCGACGAGGAACATCTTGCCGGGCTGGAGGCGTCCCTTGCGGACGATCGTGGCCGGGTCGAGGTCGAGCACGCCGACCTCGGACGCCAGGACGACGAGGCCGTCGTCGGTCACCCAGAAGCGGGACGGACGAAGCCCGTTGCGGTCGAGCACGGCGCCGATCTGGGTGCCGTCGGTGAACACGACGCACGCCGGGCCGTCCCACGGCTCCATCAGGGCGGAGTGGAAGCGGTAGAAGTCGCGCCGCTTCTCCTCCATCTCGGTGTGGTTCTCCCACGCCTCGGGGATCATCATCAGCACCGCGTGGGGCAGGCTGCGCCCGCCCATGTGCAGCAGCTCGAGCACCTCGTCGAACGAGGCCGAGTCGGAAGCGCCCTGGGTGCAGATCGGGAAGAGCCGCTCGAGGTCGCCGGGGATCACGTCGCTGGACAGCAGCGCCTCCCGGGCCCGCATCCAGTTGCGGTTGCCCATCACGGTGTTGATCTCGCCGTTGTGGGCGATGAACCGGAACGGGTGCGAGAGCGGCCAGCTGGGGAAGGTGTTGGTCGAGAAGCGCGAGTGCACCACGGCGAGCGCCGATGCCATCCGCTCGTCGACCAGGTCGGGGAAGAAGTTGTCGAGCTGGTCGGTGGTGAGCATGCCCTTGTAGATCAGGGTGCGCGCGGACAGCGACGGGAAGTAGACGTCGGTCTCGCGCTCGGCGCGCTTGCGCAGGCAGAACGCGCGGCGCTCGAGCGCCATGCCGGTCAGGCGCTGGCCGGCGCCCTGGACGAAGACCTGGCTGAACGTCGGCATGACGCTCGCCGCCATGGTGCCGAGGATGTCGGGGTTGACGGGCACGTCGCGCCAGCCGACGACGGCGAGGCCCTCCTCGGCCGCGATCTCCTCGATCCGCGCCCGGGTCTTGGCAACCTGCTCCGCGTCACCCGGCAGGAACGCGGTGCCGACGGCGTAGCACCACCGCTCCGGCAGCTCGAAGCCCGCCTCGCGCGTCACCTCGCGCAGGAACCCGTCCGGGACCTGCAGCAGGATGCCGGCGCCGTCACCCGAGTTGACCTCGGCGCCGGCGGCGCCGCGGTGGTCCAGGTTGCGCAGTGCGGTGAGGGCCTTGACCACGATGTCGTGGCTGGCCACGCCGGTCATCGTCGCGACGAAGGCGACGCCGCAGGCGTCGTGCTCGTTGCGCGGGTCGTAAAGACCCTCGGGCGGCGGGAACGCGTGCGAGTAAGGCACCAGTGTTCTCCCGTCGGCTTCGTCTGCGGCCTGCTCCAACGATCTCAGGCAAGGGTCCACAGAAGGTGGGGCGCAAGGGACGTCACTGGCCCACGCGGCGGAGCCCTCAGGTTACCACCGCGTGACATCGGGAAGTCACGCGTCAGTCCTCGGTGGACACCTTCCGGGCCGCGGGCGCATCGTCGCCGGATTCGTCCTGCGGATCGGCGTCCTCGGCCGGATCGGTCCCGGCTTCGGGCTCGTCCGCGGTCACGTCCTCGGCATCCGGCTCGGGTCCCCTGCCGTCGCGGTAGACCGACTCCTCACGACCCGGATGACGTCGCATGGAGACGACGAAGTAGATCGCCGCGGCGACGAACAGCACGATCGAGGTCCACACGTTGAACCGGAGCCCGAACACGTTCTCGAGCTGGACGTCGTCGATCCGGAGGTACTCGATCCAGCCGCGGCCGGCCGTGTAGGCCATCACGTAGACCGCCATCACCCGGCCGTACCCGAGCTTGAACCGACGCTCGAGCCAGATCACCAGCACGAAGGCGGCCAGGTTCCAGAGGCACTCGTAGAGGAACGTGGGGTGGAACGTCGTACCGACCTCGAAGGTGCAGGTGCCCGAGCCCTCCGGGTAGTCGCATTCGGTCGGCCAGTGCTCCCGGTCGATCTCGAGGCCCCACGGCAGGTCGGTGGGCCGGCCGTAGAGCTCCTGGTTGAACCAGTTGCCCCACCGCCCGATCGCCTGCGCGACGAGCACGCCCGGCGCGAGGGCGTCGGCCATCGGCAGGAACCGGATGCCCTTGGCGCGGCACCCGAGGTAGGCGCCGACCGCGCCGAGCGCGACGCCACCCCAGATCCCGAGGCCGCCGCGCCACACGTAGAGCGCGGTGACCGGGTTCTCGCCGTCGCCGAAGTAGCGTTCCCAGTCGGTGGCCACGTGGTAGAGCCGCGCGCCGACGATGCCGAACGGCACCGCCCAGATCGCGATGTCCTGGACGTCGCCGGGCCTCCCTCCGCGGGCGACCCACCGGCGCTCGCCGATCCAGATCGCGGCGACGATGCCGAGGATGATGCACAGGGCGTAGCCGCGGATCGGGACCGGGCCGAGGTCCCAGACCCCGTCGTCGGGGCTGGGGATCGTGAAGATCAGCTCGGGGATCAGCGCAGGAAGCACAGGTCAGTCCTCTGACAGCAGGGTGTGGATGTCGTTGGCGAACTCGACCGCGGACGTCTCCTGGTTCCAGACGACCACGGCTTCGGCCTCGTCGTCGATCCCGAGCACGAAGGTCGAGTGTCCGCCGAGATCGTAGCCACCACTGGGCAGCTTCTTGCCGTCGTTGACGTAGAGGTGCAGCGGATCACCGGCCGCGACGATGTCGTCGAGCTCCCCGGTGAGGCCGATGAAGCCCTCGCCGTAGTCGTCGAGGTAGTCACGCAACGCGGCCTCGTCGTCGCGCTTCGGGTCGGTGGTCACGAACACCATGTCGACCTGCTCGCGGTCGTCCTCGTCGAGCCGGTTGAGACCGGCTGCGATGTTGTTCATGACCAGCGGGCAGAGGTCCGGGCAGTGGGTGTAGCCGAAGAACACCAGGGTCATCGGCTTGTCGGTGTCGGCCGCCAGGGAGTACGGCGCTCCGTCGGTGTCGGTCAGCTCGACCGTCGGGGCCGCATAGGGCTGGTCGAGCCGCGCACCGGTGAACTCCTCCTCGTCCCCGGACCCGCCACAGGCGGACACCAGGCAGGCCAGGACGGCGACCACTCCGAGCAACAAACCGCGCCGCATCTACTGACGCACTCCCCCGGCCAGGTCCTCGGTCAGCGCCGCCAGCGCACTGCGGCCGGCGTCGAGGTCGTCCGGGTGGTCGAGCAGGACGCGGACGAACGCGGACCCCACGATCACGCCGTCGGCGTACGACGCCACCTCCGCGGCCTGGGTGCCGTTGCTGACGCCGAGGCCGACCCCGACCGGCAGCCCCGGCGCCCCCGCTGAAGCAGTCTCGATCGCCCTTTTGGTCCGGGTCACCAGCGGCCCGGCCAGGTCGCTGGTCGCGGCACGGGCGCCGGTGACGCCCATGACGGCGGTGGCGTAGACGAATCCCCGGCAGGCAGCGGTCGTCATCGCGATCCGTTCGTCGGTCGAGGACGGAGCGACGAGGAACACCTTGTCGAGACCGCGGGCGTCCGCGGCCGCGATCCACTCGGGGGCGAAGTCGGGGGTCAGGTCCGGCGTGATCAGCCCGGCGCCGCCGGCGTCGTACAGGTCCTGCGCGAAGCGCTCCACGCCGTACCGCTCGACGGGGTTCCAGTAGGTCATGACCAGCGTCGGGGTACCGGTCGCGGCGACCGCCTCGACGGTGCGGAGCACGTCGACGGTGCGGACACCGGCGTCGAGCGCCTGCTGCGCGGCCGCCTGGATGGTCGGGCCGTCCATGACCGGGTCGCTGTAGGGCAGGCCGATCTCGATGACGTCACAGCCGGCCTCGACCATGGTCCGGAGCGCGGCGATGCCGCCGTCGACCGTCGGGAACCCGGCGGGCAGGTAGCCGACCAGGGCGGCGCGGCCGTCGGCGCGGGCCTTCTCGTAGGCGATGCCGGCGCTGGTGGTCACTGGTCGGCCTCCCCGGCCGGCTCGCTGTCCGGCGTGCCGAGCCCGAAGTAGTGGAGTGCCGTGCCCATGTCCTTGTCGCCCCGACCGGACAGGTTGACCAGGATCGTCTGCCCCTGCCGCTCCTCGGCCACCTTGAGCGTGCCGGCGATCGCGTGGGCGGACTCGATCGCCGGGATGATCCCCTCGGTGCGCGCGAGCAGCGCCATCGCGTCCATCGCCTCGGCGTCGGTCACCGGGAGGTACGACGCCCGGCCGCCCGCCGCCAGCGCGGCGTGCTGGGGTCCGACGCCCGGGTAGTCGAGGCCGGCCGAGATCGAGTGCGACTCGACGGTCTGGCCCTGGTCGTCCTGCAGCACGAAGGTGCGCGCGCCGTGGAGCACGCCGATGCTGCCGGCGAAGATCGTCGCAGCGTGGCGGCCGGTCTCGACGCCGTCGCCGCCCGCCTCGAAGCCGTAGATCGCGACGTCGGGGTCGTCGAGGAAGCCGGCGAACAGGCCGATCGCGTTGGACCCGCCCCCGACGCAGGCCGCGATCGCGTCGGGCAGTCCTCCGGTGAGGTCGAGGCACTGGCGGCGTGCCTCGTCGCCGATGCCGCGGACGAAGCTGAGCACCAGGCTGGGGAACGGGTGCGGTCCGGCTGCCGTGCCGAAGAGGTAGGCGGTGTGGTCGACGCTGGCGACCCAGTCACGCAGCGCCTCGTTGATCGCGTCCTTGAGCGTGCGCGAGCCGCTCTTGACCGGCACCACCTCGGCGCCGAGCAGCTGCATCCGGGCGACGTTGAGCGCCTGGCGCTCGGTGTCGACCTCGCCCATGTAGACCGTGCAGTCGAGGCCCAGGTAGGCCGCGGCGGTCGCAGAAGCGACGCCGTGCTGACCGGCCCCGGTCTCGGCGATCACCCGCGTCTTGCCCATCCGCTTGGTCAGCAGGGCCTGCCCGAGCACGTTGCGGATCTTGTGGGCGCCGGTGTGGTTGAGGTCCTCGCGCTTGAGCAGGATCCGGGCTCCGGCGCGCTCGGAGAGTCGGTGCGCGTCGTAAAGCATGCTCGGGACGCCCGCGTAGTTCTGCAGGAGCCCGTCGAACTCCTGGTGGAACGCCGGATCCAGCATCGCCTTCTGCCAGGAGATCTCGAGCTCGTCGAGGGCGGCGATCAGCGCCTCCGGCATGAACCGGCCGCCGAAGCTGCCGGCTCCGCCGTACCAGCCGTGGAGGTCGACGTCGTAGTCGGTCACGCCTCGACTCCTGTCATTGCTGAGACCGTCGCGCGCGGGGCACCGTCCTTGACCAGCGCCTCGCCGACGAGCACCACCCGGGCGCCCTCGGCGACGTAGCGCTTCACGTCGGTCGGCCCGCTGATGCCCGACTCCGCGACGAGCACGCGGTCTGCGGGGACCAGCGGCGCCAGTCGTCCGAACGCGTCGGGATCGACCTCGAGCGTCTTGAGGTTGCGGGCGTTGACGCCGATCAGCTCCGCGCCGAGCACGACCGCGCGGTCGGTCTCGGCCTCGTCGTGCACCTCGACCAGCACGGTCAGCCCCAGCTCGCGAGCGGTGTCGTGGAGCCGGCGCAGCTCGTCGTCGGTCAACGCGGCCACGATCAGCAGCGCCAGGTCGGCTCCGGCCGCGCGGGCCTCGAGCAGCTGGTAGTCGCTGACGATGAAGTCCTTGCGCAGCAGCGGTACGTCGACCGCGGCCCGCACCGCGCGCAGGTCGTCGAGGCTGCCTCCGAACCGGCGTTCCTCGGTGAGCACGCTGATCGCTGCGGCCCCGCCGGCGGCGTACTCCCGCGCCAGGGCAGCCGCGTCGGGGATGTCGGCGAGGTCACCCTTGCTGGGGCTGCGTCGCTTGACCTCGGCGATCACGCTCGACCCCGGGCGACGGAAGTGGGGCATCGGGTCGCGCGGCTCCGGGGCGTCGGCCAGCCGCGCGCGCAGCTCCTCCGCCGGCACCGCAGCCTCGCGGGCAGCGAGGTCCTCGCGGACACCGGCGACGATGCCGTCGAGCACCGACATTGCGCCTCCGTGACTGAGCTTTCTCCGACCCGAACACTCCGGTCGGCGGACGTCCAAGTCTCCCACGCGGGCGGCACCGTCATGACATCGCCCGGGATGCGGCCGCCCCGTTCGAGAGCCGATCCGGGACACGTCCGCGCACCCGGTTGCCACCGCCGCGAGTGCGACTAGAGTCTCTGCCGTCGCCCGGGAGGTGCCCGGGCCCGTGCCGAAGGGGCATCACGTGAGCTACGAACCACCCAACTACGGCAGTCCCCCGCCTCCCCCGCCCGGCGGTGGTGGTGGGTACGGCGCGCCCCCGCCCGGTGGCGGCTACGGCGCGTCCGGCCCCGGGTACGGCGGCGCCCAGCCGCAGAGCACCTCGGTGATGGCGATCATCTCTCTCGTCACCGGCATCCTCAGCATCGTCTGCTGCGGAAGCTTCATCTTCGGCATCGCTGCCGTGATCCTCGGCTTCCTCGGCCGCAAGGAGATCAACGAGTCCAACGGGGCCAAGAAGGGCGCCGGGATGGCGATGGCCGGCCTGATCCTCGGCGCGGTGGGCATCGCGGTCTCCGCGCTCTACTGGATCCTGGTCGTCGCGGGCAGCTTCGACGGCTACTACGGCTGACCTCTGAGGGACGTGCCCGGCGGCGCGGCCGCTACGGCGCCAGCCAGGCTCCCGCCGGCACGTTCCTCAGCACCGTGAACACGGCCAGCACGACCACGAGGGTCAGCCCCGACCAGTTCATGGCGCGTTCCGACGGGTCCCACGACCGTCCGCGCCAGCGGCCCAGGCTCCACCGCGCGAAGACGTAGGCGAGCACCGGGATCGCCGCGACGAGGAGCAGGTTGCTCGAGGCCGCGTCGACGAGCTGCAGGTTGGTCAGGTCGTTGACGGCCCGCAGGCCGCCGCAGCCCGGGCACTCGATCCCGAAGACGGCCTTCGTCGGGCAGATCCCCCACGTGCCCTGCACGTGCGGGTCGCGGACGTGGAGGGCGACCGTCGCCGCAGCCACGGCGCCGACGGCCGCCGTCGGCAGCATCAGTCTCCGCCACCGCGGTCGGACGTCCCCGCGTTCCGCCACCACCCGGTGGTCGGGTGGCGTCGCGGGCGCGGTGGTCACGGCATCCGCCGGCCGTCAGTGACCGGACTGGTGCAGGCCGGCCTTGTCCATGGCGACGAACACCACGCCTGCGGCGATCACGATGACCACGCCGATCCAGAACAGCACCATGCTGACGGGGCTGAACATCAGGCCGACGCCACCCACGACGAAGCCGGCCAGCGCCACGACGACGGCGGTCCAGGCAGCGGGGGTGTTGCCGTGGTTGTCAGACATGCACGCGCTCCTCGGTTCGGGTTCGCAAAGATTCTAGGGGCCGGTCGTCCGGTCGTGGTCCGTCGGGTCGTCGCCCTCGTCCATCGACTTCCAGAGGTCGAGGCTGGTGCGCTCCTCGGGAGGGGCGTCCGACGGCTGGGCCTCGTGGGACGCCGGTGCGTCGTACCGACTGCCCATCTCGGGCCACTCGGGCGACCACCACACGGCGGCGACGGCAGCGACCAGCGCGACGACGGATGCTGCCATCGCCAGCCAGAACCAGCCGGTGTACTCGATGGGTGCTCCGAGCTCGACGACCACCTCGTCGCTCTTGACGAGGCCCTCGACGACCAGGGTCAGCACCAGCGCCGCCGCCGAAGCGGCGGCCAGCGCCGCCACGATCCGACGGAGCAGACCGCCGGTGACGAGGACGACGCCCCAGCACGCGAGCATGACGAGGGCGAAGGCACCGGCGAGGGGCAGCTCCTTGATGTGCTCGCTCTGCGCGATCGCCCCGGCGCCGAGCTGCTCCAGCCGCGCCTCCTGCACCTGCATCAGCGGGCGGTGACCGGCGAGCGCCGACAGGCCGCTGGCGGCGATCCCGACGAGGACCACCGGCCAGAACGCGCGTCTCCCCGTCACGCCCTGCGGCGTCACCCGAGCAGCCCGTCGTCGAAGCAGGTGCGGGTGCCGGTGTGGCACGCCGGACCCTCCTGGTCGACCTTGACCAGGAGCGTGTCGCCGTCGCAGTCCATCCGGACCTCCTTCACGTGCTGGCGGTTGCCGGAGGTCTCGCCCTTGACCCAGTAGTCCTGCCGCGAGCGGCTCCAGTACGTCGCCCGCCCGGTGCTGAGGCTGCGGTGCAGTGCCTCGTCGTCCATCCACGCCAGCATCAGCACCTCACCGGTGTCGTACTGCTGGACGATCGCCGGCACCAGGCCGGCGTCGTTGCGCGAGAGCCGGGCGGCGACAGTCGGGTCGAGGGAGGTCACGCCCCCATTATCCGGGGTCGCGCCTCAGCCCTGCTGGGCCATCCAGGACTCGTGCAGGCCGGCGTAGACCGAGCCGGCCTCGCGGACCAGCTCGGCGTGGGGGCCGCGTTGCACGATCCGGCCGCGATCGACGACCACCACCTCGTCCGCGGCCTCGGCCGTGGACATCCGGTGCGCGATCGTGACCGAGGTGCGGCCGGACATCAGCCGGTCCAGCGCCCGACCGATGCGGGTCTCCAGCTCGGGATCGACCGCGCTCGTCGCCTCGTCGAGCACCAGCAGGTCGGGATCTGCGAGCTGCGCCCGCAGCAGCGCGACCAGCTGCCGCTCCCCTGCCGACAAGGACTCGCCGCGTTGACCGACCCGGGTGGCGAGCCCGTCGGGGAGTCCTGCGAGCCAGTCGCCCAGGCCCAGCTCGGCGGCGGCGGCGACGATCTGGTCGTCGGTGGCGTCGAGGCGGCCGTAGCGGGCGTTCGCGGCGAGGGTGTCGTCGAAGAGGAAGCCCTCCTGCGGGACCAGCACCACGCTCGACCGCAACGACGCCTCGGTGATGTCCCGTACGTCGACCCCGTCGAGCAGCACCCTGCCCTCGGTGGGGTCCATCAGCCGGGTCAGGAGCTTGGCCAGCGTCGACTTGCCCGACCCGGTCTCGCCGACGACCGCCACCCTCCGGCCGGCGGGGATCGCGAGATCGATGTCGTGCAGCACCGGCGGGCCGCCGGGGTAGGAGAACCCGACGTCCTCGAACGCGACGTCCAGCGCACCCGCGGGCAGCACCTGGCCCTCCGGCCCCGGGTCGACCAGGTCGGCCGGGGTGTCGAGGATGCCGATCACCCGGCGCCAGCCGGCGATCGCGTTCTGGGCGTCGGTGAGCACCTGGGTGCCGAACTGCACCGGGCCGACGAACAGGGTCACGATGAACGCGAACGCCAGCACCTCTCCCGCGGTGATGTCGCTCGACCAGAGCCGGCCCTGGCCGAGCCAGATGCCGACGATCAGCACCCCGGCGTTGGCGAGGCCGGCGGAGATGCCGCCGAGCGAGAAGGAGAACGCCGTGAAGCCCTGGGCGCGGGTCGAGGCCGCCTGGTGGGCCGCCACTGCCGTGTCGATCCGCTCCTGGGTCCGCGCCTCCACCGCGTAGGAGCGCACGACCGCGGCACCGACCACGGGTTCGGAGATCGCCGAGAGCAGTGCGCCGACCTGGCGTCGTACGGTCGCGTAGGCGGCGGAGAGCTTGCGCTGGAAGTACCGCAGGCTGAGGAAGAGCGGCGCGAAGCACAGCCACACCACCAGCGCCAGCTGCCAGCTGTAGACGACCATCAGCACCGTCGCGACCAGGATCTGGCCGATGCTGACGATGAACAGCAGGCCGCCGAAGACCAGGAACTGGCTGACCTGGTCGACGTCGCTGGTCACGCGGGAGACCAGGGCGCCGCGGCGCTCGGTGTTCTGGGTGAGCAGGGGCAGGTCGTGAACGTGGCGGAACGCCTTGACCCGCAGGGTGGCGAGGCCGCGCTCCGAGGTGGAGAAGAGGCGGGCGGTCATGGCGTACGACGCCCAGCTGGTCAGGACGATCGCGGCCGCCGCCGCCAGCGTCAGCCAGGTGGTGAAGGTCGCGTCCGGTCCGTCGGGGCCGCGCAGGCCGCGGTCGATCGTCTGCTGCACCGCGATGGGTACGACGACCTGGCCGACCGAGGCGATGACGGCGAGCACCAGGGTCTTGCCGATGCCGTCGACGAGCTCGGGCGAGTGGGCGACGCCGCGCCGGATGGTCTCCCAGGCACCGATGTCCTCACCGGTGACCATCTGGGTGCCGGACGTCCGGGTGGGGGTCACAGCGCTCATTTCGCGGCCACCTCCTCCGGCTCGCCGAGCACGTGCTCCTGCTGCTCGTAGGCGTTGACCAGCCGGGCGTAGTCGGCGTTGCGCGCCACCAGCTCGTCGTGACGGCCGCGATCGGCGATCGCGCCGTCGGAGAGGTACAACACCTCGTCAGCGAGGCCGATGGTCGCCTTGCGATAGGCGACGACGACCAGGGTCGCGTCGCGGTCCTCGCCCCTGAGGGCGGCGAGGATCCGCGCCTCGACCTCGGGATCGACCGCGGAGGTGGCGTCGTCGAGCACCAGCAGCCGCGGGCGGCGCACCAGCGCCCGCGCGAGGGAGATCCGCTGCCGCTGTCCCCCGGACAGCGAGGTGCCGCGTTCACCGAGCCGGGTGTCGAGACCTTCGGGCAGCGCGGCGACGAAGCCGTCGGCCTGGGCGGTGCGCAGGGCGGCCCACACGTCCTCGTCGGGCACGTCCGCGCCCAGCGTGACGTTGCCGCGCACCGTGTCGTCGAAGAGGAACGCAGTCTGCGGCACCACCGAGAGCACCTCGGCGAGCGCACCGCGCTCGAGGTCGCGCAGGTCGGTGCCGTCGACGCGGATGGCGCCGTCGTCGACGTCGACGAGACGGGTCAGCAGGTTGGTGAGCGTGCTCTTGCCCGATGCCGTGGCGCCGACCAGCGCGACGGTGCGACCGGGCTCGACGGCGAAGGTCACGTCGCGCAGCAGCGGCCGGTCGGGCTGGTAGCCGTAGCGCAGGCCCTCGACCTCGAGCCGCGCGCCGCCGGGCGCGGTCGGCGCGGGCGCGTCGCCGTACTTCATCGCGCCGCGGGCGCGCAGCACCGCGTCGACGCGGCGGTAGCCGACCACGCTGCGCGGGAACTCCCCCAGCAGCCAGCCGATCGACCGGATCGGGAACGAGACGATGGTCAGCAGGTAGGCGACCGTCACCACGTCGCCCGCGACGGTGGCGCCGGACAGCACACGGTGCACGCCGAGCACGAGCACGATGAGGACCGCGAGGTTGGGGAGCGCGGCGAGGGTGGGGTCGAAGGCCGCGCGGATCCGGCCGACCTTGATGTTGACCTCGCGGAGCTCGGTGGCCTTGGCGCGGAACCGGGCGGTCTCCTCGGGCTCGCGGCCGAGCGTCTTGACCACCATCGCGCCGTCGAACGACTCGTGCGCGATCTCGCTGAGCTCGGCGCGCAGCTCCTGGGCGCGCGTGGCCCAGCCCTGCGCGAGCCGCTGGTAGACGACGTTGGTCGCGATCACGAGCGGGAACACCAGGAGGCCGATGACGGCGAGCACCAGGTCGGCGAACAGCATCTGGACGACCGCGATCACCATCATCGCGACGGTGCCGACGGCCATCGGGAGCGGCGCAATCGGACCCCACGCCGCCTCGACGTCGGAGTTGGCGTTGGACAGCAGCTCACCCGTCGGGTGCCTCTGGTGCCACTCCATCGGGAGCGAGAGGTACTGCCGGGTGACCGCGCGGCGGGTGCGGGCCTGCATCCGGTACTGCATGACACCGGCGCCGAGCCGGCGGGCCACGATCCCGACCGCGCGCAGGATGGCGACGCCGAGGAAGAGACCGAGCACCGCCCACAGCATGTCGGCGCCGATCTCGCCGTCACGGAAGGCCGGCAGGACGACGTGGTCGGTCGACCAGCCGAGCACCCAGGCGTCGGCCACGGTGAGGGCACCGAACAGCAGGCTGCCGATCGTCGAGACCGCGAAGATCCACGGCTCGCGCTTGATGGCGACCCAGAGCACGGCGAAGCCGGCGCCCGTCGTGCCGGCGCCACTGCGCTTGTCGTCGCTCACCAGTCCCCTGCTCCCATGGCCGTACCCACACCCAACCAGCCGGACGAAGCCGACTATTCCCCGAGCCCCCTCCATCGTCGCCGGACGCCTGCGCGCTGAGGACTCCGGTCATGCGATCCTGCCCGCATGACGTCCTTCGCGCGCGCCGAGCGTGACCGCCTCTGCGATCTCGCCCTCGAGACCGGCCCGGGCGCCCCGACCCTGTGCGGTGACTGGACCGTGCGCGAGCTGATGGCACACCTGGTCGTGCGTGAGAACAGCCCGCTCTCGGTCGGCATCGTGGTGCCGCCGCTGGCCTCGATCACGGAGAAGGAGACCGAGCGGGTCGCCAGGAAGCCGTTCGACAAGCTGGTCGACAAGGTCCGGAAGGCCCGCAACCCGCTGGCGCTGCCCGGCATCGACGCTGCGGTCAACACCGCTGAGTACTTCGTGCACCACGAGGACGTCCGCCGCGCGGCGGACGGGTGGGTGCCGCGCAGGCTCGAGCCGGAGGAGCAGGACGCCCTATGGCGGGTGGCCCGGGTCTCCGGGAAGGGACTGATCCGCCCGGCCGGCGTACCGGTCCTGATCCGTCGTACCGACACCGGCACCCAGACCAACCTGCGGGCCGGCTCCGACCCGGTCGTGATCAGCGGCCTGCCGTCCGAGATCGTGCTCTTCCTCTACGGTCGACGGGAGACCGACGGCCTGAGCTTCGAAGGTCCCGAGGACCGGGTGGCAAAGCTCCGCGACTCGGACCTCGGGATCTAGGTCGGCCGGGCCGGTCCCCGTCGCCCGACCGCTACGCGTCGCCGATGTGCTGGACCACGCGCACGCTCATGTGGAACGTCGTCATCGCACCCTCGATGACCGCCAGGAACCCGTCGGGACCGTCGCGGAACACCCGTCGGCCCTGCGGCGAGAAGGGGTCGGGAGGGTCGTAGGAGAAGGCCTCCTGCTGTGCCGCGGCGAGAGCCTCCTCGCGCGTCGGGTGGGACCTGCCACGGACGCTCACGATCGTCGGCGGCTTGGCCTGTCCCTTGTTGGAGTACTCGACGGCGACCATCCAGCCGCCGTCGACGTCGTCGGTGCGAGGTTCGACCGGATCCTCGCGAAGCTCCCACGGCACCTCGCCGCCGCCGGCGTCATAGACCTCGTAGTTGCTCACGGCGCCGTCCTACCCCGTCGCTCGACCGGATAACCCGGTGGAGCTCACACTGCCCGCCGACGGGTTGGTCGATCAGCTGCCCGGTGGTCATCCCAGAGCCGGGACGACTTCAGCAGCCATCAAGGTCATGGACCCGAGCGCGTCCCGCAAGGGAGTCGCTGCGCGATCGCGGACGATGAACTCGTCCACTTTCGCGTCCCGGTAGTCGCCGAGTCGGTGGGCAACGAACTGGGCCGTGCCGACGATGTCGGAGTCGTCGTGGACCGGGTTCCCGCGGGCGAGCACGCGGACAACCTGGCCGGTCAGCCGGCGGACTTCCGAAGGTGCGCGTCCGGCCACTCGGCACGCTTCGTCGAGGATCTCGCTCTTGCGCTGGAACTCCGGGGGCGCAGCCCAGGTGTGCCAGGCATCGGCATGTCGAACGGCGAGCGGGATGGTGCGGCGTTCCCCGGCCCCGCCCACGAGCAACGGCAACGGGGTCTGGACGGGCGGCGGTTGGCAGCGAGCCTGGCTGAGCCGGTAGTGGGCTCCTGCGAAGTCCGAGACCTCGGATCGCAGGAGCAGCGAGACGACTTGCACCGCCTCCTCGAAGCGATCCAGCCGATGACCGGGGTCGGGAAGATCGATGCCGTACGCCTTGTGCTCGTTGGGCTGCCAGCCAGCGCCGAGGCCCAACAGCGCCCGCCCGGCGCTGATCTGGTCCAACGTGGCGGCCATGTTGGCGACGACGGCGGGGTGCCGGTAGGTGTTTCCGAGGACGAGGGTGCCGAGGCCGATCCGGGTCGTGCTCACCGCGAGGGCGCTCAGGACGGTCCAGCACTCATGCACGTTGCCTGGAACCGCAACCGACGGGTCGTAGGGCATGAAGTGGTCCGGGACGTAGATCCTTTCGAAGCCCGTCTGTTCGGCATGGCCGGCCAGGGTGAGCAGGTCTCCCCAGGGCCGCCCGGTGTCCAGGCACACGCTGATGAGCACACGTCACTCTAAGAGCCCCACGCGGACGGCGAACCACGATTCGCACAGCTCACTGCCCGACCACGGCGGCCGCCGGCGCGCCAGGCGAGGTTCAAACGGATCCTCGCGAAGCTCCCACGGCATCTCGTCGCTGCGGGAGTCATCGACCTCGCAGTTGCTCCGCGTACCCCGTCGCATGAGCAGATAACCCGGTGCCAGGATGGCGTCATGTCAGCGCTGACGACCTTGGGCCGTGTGACCGGATGGACGTGTATCGCGATCGGTGGTGTCCAGCTCGTCGGTGGGGCGCGTGGGGAGCCCGGCATGGACGGCGACGCGACGGTGGACTCACATGTTCGCTTCATGGGGCCGGTCTTCGCCGGCTACGGACTGGGCTGGCTCGACGCCGCGGCATCCCCCGAACCGGACCTGGGCCGGATGCGGCTGCTCGCCGGGCTGATGGCCATCGGGGGCATCGGGCGGCTCGCGACCCGCGCCACCCTGGGCCGACCGCACCGCTTCCACGACCTGCTGCTCGCCGTGGAGCTCGCCGCGCCCGTCGTGGTGGAGGCGTTGGGCCGGCGCGAGCGCACGACACCTTAGTTCGAAAGGCTCTACGCAGCTTCCCCTACGGTCCGATGCTCCTCGAGCAGCTCACCGAGCTCCTCGACCACCGCCAGGTCACCGTGCAGCCGATCATCGACCTCAACCAGGCTCACTCGGTCAACGGCTACGAGCACCCGACCCTGGTCAAGCACCGCACCCTGCTCCGGATGCTCGGCGACGTGTTCCCCCACTCCACCAACACTGGCTACCGCCGGCTCGACGACGACCACCCCACGCCCTACGTCCCGCCCGATCGCGGCGGACCACCCGGCCAGACCGGCGACCACAACGACGGGCACCTCACCCGCACCCACCATCGGGTGAAAACGCCCAAGCCCGGCTACGACGTCTGCCAGCTCGGCCTAGGCGTCTACCGCTGGGCCACACCGCACGGCCTGGCCCGATTGGTCACCACCACAGGAACACGCAGGATCAAGCTGATGCGCAATGACGACGGTCAGATCATCGGCGAGATCTACTACCCCGACAGTGGACCAGCGCCCCTGGCTTGAACGCCGACGGCCAGGTGCCGCAACTCAGCGCCAAGCGTCCCTCCCCGCGCGCACTTGCGGCGGAATGACGTACTGCTCGGATCGCGGGCGTTCGGGATGGCCGCGGCGCAAGCCATATCCGGCTTGAACGGGCACTTTGGAATGGTGGGTCACGAATTGCTCAGCTGGCGAGTGAGTCCGGTGAGCGGCTCCCGCGCTGGCTGAGCCAGGTCGCTGCTTGGGTACGGTTCTCCAGGGACAACTTCGTGAGGATTCGGCTCACGTGGTTGCGCGCAGTCACTGGAGAGATGAAGAGCCGTTCGGCGATCTCTCGGTTGGTGAGTCCTTCGGCCACCAGCTCGAGGACCTCGCGTTCGCGTGGGGACAGCTCCGGCGTGTCGACGTTGGACCAGTCGATGCCGATCGGTTCAGGGACCCGGAGCAAGGTGACGGTGATCCCTGCTCCGAGCAGAGTGGCACCGAGGGTATCGAGCGCGTCGGCGGCTGCCGGCCAGAAGACGTGGCCTCCGACCGCGAGAAGTGCAAAGCCCGCGACACCCCAGAGGAGCGCTGCGAGGTTGGTTCGGTCAGCGGGGCGGCGCAACCGGAACACGACGGCCGCGATCGCGAGCAGCAACGGACCTTGGAGTACCCAGCTACCGATCGTGTCGACGGCCCCTGCCCAATCAGCCGGGAGGACACCGATCGGGTTCGGTGAGGCGGGACTTCCCCTGACCAGGGTCCACGCGACAATGACGGCAAGTTGGGCGCACACGACGGCGACAGCCACCGGACGCCACCGCGGCGAAGGCAGACGGCCGTCGGGCACGAGCAGCAGAGCGAGAACGGTGAGTGGCACGACGATCGCGCCGACTCGATCCACGGCCAACGTGGCCCATGAACTCTCGTGTCCTGCATCCAGCCACTGGCTGGCCAACCCGAGGCTGGCGAAGGCGAGGGCGACCGCCAGCAGAAGCCATCCGACGGCGTTGCGCGGGTGCAGGGTGGCGCTCAAGGCGCCGGGCAAGCCAAGAGCGAGGGCGATCAAAACCAGCTTCCACAGGCCGGTATCAGCGCTGATCGCCACCGTGGCAAGGAGGATGGCCAGGGTCACCGTAATCGCGGCCCAGGCAATACTCGGGCGGGAAATCACCCGCCCAGTATCAATCGGTGACGGCGACGTGTCTCGGGTTCTGCCAGACCGCCTGCGGTAGCCGTAGAACGTGGATTCCGAGCCACCCGAGCGCAACCGCCAGCAGCAAGTGAGCCTCGAGCGGACCGAGGGCCGGCAGGAAGAAATCCCACACCAGAAACACGATCAGCAGCGCCAGTGGAATCCGCGGCAACAGGCCACCGCGCATCCCGGCGATGGCCAGCAATAGCAACCCGAAGAACGAACCGATCAAGTGCGGCAGCAGGGCCGTGACGATCGTCCCGGTGTGCTCGACGTAGCCGTCGTTGAGGGCGACCGCTGCGTCGGCGCCGATCGCGTCCGGCCCGGCGGTTCCAGCGCCGTAGCCGAGCGCGACGACATTGTGGAAGCCCCACATGCCCCACAGGGTCAGAACGATGGCGACAGCCGTCAGTCGCGGCGCCGTCCAGCGCGTGATACTCGCCAGCCCGAGGAAACCGAGTGGCAGGAACAGCATGCTGACTAGGAGCGCGGTCTGCTCAGTGACGTGAACTCCCGGGTGCTCAACACCCCAGCGAATCTGGGCGCTGAAGTCCTCCAATTGGTCGGGCTTGAAGACCTCGCCCAGGTACTGCGCCAAGCCATTGGTGAGACCAGCAACCACGAGACTCATGCCGACTCCGATGCGCGCGGCACGGGAGAGTGGAGAGGTCAGGGTGGTCACGGCCGCGGTGGTTGGTGTCATGCGCTCACGTTCTCTGAACCGGCGCTTCCAGCGCATGGTGCACCTGCACCAATTCGGCGAATCTCGGGACAGCCGGCGGACACGCGTCCGCGCATCGGCAGATCCGGACGTCCGCCTCGCGGCGGAACACCGGTAGGCCAGGGCGGGACGCCGCCCCTTCGCGGCGGAATGACGCTGCCGCCTCATAGAGTTGCGGGAAGCTTCAGTGGTCGGCGTAGGTGTCCCCATTTCGATCTGGCTGGCCGCTCCGACCGGCGCGAGTGACAACTAGGGTGCACATCGTGACCCCAGGTCGACGCATCCCCGAGCCGCAGGACAGCAGCGACTCGGCCAACCGCCGCACGGTCGACTCCTACGAGCGGATCGCCCGGGAATACGCCGATGACACCGCCCCTGACTCCTCTGGCGCTGCAGAGTTCAGCGGCGAGGGCCTGCGTCGCCTGGTCGACGCCGTGCCCGCCTGCGGTACTGCGCTCGAAGTGGGCTCGGGACCCGGTTGGGACGCCGACTTCGTCGAGTCGCAGGGCGTCGCAGTGCGGCGGACCGAAGTCGCGGCCGCCTTCATCGACTTCCAGGCCGACCGGGGCAAGCACATCGACAAGCTCGACATCACTAGCGACGAGTTGGGCGGCCCGTACGACGCTGTGATCGCGCTGGCCGTGCTGCAGCACGTCGAGCGGGCCCAGATCCCAGCGTTCCTACGCAGAGTTGCCGCGGCGCTGCGGCCCGGCGGAGTCTTCCTAGTCGCGATCCGCGAGGGTTTCGGTGAGCGCTGGGAGGTCGGTGACTCGGGCAACTCCTACTTCACCGTGCTCTGGAGCGAGTCCGCCTTCCGCACCCTGCTGGACGACGCCGGGCTCGGAGTCGAGTGGAGATTCCCCGGCGAAGACTCCAAGGAGGGCCGCTGGCTGATGCTCCTGGCGCGCAAGGAGTCCTGACGCCTCCTCGGACACCGACGGAACCGCGGCCGACCAGTCGATGGCTGGGGCCAGGTTGTCGCTGATCTCGTGTGCGTGCTCGCGCTGGCGGTCGGTGGCAAGATTGCACACGAGGCGAGTGAACCTGCCTGGGTTCTACTGGCCATCGCGGGGCCCTTCGCAGTGTCCGCTGTATTGGCGCACGTAGGGTGACGTCATTGGGGCGCCGGACTGGCCGGGTCTGGCCGGAGGGTGCTTTTATCCTGGCTGCGACCTACGTGGTCGGCATGTTCCTGCGCGCTCTCGCTGGCCGCAGCCTTGCTCCCGGCTTCCTCGTGGTGGCTGCAGTGTTCCTGACTCTGACGATGCTGGGCTGGCGTGGAGTGGTGCAGCTCGCAACGCGTCAGCGCGCCGCGCGGTTGTAGTAGCCGACCGTTGACCGTCACTTGGTCAGATTGCAACCTACGCATCGGTAATACCTACGGTCGCTCTCGAGGGAGCCGTCCCTGTCTCTCCTCCCAGAATCAGGGACGTTCAACTCAGCAGAGGGCGCCCCGCCCTTCCTTCGGGACGGCGGGGCGTCCTCTCGCGTCCTGGGATGGATCGCGGCTGGCGTGGTTCCGTCGGTCTGCGGGTGGCACCCGCATTCTGCTCGGCCGCGCGCGAACTGCGGCTCACGTGGGCTGGGAGCCGAAGGAACCAGGGCCTCGCAGTCCGCGGGCAGTACAACCAGCGAGCGCCGACTGGCGGCGCAAAGACGCTGGGGTGTCAGTGCTCGGACGACGGCTTGGCGTGTCTTCGAGTGATCAGAGCGGGCCCGGCAGCGCGTCGGCTACCGCGATTGAGCGACGAGCTCGCGCAGCTTCTCGAAGCCGTCTGTCCAGCCGTCCCTGTGCAGTTCGAGTCGCCCCGGGGTCGCAAACTCACCTTGCGACAGAGCCACGTCCGTCGCTTCGCCCGCGGCAGCGAGTGACAACGTGACGACGGTTTCCCGGTCATCGGGGTCAGGCTCCTCCCAGCGGAAGGTGTAGACGACCCGGCGCGGCGGGGCTATGTCGAGGAACTCGCCCGAAAGGTGAAACAGGTCGCCGTCGGGTGGCTGCATACCAAAGCGATAGTTCCCTCCGACCCTGAGGTCGAGCTCGATCTCGGGCGTGGTGAAACCATGTGGCCCCCACCATTGAGCCAGGTCCGCTGGCTCGGTCAGGCTCCTGAAGGTCCGTTCGGGCAGCGCATCCACTCTGCACTTCAGTTCCAGGACCAATCGGTCCGGCTGACCGTCCATAGCCAAACTTTCCCAGACGAGCGAGGGCCGCACTATCGGCCGCTTCGGCGGGCCGAGAGGCGGCGCAATGACGCGCGCAGAACGACCGGATCGCGGCAGACCCGGATGCGGGGTTCCCGGGGTTCGCAGTGATCCGAATCGCCCGGCGCGCTGCTACTTCTTCTTGACCGAGTCCTTCACGTTCTCGCCAGCCTGCTTCAGTTTCGACTTCGACTGCTGACGCTTCCCCTTGTTCTTGAGCGGCTTGTCCCCGCGAACCTCGCCGCCGACCTCCTTGGCCTTCCCGCCCACGTTCTCGGCCGCATGCTTGGCCTTGTCTCCGACGCCCATGACCTCTCACCCCTCCCTGAATCTCGACAGAGACCGCGTTTTCGATCTCGCCGGACACCACTCCGGTGCCCAAAGCCGTGCGTCGCATTCGGTCTTGAGCGGTGAGCCGTCTGCCGATGCCGTGACTCGCGCTGGCCCGCAGCGCCTTGGCATCGGCAGGTCCAAAGGGTCGGACGCCGCCAGGCGGCGGTATGACGTGCTAGGTGTTGCGTCGTCGCTATCGGCTGGGTGTCGGCCTTGGTACCGGGCCAGTCAGGGTGGTCACTGGCGGCTCGCTGGCAAGGCAGGGAGTCCTGCCGTGCTCGACCCGGCAGGGGAGTCGGACCCCTGCGCGGGTCGTGCGTGGCGGGTGGGGCTGCGGTCAGTGCAGGCCATTGGGGCAGGTTGGTTGAGGACCGTCCAGGGACTCGTTCCAGTTCGCGCGAACCATAAAGCAGGGACGCTCCTCAGTGGCGGGGACGACCTGGTGGGGGCTGGAGGTCCTGGGGTTGATCGGGTCGGGCCTGGCGTTCGCGGCGGAGCAACAGAGCGACGCGGCGGCGAGGATCGCGGTGGCGGTGATGGTGATGTGGCGGGTGGTGCGGTTCATCGTGGTCTCCTTGGTGAGGGGCCCACGTCTTGCGGGCCGGTATGGATCCACGCTCGGCCCGTCCGCACCCTGGTTGACGGCATGTGACGCAACGTGACAGCTGACCGGATTCCAGTGGACAGTCGGCTGGGCGGGAGGGACGCTGGGAGCGGGAGGACGTGTTGGGTGGTCTGCCTAGATCCGACATCCCGCCGGGAGGCCAGCGGGACCTCAACGCAGCGCTCCACGACCTCCACCACCGTGCGGGGTGGCCCAGCCTGCGTGTCCTGGCCCGCGAGGCCGGGTGCAGCCACACCACCGTCTCCCGGGTGTTCTCAGCCCGCCAGCTACCGGCATGGGGGGTGTTGGAACTCGTCGTCGAAGCCCTCGGCGGAGACGTCGGGGCGTTCCACCGACTCTGGCTTGCCGCCAGCAGCCCCGAGCAGACGCCGGCGCCGGGCCACGGCATCGCCGGGCGACGCGAAGAGCTCGCCAAAGTGCGCCGCCACCTGGCGACCGGTACTGGTCTCCTGCTGATTACGGGGGAGGCCGGCATCGGCAAGACCAACCTGTTCCAAGCCGCCCGCACCGGCAGCGACGCCTTCCTCGCCCCCGGCAGCGGCCTGCCTCTGTCTAACGCGGTCCCGCTGCTGCCGGTCGCCTCGGCGTTGCGTGAGATCTTCGACCACGACGACGGCCGGTGGCTCGGGCAGGCGCTCCGGGTGGCGCCGTCCTACGTCCGCGACACGTTGGTCGGCTTGTTGCCCGAGCTGAGCGAGGGCGGCCCGCCTCTGGTCGGCGAGGCCGAGTGGGCCAGGCACCGTCTGTTCACGGCGATTGAGATCACGCTCGCCAAGCTGGCCGGCGTCCGTCGGCTGGCGTTGTGCCTGGAGGACCTGCACTGGGCCGATCTCGGCACTTTGGAGCTGCTTGAGCACCTGCTTGCCCGCGGGCTGGGACTCCCGGTCGTGGGCACCTACCGGTGCGACGATCCTGCTGTCCCGGAGCCCGTCGGCGAGTGGTTCAACCGCATCCAACGCCTCCCCGACGTCGCGGTCATCGAGTTGGCGCCGCTGTCCCGGGAGGAGACCTCAGAGCAGTTGGCGCTGCTGCACGGCAGCACGACAGCTGCCGGGGTCGTGGACCCCATCTACTCCCGCACGTTGGGCCACCCCCTGTTCACCGAGCAGTTGGCCGCGCAAGCTGAGGAGGGTCAGCCGCTGCCCCGGCTGCTCGTCGACCTCCTCGACCGGCGCCTCGCCGATCTGGACGACCACAGCCGGACCCTCGCCCGTGCCCTCGGTGTGGCCGACAAGCCCTTGGACGACCCGGTGCTGCGGCAGGTCACCGAACTCGACGCGACTGATTTGTCCGCGGCGTTGCATGACCTGGACCGGCGCCGGCTGCTGGCCGCCTCCGACGGCGGAGGAGAGGTCCAGCTGCGGCACCCTCTCCTCGCTGAGGCGGTACGCCGCGACCTGCTCGCCGGCGAGGCTCCCCAGATGCACCGGCGCCTGGCGATCGCCATAGGCGGTTCGCCCGGTGCGTCTGCCGCGGAGGTCGCGGCCCACTGGCAGGGTGCGGACGACCCGCGGCAGGAGCTGACCTGGCGGATCCGGGCCGCGGAGGAAGCCGCGTTGCGCTTCGACGCCGGGCAGGAGGCCGAGCAGTGGCTCAAGGTCTTGGCGCTCTGCCGCCGGGGCTGGGGTGCCAGCAGGACGCTGGAGGTCCGGGCTCGATTGGCCGCGACGGACGCCTTCAAGTCATCGCTCCAGTTCGATCGCGCAGCGGCGCTGATCGAGGACAGCATGGCTCGGTTGGAGGAGTTCGAGCCTGCGGAGCAGGCGGAGATCCTCCGGCGCGCTGCCGGATTCCGGGCCAACACCGCCGGGGACGCGACGGTGGGCCTAGAGCTGATCGAGAGGGCGCTCGCGATCTACGTCGAGCTGCCCCCATCCGACGGCTATGCGGAGGCGTTGGATCGCCAGGCAGGCCTCCTCGAGGCAGCCGGGCGGCTCACCGCGGCCTCCCATGTGGTCCGGCGCGCAGCAGAGGTCGCAGCACCATCCTTGGACCTATCCACCCGCCGGCGTCTCCTCGGCAGTCGGGCATGGGCCGAGGCACTCGGCGGTTCCGTGCCGACGGCCCTGGCCACGATCTCGGACGCGACCCGGCTGGCGCCGCCGCACACGGACCCCCTCGGCGACATCTGGGTGGCCGACATCCACACCGGCATCTTGCTGAGAGCGGACGCATCCGCCGGGGAGGTCGTAGCGGCTGGCCGCCGCGGCCTCGAGGCGGCGGCCGCGACCGGCATCGAGAACTACTCCTCCCTGATGGTGCGATGGCACACCGCCGAGGCGCTTCTCCGCGAGGGACTCATTGAAAGAGCGGCAGATCTCATCGACGCATTGACAGAGGGTCCCTTCGACCTCGATCGATGGCCTGTCCATCTCGCCCGCGCCCGCCTCGACATCATGCGCGGCGACCTCGTCAGCGCGGCCGCGCACATCGAGTCTCCCGAACCGGTGTACGTCGTCGAGATGCTGGCGGTCAACGCGAGCCGGTACGCGGAGGTCGAAATCTGGGCCGGCCGGCCCGAGCCCGCGCTTCACCGGCTGCTCCCAGCGTTGGAGGCCGCCGCACCGACCGAGGCTGTTTCGCTCCTCGCCGACACCTTCGTCCTCGCGGCCCGCGCAGCCGGGGATGCCGGCGGAGCCGAACCGCGGCGTCGCCGGCGCGCCGAAGCCCTCACCAACCTCCGCAACGCCGCTCCTGTCGATCCTTTCGACCCGCGTCGGTGGCCCGCCAACGTCGCCGACCGGGCCACGTGGGAAGCCGAGCTGGCACGGCTCGTCGGGTCCTTGACGGTGGAACCGTGGGTCGCGGCCGCGACCGAGTGGAACAAGCTGAACCGCCCGTTCGAAACCGCCTACTGCCGCTGGCGAGGCGCCCAGGCTGCCATGGCATCCGGCCACGGCACCCTCTCGAAGCAACTCCTCCAGCGAGCCGCCCACGGCGCCCGGGGTCACGTGCCGCTGAGCGCCGCCATCCGTGACACCGCGACCACCCTGGCGCCATCAGTCGGCCCTGCCTAGGGAGGGGGTCATCGCGTCAACCCGCTCACCACAGCAAGACGAGACCAGCCTCCCGCGGCCCGAAATTTCCCGGAAGAGTGGCGGCGGTCAGCAACGCATCCGGGCTCCCGCGCGGGCAGGTGACCGCGCGGCCATCCGCTGAGTAGTCGGACCGACCTTCATCCTCGGCGCATAGATGCGGCGGTATGGGTCGGGTGGATCGCCCGCCGCCGAACCGGCAGCGGCGACTCCCTCGACCAGCGCGAACCGGCGGCGGTGGGGTCTAACGCACCGGATAGCCCGCGTCGCCGAGCGTCTGCTTGACGTCGGCGATCCGCAGGGTGCCGAAGTGGAAGACGGTGGCGGCGAGCACGGCGTCCGCACCTGCGTCGACCGCGGGCGGGAAGTGCTCGACCGCGCCGGCGCCGCCGGACGCGATGACCGGGATCGAGACCTCGCGCCGCACTGCCCGGATCAGCTCGAGGTCGAATCCGGCCGTCGTGCCGTCGGCGTCCATCGCGTTCAGCAGGATCTCCCCCGCACCGAGCTCCGCGCCCCGGATCGCCCACGCGATCGCGTCGAGTCCGGCGGCCTTGCGTCCGCCGTGGGTGGTGACCTCGAAGCCCGAGTCCGTGCCCGCGGCCCGGCGGGCGTCGACCGAGAGGACCAGCACCTGGTTGCCGAACCGGTCGGCGATCTCGGCGACCAGCTCGGGCCGGTGGATCGCCGCGGTGTTGACCGCGATCTTGTCGGCTCCGGCGCGGAGCATGATGTCGACATCGTCGACGCTGCGGATGCCGCCACCGACGGTGAGTGGGATGAAGACCTGCTCGGCGGTGGCGGACACCATCTCGAGCGTCGTCGCCCGACCCTCGTGCGAGGCGGAGATGTCGAGGAAGGTCAGCTCGTCGGCGCCCTCCGCGTCATAGGTCCGGGCCAGCTCGACCGGGTCGCCGGCGTCGCGCAGCTCCTTGAAGTTGATGCCCTTGACGACGCGTCCGGCGTCGACGTCGAGGCAGGGGATCACCCGGACGGCGAGGCTCATCGGCGGCCGGCCGGCAAGGTGAGCGCGAGGGCGTCCTCGAGCGTGAACTGGCCGGTGTAGAGGGCGGTGCCGGCGATCGCGCCCTCGACGCCGATCGGCACCAGCTCCATCAGCGCCCGGATGTCGTCGAGGGTCGTCACCCCGCCCGAGGCGACGACCGGGCGATCGGTGGCCTCGCAGACGTCGCGCAGCAGCTGGAGGTTGGGGCCCTGCAGCATGCCGTCCTTGTTGACGTCGGTGACGACGTACCGAGCGCAGCCCTCGGCGTCGAGCCGCGCCAGCGTCTCGTAGAGGTCACCGCCGTCCTTGGTCCACCCGCGCGCGGCCAGGGTCCGGCCACGCACGTCGAGGCCGACCGCGACCCGGTCGCCGTACGTCGCGATCGCCCGGGCACACCAATCCGGCTGCTCGAGTGCGGCGGTGCCGATGTTGACCCGCCGGCAGCCGGTCGCCATCGCGGTCTCCAGCGACTCGTCGTCGCGGATGCCGCCGCTCATCTCGACCTGGATGTCGAGCCTGCCCACGATCTCCGCCTGCAGCGCGCGGTTGTTGCCGTGCCCGAACGCCGCGTCGAGGTCGACCAGGTGGATCCACTCGGCGCCGGCCTCCTGCCAGCGCAGCGCAGCCTCGACGGGGTCACCGAAACGCTGCTCGGACCCGTCGACACCCTGGACCAGCTGCACCGCCTGGCCGCCCTTGACGTCGACGGCGGGGAGGAGTTCGAGGTAGTCGCTCACCCCGGAATCGTAGAGAAGATCCGTCACCGCCAGACCGGAGCGACCCTGCGGTGATACGAGAAGCCGAACACCCGGCTCATGATCGTCACGACCGGAGCGGGCACGGTCGACCGGAGCGCAGCGACCACCTCGGGGTCGGCGCCGTCCTGCAACCACGCGAACAGCTCACCGGCCTCGAACGGACTGCCCTTCCGCAGCTCGGCCTCGACGGTCTTCCACTCCGGGGTGTCGACACGCTCCTGGATCACCGGCGTGATCGCGCGTTCCTCGTGCTCGAGGTGGGAGTCGGTGACCCGGGCGGCCTCCGCGACAGCGTCCGCTGCCGCGGTCGCGCGAGCCGCGGTCGGATCGGCCACGACCGCCTCGATGGCCGCCGTCGCGGCATCGCACGCGGCGGCCATCGCCTGGTGCTCCGACTCCATGGCGTCGACGACCGCCGGCTCCACCACCGCGAGCCCACGGACGTAGGGCCACACCAGCGTGTCCTCACTCTCGTGATGGCGGTGCAGCTGGCGCCACAAGACGTCCCACGCCCGCTTCAGGCCCGCGGCCCGGTCGGCGTCGGCCTCGGCGAGCCCTCGCAACGCGGTCTCCATCCGCGCCAGGTCCCGTCGTACGGCGGCGTGGATGATCTGGTTCATGTCGAGGTCGACCACGGCGCCAACTTAGAGACTCGTCACCCAGTTCCGCAGCAGTTCGGCACCAGCGTCCCCGGACTTCTCCGGGTGGAACTGGGTGGCGCACAACGGCCCGTTCTCGACGGCAGCGACGAACCGGTCGCCCTCCCCCGGCGCGGCTCCGGTCTCGGCCCAGGTCACCCGCGGCTGGTGCGAGTCGGGGGTGCGGTCGTTGGTGACGAGAGTCCAGTCGCGCACGCCGTAGGAGTGCACGAAGTAGAACCGCTCGTCCTCGATGCCGGCGAAGAGACGCGAGCCGTCCGGTACCTCGACCGTGTTCCAGCCCATGTGCGGGACGATCGGCGCCTGCAGCCGCTCGACGACGCCGGGCCACTCGCCGCAGCCCTCCGTCTCGACGCCGTGCTCGATCCCGCGCTCGAACAGGATCTGCATGCCGACGCAGATGCCCAGGACCGGTCTGCCGCCCGCGAGCCGGCGTCCGATCGCCCGCTCACCGCGGACCGACCGCAGCCCCGCCATGCACGCTGCGAAGGCGCCCACCCCGGGGACCACCAGCCCGTCGGCGTCCATCGCGAGGTCGAGGTCGGAGGTCAGGGTGACCGCCGCACCGGCGCGCTCGACCGCGCGCTCGGCGGAACGCAGGTTGCCGGAGCCGTAGTCCAGGACAACCACCGACGGCGACGCCACCTAGAGAGCACCCTTCGTGGAAGGGATACCGGTCTCGCGGGGGTCGATCGCGACCGCGTCGCGGAAGGCACGGGCGAACGCCTTGAACTGGGTCTCGACGATGTGGTGCGGCTCGCGGCCGGCGAGCACCCGCACGTGCAGCGCGACGTGGGCGTGGAACGCGACGGTCTCGAAGACGTGCCGGGTCAGCGAGCCCAGGTAGGGTACGCCGTCGCCACCGCCGCCGAGCGCGACGTACTGCTGTCCCTCGGGCTCGCCCGTGTGCACGCAGTAGGGACGGCCCGACACGTCGACGACGGCCTGCACGAGAGCCTCGTCGAGCGGCACCGTCGCGTCGCCGAAACGGCGGATGCCGACCTTGTCGCCGAGCGCCTCACGCAGCGCCCGACCGAGCACGATCGCCGTGTCCTCGACCGTGTGGTGCGCGTCGATGTGGGTGTCGCCGGACGTCGCGACGGTCAGGTCGACCAGGGAGTGCCGGGCGAACGAGATGAGCATGTGGTCGTAGAAGCCGACGCCGGTGGAGACGTCGTGGCGTCCCGTGCCGTCGAGGTTGACCTCGACGACCACCTTGGACTCGCTCGTCTGCCTCTCGATGCGGGCGGTACGGCTCATGACATCTCCTTGATCACTTCGACGAGGGCGTCCTCGAACGCCGCCATCTCCTCAGGCGTCCCGATGGACACCCGCAGCCAGCCTTCGGGACCGGTCTCCCGGATCAGCACACCCCGGTCGAGCAGTCCCTGCCAGACAGCATGACGATCCCGGAAGGTGCCGAACAAGCAGAAATTGGCGTCGCTGTCGGCGACGCGGTGTCCCTGGTCGCGCAGCCAGGCCACGGTCTTGTCGCGCTGGGCGCGGAGCTGGTCGACGTTGCCGAGCAACTCGGGAGCGTGCCGGAGCGCCGCCAGCGCGGCTGCCTGGGTGACCGCGGAGAGGTGGTAGGGCAGCCGCACGACGCGGATCGCGTCGCAGATCGCCGGGTCCGCGGCCAGGTAGCCGAGGCGCAGCCCGGCCGCCGCGAACGCCTTGCTCATCGTGCGGGTGACCACCAGGTTGCGGTGCGCGGGCAGGAGCTCCAGGGCGCTCGGCACGCCGGCGCGCCGGAACTCGCCGTACGCCTCGTCGACCACGACCAGGCCGTCGATCCCGTCCTCGGCGGCCGACTCGCACAAGGCGGTGACCGCCTCGGGCGGCAGCGCCGTGCCGGTCGGGTTGTTGGGGCTCGGCAGCAGCACGACGTCCGGCCGGACCTCCTCGATCATCGCCCGAGCGCGGTCGAGGTCGAGGGAGAAGTCGTCCTCCCGTCGTCCCGCGACCCACGCCGTCATCGTGTCGCGGGCGTACTCCGGATACATCGAGTACGTCGGCGCGAAGCTCAGCGCCGTCCGCCCCGGCCCGCCGAAGGCCTGCAGGAGCTGCAGCATGACCTCGTTGGAGCCGTTGGCGGCCCACACCTGCTCGACGGCGATCTCGCCGGAGACGTCGCGGGAGAGGTAGGACGCCAGGGCGGCGCGCAGCGCCACGAACTCCCGGTCGGGGTAGCGGTTGAGCGTGCGCGCCGCGTCCGCCGCCGACGCTGCGATGTCGGCGACGCACTCAGCGGACGGCGGGTAGGGGTTCTCGTTGACGTTGAGCTGGACGGGCACCTGGTCGACAGGGAGCTGAGGCGCCCCGTACGGCTCGATCCCGGCGAGCTCGGGGCGGATCGGCGGGAAGGTCACTCGAACCGCACCTTGACGGCCGCCCCGTGGCCGGGGAGGTCCTCGGCCTCGGCGAGGTTGACCACGTGGTCGGCCACCTCGCCGAGCCCGTCGCGGGAGTACTCGACGACGTGCACCGACTTGGTGAAAGCGCGGACCGACAGGCCCGAGGAGTGGCAGGCGCAGCCGCCGGTGGGCAGCACGTGGTTGGAGCCGGCGCAGTAGTCGCCGAGGCTGACCGGCGCGTAGGGGCCGACGAAGATCGCACCGGCGTTGCGCACTCGGGCGGCGTACGACGCCGCGTCGGCGGTGTGGATCTCCAGGTGCTCGGCGGCGTAGGCGTCGACGACGGCGAGGCCCTGCTCGAGGTCGCGCACGAACACGATCCCCGACTGCTGACCGCTGAGCGAGGTGCGGATGCGGTCGACGTGCTTGGTCGCCGAGACCTGCTTGTCGAGCTCGGCGTCCACGTCGTCGGCGAGCGTCTCCGAGGTCGTCACGAGCACTGCCGCCGCCAGAGGGTCGTGCTCGGCCTGGCTGATCAGGTCGGCCGCGACGTACGCCGGGTCGGCGGTCTCGTCGGCCAGGATCGCGATCTCGGTCGGTCCGGCCTCGGAGTCGATGCCGACCTGGCCCTTGAGGATCCGCTTGGCGGTGACGACGTAGATGTTGCCGGGCCCGGTGACCAGGTCGACCTTCGCGCACGGCCCGACGCCGTAGGCGAACATGGCGATCGCCTGCGCACCACCGACCGCGTAGACCTCGTCGACACCGAGGAGGGCACACGCGGCGAGGATCGTCGGGTGGACCGCCCCGCCGAAGTCCTTCTGCGGTGGGCTGGCCAGCGCGATCGACTCGACGCCTGCGGTCTGGGCGGGGACGACGTTCATCAGGACGCTGGACACCAGCGGCGCCAGTCCGCCCGGCACGTAGAGCCCCACCCGGCCGACCGGCACCTTGCGGTGGGTAACCCTGGCGCCGGCACCGAGGTCGGTGACCGCATCCTGCTCGAGCTCGGCGGCGCAGGTCGCCCGCAGCCGGCGGATCGACTCCTCGAGGGCCGCGCGGACGTCCGGGTCGAGCTGCTCGAGAGCGGTGGCGAGGGCCTCGGGCGCAACCCGGATGTCGTCGACGCGGACACCGTCGAACCGCTCGCCCAGCGACCGGATCGCCTCGAGCCCGCCGGTACGGACCTCCTCGCAGATCGCATGCACCGCCGGCACCGCGGCTTCGACGTCGAAGTCGGCGCGGGGCACGGCCGCGCGGTAGTCGGCCGCTGACGATGCAACGTCCGCCTCGCGCAGGTCGATGCGACGGAGAAGGGACATGCGCCGATTCTACGGTCGCATGCCCCTCGCTCCGGCGTCCTCGACGTCAGGCGGACGTCTCGACACCAGGTAAGGCATCCACCTGCCGACCCGATTGCGCCCCGGGTACTGCGAGAGGACCGTGGCAGGCATGGCAACGCCCGTCCGCCCGGCAGTCTCGGTCATCATCTCGGCCGTCCTGCTGGGCGGCGGATGCGCGGAGGACCACGGCGACGACCCGCCTCAACCGTCATCCTCGGAGTTCCAGACGTCCGATGTCCCGCCGGACGCCGTCGTCGAGACCGAGGACACCATCGCCATCGACGAACGCTCTCTCTACCTGAAGTGCTGGGGCGAGCCGGTTCCCGGGGAGCCCACGGTCCTGCTCTTATCGGGGCAAGGCCCGCCGGTGTCGTACTGGGAGCCCATGGCACCCGACCTTGCCACCGAGGGTCATCATCTCTGCGGTTACGACCGGGCAGGAGTCGGACGCAGCGAGGCGCCGCCGGAGGACCGTCGCACTACGGACGATCAGGTGGCGGACCTGGTCGCGATGCTGGACGCAGCCGACCTGAACGAACCGCTCGTCGTGGTCGCCCACTCGCTGGGCTCGCTTCCTGCCATCGCGCTCGCAGACCGGGCCCCCCAGCGGGTCGCCGGGGTCGTGTTCGTCGACCCGTGGGCGCCCCGCGTGAGCAGCACCCTGCTCGCTGCGCTGCCGCCCGAGAAACCGCACGAGTCGGCCGCTCTCATGGAAGAACGCCGGTTCCTGACCGACTTCCTCAATGATCCCGCGCAGAACAGCGAGCGCCTCCTCCTGGCGGCATGCGACGAACAAGCGGCAGCGCTGCTCGACCAGCCCGGACCGATCTTCGGTGACCGTCCCGTCCTCGTGCTCCAAGCTCCCTTCCCGCCTCGCCCGGTCGGGCTTCCCCGCGACTACGACGAAGTGGCGAGGGCAGCCTGGACCAACGGCAACAAGGAGCTTGCGGCGGAGTCGACCCGCGGCGAGGTGATCGAGGTCGAGAACACGGGCCACGACATCCATGCCGACCGGCCGGAGGTCGTGATGGACGCGATCCGCGACGTCATTGCCGGGTAGCCACGCCGCGGACGGCTAGGTTGGGAGCGTGACGGACCGGCTGCCGATGTTCCCCCTGAACAGCGTGGTGTTCCCGGGAGTCACCGTGCCGCTGCACGTGTTCGAGGACCGCTACCGGGCGCTGATGCACCACCTGCTGCGGATCGAGGACCCGGCGGACCGGCTGTTCGGGTCGGTGGCGATCCGGGAGGGCTACGAGGTCGGCGACCACGGTGCACAGTCGCTGTTCCGGGTGGGCGTCCGGCTCCAGCTCACGGAAGCCGAAGCCCGTCCCGACGGGACCTTCGACGTCGTCGCGGTCGGCCGCGACCGGATCCGCCTCGACCGGCTCGAGCGTGGCGACCTGTTCCCGATGGGCGAGGTCGACGAGCTGCCCGAACCCGGCGTCACCGTGCCGGCAGAGCTCGTCCACCGGGCCCGGGCCACCTTCACGGCCTACCGGCTGGCGCTGAGCGAGATCTCCACCGACCCCTACCAAGGCGCTCTGCCGACCGACCCGATGTACCTCTCGTGGGTGCTCGCGGCCTGCGCCCCGCTCCCGATGGCCGAACGCCAACAGCTGCTCGAAGCGTCCGACGCCGAGGAGCGGCTGGTGCTGACCACCGAGCTGCTGCGCACCGAGCTGCGGGCGATGAACGTCATCACCTCACTGCCGGCCACCGAGGTCGCCCGCACCCGTTGGTCCCCCAACTGACCCATGGCGAAGAAGCCCAAGTCGGGCGGCACGCCCGCGACCACCGCGCTGAGCGCGGCCTCGGTCGCGTTCACGGTGCACGAGTACGCCCACGACACCCGGTCCGCGTCGTACGGCGAGGAGGCGGCGGCCGCGCTCGGCATCACCGCCGACCGGGTCTTCAAGACCCTGCTCGCGGACGTCGACGGCGCTCTCACCGTCGCGGTGGTGCCGGTCTCGGGGCAGCTGGACCTCAAGGCGTTGGCGCGGGCGGTCGGCGGTCGGAAGGCGTCGATGGCGGACCCGCAAGCGGCCGAGCGGTCGACCGGCTACGTCGTCGGCGGCATCTCGCCGATCGGCCAGAAGCGGCCGCACCCGACCGTCGTCGACATGACCGCTCTCGACCACGCGACGGTCTTCGTGTCCGCGGGCCGGCGCGGCCTGGAGATCGAGCTCGCCCCGACGGACCTGGTCAGGCTGACCGCGGCGATCACGGCACCCGTCGGCCGTCCGGCTCCCTGACGCGAGCCGGGTGCGGTGTGAGCGGCTCGAGGTCGTCGAGCTTCGTTCGCGTGCTCCCGATCCACGTCATCACGGCGATCGTGAGCGAGAACCCACCGAGTGCCCCGATCGGCCAGCACAGGAAGGGTGTCCACCCGCTCACCTCGATCGCGGCCGGGTAGTCCTTGCAGGGCTCCTCCCGACAGACGTTCGCCTCGGTCGCGTACCGCTCGGGATCCGGCGGGCTGAGCGCGGTGCCGACCACGAAGGCGAGGTACGCCGCGAGCGCACTGCCCACGACCAGCCCGACCAGCGCCGCGATCGCCTGCCGTCGGCCCAGCACGGCACCGAGGATCCCGAGCAACGTGCCGAAGCCGAGCCCGATCACCGCGTACTGAGCGGGACCGTCGAACTGCTGACCCAGACCCTGGTCGGTGAGGTCGATCCACCGCGGTCCCCAGGTGGCGGTGTCGTAGATCGCGCCGGTGTTGGGCGGACCCCACCACTGGTACCAGAGCCAGCCGCCGAGCGCGCCGAGACCTGCGGCGGCGAGGACCACCACCGCCACGACGACCGCGATCGCGCGCCACGGCAGGCGCGAGCGCTCCGTGGCCGGCGCCGGTGGCGACACGGTCTCCTGTTCTGTCACTCCCCTATCCTGCCAGGCAGCCGGGTCCGAGCAGCTGCTTGAGGTCGGCGAAGAGCGCCGGGCTCGGAGAGACGCGGAGCCGGTCGTCGAGCCGCATCAGCTTGGTGGCGTCGCGGGTGAGCAGCCGCAGCCGCACCTCGGTGAGGCCCGGATGGGTACCGAGCACCTCCTTGAGCTGGGCGATGACCGGCGCGGTGCACCGGGTCGCCGGCAGGCTGATCACGACGGGGCCGTCGTTGTCGGTGTCGAGGTCGGGCACCGTGACTTCCATCGCGTGCAGCTCGGGCTGCTCCTTGTTGCGCGACAGCCGGCCCTTCACCGTGATGATCGCGTCGGGCACCAGGTGCGTGCTCGCGAGCTGGTAGGCGCTCGGGAAGAGCAGCACCTCGATGGCACCCTCGAGGTCCTCGAGGGTGATCATCGCCCACGGGTCGCCCTTCTTGGTGATCTTGCGCTGCACGGCGGTGACCAGCCCGCTGACGGTGACCGTTGCCTGGTCGGGCCGCTCCTCGTCGGTCATCAGCTCACCGATCGTGCAGTCGGCGGTGCCGGCGAGCACGTGCTCGAGCCCCAGCAGCGGGTGGTCGGACACGTAGAGACCGAGCATGTCGCGCTCGTGGCCGAGCAGCGTGGTCTTGTCCCACTCGTCGAGGTCGGGGATGGTCACGCTGACGCCGAAGTCACCGCCGTCGAGGTCGTCGAGGCCCGCGAACAGCGAGTCCTGGCCGATCGCCTCGTTGCGCTTGATGTCGACGTACTGGTCGACCGCGGTCTCATGGATCGCGACCAGCGCCCGGCGCCGGTGCTTGAGGTCGTCGAACGCGCCGGCCTTGATCAGCGACTCGATGACCCGCTTGTTGCAGACCAGCGCCGGCACCTTGTCGAGGAAGTCGTTGAACGACTCGTAGCGGCCCTTGCTCTCGCGGGCCGCGACGACCTGCTCGACGACGTTGGCGCCGACATTGCGGATCGCGGTCATGCCGAAGCGGATGTCGGTGCCGACCGGCGTGAAGTTCTTGGCGGACTCGTTGACGTCGGGCGGCAGGACCTGGATCTTGAGCCGCCGGCACTCGCCGAGGTAGATCGCCATCTTGTCCTTGTCGTCCTTCACGGACGTGAGGAGCGCCGCCATGTACTCGGCGGTGTAGTTGGCCTTGAGGTAGGCGGTCCAGTAGGAGATGACGCCGTAGGCCGCCGAGTGCGCCTTGTTGAAGGCGTAGTCGGAGAACGGGAGCAGGATCTCCCACAGCGCGGTGATCGCGCCCTGGGAGTAGCCGCGCTCGAGCATCCCGCTCTGGAAGCCGGCGTACTGCTTGTCCAGCTCCTCCTTCTTCTTCTTGCCCATCGCCCGGCGCAGGTTGTCGGCCTGCCCGAGCGTGAAGCCCGCCAGGACCTGGGCGATCTCCATCACCTGCTCCTGGTACACGATCAGGCCGTAGGTCTCCCCCAGCACCGGCTCCAGCGCCGTCGCCAGCTCGGGGTGGATCGGGTCGATCGGCTCGCGACCGGTCTTGCGGCGCGCGTACTTGTTGTGGGAGTCGGCGCCCATCGGTCCGGGTCGGTAGAGCGCGCCGACCGCGGAGATGTCGGCGAACTTGTCGGGCCGCATGCTGCGGAGCAGCGCCCGCATCGGGCCGCCGTCGAGCTGGAACACACCGAGGGTGTCGCCCGCCGACATCAGCTCGTAGGTCGCCGGGTCGTCGAATGTCAGCTCCTCGAGGACGACCTCCTCACCGCGGTTGGCGCGGATGTTGTCGAGCGCGTCGTCGAGGACGGTCAGGTTGCGGAGACCCAGGAAGTCCATCTTGACCAGCCCGAGCGCCTCGCACATCGGGTAGTCGAACTGGGTGATGACCGCGCCGTCCTGCGGCCGCGCCATGATCGGCACGATGTCGACCAGGGGCTCGCTGGACATGATGACGCCGGCGGCGTGGACGCCCCAGTTGCGGATCTGGCCCTCCAGCCCGACCGCAGTCTGGTAGATCGTGCGCACGTCGGTGTCCTGCTCGTAGAGCGAGCGGAACTCGGCGCCGTCGCCGTAGCGCCGGTGCTCGCTGTTGAAGATCTCCTTGAGCGGGACGCCCTTGCCCATGATGTCGGGCGGGAGCGCCTTGGTGATCCGGTCGCTGACCGCGAACCCGTAGTCGAGCACGCGGGCGGCGTCCTTGATCGCCGCCTTGGCCTTGAGCCGGCCGAACGTCGCGATGTAGGCGACCCGGTCACTGCCGTACTTGTCGGAGACGTACTGGATGACCTCGGTGCGCCGACGCTCGTCGAAGTCGATGTCGAAGTCGGGCATGGAGGGCCGCTCGGGATTGAGGAACCGCTCGAAGATCAGGCCGTGCTCGAGGGGACACAGGTCGGTGATGCGGAGCGCATACGCAGCGATGGATCCGGCGCCGGACCCGCGGCCCGGCCCGACCCGGATGCCGTTGTCCTTGGACCACTGGATGAAGTCGGCGACCACCAGGTAGTAGCCGCAGTAGCCTTTGCTCGCGATGACGTCGAGCTCCATCGCGACCCGCTGCTTGACCTCGGGCGTCAGCCGGTCGCCCGGGTAGCGCGACTCGATCCCGCGCCAGACCTCCTTGACGAACCAGGACTCCTCGATCTCGCCTGCGGGTACGTCGGCACGGGCCATGTAGCCGCCGTTGGACTCGGTGAACTCGACGTCGCACCGCTCCGCGATCAGCAGCGTGTTGTCGCAGGCCTCGGGCATCCCGAACCGGTCGGCCCACAGCTCGCGCATCTCGGCGGCGGACTTGATGTAGTAGCCGCCGCCGTCGAACTTGAGCCGGTTGGTGTCGGACAGCCGCTTGCCCGAGGCGACGCAGATCAGTGCGTCGTGGGCGTCGGAGTCCTCGGGGTTGTTGTAGTGGGAGTCGTTGGTGGCGACCGGCGGGATGCCGAGGTCCTTGCCGAGCCGCAGCAGGTCGTCGCGGACCCGCTTCTCGATGTCGATCCCGTGGTCCATCAGCTCGAGGAAGAAGCTGTCCTTGCCGAAGATCTCCTGGAACTCGGCGGCCGAGCGACGGGCCTCGTCGTACTGCCCGAGGCGCAGCCGGGTCTGGATCTCACCCGACGGGCAGCCGGTCGTGGCGATCAGGCCCTTGGCGTAGGTCTGGAGCAGCTCGCGGTCGGCGCGCGGCTTGTAGAAGAAACCCTCGAGGCTCGACCGGGACGAGAGCCGGAACAGGTTGTGCATGCCCTCGGTCGTCGCGGCCCACATCGTCATGTGGGTGTAGGCACCGCCTCCCGCGACGTCGTCGCCGCCCTCCTCGGCCCCGTTGAAACCGCCGCCCTTGCTCCATTTGACTCTACGGCGCTCGGAGCGGTTGGTCTGCGGCGTGAGGTACGCCTCGAGCCCGATGATCGGGCGGATGTCGTGCTTCTTGGCCTTGGAGTAGAAGTCGTAGGCCCCGTGCAGGTTGCCGTGGTCGGTCATCGCGATCGACGACATGCCGAGGTCGCTCACCCGCGCGAAGAGGCCGTCGAGCAGCGACGCCCCGTCCAACATGGAGTACTCCGTGTGGACATGGAGGTGGACGAAATCAGATCGGTCCCCGGCGGCTGCCATCTGTGCTGAAGACTCCTCAGACATCGTGGACGACGGTCCTGAACAGGTGGGGTCGGGGAAGGGCATCAGCCTACGCGACCGATTGAGGCAGACTAGAAAGACCCACCGACAGAAACGGAGGAACCCCCATGACCGGCAGGATCGTCCACTTCGAGATCCCGTTCGACGACGGCGACCGCGCCCGCGACTTCTACGGCAACGTCTTCGGCTGGCAGCTCATGCACATGCCGGAGATGGACTACACGATGGCCATGACCGGCCCGTCCGACCCCGAGAGCGGACCGAGCGAGCCCGGGTTCATCAACGGCGGCCTGTTCCAGCGCGAGGAGGGCTTCACCGGCCCCGTCGTCGTCATCGACGTCCCTGACATCGACGCCGCGCTCGCGAGCGTCGAGGCGGCGGGCGGGAAGGTCGGGCGCCCCAAGGAGGCGGTCGGCGACATGGGGTTCGCTGCCTACTTCAGCGACACCGAGGGCAACTTGGTCGGCCTGTGGGAGACCGCGACCTGAGCTACGAGGCCGAGGAGGGCGGCCGGGGACCCAGCCACTCCATCCGGATGTCCGGAGCGCGCTCTTCGTTGGTGGAGCCGTCGGTGTGCTCCCGCTCGACGAGGCCGTGCCGGGCGTAGAACCCTCGTGCGGGCGTGTTGGACTCGAACACCCACAGCGAGAAGCCCGCGGGACGGACCGACTTCGCCACGTCGAGCAGCGCGGAGCCGATCCCCTCGCCCTGCGCGTCCGGACGGACGTAGAGGGCGTCGAGCCAGTCGCCCTTGAGCTCGGCGAACGCGACGATGCCGCGGCCGTCCTCAGCCACCCAGCCTTCCCGCTCGCCCCCGACGGGGTCCAGGCCGGCGTAGAACGCGTGGACCTCGTGCGGCGGGTGGATCGACGGCGGCATCGCCGGGACGGCCGCGCCGCGCGCGGCGATGAACAGGTCGGCCATCCCCGACAGGTCCTCGGTGGTGGCCGGCCGGATCGTCAGGTCGCCGTCAGTCGCTGTCACGGATGACGTCGAGCGCGTGCTGGAGGTCGTCGGGATAGCCGGACTCGTACTCGACGTACTCGCCGCTCTCGGGGTGCTCGAACCCGAGGCGAACGGCGTGCAGCCATTGCCGGGTGAGACCGAGCCGTCGCGCGAGCACCGGGTCACCGCCGTAGGTGAAGTCGCCCACGCAGGGATGCCGCAACGCCGCCATGTGCACACGGATCTGGTGGGTGCGGCCGGTCTCGAGATGCACCTCGAGCAGGCTCGCGAAGCGGTGCGCCTCGAGCGTCTCGTAGTGGGTGACGCTGGCCCGGCCGTCGTCCATGACGGCGAACTTGTAGTCGGCGCCGGGGTGCCTGCCGATCGGCGCGTCGACCGTGCCCGAGAGCGGGTCGGGGTGGCCCTGCACGAGGGCGTGGTAGGTCTTGTCGACCGTCCGCTGCCGGAACGCGTTCTTGAGGATCGAGTAGGCGTGCTCGGACTTCGTGATGACCATGACGCCGGACGTGCCGACGTCGAGGCGCTGGACGATGCCCTCGCGTTCCTTGGCGCCCGAGGTCGAGATCCGGAAGCCGGCCCCGGCGAGGTGTCCGACGACGGTCGGGCCGCGCCAGCCGGGGGAAGGGTGCACGGCGACGCCCACGGGCTTGTCGATCACCACGATGGCGGGGTCGTCGTGGATGATCTTGATCCCCTCGACGATCTCGGGGACGACCTCGAGGGGGTCCGACTCCGCCGGGATCTCGACGTCGAGCACCGCGCCCTGGAGCACCCGCTCGCTCTTGCTGACTCCCACGCCGTCGAGGTGCACCCGGCCCTCGGCGATCAGCGCCGCGGCGCGCGACCGGGAGAGTCCGAACAGCTGGGCCAGCGCGACGTCCACCCGCTGCCCGTCCAGCCCGTCGGGGACCCGCAGGCTCCGGTGGTCGACGGCGTTCACGTGTCGTCCTCGACGTCGTGGTCGGGCCGGGTCCCGTCCATCCGGATCCCTCGGAACACCTGGAGGAGGATCAGGCCGGCGCCGACGTTGATGGCGATGTCGGCAACGTTGAAGATCGGCCAGTTCGGCAGCTGGAGGAAGTCGATGACGTGCCCACGGAAGGGGCCTGGCTCGCGGAGCATCCGGTCGGTCAGGTTGCCGGTGATACCGGCCAGCAGCGCACCGAGGCCCGCAGCCCAGACGGGGTCGACCACCTTCCGGCTCACGCCGAGCACGACCACCGTCGCCACGATCGCGAGACACGACAGACCGACGGTGAACCCGGTGCCGAGCGAGAACGCGGCGCCCGGGTTGCGCGTGAGGTGCAGCTGCAGGAGCTCGCCGACGACCTTGACGTCGTCACGGCCGGTGAGGTGCTCGACCGCGGCCCGCTTGGACAGCTGGTCGGTGACGTAGATGACGACCGCGACGACCGCGAACACGGTCCACGCGCGACTACTGGTCAGCACGGTCCGCCGGGGGCCGGCAGGGCCGCTGTCGCTGCTGTCTACCGACGTTCCTCGCGCTGCTTGCATGGCATGCACAGTGTGGCACGCGGAAACGCCATCAACCGCATCTTCCCGATCGCGTTGCCGCACGACTCGCACACGCCGTAGGTGCCGTCCTCGATCCGCGCGAGGGCCCGGTCGATCTGGGCCAGCTTCTCCCGTTCGTGGTTGAGGACGGTCAGTTCGTGGTCCCGCTCGAAGCTGGTCGCGCCGAGGTCCGCCTGGTCCTGGCCGGCGCCGTCCCCGGCGTCGCGCAGCAGGCCGGACAGGTCCTCCTCCTGCTCGGCGACGATCTGACCGCTGTGCTCGCGCTGCTCGTGGAGCTCGGCGAGCACCTCGGCCAGCTCGGCCTTCGACCACGCCTCCTCCCCCTCGAGGACGACCAGGCTGCTGGCGCCGGCCTTCCTGGCCGGCGCGGCCTTCGTGGCCGATGCCTTCCTGGCGGGCGCAGCCTTCTTGGCGGGCGCAGCCTTCTTGGCGGGCGCAGTCTTCTTGGCGGGCGCAGTCTTCTTGGCGGGCGCAGTCTTCTTGGCCGGCGCAGCCGTCCTCGCGGGCGCTGCCTTCTTGGCCGGCGCGGCCGGCGCTGCCTTCTTGGCCGGCGCTGCCTTCTTGGCCGGCGCTGCCTTGGTGGCGGCCTTCTTGGTCGGAGCGGCCTTCTTCACGGGCGCTGCCTTCTTCTTCGCCGGAGCCTTCTTCGCGGGCGCTGCCTTCTTGGTCGCCGCAGTTTTCTTCGCCGGAGCCTTCTTCGCGGGCGCTGCCTTCTTGGTCGCCGCAGTTTTCTTCGACGCAGTCTTCTTCGCCGTCGCTGCCTTCTTGGTCGGCGTGGCCTTCGCCGGAGCCTTCTTCGCCGGAGCCTTCTTCGCCGGAGCCTTCTTCGCCGGAGCCTTCTTCGCCGAAGCCTTCTTCGTGGCCGGGACGGCGGCCTTCTTCGCAGACGTCGCCTTCTTCCCCGCAGACGTGGCGTTCTTCGCCGGCGCCGCCTTCTTCGCGGCCGAATCCGGGCGTCGGCGGCCGATCATCTTGCCGGCCGCGGACACCGTGCGCCCTGCCAACGACTTCTTCGTGGTGCGGGCCATGCTCGGGCCTCCTCCGGACCGTGTCGCCCGCGGCGGTGGCGACGGGCTGCACGGAGGGTAGCCGTTGCGACGTTCGTCACCAAGGTGCCACTCCGCGATGTGGGCCGCGGATGAAATGACCTCGGCCGACCCGCACAGCGGGTCGGCCGATGCCGATGCGTGTGAACGCGACCGTCAGGTCAGCGCTCCTCCTCGCCGAGGATGGACCGGAGCCGCTTCGGCGCCGGCGAGTCGTCGGTCGGAGCGACCGTGTCGCCCGGGGCCTGCAGCGCTTCGAGCTGCTGGGTGAAGTAGCTCTTGAGCCGCGAGCGGTACTCGCGCTCGAACGAGCGCAGGTTCTCGACCTCGACGCTGAGCTTGTCGCGCTCCTTCTCCAGGTCGGAGAAGAGCTGGGCGCGACGCTCGGCAGTCTCGGCGTCGAGCATCTCGGCCCGGGTGCGGGCGTCGGACTCCACGCGGTCCGCCTTGCCCTTCGACTCGTTCTCGAGCCGCTCGGCCTTGGTGCGCGCCTCGCCGACGATGCGGTCGGCCTCGTTCTTCGCGTCCTCGACCAGCTCGTCGGCGTTGCGGGTCGCGATCTCGAGCAGCCGCGCCGCGGCGTTGGACGCCTCGGGGACGGTCTCCACCCGGATGGTCTCGAGGCCACCGGGGATCTCGACGGGCGCGGTCACCGGCGCGGGAGTCTCGGCGACAGGGGCCGGGGGCTCGGGCGCGGGAGCCTCCCGTACGGCGGTGAGCTGGGTCGGCGCGGGCTCGAACGACGGCGAGCCCGACTGGGCCGCAGCAAGCTTCGCACGCAGTTCGTCGTTCTCGGCGGTCAGGCGAGCGAGCTCGGCCTCCACCTCGTCGAGGAACTGGTCGACCTCACCCATGTCGTAGCCCTCGCGGAGCCGGACGGGGGTAAAGCGCTTGTTGCTCACGTCCTCGGGCGTCAGCGGCATGACCTCACCTATCTTTGGTACTGGGACTTGACTGTCCCGCGAACAATAGCGCCTGAGCAGCGCCAACTGAGACTCGGCGACTCACGTGAAGAAGATCTGACGGTTAACGGCTAGCGCCACATAAGCCAGGATCATCACCAGGATGAAGCTCAGGTCCAGCGCGAAATTGCCGATGCGGATCGGTTTGACCACACGCCCGAGCGCCTTGATCGGTGGATCGGTGATCGAGTAGACGATCTCGAGCAGCACGAGCAGCACTCCTCGCGGCTCCCACGACCGAGCGAAGACCTGCACCCAGTCGACGATGAACCGGATCCAGAGCAGCCCGATGAAGGTCCAGAGGACACCCTCGATGATCTGGCCAGCGAGCGACAAAGACAGTTCCTAGCGGTGGCTGATGGGACTGCGGTGATCCTAGGGGGCTGCCCCCAACGGCCGGATGTCGCCCTAACTCTGATTAAAGAAACCGCCTTCGGCGATCCGCTGCTTGTCGGCGGCCGCCACCGTGACGTTGGGCGGGGACAGCAGGAACACCTTGGCGGTCACCCGCTCGATGCTGCCGCGGGTGGCGAAGATCAAGCCGGCAGCGAAGTCGACGAGCCGCTTGGCGTCGGCGTCGTTCATCTCCGAGAGGTTCATGATCACCGGCGTGCCGTCGCGGTACTGCTCCCCCACGGCCCGCGCCTCGTTGTAGGTGCTCGGGTGCAGGGTCGTGATCCGCGACAGCTCGGCCACCACGCCGACGGCGGGGGCAGGGGTCGACCGCCGACGCTCGTTGATGTCGGCGACGGACGCAGAGCGCGCGCGGGGCGCTCGATCCGGACGGGCCTCGCGAGCCGGGGCGGTCTCCTGGGCGTCGTACCCGTCGCCGTCGAACTCGTCGTAACCGGTGTCCTCGAGCAGGCCGAGGTATTCACCGATCCTGCGCATCGCACCGCTCATGGCTGTTGCCTCCGCCTTGTCTTCTTGGCTTTGCGCCCCGGGAGGGACGCCGCATGGCTTGTTGTGGACATTACTGGACCGAGGGCCTCGATCCGAGGACCGCGGTGCCGACGCGCACGTGTGTCGCGCCGGCGTGGATCGCGGCCTCGAGGTCGCCGCTCATCCCGGCCGACAGCCAGTCGGCAGAGGGGTGATCGACGAGGAAGTCACGGCGTACGTCGGACAGCCGGGCGAACGCCTGCGCAGGGTCCTCGTCGAGCGGGGCGACCGCCATCAGGCCACGGAGCCGGAGCACGCCCGCGGCCTCCACGAGCTCGGCCAGGGCCGGCAGGTCGGCGGGGTCGGCACCGGCGCGCCCGGCCCGGTCGGGCGGGTCGAGACTGACCTGCAGCAGCACGTCGATCGGATGGGAGCGGTCGTGAGCGCCGGCATCGAGCCGGGCGACGAGCTTGGCGCGGTCGACGGAGTGCACCACGTCGGCATACGCCGCGACCGCCGCGGCCTTGTTGCTCTGCAGGCCGCCGACGAAGTGCCAGCGCAGGTCCGGTCCCCCGGGACGTCTCAGGTCCGCGCACTCCCGGTGCTTGGCCTCGGCCTCCTGGTGGCGGTTCTCGCCGACGTGGGTGACGCCGAGCTCGGCGAGCAGCCGGACGTCGGACGCCGGGAAGAACTTGGTGACGACGACGAGGGTCACCTCGTCGGCGTCGCGCCCTCCGGCCGCGCACGCGGTGGCGATCCGCTCCCGCACCGCGCCGAGGTTGGCGGCGATCTCGGCCCGTCGTGAGGAGCTCATGGGATCCACACCAGCCCGGCGAACCGACCCGCCCGGGCGCCGTCGCGCCGGAAGGAGTGAAGGGTCTCGTCCTCGAGCGTGCAGCGGCCGACGCGCACCGCCGGCACCCCCGCGGCTGCCAGCTGGGCCTCGATGCCGGCGCCGAGGTCGAGCGCGGGTGTGCCCCAGGAGGTCTCCGACATCGCGGCCGGCACGACGGCGCCCACCTCGCGGCGCATCGACTCCGGCACCTCGTAGCAGCGACCGCACACGTGCGGGCCGATCCACGCGCGGACGTCCGCAGCGCCCAGCGAGCGCATCCGCTCGACGGTCTTGCCCACGATGTCGAGGGCCATGCCGAGCCGGCCGGCGTGGGCTGCGCCGATCACCCCGGCCCCGGGGTCGGCGAGGACGACCGGGACGCAGTCCGCCACCCGGACCATCAGGCCGGTGCGGGGTCGGGTGGTGACCAGCGCGTCGGCGCTCGGCACGTCGTCGGACGGGCCGGCCGGCGGCTCGTCGACGACGGTCACGATGTCGGCGCCGTGCACCTGGCTCAGCCGGGCGAACGGGACGCCGGTCGCCTCCACGACGGTGGCGAGGGCCAGGGCGAAGCCGTCCTTCTCCCCCTGGAGGTCGACCGTTGCGTCCGTGAACGCGACCTCGACCCGGACCCCGTCAAGGAGGTCCGGGTCGAGGGCGCAGGTGTCACGGAAGGCGAACACGAAGTCGGCCGCCCAGCAGGTCGGGACTCACTTCAGGAAGTCCGGCACATCCAGCTCGTCGTCGTCGAACTGCATCGGCGCCACTGCCGGCCGCGCCCCCACGGGGACGGCCTGCTCGGCGGGCGCCTGCTGGGCGGGGGCCTGCTCCTCCGCGGCGGGCTCGGCGTCGCGGCGGTTGGCCACGGCGGCGCGCATCTCTTCCTGGGTCTGCTGGGGACGGGCGTCGCGACGGAGCGAGCTGCCCAGCTCGCGCTTCTTCGGCGGGGTGCCGCCGTCGAAACCGGCCGCGATGACGGTGATCCGGACCTCGTCGCCGAGCGCGTCGTCGATGATCGCGCCGAAGATGATGTTGGCGTCGGCGTGCACCGCCTCCGCCACCATGCCGGCCGCCTGGCTGATCTCGAAGATGCCGAGGTCGGAGCCCCCGGCGACCGAGAGGAGCACGCCGTGCGCACCGTCGATCGAAGCCTCGAGCAGCGGACTGCTCACCGCCATCTCGGCCGCCGCGATCGCGCGGTCCTCACCGCGCGCCGAGCCGATGCCCATCAGCGCCGAGCCGGCGTTGCTCATGACGGCCTTGACGTCGGCGAAGTCGACGTTGATCAGGCCGGGGGTGGTGATCAGGTCGGTGATGCCGGAGACACCCTGCAGCAGCACCTGGTCGGCCTGGCGGAACGCGTCCATGACCGACACGTTGCGGTCGGAGATCTGGAGCAGCCGGTCGTTGGGGATCACGATGAGGGTGTCGACCTCCTCGCGGAGCCGTTCGATGCCCTCGTCGGCCGCCTTCTTGCGGCGCGCGCCCTCGAACACGAACGGTCGGGTCACGACCCCGATGGTCAGCGCGCCGAGCGAGCGGGCGATGCGGGCCACCACCGGCGCCCCGCCGGTGCCGGTGCCGCCGCCCTCACCCGCGGTCACGAACACCATGTCGGCCCCCTTGAGGACCTCCTCGATCTCCTCGGCGTGGTCCTCGGCAGCCCGTCCGCCCACGTCGGGGTTGGCGCCGGCGCCTAGCCCGCGGGTCAGCTCACGTCCGATGTCGAGCTTGACGTCGGCGTCGCTCATGAGCAGCGCCTGCGCGTCGGTGTTGATCGCGATGAACTCGACGCCCTTGAGGCCGACCTCGATCATCCGGTTCACGGCGTTGACCCCGCCGCCACCGATGCCTACGACCTTGATGATGGCCAGGTAGTTCTGTGCAGCAGCCACGCCGTCTTCCCCTCTCAGCTATGGATCGATCAGAACCCTTACCCTCATCCTGAGGGTTATAGTTATGTCAACCTCGTGGTGCCCATGACACTAAGGACGACGGCATCCCCTGCTCGGGAGACACGCCGCAACGACGGGTTCGGATCCCAGAAGATGTGCTACTTCGCGGCCGGCAGGCTGGGCACGCTGACGTCGTACGTCTGCGCCTCCGGCCGGGCGTCGAGCAGGTTGAGGAGCACCACGGCCTTCTCGTCGGACTGCGCCGCGCTCCCCCACCTGACCTCGCGGCCGTCGCGCAGCTCGAGCAGGATCTCGTCCGCGGTCTCGACCTCGATGTGGTCGACCAGCCGCGCGACTTCGTCGTCCAGGCTGGCGACGACGGCGGCGGCCTCCTGCAGCGCCAGTCGGTCTGCCTGGGAGCCCAGCTTGACCTGCGGCAGCGACACCGGCGGCTCCTTCGGCATCTGCTCGAACGTGAAGGTGTCACCGCTCTCGGCGAGGAACGTGAACGAGGACCCCTCGATCACCACCGCGAGCGGGCGCCACTCCTCGATCTCGATCCGGATCTCGTGCGGCCACTGGCGCGAGGCATCGACGGACTTCACGGCCGTGAGCCTGCCGTCCACCCTGGCCTCGATCTCGTCGAGGTCGACCGTGACCAGGGCCTCGTCGATCGGCAGCTCCGCGGCGTCCAGCACCTCGGCCTCGGCGAGCTGGGACGTGCCGCTCACCTCGGCGCCCTCGACCGTGAGCCACGACGAGAAGTAGAGCCCGTAGATGGCGAAGCCGACGGCACCGAGCACGAGCACGGTGGCGAGGACGGGACGCCAGGCCAGCCACCGCCGTGCCCACTGGCGGCGGGCGAACCGGCGTCGGCTCTGGTCCTGCGTGGAGCGGTCAGCCACCGGCTCGCTCCTGCAGCGCCGCCACCAGCTGCGGCGCCAGCGCCGTCACGTCGCCGGCCCCAAGGGTCAGGACGACGTCACCCGGACGCACCCGGTCGAGCAGCACCGCGAGCGCCTGACCGCGGTCGGACACGAACGTCACCTGCTCGGCGGCCAGGGGTACGGCGTCCGCCACCACCGCTCCCGTGACCGACGGGTCGGGCTCCTCCCGGGCGACGTAGACGTCGAGCACGACGACCTCGTCGGCCGCACCGAGCGCGATCCCCATCTCGGCGCCGAGGATCCGGGTACGGGACACCAGGTGCGGCTGGAAGCACACCAGCAACCGGCCACCGACGCCGCCGGCCACCGACCGCGCGGCCTCGAGGTCACCCCGGATCTCGCTGGGGTGGTGGGCATAGCTGTCGTAGACGCGCACCTCCCCGCTCACTCCGCCGGCACCGCCGACTCCCCCGACCCGGCCCTTGAGCTCCATCCGGCGGCCGGTGCCGACGAACGAGCCGAGCCCCTCGGCGAGCCGTCCGGCGTCGTAGCCCAGCTCGACGCCCAGCGCGAAGGCGGCAAGGGCGTCCATCACGTAGTGCCGGCCCGGGATCTGCAGCGAGATCCGCGCCAGCGCAGGCGTTCCGGCCCGGTCCTCACCGGGCACGACGTCGAACGACGTGACGCCGTCGACGACCTCGAGACCGACCGCACGCAGTGTGGCGTCGCCGTCGACGCCGACGGTGATGACCCGACGACCGCGACCGCGCAGCCGGTCTGCCAACCGGGCGCCGCCGGGATCGTCGACGCCGACGACGATCGGCCCTGCCGCGTCGACGCCGTCCGCGAACTCGTCGAACGCCGCCGCGTAGGCCGCCTCGGTGCCCCAGACGTCGAGGTGGTCCGCCTCGACGTTCAGCACGATCGCGCCGAACGTGTCGTAGACCAGGAAGGCTCCGTCGCTCTCGTCGGCCTCGGCGACGAAGAACGGGCCGGCACCGAGGTCGGCGTTGCGGCCGGTCGCGGTGAGCACCCCGCCCACGGCGTACGACGGGTCCGCGCCGGCCGCGATCAGCGCCACCGTCAGCAGGGAGGTCGTCGTGGTCTTGCCGTGGGTGCCGGCGACGGCGAGCACCTGCTGTCCCTCCATCGCGGCCTTGAGGCCTGCCGAGCGCGGGAGCAGGGTCAGCCCGCGGCGCTGCGCCTCGAGCACCTCCGGGTTGTCGTCGCGCGCGGCCGTGGTCACGACCACGGTGTCGGCGTCGCCGACGTGAGCGGCGTCGTAGCCCAGGTGACACGGGACGTCGAGCTCGCGGAGCTGCGCCAGGAACGGGGTGTCGTTGTCGTCGCTGCCGGTGACCGGCACCCCGCGGCGCGCCATCACCCGGGCGATCCCCGACAGGCCGGCGCCACCGATGCCGACGAAGTGCACCCGGCCGAGCTGCTCAGCGGCCGGGATCTCGCCGGGGACGTCGATCCTCATTGCTGCGCCCTCATCCGGACGCCGTCTCGCTGACGATCAGGGCCAGCCGGTCGTCGGCGTCGGCCGGCACCAGGCCGGACGCCGCCGCTCCCATCGCGGCCAGCCGGTCGGGGTCACCGAGCAGCCCTGGGATGCTGTCGGCGACGTAGTCCGCGGTGAACCTCGCCTCCTCGACCACGACCGCCCCTCCCGCGTCGGCCACCGAGCGCGCGTTGAGCAGCTGCTCGCCGTTGCCGTGCGCGAGCGGCACGAAGACGGCCGGGACGCCGGTCGCGGCGGCCTCCACCACGCTCGACGCACCGCCGCGGCACACCATGAGGTCGGCGGCGGCCAGGGCGTAGTCCATCCGCTCCACGAACGGCAGCACGAGGTACGGCGTCCCGGTGTCGGCGGGTTCGACCCACTCCGGGTCCTCCTTGCCGCGGGCGCCGATGACGTGGAGCACCTGCACACCGCTGGCGCCGAGCGCGGCCGACGCCCTCGTGACCGCGCGGTTCAGCTTCCACGCGCCGAGCGAGCCGCCGGTCACGACCAAGGTGGGCAGGTCGGGGTCGAGCCCGAAGAACGCTCTGGCCTCCGCGCGCAGCGCGGGACGGTCGAGCTGCGAGATCATCCGGCGCAGGGGCAGACCGACGTACTCGGCGTTCTTCAGCGGGGTGTCCGGGAAGCTGACGGCGACCCGCTGCGCGATCCGCGCGCCGACCTTGTTGGCGATGCCCGGCAGCGCGTTCTGCTCGTGGATCACCAGCGGCAGCTTGCGGCGGCGGGCGGCGAGGTAGGCCGGCATGGAGACGTAGCCGCCGTAGCCGACGATGACGTCCGGCCGCACGCGGTCGATCACCTCGTGGGTCGCCTTGACCGCGCCGCGCAGCCGGGACGGCACCATGGCCAGGTCCTTGTTGGGGCGTCGCGGCAGCGGGACCGGCGGGATCAGCTCCAGCGGGTAACCGGCCGCCGGCACCACGGTGTTCTCGAGGCCGCGGGGCGTCCCGAGGCAGGTGATCTCGGTCGCCGGGTCGAGTCGCACCAGGGCGTCGGCCGTGGCGAGCAACGGGGAGGTGTGGCCGGCGGTGCCCCCACCGGCGAGCAGGACCTTCATCAGCAGCGAGGCTATCGACGGGCCGACAGCCCGGTCGCACGGGCCCGGCGGCGCTGGGCGAGCGCCCGGGCGGCCGCGGGCTCGCGCCGAGCGAACCCGACCACCAGGCCGAGTGCGATCAAGGTCGGCAGCAGGCTCGAGCCGCCGTAGGAGACCAGCGGCAGCGGGATGCCGATGACCGGCAGCAGCGCCAGCACCATGCCGACGTTGATCATCATCTGGCCGAGGAGCCAGATCACGATGCCGAAGCTGCAGTAGCGGACGAACGGGTCCGTGGTCTGCCGGGCGACGCGCAGCGTCGCGTAGGCGATGGCGAGGAAGAGCCCGATCACGAGGAGGGTGCCGACCAGACCGAGCTCCTCGCCCAGCACCGCGAAGATGAAGTCGGTGTGGGCCTCCGGCAGGGTGCCCCACTTCTGCCGGCTCGCCCCGATGCCCTCACCGAAGATGCCGCCCGTCGCCATCGCGTAGAGGCCGTGGGCGGGCTGCCAGCCGGTGCCGTGGTAGTCCTTGAACGGATCGACGAACGTCGTGATCCGGTCGAGGCGCTCCGGTGACGTCGCAGCCAGACCGAGGGCGAGCACGCTGACCACGCTGAGGCACATCACGAAGAGCCGGGCAGGCGCACCGACCACCCAGAGCATGCCGACCAGGATCGCGAAGAACACCAGCGCGGTGCCGAGGTCGTGCCCGACGACCACCAGTCCGGTCGCGAGCAGCATGCCCGGGACCACCGGAACCATCATCTGGTGCAGGTTGCCGAGACGGCGGTCCTTGTTGGCGTAGATGTGGGCGGCCCAGATGATGATGGCGAGCTTCGCGATCTCCGACGGCTGGATCTGGATCGGCCCCAGCGCCAGCCAGTTCTTGTTGCCGTAGACCTCGATGCCGAACCGCGCCGTCGCGAGAAGAAGGACCAGCGACACCGAGAACGCCGGGTAGGCCAGGCTGCGGACCCACTTGTGGGAGACCCGGGACGCGAGCCACGCGAGCGGCACGCCGATCGCGACCCACATCAGCTGCCGCTTGACGATCGCGTAGGAGTCGCCGTACTTCTCGTACGCCTCGACGCTGGACGAGCTCAGCACCATCAGCAGGCCGATGGTGAGCAGCAGCGCGATCGAGCCGAGCAGGAGGTAGTAGTTGGTGAGCGGGCGCGCCATCGCGTCGCGGACGGCCGTCAACCACGTGGTGCCGCGGCCGTTCCGGAGGAACGCCGGACGAGAGCGCTCGCGGGAGTCGGGGATCGCGGCGGTGATGGCGGCCTCCCCTCTGTCCGGCTGGGTCTCGTGCGGCTTAGCCCAAGGTGTCGTGCTCGGCGATCGCCGCTCGGACCGCTGCTGCGAAGGCGTCGCCCCGTGCGGCGTAGTCGGAGAACTGGTCCATCGAGGCGCACCCGGGCGCCAGAAGCACCGTGTCCCCGGGTCGGGCAGCCGCAGCCGCCGCCCCGACGACGCGTCGCATCAGGTCAGCCCCGTCTACCGGGCCAGTCTCTCCGGCGGTCACCTCGATCACCGGGACATCTGGCGCGTGTCGCGCGAGCGCCTCCGCGATCACCGCGCGGTCCCTTCCGATGAGGACGACGCTCCGCAGCCGGCGGCCGACCTGCCGCACCAGCTCGTCGAAGGTCGCGCCCTTGGCCAGGCCGCCCGCCACCCAGACCACGGGGTCGTAGGCCGCCAGTGACGACTGTGCGGCGTGCGGGTTGGTGGCCTTGGAGTCGTCGACCCAGGTGATGCCCGCGTGCTCGGCGACCACGGCGATCCGGTGCCCGTCGGGACGGAACGCCCGCAGGCCGTCCCGTACGGCGGCCTGACCGATGCCGTGCGCCCTGGCCAGCGCGGCGGCGGCGAGAGCGTTGGCGACGAAGTGCGGGGCGGGTGAGGCGAGGTCGGCGATCGCGCACAGCTCGGCCGCGCTGCTCTGCCGCTCGTCGACGAAGGCCCGGTCCACGAGGAGGTCCTCGACGACGCCCACCATGCCCACCGAGGGGATGCCGAGGGTGAAGCCGATCGCCCGCGCTCCCTCGACGACGTCGGCCTCGCGAACCAGGCGCTCGGTGGTCGGGTCCGCGACGTTGTAGACGCAGGCCCGCGCGACACCCTGGTAGATCCGCCCCTTGTCGCGCGCGTAGTCGTCCATCCCCGACCCGCCGGAGTACCAGTCGAGGTGGTCCTCCGCGACGTTGAGCACCGCAGCCGACTCGGCCGCCATCGTCGAGACGTAGTGGAGCTGGAAGCTCGACAGCTCCACCGCGATCACGTCGTACGGCTCGGGATCCATGACCGCCTCGGTGAGCGGCAGGCCGACGTTGCCGGCCGCGACGCTGCGCAGGCCCGCCGCGCGGAGGATCGAGTCGAGCATCTGCACGGTCGTGGTCTTGCCGTTGGTGCCCGTGACGCAGAGCCAGGGCGCCGGGCGCTCGGGGTCGCGGAGCCGCCAGGCGAGCTCAACCTCTCCCCAGACCGGCACTCCGCGTTCGGCCGCCTGCACCAGCAGCGGTGCGTCCGGGCGGAAGCCCGGCGAGACCACGACCAGGTCGACGTCGTCGGGGAGCGCGGTGGCGGCGCCCTCGCCGACCCGGAACCGGGCACCGAGCGCCTCCAGGAGCTCGGCCCGCGGCTGCAGCCTCGGGCCGACGGCGTCGGCCACCGCGGTGACGTCGGCGTCGAGGTGCAGCAGGTTGTCCACCGCGGCCGCCCCGCTCGCGCCGAAGCCGGCGACGACCGCCCGCACGCCGCGCCAGGAGTCCTTGCGGCCGAGACCGTCGACGTCCGTCACAACCGGGCCACCCACTCGGCGTAGAACACGCCCAGGCCGGTGGCGACGAAGAGCCCGGTGATGATCCAGAACCGGATCACGATTGTCACCTGCTCCCAGCCGAGCAGCTCGAAGTGGTGCTGGAGCGGTGCCATCCGGAACACCCGCTTGCCCACACCGGTGAACCGCTTGGTCGCCTTGAACCAGCTGACCTGGAGCATCACCGAGGCCGTGATGAGCACGAACAACCCGCCGAGGATCACCAGCAGCAACTCCGTGCGGGTGAGGATCGCGAAGCCCGCCAGCCCGCCGCCGAGGGAGAGCGACCCGGTGTCGCCCATGAAGATCTTCGCCGGCGAGGCGTTCCACCACAGGAAGCCGAAGCAGGCCCCGGTGATCGCGGCGGCGATGATGGCGAGGTCGAGCGGATCTCGGACGTTGTAGCAGCTGGCGCCCGCGGCGTCCTCGCAGGACTGGTTGTTCTGCCAGATGTTCACGAGCGTGTAGGCGCCGAAGACCATCACGCTCGCGCCGGCGGCGAGGCCGTCGAGGCCGTCGGTGAGGTTGACCGCGTTGCTGAAGCCGGTGACGAGCAGCCAGACCAGCAGCAGGGCGAGCACCATCGGCAGCGCCAGCCACTCGATCTCACGCAGGAACGACACCTTCTCGGACGCCGGCGGCCGGCCGTTCTCGTCCTCGAGCCACGGCGCCAGGGCGAGGACCCCGAAGACCAGGGCGATCACGGTCTGGCCGACCATCTTGGCCTTGCTGCGCAGGCCGAGGCTGCGCTGCTTGGAGATCTTGATGAAGTCGTCGAGGAAGCCGACCAGGCCCATCCCGACGAACAGGAAGAGCAGCAGCAGCGCCGAGGCGCTGGGCGCGTCGGCCGTGAGCACCTTGGCGAGGCCGTAGCCCAGGACCACCGAGGCGATGATCACGACGCCACCCATCGTGGGCGTGCCGCGCTTGGTGTGGTGGCTGGTCGGGCCGTCGTCGCGGATCTCCTGGCCGTAGCCCCACTTGGTGAACAGGCGGATCGCGACCCGGGTGCCGAGCAGCGAGATCATCAGCGAGATGCCCCCACCGAGCAGGATCGCTAGCACGCCGGTGTCCTCTCACACGCTGTCGTTGTCATCCCGGGTCACCCAGCAACTTCTCGGCGACCCATTCGAGCGCCACCCCACGGGACGCCTTGACGAGGACGACGTCCTCCGGACCGGCATTCTGCCGCACCCAGGCGAGGGCCTCGTCGCGCCCCTCGGTCCTGATCACGACCGGACCGTCGGCGGCGGTGATCGCCTCCGCGATCGGTGCGGCGGGATCGCCGACCACGACGACGACGTCGACCCCGAGCCGGGCGGCGTCGGTGCCGACGGACCGGTGTCCCGCCTCGTGCTCGGCGCCGAGCTCCATCATCTGTCCGAGGACGGCGACGGTACGGCGCCCGCGCGCCCGTCCGATCGCGACCAGGGCCTCCAGTGCGGCGCGCATGGAGTCGGGGTTGGCGTTGTAGGCGTCGTTGACGACGACCATCCCGTCGGACCGCTCCTCCACCTCCATCCGCCACCGCGACGCAGGGGCGATCTCGGACAGCGCTCCGGCGACGTCGGCGAGCGGGAACCCGGCGGCGAGGGCCATGGCGGCCGCGGCGGCCGCGTTCTGCGCCTGGTGCGCGCCCGACTGGAGCAGCTGGACCGGGTGCGCCTCGTCGTGGTGGGCGAGGGTGAACCCCGGGCGACCCAGCGCGTCGAGCTCCACGGCGTCGTACCGGAGCGAGCCGCCGCGGCCGAACGTCACCACCGGCGCCCGGGTCCGCGACGCCATCGCCGCCACGAGCGGGTCGTCGGCGTTGAGCACCGCCGCGCCGTCGGCCGGCAACGCCTCGACGATCTCCCCCTTCGCCAGCGCGATCTGCTCGCGACCGCCGAACTCACCGACGTGCGCAGTGCCGACGTTGAGCACCGCGGCGATCCGCGGGGGTGCGATCTCGCACAGGTAGCGGATGTGCCCGACTCCCCGCGCGCCCATCTCGACGACCAGGTAGTCGGTCGCTGCGCCGGCGCGCAGGACGGTGAGCGGCACACCGATCTCGTTGTTGCCGTTGCCCTCGGTGGCGGCGACCCGGTCGCCGCCGGCGAGGAGCTCGAGCACACCGGCCAGGTAGTCCTTGGTGCCGGTCTTGCCCTGCGACCCCGTCAGCGCCAGCACCGTCGCGGGCGTCCGGGCCACGACGTGCCGGGCGAGCCGGCCCAGCGCCACCACCGGGTCGGCGACCACCACCGTAGGGGCTCCGGTCGGCCGGCTGCCGAGCACGGCGTGCGCGCCGCCGGCGTACTCGTGCCCGTCGACGCGCTCGCCGACGATCGCGACGAAGAGCCCGCCGGGGACGGGCGAGCGGCTGTCGACGTACGCGGTGCCGGTCACTGCCAGCGCCGGGTCGCCGTGCACCTCGCCGCCGACGACGGCGGCGATCTCGTCGAGCCGCATCGGGATCATCGGGCGGCTCCCCGGAGCAGCTCGCGCACGACCTCGCGGTCGTCGAAGGGATGGATCACGCCGTCGATCTCCTGGCCGGTCTCGTGCCCCTTGCCCGCCACGAGCACGACGTCGCCCGGCCCGGCGGCGTCGAGCGCGGTCGCGATCGCGGCCCGGCGGTCACCGACCTCGAGCACCTCGGCCCGCCGCGACGCCTCGACGTCGTCGATGCCCGCCAGCACCGCCGCCCGGATCTCGGCCGGCTGCTCGGTGCGCGGGTTGTCGTCGGTAACGATCACCAGGTCGGCCTGGGCAGCGGCGATCGCGCCCATAGCCGGCCGCTTGCCGCGGTCACGGTCGCCGCCCGCGCCGATGACGACGATCAGGCGGCCGGCCGTCACGGGCCGCAGCGTCGCGAGCACCGCCGTGAGGGCGTCCGGCTTGTGCGCGTAGTCGACGTAGACCGCAAAGCCGACGGTCTCGTCGGACACCCGCTCCAACCGGCCCGGCACTCCTCCGGTCGCCGCCACCCCCGCGACCACCTGCTCGGGATCGAGCCCGGCCTCGGTCGCCGCGGCGACGGCCGACAGCGCGTTGGCGACGTTGAAGTCGCCCGGCAGTGCCACCGACGCCGGGAGCGACAGACCGCCCGGCCCGCGGATCGTGAACGTCGATCCCTCCGGTCCGAGCTCGACGTCGGTCACCGACCAGTCGGCGTCACGGCCGTGCGTGGACATCGTGCGGATGGGGATGGTCGCGGTGGTCACGAGCCGGCGACCGTGCTCGTCGTCGACGTTGACCAGGCCGAGCCGCGCCCGTCCGGGGGTGAACAGCGCCGCCTTGGCGGCGAAGTAGTCGTCGAGATCGGCGTGGAAGTCGAGGTGGTCACGCCCGAGGTTCGTGAAGACGGCGACGTCGAACACCACCCCGTCGACCCGCCCCAGCACCAGGGCGTGGCTCGACACCTCCATCGCGCAGCAGGTGATCCCCTCCTCCCGCATCAACGCGAACAGCCCGTGCAGGTCCGGCGCCTCCGGGGTCGTGAGCGTCGTCTTGAGGTCCGTCCCGGCGAGGCGCGTGCCGACGGTGCCGACGACCGCGGACGCGATGCCGGCCGCGCCGAGGCCGCTGTCGAGCAGGCGGGTGGCGGTGGTCTTGCCCTGGGTGCCGGTGACCCCGATCATCCGCATCGCGCGGGCGGGGTGCCCGTAGATGCCGGCGGAGACGGCGCCGAGCACCCCACGCGGCTGCGCCACGACGACGGCCGGCAGGCCCGCCGGTACGGCGGCCGCGCCGGTCTCGTCGGTCAGGACCACGCTGGCGCCCGCAGCCGCGGCCTGGGTGACGAAGTCGATGCCGTGGGCCCGCGCACCGGGGAGCGCTGCGTAGACGTCGCCCGGCAGCACCCGCCGCGAGTCGAGGGTGATGCCCGTGACCGCCACGTCGGCACCGTCGCCGCCGACCACGCGCGCCTCGTCCTGCTCCCGGACCAGTGCGACGACGTCGTCGAACGAGAGCGCCGCCGGGTGCCGCGGTCGCGTGGTCCCCGTGTCCATCAGGGGTCCCGTCACCACTCGACGGGGAGCTGCGAGGCGCGGGTCCCGGTCGGGGGCACGCCGTACCGCCGGAGAGCGTGGCTCATCAGCTTCGCGAACGCCGGGCCGGCGACGGTGCCGCCGCCACCGGTGCGTGAGTCGTGGACCACCACGTAGACGGTGAACCGCGGGTCGTCGGTCGGGCCGAACCCGACGAACGACGCGGTGTGGCTGCCGTCGTAGCTGCCGTCGACGACCCGCTGCGCGGTGCCGGTCTTGCCGGCGATCCGGTAGCCGGGCACGGCGGCCAGCGGCGCGGCGCCGTCGACCGGGTCGAGCACTCGTTCCATCATCAGTGCAGTCTGCCGCGCCGCCCTGGTGCTGATCACACGGCGCTCGTCGGCCTGCTCGGTGCCGACCTCGGTGCCGTCGTCCAGCGTCGCTCTGCCGTCGACGAGGCTGGGGTCGATCCGCACGCCGTCGTTGGCGATGGTGTTGACCGCGGCGATCATCTGCACGGCGTTGACGGACAGCGACTGGCCGAACGCGATCCGGTCGTCGACCTGGTCGGTCCACTCCGCGCCTTCCGGGAGAATGCCCTTGGTCTCGCCGCGGAGGCCGATCCCGGTCTCCTCACCGAACCCGAAGGCCGTCAGGTAGGAGCGCAGCTCGCCGGGCGCGAACTCGTCGGCGGCGAGGACGGTGCCGATGTTCGAGGACTTGGCGAGGATGCCGGTCAGGGTGAGGTGCTCGACGCCGTGCACCCAGTGGTCGTGGATCGGCTGGTCCTGCCGGTTGAGCACGGGCGGTACGACGTACTGCTGCAGCGGCCGGCCGAGACCGGCGTCGATGACCGAGCTCAGGGTGAGCACCTTCTCGGTCGAGCCGGGTTCGTAGACGTCGGTCAGCGCGCTCGACCTGTAGCGCGACTTCGGCCACTCCTGCGGCTCGCTGGCGTCGTAGCTCGGATAGTCGGCCAGCGCGAGGATCTCACCGGTGCGGCTGTCCATGATGATGGCGATCCCCGACTCCGCGTGGGACCCCTCGACCGTCTGTTGCAGGACACCCTGCGTGAAGTGCTGCAGCCCGTTGTCGATGGTCAGGTTCAGGTCCGTGCCGTCGACCGCGGGGCTCACCGTGTTGTCGCCGAGCGGGATCTGGGTGCCGGCGCCCATCTCGTAGCGGGCCTCGCCGTCCACGCCGGAGAGGTAGTCGTCGAACGCGTCCTCCAACCCGGCGAGGGCGCGCGCCGAGCCGTCCCGGCGTGGGGTGCCGAGGAAGCCCACGAGGTTGGCCGCCAGGTCGCCGTTGGGATAGATCCGCACCGGGTCGCGTTGCATGAAGAGGCCGACGAAGCCCTCCTCCTCTGCCTCCGCGACCACCGCCTCCGCCTGCCACGTCGGCACCTGGCGGGCGATGTACTGGAACCGACTGTCTTCCACCCGGAGCCGCTCGAGCACGCGGACGTAGTCGAGGTCGAGTCGCCTGGCCAGGAACGTCGCGAGCTCCGGAGCGTCGTCGCTCGTCAGCGTCGGATCGGCGATGATCATCCGACCGTCGATCGACTCCGCGAGCGGATCGCCGTTGCGGTCGAGGATCTCCCCGCGGGTGGCGGGCAGGGAGACGATGACCGAGCCCTCGGCGGCCGCCATCTCGGCGTACCGGTCGGGGTCGACTCCCTGCAGCTGGACCAGGCGCGCCGCGAAGACCGACAGCACCATCGCGATGAAGACGAACCCCACCTTGAGCCGCACCTGTGGTGACGCGCGCAGCGGACTACCGGCCGTGCGGGGTCGGCTAGGTCCGGTCACACCCTCAAACCTAGATCGCTAGCGCTGGCGCGCCCGGTCCGGCACGCCGTTGCGGTCGCCATTCCCGCGCCCGCCGTCGCCGCGGTCCCCGCGGGCCCCGATCCGCTCGACAACGGGATCCGGGTCGAGCGCGGCGGGCTTCTTCGGGCTGGGGACGCTCCCCGGCAGATCGAATCCGGGCACCGCCGGCTGCTTCTGGTCGCCGAGCACGTCGCCGGTGGCCAGGTCGAGCACGAGCGGTCCGCCGGCCGGCAGCACCATTTCCATCCGCTGCGCCTCGGTCGCGATCCGCTGGGGGTCGCGCAGCGCCTGGAGCTCGAGGCGGAGCGCCTCCTGCTGGGCGGTCAGGTCGTCGGCCTGCTGCTCGAGCGCGGCCGCGCGGAACGACGCCTGCTGCATGGAGGTGTTGAACATCAGCAGGCCGATGACCCCGGCCAGCAGGATGACGCTGACCAGTGTCACGAACGGCACCCGCGGGGCGCGGGGCTTGGTACGGGGCCGCGGTACGACGGTGAGCCGGGCCCGCTTGACGGCGATCTCGGCGATCCGCGGGAGCCGCGCGCGGACCTGGGCTGCGGTGCTGCTCATGATTTTTCGGGGTCCCTGCGGAGTTGTTCGCTGGAGGACAGAAGGTGCGGGTCGGCGGTCGCCAGCAGACCGCCTGGGGGAGGCGAAGAACTTCGTGGGGTGTTCATGCGGCTCCCTTGCCGTCGGTCCGGGGTCGAACTCGTTCGATGGCGCGCAGCCGCACGGACGCGGCGCGGGGGTTCTCGGCGATCTGGTCTGCGTTCGCCTGCTCGGCGCCGCGGGTGACGAGTCGCAGTGCCGGCTCGTGACCCTCGGGCACGAACGGCAGGTCCTCGGGCACGTCGCTCCGGCTGGCGGCGGTGAACGCCCGCTTCACCACCCGGTCCTCGAGGGAGTGGTAGGACTCGACGACCACCCGGCCGCCGACGCCAATCGCGTCGATCGCGGCCGGCACCGCCCGCTCGAGCACCCGCAGCTCGTCGTTGACCTCCATCCGCAGCGCCTGGAACGTGCGCTTGGCGGGGTGGCCGCCGGTACGACGGGCCGGGGCCGGGATGACGTCGTAGAGCAGGGCCACCAGACGTCCGGACGTGGTGAACGGTGCGCGGGCGCGCTCGCGCACGATCGCGTCGACGATCCGGCGGGCGTGGCGCTCCTCGCCGTACTCCCGCAGCACGCGGAGCAGGTCGGGCGCCGCGTAGGTGTTGAGGACGTCGGCCGCGGTGGGACCGTGCCCTGTGTCGGAGGGGTCCATCCGCATGTCGAGAGGAGCGTCGACGGCGTACGCGAAGCCCCGTTCGGGGAGGTCGAGCTGCATCGAGGAGACGCCGAGGTCGAAGAGCACTCCGTCGACCTCGGGGAGGCCGAGGTCCGCGAGCACGTCGGGGATCTCGTCGTAGACGGCGTGGACCGCGGTGAACCGGTCGCCGTACGGCGCCAGTCGCTCGCGGCTGAGCTCGAGCGCACGCGGGTCGCGATCGATCCCGATCACCCGCGCCAGCTCGCACCGGGCGAGCACCGCCTCGGTGTGGCCGCCCAGGCCGAGGGTCGCGTCGACCAGGACGGCGCCACTGTGGTCGAGCGCAGGTGTCAGGAGCGCCACGACCCGGTCGAGCAGGACTGGGACGTGTCGGGGAGTCGTCATCGCCGGGTGGCCCTCAGTGACCCAACCAGAAGCCGAGCAGGACGATCAGGAAGACCGTGAGGGAGACCCCGGCCGAGAACGCCATCAGGGTCACGGCCTCGCGGGCCAGCTCACGCACCCGGGGTTCGCCGACCTCGGTTGCGGTGCCGACCGTCCCGGCTGCACTCGCGCCCATCACGCTCATGGTTCGACCCCCTGACCCTGCCCGCGAGAAACGAAGAAGCTGAAGAAACGTCTGCTGCTGAACGATCCGCAGGACCAGGTCCCCCGCCCGCTCCCGGTGGGGTTGCCGTCTGGTGCCGGGGAAGGTGCCCCAGAAGGCAGCGGGAGCGGGCCAGAGACCTCGTCCTGCGGATCGCTATGGAGTTGTGCTCCCGGTCGCGCCGACCGGCCGTCGGTGACTCAGTCGTCGTCCTCGTCGAGGTCGACGAAGTCACCCATCGCGTCCTCCTGGAACTCCCGCCAGCGGTCGGGGTTCCAGATCTCCAGCCGGTCGCGCACACCGATCACCACGACGTCGCGATCGAGTCCGGCGTAGTCGCGCAGGTGGGCCGGGATGCCGATCCGGCCCTGCTTGTCGGGGGTGCCCTCGTCGCCGCCGGCGAACAGCACCCGTGCGTAACGGCGTGCGGCGCGGTTGGTCATCGGCCGGGCCGCGGCGCGGTCGGCCTCCTCCGCGAACACGTCGGAGGGCCAGACGACGAGGCAGTTCTCCTGACCCTGCGTCACCACGAGCCCCTCTGACAGTCGATCCCTGAACTTCGCCGGGAGGAAGAGGCGCCCCTTGTCGTCGAGCTTGGGGGTGTAGGTGCCCATGAAGAGCATCGGGCACCTCCTGCTTCCTCCACTTTCCCCCACAGTACTCCACTTTCCCCCACCGTCAACCACCCAACGGCGTGTTTCGCATGGGTGCGGACGCGTTTGCGCAGGCCAGACCCCCGGCAGCCGCGTGGAGCGTGGTGGAGGGGGACGCCGGTCGATGCGAACGCGTGACCGCTCCGTGACCTCAGGAGCCGTTCCCTAGGGTTAGGTTGCTCCGGCGCCGTACCTTTGCCCTACCGCGCGCCCTACGCTGGAAGGGCGCGCAAGAGACGGGAGACCTGCACGTGGAGTCGCCGACCCCTCATCCGACCGCGGGGCAACCGCACCACCCCACCGGGGCCGACGTCGCGACCGTCGCCCGGGTGGCCGGCCGGATCCGCTCCAACATCGAGCGCGTCATCGAAGGCAAGAGCGAGGTCGTCTCCGCCGCGCTCGTGGTGCTGCTGGCCGAAGGGCACCTGTTGCTCGAGGACGTCCCCGGTGTCGGCAAGACCATGCTCAGCAAGTCGCTCGCCCGCAGCATCGACTCGACGGTGCGCCGGATCCAGTTCACGCCCGACCTGCTGCCGTCCGACGTCACCGGCGTCTCCGTCTACAACCAGCAGACCCGCGAGTTCGAGTTCCGGCCCGGCGGCGTCTTCGCCAACATCGTGATCGGCGACGAGATCAACCGCGCCTCCCCCAAGACGCAGTCCGCGCTGCTGGAGTGCATGGAGGAGCGGCAGGTGACCGTCGACAACGTCACCTACCACCTCGAGCCGCCGTTCATGGTGATCGCGACCCAGAACCCGGTCGAGATGGAGGGCACCTACGCGCTGCCCGAGGCGCAGCGCGACCGGTTCATGGCCCGGGTGTCGATCGGCTACCCGGTGCCGGCGGCCGAGATCGCGATGCTCAATTCGCACACCGAGCTCAACCCTCTCGACGACCTCGAGCCGGTCACCGACAGTGCCGAGCTCCGCAAGCTCTGCGGGATCGTCGGCCAGGTCCACGTCTCCGAGGCGGTCCAGCGGTACGCCGTCTCCCTGACCGCCGCCACTCGGGAGAACCCCGAGCTGCTGCTCGGTGCCTCGCCGCGGGCGACGCTCCACCTGGTGCGGGCCGCCAAGGCCTACGCCGCCCTCCACCAGCGCGACTTCGTGCTGCCCGACGACGTGCGCGCACTGGTGCACCCCGTGATCGCCCACCGGCTGCTGCCGAGCGCGGAGGCGGCCGTGGGCGGTCGCGGCACCGGCGCGATCCTCGAGGGGATCGCCGCGCAGGTGCCGGTCCCCGAGATCCGCTCCTGACGGCCGGCGCGGCGCGACATGAGACACGGCGATGCGTGACGGACTGGCGGGACTGACCCTCCGCGGCCGAGCGTTCCTCGCCGCGGGCGTCACCGCGATCTGCTGCGCCGTGCTCCTCGGGCAGTCGACGCTGACCCGGATCGGCGTCCTCGTCGTCGCGCTCCCGCTCGTCTCCGCGTTCGTCATCGGGCGGCGGCGCTACGCACTCGCGGTGACGCGGTCGGTTCACCCGCGGCTGGTCGCGGCCGGGCAGCCCGCGCGGATCGACCTCGAGCTCACCAACGCGGGCCGCCCGAGTGCCGGCGCGATCCTGGTCGAGGACCAGGTGCCCTACGCCCTCGGCACCCGGCCGCGGTTCGTGCTGCAGGGCATCGCACGGCAGTGGCAGCGGCGCGTGAGCTACCAGGTCCGCTCCGACGTGCGCGGCCGGTTCGAGATCGGGCCGCTCACGATCCGCATCGCCGACCCGTTCGGTCTGATCGAGCTCCGCCGGATGGTCCCCGGCGTGGCACCGCTCGTGGTCACGCCCCGGACCGTGGTCCTGCCGCGGATCCCGGTGATGGGCGGCTGGAGCGGGTCGGGCGAGCACCGGCCGCAGGCGTTCGCCGCCGGCTCGGCCGAGGACGTCAGCGTCCGCGAGTACCGCCGTGGCGACGAGCTGCGCCGCGTCCACTGGCGCAGCTCCGCGCGGGTGGGCGACCTGATGGTGCGCCGTGAGGAACAGCCCTGGGAGGCCCGCGCCACGGTCCTGCTCGACAACCGCCTTCGTGCCCACCGCGGGCAAGGCCTCGGCTCCAGCTTCGAGTTCGCGGTGGTGGCCGCCGCGTCCCTCGTGCTGCACCTCGACCAGCACGGCTACGCCGTACGGCTCGTGCTGGCGGACGGCTCGGGCGCGGACGAGACGTCCACCGCCGTCCTCGAGCGGCTCGCTCTCGTCACGACGAGGCAGACCGCCGTCATCGACGTCGGCTGGACCGGCGACCAGACCCGGGGCGGCCTGGTCGTCGCCGTGCTCGGTGGCCTCGAGCAGAGGGACAGCATCGCCCTCCGCCAGATCCGGCACGATGCCGGTACGGCGCTGGCGATGGTGCTCGACGTCGAGCAGTGGGCCGGTCGCGCCGCCCAGGGGCAGCCCGGCCCGTCCCCGTCCGTCGCCGGCCTCGGCTGGCGAACGGTGACGCTCGGACCCCGCGACCGGCTCGACTCCGCCTGGCGCGACCTCGGACGTGCTTCCGGCAGGGCGGCGGCGGCAGCCGGCGTCGCCAGCACCAGGGGCGGCCGATGAAGGGCGGGCAGACGTTCGGCTACACCCTGCTGCTGGCGTTGATCGCGACCGGCACCACGTGGGCTGCCCTGATGGCGTGGCGGGGCTTCCTGACCAACTCCGATTCCTACCTCGCGCCGCTGGCGGCCACGGGAATGGTCGTGTGCCTTGCCGGAGCCGGGCTCCGCTGGCTCGGCAGCCCGGCTCTCGCGATCGTCGCGGTCCAGGCGGCGCTCGCGGTCGCGATGGTCAGCAGCGAGCTGGGCGGCGGTCCGATCCCGCTGGGCGCCACCGGCGACGAGGTCGCGCGGTCCCTCGAGCTGGCCATGGAATCGGCCCGCACCTACGAGGCCCCCATCCAGGCCAACGTGCCCTCGGTCGCCCCGCTCATGATCCTCGGTGGCGCGTTCTTCCTGGTGCTGGTCGACTTCCTCGCCTGCACGCTGCGCCGGGTCCCGGTCGCGGGCCTCGCGCTGCTGGCCATCTACTCCGTGCCGGCCGGCCTGGTCCAGTCGGGCCCGGGGCTGGTCGCCTTTCTGCTCGCCTCCGCAGGCTTCCTGGCGCTGCTGCACCTCGACAGCCGCGACCACCTGCTCCGGTGGGGACGACCGCTCGGACCCGACGAGGCCAACCCGTGGGTCGAGGCCAACCCGGTCGTCGACGCCGTGCGCGTCGGCGCCGGCCGGATCGGCGTGACGGCGACCGTGATCGCGGTACTGCTCCCCCCGTTCGTCCCCGTCCTCAACCTCGACCTGCTCGGAATCGGCCCGGGCGACGGCGACGACGACATCGAGATCCGCAATCCGCGCGCGGACCTGCGCAGGGACCTCGAGCGCGACGACGACATCCCGCTGATCCGGTTCCACACCGACGACCCCTCCCCCGACTACCTCCGGGTCGCGGTGCTCAACCGGTTCACCGGCCTGGAGTGGAGCAGCGGCGATCGCGGTGTCGCCGACGCCAACACCGCCACCGGCGAGCTCCCCGCGCCGGAGGGGATGGACCCCGACGTACCCCGAACTCTCTACGAGTACCAGTTCGAGGCGAGCGACGCCTTCGACTCCTCCTGGCTGCCGACCCAGTTCCCCGCGTCCTCGGTCGAGGCCGTCGGCGACTGGCGCTTCGACGAGGACACCATGGACTTCCTCGCCGTGCCCGACGACCTGACGACCGAGGACCTCGAGTGGTCGGTCCAGGGCATGGAGCCGGACTACGGCACCAGTGGGGAGTTCTTCCTCGACTCCGCGACCGACGCGGTGGACTCTGAGTTCCTCGAAGTGCCGGGCGGGCTGCCGTCGATCGTCCGCAACCTGGCGGTGTCGGAGACGGTCGGCACTCGCTCGGACTACGAGGCGGCGCTGCTGCTGCAGGCGTTCTTCCGCAGGAACTTCGAGTACAGCCTGGAGGACGCCCCCGAGGGCATCGGCGGCAACGTCTTCGAGACGTTCCTCAGCCCCACGGCACCCGACGGACGCACGGGCTACTGCGAGCAGTTCGCCTCAGCGATGGCAGTGATGGCGCGGATCGTCGGCATCCCAGCGCGGGTGGCGGTCGGCTTCCTCCAGCCGGACGACCTGGGCAACGGCAACTACGAGTACAGCTCCTACGACCTCCACGCCTGGCCCGAGCTGTACTTCGAGGGCGCGGGCTGGGTCCGGTTCGAGCCCACCCCGTCGGGCCGCGCCGGGCCGGTGCCGGACTACGCGGCGGTGCCGGTCGACGTCTCGGATCCCACCGACAACACCGGCCCGACCGAGACCGGACCGACCGGCGCGGACATCCCGGAGCCGAGCGGGCCGACCGCGAGCGTCGTGCCGCAGGACCAGGCCGCCGGCGGCGACGACGCCGCAGACGAAGGCGTCGACTGGACCGTGGTCGTGCTCCGGGTCGCCCTGCTGCTCCTGGCGCTCGCCCTGATCGGCGCCCTGGCGCTGGCGCCCCGCTTCTTCCGCGGGCGCGCCCGCACCCGCAGGCTCGCCGGGACGCCGGAGGACGTCTGGGACGAGCTGCGATCGACGGCGATCGACCTCGGGCTCACCTGGCCGACCGGGCGGTCACCGCACGAAGTCGGACGGTTCCTGGTCGACCACCTCGGCGACCGGAGCGACAGCGATCGTCCCGAGCGTCCCCGCACCGGGCCCGACGCCGATCCGGAGGCGGCCGCGGCGTTGGAGCGGCTCGTGTCCGCGCTCGAGCTCGCTCGCTACGCGCGCCCCGGCTCGGCCGTGCCGGACGTCGCGCTGGCCGACGACGCCCGCACCTGCTGCGCGTCGCTGGAGGCCGGGGTCACCCGGAGGGTGGCGTTGCGGGCCCGGTGGCTGCCCCGCTCGCTGTGGCAGCGGTCGACACGAGACTCCGTCGACCACGACCAACTGGTCGGCGTGTAACCGCGCTGCCGCCCACCGACCGTCACCACTGACTGCGTCTACCGCGTGCGCTCGCGCAATCTAAGTCAGAATCCGCGGTTCTTGCGGCGGCGCCACCGCTCCTCGACGCGCTCCATGAAGGAGCCGGAGGACTTGGCCCGGCCGGGGCGGCGGCTGCGGGACCGGCCGCCGTCGATGACACCGAAGCCGGACGGGTGGGCGGCCGCGGCCGCCTCGGCACCGGACTTCTGCTGGCCGCCCAGGCCCTGACCTCGCACGGCGCTGAGGCCGATCGTCGCCGAGCCGAGCATGATCACGAATCCGACGATGCCGATCTGCCAGTAGCCGCTGATCGCGCCGCCCATCAGCACCGCGATCCCGACGGCGAACACGAATCCGGCGAGCAGCGCCCGGCGACGGGCGGCCTGGCGAAGCGTCGTGCCACGGAGGGTCGAGGCGAACTTCGGGTCCTCTTCGACGAGCGCCCGCTCCATCTGCTCGAGCAGTCGCAGCTCCTCTTCGGAGAGTGGCACCGGTTTCCTCCACACATGCGGTCGACGACTGGCGTCGAAGTTCTGAATCTTCAGTGTAGGCAGGCTCCGCGTTGACCGGTAGCCGTCCACGGCATTTCCTCGAGGTGTATTCGAACGGTTGGTACCCATGATCAGCCCGGACCAGTCGCCGCGACGAATCACTTGGGCCACGTTCCTACAGCAGGCTCCCCCGGCGTACGGCGGTCGGGCCGAACCGATCGGTCGCCCGATCGACCGCCCGGTCGGCGTCGGGCCACCCCGGGTCCGGCTCGCCGATGACCAGCTGCCGGCCGCCGATCTCGCGGCGCGGCCGGAGGCCCTCGACCCTGACGCCCACCAGCCGCACTGCCATCCGCAGCGGGAAGACCGCGTCGAGCAGCAGCAGGGCCGCTTCGTAGACGTCGTGGGTGACGTCGGTCGGCTCGGGCAGCGTCCGCGACCGCGAGATGGTGCGGAAGTCGCTCCACCGGACCGTGATCGCGACCGTGCGGCCCACCTTGTCCGCCGCTCGGAGCCGAGCCGTCACCCGGGTCGAGAGGCGGAGCAGCTCGCGCGCGAGCCGGTCGCGGTCACGGGTGTCGGCCGCGAGCGTGTGCTGCGCACCCATGCTGCCCTCAGGCACGCCCTCGCCGAAGCCGAACGTCCCTGCCCCGCCTGGCGAGAGCTCGCTCCGGTCGGCCCCCCACGCGAGGGCGTGGAGATGGCCGCCCAGGTGACCGCCGACCATCCGCCGCAGCTCGGCGACCGGCACCCGGGCGACGTCGCCGACCGTGATCAGGCCGAGCCGGTGGAGCCGCTGGCGGGTCGCCTCGCCGACACCGTAGAGCTCGCCGACGTCGAGCGGATGGACGACCGCGACGAACCGCTCGGGCGGGATGGCGAGCACCCCGTCGGGCTTGGCCCGCCGGCTCGCCAGCTTGGCGACCGAGACCGCAGCGGCGATACCGACCGAGCAGGTGATCCCGTGCTCGGCACGGACGCGGGAGCGGATCCGTTCTGCGATCACCTCCGGCGGCCCGAACAACCGGGCCGCGCCACGGACGTCGAGGAACGCCTCGTCGAGGGACATCACCTCGACCACCGGACTGAACCCACGGAAGGTCTCCATGATCGCCTTCGACACCGGCCGCAGGACGTCGAAGTCAGGGGGGACCTCGACCAGCCTCGGGCAGAGCCGGCGTGCCTCGCCCCCGGACATCCCCGAGCGGATGCCGTAGCCACGGGCGGGGTAGTTGGCCGAGAGCACCACGCCGCGGTGGCCGCCACCGACGACGACGGGCACGTCGTGGAGCTCCGGGCGGTCACGGATCGCCACCGACGCGTAGAACGCGTCCATGTCGACGTGGAGCAGGTGCGGCGCGGTCATCGCGCCGACCGGCGCGGGATAAGGAGACGTGCCCTAGGTCGCCAGCAGGTGGATCTGGGTCGCGAGCGGGAGGTACTCGGGCAGCTCGGCCACCGCGCGCTCGAGGTCGACGAGGGCCGCGACGGCGCCGGGCTCATGGTCGAGGAGCGAGCCCGGCACGAGGTCGGTGAACACCCGGACGGCGTGCACGGCCGACACGGCGAACCCCGCCTGCTCGACCAGCGCGCCGAGCTCGGCGGCGGTGAACCGGCGGGCCGGGCGGGAGGCCCGTCCCGCACGCTCGGCCTGCTCGTCGCCGTCGAGCAACGCCAGCGCCTGGTGGAGGTGGCCGGCCATCGCCCGGGCCACGACCGCCGCGTGCCGCTGCGCGACCAGGATGCTGACGGTGCCGCCGGGGCGCAGGACCTTGCGGATCGTGGCCAGCGCCTCGCCGGCGTCGACGACCTCGAGCAGCCCGTGACACAGGACCAGGTCTGCGCTGTCGGTCCCGACCACGTCGAGCAACCCGGAGACGTCGCCCTGGTGGCCGGCGACCTCGACGCCCACCTCCCGCGCTCGCCGGGCGAGTGCGGCCAGCGCATCGGGGCTCGGATCCACGACGGTGACCCGGTGCCCGGCCTGGGCGACCCGGACCGCGAAGCCCCCGGTGCCGCCGCCGATGTCGACGACGTCGCACGGCGCCGCTGACAGCACCGGCCCGAGCGCGTCCCAGACCACGGCGGTGCGGACCGAGCCCGGGCGCTCGCCGGGCCGCTCACGGGAGACCATGACGGCAACACTAGTGCGAGTGCCGGTGATGCCGACGGGTCCCTCAGCCTGCGGCACGCCCGGCGAGCTGGTCGCCGAGCGGGACGTGCGGGGTCAGGCCGAGAGCCTGCTCGACGACAGCCAGGAACCGATCCGCGTCGCGGACCAGGTCGTCGGCATCGCGCTCGGTGACCGAGCGCGTGGATCCGGACTCGGCGGCCGCCCGCTTGGCGGCGCCGGAGGCGAAGAACGACGCCCATTCCCCGAGCTCGGGGGCCACCTCGGTCAGCAGCACCCACGCGTTCTTCTGCTGGCGCCGGCGGGCCGGCGCGGGGCGCGCCCGGGCGGCGAGGAGTGCGGCCGCGGCGCGCAGCGCGGCCACGTGGGCGCAGGCGTAGCGCTCGGCGACGTCACGCGAGCCGACGGCCTCGCTGAGGGACTCCGCCGCACGCCGCAGGTAGGAGTGGGTGGTGGCGGGCAGGTGGTCGGGGTGTGGAAGCAGGTGCTGCTCGCTGGCCATGGCTGACTCCTCGGATCGGCGTTCGAACATGTGTTCGAACAAGATCAAGGTACACCGCTCCCCCGACACGAGGTCAAGACCTGACGGTGCGTCAGTGGTCAGGGCCGGACGTCGGCCCGGTCGAGGTCCGCGGCTTCGCGGCAGTGGCGCCGCGCGTCGGGGTGCCACAGGAAGACCAGCGTGACCGCGCTCATGACGGCAGCGGCGATGATGAGACCTCGGAACAGCGGCGGGGGCATGGTCCGTACGGTCGCGAGGGTCGAGAGCAGGATGCTGACGGAGATCAGTGCGAGCGCGTGCCGGGCCCAGTTGTGACCGGACCGCAGCAGCGGGATCAGGGTCAACGCGGTGACGGCCACGACGCCGTAGAGCACCAGGATGACCGGCACGAAGTCGAGCGGCTGCACCGTGCTGTCGCCTGTCCTCCCCGGTGACCAGGCCTCCTCGAGGTCGTCCCGGAGGACCACGACGAGCACGCAGACCACCAGGCCCGCGACGACCTGGAGCCAGATCAGCCAGGTCGCCAGGTCGACCGCTGCCGGTCGCTTGCCCATCCGTCCTCCTCGACGTCCTCGACGCACCCGAACCCCGGCGGCACCGTGTCGGCCCGTCCTCTAGGGTCACACCCATGTCGGCCGACCATCCCTCGATCAGCCGGTTCCGCGCCGAGCACGCGCGACGCGGCGGAGCTGGCGAGATCGTCATTCTGCCCGATGCCGTCCACACCGCCGCACTCGCTGCGGAAGCGCTGGGGTGCGAGGTGGGGGCGATCGCCAACAGCCTGCTCTTCGACGCCGACGGTTCGCCGGTGCTCGTCCTCACGTCCGGGGCGCACCGGGTGGACACCGGCAAGACGGCCGCGAGCGTCGGCGTGGCGAAGCTGCGGCGGGCCTCCCCCGAGTTCGTGCGGGAGCACACCGGGCAGGTGATCGGCGGGGTCTCGCCGATCGGCCACCCGGCCCCTGTGCCGACGTACCTCGACGCCTGGCTCCAGCGGTACGACGTCGTGTGGGCCGCGGCCGGCCACCCGGCGGCGGTGTTCTCGACGACCTACGACGAGCTGCTGCGCCTCACCGGCGCCAGCCCGATCGACGTCGAGTGATCGACCGGAGAGGACGCCGATGAGGATCGTCGTCGTCGGAGGCGGGCTGGCCGGGCTCGCGTCGGCGGCCCGGCTCGCCAAGACCGGGCACCAGGTGGTGCTCGTCGAGGCCTCGGCGACGCTGGGCGGTGCGCTCGGCGCGGTCAGCGAGGACGGCTACACCTGGGACGGCTCGGCGACGTCGACCCTGCTGCCAGCGGCCCTGCGCGACCTGTTCCGCAAGTCCGGCCGTCCACTCGAGGCCGAGCTCGGCGGCGAGCTGGAGCCGCTCGAGGTGATCACCGAGCACCGGTTCGAGGACCGCACGTCGGTGCGGGTGCCCGGCGGATCCCGCGCTGCCCAGCTCGCGGCGTTCGACGGGCTCGGCCCCGGGCTGGGCGAGGCGTGGGTGCGCCACGTCGACACCTACGCCCCGGTCTGGGACGTGCTGCGCAAGAACTACGTCGAAGTGCCGTGGGACCCGCGGGACGTCCCGAGCGACCTCGACTCGCTGTTCAACACCCGCGAGACCCTGCACAAGCGGCTGCGCCGCGACTTCCGCGACGACAGGCTCGGCCTGGTCGCCGGTCACCGCGCCGTGGCCGAGGGGCACGACCTGCGCAACGTGCCGGCGTGGGTCGGCGTGACCAACTACCTCGAGCAGTCCTTCGGCGCGTGGACGGTCCCCGGCGGGATGGCCCGGATCGTCGACCTGCTGGCCGCACGTCTCGAGACCCGTGGCGTCACCGTGCTCACCGGTACGGCGGCCCGCGACCTCGTCGTCCGCGATGGCAGGGTGGCGGCGGTGTCCGTCGAGTCCGGCGAGATCGACGTCGACGCGGTCGTGGTCGCGGTCGACCCGCGACGCCTGCCCGCCCTGGCCGGCGTCGTCGAGCGCACCATGCCCGCGCTCCCGCCCGTGGTGGCCCATCTGGGGCTGGTCGGCGAGGTACCCGACCTGCCGGCCGAGCTCGTGCTCCACGCAGACCCGATGATCATCATCCGCACCGGCGGCAGCGCGCCGGAGGGCGGCACCGCCTGGACGTTGCACGGGCGCGGCAAGCTGGCCGAGGACATCCTCGAGGCCCTCGCGCGCCACAAGATCGACGTCCGCGAGCAGGTCGTCACCCGGGTCGACCTGTCCCCGCGCGACCTGGTCGAGCAGTGGCACGGCTCTCCGTGCGGCGTCCTGTGGCAGGGCCGCGGGACGGTCCGCTACCGACTCGGCCCGCGCACGCCGATCGCGGGGGTGTATGCCGCCGGCGCGCACGCCGCGCCGGGCGCGGGGGTGCCGTTCGTCGCCCAGTCCGCCGCGCTGGTGGCGCAGGCGATCGGACCCGCGAAGTAGCCGGCGTCGTCCTCAGACGGTGATCCGGAGCGCCTCGAAGATCTCGAGCGTGGCCTTCGACCGGTTGAGCGTGTAGAAGTGCAGGCCGGGCGCGCCGCCGTCGAGGAGCTCCTCGCACAGCTCGGCCGCCAGCTTGATGCCTTCGGCCCGCACCGCGACCGGGTCGGGGCCGGCCGCGGTGATCCTCGCGACGATCTCGTCGGGCACGGAGGTCCCGATCAGCTCGCCCTGGCGCCGGATAGCGCTCAGGTTCAGGATCGGCATGATCCCGGGGAGGATCGGCATGTCGACGCCGCGGGCCCGCACCCGCTCGACCAGCCCGAAGTAGTCCTCGGCACGGAAGAACATCTGGGTGACGGCGAACTCCGCGCCCGCGTTGGCCTTCGCCACCAGCCGGTCGGCGTCGACGTCGAGCGACTCGGCGTTCGGGTGGCCCTCCGGGAACGCGGCGACGCCGATGCGGAAGTCGCCGCGCGAACGGGCCAGCTCGACGAGGTCGAGCGCGTAGTTGAGACCGCCCGCGGTCGGGGTCCACTCCGCCCGCGGGCCCTCGCGGGGGTCGCCCCGCAGCGCCATCACGTGGAAGACGCCCTCGGCGACGTACGAGTCGAGGATGGCCTCGAGCTCCTCACGGGTGTGGCCGACGCAGGTCAGGTGCGCCATCGGCACCAGCGACGTCTCACGCGCGATCCGGCCGGTGATGGCCACGGTCTTGTCCCGGGTGCTGCCGCCGGCGCCGTACGTCACGGAGACGAACGTCGGGCGGTAGGGCTCCAGCTTGCGGATGGCGTTCCACAGCTGCTCCTCACCCGCCTCGTCCTTCGGCGGGAAGAACTCGAACGAGAACGAGCGATCGCCCTGGCGGATGATCTCGGCGAGGGAGCGGCCACGACCGGTTGTCATGTGCGGGAGTGTAGGTGGCGCCGCTCGGTCGAGCCCGATCGCGGCCACTCCGTGGCCGCTCTCTAGAGTCGGGCCCGTGACCGGGCAGGCGTGGGACCAGGGCGACCAGCAGCAGTTCCGCACCGACCTCCAGGCTGCGATCGACGGCTTCCTCGACGAGCAGGCCGCCCGCCTCGCACCGCTCGGCGACGACGCCGCGCGGCTGGTCGCGGAGGGGCGGGCGGTGGTCAGCGGCGGCAAGCGGTTCCGTGCCGCGTTCTGCTACTGGGGTTTCCGCGCCGCCGCGCGGGAGCAGTACGACGAGCGCACGATCCTGCGCGCTGCCGCGTCCCTCGAGCTCCTCCACGCCAGCGCGCTCGTCCACGACGACCTGATGGACGCGTCCGACACCCGTCGCGGCCGGCCGGCGACCCATCGCGGCTTCGCAGAGCTCCACCGCGACCAGACGTGGCCCGGCGACCCGCAGCAGTACGGCGCCGCCGCGGCGATCCTGCTCGGCGACCTGCTGCTCTCCTGGTCCGACGAGCTGCTCCGCCGGTGCGGCATGCCCTTCGACCGGGTCGGACCGGCCCTCGACGTGCTCGACACCTGCCGGTCGGAGGTCATCGCCGGCCAGTTCCTCGACGTGTCCGTGCAGGCGCGTGGTCGGGCGACGGTCGAGGACGCGATGACGGTGCTGCGCTACAAGTCGGCGAAGTACTCCATCGAACGGCCCCTGCACGTCGGCGCCGCCCTCGCCGGCGCCTCGCCGGACGCCCTGGCTGCGCTCACCGGCTTCGGCCTCCCGCTGGGAGAGGCGTTCCAGCTGCGGGACGACCTACTGGGAGTCTTCGGCGACCCGGCCACCACGGGGAAGCCGGCGGGCGACGACCTGGTCGAGGGCAAGCGGACAGTGCTGGTCGCCCTCGCGCTCGAAGCCGCTCCGGCAGCCGACGCCGCACGTCTCGACGCCGCGCTCGGCACGACGCTGGGTGAGGAGGAGGTCGCCGAGCTGCGCGGCATCATCGACCGCTCGGGCGCCCACGCCCAGGTCGAGGAGAAGATCGACGACCTGGCGCAGCGCGCGGTCACGGCGCTCGCCGAGGCCCGGTCCGCCGTCGGTCTCGACGAACACGCGTGCGCCGTGCTGGAGGGGCTGGCGTCGTCCGCCACCCGCCGCGCGCTCTGACCGGCTGCGTCAGTCCAACGACGTGATCCCGGTGTCCTCCGGTCCGGGGCCGCGCAGCAGCACCTCGAGGGACGGGTCGCCGTTGCTGCGCGTCCCGAGCACGCGACAGACCTTCTCGAACGCGGTCGGCTCGGCCCGGGCCAGGCTCCCCCAGCCGTCCCAGAGCAGCACGGTCTTCGCGCCGAGGTCGTCGAGGCGCTCCTTCAGCGCGTCGACGTCGCCGTCATGTCCCTCCGGGAGCGACAGCGCGGCGCCGATCGCGCCGAGGATCTCCTGTTCGCTCTCCAACGCGACACCGTCCACATAGCCGAACGTCCAGCCTGCGTGTTCGACCGCGTGCTGGACGTCCGGGACGTGGAGGGCGTTGTGCCACCGGTGGACACCGGCGTCGTGCCGCCCCGCGAGAACTGCTGCGAGGCCGCTCATGACGGCCTTCTTGGTGCTTCGGTCATCTCCAGATCACCTCGAACGATTCGTCGGTCCTGTGTCACCATCGGTCATAGTCGCCCGCGAGCGGGGAAGCAACCCCTTGCTACAAAGCCAGGGCCTGGGCCCGGCGCTTGACCTCGGTGCCGCGGTTCTCGCGCAACGCGTCGATCGGCCGGCCGGGCAGGTCCGCGTCGAGGAAGATCCAGGCGATGCACTCGCGGTCGTCGAACCCGGAGTCGTGCATGAGGGTCAGCAGACCGGGCAGGCCCTTCACCGGCAGCCCTTCGTCGTCGATGAACAGCGCGGGGACCATGGGCGGTCGGCCGGGACCGGGTACGGCGGCCGCCAGCTGGTGGTCGCGCACCATGGTGCGGACCTTCGCCGGCGTCACCCCGAGGAGCTCGCCGGCAGCGTCCCAGTCGAGCCACTCGTCGACGAGCGCCGCCAGGTCGTGGTCGGCCAGGCGCGGTGCAGGTTCGCTCATGGACCCATCATTCCAGCCCCGTTTCCGCCCTCCCTGAGTCGGCCCCGGCCAACGGCGTGGTGGCGGGGGCCGTCAACCGCACCCGCGTATCCTGTGGGCTCCGGATCTTCCCCTCCGGAGCCCGACACACCTGCACAGGAGGGTCGCTGTGCACGAGGACACGCATGACCGCGGCGGCAGCCCGCGCGGCGTCGCGTCCCCGGACGACCCCCACGTCGGTCGGCTGCTCGACGGCCGCTACCGCATCGGCCCGCGCATCGCCCGCGGCGGGATGGCCTCGGTCTACGAGGCCCACGACACCCGGCTCGACCGCGCCGTCGCGATCAAGATCATGCATGCCGGGCTCGGCGACGCGACGACGGGTGACGAGCAGTTCGCGGCCCGGTTCGTGCGCGAGGCACGGGCAGCAGCGCGGCTGTCGCACCCCAACGTGGTCGCCGTCTACGACCAGGGCGAGGACCGGGGCACGATCTTCCTCGCGATGGAGCTGGTGCCGGGCCACACGCTGCGCGACACCATCGCCAAGGAGGCGCCGATGTCGCCCGAGCGGGCGCTGTCGATCCTCGACCCGGTGCTCTCCGCCCTCGCGTCGGCCCACCGCAGCGGGCTCATCCACCGCGACGTGAAGCCCGAGAACGTGCTGATCGCCGACGACGGCCGGATCAAGGTGGCCGACTTCGGCCTCGCCCGCGCGGTCAGCGCCGAGACCCAGCACACCGCCACCGGCGGCGTGCTCATCGGCACGGTCTCCTACCTCGCCCCCGAGCTGGTCGTCGACGGCAAGGCCGACGCCCGGGCCGATGTCTACGCCGCCGGCGTCGTCCTCTACGAGCTGCTCACCGGTCACAAGCCGCACCAGGGTGAGTCGCCGATCGCCGTCGCCTACAAGCACGTCCACGAGGACGTGCCGGCACCGTCGGCGGAGGTGCCCGGGCTTCCGGCGTACGTCGACGCGCTGGTCGCGCGGGCGACGACCCGCGACCGGTCGCTGCGCCCGGCCGACGCCGGCGTGCTGCTCCACCACGTGCACCGCGTGACCCATGCGCTGCACCACGGCGTCCGTGACGACGACGACCTGGTCGCCGACCTGTTGCCGACGCCGGCCCGCGCCGAGAGCACGGACACGATGCCGGAGCCGATCCGTGACCTGTGGGACGACGCCCAGGTCGCTCCGCCGGTGAGGATCCTCGAGCCCGTGACGCGGGAGGGCACGACCCAGCTCGAGACCGTCCTTCCGCCACCCCCGCCCCGGCGCACTCCTCCTTCCCCGCCGCGCCCGGCGACCGGTTCCGAGCGGCCGGCGCGGCCGCGACGGCGTCGCCGCGGCGTGGTGCTCCTCGTCCTCGCCGCGGTCGTGGCGGCCGCCGTCGGCGGCGGCGCTTACTGGTTCGGCTGGGCCCGCTACACGAACACGCCGAGCGTGGTCGGCCTGTCCCAGGCCGGCGCGGAGCAGAAGATCGAGGACGCCGGGCTCGAGGTCGAGTACGCCGACGCGGTCTACTCCACCAGCGTCGCCGAGGGCGACGTCGTCGCCAGCGATCCCGGCCCAGGTGAGCGGATCCTGCCGGGCGACGCGGTCACCGTCACCCTCTCCCTCGGCGAGGAGATGCACGACCTGCCCAAGCTGCGCGGGCTCACCCTCGAGCAGGCCACCGACAAGCTCGACGACGTGAAGCTGGTGGTCGGCAAGGTCGAGGAGGACTACTCCGAGGTCGTGCCGAAGGGCAAGGTCATCAGCAGCAACCCGGACCACGGGACGAAGAAGGCCGAGGACCTGCCGGTCAACGCCGTGGTCGACCTGGTCGTGAGCCTGGGACGCGAACCGCTGAAGGTCGGCGACTGGGTCGGCAAGAGCTTCGAGCAGGCCGAGACCGAGCTCGAGGCCCGCGGCCTGGTGGTCAACGTGGTCGGCCGCGAGCACAGCGACACCGTCGCCGAGGGCGACGTGATCAGCCACGAGCCCAGCGGGGGCACGCTGTTCAAGGGCGACAAGGTGGACTTCGTCGTCTCGGACGGCCCGGAGCTGGTCGAGGTCCCCAGCGTGTTCTACGAGCCGACGGACCAAGCCGTCGAGACGCTCGAAGGTCTCGGGTTCGAGGTCACGGTCGAGCACGCGCCGGTCTACTTCACCGGCGAGACCGCCTACTCGACCGACCCGCCGTCGGGTTCCATGGCCGAGATGGGCAGCGAAATCATCCTCTACGTGGTCTGACCCCGCTCCGAAGCGCTGGCATCAGGTCCGGATCGTGAATTGGGAAGCGACGGCTGGGACCGCCCACCTACCCTCGGAGACATGGTCGTGGTCATGGCGCCGGACGCAACGCCGGAAGACGTTGCGCACGTCGTCGAGAAGGTCGAGGCGGTCGGTGGCACTGCCTTCGTCTCCCAGGGTGTGGACCGCACGATCATCGGTCTGGTCGGTGACATCGACAGCTTCCACGGCCTGAACCTGCGCACCCTGCGGGGCGTCGCGGCGGTGCACCGGATCTCCGACCCGTACAAGCTGGTCAGTCGCCAGCACCACCCCGACCGGTCGACGGTGTGGGTGGGCAAGCCCGGCGCCCAGGTGCCGTTCGGACCGTCGACGTTCACGTTCATCGCCGGGCCGTGCGCCGTCGAGACGCCCGAACAGACCCTCGAGGCGGCCACGATGGCGAAGGCCGCGGGTGCGTCGATGTTGCGCGGTGGCGCCTACAAGCCGCGGACGTCGCCGTACGCCTTCCAGGGCCTCGGCAGGCGCGGCCTCGACATCCTCGCCGCCGTCGGCAAGGCGACCGGACTGCCGATCGTCACCGAGGTCATCGACGCCCGGGACGTCGCCGAGGTGGCCGAGCAGGCGGACATGCTGCAGATCGGCACCCGCAACATGGCCAACTTCGGCCTGCTGCAAGCCGCGGGAGAGTCGGGCAAGCCGGTGCTCCTCAAGCGCGGGATGACCGCGACGGTCGAGGAGTGGCTGATGGCGGCGGAGTACGTCGCCCAGCGCGGCAACCTCGACATCGTGCTGTGCGAGCGCGGCATCCGGACCTTCGAGCCGGCCACCCGCAACACGCTCGACATCTCGGCCATCCCGATCGTCCAGGCGGCGAGCCACCTGCCGATCATCGTCGACCCGTCACACGCCTCCGGACGCAAGGAGCTGGTCGTCCCCCTGTGCCGGGCGGCGATCGGGGTCGGCGCCGACGGCATCATGGTCGACGTCCATCCCGATCCCGAGGTCGCACTCTGCGACGGCCCGCAGGCACTGCACGGGCCGGACCTCCGGGCGCTGGCGCAGGCGGTGCGGCAGATCCCGCCACTGGTCGGCCGCAGGCCTGCCGAAGCGGCGACCGCGAACCCTCCGGGTTAGTGTCCTCCTCGAAATGGAGGGGGGTCGTTGGACCAGGCCACGAGGTTCTGCACGAACTGCGGTCACCAGCTCGTCGTGGGCAGGTACTGCACGAATTGCGGTACCCGCGTGTCGGTCACAGCCGGTGACGCCCCCGCACAGCCGCTGCCCGGACCGGCCCCGGCGCCCGCGCGTTACCCGCTCTTCGCCGACACGGTGCAGGCACCCCCGTCACCGGTCCCGCCGCCGGTTCCCCCCGTCACGACGTCGGACGCCGCCGCACCGACCTCCCGCCGGCCGGTCCCGCTGTGGCTGCTCGCCGTGGTCGCGCTCGTGGTCGTTGCGCTCGTCGGTGTCGGCCTGACGCTGCTGCTCGCGCCGTCCGGCGACGACGACGCGGACGACCGTGAACACTACGGCCGGGACGGCAAGGGGAACCGAGGCGCGTCGATCGGGCCGGCGCTGACCCCGACCGACGTCGCGGTGCCGGGCTCCGCCCCGGCCAGCGTCGACGGTGACGGCGACCCGGTGACCTTCGAGGCCGACAACATGCTCGACGCCGACCCGCGCACGAGCTGGCGGATGCCGGGCGACGGCAGCGGATCGGTCATCACCTTCACCTTCGGCGAAGCCGTCACCGTCGCCGAGGTCGGCCTGATCAACGGCTACGCCAAGACCGACCCGCCGCACGACTGGTACGCCGGCAATCGCCGGATCGAGGCCGTCACCTGGGTCTTCGACGACGGCACCGAGGTGACGCAGGAGCTCCGCGAGCGCCCGGACCTGCAGACGATCGGTGTCGACGCCGTCGAGACGGCGACGATCGAGCTGCGGATCCTCGAGGTCACCGGGCCAGGCGATGGTCCGGACGGCCGGGACTTCACCGCGATCAGCGACGTGAAGATCTTCGGCTCCGAGTGAGCGCGTGACCGGACCTCAGCGGCACGCGGCATTTAGGGCGGAACGGCGCCAGGGCAATCGAAGAAGCGTGGTGCCACGCCGCGGTGGTTGCGGTGCGGTTCCCCGGGCCCTGCCCGGGCGCGGGGAGGTCTGGGGTGCTCGTTGTGGTTGCGGCCGCAAAGGGGAGACGGGTGGTGGCGGCAGGTGCGCGGCTTGCGGCTTCAGGACCGGCTTCCGGACCGCCGTGGGCATGCCGTTGGCCCCGCCGGTGGCGGGGTGCGGGGCGGGGTAGCTAGTCCTCGGGCGGCGGTGTGGCGGTGAGTTGGTGGGTGCCGGTGGGGTCGACCAGGTAGGTGCCGGTGGGGAGGGTCCAGTGGTAGGTGCCGGGGGTGAGCATCCGGTAGTTGGCTCGGCCCGAGGTTTTGTACCGGTGGTGGCCGCGGCAGGCCGGGGAGAGGTTGCAGGCGCAGGTCGGCCCACCGCCGGCGTGGGGGGTGATGTGGTCGAGGTCGCAGGTTTCGGCGGGTTGGGTGCAGTAGGGGAAGCCGCAGTGGTGGTCGCGTCCGGTGACCTGGCGGCGGATCCGGTCGGGGATCTCATAGGAGTCGACCGGTTGGTGGCCGGCGAGGTCGACCACCGGCCGCACGATCACGCTGGTGTGGGGGGTGGTGAGCCATTCCTTGACCTGCTCCACGCTGATCGGGGTGCGGGTGTTGCCGAACCGGCCCACGGTCTGGTCGGTGGCGGAGAGGTGGAGGGTGAGCTCGGTCTTCCGGCCGGGGACGACCCGGGTGATCTCCCCGGTGTCGGGGTCGGCGACCTCGAGGTCGAGGACCAGGTCCTCCCGGGCGATCTCACCGAGCGCCTTGGCCCGACGGACGTCCAACGAGTCCTCATCACCGAGCTGGCCGGCGAGCTTGGCGCGGCGGGCAATCGCTTGTTCGAGGTCGAGGGCATCGGCGGCGTCCAGGGTGGCGTCGACCTGCGCGGTGCCGTTGTAGCCGACCCGGTCCAGGCCGGTGTGGACGTGTCGGTGGTCCCGGGACTCCCGCCGGCGGTCCTCCGCCGCGGCGGGGTCGTAGCGGACCAGGGCTTCCTCGACCAGCCGGTCGACCTGCGCCCAGGTCACCCCGTGCGCGAACGGAGCCAGGTGATTGTCGACAAACGAAGCGGCGTCCTGCGGTAGGAGGCGGGTGGCGTCGGCGACCCGGAGTGCTTTCCACACCGGGACCTGGCCGTCGAGGAGGCGGGTCCAGGTCTTGGGGAGGCGGTGGGCGAGCTCGAGGACCTGGCCGACGTAGTTGCGACCCGAGTCCAGCGACCGACCCAACAACGCGGAGAGCTCCATCACCGCGAAGTCGGAGATCAACGGCGCGCCGGGTCCGGCGAGCGGGAGCCCGGTGTCCAGACCCCGCTCGGTCAACGTCGCCACATCACCGGCGTCCTCATCAACGACATGCTCGCCGGCCCATTCGGCGACCGCCCGCAGGGTGGCGATCTCGCGTTCGGCGACCACCCTGCGGTGGTCGCGGATCTCGGCCAGCAGCTCCTGGGACCGGGTGCGGACCGCGGGCTCAACGACCTGGTCCGCCGCGGGGGCGGTGAGGTCGAAGAGGGGTGCGGTCCCGAGATCCATGAGGCCCATTCAACCCCGACCCTCCGACACAACGAAACGCTCAGAACCCCCCTGTGGACAGGCGATCCGCCGTTCGGCGCCTGTGGACGGAAGGTGGTCCGGGCGCCTTGGTTTCGAGGCTCGGCGCTAGCGCTCGTCGCACCTCAACCAGCGGCGTTGGCGCACCACGGTGAGCCGGCCGCGGCGAGGAACCGACAGCCCTCCGCTCCCCGTCCCAAGCCCTGTCGGTCGCAACCCCCTGCCGACCGCAGCCAGCACACATAGGCCCGGGTCTCGAGACGGTCACAGCGCGACCTCCTCGACCACCGACCGAGGCTCCGCCATGAGCCGGACGCGGCGCGCAACGAGCAGCCCCCGCTCCCGTCCAAAGCCTGTCGATCGCACCCACCCACAACCTGCAACCCGCGGCCATGGGCGGTGATCTCGTGACGGTCAGATCGCAGCGAGCACCTTCGCGGCTGCGTCGGTGTCGGCGCGGCTGATGTCCAGGTGCGTGACGAGCCGTACGGTGCGCGCGCCGACGGCGCCGACCAGCACGCCCGCCTCCCGGGCCGCAGCGACGAAGGCGACGGCGTCGGGCCGGTCGAAGGCGACGATGTTGGTGTCGACGGTCGCGGGGTCGACGCCGCAGGCGTCGGCCAGCAGCCGGGCGTGGGCGTGGTCGTCGGCAAGACGTTCGATGTGGTGGTCGAGGGCATGGAGGCCGGCGGCGGCGAGGACGCCGACCTGCCGCATCCCGCCGCCGAGCCGCTTGCGCCGCACCCGCGCCTCGGTCACCAGGTCGGCCGGGCCGACGAGCAGCGACCCGACCGGTGCGCCGAGCCCCTTCGACAGGCAGACGCCCACGACATCGGCGACGGCGCCGTACTCCTCGAACGCGACGCCGGTCGCGACGTGGGCGTTCCAGATCCGCGCGCCGTCGAGGTGGATGGCGGCACCCTGCGCGTCAGCGAAGGCGCGCAGGACCTTGAGGTCGGCGAGGGGCAGCACCGCTCCCCCGGCGAAGTTGTGGGTGTTCTCGACGGAGATCGCCGCGGTGCGCACGAAGAACGGGCCGAGGTCGGGTGCGAACAGGTCTTCGATGGCCGGGAGGTCGACCTGGCCGCGCGGGTGCGACCAGGTGCGCATGGTCAGCCCCGAGACCGCGCCGTGCGCGCCGAGCTCGGCCCGGGCGATGTGGGCGCGCGCCTCGCACAGGACCTCCTGACCCGGTGCGACGACGAGCGCGACCGCGAGCACGTTGGCCATCGAGCCGGTCGGGGTGAACAGCGCCGCCTCGTGCCCGAGCGTCGCCGCCACCCGCTCCTCGAGCTGCCGGACGGTCGGGTCCTCGCCGTAGACGTCGTCGCCGACCTCGGCCCGCGCCATGGCGGCGCGCATCGCCTCGCTCGGCCGGGTGACCGTGTCGGAACGGAGATCGATCACGAGATCTCGCGGGAGAGGATCGGCGACCAGCCGGCCTCCTTGTCGGGAGTGGCCGCGGTGTTCGTGGTCCGCGCCCGCAGCTGGTAGGTCCCTGAACGCGTCCGGTTGAAGAACCCGGTCGCCGCGGCGGTGTCGGTCCGGAAGGTCTGCCATGTCGTGGTGCCGGCCCGGCGGTACTGGACGTCGAAGGCACGCCCGGTCTCGGCTCTCGAGGCTGCCCAGCGCAGGGTCCAGCCGCTACCCGGGGAGCCCGTCGCCAGGATGCGTACGGCGATGCTGCCGTTCATGCCCGCGTGGACCGTGCAGTGGTAGGGGAACTTCCCCGCCGACGGCATCTCCTCGCTGAAGGGTGTCGTGCCCTCCCCGCTGTCCCAGAAGTCCTGGTTGGACGTGGTCGAGTGGTTGCCCTGGAAGGACCACGACACCGACGTCCCCTGCGCGACGGTCGTCTTCGACGGGGTGAAGCTGAAGCCGGAGGCGACGATCGTCGAGCCACCACCCACCGCGGTCGGGGCACCCACCAGGGATGCCGTGATCAGTGCCGCGGCGCCGAGAACCGCCGGCGCGAGAAGGGATCGGATGCGCACCCGATCACCATAGGGCGGTGCTCAGGCGCGGCGCAGCATCTCGGCGACCAGGAAGGCCATCTCCAGCGACTGCACGCGGTTGAGGCGTGGGTCCACGACCGACTCGTAGCGGTGCGCGAGCCCCAGCTCGTCGAGCTCCTCGCCGCCGCCGATGATTTCGGTGACGTCGTCGCCGGTGTTCTCGACCAGGATGCCGGCGGGGATCGTGCCGAGCGCCCGGTGCACGTCGAAGAAGCCCTGCACCTCGTCGAGGACGTCCTCGAACCGCCGGGTCTTGTAGCCGTTGGAGGTCTCGAAGGTGTTGCCGTGCATGGCGTCGCAGACCCAGGCGACGTCGACGCCCTCGGCGGTGACCTTTTCGACCAGGTGCGGCAGGCCCTCCCGGATCCGTCCCGCGCCGAACCGGGTGATGAAGGTCAACCGGCCCGCCTCGTTGGTCGGGTTCAGCTTCGCCGCGAGCGCGAGCGCGTCGTCGGCCGTCGCGTTCGGGCCGAGCTTGCACCCGATCGGGTTGCTGATGCGACTGAAGTACTCGACGTGCGCCCCGTCCAGCTGGCGGGTCCGCTCCCCGATCCAGACCATGTGGGCGGAGACGTTGTACGGGTTCTCGGTCCGCGAGTCGATCCGCGTCATCGCGTGCTCGTACTCGAGCAGCAGCGCCTCGTGCGAGGAGTAGAAGTCGACCCGGTGGAACTCGTCGGGATCGCCGGCGCCGATCGCCTTCATGAACGTGAGCGCGCGGTCGATCTCGGCCGCCATCGCCTCGTAGTGCTGGCCCACCGGGCTGTTGCGGACGAACTCGGAGTTCCACGTGTGCACCTGGCGCAGGTCGGCGTAGCCACCCGTGGTGAACGCGCGGACCAGGTTCAGCGTCGAGGCCGACGCGTGGTAGACGTCGAGCAGCCGTTGCGGGTCCGGACGACGCGACTCCGGGGTGAACTCGAACCCGTTGACCGCGTCGCCGCGGTAGGCCGGCAGGGTCACGCCGTCGCGGGTCTCCATGTCCGACGAGCGCGGCTTGGCGTACTGGCCCGCGAGCCTGCCCACCTTCACGACGGGCACGGACGCGGCGTAGGTCAGGACGACCGCCATCTGCAGCAGCACCCGCAGCTTGTTGCGGACGTTGTCCGCGGTGGCGTCCACGAATGTCTCCGCGCAGTCGCCGCCCTGGAGGATGAACGCCTCGCCGCGGCTCGCCGCTGCGATCTTGGCCTTGAGCTCGTCGCACTCCCCCGCGAACACCAACGGCGGCATGGTCCGCAGCCGGGCGACGGCGGCGGCCACGGCGGCAGGGTCGTCGTACGACGGCTGCTGCGCGGCACCGAGGGCGTGCAGCTGCTCGAGGGTCGGGATCTGACTCACCGGACAAGGGTACGGCGCCCGCCAGGGACCCGCCGATTCAGCGTCCATCCATGGGCAGCCGGTCGCGCGCCTCGAGAACGCCGCGTTCTGGGTTAACCTGCCCGCGTGGGCAAGTTGCGCTCGCTCAAGCAGCAGCTCGACGTGTTGCGCGGACGCTACGAAGGCTTCCGCGTCGAGTCCGCCGCGGACCGCGACGAGTGCATGCGGGTGCTGGACGAGGTCCGCAGACTCGAGCTGAAGCGGGTCAAGGGACGCAGCGTCCTGGAGTCGGCGGCGTTCGTCGACGTCGATGTCGACGACGTGCTCCTCGCTGTGCGCGACACCGCGGAGGACCGGATCGTGGGCTGCATCCGCTCCACGCCTGCCGCCCAGATCGCGACACTGCAGTCCAGCCGCGACGAGTACCAGATCGACAAGCTCGCCCCGGACCTCCTGGACCGCACCCAGGTCCTCACCCGGTTCGCGATGCTCCGCTCGCACCGGAGCACCCTGGCCTCTTACGTGATCATGCGCGAGCTCTACCGCGACTCGCTGGCCCGTGGACTGTTGATCAGCCTGCAGAGCTGCGAGCCCGGTCTGTACGCCACCTACCTGCGACTCGGCTTCCGCCCGATGGGCTCGGTGCACCAGAGCTCGCTCGGCGGCTTCCGGATCCCGATGGTCCACGTGCACCACGACCGCGACCACATGGAGCGCGTCGGTACGCCGTTGGTGAAGGAGCTGCCCCGCGACCGGCCGCTGCCGACCGAGGGCATCGAGTGGTACCGGGAGATGGAGGCCCGTGAGGGTCGGATCGACCCCGGTGTGGCGTTCCACGAGACGAACGACGGCGCCGACTCCCAGGGCGAGGCCGAGGTCCACGCCTGGCTCACCGAGGGGCTCAGCGACAAGGGCCGTGCCGAGCTCCTCCGCAATGCGCTGGAGGTGAATTGCACCGACGGCGACGTGGTCATCGCCGCGGGCGACGGCGGGCGGTTCCTCGGTTTCGTGCTCGACGGTGTCGTGGAGGTCAAGACCGGTGACCGCGTGGTGCGGATGCTGGGCGAAGGAGAGCTGTTCGGCGAGATCGCGCTCGTCCTCGACCGGCCGCGGACGGTCGACATCGTGGCTGCCGGGGACGACACGCGGGTACTGCTGCTGAGCCAGACGGCGCTGACGCGGCTGTCGACCGGCGCCGATCAGGTCCAGGTGTGGCGCAACATCGCCCGGGTGCTGGCTACGCGGTTGCCGTACACGACCTGATGAAGGAGACCAGCTCGGTCGCCAGCCGGTCCGCGAGCTCGAACTGCACGGCGTGACCGGTGTCCACCTCGACGAGGTGGCTCGTGGGAGCCCGCTCCAGCACCGGCGCGATCCACGCGCGGACCTTCGCGTTGTCGACGATGCGGTCGCCCGTAGCCGTGAGTGCGAACACCGGGAGCCGGACGCCGAGGATGGCCTCCCATGACCGCTCCTGGACCTCGTCCATCACCACGACGGACTTCAGGGTGAGCTCGGTCGTCTTGAGTGCGTCGGCATCGATGAAGTCCAGTCCGTCGGGTTCGAGCGTGAAGTCGGTTGCCTGCAGCGGGACGGGCACGAACGACTCGTCGCGGTCGGGACCCAGGTCGAAGTGGGTCAGCAGGTGCTGCACCACCCGCTCGGTCATGTCGATCACCGAGCGGAAGCGGGCGTTCCAGAACAGCCCGGGTGTGACGAGCAGCAGGCTGGAGAGCCACTCCTCGTCCTGGAGCTCGTGGGCCGCCACCGCGGCGTACTGCGCACCCTGGCACCAGCCGGCGAGGTGCACCCGCTGGTAACGCTCGGCGAGGAACCGCAGGTGCTCCTCGACGTCGTCGATCGTGCGGTCGGCACTGCCGAGGTCGCCACGACCGTCGTTGAGCCCGCACCCGCGGCGATCGGGCGCGAAGACGGCGTAGTCCGACCGCGCGGTGATGGCCTCGGCCAGGGGGCGCTGCCACAGCGAGTGGCTCATCCCGCCGTGCAGCACGACCACGACGTCGTCGGCCTGCTCGGGTCCCCAGAGCCGGTAGTGGATGTCGTACCCGTCCGACATCGACTGGACGGCCACCTTCTCTCGCTCCGGCCACGACGTGCTCGGCGCCCGACCGGTCGTGCCCCAGCCGCGGCCCCACGCATCGGGCGGCGTGACCTGCAGGCCTTCGGGGGTCACCTCGGCGTACAGCTGGCTGAGGTCGAGCCGGCCCCCGCGTCCCCAGCGCAGGCTGGGCGTGACCGGTTCGCGTTCGATCAGCCGCGACCCGAAGGCGCCCTCCTGAGCGGCGAGATCGTCCGCCTGCGCGGCGACGAGCATGGCCGCCCGGGTGAGCACCGACGTCTCCCCCACGTGGGCACCGACGATGAGCGGCCATCCGCGCTCGTTGATCGCGTCCACCAGGCGCAGTCCTCGGAGCACCCCGCCGACGCGCGACACCTTCAGGTTGGCGATGTAGGTGCCGGCGAGGCCGTCGTACCGCTCCAGGTCGGCCATCGTGCACAGGCTCTCGTCGAGGATGATCGGTACGCCCAGCTCGACGCTGATCGCGCTCTGCATCTGGGCGTCTCGCGGAGCCACTGGCTCCTCGATGCCGAACAGGGGCGCGTCGAGAGCCTTCAGGTAGCCGAGCGCGTCGGCGGGCGAGTCCGCCCAGAGGTTGTTGGCGTCGACACGGACCCGCCAGGACTCGACGCCGTGCCACGCGGCGAGCTCGGCGATGTCAGCGAGCTTCTGCTGATCGACGCCCAGGTCCCCGCCGAGCTTCACCTTGAAGTCGGTGAGGCCGAGGATGCAGTACTGGTCGATGAGGAACCTGGTCTTCCACCGTTCGTCGTTGCCGAGCACCGCGCTGTAGCGATGCGGCCCCCCCGGTGGCCGGAGCCCGAGCAGACCCTCGACGCTCGCCTCCTGCTCCTGGGCGAACAGGTCGAGCAGAGCCATCTCGACGGCGCACCACGCCGAAGGCGAGGCATCGATCTCCTTCTCGTGCGCGACGGTCCACGCGCGCACGTCGGCCAACGAGCCGCACTCCGCCATGATCTGCGGGCCGCGAGCCCCGAGCCAGGCCCGGACCGACTCTCGCGTCTCACCCGTGACGTACGGCCGCGGGCAGCCCTCGCCGTAGCCGCGCAGCCCACCGCGGGAGGCCTCGACCCACAGGCTCTCGCCGTGCGTGCGTGCGGCCGACGCGTGCCGGAAGGTCATCTTCAGCGGGACCCGAAGCTCGGAGAACTGCAGACGCAGCACGTCGTCCATCCGGAAACAGTGGCACGTCCGGGCGGGCGCCACCAGAGCTCGTGGGCGTTACCTCGGGTCGTCCGTCGGGTCGATGTCCATGTGGTCGATGTCGACGAAGCGTGGCGGCTCCTCGTCCTTGTTCGCCACACGGTTGATCAGCCAGGTCACCACCCAGAGCCCGACGCCGATCACCATCAGCCCGCCGGCGATCTCGTAAACGATCGAGTCGCGATCGACCCACGGACCGGCCAGGTAGAGGCAGAGGATGGCGGCGACCGGCGGCACCACCATCGGCGCCGTGAAGAACGTCTTGTCGTGGTCGGCGCGCTTGCGCTTCAGGACAAGGCAGGCGACGTTGACGACCGCGAACACGCACAGCAGCAGGAAGGCGGTCGTGCTGCTGAGGTTGGCGACCACGTTGCTGTCGGGGTCGCTCGTGACGTACCAGATGAGCAGCAGCGACAGCACGGTCGTGAACAGGATCGCCAGCCAGGGCGTACGACGGCCCGGCAGGACCGCCGAGAGCTGCCGCGGCAGCACCCGCTGCTTCGCCATCCCGTAGACGAGGCGACTCGCCATCAGCATGTTGATGAGGGCGGTGTTGGCGACGGCGAACACCGCCAGGAACGGGAAGACCTTGTCGATCGGGAAGTCGGGTGAGCCGATGTGGACCACCTCGACCAGGGCGCGACCCTCGGACTCGTAGATGTCCTGGAGCTGCTGCTCGTTGAGGACGCTGACCACCGATACGGCGACCAGTATGTAGAGGAGCGCGGCGATGCCGAGTCCGAGGAACATGGTCCGCGGGAAGATCCGCTCCGGCTCCTTGGTCTCCTCCACCATGTTGACCGAGTCCTCGAACCCCACCATCGCGAAGAACGCGATCGAGGTCGCTGCGGTCACGGCGAAGACCCAGCCCATGTCCTGGTAGTCGTCGAAGCTGACCAGGTCCTCCATGTTTGCGTCCCCGCGGGCGACGACGGCGAACCCGACGCCGATGACGATGCACAGCGCGACCATCTCCACCATCGTGAGGACGATGTTGAACTTCACGCTCTCGCCGACACCACGCAGGTTGATGAGCGCCAGCAGGAGCATGAAGCCGAGTGCCACCAGGGTCACCACGCCGGTGTCCACCGAGGTGACGGTGGCTCCGTCGGCCGTCGTCGACCACACGTCGTTGAGGGCCAGGCCGGCGAAGAAGTTCTGCGCGAGCGTGTTGGCCGACGTCGAGGCGCTGGTGATGCCGGAGCACACGACGGCGAACGCCACCATGAACGTGAGGAAGTGGATCCCGAACGCCTTGTGCGTGTAGAGAGCGGCCCCCGCCGCCGCGGGGTACTTCGTGACGAGCTCCAGGTAGGAGAACGCCGTCAGCACGGCGACCACGAAGGCGAGGAGGAACGGCAGCCACAGCACGCCACCGACGTAGCCGGCCATCTGGCCGGTCACCGCGTAGACGCCCGCGCCGAGGATGTCGCCGACGATGAAGAGGAGGAGGAGCCAGGGCCCCATCACCCGTTTGAGCTCGTGCGGCTCCTCAGCTGCCGGAGTCTTCTCAGGCGAGGTCGAGACTGTCATCCGAGATCCTCCAGAGGTCGGGTCCGCTTCCCCAGGACGTCACCATCCCGCAAGAATTCCTGTTTGGGAAGCATCTCGGCGGAGCGCCTCAGACGTGTCGCCCCCTGATCACGACCGTCTGCGGCCGGCCCAGCGCGGCGGGATCGGACTCGATGTCTCCGTCGACGACCAGCAGGTCGGCGTCGTACCCCGCGGCCAGCCGGCCGGTCACGTCCCCGACACCGCAGGCGTCGGCGGCCCCGGAGGTGCCGGCCGCGAGCGCCTCGTCGACCGGGTAGCCACACCGCACCAGGTCGGTGACCGCGATCCAGGCGTTGCCGTGGGCCTTGAGCGGCATCGCGCCCGAGTCGACACCGGGTACGACGCTCACGCCGTGGTCGCGCATCCGGCCCACGTCGACGTAGCGCTGCGCGAAGAAGGCCATGATGTCGAGGCCCAGCCGCTCGATCAGGTCGGCTACCTGGGGCGGAGGCGGCGGCAGTTGGCCGACGAGCGAGAAGTCGTTGCCCATGGTCGGGTCGACGAGAATTCCCGCGGCAGCCACCCGGTCGAGGAGGTCGTCGGAGAGCACGGAGCCCTGTTCGCAGAACCCCGTGAAGTGCTCGATGCCGTCGACGCCGGCCGCCACGGCGTGCTCGATGCCGGCGACGGAGTGCGCATGCGCGAGCACCTGGAGGCTGCGGTCATGAGCCGCCTCGACGAGGGACCGCAGCACGTCGACCTCGTACTGGGCCCCGAACATGTCGGTGCCCGGGGTGAGGAAGCCGCCGCTCGCCATCACCTTGATCACGTCGACGCCACGCTCGTCGTGGTCGGCGACCGCCTGCCGGAGCTCCTCCGGTGTCGCAGCGACGCAGCCGAGGTAGTGGCAGTGGCCGCCGGGGATCGTGATCGGCGGCCCGGCAGCGACGATCCTCGCCTGACCGGGGACGCGCCGGTCCCGGAAGCCGAGTGTCCGGTAGTCGCGGTCGCCAAGGTCCCGCACCGTCGTCACGCCGTGCGCCGCCTGCGCCGCCAGGGATCTCTCGATCTCGCCGTCGATCTCCTCGGGCGTCATCGTGCCGACCCGCTCGAGCGACCCGGGCTGGGCATCGGACACCAGGTGCGCGTGGGCGTCCACGAGGCCCGGCAGCAGCGTGCCGCGAGAGGACGACACCTCGCACCCGTCGGGCACCGGGAAGCCCACCGGTTCGACGCCCACGATCCGCTCGCCCTCGACCAGGACGGTCGCGCCGCCCTCGAGGAAGCGGGCGCCGTCGAACGCATGGGAAGCCCTCAAGGCGAGCACACGTCGAGTGTGGCCGGGCCCGGGCGCGCTGTCATCCGTCGAACGGCGGAAGCATCCGCTCAGCCGAAGAAGACCTCGGCTTCGGCGTACTCCGCCTGGCTGACCAGCTTCAACTCCCCGGTGCCCTCGATCAGGGGGACCCGGACGATGTCCTTGCCGCGCAGCGCGACCATCACGCCGAAGTCACCCTCGGCGACGGCGTCGATCGCCTGCAGGCCGAACCGGGTGGCGAGCCATCGGTCGAACGCCGTCGGCGTGCCGCCCCGCTGCACGTGGCCGAGCACGACGGCGCGCGCCTCGGCGCCCGTGCGCTGCTCGATCTCCTTGGCTACGCGGTCGCCGATCCCGCCGAGCCGGACGTGGCCGAACGCGTCGGTCTCGCCGCTCTGCAGGGTCATCCCGCTGCCGTCGCGGGGCACGGCGCCCTCGGAGACGACCAGGATCGGTGCGAAGCGCGACTCGAAGCGCTTCTGCACCAGGGCGCACACCTCGTCGATGTCGAACGGCTGCTCGGGGATGAGCACGATGCTGGCGCCGCCGGCGATCCCGGAGTGCAGGGCGATCCACCCGGCGTGCCGGCCCATCACCTCCACCACGAGCACCCGGTGGTGCGACTCCGCGGTGGTGTGCAGCCGGTCGATCGCCTCGACCGCGATGTTGACCGCGGTGTCGAAGCCGAACGTGAAGTCGGTGCCTGACAGGTCGTTGTCGATGGTCTTCGGCACGCCGACGACGTTGACGCCCAGGTCGGCGAGCTTGGTGGCCACGCCGAGGGTGTCCTCGCCTCCGATCGCCACCAGTGCGTCGACGCCGCCGGCGGCGAGGTTGTCCTTGATCCGCTGCACCCCGTTGTCGACCTTGAACGGGTTGGTGCGCGACGACCCGAGGATGGTGCCGCCGCGCGGCAGGATGCCGCGGCACTGTTCGATGCCGAGCGGCATCGTGACGCCCTCCATCGGGCCCTTCCAGCCATCGCGGAAACCGACGAACTCGAAGCCGTGCTGCTTGACTCCCTTGCGCACGACGGCGCGGATGACGGCGTTGAGACCAGGGCAGTCGCCCCCACCGGTCAGGACTCCGACACGCATGCGACTCCTTCACCTTGAACGTTCAAGGGTCCCGAGCCTAGCGTCCGGCCGCGGTCCGGGTCATCGCCGATCTCGCTACGGTGAGCGCATGACGTTCTCGATCGTGGCCCGCTCCGCCGACGGTGATTCGTGGGGCGTGGCCGTTGCCTCGAAGTTCCTGGCGGTCGGCTCGGCCGTGCCGGCCGCGGTCGCCGGCGTCGGAGCCGTCGCCACCCAGGCCTGGGCGAACGTGGCCTACAAGGGTCTTGCCCTCGCGCACCTCGACGAGGGCGCCACCGCGTCCATCGCGGTCCAGCGCCTGATCGAGGAGGACGACGGCCGCGACCACCGCCAGGTGGGGATCGTCGACGTCGAGGGCGGCGCGGCGACGTACACCGGCTCGGCGTGCCTGGAATGGGCGGGCGGCCTCACCGGGGACGGTTTCGCGGTCCAGGGCAACATCCTGGCCGGGTCGGAGGTGATCGAGGCGATGCGCGACGCCTTCGAGGCGAGCGACCCCGAGGCACCTCTTGCTCGCCGGCTCCTGGCCGCGCTCGCCGCCGGGGACGAGGCCGGCGGGGACAGCCGCGGCCGTCAGTCGGCGGCGCTGCTCGTGGTCAAGGAGGGCGCGGGTTACGGCGGCTTCGACGACGTTGCGGTCGACCTGCGCATCGACGACCACGAGGACCCGATTCCCGAGCTCGAGCGCCTGCTCGGTCTGCACGAGGCGCTGAGCCCCGACGTCGCCGACGAGGACCAGGTGCCGGACACGCCGGAGCTGATGGCCGAGCTGGACGCGCGGGCCCGCTCGCTCGGGCACCCGCACTTCGCTGCATGGATGGGCACCCACAACCTCGAGGCGTACGGCGGTCCCGACTGGACGGCGAAGCAGGTCATCGAGGAGCTGCGCGCGGCCACGCCCGACTGGACGCCGTAGTCGGGCCGACCGGCCGGCTACCTGCGCAGCTTGTCGAGGGCGGCCTGCGCGGCGTCGCGCTCGGCGGTCGCCGTCCGCAGGGTGGCCGCCGCCTCGTCCCGCACGTCCTCGGCGTCGCCGAGCTCGTCGTCGACCTCGTCGAGCTCGCTCTCGAGCTCGGCGAGGCGCCGCCGCAGCTCGTCGAGCTCGGCCTGCAGCTGGAGCGACCGGGCCGACAGCCGGTCGACGTCGGCCACCGCCTCGGCGTGCGCCGCGTCGGCTTCGTCGTACGACGCCGCGGCCTGAGCGAGACGCTCCGCCGCCGCGGCCCGGGCCTTCGCCCCGGCATCGGGGTCGGGGACCACGCGGAGGGACGGCGGTCCGGGCTCCGGCGCCTCCCGCGCCGACGCCGAGAACCCGAGCGCCTCGGGCGTCGCGAGCGCGGCCGCGAGCGCAGCCTCCCCCACCGCGTCGACGCCGGTCGTCTGCAGCGGGGCGACCAGCAGGCCGCTCCTGACTGCCCGCCCGCAGTCGGCATCGACCATCGCCGCCGTGAGCGTGGCCTCGACCTGGTCGGCGACCGCCTGCGTGACCTTGTGTCCTGCCTCCGCGGCGAGGTGGCGGGCCTGCTGCGTGACCGCCGCGGTGACCTGGCGCCGCTGCTTGGTCAGGGCGCGGAGCTCACCGGCCGACATCGCCGCCTGCGCGTCCCGGAGCGCCGCGCCCACGCTCAGCAGCTGGTCGACCTGGCCTGACTCCCGGCGCACCAGGAGGTTGACGACCCACGCCGCGATGCCCGGCTTCTTCAGCGCCTTGACCGCGGTCGCGAGGTCGGTGCCCTTGAGCTCCTTCGCCTTCGCGTCCCGCGCCGCCGTGAACTCACCCGGCGACAGCGCGTAGAGCTCGTCGGCGATCTCGAGCAGCTCGGCAGACTTGCCGGGGTCACCAGCCATCAGTCGTCCAGCCCCTGCTCGATCACGTAGCGGGTCAGCTCGACCCGGTTGTGGAGCTGCAGCTTGCGCAGGGTGTTCTGCACGTGGTTCTGGATGGTGCGGTGCGACAGCACCAGGCGCTCGGCGATCTGCTTGTAGGACATGCCCTTGGCGACCATCTTGAGCACCTCGGTCTCGCGCTCGGTGAGCTGCTCCCCCGGCGGCGTCTCCGGTCCGGGGTCCTGCGCCATCCGGCGGAACTCCCCGAGCACCAGCCCCGCGAGACCCGGCGTGAACACGCTGTCGCCGACGCCGACCCGCCGCACCGCCGCGATCAGCTCGTCCCGCGAGGCGGACTTGACCAGGTAGCCCGTCGCCCCGGCCTTGACCGCCTCCAGCACGTCGTCCTGCTCGCCCGACGCCGAGAGGATCAGCACCCGCGCCGACGGATCCTCCTGGAGGACGGTGGCCGTCACCTCGACGCCGCTCGGCGCCGGGATCTGCAGGTCGAGGACGACGACCTGCGGCCGGGCGGCCCGGAACCGGGTGATCGCCTCGGTGCCCGTGGCGGCGGTCGCCACCACGTCGAGCCCGGCGGCCTCGAGGTCCTTGGCGACGGCATCGCGCCACATCGGGTGGTCGTCGACGACCATCACCTGCAGCCGAGCCTGTGACTCCAGGGCGTCCATGCCCCGGACCCTACTCAGGGAGGGCCAGGAACCGGCCGCGGCGGTGCAGCAACGGCCTGTCGTCTGAGTCACCCACGGTGATCGAGTCGAGGACGGCCTCGACCTCGACCGACCACCCCACCTCCCGCTCCGCGGCGAGGGAGACCAGTGCGTGGGTGGTGGCGTGCGCCAACAGCGGCCCGTACGGCGTCGTGGCGAACTCCGCCTGGCGGAACGGCCCACCCGGCGCAGGAGCCGTCCCGGCAAACGACTCGGCGAGCTGCCGGTCCTCCCAGGTCAGCAGCTGGACGACCGCCCGCCGGCTCTCGCGCAGCTCGGCGAGCAGGTCGCTGTCGGGGTCGAGCAGCGCCAGCAGGCTCGGCGTCGGCCCGAGCGCGACCATCAGCGACGTCACGGTGAGCCCGGCCCGATCCGCGCCCTCGCCTGCCGTCCAGAGGGTCACCGCGGTGCCGAGCCGACCTCGGAGCCGTCGCGCGGGGTCGGGCTCCGGATCGGCGAACGGATGGCTGCTGTGGATCGTCACGTGACGAGCGTAGGAGAAGGGCGATCCTGCTACCGGGGACGTTCCTCCCGCCCTACAGTCCCGGACATGCCGTCGATCGCGATCCTCGGCGGATCTGTCATCGGCTCCGCCACCGCGCTGCTGTTCGCTCGCGCGGGCTGGACCGCGACCGTGGTCGACCCGGAGCTCCCGCTGCTGGTGCACCCGGACGGCGCCGTCCGGCCGCGGCCCGGTGCTCCGCAGGCCGTCCAGGCGCACGGCCACACCGCACGGGCGACGTACGAGCTCCGGACCCGGCTCCCGGACGTGTACGACGCCCTGCTCGCCGCCGGCGCCAACGAGCTGCCCTTCACTCCCCCGCCCCACCTCGCGACGCACGACAGCCGGACCGCGGACGACCGGCTGAGGGCGGTCCGGACCCGGCGTGTGGTGCTGGACGCGGTCATCGGCGACATCGTGCGCCGCGAGCCGGCCGTCACGACCCTGCCCGTCGCCGCGAAGGGCCTGCTGCTCGAGGAGGGCGTCGTCCCGCGCGCGACCGGCTTCCGGCTCGCGGACGGCAGCACGGTCGCGGCCGACGTCCTCGTCGACGCCGGCGGGCGACGGTCGCCCGTCACGCGTTGGTTGGCGGACGCCGGGATCGCCCAGCCCGAGGAGACCTCCGACTGCAGCCTCGCCTACTACAGCCGGCACCACCGGATCGTCGGAGAGCCGCCGCCGATGCCCGGCTTCGCGATCGTCCTGGAGTTCCCGACACACCAGCTCCTGGCTTTCCGCGGTGACTGCGACTACCTCACGGTCGCGCTGGTCCGGCACACCCGCGATCGCGATCGAGCGGGGTGGCGGGAGGACGAAGCGTTCGACGCGGCGCTGGCGTCGACGCCGGGCTTCGCGGACTCGTGGCGGGCGCTCGAGCCCGAAGGGCCGGTGCTGCCGATGGGCGCCGTCCGCAACCGGATGACCGAGCTCGTCGACGCGGGTCGGCCGCTCGTGCTCGGGCTGCACCAGCTCGGGGACTCGTTGACGACGACCAACCCGAGCCGTGGGCGCGGCATCGCGCTGGGCCTGGCCGCCGCCGGAAGGCTGGTCGACCTGCTGACAGCGGAGGGCGCACCTCCGGCCGCGGACGAGGCGGCGCTCTCCTTCCACGCCTGGCAGCAGGACGTGCTGCGCCACTACTTCCGCGAGACCTGCGTCGTCGACCTGGAGCTGGCCGACCGGATCCACGCGACGCTCACGGGCGGCGAGGCCCCGACGACCGCGCCGGACCTGCTCCTCCCGGACGACCACCCGGTGACCTCGGCGCAGGTAGCCGAGGCGGCGGGGAGCGATCCCGCCCTGTTCCGGCTGTTCGTCTCCGCCTTGCACATGATGGACGACGACCACGAGATCGCCTCGGCGGCGACGGTCGCGAAGGTGAGACAGCTCCTGGCGGAGGCGCAGCCCTCCTGACACAGGGCTCGCTCAGGGCTTGGGGACGACGAGCTCCCACTCGGTGCCGAGCTCGCCGGTGCTCAGCGTCGCCGTACCTCCGAGGTCACGGATCCGGCCCTCGATCGACTCACTGACACCGAGCCGGCCCTCGGCGCGGGCGGCGTCCAGCCGGCCCGCGGGGATGCCGTCCCCCTCGTCCCGAACCGAGAGCGCAACCCGGTCGCCCAGGTCGTCCAGCAGCACCCAGGCGGGAGCGCTCTCGCCGACATGCCGGGTCACGTTGTCGAGACAGGCGCCGACCACGGCCACCAGCTCCGAGACGACCGGGGCCGGGAGGTCGACCGGTCCGCCGGGGAGCGCGACCTCGACACCGGGTCGCGACGAGAGCTCGCCGAGCGCCGCGGCCAGGTCAACTCCACTGGCAGGGTCGGCGGCGGTCACCCGGTCCTGGGTGCGGATCAGGCTCCGCAGCGCCTGCTCCTGCTCGCCGGCCAACCGCCCGAGCTCTGCGGCATCTCCGCCCAGCTCCGAGCCACGACGCTGGACCAGCGCCAGCACCTGGAGCACGCCGTCGTGCACGACCCGGGCCAGCCGCGCCCGCTCGGTGGCGGCCGCGGCCTCCCGCTCGGCGCGATCCCGCTCGGCCGCCATCTGCTGCAGTGACTCGACCAGGTAGCCGACGATCGGGCCGCCCAGCACGATCAGGAAGACATAGCCGTAGTTGCCCTGGTCGAACTCGGTGCGGATCAGCAGGTCGGTGCCGCCCAGGACCACTGCGGCGGTCAGGCCACCTCGCCAGCCGTAACGGATCGCCCAGGCCAGCAGTGCGCCCATGATCCAGAAGCCGGGAATCGTCGCGTTGAACCACTCACCCTTGACGAACGGGGTTGCTGCGAGCAAGCCCACCGTGATGGCGAGGTCGGCCACCAGGAGCCGAACGGTGCGCCGGATCGGCTTCGCGTACGTGACGATCGAGTAGACCGTCCACCCGATCATGAGCGCGACGCACCCCCAGCCGGCGGCCGGATGGTCGAAGTTGTTGCGGTAGGCGATCAGCACCACCGCGTTGACGAGCACGACGACCCGCAACACCGCCAGCGCGCGGAACATCCGGTTCTCGACCGCGACCACCGCGCGGACGGAAGCGCCGGTCACGGTAAGCCCGGTTCCATCGCTGGACGCCGTAGCGAGCGGCGCCAGACGGGTGCGCTGGCAAGGCGGCGGAGCGCTGCCATGCTGGGTGCACGTCGAGCGACGGCAACGCAGCCAGCGTGCCCGTATGGTGTCGCGCAGTAGGCGGCCATCGGTGGAACCGGGCTTTACGCTGCTGGCTTGCGCTGCTCGTCGCCCTTCGCGGAGTCGCCCTTCTTGGACTCCTCCTTGGCACGGGAGGCGTACATGTCGACGTACTCCTGGCCCGACAGCCGCATGATCTCGTACATGATCTCGTCGGTGATCGACCGCAGGATGAACCGGTCGTTCTCCAGTCCCGCGTAGCGGGAGAAGTCGAGCGGCTTGCCGAAGCGGACGTGCGGCCGGGTCCAGCGGCCGAACTTCTTGCCCGGCGGGGCCACCACGTCGGTGCCGACGACGGCGACGGGGATCACCGGCACCCCGGTCTCGAGAGCGAGCCGGGCGATGCCGGTCTTGCCGCGGTAGAGGCGGCCGTCGTGCGACCGGGTGCCTTCGGGGTAGATCCCGAACAGCTCACCCTCGCCCAGGACCCGCTTCGCCGACAGCAGGGCGCCGGCCGCGGCGTCCGCGCCCGCGCGGTCGATCGGGATGTTGCCGGTGCCGCTGAAGAAGGTCTTCTGCAGCCAGCCCTTGACGCCGGGGGTCGTGAAGTACTCCGCCTTGGCGACGAAGCTCACCTTGCGCGGCACGACGAGCGGCATGAAGAGCCAGTCGGCGTAGGACAGGTGGTTGCTGGCGAGGATCGCCGGGCCTTCGGCCGGGACGTTCTCGACTCCGTCGGCGCGCGGCCGGAAGACCAGCTTGAGCACGGGCCCGAGGGCGATGAACTTGAGGAACCAGTAGAACACCCAACGCACCCTTTCCCCGAGACGACGAGCCACAGCCTAGTGCCTTGATCGGGGCGATCGTCACTGGTGCAGAATCGCGGCATGAGCCGTCACCCCGACTTCGAGGCACTGACCGTCGACGCCCGCCCCGAGCTGACCGACGGGCGCCGGATCGGTGTGCTCCTGAGCCACGGTTTCACCGGCTCGCCCTTCTCCATCCGGCCCTGGGGCCGCTCGCTGGCGGAGCACGGGTACGGCGTACGCGTGCCCCTCCTCCCGGGCCATGCGACGACGTGGCAGGACCTCAACACCACGACCTGGGACGACTGGTACGGCACGCTCCGGGCGGAGTTCGACGTCCTGACCGCCGAGCACGACGCCGTCGTCCTCGGCGGGCTGTCGATGGGTGGGGCGCTGGTGCTGCGGCTGGCCGCCGACGTCGGCGACCAGGTGGCCGGCGTCATGGTCGTCAACCCGGCGCTCGCCTCGAAGCGGCTCGACGTCAAGGCGCTGGGTGTCATGAAGCGGCTGGTCCCGTCGACCCCCGGCATCGCCGACGACATCAAGAAGCCAGGGGCCAAGGAGCATGGCTACACCCGCACGCCGCTCAGGGCCATCCACTCGTTCGTGCAGGCCTGGAAGCCGCTGATCGCCGACCTCACGCGGGTGACGGCGCCGCTGATCTACTTCCGGTCCGCGGAGGACCACGTCGTCGACGGAGCGTCGCAGCCGATCATCCTCGGCGGCGTCTCCTCGACGGACGTCGAGGTGGTGGCGCTGCCGGACTCCTACCACGTGGCCACGCTCGACAACGACGCCGAGACCATCTTCGAGCGGTCGGCAGAGTTCGTCGCCCGCGTGACCTCGGCCGGCTGAGCACCACGCTGGCCGTACTCTGGAGGCATGGCCCGCGACGACGACCCGGAGCCTGCCGACCTGGCCCGTGAGCGGGAGCGGGAGTGGCAGGAGATCATCGAGAACTTCGGTGACCGCGCCGTACTCGAGCCGGGGGACGAGCCGGTCGTCGACGCGCCCCGGCGTGCTGCACCCGACGACCTCGACCAGGACGACCTCGGCGCGACCGCCGCGGCCCGGGACCAGGTCCCGCCGGACGAGGAGTTCGTGCCCCCGACCCCGCCGCCCGTCCCCCGCCCGCCGTTCGACCGGCTGCTGGCCTGGACGGGCGTGTTCGGAGTCCCTGCCCTGGTGCTGTTCTTCATCGTGGTCGGTGTCACCCTGCCGGCGTGGACCGGGCTGCTGTTCGCGGCGGCCTTCATCGGTGGGTTCGGCTACCTCGTGATCCAGATGCCCGACGAGCCCCGCGACCCCTGGGACGACGGAGCCGTCCTCTAGCCGTTATCGCCGGCTAAGAGTGAGCCGCCGAGAGCAGGGCGGCGCCGACCGCACCTGCCTCCGGCCCGAACCGGGTCGCCACCAACGGCGGGACCTTGCGGTGGCTGGTCGCCTGGAGCGCATCCAGCAGGCCGCGGCGGGCCGGTTCGAGCAACAGGTCGCCGACCACCGACACTCCCCCACCGACGACGACCATCTCGGGATCGAGGGCCGAGACCAGGCCGGCGATGCCGACGCCGAGCCAAGTGCCGACGGTCGCGAACGCCTGCTGTGCCACCGGGTGACCGTTGCGCGCCAGGTCCGCCACCTCGGGACCGTCGAGGTGCGAGCCGAGGGCGACCCGCGTGACGCGCTCGAGCGCGCGGCCGCTGCAGTACTGCTCCCAACAGCCGCGGAGGCCGCACTCGCAGGCCAGTCCGTCCGGCACCACCTGGATGTGACCGAACTCCCCCGCCATCCCGTTGGCGCCGCGCAGCACCCGGCCGTCCAGGACCACCGCACCTCCGATGCCGGTGCCGACGGTGACGAGGACTGCCGACGAGACCCCGCGGAGGGCGCCGGCGACGAGCTCGGCGTGCGCGGCGCAGTTCGCGTCGTTGTCGAGGACGACGGGCGCGCCGATCCGTTCGGCGAGCCGGTCGCGCACGGGCGCGTCCCGCCACGGCAGATGGGCGGCGAAGCGGACCCGGGCGCCCGAGCGGTCGACCAGGCCCGCGGCCGACAGCCCGACGCCGGACAGGGGCCGGCCGGCCGCGACCTCGAGCACTGCCCCCGCGACTGCCGCCTCGACGTCCGCCTCGGAGGCGGACCGGCCGGGCATGGGGGCCTGGGCGGACGACGCCACGACCACCGCACCGCCTTCTCCGGCGAGCTCGACCGCGAGCACCTTCGTCCCGCCGACGTCCACCCCGACATGCACCGCAGAGGCCCTACGTCCGCGCGAGGTCGGCGGCGCCGATCACACCGGCCCGGTTGCCGAGCACGGCGGGCCGGATCTCGGCCTGAGGCCGGTAGCCACGGCCGGTGAGCGCGTTGGCGAACGTGTCGCGGATCGGGCCGAGCAACAGGTCGCCGGCCTCGCTGACGCCGCCGCCGATGACGATGACCGCCGGGTCGAGCACCGCGACCAGGGACGCGATGCCGTGGCCGAGCCACTGGCCCAGCGACCGGAGCTGCTCGATCGCGAACCGGTCGCCGTCCTGGGCCGCCGCCGTGATCAGGGGGCCGGTGATCGCAGCCGGGTCGCCGCCGGCTCGGTCGAGCAGGTCACGGGCCAGCAGCGACGTGCCGACAGCCGCCTCGCGGGTCGCACGCACCAGTGCCGAGCCGGATCCGTACTGCTCGAAGCAGCCGCGGTTGCCGCAGCCGCACTGGCGGCCGTCCGGCACCACGCAGAGGTGCCCGATCTCCCCGGCGACGCCGTACCCGCCCCGCAGCAGGCGGCCACCGGCGATGACCCCGCCACCGACGCCGGTGCCGACCGTGATCATCAGCTGGTCGTCGACGTCTCGCCCCGCGCCGTACCGGAACTCACCCCACGCTGCGGCGTTGGCGTCGTTCTCGATGGTCACCGGCAGCCCGGTCAACCGCGAGAGATCCGTGCCGAGCGGCTCGTCGCGCCAGGCGATGTTGGGGGCGAACAGGACCGTGGAGCGGTCGGCGTCGATGTAGCCGGCGGCACCGACTCCGACCGCGACGACCGGGTGGCGCGCGGCGAGAGCCGCGACCAGACCGGCGACGGCGGCCTCGATGGCGGTGGGGTCGGTGGCGGGCGACTCGACGCGAGCCTCTTCGAGGATCGCTCCGTCGCCGTCGACCACTGCACCGGCGATCTTCGTGCCGCCGATGTCGATGCCGCAGGTGAGGTCGCCCGTCATCGTGCGTCGACCGGCCCGTCGTCGGTGTCGTCGAGGTCGATGTGCTCCACCTCGGGGCCGCGCCGCGGCCCACCCTTGTCCGGCGGCACCGTCTCGAGGATCCCGGCCGCGGCCTGCAGCAGCGAGCTCGCTGCCGTGAGCAGGTGGGTCCTCACCTCGGGCGAGGTCTCGCGGACGGCGTGGACGACCCGGCAGACGGGGCAGTAGCGGCATTCGGCGCTGCCGGTCGCGATGTGGTCGTTGACCTCCCTGGCCAGCGACGCGGCCTGGTCGGCAACGCCGCCGAGGCCGCCGCCGACGTCCGTCCCCTGCTGGCGCGCCATGTCGGCGAGCGCGCCGAACAGCTTCATCGCCTCCTCCCCGACAGTCCCGATGTCAGGATCGGATCGGTGCTGCGAAGGCTTGTCGTCCTGGGGGTCCCGGGGGTCCTGGGGGTCCTGCGGTCCACTCATCTCGCCGCCTCCCTCTTCGTCATCTGGCCGGGTCCTCGCCACGGAACCGCACCCGGAGCTCGCCGCCGTCCACCCGGGCACCAGCGACCCGGAGCCGTGCCAGCCCGGCCGGCAGGGTGAGCAGCCGGCGGGACGACCCGACAGTGACGACGAGCTCGTCGCCGTTCCGCGCCAGGTCGACCTCGGCACGGGTGACGAACGGTAGCGCCAGGTGGAGCATCGCGTCGCCGTGGGCGTCGCGCGTCACCCGGAACGGGCCGTCGCCCTCGGGACGGACGAGCGGGTCGTCGTCGCCGTAGAGCCGCGTCGCCAGCTCGGTCAGCGCAGGGACGCCGACCGGCTCGGCCGGTTGATACTCCGAGCGCCAGACCGGCAGCCCGGCGAAGGACTGGGCGACCTCCTTCAGCACCGTGTGCTGGGCATCGACCCAACCGGCCCGCCAGGCGTCGCCGTCGCCGGCCGGGAAAACCCGGTTGGCGACGACACCGTCGACCCGGTAGCCGAACAGGGACAGGCTCGTGTAGGCGCGGCGCGCCTCCGCCAGCACGACGTTCTCCGGCGTGAGCACCAGGCGGACGGAGGCTTCCGGTCCCGCCAGAAGCTCGTGCACCTCGTCCAGCTCGGCGTGGAGCCGGGTGATCGCGTCGAAGACGGTGTCGCCCGGCATCGGCACCCCCGCCGCGCGGTTGAGCACCGGCCGGAGGGCCTTGACCAGCCGCCGCTGGATCGGGAGCAGTCGCTCCATGTACCAGCCGAGGGCTTCGGGAAGCGCGAGCAGCCGCAGCGTCTCGGCGGTGGGTGCGCAGTCGACCACGATCACGTCCCAGCGGCCGGAGCGGGCGTGGAGGCGGAGCTCGAGCAGCGCCAGCACCTCCTCGGCGCCGGGGATCACGGTCATCTCCTCGGCGGCGACCGGGTCCATCCCCGCGGCGTCGAGGACGGAGAGGAGGTAGCGCTGGATGTCCGCCCACGACTGCTGGAACCGGAGCTGGGCGTCGACCTGGTGGACGAAGAGCCGGTCCGCGATCTCGGTCGGCTCGGCCTGCACGCGGCCCGAGGCGTCGTACGCGTCGGCCAGAGAGTGCGCGGCATCGGTGGACAGCACCAGCGTCCGGAGTCCACCGGCGGCGGCCAGCGCAGCGGTGCCGGCAGCCACGGTCGACTTGCCGACACCGCCCTTGCCGGTGAAGAGGACGATGCGCACGGGGGAGCTCCGCGGTGACTGCAGGGCGATCAGGCGCCCGACTCGACGCGCTTCTTGAGACCCTTCAACGCCGTGTCGATCAGGATCTTCTCGCCCTTGCGCTTGAGCATCCCGATGAGCGGGATCGAGACGTCGAGGGCGAGCCGGTAGGTCACCTCGGTGCGTCCCGGAATTGTCTCCTCGAGGAGGTAGGCGCCGTCGAGAGACCGCAGCATCTTGCCCTGCACCAGGGTCCAGGTGACCTGGCGGTCACCGTCCCAGACGTAGGAAAGCGTGTACTCGTCCTTGATCGGCGGCACGTCGAGCGCGAAGTAGACCTGCCGGGCACGGCCGTGCGCCGCGGGGTCTGCGTCGTCGTAGGACTCCTTGACGTCGGCCACGGTGACGCCCTTGGCCCAGGCGGGATAGGCCGGGAAGTCGGCGATGACCGCCATCACGTCCGCCGCGGGGGCGTCGACGACGATCGACGAGGACGTCTGCTCAGCCATGGACGGCAGGCTACCGGAGAAGCGGTGCACCCCTGCGCGGCGGTAACCTGCCGTGCGGTCCATCCGAGGAGGAGCCAACCTTGCGCGAGTACTCCACTCCACAGACGGTCGACATCCCGACCAGCGGGAACCTGACCGACGACGTGGTCCGCAACGCCGCCGAGGCGCCGGACGACGTCGTCTTCAGCCGGCCGGGCGGGCGTGCCGGCGAGTGGGAGGACGTGACCGCGGCCGAGTTCCTCCGCGAGGTCAGCGGTGTCGCCAAAGGCCTGGTCGCGGCCGGGATCGAGGCCGGGGACAGAGTGGGGATCATCTCCCGCACCCGCTACGAGTGGACGCTCCTCGACTACGCGATCTGGTTCGCGGGCGCGGTCACCGTCCCGATCTACGACAGCTCGTCGGAGGAGCAGATCGCGTGGATCCTCGGTGACTCCGGCGCCAAGGCCGTGGTCGCCGAGGACTCCGGTCACGTCGCGAGGATCACAGCGGTACGACGCGACCTGGGCGAGCTCCACCACGTCTGGTCGTTCGGCGACAACGCCGTCGACGTCCTCACCCGGCTCGGCGCCGACGTCGGCGACGACGAGCTCGAGAAGCGCCGTACGACCGCGCAACCGGGCGACCTCGCCACCCTGATCTACACGTCGGGCACGACCGGCCGCCCGAAGGGCTGCATGCTCACCCACGACAACTTCCAGACCGAGCTGACCGTCGCGGTGGCCGAGCTGGAGCGGCTGTTCGAGGCCGAGGGCGCGTCGACCCTGCTGTTCCTGCCGCTCGCCCACGTGTTCGCGCGGATCATCCAGGTGGGTGCCGTGAAGTCCCGCACCCGGCTCGGCCACAGTGCAGACATCAAGCACCTCCTCCCCCAGCTCCAGACCTTCCGGCCGACGTTCATCCTGGCGGTGCCGCGGGTGTTCGAGAAGGTCTTCAACACTGCCTCCCAGAACGCCACCGCCGACGGACGAGGCCGGATCTTCGACCGCGCCGCCGACACCGCGATCGCCTACTCACGCGGACTCGACGCCGGCCGGCTCCCGCTGCGGGTGCGCGCGCAGCACGCAGCGTTCTCGAAGCTCGTCTATACCAGGCTCCGCGACGCGCTCGGCGGCCGGTGCGAGTTCGCGGTCTCCGGCGGCGCGCCGCTGGGCGACCGGCTCGGCCACTTCTACCGCGGCATCGGCCTCACCGTGCTCGAGGGCTACGGGCTCACCGAGACCACAGCGGCCCTCACGGTGAATTTGCCCGACGCACTCAAGATCGGCACCGTCGGCCGCCCGTTGCCGGGCACCGCGGTCCGCGTCACCGACGACGGCGAGATCGTGTTCAAAGGAGGTCAGGTCTTCTCCGGCTACTGGGCCAACCCCGACGCGACCGCCGAGGCCATCGACGCCGACGGCTGGTTCCACACCGGTGACGTCGGCGAGGTCGACGACGAGGGGTTCGTCCGGATCACGGGCCGCAAGAAGGAGATCCTGGTCACCGCCGGCGGCAAGAACGTCGCCCCGGCCGTGCTCGAGGACCGGGTGCGCGCGCACGCCCTGATCAGCCAGTGCCTGGTCGTCGGCGACGGCCAGCCCTACATCGCCGCACTGGTGACGATCGACGCAGAGGCACTGCCCGCCTGGGCCGAGCAGCACGACAAGTCCGGGACCGTCGCGGACCTCGTCGACGACCCTGACTTGCGGCAGGCCGTCCAGGATGCCATCGACGACGCCAACCAGGCGGTGTCCAAGGCGGAGGCCGTCCGGAAGTTCGAGATCCTCCCCTACGACTGGACCGAGGAGGGTGGTCAGCTGACCCCCAGCCTCAAGCTCAAGCGCAACGTCGTCCTCCGTGAGTGCCGGGACGAGATCGCCGCCCTCTACGAGGTCTGACGGGGTTCTGACCGGGTCAGCCGCCGATGCCCGACCCGGCAGCCGCCTGATTCGTTCGGATCACCCTCTGACCCGATGTGACTAGGACCCGATGACGTTCGGTTCGGCTTACCCGTTTCCCTAACTGATACCACTTTTTCCTCGATAGCCTCCGATCGCTCGGTGCAGCCAACGGGAGGGTGCCACCGGGCCTGGGACAAGGCTGGACCCGGGGAGACTTCGCGGCGCCGTGCCGCGCGCACCCCGGCATGGGAGCGGGAGGGCTCTTGAGATGGACCGTCGAAAGCTGCTAGTCGTCGTCGCCGCGGTCGTCGCGGTGCTCGGCGTCGCACTCGTCTTCGTCTACGCGAAGGGCGCCGACAAGCGCGCCGCGGAGAAGTTCGACACCGTCGAGGTGTTGGTCGCCACCAAGAAGATCGTGCCGGGTGAGAACTTCGACGAAGCCCTCGAGAAGGGGAAGTTCGAGCTCGCCGACGTGGCGCAGGCGCAGGTCCTCGAGGGTGCCGACAACGAGTCGGACCAGTTCGAGGGATCCGTCGCACTGACCACCCTCTACCCGGGCGAGCAGCTGGTCCCGACCAAGTTCGGCGGCGTGTTCGACGTCGAGGCGCAGACCACACTGCCGATCCCGGACGGCAAGGTCGCGATCTCCATCCTCGTCAACGACGACGGCCGGGTCGGCAAGTTCCTCGCTCCGGGTGCCGAGGTGGCGGTCATCTTCACCGACATCGACCCGACCACCCAGGAGCCGATCCTGACGACGACCCTGCTGAAGCGGGTCATGCTGCTCGCCGCCGGTTCGACGTCCTCGATCTCCGGGGCCAACGAGAACACCTCCGCGGAGGACGCACCTGAGGCGGAGAGCGAGGAAGCCATCCAGCAGCTGCTGACGATCGCGGTCTCCCAGCGGGACGCCGAGCGGGTCCGGTTCGCGGAGAAGGACGGCGAGCTCACGGCCGCACTGCTCAACGGCGCCAGTGACACCGACGACACCACGGACGGCGTCGTCAAGGACACCCTTCTCCAGGTGAAGGACTGATCATGCCCGTCCTCGTCGAGACCGACAGTGGGGTCGTGCCGGCCCTGCTCCGAGCGATGCCCGCCGGCTCCCACGCCGTTGCGGCTGCCGACCGGATGTACGTCTGGTTGGACCAGCACAGCGACGAGTACGTCGTCGCTCTCGGTCCGTCTCTGCCACTGGAGCTCGCTCTCTCCCATGCCGAGGACCTGCGGATCGCCAAGCCCACCGTCAGCGTGGTGCTGCTCCGGGAGGCGTTCGACACCGAGGCGCTCACCCGCGCGATGCACGCCGGCGTCCGCGACGTGGTGGCCTCCGACGACGAGAAGGGACTGACCAAGGCGGTCGAGCGGGCCCACCAGCTCCACCTGGCCCTCCGGGGACCGGGCGGCGCCCGGCAGCTGGGCCGGGTCGTCACCGTCTTCTCGCCCAAGGGTGGTGTCGGCAAGACGACGTCGTCGGTCAACCTGGCGCTGGCGCTCGCCGACAGGGGGGCGCGCAAGGTCTGCCTGGTCGACCTCGACCTGGCCTTCGGCGACATTGCGATCACCATGCAGCTCTTCCCGACCCACTCGATCGAGCAGGCCGTCGGGTCCGAGGACTCGATCGACCTGGCGATGATCGAAGGACTACTGACCAGGCACGAGGACTCGCTCAACGTGCTGGCGGCGCCGGCTCACCCCGACGTCCGTGAGCGGGTGACGCCGCTGCTGATCTCCCGCATCCTGCGCGTGCTGCGCGAAGGCTTCGACTACATCGTCGTCGACACCTCGCCGTCCTTCGACGACGCGACCCTCACCGCACTCGACGAGACCGACGAGTGCGTGGTGGTCGCGACCCTCGACGTACCGACGCTGAAGAACGTCAAGGTCGCGCTCGAGACCATGGACATGCTCAACATCGCGCGCGGGCACCGACACCTCTTCCTCAACCGCGCCGACGACGAGGTCGGCATCGGTATCGACAAGGTCGAGAACATCCTCGGCATGCCGGTCACGGCCCAGGTGCGGAGCGCGATGGACATCGTCGCCGCGACCAACGCCGGCACGCCGATCGTCACTGCTCAGCCGACCCACCCGGCGAGCCGCGCCTACGGCCAGCTGGCCGCCTCGGTCACCGGGGAGCCGATCGGCCCGCCGGAGGCCGCCTTCGCCATTGCCGACGCCACGGCACGGTCCCGTGGGCTGTTCCGCCGCGGAAGGAGCTGATCATGTCGAGTCTCTCCGAACGTCTCGAGGCGGCCCGCAACGAGGCCCGCGGCAAGCACGTGGGCGAACCGGACCCCGGCGCCGCGCAGGACGGATCGACCATCGTCGAGAAGCCCACGCCGGCCGCGGCCCCCGGCCCGGTCCCGGCATCGGCCTCGGCGCCCGCCGGCCCCCTGTCCACGCGCACCGCGGTGTCCGCCGGCGCTCCGGACAACCGGTCCGCCCAGCGCCGCGCTCTCGCCGGCCAGGAGACCGACCGGATCGAGGAGCTCAAGGTCAGCGTCCACGCCGAGCTGCTGAGGGAGCTCGGGCCTCACCTCTACGACGCGGAAATGGACCAGGCCGAGCTCGACCAGCGGGTACGCACGGTGCTGGCGGAGGTGCTGGGCGCCCAGGACCGCCCGCTCAGCAACAGCGACCGGGCTCGGGTCACACAGGAGATCAGCGACGACATCCTCGGCTACGGCCCCATCGACCCCTACCTCCGCGACCCCGAGGTCTCGGAGGTGATGGTCAACGGCTACAACGACGTCTGGCTGGAGAAGGGCGGCCGGCTGACCAAGGCCGACGGCCACTTCGCCGACGAGGCCCACCTGCGGCGCACGATCGATAAGATCGTCTCCCGGATCGGTCGTCGCGTCGACGAGTCCAGCCCGATGGTCGACGCCCGGCTGCCCGACGGGAGCCGCGTCAACGCCATCGTGCCGCCGCTGTCCATCGACGGATCTGCCCTGACCATCCGCAAGTTCGCCTCCGATCCGCTCACGGTCGACGACCTGATCGAGTTCGGGTCGCTGAGCCCGCAGACCGCGGCCTTCCTCGACGCGTGCGTCAGGGGCCGTCTCAACATCATCGTGTCCGGAGGGACCGGTGCCGGGAAGACGACGACGCTCAACGTCTTGTCGTCCTTCATCCCGTCCGACGAGCGGATCGTCACGATCGAGGACGCCGCCGAGCTGCAGCTGCACCAGGACCACGTCGTCCGGCTCGAGTCGCGCCCCGCGAACATCGAGGGCAAGGGCGCGGTCACCATCCGCGACCTGGTGAAGAACAGCCTGCGCATGCGTCCCGACCGGATCGTCGTCGGCGAGGTCCGCGACGCCTCGGCCCTCGACATGCTGCAGGCGATGAACACCGGCCACGACGGCTCGATCTGCACCCTGCACTCCAACGGTCCGCGCGACACCCTCGCCCGCATGGAGACGATGGTCCTGATGGCGGGCATGGATCTCCCGATGCGGGCGATCCGTGAGCAGGTGGCGTCGGCCGTCGACCTGATCGTCCACCAGTCTCGCTTCAAGGACGGTTCGCGGCGGATCACCCACATCACCGAGGTCGAGCGGATGGAGGGCGAGGTGATCACCCTCCAGGACGTGTTCGTGTTCGACAACTCCGCCGGCTTCGACGAGAACGGCCGCGTGCTGGGTCGGCTCCGCAGCACCGGGCTGCGGCCCAAGTTCATCGAGAAGCTCGCCTACGCGAACGTGGCGGTCGATCCTGCTCTGTTCCGGATGGAGCGGCCATGAGGCGCTACCTGCTCGCAGTGCTGGCGGCGCTGGCAGCGATCGTCGTCGTCGTCCTCGCACCGTCCACCGCCTGGGGCGCCGACGACGAACCGTCGATCGCCCACGTCGAGACGACCGACGACGGGCTCCGGGTCCTGGTCAGCGTTCCCCCGGACGCCGACGTCGACCTCGGCGGCGTCACCGGCACCTTGGACGGCGACAAGCTCAGCACGACTGCCACGTCGACCGGCACCGACGCGACGGTCCAGCGCACGACGGTGCTGGCCATGGACACCAGCGACTCGATGGCACGCAACGGGAGGTTCGAGGCGGCCAAGGACGCAGCCCTCACCTTCCTCGAGAGCGTCCCGGCGGACGTCGAGGTCGGCATCGTGACCTTCGACGGTGAGGTGTCGACGGCTCTCGAGCCGACCACGGACCGCGCCGCCGCCGAGACCGTCGTCGCCGGGCTCGAGCTCAGCAAGGGCACGCTTCTGTACGACGGCATCCTGGCCGCCGTCGACCTGGCGGGTGAGAGCGGTCAGCGCTCCGTCCTCGTGCTGTCCGACGGTGCCGACACCGGCAAGGTGACCAGCATCTCCGACGTCACCTCCTCGATCGAGGCGACGGCGACCCTCGTCGACGTCGTCTCACTGGACCAGGAGAACAATCCGAGGGCGAGCGCCGCACTCAGCGACCTGGCGGCCTCGGGGCAGGGCGAGGTCATCGAGTCGACGGGCGACGCACTCGCCGACGCGTTCGCGGCCGAGGCCGAGGGGCTGGCCGCCCAGATCCTGGTCACCGCTCCGCTGCCCACCGGCTTCGACGCCGAGGAGGCAACTGTCACGATCACGCTGCCGACCGCGAGCGGGGAGCTCGTCGCCAGCGCGTTCGCGAAGATCCAGGACGCGCCGGACGGCGCGACCGACCAGTCGACCGAGCCGATCAACCCGGACGACGGACTCCGGTTGCCGGAGTGGGCGCTCTACGTGGGCATCCTCGTGTTCGGCATCGGCCTGGTCACGGCCGCGGTCCTGCTCGTCCCTGGGAAGAAGCAGCCGATGACCATCGCCGAGCGTGTCGCTGCCCACACGGGCGGCAGCGCCGACGCGATGGGCGACGACAAGTCCGGCTCCGAGCCGATGCTCGACCAGGCCAAGGCCGCAGCAGCCGGCGTCCTCGATCGCAACAAGGGCTTGGAGGACAAGCTCGCCATGCGGCTCGCGGCCGCCGGGAGCGCGTACAAGCCGTCGGAGTGGCTGCTGCTCCACGTCGGTGTGGTCGTGGGAAGCGGCATCTTCGGGTTCCTGCTCGGCGGCGGCAACATCGTCGTCGGGATCCTGTTCCTGATCGTCGGATTCTTCCTTCCGAGGGTGTACCTCTCCTTCCTCGCGAGCCGGCGCCGCAAGGCGTTCAACTCCGCCCTTCCCGACACCCTGCAGCTCCTGTCCGGTTCTCTCTCGGCCGGGCTCTCGCTGGCGCAGTCCGTCGACACCATCACCCGCGAGGGCCAGGAACCGATCGCATCGGAGTTCAAGAGGGTCCTCGTGGAGAACCGCATCGGCGTCTCGATCGAGGACGCCTTCGAGGGCGTCGCGCAGCGGTTCAACAGCAAGGACTTCGCCTGGGTCGTGATGGCCATCAGGATCCAGCGCGAGGTCGGGGGAAACCTCGCCGAGCTGCTCACCACGGTCGCCGCGACCATGCGGGAGCGCGAGTACCTCCGGCGTCAGGTCAACGCCCTGGCCGCCGAGGGCAAGCTGTCGGCGCTCATCCTCTCGATCATGCCTCCGGCTGTGTTCGTGTTCGTCCTCATCACCAACGGCGAGTACGTCGAACCGTTGTTCACGGAGGCCATCGGCATCGCGATCCTGACCGGCGCAGGGCTCTGGCTGGGCGTCGGGGTCTTCTGGATGAGCCGCATGGTGAAGGTGGAGGTGTGACGTGACGCTGATACTCGCCCTGGTCCTCCTGCTCGGAGCGGTCGCGATCCTGGGACGCGGGCTCGTGAAGGAGGCGCCGTCGACCGGCCTCGCCCGTTCTCTCGCCACCCTCGAGCAGTCCGCGCCCGGGTCCCAAGAGCCGGCCGAGGACGAGGCTCCGTTCGCAGACCGCGTCCTCGCGCCCCTCCAGGCCCGCGCCCTCCAGGTCGGCAGGCGGATGACCGGCGCCGACAAGGCCGACCGGATCCGGCACAAGCTCGACCTCGCCGGCAACCCGCTCGACTGGTCGGTCGACCGCGTCGTCGGTCTCAAGGTGCTGGCCGCGGTGCTGCTGCCCGCGTGCGGTGTCGCTTACGGCGTGATGGTCGGTGCATCGGCACTGACGCTGCTGCTGATCGTCGCGGTCGCCGGAGCCGTCGGGTTCTTCGCCCCCGACCTGTACCTCTACCAGCGCGCCTACGAACGATCCGAGGCCATCCGGCGCACCCTGGCCGACTCGGTCGACCTCTTGACCATCAGCGTCGAAGCCGGCTTGGGATTCGACGCCGCCCTCCAGCAGGTGGCGCGCAACACCGGCGGCCCGCTCGCCGACGAGTTCTCCCGCGTGCTGCGCGAGATCCAGCTCGGAAAGGGCCGCTCCGACTCCCTCAAGGCGCTGGGCGAGCGGACGAACATCGCCGACCTCAAGTCGTTCGTCGGGGCGATGGTCCAGGCAGATGCGTTCGGGATCTCGATCGCTCAGGTCCTTCGAGTCCAGACTTCGGAGATCCGGGTGAAGCGGCGCCAGTATGCTGAGGCCAAGGCCCAGCAGGTGCCGGTCAAGATCATGGTGCCCCTCGTGGTCTGTATCCTGCCGTGTCTCATGGCCGTGATCATGGGTCCGGCGATCATCAGCATGCTGAAGGCCTTCTCTTGAGTCCATGAAAATGTCCCCCTTCGCCAGCAGCGGCGCGCTCACCGTCGTTGCGGCCTCCCGCCTCTTCGCGTTGCTCGCCATCGGCGCGCCCTCGTTGTGGCTGCAGGACGAGGAGACGCTCTGGGCCCTGCTCGCCCTGGCCGTGCTCTGGATCTACCAGACCGTCACGGTCACCCGTCGCGACCTGGAGCTGACCCTCTCCGCCCCGGTGGAGGCGGTCGCCGTGGGCGTGATCTGCGCCCTCGGCATGCAGGACTCCCCCGCGATCCTGGCGGCGCTGGTCGTCCCTCCGCTCTACGCCACCGCCGCCGAGGGCCTCCGTCCGATGGTGCGCAGCGTCGCCTTCCAGCTCGTGACCGTGGTCAGCATCGGACTCATGTGGCGCCAGGACAAGCTCACCGAGCAGCAGGGGCTGTCGATCTTCTCCTGGTCGATGGTGGGCGTCGGCCTGAGCCTGGTCGCCAGCGTGACCTTCAATTCCGATCGTCCCGTCCGCGATCCGCTGACGCCCTACCGCGACGCCCAGCACCTGATCAAGCAGCTCATCGAGCTGTCCGGTGACCTCAGCTCGGGTCTCGACGTGTCCGCGATCGGCGGCGAGATGCTGGCCGTCGCCGGCGACCTCCTCCCCACCCGCGCCATGGCGCTCTACGTCCCTCGCGGAGATGCCCTCGCCCCGGTCGCCTCGAGCACGGACCTGGACCAGGCGGACGCGGACGCGTGCGAGAAGCTGGCGACCGACGCGTGGGCTCGTGGCGAACCGGTGTCGGCCGGCCAGGGCTTCGCCTTCGCCGCGGGGGACGCGGCGATCGTGGCCGGCCTCCGTCCCGGACGGGACGCGGTGCGGGGGGGCGACCCACCGTTCGAGGAGCTGAAGGCAGCGTTGGCGACGAGCGCGGTGAAGTTCGACACCGCGTTGCTCTTCTCGCACTTCCGCGACGTCGCGACCGCGGACGAGCGGCAGCGGCTGGCGCGCGAGATGCACGACGGCGTCGCCCAGGACATCGCTTCGCTCGGCTACCTCGTCGACGCCCTGGCGGCACGGCCCGCGAACGAGCAGCAGGAGAAGCAGTTCGCGATGCTCCGCGACCGCGTCACCAAGGTGGTCGCCGAGGTGCGGCGGTCCGTGATGAACCTGCGCACGAGCATCGGTGAGAACGAGAGCCTCGGCGCCGCGATCAGCGCGGTCGCCCGGCACCTCTCCGAGGCGTCGGGAATCCCGATCCGGGTGCGGCTCGACGAGCAGCCCACCCGGCTCCGACCCGAGGTCGAGGCGGAGCTCTTCCGGATCGCCCAGGAAGCGTTGAACAACGCCGTGAAGCATGCCCGGGCGACGGCCATCGACGTGCGCTGCCAGGTCTACGCGCCCGATGCGAGGATCACGATCGCCGACGACGGCGTCGGCCTGCAGGGTGGCCGCGCCGACTCCCACGGGCTGAAGATCATGCGCGAACGCGCCAAGCTGATAGGCGCCCAGTTGACAGTGCGCGACAATGCCAGTCGTGGACTCACCGTCTCAGTCGTACTGCGGGCCCCGGGCGGCCCTACCCAGGGCCCGGACCGCACCCTGATGAAGGAGACCCGATGACAAGCGACCCGATCACGATCCTGCTGGTGGACGACCACGAGCTGATCCGCAGCGGACTCGGTGCCGTGCTGGACCTCGAGGAGGACATGCACATCGTCGGCACCGCACCGAGCGTCGCCGAGGCGATCACGGCGTACGACCAGCTGCAGCCGAAGGTCGTGGTCGCCGACCTGCAGCTCCAGGACGGCACCCGGCTCGACATCGTGCGGACCATCCGCAAGAAGAGCGACACGGCCGGCCTGATCGTGCTGACGATGCACTCGGGCGACGACCAGATCTTCGCCGCGATGCAGGCCGGTGCCTCCGGCTTCGTCGGGAAGGATGCGCCGGCCACCGAGGTGATCAAGGCGGCGCGGCATGCCGCCGTCTCGCCGAAGGCCTTCGTGTGCGCCGGGCTGGTGGGGGCGATGATGCGTCGGCGATCCGGCGAGGTGACGGCACTGACCGACCGCGAGCACGACGTGCTCCTGCTGCTGGCCGAAGGCATGAACGCCGCCGCGATCGGGGCGAAGCTCTATCTGTCCGAGTCCACCACGAAGTCCCACATTGCCCGGATCTACCAGAAGCTCGGCGCCGCCAACCGCGCGCAGGCGCTGGTGACGGCGATGCGCATCGGCCTGCTGTCGACGGTGCAGCCGTCTGCCCGCTAGATCTGGACCGCGTTCGGGACTGCGCCGGTAGTCACATCTGACTAACGGCTTCGAGACGAACTCCTGATCCGTCGAGCACGCTCCCACGGCAAGATTTCGGTCATCGGGGGAGACCCCCGGGGACCAGTACAAATACTTGAGGGAGAACTTCGATGATCCAGTACCTGCAGATCCTGCTCAACGCCCACCGTGACGAGGAGCGGGGCGCGTCCGCCGTCGAGTACGGCCTCCTGGTGTCGCTGATCGCGCTCGCGATCATCGTTGCCGTCACCGCCCTCGGCGGCGAGCTCTCCGGGCTCTTCGCCGCGGTCACCGCGGGCATCTGATCTCAACGGAGGCAGTGGCCGCGCGTCCGGTTCGGACGCGCGGCCACTGTCATTCTCGGATCGAACTCCCAGGGGAAGGGCCAGGTGACGTGCGAATGAGGATCTTCGACCGGACCGCGCGGGACGTGGGTGCCTCGTCGGTCGAGTACGCAATCCTCGTCTCGCTGATCGCCCTCGCGATCGCCGTCGCGGTCACGGCCTTCGGCGGAGCGGTTTCCGGTCTCTTCGTCGTGTTCTAGCGCCGCTGATCGACCGACCGGGCGATCGCGATCCGCTCGAGCACCGTGGGATGGGATCCGAACCACCACTGCGACCACCCCGGGGGGGTCGGATCGGCAAGCGACTTGATCGCGAGCCGGCGCTGGAGGGCGACGAATGGCTGGGGGGCGTTCGTCGCCCTCAGTGCGTCCACATCGGCCCGCGTCTCGATCTGCCGACTGATGCCGTTCTGGAGCGGGCTCGCAAGGACCGCGGCGATCGCCGCGAGCGCGAGGATCATCGGCACCGCACCGACCTCTCCCACCCGGGGACGTCCGCGGCGCTCGGCCACTCCGGTCAGCAACCCGAGCAGGCCGACCCCGGCGAGGACGCCGGCGGCACCGAGGAACGTGCCGAGCAGCACGTCGTCGTGGCGGTCGTGCGACAGCTCGTGGGCGACGACCGACAGCGCCTGCTGGTCGTCCAGGTCGTCGACGAGCGTGTCGTAGACGACCACGCGGCGGGTCTCGCCGTACCCGGAGACGTAAGCGTTGAGCGTCGTCGTACGACGCGAGGCGTCGGCGACCAGCACGTCGTCGACCTCGACGCCCTCCCGCTCGGCGAGCTCGAGGATCTGCGTGCGCAACGGCCCGTCCTCGAGTGGCGTGAAGGAGTTGAACAGCGGCTCGACGAGCACGGGGTAGACGAACGAACCGGCGACGACGAAGACTGCCAGCAATCCCCCGGCGATCGCCGGCCAGGCGCGCGTCCACCGGCGGGCGACCGCGAACAGCACGACCAGGGCGATCGACGTCGTCACGACGTCGACCAGCTCGCTCTTGACCAGGTCGAGCGCCCAGGCCGGCCACGACGAGGTGCTGAGGCCGGCATCGAGCTGGAGTCGCCGCTGTGCGATCGCGAGAGGCAGCGTCACGAGTCGACCGATCACCTCGAGGGCCGTGACGACGAGGATCACCCGCGCCCACCACGGACCGGGCATCCGGTCGGCGAGCCGGCGACCGCGCGCGCTGAAACCCAGCCAGCAGACCACGGCGAGCGAAACCAGCAGGGAGCTCCAGCCCCACACGCGGGCCCATCGGGCGTAGTCCTCTGCCCGCTCGACCTGGTCCGGGCGGAAGACCGCATCGGCCGGGACCGGATCCGGCGTGCCGCCCGGCACGGGGTTCCACGGCACCAGCCAGGTGGCGAGCAGCACGAACGCCGCGATGCCGATCATGGTGGTGCCGAGGGCGATCCGCCCCTCCGTGGTGTCGAAGTTCGTCGGCGTCTGCACCTCAGCCACCCACGCTCGAGACCGAGCTGAGCGTGTCCTGCCAGGCACGGGTGAGGTCCCCGATCGTCCAGCCGAAGTGGCGGCGCAGCTCGGCCTCCAGGCCGGCACCATCCACGACCGCTTCGTAGAACGCCACCAGGGCATCCTCTCCACCGTGCTCCGCCAGTGTCACGCAGACCAGCCACGAGGCCTCGTACGCGGCGCCGAGGTGTTGCGCGCGGGTGTCGAGGTCGAGCCGGCTCGGCAGCGCCTCGGGGACACCGTCCCTGCGCACCTGGCCGATGATCTGGCCGGCGGTCCGTGACACGGGGAGGTCGACGTCGCGGAGCGCGACGTAGTCCGCGAAGCCCTCGAGCAGCCAGTTCTCGACGCCGCTCGTCGTCGGTGTCGCGGTCACGGCATGGACCGCCTCGTGGCTGAGCACCACCTGCGCGGACAGCGGCCCCTGGGCGCGGTAGACGTCGGGGTTGATGAAGACGTGGACCGGCGCCCCGGGGACGTTCGCGCCGTCGGCCGTGGCGGTGACCGCGACCACGGCGTCGTACGTCCCCGGCGGCTGGCCGAGGGCTGCGTGCAGGGCATCGCTGGAAGCGGGCACCTCGATCACGAGCTGCTCGGCGCTCCTGCCGAGCACCCGCTGCGCGACCACCAGGGCCTGCTCGCTCACGGTGACGAGGGGTCGCATCGGAACCACGCCGTCGGCGACGAGGACCACCACGTCGTCGGTACGGCGGACGGCCGCCGGTCCGCTGATCCACACCGGGGTCCGGCCGACGCCACCGCCGATCGCACCGACGCGCGTGCCCCCGTCAGCGAACGCGAACTCGATGTCCGCGCGAGCGGACCTCTCGTCGAAGCCGTCGATCCGCCAGGTGGTGGCGATCGCGGCGGTCCAGGAGCCGTCCGCGGCGACCTGCCCGTTCTCCGTCAGGTAGGTGAAGGTCACGTCCACCAGGTCGAGCGCCGCCGCGGTCTCCGCGACCGAACGGAGCAGGTCCTGCGCTGCGTCGTCGGCGCCGAGCTCGGCCGCCGCGTCGGCATCCCGCCGCCGCAGCGCCCGCTCGAGGTCGTCGAGGGTGCGGGTCGCGGCGGCCGGTGCGATGGCATCGGTGGACGCGGTGGGCGTCGGTGCGACGTAAGGCTCGTCGTCCTGGCAGCCGCTCAGCGCCGCGACGGCGAGCACGACTCCCGCCAGCAGGAGCCGTACGGGGGCAGGATCAGCCAGGGCGGACCGCACCGACGTACGGCATCGAGTGGAGATCGGCGACGCGGACGCCGGCACCCGGGTTGGCCGCGCCGGCGATCAGACCGTTGCCGATGTACATCTCGACGTGGCTGATCGGGCTGTAGTAGAAGACCAGGTCTCCGGGCTGGAGCTGGCTCTCGGAGACGTGCGTCCCGGAGCCGTACTGCGCGCTCGACGAGTGCGGGAGGGAGACGCCGGCCTGGGCCCAGGCCATCATCGTCAGGCCGGAGCAGTCGAACGCATCCGGTCCGGCGGCGCCGTAGACGTAGGCGTCACCGACCTGGGCCATGACGTACTGCACCGCGGCGGCGGCACGACCCTCGGCCGGCACGGACGACGGAGCGCGGACGTCGCTGTCGCGGGACAGGATCGCCTCCCGCTCCTCGGCCTCGAGCTCGCCGAGCAGGTCCTCCGCCTCGGCCAGCTTGGCGTCGACGGTCTCCTTCTCGTCCTTGAGCTCTGCCTCGAGGTCGGCGACCTGGTCGCGACGGTCGGAGGTCTCCGTCCGGCGGATCGCGAAGGCCTTCAGCTCGTCGTTGTAGTCGGAGAGCAGGGACTCCTGCAGGTCGCTCACGGTCGTGAACGTCGAGAGCTCGTTGACGAAGGCGTCCTCGTCGGAGTTGAGGAGCTGGGTCGCGGGGCCCAGGGACTGGCCCTGGAACTGGCGGATCACGGAGTCACGGACGTCGGAGCGGACGCGGGCGACCTCGTCGCCCTGGCGCACCTCGTCGGCCTGCAGGGAGTCGAGCTCGTCGTTGAGCTCGACCAGCTCGAGCTTGGCGTCGTGGTAGCGCTCCTGCGCCTGCTCGGCCTCCTGGAAGAGCCGGTCGACGCGCGCACGCACGTCGTCGATGTCGGGCTCGGCCTGGGCGGGCGCGGAGCCGTTGACCATGATTGCGACGGATCCGGCGAGCGCGAGCGCGCTCAGCGCGGAGGCAAAACGTTTGCGGCCGTTCAGCACGTGCTGGCGGTCCCCTCTTGGTGTCGTACGCCTACCGGGTGAGCTGACGGGTTCGGGCACGACTTGCCCTACCCGCACTCCTCGCCACCGCCTGGACGGCCGCGCCTCGTACGGGATTCACCCCAGGATGGTGTGGGTCCCCGGCTCCGGTGCCCCCCAATGCGCAGGCGGCACCGAACTCGACGCGGTGCCCGCGCGGATCGGTCGATCCACTTCCACGGACACCTGAGCGAGCAGCCTAAACCGGACCTCGGAACTCGCCAAACCCCGGGTCGCCGTGTCGATGGCCAAGGTTTGCCCAGCTCTCGTCACACTGGTCACAATCGTTACATCCGTTACATCCGTCACATCCGTCACTCAGGCGGACTCGATCTCCGGACCGTCGACCGGTTGCACCAGCCGCAGCCGTGGCACCAGCCCCTCGTCCGCGAGCACGTCGAGCGCCCGCAGCTCCTCGTCGTCGATGGTCAGCTCCGGCGGCGGTCCGAGCAGGACGGTCACCACACAGTCGTGGCACGCCAGGCCGCGGACCAGGCAGGTGTCGCAGTCGATCGTCGTCGTCATGGATGCACCGTGACAGCAGGCCCCGACACAACGGTCAGGCGTCGGTGCGGGCGACGACCTCGATGGCGTCGTCGCGCCCGCACCACCGGCAGCGCACCGACTCGACGTTCTCCTCGAGCAGCTCGGTGTCGTCGACGGCGTGCTCTCCGGCGAGGTCGAAGTGCCAGAACTCGGTCGTCCGGCGGCTCCGTGTCACGTCGAACCTGGTGAGGTTGCCGCAACCGGCGCACCGCCAGCGCTGGCTCGGGTCCGGGAGGTCGATCACGCCCGGAGTCTAGGAGGCGCGCCTCCCGGTTCTCGTCGGAGGTTCCTCCTACCGTCGGCGCCATGAGCACCGCACCCGTCCGGAGCCCCTGGGAGGACCAGCGCAGCTTCGACGAGCTCGGGCGGCCGCTGCGTGATGTCACCTTCTGCGTGGTCGACCTGGAGACCACGGGCGGGTCGGTCGGCGACGGAGACATGATCACCGAGATCGGGGCCGTCAAGGTCCAGGGCGGCGAGGTGCTCGGCGAGTTCCAGACCCTGGTCAACCCGCACACCGCCATCCCGGCGTTCATCGCGGTGCTCACCGGCATCACCAACAGCATGGTCGCCGACGCGCCGCCGATCACCTCCGCGCTGCCGGCGTTCCTGGAGTTCGCACGCGGTTCGGTGCTGGTGGCGCACAACGCGCGTTTCGACGTCGGGTTCCTCCGCCACTTCGCCCGCCAGCAGGACCTCCCCTGGCCCGACTTCGAGGTCCTCGACACGGTCAAGCTCGCCCGCCGGGTGGTCACCCGCGACGAGGCGCCCAACCACAAGCTGTCCTCGCTGGCCAGGGTGTTCCGGTCGGGCACCACCCCCAACCACCGCGCACTCGCCGACGCGCGCGCGACGGTCGACGTGCTGCACGGCCTCATGGAGCGCCTCGGCGGGCTCGGCGTGCACACCCTCGAGGAGCTGCAGACCTACTCCTCCAAGGTCGCGGCCACGCAGCGGCGCAAGCGGCACCTCGCCGACCGGCTCCCCCACGCGCCCGGGGTCTACCTCTTCTGCGACGACCAGTCCCGGGTGCTCTACGTCGGCACGTCGAAGGACCTGCGCAAGCGGGTGCGCTCCTACTTCACCGCCTCCGAGACCCGCACCCGGATGGGCGAGATGGTCCGGCTCGCCTCGTCGGTCACCGGCATCGAGTGCGCGACCGCGCTCGAGGCCGAGGTCCGCGAGCTGCGCCTGATCGCGGAGCACAAGCCGAGCTACAACCGGCGGTCGCGCTTCCCCGAGAAGGTCACCTTCGTCAAGCTGACCCGCGAGCCGTGGCCGCGGTTGTCGCTGGTCAAGCGAGTGCTCGACGACGACGCCGACTACCTCGGCCCTTTCTCGTCGCGCTCCGCCGCGGAGAGCTGCCTCGCGGCGCTGCACGAGACGTTCCCGATCCGGCAGTGCTCGGACAAGTTCGGCCGTCAGCCGTCGCGCTCCGCGTGCGTGCTCGCCGAGCTCGGCCGGTGCCTCTCGCCCTGCGACGGCAGTGTCGACGCCGACACCTACGCCGCCGTGGTCCGCCAGCTGCGCGACGCCCTGCTGCGGCATCCCGACGACGTCGTCGAGCTGGTCAACGACAAGATGGCGGCCCTCGCCGAGCAGGAGCGCTTCGAGGAGGCCGGCGTCCACCGCGACCGGTTGGCGGCGTTCGTGCGGGCCGCGGCGCGCACCCAGCGGCTGACGTCGCTGACGCGCTGCGCGGAGGTGGTGGCTGCCCGGCGTGACGACCCTTCGACAGGCTCAGGGCAGGCGAGGTGGGAGGTCCACGTGATCCGGCACGGCCGGCTGGCTGCAGCCGGCGTGATCCCCACCGGCGTCGAGGCCCGGGCCTACGTCGAGCAGCTCCGAGCCTCCGCCGAGACCGTCGTCCCGAGCGTGGGCCCGATCCCCGCCGCGACCGCCGAGGAGTCCGAGCGCATCCTGCGCTGGCTCGAGCTGCCCGGCGTGCGACTGGTCGAGATCGACGGCGAGTGGACGTGTCCGGTGCCCGGCGCCGGGCGGCACGCCGAGCGCTACGCGCATGCGTAGGCGCTCGCACCTCAGCCTCACCCAGGCACTGCGCCTATTCTTTGGCAGATGATCACCGCCATTGTCTTCGTCAAGGCCGACGTCGCCCGGATCCCTGAGGTCGCCGAGGCGATCGCCGCGCTCGACGGGGTCAGCGAGGTCTACTCGGTGACCGGGCAGATCGACCTGATCGCGTTGGTGCGGGTCCGTCGGCACGAGGACGTCGCGGGAGTGGTGGCCGAGCAGCTCAACAAGGTGCCCGGTGTCGTCGGCACCGAGACCCACATCGCCTTCCGGGCCTACTCCCGCCACGACCTCGAGTCGGCGTTCTCGCTGGGCCTGGACTGACGTCACACGGCGATCCGCGACGAACGGTCGGATCTCCTAGTCCGTACGGGTCATTTGCCGGCCTTTCGGTTCCGGTACCACCCGGCGCCACATAGCGTCGGGCCGTCATCCGTGATGAGGGTCGCGGACGACGTCACACCGGGAGGGGAACACCGTGGGGATTTCGCGCATGTGCGCGCGCACGATCGCAGTGATCGTGATAGCAGCCGGTTGCCTGGCCGCGGCGCCAGAAACCGCGCTCGCCGTGCCCGGAACGCCCGGCAGCCTCTCCGCGTCGGCATCCAACCCGCCGGTCCTGTCGTGGGATCGGGCGACGTCCGCGGTGAAGTACGAGGTCCAGGTCGACGACGACCCCGCCTTCGTCTCCCCCGAGTTCACCCTGACCACCGTCAACACCCGCGCCGTACCGACGTTGGTCCTCCACGCCGGCGACCAGTTCTGGCGGGTTCGGGCGTACGACGCCACCAACGTCGTCGGCGCCTGGGCGCAGGCTTCGTTCGTGGTCGACCCCGTGCCTGCGCCGACGGGCCTTACCCCCCACGCGACCACGCTGCAGCAGCCGAGCTCGCCGCCGCTCTTGTCGTGGGACGAGGTGCGCGGCGCTGAGGCTTACGTCGTCCAGCTCGACGACGAGGAGGACACCGAGTACGTCGGTGCCCGGGAGTACACCACGAAGGCGACCGCCCTCGTCGTCCCCGAGGCACTCCCCACCGGTGACACCGGTGAGAGCTATCGGTGGCGGGTGAAGGCGATCCGCGACTCGGGTGTGGAGTCGGACTTCTCGGGAGACGCCACCTTCACCCTGTCGCCGATCGCCGCGGTGACCCTGAACACCCCGGCCGACGACGCGGTCGTCCAGGACATCGTCCTCGACTGGCAGCCGCTGCCCGGTGCGCAGTACTACGAGCTCGAGGTCTCGACCGACGACAGCTTCTCGACCTCGACGCTGGTCGAGCCGCGTCGCAAGGTCTACGGCACCCGCTACTCGCCTTCGATCACCTACGACAACAACACCTACTACTGGCGGGTCCGTGCTGTCGACACGTCCGGTAACCCGAGCGCGTGGTCGGACGGCATCGACCTGCGCAGCTTCGTCCGGTCCTGGACCCTGAAGCCGGCGCAACAGTGGCCGGCACCCGGCGCCAACGTCCCGGCGAACCGGATGTTCCTGGAGTGGACGCCGGTCCAGCACGCCACCCAGTACGAGGTCCAGATGGGCTCGGACCAAAACTTCTCGCCCGGGACCTTCTCTGCTTGTCACGTGGCCGGCACGACGTACACGCCAGGCATCGTCGAGGTCAACACAACGACGGCCATCGTCATGAGAGACCCCCACGAGAAGTGCACGCCCCAAGCCGGCGTGCCGACCTACTGGCGGGTCCGCGCCCTCGACCTGCCCTTCACCCGGCCGGGCACCGGTACCTCCGGCGTCCAGGGCCTGTTCTCGGACACCCGCTCCTTCGTCTTCAACCCGGACGCACTCGGGACGATGACCCCGGCCAATGGCGCGACCGTCGACGTGCCGGTCCTGTCCTGGTCCCCCGTCGACAACGCCGCGCACTACGAGGTCTCGCTGTCCGACAACACGGGAAACCCCGTCGTGGCCAAGACCCGCACCTACGCGACGTCCTACGTCCCCATCGTCTCCACGCCGCTGACCGCTGCGAAGAGCCCGTACACCTGGCGACTCCAGGCGATCGGCGCCGACGGTGTCACCCAGTCGCTCATCGCCCAACGCACGTTCTCGATCTCCGGTGAGGCCCCCGACGAGGGGCCGTGGGCGGGTGCCGCCTCGCCCCTCACCCCGCTGACCGCCAACGATCCGGGCTCGTCGTCGATGCGTGCCCCGTTGATGGCGTGGGAGCCGCACCCGGGCGCCGCGAGCTACCGGGTCTTCGCCGGTCCCGCTGGCAGCGGCACTCTGTTCGGCGACACCGCTGACGCGTTCAACGTCAAGCTCAGCCACCCCGCGGTCACCGACATCTGGACCCGGCTGCTCGAGCCCGGCCAGTACGACTGGTTCGTCGAGGCCTACGACGCCACGGGCGTGCCCATCGCCACCGGACCGGTCGCCACCTTCGCGATCGCTCCGATCGGATCTGTCGGGGAGGTGCAGGTGGCGCTGGACGGGACCGAGCTGGCTCCGCCGTTCGCGGGCTCGACCTGTGTCGTCGCGTCGCCGTGCGACAACACCATCGCCACGCCGGTGATCTCGTGGAACCCGGTCCCGAGTGCCTCGATGTACCTGGTTTACGTCTCCGAGGAGTCCGACTTCACCAACGTGGTGGAACCGCTGATCAGCCTTCCGGCAACCACCAACACGATCTACGCACCCACTCTCAGCCAGGAGAAGGCGGCACTCGCCGAGAGCCTGGCCGGCGCGTCGTACTACGTGTTCATCCGACCGTGCCGGACCGTGACGTCCTGCGGCCCCAACCCCGTCTCGGCGTCAGGGATGGCGACCACCGCCTTCGAGAAGAAGTCACCCCGAGCGGTGCTCGAGCAGCCGGTCCCCGGTGCGACGGTCAGCACGTCCGAGATCACCTTCGACTGGCAGGACTACCGCGCCACCAACGCGGCGACCATCTTCGCCGACACCGGTGAAGCCGGCACCCAGTCTGCGAAGTGGTACCGCATCCAGGTCGACGACAACGCCAACTTCTCCTCGCCGATCGAGAGCGTCCGGGTCGACCAGTCGACCTACACCTCGCCGACCACGCTCTATCCCGAGGGCCCGCTCTACTGGCGGGTGCAGGCGATCGACGCGGACGACAACGACCTTGCCTGGTCGGACGGCCGCGTGTTCACCAAGTCCAGCCCCGTGGTGGCGCTGACCAGCCCGCTGCACGGCACCGTCCGCCACGGGACGACCGTCTTCCGGTGGCAGCCACGCGCCTTCGCCGCAAGCTACGACATCGAGCTCTACAAGAACAACGACACCACCTTCTCCAGCGCCAACCGCGTGTTCAGCAAGAACGTGAAGCAGACCGCGTACGTCTGGAACGAGGTCATCCCGTCGAGCACGGTCCCCTACGTGTGGCGGGTGCGCGCGGTCGACCCGTTGGGCAACAAGGGGCCGTGGTCGACCACCCGCGCCTTCACCAACTCCACCGAGGAGCCTCACGTCGAGGGTCCGGCCTCCGGGAGCTACCTCCAGGGCGACGACATCCTGCTCCGGTGGACCTCAGTCCCTGGCGCCACGTCCTACGAGGTCGAGCTGATGGCCCCCACCGGCACCACCGCCGAGCGGACGGACACCAAGGCGACGGCGTACGCGCCGTACCGCACGCTCGTCGACGGCACCTGGCAGTGGAAGGTCGTCGCCGAGAACGCATCGGGCACCCAGATCGGGTCCAGCGGCTGGGCGACGTTCGTCATCGACGAGAACGGCCCGAAGGTCATGACCGTGGCGCCGAGCACGGTCCTGCCGAGGTCGAGCATCGTGGTGACGTTCAACGAGCCGGTGAAGAACGTGACCGGGCGGACCCTCTACCTCAAGAAGAACGGCACCCGGCGCAAGGTCGCAGCGGCCGTCACGCTGTCCGCCGACAAGCTCCGAGCCACGCTCAACCCGAGCCGGAGGCTGGGTGGCTCGACGGTCTACACGCTCAAGCTCACAGCCGGGATCACCGACCTTCGCGACAACAAGCTGGCACCCACCACCCGCAGCATCTTCGTGCGGTAGCCGGGACGCTGCGGTGGCCGTCGACGATTCGAGTACGACGTCCCAACCGGCGTAAAATCACTGGGTGAAGAACCTCCTCGACTGGCTGGCCGACCACTGGGTCGACGCGCTCGGCTGGGGCGGGAGCGCACTGCTCGTCTACTCGCTGCTCCAGCAGCGCGTGCTCCGGTTCCGCACCCTGAACCTCGTCGCCGGAGGCGTGCTGATCGCCTTCAACGCGATCCTCGGTGTGTGGCCGATGGTGGCCCTCAACGCGGTGACCAGCGCGATCAACCTGTGGTTCATCCTGCGGCTGCGGCGGCAGCGGCACGACGCCGCGTCGTTCGAGGTGATCGAGGTCGGTCTGGACGACCAGTACCTCCGTCACGTGCTCGACACCCACGCCGGCGACATCCAGCAGCACCAGCCGACGTTCGCGGGGCGGGCCCTGCCCGGGCAGGAGGCATTCGTCATCGCGAAGGGTGACGAGACGGTCGGGGTCGTCGTCGTCGAGAGGGACGGCGAGGTCGCACGGGTGCGCCTCGACTACGTCACGCCGAAGTACCGCGACTTCACCCCGGGCGAGTTCGTCTGGCGGCGCAGCGACCTGCTCCGGAGCCGCGGCTACCGGCAGGTCGTGACCTCACCGGAGATCGTGTCCCCCTACTACGACCGGATCGGCTTCCGGGCGGAGGGTCGGAGCTTCGTCCTCGACCTCGACCAGCCCGAAGGCGTGGCTGCCGGTAGCTAGGCCGAGGCGGCGGCCACCCAGCGGTCCAGCGCCGCGCGGGCGGCGCCCGAGTCGATCGCCTGGGCCGCGCGGGCGATACCCGCGACGAGCGCCTCGTGCACGTCGGTGCCAGGTGCGTCGTAGACGGCCAGTGCCGCTCCCGCGTTGAGCAGCACGGCGTCGCGCACCGCGCCGGTCTCCCCCGCCAGCAGGCGGCGTACGACGTCCGCGTTGTGCTCGGCGTCACCGCCGCGCAGCGCGGCCCTGTCGACGTGCGGGAGACCGAGCGCGGCCGGGTCGACCGACGTGGTGGTGACCTCGCCGTCGTGGACCACCCAGACCGCGGAGGTCGTGGTGGTCGTGAGCTCGTCGAGCCCGTCGTCGCCGCGGAAGACCCAGGCGTCGACACCGCGAGCCGCGAGCACCCCCGCCATGACGGGAGCTACCCGCGGGTCCGCGCACCCGACCGCCCGCGCCTGCGCGTGGGCCGGGTTTGTGAGCGGGCCGAGCATGTTGAACGTCGTGCCGATCCCGAGCTCGCTGCGCGCCGGACCGGCGAACCGGAGGGCAGGGTGGAACGTCTTGGCGAAGCAGAACGTGATGCCGGCCTCCTCGGCCACCGCCGCCACCCGCTCGGCGGGCAGGTCGAGCCGGATCCCGAGCACCCGCAGCACGTCCGCCGACCCCGACTGCGAGCTGGCCGACACGTTGCCGTGCTTGACCACCTTGGCTCCCGCGCCGGCGGCCACGATCGCGGCCATCGTCGAGATGTTGACCGACATCGAGCGGTCGCCCCCGGTGCCCACCACGTCGAGCAGCCGGCCGCCGACCTCGATCGGGGTCGCGGCGGCGTACATCGCGTCGACCAGGCCGGTGACCTCGGCGACCGTCTCGCCCTTGGCGCGCAGGGCGACCGCGAAGCCCGCGATCTGGGCGTCGGTGGCCTCGCCCGCGAGGATCTCGCCGGTCGCCCAGGCGACCTGTGCGGAGGTCAGCTCGGTGCCGGCGACCAGCGCGCTGAGGACCTCCGGCCAGGTGTGACCGGTGGCGGGATCATTCATCAGGCTGCTGGGACCCGCGACCGCAGCAGCGAGATGACGGCCTCGGCGAGCTGGACGGGGTCGATCGGATGCGGCACGGCGGCATCGGCGCGAGACCAGGTCGCGAGCCACGCGTCCTGCGGGCGTCCGGTCAGCACCACGAGCGGCGGGCACTGGTAGATCTCGTCCTTGAGCTGCTTCGCGATGCCCATCCCGCCGGCCGGTACCGCCTCGCCGTCGAGGATCGCGAGGTCGATGTGACCGGCGTCCATGTTCTGGATCACCACCGGCTCGGTCGCGACCTCGACGTACTCCACCTCGGGCAGGTCCGGGTGGGGCCGACGCCCCAGCGCCAGGATCACCTGCTCGCGGGTGTGGACGTCGTCGCTGTAGACGAGGACCTTGAGTGCCCCCTTGACTGCATGGGTGTCCGTCACGTGCGGGATGTTACTCGGATCGTGCTTCCAGCCGGTCCAGGCGTCGGTCCTCGCGCTCGGCCTCCTTCGCGGAGGCCCGCACCCACTGCACGAACAGCACGACGAAGAACACGATGCCGACCAGGTCGCCCGCGCCCCAGAGGATCCCGCCGGCCAGCTCCTGGTCGGCCCGCGGATCCGGCAGCCACGCCCCCATCGGGCCGTCGTGCAGCGACGGGTAGTGGTCGCCGCCGAGGAGCGCGCTCTGTCCCATGATCGTGACGCCCAGGAAGGCGTGGAACGGCAGCGTGAGCACGGTCAGCAGCACCCGGAACGGGTAGGCGACCCGCCCGGGCAGTGGATCGACCCCCACGATCGGCCAGAAGAACAGGGCGCCGACCACCACCAGGTGCACGTGCATCAGCTCGTGCACGTAGGCGTTGGACAGCGAGGCGTCGTACCAGCCGGTGAAGTAGAGCGCCCACGGCGAGACGACGTACAGGAGGAACGTCAGCGGGGGGAAGGTCAGCACCTTCGCGACGCGCGAGTGGAGCACGGCGAGCAGCCACCTGCGGGGCGCCTTCGGCAGGGTCCGCAGCGCCAGGGTCACCGGCGCACCCAGCGCGAGCGACAGGGGCACCACCATCGACAGCACCATGTGCTGGGCCATGTGCACGCTCAGCAGCACGGTGTCGTAGGCGGCGATCCCGGACGACGTCACCAGGTAGAAGGCCAGCATGCCGGCCCCCCAGGCGACCGACCGACCGACCGGCCACCGGTCCCCGCGCCGGTGCAGCGCCCGCACGCCCAGGGCGTAGAACCCCACGGCCCACACCGTCACCACGAGCGGCAACGGCGCGAGGCTCCACTCGGTCACGAGGGTCGCCCAGGAGAGCGGGTCCACGCCTCGACGGTACGACCCCGCGACACCCCGTCCGATTACTGGGGGTCGAGGAGACGTCAGCGCCCGCTATCGACATAATGACCCCGTGGCGACCACAGCAACGGCATCTCTCCCGGCCTCGCGACTGCACGGCCAGCACGACCGACCCAGCATGGTCGCCGTCGGCACCATCATCTGGCTCTCGAGCGAGCTGATGTTCTTCGCGGCCCTGTTCGCGTCGTACTTCACGATCCGGTCGGTGAGCCCCGACATGTGGGCCGAGAACACCGACCTGCTGAATGTGCCGTTCGCCTCGATCAACACCACGATCCTGGTGCTGTCGTCGCTCACCTGCCAGCTGGGTGTGTTCGCCGCCGAGCGCGGTCAGGTCGGCCGCAAGGGCTCCCTGCTCAAGATCGGCGAGTGGGGGCTGCGCGAGTGGTTCATCCTCACCTACATCATGGGCGCCATATTCATCGGCGGCCAGGCGCTGGAGTACGCCGAGCTGATCCACGAGGGCGTCACCATCCCGCACGACGCCTACGGCACGATGTTCTACCTGACGACCGGCTTCCACGGCCTCCACGTGACCGGCGGCCTGATCGCGTTCCTGTTCGTCCTCGGCCGGACCTACATCGCCAAGCGGTTCACCCATGAGCAGGCGGTCAGCGCGATCGTCGTGTCCTACTACTGGCACTTCGTCGACGTGGTGTGGATCGGTCTGTTCGCGACGATCTACCTCGTGAAGTGATCGCCGTGACAGCAGCGACGTCACCGACGAAGACTGATTGCCGGACCCGTCCGTCCCTGACCTGCAAGGACTGAATGTGCGCCTCCTGAACCGCTCCGCCGGCCGCCTGTCGCGGCATCGTCGCGGACCGATCGCCGGCCTCGTCGTGCTCCTGCTGGGGCTGCTCATGATGGGCGGGCTGTACGCCGTCCTCGCGCCCGCGCAGGCCGACTCCACCCAGAGCCAGGACGAGCTGGTCCAGGAGGGCCGCGAGCTCTTCATCGTCGGCTGTGCGTTCTGCCACGGCCAGAACGGCGAAGGCGTGCTCACCCAGGGCGGCGACCAGTACGGCCCGGCGCTCACCGACGTCGGCGCGGCCGCGGTCGACTTCCAGGTCGGCACCGGCCGGATGCCGATGGCCAACCCGGGCAACCAGGCGCCCCGCAAGGAGGTCGTCTACACCGACGACGAGATCAAAGCGCTCGCGGCCTACGTCGCCAGCCTCGGCACCGGCCCGGCGATCCCGGACCGGGAGCTGTACGACCCGGCCACCCTCTCCGACGAGGAGTACGAGGAGTACGTCGTCCGCGGCGGCCAGATCTTCCTCGCCAACTGCACGGCCTGCCACAACTTCGAGGGCTCCGGCGGCGCCATGCCCCGCGGCGGCTACGCCCCCAAGATCCGCGGGGTCGACCCGAAGCACGTCTACGAGGCGATGCTCACCGGCCCGCAGTCGATGGACACCTTCTCGGACGGCAACATCCCGCCGGACGACAAGAAGGCCGTCATCGCCTACCTGGACACGCTCAACGACCAGCCGGACTACGGCGGTCTCACCCTCGGCGGTCTCGGACCGGTGAGCGAGGGCCTGATCGCGTGGCTGGTGGGGATGGGTGGCCTGGTCGCCTTCGCGGTGTGGATCGCCGCCCAGACGACCCGCACGAGCAAGAAGAAGGACGGGGCTGACGCGTGACCGACTCTCACGGCAACATCGAGCCGGTCGACCACAGCGACGGCCACGGCGGCCACGGGGGCGCGCTCGTCCCTGACGAGCCGATCGCCAACCCGGGCGTGCCGGAGCACCTCCCCCGCCCGACCGACGTCGACCCGGCGAAGGAGAAGCGCGCGGAGCGCCAGGTCGCGGGGTTCTTCGGCCTCTCGGCGATCTGCACGATCCTGTTCGCCGTCTCCTACTTCACCTTCGACGTCGGCGACAACTGGCACGTCGTCGGCGGCCTGGGTGCCTCCACCGTCGCGCTCGGCGGCACGCTCGGCCTCTCGCTCCTCTTCATCGGCATCGCGATCATCCACTGGTCGCGCAAGCTGATGGGCGACGACGAGCTGGTCGAGATGCGTCATCCGGCCTACTCCGGGGAGGCCGACCGGCAGCGCACGCTCGACGACCTCAGGACCGGGTACGAGGAGACGGGCATCGCCCGCCGACCGCTGATCGTCAGGTCGGCCCTCGGCTCCCTCGCGCTGCTCGGCGTGCCCGCGGTGATCCTGCTCCGCGACCTCGGCCCGCTGCCCGGCGACAAGCTGTACCACACGATCTGGGGCCAGGGCGGCCGCAAGATCACGGTCATCGAGGACGGCGAGGAGGTCGAGGTCGAGGTCCCGAAGATGCGGATCTCACGCGACGCCATCGGCACCCCGATCCTCGCCTCGGACCTGGAGATCGGTGACCTCGTCAACGCCCAGCCCGAGGTGCTGTTCAACCCCGAGCGCTACTACGTGCCGCACGCAGAGGTCGAGGGCGCTGCCCTCCAGACCCACAAGAGCAAGGCCTCGCTGATCCTGCTGCGGATGGAGCCCGAGGACATCAAGCCGGGCAAGGGCCGCGAGGACTGGTCCGTCAACGGGATCGTGGCCTACTCCAAGATCTGCACGCATGTGGGGTGCCCGATCTCGCTCAACGAGCGCACCACCCACCACCTGCTCTGCCCGTGCCACCAGTCGACGTTCGACATGACGGACTCCGGCAACGTCATCTTCGGCCCGGCGGGCCGGCCGCTGCCGCAGCTGCCGATCGAGATCGACGACCAGGGGTACCTCGTCGCGCAGAGCGACTTCACTGAACCGGTCGGACCTAGCTTCTGGGAGCGGGACTATGAAGAGCGCTGACGTCGCGTCGACGAACGGCACCGAGCCGGCCACGCCCAGCAAGGGCGCCAAGCGAGCCGGAGCGGTCGCCACCTGGGCCGACGACCGGCTCGGCCTCGCCAAGGCCACCAAGGGCCTGTCGCTGCGCAAGGTCTTCCCCGACCACTGGTCCTTCATGCTCGGCGAGATCGCGCTGTGGAGCTTCGTCGTCCTGCTGCTGACCGGCGTGTTCCTGACCCTGTGGTTCGACCCGAGCATGGCCGAGGTCCAGTACAACGGGTCCTACGACCCGCTGCGCGGCGTCCACATGTCGCGGGCGATGGCCTCGACGCTGGAGATCTCCTTCGACGTCCGCGGTGGCCTGCTCATGCGGCAGATGCACCACTGGGCCGCGATGATCTTCATCGCGGCGATGATGATCCACCTGCTCCGCGTCTACCTCACCGGCGCGTTCCGCAAGCCGCGCGAGATCAACTGGCTCATCGGCTGCCTGCTGCTGCTCCTCGGCACCATCGAGGGCTTCACCGGCTACTCGCTCCCCGACGACCTGCTGTCGGGCACCGGCGTCAGGGCCGCGGACGGCTTCATGAAGGCCAGCCCCGTCATCGGCACCTACATGTCGTTCTTCCTGTTCGGCGGAGAGTTCCCGGGCGACCAGATCATCCCCCGCTTCTACGCCATCCACATCCTGCTGATCCCCGGGATCCTGCTGGCGCTGATCACGGCCCACCTGATCCTGGTCGTCTACCACAAGCACACGCAGTGGCCCGGTCCCGGCAAGACGGAGGACAACGTCGTCGGTCCCCCGCTGCTGCCGATCTACATGGCCAAGGCGGGCGGCTTCTTCTTCATCGTGTTCGGCATGACCGCGCTCCTCGGCGGTCTGTTCACGCTCAACCCGGTGTGGAAGTACGGTCCTTACGATCCGTCCAAGGTGACCGCCGGCTCACAGCCCGACTGGTACATGGGTTGGCCCGACGGCCTGCTCCGGATCATCCCGGCATGGGAGACCCATCTCTGGGGCTTCACGGTGTCGTGGAACATCATGCTGCCGATCCTCATCGCACCTCCGCTGCTGCTGATGGTGCTGATGGTGCTGCCGTTCCTGGAGTCGTGGATCACCGGCGACAAGCGCGAGCACCACCTGCTCCAACGGCCGCGCAACGCACCGACCCGCACGGCGATCATGGCCGCGCTGATCACCTTCTACGGCCTCTCCTGGGCCGCGGGCGGCAACGACATCATCGCGATCAAGCTGAACCTGAGCATCAACCAGATCACGTACTTCCTGCGCGGCGCCGTGATCATCGGACCGATCATCGCCTTCATCATCACGCGCCGCTGGTGCATCTCGCTCCAGCGGCATGACGAGGCCAAGCTGCTGCACGGCTACGAGACAGGCGTCATCGTCCGCTCCCCCGACGGCGGGTACGCCGAGAAACACCTGCCGATCAGCGAGGCCGACGCCTACGTGCTCACCGCTCGCGACCGGGAGGAGGTCTACTCCTCCAACGGTGCGGCCGACGAGTCGGGGGTGGCCGCTCCCGGCGGCAGGCGCGCGGCGGTGATGAACAAGGTGCGCAGCCGGCTGTCGGTCCTCATGTTCGCCGACAACGTGCAGAAGCCGACCGCCGAGGAGCTGCACGAGGCTCAGCACCACTCCGAGCACGAGCTGCACGAGCTGGAGCACCAGATCTCCACCGGTCCCAACAAGCACGGCCCGACCTCGGACCAATGACCCGGTATGGCCGAGCCCGGCCAGGACCTCCCGGTGCCGCCTGGCCCGGGGCTGCCGTCCGGTGCGACCATCCCGGCGGGCGAGCTGGTCGAGCGCTTCTCACGCTCTCCCGGCCCGGGCGGTCAGGCGGTGAACACCAGCGACACCCGTGTCGAGCTGCTCTTCGCCCCGGGCAGCTCCACCGCTTTCACGGACGCCCAGCGGGCTCGTCTGGTCCGCCACCTGGCCGACGCGATGACGCGGGGGCACGTCTCGGTCGTGGCGTCGGAGCACCGCTCCCAGCTGCGCAACCGCATCGCCGCCCGCGAGCGCCTGGTCGCCCTGCTGCGGGAGGCGGTGGCACCGCCGCCGCCACCCCGCCGAAAAACGAAGCCGAGCCGCGCCTCCCAGCGCAGGCGCGTCGAGGAGAAGAAGCAGCGCGGACGCACCAAGACGCTGCGGGGCCCCGTCCGCGACGAGTGAGCGGGGGGTCGGCCCCGGCTGGGGGTCTAGAGCGCGGAGCTGGCCTTGTAGTCCGACCAGGCGATGTTCCAGTCGCCGTAGCCGTTGTCGGGCTCCATCGGCCGGTCGGTGCCGGTGTACTCGACCACGTCGCCGCGCAGGGTCATCGCGTAGAGCCAGGCGGCGTCCTCGGTGCTCATGCCGGTGCAGCCGTGGGACACGTTGGCGGAGCCCTGTGAGCCCACCGACCACGGCGCGGCGTGGATGAACTCGCCGGAGTTGGTCACCCGCATCGCCCACTGCACGTTGTCGATGTCGTAGGCCTCGGAGCCGGTGATGCCGACGGTCTCGGAGTTCATCCGCTTGGACTCGAACTTCTCCATGATCACCTTGACGCCCGAGCGCGTCGTGAACGCGGGCTGTTCGCCGGTCGTGATCGGGATGGTCCGGAGCAGCGTGCCGTTGGAGTAGACGTCCATCTGGTGGGTCTGCGCGTTGACCTTGTAGACGTGGGCGTCGCCGATGCTGAAGGTGAGCCGACGGTCCTCCTGGCCGTAGATCCCGCCGCCGGCGTCGACGCCGTTGACGTCGATGTCGACGGTGACGTCGGTGCCGGCCTGCCAGTACTTCTTCGGCCGGTAGTGGACCTCGGTGTCGCTGACCCAGTGCCAGGTGCCCGGCTGGCCCGGGTTGGTGGTCACGTGCATGTGGCGCTCGAAAGCCGCCTTGTTGGTGACCGGGATGTCGAACGTGACGACGACGGGCATGCCGACCCCGACGGTCTCACCGTCGAGCGGCGCCACCGACGGGTAGGTCTGCTGGTCGAGCGTCAGCGCCTCGGTGGTGAAGCTCGACGTGGTCCGCACGGTCTCGCCGTCTGCGCTCCGGCCGACCGACTTCACGGTGTAGGTCATCCCCGGCTCGAGCCGGTCCGCAGCGGTCCAGCGGGTGCCGTTGTCGGCGAGCGTGCCGTCGAGCGTGCCGTCGCCGTAGGTGACGGTGACCTTCTTCAGCGAGGCGTCCTTCGCGTCGACCTGGAGCTCGGTGTCGACCGGGACGTTGGTCGCGCCCTTCTTGACACTGGTCTTGATGACCGGCTTCGCGGCCGGGGGCGCCGTCGTCTCCTCGTCGGTGTCGTCGCCGACACCTGCCGAGGACAGCGCATCGTCGGCGGCGCTGCACCCGCTCACCAGCACGGCGGCGGCGACCAGCGCTGCGAGTCCACGACGGGTCGCGGGACGGCTGCGGCGGGCGCGGAACGGCAGGGCATGCATGCGGCTGGTGTCTCTCTTCCGGGATCGAGCGGCACGACGCCGCCAGAAAAGAGTAACCCGAGGCCCCACCAACAAACGCCATCCGCGGCGTTGCCTATCTCACGCGCCGCCGATGCAACCTGTGCCGGACCAGCTAGTGCGCGTGTTCTCCGCGGTAGTACTCGAAGATCCAGCCGGAGAGCGTCAGCACGCCGAGAGCCGCGCCGAGGACCACCATCCACCACTGGGTCATCGCCGTGGCCAGCACGATGATGCCGAGCGTGCAGGCGCACCAGAACGGCCACCAGGAGTACGGCGGGAAGAACCCGAGCTCACCGGCGCCGTCGGCGATCTCGCCGTCGATCCGGTCCTCCGGACGGGCATCCATCCGCCGGGCGTGGAAGCCGAGGTAGAGGGTGACCATCGCGGTCAGCAGCGTGGTCATCACGAGCGCGGAGGTGCCGGTCCAGTCGGCGCAGGAGACGCCCGGGTCGGCGTTGCAGTCGGTGGCCGCGTCGGTGATCAACCAGTACGCCGGTGTCACCAGCACCAGGAAGATGGTGGTGATGCCGAAGAGCCAGGCCTCGACCTTCATCAGACCTCACCCTCCGTCTCGTCGTGCTTGTAGCTGTGGCTCTTGGGGTCGCCGGCGTCCTTCTGGGCCTGCTGCTGGGCGAGGTGCTCCCGGAGTCCGCGCGAGTCCGGAGCATCGGCGGCCTCGTCGGTCCCTTCCTTCGGGTTGGCATCGAGCTCGATCGCGGCGATCTCGGGATGGTGCAGGTCGAACGCCGGCGACTCCGAGCGGATCCGCGGGAGGCTGGCGAAGTTGTGGCGCGGCGGCGGGCAGCTGGTGGCCCACTCCAGCGAGCGCCCCCAACCCCACGGGTCGTCGACGCCGACCACCGGGGTCTTGCGGGTGATCCAGACGTTGTAGAAGAACGGCAGCATCGAGGACGCGAGGATGAACGCACCGATGGTCGACACCTGGTTGAGGACGGTGAACCCGTCGTCGCCGAGGTAGTCGGCATAGCGCCGCGGCATGCCCTCGATGCCCAGCCAGTGCTGGATGAGGAACGTGGTGTGGAAGCCGATGAACAGCAACCAGAAGTGGATCTTGCCGAGCCGTTCGTCGAGCATCTTGCCGGTCAGCTTCGGCCACCAGAAGTAGAAGCCGGCGAACATGGCGAACACGACCGTGCCGAACACCGTGTAGTGGAAGTGCGCCACCACGAAGTAGGAGTCGGACACGTGGAAGTCCAGCGGCGGGCTGGCCAGGATGATGCCGGTCAGGCCACCGAACAGGAACGTCGTGAGGAACCCGATGGACCACAGCATCGGGGTGTCCATCCGCACCGACCCGCCCCACATGGTGCCGATCCAGTTGAAGAACTTCACCCCCGTCGGGACCGCGATCAGGAACGACATGCCGGAGAAGAACGGCAGGTTGACCGCACCGGTGACGAACATGTGGTGCGCCCACACCGCGACCGAGAGGATCGCGATCCCCATCGTCGCGCCGACCAGGCCGATGTAGCCGAAGATCGGCTTGCGGCTGAAGACCGGCAGGATCTCGGAGATGATGCCGAAGAACGGCAGCGCGATGATGTAGACCTCGGGATGCCCGAAGAACCAGAACAGGTGCTGCCACAAGATCGCCCCGCCGTGGGACGGGTCGAACACATGGGCACCGAGCTGCCGGTCCGCCTCGAGCGAGAGCAACGCGCCGGCGAGCACCGGGAACGCGATCAGCACCAGCAGGCTGGTGATCAGCACCGTCCAGGTGAAGATCGACATCCGGAACATCGTCATCCCCGGTGCGCGCATGCAGATGATCGTGGTGATGAAGTTGACCGCACCGAGGATGGTGCCCAGACCCGCCATCCACAGGCCCATCACCCACAGGTCTCCGCCGACTCCGGGGCTGTTGACCGAGTCCGACAGCGGCGTGTAGGCGAACCAGCCGAACGACGCCGCGCCGTCCGGCGTCAGGAAGCCGGCTCCGGCGATCAGGCCGCCGAACAGGTAGAGCCAGTAGCTGAACATGTTCAGCCGCGGGAACGCGACGTCCGGAGCGCCGATCTGAAGCGGCATGATCGCGTTGCCGAACGCGAAGAACAGCGGCGTCGCGAACAGCAGCAGCATGATCGTGCCGTGCATCGTGAACAGCTGGTTGTAGGTCTCCTCGTTCACCACCTGGCTGCCCGGGTAGGCCAGCTCGGAGCGGATGAGGAGGGCCATGATGCCGCCCGCCATGAACCACGCCATGGCGGTGACGAAGTAGAGGTTGCCGATCACCTTGTGATCGGTCGTGGTCATGACCCGCACCAGCAACTGGCCGAGCGGCTTGCGCTCGGTGAGCTCGGCGGACCGGGCGACGGTGGCGGTCACTCGTCCCCTCCCTGGTCGTTGAGGTCCTCGAGGACAGGCGTGTAGGCGTAGGACCCGCCGACGATCGGCTCCTCGCTCACGTGGTCGGGGTCCGATGCCAGTTCGTCCAGGTAGGCGTCGTACTCGTCCTGCGACACGACCCGCACGTCGAACAGCATCCGCGAGTGGTAGGTGCCGCACAGCTCGTAGCACTTGCCCTTGAACTCGCCGGTCTCGGTGGTCGTCACCTGGAAGGCGTTGTCACGACCGGGCATCACGTCCATCCGCATGGCGAACGCCGGGACGCCGAAGTCGTGGATCACGTCGGGGCTGTAGAGGTCGAACTGGATGGTGCTGTCGACCGGGAGCACCAGGGTGGGCATGTCGCTGCCGGTGCCGGAGACCCAGACGTTGGTGCCGTCGGGCGTGTCGACCGAGTCGGGGTAGTTGAAGGTCCACTGCCACTTCTGGCCGACGACGGTCACCGTCACGTCCGGCTCGGGGTCCATCTCGAGCATGGTGTTCTGCACCCGCACCGTGTGCGCGAAGAACACGACGACCATGATGATGGGGAAGATCGTGTAGAAGATCTCGACCGGCAGGTTATAGCGCGTCTGGACCGGGATCTCGTCGTCATTGCGGCGCCGGAAGTACCAGGCGGCGCCGAGGATGAACGCCCAGGTGACGACTCCGGTCGCGAGCGCGGCGATCCAAGCGCCCTGCCACAGGTGCAGGTTGTCCTGCCCCTGCTCGGTCACGATCTCGGGCATGCCGAGCCGGCCCGCCTCGGTGTCGTCCGAGCATCCGGTCAGCGCCAGCGCGAGTACGACGACGACGCCGGCCAGCCCGGCCGCGCGGCGCAGGCGCCGGGCCGATCCACCCGTGCGCTCGGGGTGCCTCAAGCCCACGAACGAGCCTTCCTCTCGACGATCACAACTCCTGAGAACACTATCGGAACCAGGCCGTCCTGAGAGCACAGGGTCTGAAACATGGCGGCGTCCAGACGGCCGCCTAGATTAGGGAGCGTGACCAGTGCCCGCGGCTACCTCGACACGGCGTCGGCGGAGCCCCTGCACCCCGCTGCGCGCGAGACCCTGATCGCCGCCCTGGAGCGCGGCTACGCCGACCCGCGCCGCCTGCACGGGGCCGGCCGCGACGCCCGACTGCTGCTCGACAACGCCCGTGCCGTGGTCGCGGAGTGCCTGGGGGTGCACGCCGACGAGGTGGGCTTCACTGCGTCCGGCACCGACGCGGTCCACCGCGGGCTGCTCGGCCTGGTCCGGGCCCGCTCCGGCGACGGTGTGGTGCACGGTGCGGTCGAGCACTCGTCGGTCCTGCACGCCGTCACGTGGCAACCCTCCCCCGCCCACGCGTCGATCGCGGTCGACGCCACCGGCAGGGTCGACCTCGACGCGATGGCCGCCGCCGCCCGACAGCCCGGCGTCGCGGTCGTCGCCCTGCAGGCGGCCAACCAGGAGGTCGGCACGGTCCAGCCGGTCGACGCACTGGACCTGCCCGACGACGTCCCCCTGTTCGTCGATGCCGCGGCGTCGGTCGGGCGGCTCCCGTTGCCCGCGCGGTGGACGGCGCTGGCAGCGTCCGCCCACAAGTGGGGTGGTCCGGGGGGCGTCGGCGTGCTCGTCGTACGTCGATCCGCCCGCTGGACCACGCCGTTCCCCGGCGACGACGGCATCGACCACCTCGGCGGCGAGTCGGCGGTGCCGGCGGCGCTCGCCGCGGCCGCCGCGCTGCAGGCGGTGCTGTCCGAGCGCGACGAGACCGCGGGCCGCCAGCACCGCCAGGTCGAGCGGATCCGGGCGTGTGCCGGCTCCCTCCCCGACACCGAGGTCGTCGGCGACCCGGTCGACCGGCTCCCCCACCTGGTGACGTTCTCCGTGCTCTACGCGAGCGGCGACGAGCTGGTGGCAGGACTCGACCGCCGCGGCTTCGGCGTGGCCAGCGGCTCCGCCTGCACGGCGTCGACGCTCGAGCCGAGCCACGTGCTGGCGGCGATGGGCGCGCTGACGCACGGCAACGTGCGGGTCTCGCTCCGCCGTGACACCACCGACGACGAGGTCGAGGCGTTCTGCGCCGCCCTCGTCGACGTGGTCACCGACATCCGCGCCGGGATCGGCTTGACCACCCCACGACGTTCTCCGTCTCCCCCGCTGCGCTCCTCCGACGAACAACGCCGCGGGGACCCCGGATGAGCGGCCCGGTGTCGCACGAGCTTGACTGCCGGGGGCAGGTCTGTCCGCGGCCGATCATCGAGCTCGCCAAGGCACTCCCCTCCGTCGCCGTCGGGGAGCTGCTGGCGGTCGTCGCCGACGACCCGGCCGCCCGGCACGACGTGGCGGCGTGGTGCCGGATGCGCGGCCAGGAGTACGTCGGCGAGGAGCTCACCGCCGACGGGGTCGCCCGTTACGTCGTGCGCAGGACAAGCTGAGCGTCAGCTGACGAGCGGCAGCGTGGCGCACAGCGGGCGAAGCCCGCATCGTGTGGCGCCCCTGGGCCGAGCGCAGCGATGGTCCGGGCGGTGCCGCACGATATGCGACACGCTCGCGCATCAAAACTGCTTCGCGACCTCGTCGGCCGCCTCGTCGCCGTAGGACGACCGGAGCCGCTCGACGAACTCGGCGGGAGTGAACGCGTACTCCTGGGGGCCGACGGTCTCGACGACGTACGCCGCGAGAACGCAGCCCACCTGTGCCGCACGCTCGAGCGCGAGTCCCCACCCGAGCGCGGCGAGGAACCCCGCGCGGAACGCGTCGCCGACACCGGTCGGCTCGACGGGCGTGACGTCCTTGCACGCCGGCACCTCGATCAGGTGCTGGTCCGTGCCGACGATGCGCACGCCGTCCGCCCCGAGCGTGGTCACGTGCAGGCCGACCCGGGCCCGGATGTCGGCGGCGGTCCAGCCGGTCTTCTTCTCGACGATGTGGGACTCGTACTCGTTGGTCACCAGGATGTCGGCGCCGTCGATCAGCTGCCGGATCAGGTCGCCGTCGCCGAACGCGAGCTGCTGCGACGGGTCGGCGACGAACTTGTAGCCGCGCTGGCGGCACTCCTCGGTGTGGCGGAGCATGCCCTCGGGGTCGTCGGGCCCGATCAGGACGTACGCCGGCTCGCCGACCGTGTCGACGATCGGCTTGAGCTCGATCTCGCGCGACTCGCTCATCGCGCCCGGGTAGAACGAGGCGATCTGCGCGTGCGTGGAGTCGTTGGTGCACACGAACCGGGCGGTGTGCCGGGTCGGCGACACGTGGATGTGGTCGCAGTCGACGCCGTGCCGCTCGAGCCACGACCGGTAGTCCGCGAAGTCCTCGCCGACGGCACCGACGAGCACCGGCCGCACGCCCAGGACGCCGAGCCCGAACGAGATGTTGCCCGCGCAGCCGCCCCGCCGTACCTCGAGGTCGTTGACGAGGAAGCTCACCGAGAGCTTGTCGAGCTGTTCGACGACGAGCGAGTCGGAGAACCTGCCCTCGAACGTCATCAGGTGGTCGGTGGCGATGGAGCCCGCGATGAGCAGGGAGCCGGTGGCAGCAGTCACGACACGGAACACTACCGGCCGGTACCGCTGGGTCTACCTGTCAGTAGGCCCTAGCGTCGACGACATGACCCCTTACGAGGAGATCGAGACCCCTGCCCAGCTGCGGGCCGATTGCGAAGCGGTCAACAGCCGGCTGGCGCGCGCCGCGCGGAAGGTCACCGAGGCCCCGCCGAGCATCCACTACGACGAGTTCCCCCGTGAGATCCCCAAGAGGGACATCCAGATCTCCGAGGCTGCCCAGCGGCTGGCCAACGCGCTGCACCTGCACCTCGACTGACGCCCGAACGACGAACGCCCCTGCCGATCCGGCAGGGGCGTTCGTCATGCTCGGGCTCAGTGGAAGGAGTCTCCACAGGCGCAGGAGCCGGTCGCGTTGGGGTTGTCGATGGTGAAGCCCTGCTTCTCGATGGAGTCGACGAAGTCGATCACCGCACCGTTGAGGTAGGGGACGCTCATCCGGTCGACGACGACAGCGACGCCGTCGAAGTCGGTCACGACGTCACCGTCGAGGCTGCGCTCGTCGAAGAAGAGCTGGTAGCGCAGACCGCTGCAACCACCGGGCTGCACGGAGATCCGCAGCGACAGGTCGTCGCGGCCCTCCTGCTCGAGCAGGCTCTTGACCTTGGCCGCTGCGACCGGGCTCAGGTTGATCTGGTCCTCACGACGGTCCACCTTCACAGGGGCGGCAACCGTCGCGGTCGCCGTGCTCGTCGCAGTGGCTGTGTCAGAACCGTGGCTGTGGCTCTGTCCGTGGCCGCCGCATCCGCACTGGTCGCTCATGCTTACTCCAGACAAATCTCGGGCTAAGTAGGTCGTGGGTCGACAGTTCCAATGGTCGCACACCTGGGGTTATTCCCCACGTCGGCGCGGTCACCAGGTGAGGACGGCCTTCACCACCTTGCCCGCGGTCGTGTCCGCGATCGCGTCCGCGATCCGCTCGAAGGGGTACGTCGTCACGAGCTGGTCGACGTCGAAGGTGCCCGCGGCGCGCCTGCGGATGAGCTCGGGGACCATCTGCAGCGGATCGGCGTCTCCCTCGACCGAGGACCGGACGATCTTCCCCGACTGCAGCAGGTCGATCGCGTCGATCGGGTACTCCGGCGCGCCGAGCCCGAGCGCGACCAGCGTCCCGCGGGAGCGGAGCGCGTGCTGCGCCTGCTGCACGACGGGCGCCAGCGCCGTGGTGTCGATGGCGTACGACGCCCCGCCGCCGGTCAGCTCCTTGACCCGCTCGGCCACCTCCGAGCCGGGTTCGAGCACCGTGGCGCCGTACCCCTCCGCCAGCCGGCGCCGGGCGGCCACCGGATCGACGGCGATCACGGTCCCCACCCCGGCGCCGCGCGCCGCAGCGATGGCGGCGAGGCCGACGGCACCGGCGCCGAACACGACCAGGCTCTCCTCCGGGGCCGGGCGCAGCACGTTGAGCACCGTGCCCGCCCCGGTCTGGAAACCGCAGCCGAAGGGCGCCAGGAGCGCGAGATCGAGGTCCTGAGGCACGACCACGCAGTTGTCGGCGTACGCCAGCGCGTGCCGGGCGAAGCTGGACTGGCCGAAGAACGACCCGAAGACCGGCTCCTCTCCGCGGCGCATCGTCGTCGAGCCGTCCGCACGCATCCCCATGTAGTTGAGCAGGAGCGCCTGCTCGCAGTAGCCGACGTCGCCGGCCCGGCAGGGCCCGCACGCTCGGCAGGACCGGAAGCTCATGACGACGTGGTCGCCGACCTCGATCCCCCGCACCTCGGAGCCGACCGCCTCGACCACGCCGGTGCCCTCGTGACCCATGACCGTCGGGAACATCTCCGCCGGCAGCATCGCCGGGACGGTCAGGTCGGTGTGGCAGAGACCCGTCGCCACCACCCGCACCAGCACCTCGTCGGGCCGCGGGTCGTCGATCTCGACCTCGGTGAACTCGAACCCGTACTCGTGCGAGCCGGGTGTGAACGGAGCGCTCGCGAGCGCGACAGTGGTCTGCACGGGCTCAATCTAGAACAGGTTCTCGTTTCCGGTTGGCAAGCTCGTGCGGCGCCTAGTCGGACCAGGTCCGGGCCACCCGCTCGGTCAGCAGCGCCAACGCTCCTCCCGGGTCGCGGAACGCCTCCTCCTCGCCCACGAGGTCGACGATCGAGTACGCCGCGTCCATTCCGAGCGCGCGCGTCTCGCGCGATCCGACGAGCACCTGGCCGGCCAGCGCGATGCAGGGCCGCAGCGCTTCCGAGGCGACGGCGGCCACGCCTGCCGGGACCTTCCCGGCGCGGCTGCTGAAGTCGAAGGCGCCTTCACCGGTGATGACCAGGTCCGCCTGCCGGGCGCGGTCGGCGAGGCCGACGGCCCGCGCGACCAGCTCGATCCCGGCCTGCCGCTCCGCGCCGAGGAGGAACAGGCCGAAACCGAGCCCGCCGGCCGCGCCCGCGCCCTTCTCCAACGAGGTCCGGAAGTCGGTGATGGCGGCGAAGCTCTCCAGGAGGCCGTCGACGAAGGGCATCCGCTCCTCCGCGATCCCCTTCTGGGCCCCGAAGGTCCGCGTCGCCCCGAACAGCCCGGTCAGCGGACTGTCGACGTCGGTGGCGGCGACCAGGCGGGCCGCCGTCGTACGACGGCGGGCGGGCTCGAGGTCGACGTGTCGCGCTCCATTGACGCCGGACGCTCCCTTGTCCAGGGGTACGTCGGCCGCGGCGCCCAGCGCACCCAGCATTCCGGCACCTGCGTCGTTCGTGCCGCTCCCACCCAGGCCGACCACCACGGCGCGGGCGCCCGCATCGATCGCCGCGGCGATAAGCTCGCCCACGCCGGCGGTGCCGGCGTGCTCAGCCCGCTCGCCACCGGTCAGGTGGACCCCGCACGCCTGCGCGCTCTCGATGTAGGCCGTGTCCCCGACGATCAGCACGGTCGCGGGCACCGTGTCGCCGAACGGGCCCGCCACCGACTCGACGAGCAGCTCACCCCCGAGCGCCGCGTTGAGCACGTCGACGAACCCCGGGCCGCCGTCGGACATCGGCGCCAGGTCGATCTCGTCGCCGGGCGCCTGCCGCCGCCATCCCTCGGCGATCGCCTCCGCCGCCTCGACCGCGCTCAGTGTCCCGGCGAACTTGTCCGGCGCCACCAATATCCGCATGCGGCTCATCCTTGCGGACTCCTAGGCTCCGGCCATGCGCGACGTCGAGATCCGCCCGATGGTCGCCGACGACGTGCCGGTCGCGGAGCAGCTCAGCGACGAGGCGTTCTTCGAGCTCGACCAGCGGACGACCCCTCGCGACTGGCCCGCTCCGCAGCGGAGGACGCCGGAGCACTCCGCGACCTGGATCTCGCGCACCCGTCGGTTCCTCGAGCACGACCCCGGCGGCTGCTGGGTCGCCGAGGACGGGTCGGGCACGGTGGGCTTCGCCACGTCGTTCGTCCGCGAGCGGGTCTGGTGCCTGGCGACGTACGCCGTCCGGCCCGGGCTGCAGGGAGCCGGGATCGGCCGCCGGCTGCTGGAGGCAGCCGAGGGGTACGGCGCCGCCTGCTCGGCGGGGTTGCTGTCCGCCTCGGTCGACCCCCGGGCGGTGCGGCGCTACTGGAGGTCGGGGTTCGACCTGCATCCGCAGATGCTCCTGCGCGGCACCGTCGACCGGCAGCGGCTGGAGACCGTCGCCGGGGTCAGGGAAGGCAGGCCCGACGACGTACCGTTGATGGACCGGGTCGCCCGGGACATCCGCGGTGGCGGACACGGCCCCGACCACGCAGGGCTGGCCGAGCTGGCCCGGCCGCTCGTGGCCGAGACGGCGACGGGACGCGGTTTCGCCTACACCGACGGCACCCGCCTCGCCGTACTGGCGGCGACCGACGAGGCCACCGCGCGGGCGCTGCTCTGGACGTGCCTGGCGGATGCGGGTCCGGAGTACCTGGTGCCGCATGTGACAGCGGCGAACCAGTGGGCGATCGACGTCGCGCTCACCGCCGGCCTGGAGCTGGCCCAGTCGGGATATCTCGGGGTCCGCGGAATGGCGCCACCCGCGCCGTACGTTCACAACGGTGCCCTGCTGTAGATCCGGACCCCCGCCACGAATCGGCGCCCGCCCGGGCGCGGAATAGGATTCGACCATGACCACCGTCGACCTCCCGCTGCTGCCGCTCGGCCGCGGCACCGACCCGCTCTCGGAGCGTGGCGTCGAGTGTCCGGGCGACCTGCCCGCGGCGTCCGACCCCGATCTCGTCGCCCGTGCGCGAGCGGCCAAGGAGGCGCTCGGCGACAAGGTGTTCGTCCTCGGGCACCACTACCAGCGCGACGAGGTGATCCAGTTCGCCGACGTGACCGGCGACTCGTTCAAGCTCGCCCGCGACGCGGCGGCGCGCCCCGAGGCCGAGTACATCGTCTTCTGCGGCGTGCACTTCATGGCCGAGTCGGCCGACATCCTCACCGGCCCGCAGCAGCAGGTGATCCTTCCCGACCTGGCCGCCGGCTGCTCGATGGCCGACATGGCCCGGATCGCACAGGTCGAGGCCGCCTGGGAGGCGATGGCCGCGGCCGGCGTCCAGGACCAGGTGGTGCCGGTCACCTACATGAACTCCACCGCCGCGATCAAGGCGTTCTGCGGGCGCAACGGGGGCATCGTCTGCACGTCGTCCAACGCCGAGGTGGCGCTCGACTGGGCCTACGAGCAGAAGGGGCCGGATGCCAAGGTCCTCTTCCTGCCCGACCAGCACCTCGGGCGCAACACCGCGGTGCTCAAGCTCGGCCTCAGCCTCGACGACTGCGTGCTGTGGAACCCGTTCAAGCCCAACGGCGGGCTGACCGCGGAGCAGTTGCGGGACGCGAAGATGATCCTGTGGAAGGGCCACTGCTCGGTGCACGGCCGCTTCTCTGCCGACGTCATCGACGACCTGCGCGCGAAGATCGACGACCTCAACGTGATCGTCCACCCCGAGTGCCAGCACGAGGTGGTGCTCAAAGCCGACTTCGTCGGGTCGACCGAGTACATCATCAAGACCATCGAGGCGGCGCCGTCCGGCTCGAGCTGGGCGATCGGCACCGAGCTCAACCTCGTGCAGCGCCTGGCCGACGCGCACCCCGACAAGAACATCGTCTTCCTCGACCGCAACGTCTGCTACTGCTCGACCATGAACCGGATCGACCTCCCCCACTTCGTGTGGGCGATGGAGTCGCTGGTCGAGGGTGTGGTGGTCAACCGGATCGAGGTCGACCCGCAGACCGAGCAGGAGGCGCTGGTCGCGCTGCAGCGGATGCTCGACCTACCGGGCAAGAGCCACCGAGACTGACGATGGGAATTCTGTGCCGATGAGCGTGTTCCGCCGTACCAAGTCCGAGGCCGAGGTCGTCGATGTCGTCGATCCCAAGCCCGGCGGCAAGGGCCGCCCCACCCCCAAGCGCAAGGAGGCCGAGGCACTCGCGAAGGCTCGCGCCCGCACTCCGCGCACCCGCAAGGAGATGGCCGCCCGGGCCCGCGAGGTGAAGAGCGAGAACAGCCGCACGATCCGCGAGGGGATGAAGTCCGGCGACGAGAAGTACCTGCTGCCGCGCGACAAGGGGCCGATGCGGCGCTTCATCCGCGACTACGTCGACAGCCGGTTCAGCATCGTCGAGCTGCTCATCCCGCTGCTCGTCGTCACCATGATCCTCGGCTACTCCGGCAACCCGTCGATGGTGCAGGCGAGCTACATGGTGATGATGGCGACGTTCCTCTTCGTGTTCGTCGACATGGTCATCCTGCGGTTCCGGCTCCGCAAGGAGCTCGCCCGCCGGTTCCCCGGCGAGTCGGTCAAGGGCACCACCTACTACGCGATCATCCGCTCGCTGCAGATGAAGTTCATGCGGATGCCCAAGGCCCAGGTCAAGATCGGTCAGGACCTCCCGGACACCTACCGCTAGAGCTGGGGCGACCTGGTCAGCGCCGGGTCCGAGGTCACGACCGGCCCCACCACCTCGTCGATGGCGTCGAGCGTCGCCTGGTCGAGCTCGACGCCCGCGGCCTTGACGTTCTCGGTGACCTGCTCGGGGCGGGAGGCGCCGATGATCGCGGCGGAGACGTTGTCGTTCTGCAGCACCCAGGCCACGGCCAGCTGGGCCTGGCTGAGCCCGACGCCGTCCGCGATCGGGCGCAGCTGCTGGACCCTCTCCAGCACGTCGTCCTCCATCCAGCGCGAGATCATGTCGGCGCCGCCCTTGTCGTCGGTCGCCCGCGAGCCGGCCGGCGGCGCCTGGCCGGGGAGGTACTTGCCGGTCAGCACGCCCTGCGCGATCGGCGACCAGACGATCTGCCCGATGCCCAGCTCGCGACAGGTCGGCACGACCTCGGGCTCGATCACCCGCCAGAGCAGGGAGTACTGAGGCTGGTTCGACACGAGGGGGACCCGCAGCTCGCGGGCCAGCTCGGCGGCCGCCCGGATCTCCTCGGCACGCCACTCCGAGACACCGATGTAGAGCGCCTTGCCGGCCCGGACGACGTCGGCGAACGCCACCATCGTCTCCTCCAGCGGGGTGCCGTGGTCGTAGCGGTGCGCCTGGTAGAGGTCGACGTAGTCGGTGCCCAGCCGGCGCAGCGAGCCGTCGATCGACTCCAGGATGTGCTTGCGCGACAGGCCCTTGTCGTTGTGGGCGCCCGGGCCGGTCGGCCAGAAGACCTTCGTGAAGATCTCGAGGCCTTCGCGCCGCTCCCCCGCCAACGCCTTGCCGAGGACGCTCTCGGCGGCGGTGTTGGCGTAGACGTCGGCGGTGTCGAACGTGGTGATGCCCTCGTCGAGGGCCCGCCGGACGCAGGCGAGCGCGGCGTCCTCCTCGACCTGGGAACCGTGGGTGAGCCAGTTGCCGTAGGCGATGGCCGAGATCTTCAGGCCGCTTGCACCGAGGTTGCGGATCTCCATGTCGCCGACCCTATCCAGGGCGGGAAAGGCCCCCTGCGAGGATGAGTGCATGACCACCGCCGACGTCTCCGTCCGCGTGGCGTGGTCCCAGGACGCCGCCGCGATCGCCGCCGTCCAGCTCCGCGCGTGGGAGCGTCGGTACGACGCACTGCTGCCCAGCCTGCTCGCCGAGCGCGGGCTCGACCCGGAGACCCACGCCGCCGCGTGGCAGGCGTCCCTGACCCGTCCGCCGGAAGCCCGGCACCGCGCACTGGTGGCCCTGGAACGGGTGCGGGTGGTCGGCTTCGCCCTGACCGGCCCGGCGACCGACCCCGACGCCGACCCCGCCGTCGACGGCGAGATCGGCGAGTTCACCATCGACCCCGGTCACCTCCGGCAGGGCCACGGCTCGCGCCTGCTCCAGGCGGCCGTCGACACGCTCCTCGCCGACGGCTTCACCCGGGTCACCACCTGGGTCGACAGCACCGACGACGCCTTGCGTGCGTTCCTCACCAGCGCGGGCTGGGACGCCGACGGCGCCACCCGCGAGCTCGCCGACGAAACCGGTGCCGGCACGGTGAAGCAGGTGCGGCTGCACACCGCGACCGCCTGAGCGTCGCACCCTTTGCTCGCGTCGCGATCGGCGACGTTCGACCCGCCGTGCGCGTCGTTACGCCCACAACGACGCATCGTCGAACAATGCCGTAGCACGGCGGCCGACGAGAGGCGCGGCCGGGCCGTGGGCGACGCGGGCGGCGAGATCGTCGACGCACACCGGTTCGACCTGGTTCGCGCAGCTGCACGTCCCCGAGATGTCCTGAAGGCCACGCGTTTTCGACCGGGCCCGTCTCGCGGGAGGGCGCGCCTTCGGCGCAGACGTGGTCGGTCTGCCCGGGTTTGTGGCGTGGCCGGGCTGGCACGGCGAGACTGCCTTCATGCCATCGTCGCCGCTTGAGATTTCTCCCGACGAGTTCGCCGAGCTGGCCGGTCGGGTCAGTGCGGAGGTTGTTCGTCACCTGCACGGCTTGGACTCGGCGCCGATCCGACCCGCGACCACCGGGGCGGAGAGCATGGCCCTGTTTGCCGGCCCGGCTCCCGAGCAGGGCCTGGGAGCGGCCGCGCTGGACGAATTGAGCGAGGTGGCCCGGCACAGCAGGGTCGGCAACGGTCGCTTCTTCGGTTACGTGATGGGCTCGGGCGAGCCGGTGGCGGCGCTGGGCGACTTCTTCGCGTCGGTGCTCAACCAGAACGCGACCGCCTGGCGCTCCGGACCTGCCACCGCGGTCATCGAGCGCAGCTTGATCGGTTGGCTGACTGACGCACTTGGCTGCCCCGGTTTCTCCGGAACCCTCACCAGCGGCGGATCTCTGGCCAACCTGATGGGGCTGGCCATGGCCCGGGAGGCTAAGGCGCCCGCCAACGAAACGGGAAGGCCGACTGGGGTCGTCTACGCCTCCAGCGAGGTGCACATGTCGGTCGGCAAGGCAGTGGCGCTGCTGGGGCTCGGTCGCGAAAACCTTCGCCTGATCCCGCCCGACGCGGCTATGCGCCTGGATCCTGGCGCCCTACGGCATGCCATCTCTGCGGACCGGGCCGCCGGTCGTACGCCGATCGCGGTGGTCGCCAACGCCGGCACCATCGTGACCGGCGCGATCGACCCCCTCGCCGCGATCGTCGAAGTCGCCAGGGCAGAGGACCTCTGGGTCCATGTCGACGGCGCTTACGGCGCCCCCGCGGCCATGGTGGCACCGGAGCTGTTCCACGGGTTGGGTGATGTGGACTCGTTGTCCCTTGATGCGCACAAGTGGCTCTACCAGCCCCTGGACTGCAGCGCGCTTCTCTACCGCGACCCAGATGCCGCCCAGCGTGCGTTCTCGCTCACCGATGACTACGCCGCCTCGCTCAGCGCCGACCCAGTCGAGGGACAAGTGTTCTTCGAGGAGACTCTGGAGCTCTCCCGGCGGGTGCGGGCGCTCAAGCTCTGGCTCTCGCTGCGTTATCACGGCCTTGAGGCCTTCCGGGATTCCATCGCCGACAACATGAGACAGGCCCGCCGGCTCGCTGCACTGGTCGACGCCGAGCCCACCCTCGAGCGACTTGCCGAGGTTCCGCTTTCGGCGGTCTGTTTCCGTTGGGTCGGCGGCGACCCGGCCACCTTGGACGTGGTCAACGCCGCGATGCTCGACCGGATCAACCGACGAGGTCGCGTCTACCTGTCCAACGCCACCGTTCGCGGGCACTTCGTACTGCGTGCCTGCATCACCAACCACCGCACCACCGACGCCGACATCGTTGCTGTGATCGGGGAGGTCCTTCGTGCTGCCCCACCAACCGGCACTCGTCCGTCGTCCTCGTGAGCGACGGAAGACGTACGTCATTCCGCGTGCGGCTGTCCACGTCCGCGACTCTTCGAACCCAAGCTCAGGTGAGTCAGCCCTGCGGTCGGAGCAAGAACTTCTCCCCGGTTGCCTGGCGCGCGTATCGCTGCAACGTCTCCACGTCCAAAGCCTCGCGCAACGAGATCTGGTCGGTGTAGTGACTAGCGAACGTCGTGGTGAGCTCGGCGGCGACCCGCTGCCGCAACCGGACCAGGTCCTCGCCGCTGGTCCGCGCGAGGAACGGCGTCAGCAGCCAGCCGCCAACACCCCAGGCGAAGCCGAACCGGCGGCGTAGTTCGATGGGCCGCGGGTCCAAGGCGCCGTACACATAGACCTGTTTGTGCACGTCGCTGCCGTAGCGGCTGTATGGCGCGTCGGGCGCCACGATGGCCGCCTCCATTGCGTTGAGGATCTGGCCAGCCAACGTCCCGCCGCCGACCGCGTCGAACGCCAGGGTCGCCTTGGTGTTCTTGAGCGCCGTGACCAGATCGACCTCGAAAGTCGACTCGCTGGAGTCGCATACATGCACGGCCCCCTGCTCCCGCAGCAGCCGGGCCTGCTCGGGACGCCGGACGATGTTGACCAGGGGTACGCCGTCGGCCAGGCAGATCCGGTTGAGCATCTGCCCGAGGTTGGACGCGGCCGCGGTGTGCACCAGCCCGGTGTGCCCCTCGTTGCGCATGGTCTCGACCATCCCCAGGGCGGTCAGTGGGTTCACGAACGACGATGCTCCGTCAACCGCGTTGGCGCCCTCGGGCAGCTGCAGGCACATCCGCGGCGAGGCCAGGCAGTACTCGCCGTACGTCGCGCCGCCGATGAACCCCACCTTGTGGCCGAGCAGCGCTTCTGCCTCCGGCGACGCCCCCGCCGCGACTACGACACCGGCCCCCTCATTGCCCACGGTCATGGCCTCGCCGACCCTCGCCGCCAAAGAGCGCATGACCGGCTCCGGGATCGGTGCCGTCACGGTCGGGTCGTCCAACGATCCGCCCGCAACCGCCTGAGAGACGTCGGCCATCGCCAGCAGGAGCCCCAAGTCGGAGGGATTGACCGGCGCCGCCTCAACCCGAACCAACACCTCCCGCTCCCCCGGCGGCGGTGTGTCCACGGCCTCCACCGACAGCCGCAGCTCGCGCTCCGGTGTGACCAGGCTCCGGAGCTGGCGCATGGTGGCCGGTATCTCGGTGATGGCGGTTCCTTCGCTAGAGAGGTGGACTCGCCGGCAGCCTATTCCGCGACACTCGCGCCCTCCGCCGGAGACCGGCGACCATTGACTCGAAACGAACCATCCACCGATGGACCGGCGTCTTTCCGCTTAAAGGCCGGTCGCGGACCCACGCACGAAGAGCCCCGACCTCGCACGCGGGTCGGGGCTCTTCGCGGTGGAATCAGGAGACGCGGACGTTCTCAGCCTGCGGCCCCTTGGGGCCTTGGGCGAGGTCGAACTCGACCTTCTGGTTCTCGTCGAGAGACTTGAAGCCGCCGGACTGAATAGCGGAGAAATGGACGAAGACGTCCTCGCCGCCGCCATCCTGCGCGATGAAGCCGAAACCCTTGTCGGCGTTGAACCACTTGACGGTTCCCTGAGCCATGATCTTTTCCCTTGTTTCCGTGTCGGGGGCATTGTGCCCTCGAGGCGCTGAAGACATCCACCTGTGCTGATGTCCAGCGAACCGAAAACCAGGGGTACTAGATACGAGCCGCGACATCGTGTGCGGCCAGGACGGCTTGCACAGCCGTCCCTTCAACAGGGTCCACGATAGGGCATCGGTTGCGTGTTCAGGACTTCGGCGGAACTCGCCCGAGCCTGGCCGCATGACCCGCGCTCCCGCCACCCGGGTCATGCCGCTGCGAACGGCCTGCGCCGCCGGATGATGCTTTGATGCGGTCATGAGTGATCCCGTCGAGCTCGTGTTGGCCTACGTCGAGGCCGCCCAGCGAGCGCGAACCTCCGGCGTCGAGGATGACTTCGAGGCGATCCGCGCCTACCTCGCGGACGAGGTGGAGATTCGGCTTGTTAGCCCTTGGACCAACGAGCCATGGCGAACAGCACACACCGGGGCTGACGCCGTGGTCGCCCGACTGCGCGCTGGCACGAACGCCAGCGCGCGCCTCACGACCGAGACCGTCAACGCCGTAGCCGCTGGCGGCGACGTGCTCATCGAGCAGGTGTCCACCCTGCACACCGATGAGGGGGACAAGGTGAGCGGCGTCGCCCACCTGTTCACCGTCGTCGACAACCAGATCGCGAGGATCCGGACCTACCGGAACGACGCCGGGCTTCCCACGGTTGAGCGACCGCGTCGCATGTGAACCTGCGTCACTTCGCCGCGAGTCGGGTCGACTACAGATCCGGATCTGTCGAATCTGGGTCGCCTCGAGCGGAGGCTGAATGAACTATGCTCCGGCGATGGACGTGTTGCTTCCCGCAGTCTGGATGGTCGTTTTCATGTCGGCTTCACCTGTCGGTGCTTGGTACACGAACCGCCACCCGGCCGTTCGCAACGACACCTGGGGCGGAGCACTCGGCCTGTTCCTGAGTTGGCCCGGGTTCCTGCTCGCAGTGGCCTTCTGCGCTTGGCGCGGCACGCGGTTGCGCGACAGCCTCGCGGCGGACGTCAGCGGCGACTGACAACACCGCTCGGGACGAAGTCCGCCGCACCCGCCCGGATCTAGGCCCGATCCATGCATCGAACGACCTGCGTCACACCGCCGCGTACGGTGTCTCGAACCGGCCGGCATTTGTGCGGGTTCAGGGGGTTTGGCCTGGAGCCAGACCCAGCGAGCGGACCATGCTGGGTAAGTGGCACTCGCCGTTTGCCTGCTCTTCGACACCCGGTCGGACCGCCTACTACGGGACCTGTGGTCACGACTGGAGGATGCGGGCGTCTCCACACTGGCTACCCACACGCATCGCCGCCATCACCCGCACTTGTCCTATGTCGTGCTTCGCAGCTGGGACCTGGCGCGAGCACAGCAGGCGCTCTCCGCACTTCCAGCCGCCGAGCCCTTCACGATGTCGTTCCACGGCACGCTCGCCTTCCCGCGTGGCCGGGCGGCGCTCGCGCCGGCGGTCACCGCCGACATGGCCTTGCGCCAATGGCGCATCGTTACCGCACTCAAGGCCACTGGAGCGGAGTTGCACCGCAACTACGAAACGGGCCACTGGGTGCCGCACGTCTCGGTTGCAACGCGCGCCCAGGGCGCCCAACTGGCCACCGTGGTCAAGGCGATCGCCGACGTCCTGCCGCTGACCGTCCGCGTCAACAGAGCCGCAATCGTCGACAGCGCCACGGGCCAGACCTGGCCGCTGCCCCACATCCCGTGACCCACGTGCTGAACGTGCGTTGTCCGCCGCGAAACGGCAGGGTGCGGTGCTCACACTTCAAGCTCGTCCGGAGTACTTGCTTGCAAGGCGGCGCTGAGTATCCGCAGGAGGTCGGCCGCCGCTGACCGCAACGGTTGCGCAGGCAACCCGAACTGTCGTGCCATCCTGATCGCATCGTGCATGGTGGCGAAGTTCCGCTGGCGCATCGCTTGGGTGATCACGAGGCCACACAGCATCGGGGCCATCATGCGCTTCTCTGCCTCGTTCCTGCGGTCGAACACGGGCAACCAGTCGCCCGGATGATCGTCGAGCATGGCGCGGAGCGCTCGCCACGCGTTGTCCGGGTACTCCGGTGCGACAAAGGCAGTGGGCGGCTGGACTTCGCCACGGAGCGTAACTGCACAGAGGAAGCCCATGACGAAAGCGGTGTGGTAGGAGGCGGCGCGGGCGTACCGCGTTCGCTCTGTGCCCGCAAGGCTGGCGAGGCGCTCAGGGTCGATGTTCCCGCAGGGTAGGAGGCCGACTTCGTCTTCGACGTGGGCGAGCACGTCGAAGGCGAACGCGGCCACGGGCGACCACGCCTCATGCAACTGGGGCCACGCCATCAGCAGTTCGCCGACGAGGTCGTAGTCGCCGTGGTCGAGGTATCGAAGGACCAGCGCTTCGACTTCGGCCAGGATCGCATCGCGGGTGCGGCCGAGCTCCGGGTTGGCTGTGCGGCCGAAGTCGGTGACGTAGAACAGCAGGTGGGTGAGCCCGTAAGGGTCCTCCCGGGAGCCGACCAGCAGGTCGAACGGGTGCGTAAGGACGGTGCCGGAAGGCGGGTACGACACGGTCGGAAGTCGACGACTCCACACGGAGGTGATCCAGCGGCGCTCCGCGAGCACGGTCGTGGGCTGATCGACGGCGTGGGAGAGGACGCGGGCGCACACGTCGGACGCGAACGCGTCGAAGGCGTCGTCGGGATGGCCCATTGCCGTAAGGAGTACGTGGGGAACGGCTCGCCGGAAGACTTGATCCGGATTCAAGGCCATGTCGGCGAGCGCTCGCGGCGACCGCACCAGCGGGTCGAGCTGCCGGACGAGGGCCGTGACACGGTCGCCTACTGCACTCGAGTGGCTCGCCCCGTGCGCCGCATAGGCGAGCATCGCAGCCTCCGCCACCACCTTCTCGGGCCCGAAGCTGAGCGCCGGCCGCACTGCGTCGTCGTACCCGGTCTCGCCAAAATCGGACACCGCGACAGCCGCGAAGTCCAGCGCGTTGACAAGACGCTGCTCAAGATCCGCTGTGGGCCAGACCGCGACGCCTGCCGCGGCCTGGCCCTGCGGCGTCGACTGATCGACGCAGAGCATTGTCAGCCGTTCTGCAGATCGACGGCCTGCGCCAGCCCGGCGCCACCGCGCAGGCCACCGAAGACATTGCCGAGGTCGTCGGCGCGGAGGAAGCAGGCGAGCATGTTGAACCGTCCGTAGATGACGCCGTGCAAGCCGTCGTCACGCGTCGCGAGCTCGGGGCCGATCTTCGACACGAACGCGCCGACGGCGTCGAAGTCCAGCGAACCCGACTCGATAAATCGAGCCGCGATGTCCTCGTGTGAGATTGAGTTGTGCATGTTCGTTCTCCTCTGTGAGCCGGCAAGCGAGCACCGGCAGGGTTGTGACCGGCGGCCGCCGGTATCAGATAGGAGAACGGGAGTGCGGCTCTGATACACACGCATGTCGAACAAGGGTGGCGGAGGCTCCGCGGGACTACTGCCCCGTCTTCATAGGAGCTCCGAGGCGCTCGGCCTCAGCGCGGAGTGGTCGGCTCTATCTGCGCGAGCTGTTGGGTCAGGTAGCTGCGCATCCGATCGCGAAGATCCTGCTCAACCTGCTGCAGCCGCGCGACCTCGGCCTCCAGAGCGGCCTTCTGCTCAGCCAGGTCGCCGAGCACGGTCGCGCGCTGCCGGTCGAGCTCGGCGCTCTGCTCTGCCCGCGCCTCCTCCAGTTCGGCGCGCACCCGCTCGGCCTCTGCGTGGGCCTCAGCCAGGACTCGGTCGGCCTCTGCACTGGCCGACGCCTTCAGTTGTTCCGCCTGAACCTGGCTCGACCCGGTGAGCCGGTCCGCATCGCTCTGCGCCTTGGCCGCGATCGAGGCAGCCTCGGCCCTCGACTCCGCGAGGAGCTCGTCGGCATTGCGGGCAGCGACCTCGAGCAGCCGGGCGACTGCGCTGGTGCCCTCTGCAGCCCGGCGGGCGTCCTGCTCTGCCATCGTCATCATGCCCCCTACGGATTAGTGCCACCGTACGGTCCGCGCGCCGGGCGACACAACGCCCCACTCAACCCGTACCGCAACTGACAATAAGGTGCGCCAACTCCTTGCAGGGACTGTCCGGCCTTTGTGGCGCTCGCGGGTCGAACTGCAGCGTCGAGTCGGTGGATCACCCTTGGTCCAGCGCCGGGGCGTGATGTGCTCTCCGGCGCTACGCTGAGCCGGTGACGGACACCGTCGCAGTCCTCGATCGCGGACGGAAAGCCTATGTGCGGGCGGCCTGGCGAGAGGCGTTTCAAGCGCTGTCCGAGGCCGATCGCGCGGCCGCTCTGTCCGCGCAGGATCTCGAGGCGCTGGGTCGGTCCGCGTACATGGTTGGTGACACGGACGCCTACGTGGCCGCCCTCGAACGGGCATACCGGGCGCATCTCGAGGCCGGTGCGGCGTTGCCCGCGGTCCGGCTCGCGTTCTGGATCGGCCACAGCCTCCTGTTTCGAGGTCAGACCGTCCCCGCCGGCGGTTGGTTCGCTCGTGCGCAGCGAATCTTCGACGAATCCGGCGAGGACGGCGCCGAGCGAGGCTGGATGCTCATCCCCGCCTGGTTGCAGCAGATGGGGATCGGGGACTATGAGTCGGGCTACGCGACGGCTGGTGAAGCCGCGGACATCGCCCGCCGCTTCGACGACGCAGACTTGCTCTGGCTCGCCCGCGGGGATCAGGGACGTGCCCTGATCAACATGGGCCGGGTAGCGGACGGGCTGCGACTGGTCGATGAGATGTTCGTCGTCGCCATCGAGGGCCAGCTGTCGCCCGTGGTTACCGGGATCGTCTACTGCAACACGATCGCGTACTGCGTTGACGGTTACGCCTTGGACCACGCCCGCGAATGGACCGAGGCGCTCACCCGTTGGTGCGAAGGCCAGCCGGAGATGGAGGAGCACTTCGGGTTCTGTCTCGTCCACCGGGCAGAACTGCATCACCTGAGCGGCTCCTGGGCGATCGCCCACGAGGAGAGCGAGCGGGCCGCGGCCAGACACACCGTTGCGGGCCAGCTGAACCAGCTCGTTCGGGGGAAGGCGGCCTATGTGCAGGGCGAGATCCATCGTCTTGCGGGTGACTTCGCCGCGGCCGAGAGATCCTTCCGCGAGGCGAACGCGTTGGGATTCGAACCACAGCCCGGCCTTGCCCTGTTGCGCCTGATGCAGGGCAGCAGGGATTCCGCCGCGGCCGCCATCCGGCGAGCGACCGGGGAGTCGACGCAGATGCTGCGTCGCGCCCGCCTGCTGCCCGCGTTCGTGGAAATCACCGTCGCGGTCGGCGAGCTCGATCGGGCCCGAGCGGCGGTCGACGACCTCGAGGCGATCGCGTCCACGGTCGGTGGCGCCGTCGCGGCGATGGCGGACTGTGCCAAGGGCGCGCTCCTCGTGGCGCGCGACGAGCCGCGGGAGGCATTGATGGCACTGCGACCCGGGCTGGCGGCGTGGCAGCGTCTGGGGGTCCCCTATGAAGCAGCCCGAGCCCGGGTTCTGATCGGCCTGGCATGTCGCGGCCTGGGCGATCACGACACTGCCGAGCTCGAGTTGGACACTGCTCGGGCGGCGTTCGGTCAGCTCGGCGCCAAGCCCGATCAGGCGCGGGTCGATGCGCTGGTCGGGCGCGACCGCATGGACGATGGGCTCACCGTTCGCGAGATCGACGTGCTCCGTTTGGTGGCGTCCGGCCGGTCGAACAGCGAGATCGCGGCGGCACTGGTCATCAGCGAGCACACGGTCGCACGCCACCTGCAGAACATCTTCGGCAAGCTCGGAGTCTCCACGAGAACCGCGGCGGCGGCGTACGCGTTCGAACACCGCCTGACCTGAGGCAACTACTCAATCCTCACCATCCCCGGGCATCGCAAGTTGGTCAGTTCCGTCGATGATCTGGGCCCCTGCCCGCTCGTACGGTCGTGACGTCCAACAGCCGATCAAGAGAAGGAGCAGGCCATGTACGTCGTCGTTCAGCACACATTCCTCAATCCCTCCGACGCGTTCTCCCGCGGCGAGAAGCTCATCAAGAACGAGGAAGCCCCTCACGGGACAACCGGGCTGCAGTTCTACCCGGCGCGGGACGGGTCGGGTGCGACCTGCCTGTGGGAGTCGAACAGCGTCGCAGACGTGCAGTCGTACGTCGACGACACGCTTGGCGACTCGAGCCGCAACCTCTGCTACGAGGTAGACGCTGCAAACGCGTTCGCCCGCCAGCCGCTCGGGATCGCCGAACGGCCCACACTCGTCACGCAGTAGGCCCCGCATGCAATGACGAGCAGTTGCTCGTCACACGACTGCCGCAGGATCATGGCTCCACATCCCGCGCCCGCTGCTCAACCCGCCTCGGTCACGCCGCAGCTGACCCGCGCAAAGAGCTGCGCCGCGCCCTCTGGGGGAGGGGCGCGGCGCAGCAGCTTTCAGGTGATCGCCAGGATCAGTTCACGTTCACGGCGCTCCAGGCTGCGGCCACGGCGGCCCGCTGGGCGCTGCCGGCACCGAACAGGTCGGTGGCGGCGTTGAGCGTCGCGGTGCGAGCTCCGGCGTAGTTGGTGCCGGAAGTCATGTAGACCGTCAGCGCCCGGAACCAGATCCGCTCGGCGTCGGCGCGGCCGATGCCGCCGATCGTCGAGCCGTTGCAGGTCGGCGAGTTGTGGGCCTTGTCGCCGATCACCTTCGGGCCGGAGCCCTCGGCGAGCAGGTAGAAGAAGTGGTTGCCCACGCCCGACGAGTAGTGCACGTCGACGTTCTTGGTGCTCGTGCTCCAGCAGGAGTGCGAGCTGCCGTCGAGGGACGGGTTGTCCATCCGCCGGAACCCGTCGTGCTGGGCCAGGTCGAACTCCTCACCGATGTAGTAGTCGGCGGGGTCGTTGGCGTTCGCGGCGTAGAACTCGACCATGGTGCCGAAGATGTCGGACGTCGCCTCGTTGATGCCGCCGGACTCGCCGGAGTAGGTCAGCCCGGCGGTGTTCTCCGTGACGCCGTGCGACATCTCGTGGCCGGCCACGTCGAGCGACACCAGCGGGCCGAACGAGACGCCGTCGCCGTCGCCGTACGTCATCTTGGTGCCGTCCCAGAACGCGTTGGCGTAGTTGTTGCCGTAGTGGACCCGGTTGTACGACCCACTGCCGTTGCCGAAGATGCCGTTGCGGCCGTGGACCTGCTGGTAGTAGTCCCAGGTCACGTTGGTGCCGTACTGCGCGTCGACCCCCGCCGTCTCCCGGTTGCTGTTCGAGCCGTTGCCGAAGAAGGTGTCCGTGCTGCTGAAGGTCGTGCCCGGCTTGCACCCGGACCCGAACAGCTGGCAGAACAGGCTGTCGGTCTTGTTGCCCATGTCGGTCGTGTAGGTGCCGCCACGGGTCGGGTCCTTGAGGAGGTACGACGTCCCGGACGGCGTCACCTCGAGGTCGACCGTGCCGCTGTAGAGCGAGCTGCCCTCACCGTCGGTCGTCTGGATCCGCTCCTCGCGCCGGATGACGTTGCCGGTGCGGGCGTCGACGTAGGTCAGCAGCCGGCTGGGGGTGCCGTCGGCGTGGCGGCCTCCGGTCGTGAACTCCCACGCGAGCCGGGGCGCGCCGGCGATGGCGTCGACAACGAGCCGCGGGCTGCCGTCCACCCGGAGCTTGCGGATCGACCGGGTCACCCGGTCGGTGGCGATGACGGCGAGCTCGGCGCGCGCCTTGCTGACAGCCGGGCGCACCGAGACGCGCACCGGGGCGTCCAGCGTCTGGCTCACCCCGTCCCACACCGCGTCCGGCCCCTGGTGGACCACGAGGTCACCGCCGATGACCGGCAGCCCGCGGTAGGACCGCTGCACGCGCACGTGCGTGCTGCCGTTCGCGTCGCGGATCGTGGCCGTGGCCCGGTATTCCTGGCCGGGTGTCGCTCGAGCGACGAGGGGGTGCGCCTTCAGTGAGGCGATGGCCTTCTCGGCGACCCGGTCGCCGTCCGGCTTGGCGGCGGCCGTCGTCGGCGCGCTGGAGGCGCCGGGCGGGAGGCCGAGGAGGAGGGTGGCCAACGCAGCGGCCGCGGCAGTCGCCGCAGCCAGTTGGGACCGAGATCGGGACCCGAGGTTCGACACGGTTGTGCTCCTTGCTCAGACGGATGCGGGCACGGACGACGTGCCCGGCGAGCAGAGAGTCCCACCGGCGTGCCGGCACGGCCAGGAATGGGCCGGTGCAGGTTCCTGCAGCGCAGGAACCTGCAACTCAGAGGTCCAGGTAGGACTCGAGCCCGACCGTGAGGCCGGGGCGATCTGCGATCTGACGGACGCCGGTCAGGACTCCCGGCGTGAACGAGACCCGGTCGAGCGAGTCGTGCCGGATGGTCAGCGTCTCCCCCACGCCCCCGAGCACCACCTCCTGGTGCGCCACCAGGCCACGGATCCGCAGGCCGTGGACGTGGATCCCGTCGACCACCGCACCACGGGCTCCGTCGAGGGCGGTCGACGTCGCGTCGGGCACCGGTGGGCAGCCGGCCTCGCGCCGGGCGGCGGCCACGAGCTCCGCCGTACGACGTGCGGTGCCGCTCGGCGCGTCCGCCTTGTTGGGATGGTGCAGCTCCACGATCTCGACCGACTCGTAGAACGGCGCGGCCAGCGCAGCGAACCGCATCATCAGGATCGCGCCGATCGAGAAGTTCGGCGCGATCAGGACACCGGTCGTCGGTGCGTCGCCGAGCCAGCCGTCGATGACGTCGAGCCGGCCCTGGTCGAACCCCGTGGTGCCGACCACCGCGTGGATGCCGTGGTCGATGCAGAACTCGAGGTTGTCCATGACGACGTCCGGGTGGGTGAAGTCCACGACCACCTGGGCACCCGACGACACGAGCAGGTCGATCGGGTCGTCGTGGTCGACGGCGGCCGCGAGTGCGAGGTCGGGCGCGTCCTCGACCGCCGTGCACACCGCGGACCCCACCTTGCCGCGGGCACCCAGGACACCGACCTGGATCTGACTGCTCTCCACGGCGTCCAACCTAGTGCGTGCGCATCTCGGCAGCCCGTCGGTCCCGCGCTCCGGGCGCGTGTTCTGGCAGGCTGGGCCCATGGCGGTGCAGACGATCCCGGCCCGGCTGCGGTGGGCGGTGGATTTCATCGACGTGCAGCCCCAGGACCACGTGCTCGAGATCGGGTGCGGATCCGGGCAGGCGGCGGACCTGATCTGCCGCCGACTCGAGGGGCGCGGGCGGATGTTCGCCATCGACCGCTCGGAAGCGGGAGTGGACCGGACCAAGCAGCGGTGCGCCGCGCACATCGAGGCCGGCAAGCTGACCGTGCGCCAGATCGACCTGGCCACGCTGCGGGTCCCGGTCAAGCGGCTGACCAAGGTCTTCGCGTTCGACGTCAACCTGTTCTGGGTGCGCGACTGCAAGGACGAGGTGGCGCTCCTGCACGAGCGGGTGCTCCCCGGCGGCTCGGTCAACCTGTTCTTCGACACCACCCGCCCCGATCAGGTGCCCGAGATCATCTCCAAGACCGCGGCGGCCCTCACCGAGGGCGGCTTTCGCGTCTACATCGCGACGTCGGACAAGCCGCCCGTCGTCGGGATCATAGGGAGACGTTAGAACTCGCGCCCGCCGACACGGCGCAAATTTCTGAGGCGGCTCGCTTCGCTCGCGAGGGAGAAATATCCGCCGGGTCGGCTACTGCGGCATTGCTCGCTGCGCTCGCCGCCGCCCGTGGTCGAGGTGTGCTCTCGGCTGTCAGGGGCCGACGATGGCAAGCAGCTCGGGCCGCCCGAACACGTCACGGCCCACGGCCCGGACGTCGTCGAGGGTGACCGCGTCGATCCGCGCCATCACGTCGTCGATGCCGAGGACGTCGGCATAGACGAGCTCGGCCTTGCCGAGGCGCATCATCCGCGATGCGCTGTCCTCGAGCCCGAGCACCAGTCCCCCGACCAGCTGGCCCTTGCCGCGGGCGAGCTCCTCGGCGGTGATGCCGTGGGCGGCGATGCGGGAGAGCTCGACCCTGACGACCTCCAGCACGTCGTCGAGCCGGTCCGGCAGGCACCCGACGGCGACGCCCACGAGGCCGGAGTCGGCGTAGTGACTGGCGAACGAGTAGACCGAGTAGGCCAGGCCGCGGTGCTCGCGCACCTCCTGGAAGAGCCGGCTCGACGTACCGCCCCCGAGGGCGGTGTTGAGGACGCCGAGGGCGAACCTGCGGTCATCGTCGCGGGTGACGCCCTCCGCGGCCAGCACCACGTTGACCTGCTCGAACGGACGGGAGATCCGGCCCTCGCGCCCGCTGACCCGGGGGTGCCGGCGGCTGGCGCGCGGGCCGACCGGCTCGGCCGTGCCCGCCAGGAAGCCGTGCCGGCCGAACGAGCGGCGGACGGCCTTGACGACGTCGGCGTGCTCGACCGCGCCGGCGACCGAGAGCACCATGTTCTCGGGGCGGTAGTGCTTGCGGTAGAAGCGCTGGATCTGCGCGCGCGTCATCGCCTCGATCGAGTCGGTGGTCCCCGCGATCGGGCGGCCGAGCGGCCCGCTCCCCCATGCCAGCTCGGCGAGCAGGTTCTGTACGACGTCGTCGGGGTCGTCCTCGTGCATCGCGATCTCGTCGAGGATGACGTCGCGCTCCGCGTCGACGTCGTGCGCCTCGAGGAGCGAGCCGGTGATCATGTCGCCGAGCACGTCGACCGCGAGCGGCAGGTCCTCGCCGAGGACCCGCGCGTGGAAGCAGGTGTACTCCTTCGCGGTGAACGCGTTGAACTCACCGCCGACGGCGTCGAGGGCGATCGAGATGTCGAGCGCCGACCGCTCGTCGGTGCCCTTGAAGAGCAGGTGCTCGAGGAAGTGAGAGGCCCCGTGGGTCGTCGCGGTCTCGTCGCGCGAGCCGACGCCGATCCAGACGCCGATCGACGCCGACCGGGCGCCCGCCATCTGCTCGGTGACGATCCGCAGCCCGGACGGCAGGGTGGTGCGCCGGATCCGCGAGGTCACGTGACCGGCGGCGTCGCGCACCGTCGCGAGGGTGCTGGTCGACGCACGCCCCGCCGAGCTGTTCGGGAGAGCCGACGGCCGGCCAGCGGTGCGCTGGCCGGCCGTCGTGAGGGACTCACTCACTGAAGGGTCACTCCGCGTCCTCGGTGACCTCGGCGTCGGCCGGAGCCGCCTCCTCGACCACCGGGACCAGCGAGAGCTTGCCGCGGTCGTCGATCTCGGCGATCTGGACCTGGATCTTCTGGCCGACCGAGACGACGTCCTCGACGCTCTCGACCCGCTTGCCGCCGGCGAGGTCACGCAGCTTGCTGATGTGCAGCAGGCCGTCCTTGCCCGGCATCAGCGAGACGAACGCACCGAAGTTCGTCGTCTTGACGACGGTGCCGAGGTAGCGCTCGCCGACCTCCGGCATGGTCGGGTTGGCGATCGCGTTGACGGCCTGCTTCGCCGCCTCGGCTGCCTCGCCGTTGGTCGCGCCGATGTAGACGGTGCCGTCGTCCTCGATGGACAGCGTCGCGCCGGTGTCGTCCTGGATCTGGTTGATCACCTTGCCCTTGGGCCCGATGACCTCGCCGATCTTGTCGACCGGCACCCGGATGGTGATGATCCGCGGAGCGTGGACCGACATCTCCTCGGGCTCGTCGATGGCCTCCGCCATCACGTCGAGGATCGCGATCCGGGCGTCCTTGGCCTGGGTCAGCGCGGACCCGAGGACCTCGGCCGGGATGCCGTCCAGCTTGGTGTCGAGCTGGAGGGCGGTCACGAACTCGCGCGTGCCGGCGACCTTGAAGTCCATGTCGCCGAACGCGTCCTCGGCGCCGAGGATGTCGGTGAGCGCGACGTACTGCGTCTCACCGTCGACCTCACCGGAGACCAGACCCATCGCGATACCGGCGACGGCGGCCTTCAGCGGGACACCGGCCTGCAGCAGCGACATGGTCGAGGCGCAGACCGAGCCCATCGAGGTCGAGCCGTTGGAGCCCATGGCCTCCGACAGCTGGCGGATCGCGTAGGGGAACTCCTCACGCGACGGCAGCACGGGGAGGAGAGCCCGGCGAGCGAGCGCGCCGTGGCCGACCTCACGCCGTTTCGGCGAGCCGACGCGACCGGTCTCGCCGGTCGAGAACGGCGGGAAGACGTACTTGTGCATGTAGCGGCGGTGCTTCTCCGGGGAGAGCGTGTCGAGCTGCTGCTCCATCTTCAGCATGTCGAGCGTGGTGACGCCCAGGATCTGGGTCTCGCCTCGCTCGAAGAGCGCCGAGCCGTGCACCCGCGGCAGGATGTCGACCTCGGCGTTCAGCGGCCGGATGTCGGCGAGGCCACGGCCGTCGATGCGGATCTTGTCGCGCAGGATGCTCTCGCGCACCAGCTGCTTGTTGACCGAGCGGAACGCCGCGCCGATCTCCTTCTCGCGGCCCTCGAACTGCTCGCCGAGCTGGGTGAGCACGCTCTCCTTGAGCTCGTCGGTGCGGTCGTTGCGCTCCTGCTTGTCGGCGATCTTCATCGCGGCGGCGAGGTCGCTCTTCACCGCGGCCTCGACGGCGTTGAAGACGTCGTCCTCGTGGTCGAGGAAGACCGGGAACTCCTGAACCGGCTTCGAGGCCTCCTTGGCGAGCTCCGCCTGGGCCTCGACCAGCTGCTTGATGAACGGCTTGGACGCGTCGAGACCGCCGGCGACGACCTCCTCGGTGGGCGCCTGCACGCCGTCCTGGACCAGGGTCCAGGCCGACTCGGTGGCCTCCGCCTCGACCATCATGATCGCGACGTCGCCGGAGTCGGTGACGCGACCGGCGACGACCATGTCGAAGACGGCGCCCTCGAGCTGGCTGTGCGACGGGAACGCGACCCACTGGCCGTCGATGAGCGCGACCCGCACGGCACCGACGGGACCGGAGAACGGCAGGCCGGAGAGCTGGGTCGACAGCGAGGCCGCGTTGATCGCCAGCACGTCGTAGGGAGCGTCCGGGTTGAGGGACAGGACGGTGATGACGACCTGGACCTCGTTGCGCAGACCCTTCTTGAAGGTCGGGCGCAGCGGCCGGTCGATGAGGCGGCAGGTCAGGATCGCGTCCTCGCCCGGGCGACCCTCGGAGCGGAAGAACGAGCCGGGGATCTGGCCCGCGGCGTACATCCGCTCCTCGACGTCGATCGTCAGCGGGAAGAAGTCGAAGTGGTCCTTCGGGTGCTTGCCGGCGGTGGTCGCCGACAGCAGCATGGTGTCGTCGTCGAGGTAGGCGGTCACCGAACCGGCGGCCTGACGGGCGAGCAGCCCGGTCTCGAACTTGACGGTACGGGTGCCGAACTTGCCGTTGTCGATAACGGTCTCTACGGCGGAGATGACGGGTTCAGTCAACGTTTGACTCTCTCGTTCGCGGTGCGATCCGCGACGGCCGCGTCTTGTGATCCGATCTTCGATCGAGGCATGCAGGACCCTGCTGGTTGATCAGGGGGCCTGACTGCCACTACCGAGGATCGGGACCGTGGTTGACGCGGATCGCTCCTGTGGTTGTTTGTTCAGTTAGGGGCCGGACCGCGATGGTCCTGCCGCATGTAGCGAAGGGACCCACCGTGCGGTGGATCCCTTCGCAACGATTCATCGGCGGAGGCCGAGGCGCTCCACGATCGAGCGGTAGCGCTCGATGTCGGTCTTCTTCAGGTAGTTGAGCAGCCGACGGCGCTGGCCCACGAGGAGCAGCAGCCCGCGGCGGCTGTGGTGGTCGTGCTTGTGCTGCTTGAGGTGATCGGTCAGGTGGCTGATCCGGTGGCTCAGCAGTGCGACCTGCACCTCCGGCGAACCGGTGTCGCCCTCGGTCGTGGCGTACTCGGAGATGATCTTCTTCTTGGTCTCCGCGTCGGTACCAATAGCCATGCTTGTTCGGGGTCCTTCCGGTTCGTTGCGCGGCGCGCCCGGGCATGTCCACCGGGGCACTCTGGATCCGCGGCCGTCAAACGGCAACCGGTCAAGGCTAACAGCGGTGCTGAACATCACCCAATCCGGGGACCGGCCGCCAGCGCCTCCTCGAGCAGGTCCAGGAAGCGGTCGTGGTCGGCCCCCAGAGCGACCCGGACGGGCGCGCCGACGGGCTCGTCGCCGGCGAAGGTGAAGCGGGTGGCACCGTAGGTCGTCGGGTCGGTCCGCTCCACCGTGGTCCAGGCTTCCCGGACCTCCACGACCGCGGGGTCGAGCAGGCAGGCGACGGCCAGCGGGTCGTGCAGCGGCGCGGCGCCGAGGGCTGCCATCGCCGGGTCCCGGCGGTACCAGTCGATCCTGGCGTCGACGAAGTCGGCGGCGGTGGCCGCGGCGACCGTCCCGACGGCCCGGAGCCGCGCGGTGTCCGCAGCGGTGAGCGGCGCCGAGAACGTCGCATCCATGGTGACGAGGAGGACGTCCCGGAAACCGGCGGTGAGTACGTCGTGCGCGGCCTCCGGGTCGCACCACACGTTGCGCTCGGCGTACGGCGTGACGCCGCTCTCCCGGTGCGTACCGCCGAGGACGACCAGGCCGCCCACCGCCTCGACGATGCCGGGATCGGCGGCGACGGCCGCGGCGAGGTTGGTCAGCGGTCCGGTCGGGACGACCGTGACCGGACGCGTCGTGCCGCGCAGCGTCTCGACCAGCCACTCGACGGCGGGGCCGCGGGCCGCCGTCGCCGACGCGGGGACCGGGAGGGTGGCCGGCAGGTCCGCCCGTCCGGTCGGCAGCTCCTCGAGCCGCGGCCGCACCGGACCGTTCCACCCGGGGTGGACGCCGACCCCGCCGACACCCCCGCGGCCCACCAGGTCGAGCACCCGCAGCGAGTTGTCGGTGGTGTGGCGGACGTCGTGGTTGCCCCACACCGTCGTGACGCCGAGCAGCTCGAGGCCCGGGTGCAGGGCGGCGACCATGATCGCGACCGCGTCGTCGGTCCCGGTGTCACAGTCGAGGACCACCGGGACCGACATCGCGTTCCACCCTTCGTCAGTACTCAGTCAGCGCCCAATCAGTGCTCCGTCACCGCCCGGCGACCGCGAGGGCCGGGTCCGGCTCCACCACCGGCGAACCCTGCGGGCGCCGCGGCCGGCGCGGCCACCAGGCCCGCTCGCCGAGCAGGACCAGCGCGGCCGGCAGGATCACCAGGCGCACCAGGGTCGCGTCGAGCAGGATGGCAGCCGAGAGGCCGACGCCCATCATCTTCATCTCCAGCATGCTCAGTGTCGCGAAGATCGCGAACACCGACACCATCACCGCGGCGGCACTGGTGATCACGCCGGCCGTCTCCGACACGCCCCGCTGCACCGCCAGCCGCGCGGGCAGGCCGCGCTCGACATGCTCGCGGATCCGGCTGACCACGAACACGTGGTAGTCCATCGACAGCCCGACGAGGACCACGAGGACGAACAGCGGGATCCAGTCGATGACGAAGCCCGGGCTGGTGAAGTCGAGCAGCGACTCCCCCACGCCGTGCTGGAAGACCAGCGTCATCAGGCCGAACGCCACCGCGACCGAGGCGAGGTTGAGCACGGTCGAGATCAGCGCGATCGGCACGCTCTTGAACGCGAACACCATCATCAGGAAGGTCAGCACGAGCACGAACGCGATGATCAGCGGCAGCCGGTCGGACATCCGCTCCTGCGCGTCGAGGGACTCGGCGGGTCCCCCGCCCACGGCCACCTCGGCGCCGGAGCTGTCGACGGACGCCGGCACCAGCTGGTCGCGCAGCATCAGGAGCGCCTCGTCGACCTCGTCGTCGGACTCCTCGAACGGCATGGCGAGCTCCAGGACCGACGTACGACCGTCGTCGGAGTTCTCGACCGGTGCGCTCGGCGCCCGGAACATCCCGCTGGCGGCCGCCCGGCGACCCAGGTCGTCGAGCTGTGCCGCGACCGCGGCCTGGTCGTCCGCCGGCGCCCGGACGACGACCTGCGCCACCGGACCCTCGGACGGGAACTCCTCGATCACGGCCTTGATCGTCTGCACCTCGGCGATGTCGCCGGGCAGCGTGTCGAGGTTGCCCGAGTGCGTCTTCATCCCGAGAGCCGGTACGGCGAGCGCACCCACGACGGCAACGCCGACGATCAGGGCGACGACGGGGTGCCGGAGCACCGGGCCGAGGACGCGACGGCTGATGCCGCCCTCACCCAGCCGACCGCTCAGTCGCCGGTTGAGCCGCCACAGCAGCGGCACTCGCGGACGGTCGACCCAGCGGCCGAGCTTCGCCAACAGCGCGGGCAGCACCGTGATCGAGCCGAGGACCGCGATCGCCACGACGAGGATCGATCCCATCGCGAGGCTGTTGAACGTCACGTCGGTCATCAGGAACAGGCCCGCCATGGCGCAGATGACCGCTCCGCCGGACACCAGGATCGAGTGCCCGGACGTCTGCGCCGCGATCTCCACGGCGTCTCGTGTGCTGCGCCCGCGGGCGCGCTCCTCGCGCTCCCGCTTCAGGTAGAAGAGGGAGTAGTCGACGCCGACGGCCATGCCGATCAGCACGATCATGCTGGTGACCGTGGGTTCGGCGGGGAACAGGTGCGAGAGCGGCGCGCTGATCCCGATCGTGACCGCGACGCTGGTCGCGGCGAGCAGCACGGGGATGCCGGCGGCGATGAGGGCACCGAACGCCAGCAGCATCAGCACCAGCGTGATGGGGAGGCTGATCCCCTCGGCCGAAGAGAGGTCGTCGGCAACCCGCTCGTCGATCGCGTCGTCGAGGGAGAGGTCACCGGTCTGCCGGACGTCGAGGTCCGGGAAGTCCGACCGCACGTCGGCGACGGCGGCGACGATCGGATCGGCGTCGTCGTGGTCCCGGGCGAGCTGGATCGAGATCAGCATCGCCGTGCGGTCCGGGTTCCACTGGGGCTCGGACACGCCGTCGACGCCCTCGAGCGTGCCGACGGCGTCGACCAGCCGGGCGCCGGCCTTCTCGGCCGTGGACTGGTCCAGGGGCCCGTCGGCTGCGTCGTCAGCGGTCACCAGTACCTCTTCGGAGTCCGGCGCGTCGAGGCCGGCCTCGTGGACCCAGCGGTCGGCACGGCCGGACTCCCCGAGCCGGTAGTCCTCGTCGGAGGCTTCCTGGGGCGAGACCGTGGCGGCGAGGCCGACCGCGATCGCGACGAGGAGGAGCCAGCCGCCGATCGCTCGCCAGGGGTGGGTGGCACTCCAGCGCGCCGCGCGCATGGACACCGAGGTCAACGGGTTGGGAGACATGACGATCCTTCGGTCGAGTTCTGTGGGACCGCTCCAGCCTCGCGATCGGTGGCGCCCGCGGCAGGAGCGCTGACACCCGGGTGAGAAGTGGTGCCTGCACCACCGATTCCCTGGCCGGCGTCGGGGAGGATGGCGACGTGTCCGACCGCCCGCTGCTCCCCGACCGCCCCAGCCGCCTCCGGCTCACGGGCTTCGCTGCCCTGCAGGCCGTGTCGATCGTGCCGCTGGTCGTGCTGTTCGCGTTGTGGGTGGTCGGCGGGGTGCTGATGATCGTGTGGGTCGGTGCGCTGCTCCTCGCGGTCGCGATCCCGTCGACACGCTGGCTGGCCAACGGCCACCGCCGGATGGCGGCCTCGGTGCTCGGCCAGACGCTGCCGGCGCCGTACGTCCCGCTGAAGGGCCGCCCGGTACTCAATCGGCTCCGCGCGGTGGCGACCGACCCGATGACCTGGCGCGACCTCGGCTGGATGCTGGTCGCGATGACCCTCGGCTTCGTGGTCTCCCTGATCGTGGTGGCGCTGCTGCTCGGTGTGGTGACCTTCTGGATCTGGTACTACGCCGTCGGTCCGCTGATGCGGCTGCGCGCCGCCGCCGACCGGTGGCTGCTCTCCCCCGGCGTCACCGAGCGCCTCGAGCGCCGGGTCGAGCAGCTGACCGAGACCCGCGCCGACGCCGTCGACCACTCGGCCGCGGAGCTGCGGCGGCTCGAGCGCGACCTCCACGACGGCGCGCAGGCACGCCTGGTCGCGCTGTCCTTGAGCCTCGGCATGGCCGACGAGATGTTCGACCGCGACCCCGACGGCGCCCGCCGGCTGGTCACCGACGCCCGCGAGACCACCGACACGGCGCTCGCCGACCTGCGCTCGGTCGTGCGAGGCATCCATCCCCCGGTGCTGGCCGACCGCGGCCTCGTCGGCGCCGTCCAGGCGCTGGCACTGGACATGGCGGTCCCGGTCCGGATCGACGTGTCGCTCGACGGTCGGCTGTCGGCCCCCGTCGAGTCGGCCGTGTACTTCGCGGTGGCCGAGTGCCTGGCCAACGTCGGGAAGCACTCCGGCGCCGAGAACGCGTGGATCCGCGTCGAGCACGCCGACGGCGTGCTGCGGGTGGAGGTCGGGGACGACGGGCGCGGCGGCGCCGACCCGACCAGCGGCACCGGGATGACGGGGATAATGAGGCGACTCCGCACCTTCGACGGCACCATGATGGTCTCGAGCCCGGTCGGAGGGCCGACGATCGTCACCCTGGAGGTCCCGTGCGTCTTGTCCTCGCCGAGGACCACGCCCTCCTCCGCGCCGGCCTCACCCAGCTCCTCGAAGGCCACGGATTCACCGTCGCCGCAGCCGTCGCCAACGCCGCAGACCTAGACGCGGCGCTGGCGGACGCCGACGTCGACGCCGCCGTGCTCGACGTACGGCTGCCGCCGATGCAGACCGATGAGGGGTTGCGGGCGGCGATCGCCGTGCGCAAGCAGCGGCCGGGATTCCCGGTCATGGTCCTCTCGCAGTACGTCGAGCACCTCTACGCCCGCGAGCTGCTCGCCAGTGGTGAGGGCTCGGTGGGGTACCTGCTCAAGAACCGGGTTTCCGACGTCGCGGAGTTCGTCGAGGGGCTCCAGCGCGTCGTGGCGGGCGGCACCGTCCTCGACCCTGAGGTGGTCGCGACGGTGATGGCCCGGCAGCAGCCGGTCGACCGGCTCAGCGCACGCGAGCGCGAGGTGCTGGCGCTGATGGCCGAGGGCCGTTCCAACGCGGCCATCGCCGAGCGGCTGATCGTCACCGAGAAGGCGGTCGCCAAGCACATCAACAGCATCTTCACCAAGCTCGACCTGCCGCTCGGCACCGACGACCACCGTCGCGTGCGTGCCGTGCTGACCTGGCTCCGCCTGTAGCGGCCACCGAGGAGTAGTGGCGCCGACGGGCGTGCAGCGGCAGGATGCCGCCATGGAGAAGCGCCTGGCGGTCTGCAACCTGTGCGAGGCCGTCTGCGGCCTCGTGCTCACCATCGAGGAAGGCCAGGTCACCGGCGTCCGGGGCAACCCCGACGACCCCCTCTCCCGTGGCCACATCTGCCCCAAGGGGGTGGCGATCGGTGACATCCACGCGGACGCGGACCGGTTGCGCCGTCCCGTCCGGAGGGACCGGACGACCGGCGAGTGGACCGAGATCGGCTGGGACGAGGCCTTCGATCTGGTCGCCGACGGGATCGCGACCGCGATCAACGAGCACGGCAAGGACGCGCTCGCGATCTACCTCGGCAACCCCAACGTCCACAGCCTCGGCGCGATGACGCACGGAGGCCCCCTGGTGCAGTCGTTCCGGACCCGCAACAAGTTCAGCGCCACGTCGGTCGACCAGCTCCCGCACCAGCTCATCGGCCACCTGCTCTACGGCCACCAGCTGCTGCTCCCGGTCCCGGACATCGACCGCACGTCGTACTTCCTGGTGTTCGGTGCCAACCCGATGGCGTCCAACGGCTCACTGATGACGGTGCCGGACTTCCCGGCGCGGTTGCGCGAGCTCGACGCGCGAGGCGGGCGGATGGTCGTCTTCGACCCGCGCCGCACCGAGACCGCCAGGGTCGCGTCCGAGCACCACTTCATCCGGCCCGGCACCGACGCGTGGGTGCTGCTCGCGATGCTGAACGTCCTGTTCGCCGAGGGACTGACGACGCCGCCGCCGTACGTCGACGGCCTGGCCGAGGTCGAGCGCATGGTCTCCGACTTCACCCCCGCGGCCGCTGAGCGCGCGAGCGGCGTGCCCGCGGAGGTGGTCGCCCAGGTAGCGCGGGAGTTCGCCGCCGCAGAGACGGCGGCGGCCTACGGGCGGATCGGCGTGTCCACCCAGGAGTTCGGGCTGGTCTGCCAGTGGGCCGTCCAACTGCTCAACCTGGTCACCGGCAACACCGACCGCGTCGGCGGCGCCCTGCTCACCTTCCCGGCCATCGACGCCGTCGGTCGCGGGCTGATCGGCCGCGGGCACTTCGACAGGCACCGCTCGCGGGTCCGGCAGGCGCCGGAGTTCGCCGGGGAGCTGCCGGTCGCGGTGCTGCGCGAGGAGATCGAGACCCCGGGCGACGGTCAGGTGCGCGCCCTGCTGACCCTCGCCGGCAACCCGGTCCTGTCGACTCCCGACGGCGCGGCCCTCGACCGGGCGGTCGAGGGCCTCGACTTCTACGCGGCCGTGGACTTCTACATCAACGAGACCACCCGGCGCGCCGACGTGATCCTCCCGCCGACGAGCCACCTCGAGCGTGACCACTACGACCTGGTGTTCCACCTGCTGGCCGTGCGCGACACCGCCCGGTTCACCCCGGCGGTGTTCCCGAAGGGACGCGACCAGCGGCACGACTGGGAGATCTTCCGCGAGATCAACGTCCGGGTGACCCGGCGGCTGCGGCACAAGCCTTCGCTCAGGCGCCGGCTCAAGAAGTCCGCCCGGCTCGGGCTCAGCCCCACCTTCATCATCGCGACCCTGCTCCGCACCGGTCGGTCCGGCGTCACCATCACCCAGCTCCGCAAGCATCCCGAGGGCGTCGACATCGGTCCCCTGCGGCCCGGCCAGCTGCCCGACCGCCTGTTCACCAAGGACAAGCGGATCCAGGCGGCGCCCGCGATCGTGGTCGGCGACCTGGCGAGGGTGCGCGGCCAGGATCTCCCGGATGAGGACGAGCTGCTCCTCATCGGGCGACGTCACCAGCGTGACTGCAACTCCTGGATGCACAACACGGACCGGCTCACGAAGGGCCGCCCGCGGCACCAGCTGCTCATGCATCCCGACGACCTCGCGGCCCGCGGCCTGACGGACGGCTCCCTGGTGACCGTGACCTCACGCGTCGGATCGGTCAAGGTGGACGTGCAGGCGACGGCGGACATGATGCGGGGCGTGGTCTCGCTCCCCCACGGCTACGGTCACCAGCGGACCGGCGTCCGCCTCGGCGTGGCCGACAAGGTCGCCGGAGCGTCGATCAACGACCTCACCGACCCCGAGCGGCTGGACGCCTCGGGCAACGCCGCACTGTCCGGCGTTCGGGTCACGGTCGGGTAGTGCGACAACCACGACGGCCGGTCAGGGTAAGGAGTTCACCAGTTCCTCGATCGACGGCCCATTGCTCCCAGAGCCGCGCATGATCACCATGGTCGACCGTGGATCTTCAATCCTCACGATGGCAACCTGGAACGCGTTCGCGCGCTCCACTATGCGAAAGAGCCGGGCTCGGCTGTCCCGGACGGTCAACGTCCCGTCTAGTCGCCCGCGTGGCAGACGATCACGAGGCGCGATGACGATCGCAACGCTGTCCAGGCGCAAGGCCTGAACACACGATAGGTCGATCTGCGGGACGAGGATGACCGACCTCCGATGCTCGACCGCGTCGAAACGGCGGCACGAAGCTGGCCGCGATACCGGCCAGCGGCGCGTCGCCGTGGGGCGCAGCCTCAAGAGGTCGCGTGACAACTGGTCGCTCACCGGCGTCGCCGAGTCGGGTTCGGACGAGTCCTGAGTGGCGGCCGCCGGCGTCGTTGCGTCTGTGTCGGCCGCGTCCCGAGGTCCGCCCGATGCTCCGCCCGATGAGCATCCGACGAGCAACATCGCGAAGCACGCCACTAGACTCTTCACGGGTGAACGGTACCGCCGAACGTTCGCCATCTGGCGCTTACACCGCCCGCAGATGAAACCGCCCGCGGGAGTCGATTGACTCCACCCACGTGCCGCCCGGCCTTGTGGTAGCCAGCCATTGTTCAACGGATCGGCCGTCGCTAGCGGACCGGGCAGCTTCCGCCGCTCCGGTCTCGAGACCAGACTGACGCGGGATGGCGTCCGAGACCACTGCGGCAACGGCCGCGAAACCTGAAGCCAGTAAGAATCGTCGATCGATCATCGCCGCACTCCTTTCAAGAGTCAGTCTATGCGCAGGGACGTGACTTCCGGCGCAGTGAAATACGTGTCCACTACCTGCCAATAGTCGTAGTGGAAGAAGGGATCGGAGAACGTCCGGTCCGCATTCTGAACCGAGGTGATGTAGTTGCCACTGGCGTCCTTGTTCGTCGCCGGGGTTTCACCTGCCTTGTGACACCAGCGCACAGCGTTAGTCGAGGTCACGAGATTCTTGCGGTAGAAATGGAAGTCCCAGAACAGGTGACCATCGCTGTGACGGGTTATCTTGGCCATGACGGCAGTGATCCGAAGACTTTTTCCCGTGCACCCGGTCCGCCATCCATCTGCGCGCATGGCTTCGGTGAACTCGCCCGCCGTTGGCTTGTCCCGATAGTTGATCGTCCGAGAACCGAGGAGGAGGCCCTGCCCGGCCTTCCGCCCAGGCATGCCGAAATGATTCGCGGCGTAGTTTGCGGCGTAGCAGTAGCAGTTGTTGTTTTCTTGTCGACTGCCGTTCCAGAAGCTGAAGTCGTTCCAGCGCGTATAGGCCAAGCTGCAGGTCCCGGGAACCGGTCGCGGCAGCCCGTCGAACTCATCGATCGTTTCTTCGCCATCTTCAGGTTCAGAAGCCAGGGTCTGTCCTTCGAAGCCGGACAAGGCATCCTGCTCGGAGGGAGCCAATTCCTCAGGCAATGACGAGATTCGAAATACTGGCGGTATTCCCGACGCGGCCAGACGACGCGCCGTCTCGCCATAAGCGCGAACAATATAGCCGCGATATCCGAGAACAGGACCGATCGAACGCAAGGACCGTACTTGTCTACGGTTCGCCACGATTCTTGCAATGAATGCGTCGGCCTCTTTCCCCTCCAGCTCCCACCGAGGATTCGGCAAGCCCGAAAACATGTCCAACTCGATCTCGAACATCGATCCCCTATTGGTCAACTGGACAGCCGCTCCGCCATCCTCAGCGTCGCAAAGAGTAGGTACCAGGATCACCTCGGTCAATGGACAAAGGTGACTAGGTCATGTGGTCACCGGCTTCAGGCCCGAGGGGAATCACGGGGGAAGCGCCGCCAGCTCGGTTCCGTACGACTAGTCAGCGTCGTGGGTCCGCATCGACCGGTACGCGACCCGGGCGCTGACGGCGCGCTCCAGCTCCCGGATCACGCTGGAGAAGAACTGCTTGCGGTAGACGTCGTCGGTGACGGCGTAGACGGTGAAGTAGAGGCCGCTGAACGCAGCGAGGAACACCGACACCTGCACCAGCTCGCGGCTCAGCCGGTCACCGTCCCAGGCGCCCATCGAGGACACGACCGGGTCGAGTGGCCCGCCAGTCCACGACGCGACCACTCCAGGGTCCATCGCCACCACGCCGAACACGATGAAGAACGCGAAGACTGACAGCGCGAGCAGCAGCACCTGGACCGCCTGGGAGACCAGCAGGACCAGCACCAGGTTGGCCTTCTGCAGCCCCGCCACCTCGGCGTCGACCCTGCCGACCCGCTCGACCCGGCCGGCGATCGCCTCGGCGGCCGTCTCCAACGGCGTGCCGCGGCAGGCGTCGAGCAGCTCCCGGCTGTCGACCTCGTCGTCGACGGAGTCCAGCTCCTCGGGCAGCCGGGTGAGCAGGAAGCCGACCGCCACGCCGGCGAAGAGCATGACCGTCACCCACAGCACGCCCCCGTCGAGCGCGGCGGACACCTGCCACACCTCCGCGTTGATGAACAGGAAGGTGATGAAGAGCAGCAGCAGCGGCAACGCCCTGGTCACCAGCGGCAGCAGCAGCCCGAGCGAGCGGAAGGTACGCCGGATCGCCCAGCCGACGATCAGCCAGGCGCGCAGCGTCACGACGGCGTACACCGCCAGGACCAGGCCCACCGCGCTGAGCGCCGCCCCGATGCCAGCCGCGGCGCTGAGCGGGATCGCGGTGACCACGCCGACGACGGCCCCGACCACCACCGCGACCAGCAGCACGACCGCGATCCGGCCCCGCCGGAGCCCGGCCGCGACGCCGGCGCGGTAGGAATCGACGAAGTAGGGCAGGCCGTGGGCGACGAACCACTGCTCGGCAGGACTGAGCGAGTCACGAGGAGGCATGAGGCTCCGCTTCTCCGAGGATCTCGCGGGTCCGCTCGACGTCGTCGGCGATCGCGGCCATCAGCGCGTCGATCCCCTCGAACCGCACCATCCCCCTGATCCGCTCGACGAACTCCACCTCGACCCCGACGCCGTAGAGGTCGAGGTCGGTGCGGTCGAGCACGTACGCCTCGACCCGTCGGTCGCGCTGGCCGTCGAACGTCGGGTTGGTGCCGACGCTGATGGCGGCGGGGTGTTTCGCTCCCCCGTCGACGCCGTCGAGACGGCGCAGCCAACCGGCGTAGACGCCGTCGGCGGGGGCGGCCGCGCCCGGCACCACCGGCACGTTGGCCGTCGGGAAGCCGAGGTCGCGACCGCGCTTGTCGCCTTCGGTCACCACGCCACGGGCGACGAACGGGCGACCGAGCGCCTCGGCCGCCCCGGCGACGTCGCCGGCGGCGAGACAGGTCCGGATGTACGTCGACGACCACACCTGCGGTCCGCCGTCCAGCTCGACAGCCTCGAGCACGAAGTCCTGCTCGGCACCGGCCTCGCGCAGGGTCTGGCGGTCACCGGCCGCGCGGTTGCCGAACCGGAAGTTCGCGCCGACCACGACCGCCTTCGCGTGCAGCGCGCCGACCAGGACCCGGTCGATGAAGTCCAGGGGCGACCACGCCGCGATGTCGCGGGAGAACGGGATGACCAGCACCGCGTCGACTCCCGCCTCCCCGAGCAGCCGGAGCCGCTCGTCGATCGTCGTCAGCGTGGGTGGGGCGTGCTCGGGCCGCAGCACGGCGATCGGGTGCGGGTCGAAGGTGACCGCGACGACGGTGTCGACGTCGACCTCCTGAGCGACCTCGCGGGCCCGCTGCACGACGTGCTGGTGCCCGAGGTGCATCCCGTCGAAGTTGCCGACGGTCACGACGGTCCGCCCGAGGTCGTCGGGTACCTCGTCGAACGAGCGCCACACAGCCACGGCGAGCAGACTACTGACCTCCTCGCCGATCGGGTCAGCGCCCGCCGACGAGCCTCTTCGCAACTCGTTCGGTGAGCGACGGACGGAGCCGGTCGAAGTTCCACCCGCCGGCCGCGCTGCGATAGTGGTTGGTGACCCAGAACAGCCCGGCGCGACTGCCGGGCAGCCGGGCGAGCTCGGCATAGGACCAGCCGTTGCCACCGTTGTGCCAGTCGACCGTCCCGAACGGTGTCTCCGCGACCACCCAGCCGAACGCGTACCGCGTGTCCCCGCCGGGCTCCTCCAGCACGCGCGGGCGGAACAGCTCCGCCTTCGCGCCCTCGTCCAGGACCCGCTCGCCCTCCAGCGCGAGCAGCCACCGGCCCATGTCGTCGGCGGTGGAGAGGATCCCGCCGTTGCCGCGGAGGTTCCAGTACGGCCCGTCCGCAGCCCAGGGATGCTCGAACGGCCGGCCTTGTGAGCGGTCCTCGTCGTCGTACTCGACGGCGACGTCGGCGGCATCCCAGTCCGGCAGCACGTAACCGGTGTGCGTCATCCCGGCCGGCTCGAAGAGCTCCTTCACCAGGTACTCCTCGTATCCCGTGCCGGACGCTTCCTCGACGATCGCGGCCAGCAGGCTGTAGCCGAGGTTCGAGTAGTGGTAGCGAGTGCCGGGCTGCGTCCTCAGCTCCGACGCCAGCGCGCCGGTGATCATGGCGCGCCGCGTCAGCGGGTCGTAGTCGTCGCCGAGCGCGTCGATCAGGCCCGCGGTGTGGGTGAGCAGGTGCCGGACCGTGATGCCGCGCTTGTCCTTCGGCACGCCGGCGAAGTAGTCACCGAGTGTGTCGATCACCCGCAGGCGACCCTGCATCTGCAGCTTGACCACGGCCGCGGCGGTGAACTGCTTGCTCACCGACCCGATGTCGTAGACGGTGTCGCACCCTGCCGGCGTGGCACTCTCGTGATCGGACTCGCCCCAGCCGCGACAGGTGACGACCTCGCCGTCCGCGACGGCGACCAGGCTGCCGCTCGAGCCGTCGGGTACGTCGGACGCGCGGAGCACGTCTGCCCGCTCCGGCTGCTTCTCCGGCGGCGGTTGGTCGGACTCGCACGACGAGAGCAGCACGGAGGCCACGACGGTCGCGGCCGCCCACCTCAGTCGCGGGTGCATCGCCAGGTGACGGGTGGCCCGCGGTGCTCGGTGCAGGTCCAGCCGTCGCCGACCCTGGACTCCACCTCTGCCGGGATGTCAGGGCAATCCCCTGCACACGAGAACACGTCCTCCTCGACGCGTCCTCCCTGAGCCGTCGCCGTCCACGTCAGCGCGGCCAGGACGAGCGCAGTAGCGGCCACCACCGCCGCGACGGCGCGGCGCGTCCGGCCGTGCCGGCGACGCTCGGCCATCCCGCCACGCAGCAACCCGAACGCCTCTCGTGCCACGCCGTGGGTGTCGGCCAGCTCGAGAGCGAGGCCGAGGAGATGGTCACCGTCGCGCCGGCGGACGGCGCGCGGGTAGGCGAGCAGGGTCAGCTCCAGGACCCGCCGCCTCATGCCGGCCCCGGGGCCGTGCGCGTGGACGGCAGACGTGCGCCGAGGGCGGCTGCGGTCGAGCGCAGCCGCTCCACCTCCTCGGCGAGCGCCAGCTCACCGGCGGCGGTCAGCCGGTAGTAGCGGCGGCGCCGGCCTTGGACATCCCGCTCGCCCGCGGGCTCGACGAGCCCCTCGTCGGACAGCCGGCCGAGGGCGCCGTACAAGGTGCCGGCGGTGAGCCGGATCCGCCCTCCGGACAGCTCCTCGGCGTCGCGGGCGATGCCGTAGCCGTGGCACTCACCTCTCGCCAGGCTCGCGAGGATGTACATCGCCTGCTCCGTCACGATGACCACCATACATCGTCACCCGATGCATCGGAACCACACCGGTCAGCCGACGAAGACCGCCACCGCCCGGGCCGCGCCGTCGCGCGGCGCGTAGAGCGCAAGGAACTCGCCGTCGGGGGCGAAGACCGCAGTCAGGATGTCGAGCTCGAGCGGGAGAGGGCGCCCGTAACGGACGGCCTGCGCCTGCTCCGCATCCAGGTCGTACGACGGGAACGCGGCGCGGGCCGCGTCCGCCAGTGGCATGACGGAGAACTGCTCCGCGAGCTGGTCGAGGGTCCGCGCGTCCGGCAGCCGGTAGGGCCCGACCGCGGTGCGGCGCAGGGCGGTGAGGTGGCCGCCCACCCCGAGGGCGGCGCCCAGGTCGCGGGCGATGGCGCGGACGTAGGTGCCGCTGGAGCAGCGCAGCGCGACGTCGACGTCGACCGACGCCGGACCTTCGCCCGACGACCGCCGGACGGCGCCCACCGTGAGCTCGTGGATGGTCACCGGACGCGCCTCGAGAGCGACCTCCTCGCCCTCGCGCACGCGCTGGTACGAGCGCTTCCCGTCGACCTTGACCGCCGACACGGCGGTCGGCACCTGTTCGATGTCGCCGACGAAGCGGGCCAGCGCTTCGCGGACCTGCTCCTCGTCGATCCCGTCGACCGGGGCGACGGTGAGGACATCACCCTCGGCGTCGTCGGTGACCGTGGAGACGCCGAGCCGGATCGTGGCGTCGTACGCCTTCTCCGTCAGCATCAGGTGGCCGAGCAGCCGGGTCGCGCGGCCGGTGCCGAGCACGAGCACCCCGGTGGCCATCGGGTCGAGGGTCCCGGCATGTCCGACCTTGCGGGTGCCGGCGAGCCGGCGTACCCGGGCGACGACGTCGTGGCTGGTGAGGCCGCCGGGCTTGTCCACGACGACCAGGCCGTCGCTCACAGGTCGTCGGCGTCCTCGTCGGCCGGGATGTCGCGCGGCTTCTTGTAAGGGTCGGGCTCCCCGGCAGGCTGTGCGCCCTCGCGGGCGGCGGCGACCGCGGCGTCGGCCTCGCGAGCCTTCGCCAGCACCTCGTCGAGGTGACGGGCGCTCTCCGGGATGACGTCCAGCTGGAAGGCAAGGGTCGGCACCAGCCGCATCCCGAGCTGCTTCCCGACCTCGGACCGCAGCACCCCCTTGGCGGACTCGAGCGCGGCCGCCGTGGCGACCTGCTCCTCGTCCTCGCCGAGCACGGTGTAGTAGATCGTCGCGTGCTGGCTGTCGCCGGAGAGCCGGACGTCGGTGACGGTGATGAACCCGAGCCGCGGGTCCTTGATCCGCCGCTCGAGCATCTCGGCCACGATGACCTGGATCCGGTCGGCGATCTTTCGGACCCGCGGGTTCGTCATTCTCAGTTCCTATCAGTACGGCTGTGCCGCCCGCCCCGGACGGGGACGGGCGGCACCGCGCAGAGCGCTCAGGCCCTCGGGATTTCCTTCATCTCGAAGGCTTCGACGATGTCGCCTTCCTTGATGTCCTGGTAGTTCCTGAGCACGAGACCGCACTCGAAGCCCTCCCGGACCTCCGACGCGTCGTCCTTCTCCCGCTTGAGCGAGGCCAGGTCGAGGTTGTCGGCGACCACGGCGCCGTCGCGGAGCAGGCGCACCTTGGCGTTGCGCCGGATGACGCCGCCGATGACCATGCAGCCCGCGATGTTGCCAAGCTTCGACGAGCGGAAGATCGCGCGGATCTCCGCCTGGCCGAGCGTCGACTCCTCGTACTCGGGCTTGAGCATGCCCTTGAGCGCCGCCTCGATCTCCTCGATGGCCTGGTAGATGATCGAGTAGTACTTGATCTCCACGCCCTCGCGGTCGGCGAGCTCGGTGGCCTTGCCCTGGGCCCGGACGTTGAACCCGATGATGATCGCGTCCGACGCGGCCGCCAGGTTGACGTTGGCCTCGGTGATCGCACCGACACCGCGGTCGATGACCCGCAGCGAGACCTCGTCGCCGACCTCCAGCGCGGCGAGGGCGTCTTCGAGCGCCTCCACCGAACCGGACACGTCGCCCTTGAGGATGAGGTTGAGCTCCTGGCTCTCGCCCTTCTCCATGGAGGCCATGAAGTCCTCGAGGGTACGACGGACCCGCCGCTTGGCCTGGAGGGCGGCGCGCTCGCGCGCTTCCCGCTTCTCCGCGATCTGGCGCGCGACGCGGTCGTCCTCGACCACGATGAAGTTCTGGCCGGCGCCGGGCACCGAGGACAGACCCAGGACCATCGCCGGACGTGCCGGGTCGGCCTCGGTCATCTCGTCGCCGTGCTCGTCGAGCATCGCCCGGACCCGCCCGTAGGCAGGACCGGCGACGATCGAGTCGCCGACCCGCAGGGTGCCGCGCTGGACCAGGATCGTCGCCACCGGACCGCGACCGCGGTCGAGGTGTGCCTCGACCACGAGGCCCTGGGCGTCCTGGACCGGGTTGGCCCGCAGGTCGAGCGACGCGTCGGCGGTCAGCACGATCGACTCGAGCAGCTTGTCGAGGTTGAGACCGGCCTTGGCCGAGACGTCGACGAACATCGACTCGCCGCCGTACTCCTCGGGCACCAGGCCGTACTCGGTCAGCTGGCCACGGACCTTGGTCGGGTCCGCGTCCTCCTTGTCGATCTTGTTGACCGCGACCACGATCGGCACACCGGCGGCCTTGGCGTGGTTGAGCGCCTCGACCGTCTGCGGCATCACGCCGTCGTCGGCCGCGACCACCAGGACCGCGATGTCGGTCGCCTGCGCACCACGCGCACGCATGGCGGTGAACGCCTCGTGACCCGGGGTGTCGATGAAGGTGATCCGCCGGTCGTTGCCGTCGACCTCCGTGTGGACCTGGTAGGCACCGATGTGCTGGGTGATGCCTCCGGCCTCCTTGTCGACGACGTTGGCGTCGCGGAGCGCGTCGAGCAGCTTGGTCTTTCCGTGGTCGACGTGACCCATGACGGTCACGACCGGCGGCCGGATGACCAGGTCACCCTCGTCGCCCTCGTCGGAGCCGAACTCGAGGTCGAACGACTCGAGCAGCTCGCGGTCCTCGTCCTCGGGCGAGACGACCTCGACCTTGTAGTTGAGCTCGTCGCCGAGCAGCTCGAGGGTCTCGTCGCCCACGGACTGGGTCGCGGTGACCATCTCGCCGAGGTGGAAGAGCATCTGCACGAGCGACGCAGCGTCGACGCCGACCTTGTCGGCGAAGTCGGACAGCGAGGAACCGCGCGCGAGACGGATGGTCTCGCCGTTGCCCTTGCGGACCCGCATGCCGCCGATCGTCGGGGCCTCCATGGCCTCGAACTCCTGGCGACGCGCGCGCTTCGACTTGCGGCCGCGACGGGCGGGACCGCCCGGACGACCGAACGCACCCTGCGTCTGACCGCGCTGGCCGGGACGACCGCCACCAGGACGGCCACCGCCACCGGGGCCGAACCCACCGGGTCCGCCACCGGGGCCACCACGACCGGGAGCGCCGCCACCTGGGCCACCACGGCCGGGCGCGCCGGCACCGACGCCACCGCGACTCGGGGCACCGCCGCGGCCGCCGCCGGGGCCGCCAGGACCACCGGGACCACCGCGGCCGGGGCCACGACCACCGGGACCCTGGCCGAACGTGGCCGGGCTCTTCGGCATCATCGCCGGGTTGGGGCGCGGCATGCCGGGCCGACCCGGGCCGGCCGGCGGACGCGGACCGGCGGGTCCGGCGTCGCCCTCACGCGGCGGGGGCGCGGGGCGACGCCCCATGCCCTGGCTGGGAGCGAACGGGTTGTTGCCCGGACGCGGGGTCCCGCTCGGCTTGCCGACCGGCCGCGGCGCAGGCGCCTTCGGGGTCGGTCCCTGGGCGGAACCAGGCTTCGGAGTCGCCGGCTCCGCGGTCGGCTCCGTGTCCTCGGGAGCCGCAGGCGCCTCGACCTCCGGCGCGACCGGTGCGGGCGCGGCAGCGGCCGGCTCCTCGACCGGGGCGGCAGGCTCTGCCGTCTCGGGCTCAGCAGCCCTGGGCTTGGGACCGGGCTTGGGGGCCGCGGCCTTCTTGGCCGCCGGCTTGTCGGTCGTCTTCTCGCCGGCACCGTCCCCGGAGGGGCTCATTCGCGCCAGGAGCTCGGCACCGTAGGTGTCCTCGAACTTCTTGACGGCGGGGAGCTCGATGCTCGAGGAAGCAGTCTTGGCGAACTCGCCGATAGCACCGAGCTTCTCCAGCGCTTCCTTGCTGGGGATGCCGTACTTTTTCGCGAGCTCGGAAACTCGGGTCTTGGCCACGTTTCTCCTTCTGGCCCAAGACCCTTGTCAGGTGTGTCTCAGACCGTCGTTGGATGTTGCAGAACGAACTGGCTCATCGCGAGGTACTCATCGAGTGCTCATGAGCTGCTGCTCCAGTCTCTTTCGGTCGGTCATGCTGGATTTGTTGCTGGGTTGTGGTGCGAGTCGAGGTAGTCACCCACCGGTGCGCTGGACAGCCCACCCTCACCGCCCCGCCCGCTGGGGAACAGGGCTCGGGAGAAGGCTTTCCGGCGTACCGCGAGGTCGTAACAACCCGAGGTGGGGTGCAGGTGCGCTCCCCTCCCGGGTGCGGTGCCGTCGGGATCGGGTGCGACGACCGCGTGGCCGTGCGCGTCCGAGCCGGCGATCACTCGCAACAACTCGCTCTTGGCGGCCCGCTTCCGGCATCCGATGCAGGTCCGGACCGGCCCCTCGGGGAGGAGATCGTCCGACGACATCGAGATATTCCTTCGGCCTGCCACCAACAGACAACCTTACCTGTTGTGCGGCACGGAATCCGAACCGGCAGCCTTTGTGCATTCCGGTGGGGCCTACCGTCGGACCATGGCCCGTCCCTTCGCGGACCGCTTCACCGGTCCGACGCTCGACACCTCCGTGTGGCTCCCCCACTACCTGCCGGCGTGGTCGTCCCGGGCGGCGACGGCAGCGAGCTACCGCCTCGACGGCGCCGGTCTGGTGCTCGACGTGCCCGTCGACCACCCCGTGTGGTGCCCTGGTGACCACGACCCGCCGCTGAGGGTCTCCGGCGTCCAGTCGGGGAGCTGGTCCGGGCCGGTCGGGTCGCCGTACGGCCAGCAGCGGTACCGCCCGGGCCTGACGGTGCGGGAGGAGCAGCCATGGTTCGAGGGGTGGCTGCCGTCCTCAGGCCGGGTCGCGGTTGCCGCGCGGATGGCGCTCTCGACCCGCTCGATGGCGGCGCTCTGGCTCAGCGGCTTCGAGGACGACCCCGACCAGCTGCAGTGTGGCGAGCTGTGCGTGTTCGAGGTCTTCGGGCGCGCCCTCGGGCCCGCGTCGGACCCGTCGGCCGAGGTCGGGGTCGGCATCAAGCCGTTCCGCGACCCGGCCCTGGTCGACGACTTCGCCGCGCCGCGGATCTCGATCGATGTCTCCGAGCCCCACACCTACGCAGTCGACTGGGACGCCGACGAAGCGGTGTTCACCGTCGACGACGAGGTGGTACGACGCTGCGCGAGCCCCCCGCCGTACCCCCTGCAGCTGATGCTCGCGGTGTTCGACTTCCCGGAGTGGTCGGTGGGAGACGACGACGACCTGGTGCCGTCGGTCACGGTGAGCGAGATCAGCGGTTGGTCGTCGGCCTAGCCTGGAGGCATGAGCGACCTCCAGTGCGCGGCGACGCTGCTCCTGGTGCCCGACGGCCAAGTGGAGGACTTCGCCCGCTCACTGGCCGGCGCGCGGATCGGCCACGTCTGGACCGGCACCTCGGACCGCGCAACCGGGAGCGGGGAGCTCCTCGCAACCGATCTCGGCGTCGGTGTCACCGCGCGGAGCGAGCTGGACGATCCTCAGCAGATCGACCTCGCCCTCGGCGAGATCGCGGACGAGCATCGTGGTGAAACGGTCGTGGTCGTCGTTCCTGGTGGTGCGGTCACCGAGATCGTCATCGACAGCGACGGCTGGCGACGGCAAGCGTGGGGCGCGGATCAGGGCTGACAGTCGGGTCGCGGGTCGGCTTCGGGCCGCCGACACGGCGCAAGCCGCCTCCGGCTCGCTTCGCTCGCGAGCGTGCGTTTGCGCCGGGTCGGCTGTTGTTCACTCGGACTCGTCAGCCGGCTGCGCCGGCTTCCTCGTCCGAGTGAATATCGATCCGCCAACCGGTGAGCCGCGCGGCGAGCCGGGCGTTCTGGCCCTCCTTGCCGATCGCGAGCGAGAGCTGGAAGTCCGGCACCACGACCCGCGCCGACTTCGCGGCGGCGTCGACCACGGTGACCGAGCTGACCTGCGCCGGTGACAGCGCGTGCGCGACCAGCTCCGAGGGGTCGTCGGACCAGTCGACGATGTCGATCTTCTCGCCGTGCAGCTCGGACATCACCGAGCGCACCCGCTGGCCCATCGGGCCGATGCAGGCGCCCTTCGCGTTGACCCCGGCGACGGTCGACCGCACCGCCATCTTCGTGCGGTGGCCGGCCTCCCGGGCGATCGCGGCGATCTCGACCGTGCCGTCGGCGATCTCCGGCACCTCGAGCGCGAACAGCTTCTTCACCAGGCTGGGGTGCGACCGCGAGAGGGTGATCTGCGGTCCGCGCATGCCCTTGCGGACCGAGACGACCAGGCACTTGATGCGGGTGCCGTGCCGGTAGTCCTCACCGGGCACCCGCTCGCTGACCGGCAACAGCCCTTCGACCTTGCCGAGGTCGACGAGCACGTCGTCGGGGTTGCGGCCCTGCTGGATGACGCCGGAGATGATGTCGCCCTCCTTGCCGGAGAACTCGCCGTACTTGATCTCGTCCTCGGCGTCGCGCAGACGCTGCAGCATGATCTGCTTCGCCGTCGTCGCCGCGATCCGGCCGAACCCGTCGGGGGTGTCGTCGTACTCCCCGATCGTGTTGCCCTCCTCGTCGAGCTCCGCGGCGAGCACCGTGACGTGCCCGCTCTTGCGGTCGAGCTCGACGCGCGCGTGCTCCTGGGCGCCGGGCGTCTTGTGGTACGCCGTCAGCAGTGCCTGCTCGATCGCCTCGACGAGGACGTCGAACTTGATCTCCTTCTCGCGCTCCAGCATCCGCAAGATGTTGAGGTCGATGTCCACTAGTCCTGGTCCTTCCGGTTGAACTCGATCTGCACGAGCGCCTTCGTGACGTCCGCGTACGGCACCGCGCGAGCCGAGCCGTCGACGTCGAGGGAGACCTGCTCCTCGTCGGAGTCACCGATCCGGCCGGTCAGCTCCGAGCCGTCCGCCAGCGTGACCTTGACCAGCCGGGACCTGTTGCGCCGCCAGTGGCGGGGCTGGGTGAGCGGCCGGTCGACTCCGCGAGAGGTCACCTCGAGCGTGTACGGGTGCTCCCCCATCACGTCGGAGGAGTCGATCACGTCGTTGATGGCGCGCGTGGCCGCGGCGACGTCATCGAGGGAGACGCCGCCGTCCTTGTCGATCGCGATCCGCAGCACCCGCCGCTTGCCGGCCGGCGTCAGCTCGACCGCCTCGAGGTCGAGTCCCAGCTCCTGCAGCCGGCCGCTCACGGCCGCCGACACGGCCGTCACGGTCGTGTCTGCCCCGGGGCGCTGGCTCGAGCTCATGGGTGAGACCCCTTTGTCCTGTTGTGGCGAAGCGGTTGTGGTGCTGCGGTCTTTCCACGATACCGGCTGTAACCTCGGCGGGCGTGACTGCTTGGCTTGCGGCGTCGCGAGCGGCCTTTCCGGCCGATCGGGCAAGGCGGCGGAGCGCTGGCATGCTGGGCGCACGTCGAGCGACGCCAACGCAGCCAGGTCGAGTCGGAAACGTCGCGCAGCAGCCGCTAGCCAAGGAGTGACGCCCCAGTGTCCAGCCCAGTCCCGCGCACGTCCCGGCGCGCCGTGCTGACCGGCGGCACCCTCGTTGGCGTGACGCTGGCCACTGCCGGATGCGGCGCGACGCGGGCGCAGGACAGGGCCGCAGCGACTGCCGACGACCCGACCGCTCCAGCGGTCGACACCGACAGCGATCTCGTGGAGTCGGTCGGTGGCCGGCTGGCGACCGCGCTCGCGCTGGCCGCGGCGACCGGGCGATCGGCCCCGCAGCTGCGTCCGCTCGCCCGGCGGCTGTCGACGCTGCACCGGGCGCACCTGCGCGAGCTGAGCCAGCCCGACGACGTGGAGGACGGCGGCAGGGTCGCCGGCAGCACCGCCACTGCGCGGGCCCGGCTGCTGCGCTCGGAGGAGAAGCTGCAGCAACAGCTGGTCGGGGCGGCGCTCGCTGCTGAGAGCGGGGCACTCGCCCAGGTCTTCGCTTCAATGGCCGCGGCGGTGGCGCAGGAGCGGGCGGTCGCATCGTGAGTCCGCCGCGCGCCGCGAGCGCTCCCATCGACGCCCTCCAGACGGCGCTGGCCGCCGAGCACGCCGCCGTCTTCGTGTACGGCGCGCTGGGCGGCCAGACCTCCCAGTCCGACGACCCGACCCTCTACGCCGAGATCACCGACGCCTACGTGACCCATCGGGGCCGCCGGGACCGGCTGGTCCGGGTCATCGAGGCGGCCGGCCGCCAGCCGGTTGCGGCGGAGCCGGGTTACGACCTGCCCGTCGATCTCTCGACGCCGATCGCGGTGGCCGACCGCGCGCTCCAGCTCGAGCGGGCGTGCGCCGCGACGTACGCCTTCGTCGTCGCGTCCACGAGCGAGGACGACCGCAGGTGGGCGGTCGACGCCCTCCTCGACACGGCGGTCCGGGAGCTCGGCTTCGGCGGAAGGCCGGAGCGCCTGCCCGGTCTCTGACCCACGTGCACCCGGCCAGGACCTGGGGCGAGACCTGGGCAAAAATGCCTAGCGGTCCGCGACTCCGGCTTCGGGGAACTCCCGAGACGTCCCCCGAAGGTCGGGGCCGCGGACCGCACATGGCCGGGGACAACGGCCATAGCAGGCGCTGGTGAGGTGGGGCTCACCAACTGCTGTGCACGATCATGCAACAACAGCAGGCGGAGTTCCCGATCCTGCGATCCTCATAAAAGTGCAGTGCAGGAACCTGCAAAGCAGGTCAGGCCCGAGAGGGGTTCCCTCAGCCGCGGTAGGCAGCCCACATGGACTGTGCTCGCGACGCCTGGCCGGGGGTGAACTCGGTGTAGCAGTCGTCGAAGCTGTAGTCCATGAAGTTGTGGATCGGGTCGAGACCGGGCAGGACGCAGGAGTCTCGTCCGACGGGGCACCCGGAGGTCGGGCTGCTCTGCGCGGGCGTGTCCGCGACCTCGTCGTTCAGCTCCGTGCATCCTCCCTGGAACGTGTGGTAGAGCCCGAACCAGTGACCCGCTTCGTGGGTCGCGGTCTCACCCTCGTCGTAGTTGGCGATGTCGCCACGCGGCAGCGAGCCGTAGTGCACCCGGATGCCGTCGATGGCGCTGTGCCGGTCGTAGTCCCAGGGGAAGGTGGCGATGCCGAGCCACTTGAAGTCGACCAGCCACATGTTGAGGGCGTTCGCGCCACCCTTGCGGGTGGCGGCGCGGTAGTTGGCGCTGGACCGGTCCTTGTGCCAGGTGTCGTTGAAGAAACGGTCGACGCCCGCGAGCCGGAAGGAGAAGCCGGTGTCGGCGGCGTCCGCGGACTTGGCGCCCGCGAAGCTGCCGTTGAGGACCGCGATCTGGGCGGCGATCTGGCGGTTGGTCACGTTGCCGGTGCCGTCCGCCGCGGCCATCACGTGCACGTAGACCGGGACGGACACGCTGGTGGCCCTCAGTTCGGCCCGGGTCACGCCCTTGGCGTGCAGCCGGGCCCGGGTCTCGCGGGCGATCGCACGCTGCTCCTTCGCGGAGACCTCGCGGTGGTCGGGTCCGTGGCCCCCACGGGCCGAGGACCCTTCTCCCTCGATGCAGGTGGTGCCGATGCGTTCGGCAGCGGGGCGGGCGTGCGCGGGCGCGGCGAGGACGACGTTGAGCGACGTGGCACCCACCACCATCGCGAGGGCGAGCAGCTTCGTTGTGCGCATCGGTGTACGACCTTCCAAGCTCAAGATCGCCCTGGGTGGGCGGGCATCCCTGAGCATCTTCCGGCCAGATCGCACATCTGCGCAAGAACCATCGGGAGCCGGTCGGTCAGCGCCACTCCTTGATCAGGTCCGGGATGTCGGCGAGGCGGTGCGCGACGGCGTCCGGCCGACCCTCGGTGTGGCCGACCTGCGAAGGCGGGATCGCCGAGTGCGGGACGTGGATCGCGCGCATCCCGGCGTTCTGGGCTCCCCAGACGTCGTCGAAGAGCCGGTCGCCGACGTAGACGCAGCGGGCGGGGTCGGTCGCGCCGACCGCCTCGATCGCCGCCGCGAACGCGCGCGGCGACGGCTTCGTCCAGGGGATCTCGCTGGTGTAGACGTCGCCGTCGATCAGGTCGGCGACCCCGTCGCGCTCGAAGAAGCCGACGTGCCACTCCCGTGGCCAGATGGTGTTGGAGAGCACGCCGACCTTGATCCCCTCGGTGCGCAGCCACTCCCACAGCGGCCGCACCTCGCGATCCGTCTCGGTGTGCGGCACCCAGAAGTCGTAGTAGGCGTTCAGGAGCTCCGGGTCGTGCTGGAGCCCGGCCTCGTCGAAGAGGTCGGCGATGGTGGCGCTCTCCTGGCGGTCGCGGCTCCTGCCCCACACCGCCTCCCCCGCCTCGTGCAGCCGCCGCGCGTGGAGGTGACGGTCGTCGTCCTTGCTCGGCGTCGCGACGACCGCGGCCGCCAGCGCCAGGGACTCGGCGTGGAAGTCGATGTCGTGCCAGCGGGTGAGCGTGCCGCCCCAGTCGAAGATGACGGCTTCGATCACCTTTGGGGTGTTCACGCTCTGACGACCCCAGTCAGATGCTCGGGTGCGTCGGCGACGGGTACGTCGGTTCGCTCGCCGGAGCGGCGGTCCTTGACCTCGACCACCCCGTCGGGGAGGCCGCGGCCGACCGTCACGATCGTGGGCACGCCGATCATCTCGGCGTCCTTGAACTTCACGCCGGGGCTGACCTTGGGCCGGTCGTCGTACAGCACCGCAACGCCGCGGGCGTCGAGGTCGGCCGCGAGCCGCTCGGCTGCCTCGAACACGGCCTGGTCCTTGCCGGTGGCGACGACGTGGATGTCGTACGGCGCCACGTTGCGCGGCCAGCACAGGCCGATCTCGTCGAGGGTGTTCTCGGCGATCGCCGCGACCGCTCGCGACGGACCGATGCCGTAGGACCCCATCGTGACCGTGACCAGCTTGCCGTTCTCGTCGAGGACCTGCAGGCCGAGGGCGTCGGCGTACTTGCGGCCGAGCTGGAAGATGTGGCCCATCTCGATGCCGCGCGCCGACTCGAGGGTGCCTCCCTCCTCCAGCGAGCATCGCGGGCAGGGGTCGCCGTCGACGATGTTGGCCGCCTCGATCGTGCCGTCCGGTGTGAAGTCGCGACCTGCGACCAGGTCGATCACGTGGCTGCCGTCGACGTTGGCGCCGGTGACCCAGCGGGTGCCGGTCACGACGCGGGGGTCGACCAGGTAGCGGATGCCGCTCTTGCCCTCGCTGCCGAGCACCTCGGGGCCGATGTAGCCCTTGACCAGGTCGGGGTGCTTCTGGAGCTCGTCGTCGTCCATCGGCTCGACCTCCAGCGGCTCGAGCTGGCCGCCGAGGCGCTTGAGGTCGACGTCGCGGTCGCCGGGCAGGCCGATGGCCAGCGGCTCCTTCGTCCCGTTGGGGTGGACCAGCAGCACCAGCACGTTCTTGAGGGTGTCTCCCGCGGTCCACGGGCGGTCATCCCTGGGGAGCTCCTGGTTGAGGTGGTCGACGAGGGTCGCGATGGTGGGGGTGCCCGGGGTCGCCTCGGCGTGCGCGGCGGGTGCGTCGTCGTAGGGCACCGCCTCCGGTGCTCGCACCTCGACCGCCTCGACGTTAGCGGCGTAGTCGCAGCGGGTGCAGCGGACGTAGGTGTCCTCGCCGACGTCGGCCTTGGCGAGGAACTCCTCCGACTTCGAGCCCCCCATCGCGCCCGAGGTCGCCTTGACGATGACGTACTCGAACCCGAGCCGGTCGAAGATCCGGATGTAGGCGTCGCGGTGCGCCTGGTAGCTGGCGTCGAGGCCGGCGTCGTCGATGTCGAAGGAGTAGGAGTCCTTCATCGTGAACTCGCGACCGCGCAGCAGTCCGGCGCGGGGTCGCGCCTCGTCCCGGTACTTGGTCTGCACCTGGTAGATCGAGAGGGGCAGGTCCTTGTAGGAGCTGTAGAGGTCCTTCACCAGGAGCGTGAACATCTCCTCGTGGGTGGGGCCCAGCAGGTAGTCGGCGCCCTTGCGGTCCTTGAGGCGGAACAGGCTGGCGCCGTACTCGGTCCACCGGTTGCTCGCCTCGTAGGGCTCACGGGGCAGCAGCGCGGGGAAGGACACCTCCTGAGCACCGATCGCGTCCATCTCCTCGCGGATGACCGCCTCGATCCGCCGCAGCACCCGCAGGCCGAGCGGGAGCCAGGTGTAGATGCCCGGCGCGTTCCGGCGGATGTAGCCGGCCCGGACGAGGAGCCGGTGGCTCGGGACCTCGGCGTCCGCAGGATCGTCACGAAGCGTGCGGACGAACAAGGTCGACATCCGGGAGATCATGGGCACAGGTTAGGCGGGCGGCTCCGTGCGCCGGAAACCAGTTACCGCCGCCCGCGGCCCGACCAACGACCCTCAGCCGCGTCCGGCCTGCCAGGCGCCTCGGATGGGCTGGCCTCTCGTCAGAACATCACGGTCGCGAACCGGGTGGTCTCCCGGAAGCCGACGCGCTCGTAGGCCCGGCGGGCCGGCGCGTTCCATTCATTGACGTAGAGCGAGACGGCTGGCGAGATCCGGTCGCGCACCAGCGAGACGACGGCTGCCATCCCGGCCACCGCGAGACCTTCGCCGCGGCGGTGGGGCGGGACCCAGACCCCCTGGATCTGCGCGGCATCGGGGGTGGCGCACGCCACCTCGGCCTTGAAGACGAGCTCGCCACGGTCGAAGCGGGCGAACGACCAGCCGCGGCTGATCAGCTGCAGGACTCGCGTGCGGTAGAGCTCGGATCCCCCACCGGTCTCGGGCGAGACCCCCACCTCCTCGGTGTACATCGCCACGCAGGCCGGATAGAGGGCGGGGAGGTCGGTGCGCGCCGTCACCCGGACCGCCGGGTCCGGCGCCACCTGCGGTTCTGCGTCGATGACCAGGTGCCGCTGGTCCCAGCGCTCGTCCCGCGGTCGGCCCCAGGACTCGCCGACAAGGTCCCAGAACGCGCGCACCGCGTCCTGGGGCCCGACGATCGTCGAGGCGGTACGACGGCGCGCCAGCGCCCGCTCGGCGAACACGGCCGCGTCCTCGGGACCCGCCTGGACAGGCACCAGGTTGGCGGCGACGTGACAGGCGGAGACCAGGCGGCCACCGTCGAAGCGGCCCCACATCTCACCTCCGAGCCAACGCGGCTCGAGGCTGGTGGTCTGGGCACGGTGGATGGCGAACACGTTGACGACCGGGTCCTGGTTGGCGAGCGCCAGGAACTCCTCCAGGTCGGCCGCCGCGAGGACACGCACACCGTGGCGGGTCGTCAGCACGGGGCGAGCCTACGACGTACGAGCCGGCTTCGGCGGACCTGTCAGCGGCTACGGGGCCGTTCCGGCGCGACGGTCATGGGTGACCAGCAACCGCGGAGTGATCACCGGGCGCGCGCATTGTATCCGATCCGATAACTTGACCTCCGCGCGATAATTCGGGCCCGATCGCGCACGGACCGAGCGTCGGCGCCGCCGGGTGGGCTCGAGGTCCCAGAGGGAGAGCAACATGTTGCCTGTCGGTCGTTCGTCCAGATTCCTCGCGGGTGCCGCGCTCGTCGGCACGTTGGTCACCGGCTACCTGCAGACGGCGTCGCCGAGCGTGAGCGCGGCGCCCAACAAGCCAGGAGACGGGGTCAGGGCCGCGGCGACGTACGACGCGTGCGGCGAGGTCAGGACGAAGGTCGACGGCACGCCGTGGACGTGCACGTTCGCCGACAACTTCAACGGCAAGTCGCTCGACGGCGGCAACTGGCTCGTCGGCGAGACCGCCTTCTCCGGCTTCACCACCGGCAGCACCTGCTTCACCGCCAGGAACGTCGCCGTGCGCTGGGGCATGCTCCGGCTGACGGCGCGGGACGAGGGCTACCCCTTCACGTGCCGCTCGCCGAACGGCTCGTTCGTGACCCGCTACACCGGCGGCCACATCGGGACGCGTGGCCGCTTCACCCAGACCTACGGGAAGTTCGAGATCCGTGCCCGCTATCCCAGGACGACTGCCGGCGTGGGGATCGGCTACTGGCTCTACCCCGCGAAGCTGACGTACGGCGCCTGGCCCGCGTCCGGCGAGATCGACATCGCCGAGTGGTGGTCCAACGTCCCCAACACCACTCTGCCGTCGCTGCACTACCCGGGGAGCAACCCCTCGGTCGACTCCGGGTGGGGCTGCACCGTCGCCACCCCGACCTACTTCCACACCTACGGCGTCGAGTGGTCGAGCACCGAGATGGTCTTCAAGATCGACGGCCAGGAGTGCTTCCGGAGGTCGTGGACACCCGCGTGGCCCCTGGTCGCGCCGCAACCCTTCGACCATCCGTTCGAGATGGTGCTCAACGCGGGCGTCGACCGGACGACCGGTCCGAACGCCGTCACAGCGGCGACCGTCCTGCCCGCGACGTACGAGGTCGACTACGTGAAGGCCTGGCGATGAGCGCCGCTCTCACTTCAGGACCGACTCGAGCAGACGTCGGACGACGGCGAGCTGACGCCGCATCTGGGTGGGGTCGCCGGTCGTCCGGGCCAGGAGGTAGGCGCCTTCGAAGGTCACGAACACGTGGTCGGAGAGCGCCGGCACGTCGATGTCGGAGCGGTCGCCCACCGCTGCGGTGAGCAGCTCGGCGTAGCGCTCGCGCCAGATGGTGACCGCCTTGGTGATCGGGTCCGACGTCCCGGCGTCCACCAGGTCCATCTCGGCCAGCACGGAGGTGTAGAGGCAGCCCGTCGTGCCGGTCATGATCTCGTCGGCCATGTCCTCGTAGAAGCGCACGAACGCGACCGCGCGATCCGCCGGGCCGGGCCCGGCGTCGTACGCCGCAGCCATCCCCTGCTCGAGCATCTCGAGGTCGTCGGCGACGTACTCCGCCACGAGCGCGTCGGCGAGGTCCCGCTTGCTCGGGAAGTGGTGGAAGAAGGCGCCCTTCGACGACCCGGACGCAGCGATGACGGATTCCACGGTCGTCGCGCGGAACCCGTTGTCGATCACCAGGCGGCGCGCCGCCGCGAGGATCCGATCTCGGGTAAAGCTTCCGTCCCGGGGCACGAAACCCATTGTTTCAGACCGTCTGGTCTGATACAAACCTCGTTCCAGACCAAACGGTCTGAAACGATGGAAGGAGCACCCCGTGACCCACCAGCTGCTGACCGATGGCGGCCTCGAGACCGAGCTCATCTTCAACCGAGGGCTCGACCTCCCGGAGTTCGCGGCGTTCCCCCTCGTCGACACTGACGAGGGCAGGGACACGTTGCGGAGCTACTACGCCGCCTACGTCCGGATCGCCGTGCGCGCCCAGGTGCCGATGCTGCTCGAGACGCCGACCTGGCGCGCCAACCCCGATCACGGCGCTGCGCTCGGCTACGACGCCACCGCGCTCGACCGCCTCAACCGGCGCTCGGTCGAGCTGATGAACGAGATCGCGAACGAGCACGACGACGAGCTCGTCGGGTGGCAGGTCGGGGGGATCCTCGGGCCGCGCGGCGACGGCTACCTGGCGGCGGGCGGTGTCGATCCGGCCGAGGCCGCGAGCTACCACCGTCCCCAGCTCGCCGCGTTCGCGGCAGCGGGCGCCGACCGGGCGACCGTGCTCACGCTCACCGACGTCGGGGAGGGCATCGGGATCGCCCGAGCGGCTGCGGACGTCGGCCTACCCGTCGTCATCGGATTCACCGTCGAGACCGATGGGCGGCTGCCCGACGGCAGCCCCCTCGCCGCGGCGATCGAGGCGGTGGACGCGACAGCCGCGCCGTCGTACTTCCTCATCAACTGCGCGCATCCCACGCACATCACGCACGCGGTGGACGACGGTGCCTGGCAGCAGCGGATCGGCGGCCTCCGCGTCAACGCGTCGACGATGAGCCATGCTGAGCTGGACGTCGCGGAGGAGCTCGACGACGGCGACCCCGCGCGGCTGGCGACGGATCAGCTGCCGCTGCTCACCGCCTTCCCCAACCTCGAGGTGCTCGGGGGCTGCTGCGGCACCGACGCCCGCCACGTCGCCGAGATGTGGGGCGTAGGTGAGCGACCGAGGGCGGTCAGCTGACGCTGACCGAGGGCTCCGCGCCCTCGACCGGCTCCATCGACTCGGCGATCCGCAGCGCCTCCTCGATCAGGGTCTCCACGATCTGCGACTCGGGCACGGTCTTGATCACCTCGCCCTTGACGAAGATCTGGCCCTTGCCGTTGCCGGAGGCGACGCCGAGGTCGGCCTCACGCGCCTCGCCGGGTCCGTTGACGACACAGCCCATCACGGCGACCCGCAGCGGCACCTCCATGCCCTCGAGCCCCGCGGTGACCTGCTCCGCCAGCGTGTAGACGTCGACCTGTGCGCGGCCGCAGCTCGGGCAGGACACGATCTCGAGCTTGCGCTCGCGGAGGTTGAGCGACTGGAGGATCTGGAGTCCGACCTTGACCTCCTCGACCGGCGGCGCCGACAGCGACACCCGGATCGTGTCTCCGATGCCCCGGGACAGCAGGGCACCGAAGGCGGTCGCGGACTTGATCGTGCCCTGGAAGGCCGGACCGGCCTCGGTGACGCCGAGGTGGAGCGGCCAGTCGCCCTGCTCCGCGAGCAGCTCGTAGGCGCGCACCATCACGACGGGGTCGTTGTGCTTGACCGAGATCTTGAAGTCGCGGAAGCCATGCTCCTCGAAGAGGCTGGCCTCCCAGACCGCCGACTCGACGAGCGCCTCGGGGGTCGCCTTGCCGTACTTCTCGAGCAGCCGCTTGTCGAGCGACCCTGCGTTGACGCCGATCCGGATGCTGGTGCCGCGGTCGGTAGCAGCGCGCGCGATCTCCTTGATCTGGTCGTCGAACCGCTTGATGTTGCCGGGATTGACGCGCACCGCGGCGCAACCGGCGTCGATCGCGGCGAAGACGTACTTCGGCTGGAAGTGGATGTCGGCGATGACCGGGATCTGGCTGTGCTGGGCGATCTCGGGGAGCGCCTCCGCGTCGTCCTGGCTCGGGCAGGCGACCCGCACGATGTCGCAGCCGGAGGCTGTCAGCTCGGCGATCTGCTGGAGCGTGCTGTTGACGTCGGCGGTCAGGGTCGTCGTCATCGACTGGACCGAGATCGGGTGGTCGCTGCCGACGCCGACCTTGCCCACCTGGATCTGCCGCGTCTTGCGGCGAGGAGCCAGCACCGGCGGGGGTGCTGCGGGCATGCCGAGGCTGATCGCGGTCATGGCCCCAGGGTACTTCCGGGGCTTGCCTCGAGCGTCATCGAGAGGTCAGTGCGGCATCGATCAGCTGCCGTCGAGGTGGACGGGCACGACGAGGTCGCCCACGATCAGCACCACGCCCATGACCAGCATCGCCGACGCGACGACGTAGGCCACCGGCAGCAGCTTCGCCGCGTCGACGTAGCCGGGATCGGGACGACCGCGAAGCCGTGCCAACCCGCGGCGCAGCGCCTCCCACAGGGCGCTGGCGATGTGGCCGCCGTCGAGCGGCAGGAGCGGGACGAAGTTGAACATGCCGATGAAGAAGTTGAAGCCCGCGATCAGCATCAGCAGCGAGATGACCTTCTCGTCGACCTGGATCTCCTCGTGCGCTGCCGTCTCGCCCGCGAGCCGTCCGCCGCCGACGATGCTGACCGGCCCCGCCGGATCGCGCTCCTCGAGGCCGAAGATGGCCTGGCCGACGTCGAACACCTTCATCGGGAGGGTGCCGAGGGCCTTGACCACGTCGACGGTCATGCCGCCCATCTGCTCGAGCGTGTAGAGCGGTCCGCCGGTGGTCGCGTACGACTCCGGACGAACACCGAGGAAGCCGACCGGCTCCGGTTCGTCCGCGTCCTCGCTGAGGAACCGCGGCGTCACCGTGGTCTCGGTGACGATCGTCATCAGCTCGCCGTCGCGCTCGATCACGATGTCCGCGCGGCGGTCCTCGTTGTCACGGATCAGCTGCTGGACCTGCTCCCAGTCCTCCGCCTCGACGCCGTTGAAGGAGACGATCCGGTCGCCGGCCTCGATGCCGGCCTCGAAGGCCGGAGTCGGCTGGTCGCGGATCTCCTCGTCGGTGCACACCCGACCGGACTCCTCCGCCGGCACGACGCACGCCTGCACCTCCTCGATCGTCGTGGTGGCCGACTGGTCGGCCGCGTTCCCCCAGGTCGCGAAGACCGCCGCGAAGATGCCGAACGCGATCAGCAGGTTGACCGACGGGCCGCCGGCCATCACGACGACCTTCTTCCAGGACGGCATCTTGTAGAACAACCGGTCGGCGTCGCCGGGACCGACCAGCTCCCACTCCGCGGCGCGGGCGTCCGAGATCAGCTGCGTGAACATGCCCGTGTTGGACTTCCGGACCCGGGTGACCTGCCGGCCCTCCGCGTCGTACGTGACCTCGTCGGCGAGCTCGGCAGCCGCCGGCGGCAGCATCCCGACGATCTTGACGTAGCCGCCGAGCGGGATCGCCTTGACGCCGTACTCCGTCTCGCCGACCTGCTTGCTCCACACCGTGGGGCCGAAGCCGATGAAGTACTGCGTGACCTTCCCGCCGAACTTCTTCGCCGGGATCATGTGGCCGAGCTCGTGCAGCCCGATCGAGACCAGGATCGCGACCACGAAGACGAGCACCCCGAGGGTGTAGAGCAGGGCGGCGGTCATCGCTGGGTGGAGGTCCTCATCGATCCGATGGTGCGGGTGGCGGCTTCGCGGGCCCACGCGTCGGCGGCGAGGACGTCGTCGAGCGTGAGCTGCTGATCCGAGGGTACGTCGTGGTCGGCAAGCACGCTGCCGATGACGTCGACGATGCCTGGGAACAGGAGCCGGCCGTCGTGGAACGCGTCGACGCAGACCTCGTTGGCGGCGTTGTAGACCGCCGGCGCGGTGCTTCCGCGGCGACCGGCCTCTCGTGCCAGCACGACGGCCGGGAACGCGACGTCGTCGAGCGGCTCGAACCGCCAGTCGGCGGTCTTGGTCCAGTCCACCGGCGTCTCCGCGTCGGGCACCCGGTCGGGCCAGGCCAACCCGAGCGCGATCGGGACCAGCATGGTCGGGAGCCCGATCTGGGCCACCACCGCGCCATCGACGAACTCGACCATCGAGTGGATGAGCTGCTGCGGGTGGACGACGACGTCGATCCGGTCGAACGGCACGTCGAAGAGCAGGTGCGCCTCGATCACCTCGAGACCTTTGTTGACGAGGGTCGCCGAGTTGGTCGTGATCACCCGGCCCATCGCGAAGTTGGGGTGCGCGAGCGCCTGCTCCGGCGTGACGTCCGCCAGCTCGGCGAGGCTACGGCCGCGGAACGGGCCGCCGCTCGCGGTCAGCACGAGGCGACGTACCTCCTCGCTGCGTCCGCCCCGCAGGCTCTGCGCGATCGCGCTGTGCTCGCTGTCGACCGGCACGATCTGGCCGGGTTGTGCCCGCTGCTTGACCAGCGGGCCGCCGATGATGAGCGACTCCTTGTTGGCCAGCGCCAGAGTGCGGCCGGCGTCGAGGGCGGCCAGCGTCGGCCGCAGGCCGACCGCACCGGTGATCCCGTTGAGGACGACGTCGCACGTCAGCTGTGCCGCCTCGACCGATGCCTCCGCGCCCAGACCGGAGAAGGCCCCGGGGTGGTGGGCGGTGACCTCCTCCACCTGCCGGTCGAACAGCTCTCGGTTGCCGCCCCCGGCCGTGATCCCCACGACCCGGAACCGGTCGCGGTTGGCGCGCACGATCTCGAGCGCCTGGGTCCCGATCGACCCGGTCGAGCCGAGGATGACGACGTCTCTCACAATCGCCCATCCTTCCAGCCGACGACTGGCATCCTCGAACCGTGCCCCTCCGCGCTCCTCGCGCCGCCGTTCTCGTCGGCGTGGTCGGTCTCCTCCTGACGTCCGTCGTCGCACCGCGCGCGGACCCAGCAGCCGCGCAGGTGGCGGGCTCGCGCGGCGGCTGCACCGGCCGGATCGCGCTCACCTTCGACGACGGGCCGGCGAGTGGACCCACCGACCAGCTGCTCCGGATCCTGCGCGACCGCGGCGTCCCGGCGACGTTCTTCATGGTCGGCCAGCGCGTGGTCGCCGCACCACGGCTCACCCGCGCGGTCGAGCGCGGCGGCTTCCTGATCGCCAACCACTCGTGGGCGCACGTCCGGATGACGACCCAGACGCGTTCGGAGGTGGCGGCGTCGCTGCGGACCACGACGCGCGCCCTGCGCCGGGTCGGCACCCACCCGACGGGGTTGATGCGGCCGCCGTACGGCGCCCTCGACGCGGCCGCGCGGGACGGCGTCCGCGACGCCGGGCTGGTGCCGGTGCTGTGGAACGTCGACTCCCGCGACTGGGAGAGCGGCACGGCCTCCCAGATCGCGGCACGAATCCTCGCCCAGCTGCGACCGGGCGCGAACATCGTGCTCCAGCACGATGGCGTCACCCGGTCGCCGATCTCGATCGCCGCGGTGCCCAGGGTCGTGCGAGGCGCCCGGCAGCGTGGCTACTGCTTCACCGCACTGGACGAGCGCGGTCGGCCCGGGTTCCCCACGCCTCGGGTGTCGGTGTCGGTGACCGATGCCGCCGAAGGACGCCACGCCGTGGCGACGATCCGGTTGACCAGACCGCCCGGGCGCACGACGTCGGTGCGGGTGCGCACCGTCTCGCGCACAGCCCGGATCGGGCAGGACGTGCAGCGGATGACCCGCCGGGTCGGAGTGCCGGCCGGCCGGCTCACGGTCCGGGTGCCGATCGCAGTGGTCCGCGACCGCACCGACGAGCCGCTCGAGAGGTTCGCGGTCCGGATCACCCGGCCGCGCGGCCTCGCGCTGGGGCGGGACGTCGCCGTCGGGCAGGTCCGCGACCGCAACGTTCCTCCTCTGGTCCGTGGCGCCGACGTGACCGTGCCGGAGCCGGCGGCGGACACCGTCGTCCCTGTCACCTTCACGCTGGCGCGTCCGAGCGGCAAGCAGATCCGGTTCGTGCTGCGGACGGTTGCCGGGTCGGCGGACGGCACCGACTTCGTCCGCACCCGACAGGACGTCGTGCTGGCGCCTGGAGAGACGTCGGTCGAGCTGCCGGTGACGGTCCTTGCCGACAGCCTCGGCGAGCCGGACGAGACCTTCCGCGTCGAGGTGGTGCGGGCCCGGAACGTCCGGATCGGGCGTCCGTCGACGGTGACGATCGCCGCTCCGCAGCCGTAGCCGGTCAGTCGTCGAGGAGGCCGTCTGCCGCCGCGTAGGGGTCGGACTCCCCCGCCACCACCGCGGCTGCCAGGCCATCCAGCCGGTTTCCCTCGTCGACCGAGCCCCAGCGCTCACGGAGCGCGGTCAGCGCGATCGCCTCGATCTCGTCCCGCGCGCGCCGTACCCGTCGGCGCTCGAGCTCACCGCTCTCCCCCGCCCAGGCGCGGTGGGCGTCGATCGCGTCGACGACCTCGGCGGCTCCCTCGCCCGCCGAAGCGACGGTCTTCAGCACCGGCGGCCGCCAGGCGCCCTCCGGACGCTCGGCGAGGGCGAGCATCGACCGCAGGTCGCGCCGGACCTGGTCGGCGCCGTCCCGATCGGCCTTGTTGATGACGTAGACGTCGCCGATCTCGAGGATGCCGGCCTTCGCGGCCTGGATCCCGTCGCCCATGCCCGGTGCCAGCAGCACGATCGTGGTGTCGGCGAGCCGGGCGATCTCGACCTCGCTCTGCCCGACGCCGACGGTCTCGACCAGGATCACGTCGCAGCCGGCCGCGTCGAGCACCCGGAGTGCCTGCGGGGTCGCCCGCGAGACGCCGCCGAGGTGGCCCCGTGCGGCCATCGAGCGGATGAAGACGCCGGGGTCGGTGGCGTGCTCGGACATCCGGATCCGGTCGCCGAGCAGGGCGCCGCCCGAGTACGGCGACGACGGGTCGATCGCGAGCACCCCGACCCGGAGGTCGCGACCGCGCAGCTCGGCGACGAGCGCGTTGGTCGAGGTCGACTTGCCGACGCCCGGCGAGCCGGTGAGACCCACGACGTGCGCCCGCCCGGCGTACGGCGTCAGCGCCGCCATCACCTCGCGAAGAAGCGATGAACCGTCCTCGACCTGCGAGATCAGACGGCCGATCGCCCGGGCCTCGCCGTCGCGGGCCCGGGCGACCAGCTCGTCAGGTGACTCAGTTCGACGGGACACGCACGATCAGGGCGTCGCCCTGGCCGCCGCCTCCGCACAGCGCGGCCGCGCCGGTGCCGCCGCCCCGGCGCTTGAGCTCGAGCGCGAGGTGGAGGACCACCCGGGCGCCGGACATGCCGACGGGGTGGCCGAGCGCGATGGCGCCGCCGTTGACGTTGACGACGGCGTTGTCGATGCCGAGCTCCCGTGCCGACGAGATGCCGACAGCTGCGAACGCCTCGTTGAACTCGACCAGGTCGAGGTCAGTGGGGGCGATCCCTTCCTTCTCGCAGGCCTTCGCGGTCGCGACGGCCGGCTGGAGCTGGAGGGTCGAGTCGGGGCCGGCGACCTGGCCGTGCGCACCGATCTCGCAGAGCCAGTCGAGCCCGAGCTCCTCGGCCCTCGCCTTGCTCATCACGACGACGGCGCAGGCCCCGTCGGAGATCTGCGACGCCGAGCCGGCCGTGATCGTGCCCTCCTTGGAGAACGCCGGGCGCAGCTTGCCGAGCGACTCGGCGGTGGTGTCGCCCCGCACGCCCTCGTCCTCCCGGACGATGACCGGGTCACCCTTGCGCTGCGGGATCTCGACGGGGACGACCTCCTCGTCGAAGACGCCGTTCTTCCACGCGACGGCCGCCTTCTGGTGCGACTGGGCCGCGAACTCGTCCTGCTCCTCGCGGCTGAGGTTCTGCGCCGCGGCGTTGCACTCCTCGGTGAGCAGGCCCATGGCCTGCTGCGTGAACTGGTCGAACAGCGCGTCGTAGGCCATCGAGTCGACGAGACTCACGTCGCCGAACTTGATGCCCTCGCGGGACTTAGGCAGGAAGTGCGGGGCGTTGGTCATCGACTCCATGCCACCCGCGACCACGACGTCGACCTCGCCCGCACGGATCAGCTGGTCGGCAATCGCGATCGAGTTGAGGCCGGAGAGGCAGACCTTGTTGATCGTGATCGAGGGGACGCTCATCGGGATGCCGCCCTTGTGGGCAGCCACGCGAGCAGGGTTCTGACCGGCGCCGGCCAGGATGACCTGACCCATGATCACGTAGTCGACCTGGTCGGGGCTGACGCCCGACTTCTCCAGCGCGCCCTTGATGGCAACGCCACCCAGGTCCGCAGCGGAGAGGCTCTTGAGACCGCCGCTGAGGCGACCGATGGGGGTGCGGGCACCGGCGACGATGACGCTGGGGTTGTCGGACATTCTTCCTCCGTGAAGACGAACGGGTGAAACCTTGTCGACTGTACTCGCGGGCGTCACGGGCGGGCGAGGGGTCTCAGTCGGGCTGGGATGAGTCGCTCGTCACAGCGGCCGATCGGCACAATGACGCCATGAGCCTGAACGACGTGCAGCACCTCTTCACCGCCATCGACCACGTCGGCATCGCCGTGCCGGACCTCGACGAGGCGATGGCGTTCTACACCGAGACCTATGGCATGACGGTGGCGCACGAGGAGACCAACGAGGAGCAGGGCGTCCGCGAGGCCATGGTCCGGGTGGGCGAGAGCGACTCCATGATCCAGCTGCTCGCACCCCTCTCCCCCGACTCGACGATCGGCAAGTTCCTCGACCGCAGCGGACCGGGTCTGCAGCAGCTCGCGTACCGGGTGGCCGACATCGACGCGGTCTGCGCGACGCTCCGGGAGCGCGGCCTGCGGCTGCTCTACGACGAGCCGAAGCGCGGCACGTCGAACAGCCGGGTCAACTTCATCCACCCCAAGGACGCCGGCGGCGTGCTCGTCGAGCTCGTGGAGCCGGCCGGCAACGGTCACTGAGCCCAGGCGAACCTGACCTCCTCCCCCGGCCGCAGCTGGGCGAGCCGGTCGGAGTCGTCGTCGACGACGACCGCCATCACCGGGTAGCCGCCGGTGACCGGGTGGTCCGGCCCGAACACGACGGGCTCGCCGCCGGACGGGACCTGGATCGCGCCGCGGGTCGCGCCCTCGCTCGGGAGCTGTCGCGTCGGGTCGAGCAGGTCGATCCGGCCACCCGTGAGCCGGATCCCGACCCGGTCCGACGCCGGCGCGACGGACCAGGTGGTCGCGACGAGCGTGGCAGGGTCGCGCACCCAGTCGTCGCGCGGACCACGGACGACCCGCAGCACCGGGCGGTCGCCGTACCGCATCGCGGGGACGGCGTCGACGCGCATCTCGTCGGCCGTCTCGCTGCCGACGGGCAGCGCGTCGCCGACGGCGAGCGGCGCCGGCCCGAGCCCGGCGAGGGTGTCGTGCGAGCGCGAGCCGAGGACCGCCGGGACGTCGATGCCGCCCCGCACGGCGAGGTACGACCGGAGGCCGCTGGCCGGCAGTCCGAGCGCGAGCCGGCTGCCCGGCCGCAGCGCGAGCACCGCGCCCGTCGGCTCGGGGCGGCCGTCGAGCCGGAGCGGCGCCGGCGCGCCGGCGCCTGCGAGCCAGACCGTGCCGTCGACCGCCTCGACCTCGAGGCCGCCGAGCACGACCTCGAGGGTCGCGGCGCCGGCGGTGTTGCCGACCAGCCGGTTGGCGAGGGCGTACGACGACCGGTCGGCCGCGCCCGACCGTCCCACCCCGATCGCGGCCTGTCCCGGGCGGCCGGCGTCCTGGACCAGGGCGAGGCCGACGCGACGGACGAGCAGGGAAGTCATGTCCGGGAAATCATGCGCGCAGGAACCGCACCGTCGCGCCGGCGTAGAGCAGCGCCGGCGGATCGCGGTCGAGGTCCCACATCGCGACCTCCGTCCGCCCGATCAGCTGCCAGCCGCCGGGCGACTCCCGCGGGTAGACGCCGCTGAACTCCCCCGCCAGCCCCACCGCTCCCGTGGGCACCTGGGTCCGCGGCTCGTCCCGCCGCGGCACCTCCAGCCGCGGGTCGCCACCGACCAGGTAGGCGAACCCCGGCGCGAACCCCCCGAACGCCACCCGCCACGGCGTTCCCGTGTGCGCCGCCACCACCTCCTCCTCGCTGAGTCCGGTCATCCGAGCCACCTCCGCGAGATCGGGCCCGTCGTACGTCACCGGGATCTCGACGGTGGATGGTCCCTGACGATCCGCCGGTGATTTCGACGGATCGAGCCGCAGATCGTCAGGGACCATCCCCGTTTCGGCCCTCTCGCGGATCTCGGCCGGATCGACGCCAGGGCGGGCGAGGAGGAGGACCGAGCGGGCGCCGGGGACGACGTCGTCCACCAGGTCGGCCAGCGGACCGGACCGGACGGCGTCGGCGACCAGCACCACCTCGGAGACCTCCTCGACCTCAACGAGCAGGGCGCGGTCGCCGTACGGGAGGAGGCGGGGGGTGTTCATGCGAAGGATGCGACCTGCACCCCGGCGTCGGAGAGCGCGGCGCGGACGGCGGCCGCGGTCTCCACCGCGCCGGGAGAGTCGCCGTGGACGCAGAGGGAGCGCACCTGGCCGGCGCCGGCCAGCCGGACCGCCTGCTCGGCCGCGGCGCTCGGGTCGTCCAGCACGGCGCCGGGCTCGCCGCGGGGGACGAGCGAGCCGTCGGGCAGGTAGGCCCGGTCGGCGAATCCCTCGGGGACCGTGGGCAGCCCGGCCTCGGCCGCGATCGTCAGGAGCAGCGAACCGGGGAGGCCGAGGACCGGCAGGCCGCCGTACGCCATGACCGCCTCCACGACGGCTCGCGCCTGGCCCTCGTGCGCGGTCACCGCGTGGTAGAGCGCACCGTGCGGCTTGAGGTAGCCGACCCCGCCGCCGGCCGCGCGGGCGATGCCGTCCAGGGCGCCGAGCTGGTACAGGACGTCCGCGGCGAGCTCGTCCGGCGGTACGTCGACGAACCGGCGGCCGAAGCCCACGAGGTCTCGGTAGCCGACCTGGGCGCCGATCGCGACGCCGTGGTGCACCGCGCCCTCGCAGGTACGACGCAGGGTCAGCGGGTCGCCCGCATGGAACCCGCAGGCGACGTTCGCGCTGGTCAGGTGCGGGAGCAGTGCCTCGTCGTCGCCGAGCCGCCACCGTCCGAACGACTCCCCCACGTCGGCGTTGAGGTCCAGCGTGGACGGGGGGCCCGGTGGCAGCGTCACCCGCCTATCGTGGCCCATGCTCGCGGCCGTCGGTGATGAGATCACCCTCACAAGGTGCTGAACCTGTGGTTACCGACCGGTATCTTTCGCCCCGGCCGCCGAAACGAACCACAACGACGCAGGAGATCGATCCCCGTGCAGCACATCCTCGACGCCATCCTTGCCGGAGACACCTCCGCGGAGGACTTCGCCAACCTCGACCTGCCCGAGTCCTACCGGGCGGTGACGGTCCACAAGGACGAAGTAGACATGTTCGAGGGCATGGCCTCGAAGGAGAAGGACCCGCGCAAGTCGCTGCACATCGACGACGTGCCGCTGCCCGAGCTCGGTCCCGGTGAGGCGTTCGTGGCGGTGATGGCGTCGGCGATCAACTACAACACCGTCTGGACCTCGATCTTCGAGCCGGTCTCCACCTTCGGCTTCCTGGAGCGCTACGGCCGCGAGTCCGACCTCGGCGCCCGCCACGACCTCGACTACCACATCGTCGGCTCCGACCTCTCCGGCGTCGTGCTCGCCACCGGGCCCGGCGTCACCAAGTGGAAGCCGGGCGACCGGGTCGTCGCGCACTGCCTCTCCGTCGAGCTCGAGGCCCCCGACGGCCACAGCGACACGATGCTCGACCCCTCCCAGCGGATCTGGGGTTTCGAGACCAACTTCGGCGGCCTCGCCGACGTCGCCATGGTCAAGGCCAACCAGCTGATGCCCAAGCCCGAGCACCTCACCTGGGAGGAGGCCGCCTCGCCCGGCCTGGTCAACTGCACCGCCTACCGCCAGCTCGTCTCCACCAACGGCGGCAACATGAAGCAGGGCGACAACGTGCTGATCTGGGGCGCGTCCGGCGGTCTCGGCGGCTTCGCGACCCAGTACGCGCTCAACGGCGGCGCCAACCCGGTCTGCGTGGTCTCGAACGAGGAGAAGGCCCAGATCGTGCGCAACATGGGCGCCGACAAGGTCATCAACCGCTCGGAGATGGACTTCAAGTTCTGGAACGACGAAGGCACCCAGCAGAACCCGAAGGAGTGGCTGCGCCTCGGCAAGGCCATCCGGGAGCTGACCGGCGGCGAGGACATCGACATCGTCTTCGAGCACCCCGGCCGCGAGACCTTCGGCGCCTCGGTGTTCGTGACCCGCAAGGGCGGCACCATCACCACTTGCGCGTCGACCTCGGGCTACATGCACGAGTACGACAACCGCTACCTGTGGATGAACCTCAAGCGGATCATCTCCAGCCACTTCGCCAACTACCGCGAGTCGTGGGAGGCCAACCGGCTGATCGCGCAGGGCAAGATCCACCCCACCCTCTCCCGCACCTACCGACTCGAGGACGTCGGCCAAGCCGCCCTCGACGTGCACCACAACCTCCACCAGGGCAAGGTCGGCGTCCTCGCACTGGCACCCGAGGAGGGACTCGGCGTCCTCAACACCGAGCTCCGCGAGCAGCACATCGACAAGATCAACCTGTTCCGCGGGGTCTGAGACCCACCCTCACCGGTTCCGTCGTTCGACGGAAGCGCGGCCACCCCCGGCGGCACTAGATTGCGGTGGTGATCGACCGCTGGGCCGGGATCGTCGGGCGGCATGCCCGACTGGTCCTGGCTGTCGCGGTGCTGGTGGTCGTGGGTGCCGCGGTGTACGGCGCCGGCGTGTTCGACTCGCTCGGCCGGGGCGGCTTCGAGGACCCCGACTCCGAGAGCTATCGCGCCGCCGTGGTCGAACGGTCGGTGTTCGGCAACTACGCGCCCGACGTCGTCGCGATCTACTCCAGCGACGACCTCACTGCTGACGACCCGGAGTTCCGTCAGGCGGTCGAGGACGTCGTGGCCGACCTCGCCGTACCCGAGGTCGTCCGGGTGGTCCCGTACTACGGGGTGCCCCCCGAGGCCGGCCTGGTCACCCCTGACGGACACGCCGTCCAGGTCCACGTCTCGCTCGCCGGTGACACCCTCAACGAGCAGCTCATCAACTACGACGAGATCGAGCCGTCGCTCCACGCCGACGGTCTGGAGACGGACCTGGCGGGGCTCTATCCCGCGCACGCCGACATCAACGTCATCACCGAGGAGGACCTCAAGCGGGCGGAGCTGCTCTCGCTTCCGCTCGTGGTGCTGCTCGCGCTGCTCATCTTCGGCAGCCTCACCGCCTCCGCGATGCCGGCCCTGCTCGGCATCATCGCCCTGCTCACGTCGATCGCGGTGATGCGGCTGCTCACGCTCTTCACCGACGTCTCCATGTTCTCGATCAACGTCATCTCGCTCCTGGGCATCGGGCTGGCGGTCGACTACTCGCTCTTCATCGTGAGCCGGTTCCGCGAGGAGCTCGCGTTGCTGCCACCCGACGACCCGGCCAGCCCGCGGGTCGCGGTGGCGCGCACACTCGCCACGGCGGGCAGGACGGTGATGTTCTCCGGGCTCGTGGTGGCGGCGTCGATGTCGAGCCTGCTGGTGTTCCCGCAGGTCTTCCTCCGGAGCATGGGGTACGGCGGCATCGCGGCGGTCCTGATCGCGATGCTGGCCGCGATCACGGTGCTGCCGACGATCCTGGTTCTCCTCGGGCGGCGGATCGACTCCGGCCGGCTGCCGTGGCGGCGGAAGTGGGACATGCCCGAGCCGGCCGGCGACCACGGCCGGTGGGCCACCCTCGCCCGCGGCGTGATGCGGCACCCGGTCGCGGTCCTCGCCGTCACGGCGGTGTTCCTGCTCGCGGTGGCGTCGCCGTTCCTGGGAGCGAAGTGGGGCGGCATCGACCACCGGATGCTGCCCGAGGACGCCCCGTCCCGGGTCGCGGCCGACAAGCTCCTGGAGTTCGGCCCGGAGCGATCCATCGCGAGCGTCGTCCTCGGGGACGCCGACGCGGACGCCGCCGCGACGTACGTCGCCGAGGCCGAGGACGTCGAAGGGGTCGACCAGGCCGTGATCCTCGCGCAGGAGGGCGACTCGTTCCTGGTGCGCGTCGTCTGGCAGGGCAACAGCCAGACCGAGGACTCGCAGGAGATCGTGAAGGAGCTGCGGGACATCGAGCCGGACGCCGGCACGGTGCTCGTCGGCGGCCTCACCGCCGACACGGTCGACCTGATCGCCTCGGTGCACGGTCACCTGCCACTGATGGCCGGGATCGTCCTGGCCGTGATGCTGGTGCTGCTCTTCATCGCGTTCGGCTCGCTTGTGCTGCCGATCAAGGCGATCGTCATGAACGCTTTCTCCATCACCGCGTCGTTCGGTGTCGTCACCTGGATCTTCCAGGAGGGACACCTCTCAGGCCTGCTGGGGTTCACCTCACCCGGCTTCCTCGAGGTCACGAACCCGATCCTGATGCTGGCGATCCTGTTCGGCCTGTCGATGGACTACGAGGTCTTCCTGCTGTCCCGCGTGCGCGAAAGGTGGGACGCGACCGGCGACCACGAGCTGGCAGTCGCGAGCGGCGTCCAGTCCACAGGCCGGATCATCACCTCCGCCGCGCTGCTGCTGGGTGTCGTCATCGGGGCGTTCGCGACGGGCGACATCGTGCTGATGAAGATGCTGGGCGTCGGCATGGTGGTCGCGTTGATCGTCGACGCGACCATCGTCCGCGCGCTGATGGTGCCCGCGACCATGGCCCTGCTCGGACGCTTCAACTGGTGGGCGCCCGGCCCTCTGCGCAGGTGGTGGGAGCGCTACGGCTTCCGGGAGGGCGCGGCCCACCTGGCGCCCGCCGGTCCGCCGCTTCCGGCGACGGTCCCGCCGCCGCCACCGCCCCCGCCCACCACACCCCCGCCGCCCCTGCCCGTCGGCACGGATCTCGGCCAGCAGCTGCGCGCCGCCGGCCCCCTGCCACTCCGCATCGCGGTCGAGGCCGTCGCCGGGATCGCCCGCACACTTGCGGACAGCCCGCCGCCCGGTGGCGCCCACGGTGAGATCCGCCCCGGCGCCGTGCTCCTCCGCCCCGAAGGGGCGACGCCGCGCGCGGTGCTGACCCCGCCGACCCGGGCGATCGGGCCGGACCCTGCGTTCGCTCCTCCCGAGCCGCTGTCCGCACCCACACCCGCGGCCGACGTCTACGCCCTCGGCTGCCTGCTGTGGACCGCGGCGACCGGCGAAGCGCCGTTCACCGGGACGACGATCGAGACCGTGCGGGAGGCCCACCGGACCGAGCGGGTCCCGCAGCTGCCCGGCCGCGAGCCGTTGACGCTGGCGACCAACCGGGTGCTGCGGCTGGCGCTGAGCAAGGACCCGATGCGGCGCTACTCCGGGGCGGAGGCGCTGTACGCGGACCTGGACGTCGCGCTGGGCCTCCCCGACACCGCCCCGCCGACCGCCGTGCCCGTCAGGTGAGCCGGTCCGCGGAGTGTTCCACCCGATTTGCGCGGACCGGGGTGGGGAAACCGGAGTGGATCAGGGATCATGGTCCGGACCTCGTTCCACTCGACCGCAAAGGGAGCTTCCCCCAAATGAGCGACCAAGGTCTTTCGATCTTCGACAACGAGCCCGGTAGTGCCCCTCCGGATTCACCGCCGAAGAGCCCCCCGACCGACAACGAGACCACCCAGGTGATGCCCGTGACCCCCTCCGCCCCCACCCAGCAGGCGCAGCCCGCGCCTTCTGCGCCCCCGAGGAACGCGCCGACCGGCGCGCTCGGGGCTTCGACAGCCGCCCTGCCCGTGGTCCGCCGCGGCGGCTACGACCAAGCGGCGGTCGATGCGCAGATCCGGCAGCTCGCGAGCGAGAAGGCTGCGCTGGGGGCGAGCCTGACCGAGTCGGAGCAGCGGGTGATCGAGCTGGAGTCCGCGCTCGCCGAGGCGAAGGCCGAGCTCGCCGAGACGGACAACCCTTCGTACGCCGGGCTGGGGGGCCGGGCGAGCGCGATGCTGCGGCTGGCCGAGGAGGAGACCGAGGAGATCCGGGGGGTCGCCGAGCGCGATGCTGCCGAGATCCGCGAGCAGGCCGCACGCGACGCCAAGGCGATCCGCGCCGAGGCCGCGCGCGAGGCCGAGGACATGCGCGAGGTCCAGCTGCGTGAGCTCGAGGAGAACCGCACCCGGCTGCTCGCGGACGCCGAGCAGGAGCTCGCGCTGGCCCGGAGCACTGCTGCCGACGAGCTGGCTGCCGCCAAGCGCGAGGCCGACCAGCTCCGCCTCGCCGCACAGCAGGAGGCCAGCGAGCTCCGCAGTGCCGTGCAGCGCGAGGTCGAGCAGGCTCGTGCCGGCGCCGACCGTGAGGTCCAGGAGGCGCGGCGGATGCTCGCGGTGGAGAAGGAGAGGCTGGCCCGCGAGGCGACCGACCACCACAACACCGCGGTGGCTGAGACCCGGAAGCTGGTCGACGAGGCCGAGCAGCGAGCGGCCGCCGCCGAGCAGCGGGCGGCCGAGGCGTCCCGCCAGGCGGCTGAGAACCGCGCCGCCGCGCAGGCCGAGTCCGAGGCGTTGCTGAGCAGGGCGCGCCGCGAGGCCGAGCAGATCGTGGCCTCAGCGCGCACCCAGGCCGAGTCGATCACCGCCAGCGGTGAGGCCGACGCCCAGCGGCAGCTGGCCGCGACCCGGGCCGAGCTGGACCGGGTCTCGAAGCGCAAGGCCGCGATCACGGCGCAGCTCGCGTCGCTGGCCGACCTGGTCGCCGGGTTCGACCAGAACGAGACCGAGGACGAGAGTTGAGGCTCGGCCGGCGGCAGGATGCCGCCCAGGGGGAGGGCGATCCGTCCGCCGCCGGCCAGCAGGACCAGTCGACGGACGAGCACCCGCCCGTCGACGGAACGGACGCCGCAGCGATGCCGTACGGCGAGCCGGGCCGGCCGTTCGACCACAAGTCGCCGTTCTACATCGGATTCGTCGGTGGGCTCGGCGTGCTGCTCGCGTACTGGCTGTTCCAGGCGCTGATCGGCATCGGCTCCGTGCTGTTGCTCGTCGTCGTGTCGTTCTTCCTCGCCGCCGGGCTCAACCCGTCGGTGGAGTTCCTCGAGCGCCGGGGAATCCGGCGCTCGTTCGCGTGTGGGCTGGTCATCATCGCGGCGCTCAGCACGCTCGCCCTGTTCATCGTCGCCATCGTGCCGGTGATCGCCGACCAGATCCGGCTGCTGACCGACAACGCGCCGATCTGGTTCGACGAGCTCCAGCGGAACCGGCAGGTCCAGAACCTCAACGAGGAGTACGAGATCGTCGACAAGGCCCAGGACTTCGTCAGCAACGGAGACTTCGTCTCCGCGCTGTTCGGTGGCGCCCTCGGCTTCGGTCTGAAGATCATCTCGGCGCTCTTCAACGCGTTCATCATCCTGGTGCTGACGCTCTACTTCCTGGCGTCGCTCAACACCACCACCCACGCCATCTACCGGCTGGCACCGGCCTCACGCCGTGAGCGGGTCAGCAAGCTCGGCGACAAGATCATCCACAACATCGGCGGCTACGTGTCCGGTGCGTTCGTGGTGGCTCTCTGCGCCGGCATCTCCTCGCTGATCTTCCTCTGGTTCACCGAGGTCCGGGAGTACGCCGTCGCGCTCGCCTTCGTCGTAGCCGTGCTCGACGTCATCCCGATGATCGGCGCCACCCTCGGTGCCGTCGTGGTGTGCGCGATCGCGTTCGCCACCGACGTGAAGAGCGGGATCGCGGCCGTGATCTTCTACATCGTCTACCAGCAGGTCGAGAACTACGTGATCTACCCGCGGGTGATGGGCCGGACGGTCGACCTCCCAGGAGCGGTGATCGTCATCGCGGCGCTCGTCGGCACTGCCCTGCTCGGGATCGTCGGAGCCCTGCTGGCGATCCCCGCCGCCGCAGCCGTCCTGCTGATCATCCGCGAGGTAGCGGTGCGACAGCAGGATCAACGCTGAGGAAGCGCCGGCTGGCAGCTCTCCTGACCGGCGCGGTCGTGACCACGCTGGGGCTGGTCGGTGCCGGCCGGCCGACCATCTGGTACGACGAGGCGGTCACGCTGAGTCTCCTGCAGCGCCCGTTCGGGGAGCTCTGGGGCGTGCTCCGCGAGATCGATGCCGTGCATGCCTTCTACTACGTGGTGCTGCGCGGCTGGAGCGCGGTCCTGGGCGACTCGATCGGGTCGGTCCGGGCGTTCAGCGCACTCGGCGTCGGCGTGACCGCGGCCCTGGTCGTGCTCCTCGTCGCACGTCACCAGCGGCTCCGGACCGCCGTGGCGAGCGGGCTGTTCACCGGAGTCGCGCCGGGGTTGGCCTGGGCCGCGCTCGACGGGCGCAGCTACGCCTGGTCGGCCGCGTTCGCCGTGCTCGCCACCCTGGCCCTGGACTCGGCCTGCCGCCACCGCCGGCGGAGGGACTGGCTCCTGTACGGCCTGGTCTGCGTGCTGGCGTGCTGGTGGCACCTCTACCTCGTGATCCTCGTCGCCGCGCACGGCATCGCCGTCATGGTCGGGTTCCCCAAGGGCCGGCTGTCGTGGACCCTCACCGCGGCCGTGACGGCCGTCGGCGCCCTCCCTCTCGCGGTGATCGGCTGGCGTCAGCGGGACCAGGTCTCCTGGTTGGCCGACACCAACTACACCTGGCACCGGATGCTCCTCAACCAGCTCGCCAGCGGGCCGGCGAGCGACCTGCGCACGCTCCGCATGCTGGTCGTGGGTGCGCTGCTGGCGCTCGGCGCGTACGGCGTCGTCCACCTGTGGCGCAAGGGCCGCCGTTGGCTCCCGGCGGTGCTCGCTCTCTGGAGCGGCCTCCCCACCGTCGTGGCCATGATCAGCACCTTCGTCGGCGGGGGGATGCACCCGCGCTACGTCGCGTTCGCGGTGCCGGCGTTCGCGATCGCCGCGGCGATCGGGGTGCTCGCGCTGCCGAAGTGGACTCCTGCCGTCGCCGGGGTCGCGATGCTCGTCGCCATCAGCCCCCTCGTCGTCGAGCAGCGCGCACCGAGCGCCAAGCCGGACGATCTGCGCCGGATCGCCGCGACGGCCGGCGACGAGGATGCGGAGGCGGTCTACTTCACCGTCTCCAAGGCCCGCAGCATCCAGTCGGCCTATCCCGAGCACTTCGACGGCCTCGTGGACGTGTCGGCGCCGGTCGACGCGACGCCGGATCCGTTCTTCGCCGGCATCCGCGACCCCGAGACGATCAAGGGCGTCGACGTGGACGGACTGCGGGTGCTCGTCTACGGCACGCGTGCGGCCCGCGGCGCCGAGCGGCTGCGGCAGCTGGGCTGCCGCTCCGAGCCGGTGACCGGCGACCGCCACTTCGCGGTCACGCTCTACACGTGTCCGAGCCTGACCGACCCCTGACCGCGCCCTCAGACCGGGCGGTAGACGCGATTCAGGTGCATTCTCTGCGCGAGCTCGTAGCCGATCGACAGCACGTTGTCGGCGAACCAGTCCTCGTCGAGGAAGGCGTGGCTCGGCTGCTGCTCGAGGACCAGGATCGGTCGACAACGCCGGATGGTCGCGAACGCACCGGTCAGTGCCTCGCGCTCGTATCCCTCGACGTCGAGCTGCAGGATCCCGACCGTCCGGTCCGCCGGGACGACGTCGTCGATCGCGACCACGTCGACCGACTCGGCGGTGGCTCCGGGGAGGACCTCCGACACGATGCGCGACGTACCCCCGAGCGCGCGGCCGCGAGCGTTGGTGGTCTGGACGAACGACGTCGACGACGTCGCCCCCAGACCGGCGTGCCGCAGCTCGACGTTGGCGATGCGGTTGAGCAGCATCGTGATCTCCGCGCAGCGATGGCTCTCGCTGTTCGGCTCGAACGCCCACACCTTGGCGTCGGGGCTGATCGCGGCGGACAGTGCCGGGAGGAAGTCGCCGAAGTAGGTGCCGGCGTGCACGATGTCGTGGTCGCCGCAGTGGGCGGTCATGAAGGCGATCGTGTCCTTCTCGTAGACCTGACCCCGCAGCACCGCCTGGGCCGCCGGTCGCTGCGCGGACGACGCCGGCACGCAATAGGTGCCGTATCGGTTGGCAGTGATCTTGCACTCGAGCACCGCGGGGGTCTCGCTGCCGACGGCAGGATCCTTCATCGAGAGAGGCACCTCAGGGAATGGTGGGCGGACGGGCAGGCGACGCCGACGATAGCGCGGCCGTCCGGAGCGCCGACAACTCCACCATCCCCCGCCGTCACTCAGCCCTGGGGCCCGATGAACGAGTCGATCATCGCGCCCTTGCCGCCGGTCGGGCCGTGGACGACCGCGGGGATCCCGTTGCGCGCCCACGGCGCGACCGACTCCGGCGTCAGCTCCCGCGGCGGCCCGTCGTCCAGCCGGATCGAGCCGCCGCACTCCATGCGGTAGACCGCAGTGCGATCGAGGACGTCGTTGGGGAACTCGTCGTTGTAGGTGGCGTGGAGGAGGACGAACTCGGTCGGGCCGTCGACGGGATCGCAGGATCGAGACACTCCTGGTGCCCGTTCGGCGGCCGCGAACGCGACCTCGGCAGCGGCCGGCTCGAGCTCCACCGCGTAGGACAGCTGGTAGCCGGAGCCGGTGCGGCGGTACGCACAGACCTTGGCGCGGATGAGGCCGCCACGACGGTCACTCGCAGCGCCTACGCGGGGTTCCGGGATCGCCCCGACCTCCGATGCGCACCGCTGCCCGGGCCCGACCGACGCCAGGATCTGCTCCCGCAGCGCCGGGTCGTCGGTGCCGACGGTGACGGTGGTGCCCTCCGCCGCGATCGTCTCCTGCACGTAGCCGTTGCCGTAGTCATAGGTCCCGGGTTCGACTCCCGCGCCCAACCAGACGTACGGCGCCTGCGGCTCCCACGCCCGGGGGACGGACGCACAGACGTCGGTCCCGGCGATCGGCCTGCCGACCCAGCCCCGCTCGTGGTCGCCTCCGCCCCCGATCTCCTGGCCGTCGGGTGAGACCGCGGCGATCGGGTAGCACGCCGTGCCCGACGCGTCCGGGGCCCCGCCGTACCCCCAGTCGGGCGGTACGTCGACGGAGACGCCGGCCCAGAACTCGGTCCGCCACGACATCAGGTCGGCCGGACGCGGACCGGACGCGGTCGGTGTGCTCCCGGGCGGAGGCTCGTCCGCGCCGTCGTCACCACCGGCGGTCGCGACCGCGATGCCGCCGACCACCAGCACCACAGCGGCAGCGGCGGCCCCGACGCTCCAGCGGGCTCGCCGGCGGCGGCCGACCTCGGCTCGCGCCCGGTCCACGACCGGGGCGGTCACGTCGGCGTCCATCGCCTTGGCCTCGAGCCCCGCCCGCATCCTCCGCTCGACCTCACGATCGTCCATCACTCGTCCTCCTCAGCACCCAGCTCGCGACGCAGCGCCGCGAGCGCACGGTGGACGTGGGAGCGCACGGTGGGCGCGGCGACGCCGAGGATCGTCGCGATCTCGTCGTACTCGAGGTCCTCGTAGAACCGCAGCACCACAGCAGCGCGCTGCTGCGGCGGCAACGCCACGCAGACCCGCCACACGGCGTCGTGCTCGACGACGACCTGGGCCGGGTCGGCGTTCGTCGCGTCCCGGACCTCGGCGACGGGCAGCTCCCGGCGCCCGCTCCGCCGCCACGCCGAGATGTGCGCGTTGACGACCATCCGCCGCACGTAGGCGTCCGGGTCGCCACGCCGGCTGACGGTCGACCACTTCTCGCACGCACTGGCCAGCGCCGACTGCACGGCGTCCTCGGCCGCCTGCTGCGACCCGGTGACCAGGAAGGCGAACCGGAGCAGCCCAGCGACCCGCACCTCGACCCACGAGTCGAAGCCGGCCTCGGCGGCGGTCCCGCGGTCGGTCACCCCTACATCCACGCACGACTCACGCCGTCAGGCAGGGATCTGTTGCACCCCGACCGCGGTTTTCTCGCCGAGCTTGACCCCGACCACGCCGGCCAGGACCAGCAGGCCGCCGACCAGCTGCAACAGACCCGGCAGCTCGCCGAGGAGCAGCCAGGCCCACAGCACGCCGGCCACGACCTCCGACAGTGCCACGAACGACGCCAGCCGCGAGCCGAGCATCCGGGCGGCGGCGATCCCGGCCACGTACGACAGCGCGGCCGTCACCAGGCCGAGCAGCAGCAACGGGACCCACCAGGCCACCTCGACGTCGGCGTACGTCACCGCAGCGCGCTCGGCCCGCATGGGCAACACACCGACGAGGCCCAGCACGGCGAGCGCCACACCTCCGACAACGAGTCCGCCCGCCGCGAGGGTCAGCGGCGGCAGACCGGTGCTGTCGTCGGCCGAGATCACGAAGTACGTCGCGGCGCCGACCATCGCCGCCAGTGCCCAGGCGACACCGCCGGCGTGGAGGCCGAAGCCGGCGAACACGTCGAGGACGAACAGCAGACCGAGCCCCGCCACCGCGGCGCCGGCGATCGTCAGCCGGCCCGGACGCTGGCCGTGGCGGGCCCACATCCAGAGCACGACCGCCGCAGGCGCGGTGTACTCGATGAGCAGGGCCGGGCCCACCTCGAGGTGCTGGACGGCGGAGAAGTAGCAGAACTGCGCACCGGCGACGGCCAGCAGGCCGTACACCAGGACCAGCGGGAGGTTGCGCCGCAGCAAGTCCCAGCGGCCGCGGAGCGCGGCCAGGCCGAACGGGAGCACGATGATCGCGGCCGAGCCGATCCGGACCAGCACCACCGCGCCGGCGCTCCACCCGGCGTCGAGCATCGGGGACGCCAGCGCCCCGGACAGCGCGAACGAGACCGCAGACAACAGCGCGACGATGATCCCGGTCGCAGCCCGGGGCGGGGTCGCCACCGGTGCGTCATGAGTCATCGTCGTCATGACACATGACACTACGACGCGTGCGGTAACCTGTCAACGTGGTTTTTGCTCATGACACGGCGATGGCGCTGCAGGCGGCCGTGACCCTGGTCAACTCCGCTCTCGAGCCGGTCACGCTGAGCAGCCCCGAGGAGCTCGACGAGTTCCTCTCCGACTTCGGCTACACCGGCCGCCACGACGGCGACCAGGCCGAGGTCGACGCCGTACGCGCGACGCTCCCGCGCCTGCGCGAGCTGATGACGAGCGACCGGGACCACGCCGCCGCCCTCGTCAACGAGATGCTGTTCGAGGCCAAGGCGCTCCCCCAGCTCTCCCGGCACGACGGCTTCGACTGGCACCTCCACGCCGTCGCTCCCGACCGCCCGCTCGCCGACCGGATCATCGTCGAGACCGCGATGGCGATGATCGACGTGATCCGGGCGGACGAGCTGTCGCGGCTCGGCGTCTGTGCCGACGACGACTGCAAGGGCCTGGTGCTCGACCTGTCCCGCAACCGCTCGCGGCGGTTCTGCTCGACCGCGTGCGGCAACCGCAATGCCGTTGCCGCCTACCGGGCGCGCCAGGCCGCGACCTGATCAGACCTCAGGTGCACACCGACCCGAGGACGCGCCTCGGCCGGCTCAGCTCCCCGAGTGCGCTCTGCCGGGCCGCCCGGTGGGTGCGGCCGAAGCCCCAGGAGTACCGGATGACGAACCCCTCCCCGTTGACCTTGGCAGCGGTCGCAGCGCACTGGTTCCGCACCCAGACGGTCACGAAGCACCGTCGCGGGTAGTGCGACCTCTCCCTGCACTCACGCAGGGCCCGCTGCTGGGCGGTCCGCCTGGTCGGGTAGCGGTAGCTGAGTCCCACGGCTTGGTCGACGCTGATCGCGATCGCGCCGAAGTCGCCGCGGGCACGCGCCTGCTCGTCGCTCGGTGCCGCCGACGAGGCGGAGGGGGAGACGACGAGGAGGGCGGCGAACGCGACGACGGCGGCGACACCGCCGAGGACGAGGAGACGGAAGGTCCGGATGTAGGTATGAGTCACGATGACCGCATCTACCCCCACCGATCGCGGGCTACACCTCCGGGCTCAGTCCAGGAAGCGCCGCAGCACCTCGAGGAACACCGCCGGCTGCTCGGAGTGCACCCAGTGCCCGGCGCCCTTGACCGTGACCCGGCGGACGCGTGGGAAGTACCGCTCCATCGCCCCGGCGTAGTCGTCGAGCACGTAGCGCGAGTCCGAGCCCCCGATCCACAGCACCGGTCCGTCGTACGACGACTCGTCGAGTGACTCGGCCGGCCAGCCGCCGACCTCGTCGATCTCCTCGCGCAACAGCTCCAGGTTGGGCTGCCACCGCCAGTCGTCGCCCTCGCGGCGGAGGTTCTGCAGCAGGAACCCGCGGACGCCGTCGTCCGGGACGGCGTCCTGCAGCGCCCGATCGGCCTGGGCGCGGTCGGCCAACGTGGTGAGGTCGATCGCGAGCATCGCGTCGATGTAGCCCACGAACTCCGAGGCGTGCGGGTAGGCCACCGGCGCCACGTCGACCACGCACAGCCGCTCCACCAGCTCGGGATGCCGCAGCGCGAGCACCATCGCGGCCTTGCCGCCCATCGAGTGCCCCACCAGGGCGACCGGGTCGTCCGCGCTCATCAGCTCCGCCACCTGGTCGGCGGCCGCGACGAAGTCGAACCGCTCGCTCCACGGCGAGCGCCCGTGGTCCGGCATGTCGACCAGCAGCACCCGGTGGTCGGCCGCGAGCGCCTTGGCGTGCTGGGTCCAGTTGCGCCCCTGCCCGAACAGGCCGTGGCAGAAGACGACGGGGCTGCCGTGGTCGCCGTACGACGTCGTGTGGAGCGGCACGGACGCCAGTCTGTCAGGCACCCGACACCCGGCCCGGCGCGGCACCGACAACGTCCGTACGGCGAAACACCTGCCCAAATGGCCCGCACTTTCCCGACATGGGTCAAGATGGAGCCTGAGGTCTTTGCCATCGACCCCCGGGGAGAAGTCTTGCGATCCGCTCTGTTCGTCCGCGCCGTCCTTGCGGTTGCCGCTGCCTTCGTGCTCAGCGGCACCCTCCTGGCGGCGCCCGCCACGTCGATCCCGTCCGACCGGGTGACGGTCTCCCAGGTGAGCGCCCGCGCCCCGGGCTGCCTCCCCCGGTGCTGGGTGGCGGTGGGCTACAACTCCGCCACCGGGCGCAGCGGTTGGACCCAGCCAGGGAAATGGGGCACCAAGGCCGGCGCCATGAGGTCGGCCCACGCCCACTGCCGGGCCCGCGACGTCAACGTCGGTCACGAGCGTGCGTGCGTCTGGCCCGGCAAGCGCAACGTCTACGCAAAGAACGCCTGCGTCGCGATCGCGAAGCTGACCCGCAACGGGACCATCGTCCAGTGGGCGGTCGGGCGGGCCTACGGTCCGAAGAAGGCGATGCGGCTCGCCAAGCGCAAGCTCGACGGCCGCGGCACTCGGACTGCCGGGTTCGCCTGCCCTCCGCGGAAGTTCTGACGGACCGCCGAGTCACTCACGCGAGCGGCCCCGCACCCTCAGGGGTGCGGGGCCGCTTCGTCGTACGACGGTCGGCTAGGCGTAGTCGTGGAAGCCCTTGCCGGTCTTGCGACCCAGGGCACCCTCGGCGACCTTCTGCTCGAGCAGGGCGGCCGGGGCGAAGCCCGGCTCCTTGAACTCGGCGTAGAGCTCCTGCTGGATCGCGAGCGACACGTCGTTGCCGACGACGTCGAGCAGCTGGAACGGTCCCATCGGGAAGCCCGCCTGCTCCTTGATCGCGGCGTCGATCTCGTCCATCGACGCGGCGCCGGACTCGAGCAGGGTGACGGCGTCGTTGAGGTAGGGGAAGAGCAGGCAGTTGACGATGAAGCCGGCGCGGTCACCGCACGAGACCGCGACCTTGCCGACGTTCGCGCACAGCGCCAGCACCGTCTCGTCGACGTCGGCGGACGTCGCCTCAGTGGTGACCACCTCGACCAGCTTCATGACGGTGGCGGGGTTGAAGAAGTGCATGCCGATGACCGACTCGGGGCGCGACGTCGCGTCGCCGAGCCGCGTGATCGGCAGCGACGACGTGGTCGTCGCCAGGATCGCGCCTCGCCCCTCATTCCCACTCCGACAGATCCGGTCGAGGTCCTTGAAGAGCTGCGTCTTGATGTCGAGGTCCTCGGCGATGGCCTCGACCACGATGTCGACGTCGCCGAGCGCTTCCCGCTCGGTGGAGCCGGTCAGCCGGTCGAGCACGTCGGACTTGCCGTCCTCGTCGATCTTGCCCTTCTCCACGAGCTTGGAGAGTCCCTTGTCGACGGCGGCGATGACCCCGTCGACCTTGTCCTGGCCGCGACCCACGAACACGACGTCGTAGCCCGCCTGCGCGAAGACCTGGACGATTCCCGACGCCATCGTGCCGGTGCCGACCACCCCGACCTTGCGGATCTCCAGCTTGAGCGCCGGAGCAGCGCTGTCCGCCCCGGCCCCCTCCTCGGCGAAGGTGCGACCCTCCGTGGCGAGCTTCTCGAGGAGCTCGGCGGGCTGGTGCAGGTGGTCGCCGGTCTCGGCGTACCGGGCAGCGAGCTGGTCCCGCACGGTGGCGGCGCCCAGCTCGTCGATCACGGTCAGCGGTCCCGCCGGGTAGCCGCAGCCGAACCGCATCGCGGCGTCGATGTCGCCGCTGGAGGCGTACGACGCCTCGTACATGCGAACCGCGTGGTTCAGGTACGGCAGCACCAAGGTGCCGAAGATCTGCTCGTTGGTCAGCGTCATGGAGGCATGATCGCAAAACCTGCGACACTTCGTACCCGCTGGTAACTATGCGAGACAGGCTGGCCCCCGGCGGACCTGACCGCCACGGTAGCCTCGGGCGGCGTGAGACTCGTCGTCGCGCGCTGCCAGGTGGACTACGCCGGTCGCCTCACCGCCCACCTCCCGATGGCGACCCGGGTGCTGATGATCAAGGCCGACGGGTCCGTGCTCGTGCACTCCGACGGCGGCAGCTACAAGCCTCTCAACTGGATGTCGCCACCCTGCACGGTCCGGGAGGGCACGACCGAGGACGGGGCGGTCGAGTGGACGGTGACCGCGAGAGCCCCCAAGGGCGCGACCCCGGACACGCTGCGGATCCTGATCGAGGAGATCCACCACGATTCCAACCACGACCTGGGCATCGATCCCGGTCTGCAGAAGGACGGGGTGGAGAAGCACCTGCAGGAGCTCCTCGCCGAGCACCCGGGCACGCTGCTGCCCGGCCTGGCTCTGGTACGGCGGGAGTACCCGACCGCGATCGGACCGGTCGACCTGATGTGCCGCGACGCCGACGGCGTCAGCGTGGCGGTGGAGATCAAGCGCCGCGGCGAGATCGACGGGGTCGAGCAGCTGACGCGGTACCTCGAGCTCCTCAACCGGGACCCGCTGCTCGCGCCGGTCCGTGGGATCTTCGCCGCGCAGGAGATCAAGCCGCAGGCGCGCGTGCTCGCCGGCGACCGCGGCATCACCTGTGCGCTCGTCGACTACGACGCCCTCCGCGGCCTGGACGACCCGACCGACCGACTGTTCTGAACGCCTCGCGCGCCCGACCGGCGCTCAGTGTCGGGCATGCCGTCGGTGTCGGCCACCGTCGCCCGCAACCAGGCGGTGAGCTCGGCCCACACGCCCTGCCCGTAGCGGAAGTGGTGGAACTGGTACATGGCGCCCTCGGGCGTCAGCCCGGTGAGGTCGGCCGGGAGCACGTTGAGCATGTGCTCGAGACCGGGGTAGACGCGGATCTCCGACTCCCGCCCGGCACCGGCGATCGCCCGGCGGATCCGTTCCACGGACACTTCCACCGGGACGCTGGTGTCGTCCGCGCCGTACTGGAGGAACACCGGGCAGTCCAGCTCGGCGTAGTCGGTGACGGGATCGTAGGTGACCTCGGGGTCGCGGGTGTCGCCGAGCAGCTCGATCAGGGCGGCAACGGGCAGCAAGGGCGGGATCGGCGAGAGCATCGGGTTCTCACGGACGTAGTCGGGGATCTCGTAGAGGCCGAGGTCGGGCGCGGCCGCGATGGCGTCGAGGGCGAGCCGCAGCCGGTGACGGACCGGTCCGGTGGCGCCCTCGCCGACGATGGCGAAGATGCAGCGCCACGCCTCGCCCACGGCCGCGACGGTGGCCGTGCCGACGCCCGCATCCCGCAGCACCTTCGTGCGGCGGTGGACCTCCGCCTCGCCCATCGACACCCCGGCGGAGCCGACACCGGTGACGAAGGCCGCGCCGGTGCGGGCGGCGATCATCGGCACCGCCCACATTCCGTTGGAGAACCCGGCCAGCCCGATCCGCGCCGGGTCGATCCCTGGATGCCTGGCCAGCTCCCGCATGGCGGCCTCGCCTGCGTCGGCCTGGTCGAAGACCGAGGGCTCCCGTCCGCCGGAGAGGCCGTGACCGGCCTTGTCGTAGATGAGCACCGCAACACCGGCGGCCAGGATCGGGTCGGCATGCAGCCGGCAGAAGTCGCGTTGGCCGCCCGCCGCACCGTGCAGCAGGACCGCGGCCGGGTGCGGACCGGGGCCCGGCGGGAGGATGACCGTACCGGCCAGCAGCACGTCGCCGACGGTGAAGGTCACCTCCTCCTCGCGGCGGTGTGACCACCGCGGGAGCGTGACGACCTCGCCGCGGTCCGTCACCCGGAGGAGCCAGTCGTCGGCGAGGTCGATCGACTCGCCCTCCTCGGTGAGCAAGCGGCCCTCTCCCACCGCATACGCGCGGACCACGCGCTCGCCCTCGGCCACCAGGACCATCGGTTCGCCGAAGTAGGCCTCCGGTACCTGCGTGAGCAGGATCCGGCGACCGTCGTAGCCGTACCACCCGGTCAGCTCCGCGAGGCGCGCGGGCAACGGCGCGACCCGACCGAGGACGACACCGTCGACGACGAGACGCCCGTCTTCGAACTCAGGCGGCTCGGGTTCGCGGAAGGTGCGGCGGGAAGGGCGGTCGACGAGCACCTCCCCGGTCCGCACCCGCGCGACGACGACTCCGTCCGGGGTCTCTGCGATCCAGGTGCCGTCCGGCGAGGTTTCCATTGGTCATTCCTTCGGGTCGGGGGCGGTGCCGTCGGTGGGGAACGCGAAGAGCGCCAGTCGCACGGCCCGGTGGTCGGCTACAGCCGACCGGTCACGTGCCGCGTCGGTCCAGTGCCCGACCAGCTCCAGGTAGGCCCGGGCGAGCTCGGCGAGCTCCTCGGGGGCGAGGGTGAGCGTGGCCTGCGAGAAGAGGGCAGCGTCACGCCACGCCGGGCTGAGGTCGTCGCGACGGAGGTAGCCGTCGACCGAGGCGGCCAACCCGGCGAGCCGCAGGTCGATGACCGACTGCGCCAGCGCGGGAGCGGAGGAGTCCTGCGGGTCGCGGAAGCGCACGTCGCCGGCGACGGTGCGCCAGTACTGCGCTCGTCCGCGCGTCACGTCGCGCTCGACGAGTCCGGCCTTGGCCAGCTCGCGCAGGTGGTACGACGTCACGCCGGTGTTGGAGTCGAGGGCGCGCGCCAGCATCGCCGACGTCGCCGGCCCCTGGCCGAGCTGCTCCAGGATCGCCTGCCGCACCGTGCTGCCGAGGGCCCGCAGGACGGCCAGCTCGGAGTGTTCAGGAACCATGAGTGCATAATAGTTTATGCATAGAGATTTGTGCAAGAGTGGGCGCTGCCTTGGCCTGGTGCTACTGCTGGGCGACGGCCTGGAGTCGTCGCCGCACCACACGCCGTCGCAGGGTGGGTGAGGCCACCACCTCGTAACGGGCTGCGAGGAAGACCTGTAACAACCCGACGGAGGCCTCGTCCCAGATCACCGACGCGCCCGGGGGTGGCTCGATGGGGTAGCCCTCGAGGACCTGCGCTCCAACCTGCTCGCCGTACTCGACGGTGGCGGTGGCGAGCTCGTAGGTCAGCCCCGACTGGCGGCGGCCCTTGCGTACGACGAAGCAGGTGACGGACCAGACGCCCGCGAGCTCGGGGTCCATTCGCATCCACGGCTGCTTGCGGCTCCACAGCCTGGGGTAGTTCTCTCGCGGCTCGACCGCGACCCAGCCGGCCGCCTCGCCGTCGACGTACCCGATCAATCCAGACGTCGCCCCGGTGGTGGTGCCGCAGGCCGTTTGCTCGAGCAGCGCTGCGTCCCTCTGCTCCTGGGTGGTGTCGCGCCAGATCCAGCCGGGCACCTTGAGCGCTTGGCAACGGCACTTTCGGGCGCCCCCCGTGGCAAACACCGCCTCGACGTCCTCGGTCGATGCTTGGTTGGCCGGGAGCCAGCTGAAACCGGGCATGCGCCGACCCTAGGTGCGTCGGCGGAACCTGATGTCGCCATTGGGGAGTCTTTCGGTGGTGTACCTGGGGTCGTGGGCGCGGTGGTGGTGGAAGCTGCAGTGCAAGACGCCGTCGTCGAGGTCGGTCTTCCCGCCGGCGGCCCAGGGTTCGAGGTGGTGGGCTTCGCACCAGGCGGCGGGGATGGCGCAGCCCTCGGCCCGGCAGCGTTGGTCTCTGAGCCGTATGGCTCTGCGTTGGGCGGGTGAGAAGAGGCGTCGGCTGCGGCCCAGGTCGAGGATCTCGCCCTTCCCGCCGAGGACGACCGGGATGATCGCGGCGTTGCACGCCAGTCGGCGGATCGCGGTGGCCGACAACGACTCGCCGCCGACGATGCTGCCGGCGCCCAGCTCACTGCGCAGCGAGTCGAGACCGATGGTGACCATCACCGTGGTCGCATCCCCGCCGTGCTGGGGCAGCTTGGCCGGGTCGAGGTGCTCCAGCAGCGCGCAGAACGCCTGGCCGAGGCGGCGGGGGTAGGGGATCCGGTCTTCCTCCCCACCAAGCGCGCCGGGGGCGTCGTGGTGTTTGCGGGGTGAGGTGAAGGCTTCCAGGTAGGTCCGCAACCGCGCTGCCTCGGCATCGGGCAGCAGCCCGGACAGCCGGGTGCTGCCCTCCCCGGTGGTGCGCAGGGTGAGCCGGCACTTCTCACGGGCTCGGTGTTCCTCGTCCTCGAGTCGTTTGGCCAGTTCCGCTTCGGCGATGTCGGGGGCGACGACCTCCAGGATCCGCCGGCCGAGGCGGCGTAGCGCGGCGGGGTGGAACTCTGCGCACCACTTGATCAGTCGGGCTTCGGCGTCCTTGAGCAGGTCGGGGTCCAGGTCGCTGGGTAGCGCCTCCAACGCGTGGACGACGACCTGGGCCTGGGCGAGCGAGACGCGTCCTTCGGCCATGCCGACCGCGGTCTGGGTCCAGCGGCGGTCCAGGGCATCGGCCAGCCGGGCATCAGCCCTCGCAGCGGCGACGTCGGCGCGGGTCAGGTGCGCGGTCCAGGCTCCGACGTCGCGGGCGCCGGCGGTGTTGGCTTCGTCCTCGGCGGTGGCCACGATCCGTAGCTGGAGCTCGGCGAGCATTGCGGCGGCCTTGTTGAGCTCGACCACCGCGGTCTTCTTCTCGGCCGGGGACATGTACACCGGCTGTACGTCGCGGACCTCGTTGATCGCGGCGGTGAGCTGCTCGGCGCAGGCCAGGATCGGGTGCGGCTGGGGCATCAGCTGCGCGACCATTGGCTACCTCCGGAGAACTGCCTTGTGGGTCCTAGTCAACCCCCGACGTCCGACACGACGAAACGCTCAGAACCCGCTTGTGGACAGGGGGAACACGCCATCGGGACTGTGCACAGAAAGTGGCCGGACCCTCCCCTCGCTGCCATCCGTGAGCCGGCCACGGCGGGCAACCCACAGCCCTCCGCTCCCCCTCCCAAGCCCTTTCGGCCCTATCCCTCGCGGCCGCAACCTACAGGCACTGAGCACTCCTCGCCCGAGCCCGCAGCCGCTAGCCTCGGCCGCACGATGGCCACGATCTTCCACCTCGCCCTCGCGTCGGACTGGGCGGCCGCGCAGGACGCCGGCGCCTACACGACGTCGACCCGCGGACGCACGCTCGCTGAGGAGGGCTTCATCCACTGCAGCCGCGGAGACCAGTGGCCGGCCGTCCGCGAGCGCTTCTACGCCGACGTGGCCGAGCCGCTGCTCCTGCTCCAGCTCGACACCGACCGGCTCGACGTACCGGTCGTCGACGAGCCCGGTGCGCCCGGCTCGACCGAGACGTTCCCTCACGTCTACGGCCCGATCCCTCTCGACGCGGTGGTGAAGGCGATGCCGGTCCCGGGACGCGGGACGCCGCTGGCGCCACTCGCAGCACCAGCGGGGTCTCGACAGGCTCGACCAACAAGCAGCGAGTCGTTCGGCCGCACCTTCCTGACCGAGATGTTGGTCAACATGGCGCTGGTGGTCCTGATCCTCGTGACGACCGCCATCGGCCTCGGCGTTGGCAATGCGCTCGGCGACGAGGTCGCGCCGCTGGTCGGCGTCGCCGTCGGGGTGCTTGCCGGGTGCGGGATCGCCCGCTGGCTCTACGTCAGCCGGCACGCCTGACCGGCGACGGTCAGCCGCTCCCGACGAGCTCCACGACCTCGTCGGCGCACCCCCAGCTGAGCGTGATGCCGGCTCCGCCGTGCCCGTAGCAGTGCACGACGTCGCCCTCCCGCTCGAGCCGGACCGACGGGCGGGCCGGCCGCAGGCCGACCTTGTGCCGGAGCACGGTCGCGTCACGCAGCGCAGGCACCAAGGTGGCCGCGCGGTCGAGGATGTCCCGCGCGGCGTCGGGGTCGGGAGTGCGGCTCCACTCGCCGTGCTCCTCGGTGCCGCCGACGACGATGTCGGACGCCCGGGGCACCACGTACGTCGGTCGCTCCCCTGCTGTGTCGAGCCACCACTCGCGCAGTCCGACCTGCCGGAGCAGCACGACCTGTCCCCGGACCGGGACCACGGTCCGGTCCTCGGCGAACAGTCGCGCTCCGAGGCCGGCGCAGGCGACCGCGACGTCGGCACCGCCGCCTCCGGTGGCGGCGAGGCCACCGAGGGAGAGGCGGGTGAGGGTGCCGCCGAGCTCGGTGAGCCGGGCGACCAGCCAGTCGAGGTACACCGGCATCTCGACCACGGGAGTGACGAACGTCCAGCCGTCGACGTACCCGTCCGGAAGGCCGTCGCCGGCGGTGACGCGCCGCAGCGCCGGCACCGCGTCGAGCCACCACGGATCAGGGGTCACCTCGCGGAAGACCTCGGTGCCGGACTGCATCCGTACGCCGCTCGCCGGCTGGGCGGCGAGGGCGGCGAACGCCTCGTAGGACCGCGCGGCCCACGCGGTGACCCGGTCCTGTGGGAGGGCGAGGTAGGGGTACCAGAGTGCCGCCGCGACCGCCGAGGTGGTCTCGCGCGGCAGGTCCCGGGCGAGCACGTCGACCCGGTGGCCGGCCTCGGCGAGGCGGACCGCGCTGGTCAGGCCGATGACGCCGGCACCGACGACGATCACCCTGGCCATGACGACGACTCCGGCGTCAGGCCCCGGCGGCGGGTGGCGCGGTCGGGTCGGCGGCGCCGCGGCCCTGCTCGCGCGCGACGTACTCCTCGATGTCGTTGAGGTCGTCCTTGCTGCGGGTCACGATGGCGAGCAGGTCGCTCATGGTGGCGACCTCCTCGACCTGTTCCTTGATGAACCACTGCATGAACTGCTCGGACGCGAAGTCGCTCTCCTCGCGGGCGATGCGGAGCAGTCTGTTGATCTGCTCGGTCACCCGCCTCTCCTGGGCCAGGGCGAGCTCGATGGGCGCCACGACGTCGGCGAACTCCGAGACGGGTGCGTCGACGCCCGGGATCTGCACGGCCGCGTCGGTGTCGAGCAGGTACTGCACCATCATCAGGGCGTGCTGGCGCTCCTCGAGCGCCTGCGCGTAGAAGAACGCGGCCATCTGCGGCATCGTCAGCGCGTCGTAGTGCACCGCGCAGGCGAGGTACTGATTGTGCGCGGCGAACTCATTCCCGATCTGGGCGTTGAGCTGCTCGGCGAAGCGGGTGGCGGCCATGGTCGGAACCCTATCGAGGTGGCCGGTCAGCCCGGTCACGCAGCCTTCTGCAGGTCCTTCTTGGAGACCTTCTTGCCGTTCTCGGCGCTGACCAGCACCCGCTTCTTGACGGTGTAGCCGGCGGGCAGGCTGCCCTCCTTGAGCATTCGGAGGGGGCACCGGCCGCACTTCGACTTCGAGACGCAGCACTTCGTCTTCGGCAGCTTGCGCGCCTTCGACTTCTTGCCCTTGCCCACGGCGGTGAGCATAGGTGGCTAAGGCTTGCCTCACCTAAAGCTTGAGGCGCACCTCACACCAGCCCGCTCCGGGTCTAGGGTCGGTCCGTGATCGAGATCTGGTTGAACCCTGCCTGCTCCAAGTGCCGGACGGCCGTCAGCGAGCTCGAGCGGGCCGGGAGTGAGTACGTCGTACGCCGCTATCTCGACCAGCCGCCGACGACCGCGGAGCTGGAGGACGTCTTGGCGCGGCTCGGCCTGGAGCCCTGGGACATCACTCGCACGGCTGACGCCGCGAAGCTCGGCGTCACCTTGCCGGCCAAGGACCTCGACCATCGGCACGCCTGGCTGGAGCTGATGAGCGACCACCCCGCCCTGATCCAGCGACCGATCATCACCGCCTCGGACGGCACGACCGTGGTCGGCCGCGACCCCGAGTCGCTGGAGAGGGTGATCGACGCCGGCTGACCTACGTCAGTCGAGCCCGTTGGCCTTGCGGATCACCTGGACGATGCCGCCCATGATCTCGGTGAGCCCGTAGTCCTTGGGCGTGTAGACCGCAGCCACGCCGAGCTCGACCAGTCGCCTGCCGTCGGACTCGGGGATGATGCCGCCGACGATCACCGGCACGTCGCCCATCCCGGCGTCCTCGAGGCCCTCCAGCACGCTCGGCACCAGCTCCATGTGCGAGCCGGACAGGATCGAGAGGCCCACGCAGTGGACGTCCTCCGCCACGGCGGCCGCGACGATCTGCTCCGGGGTGAGCCGGATGCCCTGGTAGATCACCTCGAAGCCTGCGTCCCGCGCTCGTACGGCGACCTGCTCGGCGCCGTTGGAGTGCCCGTCGAGCCCGGGCTTGCCGACCAGCAGCCGCAACCGGCCGCCCTCGCGGCCGGCGAGCTCCTCGCCGGTGCGCTTCACTGCCTCGCGGACCGTCGTGAGCTCGGCCCCGGCTTCGGCCACACCCACGGCGCCGGACACACCGGTCGGTGCGCGGAACTCGCCGAACACCTCGCGCAGGGTGCCGGCCCACTCCCCCGTCGTCGCACCGGCGCGAGCGGCCGCCAGCGTGGCCGTCATCAGGTTGACGCCGCTCTTGGCGTCCTCGGCGAGCTTGGCCAGCGCGTCGGCGACCTCGGCCTCGTCGCGCTGCTCCTTCCACGCCTCGACGGAGGCGAGCGCCGACTTCTCGGCCTCGGGGTCGGCGGCCATGATCGCCGCGTCCAGGTCGGCGGTCAGCGGGCTGGGCTCGGTGGTCTCGAACCGGTTGACCCCGACGATGATCTCGTCACCGGCCTCGATCCGCCCGCGCCGGGCCGCGTGCGCGGACACCAGCTCCTGCTTCATGTAGCCGGAGTCGACGGCGGCGATCGCGCCGCCCATCGCCTGCACCCGGTCGATCTCAGCGCGGGCACCCTCGACCAGCTCGCTGACCTTGGCCTCGATGACATGGGAGCCGTCGAAGATGTCGTCGTACTCGAGCAGGTCGGACTCGAAGGCCAGCACCTGCTGCAGCCGCAACGACCACTGCTGGTCCCAGGGTCGGGGAAGGCCGAGCGCCTCGTTCCACGCCGGGAGCTGCACCGCGCGGGCGCGGGCGTTCTTCGAGAGCGTCACGCCGAGCATCTCCAGCACGATCCGCTGCACGTTGTTCTCGGGCTGGGCCTCGGTGAGGCCTAGCGAGTTGACCTGGACGCCGTAGCGGAAGCGGCGCATCTTCGGGTCCTCGACGCCGTACCGCTCGCGGGTGATCTCGTCCCACAGCTGGTTGAAGGCGCGCATCTTGCACGTCTCCTCGACGAAGCGGACTCCGGCGTTGACGAAGAACGAGATCCGCCCGACGACCTTCTCGAAGTCCTCCTCGTCCACCTGCCCGGAGCTCTTCACCTGGTCGAGCACCGCGATCGCGGTGCACAGTGCGTAGGCGAGCTCCTGGGTGGGGGTGGCGCCCGCCTCCTGCAGGTGGTAGCTGCAGATGTTGATCGGGTTCCACTTCGGGATCTGGTGGACCGTGTACGCGATCATGTCGGCGATCAGCCGGAGGGAGTGCTCGGGCGGGAAGACGTAGGTCCCCCGCGAGAGGTACTCCTTGATGATGTCGTTCTGCGTGGTGCCGGCCAGCTGCGCGGCCACCTCGTCGGGGGCCAGGTCGGAGTTCTGCTCCTCGGCGACCACCTGGTACATCGCGAGCAGCCACATGGCGGTCGCGTTGATCGTCATCGAGGTGTTCATCTCGACGAGCGGGATGTCCTTGAAGAGCTTCCGCATCTCGCCGAGGTGCGGCACCGGTACGCCGACCTTCCCGACCTCACCGCGCGCGAGCGGGCTGTCGGGGTCGTAGCCGGTCTGCGTGGGGAGGTCGAACGCCACCGAGAGGCCGGTCTGTCCCTTGGCCAGGTTGGTCCGGTACAGCGCGTTGGACGCCTCGGCCGTCGAGTGGCCGGCGTAGGTGCGCATCACCCACGGTCGGTCCTTCTGCGGCGGGGTGTCCCGCGTGCTCTGCGACTCGCTCATAGGGGCAGGATAGGGCGGCCGCTACCGCACGGTAACCGTCCGGACGTGTGGGGTTCCCGACACGGAAATCCCCGGGTCAGGCGGGGATCGCGTCCCGCTCGACCTCGAAGAACCGGATCAGGTGGCTCAGGTGGAGCATCCGGCGGACCGCCGGGCAGGTGCCCCGGAGGACGATCCGCTGTCCTCCGCGGAGGGCGAACCGACTCGCGACCGCCAGCACCTTGAGCGCGGTGTGGTCGATGCTGTCGACCTCGGTCAGGTCGATCGTGATCGCACCCTCGTCGTTGCGGCGGAGGTGTTCGTAGACGGCGTTGCGGACCTCGCCCGTGCTGCGCACGTCGAAGTCTCCGCTCAGCACCAGGGTCGGGCCGTCGGCCGTGATCCGCATGCCTGCCCTCCTCCTGATGGCTCGCACGCAAGCACTGCGTGCTTTGTCCTCTACCCACCATGACGCCGGACAGACCGATTCGGTTGCATGCGAGGCCCAACTCGTTCCGGTGTGTCGTCGGTCACACCGGGCCCGGCCGTAGGCTCGGGCCATGGTCAACCTCACCCGCATCTACACCCGCACCGGCGACGCCGGCGAGACCCGGCTCGGCGACATGAGCGTCACATCGAAGAACGACCCGCGGTTGGTGGCCTACGCCGATGTCGACGAGGCGAACGCACACCTCGGCGTCGCCGTCGCGAGCGGCGGCCTCGACGACGACGTCGTCCAGGTCCTCGTCCACGTGCAGAACGACCTGTTCGACGTCGGCGCCGACCTGTGCAACCCGGTGACCGACAGCCCCGAGTACCCGCCGCTCCGGATCGAGCAGGACTATGTGGACCGGCTCGAGGCGTGGTGCGACCACTACAACGAGCTCGTCCCGAACCTGCGGTCGTTCATCCTCAACGGCGGCACGCCGGCCGCCGCGCACCTGCACGTCGCACGGACCGTCGTACGACGCGCGGAGCGAGCCGGCTGGGCGGCCTACTCCCTCCACGGCGACACCATGAACAAGCTGGCCATCACCTACCTCAACCGGCTGTCCGACCTGGTCTTCATCCTCGCCCGCTACGCCAACCGCGAGAGCGGCGACGTGCTGTGGGTCCCCGGCGGTGACCGGAGCAAGTGAACCGGCTGCTCGCAGCCCTCGTCGCCGGCGTCCTCCTCGCCGGAAGTGCCGGGTGCAGCGAGGACCCGGACGACCCGTCCGACACGACCTCACAGCACGACCGGAAGAGCGAGCGGGCGAGCGAGCGGAAGACTGAGAAGCCTGGGGAGCCTGGGGAGCCTGGGGAGCAGGACTCCACCGCGGAGCCGAGCGGCGAGCCCCTCCCGAGCGCGCCACCCGTCACGGCCGAGTTCGTGCCGGCGACCAGTGCCCGCGAGCTCGCCGCCCGGCTGACCACCGCGGAGGACCTGGTCCGCGACCGGAGCGCGGACGAGGACGTGCTCCAGGCCGCGGCGTTCGAGGCCCAGCTGCTCTACCGCCAGCTCGCCCGGACGCCTGCCTGGGAGCAGGTCGTGCGCAGCGGCGTACCCGAGCGCTACCGGGTCGACGTGGACGCGCACCTCACCGCCCGCCGCTCCCTGCGCAGCGTCCTGTCGACGTTGTCCGACGAGCTGCCGGCGTGGCGGATCATCGACCCCGCCTCCACCGCCGACCTGCTGCGGTTCTACCGCGAGGGCGAGCGGACCTACGGCGTCAGCTGGGAGGTGCTGGCGGCGATCAACCTGGTCGAGACCGGCTTCGGCAAGATCCGGGGACTGTCGACCGCGGGCGCGCAGGGACCGATGCAGTTCATCCCGTCGACGTGGGCGGCGTACGGCGAGGGCGACATCAACGACCCCCACGACTCGATCCTGGCTGCGGCGCGCTACCTCGCCGCGAACGGCGGCGACACCGCCGCGGGCATCGAGAGCGCGCTGTACCGCTACAACAACCACCCGGGCTACGTCGCGGGCATCCTCGCCTACGCGTCCGTCCTCCAGCGGGATCCCCGGGCCCTGCAGGGACTGGTGCGGTGGCAGATCGTCTACCTGTCGACGATCGGCGACCTGTGGCTGCCGGTCGGCTACTTCGAGACCTCACCCGTGCCCGTGCGTCAGTACGTCCGAGAACATCCCGAACGCCACCTGGGCACCGCGACCGACTGAGCGCAGCGACGCTGGTCGGGGAAGTCGCGCTAGCGACTGTCACGAGACCCCTGTGGAGAGAGGCCGTCGCTGTCGCACCCGCGTGGAACGATGGTCGGGCCGTGGACGTACTCGCCTCCCTGACCGACGACTTCCTCGAGGAGCACTTCGCCCCCGAGACGCTCGAGCGCGCCCGCGGGTACCTCGACCGGATCGACGGGCCGCCGCACCTCCAGCAGCTGAGCGCGGGGTCGGTCACGGCGACGGCGTACGTCTACGGGTCCGCCCCCACGGCCTACCACGTCCAGCTGCACTGCGAGGTCGGCCGGCCCAGCGGGCGCAGCCGGGCGCGCACCCACGGGTGGATCTTCAGCCTCTGCACCTGTCCGGTCCGCAACATGTGCAAGCACGGCGCTGCGGTCGCCCTGAGCATGCGGGAGGGCCACGTCTCCGCCGATCGGGCGCCGGAATGGGAGCGGCGGCTGGGATCGCTCGTCGAAGACCTGTCGCGCACCGCCGACCCCGAGGTCGAGCCGTTCCCGCTCGCACTGCAGTTCACCCTCGAGCACCGCCGCGTCTACTCCTACCGCGACGAGGGGCCGCTGCTGTGCCTCCGACCGCTGCGGCCGGGCGCCAAGCAGGCGTGGATCAAGGGCGGTGCCGACTGGTCCGACATCCCCGGCGCGGTCCTGGCCCGGACGCTGCTGCCCGATCAGGCCGACGCCGTCGGCGCCCTGCACGGAGCCCTCCAGCGCCACCGCGGCTACCACGTCGCCGGCACCGCACCGACCCTCGCGCAGTTCGGACCCCACCTCCCGAGGATGCTCCGCGCGGCGGAAGCCGCCGGTGTCGAGCTGGTCCCGGTGCCGCCGCTGGCGGCGGTGACCATCCGGGAGAAGCCGGTGGGCATGACGGCCGAGATCACGAGCGACGACACGGTGGCGCGGATGACGCTCGGCGTCGACGTCGACGGTGAGCTCTGGCGCGGTGAGCAGGTCCGGTTCCTCGGCAACGACCGGGTCGTCGCCCTCCTCCACGAGGGTCACCTGCAGATCGCCGAGCTCGACCGCGACGCCCCCACGGTCGCCCGCCGGCTCATCGAGGAAGAGCCGCTCGAGGTGCCGGCGACAGAGCTCGACGCGTTCCGGGGCCGGCTCGCCGGGTTGCTCCGGCACCTGACCGTCCGCTCCCCCGACGGGTCCGTCGACGTGCCGGCTCCGGTGCGGCCGATCCTCGTGCTCAAGGTCACCTGGCGCTCGTCAGCGGCGGCGGACCTCGACTGGGGGTGGCGCTACGACGACCAGCGTTGCGACCTCAACAGCCGGGACCGGCTCGGCGGGCTGCGCGACCGGCGCGCCGAGGCGACCGTGCGCGACTCGGTGCCGGCCTCCCTTCTCGGACGCGACGAGGTCCGCGACGGCGACGCGCTGGAGCTCGCGATCCACGACCTCCCCCACCTCCGCGACCTGCCCGACGTCGAGGTCACCGAGGTGCAGCGGCCGGACTTCCGGGAGGCGACATCCGCGCCGGAGATCAGCTTCGACGTGGTCGAGCCGGACGACGACGCGGGCTACACCGACTGGCTGGACCTGGAGGTGACGGTCAACGTCGAGGGTGAGCGGGTCCCGTTGCCCGACGTGATTGCCGCCCTCACCCTCGAGCACGAGTTCCTGGTCCTGCCGAGCGGGCTCTTCATCACGACCGACCGGCCGGAGTTCGACCGGCTCCGCGAGGTGGTGACGGCTGCCGCCGAGCTCCGCGAGCGCGATGGCGACCGGATCGGCGTCGGCACCCACGACCTGGGCCTGTGGGCACAGCTCGCCGAGACCGGCATCGTCGACGCCGAGGCCGCCGCGTGGGTCGCCCGGGCCCAGGCGCTGCGCGACCTGGTCGAGATCCCGCGGCCCGACGTGGTCGGGCTGACGACCGAGCTCCGGTCCTACCAGCGCGAGGGGTTCTGGTGGCTGGCCTTCCTCTGGGAGCACGGCCTCGGCGGGATCCTGGCCGACGACATGGGGCTCGGCAAGACGCTCCAGGTGCTGGCGCTGGTCCAGCACGCGCGCCGGCGGCGCCCCGACGTCGGACCGTTCCTCGTGGTGGCTCCGACGAGCGTGGTGACCGCGTGGGCCCACGAGGCCGAGCACCATGCGCCGGAGCTGCGGGTCGGGCTCTGCGGGCGCCGTACCGACGACGTCGCGGCGATCGCCGCCGACAGCGATGTCGTCGTGACCACCTACACGGTCCTCCGGCTGGCCCATGCCCGCTACGCCGCGGTGCCGTGGGGTGGCCTGGTGCTCGACGAGGCGCAGCAGGTCAAGAACCACCAGAGCAAGACCTACGCAGCGGTCCGCACGATCGCGGCGCCGTTCAAGCTCGCCGTCACCGGCACGCCGTTCGAGAACCGCCTCATGGAGCTGTGGGCGCTGCTGTCGATCACGGTGCCGGGGCTGTACCCCTGGCCGCGCCAGTTCAACGAACGCGTCGTCCGCCCGGTCGAGCGCGCCGGCGACCGCGTGGTGCTCGACCGGTTCCGCAGCCGGATCCGGCCGTTCCTCCTGCGCCGCACCAAGGAGCTGGTCGCCAGCGACCTGCCGCCCAAGCAGGAGCAGGTGCTCGACGTCGTGCTCGAGCCCCGGCACCGCAAGATCTACGACACCCACCTCGCCAGGGAGCGCCAGCGGATCCTCGGCCTGGTCGACGACTTCGACCGCAACCGGGTGGCGATCTTCAGCGCGCTCACCAAGCTGCGGCAGCTCGCGCTCGACCCGGCACTGGTCGACCCGGCGCACGACGCGGTCGGGTCGGCGAAGCTCGACCTGCTGGTCGACCACCTCGAGGAGATCACCGCCGAGGGGCACCGGGCCCTGGTGTTCAGCCAGTTCACGTCGTTCCTCAGCCGGGTCCGCGACCGGCTGGCTGCCGAGGACATCGGCGCGACCTACCTCGACGGCTCCACCCGCGACCGGGCGGCGGTGATCGACGAGTTCCGCGCCGGCGGGGCGCCGGTCTTCCTCATCTCGCTCAAGGCCGGAGGGGTCGGCCTCACCCTGACGGAGGCCGACTACGTCTTCGTGCTCGACCCCTGGTGGAACCCCGCCGCCGAGGCGCAGGCGGTCGACCGGGCGCACCGGATCGGCCAGACCGCCCACGTCCACGTCTACCGACTGGTCGCGAGCGACACCATCGAGGAGAAGGTGATGGAGCTCAAGGGACGCAAGGCCGAGCTGTTCGCCCGGGTCATCGACGGTCAGGGCGCGATGGCGCAGGGCATCGACGCCGACGACATCCGCGGGTTGTTTGAGTGAGCAGCGACTCGGCGACGAAGGAGCCGAGGCGGGTGGCGAACGAAGGTCGAGTAGCGCCGCGGGTGAGGAACGAACCCGCGATGGCGCGTATCGAGACCCGGTGACATGACCGCTAGCGGTGAGCGGACACAGTTGCGGCGTCTCGATACATCTTCGCTCGTGCCTCGCGACAGACCGCCTGGCGGCTCGGGCTACTCGACGAGCGGAGCCCGCTCGGGCTACTCGACGAGCGAAGGACTACCGGTTCCAGTCGGTGCCGGGCGGCTTCGCCTCGAGCCACGCCTGGAAGCCGGTGAGGGAGGCCGGGCTCATCGCCAGCTCCACCTCGCCCGCGGGCGAGGCGCACCGGATCACGACGTGGTCGGGATAGAGCGACGCCTGCTCGGCGCCCAGCGGTTCGCGACGGCCGTCGTAGGCCAGCTGCTCGCGGAACCAGACGCGCTTCGGCTTGGGCCACAGCGTGAAGATCCGGAACCACTCGAGCTTCTCGCCCGAGTAGCGCCCCATGCCGAGCACCCAGCCGCGGCCGGACGGCGCCGGATCGAGGCGGTGGCTCAGCTCGAACGTCCCGCCGTGGCGGGCCAGGAGCCGCCGACGGACGACCAGGCCGACGCCGTACACCAGGAGCAGGAGCAGCACGATGCCCGAGACATCGAGCAGCCACTCCCACCAAGCCATCGACGTAGCAGCTAGTGGCTGGAGCTGACGGAGCCTGAGGAGACCTTCTCGGCAGCGCGGAGCCGCGCCTCGGCACGTCGCACCCGGCGCTCCGCCTCGTTGTTGGCGCCGATGAGACCGCGCGCCTCCTCGAGCTCGGCCTTGGCCTTGTCGACGTGGACGTCCTCACCGAGCTCGATGTGCTCGGAGAGGATCGACACCCGGTTGTTGGCCACGGAGAGGAACCCGCCGTCGACGGCAGCGACGACCACGTCGTCGGTGTCCTCGACCTGGATCTCGACAACGGCTGGGGCGAGCAGCGATAGCGTCGGCGCGTGGTCGCGCAGGACACCGATGTCGCCCTCGGTCGTCCGCGCGATCACCATCGCCGCGTCACCGGACCACACCGTGCGGTCCGCTGCGACGAGCTCGACGTGCAGCGCCTCGGTCTCAGCGCCCGTTCGGTCAGCCATGTCAGAGGTTCTTCTGGATCTCGGCCCACCTGGCCTCGACGTCCTCGAGGCCACCACACATGAAGAACGCCTGCTCGGCCACGTGGTCGTACTCGCCGTCGGCGATCTTGTTGAACGCCTCGATGGTGTCCGAGACGGGGACGGTCGAGCCCTCGATGCCGGTGAACTGCTTGGCGACGTAGGTGTTCTGCGACAGGAACCGCTGGATCCGGCGAGCGCGGCTGACGATGACGCGGTCCTCCTCGGACAGCTCGTCGACGCCGAGGATCGCGATGATGTCCTGCAGCTCCTTGTTGCGCTGGAGGATCTGTTTGATCCGGATCGCGCAGTCGTAGTGGTCCTGACCGATGTACTGCGGGTCGAGGATCCGCGAGGTCGAGGTCAGCGGGTCCACGGCGGGGTAGATACCGAGCGACGCGATCTCGCGCGAGAGCTCCGTGGTGGCGTCGAGGTGCGCGAACGTCGTCGCGGGCGCCGGGTCGGTGTAGTCGTCGGCCGGCACGTAGATCGCCTGCATCGAAGTGATCGAGTGACCACGCGTCGAGGTGATCCGCTCCTGGAGCGTGCCCATCTCGTCGGCGAGGTTGGGCTGGTAGCCCACCGCTGACGGCATCCGGCCGAGCAGCGTCGAGACCTCCGAGCCGGCCTGCGTGAACCGGAAGATGTTGTCGACGAACAGCAGCACGTCCTGCTTCTGGACGTCGCGGAAGTACTCCGCCATCGTCAGCGCGGACAGCGCCACCCGCAGCCGGGTGCCCGGCGGCTCGTCCATCTGGCCGAAGACCAGGGCAACCTTGTCGAACACCTCGGCTTCCTGCATCTCGTGGATGAGGTCGTTGCCCTCACGGGTGCGCTCACCGACGCCGGCGAACACCGACACGCCCTCGTGGTCCTTCGCGACGCGGGCGATCATCTCCTGGATGAGCACGGTCTTGCCCACACCGGCACCGCCGAACAGGCCGATCTTGCCGCCGAGGACGTACGGCGTCAGCAGGTCGATGACCTTGATGCCCGTCTCGAACATCTGGGTCTTCGACTCCAGCTGGTCGAACGCCGGCGCCTTGCGGTGGATGCCCCAGCGCTCCTCGACCTCGAACTTCTCGCCCTCCTCGAGGTTGAGGACGTCGCCGGTCGCGTTGAAGACCTTGCCGAGCGTGTTGTCACCGACCGGCACCGAGATCGGGCCGCCGGTGTCGGTCACCGGGGCGCCGCGGACCAGCCCGTCGGTCGGCTTCAGCGAGATGGCGCGGACCAGGCCGTCGCCGATGTGCTGGGCGACCTCGAGCGGGAGGACGGTGGTCTCGCCCTCGAGCGTCACCTCGACCTCGAGCTTGTTGTAGATCTCCGGCATCGCGTCGGCCGGGAACTCGATGTCGACGACCGGGCCGATGACCCGCGCGATCCGACCGGTGGTCTCGACGGCCTCTTCAGCGGTTGCAGTCATTGTGTTCTCCCAAAACTCTGTGGGTCAGTACTTCGTGGGTCGGTCGGTCAGTCGTTCGCAGCGGCTTGAGCGTCGGCCAGCGCGTTCACGCCACCCACGATCTCGCTGATCTCCTGGGTGATGCCAGCCTGGCGGGCCTGGTTGGCGATACGCGTGAGCTTCTTGATGAGCTCGTCGGCGTTGTCGGTCGCGGCCTTCATGGCCTTCTGCCGGGCAGCCAGCTCGGAAGCGGCGGCCTGGAGCAGGCTGTAGAAGATCCGGCTCTGGACGTACTGCGGCAGCAGCCCGTCGAGCACCTGTCCGGCCGACGGCTCGAACTCGTACAGCGGCAGCAGGTCGGCCTCGTCCGGGGCCTCCTCGCCCTCGACGACCTCCAGCGGCAGCAGGCGGATGGCGGTCGGCTCCTGCACCAGCATCGAGCGGAACCGGGTGTAGACGATGTGGACCTCGTCCACGTCGCCCTCCTCGCCCTGCTCCTTGAGGAACGCCTCGATGAGGGCCTTCCCGATCTCCGCGGCGCTGTCGTAGGTCGGCTGGTCGGAGAACCCGGTCCAGGACTCGACGAACTTCCGGTCGCGGAACTTGAAGTAGGCCTCTGCCTTCCGGCCGGCGAGGAACCACTCGATCTCCTTGCCCTCGTCCCGCAGCCGTCCGGCGAGCCGCTCGGACTCCTTGAGCACGCTCGACGAGTACGCACCGGCGAGACCGCGGTCGCTCGTGATCACGAGCACCGCCGCCCGCTTCGGGTTCTCCTCCTCGCGCGTCAGCGGGTGGTCGACGTTGGAGAACGTCGCGACCGCCGACACCGCCCGGGTGAGCTCCCGCGCGTACGGCGCGGCCTGCTGTGCTCGCTGCTGCGCCTTGATGATGCGGGACGCAGCGATGAGCTCCATGGCGCGCGTGATCTTCTTCATCGACTCCGTCGACTTGATCCGCGCGCGGTACTCCCGCAGCGATACTGCCATGGCTTTTCCTCAGCCTCGCTTCTGCTTGACGATCTGCTCCTGCTCGAGCTCGTCGTCCTCCATCGCCTCGGCCTCGGGTTCGTGGCCGACCTTGATGCTGCCGCCCTCCGAGGTCTCGAACTGGTCGAGGAAGGAGTCGTACGCCGCAGCGACGCCGTCCTCGTCCTCGAACTTCTGCGACTCCCGGATCCCGGCCAGCAGTCCCTCGTGCGAGCGCCGCAGGTAGTCGAGGAACTCGTGCTCGAACCGCAGCACGTCCTCGGTCGGGACCTTGTCGAGCCGGCCGCTGGTGCCAAGCCACAGCGACACGGTCATCTCCGGCAGCGGGTAGGGGCTGTAGGCGGGCTGCTTCAGCAGTGCCATCAGCCGCTGCCCACGGGCCAGCTGCTGGCGGGAGGCGGCGTCGAGGTCGGACGCGAACATCGCGAACGCCTCCATCGCGCGGTACTGCGCCAGGTCGACCTTGAGCGAGCCGGTGACGGCCTTCATCGCCTTGGTCATGGCCGCGCCGCCCACGCGGGACACCGAGATGCCGACGTCGATCGCGGGCCGCTGGTTGGCGGCGAACAGGTCGGACTGCAGGAAGATCTGGCCGTCCGTGATCGAGATGACGTTGGTCGGGATGTACGCCGAGACGTCGTTGGCCTTGGTCTCGATGATCGGCAGGCCCGTCATCGAACCGGCACCCAGGTCGTCGGAGAGCTTCGCGCAGCGCTCGAGCAGCCGGGAGTGCAGGTAGAAGACGTCACCCGGGTAGGCCTCGCGGCCCGGCGGACGGCGCAGCAGGAGCGACACGGCACGGTAGGCCTCGGCCTGCTTGGTCAGGTCGTCGAACACGATGAGGACGTGCTTGCCGTCGTACATCCAGTGCTGGCCGATCGCCGAGCCGGTGTAGGGGGCGAGGTACTTGAAGCCCGCCGAGTCCGACGCCGGCGAGGCGACGATCGTCGTGTACTCCAGCGCGCCGGCCTCTTCGAGCGCACCACGCACGGCGGCGATGGTCGAGCCCTTCTGACCGATCGCGACGTAGATGCAGCGCACCTGCTTCTCGGGGTCGCCGGACTCCCAGTTCTGCCGCTGGTTGATGATCGTGTCGATCGCGACCGTGGTCTTGCCGGTCGAGCGGTCGCCGATGATCAGCTGACGCTGGCCACGCCCGATCGGGGTCATCGCGTCGATCGCCTTGATGCCGGTGGCGAGCGGCTCGTGGACCGACTTGCGCGCCATCACGCCGGGCGCCTGCAGCTCGAGGATGCGGCGACCCTCGGCCTCGATCTCGCCCATGCCGTCGATCGGGGTGCCGAGCGGGTCGATCACCCGACCCATGAAGCCGTCGCCGATCGGGACGGAGAGCACCTCGCCGGTGCGGCGGACCGTCTGGCCCTCCTCGATCCCGGCGAAGTCACCGAGGACGACGACACCGATCTCGCGCTCGTCGAGGTTGAGGGCGAGACCACGGGTGCCGTCCTCGAACTCCAGGAGCTCGTTGGCCATCGCGGACGGCAGGCCGCTCACGCGGGCGATGCCGTCACCGGCGGAGGCGACGGTGCCGACCTCCTCCTTGCTCGCCGCGCCCGGCTCGTAGTCGGCGACGTACTTGTTGAGGGCGTCGCGGATCTCGTCCGGACGGATGGAGAGTTCTGTCATCGGAAGTCGCCTTCTCTCTTCTCTGCTCTAAGTCTCGTAGTCAGGGGTGCCGGTCAGCCGGCGAGCTTGCGGCGGGCCGCGTCGAGGCGGCTGGCGATGGTGCCGTCGATGACGTCGCCGCCGATCTCGACCTTGACGCCTCCGATGACGTCGGGGTCGACGACGACGTTGAGGTGCACGGGGCGGCCGTACTGGGCGGTCAGTGCCTCGGACAGCCGCCGGGCCTCGTCGTCGCTGAGCGGCTGGGCAACCCAGACCGTCGCGACGTCGCGGTCGTGGACGTCGGCGGCGACCTTCTCGAACTCCTCCAGCGCGACGGCGACGCTGCGGTGACTGCCGGTCAGCGCCTGCTTCACCAGGAGGATGGTGGCCGGGAGCGCCTTGCCGTCGAGCAGGCTGTCCACCAGCGCCGCCTTGTCCGACGCGCTGCGAGCGTGGTCCGACAGGGCGTTGCGGAGGTCGGCGCTGTCGTTGACCAGGGTCCGCACCGCGAACAGCTCGTCGACGACCTGGTCCGCGCTGTTCCGCGAGGAACGGACCGCCGCCACGACGCCGACGTACTCGAGCGCATCGGCGAGGTCACGGGAGCGCGTCCACCGACGGCTCACTGCGTCCTTGAGCAGCTCGAGCGTCGCCGCGTCGACCTTGCCGTCGTAGAGCTCCGAGACCAGCCCGACCTTGGCCTCGCTCGGGAGGGCGAAGTCGGTGGCGAACCGCCGCAACGCACCTTCCGAGCGGAGGTTCGCCGCGACCGCGAACAGGTCGTCGGCGACGGTGGCCGACCCTTCGACCCGGTCGACCAGCGCGGCTACGGCTTCGGTGGACGCCGCTCGGAACGACAGCATCAGTTCGCCCCCGGGGCCTGTGTCGATGGCGTCTCGAGCTCGGCGAGGAAGCGCTCCACGACCCGTCCCTGCCGCGCGTCGTCGTCGAGGGACTCGCCCACGATGCGACCCGCGAGGTTCGTCGCCAGGGTGCCGACCTCGGCCCGCAGGGAGGTGACCGCCTGCTGGCGCTCGGCCTCGATCTGCGCCTTGCCGTGCTCGACGATGCGGGTCGACTCGGCCTGCGCCTGCTCGCGCATCTCGGCGATGATCGCCGCCCCCTGCTCGCGCGCCTCCTCACGGATGCGCGCGGCTTCGTGCCGGGCGTCGGCGAGCTGCGCCTCGAGCTCGGCGAGCTTGGCGTCGGCCTCGGCCTGCTTCGTCTCGGCGGCGGCCAGGCCGCCCTCGATCGCCTGCGTGCGCTCGGCGAACGTCTCCTCGAAGTTCGGGGCGACGAACTTCCGGATGAGGAAGAAGAGGAGACCGAACACCACCAAGGAGATGGCGATCTCTTCCCACAAGGGGATGAGGGGGTTGTGCTCCTCGCCCTCAGCCGCAGCGAGGATCAAGAGTGACTTCATAGGCTTGACCTTGTCGATCTAGTGGATGCGGTCGTGATGGCCTGGGCTGGACGAGCCCTAAAGGACGAACGCGAGCGCGATACCGATGATGGCGAGCGCCTCGGCGAGTGCGAATCCGAGGATCGCGATCGACTGCAGACGGCTCTGTGCCTCCGGCTGGCGGGCAACGCCGTTGATGTACGCGGCGAAGATGAGACCGATCGCGATGCCCGGGCCGATGGCGGCCAGGCCGTAGCCGATCATGTTTGCGGAGCCTTCCACGGCTTCTTCCTTTCGGTTGTTACTGCATAGTGGGACAAGTCGGTGCTGGACCAGGACTAGTGCTCGTCGGAGAGCGCACCCTGGATGTACATGGCGTTGAGCAGCGTGAAGACGTAGGCCTGCAGGAACTGGACCAGCATCTCGAGGAAGCTGACCGCGATCGCGAGGACCCAGGCCAGCGGACCGGCGACGTAGCCGATGCCGCCCTGCTCGATCAGGTAGAGGCCACCGGTCGCGAAGAGGACGAGCAGGATGTGGCCGGCGAACATGTTGCAGAACAGACGCAGCGCCAGCGTGACCGGCCGCACCAGGATGTTGGAGAAGAACTCCAGCGGGACCAGGAGCGGGTACATCACCGGACTGACGCCCGACGGCACGCACTGGACCTTCAGGTAGCCGATGAAGCCGTGCTTGGCGATGCCGACGGCGTTGTAGATGATCCATGACAGGCCTGCGAGCGCGTAGGCCATGCCGGCCCGGCTGAAGGTCGGGAACTGGAAGAACGGGAGGCTGGCGAACAGGTTGTTGACCAGGATGAAGAAGAAGACGGTCACCAGGTAGGGCACGAACTTCTGGAAGTCGCGGCTGCCGATGATGTCGCGACCCACGCTGTTGCGGACGAAGCCGTAGGCCCCTTCGCCGGCGAACTGCAGCCTGCCGGGGACCAGCGAGCGCTGACGGGCGGCGACGTAGAGGAGCGCGAAGACGAGCAGCGCCGCGACGAGCAGCTGCAGCATCGGCTTGGTGACGCCGAAGCCGGCGATCTCGAACACCGGCGGCAGCTCGAAGATGGCCGGGCCCGGCGCGTGGAACTCCTCCGCGGAAACGGTGGCTTCGGTGGCTACGTTCATCACCGGAGTCTCCTTACTCGTCGTTCTGCTGTGGGTCCTGCGGGTGCCGCGCTGCTGGGTCGGGCCGGAAGCGGGCAAAAGTCATGTAGATCCCGAAACCCGCGCCCGCAATGATGCCGACGGCCACCAGGTAACGGGTGCCCAGCCACTGGTCGGCCAACCACCCCAGGAACCCGTAGAACGCGACCCCGGCCACGATGTAGCCGAATGCATGCCACGGATCGCCCTTCGGCTGCTCCTCGGGCTGACTCATCGCGCCCCGGACAATAGCAGGGGGTCGACGTCATCGCGCACCGCCCTCTCCTGCCGGACCGACGCCCTCGGAGGGCCTGTGGAACGGCTCCTCGTCGGTGGTCTCGTAGGCCGGGATCCGAGCCCTGGCGGAGGCAGTCAGCTGCGCGAGCGTCCATGCCAGGGCCCCGGCGATGATCGCCCCGCCGAGCCACGTCCGGTCGAGGCCGTCGTCGAGGACACCCGACCGGGTGAGGCCCACGAACACGACGAGCATCAGCAGGACCTGGAGCGTGTAGGTCAGCAGCGCGACCATCAGCGACGCCGCCGGCATCAGCCGGGCCACGGCGTCGACCGTGAACGCCCCGAACGCAAAGACGACCACAGCGATCCCGGCGCCGACCAGTGCGCCGTACGCCGCTGACCGGCCGTCCGTCAGCGCTGCGACGAGGACGACCAGCACACCGACCGTCACGGTCACCGCGACCGCGAGGGCCAGGGGTCCGGAGGTGGTGGTCGTCGACATCGGCGGCCGCCCTTCAGGTGACTTCGGGAGGGTGATCAGGGGTGCTGCGTGAGCACTTCCTGATCGCTCGTGAAAGTTATCACAAAGTCTGAGGAGCCTCCGAATCGGGGTCCTCGTGACGGTTCGCCGCCAGCTCGTCGAGCTTCCGCCGGACGGGCAGCAGGGGCACGAGGAAGGTGAGGCCGACGGTGATCGCGAACGCGACGCCGATGCCGATGTAGACCTGCACGTCGTCGTAGAGGCTCCCCGCGACCGTGCCGAACGCGATCAGCCCCGCCCACAGCCACATGATGATGACGGCGCGGCGGTGGGAGTGGCCGATCTCGAGCAGCCGGTGGTGCAGGTGCTGCTTGTCGGGCGCGAACGGGGACCTCCGGGCCGCCGTGCGGCGTACCACGGCGAGCACCAGGTCGGCGAGCGGCACGACCAGGATCAGGATCGGGAGCGCCACCGGCAGCAGCATCGGCAGCAGGCTGGCACGAGCGCCGTTGGCGCCCTCGGCGATGTCGATCGCCGCGAACTGGGTGGTCACCGTCAGGCCGGTCGCCGAGAGCACCAGCCCCAGCAGCATCGAGCCGCTGTCGCCCATGAACAGGCGCGCCGGGTGGAAGTTGTGAATGAGGAAGCCGGCGCAGACCCCGGCCAGCGCGGCCGACAGGAGCGCTCCGGTGGTGGCTCGTTGCACCTCGTTGATGACGGTCAGCCGGTAGCAGAACAGGAAGAAGGCGAGTGCGCTGATGCCGATCACGCCGGCCGCGAGCCCGTCGAGACCGTCGATGAAGTTCACGGCGTTGACCGTCGCGAGCACGATCACCGCGGTGAGCAGCGCGCCCTGGGTCGCGTCGAGCGCGAGCTGGGAGCCGTCGGACTGGAAGAAGTAGCGGAACTGGATCCCGGAGTAGACGAGCACCCCGACCGCGAGCACCTGGCCACCGAACTTGGTGAGGGCGTCGAGGTCGAAGATGTCGTCGAGGACGCCGACCGCACAGACCAGCGCACCCGCGACCAGGACCGACAGGGCGTCGTCGAACACGAACGACTGGCTCGCCGACAGGAACGGCAGCTCGCGGGCGACGAGGAACGCGGCGAACAGGCCGCCGAGCATCGCGATGCCGCCGAGGTACGGGACCGGCTCCGCGTGGACGTCGCGGTCACGGACCTTCGCGACGGCTCCGGTGCGGACCGCGATCTCGCGGGCGACGACCGTCAGCAGGTAGGTCACCGCTGCGGCGACCAGGAAGACGATGACGTACTCGCGCATCGGTCAGCTGTCTGCGCCGTCTGCGCCTGCGCTGTCGCGGGCGTCCCTGGCGTCGGCGACGGCGTCGGTCTCGACGGTGAGCCCGGTCCCAGTCATCGCCTCGTCGAGCTGGGCGACGGTGATCATGCCGAGGCGCAGCAGCCGGGGACGGTCACCGGTGACGTCGACGATCGTCGAGGGCACGGCGCCGTCCGTCGCGCCACCGTCCACGACCACGGCCACCCGGTCCCCCAGCATCTCCACCGCCGCGGCGGCGTCGGTGGCGGCCGGGCTGCCGGTCAGGTTGGCCGAGCTGACCGCCAACGGTCCGGTGCGGTCGAGGATCTCGCGGGTGAGGTCGTGGTCGGGCATCCGGACCGCGACCGTCCCGTGGGTCTCCCCCAGGTCCCACCTCAGGGACGGCTGGTCGTGGCAGACCAGGGTGAGCGGCCCGGGCCAGAACGCCGCCGTGAGCGCGCGGGCGTAGTCCGGCACCTTGGTCGCGAGCGCGTCGAGGGTGGTCGCGGTGCTGACCAGCACCGGCGGCGGCATCTCGCGGCCACGTCCCTTCGCCTCCAGCAGCCGGGCGACGGCGTCCGGGTCGAACGCGTCGGCCGCGACGCCGTAGACGGTGTCGGTGGGGAGCACGACGAGACGGCCGCGCTGGATCGCGAGCGCGGCGGCGTCGACGGCCACCTCCCGCTCCTCGTCCGAGGTCGCGTCATAGACCTGTGCCGAACCGGACTGACTCACGGCGCCCATCCTGTCACTCCCCGGGGCCGGGCCTGCGAACTGCCCGTCGCGCCGTGACGAACCTCGGACGGTCGGCGAGGTCGCGGTGGTCGCGGACCTCCTCCCACCGCCCCTCGGCGGCGAGCACCGCCGGTGCCGACTCCCCCTGCACGTCGGCGTGCTCGACGCCGACGACGCCGCCCGGACGGAGCAGGTCGGCGGCACGGACCGCGATCGCGCGGATCGCGTCGAGGCCGTCGGCGCCGGAGAACAGCGCGAGGTGGGGGTCGTGGTCGCGAGCCTCGAGCGCCACCGACTCCCAGGCCTCGAGCGGGACGTAGGGCGGGTTGCTGACCACGACGTCGACGGTGCCGAGCAGGTCGTCGAACGCGGTCCGGAAGTCGCCCTGCCGCAGGTCCACGTCGGTGCCGGCGAGGTTGCGCTCGGCCCAGGCGTGGGCCGGCTCGTCGAGCTCGACGGCGTGCACCTCCGCGTGCGGGGCCTCGTCCTTGATCGCCCGGGCGATCGCCCCGGACCCGGTGCAGAGGTCGACGACCACGGGTGCCTCGAGCGCCAGCGCGCTCTCGATCGCCCAGCCGGCAAGCAGCTCGGTCTCGGGACGTGGGACGAACACCCCCGGTCCCACGGCGAGGGTGACGTGGCGGAAGTGGGCGAGCCCCGTCAGGTGCTGGAGCGGCACCCGCGCCGCGCGCCGCTCGACCAGCCGCTCGAGCTCGGCTGCGGCCTCGGGAAGGACGCCGCCGAGGGCGGGCAGCTGCGCCCGCGTCGTGCCGAGGACGTGGGCGAGGAGCTCGGCGGCGTCGTGCTCGGGACTGGCGACGCCGGCCGCCCGCAACCGCTCGGCGGCCCCGCGGACGGCGTCCCTCGGCGTCACTTGCTTTCCCGGCTTCGTTCGCTCAGGCGCGAGCCTTCAGTTGGCAAGCCGCCGTCGGGTGCACGTCGGCTCCGTCCGCGCACTTCGCTCACGGGTCGAGCGCCTCGAGCCGGCCCGCCATGTCCGTGTCGACGCAGGAGTCGATGACGGGCTGGAGGTCACCGTCGAGGACCTGGTCGAGGTTGTAGGACTTGTAGCCCGTGCGGTGGTCGGAGATCCGGTTCTCCGGGAAGTTGTAGGTGCGGATCCGCTCGGACCGGTCAACCGTGCGGACCTGGCTGCGCCGGACCTCGCTGGCCTCCGCGTCGGCCGCTTCCTGGGCGACCGCGAGCAGCCTGGCCCGCAGGATCCGGAGCGCCTGCTCCTTGTTCTGCAGCTGGCTCTTCTCGTTCTGGCAGCTGACGACGATGCCGGTCGGCAGGTGCGTGATCCGCACCGCGGAGTCGGTGGTGTTGACGCTCTGTCCGCCCGGGCCGCTGCTGCGGAACACGTCGACCCGCAGCTCGTTGTCGTGGATCTCGACGTCGACGGCCTCCGCCTCCGGCGCGACGAGCACGCCGGCCGCGCTGGTGTGGATGCGACCCTGCGACTCGGTCACGGGCACCCGCTGCACGCGGTGCACGCCGCCCTCGAACTTGAGCAGGCCGTACGGCGCCTGCCCAGGGCCGGCGCCGGTGCCGGATCCTGCCTTCACGGCGACGGTGACGGACTTGTACCCGCCGAGGTCGGACTCGGCGGCGTCGAGGATCTCCGTCTTCCACCCCCGCCGCTCGGCATAGCGGGTGTACATCCGCAACAGGTCGCCGGCGAAGAGCGCGCTCTCCTCGCCCCCCTCCCCCGACTTCACCTCCAGGATCGCGTCCTTGTCGTCGACCGGGTCGCGCGGGACCAGGAGCCGGCGGAGCCGCTCGGCGGCCTCCTCCTGCTTGGCCCGGAGCTCGGTCACCTCGGCGGCGAACGCGGGGTCGTCGGCGGCCAGCTCCTCCGCGGCGCCGGCGTCGTCGTCGTACTGCTGCCACTCGCGCCAGGTGCTGATGATGCCGCCGAGCTCGGCGTAGCGACGGTTGAGCGTGCGGGCGAGACGGGCGTCGGCGTGGGTCTCGGGCAGGCCGAGCCGACCCTCGAGCTCGGCATGCTCGGCGAGCATGCCCTCCACTGCTTCGAACACCGTTGCTCCGATCGCTGGTCGCTGGTCGAGACCCGAAATGACGAGCGCCGACCGCCCCGCGGTGCGGGAAGGTCGGCGCTCGAGGACAGCTACTTCTTGGCGTCCTGCTTCTTGGCGTAGCGGGCCTCGAACCGGGCCACGCGGCCGCCGGTGTCGAGGATCTTCTGCTTGCCGGTGTAGAACGGGTGGCACTGCGAGCAGACGTCGGCGTGGATCGAGCCGGAGGTCGCGGTGCTACGGGTCGTGAAGGTGTTCCCGCAGGTGCAGGTCACCTCGGTCACGACGTAGTCCGGGTGGATGTCCTTCTTCATGGTGTCCTCATCTCTAAGGGGCGCCGGGTCGCCTTGCCTCTTGCTGGCGTGAACCGGAACCGACGAATCAGTGTAGAAGCGCTGGAACGCTCCCGCCTATTCCGCGTTACTCGTCTCCCTGGCCGGGTGCCGGAGTCGTCTTCTGGACCTGCATCAGGAAGTCGATGTTGGTCGTCGACTTCCTCAGCTTCTCGAGCAGCACCTCGAGCGCCTGCTGCCCGTCGAGCGCGGAGAGGACGCGGCGCAGCTTCCAGACGATCGCCATCTCCTCCTTGCTCATGAGGAGCTCCTCGCGGCGGGTGCCCGACTGGATGACGTCGATCGCCGGGAACAGGCGCTTGTCGGCGAAGTCACGGCGCAGCCGGATCTCCATGTTGCCGGTGCCCTTGAACTCCTCGAAGATCACCTCGTCCATCTTGGAGCCGCTGTCGATGAGCGCCGTGGCGAGGATCGTGAGCGAGCCGCCGTTCTCGATGTTGCGGGCGGCCCCGAAGAACTTCTTCGGCGGGTAGAGCGCTGCGGAGTCGACGCCGCCGGACAGGATCCGGCCTGAAGCAGGAGCAGCCAGGTTGTACGCCCGGCCGAGCCGGGTGATGCCGTCCAACAGGACGACGACGTCGTGGCCGAGCTCCACCAGCCGCTTGGCGCGCTCGATCGCCAGCTCCGCCACGGTGGTGTGGTCGCCGGCCGGACGGTCGAAGGTCGACGAGATGACCTCGCCCTTGACCGAGCGCTCGAAGTCGGTGACCTCCTCGGGGCGCTCGTCCACCAGCACCACCATCAGGTGGCACTCGGGGTTGTTGGTCGTGATCGAGTTGGCGATCGACTGCATGATCATGGTCTTGCCGGCCTTGGCGGGCGAGACGATGAGACCGCGCTGGCCCTTGCCGATCGGTGAGGCGATGTCGATGACCCGGCCGATCATGTTGCTCGGCTCGGTCTCCAGGCGCAGCCGCTCGCTGGGGTAGAGCGGGGTGAGCTTCGCGAAGTCGACGCGGTGCCGCGCCTGCTCGGGGTCGACGCCGTTGACGTTGTCGATCCGCACCATCGGGTTGAACTTCTCGCGGCGCTCGCCCTCGCGGGGCTGGCGCACCTGGCCCACGATCGCGTCACCGCGGCGCAGCCCGTACTTCCGCACCATGGACAGCGAGAGATAGACGTCGTCAGGCCCCGGCAGGTAACCGCTGGTGCGCACGAACGCGTAGTTGTCGAGCACGTCGAGGATGCCGGCGGCCGGCACCAGCACGTCGTCCTCGAGGATCGTGGTGTCGGGCTCGTTGCGCCCGCCGGTCGTCGTGGTCCGGTTGCGGTCGCGTCCGCGTCGACGACGGTTGCGACGGCTGCCGCCCTCGCCGTCCTCGCCGGCCTGGCCGTCCTGGTCCTTCTGGCCCTGGTCCTTCTGGCCCTGGTCCTTCTGGCCCTGGTCCTTCTGGCCCTGGTCCTTCTGGCCCTGGTCCTTCTGGCCCTGGTCCTTCTGGCCCTGGTCCTTCTGAGCCTGGTCCTTCTGGCCCTGGTCACGCTGGCCCTGCTGACCCTGGCCCTTCTGCTGACCCTGGTCCTTCCTGCGACCCTGGTCCTTCTGCTTGTCGTCGGCCTTGGGCTTGTCGTCGTCCTTGGCCTTCGTCTCAGCCTTGGGCTGGCCGTCGCCCTTGGCCCGGTCGTCGGCGGGGGCGTCCTGGCTCTTCGGCTTGGCCTGGGCCGCCTTGATGGCGCTGACCAGGTCGGCCTTCTTCATGCTGCCCGCACCCGCGATGCCCATGCCGCCCGCCATCGCCTTGAGGTCGGCGAGCAGCATGGTGTTGAGTCCGCCGCTGCGCTTCTTCGGCGCGGTGGATTCGAGAGTTTCTGTCACGTGAGGTCCTTCCCACGTAATACGGCCGCTCCGCTCCGCTGGGGATGAAGGGCATTGGTCGGATCTTCCTCAGGTGGACGTAAGCCGACCGGAGCGAGGAAGGAGATGCGCGCGATCATCGCGCGGCGCCGAGAACCGAGGGATCGGCGAGTTGACGCGCCCTGAGAATACCACCGCGTCGCAGCGCGATGACATTTACCAGGCAACCGCGCCGCGGGAGTCGATCCCGAGCCGCAGCGCGGTCCACCCCTCGGGGCACCTGGCCGTCAGCCCGTCGGTGGTGTCGGTGAACGCGAGCACGGTCGGCCCCGCACCCGAGACGATCGCAGGGACGCCGTCCGCGCGCAGCGCGTCGAGCAGCGCGAGGCTGGCCGGCATCGCCGGGCGCCGGTAGTCCTGGTGCAGCCGGTCGGCCGTCGCGCGCCACAGCTCCTCGGGCCGGCCACCGAGCGCGGCGACCAGCAGCGCCGCCCGTCCGGCGTTCGCCGCGGCGTCGGCGTGCGACACCTCCGTCGGGAGCAGCCCGCGGGCGGTCTCGGTGGAGACCGGCTCCGGCGGGATGTAGACGACCGCGCCGATCCGCGGGTCGACCTCGGATGGCACGGCGTAGAACGACCCGTCGGCGTCCTGACCCGCGATCACGAATCCCCCGAGCAGAGCGGGCGCGACGTTGTCGGGGTGGCCCTCGATCCGGGCGGCCAGGTCGAGCAGGCCCTCGTCGCCGAGCAGCAGCCGACCACCGGCGACCAGCTCGCGGGCGAGCCACACGCCGGCGACGATCGCGGCCGAGGAGGACCCGAGCCCGCGCGCGTGTGGGATCACGTTGACGCAGCTGAGCCGGATGCCCGGCGGCTGGACCCCGAGCTCGTCGAACGCCGCGCGCATCGCCCTGACGACGAGGTTGCCCTCGTCGAGCGGCACCTCGTCACTGCCGACGCCGTCGACCTCGACCACGAGCCCACTCTCGGTGACCTCGGCCTCGAGCCGGTCGCGGAGGTCGAGGGCGAGGCCCAGGGTGTCGAAGCCGGGTCCGAGGTTCGCCGAGGTCGCCGGGACGGAGACCCGCACCGGTCCCGTGGCGAACGTCGTCACAGCCCGGCAGCCTCGGCGACCGCGGCGACCTCAGGCACGACGACGTCGTCCACCACGGTGCCGCCGCTCTCGGTGAAGCCCTCGAGCGCGGTCGCGGTGTCCTTGAGCCCGTGGCCGGTCACCGTGATGACGACCGTGGTCCCGGTGTAGGACTCGCCCTGCTCCAGCTCCTGGAGCAGACCGGCAACACCGGCCGCGCTGGCCGGCTCGACGAAGACGCCCTCGTTGCGGGCGAGCTCGCGCTGGGCGTCGAGGATCCGGTCGTCGGTCAACGAGGCGAACCGACCTCCGGACTCGGCGGCGGCCGACTCGGCAAGCTTCCACGAGGCGGGGTTGCCGATCCGGATCGCGGTCGCGCGGGTCTCCGGGTCGTCGAACGGCTGACCGGTGACCAGCGGGCTGGCGCCGACGGCCTGGAACCCACGCATCACCGGCTTGCGGGTGATCCGGCCGAGGTCGGCGTACTGCCGGTAGCCCAGCCAGTAGGCCGAGATGTTGCCGGCATTGCCCACCGGGAGGAGGTGGTAGTCGGGAGCGTCGCCGAGGAAGTCGGCGATCTCGAACGCGGCCGTCTTCTGACCCTCGAGGCGCACCGGGTTGACGGAGTTGACCAGGGCGACGGGGTACGACGCCGCGAGCTCCCTCGCCAGCCGCAGACAGTCGTCGAAATTGCCCTTGACCATGATCACGTGGGCGCCGTGGAGGATCGCCTGGGCCATCTTGCCCGCCGCGATCTTCCCCTCGGGCACCAGCACGAGCGGGTTGAGCCGGGCCTTGGCGGCATAGGCCGCCATCGACGCCGACGTGTTGCCGGTCGAGGCGCAGACGACGGCCTCGGCGCCTTCGTGCTTGGCGACCGAGATCGCCGCGGTCATTCCGCGGTCCTTGAACGAGCCGGTCGGGTTGTCGCCCTCGACCTTGAGGTGGACCTGCGCGCCTGTGACCTCGGAGAGCCACTCCGAGTGCACCAGCGGGGTGCCGCCCTCGCGGAGCGTCACCGCCGGCGTGTCCGCCGGGATGTCGAGCAGCTCGCGGTACTCCTCGATGACGCCGCGCCACTGGCGGCTCCGGACGGCAACGTCTCCGGCGCCCCTGCTGCCGCTCACTCGTCGGTCCCTTCCACCCTCATCACCGAGGTCACCTCGCGCACGATGTCCATCTCCCGCAGCTCGGCCACCGTCGCCGACAGCTGCGCGTCGGTGGCCTCGTGCGACACCACGACCAGCTGGGCGTCGTCGCCGCGCCCCTCCTGCCGCACCGTCTGGATCGACACGTCGTGCTCGGCGAAGGCGTTGGCGACCGCGGCGAGCACGCCGGCGCGGTCGTCGACGTCGATCGCGACGTGGTAGCGGGTGCGGGTCTCCCCCATCGGCAGCACGGTCCGGTCGGCGTACGCCGACTCCCCGACGCCACGGGTGCCCTGACGGTGGTTGCGCGCGACGGTCACCAGGTCGCCGAGCACCGCGCTCGCGGTCGGCGCGCCGCCCGCGCCCGGGCCGTAGAACATGAGCTGGCCGGCGGCCTCGGACTCCACGAAGACGGCGTTGTAGGCCTCACGCACGCTGGCGAGCGGGTGGTCCCTCGGGATCATCGCGGGGTGCACGCGGACGCTGACCGCCTCCTCACCGGACTCGCTCGTGTTGAGCTCGGCGATCGCCAGCAACTTGACCACGCTGCCCATCTCGCTCGCCGACCGGACGTCCCCGGACGTCACGTCGCTGATGCCCTCGCGGTGGACGTCCGCGGCGGTGACGCGCGAGTGGAACGCGAGGCTGGCGAGGATCGCCGCCTTGGCGGCGGCGTCGAAGCCCTCGACGTCGGCGGTCGGGTCGGCCTCGGCGTAGCCGAGCGCCTGTGCCTCCTCGAGGGCCTCCTCGAACCCGGAACCCTGGGTGTCCATCTTGTCGAGGATGAAGTTGGTGGTGCCGTTGACGATGCCGAGCACCTTGGTCACCTTGTCGCCGGCCAGCGACTCGCGCAGGGGGCGGAGGATCGGGATCGCGCCGGCGACCGCGGCCTCGTAGTAGAGGTCGCGGCCGGCCTTCTCGGCCGCCTCGTACAGCGTCGGGCCGTCCTCGGCGAGCAGCGCCTTGTTGGCGGTGACGACGGACGCGCCGTTCTCGAGCGCGGCGAGGATGAGCGAACGTGCCGGTTCGATGCCTCCGATCACCTCGACCACGACGTCGATGTCGCCACGGATCACCAGCCCGAGCGCGTCGTCGGTCAGCAGTCCGTCGGGGACGTCGACGTCACGCGGGGCGTCGAGGCGGCGTACGGCGACCCCGGCGAGCTCGACGGGGGCACCGACCCGGGCGGCGAGGTCGCCCGACTGCTCGTCCAGCAGCCGCACCACCTGGGAGCCGACGACGCCGCAACCCAGCACCGCCACCTTGAGGGGCTCGTCGCCCCCCAGTTGCACCGCATTCACCGCATTCACCCGACATCCGTCGCCAACAGGTCGTCCTCAGTCTCCCGCCGCACGACCACGCGCGCGACTCCGTCCCGTACCGCGATCACCGGGGGGCGCAACGAGTGGTTGTAGTTGGAGGCCATCGAGCGGCAGTAGGCACCGGTCCCCGGCACCGCCAGCAGGTCACCGGCGACGACGTCGCCCGGGAGGAACTCGTCGCGGACGACGATGTCGCCGGCCTCGCAGTGCTTGCCCACCACCCGCGCCAGCACCGGCGCGGCCTCGGACCGGCGGTCCGCGAGCGTGCACGAGTAGTCGGCGTCGTAGAGGGCGGTGCGGATGTTGTCGCTCATCCCGCCGTCGACGCTCACGTAGGTGCGGACCGCGCCCGCGTCGAGCGTGACCGGCTTGACCGTGCCGACGGTGTAGACCGTGCACATCGCCGGGCCGACGATCGCGCGGCCGGGCTCGATCGAGAGCCGCGGCTCCTCGAGGCCGAGCGCGCGGCACTCGTGCTCGACGATCTTGCCCATCTCGGTCGCGAGCTGTGCGGGGTCGGAGGGGTCGTCCTGGGTGGTGTAGGCGATGCCGAAGCCGCCGCCGAGGTCCAGCTCCGGCATCGTCACCCCGAGCTCGTCGGACACGCGGTGGTGCAGGGCGAGCACGCGCCGGGCAGCGACCTCGAACCCGGAGGAGTCGAAGATCTGGCTGCCGATGTGGGAGTGGAGGCCGAGCAGGTCGATGCCGGGCGCGGCCTCGAGGCGTCGTACGGCCTCGAAGGCGTCGCCCGAGGTGATCGAGAACCCGAACTTCTGGTCCTCGTGGGCGGTCGCGATGTATTCGTGCGTGTGCGCCTCGACGCCGGCGGTGACCCGGACCATCACCCGCGCGCGCATCCCGGTGTCCTCGGTGACCATCACGATCCGGTCGATCTCCTGGAAAGAGTCGACGATGATCCGCCCGACGCCCTCGCTCACCGCGCGCCGCAGCTCGGCGACCGACTTGTTGTTGCCGTGGTAGCCGATCCGTGCCGGGTCGAAGCCCGCGCGCAGCGCCACCGTCAGCTCACCGGTCGAGCAGACGTCGAGGGAGAGACCCTCTTCTGCGATCCACCGCGCGACCGCCGTGCAGAGGAAGGCCTTGCCGGCGTAGTAGACGTCCCAACCCCCGAACGCGTCGCGAAAGGCGCGGGCGCGCGCCCGGAAGTCGGCCTCGTCGAGGACGTACGCCGGCGTGTTGTGCTCGGCCGCCAGGTCGGCCACCGGCACTCCCCCGACGACCAGGTCGCCGGCTTCCGTCTTGTGCGCGGTGCTCGACCACAGCTGCGGCACCAGCGCGTTGGCGTCGCGGGGCGCCTGCAGCCAGGCGGGGCCGCGCAAGGCGCCGGGCGCGTGCGCCCAGCCGGCTTCGTGGGTCATGTCGTCTCCCCCGCGCTCACATGCGCTCGGGCGCCGAGACGCCGAGCAGGCCGAGACCGTTGGCCAGCACGACCCGGGTCGCCTCGACCAGCATCAACCGCGCCCGGTGGAGGTCGCTCACGTCCTCGTCGCCACGCGGCAGCACCCGGCAGTTGTCGTAGAAGCGGTGGTAGACCCCGGCCAGCTCCTCGAGGTAGCGCGCCACCCGGTGCGGCTCCCGCAGCTCGGCCGCCGCCTTGACCACACGGGGGAACTCGCCGAGTGCCCGGAGCAGCTCGCCCTCCTTCTCGTGGGTGAGCAGCTCGGGGTGCGACTCGGCCGCGACACCGAGGTCGGTCGCGTTGCGGAGCAGGCTCGCGATCCGGGCGTGCGCATACTGCACCGTGTAGACCGGGTTGTCGTTGGTCGCACGCGCCCACAGGTCGAGGTCGATGTCGATCGGGCTGTCGCTGTGGTAGCGGGCCAGTGCGTAGCGGGCCGCATCGACCCCGATCGCGTCGACCAGGTCGTCGATCGTGACGACGGTGCCGGCCCGTTTGGACATCCGCAGCGGCTCGCCGCCCTTGAGCAGGTTGACCAGCTGTCCGATCAGGATCTCGAGGTTCACGTGCGGCTCGTCGCCGAAGGCGGCGCACATCGCCATCATCCGACCGACGTAGCCGTGGTGGTCGGCGCCGAGCATGATGAAGCAGCGGTCGAAGCCGCGCTCCCGCTTGTCGAGGTAGTAGGCGAGGTCGCCGGAGAGGTAGGCGCCGTTGCCGTCGGACTTGATGACCACCCGGTCCTTGTCGTCGCCGTACTTCTCTGTGGCGAGCCAGAGGGCGCCGTCCTTCTCGTAGATGTTGCCGAACTCGCGGAGCCGTTCGACCGCACGCTCGACCGCGCCGCTCTTGTGGAGCTCGTCCTCGTGGAAGTAGACGTCGAAGTCGACGCCGAAGTCGTGCAGCGACTTCTTGATCTCGTCGAACATCATGTCGACGCCGAGGGCGCGGAACACCTCCTGCGCCTCGTCGGGGGGCAGGGCGAGGACGTCCGGGCGTTGCTGGACGACGGCGGCGGCGATCTCGTGGATGTACTCGCCGCCGTAGCCGTCGTCAGGAGCCGGCCCGCCCGTCGCGCTCGCGAGCAGCGACCGCGCGAACCGGTCGATCTGAGCGCCGTGGTCGTTGAAGTAGTACTCCCGGGTGACCTGGGCTCCGGTCATCTCGAAGATCCGGCCGAGCGCGTCGCCGACGGCCGCCCAGCGGACGCCGCCGAGGTGGAGCGGGCCAGTCGGGTTGGCGGAAACGAACTCCAGGTTGATCTTCTCGCCCGCGAACGCGTCGGACGAGCCGTACGCCGGGCCGGCCTCGACGATGTCGGCAGCCAGCTGGCCCTGCGCGCCCGCCTCGACGGTGATGTTGAGGAAGCCCGGCCCGGCGACCTCGACCGCGGCGATGCCGTCGGCCTGCTGCAGCTGCGCGGCGAGCAGATCACCGAACGCCCGCGGGTTCATGCCGGCCTTCTTGCCCAGCTGCAGCGCAACGTTGGTCGCGTAGTCGCCGTGCCCCTTCTGGCGCGGCCGCTCGACCGTCACCTCGGCGGGGACGCCGTCGGGCAGGGTGAGCGCACCCTCGTCGACGAGCGCCGACAGACCGTCGACGATGGTGCGGGAGAGCTGCTCAGGGGTCACCGGCCAAGGGTATCGGCGGCCTCCGGTTTCTCTTGCACGGATATCGACGGGTAAGGTTCCTCACCGCGCCAGCTCTGCCCATCGGGCAGGCGCAGGCCTCCGTAGCTCAGGGGATAGAGCACTGGTTTCCGGTACCAGGTGCCGCAGGTTCGAATCCTGCCGGAGGCGCCCTGTGATGGATTTCGTCGAGCGTCAGCAGCGCTTGATGGTGGCGTCGTTGCGCGCGTCGTCGCCGTAGCGCTTCGCGGTGCTGGTGTTGGGGAGGACCACGCTGGCGGCGCCGACGTTGCCGATGCCCCCGGGCACCACGCAGTTGGTGATCTTCCTCGGGTCGACCTGGGCGACCGCCTGGGCGATCGCGAACAGCTCGGCCGGGTCCAGGTCGGTGTGCACGTTGTCGATCACCGAGAGCACGCCGTTCTCGATCCAGCCCGGCTTGTCGGCGTTCTCGGCCACCTTGGCCTGGAAGCCCTTGAGCACCCGCTGCTGGTTGGCCGAACGGTCGAAGTCGCCGCCGGCGAGGTTCTTCCGGATCCGGGCGAACGACACGACGTTGTAGCCGCTGAGGACGACCTTCCCCGCCTTGAACCCCTTCGGCTTGAGGTAGGGGTCGGAGAACGAGACGGGGTTGTCGACGGTGATCGGACCGATGTCCTTGGCGACCTGCTCGACACCCCAGAACGACGCCACGAAGACATAGTCCGGCTCGATGCCGATCAGCCCGGCGACGGTCTCGCCGAGCAGCTGCGGGCCGCCGAAGTAGAGGGCGGCGTTGACCCGGTTGGAGCCGTACCCGGGGATCGAGACCCAGCTGTCCCGCGGGATCCCGATCGTGGTCGCCGCCCCGGTGCGGGTGTCCAAGCCGACCAGCTGCAGCGTGTCGCCGCGGCTGCGCAGCGGGTCCTGACCCCGCCGGGCGTCCGAGCCCACGGCCAGGATCCAGATCACGTCGGGATCGGTGTCGACCCCCTCGGCGTGCTCGAACTTCACCAGGGAGAAGTACGTCGGCGCCACCCCGCTGTTGGGCACGACGAAGGCCACCACGGCGAGGACGGCGGCCAGGATGCCGGTGCGGAGCAGCCGGCCCCAGCGCCCGGGCTGCCGGGTCTGCCTGGTCTGCCGGTTCTGTGCGGTCCTCGACATCAGCCCTTCACCGCCGAGCGCTCGATGTCGAACCCGAACACCTGCCACCCACGCTTCGCCGGGGTCAGCACCACCCGGCCGCGGATCTGGTCGGTGCGCTCGACCTCGCCGGCCAGCTCGATCACGAGGTTGACGTGAGCCGTCGCTCCCGCGGGCTTGCCCTTCGGGGCGAGGACGTCGACGCGGACGACGCGCCGGGTGACGGTGACGCCCTCGACCTTGGCGCCGACCGCCTGGTTGCTCATCAGGCCGCGCTGGCGCCCGGCGAGGGTGGCGGCATCCTTCGTGAAGCCGGGGAACGCGTCACCGAACTTCGAGCGCGGGTAGTCCCCGGCGACGTACGCCGCGTCCAGCCAGCGATCGACGACCTCGGCCACGTCCGCGGCGACGTCACGCGCCGGAACCTTGCCGAGGCTGCCGACGACCTCGCCGACCTCGACCCGGGTGTCGATCCCCGGCTCGGCGGGCGCGCCGCTCGCCGACTGCTCGCCGTCGCCGCCGGGGTCATCGTCGTCGTCGCCGCTGCACCCGGCCACGCCGAGCACCAGTCCCAACACCGTCGGCGCCACCAGGATGGCGGCTCGGGTCGGTGTTCCTGGCAATCTGCGCACGACTCGCGACTCCTCTGCTGGGACAGGCGGCCACAAAACTTCCTCGTGGGACTAGCCTTGACACCGGTCTTCGTCCAGGTCGGACAGACCCTACGCCAGCAGCTCACCGGAAGAGGCGAAGCACGTCGTGTCGCAATCGACAGGCCCATCGACAAGCAGCGAGTCCAGCTCGCAGGACTTTGGAGCCAACGAGTGGCTCGTCGAGGAGATGAAGGAACGGTTCGACGCCGATCCGGCATCCGTGGATCCCGCCTGGGCCAAGTACTTCGGGGGCGCCGAGTCCAAGTCCGGGGGCAACGGTCAGCCGTCCGCGTCGGCGCCCGCCGCCAAGTCGGCGGACACCCCGAAGAAGGAGCCGGCGAAGGAGGCGCCTTCCAACGAGAAGCCGGCTCCGAAGGAGGCGCCCGCGTCCGAGGGCACCCGCCAGGCGGCGAAGGCGAAGGCGAAGCCCGCGCCGCAGGTGAGCCCCGCCTCGCAGACCACCCCGACCCCGTCGACCGACGCCAAGCCGACTCCCAAGGACGCGCCGCGTCCGACGCCCGCCGCAGCCAAGGACGAGCCGACCCACACCGTGCTGCGCGGCATCGCCGCCGCGACCGCGAAGAACATGGACGTCTCGCTCACCGTGCCGACCGCCACCTCGGTGCGCCAGGTCCCGGTGAAGCTGCTGTGGGACAACCGGATCGTCATCAACAGCCACCTCGCCCGCGCCCGCGGCGGCAAGGTCTCCTTCACCCACATCATCGGCTACGCGCTCGTGCAGGCGCTGAAGTCGATGCCGGAGATGAACAACTCCTACTCCGAGACCGACGGCAAGCCGACGATGGTGAGCCCGGCGCACATCAACCTCGGGCTCGCGATCGACCAGCAGAAGCCGGACGGCACCCGCCAGCTCGTGGCGCCGTCGATCAAGGCCTGCGAGACCATGGACTTCGCGGCGTTCTGGACCGCCTACGAGACGATGATCCGCAAGGCTCGTGACAACAAGCTCACGATGGAGGACTACACCGGCACGACGGTCAGCCTGACCAACGTCGGCGGCCTCGGCACCGTCCACTCGGTCCCGCGCCTGATGGCCGGCCAGGCGGCGATCATCGGCGTCGGCGCGATGGAGTACCCCGCCGAGTGGCAGGGCGCCTCCGAGGAGGCGATCGCGCGCAACGGCATCAGCAAGGTGATGGCGATCACCTCGACCTACGACCACCGCGTCATCCAGGGGGCGCAGTCCGGCGAGTTCCTCAAGCGGGTCCACCAGCTGCTGCTCGGCGAGGACGGCTTCTACGACGGCATCTTCCGCTCCCTGCGGATTCCTTACGAGCCGATCCGCTGGAACTCCGACATCGCGACGTCGCACGACGACGAGATCGACAAGCAGGCCCGGATCCTGGAGCTGATCCACGCCTACCGCGTGCGCGGCCACCTGATGGCCGACACCGACCCGCTCGAGTACAAGCAGCGCAGCCACCCCGACCTGCGGATCGAGTCCCACGGCCTGACCCTGTGGGACCTCGACCGCGAGTTCCCCACCGGTGAGTTCGGCGGCTCGGGCCGGCGCTTCATGAAGCTGCGCCACATCCTCGGCATCCTGCGCGACTCCTACTGCCGCACCACCGGCATCGAGTACATGCACATCATGGACCCCGAGCAGCGGCGCTGGATCCAGGAGCGGGTCGAGCGTCCGCACACCAAGGAGCCGCGCGAGGAGCAGCTGCGGATCCTGCAGAAGCTCAACCAGGCCGAGGCGTTCGAGACGTTCCTGCAGACCAAGTTCGTCGGCCAGAAGCGGTTCTCGCTCGAGGGCGGCGAGACCACGGTCCCGGTCGTCGACGAGATCTGCGAGGCGGCCGCCCAGGCCGGCCTCGACGAGGTCACGATCGGCATGGCCCACCGCGGCCGGCTCAACATGCTGGCCAACATCGTCGGCAAGTCCTACAACCAGATCTTCCGCGAGTTCGAGGGCAACATCGACCCGCGCACGGTGCAGGGCTCCGGCGACGTGAAGTACCACCTCGGCGCCGAGGGCGAGTTCTCCGCCGGCACCGGCGAGAAGATCAAGGTGTCGGTCGCCGCGAACCCGAGCCACCTCGAGACGGTCGACCCGGTGCTCGAGGGCATCGCTCGCGCCAAGCAAGACGTCCTCGACCAGGGCGAGGCCTTCCCCGTGCTGCCGCTGCTGCTGCACGGCGACGCCGCGTTCGCCGGCCAGGGAGTCGTCGCGGAGACCCTCAACCTGTCCCAGCTCCGCGGCTACCGCACCGGCGGCACCGTGCACCTGGTCATCAACAACCAGGTGGGCTTCACGACGTCGCCGGGCTCGTCGCGGTCCTCCCTCTACTGCACCGACGTCGCGCGGATGGTGCAGGCGCCGATCTTCCACGTCAACGGCGACGACCCGGAGGCGTGCATCCGGGTGGCCCGGCTGGCGTTCGAGTACCGGCAGGCGTTCCACAGCGACGTCGTCATCGACCTGGTCTGCTACCGCCGCCGCGGTCACAACGAGGGCGACGACCCGTCGTACACGCAGCCGCTGATGTACGACCTGATCGAGCAGAAGCGCTCTGTGCGCAAGCTCTACACCGAGTCCCTCATCGGTCGTGGCGACATCACGATCGAGGAGGCCGAGCAGGTCATCCGCGACTACCAGGCCCAGCTGGAGCGCGTCTTCACCGAGGTCCGCGAGGCCGACGCCACCCCGACGTCGTGGACGACGGTGCCGGACTACCCGGACAAGCCGGCGGGCGAGACCCAGACCGCGGTGCCGTTCGAGACGCTCAAGGCGATCGCCGACGCCTACGTGTCCCCGCCGGACGGCTTCACCGTGCACCCGAAGGTGATGCCGCAGCTCCAGCGCCGGGCGGCCGCGATCACCGACGGCCCGATCGACTGGGGCACCGGCGAGATGCTCGCGTTCGGCGCGCTGCTGATGGACGGTCGCCCGGTGCGGCTGGCCGGGCAGGACTCGCGCCGCGGCACCTTCGTCCAGCGGTTCGCGACCATCATCGACCGGATCAACGCCGACGAGTGGACACCGCTGTCGAACCTCACCGAGGACCAGGCGAAGTTCCACGCCTACGACTCGCTGCTGTCGGAGTACGCCGCTCTCGGGTTCGAGTACGGCTACTCGGTCGCCCGGCCCGAGGCGCTGGTGCTCTGGGAGGCCCAGTTCGGCGACTTCGTCAACGGCGCCCAGACGATCATCGACGAGTACATCTCCGCCGGCAAGACGAAGTGGGGCCAGGACTCCGGCGTGGTCCTGCTGCTGCCGCACGGGTACGAGGGCCAGGGTGCCGACCACTCCTCGGCGCGCATCGAGCGGTTCCTCACCCTGTGTGCCGACGAGGCGATGGTGGTGGCCCAGCCGTCGACGCCGGCGTCGCACTTCCACCTGCTGCGGATGCACTCGCTCGGCGATGAGCACAAGCCGCTCATCATCTTCACGCCGAAGTCGATGCTCAAGCGCAAGGAGGCCGCGTCGCAGCCCGCCGACTTCACCTCCGGCTCGTTCCGGCCGGTGATCGGCGACGACAAGGTGGAACCGGACAAGGTCAACACGGTCCTGCTGGTGTCGGGGCGGCTCACCTGGGACCTGGTCGTCGAGCGCACCAAGAGCAGCCGTGAGGACGTCGCGATCGTCCGCATCGAGCGGCTGTACCCGTGGCCGGTCGAGGAGCTCAACGCCGAGCTCGCCAAGTACCCGAACGCCAAGGTCAAGTGGGTCCAGGACGAGCCCTTCAACCAGGGCCCGTGGCCGTCGTACCACCTCAACGTGGTGCCCCAGCTCGACCGGGAGGTCGAGCCGGTCACCCGGGAGGCCTCGTCCACGACGGCGGTCGGCACGGCGAAGCGCCACCTCGAGGAGGCCAAGGTCCTCATCGCCGAGGCGTTTGCCTGAGCGGCACGGTCCGAGGGACGAGGACGGTGCCGACCTCAGGCAGGTCGAGCGAGCGCGCGAGCGAGCTCGCGAGCTCGCGACTGCGGGTCGAGACCCAGTGAGTTAGGCAGGGCAGCAAGCATGTACTTCACCGACCGCGGGATCGAGGAGCTCGAGCAGCGCCGGGGTGACGAGGAGGTCACCTTGGCGTGGATCGCCGAGCGCCTGCAGGAGTTCACCGACGTCCATCCCGAGTTCGAGACGGCCGTCGAGCGGTTCGCGACCTGGCTGGCCCGGCTGGACGACCCGGAGGACTAGCGGACGCTAGGTTTGGCCCCCGTGAGCGAGGAGCTGATCGACTACCGCACCTGGGGCGTCGAGTTCTTCCACCGGGCGGTGACCGCCGAGCGGGTGCTGCGGGGGGTGAACGTGCTGTCGGGCCGGGCGATCGACGTGGGTCCGATGGGCGTCGGTCCGGGTCGCCTGGTCAAGGTGACGGCGAAGGGCCGGATCGGTACGGCGACCGGGCACCGGGTCGGCGACGAGCCCGTGTCCTTCCAGGTCAGCCTGCCGGTGCCGATCGAGTTCGTGATCGACCTCGGGGTGGACAAGCACCGGTTCAACGCCGACATCGAGGTGCCGCTCGCCATCGCGGCGCGGGCTCGCGACGACCTGGCGATCGTCCTCGAGATCACGCCGCCGACTGCTGCGCAGGTGCAGGTGCAGCTGCAGGCCCAGGGCATGCGCGCCCAGCTGGTCCAGCTCGCCGCCGGCGTCGAGGGCGAGCTCAAGCGGTTCATCGCCAAGTACGTCAGGAGGGAGCTGTCGAAGCCCTACGTGCAGGAGGCGACGACCATCGACGTCGGCGCCGCGATCGAGCGGGCCTCGCGCGGCCTCGGGCCGAAGGACCCCGTGGGTGACGGAGCGGCCGCCGCCGGCACCTAGGGCACGTCTCCTTATCCGGCGGCGTCGCGAGCGGCGTTGCCGGCCGATCTGGCAAGGCGGCGGAGCGAAGTCGTGCTTGCCCGCCCATCGAGCGACGCCAACGCAGCCAGATCGTGTCGGAAACGTCGCGTAGCAGGCGCGGGATAAGGAGACGTGCCCTAGGCGGGGTCGGGGACGTCCTCGGCGTCGAGGTCCTGCTCGACGAGCGCGGCGATGGCGGCGACGTCTGCCTCGCTGTCACCCGAGACCTCGACGACGGCGCCGTTGCCGGCCCCGAGCGTCATGATGAGCAGCGCCGAGCTCGCGTCGACCGGCTCGTCGCCCGGGTTGCCGATCAGCACCTCGGAGTCGAGCTCCGACGCGGCCTCGGAGATGATCGCGGCCGGGCGGGCGTGGAGGCCGATGGCGGAGCCGACGACGACGGACTTGGTGGGCATGGTGTTCCTCTCGTTGGGGACTGGCTTCAGGCGGCTACGGGCTGGGCGTCGGCGGCGCGTGCGCTGCTGCCGATGGACTTGAGCGCGATCACGCTCGCGGCTGCGACGAGCACGCCGGCGACGAGGGCGATGACGAAGCCGAGCACGCCGTCGACGGCGAACAGGACGAACACGCCACCGTGCGGTGCCCGGAGGCTGACGTCGAAGGCCTGCGAGAGACCGCCGGTGACGGCGCTGCCGAGCATGATCGACGGGATCACCCGCACCGGGTCGGCCGCGGCGAACGGGATGGCGCCCTCGGTGATGAAGGACGCACCGAGCAGCCACCCGGCCTTGCCGCTCTCCCGCTCGGCCGGCGAGAAGAGACGGGGGCGCACCACGGTCGCGAGTGCCAGTGCGATCGGCGGGACCATGCCGGCGAGCATCACCGCGGCCATGACCCTCAGCTCCGGGGCGTCGGTTGCCGTCGACGCTGCGGCCAGGCCGGTCGTTGCGAAGGCGTAGGCCACCTTGTTGAGGGGTCCGCCCATGTCGAAGGCCATCATCAGGCCGAGCACGACACCGAGGATGATCGCGTTCGAGCCGCTCATGTCGTTCAGGCCGTCGCTGAGCCGCTCCATCAGCCAGCCGAGCGGCCGAGCAAGGACGCTGACCATCACCAGACCAGCGACCAGGGTCGCCAGGAGGGGGATGACCAGGACCGGCATCAGGCCGCGCGCCCAGGTGGCGACCTTCCAGCGGGTCACCCACAGCGCAACGACACCGGCGAGGATGCCGCCGACGATGCCCCCGAGGAATCCACTCTGCGCAAGGCCGAAGCCGCCGAGGTCGACGGCGAGCGCCCCCATCACGAACCCGGGCGCGATGCCGGGTCGGTCGGCGATCGCGTACGCGATGTAGCCGGCCAGCGCGGGCACCAGGAACTTGAACGCGGTGGCCCCGAGCACGAAGAAGATCGCACCGAGGTAGGCGAGGAACCCGCTGTCGAGCAGCGCGTGCGGCAGACCCGACGCATCCGGGTCGGGCAGGTCGAAGAACGTGTTGTTGGAGACGATCTCGCCCCCCGGTCCGGTGATCTCGTAGCCGGCGAGCAGGAACCCGAGCGCGATCAGCAGGCCCCCGGCGGCGACGAACGGGATCATGTAGGACACGCCGGTCATCAGGATGCGCCGGACCCGGCCGCCCCACGACTCGCCGGCGGTCGCCGTACTGCTGTCAGCGTCGGCGCCGCCGCCCTCGACGCGCGGCGGGTTGGGGTCGTCGGCGTAGCGGAGCGCCTCGGCGATCATGGCGTCACCCTCGTCGATCGGCCGCTTGACGCCCGACGTCACCACCGGCTTGCCGGCGAACCGCGCCCGGTCGCGCACGCCCACGTCGGCGGCGAAGATCACCGCGTCGGCCGCGTCGATCGTCGCCCGCGCGAGCGGCTTCGCGCCGGCCGAGCCCTGGGTCTCGACGGCGATCTCCACGCCGGCGCGGCCGGCGGCGGCCTCGAGCGCCTCGGCGGCCATGTAGGTGTGCGCGATGCCGGTCGGGCAGGAGGTCACCGCGACCAGCCGGCGGACGGAACGGGCAGCGGGCCTGCTCTCGGCCGGCGCCGTGGCGGCGGCAGGTGCGTCGGCGACGACACCGCCCACGATCGCGACGACGTCCTCCGGCGTCGCGGCCGTGCGCAGGGCGTCGGTGAACTCCGGCTTCACCAGCGCTCGGGCCAGCTTGGTGAGGATCTGCAGGTGGGTGTTGCCACCGCCCTCGGGTGCGGCGATGAGGAAGATCAGCTCGGCCGGGCCGTCCTTGGCGCCGAAGTCGACGGGTGGCGCGAGCCGGGCGAAGGCGACGGTCGGGACCGACACGGCTTCGGTTCGGCAGTGCGGGATCGCGATGCCGTCCTTCATGCCGGTGACGGCCTTCGCCTCGCGGGCGAGCAGGTCGCGCTCGAGCACGGCGACGTCGTCGGCGCGGCCGGCCTCGGTGACCACGGCCGCGAGTGCGGCGATCACGTCCTCCTTGGCACCGCCGAGGTCTGCGTCGAGACGGACCAGTTGCGGTGTCATCAGTTCTGCCATGAGGGGGTTCCTTCGGTGAGGGGGCTCGGCGGGATGTCGAGCTGGCTGACCCGGACGTCGGCGGTCCGGACATCGGTGGGAGCCGGCGGCGTGGTGCCGGGAAGGCCGGCGGCGGCGGCGCCGTACGCCACGGCCGAGGCGAGCCGCTCGGGGGCGGCTGCGCCGCGGAGGTCGGCGAGCAGGTAGCCGAAGAGGCTCGCGTCGCCGGCACCGACGGTGCTGACGACGGTGGTGGGCGGAGGGGTCGCGTGCCATGCGCCGTCCGCGTCGACGAGGACCGCTCCGGCCGCCCCGAGCGTGGCCAGCACCGTGCCCGCGAGCCGACCGGCCAGCGTCGCCGCCGCGGCGGCGGCCGCCGCCGGGTCCGTCTCGAACGCGGCCGGGTCACCAGCGGTGACGGACGCGAGCTCCTCGGCGTTGGGCTTGATCAGGTCAGGGACGACATTGCCGTCCAGCAGCGCGGCCAGCGGGGCGTCGCTGGTGTCGACCGCGAACCGGTGCCCGTCGGCGTGCAGCGCGGCCCCGACGCCGGCGTACCAGTCGGCCGGTGCGCCGGGCGGGAGGGACCCGGCGAGCACGACCCAGCCGGGCCGGGTCTCGGCGGCCACTCCGAGGACGATCTCGGCGAGCCGCGCGAGGTCGTGCTGCTCGACGCTCGCGCCGGCGGTGTTGATCTTGGTCGTCGTGCCGTCGGGCTCGGTGATGGTGAGGTTGATGCGCATCGGTCCGGTCGGCGGTGCCGGCCGCACCTGCACCCCCATCTGTCCGAGCTCGGCGACGAAGCTGTCGTCGGCGGCGACGGGGAGCACGGCGATCGTGGGCACGCCCGCAGCGACGCATGCGCGGGAGATGTTGACGCCCTTGCCGCCCGGCTGGAACAGGACGGCGTCGGCGCGGTGCACAGCGCCGCGGCGGAGGGTCGCCGGGAGCATCACCGTGCGGTCGATGCTCGGGTTGGGGGTGACGGTGAGGATCACGCGACCACGACCTCGACCGCGGCGGCGGCCGGATCCTGGCGCCGCGCGTCGTCGATCTCGCCGTTCGTCAGCAGCACGTCGTGGACCTCCGGTTTCGTAATCTGTGTTTCTGTTGTTTAGTGCCCGTTTGTGTTGCTTGTCAAGCCCTGAGCGGGTTAGGTTGTGAACATGGTCACCTCGATCCAGGGCACGCCGGTGGTCCCGGGCCTCGCGTTCGGCCCCGTCCTCGTCGCCAGCGCCGACGTCTCCACGTCGGCCGTCGAGGCCTTCGGCGGCGGCCCTGCCGACCCAGCCGCGGCCCTGGCAGCGTACGACGACGCGGTCGGCCTGGTGGCCGACGGATTTCGCGCGCGGGCCACTGCCGCCACCGGCGCGACCGCCGAGGTGCTGACCGCCAGCGCCGGCCTCGCGACCGACCGGGGCATGCGCGCCGCCGTCCGCAAGAACCTCAACGCCGGCCAGCAGCTGTTGCCGGCGCTCGACGCCGCCGTCGAGCAGTTCGTGACCGTCTTCGCCGGGATGGGCGGCCTGATGGCCGAGCGGGTGACCGACCTGCGCGACATCCACGCCCGCGTCCTGGCCCGCCTCGTCGGGGAGCCCGAGCCCGGCGTACCCGTCCCGACGACTCCGTCGGTCCTGGTGGCCGGCGACCTGGCGCCGGCCGACACGGCCGGCCTCGACCCCTCGCTGGTCGTGGCGATCGTGACCGAGCGTGGCGGGCCGACCAGCCACACCGCCATCATCGCCCGCCAGCTCGGCATCCCCTGCGTCGTGGGCGCTGCCGGTGCGATCGCCGAGCTCGACGGGCGCACCGCCCTCGTGGACGGACAGACCGGCACGGTCCAGGCCGACCCCGACCACGCCGAGGCCGAAGCGCTGGTGGCCGCCGACCGCGCCGAACGGGCCGCGCTCGCGTCGTGGTCGGGCCCCGGCCGCACCGCGGACGGTCGTCCGGTCAAGCTGCTGGCCAACGTCGCCGACGCGGCGTCGGCGCGGGCGGCGACGAGCGAGCCGGTGACCGGGATCGGACTGTTCCGCACCGAGCTGAGCTTCCTCGACCGGGAGACCGAGCCGAGCGTGGACGAACAGGCCGCGATCTACGCCGACGTCCTGGAGCCGTACGCCGGCGACGGCCGCCACGTCGTGGTCCGCACGCTGGACGCCGGGTCCGACAAGCCGGTCGCCTTCGCGTCGCACCCGGACGAGGAGAACCCCGCCCTGGGCGTGCGCGGGCTACGGCTCGCCTTCGCCGATCCCGGCCTGCTGCACCGTCAGCTCGACGCGATCGCGATCGCAGCCGAGCGCACCGGCACGGAGTGCTGGGTGATGGCGCCGATGGTGGCCACCGTCGCCGAGGCCCGCGACTTCGGGGTCGCGGTCCACGAGCGCGGTCTCAAGGCCGGGGTGATGGTCGAGGTCCCGAGCGCGGCCCTCCTGGCGCACAAGGTCCTCGAGGAGGTCGACTTCCTCTCCATCGGCACCAACGACCTGACGCAGTACACGATGGCGGCCGACCGGATGGCCTCCGACCTCGCCCACCTGACCGACCCGTGGCAGCCGGCCGTGCTGCAGCTGGTGGCGATCGCGGCCGAGGCCGGCCGTCGTGCCGACAAGCCGGTCGGCGTCTGCGGCGAGGCGGCGGCCGACCCGCTACTGGCCTGCGTGCTCGTCGGCCTGGGCATCACGTCGCTGTCGATGGCGGCCGCGGCCGTCCGCCCGGTCGGAGCCCGGGTCGGCGGCGTGACCCTCGGGCGGTGCGAGGAGATGGCGGAGGCGGCACTCGCGGCGGAGGACCCTGCCAGCGCACGTGAGGCCGCCCGCGTCCTGTTGCCCTAGCTCCCCGGCGTCCCGGGCTCGTCGCCGTGCTGGTCCATCGCCCGCCGGGAGGCTTCCCGGATCTCGAAGAGCTCGGTCGCCAGCCCACCGAGCGCCCCCGCGATGTCCTTGACCGCCCCGGTGACGATGGTCGCGACCTCGGCGACCGTGCCGATCGCCGCCTCGGCGCCCGACTGGACCGCGTCCTTGCCGATCTCGGCCTTGCTCAGGTGGTCCTGACCCTCGGAGCTCATGCGATCAGTCTGCCGTCTCCGGGTCATGCCGCCAACGGGTTGTCGGTCACATCGCCGGCCGGGTCCGGCGCGGTCGACGGCTTGCGGTCCGGGAGCGCCATCCGGCAGATCTTCTTGAAGACGCTGCCGAGCTGGCGGTGCAGCGGGCCGGTGTTGTACGGCAGGCCGTAGCGCTCGCAGATCTCCTGGACCTCGACGGACAGCTCCGGGTAGCGGCGCGCCGGGATGTCCGGGAACAGGTGGTGCTCGATCTGGTGGCTCAGGTTGCCGCTCATCACGTGCATCAGCTTGCTGCCGGTGATGTTGGCCGAACCCAGCAGTTGGCGGTAGTACCAGCCGCCGCGCGACTCGTTCTCGGTCTCCTCGACGGTGAACGTCGCGACGCCGGCCGGGAAGTGGCCGCAGAAGATGATGTTGAACGTCCAGACGTTGCGGATCAGGTTGGCGACGGCGTTGCCGGCCAGGGTCGAGAGGAAGAACGGGCCGGTCAGCAGCGGGAAGACGATGTAGTCCTTGGCCACCTGCTTGCGCACCTTGCGCCAGATGCGTCCGGCGATCTCGCGGTTCTCCGCCCAGGTACGGCGGCCGGCGATGAGCTCCTCGGTCTCCAGGTCGTGCAGGGCCACGCCCCACTCGAAGAAGGTCATCAGCAGGAACGCGTAGAGCGGGTTGCCGAGGTAGTAGGGCCGCCACTCCTGGTCCTCGTCCATCCGGAGGATGCCGTAGCCGACGTCGCGGTCCTTGCCGACGATGTTGGTGTAGGTGTGGTGCATGTAGTTGTGGCCGTACTTCCAGTTCTCGCTGGGAGCCATCGTGTCCCATTCGAACATGCGCGAGTTGAGACCCGGGTCGCCCATCCAGTCGTACTGGCCGTGCATGACGTTGTGGCCGATCTCCATGTTGTCGAGGATCTTCGACACGGAGAGGGACGCGACGGCGGCCGGCCACAGCGGCGGCACGTAGAACATCAGGCGGCCGGCGACCTCGAAGCCGCGCTGGTACTTCACGACCTTGCGGATGTACTGCGCGTCCACCTCGCCGAGGTCGGCCACCACGCGCTGGCGGATCGCGTCCAGCTCGTCACCGAACGCGTCGAGCTGCTCGGCGGTGAGCGTGTACGTCGGGCTGAGCTCCTGGTCGGCGGTTCCTGCGTCGTTCGTCAAGGTGAGGCTCATATCGGCTCCTTGTTCCTGGTTGGTCTACGCCGACACGGCGCAGATTCCGGATCCGGCTCGCTGCGCTCGCTTGGGCAGAATTTGCGCCGGGTCGGCTGATGCTCGGGGTGCTCTCAGATCTCCACAGCGCAGTCGCCCTCGGGCGAGCTGACGCAGATGCGGATGTCTTCGTCGGGCAGGGAGGAGGTCTCGCCGGTCAGGACGTTGCGGACCGTGCCTTCCAACTTGTTGGACGTGCAGGAGAAGCAGATGCCCATCCGGCAGCCGAAGGCCGGGTTCAGCCCGGCGGCCTCGGCCTGCTCCAGCAGGGTGGCGCCGGAGTTGGCGGCGGTGGTGCCGGCCCGCGTGAAGGAGATCTCACCCTCGACGCTCCCGTTGCTGACCCTCGGCGGCTTGAAGTACTCCACGCGGAGCGCGTCCGACCCGTCGTACGCCGCCTGGACGGCCTCGATCAACGGCGCCGGTCCGCAGGCCCAGGTCGGCAGGTCGCGGTACCCGGGCACCAGGCGCTGGAGGAACGCCGGCGACAGTGCCGGGTCGCCGAGCTCGGGGTGGAGGAGATGCACGTCGATGCCGTAGCCGGAGCGACGGATCTCCTCCAGCTCGGCCGCGAAGATCTGGTGGGCGGGGCTCTGCGCATAGTGCAGGAAGGTGATCCGCCCCCGGTGGGTGCGACGCTGCAAGGAGCGCAGCATCGACATCACCGGTGTGATGCCGGATCCGCCGGAGACGAACGCGATGTGGTCGGGCACCTGGTCGGGGAGCACGAACTCCCCCTGTGCCTGGGACAGGTGCACCATGGTGCCGACCTCGGCCCGCTCCACGAGGTAGCGCGAGACGACGCCGTCGGGGTTGGCCCGCATCGTGATCGTGAACCGGTCGCCCGCTTTCGACTCCGGGCTGGAGACGGTGAAGACGCGCGTCGTACGACGGGCGCCGTCGACCTCGACGCCGAGCTGGACGTGCTGCCCGGCCCGGTGGCCGCGCCAGGTGGAGGTGGGCTGCAGGGTGAGGGTGGCGACCGGCGGGTGGCCGGGGACGTCGACCTCACGGGTGATGTCGACGATCCGGGCGCGGACCTCGTTGGCGGCCCACATCGGGTTGACCAGCTCGAGATAGCGGTCCACCCCGTGCGGGGTGGCCAGCGCGGCGGCCACACGGGAGCGCAAGACCCGGGTGGTCGCGTCGGCGACGATGCTCATCGGGTTCCTCCGAAGTTTCGGTGTACGTATGTACACCGACGAGATTGCCGGACCGGCAGGCGCGTACGCAAGGACCTCGGCACGTGAGGGTGCACACATGTCCACTCACGGTAGAATGGATGGGTGACCGAGACCCGCGTCGAGCGCAAGGAACGCACCCGCCGGGCGATCCTCGACGCCGCGCTCGAGCTGTGTGAGACGCAGCCGCTCGCCGCCCTCTCGCTGCGTCAGGTCGCGAAGGAGGTCGGCATCGTACCGACGGCGTTCTACCGCCACTTCGACTCGATCGACCACCTCGGGCTGGAGCTCGTCGACGAGTCGTTCTCGTCACTGCGCGCCCTCCTCAAGGACGCGCGGACGTTCGACGCTCCGCCGGCCACCGACCGGGCCCTCTTCCTGGCCATCGTCGACAACTCCGTCGACGCCCTGGTCACGCACGTGCCGAATGCCGAGCGCCACTACCGCTTCATCGCCCGGGAACGGCTGGCCGGACCGAAGCCGGTGCGGGAGGCCGTCCGTCACCAGCTCGAGCTGATCGAGCGGGAGCTGGCCACGGACATCGCCCAGGTGCCGGGCGCCGGCCGATGGTCCGGCGAGGACCTGCGGATCCTCGCCAACCTCCTGGTCAACGCGATGCTGTTCCACGCCGAGGAGCTCGCGCTCGCGGGCGGGCGGCCGGACGTCGTACGACGGACCCAGACCACCGCTCGTCGCCAGCTCCGCATCGTGCTGATCGGCGCGTTGAGCTGGGACTCCTCGCGCTGAAATGACGCCGACCCGGCTCGTTTGAACGAGCCGGGTCGGCGTACAGACGCGCCGGGTCGGCGCACAGACGCGCCGGGTCAGTGCGCGACCGGAGCGCCCTCCGGTGCCTCGACCTTCGCAGGCAGCAGCAGCGAGAGCACGATCACCGCGACCCCGATGACGGCTCCGACGACGAACGCCCACTGCAGCCCGCCGACGAACGCCTCTCCCTGGGTCGATCCGGACGCGGCCAGCGACTCGGACCGGTTCTCCATGACGACCACCAGCACCGCGGTGCCGACGGCGCCGGCGACCTGCTGCAGCGTCCCGAGCAGCGAGCTGCCGTGGGAGTAGAGCTGCGGCGGCAGGTCACCGAGACCGAGCGTGAACACCGGCGTGAAGATCGCGGCCAGGCAGGCCATCAGGACGACGTGGACGCCGAGGATCATCCAGTACGGAGTGTCCGCTCCGATCCGGCTCAGCGCGGCCAGCGCGACGACCATGCCGATCGAGCCGGGGATCACCAAGGGTCGTGAGCCGAACCGGTCGTAGACCTTGCCGACCTGGGGACCCAGCAGACCCATCGCGAGACCACCCGGCATGACCAACAGACCCGTCTGGAGCTCGGTGAGACCGCGCAGGTTCTGCAGGTACAGCGGCAGCAGGATCATCGAGCCGAGGAAGGCCATGAAGGCGGCCGACATCAGCAGCAGGGAGACCGCGTAGGTCCGGTGCTTGAGCGTGCGCAGGTCGAGCAGCGGCACGTCGGTGCGCTGCAGCCGCAGCTGGTAGAGCACGAACGCGCCGACCAGCAGGGCGCCGGCGACGATGAAGGTGGTCACCGACCCGGTGGAGCCGTGGCCGATCTCGCTGAGGCCGTAGACCAGCGTCGCGAAACCGCCGGCGGCCAGCAGCACGCTGAGCCAGCTCACCGAGCTGACCTGCGGCTCGCCGATGTCCTCCAGCTGGCGCATGCCGGCCAGGGCGACGAGAGCGGCGACCGGGAGCACGAACACGAAGATCAGCCGCCACGAGCCGAGCTCGAGGATGACACCGGAGACGGCCGGGCCGAGCGCCGGGGCGCACGAGATGGCCAGGGTGACCTGGCCCATCACCCGGCCACGGTCGGACTCGGGCACGACGGTCATCAGGGTGGTCATCAGCAGCGGCATCATCACCGCGGTGCCGCCGGCCTGGATCACGCGGCCGGCCAGCAGCACCTCGAACGTCGGCGCGACCGCGGCGAGCGCGGTGCCGGCGCAGAACGTCGCCATCGCGACGGCGTACGCCGTGCGGGTGCTGACGCGCTGGAGGAACCAGCCCGTCAGCGGGATCACCGCCGCCATCGTCAGCATGAACACGGTCGACAGCCACTGGGCGCTCCGCGGCGTGATGTCGAAGTCGGCCATCAGCGTCGGGATCGCGTTGATCATGATCGTCTCGTTGAGGATCACGACGAACGTCGCTGCCACGAGCAGCTTGATCACGAGCGGCGTCTTTCCGGGAGTGCCGGCGAACTCCTGCTCGAACTCGGCGACCTCGGCTTCCGGGCACTCCTCCGGGGTGAGGCCTCCTGCCTCGGTGGGCACAGTCATCTCGGTGTCCTGTCTAAGTCGGGGGTGCGGGAGCCAGCGTCGGTGCCGGGCCCGCCGTTCATGGAGTCCACGAACGGGCGACGCCCATTTCGACACCTCGGCACACGATTTCTCATCGTTCGTGCCGCAACGCGCTTGCAGGCGCCATGCTTCCCGACGGCACCGACAGCGCGCCAAGCATTTCTTGCTCTCCCCAAGGGCGGGGTGACGCAGGCCTCAGCGGAGCCGGGTCAGAGGGTGAAGACGATCTTGCCGAACACGTCGCCGTCGGCGAGAGCGGCGAACCCGTCGCGGGCCTCCTGCATCGGCAGGGTCCGGTCGAGCAGCGGTCGCACGCCGGTCGCGTCGAGCATGGTGGCAAGGGCAGCCAGCTCGTCGCGGGTGCCCATGGTCGAGCCGATGACGCTGAGCTGGAGGAAGAAGATGTTGGTGAGCATCGCGTCGTCGAGCTTCGGTCCTGAGGTGGTGCCGGAGATGACGATCCTGCCGCCGGGGCGCAGCGACCTGATCGAGTGGGCCCAGGTCGCGCGGCCCACGGTCTCCATCACGGCGTCGACCTTGGCCGGCAGCCGCTCGCCGGACTCGAACACGTCGTGGGCGCCGAGCTCGAGCGCCTTGGCGCGCTTCGACTCGTCGCGGCTGGTCGCCAGCACCCGCAACCCACCGGCCCGGGCCAGCGAGATCAGGGCGGTCGCGACGCCGCCGCCGGCGCCCTGGACGAGGACGGTGTCGCCCGCCTTGAGGCCACCCTGCGTGAACAACATCCGGTAGGCGGTCAGCCAGGCGGTCGGGAGGCAGGCTGCCTCCTCGAACGACAGCGACGGCGGTTTGGGCACGACGTTGCGGCGCGGGACGGCGACCCGCTCGGCGAACGTGCCCTGGTACCGCTCGGACAGGAGGGACCGCCGCGGGTCGAGCGTCTCGTCACCGGTCCAGTCCGGGCTGCTCACGACCGCGTGGACGACGACCTCGTTCCCGTCCTCGTCATGGCCGGCGGCGTCGCAGCCGAGGATCATCGGCAGCGCGTCCTCCTTGAGTCCCACACCGCGCAGCGACCAGAGGTCGTGGTGGTTGAGCGACGCCGCCTTCACGGTGACCGTCGTCCACCCGTCGGGCACCTCGGGGTCCGGCCGCTCGCCCAGGACCAGGCCGGACAGCGGGTCGTCGGTGCTGAAGGACTGGGCGGTGACGGCGAACATGCGGGGAACGCTATCGGGCCACGCTCGCCGAGCTTGTCGAGGCGCCTCGACAAGCTCGGCGTGCGTGGGTCAGGCGCGTGCGACCCCGTCGCGCCGCGCAGCCGCGGCGACCGCGGCCGCGACGGCCGGTCCCACCCGTGGGTCGAAGGGAGAAGGGATCACCATCTCCTCGGTGAGGTCGTCGCCCACGAGCTCGGCGAGGGCCTGGGCGGCCGCGACCTTCATGCCCTCGGTGATCGCCGAGGCGTGGACGTCGAACGCGCCGCGGAAGATGCCGGGGAAGGCCAGCACGTTGTTGATCTGGTTGGGGAAGTCAGATCGGCCGGTCGCGACGACCCGGGCGTGGCGATGGGCGACGTCGGGGTGGACCTCCGGGTTGGGGTTGGCCATCGCGAAGATGATCGCGTCGTCGGCCATCGTCGCGACGACCTCCTCCGGAACCGTCCCGCCGGAGACACCGACGTAGACGTCCGCTCCCGCGAACGCGTCGGCGAGCGTCCCGCTGCGACCGCTCCGGTCGGCGGTGAGCTCGGCGAGCGCCTTCTTGGAAGGGGTGAGGTCGTGGCGGTCCGAGCTGACCACACCCTTGCGGTCGGTGACGACGACGTCCTGGACGCCGGCCTCGAGCAGGATCTTCGCGATCGCGACGCCGGCGGCGCCCGCGCCCGAGATCACGACGCGCGTCGACTCGGGCCTGCCGTGGGTGAGCGTGAGGGCGTTGGTGAGGGCGGCCAGGGTGACCACGGCGGTGCCGTGCTGGTCGTCGTGGAACACCGGGATGTCGAGCCGCTCCTTGAGGCGGTCCTCGATCTCGAAGCAACGCGGGGCCGAGATGTCCTCGAGGTTGATGCCGCCGAAGCTCGGCGCGAGCCGCACGACGGTCTCGATGATCTCCTCGACGTCGGTCGTCGCGAGGCAGATCGGGATGCCGTCGACCCCGCCGAACTGCTTGAAGAGGACGGCCTTGCCCTCCATCACCGGCATCGCTGCGGCCGGGCCGATGTCGCCCAGGCCGAGCACCGCGGTGCCGTCGGTGACGATGGCGACCGTGTTGGGCACCCACGTGTAGTGCCGGGTCAGTGCCGGGTCGGCCGCGATCGCCTCGCAGACCTCGGCGACGCCCGGGGTGTAGGCCAGCGAGAGGTCCGCCTTGTTGCTGAGACCCACCGTCGCGGTGATCTCCATCTTGCCGCCGCGGTGCAGGTCGAAGACCGGCTCACCCGCGCGCGGGTCGAAAGGAGGGACGTCGGCGGCCACGAGGATCGATTCTCCCACAGCAGAGGGCGCGCCCGCTCCGAAGTGCCGCGGCCGGGCACACCGCGGTGACCGGGCTCACAGGCGTCGCGGGCGCGGCCACAACCGGGCCAGGACGACGCCGATCACGTCGTCCCCGGGCACGACGCCCCGGTGTCGTGAGTCCACGCCGTCGGCGGTGTTGTCCGACAGCAGCCACCAGCCGCCGGGTCGTTGCTCGACGGCCCGCTTCACCGCCACCGTCCCGTCGGCGAACCGACCGACCACGACCTGCCCCGGTCGCGGCGTTCTCCGGTAGCGCACCAGCAGCCGGTCCCCCGGCGCCAGCGTCGGCCGCATCGACGCCCCCCGCACGACCGCCAGACCGAGCGGTACGACGGACCGCCGGCCGGCCGTACGCCCGTCGTTCCGGCTGGCAGGGTGGGACTCCATGTCCGGCGCCGTCGCGAGCGGTGTTTCCGGCCGATCTGGCAAGGCGGCGGAGCGACGACGTGCTCGTCCGCCCTTCGAGCGACGCCAACGCCGCCAGGTCGAGTCGGAAACGCCGCGCAGCAGGCGCGGGGCGTGGAGTCGCGCCCTGGTCACGCCGAGTAGTCTCCCAGCCGAGGGGTATCGCCCTCCTACACCCATGAACACGAGGAAGGACCCGCATGCTCTCGCGTCTCTTCGCCCCCACCATCGAGGTGTCCGCCCACTGCGACCTGCCCTGCGGCGTCTATGACCCGGCCCAGGCCAGGATCGAGGCGGAGTCGGTCAAGGCCATCATCCAGAAGGCGCTCGACAACGACGACCCGGACTTCCGCACCCGCGCGATCCTCATCAAGGAGCAGCGCTCCGAGCTCGTGAAGCACCACCTGTGGGTGCTGTGGACCGACTACTTCAAGCCCCCGCACTTCGAGAAGTACCCCGAGCTGCACACCCTCGTCAACGAGGCGACCAAGCTCGCCGGCGCCACCGGCACCAAGGGCACCCTCGACGCCGGCAAGGCCGACGAGCTGCTGGCCAAGATCGACGAGATCGCCAAGATCTTCTGGGAGACGAAGCAGGCATGATCGCGAGCGGCGTGGGCGCCCGATCCGACGTCGAGCTGCGGCTGCCGGCGGACGGCGCCTACGCCGCTGTGCTCCGCACCCTCACCGCCGGCCTCGCGGCGCGCCTCGACTTCACGATGGACGACATCGAGGACCTGAGGATCGCCGTGAGCGAGGCGACGGCGATGGTGCTCGACCAGGCCGACGCCGGCGCGGACCTGGTCTGCAAGTTCCGCCTCGAGCCCGGAGAGCTCCGGCTCGAGGTCGCCGCCGCGGCGGAGTCGCCCGCGGCGCCGGACTACGACAGCTTCGGCTGGCAGGTCCTCACCACCCTCACGAGCGCTGCCAGCGTCGAGGCGACGCGCGGTCAGTACGCCGTCCTCATCTCGGTCCACTCCTCGCTCGACCCTTCGGCCGTCGACGGAGCCGGACTCTGAGATGACGGAGGTCGGTTCTCGGGACAGTGGCCGATCCGCTGCTCTCGAAGAGACCAGGCGCGAGAACGCCCGGCTGTTCGCGGTCTTCCGCGACCCCGACGTCTCCGACGCCGAGCGCGACGGCGCCCGCGAGGCCCTCGTGCACCTGCACCTGGCGCTGGTCGAGCACTGCGCGCGCCGGTTCCGCAACCGCGGCGAGCCGTTCGAGGACCTGGTGCAGGTCGGGACGATCGGCCTGATCAAGTCCGTCGACCGCTTCGACACCGATCGCGGCGTGGAGTTCTCGACCTACGCGACTCCCACGATCATCGGCGAGATCAAGCGTTACTTCCGCGACAAGGGGTGGGCGATCCGCGTCCCGCGCCGGCTCCAGGAGCTGCGGATGCAGATCAGCGCGTCGACCGCGGAGCTCACCCAGTCGCTCGGCCGCTCCCCCACGCCCCGCGAGATCGCCGAGGCCATCGGCTGCTCGGTGGAGGAGATCGTCGAGGGCATGGAGTCGAGCAACGCCTACGCCACCCTCTCCCTCGACGCCACGGACGACTCCGACGACGGCGGCGGCGGGCAGAGCATGCTCGACGCGATCGGCATCGACGACGACGCACTCGAGCAGGTCGAGATCCGCGAGTCGGTCAAGCCGTTGCTCGAGAGCCTGCCGCCGCGTGAGAAGAAGATCCTGCTGCTGCGCTTCTTCAAGAACATGACGCAGTCGCAAATCGCCGCGGAGATCGGCGTGTCCCAGATGCACGTGTCGCGGTTGCTCACCCGCACCCTCGACCAGCTCCGGGAGTCGCTGGAGGCCGACGACTGACCTGTCCCGGCCCTTCCGAGTGCTACTCCTCGCCGGACAGGGCGGCGATGGAGTCGCGGTGCAGGACGCCGGCGAGCACGACGAGCGCGACCACCGCGACGGCGATCGCGGCCACCAGGTGCTCCCGGATGTTCCACGCCAGGCCGAGCCAGATCAGCTGCGTGATCAGCGCCGGACCCCGCGACCAGGTGGCCCGACGCCACAGCCCCCAGCCGGCGAAAAGCAGGAGGGCGCCGTACCCGCCGAAGAAGACGGCCGTCGACAGTCCCATCGCCCGGCGGCCGGCATCCAGGTCCGCGATCTCGGCGACTGCGAGCACCACCAGCACCATCCCCTGGACGGCCACCAGGGACGCGGCCACCGTCAGTGGCGGGGGCGCGACGGACGGCGGCGGCGGGTCGGACACCCGCGCGAGCCTAGACGACCCGAGGCGTCTGGAGGGTGGACGCGACCGCTGCCCGGCGGCCGTGCGCCGTACTGTGACCCAACAGACCGTCGCTAGCCCTTGATTCGCGGGCGTTTCCTTGGAACCCTTGCAGGGCGATCGTGAAACCGTTCACTTTTGCGGTCATTGTCGCGCCCGCAGGCCGCAAGGCGCACCAGAGCTTCGCCACGGCCTGCACGCACCGAGGAAAGAGGGATTCCCCACCCATGGATTGGCGTCACCGTTCCGCATGCCTCGACGAGGATCCGGAGCTGTTCTTCCCGATCGGCAACACCGGTCCGGCCATCCTCCAGATCGAGGAGGCCAAACAGGTGTGCCGACGCTGCGACGTGCGCGAGCAATGCCTCGCGTGGGCGCTCGAGGCGGGACAGGACCACGGCGTCTGGGGCGGTCTCAGCGAGGACGAGCGACGCGCCCTGAAGCGGCGCAACGCCCGGGCACGGGTCCGCACGTCGGTCTGACCGAGCCGGTCAGTCGAGCGGTATCGACAGGTCCGCCCGGGTCCCGCCTGCGGGCGACGACCCCAGGGTGAGGTGTCCGCCGAGCTCCGACTCGACCAGGGTCTTGACGATCGACAGGCCGAGGCTCGGTGAGCTGTCCAGCTCGAAGCCCTCCGGGAGACCGCGGCCGTCGTCGTCGACGACGATCTCGAGCTGGTTGCCGCGCCGCTGCGCGGACATCACGACCTCCCCCACCTCGTCCGGGGCGGTGTCGTCGGTGGGATAGCCGTGCTCGACTGCGTTCTGCAGCAGCTCGGTGAGGACCATCGCGAGCGGCGTCGCCTGCTCCGAGACCAGCATCCCGAACCGACCCACGCGGCGGATCCGCACCGACGCCAGCCCGACGTCGGTGACCAGCCGGGCCAGCCGGTCGGCGATCGCGTCGAAGTCCACGGCTTCCTCGACCGCCTGGCTCAGGGTCTCGTGGACGATCGCGATCGAGCCGACCCGGCGTACTGCCTCCTCCAGAGCGGCGGTCGCGTCGGCGGAGTCGATCCGCCGCGCCTGCAGGCGAAGCAGCGCGGCGACCGTCTGCAGGTTGTTCTTCACCCGGTGGTGAATCTCTCGGATGGTGGCGTCCTTGGAGATCAGCTCGCGGTCGCGGCGCCGGAGGTCAGTCACGTCGCGCAGCAGGATCAGGCCACCGATGTGCTCGCCGTCCGGTCGCAGCGGGATCGCGCGGACGATCAACGCGATGTCGCCCGACCCGATCTCGGTGTCGCGGTGCGCCCGCGCGCCGAGCACCGCGCTCAGCGTCTCCTCGTCGGGCCGCTTCCGTGGCGGCACCAGCTCGCGGGTGAGGTCGGTGAGCAGGTGTCCGGCGAGGTCGCCGGCCAGACCGAGCTTGCGATAGACCGACAACGCGTTGGGGCTCGCGTAGACCACCCGGCCGCTCTCGTCGACCCGCAGGAAGCCGTCGCCGACCCGGGGCGAGTCCGCATGGTCGCTGCGCTGGCCGGACGCCGGGAAGTGGCCGGACGCGATCATCTTGGTCAGGTCGCCGGCGGTCTGGAGGTAGTTGATCTCGAGCCGGCTCGGCGTCCGGACACCGAGCAGGTTGGTGTTGCGCGCGATCACCGCGATCACCCGGCCGTCCCGGCGAACCGGGATCGCCTCGACCCGCACCGGCACCTCGTCGCGCCACTCCGGGTCGCCCTCCCGCGCGATCCGGCCCTGCTCGTACGCCGCGTCGACCAGTGGTCGGCGTCCGGTGGCAACGAACGAGCCGACGATGTCGTCGACGTACGCCGTCGGCCCGGTCGTCGGGCGCATCTGCCCGCCCGCCCAGTAGCCGCCGCCCTCGCGGTCGGGCATCCACATCACCAGGTCCGCGAAGGACAGGTCGGCGATGATCTGCCAGTCCGCGAGGATCCGCTGGAGCCACTCGATGTCCTCGTCGTCGAGGTCGGTGTGGCGCCGGGCGATCGCGGGGAGGGACGGCACGGGCTCACGCTAGTGGACTCCGTCGTCGGAGTGGTTGCCGTCGCCGGGCCCGGTCCGGACCGGTCTTAACCGTTTGGCAGGATGTGCGTTATGCCCCCCATTGTCGACTGGCGACACGTGTCTGCAGCCGACTTCAGAGTGCCCGCCGACCGCAGGCTGTCCGACCTCACCGCCGAGCTGACCGAGCTCCTCGGCACCCCTGATTCCGAGCTCCGGGAGCTGGCCCTCGCGGTGCTCTGCACGTGGATCGAGCGTGGTGTCTACGACGACCTGCTGCCTGGCCTGGGCGACGGGATCGCAACCGGGTTGCTCACCGGCATCGGCGAGAGAGGCACCGACACCGTGTTCCGTCGCAGCTTCTCGGCACTCGTCGTCGCTGAGGTGATCGATCGGGACACCCGCAAGCCCCGGGTGACCCGCGCGAAGGTCCACGAGTGGGGTGATCGCCTGGCGACCTGGTTCCTCATGGAGCGCGACGAGCGCGGCTGGGTGGACGACCAGGGCTGGGCGCACGCGATCGCGCACGGCGCCGACGCCTTCGGCGCCCTCGCCCGCTCCCCGCACTGCGGCCCGGGCGAGCTGCTCGTCGTCCTCGACGTCATCGGCGACCGCGTGACCCGCACGCCCGGAGCGGTCTGGTACTCCGGCGAGCACGACCGGCTGGCGATGACCACCCTGCACGTCCTGCGGCGCGGGCTGGTGCCCAACGAGCTGGTCGAGGCCTGGCTGGAGCGGATCGCCGAAGCGGCCCGGCCGCGGCGCGACAGCGACGCCAAGTCCGACGTCTACCTGCAGACGGGGAACGCCGCGGCGTTCCTCCGTGCGCTCTACCTCCAGCTGGCGCTCGGGCCCGCCGCGCCGCCCCGGCGCACGGACATGGTCCTGCTGCTGGTCGAGCACCTGAGGCGCACACACCCGGCCTACCTCGGCCCGTCGCACCACCGCGCCGGCCCGCCCAGCGCCGATTGACCTGCCGATTGACCTGCCGATTGACCTGCACGGCCAGTCGGTAGGTTTCCGTCCATGACCTCGCCCGAGACCTCGACCGAACTCACCGGCCACGCCGGACAGCTCGCCGTCGCCGTTGCCCAGGCGCACGGCGTCGAGACCATGTTCACGCTGTCCGGCGCGCACGTCTTCCCGATGTACGACGGCGCGGTGAAGGCGGCCGAGGAAGGGCAGCCGATGCGGCTGCTCGACGTACGGCACGAGCAGACCGCGGCGTTCGCGGCCGAGGCGACCGGCAAGCTCACCCGGGTGCCCGGCCTCGCCGTGCTGACCGCCGGACCCGGGGTGACGAACGGCATCAGCGCGATGGCCCAGGCCCAGTTCGCCGGGTCGCCGATGGTCGTCGTCGGCGGCCGCGCGCCCAACAACCGCTGGGGCACCGGCGCGCTCCAGGAGATCGACCACCTGCCCATCGTCGGGCCGGTCACCAAGCGGGCGGCCACGCTGATGACCGCCGACGACGTCGCCGCCGGCTTCCACGAGGCGTTCACGGCCGCGCGGTCGTCCCACCGCGGGCCGACGTACGTCGACGTGCCGATGGACGAGTTCTTCAACGTCGGCACGGGGGCGGTGCCCGTCGTCGGCGCCGACGCGTTCCGCGGTGCGGAGCCCGACAGCGACGCGGTCGACCGGATCGCGGGACTGATCGCGGCGGCCGCGCGACCGCTGCTGATCCTCGGCACCGACGTCTGGGCCGACGGCGCGGAGACCGCGGCGCTGCGCTTCGTCGAGGCACTCGGCGTCCCCGCCATCACCAACGGGATGGGGCGCGGCGTGATCCCGGGCGGACACCCGCTGCTGGTGACGAAGGCGCGGGGTGCCGCCATCGGCGGCGCCGACCTGGTCGTCGTCGTCGGCACCGCGCTCGACTTCCGGCTCGGCTACGGGATCTTCGGCGGCAAGGACGGCGCTGAGCCGGCCCAGGTCGTGCACATCGCCGATTCCCCTGCCCTGGTCTCCGGGCACGCCGCGCTGGCCGCGTCGGTGGGCGGCGACCTGACCGCGGTCTTCGACGGCCTGCAGGCCGCGCTGGAGCGCGGCAACCGGCCGGACTGGTCCGGGTGGGTGTCGGGGCTGCAGGACACGGTCGCGGCGGCGGCTGCGCGGGACGCCGAGCTGCTCTCCGCCGAGGCCGACCCGGTGCACCCGGCGCGGATCTACGGCGAGCTGGTGCCCCGCCTCGCCGACGACGCGGTCGTGATCGGCGACGGCGGCGACTTCGTCTCGTTCGCCGGCAAGTACGTCGAGCCGAAGCGGCCGGGCTGCTGGCTCGACCCCGGCCCCTACGGCTGCCTCGGCGCCGGGCTCGGCGCCGCGATCGCGGCGCGGGTCGCCCGGCCGTCCTCGCAGGTCGTGCTGCTGCTCGGCGACGGCGCTGCCGGGTTCTCGTTGATGGACGTCGACACCCTCGTCCGCCACAACCTGCCGGTCGTGATGGTGATGGGCAACAACTCCGCGTGGGGCTTGGAGAAAGGTCCGATGCAGATGCTCTACGGCTACGACGTCGTTGCCGACCTCGCGCCGCGGACCGCCTACGACTCGGTCGTGTCCGCGCTCGGCGGGGCCGGCGAGACCGTGACCGACCCGCGGCAGATCGGTCCCGCGCTCGACCGGGCGTTCGCCGCAGGCGCGCCGTACCTCGTCAACGTGATCACCGACGTCAACGCGGCGTACCCCCGCAGCACGTTCGGCATCTAGGCCACCGATGACCCAGGTCCCGTCGGCCGAGGCCGCGCTCCACTTCACCGTCACCGACGACGACACCGCCGCCGCGGTGGGGTCAGGGACCTTGCCCGTGCTCGGCACCCCACGGTTGCTGGCCTGGTGCGAGGCCGCTACGTGCGCCGCGATCGACCCGGCGCTCGCGCCCGGCGAGACCAGCGTCGGGACCCGGATCCAGCTCGAGCACCTGGCGCCGAGCGCGGTCGGGCAGGCGGTCGAGGTGACCGCCCGGCTGGCGTATGCCGACGGCCGGCTGCGGCGGTTCTCCGTCGCGGCGCGCAACGTCGGGCCGGAGGGACCGGGCAAGCTCGTCGGCAGCGGCGAGATCACCCGGGTGGTAGTGGACGGCGAGCGGTTCCTGTCCCGGATTTCGGGCTGAACGGCCGGACTGAGAGACTGGAGCGTTACCGATCCCAGGAGGAACCATGGGCAAGACTGGTCGCAAGCGCCGTTCGCGCCGCAAGAAGGCCGCCAACCACGGCAAGCGCCCCAACAGCTGACTTCTGCTGAAGACTGAGCCTCCGGACCGTCACGGTCACGGGGGCTTCGTCGTCTCTAGTGGCGGCGAACGGTGCTGGGTGAGCGCCCCGTGGAGCGCTTGAACGCCCGGCTGAACGCCTCCTCGGACTCGTAGCCGACGCGTCGTGCGACCGAGGCGACGCCCAGGGTGGTCGAGCGCAGCAGGTCGCCGGCGACGTGCATCCGCCACGCGGCGAGGTAGCGGATCGGGGCGAGACCCAGCACCGCGCGGAACCGCTCGTCGAGCAGCGACACCGACACGTTGGCCTCCCGCGCGAGCCCGGCAACCGTCCACCGGTCCTCGGGTGATCCGTGGATCGCGGCCAGCGCCGGCGCGAGCACGGGGTCGGCAAGGGCCTGGAGCCAGCCGCTCTCGACCTGTGGCGCACTCGCCAGGTGGATCCGCAAGACCTCGCGCACCAGCAGCTCGGGCACCTGCGTGGGGCCCTCCAATCCGCCTTGCGAGGCGGGGGACGTTTGCGCCAACGCGTAGTCGATGCTGGCCTGGACCCATCCGCGCGCCGGCGCCTCGCTCGGGCTCACGACGAACAACGGCGGCAGCGCGCGCAGACGCGGGTCGAACAGCGGGTGATCGCTGGTGAGGTAGCCGCACACCAGATCGGTCCGCTCGCCGCCGGACCCGTGCCGCACCACCGGCATCTGAGTCCACGGCGGCATGTCGAGGATCGTCACCATGTCGACGACCTCGGCCGGCTGGGCGCCGCCCATGGTGTGGAGGTCGCCGTACGGCAGCACGATCACGTCACCCTCGTAGGCCCAGTGCTTCTGGCCGTCGGCGAGCATGGTCCAGCACCGGCCGGTCGCAACGACGTGGAACAGGGCGACCCGGGGCGCCCCGGGCTGGAGCAGCGCGGCCGTGTCGGCTGCCGACGGCGAACGGTAGGACCACGCCTCGGAGTACTCGCCGCGCAGGAAGACCGCGCCCTGCAAGTGCATCCGGTCGAGGACGTCGCTGAGTGTGGCGTTGCGGTCAAGTCCGGTGGGGACGCGGTCATGGCCGGAGAGCTGCTCCGACATGAGACTCAGTGTGTCAGAACCCGCCCCCCTCCGAAGGAGACTTCCGATGCCGCTCTTCATGGATGTTCACGAGAACCTGCCCGGCGCGACCGCGAACGACGTCGCCGCCGCTCACAAGAAGGATGTCGAGATCCAGGACCAGTACGGCGTGAACTACCTGCGCTACTGGGTCGACGAGAGCAACGGCAAGGTGTTCTGCCTGGTCGACGCTCCCGACGCCGACGCGGCGGCCGCGGTCCACAAGGAGGCCCACGGCCTTCTGGCCGACCACCTCTACCCCGTCGTCGAGGGCAGCTGAGTCCTACTTCGGTTGTGGGAACTGCGACTTCATCGCCAGGTCCCACATCCGGTCGGGCATCATCCGGCGGCTCGCGATCGCGCCGTACGCCGACGGGGTGACCAGGTAGCGCGACCTCGGGTGAGCCTTGGTGAGGGCCTTCTCGATCACCTTCGCCACCGCCTCGGGCGGGCCGCCGAGCCTGGCCATCGGACCGTCGTACACCTCGGTCGTGTTCTTCATGACGGCGGCGTTGAAGTCGGCGTACGGGCCGTCACCCTCGAGGTACTCGGACATCTCCGCCGCCGCCTTGGTGTCGAAGTTGGTGGTGATCAGGCCTGGCTCGATCAGCACAACGCGGATCCCGAACCCGGCGACCTCGAACCGGAGCGCGTCGGAGAGGGCCTCCACGGCGTACTTGCTGGCGTGGTAGGCCCCGCCGCCGGGGAAGGTCAGCTTGCCGCCCATCGAGCCGATGTTGACGATCCGTCCCGACCGCTGCTCACGCATGGTCGGGAGCACCAGCTGCGTGAGCCGGAGCAGGCCGAACACGTTGGTCTCGAACTGCCGGCGGACGTCGTCGAGGTCGACGGACTCCAGCGCTCCCGACTGGGAGTAGCCGGCGTTGTTGACCAGAGCGTCGATCCGCCCGGACCCGTCGATCACCGCGTCCACGGCCGTGGTCATCGAAGCCTCGTCGGTCACGTCCAGGGCGAGCGTCGTGCACCCCGCGTCGGCCAGCGCGGTCAGCGTCTCGGGTCTGCGCGCCGTCGCATAGACGTCCCACCCACCCCGAACCAGCCTCTCCGCAGTCGCCTCCCCGATGCCTGACGAACAGCCGGTGATCAGCACGGTCTTAGTCATGGCCAGATCCTCCCAGACCGCGAATCGGGGAAGTTTGCCCGCCGAATCGAGGAAACCTGCCCGCCGAATCCGGGAAGCCCGCCCGCCGAATCCGGGGAGTTCGCCGGTCCAGTCGACCCGGTTCGCCGGGCAAAGTCCCTCGATTCGGCGGCAAGGTCCCCCGATTCGGCGGGCAAGGTCCCCCGATTCGCGTGGAGGGAGGGCCCAATCTCCGTCCACAGGCCGTGAAGGAGGGCGGCTATCCACAGAGGCGTGCGACCGTCGAGCGGGCTGCGTGCGTCGTTGCCGAGGCTCAGGCCATGCACGCGACTCCGCCACCGCACCCGTTCATCCGGACCGACCTGCCCGGCCTCGGGATCACCCCACGACAACTCAGGAACTGGGTCCGTACCGGTCTCGTCCGTCCCGTCTTCTACGGCGGGTATGTCCCCGACGGCGTCACTGACACGATCGATATGCGCGCCGCACTTGTCGCTCGGCTGCTGCCGGACGGTCACATCGTCAGCGGCCGTACGGCGGCCTGGCTGTACGGCGTCGACACCTACGTCTGGGCCGAGGGGTCCGGCGTCCCGCTCATCGACGTGTGCGTGGTCACCGGTTCCGAGCCCAGCGACCGGGTCGGGGTCGTCGGCCACACGCGCGCCCTCGCGCCACGCGACGTGACGAGGCTGTCCGGCATCCTCGTCACGACGCCCCTCAGAACGGTGATGGATCTCGGGTGCATGCTCAGGATGCGCGAGGCGATCGCTGCCATGGACGCTCTCGCCCGGCTGCTCGGCGTGACGGTCGCAGCGATGACGGACGAGCTCCCTCGGTACCGGCGCCGACGTGGCGTCCGGCAGTTGCGCGTACTCGTCCCGCTGGTGGATCCGCGGAGTGAGTCCGCGCGGGAGTCCTGGACCCGGCTAGAAATTCACCTGGCCGGCCTCGCCCCGCCGACCCCGCAGCACTGGGTCGTGATCGACGGCATCCCCACGTACCGGCTGGACTTCGCCTATCCGGAGAGACGGATCGCGGTCGAGTACGACGGGTACGACGCCCACGAGCGGACCGAGGCCATGCGGGAGCACGACCGGCTCCGCCGCCGGTGGCTGCGCGCCAACGGCTGGACGGTCATCGTGATCCGGCGTGGCGACTTCTCCGGCGCCGCCCTGGACCGGTGGCTCGACCAGCTGCGCGCGGCGTTGGCGCCGTCGTACACGCCCGTGCGCAAGCTCGAGCGCGGCGCCGCGCGCGGTTGATCGCCGAATCCGATGAGTCTGCCCGTCGAATCCGGCCGATCGAACGGGCAAACTCCCCCGATTCAACGGGAAAACTCACCCGATTCGTGGGAGAGACGGACCCGCCTACTGCTCGGTGATGCGGACCTGGATCTGCTGGATCTGGACGCGGACGCGGTCGCGGAGCTCGACGGGGGCCGTCTCGGAGCACGAGCGGGCGACGATCGCCTTGACGGTGCGCTGGAGGTCGTAGCGCTCGAGACAGGGGTTGCAGGTGTCGATGTGTGCGCGGACGACCGCGCAGTCACCCTCTTCGAGCTCGTTGTCGATCAGCCGCATGATCCGCTCGAGGAAGTCGACACACTCCTCGTTGGTGGGTCCGTCGTGCGAGTGCGTCATCATCGGCCTCCCTGGACCGGTGCGTCGCCGCCCGAGCGGACGTAGTCGGAGAGCATGTCCCGCAACTGTCGCCGGCCGCGGTGGAGACGAGACATCACGGTCCCGATCGGCGTGTCCATGATCTCGGCGATCTCCTTGTAGGCGAAGCCCTCCACGTCGGCGAGGTAGACGGCGAGCCGGAACTCCTCGGGAAGGCGCTGCAACGCGTCCTTGACCTGGCTGTCGGGCAGGTGCTCGAGCGCCTGCATCTCGGCGGACTTCAGGCCGCTCGACGTGTGCGACTCGGCACGGGCGAGCTGCCAGTCCTCGACGTCCTCGGACATCGACTGCTGCGGCTCGCGCTGCTTCTTCCGGTAGGAGTTGATGAAGGTGTTGGTCAGGATGCGGTAGAGCCAGGCCTTGAGGTTGGTGCCCGGCTTGAACTGGTGGAACGCGGAGTAGGCCTTGGCGAAGGTCTCCTGGACGAGGTCCTCGGCGTCTGCGGGATTGCGGGTCATGCGCATCGCCGCGGAGTAGAGCTGGTCGAGGAAGGGCAGCGCGTCGCGCTCGAACCGCGCGGCGCGCTCGTCCGGGGTCTCGGTGGCGGGGTCGACCGCACCGACGTCGAGATCAGAGGTTTCAGTCATCGCCCCCCAGCGTACGGGGGTTGCCGCCGAAGGGCGCTCGAGGACCGCGATCATGCAGAGTCCAACCGGTCAGCCGGGCACTCCATTCCCGACGATTTCCCGGACCACCCACTCCAGTGCCGCCTCGACCACGATGCCCATCGCGTCGTCCTGGCTGATCGACGCCCGCTTCGGCACCTTGAACCCGTGGTCCGCGTCGGGCACGACGGCGAGGTCGGTGCCTGCGGGCAGAGGGTCGGGAAACTCCTCCGGCGTCCCGAACGGGTCGTTGCCGCCCTGGATGACGAGCGTGGGTACGCCGGCACCGGCCAGCTCGTCGAGACGCGACTTGTCCGGCTTGCCGGGCGGGTGCAACGGGAAGGACAGCGCCAGGCACCCGGCGGCACCGAGCGCCTTGGCCGAGCGGCAGGCGGATCGCGCGCCGGCCGAGCGGCCGCCGAGGATGATCGGCGTGCGGACCCGGAGGGCGTCGACCGCCGCCCGCAGGCCGACGTCGAGCGTGGCCGGCGGGGTCGCGACCTTCTTGCCGGCCCGACGCCAAGGCTGCTCGAAGAGCATCACGTTGACGCCTTGCCGCGGGAGGTACGTCGCCAGTGCGGTCAGGTCGCGTGCCTCGATGCCCCCGCCGGCGCCGTGGCTCAGCAGCACGGTCGCGATCGGCCTGGGCGCGCGGCGGGTGACCAGCCGGCCCTCGCCCACCGGCGTCGACACGACCCGCTCCTCGCTCCGGCTCACAGGAGCGACTCCTCGAACGGGATCGGCTCGACCAGCTCCGGCCCGTTGTTCCGGACGTTGCCGACCGTAGTCGAGACGGGGAACGCCTCGAGCCCGCTCTGCTGGGCCGGCACCAGCCGGCCGGGCAGCTGGTCCTTGGGAGTCTGCGGGTCGAGCCAGGCGGTACGGCGCTCCGGCGTGACCAGGAGCGGCATCCGGTCGTGGATCCGGCCGACCTCGTCGGTCGCCTCGGTGGTCAGCACGGTGCAGGTCCAGCGGAACTTGTCGGGATCGTCGTCGTCGCGGGTGGGGTCCTTCCAGATCTCGTAGAGACCCGCCATCGCCAGCACCGACCCGTCCATCGGCTTGATGAAGAACGGCTGCTTCAGCGGTTTCCCGGACTTGCCCTTCTGCTGGGTCTCGTACCACTCGAAGTACCCGTCGGCCGGCAGCAGGCAGCGCCGGCTGGCGAACGCCCGCCGGAACGCCGGTTTCTCGGCGACCGTCTCCATCCGCGCGTTGATCATCCGGCTGCCGATGGACGGGTCCTTGGCCCAGAACGGCACCAGCCCCCAGCGCAGCACGCGGAGCTGCCGGACCGGGTCGGCGTCCGCCGTACCGCCCTTCTCGTCGTCGGGCCGCGGCGCGCGGTCGAGGACGGCGTAGACCTCCTTGGTCGGAGCGACGTTGTAGTCGGGTGCCAGCGGCTGGTCGAGGCGCGGGTCGACGACCTCGAACTCCTCGGCGAGGTCGTCCGGGCTCCGGCTGGAGGCGTAGCGCCCACACATGGCACTCAATCTATCGCCGGCCGGGGACACGGTTGGGCCACTGGTGACGGGGTAGAGACCAGACATGGCCTTGACCCGAACTTTCGTCCGACCTCTGCTCGGTGCCTTCTTCGTGGCGAACGGCGTGGACTCGCTCCGCAACGCCGAGGCGCTCGCCCGCGAGGCGAAGCCGGTGACGGACCGGTTCGTCCCGCTCGTCGAGAAGGCCGCACCCGACGGCACACCCGTCCCGACCGAGCCCGTGACCTGGGTGCGGATCAACGGCGCGGTCCAGATCGTCGCCGCCGCCGCGCTCGCCACCGGCAAGTTCCCCCGGATCGCTTCCGGCGTGCTCGCCGCCTCGCTGGTGCCGTCGACGGCGACCCGCTACCGCTTCTGGGAGGCCTCCGACCCCGCCGTGCGGCGCGAGCAGCTCACCCACTTCTTCAAGAACGTGTCGCTCACCGGCGGCCTGCTGATCGCGGCGGGCGACACCGAGGGCCGACCCGGCCTGGCCTGGCGCGCCCGCCGAGCCGCGAAGGACACCCGTCGCGAGGCCCGGCACCTCGCTCACGCCGCAAAGCGTGAGGCCAAGCTGGTCAAGGCCGAGCTGACCTGAGCCCCGCCCGCTCCGCGACCCGGGCGAGCCCGTCCTGGTCCGGGGGTAGGTAGCCGCTCGGCAGATCGGCCGCTGCGGCCTGCGCGATCCGGACCAGACCGGCGGCCAATCCGTTGAGGATCGGGTGCCGGATCCCGGGCCCGGCGGCCAGCGCCCAGAGGCCGGGCACGTCGATGCCGTCGAGTGCGGACACGATCTCGTCGGCTGCGCCGGGCACCGCGAGCAGCGCGGTCGTCAGCGCGACGGCCGGGCCGAGGTCGCTGCCCGGCACGGAGTCGAGCGCCCGCACCTCGAGGTAGCGGCCCCGCGGACGGACCGCAGGGAAAAGGGTCGTGAGATGGGCGTCGACGTCGGCGAGCCGTTCGCTCAGGGGCGGTGCGGTCGTCGCGAACCGCAGGTACTCCCCCACCAGGCCCGGCGACCGTCCGAGCCGGCCATACGCCATCCGAGCAGGATCGGTCGCCAGACACACCGCCGTACGGCCGCCGTCGGTGTTCAGCCGTCGCCCCCCACAGACGCGGGAGTTGGCGAAGAGTGCGGCGAGGACGGGAGAGATCAGGTTCGCCGCGCGCCACTGGACGACGCCCTCGACGCCGGGCCGGAGATCCACGCAGACCTGGAGTCCCGCGGTCTGCCGCATGAACCGCCGTCCGGCCGGTCCGATCTTGTCGAAGTGCCGGTCCATGGCGCGGTACCGGTGGTCGGTCAGCTGCAGGCCGAGCCGCTCCGGGCTGCGCCAAGGGTCGAGGCCGACGGCAGCGAGGTGGATCCCTACCGCCGCCAGCGCGGCCCGGGCGGCCCGCTCACGCTCCCTGAGTACGGCGACCGCGGCGGCTGCCGTCTCTGACGGACCCGGGTGCAGCTCGACCTGTCCCCCGGGCTCGAACCCGACGTCCGGCACCCCGGCCAGGGCCTGTCGCAGGTCCGCGACCGGCACCGGCTCGGTGATGTCCGGGGAGTGCCGGTAGGCGATCAGCTCCCGCTCGAGGCCGACCCGGCGGCTGCCGTCGTACGCGCCGTCGAACTGAGCCTCCACGGCCTCCTCGAAGGCCAACTTCTGCGAGCGCATGCCGGTGGTGGTCATGAGCTTCTCCCTTGGGTTGTGTCTTCCATGAGGTCCACGAAGTCGGCGCACAGGGTGCTGCCGAGCAGCCGGTCGCACTCGCGGAGCGCACCGGAGCTGGTGACGTTCACCTCGATCAGCAGGCCGTCGATGACGTCGAGCCCGACGAGGAACAGTCCGAGGTCGCTCAGGCCGGGACGCAGCCGGTCGCAGATCCCCCGGTCGCGGTCGTCGATCCCGACCATCCGCGCGGGCATCCCGACCCGGAAGTCGCCGTTCTCCACGGGGAAGCGCAGCGCGGCGGCGACCGGTTCACCGTCGTGGACGAACAGTCTCTTGTTGCCGTCGCGCACGCGCTCGAGCCACGGCTGGACGACGACCTGGCGGCGCCCGCCATCGGTCGAGAGCTCGATGATCGACGCCGCGTTGGGGTCGTGGTCACCGAGCCGCAGCACCCCGTGACCGCTGAAGCCGTCGATGGGCTTGATCACGCACTCCTGGTGCCGGCCGACGAAGTCGGCGATCAGCTCCGCCGACGCGGTGACGAGGGTGGGCGGGCCGAGGTCGGGGTGCTCGAGCGCCCACAGCTTCTCGTTGGCGATCCGAACGCCGCGCGGGTCGTTCACCATCAGCGTGCGGGCACGGTCGACCCGGTCGAGCACCAGGGTCGCGTCGAGGTAGCGGCGGTCCACCGGCGGCTCGGGCCGGAGGAGTACGGCGTCCGCGTCCTCGAGCCGGGTCCAGCGGGTGTCGCCCCGGCGGACGTCGTAGGTCCGGGCGACCGCGGCGCCGTCGACGATCGCGAGGTCGGCCGGCCCGCACGCCCGGACCCGGTGCCCGCGAGCCACCGCGGCCGAGACGATGCCGAGCGTCGTGTCGACGGCCGGGTCGAGCCGGTCCAGCGGATCGCTGATGACGAGGAGGTCCATCCCGCTCATCGCCGGCTGCCGACGAGGAGGGCGATGCCGACGATCAGCTCGGCCGGCAGCAGCGCGATCGGCGGCACCGGCTCGTCGAACCCCGAAGTCACCAAGGTGACGACGCTGACCGCAGCCAGCACGAGCGCGACGCCGGCGGCGATCGCAGTCGCCCACGGTCGCCATCCTGCGCGCCGCAGACCCAGGGCCGACAGAACGAACGCGGCCACGGCGAGGACGGAGCCGGCGGACACGAGCGGAACGGTGAGCACGTCGAGGTCCCGCGTGAGCGGCGGGAGGGACTCGGGACCCGCAGCCAGGCCGGCGTTGAGCAGGAAGTAGAACCACCACACCGCCGCTCCCAGCCAGGCGAGCCGGACGCCCCACCGCTCCCCCGTCACCGCGCGGGCGCGGCGGACAGCGAGGATGAGGAGGACCGGCACGAAGACCAGCACCAGGGCGGACAGGTTGCTCCACGGGTGGTCCGCGGTGATCTCCGCCAGCGTCTCGGCGGGGAGCCGGTTGACGGGCGTGTCCGTCGCCTCGGAGGCGTCGACGAGTGCCTCCTCGTAGCCGGCGGAGACCGTGAACGCGAGCACGAGGTAGGCGACCCACGACCCGGCGGCGAGCAGGAATGCCTTTCCGACCCGTCGACGCGTCGCCTGGTCGACAGCCGGTCGGGAAGCAGCGACGGTGCTCACGACGCCACCTCCTCGCCGTTCGTTGGGGACGACGTCGGCCGGGGAAGCGGGCGGGGGGCGCAGGTGAGCTGGGCGAGGAGCCGGATCCGCCAGTCGGCGGTCAGGAGCTGGTAGATGGTCATGTCCTGAAGGCGTTCCGTCGCGATGGAACAGTGTTCCGTCTCCCGGGACGCTCAGGACGTGGTGACCTCCCAGGTCACGGCGACGGCGGGATCCGGCTGGTAGCGGCACTGGCGGCCGGTCCGTACGGAGACCTCCAGGTGCGCACCCAGCTCGGGTGCGCTGGCCCCGACCGCGGCGATCGCCCGCTTGATGCTGCGGGTGACGTTGACCCGGGCGCGCTCGTCGGTGGCGCCCTGCGGGCGGTCCCGGCCGGAGAGCCCGACCGCGCGACTCAGCTCCTCGAGGAGCGCGTCGAGCTCCCACCGCGCGCGGCTGGCCCGGTCCGGGTCGTTCATGGCGTCGGCTTCGTCGATCTCCTCGCGAAGGTCGGCGATCCGGCTGCGGTAGGCGCGCTTGGCCTGACTGTCCAGAGCGGCCCCCAGGTCACTCTGGACGGCGATGCTGCCGCCGGAGTCGGCTCCGGCGAGGTCGAGGGCCGAGACCTCCTTGCCGTTGGCCCGCAGCACCTCCACCAGCTGCACCAGCCCGCGCGACTCCTCGACCACACCGGTTCCGAACGGGGTGGTGAACTGCCACCCGACGTCGCTTCGGGTGAGGGTGGCTCGGTGCGGCTCCGCGGCCGATGCCGTCACGTGATCGGCGAGCTCGCGGCACCGTGCCGCCAGCACGGCCGACTGCACGCGGTCCGCGAGCGCGATCCCCTGCCGGTGGTAGCGAACGGCCGCGCCATGGTCGCCCTGGAGGTCGGCCAGCAGCCCGATCGTGGTCGCCGTCGGGAGCAGGACCGACGCGCTTCCCGACGACAGCCTGTCGGCGAACGGCTCCAGCAGGGGCCGGACCGCACGCGCGGCGGGCAGTTCCGCCAGCATTCCCGCGACCAAGCCACACGCGTTGAGCGCGAACAGCGACTCCAGCCCCGTGGCCAGGATGTCGAGGCCGGCGATGGCCAGACCGAGATGGGTCCTTGCCAGCTCGTCCTCGCCGAGCGCCAGCGCACCCAGTGCGAGGCTGGCCCGCACGAACGGTGCCGCCAGGAGCTCGCCGGCCTCCTCGGTCGCCGAGAACCGCTCAGCGAGAGCAGGATCCGGGACGCCGTAGACGAAGGCGGTCGCGGCCCGGAACGTCATCCCGATGCCGACCAGCTCCTGTGGATGGATCCATGGTCCTGCGCTCTCGAACTCGGACGCGAGCACGTCGAGGCACCGGTCCCGGTCGCCGGCCAGGGACACCAGCGTGGCGCGCCGGAGACCGGCAGCCAGCCGCCACCTCGGCGACGAGGACAGGTGCGCATAGAGCTCGAGCCGACCGAGCGCCTCCTCGGCACCCGGGCGGTCGGCGCGCCCCAGCCGCTCACCGAACTGCCACTCGTAGCCGAGCAGGGCGACATCGGGCCGGCCGAGCCGCTCTCCGAGCGCGACGAGCTCGTCGGCAGCGGCCTCGCGGGCTGCCCACTCGGCCGGCGTCACAGGCGCCAGGTGGAGGTCGGCCAGCGCCTGGCTCAGCAGCGCCGGGTCGCCGATCCGGCGCGCCATGGCGACCGCCTCCTCCCCGGTCCGCCGACCTCGCTCGCGCGCAGCCGGATGGGCGATGCTGGCGGCAGCCAGCCGACCCAGGAGCCGGACCCGGACAGCTGTGTCCGCCGGGTCGAGCGCCGCGGCGGTGGCGGTCAGCCGGTCGATCGTGCCGGTGTCGGGGACGAGCGGGTTCACGTACCACGCGCGCCCTGTCTCGGCACGAGCCCGGAGCGCCGGGTCGGCCGGTGCCAGCTCGGCCGCAGCCGCGAAGGAGTGGCCGGCGCCCACCTTCTCCCCCAGCTCGAAGAGCGACTCACCGCGTTCGACGTGAAGGGCGGCAAGGACGTCCGGCGGCGCGCCGTACGTCGCCAGGACGCCGATCGCCGTCCCGGCCAGCGCGCTCGCCGCCGACCCGTCGTCCGCGGCACGTAGCGCGACGACGGCCTCGAGCGCGGCGACCGCCGCGGCGGCAGCGTCGCCGGCCGGGAGCGCGAGCAGACGGAGCTCCGCCGCCCGAGCGCGCGCCGGGCCGCTCCCCTCCGCCTCCAGGGCCGCGGCGAGGGCGAGGCGCAGCTCCCGCTGCGCGGCGGGCGGCACGTTCTCTGCCGCGGCCTCGGCAAGCAGGGCGTGCCGGAAGCGGATGCCGCCCCCGCGCTCGTCGACGACGAGCTCCTCGGCCCGCCCGATGTCGACCGCGCCCGCGACCACCTCGACCGGCCGGTTCAGTGCGCGCGCGAGGACGAGAAGGGAGGTGCCGCCGGGCGCGAGCGCGACCGCCGCGAGCACCCGCGCGTTCTCCGCCCCCAACCGCTCGAACCTGCGTCGGAGCACCTCCGTCGCCCGCGACGTGCCACCTCCCTCGGCGGCGAGCACGGCTGCCTCGCGGACGAACAGGGGCACGCCGCCGGTGCGTTCCCACAGCCCGGCGCCGTCCACCTCGCTGCCCGGAGCCGCCAGCTCGGCCAGCCGGATCGTCTCGTCGCGCGACATCCCGGCAAGCCGCACCACGCGGTCGGCGGAGCTGAGCAGCCGGCCGAGCCGCTCCTGCCCCGGCTCCTCGGACCGGGCGGTGAGGACCACGCATGCGGGCACGCCTTGGAGCTGCCGACCGAGGCGCTCGACGACCCAGGCGGACGACTCGTCGGCCCAGTGGAAGTCCTCGATGATCACCAGCACCGGAGCGCGCGCCTCGATCACCCCGGCGGCCGCCTCGAGCTGGTCCCAGCGGGCGTCGTCCGCCCCGGTGGCGGTCTCGGCGCGCGCCCGCAGCCCGGCGAGCGCCGAGAACGGCCCTGCACCCTCCTCTGCCTCGGTCCAGGCCACGTCGAGACCCAGCTCCCGGGCCTCGGCTGCCACCCGCGCTGCGAGCCGCGACTTCCCGATGCCGGCCTCGCCGATCACGAGACACAGCGACGGGGAGCCGTCCAGGGCGGAGCGGACGGCCTCGGTCAGCCGGGCGACCTCGTCGACTCGACCGACGAACCCCGGATCCGGGCGAGCCCCGGCGGCAGTCATGCGGCACAGCGTGCCAGAAGTTCCTCCTAGACTGTGGCGAGTCATGACCTCTCCTGCCGTCGCGCTCGCCGACCCCTGGCCCGCGCCCGTGGCGACCGGTCCCGTCGACGCGGTGGTCTCGCTGCCCGGCAGCAAGTCGCTGACCAACCGCGCGCTGGTCCTGGCAGCGCTCGCCGATGGGCCGTCCGTCGTACGACGGGCGCTGCGGTCCCGCGACACGCTGCTGATGGCGCGGGCGCTGACCGGGCTCGGTGCGGCGGTCGACTCGAGCGGTGACGACTGGGCGGTCACGCCGATGCCGACCGCGACCCGACCGGCTCGGCGGGCTCCGGCCGAGGTCGACTGCGGGCTGGCCGGCACCGTGATGCGGTTCGTGCCACCGGTGGCGGGGCTGGTGGATGGCGTGGTCGCGTTCGACGGCGACCCGCACATGCGCAACCGGCCGGTCGGCGAGGTGCTGACCGCGCTCACCGCGCTCGGGATGAGGGTCGACGACGGTGGTCGCGGGTCGCTGCCGTTCACGGTCGCCGGTGAGGGACGGGTGCCGGGCGGGACGGTCGTGATCGACGCGTCGGCGTCGTCGCAGTTCGTGTCCGCGCTGCTGCTGGCGGGCGCCCGGTACGACCACGGTGTCGACGTGCGCCACGACGGCAAGCCGATCCCGTCCCTCCCCCACATCGAGATGACGATCGCGATGCTGCGCGCCCGCGGGGTCGAGGTCGACGACACCGACGCGAACCGGTGGGCGGTGGCGCCCGGACCCGTCGCCGCTCACGACGAGACGATCGAGCCCGACCTCTCCAACGCCGCGCCGTTCCTGGCGCTGGCCGCGGTGACCGGCGGCTCGGTCACGGTCCGCGACTGGCCGATCGCCACGACGCAGCCCGGAGATGCGTTGCGCGACCTGCTCGCGCAGATGGGCTGCACGGTCGACCGGGTCGACGACGGCCTCCGCGTGACCGGACCCGCGGGCGGTCATCGCGATCTCCTCGGGCTCGACGCCGACCTGCACGACGTCGGCGAGCTGACGCCCGCGATCGCCGCGCTGTGTGCGCTGGCGTCCACGCCCTCCCACCTGCGGGGCATCGCCCACATCCGCGGCCACGAGACCGACCGGCTGGCCGCCCTCGCGGCAGAGCTCGGCGCCCTCGGGGCCGACGTCACCGAGCACCCCGACGGCCTCTCGCTCCGGCCCGCGCCGCTCGGGGGCGGGGTGTTCCACACCTACGCCGACCACCGGATGGCCCACGCCGGCGTGATCGTCGGCGCGGCGGTGCCCGGCGTCCTGGTCGAGGACGTCGCCACGACCAGCAAGACCTTCCCCGACTTCCCCGGCTTCTGGGCCGCGCTGCTCTGAGGTCGGGGATGAGCGGTCGGTACGGCGAGCACGACGTCGAGCACTACGAGCGGCCGCGCCGCCGTACCCGCCCACGCACCAAGGAGCGCCCGTCGTACGACGACGCGGCCGACGGCACCGTCGTGACCGTCGACCGCGGCCGCTTCACCCTCCTCGTCGAGGGCCGGACCGTGATGGCGATGAAGGCCCGGCCGCTCGGCCGCAAGGGCGTCGTGGTCGGCGACCGGGTCCGGGTGGTCGGCGACGTCTCGGGCGCGGACGGCAGCCTCGCGCGGATCGTGGAGGTCGGGGACCGCAGCACCGTGCTCCGGCGGACGGCCGACGACGACGACCCCGTCGAGCGGGTGCTCGTCGCCAACGCCAGCCAGTTGGTCGTCGTGACCGCGCTCGCCGACCCTGAGCCCCGGTCGCGGTGGATCGACCGCGCCCTGGTGGCGGCGTACGACGGCGGCCTCGCCCCGCTGCTCTGCCTGACCAAGGCCGACCTCGAGGACCCCGAGACGCTGCTCTCGACCTACCGCTCGCTCGGCGTGCCCTGGGTGGTGACCCACCGCGACAGCGACCGCCGGATCGTCGGCCTCGAGGGGCTGCAGGAGCGGCTCACCGGCCACACCAGCGTGCTCATCGGCACCAGCGGTGTCGGCAAGTCGACGCTGGTCAACGCGATCGTGCCTGACGCCGACCGCGCGATCGGCCACGTCAACGCCGTCACCGGGCAGGGCCGCCACACCTCGACCTCCGCCATGATGCTCGCGCTGCCGGACGAGGCCGGGTGGATCGTCGACACGCCGGGCATCCGCTCCTTCGGCCTGGCGCACGTCCAGCCGGAGCACCTGATCGGCGCGTTCCCCGACCTCGACGAGATGACCGAGGACTGCCCGCGCGGGTGCACCCACGGGGACGACGAGCCCGAGTGCGGGCTCGACGAGGCCGTGGCCCGCGGTGACGCCGACGCCGACCGGGTCTCGTCGTTCCGGCGACTCCTCGCCGCCCGCTCCGTCACCGAGTACTGACGGCGCCAGCGGTCAGTCGCCGACTCCGTACCAGGCGATCTGGGCACCGGCGTCGCCGGTGAGCACCGCGTAGACCAGCGTCAGGACCGCCAGCCCCGCGAGGACGATCCCGACCACCACCCGCACCGCTCCCTCGCGCCGGTGCATGCCGGCGGCGAGGAGGGCGACGACCGCGAACCCGGTCGTCGACCAGCGGAACACGTTGGCCCGGCTCTCGTGGGTCTCGAGCAGCTCGGCGAGCGGTCCGCCGTAGGGGTTCCCCTCCACCAGGTCCTCGCCGGTGAGGTACGCCGTCCACACCGCGCCGACCGCGACCAGTGCCGCCACGGCGACCGGCCAGCGCAGCCAGTCCCGCCAGCGGCCCGGGACCGCGTACGCGATGGCGGCCAGCGCCGCGAGGGGAGTGAGCACGACCGCCCCGTGGACCACGAGGGCGTGCAGCGGCAGTCCGTTGATCTCCATGACGAGAGGATGCATCACACAATCCTCTACGGACGCGAGGCGCACCTGGTTCAGTCCGCCGCGCCGATGGCTAGGGTGAGCCCCGTGAGCACCGACTACACCGACGACCTCCGGCTGGCACACCTGCTGGCGGACGACGCGGACTCGCTCACCCAGGCTCGCTTCCGCTCCGTCGACCTGCACGTGATGAGCAAGCCCGACCTGACGCCGGTGACCGATGCCGACCAGGCCGTGGAGGAGTCGATCCGTCGTACTCTCTCGAAGGCCCGGAGCCGCGACGCGATCACCGGCGAGGAGACCGGCACCTCCGGCCACTCGCAGCGCCGGTGGATCGTCGACCCGATCGACGGGACCAAGAACTTCGTCCGCGGCGTCCCGGTCTGGGCCACCCTGATCGCGCTCGCGGTCGACGACGAGGTGGTCCTCGGCGTCGTGTCGGCTCCGTTGCTGCAGCGCCGCTGGTGGGCGTCGACCGGCCAGGGCGCGTGGACCGGCAAGTCGCTGCTCAAGCCCACCCGGTGCCAGGTCTCCGACGTACGACGCCTAGAGGACGCGTCGTTCTCCTACTCCTCGCTCTCGGAGTGGGAGGACCGCGGTCTCGGTGAGGACGTGCTGGCGATGATGCGGCGGGTGTGGCGCACGCGGGCGTACGGGGACTTCTGGTCCTACATGCTGCTCGCCGAGGGGGCCGTCGACGTGGCGGCCGAACCCGCCCTCGAGACCTACGACATGGCGGCGCTCGACATCATCGTGCGCGAGGCCGGCGGCCGGTTCACGTCCCTCGACGGCGTCGACGGCCCGTGGGGCGGCAACGCGCTGGCGTCCAACGGCCACCTGCACGACGCCGCGCTGTCGTTCCTCGGCTCGGTGCCGGACGGCGGCGACGACGACCCGGACTGGCCCGCCAACGGCCCCGGCACGGTTTCGGACATCTGGTCCCGGAGCCCGCGCCGCGAGTAACCTGCTTCACATGCGCATCAACCAGGTCCTCCAGGCCAAGCAGCTGCGGGACGTTGTCACGATCAGCCCCGACGCCGGGGTTCGTGAGCTTGTCGCGACGCTCGCCGAGCACAACATCGGGGCGCTCATCGTGAGTGCCGACGGGAAGTCGATGGACGGCATCGTGAGCGAACGCGACGTCGTCCGCCGGATGCACAGCGACGGCACCGTCATCGACAACACGGTCGGCGGGATCATGACCGAGGTCGTGAAGACCTGCACGCCCGAGGACGAGCTCGACGACGTGATGCGGACGATGACCGAGGGCCGGTTCCGGCACATCCCGGTCTGCGAGGGCGACCGTCTGGTCGGCATCGTCAGCATCGGCGACCTGGTGCGGCACAAGATCGACCGGCTCCAGTTCGAGCGCGACCAGCTGGACAGCTACGTCCACCGGACCTGAGGGGTCTCGACAGGCTCGACCGCCAAGCGGGGGCCTAGGGTGGGCTCATGGACAAGCCTGAGATCGAGTTCTTCGACCCCGAGCCGCCCGCCGACCTCGTGGTCACCGACGTCACCGTCGGCGACGGCGCCGAGGCGACCGCCGGCAGCAACGTGTCGGTGCACTACGTGGGCGTTGCCCACTCGAGCGGCGAGGAGTTCGACGCGTCGTACAACCGGGGTGCTCCGTTGCAGTTCCGGCTGGGCGTCGGCCAGGTCATCCAGGGCTGGGACACCGGCGTGCAGGGCATGAAGGTCGGCGGCCGGCGTCAGCTGGTCATCCCGCCCCACCTCGGGTACGGCGACCGCGGGGCCGGCGGCGCGATCAAGCCCGGCGAGACGCTCATCTTCGTCGTCGACCTGCTCGGCGTCAGCTGACCGACCGCTGGCCCGCAGCCGTGGGTGGCCGGCCAGAACGCGTCATGGCGCGTCTTCACCCTCCGTTGCCACTCGAGAACGTCCCACGCGGGTCGATCGCAGCACGCACCCGGCCCAGCCGGGCCCAGTCCTCGGCGTCGTGGAAGCGGCTGGTGTCCACCCGCACCTCGGTGAAGGTCGGTACCAGGCCGACGCGTGACCAGCGCGCCATGGCACGGACCACGGAGAACGCCGCCGCCCTGCCGGCGACCACGGCCTGGGGCGTGGGCGCCATTGCGATGCAGAGGAGCGCGTAGGCACCGTCGATGCGCGACAGGGCGCCACCGTCCTCGGCGGGCCGTCCCAGTGCGCCCCCGAGGTGACGCAGCTCGGCGAGCATCAGCCCTGCCGACGTACCGGGGCCGACCTGGCTGAGGAACGCCGCCAACGCCTCGTCGTCGAGCTCGCCGAGCAGGGCGTGCTCGCCGACGGCAGGCACGGGCTCCGGCGGGTCCATGTGCACCGCGAGCAGACCCGCTGCCGGCATCCGACCGAAGGTGTCCACCTCGGGCGTCAGCGCGCGGAGCGGCGCGAGCAACTCGGCGGCGGTGACGTCGTCCTCCAGCACCGCACCGTCGATGACGACCAGGTCGCGGCCAGAGAGGAACGGCGGCAGCTCGGGCAGCGGCGGGAAGCTCATCACCCTGAGTGAGGTGGTCACCGAGTCCGGGACCGTCCGGGTCCAGGCCGCCCATGTGGCGACCACCTCGGGAGCCCGCTCCCGGTCCCACAACAGCATGCCGGCGAAGACCTCGGCATAGGGCAGCAGCGTGAGCTCCACGGCGACGACGACGCCGATGCCTCCGCAGCCTCCGCGAGCGGCCCAGAACAGGTCGGCGTGCTCGTCGGCGGTCGCCCGGACGAGCTCGCCGTCCGCCGTCACCACCTCGACCGCGGTGAGGCTGTTGGCGGCGATCCCGTGCTTCCGGCCGTAGAAGGAGAGCCCGCCGCCGAGCAGGTACCCGACGACGCCGACGTCCGGCGCGCTGCCGTGCATCGCGGTCAGGCCGTACGGCGCCGCCGCCGCGACGACGTCCTCCCAGATGGTCCCGCCGAGCACCCGTGCGACGCGGGCGTCGCCGTCGACCGTGACACCAGTGAGTGCCGACAACCGCACCAGCAGGAGGTCGTCGATCGCCGTCTCGGCGAGAGGAGCGCTGCCGTGGCCGGTGCTCATCGCAGCGACCCGGAGGCCGGCAGTGGTTGCGGCGCGGATCACGGCGGCGACGCCGTCGGCCGACGACGGCACCGCGACCGCGGCCGGCCTGAGGTCGACGGCAAGGTTCCAGGCGACGCGGGCGGCGTCGTACGCCTCCGTGCCGGCGAGGTGCACGACGCCGGCAGCGACGAGCTCGTCGAGGGCGGACAGGTCGACGGATGAGGGGGTGGTGGTGAGGTTGATGTCGATCGAGTTCATGCCGACAACGGTCCGGTCCACGGCCCTGTTCGCACCATCCCGATCGACCGGGGACCTGCCGGCCCCTCCCCCTGGGTGGTCCAGACCACCAGACTTCTGGGATGGCGCGGACGGCGCCCCTCCCCGACACTTCGTTCATGCCCTCTGGTCTGACCGCTGCCCGTGTGCGCCAGGACATCGACGTGGTGGCGCGGGCCGGCCTCGACCTCGACAACTTCCTCGCCGAGTCGGTCGAGTCGATCTCACGAGCAGTGCCGTGGGTCGCCGCCTGCATCGCCACCCACGACCCGAGCACGCACCTGCTCACCAGCGCTCGGAAGTACGGTCACCTGCGCGACCGCAACACCCACGACCACGAGTTCGGCATCATCGAGTACGGGACGGTCGAGCCCACCGCGTTCACCGAGCTGGCCGCCGCCGACTCGCCCGCCGCCGGCGTGCACCTGGTCACCGAGGGCGACATCGAGCGCTCGGGCCGGATGGGCAACTTCATGAAACCGCACTTCGCCTTCGCAGACGAGGCCCGGCTGGTCTTCCGCGACGGTCGGCAGGTGTGGGGCGCGTTGGCGCTCTTCCGGGGCGGCGACGACCGGCCGTTCGACCAGCGCGAGGTCGACTTCCTCGCCTCCCTCTCGAGTCCGTTCGCCCAGGGCGTCCGCACCGGCGTGCTGTCGCGGCTCATCGACGCTCCCCCGCCGCCGGCCGTTCGCGGCGGTCCCGCGGTGGTGGTCGTCGGCGCCGACGACGAGATCGTCTCGATGAGCCTCGACGCCGAGGCTCGGCTGTCGGAGCTGGTCGAGGGCGAGGCCGCGGGCGACCCGGTGACCCCCGTCTCGTCGCTGGTGGGTGCCGCCCGGCGCTATGCCCGAGGAGAGACCACCGTGCCGCCGCGGAGCCGCGTCCGCACCCGCAGCGGCATGTGGCTGGTGCTCCACGCCGGACCGCTGCTCTCACGCGACGGTCGTCAGGGTGACGTCGTGATCACCATCGAGGAGGCTCGTCCGCCGGAGATCGTGGGCCTGGTCGTCGCGGCGTTCGGTCTCACCGCACGCGAGCGCGACGTCACCCAGCTCGTGCTCCAGGGCGTCGACACCAAGGAGGTGGCGGCGACGCTGCACCTGTCGACATACACGGTGCAGGACCACCTCAAGGCAGTCTTCGAGAAGGCCGGCGTCCGCTCCCGCAGGGAGCTGATCGCTCGGATCTACTTCGACCAGTACGTGCCGCGCATGGGAGCCGAGCTCGGCCCGTCCGGCTGGTTCGCCTGACCGGGCTCACCAGGGCAGGTTGTCCGGTACGTCGCCACTGGCGACCCGGGCCGACTGCGCCGCGACGGTGACGACGTCGCCGGCCTGGAGCTGCCGGCCCCGACGGGTCTCGACGTCGCCGTTGACACGCACCATGCCCGCAGCGAGCAGCGGCTTGGCCTCCGAGCCGGAGTCGATCAGGTTGGCCAGTTTGAGGAACTGGCCGAGCTTGATGACGTCGTCGGTGATGGGGACGTCGACCGGTTCGGGCATGCGAGCAGCCTAGTGCCGCGGCTGGACCGTTCAGTGCACGGTCAACGACGCGGCGTGGATGATCACGCCGACCAGGCCGCCGACGATCGTGCCGTTGATCCGGATGAACTGCAGGTCCCGGCCGACGTGCAGCTCGATCCGCCGCGAGGCCTCCTTGCCGTCCCACCGCTCGATGGTGTGGGTGATGACCGCGGTGACCTCGCTGCCGTAGCGATCGACCGCGAACACGGCCAGGTCGGCCCCGGCCTGGTCGAGCCGGTTGCGCAGCTCGGCGTCGTTGCCGAGCCGGGTGGCGAAGACGTCGACCTCGAGCAGCAGCCGCTGGTAGACGGCGCCGCTGGGGTCGTCGAGGGACTTGACCAGGGCTTCCCGCAGCGCCGTCCACAGGGCGATCGCGGTCCGGATCACCGCGGGATGGTCGAGCACCCGCTCCTTGAGCCGCTCCGCCCGCTCCTGCGTGGAGGGATCGGTCAGCAGGTCGGTCGCGAGCTGGTGCAGCATCGAGTCCAGTGCCCGGCGGGCCCGGTGCTCGGGCTGGCTGCGGATCTCGGAGAGCCACCGCACCATCTCGAGGTGCAGCCGGTTGATGACGTAGTTGTTGACGCTCTCGGGCGCCCACCACGGCGCCCGCTCACCGATCACCTCGTGCACGGTCTCCGGGTTGGCGACCAGCCAGTCGTGGAGCTCGGTGAGGGCGAGGTCGACGAGGCCGTGGTGCAGGTCGTCGGCGAGCGCCTCCTGGAGCAGGCCGCCGAGCAGCGGCGCGACCGGCTCCTCCCGGAACCGCGGCGTCAGCGCGTCGTTGACGAGCGACTCGATGTGGTCGGGACGCACCTTGGACAGGGCGATCGCCGCGAGGTCGGCGGCCTCCTCGACCACGCGCTTCGCGTTGGCAGGCACGACGAGCCAGTTCGCCACCCGCTGCGAGATCCCGACCGCCAGGATCCGCTCGCGGATGATGTCCTCCTGGAGGAAGTTCTCCCCCACGAACTGCTCCAGCCCCCTGCCGAGGTCGTCCTTGCGCTTGGGAATCAACGCGGTGTGCGGGATGGGCAGGCCGAGCGGATGCTTGAAGAGCGCCGTGACCGCGAACCAGTCCGCGATCGCGCCCACCATCGAGGCCTCGGCGCCGGCGTTCACGAAGCCCCAGAACCCGTCCTGGTCGAGGGTGGCCACGTAGACCGCTGCGGCGAACAGCAGCAGCGACACCGCCACGGTGCGCATCCGCCGCAGCGCGCTGCGACGTTCGGCGTCCGTGGCGTCTCCCACCAGCGGGTCGGTCGGCAGCGTCGGAACGGTCACGGCGTCATTATTGATGGTCGCTTCACGCGGACCCGCTCGTTCCTCGCTCTCCGCGCTCAGACGACACTCCCCGTGCGGCGCGTCGTCCCGTGATCCGATGCCTCGTCCGCGACGCTGGTCGACGTGTCCTTCCCCGCACACGTCGCTGCCGCCTGCCTTCTGGCATGCGTCCTGACCGCCGTCGGCGGCCCGGCGGTCGTCCGAGCCGACGACCAGGCGCACGATCCGGACCAACGACACGCCACTGACACGCCGTACTCCACGCTGGCGATGCGCGACCTCTTCGTCGCCCGGCCCCGGCTCGGCATGCTCGAGTCGCTGGTGGCCAACGCGCTGCTGGCCCGGCCGACCGACGGCGAGCAGGACCCGGGCGGCGACGGCTACCGCGGCCCGAGCCAGAAGCGCTGCGGGAAGAGGATCTGCGTCCACTACGCAGTGCGCGGTGCCGACGCGCCACCGTCGCGGCGATGGGTACGGCGGACGCTCCGGGTGCTCGGCAGCGTCTGGGACCACGAGGTCGGCGACCTGCGCTTCCGGCCGCCGCCGGCCGACCGGCGCCGCGGTGGCGACAGCCGGTTCGACGTCTACCTCGCGGACGTCGGCCGCCGCGGCCTGTTCGGCTACTGCACGCCCGAGCGGCGGTTGCGTGGCGAGCGGTTCGCGGCGTCCAGCTACTGCGTGGTCGACGACGACTTCGCCCGCCGGCAGTTCGGCGCCCGTCCCGTCGACAGCCTGCGGGTGACGATCGCCCACGAGTTCTTCCACGCGATCCAGTTCGGCTACGACTTCCGCGAGGATCCGTGGCTGCTGGAGTCGACCGCCACCTGGATCGAGGAGACCTTCGCCGACCGGGTCGACGACAACCGCCGCTACCTGAGGTTCGGCACCGTCCACCGGCCGGCCGTGCCGCTCGACGACTTCTCCAACGACCGCTACGCGCACTACGGCACCTGGGCGTGGTGGGAGTACCTGTCCGACCGGCACGGCGGCGGTCTGGTGCGAGCGGTCTGGCGGCAGGCCGACACCGTCGGCGACGCCCCCGACCACTACTCGGTCGACGCCCTGGAGGCTGTGCTCCAGCGGCACGAGGGGCTGCCCCGCGCGCTGACGTCGTACGCCGTCGCCAACCTCTGGCCCGCGGACACCTACCCCGAGGGGAGCCGGTGGCCGGCCGCCCGGGTCGGCCGGGCGGTCCGCCTCGGCCAGGCGCAGCGGAGCGACGCAGTGCGGGTCCGCATCGACCACCTCGCCGCCCGGCACCTCGCGTTCGCGCCGGCCGGCGACCTGCGGAGCCACCGGTGGCGGCTCCGCGTGACGGTGGACGCGCCCCGTCGGCGGGCTGCGGCGCGGGTTACCGTGGTCCGCAGCGGCGGTCGCCGCGCGACGCACGCCGTACGTCTCGACCGGCGCGGTGACGCCGCGCTGACGGTGCGGTTCGACCGCCGTGCGGTGGCGCGGGTGGTCGTCACCCTGGTCAACACCTCGTCCCGCTACCGCTGCGGCCGGCGCACGATGTTCGCGTGCCGCGGCGTCCCCCGCGACGACGACGCCCGGTTCCAGGTGATCGCCCGCCTGATCCGGCGGTAGGGCGATCTCGTCGGTGGTCGTCTCGTTGGTGGTCCTCGACCAGGCAAATGGCATCCTGCTGCGGTGCGTCTCCCCCGTGCTCTCGTTGCCCTGTCCGTCACCCTGATCCTCGGTCTCACCCTCGGTGGGCCGACCGCGGTCGCGGATCCGCCCGCGCCGCCCGGGACGAAGGCGTCCGTGATCGGTCAGGACCATCGTTCCGACCAGGCGGAGGCGACGCTGGCTCGCGTGCGGACCCTGGTCGAGGGCCTCGGGGTCTCGTCGCGCGGCGGTGCCGACGACAACCGCGGCCTGACGCTGGCCCTGCGCGACCTGGCACTGCAGATGGATGCTCTGTCCCCCTCGGACGAGCGGGTGGCCGAGCGCTACCTCCTGCGCCCCGGACAGGGCTCGGATCCCTTCATCCCGGTCGCGCTGCCGTTCGTGACCTGCTCGGCGGACATCTGTGTCCACTGGAGGGAGTCCGGCGACCACGCGCCCAACGGATCGGACGGCGACGGCTCCACCGTCCCGACCTACGTCAACCGGGTCCTGAACACGATCCAGCGGGTCAACAACGACTACGTCGCCGCGGGCTATCGCCGCCCCAAGTCCGACGGCACCGCCGGGGGCGGCACCGGCAAGGTCGACATCTACATCGGCGATCTCGGCGCCAACGGCGGTCTCTACGGCTTCTGCTCCACCGACCGGCCGAGAGTTCTCGACGCGCCCGACGACTACAGCAAGGCGGCCTTCTGCGCCCTCGACAACGACTACCGCCCGGGTCAGTTCCCGACCAACACCCCGCTCGAGAACATGCAGGTCACCGCGGCACACGAGTACTTCCACGCGGTCCAGTTCGGCTACGACTTCTACGAGGACGGCTGGATCCTCGAGTCGACAGCCACCTGGGCCGAGGACGAGCTGTTCGACGATGTCAACGACAACCGGAACTACCTCCCGACCAGTCCGCTGCGGCGTCCGCACGTGCCGCTCGACACCTTCGGCGGCAACTTCCACTACGGCACCTGGATCTGGTGGCGCTACCTCACCGAGAAGTTCCCGGCCGAGGTCGGCAAGCTGCCCCGGCTGGTGCTCGACGTCTGGAAGCGCCTCGACGGCAGGCCCGGAGCCCCCGACAGGTACTCCACGCAGGGCCTGGCTCAGGCCCTCAACGGCCGCGGCACCACGATCAAGAAGGAGCTCCAGCTCTTCTACGGCGTCAACCGGCACCCGCGCACCTACTACGACGAAGGCGCCGCCTACAACCCGTCGCCGTCCTCGCTGAACGTCGCGTTCAGCGGCGCCCAGCAGCAGAGCGTGGTCCGCAAGCCGCGACACCTGTCCTCCAGCACCGTGAAGCTCGTCCCGAACGGGCTGAGCCAGAGCGACTGGAGGCTCCGGCTCCACTTCAATGCGCCGGACACCGCGCGGGGTGGTGCCTTCGTCGTGATCGTCTACAAGAAGGCCGGCGGGCTCTCCACGTCGCTGGTCCGACTGGACCGCAACGGCGGCGGCTCGAGGACGGTGCCGTTCAGCAGCCAGAACATCGACCACGTCGACGTCCTGTTCGTGAACACGAGCACCCGGTTCAACTGCTGGGAGGACACCGTGCTGTCCTGCCAGGGCAAGCCGAAGGACGACGGCCTCCGGTCGGAGCTCACCGCCAGGACGTTCCGCTCCTGACGGTCAGCGCGTCGGCGAACTAGTCGCGAAGCTGTCGACCGAGGCCAGGTCGTAGGACCCGGCGTCGGTCGACATGCCCTGTGCGACCTGGGCGGCGGTCGCGTTGCCCAGGGTCGCCGCGGCGACCAGGTCGCGGCCGTTGGCGCGACCGAGCAGGAAGCCGGCGGAGAAGGAGTCGCCGCAGCCGGTGGTGTCGACCACCTCGATCTCGAAAGCCGGCACCCAGCCGGTCTCGTCCACCGTCGCGACGTAGGCGCCGCGAGCGCCCGCGGTCACCGCCACCCATCCGACGCCCTTGTCGAGGAGCGCCTGCGCGCCGTCCTCGAGGGTCGTGGTCGCGGTCAGCCCGAGGAGCTGCTCGTCGTTGGGGAGGAACAGGTCGACCAGCGGCAGGCAGCCGGCGATCGCGTCCAGCCACATCGGCTCCCCCGGCGCGAGCATGTCGACCGACGTCGTGACGCCGGCGCCCCGTGCCGCCTCGAGCACGGCGACCGCGGCGTCACCGAGGAACTCCGGACCACCGACGTGCACGTGGTCGGCGGACCGCACCAGGTCGAGGTCGATGTCCTCGAGCGTGAGGCTGCCGTTGGCGCCGATGCAGTGCCACGCCGGCCGGTCGCCGTCGCCGTTGATCGGCAGCACGCTGGCCGACGTCTGCACGTCGTGCTTCGTCGTGATCCGCGCCGTGTCGACCCCGTTGGCCCGGAGCAGCTCGACGAGCACCTTGCCGATGGGGTCGTCCCCGATCGCGGCGACGCTGGTCACCTCGGCGCCGAGCTTGCTGAGCACGATCGCGGTGCCGCCGGCGGTCCCGGCGGGTGACATCCGGATGGTGTCGACCAGCGCACCACTCGATCGCTCGGGGATCGTGTCGACCGTCGCGACGTGGATGTCGAGCACGTGGACTCCGATGCAGACCACCTTGGTCGGCTGGGTCATCGGTTCTCCTCCTGGGGCGCCTGCTGGACGCTGCCGTAGTTGCGGGCGATCGCCGCTGCGATCACGTCTTCCTGCTGCTTGCGGGTGAGCGTCGCCGGCTTCCCCATGGCGAGCGCGTCGCGGTAGACGGTGCACAGCCACTCGAGCAGCAGCGCGTTCTCCACCGCCTTGTCGAGGGTGGCTCCGATGGCGATCGAACCGTGGTTGGCCATCAGCGCGGCGGTGCGGTGCTCGAGCGCAGCCACCACCCGCGTCGCGAGCTCGGGGGTCCCGAAGGTTGCGTACGGCGCCACCCGGATCGCGCCGCCGAGCAGCAGCTGTTGGTAGTGGATGACCGGGATCTCGCCGACGGCGATGGACGCGGCCGTGCTGACCGGGGCGTGGGTGTGCACGACGGCGGCGACGTCGTACTGCGCGTAGACGGAGAGGTGGAGGTAGACCTCGGACGTCGGCACCGGACCGCCGCCCACCTGGTGGCCGTCGAGGTCGACCTCGACCACCTGGTCCGCTGTGAGCTCGCCGAGCACGGCTCCGGTGGCGGTGACGGCCACCCGGTCGCCGACGCGGACGCTCACGTTGCCGGCGGTGCCGATGAGCAGGCCCTCGGCGGCCAGCCGGTGGCAGGCCCGCACCACCTGCTGCACGGCGTCGTCTGTGACCACAGCAGGACATTAGACCTACATCGCCTAGCCTGGGGAGGATGACCATTCCGACCTACGAGCTGAACGACGGCCGCTCCATCCCCGCGATCGGGTTCGGGACCTACCCGCTCCGAGGGAGCGAGGCGGTCGACGCGGTGGTCAGCGCGGTCGAGGTCGGCTACCGGTTGATCGACACCGCGGTGAACTACGACAACGAGGAGTCGGTCGGCGAGGCGCTGCGCCAGTGCGGCGTGCCGCGCGAGGAGCTGTTCGTCACCAGCAAGCTGCCCGGCCGGCACCACGGCTACGACGAGGCGATCACGTCCGTCCAGGGCTCCCTCGACCGGCGCGGCCTCGACTACCTCGACCTCCACCTCATCCACTGGCCGAACCCGTCCGTGGATCGGTACGTCGAGGCGTGGCGGGCACTCGTCGAGCTGCGGTCGCGAGGGCTGGTGCGCTCCATCGGCGTCTCGAACTTCACCCGCGCCCACCTCGACCGGATCATCGCCGACACCGGGGTGACCCCGGCCGTGAACCAGATCGAGCTGCACCCGGCGTTCCCGCAGGTGGGGATGCGCGCGTCGAACGCCGAGTTGGGCGTGCTGACCGAGGCATGGAGCCCGCTGGGCAAGCGGGCGGCGCCGTACGGCGAGCCGGCGGTGGTCGCGGCAGCCGCGCGAGTCGGCGTCACCCCCGCCCAGGTGATCCTCCGCTGGCACGTGGAGATCGGCTCGGTGCCGATCCCGAAGTCAGCGACCCCTGCCCGGCAGGCGGAGAACCTCGACGTCTTCAGCTTCTCGCTCACCGCCGACGAGGTCGCGGCGATCACCGCGCTCGGGCGGCCGGACGGCCGGCTGTTCGGCGGCGATCCGGACGTGCACGAGGAGATGTAGCTTCGGGTCAGCCCTGCCCGCCCCGGTGCCGATCGACCAGCTCCTGCGGCGCCATCGCCAGCCACGCGTCGAGGAGAACGTCGCGCAGGTCGTCGCCGCTGATCCGTCCCAGCTCCACGAGCACGCCGGCGTAGCCATTGAAGTGCGGGATGTGGAACACGCCGGGCGGCGGATCCGCGAGGATCGCTTCCTTCTCGACGAGGCCGTCGGTGCGGACGCCGAGCACCGGGAGCTCCGGCGGCACCTCGTCGCCGTACCGCTTGATGTCAGCCTTGCTGAACGGCCGCTCCCAGGCGAAGGTCTTGCCGCGCACGCTCCACGCCCGTCGGTCGCGGTAGTCCGTCTCGACCACCTCCGGAAGTGCGAGCGCCAGCTTCGCGACATCGTCGAGAGTTGCCATGGCAGCAAGGTACGACGCCACACGGCTCTCGGTGTCCGTGACGGGACCTAGCCTGACCACATGACCGACGCAGAGGCGGTACGCCGCGTGGCCTCTGCGCTTCCCCGCGCCTACGAGACACAGGTCCGCGGCCGCTGGAAGTTCCGGGTCGGGCAGATCGTCTTCGTCGCGTTCTCGAAGGACGAGGAGCAGTTCGGGTTCGGCTTCCCGAAGCTCGAGCGCGACGCCCTCATCGCCTCCGCACCGCACGCCTTCTTCCTGCCGCCGCCGAGCGACCTGCGCTACCAGTGGGTGTGCGGCCACCTGGCCGCGATCGACGACGAGGAGATGACGGAGCTGGTCACCGATGCCTGGCGGATGTGCGTGCCGGCGATGCTGCACGACCTGCCCGAGCTCCCGCCGCCGACCGCGAAGGTGTGGTCACTGCTCGACGACGACGCCTACGCCGACGCCGCTCCCCTGCTCCACCCGCACCTGCACTGGCAGGACCGTGACGTCGTCCTCCGCGGCCGCAACAACGTGCTCGCCCACCTCCGTCACCACCCGCGGCCGCGGCCGCCGCGAGAGGTGGAGGTGCGGGAGGGGCAGGTCTACCGCTGGGTCCGCTGACGAACCAACGGCTCACTACCCGACCTCATCGGCTCCGAACGTCTCGGTGACCAGCTGGGTGTCCATGTACTCGCGGACCTCCTGGATCAGCCCGTCCTGGAACCGAAGCACCCAGCAGTAGTTGTTGTCATACCGGCGGCCGTCGGGCAGCTCGTTGCGTCCCGAGTGCTCGACGACCACGCAGTCGCCGTCGGCGTGGACGTGGCGCACCTCGACGCTGGAGGACGGACCGAGTGTCTCGGTGGCTCCTCCGAAGAGCGTGTCCACCACGATCTGCTTGCCCTCGAAGGTCCGGGACCACTGGTCGACACCCATCCAGCGCCAGGTGACGTCCTCGGCCATCGCTTCGAGGAGCGGGGCGACCCTGCCTTCCGCCATCGCGCCCATGGCCTCCAACACGCGCTGCTTGTGGTCCATGCGCAGCCACTGTAGGTCCGGCGGCTCAGTCGAGACAGAACTCGTTGCCCTCGACGTCCTGCATCACGAGGCACGACTCGTTGTCCTCGTCGGCAACCAGCAGCTGCACGCGCTTCGCCCCGAGGGCGATCAGTCGTTCGCCTTCGGCCTCGAGCGTGGCCTGCCGCTCCTCACCGACCAGCCCGGTGCCGACCCGTACGTCGAGGTGCACCCGGTTCTTGACGACCTTGCCTTCGGGGACGCGCTGGAAGTACAGGCGCGGGCCGACACCGTTCGGATCGACGCAGGCGAACCACGAACCCTGGTCCGCGGGCTTCTGCGAGCGGTCGAAGTCCTCCCACGTGGCGAACCCCTCCGGTAGGGGCGGTGCGACGTACCCCAGCACGTCGCACCAGAAGCGACCGACGCGCTCAGGTTCTGCGCAGTCGAAGGTGACCTGGAACTCTCTGACCGATGGCATCCGGTCACCCTAGAGGCGCGGCCCAACCGTCGTCGCGCGGATTTCCCGGACGCCCGCCGGTTCACCCGACGGCGATCGTGGTCACGGGCCCGGGGCTAGGAGTGCGCGGAACAATCCGGACGTCGCGAGCGGCCGCAACGCCGCGGAGCGCCCGCGGGGCGTCGCGCAGCAAGGCGGATTGTTCGGCGGGCTCCTAGGCCGCGAGGGAGACCAGGAGGCCACCCAGAGCGAAGGTGAGGATGCCGACGACCAGGGTCGAGGTGGCGATGGTGGGGATGAACCGACGCCAGCCGGAGGCCGCCTCCGCGCCGTGGTAGCCGTGCGTCAGCGCATGTCCCTTGCCGCGCCCGAGCAGCCACAGGTTGACGGGGTACGCCGCGACGAACGCCGCGCTCAGGGCGATCACCAGGCCGACCCAGAAGGTCGGGTTGACCAGGCCGGCATCCATGGCTCCGGGGATCAGTGCGATCACGGTGTTGTCGACCAGCTCCATGATCGCGATCGACAGCGTGTCGGCGGCGAGGACGACCGACAGTGCGGCGCCGACGCCGAGACCGGCCTTGAGCAGGGGCAGCGTCGAGAGCAGGTAGCCGAAGAGGAAGGCCAGCGAGACGGCCAGGACGATCGTCCACCCGGCCGACAGCCCGATCGCCGTACCGATCACCAGGCCGAGGATCTCGCCGATGGCGCAGCCGGTGAGGCAGTGCAGCGTCGCGCTGAGAGCGAGGGTGCGGTTGCCGGCAGTTGCGTGCGGGTGGGGTGCGTGGTCCATGTCCCGAGGAACTATACCCCCCATGGGTATATTCCCGGTTGTCGGCGGCGTTCTCTACGGTTGAGGGGACCGTTCAGACAGGAGCGAGGTGCGCGCATGACCAGCACGACCGACCTGGGGCAGAGCTGGGACCCCAACACCCTTCAGAGCAGGTACGACGAGGTCCGGGCCTACACCGAGACGCTGGCCGCACCTCTGTCCCCCGAGGACCAGACCGTCCAGTCGATGCCGGACGTCTCTCCCACCAAGTGGCACCGGGCGCACGTGACCTGGTTCTTCGAGACGTTCGTGCTGGCCGACAACGAGCCGGCGTTCACGCCATTCCAGGACAAGTACTGGTTCCTGTTCAACAGCTACTACGAAGGCATCGGCCCACGCTACAGCCGGCCCGACCGCGGGCTGATCAGCCGTCCCGGCGCCCACGACGTGGGCGTCTACCGGAGCAACGTCGACGACCGGATGCGCGACCTGCTCGCGACCCTCGACGAGGGCACGCTGTCCAAGCTGGCGAGCACGATCGAGCTCGGCTTCCACCACGAGCAGCAGCACCAGGAGCTGCTCCTCATGGACATCAAGCACGTGCTCTCGCGCAACCCGCTCCAACCTGCCTACGCCGGCTCTCCGACCGAGACCGCGCAGAGCGACGCACTCGGCTGGGTGGAGGTGGACGGCGGCCTGGTCGAGGTCGGCCACGAGGGTGACGGCTTCTGCTTCGACAACGAGCTGCCCCGGCACGAGCAATGGCTGCGGCCGTTCCGGATCGCCGACCGGCTGGTGACCAACGGCGAATGGCTCGAGTTCATGGCCGACGGCGGCTACCGGCGCCACGAGTTCTGGCTGTCCGACGGCTGGGCCAGGATCCAGGCCGAGGGCTGGCAGGCGCCGTTCTACTGGACCGAGACCGACGGGGTCTGGTTCGAGCACACGCTCCACGGCACCTGGCCGGTCAACCCAGGTGTGCCGGTGAGCCACGTCAGCTTCTACGAAGCCGAGGCCTACGCGAGCTGGGCCGGCAAGCGGCTGCCGAGCGAAGCCGAGTGGGAGCACGCCGCGCGGGTCTCGACAGGCTCGACCACCGAGAAGGTCTCCGGCAACCTCGCCAACACCACGAGCTGGCACCCCGAACCTGCCATCCCCGCCACCGGCGGGCTGCGGCAGATGTTCGGCGACTGCTGGGAGTGGACGTCGTCGGCCTATCACCCCTATCCCGGCTTCCGACCACCCGCCGGCGCGATCGGTGAGTACAACGGGAAGTTCATGAGCAACCAGATGGTCCTCAGGGGTGGCTGCGCATTGACGCCCGCCGGCCATGCGCGGGCGACCTACCGCAACTTCTTCCCCCACGCATCGCGATGGGCGCTGTCCGGCGTCCGCCTCGCCGACGACGGCGCCGCAGCATGACCGGCAACGGCGAGGGTCCGAAGGTCGACGTACTCCTCCAGAGCAACTGGGCCGAGGCCGGCCTGGTCCAGGACGTGCGACGAGGGCTCGGCTCCCAGCCGCGCACCCTCCCACCCAAGTGGCTCTACGACGACGCCGGCTCGCGCCTCTTCGACGAGATCACGCGGCTGCCGGAGTACTACCCCACCGAGTGCGAACGGACCATCCTGCGCGAGGCCGCCGCCGACATCGCCGCGACCTCGCGGGCCACCACCGTGGTCGAGCTCGGCAGCGGCACCAGCGACAAGACCCGGGTGCTCCTCGACGCGTTCGCGGATGCCGGCCGGCTCGAACGGTTCGTGCCGGTCGACGTGTCGGAGGAGACGTTGCGCGGGGCCGCCCACATGCTGGCCGCCCGCTACCCCGAGACGTCGGTCGAGGCCGTCGTCGGCGACTTCACCCTGCACCTCGGGCACCTCGCCCGCTACCGGCACAAGCTGGTCGCGTTCCTCGGCGGCACCATCGGCAACCTCTACGTCGAGGAGCGGGGCGCCTTCCTCGGCGCCCTCGCCGACTCGATGGACACCGGCGACGAGCTGCTGCTCGGCACCGACCTGGTCAAGGACGCCGACCGGCTGATCACGGCCTACGACGACCCCGGCGGCGTGACCGAGGCGTTCGTGAAGAACAGCCTGCACGTGCTCAACCGCGAGCTCGACGCCGACTTCGACGTGGACGCGTTCTCCTACGTCCCGTTCTGGGACCGGCGGATGGAGCGGATGGACCTGCGGCTGCGCGCCGAGATGCCGCAGCACGTCACCGTCCCCGGGGCCGACCTCGAGCTCGACCTGGCGTCCGGCGAGGAGATCCGGGTCGAGATCTCGACGAAGTTCACGCACGCGCGGCTGGAGGACGAGCTCGGAGCCGCCGGCCTCGAGATCGCGCGGATGTGGACCGACCCCACCGACAGCTTCGCGGTCACGCTGGCCAGGAAGAGCGGCTGAGCCTCAGCCGCACGGCGCGCCCTCGCAGCACGGCCGGATCCACCCGCAACCGTCGCACCGCTCGTGCGACGTCTCCCAGCGCAGCATCGTGCCGCAGTTGGGGCACGGGTCCGTCAGGTCAGCCATACCGACCACCCTAGGCACCTTGGTGCGGGACTCCCAGGACCGCTAGGGCGTGTCCTCCGCGCTCCAGCTGACACCGTCCCGGAGCACCCTGGCCGGGCAACCGCCCACCGCTGTGTTCGGCGGTACCTTCTGGCCGCGCACCATCGCCCGGGTCCCGACGACGGCACCGTCGCCGATCTCGCAGTGGCCGGTCACGATGGCGTCGCGACCCAACCAGACGTGGCGACCCAGCCGGACCTGCGCGCCGTACGGATTGATCCGGGCGCCGGTGTCGAGGTCCTCGAGCCGGTGCATGTCGTCGGTGGCGACGTAGACGTTCGCGGCCCAGAGCTGGTCGGCCTCGGCTACGACCGACCCGCCGTTGCGGGCGTCGACGATCGCGCACCGGGTCGCGATCACCTCGGCGTTGAGTACGACCGTCGAGTAGGCGCCGCAGAAGATCTCGGTCGCGGTGAACGCGCTCCGCGGGCCGAGGAACACGGTTGCTCCGTCACCACCAACCAGCAACGACGCCACGTTGTTGCAGGGACTGGCGGCCACCAGGAGGACCTCCGAGAACGAGTAGTAGGCGAGGGTCTCGATCAGCTGGGGCGGCAGGTCCGCCGCGTCGACGTCGTCATCGAGGTAGAGCGCGTTGCCCTGCTCCTGCCACCAGTCGGGGAGCGGGCCGGTCACGAGGCGCAGCGAGGTCGACGCGAGGACCTCGCCGTCGACGCCGGCGGCGATCAGGCGGGCGCGGTGCTCGGCCGTGAGCGCCGCCGCGCGGGTCCACGGCATGGCGGACAGTGTGCCGTACAGCCGGCAGCGAGGCGGGAGGACGGGCCGTCCGTCGCCTGGCGTGAGACGACACGCTCGGCCAGAGGGCTCAGAAGAGGGCGGTGGCTTCCCGCTTTTCCAGCGCACCCGTGAGGAGTCCGACCAGCGCCTCGAGCTGCAGGTCGAAGCCGGCGTCACCCTCCTCGACCTCGGCGTCCAGCGCCCGCGCCGCGAGGCCGGCCTTGCTGCCGATCAGCTCGGCGACCCGGGTGTCGATGGTCTGGGTGGCGATCACCCGCCACGCCGTGACCGGCTCCGTCTGGCCGATGCGGTGCACCCGGTCGATCGCCTGAGTCTGCTCGGCGTCGGTCCACGACAGCTCGGCCAGCACCAGGTTGGACGCCACCTGGAGGTTGATGCCGACGCCGGCCGCGGTCAGCGAGCAGACGATGACCTGCACGTCCGGGTCCTTGGTGAAGGAGTCGATCGCCTTCTCGCGTGCCGACTTGGTCTGGTCGCCGCGGATCGAGACGGACGGGATCCCCCGCGAGGCGAAGGTCTCCTCGGCGGTGTCCATGACGTCGATGTGTTTGGCGAAGAAGACGACCTTGCCTGCGCTGCGCGCCAGCTGGGCGGCGTAGTCGGCGGCGAGCCCGGCCTTGGCCTGGCCGATCCGGCGGAGCATGCCGAAGACGTTCTCGCCCGAATCGGTCGAGATGTCCTCGCGCTCCCAGGTCGCGACCTGGCGGACCAGGTCGTGGTCGATCCCCTCGACGAGCGACTGGTTGCGGCGCGTCTCCAGCGCCCGGTCGTAGCGCTCCACGAGCCGGCGGGCGAGGTCTTCCTCGGCCTTCCGGATCGAGCGACCGGCCTCGCCCTCGAGCTCCACCGGCACGTCGGCGATCCGCCTGGCCGGGATGTCGGAGGCCACGTCGACCTTGCGCCGGCGGACGATGCCCATGTCCACGACGATCTGCCGGGCGACCGGGTAGAACTGGCGGTCGGCGGGCGTGAGACCGGTGTCGTCCAGCTCTGCCATCAGCTCGCCGAGCGGCTTCTTGTCGTCGATCCACCCGAGGAACTGCCAGATCGCGCGGAAGTCCTCGATGTCGTTGATCAGCGGCGTGCCGGTCAACGCCATCAGCAGCGGCCGCGGGACGCGGGTGCGGATCCGGGCGGCGAGCTCGAGCACGTTCTGCGATCGCTGGGAGCTCTTGTTCTTGATGTAGTGCGCCTCGTCGACGATCATCCCGCGGAAGCCGTGCTGGCCGAGCCAGCCGAGGTGGCGGTCGAGGATCTCGTAGTTGACGACGAAGACGTCGGCGAAGCCGTCGACGTCCATCGCGTCGCCGTGGAGCACGGTCGATCGGCGGCTGGGTGTCCAGAGCTCGACTTCGCGGGCCCAGTTGGTCTTCACGACGTTGGGCACGGCGACCAGCAGCGGGTAGGCGTCGGCGACCTGCGCGGCAAGGAGCGCCTGCGCGGTCTTGCCGAGGCCGGGCTCGTCGGCGAGCAAGAAGGTGCGGTGGCCTTCGGCAGCGGCCTCGACCATCCGCGCCTGGTGCGCCATCAGCTCCCGGCCGGGCGGCAGCATGATCAGCCCGGCGTCCTCGGGCTCGGGCAGGTCCATGCAGACCGGCGCCCCGGGCGTGGTGTCCTCGAAGGACCGGAACAGCGGGCCGAGCAGCTCCCACGTGGCGAGCCGACCGCTGGTCCTGCGCGTCGCGACCGCCGCGTCGAAATCCGGCACCAGGAACGGGTTGGCCAGCTGCCGGGCGATCACCGACTGCGGGATCGCACGCCGCTCGGCGAGCACCTCGGCCGGATCGACCGCGGGCTCGGGCTCCGGGTCCGGTACGTCGTACCCGGCACGGCGCTGGAGCTCGCGCTTCAGCTCCTGGGCCGAGTCGGACACCTCGGCGTCCTCCGCGAGCAGGTCGAACAGCCGGGGGTCCGCGGCAGCCGTCTGCGCCAGGATCGTCGCGATCCCGTCGAGGCGCTTGAGCTCCTCGCCACGCCGCGCGTCCGAGAGGGTGTCGTCGGCACGCACCCGCGTCCGCTCCTCGCGGGCGAGCAGCGCCACCACCTGGAACTTGGTGCGCACGTCCGGCATCGCCGAGCGCCGCGCCACGGCGGCCTCCACCTCGCGGACGACGCGCGCCAGCACCGGGATGATCCCGGTCTCGTCGCGCCGAGCGGTCTTCGTCGCGCCGCCGCGGCGGTTCTGCGCAGGTCTGCGCTGGCTTCCTCGAGCCACTGATGTCCCTACCCTCGATGCCGACCGGTCGCCCGTCGGCTGATCATGACGCGGACTGCGGTCCGCTGGCCGCGGGCCAGGCACTCAGAGGGCCAGGTGTCCTGCGGCGGGGTCAACGATAGCAACAAGCCGTCCTGTCGGGTGCTTCCCGGTCGGCCCGATCAGGGTTGGCGAGCGTCCAACTGGGCCAGGAGGCGCTTCGGCGCGACCTGCCGGTAGGAGGCATCGACGAGCTCGGCCACCTCGACCCAGTCGGTCGCGGGGTCGGCCAGGTCGATCGCACGGGCGCCGTAGGGGCCGTAGTAGGCGGGCACGAAGAACCGGTCGTCCTCGTCGAGCGCAGGGAGGTCGACGGCGTCGGGTGAGAAGATGAGGGCGCTCGGCACCTGGCGGTGGTCGCCGGGGCGCAGCTTCTCCGATCCGCCGTAGACGGCGAAGATCTTGCCCGCGCGGAAGGTCGGGCGTCCGTGCGAGACACGCTCCTCGACACCCGGCAGCGCCCGACAGATGTCCCGCAGTCGGCGGAGCAGCGGGTCGTCGTCGCTGAACATGACCGGGTGGGTCATTCGGCGACCGCCATGGTGGTGCCGAGGCCGACCATCATCACGCCGCCGGACGCACCGAGCCGGTCCAGCCGGTGCGGGCGCCGGGCGAACCAGTCGCGCGCCTTGCTGGCGGCCAGCGCCCACACACTGTCCGATGCGATCGCCATCGCGGCGAAGACGAGGCCGAGCACCGCGAGTGCGACCCCGGGACTCCCGGCCGACTCGTTCGTGAACTGGGGGAGGAACGCCACGAAGAAGACGATCGTCTTGGGGTTGGTCGCACCGACGATCAGTCCGGTGCGCACCGAGGTGAGCGCGTTGGACCGCACCGGTCGGTCGTCCGCACTCCGATCGAGCGCCAACCTGGCGTCGCTGCGGTGCCGGATCGCCTGGATGCCGAGGTAGATGACGTAGCCCGCGCCGACCAGCTTGATCGCGGTGTAGGCGGTCGCCGAGGCAGCCACCACCGCTCCGAGGCCGACCGCCACCAGGAGCACCTGGACCATCAGCCCGAGCCCGTTGCCGACCACCGAGAGCAGGGCGTCACGGCGGCCGACGGTCAGGGCGCGGCCGATCGTGAAGAGCAGGCTCGGACCCGGCACCTGGATGAAGAGGATCGAGGCGACGACGAAGGCGAGCCATTGGCTGGACGACGGCACGCGGCGATCATCTCAGTCGGTGCCGACAGCGAGCCAGCCGTTAATCCCGACCCGGCTCATCCGTACGCCGACCCGGCTCGTTTGAACGGGCCGGGTCGGCGTACAGATGCGACGGGTCGGCGTACAGATGCGACGGGTGGGGGGCTACGGGGCTTCGCCGGCCTCGATCTGCTGGGCGAGGTACTGCTGGACGCCGACACGGTCGATCGCGTCGAGCTGGCTCTCGAACCAGTCGGCGTGCTTCTCCTCGTCGCGGACCATCTCCTCGAAGACCGCCGCCGATCCGTGGTCGCCGAGTTCGTGGCACTCCTTGGCGGACGCGTTGAACTGGGCGACCGCTGCCTGCTCGCTCTCCAGCGCCAACCGGAGCATCTCCTCGGCGCTCTCGCCGACCGTGATCGCGTTGAGCTTCTGCACGTTCGGGTGACCGTCGAACATGAGGATCCGGTTGATGATGTCGTCGGCGTCCTTCATCTCGTCGATCGACAGCTCGTAGAACACCTTCCCCAGCTTGGAGAGCCCCCAGTTGTCGAGCATCCGGGCGTGCAGGAAGTAGGTGTTGGTGACGGTGAGCTCGAAGGTCAGGGCGTCGTTGAAGAGCTCGATGATCCGAGGACTAACTGGCTGCACCGTCTACCTCCGGGGAGTTGTGGTTCGTGAAGGCCGATCGTGGCACCTCCACCCCCGCCTTAGGCCAGACTCAGACCGAAACCAGCGACGTCAGCTGGCTGCACCGTCCGCAATGAGAAGTGCGTCCTGCCGCGCATGGTGCTCGCACACCAGTGCCTTCACCGTGAAGATGCAGGAACCGCAGTCCTGGGCGGCTCCGGTCGTCCGGCACACGGCGCTGACCGAGCGGGCACCGTCGGCGAGCGCGGCGTCGATCGCGCGGTCGCTGACCACCCGGCACTGGCAGACGATCACGCCGACTCCTGGGTTTGCTTAGGCTTGCCTGACTCAACTCAGGGTAACCTAAGCCGCCGTGCCTGAGAACAGTGGCACTCGTCACTCGCGCCAGCCACTAGGGTCGGCGCCCGTGAGCACCTACGCCGTCACCGGCGCCGCCAGCGGCATGGGTCGCGCCGTCGCCGAGAAGCTGACCGCTGCCGGTCACACGGTGATCGACGTCGACATCGCCGAGGCCACCGTCCAGGCCGACCTGTCCACGCCGGTCGGCCGCCGCGAGGCTGCGGCTGCAGTGCTCGAGCGGTGTGGCGGGCGGCTCGACGGCGCGGTGATGGCCGCGGGCCTCGGTCCGGCGCCCGGCAGGGAACGGCCGCGCCTGATCGCCGAGGTCAACTACTTCGGCGTCGTCGAGCTGCTCGAGGCGTGGCGCCCGGCCCTCGCCGCGGCGGACGACGCCAAGGTCGTCGTGTTCTCGAGCAACTCCAGCACGACGGTGCCGATGGTGCCCGGGCGAGCGGTCCGCGGGCTCCTCGACGGCGACATCGACCGCGTCCTCGGTGCGCTCCGCATCTTCGGCAAGCAGGCACCGACCTTCGCCTACGCCGCCAGCAAGATCGCGGTCAGCAGGTGGGTGCGTCGTACGGCGGTCACGTCGGGGTGGGCGGGTGCCGGGATCCGGCTCAACGCGATCGCGCCGGGCGCCGTCCTCACTCCCCTGCTGGAGAAGCAGCTCGCGACGCCCGCCGAGGCGAAGCAGATCAAGCGGTTCCCGGTGCCGATCGGGGGCTTCGGCGACCCCGACCACCTCGCCGACTGGGTGGTGTTCATGCTGTCCGACGCCGCTGCCTTCCTGTGCGGGAGCGTGGTCTTCGTCGACGGCGGCTCGGACGCCTGGTTCCGTGCCGACGACTGGCCGCGCGGGGTGCCGGCGCGGCGGCTGCGCAGCTACCTCAACCGGATGCGGGAATTTCGTCGATGACGTCCTCGCGGAACCGCCGGATGCCGTCGACCTTCTGGTCGACGGTCGCGTTCGGCCCGTAGTAGTAGAGCCACGGCATCGTCATCACGAGGGTCACTCCCCCGGCGGCAGCGCGGGTGAAGTCCGCCGGGGTCACCGCGTCCGTCAGCGCGACCACGACGTCGTACGGCGCAGCCGGGTCGCGCCCTGCCTCGGCCCGCAACGCTGTCAGCCGGGCCGCGGTTCGGATCGCCTCGTCGACCGTGGACACGTCGCTCACCCAGCCGTCGTGCCGAGCGGCGCGCCGCAACGCCGGCTCGGAGATCCCGCCGACCCAGATCGGGATCGGACCGGGCGGCTCGGGCTTCATCACCAGCCGGTCGCACGAGTAGAAATCACCGTCGAACTCGGTCCAGCCGGGGCGCCACAGCTCCTTCATCAGGGCCAGTGCCTCGTCCGTGCGCCGACCGCGGGTGCTGAAGTCCTGCTCGAGCAGGTCGAACTCCTCCCGGCACCAGCCGACGCCGACGCCGAGGGAGACCCGGCCGCCGGCCAGGGCGGCCGCCGTGCCGACGGCCTTGGCGACCACGAACGGGTTGCGCGCAGCGGCGACGTAGATCGAGGTGAAGAACTCCAGCCGGCTGGTGACCTGCGCGAGCGCCCCCACGGTCACCCAGGGGTCCGGCCAGTCGACGTCAGGCGTCCAGCGGCGCTCGCCGCTGGCCTGGTAGGGGTACGGCGTCGCGAGCGTCTCGAGGTCGACGACGTGGTCGGCGATGCTGAGCGCCCGGAACCCCTGCTCCTCGGCGGCGCGCGCGAGCGTGACCAGGTCGCCGATCGGCTGATAGGCGGTGACGACTGCGAAGTCCACGGGAACAAGGTAGAACATGTTCTATGTCTGCCCCTCCGTTTGACCGTCTGCTCTCGCCGGGCCGGATCGGCACGATGGCGGTGCGGAACCGGATCGTGATGTCGCCGATGGAGACGATGTACGGCACCGCGGAGGGACTGCCCTCGGATCGCACGGTGGCCTACTTCACGGCGCGCGCCGAGGGTGGGGTCGGGCTGATCACGGTCGGCGCGACCGGGATCGACCCGCTCCATCCGGAGACGCCGGGCGGGCTGCAGATCGGGACCGACGCCGCGGTCGCCGCCCACCGGCGGCTGGTGGAGGCGGTGCACGACCACGGCGCACGGATCCAGCCGCAGGTCGTGCACGCCGGTCCGGACGGCCTCGGACCCGAGATGCACGGGGTCACCTCGCTCGGACCGTCCGTGATCCCGTCGTACCTCACCGGCAGGCCGTCGGCCGAGGCGACCAAGGAGCAGATCGCGGGGATCCTCGACCAGTTCCGGGCGGCGGCGGTGCGCGTCCGCGAGGCCGGGTACGACGGCCTCGAGCTGCACGCCGCGCACGGCTACATGTTCCTCGGCTCGTTCCTGGCGCCGCAGCGCAACCGCCGTGGCGACCGCTACCGCGGGACGTCGGTCGAGGGAAGGGTCCGGGTCGTGCTGGAGGCGCTGGCCGCCATCCGCGGCGAGGTCGGCAGCGACTTCCCGATCACGTTGCGGATCTCCGGCTACGAGCGGGTCGCGGCGGGTCGACCGGTCCACGACACCGCGGCGATCGCGCCGCTCCTCGTCCAGGGCGGGGTCGACGCGTTCCACGTGAGCGGTGGGGTCATCGACCGGCTCGTGACCGGCATGGTCAACGCCGCCGACGCCGGCGACGGGCTCAACGTCGGGGCCGCGGCCGCGGTCAAGGAGGCGGTCGACGTGCCGGTCATCGCGGTCGGGCGGCTCCACGATCCCATCCTGGCCGAGGCGGTGCTGGCGGACGGGCGGGCCGACTTCGTCGCGATGGGACGCCCGCTGCTGGCGGATCCGGACCTGCCGAGGAGGCTCGCCCACGGGGAGCCGGAGCGGGTGCGCCGCTGCATCTCGTGCGAGAACTGCATCGACACCCTCGAGGAGAAGCTCGCGACCGAGTGCGCGGTCAACCCCTTCACCGGCCACGAGCTCGACCGGGTGGCACCCGTCGCGGTGCTGTCGCGGCGGGTGGTGGTCGTGGGCGCCGGGCCGGCCGGGCTCGAGACCGCGCGCCTGGCCGACGCGGCGGGTCACGACGTCGTGCTCCTCGAACGGACGGGTCGGCTCGGCGGCGCGCTGGTCGCCGCGTCCGCCGTCCATCCGGAGAACCGGCCGTACCTCGAGTGGCTGGCCGCCGAGGTCGAGAGGTCCGGCGTCGCCGTACGGCTCGACTGCGCGGCGACCCCCGACGTGGTGGCGGACCTGGCGCCGGACGCGGTCGTGGTGGCCACCGGCGGCGCCGTGGTCTACCCGGCCATCGCCGGCGACGACCTCGGTCACGTGAGCCGTGGCCTCGACCCCGACCAGGTCGCCGCCGGGCGCCGGGTCGTGGTGGTCGGCGGCCGGCTGGCGGCGGTGGAGTACGCCGAGATGCTGGCCGCGCGGGGACGGTTGGTCGCGCTGCTCGAACCCGGTCCGGAGATCGCGCCCGAGTTCGGGCTGAAGCGACGCACCGAGCACTTCGACCGGATCGACCGGCTGGGCATCACCGTCCACGTCGACTGTGCCGTCGAGGAGATCACCACCGGCTCGGTCCGCTACACGCCGGCTCACGGCACCAGCCGCGCCCTGCCCGCCGACGCGGTCGTGCTGGCCGGGACCGTTGTTCCGGACCTCGCGGTGGCGGACGCCGTCGTCGCTCGGGTTCCCGCAGCCGCGGTGCACACCGTCGGAGACGCCATCCTCGGGCCCGGCCTGATCCGCGGCGCCACGGCCACCGCGGCCCAGGTCGTGCAGACGATCGGCGAGGGCAGGCCCTGATCCTCACGACCGCCACTACAGCGTGCGCCGGCCGTCACCCCACCACACCTACGCTTCGGTCATGGGACCGGAGCGTGGGGCGCGGACGACGGTCGGCACGGTGCTCCTGATCGTGGCCCTCGCCAGCCTGGTGGGCTGCTCGTCAGGTACGGACGCGGCCACCGCTCCCGCGACCACCGACATCGGAGCCACGTCCGACCCGAGCGACACCACGACACCGCGCGGCCCGCGCCCCACCCGCTACCAGCCCTTCCCCTCCGAGATCGACGGCGCCGCGAAGCTCGCCGCCGCTCGCGCCGTCGAGGCACTGCCCGACGTGCGGCAGGTGACGTACACGCAGTACTTCGGGTACCTGCCGCCGGACGCCAGCATCCTGGTCGAGGCCGACTTCGTGGACGGCGGCGGCACGACGTACGACGTGCGGCTCAGCCAGAGCCGGCAAGGATGGCGGATCGATTCGGTCCTCCCCGCCACCGCGATTCCGCCCCTCCAGAATCCGGGTGCCTTGATCCGGCGCGTGCTGACGAGTGACCGGATCACGCTGCCGTGGGCCGGTCGCGTGGACGTCGCCGCCGGACTGGTCTCCGACGCGGTGCTGCGATCCATGCTCGCGGTGGCGGAGCGGCACCGGATCGACGTCAGCGTGCTGGTCTCGGCCCACCCGGTGCAGGTCTTCGGCACCGACCGGCGCAGCAACCATCCGGACGGACTCGCCTACGACGTCGGGAGCATCGACGGCCGGCTCGTCGTCGACCCCGCCGCAGCCGGGCTGGTGCGTCAGGTGATGCGGATCGCGGCGGGCACCGGTGCCCGTCAGGTGGGGGGCCCGGACGACCTGGACGGCGGCGGCAGCCAGTACTTCTCAGATCCGACGCACAGCGACCACGTGCACGTGGGCTTCGACCGGTAGCCCAGCAGACCAGTAGCCCAGTAGCCCGGTAGCCCAGCCTCCCGGGGCTAGTGCCCGTCGGGTTGGTCAGGCGCGAACGGCCACTCCTCGAACGAGGAGCAGCGACCGTCGTCGCCGAACCGCACGACCCACAGGTCCCGCCACGGCCGGCTGCCGGGAGCGCCGTACTCGATCAGGACGCGGACGACGGCTGTGTCTTCCTCCACCGCCACGATGTCGCTCGACATGGTGAACTCCTCGTCCGGGCCGTCGCGCTCGGCGTCCCAGAAGCGCGCGATCTGGTCCAGGCCCTCCATGGGTCGGGCCCACGGCGAGGGGAGGTAGGTGGCGTCCGGCAGGAACAGCTCCGCCAGCCGCGCGGTCTCCGGTGTCCGCCAGAGCCGCTCGTAATCGGCAACCCACTGCTCGACAGCTCTGCGATCCACGGCTCCGCGCACGGCTCCATGCTCGCCGGTCGGTTTCGCTACAGTCCAGGGATTCACCGGGGGCTTGCACCTTCGGCGCACCATGACGAAGGAGTGAGCAATGACCCAACCTCCGCCCCCTCCAGGTTCAGAGCCCGTCGATCCTCCGGCCGGCCCGCCTCCCTCGGGCCCGCCCCCTTCCGGCCCGCCTCCCTCTGGTCCGCCTCCTTCCGGCCCGCCTCCTTCCGGCCCGCCTCCTTCGGGTCCGCCTCCTTCTGTTCCGCCCTCGTCCGCGCCGGCAGGCACCGGGAGCGCCGGCCTCGGCACGGTCGACGTCCGCGCGATCGCGACGCGCGTCCTCACCGGCAATTGGATCGGTTCCGGAGTCGTCGCCGCGCTGACGCTGGCGACGGCCGGCCTGCTCAGCCTCGTCCTCGGGCTGATCGCCAAGCCGCCGGACTTCGGCATCGACAACAGCCTGACGTTCGGAGCCGTGATCCTCGCCGGTGCGTTCGGTGCCGACTTCTTCGTCCGCGGCGAGCCCGAGGACTTCGGCGGCGAGACGTGGGAGTACAGCCTGTCGGTCGCCGCGTTCCCACTGACGATCACGATCATCTCCCTCGCCGTGGCGGTGATCGCGTTCCGTCGGATGGTCCGCGACTACCCGAGCCCGCTGCCCGCGATCGGCGACGCGGTCCGGATCGCCCTGTTCGTCGCGCTCCCGCTGCTGGTCGTCTCGCTCGTCTTCCGTTCCGACTTCGACGAGCTCGGACGGGGTTGGTTCGCCGACGCCGCCCGGGGCCTGGACTTCGGTGGTGAGTCGACCTGGGGAGCCACTGCGCCTGGGGCGTTCTTCATCCCGCTGTGCCTGGTGTTCCTCGTCCTGGGGCTCGCATGCGTCGCGCGTCGCGAGTGGTGGTCCGGATGGGCACGCACGGTCGCAGAGTGGGCGGCGCCGCCACTTCACGGGCTGGCGACCCTCACGATCCTGCTCCCCGTCACGGGCCTCATCGGCGTCGGCCTGCTCATGTTCGGCGGTGACCGGGTCGACGAGGACGTCGACACCGGCGACACCGCTGCGGCGTGGGCGGCGATCGCGGCGTTCCTCGCCAACGGGGGCTTCGCCCTGCTGGCGCTCGGTTCGGGAGCCGAGGTCGGCACGGCCAGCGAGGAGGTCGGCGAGGGCGAGGAGGGCTCGTCGACCGACTGGCACCGAGTCGGCTGGTACGCCGGCGACCGCGGCGACGAGCCGGCGTTGTGGGCGGCACCCGTGGTTCTCCTGGCGGTGCTGGTCGCGGCAGCATGGGTCGTTGCGCGTGTCAGCGACCGGGCCCACCTCCTGCGCAACCTGCTGTGCTGGGTGGGATCCCTCCTCGTCTTCCTCCCGATCATGGCCCGGCTGGCCAACGGTCACGGGGTCTTCGAGCTCGAGGCCGGGAGCGAGGAGTACGAGTCGAGCGGAGTGATGGGGGTCGAGGGGCTGCAGACGACGTTCTTCATCACGGGGATCGCACTGCTGGTAGCGGTCGGCGTGGCACTTGCCCGCGGTGGGATCAGCAAGGAATCGCTCGCCGCGTTCAAGGGCTTCCAGACCAACGCGGGTCGATCGACCGGGAGCGCCGCGCCGACGGCTCCGCCGCCAGGGATGCCGCCCGCGCAACCGCCGACAGCGATGCCGCCCGCGCAACCGCCGACAGCGATGCCGCCCGCGCAACCGCCGACAGCGATGCCGCCCGCGCAGCCCCCGACAGCGATGCCGCCCGCGCAGCCCCCGACTGCGATGCCGCCCGCCGAACCGCCGACGACGCAGGAGCTGCCGAAGACGCCACCGCCGCCGCCAAGCTGAACGGGCGGCCGCCGGCCCGCCTACCCGCGCCCGACCAGCCCCAGCAGTCCGCGGTGCAGCTCGGGCACGGCGGCCTCGTGCTCGGGCTTCATCAGCACGCTGCGCAGGATCCGTCCGGTCGGGACGTCGAGGTCGAGGTGGTGGCCGCGGGCGGCCAGGGCCGGTCCGTCGACGGTGTACGTCGCCAGGTGCAGGGACTCGGCCGGAGGGCGGGCCATCCCGGCGGCCAGCGCCGCGGCGCTGGCGGCGTCGACCTCGGACAGCCGCTGGCGGTTCGGGAAGTAGGCGACGATGTCGAGCTGGGGCGGCTGGTAGAGCCGCAGCTCGTCGCCGGCCTCGATCCGCGCCGCCCAGTCCAGCGCGGCCTGCCGGCCCGGGCGCAGCACCGCCCCCAGGCCGTCCGCCGTCAGCGGCAACAGCCGGAGCGTCAGCCACAGGGCGGCCGCGACCGCTCCGGCGCGCGAGCACTCGATCGAGATCTCGCCGAGGTGCAGGTCGTCGGAGGTGAAGTAGGTGTACGGCGAGTCGTGCAGGTAGTGCTGGGCGACGCCCGCGTCGCGGAACAGCACGGCGCCGCAGCCGTAGGGCTGCAGGCCGTGCTTGTGCGGATCGAGCACGACGGAGTCGCAGTCGGCGATGGCGAGGTACGGCGCCGCCACCACCCCGCCCGGCTGGTCGTCGGCGATCAGCCGGAAGAACCCGCCGTACGCCGCGTCGACGTGCACTCGGACGCCGTGCCGGCGCGCGATCGGGACGATCTCGTGCACCGGGTCGACCGCGCCCAGGCCGGTGGTGCCCGTCGTGGCGACGACGGTGCCCACCCGGCCCTGGCCGAGCACGGCGTCGAGCGCGTCGAGGTCCATGGTCCCGTCGGCGGTGGTGGGTACGGCGACCGCCTCGATGCCGAGCAGGTGCGCCATCCGCGCGTGGGTGTAGTGCGCGTCGGCGCTGTGCGAGATCGCCTTGCCGGGATGGGTCTCCCGCGCCACGAACAGCGCCTCGAGGTTGGCGATCGTGCCGCTGCTGGTCAGGTGGCCGAGGTGCCCCGGTGCTTCCGGGAAACCGAACATCGCGGCCAGCTGCCCGACCACGTCCTTCTCCATCGCAGCCGTCGCCGGCCCACCGTCGAGAGCGTGGTTGTTGGGGTTGACGAGCATCGCGGTGACGTAGCCGATCACCGCGGCCGGGTGTGGCGGCTTGAGCATCTGGCCGGCGTAGCGCGGGTGGTGGAACGGGTAGTTGTCGCGCAGCCGGTGCCGCAGCTCGGCGGTCGCGGCTTCCAGCTCGGACAGCGGCACGTCCTGCGACGAGTGGGCCGCCACGTCGCCGTACTCCCGCATCCAGGACGCCATCTCGGCGACGGCCCGGTGCAGCTGGTCGCCGAGCTCGATGGCGCCGGCGGGCATCGTCCGGAGGACAGGCTGCTCGGGCATGGGTGAACCCTAGACGGGTAAGTCCAAGGGATCGCGCGAGCGAGCGGCGCTCAGCGCCGCGCTGGCAAGGCGCCGATGCGAACGGCAGACTGGGCGTCTTTCGAGCGTCGGCAACGCCGCCAGCGCGGATGATGAGCGCCGCGCAGCGTGCGAGACCTTGGACTTGGTCGTCTAGTCAGCGACCCGCGACCACCGACGGGCGCGGCGCGCGCCGCACCGCCTGCACCGAGAGCAGCGAGCCCACGGCGGCCAGCCCGGCGAGGACGGCGAACGTCTCGGGATAGCTGCCCGTCACCGCGGCGATACCGGCGCCGGCGAACGGCCCGAGCGCGGTGGCCACCGAGACGGGCGCGCCGAGCACGCCGTTGATCGCGGCATAGCGCTCCGGGCCCCACAGGTCGGTGACCAGGGTGGCGCCGACCAGGGTGTAGAGACCGCGGGCGGCGCCGGCGACGATCGAGACGCCGATGAGGAGGAAGGCCGGGCCCGGGACGAGCGCCAGCGCCAGGGTCGTGAGGGCCATCGCGATGGTCCCCCAGAGCACCCGCTGCCGGACGTCGGTCACGTCCGTCAGCCGCGGGAAGGCCAGCCGTCCGAGGACCTGACCGGCGCCGCCCAGACCGAGCGCCCACGCCGCCAGGGTCGGCGTCATCCCGCGGCCGACGAGCAGCGGGATCAGCGCGACCAGCGCGGCGAACATCGCGAGCGTGGTGAGCGTCGCGCCGGCGGCGGAGAGCACGAACGCCGGGCTCCGGATCACCTCCCGGTCCGGCGTGACGTCCGCACCGCCGGCCACCGCGGGCCACGGGTGCCGCAGGGCGACCCAGTGGACCGGGACGGCGACGACGAGGAGGAGCACCGCGAACACGACGTACGTGGTGCGCCAGCTGGTCTGCTCCGCGATCGCGGTCGTCAGCGGCGCGAAGACCGTGCTGGCGAACCCGGCGACCAGGGTCAGCGTCGTCAGGGCACGGACCCGGCCCGCGCCGTACCAGTGGGTGAGCGCGGCGAACGCGGGCGCGTAGAACAGTCCGGCGGCGCCGGCGCCGCACAGCAGCATCGCGGCCACGAACCAGGGGTACGACGGCGCGCTCGCGACCAGGGCGAGCCCCGCGGCACCGACGACCGCACCGACGACCATGGCACCACGCGGTCCGCGCGACTGGATCGACCGCCCGACCACCACCCCCACGAGGCCCGTCATCAACAGGCCGAGCGAGAAGGCGGCCGTGATCGCCGTCAGTGACCAGCCCGTGTCGGCCGTGATCGTCGGCGCGAGGACCGCGAACCCGTAGTAGAGCGTGCCGTAGCTGATCGTGACGGTGATGCAGAGGGCGGCGAGGACGCCGCGGGGTGGCGCGCTCAGGACGTCACCGGAGCCCCGATCGTGAGCACCTCCGGCTCGGCGGCGCCGCAGCAGCCGCCCTCGTTGCCGGCGGGCTCGTCGAACAGGCCGGCGCCGCCGCACACCCCGGTGTCGGGCAGCTCCAGCTCGACGCGCTGAGCGGCCTCGTGGTCGCCGGCGAGCTCGGCGACCACGCTGCGGATCTGCTCGTAGCCGGTCAGCGCGAGGAAGGTCGGCGCCCGGCCGTAGGACTTCATGCCGACGAGGTAGAGGTCGGGCTCGGGCTGCGCGAGGTCGGCTGCACCGGTCGCGCGGACCGAGCCGCACGAGTGGATGTTGGGGTCGATCTCGACGGCGATGTTGCGCGGCGCCTCGAGGGTCGGGTCCAGGTCGAGCCGCAGCTCGGACAGGAAGGAGAGGTCAGGGCGGAAGCCGGTCAGCAAGACGACGTTGTCGGCAGGCGCGAGGGCGCGGCCGTCCTCGGACCACACCACGGCAGCGCCGTCGGAGACGGCGAACCGCGATGTCCGGAATCCGGTGAGCAGCTCGACGGCGCCGTCCTCGACCGCCTGCTTCGCGCGCAGCCCGAGCGCGCCGCGCTGCGGCAGCTGGTCGGCGGCACCGCCGCCGAACGTCGTGCCCGAGACGGCGCGACGCAGCGCCCATGTGATCGTCGTGCCCGGGTGGGCGGCGGCGATCCGGGTGAGCTCGATGATCGCGTTGAACGCCGAGGCACCGGCGCCGATGACGACCGTGTGCTTGCCGGCGTAGCGCCCGGGGTGGGCGGAGTCGGGGACGTCGTAGGAGACCAGACCGGCCGCGGTCGCGGCGGCCTCTCCCAGCGCCGGGATCCCGTCGGCTCCCGCGGGGCTGGGCTTTCGCCAGGTGCCCGAGGCGTCGATGACGGCCCGCGCCTCGAGCCGTTCCTCGACACCAGCGGCGTCGGTGACGTGCACCGTGAACGGCTGCTCGGAGCGGCCGGCGTCGACGAGCCGGTCGCGTCCCTTGCGCGAGACGGCGACCACGCGGGCGTCGTACCGCACGTGGTCGCGGAGCTCGGTCGCCAACGGGGCGAGGTAGCCCGCGATCCACTCGGCGCCGGTCGGGTAGCCGGACGACGGCGCGGTCCAGCCCGTCGGAGCGAGCAACCGGGCGCTGGCCTGGTCGACCAGCTCGGGCCAGGCCGAGAACAGCCGGACGTGGCCCCACTCGGCCACCGCGGCCGCCGGGCCGACGCCCTGCTCCAGCACGAGAGGGGTCAACCCGCGCTCGAGCAGGTGGGCGGCGGCGGCCAGGCCCTGCGGGCCGGCACCGATCACGACGACGGGGTGTGCGGTCATGGTTTACCTTCTCCTCATATTCACGAAGTTCGATACAACGACGCTAGCTCGTCATATCGACAACTGTCAATATGTCTTCTAGGATGGATCCATGACCATCGAGCTCCCGTTGCTGCCCGACCTGGCGAGCTGCTGCTCCCCCGCCACCGGTGGCCGGATCGACGATGCCGCGGCCGAGGCGCTGGCCCGGATGTTCAAGGCCCTCGCCGACCCCAACCGGGTCAAGCTGCTCTCGATGATCGCGGCCGCCGACGGCCAGGAGGCGTGCGTCTGCGACCTCACCGCACCGGTCGGACTGGCGCAGCCGACGATCTCGCACCACATGAAGGTCCTCGCCGACGCCGGACTGGTGGCGCGCGAGCAGCGCGGCAAGTGGGCCTACTACAGCCTGGTGCCCGGCATCCTCGAGTCGCTCGCCGACGCCCTGGCGCCCGGCCGCTGACCCGTGGATCCGCTGAACGAGCCCCTAGGTCCACTTACCCACTAACTATGGTTGTATTTCGCCATCGACATCAAGGCTGACGTCATCCCGCTCGGTGAGGCCACCCGGGCGTGGTTCGCCATCTCCTTGCAGACGTTCGGCGGTCCGGCCGGCCAGATCGCGGTCATGCAGCACAAGCTGGTCGACGAGAAGCGGTGGATCGGGCAGCAACGGTTCCTCCACGCACTCAACTACTGCACGCTGCTGCCCGGACCGGAGGCGCAGCAGCTCGCGATCTACACCGGCTGGCTGCTCAACGGCACCCGCGGCGGCATGATCGCCGGGTCGCTCTTCGTCCTGCCCGGCGTGATCGCCCTGCTCGTGCTCTCCGCCATCTACGTTCGGTTCGGCAGCACCGACGTCGTCTCCGCGCTCTTCGCCGGCGTCGCGCCGGCCGTGATCGCCATCGTCGTCCAGGCGGTACACCGGATCGCGAAGCGCGCGCTCAACCACGTCGCGCTGATTGCGATCGCGGTCGGCGCGTTCGTCGCGCTCACGGTGTTCGCCGTGCCGTTCCCGCTGGTCGTGCTCGGCGCGGGCGTCGTCGGCTGGGCACTGGGCCGGGCCATCCCGGACTTCGCCCGCGGCTCGAGTCACGGCGACACGAGCGACGGGCCGGCGCCCCTGATCAGCGACGCCGACCTCCACCACGAGCTGCCCTCGAAGCGGCGGTCGCTCGGCATCGTGGCGCTCGGGCTCGTCCTGTGGTTCGCGCCGGTGGCCGCGTTCGCGGTCTTCGTGTCGTCGACGGACGTGTTCGTCGACCAGGGACTGTTCTTCTCCGGTGCTGCGGTCGTGACGTTCGGGGGCGCCTACGCCGTGCTGGCGTACGTCGCCCAGCAGGCGGTCTACGTGTACGGCTGGCTCGCGCCGGGCGAGATGGTCCGCGGGCTGGCGCTCGCGGAGACCACGCCGGGGCCGCTGATCATGGTGGTGCAGTTCGTCGCGTTCGTCGGCGCCTACCGCAGCCCCGGCAGCTTCGACCCGTGGGTTGCGGCGGTCCTCGCCTCGCTCCTCGTCACCTGGGTGACGTTCGTGCCGTGCTTCCTCTTCGTGCTGCTCGGCGCGCCCTATGTCGAGCGGCTCCGGCACAACCGGCACCTCACGTCGGCACTGACCGGCGTCACCGCTGCCGTCGTCGGCGTGATCGCGAACCTGGCGGTCTTCTTCGCCCTGCACACGCTCTTCGACCGCAGCCGCGAGGTCGACGCCGGACCGGTCCACCTCGACGTCCCGGTGGTCTCCGAGTGGGACCCGGTGGCGTTCGCGATCACGGGCGTCGCGCTCGTGGTCATGTTCTGGCGCGGCTGGGGGCCCATGCGCACCCTCGGCCTGTGCGCACTGCTCGGGCTCGGGGTGTTCGCGGTCGAGCTGGCGGCTTGATCCGCTAGCCGCTGGAGCTCATTCGATGCCGCCCGTCAGGGAGAGCCCGCCGTCGATGACCAGCAGCGCACCGGTGACCCAGGCCGCGTCCTCGGAGAGCAGGAACGCCACCGGGCCGGCGACATCCTCGGGCTCGCCGAGGCGCTTGAGCGGGTACGCCGCAGCCACCTCGTTCTCCCGCCCTTCGTAGAGCGCGGTCGCGAGCCGGGTCTTCACGACCGCCGGCGCCACCGCGTTCACCCGTACGTCGGGGCCGAGCTCGACCGCGAGGGTCTGGGTCAGGTAGGTCAGCATCGCCTTGCTGGCGCCGTAGAACGCGATGTTGCTGGGCGGACGGAGGCCGGCGACCGACGAGACGTTGACGACGCTGCCGCCGTGCTCCCCCATCCAGGCGCCGTGGACCTGCCGCACCCACGCGAGGGCGGCGAGGCAGTTGACCTCGACGATCTTGCGGGCGGCACCCGGGTCGACGTCGAGCAGCGGGCCGTAGGACGGATTGATCCCCGTGTTGTTGACCAGGAAGTCGACGCTGCCGAAGGTCTCGAGCGCCCTCCGGACGGTGTCGGCCTGGTGCTCGGTGTCGTCGGCCTTGCCCGCGACCGGCAGCGCGACCTCGGCCCCACCGAGGCGGGCGGCCGCTTCGTCCAGCGTCTCCTGGTTGCGGGCGGTGATGACCACCCGCGCCCCGTCGGCGACCAGCCGCTCCGCGATGCCGAGCCCGATGCCGCGGCTGGCGCCGGTGACGATCGCGGTCTTGCCCTCGAACCTCTTGCCCACGGGGTGCCTTTCCATCGTGACAGTGCGACTGTCATAGTTCAGCACATGCAGACGCCGAGGCTAGTGGACGCGGGCGGGCTCACCCTGGCCTACGAGACGTTCGGGTCCCCCGACGCCCCGCCGCTGGTGCTGGTCGTGGGCGTGGCCACCCAGATGCTGGGCTGGCCCGACGGGTTCTGCCAGGCGCTCGCCGACGATGGCTTCCACGTCATCCGGTTCGACAACCGCGACATCGGACTGTCCACCCACCTCGACGACGCCGGCGTCCCCGACCTGATGGCGATCCTGAGCGGCGAGTCGACCGCGGCGCCGTACACCCTGGCCGACATGGCCGACGACACCGCGAGCCTCCTCGACGCACTGGGGCTCGAGCGGGTGCACCTGGTCGGGTGGTCGATGGGCGGGATGATCGCCCAGGAGGTCGCCCTCCGCCACGGCGCTCGCGTGGTCAGCCTGACGTCGATCTCGTCCACGCCCGCGGCCCACATCGGCAAGCCGACGCCGGAGGCATCGGCGACGTTGATGTGGCCGGCACCCAAGAGCGAGGAGGAGGCCGCCGCCCTCATGGTCAACGCCTACCGCGTCCTCGGCTCGCCGGCCTACCCGCACGACGAGGAGTGGCTCCGCGAGGTCGGCGCGGAGTCGTTCCGGCGCAGCAACAAGTCCGCCGGCAAGGTCCGCCAGTTCGCGGCGATCCTCGTGTCGCCCGACCGGCGGCCGGGTCTGGCTGAGCTCACCGTGCCCACGCTGGTCCTCCACGGCGAGGAGGACCCGCTGATCCAGGTCGACGGCGGTCACGAGACCGCGGCCGCGGTGCCCGGTGCCCGGCTCGTTACCTGGCCCGGGATGGGTCACGACCTGCCCAGGGAGCTCTGGCCGACCCTGATCGGCGAGATCGTCGAGCACGCCCGACGGTCCCCCAAGGAGGAGTCGTGAAGACACCCGAGGAGCTCACCCGCGAGCAGCACGCCGTCATCCCGATCCTGGCGGCGATGGGCACCCGCGTGATCGAGGCCGGCGACGGCAGGGGCACTGTGGAGCTCCCGGCCGAGCCCAACGTCAATCACTTCGGCGCGCTCTACGCCGGCTCTCTCTTCACGGTGGCCGAGGTGCTCGGCGGCCTCATCCCGGGGACCACCTTCGACTTCGAGGGTGAGCTCGCCGGGTTCGTACCGCTGGTGAAGTCGGTGGAGATCCGGTTCCTGCGCCCGGCGCTCGGCACCGTGCAGGCGCGGGCCGAGCTGGCACCCGAGGACCGTGAGCGGATCCCGCGCGAGGCGCTCGCGAACGGGAAGTCCGAGTTCGTCCTCGAGGCAGAGGTCGTCGACGCGGCAGGCACCGTGGTGGCTGCGACCCGCGGCGTCTACCAGGTCCGCCGCTTCGGCTAGGCCACGCCGACTAGGGCCGGCCGAGCTGTCCCAGGCCGTCCCACATCAACGCCATTCCGGCGTCGAGGACCGCTTCCCTGGAGATCCGCGTCCGGCCGCTCCACCAGTGCACCGACTGTGTCAGGGCGCCCATCAGCATCTGGACGACGAGGTCCAGGTGCACGTCGTCAGACGTCAGGCCCAGCCGCTCGACGTCCGGGGTGAGCAGGTCGACGACCTGGGCCGACCGCTCGGCCCATGCCTGCTGCCAGGCGGCCTCGGCCACCGCGTCACCGTGCGTCGTGTTGACGTTGAGCAGTCGCCAGGCCATCGGGTGGTCCTCGGCGAACGCGAGCACGGCGTCCATCGTCGACCGCATCCGCTCCCGGGGCGATCCCTCGGACACGATCCTGCTCTCGAGGTGCCCGAGGAAGAGGGCGCCCTGCTCGACGAGGACGGCGACGTAGAGGTCCTTCTTGGACGCGAAGTGGTCGTAGACCACGGCCCGGGTGACGCCGCTGGCGTCCGCGATGTCGGCCATGCTCGCCGCGGTGTAGCCGGTCCGGGCGAACACCCGCAGGCCACCCTCGACAACCAGCGCACGGCGGGCGGGTGCCCGCAACCGCCGGCGAGGTCCCGTGTCCGGGCTGGTGGAGGTGGCCACGCCTGCATGCTAGCCAGCAAGCGACACTGGCGTCGGTTACCGGCCGGGTCGAGCCAGGAAGGTGCGGGCGAGGGTGTCGGTGAGCCAGTCCTCGAAGCGGTCCCGGCTCCAGCCAGCGCGCACCATCGACAGGTACGTCGCACTGCTCCCGTACATCAGCAGGATGTCGGTCGCGTCGTCGAGACTCAGCCCGGGTCGCAGAGCGAACCGCTCGGCGACGGTCGCCAGCATGTCCCGGTAGCCGTCCCGCCGCAGTCGTTCGCTGTTCTTCACCACTGCGGCCGCCTCGGGCTCGTGCAGCGCGGCTCGCGCCACCTCGTCCGTCGTCGCCACCCGCTCGAGGATCGCGGTGTTGCCGGCAACGAGCGCGCGTAGCGCAGCCCGGCCGGATCGCGCGGTGGCGATCTCGCGGAAGGGCGTCTGCTCGGGCGGGACAAGCCGTTCGGGCCCGAGGACCGCATAGTCGAAGCAGGCCTGGAGCAGCTCGGGCTTGGTGTGGAAGACGAAGTAGACCGTCTGCACGGCAACCCCGGCGCGGGCTGCGATGTCGGCCATCCTGGCGCCGACGTAGCCCGCCTCGGCGAACACCTCGATCGCGGCGCGGAGCATCCGCTCCCGCGTCGCTGCGGCCTTCTCCCGGCGAGTTGCCCCGACTCTCTTGACAGCGCTCATCCCGAGGAGCAGATTATCAGAGTCGTTCACTAGTGATGGTCACTAGTGAGATCATCTACTAGGTAGAAGCTCGATGGCCGCCATCGACCCCACCTCGGCCGCGCACCCCGCTCTCTGGGACATGGCCTTGATCCACCGCATCTTTCGCACCGGCTTCGCCGAGCTCGCCCGGCTCGTCCCCACCATCCCTCCCGCCGACGCCGCCCGGGTCCGCGCAGCCGCCGCACACCTGGACTTCATGCTCGTCGGCCTGCGCGCGCACCACACGACGGAGGACGAGCATGTCTGGCCGGCACTCGCGGCCCGGGCGCAGCCGTCGGCCGAGCTCGTCGACCGGATGGAGGCCCAGCACCACGGCATCCATGACGGCATCGAGGACGTCCAGCGTCGCAGCGCCGCATGGCTCGATCGGCCCACGGGTGAGGCGGCCGCCGCGCTCTCGAAGGCGATCACCGACATGCTGCGTCAGCTCGAGGAGCACCTGGACGAGGAGGAGCGCGACGTCGTACCTCTGCTCGCCCAGCACATCAGCGTCGAGGAGTGGACGAAGGCCGGCCAGTCGGCATTCGCCAAGTTCACGCCTGCGCAGCGCTTCACCGCCACCGGGCAGATGCTGGAGGTGGCGACCCCTGCCGAGGCGGCGGCGATGATGGCGGGACTGCCGGCGCCGGTCAAGGTCCTGTGGGCACTGGTCGGCAGGCGTCGCTACCGGCGATACGTCGCAGCCTTCCGATGACCCGGAGCGCCGGCGTGCTCGCGGTGCTCCTCGGCCTGGGGTTCGGCATCCCCGGCGCGATCGGCGTCCGCCACTTCGCCCAGCACCACGAGGTCTGGCAGTCCCTCGGCTTCCCGACGTACGGAGCGGGGCCGTTCGAGCGCGCGGGCATCCCGACCACGGTGCCGTTGCTGCTCGGCTTCGTCGTCGTGTGCGCTGCCGAGGTCGGTCTCGGCGTCCTGCTCCTGGCGGACTGGCACCCCGCACTGTGGCTGTCGCTCGCGATCCTGCCGTTCGAGCTCGCCTACTGGACCGGTTTCGCGCTCCCCTTCGGGTTCGTCCTGGGACTGGCGCGGGTGGCGCTGACCGTCCCAGTGCTGCTGCGGGGCTCGTAGGACCGCTACGCGTGCTCGCTGCCGAGCAGCGGCACGAGGTACGTCGTCGCGAAGCCGCGCGTCGCCGCGTCGTCGTGCATCGGGATCTCCCCCTCCGGCGCCAACACCAGGCTGAGCGCGAGCCGGGCCTGGATCTCGGCGACGATGTCGGCCTCCACCGACAGGTAACGGCCCTCGGCCTGGATCTCACGGATCCAGCTCGCGATGTAGTCGCGGACCAGCACCATGATCTGGTCGGCAAGCTCGCCGGGAGGCACCGTCTCGCCGTCGTAGTCGCTGTCGCCGCGCAGCAACCGGACCAGGAGCGGCCGGTCGGCGACGGCGTGCGCGAACGCCGTGAAGCCCGCCGCGGCCTGTCCTTCGACCGTCGACTGCTCCTTGATCGCCCGGTCCACCTCGGCGACCACCTTGACCGCTTCCCGCAGCAGCATCGCCCGCACCAGTTGCACCTTGCGGGGGAAGCGACGATAGACGGTGGCGACGCCCAGGCCCGCGGTCTCGGCGATCTGGTTCATCGTCGTCCGGCGGACCCCGCCCTGCGACAGGGCGCGATAGGCAGCTTCGAGGATTCGCACCGTGGTCGCGTCCGCGGAGTCGCCGGCAGCGGCACTCTCGTCGCCAACGTAGACCAGGTCCATGTCACAGACCCTAGCCTTGCGCGGGGCCTGGTGATAGATTCCTGAGCACTTTCTATCACCTCACCGTGGAGGTCCTCTGTGTCTGCAGCCGCCGAGCAGCTGGTCACCCGGCTCCGTACGACGTTCGAGTCCGGGCGGACCCGCGACCTGGACTGGCGCCGCGACCAGCTCCGCGCGCTGTCGCGGATGCTCACGGACAACGAGGACGCGTTCCTCGGCGCGCTCGCCGACGACCTGGGCAAGCCCCGGTTCGAGGCCTGGGCCGGCGACCTCGCGGCGTCCGCGAGCGAGGCCGACCACCTGCGCAAGCACCTGGGCAACTGGGCGAAGGAGTCGTCGGCGCGACTGCCGTTGGCCTTCCGGCCCGGCCGGGCGAGCGTGCAGCACCAGCCCCGAGGCGTCGTACTCGTCGTCGCACCGTGGAACTACCCGGTCTACCTGCTGGCGATGCCGCTCGCCGCCGCTCTGGCCGCCGGCAACGCCGTCGTGTGCAAGCCGTCGGAGCTGGCGCCGGCGACGTCGGCCCTCCTCAGCCGGCTCGCCGGCGACTACCTCGACCCGGATGCGATCGCGTTCGTCGAGGGTGGAGTCGAGGAGACGACCGCCCTGCTGGAGCAGCGGTTCGACCACATCCTCTACACCGGCAACGGCGCAGTCGGCCGGATCGTCGCCGAGGCCGCCGCCCGCCACCTGACGCCGACCACACTGGAGCTCGGCGGCAAGAGTCCGGCCATCGTCGACAAGGACGCCAACCTCAAGCAGGCCGCCAGCCGGATCGCGTTCGCCAAGTGGTCCAACGCAGGTCAGACCTGCATCGCCGCCGACCACGCCTGGGTCCACCACGAGGTGCACGACGAGTTCGTCGACCGGCTGGCCACCGAGGTCCGCGAGCGGTACGGCGACGACCCGCGGCAGAGCCCCGACTTCGGGCGGATCGTCAACGAGCGGCACGCCGCTCGGGTCGCCGGACTGCTCGACGGCGGCGGCTACGACGAAATGCCGGTCGGCGGCACGGTCGACATCGAGGCGCGGTACGTCGCACCGACCGTGCTCACCGGGGTCAAGCCCGACGCGGCCGTGATGGGCGAGGAGATCTTCGGACCCGTGCTCCCGGTCCTCGGGTTCGACGACATCAGCGAGCCGATCACGCACATCAACCGCGGCGACCACCCGCTGGCGCTCTACGTCTTCTCGAAGACGAACGCCGACCGGGTGCTGGCCGAGACGACGTCGGGCGGTGCGTGCGTGAACGACACGATGCTGCAGGTCTTCCCGCCCAGCCTGCCGTTCGGTGGTGTCGGCGCGAGCGGCTACGGCGCCTACCACGGCAAGTGGGGCTTCGAGACGTTCAGCCATCGCCGCGCGGTCTATCGCCGGCCCTCGTTCTTCGTCGAGCCCGCGCTCGCGAAGGCGCCGTACACCGCATTCAAGGAACGTCTCGCCCGCTTCGTCTACTGACCGTCTCCCAGGAGGAACCGCACATGAGCCACCGACTTGCCGGACGCGTCATCGCCATCACCGGCGCGGGACGAGGCATCGGCGCCGCCACCGCCACGGCGCTGGCGAAGGAAGGGGCGCGGGTCGCGATCGGCGACATCGACCTCGACATCGCGAAGGCGACCGCGGAGCGGATCGGCGGCGAGACCCTCGCGCTGCCTCTCGACGTCACGTCGACCGAGAGCGTCGCGGACTTCATCGACACCGTCGAGTCGACGCTCGGCCCGGTCGACGTGTACATCAACAATGCCGGCGTGATGCCGCTCTCGGCCCTCCTCGACGAGGACGACGCGACCATCGACCGCATCTTTGCGATCAACACGCGCGCGGTGATCCACGGCACCCGGGAGGCCGCGCGGCGGATGCTGCCCCGCGGTCGCGGCCACATCGTCAACGTCGCGTCGACCGCGGGCAAGGCCGGCATCGCCGGCAGCGCGACCTACAGCGCGTCGAAGGCCGCGGTCATCCAGTACACCGAGGGGGCGTACGCCGAGCTGCACCCGCAGGGCCTCGACTTCTCGGTCGTCATGCCGGGGATCACCCGCACCGAGCTGACTGCCGGCGTGGAGGACATGCCGGCCTTCCGGGCCATCACACCCGAGTCGGTGGCCGACGCGATCGTCGAGGCCGTCGTGAAGCCCCGGTTCGAGGTCTACGTCCCGCGCTCTGCCCGGCCGCTGCTCAACGTCACCCGGATGCTCCCGTTCGGTGTCGGGCAGTGGATCGGCACGAAGATGGGGGCGGACCACATCTTCCTGGACGCGCTGGCCCGGCCGGAGCGGGCGTCGTACGAAGCCCGGGCGACGGGGAAGACCGAGCAATGAGGAAGCCGACGCTCCTCCACTTCCCCGGCGACCGGCTGCTGACGGCGGCCGGGGACCGGATCGGCACCGCACCGGTAGCGCTCGCCGAGCCGCCACCCGGGAGCGACCTGAAGCCGGTGATGGGCGAGGTGGGGCTGCCGGTCGTCGGCAAGACCTTGGAGATGATCCGCGACGGCTGGGACTCCACGCCCGAGATGCACGCGAAGTACGGCGACGTGTTCTGGATCCGCGCCTTCGGCACCAAGGTCGCGATGGCGATCGGGCCGGACGCCGTGCAGGAGGTCCTCCAGAACAAGGGCAAGTTCTATTCGCAGTCCGGGTGGGAGTACTTCATCGGCCCGTTCTTCACCCGGGGCCTGATGCTCCTCGACGGCCAGGAGCACCTGCTGCACCGGCGGATCATGCAGGAGGCGTTCACCCGCCCCCGTCTCGAGGCCTACCAGGGCCGGATCGAGGGAATCATCGCGCGGACCGTCCCCGGCTGGCCGACCGACGAACCCATGCTGATGTATCCGGCGGTCAAGTCCCTGTCGCTGGATGTCGCCACCGAGATCTTCATGGGCACCGAGCCGAACGACGAGACGCACGGGCTGACCCAGGCGTTCATCGACGCCGTGCGGGCCGGCACCGGCCTGATCAGGACCGAGGTCCCGCTGCTGCGCACCCGGTGGAACAGGGGTCTTGCCGGACGTCGTCAGCTCGACGCCTACTTCCGCTCGCAGATCCCCGCCAAGCGGGCGTCGGACGACGACGACCTGTTCGCCGCGCTGTGCCACGTCGAGACCGACGACGGGATGAAGTTCACCGACGACGACATCGTCAACCACATGATCTTCCTGATGATGGCGGCGCACGACACGTCGACCATCACCGCGACCGGGATGACCTACTACTTCGCGAAGTACCCGGAGTGGCAGGACAAGGCCCGGGCCGAGTCGCTCGCGTTGGGGACGGCGACCCCGACGATCGACGAGCTCGAGAGCCTGACCACCCTGGACCTGGTGTTCAAGGAGGCCATGCGCCTGGTCGCCCCGGTTCCGGCTCTCGTCCGGCGGGCCACCGAGGACACCGAGCTCGCCGGCTGCTTCGTCCCGAAGGGCACGATCGTGGTGGTCGGACCGGGGGCGGTCCACACCGTCGGGGACCACTGGGTCAACGTCCACGAGTTCGATCCGCTCCGTTACGCCGAGCCGCGCAGCGAGCACAAGGCACACCGCTACGGCTACATCCCCTTCGGCGGCGGCGCGCACAAGTGCATCGGGATGGCCTTCGGCACCAACGAGGTCAAGGCCCTGCTGCACACGATGCTGACGACGTACGAGTTCGAGATCCCCGCGGACTACGAGATCGAGTGGGACCACACCTCCCTCGTCATGCCGACCGACGACTTCCCCGTCACCCTCCGGCCGTTGAGTCGCGCGTGACGGCGTACGACGACTACCAGCCCCTGCCCGGCGTACCCCTGGGACCGGACTCCCTCACGTGGCGCCTGTTCGGTGACCAGCGGATGCTGCTCGTCGGCATGCGGGCCGGCCTCCTCCAGACCATGCACCCGGCGATCGACCTCGCGCTCCGCGAGCACGACTCGACGTACTTCCAGGGACCGATGAAGCGGATCCTCCGCTCGCTCCCCCAGATCCTCGGCGTCGTCTACGACGCCGATGCGCGGGCGACCGCGGAGCGGGTCCGCGACTACCACCGGCCGCTCAAGGGCAGGTTCCCGGACGGCACCCGCTACAGCGCGCTGACCCCCGAGGTCTTCTACTGGCCGCACGCGACCTTCTTCGAGATGCAGATCGCGCTGCGGGAGCACTTCGGGAGGCCCCTGTCCGACCGAGACAAGGAGCGGCTGTTCCAGGAGTCCCGTCAGTGGTACTCGCTCTACGGCGTCTCCGCCTCGGGCACGCCGGCGACGTACGACGAGTTCCGGGCCTACTGGGACGACACCATCACCCACGTGCTCCGGCCCAACGCCATCGCCCGCTCGACGTTCAACCGGACCAAGAAGGGCATCTTCGGGCCGTCGCCCGTCAAGTACCTGCCCGAGGTCCTCTGGCAGCCGGTGTCCGACGCGCAGTTCGACGCGATGGCCTGGGTGCTCCGTGGCACCTTCCCCGCCGAGCTGCGCGACCGGATGGGCCTCGACTGGACCGCCGCCGAGGACCGGAGACTGCGTGCCCTGGGCGCCGGCATCCAGCACACCTTCGGACGGCTGCCCCTCCAGGCGCGGCTGCTGCCGCAGGCCCGGCAGGCCTGGCGGCGCGAGGCGGACCGGGCACCCTTGCCTGCTCGTGCGTTCGCTTCTCGCTGAGGCTCGTCCGTTGCTCCAAGCATCGAGGCGCTAGGGCAGGTAGTCGGCGAACGGGCTGGTCTTGAACCAGGTGGTGAACTTCCTGGTCATCTCCGTCGGTCCCAGGAGAGTCAGGCGATCGGACCGCAGAGCCGCGGCGTAGGTCGTACGTCGAAGGTGCAGGTCGACGAGGGTTTGGCTGTCTGTTTCGCAGACGAGGTCCTCCAGGTAGCCGGAGCTTCGGGTGCAGAGCTCGGGTAGCGGTCGTCGCAGCAGCATCCAGTAGTCGTTCACGGGATGGTCGTGCAGCCGGAACCGCAGGGTCGTGGTGCCGTCAGGGATCTGGTCGAGGTCGACGAGCTTGAGGGTGGCCCAGAGGATGTACGCGGGGTCGAGGTGCCGGGGTTCGATCTCGAGCCAGCGCGCGCCCCACTGCCCGAGTGCGTCGCACACCGCCCTGAGGTCCTGTCCCATCTCGGTCAGCTCGTACGTCGTACCACGTCGGCCGGGCTTCGCGGCACGAAGGAGGACCCCGGCGCGTTCCAGCGCCTCGAGCCGTTGCGCCAGCAGTGCCGTGGAGATACCTGGCGCTCCTTGGCGGATCTCGTTGAAGGTGCGGCAGCCGTTCAGCAGGTTGCGCACGATGATGGGCGTCCACCTCTCGGCCAGCACCTCCGAGCTGCGGGCGATCGGGCAGAACTGTCCGTAGTCGCGCACCTTCCCACTGTCCCGCCGAGCGGGCTGATCAGCAACTTCAGATTCTGATATTGCCGTGGGTGGCGAACCGGAACACCCTGATCTGGAGGAAAGGGGTGATGGCGATGATGCAACCGGGCACGGCACACACGGTCCTTCCGGGCGCAGGCCGATCGGTCGATCTGGGGGTGGCGTCCATGCGGGTCTTGGCCGGGGGCGACGCCGAGACCGGAGGCGCGTTCACTTTCACCGAGTTCGCCGGAACGGCCGAAGGCCCCTGGACCGTTCCGCATCTGCACCGCGGCTTCGAGGAGTCATTCTTCATCCTCGACGGGTTGTTCACGTTCACGGTCGGAGACGAGCCGATCGAGGCGACCCCCGGGACGTACATCCTCGTCCCCCGCGGGACCGCACACATGATCTCGGCAGCCGAGGGCGGCGGCCGGTTTCTCGCCCTGATGGTTCCGGGCGGTCTGGAGGAGATGTTCTTCGCGCTCGGCGGGCTCGGACCCGAAGCGATCCGTGACCCGGCTGCCAGAGCGGCGATCGCGGCTCGCTACGACTCGATTCCGGTGAACCCGTGATGCTCGACGATGCCGTGCCTGCCCCGAACGTCCCGGTCGGCAGCTACGCGATGGCCGTCCGCACCGGTGACCTCCTGTTCGTGTCCGGACACGGCGCGTTCGAGGACGGCCACCCCATGCACACCGGTCGCTTGGGCAAGACGATGACGACCGAGCAAGGGGCACGCGCTGCCGAAGCGGTCATGCTCAACCTGCTGGCGACGATCCGCGCGGAGCTCGGAGACCTGTCGAGCGTCGCAAAGGTCGTCAAGGTGGTCGTCTTCGTCAACTCCGCACCCGACTTCACCGAGCAGCACGTGGTCGCCAACGGAGCGACCGATCTCCTGGCGAAGGCATTCGGCGACGCTGGCCGATCCGCACGATCAGCTGTCGGCGTCGCCTCGCTGCCCTTTGGCTTCGCGGTCGAGATCGAGGCTGTCGTGCAGATCGGCACGTCAGACGTCCGTGCTCCGTCCGACAGTTGAGGGCGGCCCCCGCGGCCCGGCGGCCCGTCAACCGCGCAAGGAGCGGTTGATCACCTGGTTGGACGCGCGCTGGAAGCCGGAGACGACCGCCTCCAGGGTGAGCTCGCGCAGGCGGACGATCGCGGCCTGGAAGGCCGCCGCCTCCTCGGGCGTGTGGTGCTCGCGGGCGCGGTACGGCCCGATCACCTGACGGGCGAAGATGTCGGTGAGCTCCTCGGCCAGTGCCTCGGTGTGCCGCTTGATGGCGAACCCCGCGGCCGTGATGCCGTCGGCGCTGATGTCGAGCTCGAGCACCTTCACCGCAGCGTCGAAGCCGGGCTGCAGCCCGAAGTCCTCGCCCTCCACCTCGATCACGCCGATCGCCAGGAGCACGTCGATCGTGTCCTGGTCGAGCGGGCGGCCGGCGCGCTGGTCCAGCTCGGCGCGGCTCACCCGCTCGGGCGGCTGCGGCGACCACGTCGTCAGCGCCAGCCGGTGCACGGCCAGCTCGTCGGCGTCACCGTCCGCCGGGATCCGGGCGAGGTAGTCCTCGATCGCCGTCAGGCTCAGCCCGTGGTCCTGGAGGGCGCGGACCAGCTTGAGCCGCGCCACGTGGACGTCGGAGTAGAACGCCAGCCGGCCACGCCGCTCGGGCGCCGGCATCAGCCCGAGGCCGGCGTAGTAGCGCACCGTCCGGACCGTCATGCCGGTCTCGGCGGCCAGCTCGTCGACGGTCAGCCCGGTCTCGATGGACACGCCCACTCCGCTCGTCTCCCGTCACGTTCCGTTGCATCGTGACAGTGGTACTGTCACAGTAGATCAACGCATCGACTGTCGCCATCCGCGGCGCACTCTACGACAGGACCCTCATCACATGCGCGAGCTCTTCCTTCCCGAGCACGAGGACTTCCGCGACGTCGCGCGGACCTTCTTCGCCAAGGAGGTCACTCCCAACAACGAGCAGTGGGACCGCGACGGCATCGTCCCGCGCGAGCTGTGGCTCAAGGCCGGCGAAGCCGGTCTGCTGTGCTTCGACGTCCCGGAGCAGTACGGCGGCGCGGGCATCGACGACTTCCGGTTCAACGTGGTGCTCTCCGAGGAGCAGACCAGGGCCGGTGCGAACGGACCCGGGTTCTCGGTCCACACCGACATCATCGTCCCCTACCTGATCTCGCTGGGCACCGACGAGCAGAAGCAGCGCTGGCTGCCGGGCTGCGTCACCGGCGAGACGATCACCGCGATCGCCATGACCGAGCCGGGCGCTGGCTCCGACCTGCAGGGCGTCCGCACGACCGCCGTCGACCAGGGCGACCACTACCTGCTCAACGGCTCCAAGACCTTCATCAGCAACGGCATCCACGCCGACCTGGTGATCGTCGTCGCGCGCACCAACCCCGAGGCCGGCTACCAGGGCATCAGCCTGCTGGTCGTGGAGCGCGGCATGGAGGGCTTCGAGCGCGGCCGCAACCTCGAGAAGATCGGCATGCACGCGCAGGACACCGCCGAGCTCAGCTTCACCGACGTCCGGGTGCCCAAGGAGAACCTCCTCGGCGAGGAGGGCAGCGGCTTCATCTCGCTGATGATGAACCTGCCGCAGGAGCGGCTGATCATCGCCGCCCAGGCCGCCGCCGCGTGCGAGTACGTCGTCGAGATGTGCCTCGACTACGCCAAGACCCGCGAGGCGTTCGGCAAGCCGATCGGCAAGTTCCAGCACAACCGCTTCCTGCTCGCGGAAATGGCGACCGAGGCCAAGATCACCCGGGTCTTCATCGACGAGTGCGTCAGGAAGCACGTCGCCGGCAAGCTCGACGCCGTCGAGGCGTCGCAGGCCAAGTACTGGGCGACCGAGCTCCAGAACAAGCTCGTCAACCAGGGCGTCCAGCTCCACGGCGGCTACGGCTACATGCTCGAGTACCCGATCGCGCGGGCCTACCTCGACAGCCGGATCTCGACCATCTACGGCGGCACGACCGAGATCCAGAAGGAGATCATCGGACGCAGCCTGGGTCTCTGACCCAAGTCCTACTGTTCCGCGAATCGGGGAAGTCTGCCCGTCGAGCCGGCCGGATTCGCCGGGCAGATCCACCCGATTCGCGGCGGTAGGCTGGGCCGGGTGTCGATCCATCGGACGTACCGCGGCGTCTCCGCCGACGTACGACGAGAGCAGCGGCGCGCCGCCCTCCTCGAGGCCGCCCTCGACCTCATGGGAAGCGACGTCGCCGACATCAGCGTGCGCGGGGTCTGCGCCAGCGCGCGGCTGACCCAGCGGTACTTCTACGAAAGCTTCACCAACCTCGACGAGCTGCAGCTGGCACTGCTCGACAAGATCGCCGAGGAGATCGCGCTCGAGGGTGCGGCGGCCCTGGCGGACCGCGTCCCGGCCGACCTCGACGACGCCTGCCGCACCGCCTTCGAGGGCGCCTTCTCGGTCTTCGAGAAGGATCCCCGGAAGGCCCGGGCGGCGCTGCTGGTCGCGTCCGGCACCAGCGGGCTGACCGAGGCCCGGCGCCGGATCGTCCTCGCCTACGCCGAGCAGATGGCGGGCTTCTTCGGGTCGCAGTACGGCGCTGCCGTCGACGCCCCGCGCGGCCGGGTCGCGCTGCTCTACGCCGTGGGCGGCGCGCTCGAGGCGACCCACGCGGTCCTCAACGGCGACGTGGAGATGTCGCCCGGCGAGCTCAGCGAGATGGTGGGCAGCCTGCTGGCGTCGTCGGTGCGGCAGGTCGCAACCGACTGACCAGCGTCAGGTCAGCCTCCAGCCCCGCCGGATCCGCAGCCGGACCTCGGCCAACTGCAGCCGGACCGGCAGCATCCGCACCCAGCGCGGGAGCAGCCGCGAGCCGAACCGGACGACGCGGACGAACCGCTCCCACCGGCGCTGATCGGCCGCGGTCCAGGTCAGACCCATCGCCTCGCGGAACTCCGGCGGGAGGAACGCGGTGGTCGCGAACCGGTTGAGCGACCGGTTCCCCCACCGCATCCAGCGCGGGATCATCTCGAGGTCCACCACGGCCATCAGGTGCTGCCGCACCGGCTCGTCGTACCGCACCCGGGCCAGTCCGTCGGCCCAGTACTTCCCGAACGCCTCGCGGTCGGCGGGCCAGCGGTCGGCCGGCACCTGCAGCGAGGTCCCGAGCCGGCTGCAGTACGCGTAGAGGCCGTCCTCGTCCGCCTCGGTCATCGGCCCGAGGAACGCCCGCCGGATGTCGCGGACGCCGACGTAGAGGCAGGCCGCGACCCACAGCTGGAGGTCCGGGTCGAAGGCGCTGTACTTGACCGGGCTGTCTGGCCCGGAGCGGACCGCGACGTGCGAGCGGTTGACGGCTTCGCGGTACGCCGCCCGGTCCGCCTCGTCGCCGAACAGCGCGACGACCAGATAGCTGATCGTGGTCCGGAGCCGCTTCCACGGGTGCAGCATCACGTTGCCGCTGTCGACGGAGCTCTCGACCACGCCCCACCCGACCTCGCGCCAGCCGAGCTGCATGATCACGTTGGCAGCAGACCCGAGGAACCCCGCCGGACCGGGGACGTGGTCGCGGATGTCGAACTGCCCGTCCCTGCTCACAGGGCTACCTTGCGCCGTCTCCCCGGGGCGCGCCAGCGGCGCCCACGATTCGGACTATGACCGTTGTCAGATGCGACGGGACGCGAGTAGGTTGCCCGGGTGGCCACCGAACCCCGCACCCTCTGCGAAGCCTTCCAACAGACCGCCGCGGCGCACCCCGAGGTCGTCGCCCTCCGCACCCCCGACGACAGCGTCTCCATCACCTGGGGCGAGTACGCCGCACGAGTGCGCAACGTCGCGGCCGGCCTCGCCGGGCTCGGCGTCGCGCGTGGCGACACCGTGGCGATCATGCTGACCAACCGTCCCGAGTTCCACGTCGTCGACGCCGGAGCGCTGCACGCGGGCGCGACGCCGTTCTCGGTCTACAACACGCTGGCCACCGACCAGATCGGCTACCTGTTCGGCAACGCGGGCAACAAGGTCGTGGTCACCGAGAGGCAGTTCCTCGACAAGCTGCAGCTCGCGAACACCGACGGCGAGATCGAGCACTTCATCTGCGTCGACGGCCCCGCCGAGGGCGCGACGACGCTGGAGGAGCTCGAGGCGAGCGGCGATCCGGACTTCGACTTCGACGCGAGCTGGCAGGCGGTCGAGCCCTCCGACGTGCTGACCCTCATCTACACGTCCGGCACGACCGGACCGCCGAAGGGCGTGGAGCTCACGCACGCCAACCTGCTGGCGGAGATGGACGCCCTCAAGGGCTACTTCCCGCTCTCGCACGAGGACTCCCTGGTGTCCTACCTGCCCGACGCGCACATCGCCAACCGGTGGGGGGCGCACTACAACAACATGCGCTTCGGCATCCAGATCACCACCGTCGCCGACCCGAAGCAGCTGGTCGCGACGCTCCCGACCGTGCGGCCGACGTTCTTCGGAGCCGTGCCGGCGGTCTGGTACAAGGTCAAGGCCGGGATCGAGGCAGCGCTGGCAGCCGAGCCCGACGAGAAGAAGCGCAAGATCGCCAACTGGGCGATCGCGACCGGCACCAAGGTCGCCTGGCTGAAGTCGGAGCAGAAGCCGGTGCCGCTGCCCCTCAAGCTGCAGCACGGCCTGGCCGAGCGGCTGGTGCTCGGCAAGCTGCGGGAGCGGATGGGCCTCGACCGGGTCCGGGTCGCCGCCACCGGCGCCTCCGCGATCGCACCGGACGCGCTGGCGTTCATGCTGGCCCTCGGCGTCCCGGTGCTCGAGGTGTGGGGGATGTCGGAGACCTCTGCCGTCGTCACCATGAACCCGCCGGACGGCATCCGGATCGGCACCGTCGGCAAGGTGGTGCCGGGCGGCTCGGAGATCAAGCTGGCCGACGACGGCGAGCTGCTGGTCCGCGGCCCGCTCGTGATGCGCGGCTACCGCAACGACCCCGAGCGGACGGCCGAGGCGATCGACAGCGACGGCTGGATGCACACCGGCGACATCGCCACCATCGACGACGACGGCTACGTCAAGATCGTCGACCGCAAGAAGGAGCTCATCATCAACGCGGCCGGCAAGAACATGTCGCCGCAGAACATCGAGGGCGCGGTCAAGGTCGCCTGTCCGCTGGTGATGAGCGTGGTGGCCGTCGGCGACGACCGGCCCTACGTGACCGCGTTGCTGACGCTCGACCCGGACGCCTGCGCGGCGTACGCCGCCAAGGCCGGCCTCGAGGACGCCTCCCCGGCCGTGCTCGCCCAGGACGAGACCGTCCGGAAGCTGATCCAGTCCGGGATCGACCAGGCCAACGAGAAGCTGGCGCGGGTCGAGCAGATCAAGAAGTTCACGGTGCTGCCGACGCCCTGGGAGCCCGGCGGCGACGAGCTGACGCCGACCATGAAGCTCAAGCGCAAGCCGATCGCGGAGAAGTACGCCGCCGAGATCGACGCCCTCTACGGGGCGCGCTGATGGGAGCCGAGCCGGTCCGCACCCACCGGCTCGTCGAAGAACCCACCGCGGGCGAGGAGTCCGCGAGCCTGATCCGTGCCGAGCAGGAGGCGGAGCGCGCCGAGGAGATGGCGCTGATGCGCCGCAAGCTGGACGGGGTCGTCGCCTTCATCGCCGGCCCGGCCAACGTCGCGATGCAGCTGGGCTGGCCTGAGGTCGGGTACGGCGTCGTGGAGAGCCGGGTGGAGAACGGGCGGGCCGACCTCCATCCCTTCAAGCGGTTCCGCACGACGATCGGCTACCTCGGTATTGCGTTGCTCGGCAGCCACGAGCAGCGCGTCGCCTACCGCGAGGCAATCAACGGCCAGCACCGTCAGGTCCGCTCGACATCCGAGAGCCCGGTGAAGTACAACGCGTTCAACCGCGACCTCCAGCTGTGGGTGGCGAGCTGCCTCTACTACGGCAGTCTCGACGCGATCACCCGGATGCACGGCCCGCTCTCCCGCGAGGAGGAGCTGGTCCTGCTGCGCGCAGGCGCGCGGTTCGGCACCACCCTCCAGGTCCCGGCCGAGCTGTGGCACCGCACACCGGAGGAGTTCCGGACCTACTGGGAGGAGGGACTCGATCGGATCGAGATCGACGACCGGGTCGGCGACTACCTGCGCGGCCTGCTCCGCGTCGACCTGCTGCCCGCGCCGCTCGCCCGCGTGCTCGGCCCGCTCAACCAGTGGCTCAACACGGGGTTCCTCCCGGAGCCGATCCGTGACCAGCTCGGCCTGGCCTGGTCGGAGCGCGACCAGCGCCGGCACGACCGGGTGCTGCGGGTCCTCGGCGCCGTGTCCCGCCCGCTCCCCCACGTCCTCCGTGCGTTCCCCATCAACGCGATGATGTGGAACCTGGAGATCCGGCGGCGCCTCGGCAAGTCCATGGTGTGACGAGTGGCGACTCCTCGTCCGAGGCAGACTGTCGGAATGAGAACCCGCGTCGGCGCTTTGCTCGGTTGCCTCCTCCTGCTGGCCGCGTGCGGCGACGACGGCTCGGATCCGGAGGCGAGCGATCCGACGTCGTCGGCGTCCGAGACGCCCATGGACACGCCGACCAGCGACGCCCCTCCGACCAAGGCCACGAAGACGACGAAGTCCGATCCCCCGGCCGCCGACGGCACGACGGTCGTGGTCGAGGACAGCGAGTTCGGTCCGATGCTGTTCGACGACACCGGCCAGGCCATCTACCTCTTCGACGTCGAGACCACGGCGGAGCCGCAGTGCTACGACGACTGCGAGGAGGCGTGGCCGCCGGTCTTCACCGAGGGTGAACCGGTGGCGGGCCCGGGCGTCGACGCCTCGCTGCTCGGCACGACCGAGCGCTCCGACGGCCGGCTCCAGGTCACCTACAACGACCACCCGCTGTACTTCTACGCCCACGAGGGCAAGCACGAGGTGCTGTGCCACGACGTCTTCCTCAACGGCGGCAACTGGTACGTCGTCGAGCCGGGCGGCGACGCGGCGCCGCCGGGCTGAGGCCGGTCACGCCGTCGCGACGCCGAGGGTGTCGGCGGCGAGGAACTTGGGCGCGCCGTCCTCGTAGAACACGTCGACCTCGGTGATCGTGAAGCCCGCGTTGGTGATCAGGTCGGCGATCCCACGGGTCAGGTGGCAGCCACCCGCAATCCGTTTCTGCATCGGCTCCAGCCGGTGCTGCCAGCGTGCGACGCCGGCATCCGGGGCCAGGCCGTGCTCCACGAAGTGCAGGGTGCCCCCCGGCCGGAGCACGCGTCGTACCTCCGACAGCGCCGCTGCGGCGTCGGGGATGGTGCACAGGGTCCAGGTCGAGACGGCGGCGTCGAACGAGTCGTCGCCGAACGGCAGCTTCTGACCGTCGAGCCCGGCGCGCTCGATCGGCACCGGGCTCGCCGCGACCCGCTTCGCCGCGAGCTTCCAGCCCAGGTCGGCCGGCTCGATGGCAGCCACCCGCTCGACCGTGGCCGGGTAGAAGGGAACGTTGAGGCCGGACCCGAATCCGATTTCGATGACCTCCCCCTCGAGCCCCGCACACACCCGCTGCCGCAGAGGATTGCCGGACTTCATACCGCACGCGGCGTTGACGATCCGAGGAACCACGTGATCGCGATAGAAGCCCATTGAATGCCTCCTTCATCAAGGGGACAACACGCTACGCCTACGCGTCGCGAGCAGCGCCGTCCAAGCGGCGCCGACCAGTGCGATGGCGCAGCCGACGCCGAACGCCCAGGACAGGTCCTGCTGGCGGGCGACCAGGCCGAGCACGATCGGGCCGAACCCGAGGCCGAGGTCGATGAACGCCGACGCGGTGCCGGCGGCGGCGCCGCGCTCGGCGGGCGACGCGGTCGCGAAGATCGCGGAGAAGAACGCCGGCGTCGAGAACGTCACCCCCACCGCCATCACGACGACGCCCGTCAGCAGGCCGGCCTCGGTCTGCCAACCGACGAGCACCGCCAGCCCGGCGGCGATCGCGACCAGGGATCCGGTGGCCAGAGGCAGCGACGGCACCCGGTCCGGGACCTTGGCGAAGACGATCCGGCACGCCACGATGACGACGCCGTAGACGACCAGGGCGAGCGAGGTGTTGTCGAGTCCGACGTCCTCCGACCACAGCGAGGCGAACGCGAGGAACCCGCTGATCGCGGCGAGCGAGGCGAAGAACCCGAGCGAGGCCGGGATGCCGGGCCGGTGGATCAGCTTGCCGTGGCCGTCGCCGCCCTCCCCCGGTACGTCGGGCACCCACCGGATGATGACGGCAGCCGCGACCGCCAGGACGCCGGCGACCCACCACGCCTCCGCGTACCCCCACTGCTCGACCACGACCTCACCCAGCGGTGGCCCGAAGGCGATGCCCAGGTAGAGGCCGAGCGAGTTGTAGCTCAGCGCCTCGCCCAGCCGCTCCGGCGGCGCCAGGTCGGCGAGCAGCGCGAAGCCGGCGACGAAGAACGACGCCTCGGCGACCCCCTGCAGCAGCCGGATGGCGACGACACCGACCAGGGTGTCGACGTACGGCAGCATCAGCATGCCGGCCGCAGCCAGCAGCGCGCCGAAGACCAGCAGCGGCTTCCGTCCGTGCACGTCGGAGAGCCGGCCCGCGATCGGCCGGCACACCAGCGCCGTGACGCCGAAGGCGCCGAACGCGAGGCCCGCGCCCGCCTCGTCCGAGCCGACCGGCCCGGTCGCGTAGAGCGGCAGGGTGTGGATGGCGACGCCGACCGAGATGAAGTACGCCAGGTCCGCCACCCCGAGCGCGACGAACCCGCGCGTGAGCAGGGGCGGCGGGGCCACTTCGTCAGCCACCCGGTGATCATCGCGTATCGCGTGACCTCGAGGTAAGCAGGTGGCGGTGCGCGTCGCCGTCACATCTCGTTGAGGGGACCTCGCGGCCACAACGGCATACGAAGTGGTCGCTATGGCGACCAGAAGCTATGCCGTCGTGTGGGTCAGAGGAGCCCGAGCCCGACCGCGTGCCGGCGTACGGCGTCGGTGTCGGCTGCGAGCACGAAGGGCACGTCCTCCTTCCAGGTGCCCGAGACCTCCTCGACCCGGCCGTCGCCCGGATCGAGCCGCACCTCGCGGATGTAGATCGCGATGATCCGGCCCGGGTTCGCCCGCGCGACGGCCGCGTAGATCTCGGGATCCTTCTCCCCGGAGTCACCGAGGAGGACGAACCGCAGGCGAGGGTGGAGGTCGAGGACCTCCTGGATGCGACCCCCCTTCTGCTCGCGCCCGGCCGAGGTGCCGAGCAGGTCGCGGAGCAGCACGGGTCCGACCGGGAACTCGCGGTGTCGGATGAACGCCATCAGGAAGCTGTGCAGGTTCCACGGACTGGACGAGACGTAGAAGACCGGGTTGATGCCGGCGGCGAGGTCGCGGTACAGCTCCGCCGCTCCCGGGAACGGTGTCCGGGTGAGAGCGGACCCGGTGAACGTCTGCCGGATCATCCGCCCGACGCGCTGGACGCCGGTCTCGAGGATCGTGTCGTCGACGTCCGAGATCACCCCGAACGTTGCGGCGTCACTCGGGACCAGGACGTCGAGCGGCGTGGTCATCGGGTCGGTGACGCCGCGATACTCCCCCGCGAGCTCGACGGTCCCGGTGGTCCACGGGGCGACCAGCTGGGCAGGGTCCGGCTGCAGGCGCGCCTGGAAGTAGCCGTCGGCGTCGGTGACGGTCCGGACGGTCGCGCCGGCGACCGTGACACGCAGGGGTACCCCCGGCAGATCGTCGGTCAGGAACTGTCGGACCGTTCGGCGTACGGCGGCACCGACGCCCTCGCCCTCCACCGCGTCGGTCGGGGGCGGGTCGTCGAGCACCCGTCCGCGCACCACCACCCCTTGCGCACTGCCGTGGCCGCCGTAGGTCTCGATCCGGAGGTCGACAGGTGTTCGGGTGCGGGTCCGCCGCAGCCGAACGCCGTCCCATGCCTGCTCCAGCCGGCGGGCCCAGCGGCTCGCACTCATGCGCCCAACCCTAGGCAGGAAGAATGGGCTCGTGAGCGACGACCTGCTGCCGCATCCGGCGACCGGCGAGCTGTTCCCCTCGCCGGTGCCGCCGGGCACCGGCTGGCCGGGCGACCCGGCCACCCAGGAGACGCCGGTCGCGCGGACACCCGCGCAAGTGCGCCGCCTCGCTCGCGTCGGCCTCGACGAGCTCGATGCCCGGACCAGTGTCTGTCGCGCGTGCCCGCGGCTGGTCCGTTGGCGAGAGGACGTGGCGCACACCAAGCGGGCGTCGTACGCCGACCAGCCCTACTGGGGCCGCCCCGTTCCCGGCTTCGGCTCTCCGACTCCGGGCATCCTCGTGATCGGCCTCGCCCCCGCCGCGAACGGCGCGAACCGAACCGGCCGACTGTTCACCGGCGATCGGAGTGGTGACTGGTTGTTCGCGTCCCTCCACCGGGTCGGCCTCGCCACGAAGGGCGACAGCGTGCACGCCGCCGACGGCCTCGCGCTCATCGACACCCGGATGGTCGCGACCGTCCGGTGCGCTCCACCGCAGAACAAGCCGACGACCGCAGAGCGCGATGCCTGCTCGCCCTGGATCGCGGCGGAGCTCGACCTGCTCGCGGAGCACGTCCAGGTCGTGGTGGCGCTCGGCGGCTACGGCTGGGACGCGACCCTGAGGTCGTACGCCGCCCTTGGCTGGCAGGTCGCCCGGCCGAAGCCGCGGTTCGGTCACGGCGTCGAGACGACCCTCGTGAAGGAGGGGCGTTCCGTCACCCTGCTCGGCTGCTACCACCCCAGCCAGCAGAACACCTTCACCGGCCGGCTGACAGAAGGGATGCTCGACAGCGTGTTCAGTCGGGCCGCGGCACTTGGCAGGACGACCCCCGGTCAAGCCGAGCCGGTGGCGAGCGCCTGAGCCACGCGCGCCTCGAGCGACCGCGGGTAGCGCTGGACGCCGTTCGGGAAATCTGCGGTCTGCCCGCGCAGGATGGCATCGAGCCCGAGCACCATGATCGCCGCGAACGGGTCGAACAGCTGGGGAGCCACGATGCCGAGCCCAGGAGCGAGGTTGACCAGGCTGCCTCGATTGAGCAGGTACACCCGACGACCGTCGAGGTCGTAGCGGTCGAGATGACGGCGGATCGAGGTGCTCGGGTGACGGTCGAGCCAGTCGACATCGATCTCGCGGTCGCTGTGGCCGACGTTGACGAGGATCGCGCCGTCAGCGAGCTCAGACAGCTCCCGCTCCCCCAGCACACCGTCGAACCCGGTCGCGGTGACGATCACGCTCGCGCTTCGGAGGGCGGTCGCCAGCTCGGCAACACGGCACCCGTCGTGCTGTGCCTGGACGAGGCGCACCGGGTCGAGATCGACGACCGTTACGACCGCACCGAGATCGCGGGCGCGGTCAGCGACGCCCTGACCCACCGGTCCGAAGCCGACCACGACGACCTCGCGCCCGTACAACGCCAGACCCGTGATCGCCGTGAAGGCGGGCCAAGTCTCGAAGCCGACGTGGTGGCGGTTGTGGATCAGGTCCTTGAGCGCGATCCCGTTCCAGTCGAGCACAGGGAACGGGACCTCCAGTCCGTCGAGTCGATGCAGACCGGTGGTCGTCGCCTCGAGCGCTCCGGCGGGACGGTGCCCGACAGCAGCTGTTGCGGCGATCAGGTCGCCGCCCATGTCGCACAGCGCATCGGCCGGCTCGCTGGCCAGCCACCCCAGCGAGTCCTCGAACTCCTCGGTCGTCATCCCCGCGTGCGCCCGGACCTCCACGCCGATCGACGCCAGGTGGGCCGCGGCGCGCTCGTCCGTGCTGTCGGGGTTGCACGGTGCCAACCGCACCCGGGCGCCGGCCTCGACGAACGGAGCCAGGATGGCGATCGTGTCGTCCAGGATGTGCTGGCGGCAAGCCACAGTGCGACCGTTGAAATCGGAGGCTGCCACCGCCGCACCGAACGAGGTGGTGATCGGCATCGTCCACTCGATCCACTCGAGCTCGGCCGCGTCCATCGCCCCAGTACACCAGTTCGCGCGCTCGACACTCCCTACTCGCGTCGTACTGTCCGACCGGTCCGGCGGAAAGTGCCGAGGACCTCTGAGCGCTGGCGTGAGATCGTTCGGCGGTGACTGAGGGTGAGTCGATCTACGAGTTCCTGCGCGACCATCTCGACGAGGCCGGCCGCCTGAGCGACCCGGACCTGAGGTTGCCCGACGAGAAGACGGACACCTCCGGTCTGCGGTGGGCGCCCGGCGCGATGGATGGAGTGCTCGGACACCATGCCGGCTCTGCTGACTCTGATCAGGCGCAGGCGGTCGCCGACGCGATCGTCAAGGCAAGCCGGCGGCCTACCAAGAGGCGGCTCCGCGACCTCTACCGCGCCGTGGACACCGACGGCGTGTTGGAGTACGTCGACGCCGCGATCGAACTGGTCGCGCAAGCCGGTGCCGATCCGACACGGGTTCACGACGTCGGCAGGTGGCTCGCCACGACCGGCTCGAACCGCTCGGCCGTCAAGGTCGGCATCGCGCTGATCGGCGTATCGGGCCTCGATCGCGACGTCGACGTCGTCCGCGTCCTCGGCGCGCACGAGGAGTTCACCCTGTTCGCGGCCGTCGCTCTGAAGAACGGGCTCGACGATCCCGACTCCGAGCTGTGGGCGCTCGCTGCCGCGGTCGACGGATGGGGTCGGATCCACTGCGTCGAGCAGCTACGGGACACGGACGATCCCGCGATCCGCTCCTGGATCCTCCGCGAAGGCTTCCGCAACTCGGTCATGTACGAGTACCTGGCCCACATCGCGGCAACCACCGGCGACCTGCTGTCGGCGCTGCGAGCGGAGGCGCCGGATCGCGAGCTCCTGACGGCTGCCGGCGAGATCATCGAGGCGCTGGTCCAGGGCGGCCCGGCACAGGACCTCGAGGACTACACCGAGGGAGCGGACGCGGTCGAGGCGTACCTGAGCCACATGGCGACGCGAGCCGAGACGCTCGGCGACTTCCACGCCGTCGACGCGATCCGCTCGTTCCTCGACAGAGACGGATCGTGGGACGAGCTGAGCCAGCAGGGCTGGACCGCGACGCGACGTGCGGCGTTCGAGGACCTCTGCGCGCAGATCCTCGACCGCGACGTGTGGAACGACCTGATCGCTGTCGCTCTGCTGTCCGACGACGGAGGCGAGTTCTGGAGAGCCGACCAGGCAGCCCGGCGGCGGGGCATCGACACCTACGACATCCACCTACGTCGCGTGAGAGAGGACCCGTTGGGCCACGGCTGGTTCGCGGCGTGGCAGCAGGCGGACGCCGTACGCGCTCAGGCGCTGGCCACGCTGGCGCGCGCCCTGCTGCCGCTGGACCAGATCGCATCGGGTCCGGCCGACGAGCTCGGCCTGGGTCAGGAGTGGCGTGCGAACTCAGCGCTCGACTGGTCCCTCCAGGCGCTACGTGACCACCCGGGCGTCGGCGCCGAGCTCATCGTCGCCGGCCTGCAGAGCCCGGTCACCCGCAACAGGAACATGGCGCTCCAGGCGCTCAAGGAGTGGCCTGCGGCCCGCTGGCCGGACCGCGCCCGCGATCTGGTGACCGCCCTCGCCGACCACGACCCGAACCCCCAGACCAGGGAGCTCGCGGGCGAGGTGTGCGGGGTACGTCCTGGGTAGTCAGCCCACGACGTACGACCGCGGCAGTCAGGAGGCGATGTCGGGCGTCTCGTCGGTGTCGGACTTGGCGGCGGCACGCGCGCGGTGCTCCGCGCGACGTTCCACGAACTTGGCCGCCTGGGCGTCCAGGCCCTGAAGGAAGGTCGCCAGCTCCTCGCGGGCCTGCTCGCCGACACCGCCGAAGTTGGTGCGGTCGAAGATGTCCCAGTGCCGCAGGATCGGCATGATCACGTCGTCGTGGTGCAGCCGCAGGTCGTAGATGCCCGCCTTGGCGATCATCATCGAGCTGCGACGGAAGCCGGCCATCGTGGCGCCCGGCATCTCGAAACCGATGACCTCGTCGGCGATCGCGCGCATGGTCTCGTCCGGGGCGATCTCCAACGCGGCCGCCACGATGTTGCGGTAGAAGACCATGTGCAGGTTCTCGTCCTTGGAGATCCGCGCGAGCATCCGGTCGGCGATCGGGTCGTTGGTGACCTTGCCGGTGTTGCGGTGCGAGACCCGGGTCGCGAGCTCCTGGAACGACACGTACGTCACCGCCTCCAGCGACGTCTTGTCGCCGGAGTCGTAGCCGGACGTCATGTAGTCCATTCGTGCGCGCTCGAGCTCGACCGGGTCGACCCCGCGGGTCACGACCAGGTAGTCGCGCATGGCGATGCCGTGCCGGTTCTCCTCGGCGGTCCAGCGCCCGACCCACGTGCCCCAGGCGCCGTCGCGACCGAACCGGGTGGCGATCTCGCGGTGGTACGACGGCAGGTTGTCCTCGGTCAGCAGGTTGGTGATCATCGCTGCCTTGGCGGTCTCGGAGAGCCGTGACTGCTCCGGAGCCCAGTCCTCACCGCCCAGCAACGCGAAGTCGCGGCCCTCGCTCCACGGGATGTAGTCGTGGGGGTGCCACTCCTGCGCCATCCCGAGGTGGCGGTCGAGATTCTCGGCGACGACCGGTTCGAGCGCCTCCAGCAGATGGTTCCCAGTACTCACGTGACTCCCTCGGTCGGCTGCCAGTGAGCGTACGCCTCCATGGTCAGGGCACGGCAATGTCGAGAACTGGCACCTGGCTTCGTCCCTGGTCGGACAGCACCAACAACGGAGGATGGATCCATGGCACACATCAAGCGTTTCGACCACGTCGGCATCACCGTCTCGGACCTCGACGCGGCGACGGCCTTCTTCGTCGGGCTCGGGCTCGAGGTCGAGGGCCGGACGTTCGTGGAGGGCGAGTTCCTCGACACGGTCTGCGGCATTCCCGACTCGCGCACAGAGATCGTCATGCTGCGAACGGCCGACGGAAGTGCCCGGCTGGAGCTCGCGACCTTCGTCCGGCCCGACCACGAGCCCGGTTCGCCCACCGCGATGGCCAACGAGCTGGGCCTGCGCAACGTCTCCTTCGAGGTGGAGGACCTCCAGGGCGCGGTCGACGGGCTGGCCGCAGACGGCTACGGGCTCGTCGGCGGGGTCGGCGAGTACGAGAACACCTGGCGGATGGCGTACGTGCGCGGTCCGGACGGGATCGTCGTGTCCCTGTTCGAGTCGGTCGGCTGACGCCGTCAGAGGAACTGGGTCGGGTCGAACTCGTCGATCGGGATGATGCGGACGCGCGGCAGCTGGGTGTTGAACGCCGCCACGTCGTACTCGAGGTCGAAGGACTCGAGGCCCCGGTCGGCGAGCTCGGCAAACGCGCTGTTCCGGAACTCGCCGAACCCCACCACGCCCACCCGCCGACCGTCGAGCAGGTCGCCCACGTGCTCGACGAAGTCTCCGTCATTGCTGACCAGCAGCACGTCCGCCTCGCGCCGACCGAGCTCCACGAGCGTGCGCTGGATCGCGATGTCGACGACCTTCTCACCGGGACCGCCCGAGAGCGGGATCGGCCGGTAGCCGAGCGCCAGCAGGGCCTGCACGAACGACATCGGCAGCTCGTTGCTCGCGGCGAGGAAGAACAGGCCGACCGCCGGCTGCTCCCACCGCTGGCTCGCGAACTGAAGCAGCCGCTCCCACCGCGGGCGCTCCTCAGGTCGCGGGCGCCGACCCAGGATGGACGTGCCGAGGGTGGCGTCGATGTTCTCCCCGTCGACGAGCACGTAGGTCGTCCGCTGCTGGTCGTCCATGGGATGACACTAATCACCTGCGGCTGCCGGACGGTCACCGTCTTCCCCGATGAGGTGCCGATCAGGGCATTGCCAGGTCGTACTCCCGCCACGTCACTCCGGCGTCCTCCGACGCGTGGACCGCATCGCCACGCAGCACCAGGATCTCGTCGCCCAACACGTCGAAGCCCACGTCCCGCTGGATCGGCCCCCGCCTGAACTCCATCGCCTCGTTGCTCGCGTCCGTGGCGGCCATCAGGCCCGGACGGTTGGTGCCGGTGACGAGCCGGCCGTCGGGAAGCAGGTACCAGAGGTAGGGGTCGAGCAGGCCGCCGAGCCGCTGGCTCGAGAGATAGCGGCCCTCCAGGTCCAGCGTGTGCAGCCACAAGGGGTTCTCGCCGCCGGTCTCGACCAGGATCCGCTCCTCGTTGACGTCGCAGTACTGCAGCCGCGGGCCGCTGTCTGCCGGTACGACGCCCGCGACCGTGAGCTCGGTGACGGGGCGGCCCTCGTCGGTCGAGACGTGGATGGTGCCTGTTGACAACGGGCCGGGTCGCAGCGCACAGGTGCTGCCGTCCGTGTCGACGTCCACGACGTACCCGTTGCCGCCCCACGGCGGTTGCGGCTTCTTCGTGACGCTGTCGTCGGCGGGGCGATAGCCGAAGGGGGCTCCGTTGAGGACCTGAAGGTCCAGGTCTCCGGGCCGCAGCCGCCGGGCGGGTGTGCTCCGGTCCGGCTGATCCGCAACCGGCTCCACCTGCCCCTTCGGGTCGATCGTGACCCACTCTGCGAGCTCGGTGGATCCGTCGCGTCGGTATCTGAAGGCGCGGCCGACGAATCCCTTCGCGGTGCCCTGCAGGACGACGAGCTCCGCGTCGACGCGGAGGAGCGGCGTACGAGGGCGCCACCGATTGTCGTAGAGCCGGTACGAAGTCTGTTGACTCCCCTGGTCCGGCTCGAACACCACGATGGTGGTCCCGTCGCGGGCTCGCAGCAGCGTGGGGGCGCCACGCTTCCCGTACGGGTAGCTCGCAGGCGTGACTTCGAGCTCGTCCGGCGCCCGGGTCGGCGTCGGACTCGAGGCGCTGGCGGCGCCCGACTCGGCGGTTGCGGACGGCATCGGCGTGCCGCGATCCCCGGCGCCGTCGTTCTCGTGGGTGCAGCCCGTCCACGACGTCGCCGTCAGCACCAGCGTGACGATGCCGGCCACGGTGCGAGGTGGGACGTCCACGGCGGCTTCCTCCGAGCTCTGCTTCCCGCCATTGTGCGCGCGGCGAACCGAGCGCGGCTACCGTCGTCGGCGATTCGAGGTGCCTAGAGCTCCAGCTCCGAAAGCTGACGCTTGAGCACCTTGCCGGTCGGGTTGCGCGGCAGCTCGTCGACGAAGACGACGTCGCGCGGGGTCTTGTAGCGGGCGAGGTTCTGCGCGACGTATGCCTTCACCTCGTCGGCGGTGAGCGCCGCCCCGTCGTTGAGTACGACGAACGCGCGCAGCCGCTGCCCGAATCGCTCGTCGGGCACGCCGATGGCGGCCGCCTCGCGGACCGCGTCGTGGGCGAAGAGCAGCTCCTCGACCTCGCCGGGAAAGACGTTCTCACCGCCGGACACGATCATGTCGTCGTCGCGGCCGTCGATGAACAGTCGGCCGGCCGCGTCGAAGTGGCCGACGTCGCCGGTCGACATCAAGCCGTCGATCCGGTCCTTGTCGCCGCCGCCGGTGTAGCCCTCGAACTGGAAGTCGTTGCCGACGAAGATCCGACCGGTCGCGCCCGGCGCCACCTCGCGTCCGTCGTCGTCAAAGATCTTCACGACCGCGCCCATCACCGGCCGGCCGACGCAGCCCGGCTCGGCCGCCAGGTCCTCGGGCGTGGCGATGGTCGCGTAGGCGACCTCGGTGGAGCCGTACATGTTGTGGATCACCGGCCCGAACAGCTGGGTCGACCGGGTCGCGAGCTCGGCACCGAGCTGCGACCCCGCGACGAAGATCGCGGTCAGCTCGGACAGGTCGGCCTCGGCAAAGGCCTCGTCGCCCAGCTCGACCATCTTCTGCAGCATCACCGGCACCGCGACCATGCCGGTCGCGCGGTTGGCCGACAGGTCCTCGAGCACGAGCGCAGGGTCGAAGCGGCGGCGCACGACCAGGGTCGAGCCGAGGAAGCCGTTGAGGAGGGCCTGGGCGAAGCCGAGGGTGTGGAACATCGGGGCGGGCAGGACGACCACGCCCTTTGCGTCGAACGGCACCCGCGACAGCAGCGCACCGATGGGCGCGAGCGACCGTGGCTCCGCGCGCGGCGCGCCCTTCGGCGTACCGGTGGTGCCGCTGGTGAGCAGCACGACCTTCGGGTCCTGTCCGGACCGCGGCGCGGGCGAGGTGTCGCCATACGCGACCACGCCCGCGATCGTGTCGTCGCCGCCCCCCGCCTGCACCGAGCCTGTCGAGGTGTCGGTCCACGCCCGGATCCGCCCCAGCCGGGTGTCGACGTCGGCCAGCAGGCCGCCGTACTCGTCGTCGTGGACCAGGCAGTCGGTGCCCTCGCGCGCCGCCACGTCGCGGATCTGCGGCCCCGCGAAGTCGGTGTTGAGCAGCACGATCCGGGCGCCGCAGCGCGCCGCCGCGTAGGTGGCGACCAGGAACCAGCGGTGGTTGCGCGCCAGGATCGAGACGCCGTCACCCGGAGCCAGCCCGGCCCCGCGCCAGTGGTTGGCCAGCGCGTTGGCGGAGTCGTCCAGCTCGCCGTAGGTCATCGTGCCGAGCTCGTCGACGACGGCCGCCCGGTCGCGGCCGTGCCGGATGGAGGCGATCGCCGGGATCCCGCCGAGCATGCCGTAGCGCCAGACCGCGTGGCCGATCTGGGCGACCTTCCACGGCGGGTCGATGCCGAGCGCACCGCGCTTGAAGGCGTAGGACGCGTAGACGGCCTCCTGCGAGGCGCGGCGGGCGATCTGGATGGGCAGGGTGATCACGCCGACACGCTAACGCTCAGCGATCGGCCGATTCGACGACTGTCTCGCGGCACCTTGGTTTCGAGTCTCGGCCGCGGACGGCCTCGCACCTCAACCGGCGGCGTCACTAGGGTCTCGCCATGCGCTCGCTCCAGGTCACGGAACTCGACGGTCCTTCCGGTGTCTCGGTCCAGGACGTCCCCGACATCTCGGCGCAGGAGGGCCAGGTGCTGGTCGAGGTGAAGGCGCTCGGCCTCTCCTGGCCCGACCTGCTGCAGACCAAGGGCGAGTACCAGATCAAGCCCGACCTCCCGTTCCAGCTCGGCGTCGACTTCGCCGGCGTCGTCCGCAGCGCCCCGGCGGACAGCGGGCTCGCCGAGGGACAACGGGTGGCCTGCTGCCTGCCGTACGGCGGCGGCGCAGACCTGGTGTCGATCCACCCGGAGTCGGTGTTCCCGCTGCCCGACCGCTACAGCTTCGAGCAGGGTGCGGCGCTCCCCATGAACTACCTGACCGCCGAGTTCGCGCTCGCCACCCGCGGTGCGCTGGGTGAGGGAGACACGCTGCTGGTCACTGGCGCGGCCGGTGGCGTCGGCACCGCGTCGATCCAGGTCGGCAAGGGGCTCGGCGCCCGTGTCATCGCCGTGGTCTCCACCCCCGACAAGGCGGCCTTCGCCAAGGACGCCGGCGCCGACGAGGCCGTGCTGGCACCTGGATTCCTCCCGCAGGTCAAGGAGATCACCGGGCCGTCCGGCGTCGACGTGGTGCTGGACGTCGTCGGGGAGCCGCTGATGACCGACGCCCTGCGCAGCCTCGGCGCGCAGGGGCGGCTGCTCGTGGTCGGGTTCACCGGCGGCGCCATCCCGGCGGTCAAGGTCAACCGCCTGCTGCTCAACAACATCGACGTGCGCGGGGTCGGCTGGGGCGCCTACGCGATGGTGCGCCCCGGCTACATGACGGCTCAGTGGGAGCGGCTGCTGCCGATGATGGAGTCCGGCGTGATCGACCCGCCGATCGGCAACGTCTACTCGCTCGACCAGGTGACCGACGCGCTCGTGGAGATGGACGAGCGCCGAACCCTCGGCAAGTCGGTCGTCCTCCTATAGGCCCGACAACGCCGAGGGACGCGTCACACTCACGGGAGATTGCCGCAGCGGACCCCTACGCTCGCCGGGTGCCAGCGAACCCTCTCGCCCGACGCCTCCTCGACGCCCAGGTCGCCTACCACCTCGATCAGCTCCGCGGCGACAATTTGGAGGACAACGCCGCCGCCCTCGTCGACGACCTGCTGGACGCCACCGGGCGGCACCAGATCGCGGACCTCGTCGACCGCGACGTCGTGAAGACCGTGATCGCCCGGCTGCTGACCAGCGCTCCGGGGAGCGCCGCCGCGAGCGGGCTCCTCGACCTGGTGATCGACGTCGTCCTCGACGGGCCGTCGGACCCCTACCCCCTCGGCGAGCTCGTCGAGCGGGAGCGGGTCGAGGCCCTGGTCGACGCGCTGCTCCAGCTCAGTCCGCTGGTCGAGCGCGCGATCGGCCAGGTGGCCGACAGCCCGGTGATCGGCACCGTGGCGTCCCGGTTCATGGCGCGCATCGTCGGCGAGGTGATGCAGGCCAACAAGGCGGTGGCGGACAAGGTGCCGGGGCTCGGTGCGCTGGTGTCGTTCGGCACCAGCACTGCCGCCAACGTGGTCGGGGCGGCGGGCCGGCCCCTGGAAGGCCTGCTCGGCGACACCATGGGCAAGAGCGGCGCATTCGCCGCACGCCGTCTCGGCCGGATCATCGTCGAGACCATGCAGGACCCGACCACCCGCGCGGCGGTGCTGCAGGCCTGGGACGTCGCGGCGGCGGAGAAGGTCGCCGGCCTCGACCGGTTGCTGAGCCGGGACCAGGTCGCCGACGTCGTCGGTGCGGCCCACGAGCTCGCGGTCACCACTGCCGCGAGTGAGCACGTGACCGACCTCGTCGGCGTGCTCGTCGACGGGTTCTTCGAGAACTTCGGGGGCTACACACCGACCGAGCTCCTCGAGCAGCTCGACATCGACCGGTCGCACGTGCAGGAGGACGCCGTCCGGATCGCGCCGGGCATCGTCGGCCTGCTCGACGAGGCCGGCGACCTGGAGCGGATCGTGCGGGCCCGGCTGAAGCCGTTCTTCGACTCACCCGAGGTCGCCGCACTGCTGGCCTGATCCGCTTCGCCCTCCGCGGCGTCATGCGGCACCCTGTGGCTATGAACAGCGCCTGGCCGATTTCCTGCCGCGAGCCGGCTCGATGAGGAGGTTCCTCGGCACCGTCCTGCTCGCCTCTGTTGCTGCGCTGACTGGATGCACAGATGAGGAAACCGCCAAAGAGCCGTCCGCCCAGACCTCGTCGACGTCGCCGACCGAGACGTCGGAGGAATCCGAGGACGAGCCGCTGTCCTGCGTGGCCAGGGCGCGACCCTTCTCGGGTGCGGCCGCAGACCGGTTCGGCGCGGAGACGGTCATGGCGGCGTACTGCTCGGTCGCTGAGCTCTCGCTCGAGACGGCCTTCGGCGACCTGCTGGTGCCCGGGCCGCACAGGGCAGGAGAGTTCGAGATCGTCGAGCCCTGGCTCAGCGAACGCGGTCAGCGAGTGTGGAGCCGCGCGGTGCGGGGGGCGCTCGAGGGTGACGCGGCCGCCGAGCGGCGGGTGGACGCGCTGACGCTGCACTCTGTCGCCGGCGTGCCGGATCGCTTCCAGCTCGCCGACGACCCGCCGCCGGCGTTCGGCACCGAGGTCGGGCCGGGCGAGGCCGGCCTGCGAGGAGATCGGCTGCTCCTCAGCTTCGACGTGACGACCGGGATAGTGCTCGAGCGCGCCGGCGATGACCAGGGTCAGCACCTGCTGTGGTCTTGGACCAAGCACGTCCGTTTCGTCGTCTCGCGGTCCGCCGACGGCTGGCTGGTCGACGACTGGTCGGCGACGTGGTCCCGGGGCGACGTCGCCATCGTGACGGGCGGGTAGCTGATCAGTCGATCTCCTCGCCGGCGAGCGCCTTCGCCGCGAGTCGCTCCTCCTCGCTGACCTCCCAGACTTCGTAGGCAGCGTGGAGCGCGAGCATGATGATGAAGCAGCCGAGGACCAGGTCAGGCCAGCCCGAGTCGGTCCACAGGGTCAGCCCGGCCATGGCGATGATGGCCACGTTGACCAGTACGTCGTTCCGGGCCGACAAGAACGCCGCCCGGCTCAACGACCCGCCGCGGTGACGCACGCTGGTGAGGAGTCCGGCGCAGGTTCCGTTGATCGCGATGGCGCCGAGGGAAGCCAGCACCACGGGCACCACGTCTGGAGCGAGCGGTTCGGAGAACCGTCGCACCGCCTCCCAGCCCGCCACCGCCGCCGGACCCAGGATGACCAGGGCCATGGCCTTCCCCATGGCGGCGCGTCGAGCCAGCGGCCAGCCCAGCGCGAGGAAGATCAGCAGGTTGATCGCCGTGTCCTCGAGGAAGTCGACGCTGTCGGCCAACAAGGAAACCGAGCCGGCCACGAGCGCGACAACGAACTCGACGAAGAAGTACGACAGGTTCAGGATCGCCACCACGAGGACGATCCGGCGTAACCGACCCACATCGAGCTGCTCCGCGGCCGGCGGGTCGGCACTCACCCGGCCACGATAGTCACCGTCGAGCAAGCAGGGACGCTCCTGAAGGCCCGGGCGCAGGCGCCGCGTGACCGGATCAGCCGATGAGCGCCGCGCACAGCCGGCCGAGGAGCTCCTCGGAGGCGGCGGGGCGGCGGCCCCGCCGCGCCGCGAGTCCGAGCTTGGCCTGCACCGGCGCGTCGGTCACGACCATCGCCGAAAGGCCGTCGGCGCCGAGCGTCATGGAGGCGCTGAGCAGGGCAACTCCTACACCGCGCCGGACCAGTCCGAGCAGCGTGTCTGGCGAGCTGGCCTCGAGGTCGGTGCGGGCTCCTCGAGAACGGCTGAGGCGCAGCACCCACTTACCCGGCCCGGCGGACTCCTCCTCAAGGCGTCACTCCGGCATGCGGTCCCGGAGCCACGCAGCCTGTCGACGGCGGGAGGCCCGCGCGAGCCAGGCGTCTTGGACGACCTCGGCGAGCTCCTCGTAGCTGACCTCGCCGATCCGGCTGCCGCGCAGCAGGACCGACAGGTGACCGTTGAAGTGAGGGGTCGTGAAGAACGGCGACGACTCGTCCTGCACCATCGCCAGCTTGTCGCCCTCCGTCGGGACCCAGAACACGATCACGTCGTCGTAGCGCTCGCCGGTGTCCGGATCGACGGCGTCCGGACGTGGGTTGCGGAAGAAGACGAAGGACTTGCCGCCCACTTGGTACACGGGCTTGTTCTCCGCGACATGTTGGACGGTCACGTGCGGCATGCCGAGGGCGAGGTCGTGGACGTCCTCGACCCGAGCCGGACGAACCTTCCTGCGTGCCATGGCGGAGGTCAGCTCGCCCTAGCCACCAGCGGCCACGGCCGGGCCGCCTCGAGCTGCGCGCTGAGGCTCAACAGGGTCGGCTCGTCGTCGAGACGCCCGACCAGCTGCACCGACAGCGGCAGGCCGTCCGGCGCGAGCCCGCAGGGTACGGCGGCCGCGGGGTTGCCGGTCACGTTCCAGACGGCGGTGTAGGCGATCGCGGGCGTCGACCGCAGGGCGGCGGTCAGCGCGTTGGCACCCTCGAGCACTCCGACCTTCGGCGGACGGTTGGCGGTCACCGGGGTCAGCAGCACGTCGTACCGGTCGAACAGGCGGTTCGCCTTCGCGCTGACCTTGGTCCCCTGCCGCAGCGCCCACTCGAGGACGCCGGGCCGCACCCAGAAGCCGAGCCGGTAGGCCTGGCGGATCGACGGCTCGAGCCGCCGGTAGTCCTCGACGGCGTCGGCCTCGGTGCGGATCCCGGCGAAGAACTGAGGCACGAACGCGACCGTCGGGTCGGGCAGCCGGGTGTCGAGCTCGCGCACGTCGTGACCGAGGTCCCTCAGCAGCCGGACCGTGTCTTCGACGGCCTGCACGTGCAGCGGGTGCGGACGGACTCCCCTGCTGGTGGGCTTCACCGTCCAGCCGATCCGGAGCCGCCCCGGCTCGCGGGTCGCGGCCTCGACGAAGCTGCCGGTCTCCCCCGCCCGGAACCGGTCGGACTCCAAGTTGCCGCGGATGGCGTCGTAGACGATCGCCGAGTCGAGGACGGTGCGGGTCAGCGGACCCACCGTGCCGAGCGCCCACCACAGGTGGGGGTTCGGCGCGGTCGACACCCGGCCGACCTGCGGCTTGAGGCCGAACAGGCCGCAGAACGACGAAGGGATCCGGATCGAGCCGCCGCCGTCGCCCCCGATCCCGGCCGGGATCATGCCCGCCGCCACCGCGGCCGCCGTACCGCCGCTGGAGCCGCCGGGCGAGTACGCCGGGTCCCACGGGTTGTGGGTCGGGCCGAGGCTGCGTGGCTCGGTGTAGGGCCAGGCCCCGAACTCCGGCATCGAGGTCTTGCCCACGATGACCGCCCCCGCGGCCCGGAGCCGGCGGACCACCTCGGAGTCCGCGGCCGCCGGCGTGCTGTTGGCCTCGCCGCCGAAGGTCGTCACGCACCCCTCGACGTCGTTCTCCTCCTTGATCGCGACGGGTACGCCGTGGAGCGGCCCGAGCGGCTCCTCCGCCGCGTCGCGCTCCGCTGCCTCGGCGCGGGCCCGGTCGGCCAGCACCACGGAGAAGGCATTGAGCTCGGGGTCCCGACTGCCGATCGCGTCGAGGCACGCCTCGACCGCTTGTACGGCGGTCAGCTGCCCGTCCCGGATCCGGTCAGCCGTGTCGGCAACTCCCCACACGTTGGTCACGGCGGCAGGCTACTGCGCCCGTGTCGTGCCGGGTCTTCACCGGAGCCCGATCCTGCGGTCGAACCCACCGGGTGCGTGGACGTTGAGGATCCGGACGTCCGTCGGGCCGCGGTTCTGGATCGCGTGCGGGGTGCCGTCCGGGATGAGCACGAAGGTGCCGGGGCCGGCCTCGACCGCGCGTCCCTCTTCACCGACGGCGACCGACAGCGTGCCCTCGAGCACCAGGAACGAGTCGTCCTCGGCGCGGTGCACGTGCCGCTCGACACCTTGGCCCGGCGCGAACGTGACGATCCCCAGGTTGAAGTAGGGGGTGTCCTCCGTGCGGGCGAGGAACTCCACGTTGCCGAACCGCTGACCCTGGCCCGGCTCGACGACGACGACCGGGCGGCTCATCGCGCACCCGCCGAGACCGCGTCGGCCGCCAGGCCGCCACCGAACAGGTTCCGCGGATCCACCGTCGCCTTCACGCGGCGCAGCCGCGCCAGTGCGTCCGGCGTCCACGCGCTCTCCGGCCCGCTCCCGTGGCCGGCGAAGTTGACCAGCGACGAGCTCGTCGCCCACGGCTTCAGCGGGTCCACCACCTGCGCGGTGACGACGGGCGCGACGGCCGTCAGCGGAGGCGGCGCGGGTGCGATGACGGACAGCGAGTAGGCGCCGTCCCGCCCGGCCACCGCGTTGGGGATCGCGGCCGGCCGATCGAGGGCACCGCCCATCAGCCGCAGCTCGACCGCGGCCAGCGGTACGTCGACGCCGGTACCGGCCACCGCCAGCAGGCTGTCGATCAGGCCAGGCTCCATGGAGCCGAGCAGCCCGCCGCGCGCGACCGCGGGCAGCGGCTCGGGCGGGTCCATGTGGATGCCGTCCACCGCGGCGAAGGACATCGGGCCGACGGAGTCGAGCGCCGGTGTCGCGGCCCGCCGCATCGGCGCGAGCAGCGCCTCCCCCCGATCGGCCGAGCCGGTGAAGCCGAAGCGCAGCGCCAGGCTGACCACCCCGCGCAGCGGCGGCGGCACGTCGTCGATCGGCGGCAACCGCAGCAGTGCGACGGAGGTCGTCACCTCCTCCGGCATCGTCGACGCCCAGGTGGACCAGGCGTGCAGTACCTCCGCGACGGCCGGGCCGGTGAAGATCAAGGCACCGCCGAAGAACTCGGGCACGGGGAACAGGTCGAACTCGAGCGCGGTCGCGATGCCGAACCGGCTCTGGCCGCCGCGCACCGCCCAGAACAGCTCGGGGTCGGTCTCGGCGGTGACCGTCCTGATCTGTCCGTCGGCGGTCACCAGCTCGACCGCGCGGACGTGGTCGGCTGCGAACCCGTGGCGGCGCGCGAGGTGACCCATGCCTCCGCCGAGGGTGTAGCCGACGACGCCGACTCCCGAGGACGAGCCCGACAGCGGTGCGAGTCCATGGGGCACGGCGGCGTCGATCACCGACCGCCAGCGCACCCCCGCCCCGACCCGCGCCCGCCGGGCGGCCGGGTCGATCGTGAGGCCCTGCAGGTGCCGGGTGGAGACGAGCACCGAGCCGACCGACGGCGCCACCGCGCCGTGACCGGTGGCCTGGACCGCGACCGGCAGTCCCTCGTCGTTCGCAAAGGCCACTGCCGCCGCCACGTCCTGCGCTGTGCTCGCCGCGACCACGACCGCGGGTCGGTGGGTGACGGCGGTGTTGAACCCGGCCGCCTCGGCGACGGCGTCGGCGGTCGCCCCGTCGTACACCCTGCCGGTGACCTGTCGCGCGAGCCGCTCGCGCGCGGATGAAGTACCCATCGTGTTTCCTCCTCGTCGCCTCCGCACGGTGCGGATCGGCGTGGGGACGACGTTCGGCCTAAGGGCACGTCTGAGGCCTGAGGATTTCACGCAGTATTGGATGGGCCGAGCGCGTCAACAGCGCCCGCGCCGGCGCGCCTACAGCACGTCGAGCAGCCCGCGCCGGTGGGCGACGGTGACCGCCTCGGTCCGGCTGGTGACGTTGAGCTTGGCCATCAGGTTGCTCAGGTGGACGCTGGCCGTCTTCTCGCTGATGAACAGCCGCTTCCCGATCTCCCGGTTGGTCATCCCCTCCGCCACCAGCGCGAGCACCTCCCGCTCCCGCGCCGTCAGCACCGCGTCGGCCGCGGTCGCGGCTCCGGCCAGCCGGGCCCGGCTGATGGTGGCGGCGACGGCGCGCTGCAGCGGGGCGGCCTGCATCTGCCCGGCCGCGGCCGCCGCCGCGACGGCGTGGACCCGGGCACCGTCGCGATCGCCCGCGGCGACCAGGGCGTCGGCCAGCCGCCAGCGGCACCGCGCCTGCTCGTAGACGTGGCCGTAGCCGAACGCCTCGAGCGCCTGCTGCCACTGGTCGACGGCGGGCTCACCCTGCAGTCGCCCGTGCTCAGCGACTGCACGGGCGTACCAGGCCCGCCCCTCCGGTCCCAGCTCCCCGGGTCGCCCGTGCCCGCCCTCGATGATCCGAGCCACCCGCTCCATCAGGACGTCTCCCTGGCGGACCGCGGCCGCCGTACCGGAGTCGTCGCGACGCTGGCGGCAGTACGACGCCGCGTCGGCCAGCGCTCCCAACCCGATCGCCGACAGCCAGAGGCCGCCATACATCCCCTCGCCCTCGACCGCGTCCAGGTGGGACTGGGCGCGCTCGGCCGTCGCCACCGCGCCACTGAAGTCGCCCTCCCACGCCCGGTGGTCGGACTCGCAGCCGCCGGCCAGAAGCGCGACCTGGGGATGGATGTCCCAGCTCTGGCGCAGAGCGGCCAGCCGCGGCGCGGCGTCGGGAAGTCCGCCGGCGACGGCCGCGTAGCAGCTCACCGCGGCGAGGCGGGCCGCCGCGACGTCCGGGGGCGGGCTCTCCGGCGCCTGGGTTGCCTTCAGGCTGCCGTCGAGGTCACCGGAGACGTACAGCGCGACCGCGCTCAGCAACCGCAGCTCGATGCCGGGGTTGCTCCACCGCAGGCCGCTCTCCGTCACCCGGGCCATGGCCGCTCGGAGCACCGGCAGCGACCCGGCGACGTCGCCGTTGTAGTAGTGCACGGAGGCCAGCGAGTAGTGCGCACGCAGCTCCGCGGTCAGCTCGCCGGCACTGCGCGCGAGCCGCAACGCGGTGCCGAGCCGGTCCGCGGCTGCCGCCCGGTCGCCGGCAACGTCGTCGAGGAAGGCCGCCGTCGTCAGCGCCTCCACCTCGAGAGCGGAGGCGCCTGTGGCTCTGGCCTCGACCAGCGCCCGTTCGGCGACCGGGCGGGCCTCGTCGGTCCGGCGCTCCGCGAGCAGGACCCGCGCGAGCACGGCGTGCGCGAGTGCGGCCGAGCCGGGCTCGGAGTCCTCGGCCATCCGCACAGCCTCCTCCGCCACCGGGACCCCCCGGTCGGCGGCCTCGCCCTCCACGAGAGCACGGGTCAGCTCCGCCCGCGCCTCGATCCCTCCCGCTCCGTCGCCCCCCGCGTCGCAGAGCTCCACCGCCCGACCGGCCAGCTCGGTGGCTCGCGACGGCAGTCCTGCGAGGCGCGCCGCGCGAGCCGCGCGGACCGCCACCTGACCGTGCGTCGACCCGGCGAGCGAGGCGGCACCGTCGACCTTCGGCCAGGCGGCGAGGGCGCGCTCCAGATGCTGGAGCGCCTCCGCGGGGGCCAGCAGCCGGGTCGCTTCGTCGGCGGCGCGGACCGACCAGGCCAGCAGCCCCGGCGGGTCCTGCGCCTCGGTGAAGTGGTGTGCTACCTCGGCGGCCGACGCGGATCCGTCCGCCTCCAGTGCAGCGGCGTGAGCGGCATGCAGCCGGGCACGCTCACCGGGCAGCAGGTCGCCGTACACCGCCTCCCGCAGCAGGTCGTGGCCGAAGGAGTAGCCGGCGCCGTCCGGCACCAGGACACCCTCGGCCACCGCGACCCGCAACGCCTCGTCCAGCTCGGCGTCACCCAGGCCGGCGACCTGCCGCAGCAGCCGGTCCGGTACGACGTGCCCGGCGACCGCGGCGCAGCGCACCACGGTCCGCGCCTGCTCCGGGAGCGCGTCGACCCTGCCCACGAGCAGGTCCGCGAGCGCACGCGGGATCTCCCGGTCCCCGTCGGCGGAGGGCGCCGCGGCCAGTGTCTCGACGTAGAAGGGATTGCCGCCGGTGCGACGGAGCACGTCGGCCGCGACGTCCGGGGCGGGATTGCCGCCGGCGGTGCGCGTCAGGTACTCCGCCACCTCCGCTTCGTCGAACGGCTCGAGGTCGAGCCGGCGCACCGACGGCAGCCGGGCGAGCTCGCCGAGCAGCTGCCGGATCCGCGGGCGGGCCGCCAGCCCGTCCGTGCGGACGGTCGCGACCACGACCAGCCGGGCGGCGGTCATCCGGCTGAGGAGAAACCGGAGGAAGTCGGCCGACGACGCGTCGACCCACTGCAGGTCCTCGACGACCACGACGACCGGACCGCGGAGCCGTCCGGCGTCCGCGAGCAGGGCTGCCGTCGCGTCGAAGAGCTGGAGCCGACGGGACTCGTCCACGGCGTCGCCAGAGCCGATCGGATCGATCAGGCCGGCGGCGACCGGATGCCTGTCGAGGACCGACACCAGCTCCGCGTCATGGGCGGCCAGCCCCTCGATCGCTCTCACCAGGTCGACCATCGCCAGGAAGGGCAGCCCCGGGTCTCCGACGTCGACGCACTGTGCCCGGAGGACCAGCGGGGTCGGCCCCGTCGACCGGACCAGCAGCTCGCGCACCAGGCGGGACTTCCCTCCCCCCGCCTCCGCGGCGACGAGGACCGCGCCCGGGGTGCTGTCGGCGGCACCTGCCACTGCCTCCAGCAGGACGGCCAGCTCGCGCTCGCGGCCGACGAGCGGCACGTCGCCCTGGGATCCGACCACGAGCGCATCATCGCACTGTCCCGCCGGAGGGTTGGGGCGACTTTTGGGTACCTACGGTTTGTGTCTCGGGACCTGGAGGACGAAAGGAACGAACGGCCCGATGCCCTATCACGACGACGAGCTCCGGTTGAGCGAGCTGGTCGGCTCCCTGCACACGTTGCTGCTGAGCACCGACGACCTCGACACGTTCCTCGACGGCGTAGCCACGGTGGCGGCCAAGGTGGTCGAGCCGCCGGCCTCGTGCGGCATCACCATCCGACGCAACGGTGCGCCCGCCACGGCCGCGACCAGTGACCCGCGGGCCGTCCAGGTCGACCAGATCCAGTACGACACCGGCACCGGGCCCTCCCTCGAGGCACTGACCACAGGAAAGCCCGTCGAGGTCACCGACCAGCGGCTGGACGACCGGTGGCCGGCCTACGCGGAAGGCGCGGTCGCGCTCGGTGTGCGGTGCTCGCTGAGCATCCCGCTCGCGGAGGACGGCGACCGGACACTCGGCGCGCTCAACGTCTACGGCTACGACCGCCCCCGGGAGTTCGGCGAGGACGAGCGCCACCGGGTCGAAGTCTTCGCGAGCCAGGCAGCGACGGCTATCCGGCTCGCCGTGCAGCGCAGCGCCCAGCAGGACGTGGTCAGGCAGCTGGAGCAGGCGCTGGTGTCCCGCTCGGTCATCGACCAGGCGATCGGCGTACTGATGGCGCAGGAGCAGTGCTCGACCGATCAGGCCTTCGACCTGCTGCGAAAGCACTCCCAGAACACCAACCGCAAGCTGCGCGAGGTGGCGGTCGACGTCATCACCCGCCTGACAGGGCATCCCCCGATCACTCCCGAGCCGTTCCGCAAGCCGGACAAGAACGGGAGTTCTTGACAGCCGGGATACCGTAGACAGTGGTTGGGATAACAGCCGGCGATTCCTTTTCGCACCCAGGCACTCGTTTCAGGAGACGCCTACGATGCCGGCTTCCGATTCACGCTCCGGTACCCCACGTTCGCTCGCTGCCCACGCCCCGCTCCGCCGCGCCGTCAGCCAACGTGCCGTGGTCGAGCAGGCCAAGGGCATCCTGATCCTGCTCTACCGGATCGACGCCGAGAGGGCGTTCGACGTCCTCCGGGACTGGGCCAAGGACACCGACTCGACCGTCCAGACCGTTGCCCACACCCTCGTCCACGCGGTCTGCATGGAGGACGACACCCGCGAGTGGGACACGGTGGTCCGCGGGCACGTCGAGGCTGCGGTCGGCCGGCTCGACGGGATCCGGCTCCCCCTGCCCTCGCGACCGCCTGCCCGGTCCCGGGCCCGACTCAGGACCGTGAAATGACCGTGCGCGACCGACACGAGGACTTCGTGGCCGGTCACCCGATGTTCCCCGGCGAGTCCAACGACTCCTCTCCCCTGCTCACGGTCCGGATCCGGTTCACCCCGAACCTGCCCGTGGTCCGGCTGTCCGGCGAGCTCGACATCGCCTCGCTGCACCTGCTCACCGACGCGCTCGACTCCGTCGCCGCGGCCTCCTGCCCGGGAGATCTGGTCGTCCTCAACCTCGCCGGGATCACGTTCTGCGACGTCGCCGGCCTTCGGATGATCGAGATGTGCGCGGCCACCCTGGCGGCGGCCGACAAGGAGCTCATTCTGTACGACGCCCCGCCGCAGCTCAGGAAGCTGATCAAGATCACGGGAGTGGCTCAGCACATCGTCCACCGCTGACAGGGTGCAGCGCACCGGGACCGGGCTGGCCCAGGGCTAGCCACAACAGACTCCGACTAGACGGAGCGGCGCTCGACCGACTCGGAGTAGGCCTGTGGCCGGTAGCGCAGGATCGGGTCGTCGGACAGCTCGATGCCGTCGACGATCCGGGTCGGGTCGAACACCACCACGCCGCCGTCGGCTTCCGGGTCGTCGGCGACCGCGGTGACGGTCAGCGTGCCCGCGTCGATGGTCTCCCGCGGTTCCCAGACCGACGTCGGGTCGTGCGGGTCGTCGCCGTCGTCGGCCAGGTGGACCTCGAGCGTGTAGGTGACCGGTCCCGCTGCGAGACGCGCGGCGATCTCCTCCCGGAGCCGGTCCCGCCCGGTGAAGGTGCCGTCCGGCGCGGTCGACGACCGCGGCCGCAGGACGTAGCGGACCCAGTTGCTGGTGCCGTCGGCCGCGAGCCATCGGTAGGCGTGCACCGCGTGGTAGGTCGAGACGGCGTACGACGCCGGCGGGACCAGCGCCTTCGCTCGGGCGTTGGCGACCAGCGCCGGCACCGCGTGCGGGTTCCGCAGGAGGAAGCCCGGCAGCTTGCGCGGGTGGATCGCGGCCTCCGTCATCGCTACGAACGCCTCCGGCGTCCGCACGGGAAAGCGCGGGGCGGTCTGGCCGAGGAGGTCGGTCGCGGTGCCGTCCGGCAGCTTGAACGACACGGCCATGCCGCGTACGTCGGGCGCCTTGTCCGAGGCTCGCGGGTTGCCGGCCCCGTTGGACCAGCGCACCAGGATCGGGACCTCGCTTCCCTGCAGGTGGCCGGCAGTGCAGAGCTCGGCCGCGCGAGGCGTGGCGGTGAAGGTGCCGGCGTAGAACGCTCCCTTGGCGTGCAGGGTGCGGTGGTTGGTGTCGTGCGCTGCCGGTCGACCGAACGCCGCGCGCAGCCGGTCGATCGCGGTCGCTGGAGGGAGACTGGTCACCCAGCAGACCTTAGGGCCTGGGACGCGCCCCGAGGTCAGTTCCGGTGGAGCGTCTCGCAGTCCCGCAGCCGGTCGGCTCCGTCGGTCCAGGCGGTGTCCGCGCCGCCCTCGCAACGGATGGTGTCCGACCCCGCGCCACCGTCGAGGCGGTCGTTGCCCGTGCCGCCGCCGACCAGGTCGTTCCCGGCCTCGCCGTAAAGGATGTCGTTGCCGTCGGTGCCGACGAGCTGGTCGTCGCCCGCGCCTCCCCAGACCAGGTCGGCCTCCTGACCGGTGCGGATCCAGTCGTTGCCGCCGCCGCCCCAGACCTGGTCGCGTCCGGTGAACCCGTTGAAGAAGTCAGGGCCCGCGCCGAACAGCGCGACGTCGTGGCCCGCGTCCGAGAGCATGGTCATGGCGAACGTAGCCGGCAGCGACGAGCCGTCGAAGTAGTCGTCGCCCAGCCGCGGCCACACCTCGAGGAGCAGCGGCGCCGAGGCGCTGATCCCGGCCGGGACCCGGCACACTGCGGCGACCCCGACCTTCGCCTCCACGCGGCGGCAACGCCGGGCCAGCCTCTTGAAGGAGTTCGTGCCGGTGTCCGCGAAGCGGAGCCCGTCCTCGGTCAACGTCACCACGAGGTGCGAGTCCTGCTGGCCGGCGCGGAAGAGGTAGCCGTGCTCGGTCCGGGTGATCATCGCCTGGTCCGGCAGCGGGATCAGCGTGGGCCCGTCGCCCATCAGCTCGGTGGTGAAGTCGTACGGCGGGCCGGCGGAGCCGGCGCCGAGCGGCGGGATTCCCCCGCCTGCCGCCTGGCCAGGATTCAGCAGCGCGCCGAGCGTCGCGAGCGCGGCGATGGTCGATGCGGCGGCGAGACGACGTCGGGTCATACCTCATGCTGTGCGCCCGCCGAGGTATCCCGTCGCCGTTCGGCCGCTTCCTGACCGTCCGGCGACCCGGACTAGTCCCTCGGCGCTACTACCGTCCGTACGGCAGGTCGATGCCCGCTACCCTTCGTTCCGAATCACACCCACCCTGCTCGGCGCCGGACAGGAACTCGGATGAACACCGACCGGATCTACAGCGTGGTCGTCCCGATGTTCCGCACCCTGGTGAAGGGCCGGATGGGAGCTGGCCGACGGCGGTACTTCGAAGCGGTGCCGGTGCCGAAGGGACGGGTCCTGTTCCTCGGCGACAGCATCACCGCGGGCGGGTTGTGGAGCGATCTCTTCCCCGACCTGCCGACGACCAACCGCGGCATCAGCGGCGAGGCGACGTACGACCTCCTCGAGCGGGTCGACGCCGCCATCAACGACCCGATCGCCGTCTCCCTCATGATCGGGACCAACGATCTCCACGGCCCGCGTGATCTCCGGGACCCCGCGCTGATCGTCGAGCGGACCGACGAGATCGTCCGGCGGATCCGCGAGGCAGCGCCGGCCGCGCTCGTCCTGCTCAACAGCGTGCTCCCCCGCACCGAGCACTTCACGGCGCAGCTACGCGCCGTCAACGCGGGGTACCGGCAGGTCGCCGCGCGGCACGGCGCGGAGTACGTCGACCTGTGGCCCGCGTTCGCCGACGACTCCGGCGTCGTCAAGCAGGAGTACACGCGGGACAACCTCCACCTCACGCCCGCCGGGTACCTGGCCTGGGCCGAGGTGCTCCGCCCCTACCTCGAAGCCGCGCCCCGGTCGTGATCTCAGTCCACGATGAGACCGGCGGTGAGATTGCCGATGGTTCCCGTCATCGCACTGGCCCGATCGGACGCGGCGAAGGCCGCATAGTTGGCTACGTCAGCAAGCGTCGGAAGGCGGCCGAGCAGGGTTCCACCCGCGAAACCGTCCAGCACTCCATCAACGGTGGTCCCTTGTTCGCCGGCGACTCTGGCGAACACAGCACCGGTGTGTGAGATCGATACGGCCTCGGGGATCGCGTGCGGGCGGATGCACACCACGCGGATGCCGCTAGGCCCCAACTCGCCGGCCAGGATCCGCGAGAACGCCTCCACGGCCGCGTTCGCAACACCATGACCGAGGAACCCGGGACCTGAAAGTCGCGCACCCGGCGCCGACATGGTCAGGACGACTCCAGACCTCCGCTCCATCATGTGGCGCGATACGGCCTGAGCAGTGATGAAGTTCGTCCTCGTGTGCGCGTCAATCGGCAGCAGGTATTGCTCGAGGGTGAGGTCGGAGAAGGCGGTTCCTTGGTCGTGCAGAACTCCGACGGTGTTGATCGCGACATCGATCCGGCCAGTCGCAGCAACGACCTCATCGGCATGGGCGAACACGGCATCACGGTCGAAGGCGTCGACCTGGGCGGTGACGGCCCCCGGGACCTCGATGGCCACCGCGGCGAGCCGTGTCTCCGAGCGCCCCGCGAGGAAAACTCGAGCGCCCTCGGACGCGAACACACGCGCCACGGCACCACCCACCGCTCCGATCCCGAACACCACGGCAACCTTGTCCTGCAGGAGTTTGACCATGGTGCCCATGGTTTGGCGCCCTCGCCGCCACGTCCAATGCCATTCCGGGGTCCAACTCATAGAGACGGCTGATGGGTGGCGGCGCCGGCGCGCACCGCTTCGCGACGCATCTGCCACCTGGCCGTCCCGGTGCCGGAGCCCTGGGGTCAGTGGGACCGTTCGGGTAGTGACTCTGCCGCATCGCCCAATGCGGTGATCAGCGCTCGGGTTGCGGGCGGGTCGGGCGGGTTGCCGTAGGTGGCGGCGTAGATCCGTCGGGGCGAGACCGACAACTGTTCGGCACGGATCTGTGGGTTGCGGTGGGCGGCGAGCGCCAGGCCGGGAATGGTGGTGACGCCGAGGCCGGCGGCGACCATGCTCTGCATCACCACGCTGTCGTCGGTGGTCGAGGTGAGGCTCGGGGTGAAGCCGGCGCTCTCGCACAACTCCTCCAGGTGAGTGCGACACCGCTCGCATCCTCCGATCCACGGCGACGTCCGATGCTTCTTGAGAGTCGTCGCCCCATCGAGGCTGAGCAGGAAGAGCGGGTCGTCGAGAAGATGGACCAGGCGCACCCCCTCCTCCTCGGGCTCGCTCTCGTCGTACCGGAAGATCACCGCGACTTCTATCTCGCCCGCACGCAACATCCGGAGTGCCACCTCGGGGTGGGTGTCGGTCAGCTCGAGCTCCAGGCCGGGATGCCGCTCCACCAGTAACCCGGCAGCGACTGGGACCAGCGAGCTCATCACCGAGCCGAAACCGGCCAGGCGCACGCGGCCCGCATCGAGCCCGACCAGCGCCGTCAGCTCGGCTTCAGCTGCATCCACACGCCCGACGATCTCCGATGCCCGATCGGCCAGGAGCTGTCCAGCTTCGGTCAGGCGAATGCCGCGTCCGACGCGTTGGAGCAATTGCGCGCCGGTCTCGGCCTCGAGCCGGGCCACGTGGTGGCTGAGCGAGGGTTGGCTGAAGTACAGGTCCTTGGCGGCGGCCGTCACCGACCCCAGCCGTCCGATGGCCTCGATGACGCGGAGCTGCACGAGAGTGACCATCCATAGATGGTAGCTATGAGTGTGCGCCAGAAGTGACATTGGACCTATCGTTCACCAGGGATCACCCTGGAAGGAACAACGACTCCCGACAGGAACCGACGATGCTCACCTTCGCGATCGCCTCACTGGTGCTGATCATGATGCCGGGGCCGGACCAGGCCCTGGTCACCCGCAATGCGCTGGTCGGCGGCAGAGCCGGCGGTCTTCTCACCGCCCTCGGCGGCATGCTGGGGACCACCGTGCATGCCGGGGCGGCCGCCCTCGGACTCTCCGCCCTCCTGGTCACCTCAGCTACCGCCTTCACCGCGCTCAAGATCGTCGGCGTCGTCTACCTGTTGTGGCTGGCGCTGAGCATGCTGGCCTCCAGTCGCCGGCCACAAGGCGAGGACGCCACGCCGCCTGTGGAGACGCAGGTGGCCTGGAAGTACCTTCGGCACGGCTTCCTCTCCAACGCACTCAACCCCAAGGTCGCCCTGTTCTTCGTGACCTTCCTCCCGCAGTTCCTCTCCAGCAGCACGGAGTCACCGCGTGCCGAGGCCCTGCTGCTGTCCGCGGTCTTCGCACTGCTCTACATCAGCTGGTTCGGCCTCTACGCGACGGCTGTCGAACGTCTCGGTCATTGGCTGCGTCAGCCCAAGGTCAGCGCTCGCATCGAACAACTGACCGGGATCGGTCTCATCGCCGTCGCTGCTCGGCTGGCGACCTCCTCCCACTGAGCCGGCTCAGGCAAGGCCGTCCGGTGCGCAGCTGGTCACTGCTGCATCCGTGGATCCTGCGAAGGGTCGGCGTACATCGGCGGACAACCCTCCAGTGCGGCATCGGGTCTCAGCTCGTAGTGCCAGGGCTCGTTGCCGTAGATCTGGCACAGGCCGTAGTCCGCCCCGTGCTCGGACAGCCACGCCGTGGCGTCGGCGGGCCCGATGTCGACGGCATCGCCCGACACGTGGGCGGACGTCTCCGGACCCGCCACCCACCGGGCGGCCTCCTCCTCGGACCCGTACTCCGCGACGGCCTCCTCGAGCAGGTGCTCCTGGTAAGCAGGAGAACGCCAGCCGCTGTTGACGTAGAGCTCGACGCCGTCGTCCGCGGCGTCGGTGGCCGCTCGGCGGAGCGCACCGAGCAGCGCCGGCTCGAGATTGCCCACAGCCGGGACGTCGTCGAAGACCGTCACGCCGTCGGGTACGACGCCGTCCGCCTCGCCGAGCGCTCCGCTGTGCTCACCGCGGAAGAAGTCGACGGGTGATGTGGCCGTCGAGAACGACGAGGTCGTCGACTGCCAGCCGAGGACACCGATCAGCGTCGTGCCGACGACGACGAGGGCAGCGAGGACGGTCGCCCGGGTGCGGCGGGTGCCCGCTCGTGCTGGTGCGCTGTAGGTCATGCCTCCAGGAAAGGAAGCGCGGCGTTGCCAGCCCGTATGCGGTTTTCGATATGCCGACGATATGCGCCGGCTCGTAGCATCGAGCGTGTGCGTGTGTTGGTGGTCGAGGACGAGCCCTACCTGGCGGAGGCCATCCGCGACGGCCTGCGGCTCGAAGCGATCGCGGGCGACATCGCGGGTGACGGCGACACCGCCCTTGAGCTGCTGAGCGTCAACGCCTACGACATCGCCGTCCTGGACCGCGACATCCCCGGCCCTTCCGGCGACGAGATCGCGCAACACATCATCGCCTCGGGTAGTGGCACGCCGATCCTCATGCTGACCGCGGCCGACCGGCTCGACGACAAGGCCTCCGGCTTCGAGCTCGGCGCCGACGACTACCTCACGAAGCCGTTCGAGCTCCGCGAGCTCGTCCTCAGGCTCAGGGCACTCGACCGCAGGCGCCTCCACAACCGGCCACCCGTGCGCGAGATCGCGGACCTGCGGCTGGACCCGTTCCGCCGGGAGGTCTACCGCGGCGGCCGTTACGTCGCGCTCACCCGCAAGCAGTTCGCGGTGCTCGAGGTGCTCGTGGCCGCCGAGGGCGGCGTCGTCAGTGCCGAAGAGCTCCTGGAGCGGGCGTGGGACGAGAACGCCGACCCCTTCACCAACGCCGTGCGCATCACGGTCTCCGCCCTGCGGAAACGGCTCGGGGAACCCTGGATCATCGCCACCGTGCCCGGGGTCGGCTACCGCATCGACACGGCTCCCGGTAGCGGCCACGAGGGAGACGGGAGTGGATAGGCAGCCCGGCTTGAGCGCCCGGCTCAAGCTCACCCTCAGCTACGCCGGCTTCCTCATGCTGGCCAGCGCCCTGCTGCTCGCAGCCGTGTGGGTGTTCCTGTTGCGGTACGTGCCCGACGGGGTCAACACCCCCGGGATGTTCGGACCCAACCGGTCCGATCTCGAGCGAGCCTTCGTGCCCAAGGCGGCCGCGGCGTTGGTGTTCCTGCTGGTCTTCGGCCTCGTGGGCGGATGGATGCTCGCCGGACGCATGCTCTCGCCCCTGACGCGGATCACCCACGCCACCCGCCTGGCCGCGAACGGGTCGCTCTCCCACCGCATCGGACTGGAGGGCCGCAAGGACGAGTTCCGCGAGCTCGCCGACGCCTTCGACATCATGCTCGCGCGGCTCGAGGCCCAGGTCGCCGAGCAGCAGCGGTTCGCGGCCAACGCCTCGCACGAGCTCCGCACCCCACTGGCGATCACGCAGACGCTGCTCGACGTCGCCCGCAACGATCCGGACCGCGACGCCGACGAGCTCGTCGAACGCCTCCACTTCGTCAACACCCGGGCGATCGACCTCACCGAGGCACTGCTCCTGCTCAGCCGCGCCGACCGGCGCTCCTTCGTCCGCGAGAGCGTCGACCTGTCCCTCATGGCCGAGGAAGCCACCGAGACCCTGCTCCCCCTTGCCGAGCAACGCGGCGTCACCATCGAGACCTCAGGGGACATCGCGCCCACCATCGGTTCACACGCACTGCTGCTGCAGATGACGACGAACCTGGTGCACAACGCGATCGTCCACAACCGGCCCGAACACGGCACCGTGTGGGTGACGACCAGCGTCGACCCACGGAACGTGGTGCTCACCGTAGAGAACACCGGCGGGAACCTCTCCCCGCAGCTGGTGTCCACCTTTGCCGAGCCGTTCCAGCGCGGCAGCAAGCGCACGCGCACCGACCACGCGGGCGTCGGCCTCGGCCTGGCCATCGTCCAGAGCATCACCCAAGCGCACGACGGGACCCTCTCCCTCACCCCCCGGGACGCCGGAGGCCTCCGCGTCGTGGTGCGGCTACCCGCCGCCTCGCCTCGTCCGACCGGTACGCCCGCCGCCACGAGCACCTCGGCCAGCCGAGTCACCTGAACGGTGCCGACGCTCAAGAGGCGAGCCTCCCGTTCGCCCGGAGCACGCCCAGTGCCAGGACGGTGGCGATGCCGCGCCAGTCGAGTGCCGCGCCGGGCGACCACTGGAGGTACTCCACCGTCCAGCCGCCGTCCTCGCGCTGGCCCGCTTCGAGGCGGTCGAGATCGGCCCGGATCTGGGCGTCGGTGAACAGCGCGCGGCTGGGCAGTCCGGGGTGGGGCGAGAAGTCGAGCGGGGTGAGTCGTTCGTTCTCGGTCCCGCCGGGCACGTCGAGACAGCCGTCCGCGTCCAGTGCCGGTCGCAGCCGTTCGAGGGCCGCGGCCGCCCGCGGGGGGTCGGGCACGGCGTCGAGGAAGTCGATGGCGAACTTCACCGTGTAACCGCCGGCGGGTTCCTCACCCTCGAGCTCGCGCCAGCACCACTCGGACGCGGCATCCAGCCAGCCCTTCCCGACCCCCGCCTGCCAGAGCTTGCCGGCCAGGGCGAAGGTGAGGAAGCCGCTGACGTCGCCCGGCTCCATCCACGGTGCTCGCGGGTGACCGTCGGCCGAGGGAAGCACGGTCGGCACCCCGCCGTCGGCCAGCGCGACAGCGGCGACCCAACGGGCGGCGTCGTCGAGCATCGGGTCGTCGGTGACGCCTGCCTCGAGCATCACCTCGAGAGCCTGGAGGGTGGCGGCGGGCTGACTCCCCGGGCACCGCACGTCGGGCTCGAGCGCGTGGCCGAACCCACCGTCGGGATTTCGGTAGGCGCGGAGCGCGGTCAGCAGCGGCTCGGTCGGGGCACCGTCGAGCAGGGTGGCCAGCCGGTGGCGCTCGAGGACCCGGCCGTTGGCGTGGATGAACTGTCGGGCTGCGTCGATGTCGATGTTCATGACCCCGACGTTAGGCAGCGGTGAGCCTGGCGTCTTTCAGGAATCGGACAGGCGTGAGGCCGGTCAGTCGCCCCACCTCCTCGGTCATGTGGGCCTGGCTCGCGTAGCCGGCGAGGACCGCGCGGACCGCCAGCTCGTCACCCCCCAGCGCGATCAGCCGGCGCAGGCGGGCGACCCTGGCCAACGTCTTCGGCCCGTAGCCGATCGCGTCCGTCGTACGTCGGCGGAGCTGGCGTTCGCTGACACCCAGGTCGTCCGCGACCCGGCCGACGCGTGCGTCCGGCCGGGCGAGCGCCCGGGCGGCGGCGACGACGAGCGGGTCGGGTGTGGCGCGGCGGCGGAGCACCGCACGCGCGAGCAGGCCGAGGCGTCGCGACGGCGCCGCCGCCGACATCACGTCGGGCGTCAGATCCGTCCCGCTCCCCCACACCAGCGAAAGGTCGACCTGCTGGTCGCGCACCTCGGAGGCCGGGATGCCGAGGACCGCACCGGCCGCGCCGGGCCGCAGCCTGATGCCGGCCGTCGGCGACCCGAGCGGCTCGACGACGTGCGGGCCGGTGTCGGCGCCGACGACCTTGAGACCCGAGCTGCCGAACCACACCAGGTCGACGCACCCGTCGGGCACGACGCGCTGGGGCTCGAGGCGCACCCAGTCGTTCTCCCACAGGCACCCGACGACGTCCTCGAGGCCCCTGGGTGACGCGTACTCGCGGTAGGACGCGGCCATCCCACCAGGGTAGCCGTCGTCGGCGACACCCACCGGCGCCGAAGAGCCCGCCGGCTAGCGGGCGGTGATGCCGAAGTCGAGGGACGTCACCGGGTTGTCGAACTCGCTGATCCGCAGCGACACCTGCAAGTGCCAGGTCCCGGGCGACGGGAACACCACCTCCGCGGCGTAGGTGCCGGGAGCAACGGACTTCACCGGCACCGCGCCGAGGTCGACCTGGTCGGAGGAGAGCCGCACCCGTGGCGCCGCCATGCCCTCGAACGGCTCGCCGGCGGGGTCCAGCATCTCCACGGTCACGGTGCTCGGTCCGGTGGTCGGTGCGGACACGGTGGCCCGCACTTCGACGTCACCGAGGGTCCCTGTCCTGACCACTGGTGCGCTGCCTGCGGAGGCGGTGTCGGACGCCTCCGCCTCCGGGCTCTTGTCGACGAGCAGGCCGGTGACCAGCAGCACGGCGATCAGGGCGACGGCCTCGGCCGCGACGGCCCGGACGAGGACGTGCGCACCCGCGCGCCGGTCGCGGCGCCGCGACGCCTCCTTGAAGCGAGGCAGGAGCCCGAACCTGTTCCACGCGGCGAACCCGACGGCGACGAGGGCGACGAGGATCTTGACCAGCAGCAGCTGGCCGTAGGCGGAGTCGAGGAGCGCGCTCCAGGACCCGACGATCCGCCAGGCCATCAGGGTGCCGGTGGCCACCAGCGCCATCAGCAGGCCGGCGGCGACGGCTGAGAAGCGCGCCAGCACCTCGGCGCCCAGGGCGCCGCGCCCGGCGAGATCGGACAGGACGAGGGTCAGGGCCGCCAGCCCGCCGAGCCAGACGCTCCCGGCGAGCAGGTGCAGCATGTCCGCCGCCACCACCAGCGCCTCCGGTGTGGCCGCACGGGTGTGCCCGATCAGAGCCGGAGCGCAGGTCGCGGTCGCGGCGGCCATCAGCGCGGCGATCGCCCGCGGGCGGGCCGGCGCCCCCCTACCGAGCAGGCAGACGGCCGAGACGACGCCGATGACGACCGCCGCCGTGACGACGTACTCGCCCGTTGCAAGGGCGGACCAGGTCGTTCCCTTGCTCACCGCGCTCAGGCCCCCACCGAGCTGGTAGACCGCGGCCAGGGGCAGCGCGACCAGCCAGCCGACGACCGCCACCGCTGCGGCCGCCCGCGTCGCCGCGACCAGCCGCTGCCGTGCGGCGTCGGCGAGGTGGCTCGTGGGGAGGAACAGCACCGTGAACGCCACCAGGCCCACCGCCAGCAGCAGCCCGGCGTAACCGACCCATCGGGCAAGAGTCAGCAGGAGTGGCGCGTCGGTCGAGGCGTCCGCGCCGTTCGGCGGGGTCTCGACGGACGCGCTCGGTGCGCCGATGGAGAAGCTGAGCGACCCGCTGACGGGATGGCCGTCCTCGGAGACGACCCGCCACACGAGGACGAGCGTGCCCTCGCCGACCGGTTCGTCGAGCGTGACGGTCAGCTCGTCCCCCGAGACCGCCGAGGACGACGCGACGGTGGTGCCTCGGGCGTCGTAAAGCTCGACGCCGTCGGGAACGCCGGCGACCGCCTCGTTGAACGTGAGGCGGACCTGGTCGGGCGCGGCCGGCAGGACTGCGCCCTCGGCTGGATCGGTGCTCACCAAAGATGCGTGTGCGGCTGCCGGCTGTGCGCCACCGATGACCACGACGACGACCACGGCGAGGGCGGAGAACCACGCGGCCGGCCGCCGCCATGCAGGGCGACGCCGGACAGATCGTCGGCGGCGCCCGCGGTGGTCTCGGTGATCCATGTGGCCACCCAGCCAACCAGCGGGCGGAACTGCTGTCAAGAATGTGAACTGAACCATTGCTATGCCTGCCGGCTCGCCCTAGGCTGGTGGTTCACCATATCGAACCAAGGTCGGCCACGTGGACAGTCCGGAGCGGCCGCCAGCAAGGAGACCCCATGCCCAACATCACCGTGGAGCTGCTGCGTGGCCGCACCGTCGAGCAGCGTCGCGCGTTCGCGAAGGCCGTGACCGACAGCGCGGTCGAGATCCTCGGCGCCCGCCGTGAGGACGTCCGCATGGTCTTCACCGAGATCACGGCCGACATCGTCGCCAACGGTGGCGTCCTCGCCAGCGAGGACGACAGCCGCGCCGGGGTGGTCGCGGCTCTCGACCGCGAGGCCTGAGCAGGACCAGCCCCGCGAACCACGAAGCGGGCCCGGGCGATCTCGTCCGGGCCCGCTTTCGTGCACCCGAGCTACCTCCTGACGGTGATGAGAACCGTCTTGGAAACCGACTTGGTGAACGGGCCTCCCAGGTACTGCACCCTCACCCGGAGGACCCCGACCTTCTCGGCCCTGTGCAGCCTCAAGGACGCCGTGCCGTTGGCCTTGACCGTGGCGACGACCTGCTGGTCGCCGTTGACCACTGCCCGCACCTGCCCGGTCACGGGGACGTCCCCGGCCGCGCTCAGCTCGACCCAGATCTGCGCACGGTCACCGACGCGGATCGCAGCCGGCGCGTGCACCCTGATCCTGGGCACCGCCTTCTTCACGAAGACCCGGATCGCCGTCGACGACGCCTCGTGGGAGCCGTCCCCGAGGTAGTTGAGGACGAGCCGGTGACCGCCCGGCGGGAGCGACCTGGCCGGTATCCCGATGACTGCTTCACCAGCCGACAGCCTCGCCGAACCCAGCACCTCCCCACCGTTCAGCACCTGGACGCGGCCCGTCGCACTATCGGGGGTGACCGAGACGGAGACCGCGCCCCGCTTGCCGTAGGTGATGTCCGGAGCCGAGCCGGAGATCGTGGTGTCCACCTGCGTCGGATCCGGCTCCACCGTGATGGTCACCGTCGCCGGACCGGAGACATCCGTCCCGTCGTCGGCCGTGTAGGTGAAGGTGTCCGTCCCGCTGAACCCGGGGTCCGGCGTGTAGGTGAAGGACCCGTCCCCGTTGAGCGTGACCTGACCGTCGGCCGGCTGGGTGGCACCGTTCGCCGTGAGGGGGTCGCCCTCGGCGTCCGTGTCGTTCGCCAGCACACCGGGCGCCGTGACCGAGAGGGGATCGCCCTCGTCGGCGCTGTAGGCGTCGCCGGTCGCGACCGGAGCAGTGTTCGGCTCCTCCTCGAACAGCTCCTGGACGTCCTCCTCGGACAGCTCGTAGCCGTACAGCCGGAAGTCGTCGATCAGGCCGTCGAACCGCCCGTCCGGCCAGCTGGTGCCGCCGAGCATGTTCGCGGTGGTCTCACCGTTCACCCCGACGTCACCGATGTCGATGGTGAAGTCGGTGCGGGTGCCCTGGAGCTCGCCGTTGAAGTAGATCTTCCCGGTCGAGCCCCGCATGGTGAACACCACGTGGGTCCACTCGTTGAGTGGCACGTCGTTGCCGGGGCCGAGCACCAGCCGTTCCTGGGTCGGGTTGCCCGGCGCCTTGAAGGTGGCCGCGAACCCGGTGGCGCCGGCGGTCTGCGTCGACGACTGCAGCAGGAAGAACGTGTCCGTGCTGCTGCCGATCTGCAGGTGCGAGACCCAGTTGGGCAGGGAGTCCGGCCGCACCCACAGGGACGCGGTGAACTCGTCGTCCATGCCGGCTTCGATGTTGTCGGGCAGCTCGACCTGGTTGCCGGTGCCCGACGCGCCGCCGGGCAGCGAGACGGCTCCGCCGTACTTGCCGTCCGGACTCCAACCCACCGTGCCGCCGAGCGTGGCGTCAGCGATCGACGGGTCGCTGCCGCTGTTGGCCGCGGTCGTCCCTGCACCCTCGTCGAACTTGTAGTGGACGGGCACACCTTCGCCCGGCGGTGGTCGTTCCACCGTGTGGGTGGCCGTCGCGGCGGAGTCGCGCCAACCATCGGCAGCGAGGTACCTGACCTCGAGCTCGTGGTCACCCGGCGACAGGTCGGCGAGCTCCGGGAAGGTGGCGGACCCGTCGACCAGGTCGACCGCTTCACCGACGCGGACGCCTTCGCGCCACAGCTCGACGCTGCCCTCGGCCGGCTGACCTTCCTCGTCCTCGACCGATGCCGAGACCGTCACCGGCTCCGCGAACGGAGAGGGCGAGGCCGGCTCGACCGACACCGTCGTGGTGGTGCGGAGTGCTGACCCCTCGGCGTACAGCCAGGACACGTCGTCCGCGGTCAGCGTGGACCGGTAGACGCGGACCTCGTCCATGAGGCCGTCGTACGACGCGTCGGGGAAGCCGTTGCGCCCCAGCCAGTTGTTGGCAGTGGGACCGACATCCGTCATGTCGATCGTCAGGTCGTCCCTGCTCGCGATCTCCACGCCGTTCAGGTACAGGGTGCCGGTGGCACCCTGGCGGGTGAAGACGACGTGGTTCCACTCACCGGCGACCACGTCCTTGGTCGGAGTGGCGTAGACCCGCTCCTGGAGCGCGCTCCCCTTCGCCTTGAAGGTGGCGGCCAGACCGGTGTTGCCGGCCGCCTGCGTCTGCATCTGGATCTGGAAGAAGCTGCCGTCGCCTCCGAATCCGTCCCCGATGTGGAACAGACCGGTCCAGTTGGACTTCGTGTCGGGACGGACCCAGAACGAGGTGGTGAAGTCCGCCTCGCCCTGCAGCAGGTTGTCCGGCAGGTCCACCGCGTTGGTGTTGGGCCCACCCGGCATGTCGAGCGCGCCACCGAACACGCCGTCCTCGGACCAGCCCGTGGATCCGGTCAGGGTCGCCGCTCCGACGGAGTCGTCGGTGCCGGTGTTGGCTGCGGTGGTGCCCGCGCCCTCCTCGAACTCGTAGTGGACGGGGACGTCCGCCACCCCTGGGTCGGCGCTGATGATGACGAGGTCGTCGACCATCAGGCTCTCGCCGGAGAGAGTCAGCGTCTCGGACCGCTGCGACGCCGTGAAGACGCCGACGAACGTGCCGAACGTGGTCTCCTGGTTGCCCTGAGAGGGCAGGTCCGTGCCGGCGGTGATCGCGGTGTCCAGCGAGCCCACGGACAGCTGGGCGGTCCCCGGCTCGGCGCCGGGCACCCGACTGTCACGGGCGTAGCGGAGCGAGATCCGGTACTCGCGGCCGGGGTCGAGACCCTCGAGGGTGCGCTCGATGCTGCCGGACTCGCTGAGGGCGAGGTGGTAGCCGGTGCCGCCGAGGCCGCCCTGGCTGCCGTGCACGGCGCGCACCAGCTGGACGTCGCTCGTGACCTCCCAGGGAGACATCCGGCCGTTGCCCGGGGCGAGGTCGATGACCGCAGGAGCGTTGTTGCCCTGCCACTGGACGGGCAGGCGCGGGTACTCGAACTGGTCGACGACCTGCGGGGTCCGCTGGTCCATCTCCACCTCGGGGTCGACGTCCACGATCTTCGCGACCGACGGGGTGCCGTCCGCGTCGTGCACGAACAGCATGTACGCGCCCGGAGGGGCGTACGTCCCGTCCTGCGGTGCGGAGATCGTCACCGTCCCGCCCGACTGCGAGAAGTCCAGCTCCTGGAAGTTCTGGTCGTTGTTGAACCCGTGCGTCACCGAGCCGTTGCGGACCAGCGTCACACGCGACACCTCGCCGGAGGCCTGGATGTCGAACGTGCCGTCGTACCCGATCTTCTTGGGCGCGTCGGTGATCTCCGGCCGGTCGGCCGGCTCGCCGTCGGCGTCGTGGAGGTAGCCCGGCGAGTAGTACTCCACGTCGGTGTAGTTGCGCGGACCCGGGGCACCGCCACCGCCGATCATCACGCGGCCGTCGGGCAGCAGCAGAGCGGTGGAGTGGTAGAGCCGGGCGTGCTCGTAGGGCACCTCGATCGTGGTCCACTCACCGGTCTCGGGGTCCCAGATCTCCGGGTTGGTCACGTAGCCGCCGTTGCCGTTGTTGTCGCGGCTGCCGCCGGTGACCAGCACCTTGCCGTCGGGCAGGACCGTGGCGGTCGCCCAGTGGCGCTGGTACTCCATCGGCTCGGTCGGCGTCACGACCGGGCTGTCGGTGCCGCCGGTGATGTCCACCGTGAAGCCGGCGCGGGCACCGGCCGGACCGCCGCCGTTGGCCCACCAGCCGCCGCCGACCTGCAGGATCTTGCCCGGCTCGTACATGACAGCCGTCGAGGTGGCGCCGACCGGGTTGCCGTTCGCGCCCTGGTTGGCGACGCTCTCCGGCACCCGACCACGCAGGGTGATCTCGCCGTCACCGCTCGGGTTCAGTTCGTACATCTGGGTGCCGGTGATGTTGAAGATGTTGCCGTTGCCCGGCGCGACGAAGGCGCGCGGGTACCACCAGCGGTTCTCGTCCGGCTGGCCGCCCTGGCCGTCGCCGTACGCGATCTCGCTCTTCGCGCCTTCGAGCAGTCGCCAGCCGGTGCCCTCGTCGGGGGTATAGATCTCCGGCGTCAGCACGCCGGGACCTCCCGGGCCGCCGCGGAAGCTGCCGCCCTGCACGACGATGCTGCCGTCGGGCGTCGTGGTGCCGGTCGGGTACCAGCGCGGGAAGTTCATCGGCGCCTCGTTGCGCATCCCGGTCCGGCTGCTGTAGCTGGTGACGCCGATGGCACCGTCGTTGGGAGCGTTCTCGCCCATGCCGTCGTCGCCGCCGACCGTCATCGTGGTCTTGCGGTGCGGGTTCTGCACCTGCATGGAGCAGAACAGGTCGGTGTAGGTCGTGTTCGGGTTGAGACCGCTGGTGTAGTTGTCGATGGTCCGCTCCTGCGCGGGGTCCCAGACGTCGAACTCCATCTGGCCGCCCTGCGAGATGCAGCTGTTGCCCGTCCAGTCGAACGGCGCGTTGTCGGTGCAGCCGGTCGAGACGCTGCCGAAGGACTGCACCTTGCCGTCAGCCGTCAGCGCCATGTTGATCGGCATCAGCGGCCACGGGGTGACGCCGCTCCACGAACCGTGCTCGGTCTTCGAGGGCGGCGAGCAGTCGGCGGCCAGCAGGCCGGCGGCGTAGGCGAGGCCGTTGCGCATCTGCGTGCGGATGACAGGCTCGGAGTAGTGCTCGCCTGCGTGGCCCATGCCGGTGTACCAGGACCGGCCGGCGTCGATCTCCTGGCACCAGGTGATGGGATGCGAGGAGCCCTGGCGGCCCATCCCGTACGACGACTCGTCGGCCTCGAGCAGGGTGCGCACGTTGGGCGCGGGGTTGACGGTCCAGTCGTACCACTCGTCGCTGCGGTTGAACTCGTTCGGGAGCCCCTGGGTCAGCGGGTGGGTCGTGTCCTTCACGACCACCCGACCCGGCCGGACTGCGGGGTTCTCGGGGTGGCCTTCGGACATCGCGCCGACGAGCCGGCGGTAGAACGGGTTGACGTCGTGCTCGCTCTGGCCGACCGACCACCCCGCGTAGTGGAGGCCCATGTAGCCGCCGCCACCGCGGATGTAGGCCTCGAGGGCCGTCCGCTGCGCCACGTCGAAGAGCACGCCACCCGTCTGCGCGAAGACCACCGCGTCCTTGTCGGCGAGGTTCTCCGTGGTGAACGCGGAGGCCTGGTCGGTCTCCTCGATCTCCAGCGGCTGGTCGTACTCGACGGAGAGGTCCTCGGCGAGGTCGCGGACGGCCTCGCGGGCCTGGACGTGCGAGGCGTGGAAGTTGGACTTGTAGAACAGGAGGATCCTGAGCTCACCGTCCGGCGCCGCGGAGGCGGGCGCCGCGGACGCGGCAAGGAGCAGTGGCAGCGCGACGGCCATTGCCACCACCGCCACGATCAGGTGCCGCGACGAACGGTGGCACCGCTCGAGGACACGCCTGAAATGCCTGCGAAGCACGTTCACTGGGGCGACTCCCTTGGTTGTACCTGCTCGACGCGAGGGCCGGAAAGGCCTTGTCTGAGCTCACTGTCGGCCTCGACCGTATGAGCCCGATCACACAGAGTCAAGAACTCTGTCTCGATTTGTGAACTCAAATGCAGTTTTGTTCATATGCATGAACCGAATGCTTCATCTCACGCCCGAAACGCCATCCACCCGGCTGACGACCGTCGGCCACGCGTCGGTCGCCACGAGGCGCGCCGCAGCGACCGGGCGGGGTGCGGCCCGGGGCCATCGGTGCCCGTCAGCGTCGGACGCGGGCGTTGCCGCCGCTGGCCAGTGCGTAGACCTCCTCGCGGGACGCCATCGAGGTGTCACCGGGCGTCGTCATCGCCAGCGCACCGTGGGCGGCGCCGAGCTCCAGGCACTGCTGCAGCGGCTCGCCCTGCAGCAGGCCGTAGACGAGACCCGATGCGAACCCGTCGCCCCCGCCGACGCGGTCGTAGATGTCCAGGTGGTCGCGGGCGACCGAGGACAGCACCCCTGTCTCCGGGGACCACGCGATCGCTCGCCAGTCGTTGTCGCTGGCGGTGTGGACGGTGCGGAGCGTGGTCGCGACGGCCGACAGCCAGGGCATCTTCTCCGCGACCGTGCCGACCATGGCGGCGAAGCTGTCGATGGGCAGGTTCCGGAGGTTCTCGTCGACGTGCTCGACCCCGAAGCCGAGCGCGGCCGTGAAGTCCTCCTCGTTGCCGATCATCACGTCGACGTGAGCCGCCAGGCGGGTGTTGACGTCCCGCGCGTACTCCGTGCCGCCGATGCCCGCCCAGAGACTGGGACGGTAGTTGAGGTCGAACGAGACGATCGTCCCGTGCTGGTGCGCGGCGGCCATCGCCTCCTCCGCAACCGCGGCGGATCTCTCCGACAGGCCGGCGAAGATCCCACCCGTGTGGAGCCAGCGCACGCCGCGCCGGCCGAAGAGGTCATCCCAGTCCACCGTGCCCGGAGCGAGCTGGCTGATCGCCGTGTGCGCGCGGTCGGACACGCCGACCGCACCACGGACCCCGAAGCCACGCTCGGTGAAGTTCAGCCCGTTGCGCGTCGTGCGGCCGATGCCGTCGTACTTCTCCCAGTGGATGAGCGAGGTGTCGACGCCGCCCTGGAGGATCAGGTTCTCGACCAGGCGGCCGACCTCGTTGTCGGCCAGAGCGGTGACCACGCCGGCACGCAGCCCGAACACCTTCCGCATGCCCCGGGCGACGTTGTACTCGCCGCCGCCCTCCCATGCCTCGAACCGGCGCGCGGTGCGCACCCGGCCCTCGCCGGGATCGAGCCGCAGCATCACCTCGCCGAGCGCGACGATGTCGAGCTCGCACTCCTCGGCGGGACGGGTCTGGATCATGTGGGTGCTCCTTGCGGGATGGGGGTGTCGGGCCGGCAGGCGGCGACGGTGGCGGCGCACCGCGCGGTCACCTCGTCCCAACGGCCCGAGGCGAGCAGATCGGGTGCGACCATCCAGCTGCCGCCGACGGCGGCGACGGCGCGATGGGCCAGGTAGGCGGGCGCGGAGTCGGCGGTGATGCCGCCGGTCGGCACGAAGCGCACCTGGGGGAACGCGGCGGACAGGGCCTTGATCGTCGCGAGACCACCGTTGGCCTCGGCCGGGAAGAACTTCACCGCCTCGAGCCCGAGGTCCAGCGCCGCGATGACCTCGGTCGGCGTGCTGACGCCCGGGAAGACCGGGAGGTCGAGCTCCTGGCAGCGGCGGACGACCGCCGCGCTCAGGCCGGGTGACACCACGAACCGGGCGCCTGCGTCGTGGGCGAGGTCGACCTGGGCGGCCGTGATGACGGTGCCCGCTCCGACCAGCAGGTCGGAGCGCCCGGCCAGCCGACGCAGGACGGCCGCGGCCTCCGGGGTGCGGAACGTGGCCTCCGCGACCGGGAGGCCGCCGGCGACCAGGGCCGCGCCGAGGTCGTCGGCACGGCCCGGGTCGTCGAGGACGACGACGGGTACGACGCGGTGTCCTCCCAGAACTCCGACCATCAGCGGAGCTCGGCGATGACGGTCTTGAGCTCGGTGTAGTCGTCGAGTCCGAAGGAACCGAGCTCCCGGCCCCAACCAGACTGCTTGAAACCGCCCCGCGGCAGCGTCACGTCGTCGGCGTGCCAGGTGTTCAGCCAGACGGTGCCGGCGCGCAGCCTCGAGCCGACGCGGTGAGCGGTGCCGAGGTCCTTGGACCAGACTCCCGCGGCCAGGCCGTAGACGGTGTTGTTGGCAGCCGCGACGACCTCGTCCTCGGTGTCGAACGGGATGGCGGTCACGACCGGACCGAAGATCTCGTCGGTCTGGACCGCCATCTGCTCGGTGACCCCGGTGATGAGCGTCGGCGAGAAGAAGTAGCCGCGGTCGCGAGCGGGGTCGCCGCTGCCGGCGTTGATCGTGACACCGTCGGCGATGGCGCCGCGGACGTAGCCCATCACCTTCTCGTGCTGCTCCTGCGAGACCAGCGGACCCATCTTGGACGCCGGATCGAACGCGTCGCCGACGGTGATCTCGCGGGCCGCCGCGGCCACGCCGTCGACGACCTGGTCGAAGACCGCGCGCTGGACGTAGAGCCGCGACCCGTTGACGCAGCACTGACCCTCGTTGAAGTACCCGGCGAGGGCGGCACCTGCCACGGCGGCGTCGAGGTCCGCGTCCGCGAAGATGATGTTCGGCGCCTTGCCGCCGAGCTCGAGGGAGACCTTCTTGAGGTTCTTGGAAGCGCCTGCGGCGATCTTCTTGCCCACCTCGGTGCTGCCGGTGAAGGCGACCTTGTCGACACCGGCGTGGTCGACGAGCGCGGCGCCCGCGTCGCCGTACCCGGGCAGGACGTTGACGACGCCGGCGGGGACACCGGCCTCCAGCAGCAGCTGGCCGAGACGCAGCGCCGTCAGCGGGGTCTGCTCGGCCGGCTTGAGGACCACCGTGTTGCCGGCGGTGATCGCCGGGACGATCTTGAAGCACGCCATGGTCAGCGGGAAGTTCCACGGCACGATGCCGGCGACGACCCCGATCGACTCGCGGCGGGTGTAGGCGTGGAAGTCGCGGCCGGGGACCGACATCGGGATCGAGGTGCCCTCCATCTTGGTGGCCCAGCCGGCGAAGTAGCGGAACAGCTCGGCGGCGACGCCGACGTCGCCATGAGCGGCCTCGAGACGCTTTCCGTTGTCGAGCGACTCCAGTTGGGCGAACTCCTCCGCGTTCTCGTCGATGAGGTCGCCGATGCGCCACAGCAGGTGGGAGCGCTCGCGCGGCGTCATCCGCGACCAGGGTGAGGGCGCCTCGTAGGCGTTGCGCGCTGCCACGACCGCGCGGTCGACGTCCACAGCGGACGCCTGCGCGACCTGGACGAGCACCTCCTCGGTGGCGGGATTGATCGTGTCGAAGGTGCGGCCGTCTTTCGCGTCCACCCACTCGCCGTCGATGAGCAGCTGCTTGGGCGAGGACAGGAACGAGCGGACGGCGGGCAGGAGTTCGGGGCGGTCGTACGACATGGTGGCCTTCCTCATGGGGTCGGAGGACCCGGCACAGCGGGCCCGTGGGGGAACGGTCGTCAGGGGTAGGACGGAGGGCTCGACGGGACTACTTGATGATCAGCACCTTCGATCGGTCGAGGGTCAGCGCGACGGCGGCGACGATGATCGCGCCGTAGAGGATCTGCTCGTACGCCGAGGGCACGCCGACGATCGGGAGGCCGACGCGGAGCAGGCTCACGACGAGCGCGCCCGCGAGGCTGCGCCACACGCTGCCGTGGCCGCCGGTGATCGCGGTGCCGCCGACGACGATGGCCGCGACGGCGGGCAGCAGCAGGTTGTCGGCCATGGTCGGGCTGCCGCTGAAGTTGCGCGACACCAGCATGATCGCGGCGAGGCCGGCGCAGCCTCCCGAGACGCAGAAGGCGCCGATCTTCACCAGGTCGACCGGGGTGCCGGCGAGGCGAGCCGCCGACTCGGAGTAGCCCGTGGCGGTGATCCACGTCTGGAGGGGCGTGAGCTTGAGGACCAGCGCGATGCCGGCGACCACGGCGATGGCGACGGCGAACGACACGGGGACGTAGCCCGCGACGTACATCGTGAGCCAGGACGTGGCCTCCCGGTCGACGATCCGGACCGGGCCGGCGTCGGAGACCACGAGCGCGACCGCGGAGAAGATGCTCATCCCACCCAGCGTCACGATGAAGGACGGGATCCGCAGCAGCACGTGGGCGACGCCCTGGACGGCACCGATGGCGGCTGCGACCGCGACGACGGCGAACGTGGTGAGTCCGCCGATGTCGGGCAGCCACAGCGCGAAGAGGACCGTCGACAACGACGCCAGCGCGGCGATGGAGAGGTCGATCCCGCCGCAGAGCACGACGAGCGTGGCGCCCGCCGCGAGCACGATGAGCGGTGAGGAGGTCCGCGCCGCCGCGGTCAGGCTGCGCTGGGTGAAGAAGTCGGGGTCGGCGATGCTGAGGGCGGCGAGCAGTGAGACCAGCGCGATGACCGGCATGAACGACGTGAGCCGCTGGGCGAGGGTCGGGCCGCTCTTGGCGGCGGGGTCGGCCGTCGGCTTGGTGATGACGGGTGTGGACACGGTCAGACCATCTCCTTGACGAGGTCGAGCGGTGTCGGCTTGGCGCCCGGCCGACAGCCCACCTCGGTGGTCACGCGGCCGTCGCTCATCACGACGATCCGGTCGGACATGCCGATCGCCTCCTCGAGACTGTCGGCGAGGAGCACCGTGGCGACGCCGTTGTTGGCCAGCTCGCGCATGAGTCGGTAGACCTCCGAGCGAGCCCCGATGTCGAGGCCGCGAGTCGGGTGGTCGAGCAGCAGCAGCCGGATGTCCCCGGCCACCAGCCAGCGAGCAAGGACGACCTTCTGCTGGTTGCCGCCGGAGAGCCGCTGGATGGCGGTGCCTCGGTGCGGCGCCCGGATCGAGAGCCGCTCCATCCAGCGGTCGACGACCTTCGCCTGCTTCTTCGGGGAGACCAGCGGGCCGGAGCAACGCGACTTCTGCTTCGTCAAGGTCATGTTCTCGGCCACCGACATCGGCCCGACCATGCCCTCGATCTTCCGTTCGGCCGGTACGTAGCCGATGCCCGCGGCGCAGGCGGCGCGGGTGCCGGACAGGTCGAGCTTCTTGCCGTCGAGGGTGACCTCGCCGGCCATCGTCGGCTCGGCGCCGAACAGGGCCCGGCACAGGTCCTCCCGACCGGAGCCGTGGACTCCGACGATCCCGACGATCTCACCTGCGCGCACGTCGAGGTCGACGTCGCGGAACGTCTTGCCCGACAGGCCGCGGACCGTGAGCATCGGCTCGAGCGGCTCGTCGGTCCGGCGGGCGGCGGTGCCGTGGTAGTGGTCGTCGGAGCCGGTCGACCCGATCATCATCCGATGCAGCTCCGCCGGTGCGGCGCCGGCCGCCTCGACGTCGCCGACGGACCTGCCCCCGCGCAGCACGCTGACCCGGTCGCAGACGTCGAGCACCTCGTCGAGGCGGTGCGAGACGAAGACGACGGAGGCGAACTCGCGCAGCCGGCGGATCTGGGTGAAGAGGGTCTCGATCTCCTTCGACTCGAGGACCGACGTGGGCTCGTCGAGGATGATCACCGGCGGGTGCTGGCTGCGCTGCTCGATGCGCAACACCTTCGCGATCTCGACCATCTGCCGGTCCGCGAAGGTGAGCGTGTCGGTGCGCGCGAGCGGGTCGATGTCGGAGCCGATCTTGTCCAGCTGCTCCTGCGCCAGCTTGCGCATGGCGTCCCAGCGGTAGATCCCGCGGCGGACGCCGGGTCCCTCCGAACCCAGGACGATGTTCTCGGCAGCGGTGAGGTTCGGGACGAGGGACTGCTCCTGGAACACCATCCCGATGCCGTGATCGGCGGCGTCGACGACGCTGCGCAGCTTGACCCGTTCGCCGCGGACATAGATGTCGCCCGCGTCGGGACGGACCAGGCCGACGAGCGCCTTGAGGAGCGTCGACTTACCGGCGCCGTTCTCGCCGGCGAGGCCGACCACCTCGTGCTGCTTGACGACGAGGTCGACGCCGTCGAGTGCCTTGACGCCCGGGTAGTGCTTGACGAGTCCCCGGACCTCGAGGGCGGGCAGCTGGGCCGGGTGCGCCACCTCGGCCTCCTTCTCGAAATCGATGCTCACTTGGTCACCTGGTTCCTGCGACGCTGCGGGATGACCGCGGCTGCCACCGCGGCGACGACGATGAGGCCCTGTACGCCGCCCTGCCAGTAGGGGCTGACGCCGACCTGCACCAGGCCGTTGCTCAGCACCATGATCAGGAGCACGCCCACGGCGGAGTGGAGGATGCCGCCCCGGCCGCCGGTCAGCAGGGTGCCGCCCACGACGGCGGCGGTGATGGCGGAGAAGTCGTAGCCGTCACCGGCCTGCACGAGACCGGCACCGAGCTGGCTGGTCACCATCACCCCGGCCAGGCCGTAGAACGCGCCCGCGAGGGTGAAGACCGCCACCTTGTACGGCGCGACCTTGACGCCCGAGAGCGACAGGACCTCCTCGGCGCCTCCGATCGCGAACGCGTAGCGCCCGAGGCGCGTGTAGCGCTGGATCAGGTAGCCCGCGATGACACACCCGACGGCGATCCAGGTTAGGTAGGAGAACCCGAGGAGGCGGTCGACAGCCCAGCTCTCGAGCATGGCGTCGGTGATGTTGGGCTGGACGCCGTTGAACATCAGCGTCGCGAGACCGAGCCCGACGGCCGACATCCCCAGGGTCGTCATGAACGACGGCACCTTGAGCAGCACCAGCGCCACCCCGCTGGTGCAGCCGAGGGCCGCGGCCAGCAGGATCGCGACCGCGATCCCCAGCAGCCCCAGGTCGTTGTCGTTGCGGTTGTTCTGCACCATGAGGGCGACCGCGATCGCGGACGCCCCCATGATGCCGGGCGCTGAGAGGTCGATCGACCCCATCATCAGCACGAAGGTGATGCCACACGTGACGACGCCCAGGACCGCGGCGGTGTCCATGATGTTCTGGACGTTGCTGACACTGCGGAACTCGGGACTCAGCGCCGCGAACACGGCGAAGATGACCACCAGTGCGATCGGGGGACCGGCGTCCCGGAACGACACCCCCCGCCGGGGCTGGGGGCGCGCCGCGGCGACGTCGACGTCCTCGGCGGGGGATGTCATGGTCACGGCAGCGGGCCCACTGCGCGGTCGAAGACGTTGTCGCACTCGAAGTCGGCCGTGTCGGTCTCCGGCGACGTGAACTCGGCGACGTTCTCCTCGGTGATGAGGAACTGCTCGGCGTAGAACGCACGGTGCTCGTCGTCGATGTCGTCGACGGAGAGCTCGCCGGTGGCGACGCAGTAGCCGATCGCGAGACCGACACCACCCTGCCACGGGCCGTCGCTGGAGACGGTGGCTGTCATGGTGCCATTCTCGATGGCGGTGAGCGCATCCGGCACGGCGTCGATGCCGACGACGGCAACCTCGCCCTCGAGACCGGCCTGCTGCAGCGCCTCGAGCGCACCGAGCGCCATGTCGTCGTTGGCGGCCCAGATGCCCTTGACGTCGTCGCCGTGCTTGGTCAGCAGGGTCTTGGTGACCTCGAGCGCCTCGGCCCGGGAGAAGTTGGCGGTCTGGTCGTCGAGCAGCGTGACGTCAGGGTTGGCCGCGAGCGACTCCTCCAGGCCGGCGAACCGGTCCTTGGCAGCCGCCGTGTCGAGGACTCCCTGCAGCGCGATGATGCCGCCGGAGCCACCGATGGCCTCGGCCAGCGCGTCGCCGATCTGCTGGCCGGACTCCACCCCGTTGTAGGTGATGTGGCTGAGCCAGTAGTCGTACTCGGTCGGGTCCATGTCGGCCGGCTTGTTCCACTGGGTGACGACGTGGACACCGGCTTCCTCGGCGCCCTCGACGATCGGCGGGGTGTCGGAGTCGCCGTTCGGCAGGATGTTCATGACCAGGCACTCGGTGTCCCCGGCGAGTCGCTGGGCGATCTGGTCCTGTTGCTTGGTGGAGTCGCCGTCGTAGGTGAGGCGCTCCTGGGTCAGGCCGACCGACTCGGCGAACGCGTCACCGCCGTCCAGCCAGGCCGCCTCGTAGGGGTTGGACTCGTTGCGCACCTGCCCGAGCAGCTGGACGTCGGCCGGATCGCAGTTGCCGGCGCTGGCGCCGTCGTCGCTGCCGGCGGATTCCTCGCTGCAGCCCGCGAGGGCGATGGCAGCGAGAGAAAGGCTCAGCAGAGCAACAGCGGGGCGTGACTTCAGATTCATGGTCGCTCCTGGATCTTCTTGGCGCCGGTGATCCGGCGGTTCCGTCCGAGATGTCGGGAAGTCGGCCGCGGGTGCGGCCGGTAGTAGTGGGCGGTGGACATCGGGCAGCAGTGCTTCAGCGGGCCATCCACCCCCCGTCGACCACGAGCACGTGCCCATTGACGTAGTCGGAGGCAGACGAGCTGAGGAAGACGGCGGCACCGGCGATGTCGTCCACGGTGCCCCACCGCCCTGCGGGGATGCGCTCGAGGATCGACCGGGAGCGGTCGGGGTCGTCGCGCAGGGGCTGGGTGTTGTCGGTGGCGATGTAGCCGGGTGCGATCGCGTTGACCTGGACCCCGTGCGGGGCCCACTCGTTGGCCAGTGCCTTGGTGATGCCGGCGACGCCGTGCTTGCTGGCGGCGTACGACGCCACGCGGAGGCCGCCCTGGAACGACAGCAGGCTGGCGATGTTGACGATCTTGCCGCGCCCGCGGTCGACCATCGGACGGCCGAGCTGCTGGGTCAGGAAGAACAGTCCGGTGAGGTTGACGTCGAGCACCCTGCTCCACGCCTTTGCGTCGACGGCGACGGAGTCCTGCCGGTCGATGATGCCCGCGTTGTTGACGAGGACGTCGACCTGACGCTGCGCTGCCAGCTGCGAGCCGACCCGCTCGACGGCGTCGAGGTCGCTGACGTCGAGGTCGACGACCTCGACCTCACCTCCCAGCTCGACGATCTGCTCACAGGTTGCGGACTGGTTGCCCGGCCGGCCGAGCAGGACCAGGTCGGCGCCGGCGCGGGCCAGCCCGAGGGCCACGGCCTGACCGAGACCGCGCCCGGCTCCCGTCACCACCGCGCAGCTGCCGTGCAGGTCGAACGGGGACCGGCGTTCGGTGCGCACCTGGGTGGTGCTCACAGTTCCTCCAGCGGCACCGGGGACAGGTCGGTGTAGACGTTGTTCTCGCCGGCCATCGCCCAGATGAAGGCGTAGGAGCCGGTGCCGGCACCAGCGTGGATGGACCACGGCGGCGAGATGACCGCCTGCCGGTTGCCCATCACCAGGTGGCGGGTCGCGCCGGGCTTGCCCATGAAGTGGAAGACCCGCTCGTCCTCGGCCAGGTCGGCGTAGAGGTAGACCTCCGTGCGGCGTTCGTGCAGGTGCGGCGGCAGCGTGTTCCACACCGAGCCGTCGGCGATGACGGTCACCCCGAACTGCAGGTTCGCGGTCTGGAGGTCCGAGCCCCAGGCGTAGCGGTAGAGGTGACGCTCGCTGGCTGCCTGCGCGGTCCCGATGGCCACCGGCTCGATCTCGTCGTGGCTCAGCACCGTCGTGGGGTACGACGCGCCGGCGGTCGCGGACACGAAGTAGAAGGCGGCGTCGACGCCGGCGAACGCGACCTCGCGGCCCCGTCCGACGTAGATGCCGTCGAGGTGGCCGAGCTCGAACTTCTCGTCGTCGACGAGCACGTGACCCGACTCCCCCACGTTGATGACGCCCAGCTCGCGGCGCTCCAGGTGCGTGGGTGCACCGAGGACGTCGGTCCAGGCCGGGAGCTCCAGCTGGCCGCTGCTCGGCACCGCTGCGCCGATCACCATCCGGTCGTCGTGGGTGTAGACCCCGCGCGCCTCACCGGCAACGAAGAGGTCCTCGAGGAGGTAGTTTGCCCTCAGGTCCGCGGCGGTCGAGGTCTCGACGCTCGCCGGTGATGTGGAATATCGAACCTGAATCACTCGCGCTCCTCGAAAATATGAACTACGTTCGTCTATGTGAATCAGGACCGTACACGTGACTCTCGTCACGGGTCAAGGGGCCGAATCTTGTCCATATATGTGGACAGCGATATAGTCAGCCCATCGATGCGGGAGTCCGCATCCCGTGATCAGGAGGCGTTGCGATGCAGCTCCAGAAGGCGACGTCCGGCAACGGTGCTGCCGGACCCGTCAAGTCGGCGGCTCGTGCCCTCGACCTGCTCGACGAGATCGCAGCGAACGGCCCGGGCACCCAGCTGCAGCTGTCGACGCGGTTGAACATCCCCAAGAGCAGCCTGCACGCGCTGTTGCGGACCATGACCGAGCGCGGCTGGCTCCAGACCGATCCCACCGGCAGTGTCTACCGGCTGGGCATCCGGTCGCTGGTGGTCAGCTCGGCCTACCTGACCGGCGACCCGGTGCTGTCCCGCGCCGCGGCGGTGATGGACGAGATCTCTGCGGCCACGGAGGAGACGGTCAACCTCGGCCGCCTCGACGGCAACCACGTGATCTACACCGCCAAGCGTGAGTCGGTGCACCCCCTGCGCATGCACTCCCCCGTCGGTCGGCGGCTGCCGGCGTACTCCACCGCCCTCGGCCGGGCGATCCTGGCCGAGCAGCCCGACCACGTCCGCGCCAGCCTCGTGCCCCACGACATCGCGCCGATCACCGCGCACACGGTGACCGACCGGGACGCCGTGCTCACGATCATCGAGGACGCCGCGCGGCTGGGCTACGCCGCCGAGAGCGACGAGTCCTGCGTCGGCGTGCGCTGCTTCGGCGTCGCCCTCCCCTTCGGCCGTCCCACCGTCGACGGGCTGAGCGTCGCCGTGCCCATGAGCCGTCTCGACGGCGGCCGCGAGGACCTGATCATCGAGACGCTGCTGAGCGTCAAGGCCCGTCTCTCCCTCGAGCAGGACCACACCGTCGTCCGCTGACCGCGGCGCAACCGCGTCCCCGAGGTCAGACGCGGAGCCCGGCGATGACCAGGCGCGTCGGACCGAGCAGGCCTTCCTTGCGGGCGACCAGCGCCGCTAGCCCGATAGTCGCGAACGCGGCCAGCACGTTGATCGTCAACGTGCCGACGCTCTTCACCAGCACGAACGTGTCCAGCGACTGCGACTGCAGCAGCCAGAGGGTCATCGAGGCCTTGGCGAGCCCGAGCACCGCCCAGAGCATGGTCAGGTGCCAGAACAACCGGCGGACCCGCGGGCGGGACGCCAGCTCGCGGTCCATCGGGTAGAAGTCACCGGCCAGCCGCGCCACCATCGGCCGGGTGCTGGCGAGCGAGAGCAGGAACAACGCGGCGACGACACTGTCGCTGATGATCGGCTGGAGGAAGTACAGCCAGGTGCTGTCCGCGACCACCGACAGCGAGGTCCGGCCCGTCAGCAGGATCGCGGCGAGGACCAGGAGGCCGGAGACCCGCCGCTTGGTTGCCGCCCGCCACGCGATCGCGCCGTACGACCAGGCGAGCGCGGCGATGATCGCTGGCCAGACACCGGCCAGCACGAAGACGCTGTAGAAGATGACCGCCGGGACGACGACCGCGATCAGCAGGCTCATCGAGACCCGCCGGATCACCGCCAGCAGCCTCGGACGGTGCGGCTCCTCGGCAATGGGGTGGGACTCGGCGCGGGTCAGGACGGACGGCGCGATGTGTGAAGCCAAGAGAACCGATCCTGCCAGCCGTCCGACGGCCGGGCCTGAAAGTCGATCACCGCGAAAAGACGACGGATACTCGGCGTCTGCGGGTTCCTCGGCACTTTCATTGTACGCGACCCGGCCGCGACCCTCCGCCGTCTGCAGATCAGCCGCGCAGGTATGCCAGCACGGCCGAGACCCGGCGGTCCGAGCCCGGCTCGAGGTGCAGCTTGGCGAAGATGTTGCCGACGTGCTTGCGGACCGCGGCCTCGCTGACGACCAGTACCTCGGCGATGGAGCCGTTGGTGCGGCCCTCGGCCATCAACGCGAGCACCTCGTGCTCGCGCTCGGTGAGCGCGGCGAGCGGACCGTCGGTGCGGCGGCGCTGGAGCAGCTGGCGCACCACCTGCGGATCGACCACGGTGCCGCCGTCGGCGACCCGATCCAGGCTGTCGAGGAACTCGCGGACGTGACCGACCCGGTCCTTGAGCAGGTAGCCGACCCCGCCACCAGGGGTGGAGTCGAGCAGCTCGGCGACGTAGGCGTCGGCGACGTACGCCGAGAGCACCATGATCGCGATGCCGGGATGGGCGGCCCGGATCGCGGCGGCGGCGCGGAGGCCCTCGTCGGAGTGGTCGGGCGGCATCCGGATGTCGGTGACGACGACGTCGGGCGTGGTGTGGGCGACGAAGGCCAGCAGCGCGTCGGCATCGTCGACGGCCGCGACCACCTCGTGGCCGGCGCGTTCCAGGATCCCGACGAGTCCCTCGCGGAGGAGCACGGCGTCCTCCGCGATGACCACCCTCAGCCTGCGTCGACCGGACATTCCATCCTCACCTCCGTCGGACCGCCGACTGGACTGCTGACCTGGAGCCGGCCGTCGAGCGCCTCGAGCCGGAGCGCGAGTCCCGCCAGGCCGGTGCCGTTGCCGACCTCGGCACCACCGACGCCGTCGTCGACCACCGTCAGCACCAGCCTGCCGCCGTTGATCCAGGCATGCACCTGGGCGGAGCGCGCGGACGAGTGCCGCACGACGTTGGTGATCGCCTCGCTGACCACGAAGTAGGCCGCGGTCTCGACCGGCGCGGGCAGCCGCGTGGAGAGAGCGATCTCGGTGTGCACCGGGACCGGCGAGCGGTCGGCGATCTCGTGCACCGCCGCCGCGAGCCCGTGGTCGGTCAGCACCCGCGGGTGGATGCCGCGCACCGTGGACCGCAGCTCCTCCAGCGCTCCCTCGGCCTGCTGGTGCGCTTCGCGGACGAGGTCGAGGGCGGGACCCTCGGGCACGTCGAGCTCGGCCCGGCCGAGGGTCATGGTCAGCGCGACCAACCGTTGCTGGACGCCGTCGTGGAGGTCCCGCTCGATCCGCCGGCGCTCGCTCTCGAACGCGTCGACGAGGCCGACGCGGGAGCGGCGCAGCTCGGCCACCGCCGCCGCCAGCCGAGCTGGCTGCGGGTCGAGCAGTAGCCGCGTGAGCGCGGCCTGCGCGGCCGCCAGCGCCGTGATCGCGTACGCCGACACGACCAGTGCCGGTAGCCCGATGCCGACGGCCACGAGCCAGGCCTCGCGGGTGCCCTCGATCTGCCAGCCGAACATCGCGACCTGGTCGATCTCCACGAGCCACGGAGCCAGCAGGAAGACACCCGGCGTGGTGATCACGAAGCTCAGCACCACCCCGTCGAGCACCCAGAGGATGGTTGCCAGCAGCACGGCGTACCCGACCTCCGGCCAGGCGACGGGAAGGATCCGCCCGGCCCGCAGCCTCTCCCGGAGCGTGCTCGAGCGCGGCTGGATCGCATGGGGCAGCACCAGCCCGAGTCGCCGTCGTTCGACCTCGGCGACCACGGTGGCGACCCGCGGCACCCCGGCCAGGACCAGCAGACCGACCACGACCACGAGCGTCAGCAGGCCGACCCCGAGCACGAGGAACAGCACGGCCAGGGTCGCCAGCCCCACCGGCACCGTGGTGGCGAGGTAGGCGAGCGACCGCCACGGCCAGACCGAGAAGAGGAACCGCCACGGTTTTCCCCGGACGGCCGTCCACGCGTCCGGGTAGGGGCTCATGTCCTCGACCCTAGAAGCAACAGCGGCGCCGGGGGGTAGCGCACGCGCTACCCCGCATGTCGCTTCCGAGCCCGTGTGCGACCGCTTCCGGGCCGGTGGACTTGAACCATGTCCAACACACTCTCTCCTCCGGTCACCGACACCTCGATCGCGGTCGCCCTGGATGGCATCACCCGCACCTACCGGTCCCGATCCGGCAACGTGCAGGCCCTGCAGGGCGTCACCCACGCCTTCACGAAGGGCACCTTCACCGCAGTGATGGGGCCGTCCGGATCTGGGAAGTCCACCCTCCTCCAGGTCGCGGCCGGACTCGACCGACCCACCCGCGGCGACGTCACGGTCGCCGGCCGCATCCTGTCCCAGCTCGGCCAGACCGAGCTGACCCGGTTGCGGCGCACCTCCATGGGCTTCGTGTTCCAGGCCTACAACCTCCTCGACGCACTGACGGCGTACGACAACGTGGCGCTGCCGGCCCGCCTGGCAGGCATCCGGGTCGACCGCGCCGCCGTGCTCGGGGCGCTCGACCAGGTGGGACTGCACGGCCTGGCCACGCGTCGGCCGCCGGAGCTCTCGGGTGGTCAGCAGCAGCGGGTCGCCATCGCGCGGGCCCTGCACACCCGGCCCGCTGTGCTGTTCGCCGACGAACCGACCGGAGCCCTCGACCGCAGCTCCGGACGCCAGGTGCTCGAGCTGCTGCGGTCCCTCACTGACGACCACGGCCAGACGGTCGTGATGGTCACCCACGACCCGCTGGCGGCGTCGTACGCGCACGGCGTGCTGTTCCTCGCCGACGGCCAGATCGTCGGCCGCCTGCACCAGGCCGATGCCACCAGCATCGCCGCGGCGATGAGCGAGCTCGAGCGATGATGCTCTCGCTCAGCCGGCAGACCGTCCGGCAGACCTGGCGCCCCTACGCCGGCGCGTTCGTCGCCCTCACCTGCGGCATCCTGTTGATCGCGACCACCGTGTCGTTGATCGCCTCGATCGACACCACCAAGTCCCAGGCCGGGGTCAACGCTGTCGAGCAGACCCAGCTCGACGACCTGGCGGCGATGTTCGGGTTCATGGCTGCGGTGTCGCTGTTCATGGCGATGTTCGTGGTGGCGAGCACGTTCGGGTTCGTGGTCGCCACGCGGCGCCAGGAGCTCGGCCTGCTGCGGCTGATCGGAGCGACACCACGGCAGGTACGCCGAATGGTGCTGGGCGAGTCAGCGATCGTGGCCCTGCTGGCGACCGTCGCCGGCTGCGCCGCCGCGACCGCCGTGCTCCCGGCCGTCATCTGGTTCCTCCGGTGGCGTGGTGTCACCGACCTCGACCTGCAGGCCCCGGCGCCGTGGCTGGCCTGGAGCATCGCCGCGCCCGCCGGTGCTGGTGTGGCGCTGGTCGGAGCCTGGCGGGCCTCGCGACGCGCGGCGCGGGTGGCGCCGGTGGCGGCGCTGCAGGAGGCCGCGATCGAGCGCCGCCGGCTCAGTGTGTGGCAGGTGCTGATCGGGCTGTGCTGCGTCGGGACGGTGGTGGCAGTCACGCTGCTCAGCACCCGGATGGAGCCGCTGTTCATCCTGGTCACCGCGATCCTGCTGCCCGAGGTGATCGTGATCGGTCTGATGTGCTTCGGCGGGATCCTGTTTCCGGCGCTGGCCGGCCTGCTCGCGCGTCCCTTCGTCGGCAAGAGCGTCAGTGCACGACTGGCCCGCGACCACGTGCGCACCGCCGCCCGGACGCCCGCCTCGCTGGCCGCGCCGATCATGGCCATGGCGTCGATCGCGGGTTCGATGATGGTGGCGCTGAGCTTCACCACCGACTGGACCACGGCCCTCGACCGCGAGCAGCTGGCAGCTCCGCTCGTCGTGGAGGCCGGCAGCCCCGACGTGGCCGAAGCGCTCGACGACGACCCCACGGTGGCGGTCGCCGACGCCCGGCAACCGGTGCAGCTGCGGGTGCAGGGCGAGCTGGAGGAGGTCGAAGCGGTGGACGTCGGCGCAGCGGCCGACGCCCGCGGGCTGCACGCCGTACGAGGCGATCTCGACGACCTGCACGGTGCCGCTCTCGCGATCTCGGAGACCTGGAGGTCGGACTCCGGCAAGGACCTCGGCGACACCGTCAACGCGCGGGTGGACGGCAAGGAGGTCGAGCTGCGCATCGTCGCCGTGGTCAAGGACGCCCCCGACCTGTACGGCGACCTGGTCGTGGGTGACGACCTCGTCGCGGAGCAGCTGAGGAAGGTCGCCCCCGAGCTGTTCTTCGTGGTACCCAACGACGGCACCTCGGTGAGCGAGGCCCGGGCCTCGGTCGAGGCCAGCCTGCACGGCACGTCGAGCCGGGTGCTCGACCGGGACGCCTGGATCGAGCAGGTGGACAAGGACGCCCGGGCCGCCAACAACCTGGGGCTCATGGTCCTCCTGGGGCCCGCCGGTCTGTACTCGGCGATCGCGATCGTCAACACCATCCTGATCAGCGCCTCCCAGCGTCGTCGGCAGGTGCGGGCGATCCGGCTGCTGGGCGCCACGCCCGACCAGCTGCGTCGGATGGCGCTCTGGGAGGCCGGCCTGGTCGGAGTCGCGGCCCTGCTCGTGGGTGGGCTGGTGACCGGCTTCGTCGGCTGGCTGGTCCGGAGGGTCACCACCGCGGACGTGGCCGACGTCGGGATGACCCTGCCGTGGCTCCCGCTGGCCGCGGTGGCGGCCACCTGCGCCGGACTCGTCGTCGTCGGCGCCCTCGCGGGCAGCCGCTCGACTCTCAGGGCCGGCGCCTAGCAGGCACAACTCCGCGGACGCGGACGGCCGGGCGGACGTTTCGTGGTCGTCCGAATCCATCGAACCGTATGATCCCCAGCACTGCGCCTCGGTCGCGCGTCGTTTTGCGAGGACAAACATGGGGGACTCTTGCTCGATCCAACCGGCTTGGCGTCCAGGGAGCTGCTGGTCCGCCGGCTCGATGCCGCGTTCGACGACGCGCGGCTCGATGGCACCTACGTCGCGGTTCTCGTTGTCGAGCTCGACGAGCTCGAGCAGATCAACCGAACGCTCGGGCAGAGCGTCGGTGACGAGCTCCTCGTCCGCGTCGGGCAGCGGTTGAGCAACTGGAGCCGCGCAAGCGATGCGGTCGGTGTCATCGCACCGGGCCGGTTCGCCATCCTGTTGCCGAGCCTTCGCGCCGCGACGTCGATCTCCGCGCGCGTCGAGCAGCTCGTCGAAGACATGGTCATGACCATCGGCACCGCCGACCGACGCCGCAACGTGACGGTCAGTGTCGGCGGCGCGGTCTACCCCGCTCACTCGGAGCAGGCGGAGGACCTCCTCGACCGGGCCCAGCACGCCGCGGAGCGGGTCCGGGATGCCGGCGGCAACGACTGGGCGTGGCACGCGCCGCCGACCAACCACGATCACCCGGACTAGATGCGACCCGGCCCTCGAGCCGGACCCGACTCGAGGGCGGGGCAGTCAGTCGGCGAGGAACGCGGCGGCGGTCGGGGCGAACCTCTCGTGGTACTGGAAGACGCCGCCGTGGCCGGAGTTCGGGTAGATGATCAGCTCGCTGCCGTTGATGCGGCGGTGCAGGTCCTCCGACAGGACAGAGGGCACCATCCGGTCGTGGTCGCCGTTGGCGATCAGGGTCGGCTGGGTGAACGTCGACAGGTCCGAGGGCGCGGAGCGGCCGTACTTCTGGATCGCCTTCAGCTGGGTCCGGAAGGCCTTGACGCCGATCGGCTGGTCGCGGTCGACCGTGCGCTCCTCGAGCCGCTTGACGAACGCCTTCGCGGCCGACTTGCCGGTTGCGTCGCGGTTGAAGAACAGGAACTCCTTCGGGTCCGACCGGGTCACGGTGGCGCGGAGGACGTCCCAGTACGTCACGCCGACGACCTTGTCGATGTCCTTGCCGCCACGCGGCCCGGTCCCGGTCAGGACGAGCCTGCGGACCAGGTCGGGATGCTTGACGATCAGGTCCTGGGCGATCATGCCGCCCATCGAGAACGAGAAGACGTCGATCCTGTCGTGCCCGAGCGCCGAGATGAACTCGTAGGCGTGATCGGCCGCCTCCTCGATCGTGTCCGGGACTCGCCCGGTCGACGCTCCGACGCCGCGCTGGTCGAAAGCGATGACGTGCCGGTTCCTTGCGATGGGGTCGACGATGCGGGGGTCCCAGTTGTCCAGGGTCGCAGCGAGGTGCACGAAGAAGACGACGGGGATGCCGCCCTTCGGGCCCAGCTCCCGGTAGGCGTAGGTCACGCCGCCGGCGTTGACGCTACGAGCAGGTGCCTGGGCATAGGCGGTGATGACGGGTTCGTTGCTGGTGGCGCTCATGATGATTCTCCTTGTGACGTGGTGGTGGCTGCGAATACCGCATCGCTGACGGCAGTCGGGGTGACGGAGACGAGCGCCAGCTGCGCACGACTGAGGTTGTCGCACCGGTAGCGACGCTTGGGGTGTCTGGACGTGAGTGCGCGATCGACTGCCCTGACGACCTTGCGGGGATTGCCCGCGAGCTTCGGCATGCGACCGAGGAGCGTGCGGTTGCCGGCAAGGTGCGCTGCGACGGCCAGACCGATCCCTCGGCCGGCACCGGTCACTAGGACGGATGGCATGTCATTCCTTCGCGCTCGTCGTTTTCGCCTGGGGGGTCCGCCGTGGCTCAGAGGCGCATCGGTCGGCGAGGAAGGCGAGGACCTCGGGAACGAACTCCCGGTGGTACTGGAAGATCCCGCCGTGACCCGAGTTGGGGTAGACGACCAGCTTGGCGTCGGGGAAGCGACGGGCCATGTCGGCGGAGTGCTCGCTCGCGACCATCAGGTCGTGGTCACCGTTCGCGACGAGGACCGGCGCCTTGATGACCGACAGGTCGTCGGGGGCGTGCAGTCCCCCGGCGGTGATGGCTCGCAGCTGGGCAAGGCCCGCCTGCCAGGAGATCGGTCGGCTGCGGTCCTCGGTGCGTTCGGCGAGGCGACCGAAGTACTCCTTCGCAGCCTTCTTCCCCTCGGTGTTGCGGGGGAAGAACAGGAAGTGGCGCGGGTCCTTGCGGGTCGCGAAGGCCTTGGCGTACGCACCGCCCACGATGAACGGCATCTTCCAGATGCCGCCGCCGCCGCGGGGGCCGGTGCCGGCGAGCACCATTCGTCGGACCAGGTCGGGCGCCTGCAGTGCGACCATCTGCGCGACCGCTCCGCCGAGCGAGAAGCCGAAGATGTCGACCTCGTCGTGTCCCAGCGCCCTGATGAACGCGATCGCGTCGGCACCCATCTGCTCGATGTCGTCGGGGACGCGGGAGCCCGTCGAACCGACGCCACGGTTGTCGAACGCGATCACGTGGTGCTGCGCAGCAATGCCGTCGAGGACCCGGGGGTCCCAGTCGTCGAGCACGGCCGTGAAGTGGTGCAGGAACACGACCGGGACGCCGGTCGGCTCCCCGAGCTCGCGGTAGGCGAACGAGGTCCCGTCCACGTCGATCGTCTTGGTGGGCGTGGTCTGCCAGGTGGTCATGGGGTCTTCCTTCGGGCGGATTGCGGCTGTGCGTTGATCGCGGCGGGACAGGCCGTGGAGGATCCGGCGGTCCTTGGTGCGGCCGCGCCGGGGAGCGTCAATGCGACGCCATTGAGGTACATTCGTACTATTACGACCATAATGCTATTGTGGGCGAAAGCGCAACCGAAGGAGACGCAGGTCATGGCGAGGTACGGCCCCGAGCACAAGGAAGCGACCCGGCGGCGGATGCTCGAGACCGCCGGACGTCGGTTCAAGAGCGATGGCATCGACGGGTCCGGGATCGCAACCCTGGTCGCAGACGCCGGCCTGACGAACGGTGCGTTCTACGGCCACTTCCGGTCGAAGGACGACCTCGTCGCATCGGTCGTCGCTCAACAGCTCGAGGACCAGGTCGCGCGCGTCAATGCGCTGCCGGCCGGTGTCGAGTCCGTCGTTGCGTTCCTCAGCGAGTACCTCTCCCCCACGCACCGCGACGACTCGGCCGGCGGCTGCCCGTCGGCGGCACTCCTCGATGAGATCGGACGCTGCGACGACGCCACCAGGCAGTCCTACACCGACGGCGCCCGATCGATGATCGAGGCGATCGCGCGGCACCTCGACGACGGCGACGCGCAGCTCGCGAAGGAACGGGCGATCGGCCTGTTCACGCTGCTCGTCGGCTCGCTCCAGCTCGCCCGCGCGGTCACCGACCGCGACCTCTCGGCTCAGGTGCTGACCGCGGCACACGCGAGTGCCCTGGCCATCGTGGCCAATCGGACGCCCGCGACTTCGATCGACCAGGAGTCGGAGTGAAGGCCTTCGTCGTCACCCACTACGGGCCCGACGGACTCGTGCAAGCCGAGATCCCCACCCCCGCGATCGGCCCGCATGACGTGTTGGTCGACGTACGTGCGGCGAGCATCAACCCGCTGGACAAGATGGTGCGCGACGGCGAGTTCAAGCAGCTCTTGACGTACAAGCGGCCGTTCGCGCTCGGCCATGATGTCGCGGGGGTGATCACCGAGGTCGGCGCCGACGTACGAGACCTCAGCGTCGGCGACGAGATCTATGCCCGCGCACGCGACCTCCGCATCGGCACGTTCGCAGAGTCCATCGCGATCGATGCCGACGACATCGCGATCAAGCCTGCCTCCCTGTCGTTCGAGGAAGCCGCGGCGGTGCCCCTCGTGGCGCTCGCGGCCTGGCAGGCTCTCGTGGACGTCGCGGATGTCCAGCCCGGCCAGAAGGTTCTCGTCCACGCCGGAGCGGGCGGGCTCGGCTCGACGGTCATCCAGGTCGCCAAGCACCTCGGCGTCCACGTCGCAACGACGGCCCACACCAAGGACATCGACAAGGTCCGTAACCTCGGGGCCGACGAGGTGGTCGACTACACGTCGCAGGACTTCGCCCAACTGCTCGACGGGTACGACGTCGTATTGGACTCCCTGGGACCGGCCAGCGTGGAGCGGTCGCTGACCGTGCTCAAGCCCGGTGGTCTGGCCATCAGTGTCGTCGGCCCGCCGGACCCGGCGTTCGCCGGCCAGCTCGGCAAGCCGGTGCTGAAGCCGGTCATGGCGGTCTTGAGTCGCAAGATCCGTCGCCGCGCGAAGAAGCTGGGGGTCCGCTACTCGTTCTTCTTCATGCGGGCCAGTGGATCGCAGCTGAAGACACTGGCCGGGCTGTACGACGACGGGAGTCTTCGGCCGATGCTCGACCGGACCTTCGACTTCGACGACACCCTGGACGCCATGGCGTACGTCGAGCAGGGCAAGGCCAACGGCAAGATCGTGATCACCCGGTCCGCTCACTCCAACCGCAGCGTGTAGCGGTGGACCACGCTGCTGCCGGCGCCGTTACACGGGGTGAAGGTGAACCGGGCCCTGACCCGCAGCCTTCCGTTCTCCCGCAGGATCCTCATCCCAGCCCTGGTCGGCCGCAGCACGATCGTGGTCGTGCCTGCGGAGGCGACATCGACCACCGAGGTCCGCAACAGGGACCCCGCGACCGGTCGTGCCACCAGCCTTCCATCGCCGGCGACTCTGACCTTCACCTTCATCGTGCCCCTGGCGGTGTCGGCCCGTCCCTCTGAGGCGACGGTGAACCCACCGCCTGCGTTGATGTCCTTGACCAGGACTGTGCCCGCCCCGGTGCCGTCCGACTTCCACAACTCCTCGCCGCGGACGCCGTCCACGGCGGAGAAGAACAACGTCCCTCCCACGTCGGTCAGGTAGTCGGGCAAGCTGCCGCGGCCGCCGGCGCGGAGGTCCTCGACCAGCGCCGTGCCCGCCCCCGTGCCGTCCGAACGCCACAGCTCACGACCATGAGTTCCGTCCCTGGCGGTGAAGAACAGCGTCCCATCCACATCGACAAGCCCGTAGGGGCCGTATCTGTCCTCGCCGGGACGAATGTCCTCGACCAGGACTGTGCCCGCCTCGGTGCCGTCCGACCGCCACAGCTCATGACCGTGCGTGCCGTCGTCGATGGTGAAGAACAAGGTGCCACCCACGTCAGTGAGGGAGTAGGGCGAGCTGCTCCGACTGGCTGCAGGGTGGATGTCCTTGACCAACATCGTGCCCGCCTCCGTCCCGTCCGACGTCCACAGCTCCTGGCCGTGGACGCCGTCCCTGGCAGAGAAGAACAACGTCCCGCCCACGTCGGCGAAGTTCTCTGCGTTGCTGTAGTAGTCACCCGGCTTCACGTCCTTGACCAGCACCGTTCCCGCCTCGGTGCCGTCCGACTTCCACAGTTCCGAACCATGGATGCCGTCGTCGGCGGTGAAGAACAACGTCCCACCCACGTCGAGCAGTCCGGAGGGGCCGGAGTAGTAGTCGTCGGTGGGGAGGATGTCCTTGACCATGGTTGTTCCGGCCTCAGTGCCATCGGACTTCCACAGTTCCAAACCATGGGTGCCGTCGTCGGCGGTGAAGAACAACGTCCCACCCACATCGACCAGCTCGGCGTAGCCGTAGTCGTCGCCACTGCTCCGGGGAGACACGTCCTTGACAAGCACCGTGCCCGACCGAGTGCCGTCCGACTTCCACAACTTGGCCTCGCCCGAGTCGGCCTCGGCGGCGAAGAACAAGGTCCCACCCACGTCGACAAGCCCGGCGGGGCCGTAGTCGTTCCCAGCAGAGATGTCCTTCACCAGGACCGTGCCGGACCGGGTGCCGTCCGACTTCCACAGCTCTTCTCCGTGGACGCCGTCGTCGACGGCGAAGAACAACGTCCCACCCACGTCGACAAGCCCGGAGGGACCGTAGTTGCCGTAAGGGTCCTCAGCAGGATAGATGTCCCTGACCAAGACCGTGCCGGACCGGGTGCCGTCCGACTTCCACAGCTCCTCACCGTGGACGCCGTCGTCGACAGTGAAGAACAACGTCCCACCCACATCGACGAACTGGGAGGGTCGACTCCCCGGCGAGCGCGCGTCGCACTGCAGCAGCCAGAGACCAGCGTTCGCGGCGTCCACCCCGGCGTTCTCGGCTACGTCTGCGCGGGCCGTCGTACCCGGGGACGCCCCGACGCCGGCCAGGGTGACCGCGGCCGTCACGGCGGTCACGCCCCTTCTCGCCGCAGCCCCGCGAGCACGACGACGCAGCGTCTTCGCCCGCGCAACACGCGAGCGAACCGACTTCTCCCTCACCCGACGCCGTCGCTGGCTCATCCCCGGCACCCGTCCTGATCAAACTTCTCCGACCCCGGCCGCGGTGTCCCCTGGTCCCACCACTCCCAGGCCCGAACGCACCACGACATGCAGGTCCCCCACGGCAAGATGGGCGGCGCAGTCCCGGACGCGCCTGGCCATGGCCCTGCAACGAAGAGCGGTGCCGTCGCACAGGGCGCGAGCCTCGATGTCGCCATGCGTCTCCCCTCACCAAGCACCGTCGTGCTCGGGTCAACCGAGGCGCGGCGGAATGTGACGCTTCCAACCAGAGTCCGCCTGATCACTCCAAGTCACAAGCGAATCGCGCAAGTGTTTCGTCGTCAGTCATCGCCCGGCCCGCCAGCTGCTTGGTGTCCATGCCGCTGGCGTCCCCGTGATCAACACGATTCGGCTCATGGGGCCGATACCCGCCCGGCAGACAAGCATGGGCCCGCGAACCGTTGCGGGGTGGATCACTCTCCGTCGCGCTCGAGCGGCCCGTGCGGCTCGGCCACGACGACGAGGTTGTGGCGGTACCCCCCCTGGTCCTGGTCGAAGGGGCCGGCGCAGGTGATCAGGACCAGCCGCCGCGGACCGGTGAAGGACAACGCCCGGCGCTCGACGGCCAGGTCCGTGCGCGGCACGAGGACCGACCGGCTGATCGTGTACGCCTGGCCCAGTCCGACCGACTCGAGCCGCACCACATCGCCCGGCACGGCGTCGAGCAGCTCGGCGATCGGGCCGACGCCGTCGGCCAAGGAGTCGACGTGGGCGGCGATGACGATCGCGCCGTACGGGTCTCCGAGCTTGGCACTGCCCTCCCACCACCCGGCCCGATGCACGGACTCCGGAAGGGCGAGCGCCCCGCCCGGCTCGGTCGCGACCGGGTCCACGGCGAGCACTGCCCCTCCCGGCAGCTCGAGCTGCACGGGAGGCTCTGCCACCACCTGCGAGCCAGCCGGCGGCGCCACCCGGGCCCGCGCCGTGCCGCCCGGCTCGTCCTCGACCACGGCCGGCGTCTCGGCAGAGCGGTCGCGCGACTCCGGAACGGCCGGCTGCGGGGCCTGCGCGCACGCCGCTGTCACAAGAGCCGTCGCGGCAGCACAGGCCAGCCGGGACCACTGGGGGTTCGCCGGCGAGCGACGGGCATGAGACTCACCGCAGAGCGTGGTTCCTCCTCGTGCGCATCACCACGGCGCCGACCGCCAGTCCCGCGCCGATGCCGAGCAGCAGGATGAGTACGCCGCTCGGACCTGCGTCATCGGCTGCCCGCTCCGGCGCGAGAGCCGGGTCGACCAGGCCCACCGATCCTGCGTCCACCGACTCCGGCGGCTCTCCTCCGGAGGTCTGCAGCGGGATCACCTGCACGATCGCGTCCATGCCGCCACCCTCAGGCTGGCCGATGGCGAACACCCTGTTGAGAGCCCCCGCCTCGACGGCCAGATCGATCGGCCCGAAGACCGGGGTGTCCTCGCCGGTGGCGACGATGTCCACTGAGTACGTCTGGGCGGGCACCTCCGCCGTCACGAACTCTCCGTTCGCGATGTTGGCGAACAGCACCTCCCCCGAGACCCGCACGTCGGCAGGGGGGACCACGGCGGTGTGCGCGACCGTGAGCCGGGCCTTGTCCGGGGCGATCGCGCTGACGTCGTTCGTGAAGACCGAGACCGTCGGATCGGCAGCGGCGTCGGCTGGTCGGTGCACCACGACGTCCGTGCTCGGGGCGTCCACACCGAAGGTGGACTCCGTCGACCACGACTCGGCCGTGAAGGCGACCGTGTGGTCACCCGGGGCCAGGCTCAACGGCCCGAGGACGGTCCGCGGGGCGACGCCGTTCTCGAGCGTCTCCCCGTCCAGGGTGACGTCGACCGGGTCGAGCACGCCGACGACGACGTACACCTTGGGACCGGGTTTCGCCAGTACGGCCGACGCATCAGCTGCGGCGTACCAGGTGATTCCCGAGAGGCAGAGTGCGAGCAGGAGCAGGACAGGGCGATGGATTCGGGTGGCGACCATGAGGACCTCGAAGGAGGAGTGACACTGGAGCAGATCTCGGAACAGGCACCACTCGCCCGGAGAGCTGGCCCGCTTTGGCACTCGTTCCCCACGCAACGAATCCCTCGACTGTAGACCCCCTCGCTCGTCGCCCGCCAGCGTAGGATCAGGAGCGGGCTGGCAGTCGCGAGGGCCGCGGTGGCGCGGAGGACTGTCGGGGGGAGCTCGCGGCGACGCGGGAGGAGGGCGCGCCGATGACTGCCATGCGGAGCGGCCTGTCCGGCGCCGTACACCAACCTGCCAAGCACCGGGCGGCGAGTGCGGCTTCGAACGGCCCGTTCAGCCAGATACGCAGGGCTCACCTGCGCCATCGTTACAGGTCGTGGGCAATGCTCGTCGGGATCGTCATCGGACTCATCCTGGTGGCCTCGTTCCTGTACTCCGCTCCCCCGAGCGACGACCCGAACGCTTCGACCTCCTCGACCGGCTCATCGGTCAGCACCTCCACCGTCGACATCGGCGCCGACGGTGGCGTGCACGTCGTGACGGACCTCCACTTCGCCGCTCCCGTGGACCGGCTGACGCTGCGGGTCCCCGAGGGGTCGTGGTCGGGTGGTGAGTTCGATCCCGTGGTCGACGGGATCGAGCTCGACATCGCCGGGGACCAGATGGCACACGAGGAGACGCTGACGACGGGCGACCGGACCTCGGTGGCACTGCCGTCGGGCACTGTCGAGGTGCTCCTGGAATACGACGCCACCGGCACGTTCGTCGCCAGCACGCCGTCCACCGCCGGACGCGGCCTCGTCCTGCTCAATCCGCTGGAGGTGAAGGCGCGCGACTCGCTCTCGCAGGTCGAGGTGCTCGATGACCGGGTGCTCAACCTCGGCTGCGTCGGCACCGGTGAGCTGAGCGCCTGCGCCACGCGCGACGGGAGGACCTGGATCGCCACGCCGGTGGCCGACGCCGACCAGGTCATCGCCCAGGTCGACCTCCTCGGCGGCAGTCAGGACGCGGAGACCGACTCGAACCGGTAGTCGTCGATGTCGAACCGGCTGCTCGTCCACATCGTCTCGAGCGTAGGCGAGCGGCGGAACGGCACGTCGCCGTCGGCGTCGAAGTAGTAGCTGATGGCGGTCGAGCACGACGGCTGGAAGAAGACCTGGTGCTCATGTAGTCACCCGAAAGTTCCTCGTGCTCGCGGGGGATGACCTGCTGCCGGCGTCTCCACCAACGCAGGGTCCAGCTCCGGCAGCAGCCGATCCAGCCACCCTGGCAGCCACCAGTTCGCGTCGCCGAGAAGCTTCATGGTGGCCGGGACGAGCACCAGGCGTACGACGGTTGCGTCGAGGAAGATGGCCGTGGCCAGTCCCACTCCCATCATCTTCACGACCGGGTCACTGCCCAGGACGAAGCCCGAGAAGACCGCCACCATGATCAGCGCAGCCGCGGTGATGGTGCGGCCGGTGCCTGCGATCCCCTCGATGACCGCGCGGGTGTTGTCGCCGTGGCGGCGGTACTCCTCGCGCACCCGCGACAGCAGGAACACCTCGTAGTCCATGGAGAGCCCGAACAGGATCGCGAACATGAACAGCGGGATGAACGACACGATCGGCACCGTCGACTCCACGCCGATGAGGTCGGCCGCCCAGCCCCACTGGAAGACCATGACGAGCACGCCGTACGCCGCGCCGACGCTCAGCAGGTTCAGCACGACCGCCTTCAGCGGCACCAGCACCGACCGGAACAGCAACGTGAGCAAGAAGAACGACAGCAGCAGCACAGCCGCCACGAAGCGCAGCATCCGCTCCTGCACCCGGTCACCGAGGTCTGCGAAGGTCGCGGTCTGCCCGCCCACATGAGCGGTCGCAGAGGTGCCGTCGAGCACCGCCGGGAAGACTTCATTCCGTAGCCTCGCGACGGTCTCCTGAGTGGATTCGTCCTGTGGCGACGTGGTCGGCTGCGCCACCAGGGTCGCCACGCCTGCCGCGAGGTCAACGGTCGGTTCGCCGACCGACGTGATTCCCGGGTCGGCTGCCACTGCCCCGGCCAGCGGCGTGACGACGGACGCCTCCTTCGAGATGTCGACCGCGATCACCAGGGGCCCGTTGGCCCCGGGGCCGAAGCCCTCGGCGATGAGGTCGTAGGCCCGTCGTTCGGTCCTCGACTCGGGCTTGGTCCCGTCGTCGGGGAAGCCCAGGTTGAGCGCGAGAACCGGCGCGGCCAGGGCCAGCATGAGGACCGCTCCTCCGACGAGGTATGCCGTCGCGTTGCGGGTCACGTGAGCGCCCCACCGGTGCCAGCCGGTGCTCGGCCGGTGCGGCGTGCGCCGGCGTCCGTTGATCCGGTGCCCTGCCAGTCCGAGCAGCGCCGGCAGCAAGGTGACCGAAGCGAGCACCATGACGAGCACCATCGCGGAGATGGCGACCCCACCACCGGTCACGAACGGGATCCCCGCGACGAGCAACCCGAGGATCGCCACGACGACCGTGCCGCCGGCGAAAATCACCGCCTGTCCTGCTGTTGCCAGGGCTCGGCCGGCCGCTTCGGCGACCGGCATCCCCAGGGCCAGGTGCTCGCGGTGCCGGGTGACCAGGAAGAGCGCATAGTCGATGCCGACGCCGAGCCCGACCATGGCCGCAAGCTGCGGTGCCCACGCCGGGATGTCGATCAGGTACGTCACCAGCTTCATCGAGGTGACGCCGATGATCAGACCGAACAGCGCCATCCCGATCGGCAGCCCCATCGCGACGAAGGAACCGAACGCGATCAGCAGGATGACCATCGCGACGACGATCCCAGCGACCTCGCCGAGCCCCGTGGGTGCCTCCTCGAAGGCGAAGAACAAGTCGCCTCCGGTTTCGATCGTCAGCGAGGACTCTTCACGCAGGTCGGCGACGACGTCCTTGAGGTTCGCCAGGTCGGACTTCTCGAGGTGCTCGATCGCGGGGTACTGCACGCGGACGAGCGCGACGTCCCCGTCCGGCGAGACGCTGCTCGTCGTACCCAGCACGTGCGGGAGCCCCGCGAGAGCGGCCTCCACCGGTGCCAGCTGCGCCTCGGCGTCCTGAGCTTCGAGTACGACGTGGGCGGTGATCCCGCCCTCGTCGGCCTGCGTCTCGGCGAGCAGCTCCGCAGCGCGGTAGGAGTCGAGACCGGGCGCCTCGAAGCTCTCGTCGAGCTCGCGCCCGAAGGCACTGGAGGATGCGATGACGACGACCGCGAGCACGATCCACGCGCCGATGGCGACCCAAGGGCGGGTGGCGGCAGACCGACCGAGCCGGTAGAGGAGATGGGACATGCGTCCACGGTGGCCCGGCGGCGAGCGATCCACATCGGGCCAAGGAGTGGTGGGCTCCTCGGCCGAAAGTACGACGGGCGGCTCGTGCTTGTGCCCCGTACGACGAGGCTGGCCGCTCTCTAGGCTGGAGCGGTGGTAGCCGCCTTCGTCCGCTCGGTACTTGCCGAGCCCCGTGCCCCGGACCCGCCGGCGCGGGTGTGGCGGGACTGGGTCCTCGTCGGCGGCCTGCTGGTCACGGCCGTGGCCGAGGCGATCTTCCGCCCCGACGTGCCGTGGCGCCCCCTGGCCACCGTGGTCGCGCTCCTGGTGATCCCGGTCCTGCTCTGGCGACGGACCCATCCACTGCTGGCGACCGCGGTCGGCTGGGGCGGCGCGATGGTGCTGCACATCCCGACGATCCTCGACGGCGTCGGCGATGTGGGGCTGTACTCCATGGGCGGCATTGTGGTGCTGCCCTACGCGTTGTACCGCTGGGCTTCCGGACCCGAGGCGCTGCTCGGGACGGCGATCGTCGCCGTGCCGGCGGGCCTTGGCTTCGCGGCCAGCGCGACCCTCGCGGACCTGATCGGCGGCACCACTCTGCTCGTCGCGGTGTTCGCGCTCGGGGCCGCGATGCGCTACCGCGCGGTTGCACGCCAGCGAGAGGTGCAGCAGGTGAGGACTCTCGAACGCGGTGAGCTCGCCCGCGAGCTGCACGACACCGTCGCGCACCACGTGTCGGCCATCGCGGTCCAGGCGCAGGCAGGACGGGCCGTCGCAGCGGCGGATCCGGCTGCGGCGGTCGAGGCGCTGGCAGTGATCGAGGCAGAGGCCTCCCGGACGTTGCACGAGATGCGCACGATGGTCCGGGTGCTCCGCGATGGCGACGCGGCCGACTACGTGCCGCAGCGGGGCATCAGCGATCTGGAAGAGCTGACCCGGTTGAGCCCCCTGGTGCAGGTGCACCGTGCCGGCGATCTCGCTGGCGTGCCGCAACCGGTGGAGGTGGCGGTGTACCGGATCTGTCAGGAGTCGGTCACCAACGCGATCCGGCATGCGCGCAACGCCGCGACCGTCATCGTGGAGGTGAGGGGTGACGTCGGCGTCGTACGGTTGCGTGTGCATGACGACGGAGAACCAGCCCGCCTCTCGACCACCGCGGGCTATGGCCTGCTCGGGATGGCGGAGCGGGCCAAGCTGCTCGGCGGCACTTGTCAGGCCGGGCCGGACCCGGCCGGCGGCTGGACCGTCGAGGCGATCCTCCCGCGAGAGGTGCCGCGATGACCATCCGGGTGGTGGTCGCAGACGACCAGGTCCTCGTCCGCACCGGCCTCACCATGATCCTCAACGCGCAGCCCGGGATCGAGGTCGTCGGCGAGGCAACGGACGGTCACCAGGCAGTGGCCGTGGCACGCGAGCTGCGTCCCGACGTCTGCCTCTTCGACATCCGGATGCCCGGCATCGACGGCGTCGAGGCCACCCGCCAGCTCGCCGGTCCAGGCGTCCAGGACCCCCTCGCCATCGTGGTCATCACGACCTTCGATCTCGACGAGTACGTCCACGGCGCCCTCAAGGCCGGCGCCCGAGGCTTCCTCCTCAAGGACGCCGGGCCCGAGCTGCTGGTCCAGGCGATCCACGCGGCCGCCAGCGGCGACGCGCTCATCTCGCCCAACATCACCCGCCGCCTGCTCACCACGCTGGCCGGCCTGGAGCGAGCCTCCCCGCCGACCCAGCCGATCGAGCCCCTCACCGAACGCGAGGAGGAAGTGCTGCTCACCGTCGCCCGCGGCCGCACCAACGCCGAGATCGCCGAGGAACTGCACATCACCCTGAGCACCGTGAAGACCCATGTCGCCGCGCTGATGAACAAGCTCGGCGCCCGCAACCGCGTCGAGGTCGCGATGTGGGCGTACGAGACCAGGCGCGTCAAGGACTAGGGCCGGCTGACCTTCGACGCGTCGACGCAGTACGCCTGCGAATCCACACATCGGCAAGTTCCGGACGGCGCTTCGCACGCGCCTAGTTCGCGGCGAAGTGAAGCGCCCGATCATCGGCACCAGCGGGCGCTCGGCGGGTGACCGATGGGCGCGAGTTGGCTCTGATGCCTGGTCGGCCGCTCGATGCTGGAAACCACATCGCAGGGCGCGGTCACCAAGATCGCGATGACCATCGCCCAGAACACGCCGAGCGATGGAACCGGTGAGGCGGCCACGAAGATGGCTAGAACAGCGAATACACCGTGCGCGATGTTGATGGACAGCGTCGCGAGGTAGCCGATCACGAAGCCCATCGCCAGAGAGGCGTATACCGCTCCTTGAGAGAGGCCGACGGCCAGTGTCTGATCCATGTGGTTCCTCCAGGAAGCGGGCGAGTGCGTCACACCCTGCCCTCGAAGGGCTGTCCTGAAGGATGGGTCGGTTCATTCAGCGAACCGCAATATGAGGGCGCCGGGCGACTCCGGCCGGTGCACGCGCGGTTCAACAGCGGTGGGCCGCCCGCCCCTGTGCGAGGCGAGCGGCCTTTGTGCGTGCTGGCGATTCAGACGGCCTGACGACGGAGCCAGGCGAGGGTGTAGTCGGCGATTTCCCTCCACTTGCTGTCGAAGACCAGGGAGTGACCGCGATCGGGGAAGACCTCGAGATCCGTCGTGGCGGGTGAGTTTCGGTACAGGCTGTGGGCTGCTTTCACTACCTTCAGCGGGACCGTGTGGTCCTTGCCGCCGGCGATCATCAGGAGAGGTCCGCGGTCAGCCTTCCGTGTGTCGACCGCGGCGGGCGAGACCTTCTTGAAGTTCGCGGTCGACGCCTCGAACAACGGGAGACCCGGACCTGGGATTGTCCAGCGTTCGAACAACTCATCGGCCTCGTCCCTGGACAGGGCGTTGCCGAATCCGAACCGGAATTGGCGCTTGGTCAGAGCGACCGCTCGGTGCTTGTTCCTAGGCCGCTTGAGGATGGGAAGGCCGGCCCTCACCTGCGCGAGCGGAACGGGCTTCACCCCCTTGATCTGGCCGGGGTCGATGGCGACGGCCGCTACCGCGCGGCCCTGCGCGAGGAGCTTCTGAGCGATCAGCCCACCGAAGGAGTGCCCGATGACGACCGGTGGGTTCGGGAGGCCGTCAATGACCTGGGCGTAGTGGGCGGTGATCTCGTCGATACCACGACCGGCGAGGGCTCCCGGGTTCGCCCGTGTCAACTCGACGGAGCCCTCTTCACCTGGCCAGGCTGGCGCGATGGGTGCATACCCGGCCGCTTCGAAGAGTCCGAGCCACGGGTCCCACGCGTCGGAGTGGACCCAGAGACCATGGACGAAGACGACGGAGCGGGGAGCTGTTACTGGATTCATCATGATGCCTTTCGGGGTCAGCGGGTGACGCGTGCGGCGCGCTCGATGAGGCGGGTCACCGCGACTGGATGGGACACGGGGGCTGCGTGCGAGGAGTCGACTTCGATGACGTGGGAACCTGCACGATCGGCCATGAATCGCTCAAGGTCCGGGGAGATGGCACGGTCCTTGGTGGCGACTAGGTACCACGAGGGAATCGCGTCCCAGGCCGGTCGTGTCACTCGTCCGCCCAGGGCCGATGCCTCGATGGGTCGCTGAGTGGCCGCAAGCCGGGCGGCGACCCTCGCGGGAACATCGGCGGCGAACGCTGCGCGGAACCCCGCGCGGTCGAGATAGAGATCCAGCACGGTCGAGCCATCTAGGGCTGTCGTGGGGACCGGGACGATCGGCAAGGCCGGAGCCGAGTGCTCAACCGGCCGGGCGGAGAGCTCCCCGATGCTCTCGTTTTCGTCAGGTGCGTAGGCGGCAATGTAGACAAGGGCCTTCACCTGGGGATTTCCCGTGGCGGCCTCAGTGATCACCGCACCGCCGTAGGAATGTCCGACAAGCACGATGGGGCCGGCGATGGTCGCCAGCAAGCCGCGCAATGCCGCAGCATCCGGCGCCAGGCCGCGCAGGGGGTTCGGAGCAGCGATGACCTCGTAGTCGTCGCGCATCAAGCCGCCGATCACTCGGTTCCAAGACGACGCGTCCGCCCAGGCGCCGTGCTCGAGGACGATTGTCGGCCGGACGGCGTCGCCGCTATCGAACACGGCGGAGGTGGCTGTTGGGGAGCTATCTGGTTGCGGGAATGCACTCGCTTGGGTGAGCCCGATGGCCGTGAGTGCGAAGGCAGCAAGGGCGGTGGTGGCGAGTCGGCGGCCGATGGCCATAGGATTCTCGTTTCAGTCAAGAGACAGACAGTTCTGTCTGATTCGAGAATGACGGGTGCGCGAGCGGAAGTCAAGACAGACCTGTCTGTTTTGCAGGTAGGATGGCCGCATGCCCACGCTGACTGATCGCCCGTCCGCTGCCCGCGACCGCCTTCTGCGCACAGCCGGGGCGCTGTTCTACGCCGACGGGATCAATGCGGTCGGCGTGGACCGCGTCATCGCCGAGGCACAGGTCACGAAGTCGACCTTCTATCGCCACTTCCCCAGCAAGGAGCGACTTGTCGTGGCGTACCTCGAGGCAATCGACAACCAATTCCGCGACTGGTTCTCCACGCTGGATGGGGAGCACGAGGATCCGGTGGACGTCCTTCGAGCGTTCTACAGCGGAATCGCGCTCTACCTCTGCGGAGACGACTTCAGGGGCTGTCATTTCATCAACGCCGCAGCAGAGGAGCCGAACCAGGGGCTGCCGATCAGGCAGGCAGTTATGGCCCACCGCTCATGGTTCCGAAAGACGGTGCGCGAGACGCTCGAACGCGCCAGGTTCCCCGCAGCGGCGGCGGCCACCGACAATCTCGTCATGCTGCGCGATGGCGCCATGGTCCAGGGCTATCTCGAGTCACCGAAGTCAGCCGGCGACGCGCTCATGCGTGGGTTCGAACTGACACTCAAGCACCCTGAGCTGTTCAGCCCGGCCGCCTGAAACGACAACGAACAAGGAGTTTCGGAAGGACGTGATCCCGGTCGAGGGGACTCCGATTCCTCCGCGCGTCAGGTCGAAATGGTTTGACCGCTCGACATCACACCCGGCCAGTGTGCGATGACACCTTCGCTGAACAAGCGGATCTCGCGTTCAAACGCCACTGGACCGGCGGACTGGGTCACGATGCAGACCTCCGTCGCTTGGGTCTGGGCTACATAGTCGGCCACCTGACGCAAGCACTCGTCGGGAGTGCCGGCGACGGCACGGTCATTGGCAAACTCTTCCAGGGTGACGGTCTGGCCCGCCTTGGCCCGGGCAACGATGTCCGGATCCTTGTCGGCGCGGGCCCCCGCGTCCCAGTAGTCGACATAGAACTGGAGTGCTGGCTCCAGCCAGTCCTTCTCGACTTGGTGCCGGGACTCGCCGATGCCGAGGTGTCGCATCATGCAGATGTCGCGACGCCGATCATCCGGCCGCGGAAAGGCAAGAAAGGCCTCAGCGAGCGACTTCAGCTCGTGGACGGGTTGACTCAGGCCCGTCATCCATCCGTCGGCCAGCCGAGCCGCACGCTCAAGCGGCCTCTCGCCTCGTGCCCCGACCCAGATGGGTGGGTGTGGCACCTGGAGTGGCGCTGGCACGACCCGCGGCACCTCAGCGTCGCTGCCCGTCCACGCGTTGGGGAGGAGCTCTAGAGCTGATTCCATGCGAGCTACGCGCTGGTCGAACGGCACTCCCAACGCATCGAACTCATACCGGCGATACCCGGTCCCCACCCCGAGCACAGCGCGACCACCCGAGAGCTCATCCAGCTGCGCGACCTGCTCGGCAACCGTTAGGGGATGGTGCAACGGCAGGATCACGATCCCCGTACACAAACGCAGCCGCTCGGTGGCGGCCGCGATCGCCGCCAGGACCGTGAACGGCGCAGAGACATAGCCGGGTGTGAAGTGGTGCTGACCGACCACCACGAAGTCGTAACCGAGTGACTCCGCCAATTGGCAGATGCGCTTGGACTCGCCGAACGGATCGCGGGCGTTGCGGTCGATCAGGTGTGGCAACAGGAAACCGAACCGCATCATCATTGCCTCTCAATCAGGAGTGAGTGGTGGGTGCGGAACGAACCCCATGAGTCCGGGCCGTCGCGGAGGCGATCAGGCCGAACACGACGGCCGACGCGACCCCTCCGGCGTACGCCCTGTTCCAAAGACCGCCGGTGTCTGATCCAGCCGCCAGCAATCCAGGGATCACCGCACCTGTCGCGTCAACAACTCGGGCGCGTGAGTCGACCTTGATCCCGCAGAACGGGAACGTGATGGCCGGGATCGCTTCGATCACGTAGAACGGTGGCTCATCAAGTGGAGCGGCGTCCAGGCGTCGCCCGGGCGTGAGCACCTGGCTGGCCCCGGCCCTGGCATTGAAGTGATCGACCGCCTGGCGAATCTTGGGCCCGTCGTAGCCCCATTCCTCGGGGAGCAGGTCGAGCTCGGCGAGTGTTCCTGCCACGCCGGTGCGGCCTCCGCGGCGGGTAGCGAGCGCGAACTTGTCAATCACCTCGGCCCCTTCCACGTAGGGCGTCGCACTCCAGGTGCGATGGACGCGACTGTCGGCCACCAGGAGTCCTCGGGCTTCGGGCTGCTCCGACAACGCGATGGTGGTCAGGTGATCACCAAGGGTCTCGTCCGAGAACCGCTCGCCGTCGAGATTGAACAAGAGCGCGTGTTCACTGAAGTAGAGCGACAGGTCGACGAAGTCACTGGGATCCGCGAAGGGGATGCCGCTGGGAACCAGGTGCCCGTAGAAGCCGGCCCGCTCGAACCCGGTCGCGGCCCCGACCGCGCGCGCCAGGTCCATTCCCCCACCGCAGCTGTGGGGATTCGAACGGACGGGGAGATTGCCGGCGCCCGGGCCCACGAGCTCTTCCCGCAGGTGCGTGCTTCCCTGGAAGCCACCGGTGGCAATCAGTGTGTATCGAGCTCGCAGCTCACTTGACCGTCCATCGCTGGTCGTCACCCGCGCGCCCACCACCGCACCGTCGGCTTCCAGCAGGTCGGACGGCGTGGCCCGCAGCCAGACCTCACCACCCGCTTCCTCGACGATCTTGCGGCAGGTGTCGACGTACCGGTTGGTGTCGAACCTGTGTCCGACGCCGAAGGGAAGGATCCGTTGCGCTTGACCGGTTCGCACTCCGCTCGAGTCGATCCATGCGACCGCTTCGGCGAAGTTGTCCACGATGAGCTCCCGCAACTCGCGGTCTCCTCCGGGGTTCTGCTCCTCCATGACTTCCCTGGTGGGCGCCGTCCAGATGTACCCCGCGTACCGTCCAGAACCTCCTACGTCAGCTCCGATCTCGATGACGATGACTGACAGGCCGTTGCGGGCGGCGTTGGCTGCAGCAGTCAGCCCGCCCATGCCACCTCCGATGACCAGAAGATCCAGGTCGGGTTCCATTCACACAGTCCTCTCGCGTTGACGGTCTGCGCAACGTACTCCGAGACCTGAACCCAGTTCAAGTAATCCTCCGGAGGAATACTTGAACTGGGTCCGCGAAGGGTGCGATACTCGCCCGGTGACCGTCGTCGAACGACGTGGTGTGTCGTCAGAGACCAGTCACGTCGACGCGAGAGGTGACCAGGGTGTCCGTGACCGAATTGAGCTCACGCTTCCAAGAGTTCCTCCGGGCGCGCTCCGACGATCCGGAGTCCGTCCACGTAACCGACGTGCAAGCCCTCAGCGGGGGGTGGAGTCGCGTCATGTACGTGGTCACCGTGGAGGACCAGGGCGCGCAATCGAAGTACGTCTATCGGTCGGACCCCGACGCGGTCGACATCCAGATCCCCACGAGCCGAAGTGACGAGTGGGACGTGCTGACCGCGCTGGACGGGCTCGACGAGGTCTCCATTCCCAAGCCACTGTGGTTCGACAGTGAGGGGACAGACTTCGGACGCCCCGCGATCGTCATGGCTCACGTCGAGTGCGAGAGCCTCCTTTCCATCGCCCGGCGGTCGGAACCAGACGCCTTCCCGTTCATGGCCGAACGCATAGCGGAACTGCTGGGATCCCTGCACTGCGTGATCCCGGAGCAGCTTCCGCCTCAGCTCGGCTGCTACCCGGACTGGGACACCTACATCAGCTCGCGAGCCGCACTGTGGCGCGAGGCGGAACCACCGGGACTCGCACCGGACCCGTTCCTGCGGCTGGTTGCCTCGTGGCTGGACGCGAACAGACCTGAACCCGTCCCGCTGGGGCTCGTGCACGGGGACTTCCATCCAGCGAACGTCATCGTGACCAATGACGACGAGTACATGGCAGTGGACTGGGAGCTTGCCCACGTGGGAGATCCCCGAGAAGACCTCGGGTGGATGGCGCTGGCCGCCGGGGTTCAACCACCAGACCTGGTGGGCAGCGACCCCGACTTCTACGCGACCTACTGCAAGGCGGCGAACCTCCCCGTCGAGGCGATCGACGAGAAGACGCTCATGTACTTCGTTGCGCTGGGGTCGACCGACTGCTACCTCGCGAGCCTCGAACGGCTCGGCCGAGTTTCGACCGGCGAGTCACGCACTGTCGGATCGGCCTACATGGCCAAGGTGTCGCCCGGGATGGCGCGCGTCATCTTCACCGCGATGCAGCGACACGACCAGTTGTCGAGGGGCTGACCCACATGTTCACGCGACCTACCGCACCCCAGCTGCTGGAGGCTGTGACCTCCCTCTTTCGCGATCTTCGCGACCAGCCTGCGAACGCGCCCGCTGCTCCACTGGAGGTTGCTCTCGAGGTCATGGGTGTGATCGAGCGGCGCATAGAGAGCGAGCCACGCTCGCTCGTCGCCGGCATTCAGGAGATCGAGGATCTCTTGAGGACCGCACTGACGGCGCACGCGGACGACCCCGACTTGCTCGAAGCCGTCAGGACCTACGAGCGAGCCAGGCCAGCAGGTGTCAAGGCGGCGGACCCTCTCAGCCAGTACGAGGCCGCGGGCGCTGTGCTCTCCGCCGTGTCCGACGCCGCCTACCACCACTCAGATGCCGACCTCATCGATCAGGTCTTCGAAGTCCACAGGCGCCGCTTCGAACGGCTCTCCCAAGTCATCGGCGACTACGAGGCCGCCGGACGCACCTGAAGAGTCGGCCCGGGTTCCGAGCTGAGCGCGCCTGCGGATCTCAGCGTGCGGTGTAGCCGCCGTCGGCGTACACCTCAGAGCCGGTCATGAAGGACGAGTCGTCGCTGATCAGGAATGCGACGACCGACGCGATCTCCTCGCCGCGCCCGAGGCGGCCGAAAGGGGTGTTCGCCAGCATCGCCTCGTGTCGCGGGGTCCCCTCGTACCGTTCCAGCAGTTGAACGGTGCCGATGAAGCCGGGGTGCAGCGAGTTGACCCGTACGCCGGCTGTGGCCCAGTGCAGGGCAGCGTTCTTGGTGAGGGTGCGGACCGCTCCCTTGGCAGCGTGGTAGGCCGCGCTGTTGCCGAGGCCGCCCACGGTCCCCAGGATCGAGGAGATGTTGACGATCGACCCTCCTCCGGAGGAGGTGATCAGCGGGCCGAGGTGCTTGAGCCCGAGCCATACTCCGGTGGAGCCGATGGCCATGACCTGCTCCCAGTTCACCAGGGTCTCGTCCTCGACGGTCGCAAGGCTGCCGATCGCGGCGTTGTTCACCAGGCCGTCCAGGCGTCCGTACTCGCGCTGGATGGATTCGGCGACCGCGATCCACTGCGCCTCGTCGGAGACGTCGAGTGCGGCGGTCAGATGCCGGCCGGCGCCCGGAAGGTCGCTCGCCAGTGTCTTGCACGCCTGTTCGTCGAGGTCCGTGAGGACGAGGTGCGCACCTTCCTCCGCGAGCCTCTCGGCGGTTGCCCGACCGAGGCCACCCGTCGCTCCGCTGAGGAAGACGACCTTGTCCTTGATCCGCTGGTCCATCGCTGTCACGTCGTAGCTCTTCCTGCCTCTTCTGGGTGTCAGCCGATGCTGACGAGTGTCTTTCCGGTGGTGCGGCCGGCGATCATCGCCGCAAGTGCCTGCGGCGCAGTGTCGAGACCCTCGAACACGGTCGTACGGCTCACCACCTCGCCGCTGCGAAGCCACCCGGTCATGTGCCGCTGCATGTCGGCCATCAGGTGCAGGTTGCTGCTGCCGCGGAAGCCGCGCAGGGTGAGGTCCTTGGACACCGTGAGAAAGAGATTGCGCGGCCCCTTCGGCTCCGACTCGTACTCCGAGATGGACCCGCACATCGCGACGCGGCCGCTGCGGTTGAGATGGTCGAGCGCCGCTTCGAGATGGTCGCCGCCGACGGAGTCGAAGTAGACGTCGATCCCGTCAGGGGCGACGGCGTTCAGGTGTGCGGCCAGGTCGCCGTCGCGATAGTTGAAGGCCTCGACGCCGAGCTCGTCGCGCAGCCAGGCGACCTTGTCGTCGGACCCCGCGCTGGCGATCACCCGATTGCCGCTGAGCTTCGCGATCTGCACGGCCAGGCTCCCGACCGCACCCGCCGCAGCGGAGACCCAGACGGTCTCACCGCCCTTCAGCGCGTCGACTACATGCAGGCCGGCGTACGCCGTGAGCCCCATGCCGCCGAGTGGTCCGAGGAACCAGGACGGCTCAGCATCCTCGGCGTCCAGACGAGTGAGCGTGCCGACGCCCCCCAGCTGGACCTCGCCGGGATCGACCACGGCGAACTCCCGCCAGCCCTGGGCGTGCGAAACCAGGTCTCCTGGCGCGAAGCCGGACGCGCAGGAATCGACGACCTCACCGACCGCCATCACGCCATCCATCGCCTGGCCCAGCGGAAAGGCAACGAAGTAGCCGGCCGGAGCGTCCGTACGCAGCCGAATGCGGAGCCCCGGGTCGACCGACGTCCACGTGTTCCGCACCAGCACCTGTCCGGGTGCAGGATCACGGACGTCGACTTCGACGACCTCGAAGTCTTCCGGCGAGACCTCACCGACCGGATAGCGCCGGACCCGGACCTCGCGGCCCACCCTGGTCATCAGACGTAGCCCAGGTTGTGCAGGGCCTGCTCGAGCCCGCCGAGCAACGAATCGATGTCGGCCTCGGTGTGCGTCGTGCTCAGGAGGAAGGAGCCGAAGCTGAAGTGGTAGAAGCCCTCGTTCATCAGCGCGACGCCGAGGTTCGTGATCTTCTCGCTGTCGTCCTGCATCCGCGTCCGGTAGTCAACGACCGGCTCCGGCGCCCAGTGCATCGCAAGGATGTGCCCGAAACCGGTGGCGTGCAGCGGAAGGCCGTACTTCACGCCGATAGCGTCGATGCCGAGGCGGGCACGCTCCCCCAGGCTCTGCACGCGCGCGTGCACCTCGGGGGTGAGCATCTCCAGACAAGCGATCCCGGCAGCGAGCGCCGCCTGGTTGCCGCCGAACGTCGACGCCGCAGTGACCGGTGCACGGCCGCCGTTCTTGTCCGGGTCCAGCAGGTCCATCAGCTCAGTGGTGCCACCAAGAGCCGCCAGCGGCAGACCACCGCCGATCGCCTTGCTCATCGAGGTGAGGTCGGGATTGACATCGTGGTGGGCCTGCGCGCCGCCGTACGCGATCGGGAAGGTGACCACCTCGTCGAAGATCAGCACTATCCCGTGGCGGGCGGTCACCTCCCGAAGGCGCTGAAGGAACTCGCGGGTCGCGGGCACCATCCCGGCGGCACCCATGATCGGCTCGACGATCACCGCGGCCAGCTCGGAGGCCGACGCCTCAATCACAGCCTCGGCGCCGTCGGGGTCGTTGAAGGGAAACTCGAGGACGTCCTGGGCGACCCCGGGGGTGACGCCCGGCGGGATCCGGTCCTTGATGAAGCTGATCGTGGAGCTGCCGACGACCAGCACATCGGCGATCCCGTGGTAGCTGCCAGTCGCCTTGGCGAGCTTGGTGCGACCCGTGTGCGCACGGGCGAGCCGCAGAGCCAGCAGGTTCGTCTCAGTCCCGGAGACCATGAAGCGCACCCGCTCGACCGAAGGCATCCGCTCCACGAGCAGCGATGCCATCCGGTAGCTCAGGTCCCATTCGGGAGAGCCGTACTGCGAACCGAGCGGGAGCTGGCGAGAGACGGCCTCGTTGATCCGCTCGTTCGCGTGCCCGTGGATCAGCACCCAATCCCCGATGCGCAGGTCGAGGTACTCGTTGCCGTCGACGTCCCAGACCCGTGAGCCCTTGCCCTTGTTGAGCAGCACGGGGTAGGGCATCTGGTACCACATCCCGCCGGCGTGGCCGGTCGGGATCAGGTCGCGCGTTCGGTTCAGCAGCTCCCAGGACTTGCGAGTGCGGTCGAGGTAGCGCTGGTGCTCGCCGGCGTGGATAGGAACCCCGTAGGCGAGCGGCTGGGCGTTGATGCTGAGCGTCATATTGAAGTGATATCAGTTTGAGTTGAGACGTGCAATACTTGCCGAACTATTCCTCATGATATTTATCGAACGGAGCCCAGGCAACCATGACCGCACCGCAACCGGTCTTCACCGGAGCCGACCACCTCTGCGTCGTCACGCGCGACCTGGACGCCGCGATCCGTACGTGGTCGGACCACTACGGCGTGGGGCCGTGGCAGGTGTACGCGTACGACGAGTCGACGATGGAGGCGACGTACTGCGACGTCACCGGAGCACTCCCCATGCTGGCCGCGCTGTGCTCGCTGAGCGACACGTTCCGGCTCGAGGTGATCCAGCCGCTGACCCAGGCCGGGCCGTACCACGACTCCCTGGCGGCCCACGGCGACGCCGACCACCTGCACCATGTCCGGCTCGCCGCTGTCGACACGGCGGTGGCTCGGGCTGCGCTCGCCAGGCAGGGCAGAGAGGTCGTGTACGACGCGGCGTTCGCGGGAGCCGATGCCAGCGGCCCCCGTCTGCATGCCCGCTACTACGACACGGTGCCCGACCTGGGATTCCTGCTGGAGCTCTCGGAGCGCCCCGCATCATTCGCGATGCCCGACCCTGTGCGGGTCTATCCGCCGGTCAGCCCAGCTCGCTGACGAGCTCCTCGAAGACCGAGCCGTAGGCGACGATGTCGTCCGCGGTGTGGCCCAGGCCGACCATCCACTGCAACGGTCGCGCTGGGGTGGCAAACACGCCGCGATTCATGAGGTAGAGCCAGGCCAGCCGACTGACGTCCGGCGGGTGCGCTTGGCCGACGTGGGTGTGGTCGCGCGCTGGCACCCGGGTCAGCGCCACGAAACCCCGACCGCCCACCAACGCTCCGTGCCCGGCCCGGCCCGCTCGGTCCAGGGCGTGACGGCAGCGGTCGGCCAGCATCGAGCCGAGATCGCCGAGCCGCTCGTGCGCCTCGGGCGTGAGGACCCTCTCGAGGTTCTCGCGAGCGACCGCCATGGCCAGTGCGTTTCCGTTGAACGTGCCCACCTGGTAGACCCGCCGCGTCGCGACCAGGTCCATGGTCTCCTGCGAGGCGCCGACAGCAGCGACCGGGAGGCCGCCGCCCAGTGCCTTGCCCACGGTCACCAGGTCCGGCTCGACCCCGCATGCGCCGGTGAACCCGGCCGACCCCACGGCAAAGCCCGACTTGACCTCGTCGAAGACCAGCAACGTGCCGTGCCGGCGCGTCACCTCGCGGACCGCAGCCAGATATCCGGGATCCGGGACCAGCACGCCCATCTGGAAGACCGGTTCGACGATCACGCACGCGACCGCCCGGCCTCGGGCAGCGAGAGTCTCCAGTCGCGCGTCCAGCGTCTCCGCGTCGTTGAACGGAACCGCCGCGGTGAGGTCGCAGACGTCGCGTGGGATCCCCTCCCCTGCGGGCACTGACGGCAACGAGAGGGGGTCGGCTCCCCCGTCGTCGTCGCCGACCGAGACGAGGACGGCGTCGTGGTGACCGTGGTAGGCGCCGAACATCTTGACGACGACCTCACGCCCGGTGGCCGCACGGGCGAGGCGGAGCGCGTCCATCGTCGCCTCGGACCCGGTGGTCGCGAACCTCCAGCTGTGCAGCTTCCAGCGCTGGCGCAGCGCGGTTGCCACCGCCACCGCGTCCTCACCGGTGGCGCCGACGTGAGTGGCTGCCCCTGCCGCCCGGGCGATCGTCTCGGTGATCCCGGGGTGGGCGTGACCCTGCAGCATCGCGCCGAAGCCGTTGTGGAAGTCGAGCCGGCGAGTTCCGTCGACGTCCCAGACCGCGGCGCCCAGACCACGGTTGAGGTAGACCGGCCAAGGCTCCTGCAACTGGAAGGAGGACACCACGCCACCGGCGAGCACATCGCGTGCGGCGTCGTACCGGGTCCTCGATGTGGCGTTCGCGGCGGCGAAGAGTCGCTCCTCGCGGGCGATCAGCCGCTGGACGGTGCCGGCATCGATCCGATCCTCGCCGTCGGTGGTGAACTGCTCAACGCCAGTCGACGACGTCATCGATCCGACCGCCGGCCCTGGCCTCGAAGTCGTCCCACAGGTGGATGATGTGCTCGCGGGCCAGCGTCTCCGCCTTGCGGGCATGTCCGTTCGCGATCGCGCGAGCCAGCGCAACGTGGTCGTGCTCGATCTGGCTACCGGACTGGGTGAGGTCGATACGCTCCATCATCAGCTCGGTCAGGATGTGGTTGATCGACTGAAGCAGTAGGACCAGCACGCGGTTCCCGCTCAGCCTGCCGATCTCGGAGTGGAACGCGGCCGCGCTGTCGAAGACGGCCCGCGGGTCGTGGGCGAGCTCGGTGGCCAGGAACGGCTTCATGGCGTTCTCGACCTCGTCGCGGTCGTCCTTGCGCGCCACCCGCGCGACCAGGGTCGGCTCCATGTCGAGCCATGCCTCGAAGACCTCCCGGTAGGTGGCGCCGGCGACATGGAAGTACAGCGACGCAGAGCGCGCCAGGTAGGCAGCGTTGACCGGAGCGACCCGCGGACCGCCACCGGGACCGCGCCGGATGGAGATGAGGCCCTGCACCTCGAGGAGTCGCAGGCCTTCGCGGAGGGTCTCGCGGCTGACCTCGTAGACCTTGAGCATGTCCGGCTCGGCCGGGAACCGGTCGCCGACCTGGTAACCCTGACGCACCAGGTCGTCGATGATCCGGCGGGCCACCTCGACCGACGCCTTCTCCGGGGTGGCGGCCTCGCCGGAGTGCCGGTCGAAGTGCGGCCGGTACTCGATCGGAAGCCCGCCTGATCCGTTGGTCACTGATGCCCCTTCGGGTTGCACGACGCGACACCGCCGGTCGGTCAAGTCGCGGTCGTGTGACCGGGGCGCCAGAGTAGCTCCCGCCGAGCCTACCGGCGTGGGGGGGCGTGGGTTCGCTGTCCCGGTCGTCACAGGAAGGACGTTCCGGACCGAGTCTCACGCCAGCCGATCTCCATGCGCTTCTCCCGGATCAGCCACCGCCCGTACCCCCGCACGAGCCGGTCGTGGTAGCGGGCGACGATCATCGCCGCCTCGTCCGGGCGGTTCCGGGTGATCTGGTATGACGTGTGGTAGGTAAGCGCCGTGGCCTCGTCACCGTCGATGTCGACGTGGTAGATGCTCAGCAGGTGGTGCTGCCACCCGACCTCTTCGCTCTTGTCGCGGATGAAGCTCACGACCTCGTCCGCGCCCTCCATCCAGCCGCGGGCGCCGTACTTGGCGCGGGCGTCGTCGGCCAGCAGGGCGCGCAGGCTTTCATGGTCGCCGGTGTCGATCGTCGATGCGTAGCGGTAGAGAGTCTCCTCGATCTGCTCGCGATCGGTGCCCGCTGCACCGTCGTGCGTGGCCGTGGTCATCAGGTCTGGTTCTCCGATCGTCCGACGGCGACGTAGGCGCCGATGGTGGCGAGCTCGTGGTCCACACGTCCCTCGAGGAGCGACCAGGCCAAGGACCGGAGCCGTTCGTCGCCGGCGTGCGCCTGGTCTGCCGCACGAGCCAGCGCCTCGCTGGCTAGGCCGTAGTGCCGCTGCACCTCGGGATACGTCAGGTCGGCGGGCCGGGAAAGCTGCAGGGCGTGGAGCGCGTCACGGACAGGCGCGGGCAGCTCGCCCTCGACCGCGGCCTCCGAGAGCGCCGTGTCGATGCCGTCGGCCTCTTGCATCATCCAGGCGATCTCGTGATCGGCCCGCACGGCGGCCATGTCGAGCATCGACAGCATCATCTCGACCTCGACGAGCAGTGCAGGGTCGGTGAGCTCGGGCAGGACCTTCGCCCGCAGCTCGGTCGACACTGACCGCACGAGCTGGGACGTGGACGGGTTGGTGATCATCGCCCAACCTCCTGGCCGGTTCCCGACATGAGCTCCCTGATCGTGCTCATCCATGAGCTGTACATGAACGGCAGGGCGACGGCGACGTACCCGACGTTGGTGGCCTGGGTGCGCGCCTGCGCGAACGCGGTCAGCTGCTCCATGATGTCCTCGAAGCAACCCAGCGAGGCGGCGACCGTGAAGTACTTGAGGACGTCTGGGTTCAGCTGGCTGTCGGTGAGCCCCGTCTCGGTTCGATAGGTCTCGCAGACTCGGTCGAGGAACAGGCTGACGAATGGTGCGGGGTTGGAGAGCTCGGTGAACAGCCACCAGCCCAGGTCCTCGCGCGGATCGCCGACATGTGTCATCTCCCAGTCCACCGCGTAGAAGATCTCCTCGGCGTCGATGAGCACGTTGTTCGGCTGCATGTCTCCGTGGACCAGGGAGAGCGGCACGGGCTCTGGACGGTTGGCCTCGAGCCAGCCGGCGATGTAACGCAGCAACGGCACCGGTTCGGGGTACGCCGCCTCGATGGCTCGCCAGCGTTGCTCGCAGCCCGCCATGTATTCCGACCACGAGGTCGGCCGCTCGACCGAGAGCGGCAGCCTGTCCAGCCCCACGCACGTGTAGGAGGCGAGCAGCTTCGCGAGCCCGACGGCGCGCGCTTCCCACGCGTCCAGGTCGCGGTCCTCGTCGGAGACGTCCCGCCAGAGCTCCAAGGTGTTGCGTCCGGGGACCCGGTCCATGATGATCGCCGGTCTGCCGAACTCCTCGCCACGCTCGTCGATCCACCGTGGGCCCGGGACGCGCACAGTCCCCTCGGAGTGCAGAGCGGTCAGGAACCCCCATTCCCGGAGCCGATCGGTGACCAGCATCGTGGTCAGCTCGGGCGGGTCCATGCGCAACACGAACGACTCGGTGGAATGCCTGCGAGCGACCTCGAAGTACCACATCTCGCGGCTGTAGCCGCCGATCAGCCGCCGCACGCCGCGCACCCGGGCATCGCCCTCGAGCGCTCCCCGGGCAGCGAGGAACTGAGTCACGCGTTCGGTCATTTCACGCACCGCGCCATCGCCGTCCGCTACCTCGGCGCCGACGGCTGTCGGTTGTTCCAGGGTCTCCGTCATCGGTCTTCCTTCCTGTCGTTGGCTGTTCACGGCCAACCGGCGCCCGGGATGTCGACCCGCTGGAGCTCGACGCGGCCGACCCGGGACTGCGCCGGCTGACCTCCCAGGGTGAACTCGGCGTTGACGCCGTCGTGTCGTGAGGGCGAGAGCACCAGGAACAGAGTCCGGCCGTCCTCGCCGCCGAGCATGCAGGCGATGCACTCCCACGGAGCGGTGTCGATCACGTGCGTGACCTGTCCCCCGTCGACCACGCGCACGCAGGCCTGCGGCTCCGGCTGCGCCATCCAGACCCCGCCCTCTGCATCCATGCAGATCCCGTCTGGATGGTCGAAGCTGCTCGGTAGTGCCGCGAAGACCCGCTCGTTGCGGAGAGTGCCGTCGTCGTCGATGTCGTAGGCGGTCAGCCGGGCTCCATGGCTCTGCGCCACGACGAGCGTGTCGCCGTCGGACGAGACGACCGCACCGTTCGGGAACATCAGCGTGCCCGGCTGTACGGCGGCCCGCCCGTCCGGATGCACCAGGACGAGTGAGGTCGCACGGCGCACCTCCACGGGCTGACCCCGGTAGCGGTACGGGTAGCCGGCGTTGCCGACGTACGCGCGTCCGTGGCCGTCGACGACCATGTCGTTGCACGCCCCGGGACACAGCTCGCTGAGGTCTGCGTGCTCGACGAGCTTGTCGTCCTCCAGCCGGAGCAGCTTCTGCTCCAGCATCGACACCACCAGCATCCGTCCGTCCGGAAGCCAGCCGAGGCCCGACGGATGGTCGTCCAGGTCGACGACCACTTCGCTGCTGCCGTTGAGACCGACGGAGACCACGCGCTTGGCGAACACGTCGGAGAGGTAAAGCCGACCATCGTGCCAGCGGGGACTCTCACCGAAGGCGAGGTCCTCGAACAGGAGCTTGCGCGTCATGCCGGCTCGCCGCCGTCCGGCTGTACGTCGTCGTGGTGCTCGAGCAGCCGCGCCCGCACCCGCTCGAGGTCGTCCCGCGGGACCCCGGCCGGCCCGGCAAGGTAGTCGGCGGCACTGCCGAAGCGCGCCCGCAGGTCTCCGAGCAGACCGAGCATCACGCCCGGCTGCGCCTCGAAGAACGAGCGGACCCGCTCGAGATCGGCGTCCAGCTCTGCGAACCGCACCTCCAGCTCGGCCAGGAGCGGCAACGAATAGTTCTGTTGCGAGAGGGCGTAGTCATCGGCGACCGTCTCGTCATCGACGCCGAGGAAGGACAACAGCAACGCGATCGCGACACCCGTGCGGTCCTTGCCAGCCGTGCAGTGGACGACGGTCGCCCCGTCGGCGCGCGCGATCACGCGGACCACCTCACCGAACTCGGCCGGGTAGTGGGTGAGCAACGTGGTGTAGATGTCGATCATGTCGTCGGCGTCGAAGTCGGTGATCTCGCCGGCGAGCATCCGGGTCGCGATCGACTTCAGGTGAGCCACCCGCGTCCCGATCGGCAGCCGGGTGACAGCGATCCCGGACGCCGCGAACCACGACGGCGTGACCTCGGCCCGCTCGGGCTCACGTCGCAGGTCGGCAATCGCACACACGCCGAGCGACTGCAGCACCGGTACGTCGTCCTTGGACAGCTCGTCCAGCGACCCCGACCGGAACACCACGCCCGTGCGCACCGCTCGGCCGTCGGTGGTCGCGTATCCGCCGATGTCGCGGAAATTGCCGTTGCCCTGAAGCGGCACCTGCCTGTTCCAGGACGCCCTCTCGGCCATGGGACTCTCCAACGTGTCGTGGTCCTGGGTCAACGGAGCACCTCGTCGGTCGTCGGTGTGATGTCCTCGGAGGTGCGGTGTCGACCGGTCGGCTCACCATCGGTCGCGGCGGGCGTCGGGTCCGCCCCGCGGCGCTGGGTGCGACGCAGCTTGATGAGGCCGGAACGGCTGGCCAGCGTGACCGCCGCGAGAAGCGCGACACCGTTGAACATCGGCGTGATCCAGTAGACGCCGCTGGTGAACGCGAGCTGGAGCCCCTTCACTCCGAACGCCAAGACGTAGACGGCGACGAGGGTGCCCCACACATTGGGCCTCCGGGTGAACTGCGTCGCTCCGAAGAACACAGCGGCGAACGCCGGGAACAGCAGCGGCGGACCGAAGGAGTTGGAGTAGGACCCGATCTTCATGCCGTAGACGATCCCGCCGAGTCCGGCGATCAGGGCGGAGACGACCAGTGATCCCCAGACGAGCCTGTCCGTCTTGACCCCAGAGAGTCGCGCCGCCTCCGAGTTGGATCCGGTGGCGAACATGTTCCGTCCCAACGGCGTCGCCTGGAGCACGTACCAGACCACGAGAGTGATCCCGATGAGGTAGACGAACACGATCGGGACACCGGCGACGTCTCGGCGCCCGTAGCTCAAGAACTCCTCAGAGAACACGCCGGCGATCTGCCGGTTCTCCGAGATCCACAGCGAAGTCGCCCCGAGGATCTGGCTCATGCCCAAGGTGGCGATGAACGAGTTGACCTTGAAGCGGACCACCAGCAGTCCGGAGAGGAATCCGACCAGACCGCACGCCGCGATGGCGATCAGTGAGGAGACCACGGCGTCGAGCTCGGTGTTGGCCTCCAGCCAGGTCAGCACGACCAGCGAGAACGCGAGCATCGCGCCCACCGACAGGTCGAACGCGCCGACGACGAGCGGGACGAGGATCGCGATCGCCAGGATCGCGATGACGACCTGGTCGGCGGCGACCAGCCGGAAGGTGACTGAGGTCAGGAAGGTGTCGGGGATCCAGACCCCGAAGAGCACGATCACGAAGGCGAACAAGTAGAGCGCGCTGGCGCGCTGGAGGCTTGGTGGGCGCAGGCGCGTCAGCGTCCGCGCCAAGCTCGGGTTGTCGGTCACGATGCTTCCTTCGGCTCGTCGATGTCGGGGCGTACGGCGGCCTCGTGGCCCCCGTTGGTCATCAGCTGGTGGTGCTCGATCGCTTCGGGCGTGATCGCGTCGCCGACCAGGGTTCGGGCGACCTTGCCGTGCCTCATGACCACGACCCGGGTGGACAGCCGCGCCAGCTCGGTGGTGTCGGAGGAACAGAGGATCACGGCGGTGCCGGCCGCAGCGCTGCGTTCGATCCACCCGTGGAGGTCGGCCTTGGAGCCGATGTCCACGCCCTGGGTCGGCTCCTCCAGGACGAGCACGGTCGGCTCTACGCGGAGCCACCGGCCAACGATCACCTTCTGCTGGTTGCCCCCGGAGAGCTCGATCATCCGGCGCTCGGGGTCGGTCGGGCGAACGTCGAGCTGGTCAACCCAGGTGGCGACATGGCGGCGCTCCGCCCGGTAGTCGAAGCGACCGTGGCGCCAGAAGTCACGCAACCGGCTCAAGGTGAGGTTCTCCCGAACGGTCCCGTCAGTGATGACCGCGTGCCCCGCTCGATCGACCGGCACGGTGCAGAGTCCGGATCGGGTCGCCGCGGCCGGATTTGCCGCCGGGATGGTGCGTCCCTGCAGGCTGACCACGCCACCCCGACGCGCCCGACCCGACAGCAGTCCGGCCATCTCGTCGCTTCCCGAGCCGACCAGACCCGCGACGCCGAGCACTTCCCCCGCGCTCACCTGCAGGTCGACGCCGTCCACGACGTCGCCGGACAGGGCACGGACGGTGAGGAGGACCTCTCCCAGCGGCTCGGAGGTCATGTCGTGCTCGACGAGCTCGCGGGTGAGCCGGCGCCCGAGCATCAGCTCCACCAGGCGGTCATGGTCGAGGGCTTCGATCGGCTCCTGGCCGACGAGCTCTCCGTCACGGAGGACCGAGACGCGGTCGGCGATCTGGAGCACCTCGTCGAGGTGGTGGGAGATGTAGAGGATCGCCGTTCCCCGATCGGCGATGCGGCGCATCGCGTCGAAGAGGGTGCGTGCGTCGTCGCGCGGCAACGACGATGTCGGCTCGTCGAGGACGAGGAGCGGGACGTGGGACATGTCGTCGAGCGCGCGGGCGATCGCGACCGCCGTACGCTCCGGCGCCGTCAGATCAGCGACCTTCGCCTCAGGTGACACTCGCTCGAAACCGATCGCCGCGAGCGCCGCCGCCACCCGCGCGCGCTCCTGTCCAGGGCGGAGGCGTCCCACACCGCGGGTGGACCCCACCATGAAGTTTTCCGTCACCGACATGTCGTCGACCAGACCGAGGTTCTGGTGGACGAACCGGAGCCCCGCCGTCCTCGCGGCGTCACTCGAACCGAGCTCGAAGGGCTGACCGTCGACCTCCGCGCTCGCGCCGGGATCGGGCTCGAAGAACCCGGAAAGGATCTTCACCGTGGTCGACTTGCCGGAGCCGTTCTGGCCCATCAGCGCATGGATCTCACCGCGGCGGATCTCGAGGTCGAGATCACGGAGCACAGTCGCGGTCTCGAACGTCTTCGACACTCGGGAGAGACGGACCGCGGAAAGGCTGTTCACGACGTTCGGGTCCGAGGGAGCCACTGCCGCGCACATCAGCGGACCAGCATTCCGGCATCGACGGGCAGGGTCACACCCGTGACGTAGCGCGCCTCGTCGGAGGCCAGCCAAAGCACCGCGTTGCTGACGTCCACGGCCTCGATCATGGGGACGTCGAGCGCGTGCCGCCCCTCCATCAGCCGCTGCATGTCCGCGAGCGTCGGCTCGTCCACCTCGGGCAGGTAGCGGCGGAACGCAGCCTCGTTCATCGTCATCGCGGTGCCGACCATGGTCGGGTGCACCGAGTTGACCCGGATGCCGAACCGTCCGGCCTCGGAGGCGAGGCTCTTCATCAGTCCGACGACGCCGTGCTTCGACGCTGCGTAGTGGGAGATGCCGGGCCCGGACTTGAGTCCGTTGACCGAGTTGACGAACACGATCGAGCCGCCGCGGCCGAGCTCGATCATGGCAGGCAGACAGGCTTTCGCGGTGTGCCAGCTACCCGTGAGGTTGACGTCCATGACGTCACGCCAGGCGTCTTCGCTCAGCTCCCACGACGGCCCGAAGGAGGCGATGGCTGCGTTCGCACAGACGATGTCGAGAGTCCCGAAGTGATCGACCGCAGTCGACGCTGCTCGTTGGAGCGCCTCCAGGTCCCGGACGTCTGCCTCGAGCGCCACGACCGAACCGCCCGCCTTCTCGACGAGCAGGGCTGTCTCGGCGAGGTCCGCCTGGGACGCCAGCCCGGTGCTGGCGTTGTCGATGTCGCGACAGATGTCGAGTGCGACGATCGCGGCGCCTTCCTCGGCGAGCCGGATCGCGTGACTGCGTCCCATGCCGCGCGCAGCCCCGGTTATCAGGGCAACCTTGCCCTCGAGTCGGTTCATCACAGTCCTTCAGGTTGTCGCTGGCCGTCGGCCACGCAGGTCGGTGGTGGGGTCCCAGCCCCAGGGCAAATCCAGCTCGCGGGCGGGGGCGCGGAGCATCACCGGGTGGTGGGGCCACACGGCGACGCTGTCGCCGGACCGCCCGCGTGCCCCCTCGGCGAGCAGCTCCACCAGGATCCGACCGACCGCTGCCGGGTCGAGCCACGCCGCGGCAAGGTCGGCGGACAGCTCGTCGTCGGGCCCGAGGCCGATATGTGCACGTTGCATCGGCGAGTCGGTGGCGCCCATGGACAAGGCGTTCACCCGTACGCCGTGCGGACGGAGCGTCATCGCCCAGGTGCGGGTGATCCCCCACAGTGCCCATTTGGACGCGTCGTAGATATCCATTCCGACCGACCCGGGCCGCCGGGGTTGCTCCGCCCAGGGGCATTCCGGAGCCTCGGTGTGATCCACCGGCACCGGCCACCAGCAGGTGTGCACGTGGTCGGTGACCACGTTGACGATGTCACCGCCCTGTGCGAGCAGGTGCTGAGCGGCGGCGCGGACGCAGAGAACAGCACTCAGAAGGTTCGCCTCGAGCATGCGCCCGAACAGCTCAGCCGTCCCGTCGACGCCGTCGAGAGGCGTCGAGCGCTCCGCGATGCCCGCGTTGTTGACCAGGAGGTCGAGGCCTCCGAGCCACGCGGTAGCGCGGTCGAACACGTCGACAACGTCCTCCTGCGTGGTGAGATCGGCCCGGAAGCCACGCAGTTGCCCATCGTCGTGGTCGGCGACATGGGTGACGTCGATGGTCGCCACGCGGGCGCCAGCAGCCGCCAGCGACCGTGCGAATGCCCGGCCCAGGCCTCCGGCTCCTCCGGTGACGATGGCTCGTCGACCAGACAGTGGCTGCGTCATCACCGTCCACCACCTCCTGCTCTCGATCTGTCTGCGAATCCCGTCGCCAGGTGCGGCTGGCGATGAGCCAGCCAGCCGCACCCGTTCGAGGACGAGACGCTCACCCGACCTGCCAGAGCGCCTTGAACTGGTCCTCGAAGTCCTTCGGCCCGAGCCATTCGGAGTCGTCCGGGAAGACCGACGGCACGTTGGTCTTGTCCGCCACGGCCAGTGGAGCGAAGGCGTACGTCGCCGGGTCGATGTCCTCACCGGCGTCGAGACGCAGCATCGCGTCCATGACCATCCAGTACACGTAGTACTGCGCGTTCAGCGTGCCGGCGTCCATCCCTTCGCCCTTGGCGATGTTGGCGAGGTCGACCGGGCCGGCACTGGCTGTCATCAGTCTCACGTTCTCGGCCAGGCCCGCGGCTTGGAGCGCCTCGTAGACGCCGGTGCCGAGGTCGGTGAACCCGAAGAAGATGTGGTCGATGGTCGGGTCGGACTGGAGCGCCGAGACCACCTGCGACGGGATCGACCCGTTGCCCATGTCGGCCACGCTCAGATCGAGCTCCTCATACTGACAGGTCGAGCAGGCCTCCTCGATGTGCGCGGTGTTCGCGTCGGAGGTGGCCTTCATGATCGGGATGTCCGGCAGCGTGACGTAGAGGATGTTCGCCGTACCACCGGAGTTGGCAATCGCCCAGTCGAGCGCTGCTGGGTAGATCTGGTCTACCCACTCGGGCCCAGCCGCCGAGACGTAGATCCCGTTGCCATCGGCGCCTTCGGCTGGATCCGTCCCGTAGCTCACCATGACCGGGATGCCCGCTTCCTTGGCCTTCTCCACAGCCTCACCGGCAGTCGCGAGCGAGAGCGCGGCGCCCACGATGTAGTCGGCCTTCGCGGAGATCGCCTGCTCGACGCCGGCCGAGAAAGCCTGGGCGTCGGTCGGGTCGAGCAGGACAGTGGTGAGCTCCCACCCGACGGCCTCTGCCGCGGCTTTCATCCCCTCCTGGGCGACCTGGGTCGTCGGCAGGTTGAGGACCAGGAAGTGCACGGACTTCCCCGTTGCCGGCTTGGCCGGCAGGGGCTCAGAGACATTGATCGCGCCGGAGTCGACCAGGTAGTCCTCCAGCCTGGTCGCAGCCGCGTCCGCGGCCTCGATGGCGGCGGGGTCGTCCTTGCTCGCCGCGCCCGGATCGTCGGAGCCGCCGCAGGCGACGGCACCGAAGACGAACGCCAGGACGGCGGCAGCGCCGCAGGTCCGGCGAATGATCGGATTGTTTCTCATGAGATTCCTCGTTCGGGATCGGGTCAGATGTCCGGCCGACGGGCACGTCCCCGTGGAGTCTGTGACTGGCGTCACCGTCGGCAAGCATCGCTAGCCAACACCCTGGGAAGTGCTCCGGTCAAGGATTTCTCATGATAAATAACCGAAGTGAATCCGACTTGGCTCCGGTAGGCTCATGGCAACCGCCCCTCTCGGAGCGAAGCGGTTGCGCGGCTGACCTGCGCGACCGGGAAACTGGAAGGAGAGCCATGCAGCCGTCCATCGCTCCACGCACCGAGAGCGCCCGGTCCAAACGGCCCGCGATCGTGGCCGCCGCAATCGACCGCTTCGGCAGGGACGGCTACGAGCACACGAAGTGGGCTGCGATCGCCGACGACGTCGGGATCGGACAGACCGCTCTCTACCACTACTTCGAGTCGAAGGCGCACTGCCTTCTGACCATCATGCGCACCGAGCTCACGCAGTCGCTCGAGCGGTTTCAGCGCACCACCAGCACCGAGGAGGACCCCGCCGAGGCGCTGCGCCTGGCGGTCCTCACAGCCTACGAGGGCAGTGCGCGGGACGCCCTGCAACGACGAATCCTGCAGAACCACGTCGACCTGCTCGGCACTCCCAGGCCGTCGCAGAAGGAGGAGGAGCAGCGTCAGAAGGCGCGCGCACTCGTCCGCGAGATCGAGGAGGCCTGGACCGACCTCATCGCTCGCGGAGTGCAGAGCGGGGCCTTCCCCGAACGTGATCCGCAAATGTCCGCGCGGATGGTGCTTGCGCTGATGGTCGGCGTGTGGCGCTGGTACCGACCGGGCGGCAAGTACGAGCTCGACAAGATCGCCATCCTGACGTCCCAGGCGGTGCTCCGCGTCGTCGTCTAGAGCTACCGCGGCACACCAGCCACGCCACTTGGACCTACTCATCTACACGACGGCGCCGGCACGGTAGCCCTCCAGGATCGCGTGGCCGAGACGCCGCGGGGACACCGCGTCGCCTACGACGTACATCTCGGTGTCAACCTGGTGTCGGCCGACGCGGTAGAGCTCGTCGACGCTTCGGCGTCCCGCGTTCCACACGACCACGTCGGCCGGCAGCTCGCTCGTCCGGCCACCGACCGTCGCGACGATGCGGACGTGTTCGTCGTTGTGTCCCTGGACCCGGTACCCGGGATAGAGATCCACGCCGGCGGCGTCGAGCCGGCGAAGTAGTGGGCCCAGGCTCTCGTGCGGGATCCGTACGCCGATGCCGGCGGCCGCGGTGACGAACGAGACGTGCGCGCCGGCGAGGGCGAGCTTCTCGACCGCGTTGAACGCGGGCCAGAAGCCTTCGCCCTCGTCGAAGACGACAGCATTGCTGCCCTCGGCGATCGGCGTCGAGCGGTCGAGCACCGACTCGACCGTGACCGCGCTCTTGAAGTCGGCAGGGGCGAGGATCGGCGAGGAGCCGGTCGCCACGATGATGCTGTCCGCCTCTCCCGCGACCTCGACGAGGTCGTCCAGGTGGATCTCGGCACCAAGGTTCACGTCGACCCGCAACCGCTTAAGCTCGCGGCTGAGGTAGTCGACCGCGTCGATGAGAGTGCCGCGGTGAGGAGCCGACGCCGCAGCGTTCAACTGGCCGCCGAGGACGCGGTCGCGCTCGAAGAGCACCACGGAGTGACCTCGCTGGGCCGCCACCCGAGCGGCCTCCAGTCCCGCCGGACCACCGCCCACGACGTACACGGTGCCTGGGTGCTCGGCCGTGGTGAATACCTCACTGCTTCGGCCGATCTCCGCGTTGACAGCGCAATGCAGGTGCTCGTCGAAGGAACGGCAGTCCTGGTTGATTCCCAGGCAGGTTCGGATCTCCGCCACCCGACCCGCGAGCGCCTTCCTCGGCAGGTCGGGGTCCGCCAGGAGGCCGCGGGCCATGCCGACCAAGTCGGCGTTCCCGGCACGCAGCACGTCCTCGGCCGTGTGCGGATCGCGGATCCGCTGGGCGACCAGCGTGGTCAGTCCGCTGGCTGTCTTGACCTTTGCCGCCGACGGCGCCGCGACCTTGTCCGGGTGGGTGCCGTCCTTGACGTAGGCACCTCGGACTCCGTGGGTCACGCTGACGTAGTCGACGGCCCCAGTCTCCGCGAGCAGCTCGGCGAACCGGCACGCCTCGTCGGTGTCGATGCCGTCCGGGATCTCCTCCTCGGCGGACATCCGCACGCCGAGCGTGAAGTCGTCCGAGCAGCTCTCCCGGATCGCGGCGATGAGCTCCTTCAGGAACCTGAATCGGTTCCGCAGGTCACCGCCGTATGCATCGGTACGCCGGTTCGCCGACCGAGACATGAACTGGGCAATGAGGTAGCCGTGCGCTCCGTGCAGCTCGACTCCGTCGTACCCGGTGATCTCGAGGTTGCGGGCGGACTTCGCGAACGACTTCACGATCCGGGCGATGTCGTCCGTCTCGAGCTCGCGGGGGACGAACACGTCGCGCGGAGACAGCACCGACGAGGGGCCGACCGGCCAGGTCACCGGCTCGGACCCGAGGAGCTCGCGGCCGAGGTGACAGAGCTGGCCGAAGATCTTGACTCCTTCGGCGTGCACAGCGTCGGCCCGTTTCGCAAGCGAGGGAAGGGCGTCCTCGTTGTACGACTCGACGAGGTACCGGGCGCGCGCCGTGCCACCGGGGTCGGCCATCATCGCCCCCGTGACGATCAGTCCGACGCCGCCGCGTGCGATCCGCGCGTAGTGGGCGTGGTCCTCCTCGAGAGAGACGCCCCGGTGGACGATCGAGGTCCCGGCCGCGGTTGCGACGAGCCGGTTGGGCAGCACATGGCGACCTACGGTGATCGGCGAGAACAGGTGCGGAAACTCCGAGGACACGCTCCGATCCTGAGCAGCCGAGCCCGTCATGATCCATCTTCCTTCCGCAGTTCCTCGACCTGGACAAGTGCCGCGTCGCGAACTGCGACGAGCCGCCCGGTGATACCACCGTCGCGAAGCCGCGTATAGGCCTCCGGCACGGCGCCGAACGGCACCACCTCGACGACCGGGTTCAGCAGGCCCTTCTCGGCAAGCTCGACCACAGCGACCAGGTCGTCGCGCGACCCCCAGAACGGCGCGCTGACTTGCCAGCCCAATGGGAGGGTCATTCCCTTGCCGACGGCGATGCTCCCCCGCGCGCCGCCGACCACCACGAGCCGGCCGCCGGGCGTGAGCGCGTCGGCGCCGAGCCGCATGGTGACGTCGGAGCCAACGAAGTCGAGGACGACATCCACCCCGGTCACTCCGGTGCCTGCCGCGAGCTGCGCAAGCGCTTCCCCGACCGACGTGGCGGTGTGGTGGGCGCCGAGCGTCGCTGCGAGAGCGCAGGCCTCGGGACGCGCGTCCACCGCGACCACGCGGCTCGACGTCGTGGCGCGCAGGATCTGAACGGCCAAGTGGCCTAGCCCGCCGACCCCGATCACGAGTGCCACAGAGTCTGCGACGAGTGCGTCGCCGTGTTGGCGGATCGCGTGGTAGGCCGTCAAGCCGGCGTCGGCGAGGGGGGCGAGCGATGTCGGTGGCACGTCCTGGGCGGGAACGAAGTGGCGGCCGTCGGGCAGGAGCACGTAGTGCGCAAGACCGCCGTCGTGCCCGAGGCCGCAGCCGACACGACCCTCGAGAGCGACACAGTAGTTGTCGAGGCCGCGCAGGCAATTGTGGCACTCGCCGCACGACCACACACCGTGCACCACGCCAGCCTCTCCGACGAGCGTGCCGTCGGCGTCCTCCCCGACTGCGAGGACGCGGCCGGCCACCTCATGACCCAACGTCAACGGCAGGTCGTACGGCAGCACGCCCTCCTCGCAACCCATCACGAAGAGGTCCGAGTGGCACAAGCCGACCGCGTGCACCTCGACGAGGACCTCGCGCCCGCGCGGCATTTGAACCGGGACCTCGACGCGTTCGACGCCTTCTCCCCAGCCGAGAAGCTGGTACGCCGCCATCGTGGTCCCGCCCGGTCTCCGCGGGGGTTGCGCTGCCATGCCTCGCCTCTCGGACTCTGCGTGCCGAATCGTCATCCTCATGAGGATTATAGATCATCATGAGGATTCTGCCCTGTCCAGATCTCTGTCTCGGACGAGCGCAATATTTATCATGAGAATTACTTGACCTGAGTTTGGTTTACCGCTTGACTCAGCGAGCCATGAGATGCACGTCACATCAAGGAGCACACATGCACATCGCACTGACCAGGACTCGGGCAACGTTCGCTGGGCTCGTAACCCTGGCCGCAATGGCCGGTTGCTCCAACGCGATAGAACCCGGCGCCGACGGTGGTGCCGTCGGCACCGCTGCCCAGGTGGCAAGTGACGCCGCGAAGCGACTCAGTGACAACGAGACGCTTCCCACGACGATCGGGATCACGGAACCCCTGGGCGAGGCACCTGCCGCATCGAGGACGGTCTATTGGATTGCCCCGAACATCGAGGTCATCCAGGCGCAGACCGAGGGATTTGAGGATGCCACCGACACTCTGGGCTGGACGCTCGTAACCCTTCCCGTCGACAGTGCCGACCCGCAGGCGTACGCATCGGCGATGAAGCAGGCCGTGAGTCAGAACGCTGACTTCATCGTCGCCTCGGGCGCATCGGCCGACGTGTACGGCGACGGGCTCGACGCCGCGCGGAGCGCGGGCATTCCGGTCATCGACGAGTACAGCACCGACGAACCCGGCGGCGAGGACAACGGCATCTATGCGAACGTCGGCGGCACCGCCTACGTGGAGGAACAGGTCGGCGCCCTCGCCGACTGGGTGATCGCTGACTCCGGCGGCACGGGGAAGGTCGCGTTCGTCAACATCCCCGACTTCCCGATCCTGAAGGCCGCCGGAGAGGCGGTGTCGGCCCAGCTGGCGACGTGCGCGGACTGCACTCTGGTGCCCATCGACGCCTCCGTCGCAGATCTGACCGGTGGCGGGATCCCGCAGCTGGTCGTCTCCACGCTGCAGTCGAACCCGGACGTGGAGTACGTGTACCTCTCCTTCGGCGACCTCTACTCAGGACTCGACAGCGCTCTCGAAGGAGCAGGGCTCCGCGACAAGGTCAAGGTACTGACCGCGACACTCAGCCCGTCACAGAGCGCCTTGGTCGCCTCCGGCGAGATCGCAGCAGGCGTCCCCAATCCGCAACGCTATGCGTCCTGGGTGGCGGTGGACGCGATGCTTCGCCTCGATCAGGGGATGGAGATCGACCAGGACGAGCACACGCTCCTTCCCGTCCCGATCTTCACCCAGGACACGGTCCCGTCGCCGCCGGGTGAGTGGGCCGGCCCGGAGGGCTATGAAGCACAGTTCGCCGCCCTGTGGTCGCTTGAGCAGTAGTCCCCTGATCCAACAAGAAGCCGTCAAGAGGAGTGATATGTCCTACACAGCAGAGCAGTTGAGCGACCTGGAAGAGATCCGGCGCCTGTCCGCCGTCTACGCACGCGGGCTCGACCGCTTCGACATGGAAGAGGTCATGCAGATCTTCGCTGTCGACTCGGTCTTCGATGCGACTCCGGTCGGGATGGAGGAGTACAAGGGCGTCGATGCGATCCGCGACTTCTTCGTGCACAACCAGGAAGTGATGAACGACCAGATGCATCTGTTCGGGAACTTCGTCATCGACCTCGAAAGTCCCACCCGGGCCCGCGGGACGAGCTACCTCTTCCAGGACGGGCACCTCAAGTCCGGAGCTCAGGTCACCACCTCGTGCCTGAACGAGGACGAGTACGAGAAGCGCGACGGGCAGTGGTACGTCGTGCGCCGGGCCTGCATCGGTCTGATGCCGATGGTCGGCAACGACTCGTACCAGGAGTAGTCCCCGGTCCGGGGCTGGCCCGGACGGTCGGGTCCGGGTCAGCCCAAGGCACCCAACAACGAGAGGCACACCATGAGCAAGAAGCTGGACGGCAAGGTAGCGGTCATCACGGGGAGCACGCGCAGCATCGGCAGGGCGATCGCGGAGGACTTCCTCGCCGAGGGCGCGTCCGTGGTGCTGAGCGGACGATCCCGCGAAAAGGGAGCCCTGGCGCTCAAGGAGCTGGACGCCGGTGATCGCGCGCACTTCGTGGTCAGCGATGCGTTGGAGCAGGACCAGGTCGAGAACCTGGTCGATGAGTCGGTCAAGCACTTCGGGGCGGTCGACATCCTCGTGAACAACACAGGCGGATGCGACGGCTTCGCGCTCATCCACGAACTGTCGGACACTGCATGGAACCGGGCGATCGACTGGACGCTGAACTCCGCGTTCTGGGCGACACGTCGCGCCCTGCCCGGCATGCTCGAACGCGGCTGGGGACGGGTCATCTGCATCTCGTCGGTCGAGGGCAAGCGCGCCAGCCAGCCTGCGATCGGCCACTACATCACCAGCAAGCACGCATTGAACGGGTTCGTGAAGGCCGTGGCCGTTGAGTACGGCGCCCAGGGCGTCACCGCGAACGCGATCTGCCCCGGAGCGGTGGAGACCGACAGCATGGCCGTCGCCGGCCGCCAGGCAGCAGAGGCCGCAGGGATCAGCTATGAACAGTTTCTCGCTCAGTACGCTGGCCAGGCCATGACCGGCAAGCTGAATACCGTCGACGAAGTTGCCGCCGTCGCCACTTTGCTCGCAAGCGATGCCGGGGCGGGGATGACCGGCGGGCTCATCAACGTGGACGGCGGGACCAGCCCCTGGTGATCGTGTCGCAGTGAGTCGTTACGTTCACAGCCTCTGCTGACGCGGACGATGACGAGACCACCACCGGACCAACGACCGCCTGTGCCAGGTGCGTGCGGTTGTAGGCGACCACGATCGCCGCGCGGCGGGGCTGAACAGCCTGAGGCGTGGAATAGGGCGAGCTTGAGCCGTTACCCAGATCCAGCAGCCTCTCCTCCAGGTCCATCAAGGCGAAGTAGAGCCCACGCCGACGGAGGAACCCTCAGCCACAGCGGCACCACGACGAGCCGCGGCGTGCCGTACTTCAATCTCTGTGGTCGTCGGCGTCAAACGCAGCCGTGCCGACCTTCAAATGCCGTAAGGAGCGCCCATGAATCCATCGATCGCGACTCGCACCGACAGCGTCCGCTCCAAGCGGTCGGCGATCGTGGCTGCTGCGATCGATCGCTTCGCCAGCGACGGGTTCGAGCACACGAAGTGGGCAGCGATCGCCGGAGACGTCGGCATCGGCGAGGCCACCCTGTATTACTACTACGAGTCGAAGGCGCACTGCCTGCTCACCATCATGAGGACGGAGCTCACGCGATTCCTGGAGCGGTTCCAGCGCGCCACGGGGCCGCTGGAGAACCCAAATGAGGCGCTGCGCGTCGCGGTGCGGGCCGCGTACCTAGGCGTTCCGCGGGACGCCCAGCCGCGGCGGATCCTGTGCAACCACCTTGACCTACTCAGCGCACCGCGGCTCTTGGAGAGCGAGGAGCGCGAGCGCCGCCACTCGAGAGCGCTCGTGCGCGCCATCGAGCAGGGATGGGCAAGCCTCATCCGGCGCGGGGTCGAGAGCGGCGACTTCCCTGCCCGCGACGCCGACCTTTCCGCACGTCTGGCGCTCGCCCTGGTTGTTGCAGTGTGGGGCTGGTATCGCCCCGATGACCAATACACTCTCGACGAGATCGGCCTGTTCACCTCGGAGGCGGTACTCCGTCTGGTTGCGTAATCGTGGACCGCCATATCCAGACCGGCCCGGTAAGTGGCCTGGTGGTTGACGCCATCCCGCCGCGACCGATGTCTTGGAGCTGGGTGGCTGTCCTTAATCCGCGAGCGATTCGGGATCTTCGGCGAGAAGGGACCGGTGCAGACCGTCGAAAAAGTCAGCGTCGCGGCAGCGCACCCCGGCGTACCCGAGGGTGAGGGTCTCCCGGTCCACTCGGACCGGCCGGTCCTGAAGCGGACGAACGATGTCGTCGGCGGCGTCCTGAAGCTTGAACAGGTCGCAGCCGTGCTTCAGACCGGTGATGTCGGCGACGGCGATGAATGCCTCGAGCGGGCAGTTGCCGGCACCGGCGCCATGACCGGCCAGCGACGCGTCCACCCGACGTACGCCGTTCTCGACTGCCACCACCGAGTTGGCGACCGACAAGGAGAGGTTCTCGTGGGCGTGGATACCGATCTCGGTCTCGGCATCGAGGACGTCGCGGTAGGCGCGGACCCGGGCGGCGACGTCGTTCATGGTCAGCCGACCGCCCGAGTCGGTGACGTAGACGCAGTGCGCGCCGTACGACTCCATCAGCTGTGCCTGCCTGGCAAGCTCCTCCGGCGGCGCCATGTGGGAGAGCATCAGGAATCCGGAAACGTCCATTCCGAGCTCGCGGGCGGCGGCGATGTGCTGGGCCGAGATGTCCGCCTCGGTGCAGTGGGTGGCCACGCGGACCGAGCGGACGCCGAGCGCGTAGGCAGTCTTCAGCTCGTGGATGGTGCCGACGCCGGGCAGCAGCAACGTGGTCAGCCGCGCCTTCTTCAGCACCGAGGCGGCGGCCTCGATCCACTCCCAGTCGGTGTGGGAACCGGGTCCGTAGTTGACGGAGCCACCCGCGAGTCCGTCACCGTGGGCGACCTCGATCGCGTCGACGCCGGCGTCGTCGAGCGCGGTGACGACGCGCTGGACGTCGTCGGTGGAGATCCGGTGCCGGACGGCGTGCATGCCGTCGCGGAGGGTGACGTCCTGGACGAAGATCTCGGTGCTCATGCGCTGGCTTCCTGGGCATTGGCCCTGCGGGCCGCGATCCGCTCGGCGACCTGGAGGCCGGCTGAGGTCATGATGTCGAGGTTCCCGGCGTAGGCCGGAAGGTAGTGCGCGGCGCCCTCGACCTCGAGGAACACCGAAACCTGGTGCGTCGGGCGGCCCTGCGAGCCGTCGGCGAGCAACGTCTCGACCGGCTGGTCGTCCGGGATGGCGATGATCTGCACGGCCTGCTTGAGCCGGTAGCCCGGAACGTAGGCCGCCACGTCGGCCACCATCTTCTCCACGCTCTGGCGGATTCCCTGTCGCGGAGGCTCGGCGCCCTGGTCGATGCCGGACTCCTCGAACGGCGCCGTTACAACGAACGCCCTCCGCGCGACGAGTACGTGCTCACCGAAGCCGGGCACGCCTTCCGCCCCGTGCTGACCGCCCTGTATGCGTGGGGCAACCAGCAGTACCACCCTGAGGAGGTCAACGTCCGTCTTGTCGACGCCGAGACCGGGGAGGACGTGGATCCGGTCCTGGTGGACCGCTCGACCGGCAAGCCGCTGGACGACGAGCACACGGCATTCCTGCCCGGACCGGCTGCCGACGATCGGCTCCGGGCCGTGCTCGAGCGTCGCGCAGATCGCGCAGATCGCGCATCGTGAGTCAGGCAAGCCAGCGGGGCAGAGGCGGCTGATCCGCCCCCAGCCTGACCGGTCGCCTCACCGGAATCGCGCTTACGTGGCGAGATGCTCCGCAAGCGATGCCATCGCCGCCTCGAGCAGCGTCGGCAACGACGCGTCCGGCGACTCGAGCCATTGCTCGTACGCCGACAGGGCCAGCGCCAGCGACACGTGGCCGACCGTCCTCGGCATCAGGTCGTCCGCCTCGAGTCCGCGTCGGTCGGCGACGTAGTCCGCGATGACGGCGCGCCACTCGGCATACCGCAGGACCGAGTGCGCCTGGAGTGCCGGGGTCCGGAGGATCAACCGCATCCGGTCGCGGTGGGGAGGCTGGGAATCCTCGGGGAACTCGTTGAACGCGAGCACGCCGCGGTGCACCGCCTCGTGCAGCGGAAGGTCGGTCGGCATGCCGGCGAGGATCTGGCGGAACCCGTCGAGGGTCCGGTCGAACTGCCCCCACGGGATGTCGTTCTTCGAGGAGTAGTAGCGAAAGAGGGTGCGGCGACTGACCCCGATCTCAGCGGCGATCGCCTCGACGGTGGTCGCCTCGAAACCCTGTTCGGCGAAGAGCCGGAACGCCGCCTGCTCGATCTCGGCGTGCGAGGTCACCTCGGGCCGCCCCGCCCCAGAACGCCGGCCAGCTGAGGGCATCGACAAACCTTTCGTCTCGAGCTCTTCCATTATGGCATCCGATGCATTTATTGTGTGACCTCCACCACGCCGCACGGAAGGAAGCGCCATGAGCCAGACCCACATCACGAGTCCCGAAGTCCACCCCTCCAACGACGAGCCGATCCTCGCAGAGGACCTCATCGAAGAGGTCTCCATCGACGGCATGTGCGGCGTCTACTGAGACGGCGACGACCGTGATGCTCGATGAGGCCTGGGCGCTGTCGCCGTCGGTCGCCCTGCGGCCCGAGCGGTTCGGCGCTCTGGCCTACCATTTCGGCAACCGCAAGCTCACCTTCCTGAAGCGGCCCATGCTGGTGGCGGTCGTTCGCGGCCTCGCCACGCAGCCTGACGTGCGGAGTGCCCTGGCCGCAGCCGGCGTACCGGCACACCAGCACGCGGCGTACGCCGAAGCGCTGCGCGGGCTCGCCGCGACCGACCTGATCAGGCCGCGCGCGGCCGCCGAAGGAGCCGCATGACCGCCGTCCAGGAACGTCCGACCACCGGATCGCTGGTGGCGCAGTTCGAGCTCGGTCTCGACGCTCCCATCTGCCTGACCTGGGAGCTCACCTACGCCTGCAACCTGGAGTGCGCGCACTGCCTCTCGAGCAGCGGCCGCCGTGACCCGCGCGAGCTCAGCACCGAACAGTGCGAGGCGGTGATCGACGAGCTCCAGCGGATGCAGGTCTTCTACGTCAACATCGGCGGTGGGGAGCCGACGATCAGGCCGGACTTCTGGCATCTGCTCGAGTACGCCGTGGATCACCAGGTCGGGGTGAAGTTCTCCACCAACGGGGTCCGGATCACACCAGAACGGGCCCGGTTCCTGGCCAGCACCGACTACGTCGACGTCCAGATCTCCCTCGACGGGGCGACCGCCGAGGTCAACGACTACGTGCGCGGGCCGGGATCTTTCGACATGGCTCTCGTCGCGTTGCAGAACCTCCAGGACGCCGGGTTCCGGGACGCGAAGATCTCGGTGGTCTGCACCCGGCAGAACATCGGCCAGCTCGACGAGTTCAAGGCCCTGGCGGACCGGTTCGGCGCCACCTTGCGGCTGACCCGGCTGCGGCCGTCCGGTCGCGGCGCTGATGTGTGGGACGAGCTCCACCCTCTGCCCGAACAGCAGAAGGTGCTCTACGACTGGCTGATGACCCATGGCGAGAACGTGCTGACGGGGGACTCGTTCTTCCACCTCTCTGCGTTCGGTGAGGCGCTGCCGGGGCTCAACCTGTGTGGCGCAGGACGAGTGGTCTGTCTGATCGACCCGATCGGGGACGTCTACGCCTGCCCGTTCGCGATCCATGACAACTTCCTGGCTGGCAATCTCCTTGCCGACGGCGGCTTCCAGCAGGTCTGGCAGACCTCGGAACTCTTCCGCGAGCTCCGTGCACCACAAACCGGTGGAGCCTGCTCAAAGTGCACGTTCTATGACACCTGCCGCGGTGGGTGCATGGCCGCCAAGTTCTTCACCGGCCTCCCCCTCGACGGACCCGACCCCGAGTGCGTCCAGGGGTACGGCGAGACGGCCCTCGCCGGTAACCGGACGATTCCTGCACCTTCCCAGGACCACTCCAAGGCAGGCCCTACCCGCAACCAACCGGTCATGCTGCAACTGCTGACCCGGCCACCAGTCTCCGCATGCGCCGAGAGCCCACTCGCCGGATTCGACCCCGAACACGTCAGCGGGTGCTGCTCGTGAAGGTCGAGAACCCATGGAAGCAGAACCCATGGTTCGAGTCGGTTGCTGTTGCGCAAGAGCGTGCCCGCAAACGGCTGCCCCAGCCGGTGTACGGCGCGTTGGTCGCGGGGTCCGAGCGCGGCCAGAGCATCGCGGACAACGAGTCCGCCTTCATGGAGCTTGGCCTCGCTCCTCATGTCGCCGGCCAGCAGGGCGAGCGCTCCCAGGCGACATCGGTGATGGGCCAGGACATCTCGCTTCCGGTGATCATCTCCCCCACCGGTGTACAAGCCGTGCACCCCGACGGCGAGATCGCCGTCGCAAGGGCCGCGGCCGCTCGGGGCACGATCATGGGGTTGTCAAACTTCGCGTCCAAGTCCGTGGAAGAGGTCACCGCAACAGGGGCGACGACGTTCTTCCAGATGTACTGGACCGGTGACCGCGACGTGATGATCCAGCGCATGGAACGTGCACGGGCCGCGGGCGCCAAGGGCCTGATCGCCACCCTGGACTGGTCATTCTCGATGGGTCGCGACTGGGGCAGCCCCGAGATCCCCGAGAAGGTCGACGTCAAGACCATGATCCGGATGGCACCCAAGGTCGCCACCAAACCACGCTGGATCCGCGACTTCGCCCGCTCCGGTGGGTTCCCCGACCTGACTGCCCCGAACCTCGCTCCGCCCGGAGGCGCCGCACCCACCTTCTTCACGGCGTACTACGAATGGATGACCACACCCCCGCCGACCTGGGATGACGTGGCCTGGATGCGCGAGCACTGGACCCAGATCAGTGGGATGCCTTTCATGCTCAAAGGCGTCTGCCGCATCGACGACGCCCTTCGAGCGGTCGATGCCGGTGTCACTGCCATCTCGGTGTCCAACCATGGCGGCAACAACCTCGATGGCACTCCAGCCGCGATCCGCATGGTGGCCCCCATCGCGTCCAAGGTCGGGGACCAGATCGAGGTCGTCATGGACGGCGGCATCCGTCGCGGCAGTGACGTCGCCAAAGCAGTCGCTCTCGGCGCTCGTGCGGTGATGATCGGCCGTGCGTACCTCTGGGGTCTGGCCGCCAACGGGCAAGCAGGGGTCGAAAACGTCCTCGACGTGTTGCGTGGCGGTGTCGACTCTGCGCTGTTGGGCATGGGCCACTCCTCGATCCATGACCTCAGCCCCGACGACCTGGTCATCCCGGCAGGGTTCCACCGCGAGCTCGGCGTCTGACCATGTCCAGCCATGGGCGCGACTTGGCCGAGGTCACCTGGACCGAGCTGCCAGAGCGCCCCCTCGTCCTCGTGCCGGTCGGCTCGACCGAGCAGCACGGCCCGCACCTCCCGTTGGAGACTGACACCCTGATCGCGACCGCGGTCGCTCACGAGCTGGCTGGGCTGCTCAACGGGTACGTCGCTCCCGCACTGTCGATCGGCGCCAGCGGAGAGCACCAGGGCTTCCCCGGCGTACTCTCTATCGGAACCGAGGCCCTGCACATCGTCCTTGTCGAGCTGGTGCGTTCACTGTCCCTGTGGGCCGGACACGTACTCGTGATCAACGGGCACGGCGGCAACCTCGACGCCGTCAGATCCGCCTCAGAGCAACTCCAGCAAGAGGGACACCATGTCGACTGGATCCCCTGTGCTGTCCAATGTGATGCACACGCCGGTCACACCGAGACATCCCTGCTGCTGCACCTGGCACCGTGGCTCGTCCGGCCTACCCTGGCCGCGGTTGGCAACACCCGGCCGGTGACCGAACTTCTGCCCGCACTGAGGGCGAACGGCGTGCGCGCGGTCGCGCCGAATGGCGTCCTCGGAGACCCCACACGCGCGACCGCCGCCGCTGGCGCCGCCCTGTTCCGACAGATGGTGGAGACTGCCCGACGTGGACTTTGAACGCGTAGCGCTTGTCACCGGTGCCGCCCGCGGCATCGGTGCCGCCACAGTTGCCGAGCTCTGCGGACTCGGGTATGGCATCACCGCCCTGGACGCCTGTACCGGAGGCAACGTCGCCCCCGGTGTCGGTTACCCCATGGCAACCCCCGACGACCTCCACCAGCTCGCTCACAAGTTCCCCGACCAGGTACTCCCCATCGAGTCCGACGTCCGTGACCTCGAAGCCCTCCACTCCGCGGTGAACGCAACCCTCGACCGCTTCGGGCGGCTCGACGCCGTCGTCGCAGCTGCCGGAGTTGTCGTCGGAGGTCTCGCCCAGTGGGAGACGCCCGAGGAGCACCTGCGGACCCTGATCGACATCAACGTCATAGGTGTGTGGAACACCGCCGCCGCCGCACTGCCTTCCATGCTGGCCGGGCCCGACCCTGGGGGCTGCCGGTTCGTCGCCGTCGCATCCGCCGCCGGCGAACGGGGCCTCTACAACCTGACCGGATACGTCGCCAGCAAGCATGCAGTGATCGGCATCGTCCGCGGATTAGCTGCCGACCTGGTCGGCACCGGGATTGCTGCGATTGCCGTCGCGCCGGGATCCACCGATACCCCGATGCTTGCGGCCACTGCCGATCTCTACGACTCGACCCCGCACCAACTCGCCGAGCACCAGGGCATTCGCCGGCTCCTGACACCGGAGGAGATCGCCGCCACGGTCGCGTTGTGCTGCTCGCCCGCCGGAGCCGCACTCAACGGATCGGTCGTACGCGCCGACGGCGGATTCGCCGGATGACCCTGCCGCAGGGCTTTCGGGTCCGGCTCGCGGATGGACTCCTGTACGCCGACGGAGGACGCCTGCTTGTCGGAGGCTCGCCCCTGACGGCGATCCGCTTGAGCGAGCGCGCTCGGAGAATGCTTGAGGACGGCACGGTGACCGTCGCCGACGAAGCGAGTGCCCATCTCGCAGAACGCCTCCTCGCCAACAATGTGGGTATCCCGGATCTCTCGGCGGCCCCGACCGCTGAAGCCGACAAGATCACGGTGGTTGTCCCGGTCCGTGACCGTCCTGAGCAACTCGACCGTGCTCTGAGTGCCCTTCATCCCTTGCCCTGCGTCGTCGTCGACGACGCCTCCCTCGACCCCGACCTGGTCGCGCAGGTCGTCAGCCGCCACGGCGCTGATCTCATCTCCTTGCCGGTCAACCTCGGACCCGCCGGCGCACGCAACGCCGGGCTCGCCACCGTCAGCACGCCGTATGTCGCCTTCGTCGACTCCGACGTGGAGGTCACAGCCACCAACCTGCTGAAGCTGGTCCGGCACTTCTCCGATCCCGAGGTCGCCCTGGTCGGACCACGGGTCGCCGGCATCTCCAGATCCGACGACCCTGCCTGGTTCGAGAAGTACGACGCGATGGCTTCTTCACTCACCCTCGGAACAACACCGGGCAATGTCAGACCAGGCGCAGCCGTAGCCTGGCTCCCCAGCGCCTGCCTCGTCGCACGCACCGATGCGATCGCCGCTGGCTTCGACTCAGACCTCCGCGTAGGCGAAGACGTCGACCTCGTGTGGCGACTGATCGAGACCGGCCATCGGGTTCGCTACGACCCCACCGTCGAGGCCCACCACGATGCCCGCTCAACCATGCGCGGCTGGCTGAGCCGCAAGTTCGTCTACGGCACGGGCGGGGCCACCCTCGCTGCCCGCCACGGCAACAAACTGGCACCCGCTGTGCTCAGCCCCAGCTACGCCGTCGCCGCCGCAACTCTGCTGCTCCACAATCGTTGGGCGGGGCCCGTCACGGTAGTCACGCTTGGGTTCGCGACTCGATCGATCCGTACCTCCTTGCCCGAGGCGTCCGGGAGGAACGCGATCGCGGTCCGCCTCGCCATCCGCGGCCTCATGTGGGCGGTACGTCAGGAGTCTGCACTTGTGCTCAGGCATTGGTGGCCGGCGGCGCTGGCCGGAACTCTGGTTTCACGCAGCTTCAGCAAGACGGTTGCCACCGCACTCGCCGTTGATGCCGCCGTTGCTGTCTCTGAGCACTGGGACTCTGATGCGCGCCCCGGACTCGCGGCCATAGCCGCCGGCCGCCGCTTGGATGACCTTGCCTACGGAACCGGTCTGTGGTGGGGAGCCCTCAAGGCACGCTCCCCCCGCGCACTCGCTCCGCGCCGCCCTTCCTCTTGACGTGTGCTCAATGCTGTGTCGAGGATCGGAGATCCATCAGGATTTCTGGTGGCGCACCTTTATTTTCTCGCGCGCTTCCAAGGCAGCTTTGATGCCGAGTGCATGAGCGTTGGCGAGCATCTACCTCTGGGATTCGCCGCTCGAGGTCCGCTCGTAATGCAGCACCTGACATTCAGCGAGTTCCAGGCAGCGCCTTCACGACGGACTACTAATCCGTCCCGATGCCCGATTTTGCCATGCGGCGGCCGAGGCGCCCACTCACCAGACTGATCACCGGACCGGCCCTAGAAGGACAGTCGGCAATCGGTGCAGCAGACGGCCCAGACTCATGCGAGCACGCTTGGTTGCTTTGCAAATGACCCAGAGGTCACGGTCAAAATGCCGCCGAAACGACGTCCACGCCGGGCTCAGCTCGTCCCCGGATGTCCCGGCGTATCCAGATTCGTGTAGGACGCCACGCTCAGCTCGTGGCCGAGCCACGGGACGCCGCGACCACCCTCGCGCGCGCCGACTGCTTGCAGATGCGGACAAACAGCGGTCGAGGAACGCCAGAGGCGGTTCTCGGATCTCTCCGCAAACCGCCTCTGACCTGCTCTCTTACTTTGTAGCGGGGGCAGGATTTGAACCTGCGACCTCTGGGTTATGAGCCCAGCGAGCTACCGAACTGCTCCACCCCGCGTCGGCGAACCCAACGTTAGAGCATTGGACGAGGCCGCTCCAAATCGAAACCGGCGATCCCGATCACTCTCCGGTCGACTCGTCGGTCGGCTCGGTCGGCTGGTCTCCGGGTTGGTCGCCCCCGTCGCGCTGCGCGGAGATCGTGAGAGCCTGCCGCACCTTCTCCTCGGCTTGCTCGAGCAGCTCGGCCCACTCTGCGGTGTCATTGCGGCTCTGGGCCTCCTCGGCCCGGTCGAACAGGTCGCTGGCATCTTGCAGAAGCTCCGCGATCCGCTCTTCAGGCGTCTGCTCCTCGCCTGGCTGGCCGCCCGGCCCCTGGCCGTTGTTCTGGCCGTTGTTGTCGCCCGGGTTCTGGCCGTTGTCGTTCTCGTCGTCCTGCGCCTCGAGGCCGAGGGCGTCGGCGAGGGCGAGCGGGATGTCGCGGCCGATCCCGACGTCCGCTCCGTAGCGCACGATGACGTACTGAAGGATCGGGAAGCTCGAGGTCGCTCCCGGCCGCACCGCGTAGACCGGCTGGATGTTGATGAGTCCGCTGCTGAGGGGCACCGTCAGCAGGTTGCCGAACACCGGTGGTGTCGCGCCCTGGACGCGGAACTGCTGCAGCGTGTCGCTGACGCCCTCGTCCTGCTGCATCTCGTTCGCCACCTGACCGGGACCGTCGGCGTTGGCGTCGCTGACATTGAGCACCTGGATCTGACCGAAGCTGTCGTACTCCTCCGCGGTGTTGGCGTCGATGTCGGAGTCGACCGACACGAACGACGCCAGGTTGCCCTTGCCCCGCGGCACGAACACCGAGGTGAGCGACCACTGACCACTGTCGGTCGCAGTGGTGCCGGTGAAGACCCGGTACGGCGGCTGCAGGGCGCCGGTCTGCTCCGGATCGGCCGGGACCTCCCACCGCTCGCTGCCCTCGTAGAAGTCGCTGGCGTCGGTCACGTGGTAGCGGGCGAGCTGGTAGCGCTGCACCTTGAACAGGTCCTCGGGGTAGCGCAGGTGCTCCATCAACGGGTCCGGGATCTCCGCCCGCGGCTTCACCGTGCCGGGGAAGGCACTCATCCACGTGCGGAGGATCGGGTCCTCCTCGTCCCAGGCGTAGAGCGTGACCGTGCCGTCGTAGGCGTCAACGGTCGCCTTCACGGCCGAGCGCATGTAGTTGATCTCGTCGGTCGGGATGGTCTGCAGCCCGGTGTCGTCCTGGAGCGAGTCGTCGATCATGGACTCGAACGACTCGCGCTGCGAGTTCGGGTAGCGGTCCGTGGTGGTGTAGCCGTCGAGGATCCACTGGATCCGGCCGTCGATCACTGCCGGGTAGGGGTCGCCGTCGACCGTCAGCCACGGAGCGACCTTCTCGACGCGGGTCTGCGGGTCGCGGTTGTAGAGCACGCGCGAGCTTCCGTTTACCCGGCCGGACAGCAGGAAGTTGGTCTCACCGAACTTGACGGCGTACATCAGCTGGCGGAAGGTGCTGCCGACGTCCACGCCGCCGTCGCCGTCGTACGTCGTCGCCTGCTCCTCCTCCTCGTCGGCGCTGTTCATGCCGAGCTCGACGTCGTCGGCATCCTCCGAGGACTTGCCGACCACGGAGTACTCCGGGCTCTGCTCGCCGTAGTAGACGCGGGGCTCGAAGCCCTCCTGCTCGGTGAAGACGTTGTCATCGGAGTCGATGCCCTCCGCCCACCGGATGTTGCCGCTGTCGCCCGTGGCCGGCACCTCGTTGGCGTACGCCGCGATGATGCCCTCGCCGTGGGTGTAGACGGTGTGCAGGTTCGACCAGTTGCGATCGGCGATCTCGTCCTGGTCGAGCTCCCGTACGCCGAGCACCAGCGGCGTCTCGACGACCTGCCCCGACTCGGGGTCGGTGAGCTTGTAGCGGTCGACGTCGAGCACCGGCGCGACGGAGTAGTAGACCTGGGGCTGCTGGGTCTGCTCGAAGGTCTCGCGGACCTGCTTCGGGTCGACGACCGGCACCTGGTCGAGCTGGGACTGCAGGGCCGTCAGGGCCCTGGCGTCGTCGGGGATCGCACTCTCGTCGGGGATCGCCTGATAGTCCTCGGACTCGACATCGGCGATGTCGTAGGCCTGCGTCGTGGCGTCGATGTTCTCCTGGATGTACGTCTCTTCCTTGTCCGCCTCGGTCGGCTTGACCTGGAAGTTCTGGACGATCGCCGGCCAGATCATGCCGAGCAGGATCGCGGAGAGCACGAGCAGCGCGAGCCCCACGGACGGCAGCTGCCAGGTGCGGCGCCAGATGTTGAGGAAGAAGAGCACGGCGCAGATCAGCGCGACGCCCATCAGGATGTTCCGGGCAGGCAGCAGCGCGTTCTCGCCGGTGTAGTTCATCCCGGTGAAGAGCGAGTTGTCGTTGGTCACCAGGTCGAAGCGGTCCAGGTAGTAGTCCACGCCCTTGGCCAGCACGAAGATGCCGAGCAGCACGGAGAACTGCACCTGTGCCGCGCCGGAGAGGCGGTCGTGCTGCACCTGCAGCCGGATGCCGCCGTACAGGTAGTGGACGACGGCCGTGGCGAGGATCGCGACGACCGCCGCAGCCATCACGAAGTCCACGACGTAGTGCCACCACGGCAGGCTGAACACGTAGAAGCTGATGTCCTTGTCGAAGTAGGCGTCCTTCTGGTCGAACGGCTGGGAGTGCCGCCAGAGCAGGTAGGTGCGCCAGTTGCCGAGCGCGGACGTGCCGGCGAAGATGCCGACCACGGTCGCCACTCCCGCGAGCAGCCAGGTGCGGATCGGGGTGACGGCGTCGCGGTAGCGGTCGACGCTGCCGTCGCCGCCGGGGATCCGGAACAGCGGTCGGAAGCGGTAGGCGAGGTACATGTTGACGGCGACCGCCGCGGCCATGAACAGGCCGAAGACGAGGAACAGGCCGATGCGGGTCCACAGCATGGTGCTGAAGACCTGTCCGTAGCCGACCTCGTCGTACCAGAGCCGGTCGGTGTAGATCGTCGCGAACGTCGTCAGCGCGAAGAACCCCACCACCAGCACGACGCCGGTGATGACCAGCGCGCGGGCACGACTGCCGGGCCGCCGGGTCTCGACGTCCCCGGGCTCGTCATCGAACAGGTCGCTCACTGTGTTGTCTCCCCTGATTCATCGGACTCGTCCTCAAGTGTGGCTCGCAGCAGGGCAAGCAGGCTCGGGACGAGGTCCGGCCCGCCCATCACCGAAGCGTCTTCGTCGTGTGCGCGCAACCGCACGGCGCAGTACGACGCGGCGTGCCGGGTCACGCCGGCAACGATCCTGACCTCCTGGCGGTCGGGGTGCTCGCGGGCGAACTCCACCGCCTCCGCCGGGTCGTCGGGGATCTGGCCGTCCGCGGCCGGCGGCAGCACCAGCCGCTCGACGACGGCGGCGCAACCGACGACACCGTCCGGCCAGCTGATCGACGGCAGGAGCTCTTCGAGCTCCTGCCCGGCGTCCAGCGCATCCTGCTCGATCGGGGTCAGCGAGCCGCGCTCCCGGGGCTCGTCGAGACCCAAGGCGGAAGCCAGGGCCGGCTCGTGCGCCACCAGCCGGGAGGTGTCGACGAGGGCGTACAGCCGCGCCGGCTGGTCCCATCCGGCGTCGGCGTGATGCTTCTCTATCTCCAGCACGGCGGCCGCCAGCGCGGGATCGATCTCGAGCTCGAAGTCCATGTCCAGTTGTCCGCTCAGCAGCTCGGCAGGTCGGCGTCGCGGTCGGCGGCCCACGCCTCGAGGTCTTCGAGCGCCTGCGGCATCGTGGTGGCCTTGACCAGGGTCAGGTCGGTGTCGAGGCCGGCGACGTCGGGGCAGTTGTCAGCGGGCACGAAGAACAGCTCGGCATCGGCATCCTCGGCGCCCGCGATCTTCTGCTGGATGCCGCCGATCGCGCCGACGCTGCCGTCGTCGGCGAGCTCACCCGTGCCGGCGATGATCTCGCCGTCGGTCAACGAGCCCGGCGTGAGCGTGTCGTAGATCGCCAGTGAGAACATCAGGCCCGCGCTCGGGCCGCCGATCGAGTCGTCGACCCGGATCGACACGTCGAACGGGAAGTCGTAGCCGAGTCCCGGGGTGATGCCGATCCGCATCTGTCCGTCGACCTCGCGCGGCTCGATCTCGACCGTGAGTTTCGTGTCGCCGCGTTCGACGAGCAGCTCGACCGGGTCGCCGGGGCCGTGGCGCTGGATGCCGTCCACGAGCTGCTGTGCGACATCTTTCTCCCCGGTGGCGTCCAGCGGCTCGCCATCGATCTCCAAGAGCTTGTCGCGGACGCGCAGCTCCCCGAACGCGGCGCCGTCCTCCTCGACGAAGGCGACCTGCAGCGCGGTCGGCACCTCGTAGTCGAGCTCGCGCAGGGCGGTCGCCACGGCGGTGTCCTGGGAGCCGACCATCGACACCGCGCCCTGACGTCGCTCGTCCTCGGCGGTCTGGTCGGGCGGGTGAGCGATGTCGTACGGGATCACGGCCTGGTCGCCGTCGATCCACGCCGCGAGCGCCTCGACAAGCGACTTCTTGTCGTCGCGCCCGGAGGTCTGGACGGTGGTGAACCGGATCTCGCCGTCGTCGCGGAAGGTCTCGTGCCCGTCGACCTGGATGATCTCCGACTCGTTGCCGTCCTTCGCGAGCACGTCGAAGGTCGGGCCGGGACTGTAGACGGAGTACGGAAGCGGCACGAACGCCGCCAGCACCAGGAGGAGGAGGGTCAGCGGCGCCGCGAAGGCGAAGGCGATCCACCGCTGGGTCATGGCGATACCTTCTCACCCGACGCCAAGGCGGCCGGGACCGGATCTCCGATGGTTCGGCTAGGAGGCGCGGCGGTCGCCGGTCGGGGGCTCTTCCTCGATGGGAGCCGTCGACGGCTCCGCCGGCTCGCTCAGGGTCGGCAGCACGGTCGGGCGCATCCGTGACGGACGGAGCGCGACGCCGGTGCTGCGGTCGGGGGTACGACGGGCCACGGCGTAGCCAGGACGCCGCTTCTGCTCGCGGCCCAGCGCCTCACCCAACCGACGCGCGGCGGTCTCGCGGTCGACCTCACCGCGTCCCTCACGACCCCACCAGCCGACCCACAGCATCGTCACGAGCGTGACGACGCCGGCGGGCACCAGCCAGAAGAGGATCTCCACCTGGCGAGAGTACGTCGGCGCTCGGGCCGGTCGACTACGGCGCGCCGACCCACTCTTCCGTGCCATCGGTGAACAGCTGGTGCTTCCAGATCGGCACCTCGGCCTTGAGGGTGTCGATGAGCGCACGGCTCGCCTCGAACGAGCTCCCGCGGTGTCCGGCCGTCGTTGCCACCACGACCGCGAGGTCGCCGATGGCCAGGTCGCCGACCCGGTGGACGGCGGCGACACCGCTGACGTCGTACTCCTCGGCGACGCGGGCGCAGACCTCCTGCAGCCGGTCGAGCGCGCTCGGGTGCGCCGAGTAGGACAGCCCGGTCACGCCCTTGCCCTGGTCGTGGTCGCGGACCCGGCCGACGAAGACGACCAGGCCGCCGGACGCGTCGTCGTCGAGGCTCTTCAACACGTCGTCGACCGAGAGCGGCGTCTCCTGGATGCCCACGAGGCGGACGGCGGGGTTGCTCATGGGGACAGCCTAGAGGCGTCTGAGTTGGCGATCCCGCGTAGTTTGGAGGCATGAGCAACGATCCCGACCCCGGCGATCCCGCACAGCCCGAGGAGCCCAATCCGTTCAAGGGCACGCCGTTCGAGCACCTCTTCGCGGCCGGCGGACCACTCAGCGGGATGGCCGGCCTGGGCAACCTCGGCAACCTGGCCGGCGGCGCCGGCGGCATGGACTTCAACCAGATCATCAGCCAGTTCAAGGCGATGATGGAGCCCCACGAGGGTCCGCTGAACTGGAAGGTCGTCGACGACCTTGCCCGGTCGGCGGTCGCGCAGCAGCCCGACCCCTCCCCCGGCCGGCGCGACCACGACCGGGTCGCCGACGCGGTCCAGCTCGCCGACCACTGGCTCGACGTGGCGACCGAGTTCCCCTCCGGGGTGACGTCGACCGCGGCCTGGAGCCGCGCCGAGTGGGTCGTCGAGACCCGCCCGGTGTGGAAGGTGCTGGTCGAGCCGGTCGCGGCGAAGTCGGTCAGCGGCATCGGCAACGCACTCCCCCAGGAGATGCAGGGGGCAGCCGGACCGCTGCTCGGCATCATCGGCCAGGCGGTGGGCGGCATGCTCGCCTCGCAGATCGGACAGGGTCTCGGCGGCCTCGCCGGCGAGGTGCTGACCGCCTCCGACATCGGCCTCCCGCTCGGCTCGCACGGCAAGGCGGCGCTGGTGATGAGCAACGTCCGGGAGTTCGCCGACGGCCTCGACGTCTCCGAGGACGACGTCCTCCTCTACCTCGCGCTGCGCGAGGCCGCCCACCAGCGCCTGTTCGCCCACGTGCCGTGGCTGCGGGAGCACCTGGTCGGCGCGGTGACGGACTACGCGCAGGGCCTCGAGCTCGACATGCAGCAGATGCAGGAGCGCATCCAGGAGCAGATGGGTGGCATCAACCCGATGGACCCCGCGTCGACGCAGGGCCTGCTCGAGGGCGGGCTGTTCGAGCCGCCGGTCTCGCCCCAGCAGGAGGCGGCGCTGTCCCGGCTCGAGATCGCGCTGGCGCTGGTCGAGGGCTGGGTCGACGAGGTGGTCGGGCAGGCGACGGCCGAGCGGATGCCCGCGGCGACCAAGCTGCGCGAGGCGGTACGCCGGCGCCGCGCCGCCGGTGGCCCGGCCGAGCAGACGTTCGCTGCGCTCGTGGGCCTCGAGCTGCGGCCGCGCCGGCTGCGCGACGCCTCGACCCTGTGGGGCGGGCTGCGGACCCGGTCCGGCGCGGAGGCGAGGGACGGCGTGTGGATGCACCCCGACCTGCTGCCGACCGCTGCCGACCTCGACGACCCGTTGTCCTTCCGCGCCGAGGCCACCCAGCCCGACGACCTCACCGAGGAGGCGTTCGACGAGGAGCTGCGCAAGCTGCTCGACGGCGACGTCCCGGACGCACCCGAGGCACCCGAGGCACCCGAGGCACCCGAGTCCTCCGACTCCCCCGACGGCGAGTGACCCTCCGAGACGACGCGCTGGCGACGCTGCGTGCCTGGAGTGCGCCCGACGCCGCACAGGGCGTACTGCGCACTCGGTTCGTCGCGCACCTCGAGCGCGCGGGCGACGGCATGTGGCGCTCGTCGTACCCCGACCACATCACGGCCGGCGCGCTGGTGATCGACGGCGCGGGCGAGCGGGTACTGCTCAACCTGCACGGCAAGGCCAGGCGGTGGTTCGCGTTCGGTGGGCACGCCGAGCCGGGCGACCCGACCCTGGCCGAGGTGGCGGCGCGGGAGGCGCGGGAGGAGTCCGGGATCCCCGACCTCCGTCTGGTGCCGGTGCCCGCGCAGCTCGACGTGCACCCGGTGCCGTTCTGCGATCCGCGGGGAGAGGTGCACCACCTCGACGTCCGTTACGTCGCGATCGCGCCGCCGGCCGCGCGGGAGGTCACCAGCGACGAGTCGCTCGACGTGCGCTGGTGGCCGGTCGACGCGCTCCCGGAGCTGGAGCCGGGGATGGTGGACCTGGTCGGGATCGCGCGCTCGCTGGTCTGACTCGTCGACGTCCTAGTCGGCGTCGGTGGAGATCGGCTCGCTGCCCGGCGGCGGGTCGAGCCGCGCCGCCTCGGACCAGCCGAGCAGGTAGCCCTTCGCCTTGTCGGTGTGGGGGTAGTGCCCCACCCAGCCCCAGAACGCCTCGTTGTGGCCCGGCTCGAGCAGGTGGGCGAGCTCGTGCACCAGGACGTAGTCGACGACCCAGTCCGGCATCCGCTGCAGCCGTTCGCTCAGGCGGATGGTGCGGTCCCCGGGCGTGCACGACCCCCACCGCGACCGCTGGTTGGCCACCCACGTGACCGACGTCGGCTGGGCCAGCCCGCCGAGGTAGCGGTCGTTGAGCTCGTGCGCCCGCTGCATCAGACCCTCGTCGGTGCGCCGGCCGCGCTCCTCACGCCGCTGGAGCCGGGCCACCATCTTGCGCACCCAGTCGCGCTCCTCGGCCTTCGACAGGTTGTCGGGCAGCAGCACGACGATCCGGTCGTCCTCCAGATAGGCCGACACGGTCCGGCGCCGCCGCCGCGAGCGGCGTACCTCAACGTCCGGCTCCATGCCGAAACGCTACCTGTGCCCCAGCCCGCGAGCACGCAAGCGCAGCGAGGCGCAGCCGACCCGGCGCAAATCCGCAGAGCGAGCGCAGCGAGCGGAGCGGATCTGCGCCGTGTCGGCGGAGCAAAGCTGCCTCGTGCGGAAGAGACGCAACTGCCGACCTCAGCCCCGCCCACCAGCCGCCCAGGCCAGCAACCGGTCCACCGGCCAGGTGTTGACGATCCGGTCCGGCTCGATGCCCGCGGCCTCCGCCCGTTCGCAGCCGTACAGGAGGAAGTCGAGCTGGCCGGGTGCATGGGCATCGCTGTCGATCGAGAACAGGCACCCGATGTCGCGCGCCAGCTCCAGCAGCTCCATCGGTGGATCGCGTCGCTCCGGACGCGAGTTGATCTCGACCGCCACGTCGTGCTCCGCGCACGCCTCGAAGACGGCGCGGGCGTCGAACTGCGACGGCGGCCGCTTGCCGCGATTGCCGGTCACCAGGCGGCCGGTGCAGTGGCCGAGCACGTTCATCCACGGGTTGCGGATCGCCGTGAGCATCCGCTTCGTCATCACCGCGCGCTCGGCACGCAGCTTGGAGTGGACGCTGGCCACCCGTACCTCGAGCCGGCCCAGCATCTCCTCGGTCTGGTCGAGGCCGCCGTCCTCGAGGATGTCGACCTCGATGCCCTTGAGCAGCCGGAACTGGTTCGACGGCTCCGGCCCGGCGAGCACGGACAGGTGGTTGTTGACCGCCTCGACCACGTCGAGCTGACGGGTCAGCCGCTCGACGCTCAGGCCCCGGGCGATCGTGAGCCGCGGGGAGTGGTCGGTGAGCACCAGGTAGTCGTGGCCGAGCTCGATCGCGGTCATCGCCATCTCCTCGATGGGCGAGCCGCCGTCGGACCAGTCGGAGTGGGAGTGCAGGTCACCGCGGAGGGCGCCGCGGAGGAGCTCGCCCCCGGCCGCGGGGAGAGCGCCGTACTGCTCCTCGGCCTCGGCCAGCCGCTCCGGGACCCGCCCGGCAACGGCGTCGCTGATCACCCGCGCGGTGCTGTTGCCGACACCGGCCAGCTCGGTCAGGGTGCCGTCGGCCGCCCGCCGCGCCACCTCGTCGGCCGGCAGCGGCAGGATCGCGGCTGCCGCCTTGCGGTAGGCCTGCACCTTGTAGGTGTCGGCACGGCCCCGCTCGAGCAGGAACGCGATCCGGCGCAGCGCGGCGACCGGGCTGCCGTCGTACGGGTCGCCTGCGGTGGTCACCGGATCACCCTTGCAGCCGACCCCGACAACCGAAAATCAGGCACAAATATGTTTTGTCCACAGCCGGTGGAGGAGCGGGGGACGGCGTCGTTGCTGGTCACACGGAGGTACGGCGTCCGCCGGGTGCTCGATTTCCCCACCTCGTCCACAGCCCGAACAGCCATTTCCCCCGTCTCTCCACGGCGGTTCCGCATCGTCCACATCCTCATCCACAGGCTCGTCCACAGGACGGGGTCCCCGTGGATTGACCGGGTTCCCCGTGCTGCCTAGCGTTGCCCGCAGATGGGGCCCCCGGGTCGCCACCGCCGTTCGCAAGGGGAAGGCAAGCGGCGCGAAGCGAACCGGGGGTCACTTCATTTTTCACTGGCCGAGCGTGTCGCAGACGGTGCTTGCCACCCGGGCCATCGCAAGCTCGGCCCAGGGGCTGCGCACCGTGCGGCTTCGCCGCGGTGCGACACGCTGCCGGCCGCGCGGTCGAGGCGGTCAGGGGTTGCGGCTGCATGGCGACTTACGAACCCGGCGCGGGTGGGTCATCGGCCTTCGAACGCCGGCGCCCGCTTCTCCTGCGCCGCCCGGATGCCCTCCTGCAGGTCGGCGGTCGCCAGCGTCACCGGTTGCGCGAGCGCCTCCCAGTCCAGGCAGGCCTCGATGCTCGCGTGCCCCCGCGCCAGCGCAGTCTTGGTCAGCCGCGCGGCGATCGGCGCGGTCGCGGCGACCTCCGCCGCCGTCGCGACGACCTGGTCGCGGAAACCGTCGGGCTCCAGCACCCGCGACACCAGGCCGAGGGCGAGCGCCTCGTCGGCGTCGACCAGACGGCCGGTCAGCAGCAGGTCACGGGCCGCGGCCGGGCCGACCACGTCCGGCAGGAGGTACGTCGTCGCCATGCCCGGGTGCATGCCGAGCCGGAGGAACGGCACTCCCATCCGGGCCCCGCGAGCGGCGTACCGGATGTCGCACGCCAGCGCCATCGCCAGCCCGGCGCCGATGGCCGGTCCGTTGATCGCGGCGATGGTCGGCACCTCGAGCCGGCGGATCGACAGCCAAGCGCGGTAGAACGGCAGCATCCGCGACCGGAGCTGGTCGACGGTGGCGTCCGGCTCCCCCGCGATCCAGGACGTGTTGCCGCCGGCGCAGAACGCGCTGCCCTCCCCGGTCACCACGACCGCCCGTACTTCGGGGTCGTCGGCGAGGTGGTCGACCGCCCGGACCCACGACGCGGTCATCTCGTCGCTCATCGCGTTGCGCATCTCCGGGAGGTCCAGGACGAGCATCGCGACCCCCGAAATGGGCCGTTCGAGCCGCAGATGGGTCAGCGCACTGATTTCAGACATACCGGGCACGGTACTGCGCCTGGAGTTGAGCGTGCCGTAGCCTCAGAGAGGTTCGCGGTCGCGTGCCGTGAACCCCGGCGGGCTTCCCCATACCCTCCCGTCGCGACGACCGAAGTGAAGATGAGCAAGGAGGCCGTCATGGCGGAGACCTGGAGCGGTGAGTTCTACTGCGTGAAGTGCAAGGAGAAGCGCGAGGCGAGCGGTGAGGTCAAGGTCAACGACAAGGGCACCCGCATGGCGAAGGCCGTCTGCCCCGTGTGTTCGACCAACCTGAACCGCATCCTCGGCAAGGCCTGAGCACCCCTCAGACAACCGCAGCGGGCGGCCCCACCCTCGTGGTGGTGCCGCCCGCTGCCGTGTCGAGACCCTGTGGATGACGACCGACGGCGGCCGCCGATCCGTGTCAGCCTGCATCCATGGCTCCCGTACCGACGTCCGCCACGACCGTCGAGCTGCGGCTCCGGCCCGGCGCACCGGTCGTACGGCGGGATGAGGACACCCTCCAGGTCGGCCTGCACCCGCCCCACGCGGTCCGGGTGCCGGACCAGCCCGAGGTTCGGGCTCTCCTCGACGCGCTCCGCGCCGGCGCGGATCCCGGTGAGCTGGCCCCGGTCGCCGTCCGCGCCCTCGACAGCCTGCTGACGGCCGGCCTGGCGTTCCGTACCGCAGCGGGGGTCACCCCGGACCTGGACGTCGCCCAGGCCCAGCACGGCGCCGACGGCCAGCGTCGCCTGGCCGAACGCGCCCGTCACCGGGTCGGTGTCCGCGCCGGCGAGGCGTCTCGTGCGATCCTCGACGACCTGATGGCGCTGGCCGGGCTCGGCGTGGACGACGCCTCACCGTCGGTGTGGCTGGTGGTCACCTCCGGTCCGATCACCCGCGGGACCATCGATCCACTGGTCCGGGCCGGCGCACCGCACCTGTTGGTCTGTGGCGACGGCATCGGCCGCCGGATCGGCCCGTTCGTCGAGCCGGGCCGTACCGCCTGCCTGCGCTGCATCGACGCCCACGAGGCCGAGGCCGACCCACGCCGGCCGTTCCTGGTGGAGCAGGCGGCGCTCGCCTCCACCGGCGACGAGCCGGTCGACCCGGTGCTCGACCGGCTCGCACTGGCGTGGGCGGTGCGCGACCTCTGCCGCTACTTCGAGGGCGACGAGCCGAGCACCTGGTCCGCCACGGTCGACCTCGGCCCGACCGAAGCACCGCGGGTCGTTCGCTGGCTGCGGCACCCTCACTGCGGTTGCGCGTGGGACCTGCTGTTCGACCTGCCATGAGGATCCGCCTCGCTCGTCGATAGCCCGAGCCGCCAGGCGAGGGCGTATCGAGACGCCCGCACGCGAACGCACACCGCGGAACCCCAGGCACCTCACCGCGTCTCGATACGCCCTCGCTCGTCGATAGCCCGAGCCGCCAGGCGAGGGCGTATCGAGACGCCCGCACGCGAACGCACACCGCGGAACCCCAGGCACCTCACCGCGTCTCGATACGCCCTCGCTCGTCCCTCGCGACGGCTACTCGACGACCGCTACCACCACTCGGACTCGAGCTTGCTCTCCATCGCACGGAGGTGCTCGCGCGAGCAGGTGTCGCAGTAGCGGCGGGTCCGGCCGCGCTCGACCGCCGCGGTCCAGGTCAGCGGGGGTTCGTCGCCCGGAGCCACGCTCCCGCAGTAGTCGCAGGTCACCGGCACGGGGATCAATCTATTTGAAAAATGTCGAAGGCCGGAGCACGACGGGTTGCGTCGTGCTCCGGCCTTCTTACTTGTCACCCGCGATCAGGTGCCCGGAGGAGGTCCTCCGAGGTACTGCCTCTCGTCAGAGAGCGCGAGCAAGGGCGAGGCGAGCCTGCTGCGCTGCGCGCTCAGCCTTGCGGCTGACGCGACGGGCGCGGGCCAACTTGGCCTCGCGCAGCTGCTGCGCCTCTCCCAGGCGCGCGGACATATGCGCGCGTGCCAGGTCTTCATTCATGAGGTTCATCTGATTGCTCCAGTTCAAGGTCTGAGTCATTGGGTTCGTTGTTGATTCCGGTTCGGAGGATGGGTGGCTACGCCGCGGTGGCGTCCTTGCGGGGCCGGCCGCGGGGCCGCTTGCGGGGGATCACCGCTCCCTGCAGGAAGAGCTCACCGCCCCAGACACCCCAGGGCTCACGCCGCTCGAGCGCTCCGGTCAGGCACATCTGCTGGACCGGGCAGTCCTTGCACAGGGTCTTGGCGAACTCCACGTCGCTGGGAAGCTCCGCGAACCACAGTTCCGGGTCGTTGATCCGGCACGGCAGTCGGTCGGCGTCCAGCTCGACGTAGATCTCGGCCTCGTCGTGCAAGTTGCTCAGCGTGGGCTCGAGAACACTGGTCGTCATGTTTCACCTCCTCGTTTCTGACCTGATCGCGTTGGTCGTTTCATCGGATCCGGGTCTGCGGCGATTCGTTTTCTCTGGGTTTGTCAGGCCCTGAGAAACACGAAGGCCGCGGATCCCGGTTTCGGGTTCCGCGGCCTGGAGGCTGCCGAGCTGAGTCTTGTGAGATCAGATCGGTGGGCTCCAGGTCCTAGAACCCGGGACGGTGCCGGCGAAGCCGACGTGTCCCATGACGGGGGTTGCGGTCACGCGAACGCGCTTCGCCCAAATCGCCTGGGCGGCCGCACCCTGCGCCGTGCCGAAACGCACGTCGCTCCGGACGTCGTACGTCCGGAGATCGGTGGCCGGGGTGGCACACGGGAGCGCGAGCGCGCGAGCAGACTGCGGCGCTGCGGTGATTCGCATCGTGTTGTTCTCCACTGTGGCCACCTCCTTCGGGGCTATCGGGCGCGGGCCTTGCCAGGGCCTGGAAGCGCAAGGTCTTCAGTACGTGAGCAGTACGCTAGCGGCGGTTCCGCGTAAGGAGCAAACCATTTAATGACTATTTCGGAGTTTTCTTTCCGAAGTGGTCTGGACCACCGGCGGCGCAGCACTCACACGTCGTTGCTGAGGAGCGACAGAACCTCGTCGCCGTACTTCTCGATCTTGCTCGGGCCCACCCCGTTGATCGCCCGCAGCGCCTGCTCGTCGCCCGGCTTGTGCTCGGCGATCAGCTCGAGGGTGGCGTCGGTGAAGACGACGTACGCCGGCACCTCGTCGTCGCGTGCCCGCTCCAGCCGCCAGGCCTTGAGCCGGTCGAAGAGTCCCTCGTCGTAACGCACGGGGTGGTGGGAGCACCGTCCCCGCTTCTTCTCCGCGGCCGTGCCGAGCGGCTGGCTGCACTCGCGGCAGCGAGCGACCTTGCTGCGGGCCCGACCACCCGGCTGCGCCTGCTCGCGCTCGGGCAGCAACGGCGTGAGGAACCGGGACGGCTGCCGGCGCGCGGCCTGACCCGGGTTGCGGGCCGCGGCCCAGGTGACGGTGAGGTCGCGGCGCGCCCGGGTCATGCCGACGTAGAGCAGCCGTCGCTCCTCCTCGACGGTCGCGTCGCGATCGGCGTAGGTGATCGGCAGCGTGCCGTCCTGGACGCCGGCGCAGAACACGGCGTCCCACTCGAGGCCCTTGGCCGCGTGGAAGGTCGCCAGCGTGACACCGTCGGCGGCCGGGGCGTGCTGCTCGGCGGCGCGACGGTCCAGGTCCTCGACGAAGGCAGCGAGGTCTGCGCCGGTGTGCTCGCTCCCGAACTCCTCGGCCTGGGTGACCAGCGCCTGCCACGACTCCCAGCGGTCGCGCACCTGGCCGCGGCCGGTCGGCGGTTCGGCCGTCCAGCCCATGCCGCCGAGCACGCCGCGCACCGCCTCGAGCCACGGCAGCTCGTCGGTCTCACCCGAGCGCGCGGCGCCACGGAGCCGGACGACGGCCTCCCGCACCTCGGCCCGCTCGAAGAAGCGGGCGGCGCCGCGGACGACGTAGGGGATGCCGCGGTCGCTCAGCGCGTCCTCGAAGTGCTCGGACTGCGCGTTGATCCGGAACAGCACGGCGATCTGGCCGGGCGGCGTGCCCTTGCGCTGGAGGGCGGCGACCTGGTCGGCGACGTACGTCGCCTCGGCGACCTCGTCGGGATGCCCGACGCACCGCACCGCCGGGCCGGCCTGCTGCTGGGAGCGCAGCTCGACGCCGGCGCTGGGGCTCCCCTTGAGGAGCGTGTTGGCGGACGCGACGACCTGCGGGGTGGAACGGTAGTTGCGGACCAGCTCGACCGAGGTCGTGCCGGGGTAGCGCTTCGGGAAGTCCCGGAGGTACGACGCGTCGGCGCCCGCGAACGAGTAGATCGTCTGTGCCGGGTCGCCCACCACGCAGAGCTCGTCGCGGCCACCGAGCCACAGGTCGAGCAGCGCGGACTGCAGCGGCGAGACGTCCTGGAACTCGTCGACCACGAACCACTTGTACTGCCGCCGGACCTGCGCGGCGACCCGCTCGTCGGACGCGAGCACGCCTGCGGTGAACAGCAGCACGTCCTCCATGTCCATCCGCGACTGCTCGCGCTTGACGTCCTCGTAGTTGCTGAAGACCTTGCTGACGGTCTCGGGCGGCTGGTCGGAGACGCCGCGACCATGCTGCGCCGCGATCGGCGGGTAGTCGTCGGGCCCGACGTTGCTCACCTTGGCCCACTCGATCTCGGACGCGAGGTCGCGCAGCAGCGCCTGGTCGGCCCGCAGCCCCAGCCGGCGGGTGGCGACGGCGAGCATGCCGAGCTTCGACTCGGTCAGCGTCGGCAGCTCGGTGCCGTTGACGTGGGGCCAGAAGTAGCGCAGCTGTCGGAGCGCCGCGCTGTGGAAGGTGCGGGCCTGGACGCCGGGGGCGCCGAGCTGGCGCAACCGGTGGCGCAGCTCGCCGGCGGCGCGGGTCGTGAACGTCACGGCCAGCACCTCGGTCGGCGCGTAGACGCCCGTCTGGACGCCGTGCGCGATTCGATGGGTGATCGCGCGGGTCTTGCCGGTGCCGGCACCTGCGAGCACGCGCACCGGGCCACGGAGCGCCTCCGCGACCTGGCGCTGCTCGGGGTCGAGTGCGCTCAGCAGCTCCTCGGCCTGTGACCCGTGCCTCGTCACGATCAGGAACATCCCCTCATGGCTTCAGGTTGGGCGGTGTGAGAGCGGAGCGACCGGGCAGGTTCCCCGACGTTCCGAGACCCTAGACCGCGGAGGCGACACTTCCCGATGAGCTCGTTCACGATGTACACGACCCCCTGGTGCGGCTACTGCCGTCGCCTGAAGGGCCAGCTCGACCGTGAGGGCATCGCCTACGAGATCGTCGACATCGAGCGGTACCCGGAAGCCGCGCAGGTCGTGGAGGCCGCCAACAACGGCAACCAGACGGTGCCGACCCTGGTCTTCCCCGACGGTACGGCGCTGACCAACCCCTCGGTCGCCCAGGTCAAGGACAAGGTCGCCGCACCGGCCGCTTGATCTTCTCGTCACCAGCTGCCCGGCAGCGGGCCGCCGTACCAGTGCTCGACGAGTGACCGGCTGATCGACACTCCTCCGGGCAGCACCAGGGTGCCGGCCTCGGCCTGCTCGCGCATGTCGGCGCGGGTGAACCAGCGCGCCTCGACGACGTCGTCGTCCTCGAGCCGGATCTCCTCGGTGACCGCGCGGCCGAGGAACCCCAGCATCAGGCTGCTCGGCAGCGGCCACGGCTGGTTGCCGAAGTAGCTCACCTCGCTCACGACCACACCCGTCTCCTCGAGGACCTCGCGCCGGACCGCGTCCTCGAGCGTCTCGCCCGGCTCGCAGAAGCCGGCCAGGGTCGAGAACCTGCCCTCGGGCCACTGCGGCCCGCGCCCGAGCAGGCAGCGCTCCTCGTCGCTTCCCGGGTCGCCTGCCGCGATCAGCATGATCACCGCCGGGTCGGTCCGCGGGAACTGCGGCTTGCCGCACTGCTCGCAGACCAGCTCGTGCCCGGCGGCGCGCGGGGTGAGGGTGCCGCCGCAGCGAGCGCAGTGACGGGTGACCCAGTGCCACTCCGCCAGGCCGAGTGCATGGAACACGAGCGGCGCCGCGCCGATCGCGTCGCCGCTCAAGTACGGCAGCAGCCCCCGCAGGGGGAACCACTGGTCCGGCTCGGCCTTCGCGAGCCCCGCGTCGACGATCACCGCCCACCAGGTGGTGCCGTCGCGGTCGCCGAGCAGGACCCGTACGCCGTCCGGCGCCTCCGCGGTGGGCAACCACTCGATCCCGCCGTCGCGCGGCCGGACCCGGGTGCCGGAGATCACCAGCACCCGCCCCGTCGGGTCGGCCCACCGCGCGTCGATCCACGCGTCGTCGGTGCGGTGCAGACCGAGCCGGTCGTGCGGGTCGCGGGTGAGGGCGAGGTGCGCGAAGTCCACGGAGCCGAGCCTAGGTCCCGGTGCCGGTGCGCCATGATCAGGCATGGTCATCAACGGCGGCGTCTCGCTCTGGTGGCAGCAGCTCGGGTCGCCGGGCGCCACGCGACCCCCGCTGCCCGGGTCCACCGACGCCGACGTGTGCATCGTCGGCGGCGGCTTCACCGGCCTGTGGACGGCCTACTACCTCCAGCGCGCCCAGCCCGACCTGCGGGTCGTGGTGCTGGAGAGCCGGTTCGTCGGCTTCGGGGCATCGGGTCGCAACGGCGGCTGGGTGACCAACACGGTGACCGGCGGGCGGGAGCGGTACGAGCGCACCCACGGTCGGGCCGCGGCCATCGAGCAGCAGCGCGCCATGAACGCAACCGTCGACGAGATCATCGCGGTGGCGCAGCGCGCGGGCATCGACGCGGACATCCACAAGGGTGGCGAGCTCACCGTCGCCCGGACCGCAGCACAGCTCGAGCGGGCCCGAGCCTGGGCATCGTCCGAGGCGGCCTGGCCGGCGACCGACGTACGACTCATGGAGGCCGAGGAGACCGCTGCTCGGGTCGGCGTCGCCGGCGCCCTGGGGGCGGCGTGGCATCCGCACTGCGCCCGGATCCATCCCGCCAAGCTGGTGGCCGGCCTCGCAGCCGCGGCCGAGCGGCTCGGCGTCGTGATCCACGAAGAGACCACGGTCGACGAGATCCTGCCCGGCCAGGCGCGGACCGCGCGGGGCACGGTCCGCGCCGAGCACGTCATCCGAGCGACCGAGGGTTTCACCGCGCGCATCCGGGGTGAGCACCGCACCTGGCTGCCGATGAACTCCTCCATGATCGCCACCGCTCCGATCCCGCAGGAGGTGTGGGACCGGATCGGTTGGCAGGGCAGGGAGACCCTGGGCGACCTGGCGCACGTCTACGTGTACGCCCAGCGCACCGCGGACGACCGGATCGCCTTCGGGGGCCGGGGGGTGCCCTACCGGTACGGCTCGCGCGTCGACGCCGACGGCCGGACCCATGACCGCACGATCGAGAGCCTGACCCGGTTGCTCCGGCAGTTCTTCCCGCCGCTCGCCGACGTGCCGGTGAGCCATGCCTGGTCCGGCGTCCTCGGCGTGCCCCGGGACTGGTCGTCGACCGTCAGCCTGGACCGGGCGACCGGCCTCGGCTGGGCAGGCGGCTACGTCGGGACCGGCGTCGCAACGAGCAACCTCGCCGGTCGCACCCTCGCCGACCTGGTCCTCGGGCGCGACACCGACCTGACCCGCCTGCCCTGGGTCGGCCACCGCACCCGGCGCTGGGAGGTCGAACCGCTGCGCTGGCTGGCCGTCCAGGCGATCTACGGCGCCTACCGCGCCGCGGACCGGTCCGAGGGAAGGGGCCGGGCGACGACGTCCGCGCTCGCCAAGGTCGCCGACCTGATCTCGGGGCACTGACCGGAGAGGAACGGCGCGGGCGTCGAGGTCGTGGGCGATGATCAGGCATGGACGCAGCAGCACTGCGGGCCGCGCAGGCCCCGGTCAAGGAGAAGTACCGGACCGACCCCGAGTCGGCGCGTACGCCGGCCGCCGCGCGCGGTGACTACCGCGACCACGGCGTGACGGCGACCGTCGACGGCTTCGCCGGCCCGGTGCGAGCGGGCCTCCACCCCGCAGCGGGTGGCGACGGCGAGGACGCCTGCTCGGCCGACCTGCTGCTCGAGGCGCTGCTGGCCTGCGCCGGAGTCACCCTGCGCGCGGTCGCCACCGCGATGGGGATCGAGATCCGCTCGGCCTCGTTGGCCGCCGACGGCTGGTGGGACGCCCGCGGCACCCTCGGCGTCGACCGCGCCGCCCCGATCGGCGTCCAGGAGATCGTGCTCACCCTGACCGTCGCCACCGACGCCGACGACGCCACCCTCGAACGGCTGGCGAAGGCAACGGACCGCTACTGCGTGGTCGGCCAGTCGCTGGCCTCGCCGCCGGCGATCAGGGTCGTGCGGGAGTGACCAGCCGCTCCAGCTCTGCGCGACCCGGCAGGTCGTCCGGCTCGACCAGCTCGCCGGAGCGCACGTAGTAGAACGCGGCGCGCACCTGCTCGAGGGCCACGCCTCGCAGCTCGGCCCACGCCAGCCGGTAGAGCGCGAGCTGGAGCGGGTCGGCGGTCTGGCTGGTGTTCGTCTTCCAGTCCACCACCAGGTAGCGGCCGTCGCCCTCGTCGTAGACGGCGTCGATCCGGCCACGGACCACCTGCCCGGCGAGCACGAGCGCGAACGGCGCCTCGATCTGGAACGGTGGACGGGTGGCGAAGGGGCCGGCCTCGAAGGCGGCGATGACCTCCTTGAGCGCCTCGTCGTCCTCGATGCCCGCGTCGGCACGCCCGGGGAGGTCGTCGGGGTCGAACAGCTCCTGCTGCCCGAACCTCGCCTCGACCCAGGCGTGGAACCGGGTGCCGAACCGCGCCGCCGGTGACGGCTGCCGAGGCATCGGACGGGCCCGGTCGGCGGCGAACGCCGCCGGGTCGTCGCGCAGCCGCGCGAGCGCGGTCGCGGAGATGCTCGTCGGCATCGGCACCTCGGTCTCGGGCGCGCGCTCACGTGCCGCCTCGTCGAGCAACCGGGCGATCTCGTCGTCCCACTGCTGGACCTGCTCGAGCAGCAGCACGTCGTCGAGCATCGGATCCTCGGCGGTGCGGACCAGCTCGGCCGCGGCCAGCCGGCGGTCGACCTCCTGGGTGTGGTGCAAGATCGGCCACGGCAGGTCGACCGAGCGATCGGCGTACGGGTTGGGCTCGCCCTTCTCCACGACATCGGCCCACCGCTCCGGCACCCCGCCCCACGTCTCGATCGCGTCGTGTGTGTCGACGACGTAGGGCGACGGGCCCAGTCCGCCCTTCAGGTGGGGCGCCCATCGCCAGCAGGACACCGCGTGGTGGTGGCGGGCGCGGGTCCAGGCGACGTACGCGAGCCGCAGCTCCTCGACCTGCTGGTGCCGCTTGCGGCGCTCCTTGAGGTCGGTGATCGCGTCGGCGTCGTGGCCGGCGAGCTGGGGCAGGTCGACGGAGTCGCCCCGCAGCGCCGCCGGCATCACCTCCGGGCTCTTGAGCCACGACGAGCGGCCGCGGTTGGCGGGGAACCTGTCCTTGACCACGCCGACCAGGAAGACCGCGTCCCACTCCAGTCCCTTGGCGCGGTGCACGGTCAGCAGCTTGACCGAGTCGGCTTCCGACGGCGTCGCCACGTCGAGGCCCTGCCCGAACTCGTCCTCGGCGTCGAGCCAGGCGAGCAGGGCGGGCAGGGTGACCTGGCCGTCGATCGCCTGGAAGTCGGCGACCGCCTGGACGAACAGATCGAGGTTCTCGCGCCGGGCGGCGGCGGCCGGCGACACCGACGAGGCCAGCTCGACGTCGATGCCGTTGACGTCGATGATCCGGCGGACCAGGTCGAGGATCGGTTCCCCGATCGACCGGCGCAGCACCCGGAGCTCCTCGGCCAGCAGCGCGAACCTCGCCCGCGCCTCGGGCGAGTAGTCGAGGTCACCGGGGTCCTCCAGCGCGTCGCACAGCGACGGGATCTCGAGCGGGTCTGCACCCTCGACGGCCGCAGCGAGCTGGCTCTCGAGGTCGGCGAAGCTCTGCTGGCCCTGCTGGCCGACCAGCTCGCCGCTGCGCCTGCCGAGCAGGGCCAGGTCACGAACGCCGATGGCCCACCGGGGCCCCGCCAGCAGCGTCAGCAGTGCGGGGTTGGCCGTCACGTCCTGGACGAGCTCGAGCGTCGCGACCACCTCGGCGACCTCGGGCAGACGGAGCAGCCCCTTGAGGCCGACGATCTCGACGGGTATCTCGCGGTCGGTCAGCGCGTCGAACACCAGCGCGGCCGACGCGTTGTCGCGGGTCAGGACGCCGATCTCCTTCCACGGCACCTGGTCGTGGGCGGCGAGCACCTGGTCGGCGAGCCACGCCAGCTCGTCGTCGGAGGTCTCGTGCACGGCCACCCGCACCTCGCCGTCCGCCACGCCGTCGTCGGGCCGCAGCCGGTCGTGCTCGCGGCCGGCGTAGAGCTCGCGCGCGAGGTGGTTGGCGGTGGCGAGGATCCGGGCGTCGGAGCGCCGGTTGACCGTCAGGGAGTATGACGGGCGCCGGCCGTCGACCGTCGGGAAGTCCCTGCCGAACTCCTGGATGTTGGACACCGACGCCCCGCGCCAGCCGTAGATCGCCTGGTTGGGGTCGCCGACCGCCGTGACCGGATGGCCGTCTCCGAAGATCCGGGACAGCATCGTGGCCTGCGCGACCGAGGTGTCCTGGTACTCGTCGAGCAGCACCACCTTGAACTTGCCGCGCTCGATCGCACCGACCTCGGGACAGTCACGCGCCAGCCGGCCGGCGAGCGCGATCTGGTCGGAGAAGTCCATGAGCCCCAGCCGGGCCTTGAGGGCGCGGTAGTCGTCGACGAGACCGAGCAGCTCGGCCCGCTTGTCGATCGCCGCGATCGCGTCGCGGACCAGGTCGGACTTGCCCTTGACCCGTTTCCCCTCGGCGAGCTGCGCCTCCAGAGCCTCCAGCTCGACAGCGAAGCGGGGCCGCTCGGCGGCGTCATAGGCGCGGACCTCATCGGGGCTGACCAGGTGCTCGGCCATCTCGGCGTCCAGGGCGAGGAGGTAGCGCACCGCGTGCGTCGGGCTGTCGGTCAGCAGCCCGATCGGTCGCTGGTGCCGCTGGATCGCCCGAGCCGCCAGCTGGTAGCGCGACGCGTCCGCGATCAACCGGGTGTCGGGCTCGTGACCGATCCGGAGGCCGTGCTCGGAGAGCAGCGCCGCGGCGTAGGCGTGGTACGTCGCGACGGTCGGCTCCTCGGCGTCCTCCTCGACATCGGTCTCGTCGGGGGCGAGGAGCCGCGGCCCCCTCTCGGGCAGCAGGCCGGCCTGGAGCAGGCTGGAGCGGATCCGGTGCTGCAGCTCGGCCGTGGCCTTCGTCGTGAAGGTCAGGCCGAGCACCTCACCCGGCGCGACCTGTCCCGTGGCGACCAGCCAGACCACGCGTGCCGCCATCACCGCCGTCTTGCCCGACCCGGCACCGGCGATCACGACGGCGGGCTCGAGGTCGGCCGTGATCGCCGCGAACTGCTCCTCGCTGTAGAGCCAGTCGTGGCCCATGAGAGCGGCGAGCTGCGCCGGGGTGTCGACGTTCACGAGAGCACAGACCCCGACGCGTGGGCGGGACAGATCGGGTCGAACGGGCAACGCTCGCAGTGCGCGCCGGGTCGCGCGACGAACGCCTCGCTGCGCACCGCCGCGAGCGCCTGCTGCAGCTGCCCCTCGATCTGTGGCGGCGAGGGCGGCTGCTGCTGCACCTTCGGTTGCGCGTCGCCGTGCCGCAGCTGGACCAGCTCCGCGCCGCCCGCGGTGACCGGTCGGCCGACCAGCTCGTTGGCGGCGCCGTGGTCGACGGCGAGCTGGTAGAGGCCGAGCTGCGGGTGCTCCGGGAGCGACTTGTCGGAGGGCGGGTACTTGCCGGTCTTGAGGTCGACGACCACCACCCGGTCCTGCTCGTCGAGCTCCAGACGGTCGGCATAGCCGTGCAGCGCGACCACCTGGCCGTCGGGAAGGGTGACCTCGGCGCGCAGCCGGGGCTCGAGCGCGATGACCGTGCGCGCCCCCGGACGGTGGTGCCAGGCGAGGAAGCGCGCCAACACCTGCTGGACCGCCTCGCGCTCGCGAGCCCGCGACCACGGGGTGCGGAACTCCATCCGCTCCCAGACCTCGTCGACGTAGGGCATCAGGTCGTCGACCGAGGTCGCGTCGATCTCGTCCTTGGCGACCCGCTCGGCCAGGGCGTGGACCACCTTGCCGAACCCCTGGCTGGCCGTGGAGACGACACTGCCGCCCGCCTCGCGGGTCAGGAACCACTGGGCGGGGCAGGTGAGCAGGCCCTCGAGCGCGCTCGCCGACAGCGTGACCGGAACGTCCTCGGGCCGCACCGACCGCAGCGATCGCGACGGGCTGCGGAGCCCCCACCAGGTCGCCGGGTCAGCGAACGGCGCCACCGGTCGGCCGTGCACCTCCGTCGTCGCGAGCAGCCGGAGCCGGGCAGCGGCCGCCTCGCGGAGGTGTGGCGGTCGCTCCGGATCGGCGACGGTACGGCGGAGCTCGGCGACGAGCCCCTGCATCGACAGCGGTCGGCGGGGCCGGCCGACCCGGTGCTGCACCTCGTGCCCGAGCTCGGCGAGGAACCGCGAGGGCTGCTCGCCGTCGTCGTCCGGTGACTGCACCGACGTCACCACCAGCCGTTGGCGGGGCCGGGTCACCGCGACGTAGAACAGCCGCCGCTCCTCGGCGAGCATCGCCGCCCGGGTCAGCGGCGGGAGCAGTCCCCCGTGCTCGACCGGGCCGATCCGGTCGGCACCCAGCAGGGTGTCGCGCCGGCGCAGGTCGGGCCAGCTCCCCTCCTGGACGCGCGTCACGACGACGAGCCGCCACTCCTGTCCCTTGGCGCGGTGCGCCGTGAGCAGCCGCACCGACTCCCCACGCACGCCGCGCTCCGCCAGCGTGTCGGCGGGGATTTCCTGCGCGGTCAGGGTGGCCAGGAACGTCGCCACACTCGTGTGGTCGCGCTGCTCCTCTGACCTCGCGGCGGTCTCGAACAACGCGCACAGCGCGTCGAGGTCGCGGTGGGCCAGCCGGGCCGCCTGGCCGCCGCGGAGGCTGGCGGCGCGCAGTCGCTCACCCCAGGAGGTCCCGCTCCACAGCGTCCAGAGCACCTGCTCGGCCGAGGCGCCTTCGCCGATGCCGGCACGGGCACGCTCGAGCAGCTGCGCCAGCGCCCGGGTCCGTGACGCCGGTTGTCCTTCGACACCGTCGAGCAGGGCCGGGTCGAGCACCGCCCGGCGGACCAGCTCGCGCGGACCGACCTCGGGGTGCACGGCACGGAGGGCTCGGGTGAGGGCGCGCACCTCGGTCGCGTCGAGACCGCCCAGCGGCGAGATGAGCAGCTCCTCGATCCGGTCGCGCGGCACGTCGTCGGAGACCAGCAGCTCGAGCGCGGACAGCAGTACGGCGACCGCCGGCTCACGCACCAACGGGGTCTCGTCTCCCGCGACCTCGACCGGGACGCCCGCGGCGGTCAGCGCGCGACGGAGCACCGGGATCGACGTGCGGCCGGAGCGCACCAGCACCGCCATCTCGCCCCACCCGACGCCGTCCTCGAGATGGGCCCGGCGGAGCAGGTCGGCGATGTGCTCGACCTCGGCCCGCGCGGTGTCGAAGGTGAGCACCTCGATCGTGCCCGGCCCGAACTCCGATGCCGCGGGCTCGGGATGGCGGAACGCGTCATAGGTCGACCGCGGGATGGCGCCGCGCATCGAGATGCCCGCCGCGATCGAGCGCGAGGCGCGCAGCAGCCGCGATCCGAACCGCCGCGTGGTGCCGAGCGCGTGGACCGGCGCCTCCTCCCCCGCGGCCGTCGGGAACTGGCGGGGGAACTCGAGGATCCCGCGCACGTCCGCGCCGCGAAACCCGTAGATCGACTGGTCGGGGTCGCCCACCGCGACCAGGTCGCGCCCGTCGCCGGCGATGGCCTCGAGCAGCGCGACCTGACTGGGGTCGGTGTCCTGGTACTCGTCCACGAACACGCAGGAGTACGACGCCCGCAGCTCGGCCTGGTGGACCCGCGCCTCGATCACGCCCCTGGTGATCAGGTCGGGGTAGTCGATCGCGGACTGGCCGCCGAGGACGTCGAGGTACTGCTCGAGGAACAGGCCGGCCGCCTCGAACTCCGGCACTCCCTCGTCGCGGCCGAGCGCGACGAGCTGGCCCGGATCGAGCCCGCGCTCGCGGGCCCGCGCGATCACGGCCTGCACCTCGCGGGCGAAGCCGCGGGTGCCGACCGCCGCCCGCAGCGGCTCGGGCCAGCGGATCGACTCGGGCGCGTGGGTGAGCAGCTCCTGCAGCACGACGTCCTGCTCCGGCGCCGACAGCAGCCGCAGCGGCGCCGCGTAGAGCTCCGCCGGCGCGTAGCGCCGGACCAAGCCGTAGGCGAAGGAGTGGAACGTCGACGACAGGCCGCTCGACAGGGTGCGCCCCAGCCGGGAGGTCACCCGGTCGCGCAGCTGCTCGGCGGCCTTCCGGGAGAAGGTCAGCGCGAGGACCGAGTCGGGATCGACGCCGCGCCGCTCGATCCGGTCGACGATCGCCTCGACCATCGTCGTGGTCTTGCCCGTGCCGGGCCCGGCGAGGACGAGCAGCGGCCCACCGGGGTGGTCGACGACGCGCTGCTGGTGCTCGTCGAGCTCGGGCGGCGGGTCGGTGGCGCGCGGCGGCGCGAGCCGGTAGCGCGCGGTCGAGGAGGCAGCGGTCATGTCACTGCACAGCCAACCATCCGCGCCCGACAGATCGGTCTCAGACGAGCTCGAAGTCGGCGAAGTCGAAACCCGGCGAGACCAGGCAGCTCACCAGCGCGTCCGCGGCGGACGGGAGCGTCCGCTGCCAGACCCCGGCCCGTACCAGTGCCTGGGGCGCGTGGGCATCGACCTCGACTGTGGTCGGCTCGTCGGCCGGCGCGGCGCCCGAGCCGCCGAGCTCGACGGTCACCGCACCGGTGTGCGCCAGCCAGATCTCGTCGGAGGCGACCCGGTGCCAGGCCGAGGAGTCGCCGGCGGGGAGCAGGAAGTAGATCAACGTGGCTGTCGGCCGGACCCGTCCGTCCGGCAGCGTGACCGTCACCGGCGAGACCCAGGTCTGCCGGTACCAGCCGCCTTCGGGGTGCGGCGCGAGGTCGAGGGCGGCGGCGAGCGGCGGGCGCATGCGCCGATCCTGCCAGCGGTACGTCGAACGGTCAGTCGTCGAGTGCCGGACGGTCGTTGTAGACGCCGGCCTCGACCTGGCCGGTGAGCTCGCTGATGGCGCTCATGATCCGGTCGGTGAGGTCCCGGCGCGCGCGGCCGAGCGCGATGCCGTCGTACTCGCCGGCGACGGTGATCGGTGCGCCGAACGCCACCGTGACCCGCGCCAGCCGCGGAAGCGTGGAGCCGATCGGCTGCAGCCGGTCGGTGCCGGTGAGACCGACCGGCACGACCGGAGCACCCGAGGTGAGGGCGAGGTGCGCGACACCGGTCCGCCCGCGGTAGAGCCGTCCGTCGCGGGAGCGGGTGCCCTCGGGATAGATGCCGAACGCCTCCCCGCGACCGAGCACGTCGAGGGCCGTCTGCAGCGAGCCGATCGCCGCCGCGGTGTCGTCCCGGTCGACGGGCAGCATGCCCATCCCCTGGAACCACGCCTTCGACAACGCGCCGCGCACGCCGGTGCCGGTGAAGTAGTCGGACTTGGCGAGGAAGACGACCTTCCGGGGCACCACGATCGGGATCACCATCGAGTCGGCGAAGCTCAGGTGGTTGCTCGCGAGGATCACCGGTCCGGTGGCCGGCACGTGCTCCAGGCCGCGCACTGTCGGCCGCCACACGGCCTTCGCGGCCGGAGGGACGACGGTGTGGAGCACCTGGTAGAGCACGCCATGGACGCTAGGGGTTACCCGCGGGTCCACCGAATCGAGCGCTCGGTAGCCGTCCGAGGCACGAGGACGGATTCCGGCCGAGCGCGAAGGTCGAGTAGCGCCGCGGGTGAGGAACGAACCCGCGACGCGCGTATCGAGACCCGGTGACACGGTCGCCCGACGGTGGGGACGGCCGAAGCCATGGTTGCGACGTCTCGATACGCCCTCGCCTAGCGGCTCGGGCTACTCGACGACCGGCGCGGCCGGCGCTCGGGCTACTCGACCTCCCGCCCAGGATCTTCGACCTCGCAAGCTCGGTCGAAGGGGCGTGAAAAAGGTGAAAGGCCCCTTGCAAGTATGAGTCGCAAGGGGCCCTTCGGTTGACCGGTACTGGTGACGCTCCCGATCGATCCGGCCGGTCTGCCAGGTTCCCACGGACCTCGTCACCCGGTCCGTGCGGCGCGCGTTCCCGTGAGGGATCGTCTGCCGTGTGGATCCTCGCCTTCCGGCTGATCCCGCTCTCCCGGAGGAGAACGTGAGAGCAGTTGTATGCCGCGGTGACAGGCGGGCGCAAGGGGTTCGCCCCAACAAAATCGAGGAGTTTCGTAGTTCCGGCGTGTCGTCCACAAGCACACCCGATCGTCTCCACAGATCGGTGGCGCTTCATCCACAAACTGCGGGCATGGCTGTGGATGAGGGGCCGGGCGCGGCGCCGGGGAGCCCACCCGGTTGAGTAGGCGTACTCAGCCGGGTCGAGTAGCGCCGCGATGTGCGGCCCCGGCCCTTCGTGGGGAGATGGATGACATGCGCTACGCCGACCCGGATCTGTGCCCCGACTGCCGCTCCGACCTCCACAGCGGCGTCTCCACCTGCCCGACCTGCGCGCTGCCGGTCCGGCACGCGCTCGCGGTCGAGCTCTTCGCGACGCTGACCCGCGCCGACACCCTGGTCGCGCAGCTCCGCTCGGTCGCCGCCGCCGCGACCGCGCCGGCAGCGCGTACGGCGACCGCGCTGGTGCCACCCGCGCCCGACCCGACGGCAGGCCCGACCGCCGCCCCGCCGCGTCCGGCGGCGGCACCGGCTGCTCCGGCCGCTGGTCCTTCGACACCCACCCCGCCGCCTCCGCCGCCTCCGCCACCTCCAGCCCCCCAGCAGCCGACCGGCGGCGCGGCGCCGTACCCGGCTCCTGCCGGTGGCGGCGTCGGGGTCTCCGCGATCCCGAAGATCCTGCTCGGCCTCGGCGCGCTGTGCCTCCTGGTCGCCGCGATCGCGTTCCTCGCGGTGTCGTGGTCGATCCTCGGAGTAGGCGGCCGCACCGCGGTGCTGCTCACCCTGACCGCCGCCGCGACCGGTGGCGCGCTGTTGCTGAACCGGTTCCAGCTGCGGATCGCCGGCGAGTCGATGAGCGTGGTCGCGCTGGGGATGCTCGGCCTGGACGTGCTCGGCGCCAACGCCGCCGGCTGGTTCGGCGACTCGTCGGCCGGTTGGGCAGTAGCCGCCGGCGGCGCCGTGATGGCGCTCGGGGGCACCGGGCTGGCCCTCCCCAGGTTCGGCGACGGACCTCGCCTGGTGGCGCCCCAGGTCTTCGTCGGCGTCGGATACCTGGTCGGTTGGGGCGGCCTGCTCGCCGCGATGGACCACGAGCTGATCGCCGGTCACGCGCTGGTGGTGCTCGGCGCCGGGGTCACCTGGCTGTCGCGGACCGCGTTGCCGGTCCGGGCGTGGAGCGTCGGCATCGCGACCTCGGTGGTGTGGAGCGCGACGGCCCTGCTCGGCGTGGTGCTCGCGTTCGCGGAGCCGTCGCTGCACGGCGTGTGGGTGGACGGTGCCGGCTGGTCGCTGCTGGCGTCGGCCGCGACGCTGCTGGCACCCGGCCTCGTCCTGCGCAGGCGCGAGCTGGTCGTCGGCGGCGCATCCGTCGGTGCCCTGCTCGTCACGATCGCGCTGATCGCCCCGAGCGTCGACGAGTCGGCCCGGATCGCCGGCGCCGTCACGCTCGCGGTGACAGCGGCGTGGGTCGCCGCCTACCGGCTCCTCCCGACGACGCTGCGCCTGGTCGCCACGGCCCCGGCCGCCATCGGGTCCCTGGCGCTGCTGGCGTTCGACGCGGTCGCCGGGTTGGTCGTCCTCGCCCGGATCGCCGAGGTCGGCTCCGACAGCTCGTTCACCGTGCTCCTCGACGAGCCCAACCCGGTCACCGAGCCGCTGCTGACAGTCCCGTCCGCGCTGGTGCCGGTGGTGTTCCTGGCCCTGCTCCTCGAGCGCGACGGCCGCGTCGGCGCCCCGTGGTGGCGGATCGGCGCCCTCGTCGGCGGGGTGGCGGCGGTCGCGACACTGGCGTCGTACGACGTCCCGCTCGCCGTCGTGGTGGCCTGCCTCGGCGTGGTCGCGATCGGCAGCCTGGCGCTCGGCCTGGCCGATTCCGGCGCCCGGCAGACCGGGTTCGGCCTGGTGGCCCTCGGGATCAGTGCGGCGGGAGTGCTGCTGGCGCTGCCGAGCACGCCGATCGTCGCCGTCGCCTCCGGCATCGTGCTGGGCTTGGCGCTGATCGCCCACTTCGTCGGGCGGACGAGCGAGCTGCGCGGTTTCGCCGCCGTGACGCTCGCGCCCGCCCTCGCGGTCCTCGTCTGGACCACCGGGCTGGCCAACGACGTCGACGCGGGTCGGCTCGGCATCCCGGTCCTGGTCCTGCTCGGCGTGCTCGCGATCGCACGACCGAGGCTCGAGGTCGAGATCCCAGCGGTCCTGGTCGCGGCGGTCGCGGTACCGCCGGCGATCTTCGCCGCGACCGACGCGGGCGGCTCTCTCGCCCTGCACCTGGTCGTCGCCGGAGCCCTGCTCTCCGCGTCCGCCCTCATCCACGAGTCGCGCCGCGACCTGGTCTGGGCGGCGGTCCCGGTGTTCGCGCTGGCGTCGTGGGTGTGGTTCGGCGACAAGGGCGTGACCGACCCCGAGCCCTACACGCTCCCGATCGCGGCGGCGCTCACCCTGCTCGGCCTCGTGCACCTGCGCCGGCACCCGGACGCCGGCACCGAGCTCGCGCTGCTCCCCGGGCTGCTGCTCGGCACCCTCCCCTCCCTCGTCTGGGTGCTCGGCGATCCGGTGTCCCTGCGTGCCTTGATCCTCGGCGGCGCGTGCCTCGCGCTCACGATCGTCGGTGCCGCGCTCCGGTGGAGCGCGCCGCTGATCGTGGGTTCGGTGGTCGGCGCGGTCGTCGTGCTGCGCGAGATCGGCCCCTACGCCGGCGACGTGCCGCAGTGGGTGTGGATCGGCCTGGCCGGTGCGCTGCTCACCACGATCGGCATCACCTGGGAGCGGCGGCTGCTGGAGATCCGGCAGGCGGTCGGCATGCTCGGCCGACTCCGCTGACCATCGGCTTCCTCACTCGTCGGGTTCCGCGGGGTCCCAGAAGGCGTCGCGCATCCGGACCCGGCCCGCACTGGTGCACGGGGTGCCCTCCTCCGCGTAGCGGGCACGGGCCTCGCCGTCGTGGCTCGGCGGCAGCGAGGCGTCGGCCCGCACCACTCGCCACCACGGCACCGGGCCGCCGTGGCGCGACATCACCGCTCCGACCTGCCGCGGTCCGCCGCCCACCACCGCGGCGATCGCGCCGTACGTCGTGACCCGGCCCGCCGGGACCTGCTCGACCCACGACAGCACCTGCTCGACGTACTCCTCGTTCGCGGGATCCACGGCCTCATCGTGCACGAAGGTCGGTGACCTGGTCTCGATACGGCGGTGGCGGGCGCTCGCAAGCTCGCTCCCTCGCGCCTACTCGACCTCCCGGCCAATTCTTCGGCTTCGCAAGCTCAGCCGAAGGGCCGTGAGCGCCGAGGACCCCGTCGCTTGGCGACGGGGCCCTCAGGTGCTCCCTCGGTGCGGTAACGCTCCAAAGACAGGCGGCGGCGGCCCGGTAACCCGGAGCCACTGCCACCAAACTCAACGACCGTGGCTGGGCCCGGGTTACGCGCCGCGCAGTCTCAGTACGCCGGCTGGCTCGGGTCGATCTGGTTGACCCAGGCCACCACGCCGCCACCCACGTGGACGGCGTCGGAGTACCCCGCGCCCTTGACGATCGCGAGCGTCTCCGCGGACCGCACCCCGGTCTTGCAGTACATGACGACCTGCTTGTCGGCCGGCAGCTGCTCCAGCGCGGAGCCGTTGAGGAAGTCGCCCTTCGGGATCAGGACGGAGCCGGGGACCTTGTTGATCTCGTACTCGACGGGCTCGCGGACGTCGACGAGGACGAAGTCGCGGCTGCCCTCCTCGCGCTCCTTGAGCATGTGCTCGAGCTGGACGACGGAGATCGTCGAGTCGGCGGCCGCATCGGCGGCCTCCTCGGAGATCGCGCCGCAGAAGACGTCGTAGTCGATGAGCTCGGTGACCGTCGGGTTGTCGCCGCAGAGCGCGCAGTTGGGGTCCTTGCGGACCTTGAGCTTGCGGTACTCCATCTCCAGGGCGTCGTAGATCATCAGCTTGCCGACGAGCGGGTCACCGATCCCGGCCAGGAGCTTGATCGCCTCGTTGACCTGGATCGAGCCGATGCTGGCGCAGAGCACGCCGAGCACGCCGCCCTCGGCGCAGCTCGGGACCATGCCCGGCGGCGGCGGCTCGGGGTAGAGGCAGCGGTAGCAGGGAGCGTCGTCGGCCAGGGTCGGCGCGAACACGGAGGCCTGCCCGTCGAAGCGGTAGATCGAGCCCCAGACGTAGGGGATGCCGAGGAAGTACGCCGCGTCGTTGACCATGTAGCGGGTGGCGAAGTTGTCGGTGCCGTCGACGATGAGGTCGTAGCCGCGGAAGACCTCGAAGACGTTGTCGTTGTCGAGGCGCTCCTCGTGCAGGACCACGTTGACGTAGGGGTTGATCTCGGCGATCGACTCCTTGGCCGACTGGCCCTTCGGCTTGTCGATGTCGCTGACGCCGTGGATGACCTGGCGCTGGAGGTTGGACTCGTCGACGGTGTCGAACTCCGCGATGCCGAGGGTGCCGACGCCCGCCGCCGCCAGGTAGAGCAGCGCGGGACTGCCGAGACCGCCGGCGCCGATGACCAGCACCTTGGCGTTCTTGAGCCGCTTCTGCCCGGCCATGCCCACGTCGGGAATGATCAGGTGGCGGCTGTAGCGGCGTACCTCGTCGATGGTCAGCTCGGCGGCCGGCTCGACCAGCGGCGGAAAGCTCACGGATGTGCTCCTCGTCAGGGGGTGGTCTGGAGGTAACAGCGACCTGTTGGTTGGTGTTCCCAGGTCCATCCATCGTCCCCGGCCGTGCCCGGCGAACCTGACACGTCCCGCGATCCGGACCCGGGCGTTCCCTGACGTCCTGCTACCCGGGAGTAGGCTCGGCGCGTGGTCAGCAGTTCGTACGACGTCGATGAGCCCCGCCGCGCCCGCGGGGTCCGGCTGCCGCGCCGTGAGCGCCGCGCCCAGCTGCTCACGTCCGCGCTGGAGGTGTTCGTCGCGCAGGGCTACCACGCCGCTGCGATGGACGACATCGCCGAGCGGGCGGGCGTCTCCAAGCCCGTGCTCTACCAGCACTTCCCGGGCAAGCTCGAGCTCTACCTCGCGCTGCTCGACGACGCCTGCGACACCATCATCGCCAACTGCCGCGCCGCGCTCGAGTCGACCAACGACAACAAGCAGCGCGTCAAGGCCGCGATGGACGCGTTCTACGAGTACGTCGCGCACGACGCCGGCGCGTTCCGCCTGGTGTTCGAGTCCGACCTCACCAGCGAGCCCGCGGTCCGGGACCACGTCGACCGGGTGACCATCGAGTGCGCGGGCATGATCACCGAGGTGATCCAGGAGGACACCGGGCTGCCGGCGGCCGCGGCGCGGCTGCTCGCGGTCTCCCTGGTCGGGATCAGCCAGGTGAGCGCGCGGTTCTGGCTGACCGACTCCGGCGGGCTCTCGCGGGAGCAGGCGGTCGAGCTGGTGTCGGGGCTGGCCTGGCGCGGCATCCGGGGCTATCCGCTCACCGACTAGGCTCGAAGTATTCGCATCACGAACCTGAAGGAGCCTCAGTGGAGGTCAAGATCGGCGTGCAGAACGCCGCCCGCGAGCTGACTGTCGACACGGACGAGACCACCGACGCGATCGAGAAGCTCGTCACCGAGGCCATCGCCGGCAGCGGCGTGCTGGTCCTCACGGACACGAAGGGCCAGCGCACCGTGGTGCCGGCCGACAAGCTCGCCTACGTGCACATCGGCCGCAGCTCCGTCGGCCAGGTGGGCTTCCGGTCCTGACCCCTTCGGTGGTCGAGTAGCCCGAGCCGCCAGGCGAGGGCGTATCGAGACCCGGGAACTCTTCGACGGCTCCCAGCCGTTCCTCAGGGAACGCGGGCAGAGTCGCTCGTGAAGGGGTGAGGGTCATGCTGCAGTTCCGCTTCGCCGCCGAGAGCGACACCGGCCGGGTCCGGGAGAACAACGAGGACGCCGGTTTCGCCGGGCCCTACCTGCTCTGCGTCGCCGACGGGGTCGGCGGCGCCGCCGCCGGCGAGGTGGCCTCGGCCACGACGTCGTACGTCGTCAGCGCCCGCGCGCTCGCGGCCCCCGGTTACGACCCGCTGCGGCTGCTCGCGGCCGCGACAGAGGAGGCGCACCACCAGCTGGTCATCGGGGTCGACGCCGACCCCGATCGGCTCGGGATGGCGACCACGCTGACGGCGATCCTCACCGACGGCGTCCGCACCGCGATGGCCCATGTCGGCGACTCGAGGGCCTACCTGCTACGCGACGGCGGGTTCACCCAGCTCAGCCACGACCACACGATGGTGCAGGCGATGGTCGACGCCGGACGGATGACGCCCGAGGAGGCCACGGCGTCGCCCCACCGCAACGTCGTGCTCCAGGCCGTCGACGCACTGAGCACACCGACGCCCGACCTGCTGTGGCTCGACCTGCGGCCCGGCGACCGGCTGCTCCTGTGCAGCGACGGGCTGAGCGACGTGCTCCAGGAGTCGGCGCTCGCCACGCTCCTCACCGTGCCGTCGCGACGACTGGCGACGTCGAACCTGATCCAGGCGGCGCTCGACGGTGGCAGCCGCGACAACGTCACCGCGATCGTCGCGGACGTGATCGACGGTTCCCCGGTCGCGGGCAACGGGATGGTCCTCGGCGCGGCCACCGACCCGTACCACCTGGTCGACCCCGCGGCGGTCCGCCCCCTCCGCTCGGCCTGATCCCGGCCGAAAAGTCTGGTGTCGCTGTCCGCTCGCGGTCCTATGCTGGAGGCATGACCACGTCGTCGTACGAGTACGCGCGCCTCTGGGTGCCGCTCTACGACGCCATGACGCTCTCCGTCGCGCGACCGGTCTTCCTGCTCGAGGCGGCCGACGGGTTCGAGGGGATCGTCGCGGAGAAGAACACCACGCTGATCGGTGTCCTCAACGTGTTCGGCCGCGAGGGGTGGCGCATCGACACGACGCCGATTCGGGTGACCGCGCCGTCGCCCGAGTTCCAGCTGCTGATCGACGCCACCCTCGACGAGGTCGACGGCGGCTCGCTGAGCGAGGCCGACTCCGGCGCGGTCAACGAGTTCGACGTCTACGGGATGCGGCGCAGGCTCAGCTAGTCCGACGTCCGGTTCCGTTCAGCCGCGATGCCAGGGCCGGTCCGTCAGCTCACGCCGTTGACCCCAGGCGAAGCGCGACTCCGAGATGAAGTCCTCGAGCCCGTCAGTGAAGACGTCCAGTGCTTCCGCGACGGGGCACATCGCATTCTCCTGATACAGGTAGCCCATGTAGGGCTCACCCGCCGCCACCACGTCGACGACCAAGGAGCGGGTGTCAGGGTCGTCGTCGTCTCGGGTCCAGCGAAAGCTCCAACCATCAACCTCATCGGGTCGCAGCAGGTGCCGGATGGCGTGGTCGACGTGCGCGCGCACGGGCGGCGGCATCTCAGGCCCATCGGTTGGTGAGCTCACACGGCCACGATCCCGCCAGTCCCATCCCCGGGCAAAGAGGTTTCCGTACCGGAGCCCGCTACTGCCCGCTCGACGCCCGTCGGCGTGGCGGTGATTGCTCCGTGCGGGCGCCGTCGCTGGATTGCCCGCGACCGCTCGCTAGTCGAGAGCGTCGGCGGCGAAGAGGTCGCCGTACTCCTCGACCCGCTGGAGCACGTCGGACATCGCGAACTGCTCGATGCCCAGCTCGTCCTCGGCGCCGGCCTCGACCTCCTCCCAGGTGAGCGGGGTCGCGACGGTCGGTCGGTCCCGGCCCCGGAGGGAGTACGGCGAGATGGTGGTCTTCGACCCGGCGTTCTGCGACCAGTCGAGGAAGACCTTGCCGCGCCGTCGGGCCTTCGTCATCGTTGCCGTGATCAGCGTCGGGTGGGCCGCCGCGAGCTCTTCGGCGACCTCCTTCGCCACACCGGTCACCTCGTCGGACGGCAGGTAGGACGACAGGTCGGCGTAGAGGTGCAGGCCCTTGCTGCCGCTGGTCACCGGTCGTGCGTCGAGGCCGCGGGAGGCGAGCGCGTCGCGGGCGTGGAGGGCGACCTGGCAGCACTCGTGCAGGCCGGCCGGCTCGCCCGGGTCGAGGTCGACGACCAGTCGGTCCGCGCCGAGCGGCTCCCCCGAGGCGTCGACCGTCCACTGGTGCACGTGCAGCTCCAGCGCCGCCAGGTTGACCATCCACATCAGGGTGGCGAGGTCCTCGACGATCGGGAACACCAGGGTGTCGCCGTGCCGGCTCGGTCCCCGGGAGCCCGTGGTCGGCACCTCCGCGGTGCGCACCCACGACGGTGTGCCGGCCGGCACGTTCTTCTCGAAGAAGCTCATCGTCTGCACACCGTGCGGCCACCGGATCCGGGTCACCGGCCGGCCGGCGAGGTGCGGGAGCAGCACCGGAGCGATCCGGGCGTAGTAGTCGAGGACCTCGCCCTTGGTCGTCGCGGTCGCGGGGTAGAGCACCTTCTGCAGGTTGCTGAGCTTGACGGTGCGGCCCTCGACGTCGACGTGGACCTCGTCGCCTGTCGCGGTCATCGGCCCACCGCGATCACCGGCACCCGCTCCGGGTCGAGCCGGAACATGAGTCGGCGGATGAACCCACGCTGGGCACTCACGCAGCCGGCCGTGGCCCCGCTGCCGTTGACGTGCAGGAAGATCCCGGAGCCGCGACGTCGTACCTGGTCCCAGTTGAAGTCCATGACGATCGACCACTCGTACTGCCGGCGGTAGTCCAGCAGGCGCTCGGAGGAGTTGGGGTCGCTGGCCGGCAGCCACCACCGGAAGCCGCCCTGACGCTTGTTGCGGTAGCGGTTGTAGAACGCCGAGCGGTTGTCCTGGACCCAGTAGTCGCCGCGCCTCACCTCCCGGTAGCGCAGCTGCCAGCGCTCGCGCTCCTCGTGCATGCCGAACGCCGAGATCAGGCCGTAGGTGCCGAGCGGCGTGGTGCCGGTGCCTTGCCGACGACGGTGCGGCGCGACCACGCCGCCGTAGCCGATCCGGCCGTCCGCGGCCGTGAGCACCCTGCGCCAGGTTTCGCCACGCGGCACCCAGAAGGACACGCGGGCGTGGTGGCCACCACGGCGGTTGACCGTCACCACCTGGCGGGTGCCGCTGCGGAGCCGCACCCGGACCCCGCCGAGGGTCACCGCAGCGCGAGCCGGCGCGGGCTCCGCCTCGGCCGGTCGGACACCGACCGGCTGGGGGCGGGCCACGGCGACGTCGGGTGAGGTCAGCAGCGGTGCCAGGAGGACGGCCAGGGCGAGTCGTCGCACGCTAGGAGCCTCGCAGATCATCGGCGTTGAGGTCACTACGCAGACCTTGGTACGACGGCTGCCGGAGCCGCTCGTAGCCGCTCCCGTGGGTGTCGACGTCCACCACCAGCACGGGATCGAGCCAGGTCGTGCCCTGGGCGTCGACCTTCGGCACCTCGTCCGCGAACGGGCTGGTGCTGCGGGTCAGCGGCGCGACCAGCTCGGCCAGCACGCGCGACTGCTTCGGCCCGATCCCGCTGCCGACGCGGCCGCGGTAGAGCAGGCCGTCGGCGGTGGGCTGGCCCACGAGCAGCGCGGCGAGGTGGGTGCCGCCGGTCTGCCGCCGCCACCCACCGACGACGTACGACGCCCGGTGCCGGTGCGCGAACTTCAGCCAGTGCTGGGTCCGCTCCCCCGGCCGGTAGCGCGAGTCCAGGCGCTTGCTGACGATGCCCTCGAGGCCCTGGGACCGGGTGGCGTCGAAGAGCATCGCGCCGTCGTCGTACGTACTCGGCACCTGCCAGCCGGAGCCGGCGAGGTCGAGCTCGGCGAGCCGAGCCCGGCGCTCCGTCAGCGGCAGCCTGGTGAGGTCGTCGCCGTCGTGGCGGAGCAGGTCGAAGGCCATGTACGTCGCCGGGACCCGCTCCGCCAGGCGGGCGACCGCCGTCGCCTTGCGCACGTGGATCCGCTCGGCGAGCACCCGGAAGTCGGGGAGGCCGCGCTCGTTGAGCGCGATGATCTCCCCGTCGACCACGGTGTCCATGTTCTCTCGGCCTGTCGGAGGGGCGGTCAGCTCCGGCCAGGCGCCGGTGATGTCGTTGCCGCTGCGGCTGGTGAGCCTGACACCGGACGTGCTGACCACGGCGAGGGCGCGGACGCCGTCCCACTTCACCTCGTGGCACCAGTCCTCGCCGGTCGGCACGTTCGTGCCGGAGGTGGCGAGCATCGGGAGCAGAGGCACGGTGCTCATCATGCCGGTCCGGGCAGAGCCATCCGGTCCACGACGTACGCGGCGATGGCCAGGCTGGACGTGGCGGCCGGCGACGGAGCGTTGCGCACGCTGGTCACCCCGTTGCCGCTGACGACCACGAAGTCGTCGACGAGCGACCCGTCGCGGGCGACGGCCTGCGCCCGGACGCCCGCACCGGCGCGCACCACGTCGTCGGGCCCGATGCCCGTCACGTAGCGCTGCGCGAACCGCAGGTAGGCGCGCGTGGACAGCGATCCGCGCACCTCGCGGGCGCCGGTGCGCCAGTGGGTCCGAGCCATCCGCCAGAACCCGGGATGGGCGAGGGTGGCGGCCGCGTCGGCGAGACGGAGGCCGGGGCGGACGCCGTACCCCTCACGGTCGAGCGCGAGCACAGCGTTGGGACCGACCTCGAGGCTGCCGTCGACCCGACGGGTGAAGTGCACACCGAGGAACGGGTAGCGGGGGTCGGGCACCGGATAGACCATGCCGCGCACGAGGTCGCGCTTGGCGCCGACGACCTCGAGGTACTCGCCGCGGAACGGGACGATCCGCGGTTCACGCTCCCCGTCGACCCGCCGCCCGAGACGGTCGGCCTGGAGGCCGGCGCACAGCACCAGGTGGTCGACGTGGTGCACCTCTCCGGCGGTGACCACCTGCACCCGGCTGCCGCGGCCGGACCGGGAGACGTCGGTGACCGTCGTCGACAGACGTACGACGCCGCCTGCAGCCTCGACCTCCTGCGCCAGCTGTCGTGCGATCGCGGCGTAGTCGGTGATCGCGGTGCGGGGCGAGTGGAGGGCGGCCAGCCCGGTCGCGTGCGGCTCGATCTCCCCGATTTCGTCGGAGCCGATGCGACGCAGGCCGGGGACGCCGTTCGCGGTGGCGGTGCGCTCGAGGTCGTCGAGCCTGCCCAGCTCGTCGGGGTCCACCGCGACGACCAGCTTGCCGCACTCGACGTACGGGAGGTCGTGCTCGAGGCAGTAGGCACGGATCAGCTCCCGTCCGCGTGCGCACAGCTCGGCCTTGAGGCTGCCCGGGCGGTAGTAGATGCCCGCGTGGACGACGCCCGAGTTGTGGCCCGTCTGGTGGGCCGCGAGGCGGTCCTCCTTCTCGAGGACCAGCACGTTCGTCCCGGGTCGGCGGCGGGTGATCTCGCGGGCGACGGCGAGGCCGATGATGCCACCGCCGACGACGCCGACGGTGTGCTCTCGTGCTGGCTCCGCCACGCGATCATGGTCGCAGGTCGGTGGTGGCCCGTACCCTTGGTCCATGCGTGCTATCTGGAAGGGTGCCGTCTCGTTCGGCCTGGTCAGCGTGCCGGTGAAGCTCTACTCGGCCACCGAGAGCCACGACGTGTCGTTCCGACAGGTGCACGCCAAGGACGGCGGCCGGATCAAGTACCAACGGGTCTGCTCGATCGACGGTGAAGAGGTGCCCTACGCCGACATCGCGAAGGGCTACGAGACCGAGGACGGCGAGATGGTGATCCTCACCGAGGACGACCTGGCCGAGCTGCCGTCAACGTCGTCGCGCGAGATCGCCGTCGAGAAGTTCGTCCCCAGCGACCAGATCGACCCGATGCTGTTCGAGAAGTCCTACTACCTCGAGCCCGAGTCAAGCGGTGCCAAGCCCTACGCGCTGCTGCGGCAGGCGCTCCTGGATGCCGACCGGATGGCAGTCGTCACGGTCGCGCTGCGTCAGCGCACGACCACCGCGGTGCTGCGGGTGCGTGACGACGTGATCGTCATGCAGACGATGATGTGGCCCGACGAGATCCGCAACCCCGACTTCAAGATCGAGACCGGCGAGATCAAGGACGCCGAGGTCAAGATGGCGCACATGCTCGTCGAGACCCTCGCCGGTGACTTCGAGCCCGAAGAGTTCGAGGACGACTACGCGGCCGCCGTGCAGGCCGTCGTGAAGGCGAAGATCGAGGGCGGCGAGATCCGTCGTACTCCCACCTCGACGAAGACGGGCGGCGAGGTCGTCGACCTCCTCGCCGCGCTCCAGCGCTCGGTCGAGGCCGCCAAGACCTCCCGCGGCGAGGAAGCCGCGGAGGAGAAGCCGACGAAGAAGCCCGCGGCCAAGAAGGCGCCCGCCAAGAAGGACGCTGCCAAGAAGGACGCTGCCAAGAAGGACGCTGCCAAGAAGGCGCCGGCGAAGAAGGCGCCCGCCAAGAAGGCCGCGAAGAAGCCGGCGAAGAAGGCTGCTGCCAAGAAGGCCAGCTAGCTCCCTCGTTCTCGAGGAGGTCGCGCTGCGACCGTCTCGAGACCCCTTGGACCTATGAGCCCTTCGTTGCGGTCCGCGGGGGTTGCGACCGAAATGGCTTTGGACGGGAGCAGGAGGGGCGCTGGTTGCTGGCCGCGTCCGGCTCACGGTGGGTTCGGAAGCGCCGCTGGTCGAGGAGGTCGCGCTGTGACCGTCTCGCGACTGCTTGGACCTATGAGCCTTGTTTGCGGTCCGCAGGGGTTGCGACCGAAACGCTTGGGAGGGGAGGAGGGGGCTGTTGGTTGCGCGCCGCGGCCGGCTCACGGTGGTGCGCGAACGCCGCTGGTTGAGGTGCGAGGCGCGCTAGCGCCGAGCCTCGAAACCAAGGCTCCGACCCACCTACCATCCACAGGCGCCGAAAGGCGGATCACCTGTCCACAGGGGGGTTCTGAGCGTTTCGTTGTGTCGGGTGGTCGGGGTTGAATGGGCCTCATGGATCTCGGGACCGCACCCCTCCTCGACCTCACCGCACCCGCGGTGACCCAGGTCGTTGAGCCCGCGGTCCGCACCCGGTCTCAAGAGCTCCTCGCCGGGATCCGGGACGACCAGCAGACCATCACCGACCGCGAGATCGCCAAGCTCCGCAAGATCGCCGAATGGGCTGCCGAGCACGTCGTGGCCGAGGACGCTGCGGATGTGGCGACGTTGACCGAGCGGGGTCTGGACACCGGCCTCCCGCTCGCCGGCCCCGGCGCACCGCTGATCAGCGACTTCGCGGTGATGGAGCTCTCCGCGTTGTTGGGGCGGTCGCTGGACTCGGGGCGCAACTACGTCGGCCAGGTCCTCGAGCTCGCCCACCGCCTCCCCAAGACCTGGACCCGCCTCCTCGACGGGCAGGTGCCGGTGTGGAAAGCCCTCCGGGTCGCCGACGCCACCCGCCTCCTACCGCAGGACGCCGCTTCGTTTGTCGACGCCCAGCTGGCACCGTTCGCGCACGGGGTGACCTGGGCGCAGGTCGACCGGCTGGTCGAGGAAGCCCTGGTCCGCTACGACCCCGATGCCGCCGAAGACCGCCGGCGGGAGGCCCGGGACCACCGGCACGTCCACACCGGCCTGGACCGGGTCGGCTACAACGGCACCGCCGACCTCTCCGGCACCCTGGACGCCGCCGATGCCCTCGACCTCGAACACGCCATCGCTCGCCGCGCCAAGCTCGCCGGCCAGCTCGGCGACACCGACACCCTCGACGTCCGGCGGGCCAAAGCCCTCGGTGAGATCGCCCGGGAGGACCTGGTCCTCGACCTCGAGGTCGCCGACCCCGACACCGGAGAGATCACTAGGACCATTCCCGGGCGGAAGACCGAGCTCACCCTCCACCTGTCCGCCACCGACCAGACCGTGGGCCGGTTCGGCAACACCCGCACCCCGATCTCGGTGGAGCAGGTCAAGGAATGGCTCAACACCCCCCACACCACTGTGATCGTGCGGCCGGTGATCGACCTCGCCGGCCACCAACCGGTCGACTCCTATGAGATCCCCGACCGGATCCGCCGCCAGGTCACCGGACGCGACCACCACTGCGGCTTCCCCTACTGCACCAAACCCGCCGAAACCTGCGACCTCGACCACATCACCCCCCACGCCGAGGGCGGGCCGACCTGTGCCTGCAACCTCTCCCCGGCCTGCCGCGGCCACCACCGGTACAAGACATCGGGCCGAGCCAGCTACCGGATGCTCACCCCCGGCACCTACCACTGGACCCTGCCCACCGGGACCTACCTGGTCGACCCCACCGGCACCCACCAACTCACCGCCACACCACCGGACGACTAGCCACCCCGCCCCACACCCCGCCACCGGCGGGGCTTCAGGCGTGTCAGTCCACCGTGGTCCGCTCATCGGTCCGGATGCTGCCGCCGATCATCGTGACGACGAGCCAGCGCACGGCGCGAAGGGGACCGAGCCCGCGAGGGGCGCGCGGAGCGGGGGCCGGAGGCGTCTCGTCCACGGAAGGTCGGATGAAGATGGAGCCGTCCACGGCCCCGTGGTACCCACACGAGCGCCCCGCAGACCTCAGCCCGTCGGCGTCAGATCGACGGTGCCCGGCGCCCGCAACCGATCACTGGAGTAGACGACGGTGCCCGCGCGCCTGCCGGACGGCGTCGTGTAGGCGAGGACGGACACCTTCGCCTCACGCACGGGTAGGCACCGGCGCGGCACGTCGACCGTGAGTCGCGTGCGCCGGAGATCGACCTTCAGCACGACACGGCAGTACGTGGAGCCACCCGGTGTCGGCGCTCTTTCGAGGACCGCGGATCCACGGGACCGGCTGGCGCGTTGCTGCAACGCGCCGAACTCGCGGGAGTTCTCGAAGTAGACGAAGAAGAACTGCTCGAACGTCTCCGGTCTCGCGATCCACCGCAGGCGCAGCCGGAACCGGACGCCGCGCTCGACGTTGGTCGCGGTCAGCCGACGCAGGTCGACAGAACGACGGCGCTGCTCGGTCATGCCCTCCGCCGCGGTGAACCGGACGTCGCCGCGCGGGTCGCGCGCATCGACGATCGGGCCCGCCGCAGCTGCTGCCGGGAGCAGGGCTGCAAGGACCGCGGTCATCACCACGACCACCATCGCCTTCTTCACGAGCAGAAGGACATCACACTGCGACCGTCCCCGCAGGGACTCGCCTCAGCCGCGTACCAGCACCCGCTTCACCGGCTGCATCCGGGAGGCCGGCGCGGAGATCGTGCGGAGGTGGATGTTCTGCAGCAGCCCGATCGCGAGCATCCCGGCGAACATCGAGGAGCCGCCGTACGACACGAACGGGAGGGGTACGCCGGTGACGGGCATGATGCCGACGCACATCCCGATGTTCTGGAAGGCCTGGAAGCCGAACCAGCAGGCGATGCCCGCCGCGGCGATCCGGCCGAACACGTCGTCGCTGCGGGCAGCGATCGCCAGCGCGCGCCAGATGATGATGCCGAGCAGCGCGATCACGAACGCGGCGCCGACCAGGCCGAGCTCCTCGCCGGCGACGGTGAAGACGAAGTCGGTGTGCTGCTCGGGCACGAACCCGGAGCTGGTCTGCGAGCCGTCGAAGAGTCCTTGTCCGAAGAGCCCGCCGTTGCCGACCGCGATCCGGGCCTGCTCGACGTTGTAGCCGGCGCCCCGCGGGTCCAGGCCGGGGTCGGTGAAGGCGAGGAAGCGGTCGACCTGGTACTGCTCGAGAAACCCGGTGACCACGGCGAAGATCGCGACGAGCACGCCCGAGCCGACGAGCAGCGCGAGCCAGCGGCGGTGCGCGCCGGAGGCGGCGACGACGCCGAAGACGGTGGCGCTGAGCACGAGCATGGTGCCGAGGTCCGGCTGGGCCAGGATGAGGACGGCGGGGACGGCGGCGACCGCGAGCATGAGGAGCACGTCGACGGTGCCGACCCGATCACGCCACCGGCCCTCGCTGCGCTCGGCAACGACGAGAGCCATGCCGACGACGACGGCGAGCTTCGCGAGCTCGGAGGGCTGGAGCGACAGCCCGCCGAACATCAGCCACGACTGCGAGCCGTTGACCGTGGTGCCCATCACCAGCACGAGCACCAGCCCTACGACCGCCAGGCCGTAGGCGATCGGCGCGAGGATCCGGACCCAGCGGTGGTCGGTCGCGGCGACGACGACCATCAACCCGAGACCGATGCCGACGTTGACCACCTGCTTGGCCAGGAACGCCCTGGAGTCACCCCCCGTGAGGTCGTCCCGGTGGATCGTGGCGGACCAGACGAGCACGCACCCCAGGATGCTGAGGAGCACGACCGCCCCGAGCAGCAGCAGGTCGAGCTCGCGCCAGCGCGGCCGCCCGGTGCTGCCGACGCGACGTGACCGCGCCGAGGTCCGGGTAGCCATCTCAGTCCTCCTCGCGAGCCGGCGGCAGGATGGAGCCGTCGCGTCCGAAGACCGGCAGGTCGTCGGGCGGCACGGTGCCGGGGATGACGGCCTTGCGCGGGACGACGGTCTCGCCCTCGACGCCGTACAGCGCCTCCCAGATCTTGCGGATGCCGTCACCGGTCGAGCCGGATCCGGTGCCGCCCTGGCTGATCATCATCACCACGACGTAGTCGTCGGTGTACGACGCGACCCAGCCCGTCGACTGCTTGCCGTAGACCTCGGCGGAGCCGGTCTTGGCGCGGAGCACCACGTCGTCGAGCGGGAACCCCCCGAGCTTCCACGACAGCGTGCCGGTGCGGGAGACCTCCTTGAGCGCGTCGTCGATGTAGCTCAGCACCGCGTTCGGTACGCCGACGGTGCCCGCCTTCGAGGGCGGGATCCGCCGGATCACCTCGCCGCTCGGCGAGACGATCGCCTTGCCGACCCGCGGCTCCCAGAGCGTGCCGCCGTTGGCGATCGCGCCGTAGGCGCGGGCCAGCTGCAGCGGCGTGACGATCGTGTCGCCCTGGCCGATCGCGAAGTTCACCGCGTCACCGGCGCGGTAGGCGTAGCCCTCGATGCAGAACTCGTAGGCGAACTTGTACACGAAGTCGCTGGTCTTCGCGTCCTGCGGCTTGTCGGCGATCCCGCAGTAGTAGTCCTTCATCGACTTGTAGTAGTCGCGCTTCCACTTGCGGTCGGCGATCCGGCCCGAGGACTCCCCGGGGATGTCGATCCCGGTCGCGCTGCCGAAGCCGAAGTCCAGGGCCTGCTCGACCAGCGGGTCCTTGGCGTCGACGTCCGCGACGTCGGAGCCGAAGCGCTGCCAGTAGTCGTAGCCGATCCGGTAGAAGAAGGTGTTGCAGGAGACCCGCAGTGCGTCGGCGAAGGAGATGTAGCCGTAGGCGCCGGACTCGTAGTTCTTGAAGTCACGGTTGCCGACGGTGAACGCCGAGGAGCAGTTGAGGCGGGTGTCGGTCGTGTAGCCGTGGGTGAGCGCGCCCGCGGTCATGAACGGCTTCCACGTCGACCCCGGTGCGAACTGGCCCTGCATCGCGCGTCCGAGGAGCGGTGTGCCGGCGGCCTCGGAGTAGAGCCGCTTCAGCTGCATCTGGGTGATCCCGTCGGCCCAGACCTCGGGGTCGTACGTCGGCTGGCTGGCCATCGCGATGATCCGTCCGGTGTTGACGTCCATGACGACGGCGGCGCCCGAATCTGCCTCGAACGGCCGCCCGCTCACCGGGTCGACCGTCCCCCGCGCCGTCATGATCATCTTGTGCAGCTGGTGCTCGACGATGCCCTGCACCTTCGCGTCGATGGACGTGACCAGGGTGTCGCCGGGCTGGGCCCGGACATCGGCCTCCTCGCCGATCACCTCGCCGTTGGCGTTGACCTTGACCCGCTCGTAGCCGGGCTGCCCGCGCAACCAGGCGTCGTACTCCTTCTCGACGCCCGCCCGGCCCACCACGGACGCGCCGTGGACCGACGTGTCGCCGCCGAGCTCGGCGGCGGTCAGCTCGTCCTCGGTGATCGGGCTGAGGTAGCCGAGCAGGTGGGCGGCGTTGATGTCGAAGGGCCGGGGGTAGTCGCGCACGCTCTGCTGCACCACGACCACGCCCGGGAAGTCCTCCGGCTGCTCGTTGATGCGCAGCGCGGTGGCGTCGTCGAGGTCCTGGGCGACCGGGACCGGCTGGTACGGCGAGCCGTTCCAGCACACGCCCTCCTTGGCGCCCTCGGTGCCGCAGAGCACCAGCTTGCGTGCGATCCGGCGGGGCTCTTCCTCGATCACGCGCGCGACCCGGTTCAGCAGCGCGCGTCGTACCCGCGGCTCCATCCGCCCGATCAGGGTGCGGTCGATCGACGCGACCCAGGTGAGCCGGTTGGTGACCAGCGGCCGCCCCATCGCGTCGACGATCAGCCCGCGCTGCGGCTGCACGACGACGTCACGGACGGACTGGGAAGCGGCCTTGCCCTGGTACTCCTCGCCCGTGACGACCTGCAGGTAGTAGAGACGGGCGGCCAGGGTGGCGAGCAACGAGAAGGCAAGGGCCTGGATCACGATCAGCCGGAGGCGGCTGCGGTGCGAGGAGTTGCCGGTCGACGGGGTCATCAGACAGGCGTCCGCCGGGGAGCACGAGGGGTGACCTGGGCCGGACGCGGGCCGGGCTCACGCGTGAAGATCCAGACGGTGACCGGGAGGACGACGAGCGCCGCCACGGTGTCGTAGGCCACCGCGGTGAGCACCACCTCGAGGAGCCGGCCCACACCGACCGCCGGGTCGCTCAGCAGCACTCCCGACAGAGCGAAGACCGACGTGCCGACGAAGGCACCGCCGGCGCCGGCAGCCAGCATCAGCGAGTACGGCGGCCGCCCGCCGCCGGACTGCGGGGCCGAGTGGTCGTGCGCCAGCCGGCCGACGACGTACCCGACGACGAGCAGCGCGAGCGCCCAACGACCGGCGGCGTGGTCGGCCGGCGGTGCCAGGTCGAGCAGCAGTCCGGCGCCGAAGCCGAGCAGGGTGGCGAAGCGGGGATCGGTGACCAGCGCCGCGCCGATGACGGCGAGCAGCACCAGGTCGGGAACGACGCCGTTCCAGGCGAAGTGCGGGAAGACAGTGACCTGGAGCAGCAGCGCCACGACCACGGTGAGCAGAGCGGCCACCAGCCGCTGGGTGCCCCTCACTCGAATGCTCCCGGCTCGATCACGCCGTCGCCGCCCGCCGGCACCACGACGCCGACCAGGTCGAGCTTCGTGAAGTCGACGTACGGCTCGAGGACGGCGCGGTAGGTGCCGAGCCGAAGCTCTTCGAAGACCTTGTCGACCTCGCCGATCGGCACGCCCGACACGTACGGCGCCCCGCCCTCGCTCCCCCAGGTCACCACCGCCTGCCCCTTCTCCGGCACCACCGTGTTGTCGAGCAGGCGGAGCTCGAGCGGCTCGTCGTCCTCGAGCCCGCCCCTGCCCTCGACCATGCCGTTCTCCATGTTGTCGCCGACCCGGCCGCCCACGGTGGAGCCGGCGTCGACGACGAGGAGCACGGTGGCGGTCTGGCTGGTGACCTCGATGATCCTGCCGACCAGGCCGTCCGCGTTGAGGACGGTCATGTCCGGCCGCAGGCCTGCGTCGGTGCCGGCACTGATGGTGACGGTGCTCGAGAAGGACTGGGCGGAGCCGTAGGAGATCACCCGCGCCGGGGCCAGCGTGTAGCCGGTCCCGTTGGCCATCTCCGCCAGGCCGGCCCATGCCTCGAGCCGGTTCTCCTCGTAGCCGGCCTTGCGGTCCTCCTGCTCGAGGGCGTCGATCCGTGCCTCGAGCTCGGCGTTCTCCTCGCGGAGCGCGTCGTTGGTGTGCAGGTTGCCGGGGAGCGCGACCAGCGGTCCGAGGACCTCGCTGACGCCCGCCTCGGCGGGGCCGAGCACCTCGCCGACGAGCCTGCGGGCCGGCGCGACGGGCGAGTCCTCGCCGCTGCCGAGGTCGACGACCATCAGCGCGACGCACGCCAGCACCAGCGCCAGCAGGAGCGAGCGCGACGGCAGCCCGCGCGCCTCGTCCCGCTCCCGCGGCGTCGCGACCTGACGAACCGGACTCTGCCGCGGCGGCCTGGTGTCGAGGCTCATCAGAAACGCCTCGGGTTGGTGACGAGCACCTGTTGAAGAGCCTCGAACTCCTCGACGCAGCGACCGGCCCCGAGCGCCACCGACACCAGGGGCTCCTCGGCGACGTGGACCGGCATGCCGGTCTCGTGGCGGATCCGCTCGTCGAGCCCGCGGAGCAGCGCGCCGCCGCCGGTGAGCACGATGCCGCGGTCCATGATGTCGCCGGCCAGCTCGGGCGGGGTCTGGTCGAGGGTGACGCGTACGGCGTCGACGATCGAGTGCAGCGGCTCGTCGAGCGCCTTCCGGATGTCGGCGGAGGTCACGGTGACGGTGCGGGGCAGTCCGGTGACCAGGTCGCGGCCGCGGACCTCGCCCTCGGGCTCGCCCGGTGACGGGAACGCCGTGCCGAGGGTCATCTTGACCTCCTCGGCCGTGCGCTCGCCGAGCATGAGGCCGTGCTCCTTCTTCATCCAGGCGACGATCGCGGCGTCGAGCTCGTCGCCGGCGGTGCGGATGCTGAGGCTGGTGACGATGCCGCCGAGCGAGATGACCGCGACCTCAGTCGTACCGCCGCCGACGTCGACGACCATGTTGCCCGTGGGCTCGTGGACCGGGAGCCCAGCGCCGATGGCGGCGGCCATGGGCTCCTCGACGACGTAGACCCGGCGGGCGCCGGCCTGGTAGCCGGCCTCCTTCACCGCGCGCTGCTCGACCGGCGTGATCGCGCTCGGCACGCAGATCACCATCCGCGGCTTCGCGAAGTAGCGGCGCTTGTGAACCCGCGCGATGAAGTGGCGGAGCATCTGCTCGGTCGCCTCGAAGTCGGCGATGACGCCGTCGCGCAGCGGGCGCAGCGCGGTGATGTTGTCGGGTGTGCGGCCCATCATCGCCTTCGCCTCGTGCCCGACGGCGATCACGTCGCCGGTCGAGTCGTTGAGCGCGACCACACTGGGCTCGTCGACCAGCACGCCGCGGCGCCGGACGTAGACCAGCGTGTTGGCGGTGCCGAGGTCAACGGCCAGGTCCCGACCGATGATGCTGTTCGCCCTCAACGTTTGCCCTCGCAGACTCACCCAAAGGCCCGACCGCTCCAGGTCAGTCCCGCCGCGCGCAGTCCGGGGAAGCCGGTGCACCCCGCACGGGCGGTACGCCGGGGCGGACCCCGCGCGCACGATCCGGGATCCCCCGCTTGCGAGCGTAGGTAAAGGTCAGCCCTTCACCACGGAGGCACGCCGTGGTATTTGGGGCCGATGTGACTAGTGTGACTGGCTCGGTGCGCTGCGAGGAACGAGCAGCGGACCGTTCAACCGGTCAGATCGAGTAGCGCCGCGGCCGAGGGACGATGCCGCGACGCGCGTAACGAGATCAGAGTCCGGGAAACCAGAGAGCGATCTCGCGGGCGGCGGACTCGGGCGAGTCGGAGCCGTGGACGAGGTTCTCGCGGTTGGAGAGCGAGAGGTCGCCGCGGATGGTGCCGGGGGCGGCCTTGCGGCCGTCGGTCGCGCCGTTGAGCGCGCGGACGACCTCGATCGCCTCGTCCCCCTCGAGCACCAGCGCGACCAGCGGACCGCTGGTGACGAAGTCGCGCAGCGGCGGGTAGAAGTCCTTCTCGACGTGCTCGTGGTAGTGCGCGTCGGCCTGTGCCGCGTCGATCAGTCGCTGCTCCATCGCCACGATGGTGAGGCCCTTGGCCTCGAACCGGGAGAGCACCTCGCCCACGAGGCCGCGGCGGGTCGCGTCGGGCTTGATCAGGACCAGGGTGCGTTGGCTCACGACGCGTGAGCCTATCCAACGGCTCCGGTGAGCTCGGCGGCGAGATCCCCCCGCGGCGCCACGACGACGTCGTCGAGCCCGAGCCAGCCCGCGAGCTGCCGCAGCTCGGCCGCGAGCGCGGCCGCCGTCTCGGGCGGAGCGCCCGGCTCGGCGTACGCACCCTGGACCAGCAGTGCCCGCATCGGGCGGTCGGCCTTGATGTCGACTCGCGCGACGATCCGATCGCCGAGGAGGAACGGCAGCACGTAGTAGCCGTGCACCCGCTTTGCGGCCGGGGTGTAGATCTCGATGCGGTAGTAGAAGTCGAAGAGCGCCTCGGTGCGGGCGCGCTCCCACACCACCGGGTCGAACGGGCTCAGCAGGGCCCGGGCATCGATCCGGCGCGGCAGCCGCGCGTCGCGGTGGAGGTAGGCCGGGCGGCGCCACCCCTCCACGGTCACCCGCTCCAGCTCCCCGGCGGACACCAGCTCCTCCGCCGCGGTCCGGGCAGGCGCCACCTTGATCCGGAAGTAGTCGGCGAGGCAGTTGGCACTGGCGACGCCGTGGGAGCGGGCAGCGCGGCGGACCAGCTCGAGCACCGCCTCGTCCTCGGTCAGCGCCGGCGCCGCCAGCACGTCCGGTGGCAGCACCCGTTCCGGCAGGTCGTAGCGCACCTCGAACTGGCTGTTGCGGCCGGCGATGGCGATCTCGCCGGTCATGTAGAGGATGTCGAGCGCCTTGCGCGCCTCCGACCAGTTCCAGCCCCAGTGCTTCTTCTCGACTTGGGCGTCCCCGTTGACGTGCTCGAGGTCGCGTGCGGTCACCGGGCCGCGGCTCCCGACCTCCTTGAGCACCCGCTCCTTCAGCGACGCGTCGATGCCCTGCCACCACTTGAACTCGCGATCGGCGTAGTGCGCCATCCGGAACCGCATCACCGGCCAGAGCTCGACCGGCATGAACGCCTGCACGTGCGCCCAGTACTCGATCACCCGACGCGGACGCCCCTCGGCCGCGCGCCGCAGCAGGTCGACGTCGTAGGGCCCCATCCGGGAGTAGAGCGGCATGAAGTGCGCCCGCTGCAAGACGTTGACCGAGTCGACCTGCAGCACGCCCGTGCGGTTGAGGGTGCGCTGGAAGGTCCGCATGGTCGGCAGCACGTGCCGCTTGTCGGTGAAGCCCTGAGCAGCAAGCGCGATCCGGCGGGCCTGCGCGAGCGAGAGGGACTGCACAGGCGCGAGCCTAGAGCGCCGCGCCGACAGCGCACCGACGCTGACCGGCTCGGGCGCACGCGGGACGATCGCCGTACCTGGACGGCAAAACTGTCGCTTGTAGTGCGAAGGTTCGTCGGCCAAGCGACAGTTTCACCGGCCGGCCGGTGAAACTGTCACGGCGTCACTCCAGCTCAACCAGCTTTTCCCGAACTGCGTACATGACCGCCTCCATCCGCGAGTGCAGCTGGAGCTTCTCCAGCATGTTGCGCACGTGGTTCTTGACGGTGTTCTCGCTGATCGCGAGCCGGTGGGCGACGTCGCGGTTGCTGAGGCCCTTGGCGACGAGCCGCAGCACGTCGAGCTCGCGCTCGGTGAGCCTCAGTGCCGGACCCTGCGAGCGGTCCGGCCGCGACATGGTCTTGAACTCGTCGATGAGCTTGGCCGCCATCGACGGGCTGATCAGCGACTGGCCCTCGGCGACGACCCGGATGCCCTGGGCGACCTCCTCGATCGAGGAGTCCTTGAGCAGGTAGCCCGAGGCGCCGTTCTTGACTGCCTCGTAGAGGTCGGCCTCCTCGTCGGACACGGTCAGCATGACGATCTTCGTCGTCGGCGACGCGGCCTTGATGGCAACGCACGCCTCGATGCCGGACTGCTTCGGCATCCGGACGTCGAGCAGCACGACGTCGGGAGCACTGCTGACCGCCAGCTCGGTGCCCTCGGCGCCGTCGCTGGCCTCCCCGACCACCTCGATGCCCGGCTCGACGCCGAGCAGCATGGTCAGGCCACGTCGGAAGAGCTCGTGATCATCGACCACCAGCACCCGGATCGGCTCGTTCCCACTCGACACCCGAGCATCATGGCACGCACGGACCCCGCAAGGCGCGCGACGTCACCAGGCGTGCGCGTCGTAGCGGACGCGTTCTAGTGCTCCTGAGCGCCGAGGTCGAGCGAGATCACGCCGTAGTCGTAGCCCTTGCGCCGGTAGACGACCGCCGGCCGCTCACTCTCCTTGTCGAGGAAGAGGTAGAAGTCGTGACCCACCAGCTCCATCTCGTAGAGCGCCTGGTCGAGCGTCATCGGGCTGGCCGGGTGGGTCTTCTCCCGCACGACGAGCGGCCCGTCGCCGGTCACCGTGATCGGTCCGACCTGCCGCTCCTCGACGGTGTCGGCGGGCTCTGCCACCGCGATCGAGGTCAGCCCGTCGACGGGCACCCCTGCGAGCGCCTGCCCGACCGACACGGGCGCGCGCCGGCCGCGGTGCACGCGGCGCCGGTCGGCGGCGCGCCGCATCTGCGAGGCCATCTTGTCGAGGGCGAGGTCCAGCGCCGCCATCTTGTCGTCGGCAGAGGCCTCGGCGCGGATCACCGGTCCCTTGGAGAAGGCGGTGAGCTCGACGTGGACGGCGTGGTCGTGCTGGCGCGGGTTGGGTTCACTGTCGACCTCGACGTGGACCCGGATGATCCGATGATCATGCTTCTCCAACCTCGTCAGCTTCTCGGCAGCGTGCTCGCGAAAGCGATCCGAGATCTCGCAGTGCCGACCGGTGACCACGACGTCCATCTGGTACCTCCCAGGGTTGGTTGGTGGGACTTGTATTCAGCTGTGCGCACGCGTCAGTGTGCGCCGATCAGGATGGATCGGTGTGGGAGCGCCCGACCGCCTGCGAGACCCGGAGCGTCAGAGCGACGCGATCACGGATCGAGGCGAACTCCATGTTGAGACGTTAGTCGGTAGTTGGTGACGGTGAAAGGGCTGGACGACTATTCCGGCCCTCGATCCCGCGGCGGGAGACGACGCGGGGTGGCGGCGACGGCGGCGACCCCGAGCACGGCCAGACCGGCTGCCTCCAGGGCCCGCTGCGCCTCGCGGGCGGTGGCACCGGTGGTGATCACGTCGTCACAGACCACCACGTGCGCGCGCCGGCCGGCCCACCGTCGTACGGCGCGGGCGGGGCTGGCCATCGAGCCCGCGAGATTGGCGTGCCGCTGGCCGGCATCGAGCCCGGCCTGGTCGGCCACGCCCGGGCGGGTGCGAAGGAGCCGCGCGACCGCCACGTCACGGTCGGTGGCACGGAGGGCGCGGGCGGCGTGGCGGGTCATGGCCAGGGTCGGGTCGTGCCCACGGGCCCGGACCGCCGCCGGGCGCGACGGCACCGGTACGAGCAGCAGCGGAGCCGACGGGCCGGCTGCTGTGAGCACGGAGGCCGCCAGCAGGTCGCCGAGCGGGCGGGTCAGCCCGAGCAGCCGACGCTCCTTGTGGCCGACCACCATCGCGCGGAGGGTTCCCTCGTAGGGGCCGGTGGCGAAGGGACGTGCGAGCCCGGCCGGGGTCGGGGTCGGCCACGCCGTGGCCGCGCCCTCCGGCAGCCCCGCCCGGCAGTCCGGGCAGAGCACCCGCCCGGGCTCGCCGCAGCCGACGCAGGCGGAGCCGAGCAGCAGGTCGGCACCGGCGTCGATGAGCACGGACAGGAGCGACACCCGCCGATGCGACCACGCTTCGAGGCCGCGGACAACGGGCGGCACCCGGCCTGTGGAGAGGGCTCGTCTCAGCCCGCGTAGTCGAGCTCGCGGGCACGGATGTCCGTGGTCACCCGGTCGCCGCTGCTGCTGATGTCGATGAGGCCGTCCCGCGCAACCGCGTAGATGGGCGTCTCGGGCCACGGCTCGGCGGCGAGTCCGACGACCCGTCCCGACACGATGGTCGACAAGGTGTCGACGCCCACGGTGGCGCCGTCGGCGGCGACCGTCTCGAGCTCGAAGAGCTCGCCGGGTCGCGTCGGCGTGAGAACGGCGACCTGGGCCGGTCCGGCCCACGCGACGTCGGTCGCGCGGGAGCCGCGGACCGACCAGATGACCGTGGGGTCGACCGCCCCCTCGACCCTGCCGAGCGGACTGAGGACGATCCTGACCGCGACCAGCCGGTCACCGTCCGCGTCGCCGATGAGCGCGACCAGCCGGGTGCCGTCGCGGGACACCAGGATCCGCCGCGCGTCGGTCCCGGTCACGCCGGCGACCTCCACCTCGCGAACCGTCGACCTGTCGTCCGAGACGAGCAGCCGCGCACCTCCGGGACCGCGGTCGAGCAGCCACAGCCGGCCCGACGCGTCCCACGTCGGCCGGGTGAGGTCGGTACCGTCCGTCAGGACCTCGATGCCGCGGCCGTCCTCCCGCGGCGCGCGCAGCGGACCGACGAGGGCCTGGCGGCGGTCACCGGTGACGGCGGCGACCCTTCTGCCGCCGGGGGACACGGCGACCGACGCCAGGTCGTGGGCGACCCGGCCGAACGGACCGTTGACGGCGTCCAGCTCTCCGAAGCCGCCGACGACCAACCGGCCGCGGCGCAGGCCGTAGAGCACACCCTCCGAACCGGTGTCCGTGGGGTCGAACTCATCGGCCGCGCCGACGTCGTACTGGGTCTCCGCGCCGGGGAGATCGAGCTCCTCGCCGTCGAGTGTGACCCGCAATGCGGTGATCGAGGGATCCTGGCGGAGGGTCGCTGCCAGCTGCGCCAGCATCAGCTCGGCCTCGGCCGCGGAGGTCCTCGGCGCCTCACCACGCAGGTCCAGCACCGCCACGCCGTCGGACACTACGACGGACAGCCCGACGCTGAGGCCCGACGGCAGGAAGGTGCTGACGACGTCCCGCAGCCGCGCCGGCGGGCCGGCCAGCAGCGCGGTGACCAGGGTGGTGGCGAAGGTCCCTCCCACCGGCACGAACACCGGCTCCGGCACCAGGACCTGGGCGGTCGGGTCGAAGTAGAAGAGCGAGGCCTGGCGGTACCGGTCCTGGAACCAGGAGGTCCGCACTACGAGGGCGTCCATCGGGTCGATGATCCGGAACTCGCCGTTCTCGACGGTCAGGCGGAACCGCAGCACGCTGCGGTCGCGCGTCAGGACGCCGCGCCAGCCCCCGGACTCGTCGAGAAGGGCAGCGTCGCCCATCCGGATGCTGACCGTGCTGCCGTCCTCGCGCGCGGTCCCCAGTTCCGTGTAGATCACGGTCGAGCCGGGGCTCCACTCCTCGGCGGCGTCATCGGTGAGGTACTCCTTCGCGACGCGGGTCGAGATCGGCCACGCCATCATCGCCTCGAGGAATCCGTTGACCACTTCCTGCCGGGAGGCGCCGGCCTGCGGAGGGCGGGGGTCGAAGTCCGATGCCCGTTCGGCCTGCTGCTCCTCCGCGCCATCGACCTCGACGACCGGACCGTTGGTCGGGAGGTCGACGCAGCCGCCGAGGAGCACCACCGCCAGGATCGTCAGTACGACAGCCGGCCGCGTCCGGTTCATGACGGGACCCCCCGGCTCGGCTCGCGGCCCGGTTCGGAAGCGGGCGTCTCCTCGGGCTCGGACTCGGCGAGGACGACCTCGTCGACCGGAGCGAGCGGTAGGGGGCTGCGCCGCAACGGCATGCCCGCCCGTCGCGGCAGAGTGAGCCGGAACTGTGCGCCCTCCCCTGGCCGCCCCCAGGCCTGGAGCCAGCCGCCGTGGAGGTGGGCGTCCTCGAGCGCGATCGCGAGGCCGAGACCGGTGCCGCCGCTCGCCCTGGCGCGGGCCGGGTCGGATCGCCAGAACCGGTTGAAGACCATCGCCGACTCCCCCGGCGCCAGCCCCACGCCATGGTCGCGAACGGTGATCGCGGCCGCCTGGTCGTCGGCGGCCATCCGGACCACGATGGGATGGTCCAGGTCGTCCGGGAACGCATGGTCGATCGCGTTGGTGACGAGGTTACGGAGGATCCGCTCGACGCGGCGCACGTCGATCTCGGCACGGACCGGCCGCTCCGGCTGCTCCACCACCACCTGTACACCCCGCTGGTCGGCCAGCGGACGCGCGGCGTCGACGATCCGATGCGCGACGTCGAGCAGGTTGGTGTCCTCGACGTCGAGCACGGCGGCGCCCGCGTCGAACCGGCTGATCTCGAGCAGGTCGACGAGCAGGGTCTCGAACCGGTCGAGCTCGGCCTGGAGCAGCTCGGCCGCCCGCGCCGTGACGGGGTCGAAGTCGCGGCGGGCGTCGTGGAGGACGTCGCCGGCCATCCGCACCGTGGTCAGCGGCGTACGGAGCTCGTGCGAGACGTCGGACACGAACCGGCGCTGCACCCAGCTCAGCTCCTCGAGCTGCCGGATCTGCCGCTGCAGGTTCGACGCCATCTGGTTGAAGGAGGTGGCGAGGCGGGCGAGGTCGTCCTCCCCGGTGACCCGCAACCGCTCCTGCAGCCAGCCGGCGGCGAGGCGCTCCGCCACCCGCCGGGCCATCCGGACCGGCGTGACGACCTGCCGGGTCACCAGCCAGGTGATCGCCGCGACGAGCACCAGCAGCAGGCCGGCCGCCGTGAGCAACGCCCGCGTGACCAGCCCGAGCGTCTCTTCCTCCTCCGTGAGGGGGAAGAGGAAGTAGATCGTGTAGTAATCGCCGTCGGCGGGGAGCAGCACCTGCGAGCCGACGGCGATCCCCGGCTCCGATTCGGTGGTGCCGTCGGGGAGGGTCCGGACGATGTCGGTGTAGGTCCAGGCGGTGGGGCGGTTGTCGCCGTCGAAGTGCTCCTCCAGCCGCTCCGGCACGCTGCTGAGCTCCAGGCCGCTGGTGCGGTGAGCGCCCCCGTCCGCGAGCCCGGTGTCGTTGCCCTCGGGGCCGCCGAGGACGACGCCGTAGCCGCGGCTGTCGCCGGCCTCGATGATCGGCCCGATCAGGTTGGCGCGTTGGACACTGGCGTTGACCTCGGTGCCCGACGCGGCCGAGAGCCGGTCGCGGTTGAAGGCCACCTCCGCCTCCACCTCCCCGACGACCACCTCCGCGCGGTGCTCGAGGAGCCCGTCGCGAATCTGCTGCAGCAGGAACCACCCGACGGCGCTGATCACGATGGCCGACAGCAGCAGCGTGCTGACGACCACCCGCGCCTGGATCGAGCGGCGCCAGAAGGTGAGCGCCCGCCGGAGGCCGGTGGGGAGAGCGATCCGGGAGAGGCGGACCACCCCTACAGCTCCACTACGAGCCGGCCTTGTAGCCGACGCCGCGGACGGTCAGCACGATCTCGGGGTGCTCCGGGTCGTGCTCGACCTTGGACCGCAGGCGCTGGACGTGGACGTTGACCAGCCGGGTGTCGGCGGCGTGGTGGTAGCCCCAGACCTCCTCCAGCAGGACCTGACGGGTGAAGACCTGCCACGGCCGCCGCGCGAGGCACAGCAGCAGGTCGAACTCCAGCGGCGTCAGCGGGATCTCCTCGTCGTCGCGGGTCACGCTGTGACCGGCGACGTCGATCGTGAGGTCCTTGAGGGTGAGCGTCTCGGACGCGACGTTGTCGGTCCGGCGTACCCGTGCCCGGATCCGAGCGATCAGCTCCTTGGGCTTGAACGGCTTGACGACGTAGTCGTCGGCCCCCGACTCCAGCCCGACGACGACGTCGACGGTGTCGCCCTTGGCGGTCAGCATGACGATCGGCACGCCGGACTCGGCGCGGATCTCCTTGCAGACGTCGATGCCGTCACGGCCGGGCAGCATCACGTCGAGCAGCACGACGTCGGGGCGATAGTCCCGGAACGCCGCGAGCGCGATGTCACCACGTCCGCAGACCTGGCTGTCGAACCCCTCCTGCCGGAGCACGATGCCGAGCATCTCGGCGAGCGGGGCGTCGTCGTCGACGACGAGCACGCGTCCCTTGGTCGCGTACATCGACGCAGCGGCGGTGGAGTTCACGTCCCAATGGTAGGCCGGGAGACGCGCAGAGCCCCGCACCGGTGGGGGTGCGAGGCTCCGCGCTACCGCCTGCAAGCCGCCAAGCAGCCTCAGGTGGCACCTACATCAACTGCGAGCGCGGCAGCGTGTCGCACCGCGGCGAAGCCGCACGGTGGGGCGCCCGCGGACCGAGCGAAGCGATGGTCCGTGCGGCGCCGCACCGTCTGCGACACGCTCGCGCAATCTAGTAGCGGTAGTGGTCGGACTTGTACGGACCGGCCACGTCGACGCCGAGGTACTCGGCCTGCTCCTTGGTCAGCTCGGTGAGCTCGACGCCGAGGGCGTCGAGGTGCAGGCGGGCGACCTCCTCGTCGAGATGCTTGGGCAGGACGTAGACGCCGACCGGGTAGTCGTCGGTCTTCGTGAAGAGCTCGATCTGGGCGAGCACCTGGTTGGTGAACGAGTTCGACATCACGAACGACGGGTGACCGGTCGCGTTGCCGAGGTTCAGCAGCCGGCCCTCGGACAGCACGATGATCTTCTTGCCATCCTCGAAGATCCACTGGTGGACCTGCGGCTTGATCTCGTCCTTGACGATGCCCGGGATCCTGGCCAGGCCGGCCATGTCGATCTCGTTGTCGAAGTGACCGATGTTGCCGACGATCGCCTGGTTCTTCATCTTCTCGAAGTGCTCGATCTTGATGATGTCGAAGTTGCCCGTCGTGGTGATGAAGATGTCGGCGAACTCGACGACGGACTCGAGGCGCTTGACCTCGTAGCCGTCCATCGCCGCCTGGAGCGCGCAGATCGGGTCGATCTCGGTGACGATCACCCGGGCGCCCTGGCCACGCAGCGACTCCGCGGAGCCCTTGCCGACGTCGCCGTAGCCGCAGACGACCGCGACCTTGCCGCCGATCATCACGTCGGTGCCGCGGTTGATGCCGTCGATGAGCGAGTGGCGGCAGCCGTACTTGTTGTCGAACTTCGACTTGGTGACCGAGTCGTTGACGTTGATGGCCGGGAAGAGGAGCGAGCCCTCCTTGAACCGGTCGTAGAGACGCAGCACGCCGGTGGTGGTCTCCTCGGTGACGCCCTTGATGCCGTTGGCGATGTTGGTCCAGTGCTGCGGGCGGTTCTCCAGCGAGCGAGCGAGGACGCGGAGCACCTCCTTGTACTCCTCGTTGTCGGTCGAGTCCTGACCGGGCACGGCGCCGGCCTTCTCGAACTCGACGCCCTTGTGGAGGAGCATGGTGATGTCGCCGCCGTCGTCGAGCAGCATGTTGGGCCCGACCGCGTTGCCGTCGGCGTCGGTGAAGTCGAAGACCTTCTCCGCCTCGTCCCAGTACTCGGCGAGGGTCTCGCCCTTCCACGCGAACACCGGGGTGCCGGCCGGAGCGTCGACGGTGCCGTCGCGACCGACGACGACCGCCGCGGCAGCGTGGTCCTGGGTGGAGAAGATGTTGCAGGTGGCCCAGCGCACGTCGGCGCCGAGCGCGGTGAGCGTCTCGATCAGCACCGCGGTCTGGATGGTCATGTGCAGCGAGCCGGCGACGCGCGCGCCGGCGAGCGGCTTGTCGGCGCCGTAGCGCTCACGCATCGCCATCAGGCCGGGCATCTCGTGCTCGGCGAGCTCGATCTCCTTGCGGCCGTAGTCGGCCAGGCTCAGGTCAGCAACCTTGTAGTCCATGAAAGTTCTTCCTCGATGACTTCCGGAGGCTGTCTCTGCGGCGCATCTGCGCTACGTCGGGATCTCCCGCACAGGACTGGTGCCACCCTACAAGCGGGCGCCGAAGCGCGAGGAATCCCCGCCGAAACTAGGGGGTAGGCGGCGGCGGTGCTGCTGCGTCGTCGTCCGGAGCGGCCGCGCCGTGCACTTCGTCGTCGCCGTGGCCCTTCCCGAAGGGAAGGAGTTGGACGACCGCCAGCACGACGGCACCCACGAGGAGGCCGGCGAGCGCAGAGAAGAAGGTGTTGACCAGCCAGGCGAGGGTCGATCCGAGCACGGACACGTCCACGGCGTGGTCGACGTCCTCCTCGACGTGGTGGACCCAGTCGTACGGCGCGTGCCACCAGCCGACCTCGGCCAGGTTGACGAGCAGGATGTGGCCGCCGACCCAGAGCATCGCGACCGTGCCCACGACGGAGATCACCGCGAGCAGCTTGGGCATCGCGTCGACCAGACCGCGACCCAGCCGCTGGGCGAAGGCCGACGGTCGTTGGGTGAGCAGCAGGCCGGCGTCGTCCATCTTCACGATGAGCGCGACCACGCCGTAGACGGCGATGGTGATCGCGAACGCGACGACGACCAGGATCGCGAGCCGCGACCAGAAGCTCTCGTCCGCGACCTCGTCGAGCGCGATCACCATGATCTCCGCGGAGAGGATCAGGTCGGTGCGGACCGCGCCGGCGACCATCTTCTTCTCGGCTTCCGGTCCGACCTCGGCCGCGGGGCGGTCGTGGTCGTGGTGGCCGGCGACCATCCCCCAGACCTTGTGAGCACCTTCATAGGCGAGGAAGGTGCCGCCGATCATCAAGATGACGGGCAACAGGTCGGGGAGCCACTGGCTGAGGGCGAGGGCCAGCGGCAGGATGATGAACAGCTTGTTGCGGATCGAGCCGAAGGCGATCTTCTTGACGATCGGCAGCTCGCGCTCGGCGGCGAGGCCGTGTACGTACTGCGGCGTCACCGCGGTGTCGTCGACGACGACACCGGCGGCCTTGGTGGTGGCGCGACCCGCCGCGGCACCGACGTCGTCGACCGATGCCGCCGCCAGCCTGGCGATCGCGGCGACGTCGTCGAGGAGCCCGAAGAGCCCGGCGCTCATCGGATCGGTTCCTGGGTCCGCATGGCCGGAAGATTACCGGGCTGCTGCGCGACGACCGACAGCTCCACCGCCTGCTGCACCTGCCGTTCGGCCTTCCCGAACGGGTCGACGAGCAGCTCGAGCCGCCGGGACACCGGGGGCGCTGCCAGGGCGAGGGCCAACAGCGCGGCGCCGACCAGGGTGACCGGCGGCGCGACGAGAGGATGGGCGGCTGCCCACTCGACGTAGCCGCCGTACTCCAGGCCGCGGACGACGAAGCCGTGGCACAGGTAGACGACGAGGGTGGCGGCCCCCATCCGGGTGAACCACCCGTGGACCCGCGGCACCAGCGCGAGGAACGCGAACGCTCCGGCGGCGCCGATCCCGAGCAGCGCCAGCCGGGTGACGACGCCGCGCGCGTCGGACGAACCGAGCTCGTCGTAGGGCGTCGCGTAGTAGAGCCAGTGGGTGCCGGCCAGGTCGTCGGTGCGCGCGGCGAGCAGCCACACGGCGCCGAGGGTCGCGGCGGCGATCCAGCGGGCACCGGGACCGCGGAGCCGCTCGAGCCGGTCCGGGGTCGTGTGCACACCGAGCACGAAGAACGGGAGCAGGCCGATCATCCGGGTCAGGTCGAACATCTCCGCGGTCTCACCATCGACCGTGCCCGACCACAGGCAGAGGCCGACCGCGACCGCCAGTCCGATGACGGCCGGGGGCGCGCGAAAGACCGGCGTGCTCAGCCGCCAGCAGATCAGCGCGGTGAGGAACCACAGTGGCCAGTGCGGATCGGTGAACAGGTCCTCGAGCTGCTCGCCGCCGACGTGGATGCGGAAGAGCGCCATCAGGCACTCGAAGACGACGTACGGCACGGCGACCGTCCGGACCAGCTGCCAGAGCCTTTCCGGCGAGTACTCGAAGGTGCGGGACAGGTAGCCGCTCACGAAGACGAACGCCGGCATGTGCCAGGCGTAGAGGAAGTCGTAGAAGTGGCCGACCAGCCCGTCGGCGGGCAGCAGGGCGCAGGCGTGCCCGACGACGACCAGGGTGACCAGCGCCATTTTGGCGTTGTCGAGCCAGGGGTCCCGAGCGATCCGGTGCGGGGGCATCCGCCACTTGCTACCGGGTGCGGCCCCGTCAAGCCAAGTTGTCTGTCAATCCTCGACGAGGCCGAGGCGGAGGTACTCCGCGGCATAGGTGCCGCTGAGCAGCAGGGATGCGTAGCGCGCCACCTCTCCGTCGGCCTCGGTGGTGACCGCCTCGACCCGGACGTCGCCGGCGCGGGCGGCCTCCTCGAGCCGGTCGCGCTGCTCCCGGGCAACCGGGTCGTCGGCACCGTCGTCGAGCACGATGAGGACCGGTCGTCGCCCACCGCTGCCGTCGGCGTAGGGGTCGGCGAACACGTTGCGGGGCCGGGCCGCCTCGATCACCGGCAGCAGGTGCTCGGCGTCGCCGGCGACTGCGGTGCGCCCGGAGGTGCGGCGGATCAGCTCGGCGACGCGACGCGCGGCACGGGCGGCGAGCACCGAGCCACCCCAGACCACCGGCGCGGCGTCGGCGAGCGAGATCGCCAGCATCTTCGCGGGGTTGATCGAGATGTCCCGCTGCGGCGAGCAGGCGATGGCGACGTCGTCGAGCGCATCGGCGACGGTGGCGGGGTCGCTGGCGGGGCCGAGGGCGACCTGGTGCAGGAACCAGAGCATCACGACCGCCGTCGCGAGCTGGTCGCCGGTCTCCGTCGGCAGGATCGTGGTCCAGCGGCCGGCGGCGTGCATGGCGACGCTCGACTCGGTGGGGCACGCCACGACCACCTGGCAGCCGCGGCGGGCCGCCTCGGCGACCGCGGAGGCGGTGCCGGTGTCGGAGCCGTCGGGCGCCAGCACGACGACCAGGTCGAGGCTGCCCGTCCAGCCGGGCAGGCCGGCCGACGGCCAGGCGACGAACGGAACCGGGCACCACGGCTCCAGCACGGCCCGCAGCAGGCGGGAGTCCGGTCCGGCGGCGATGACCGCACGCGGGCGGGCGTCGGAGGCTCGGCCGACCGCCTCGGCGATCGCGTCGGTGGCGGCGGACGCCTCCCGGCGGATCCGCGCCCCCGACTCGGCGAGGGTCCGCAGCCGCAGGTCGGCGCTGCCGAGCGCGATCTCGTCGTCGAGGCGGGACTCGTCGAACCAGGTCATCGGAACGCGCGGATCAACGGGTGGCCCGGGCCTCGTCGACGAGGAGCACCGGGATGCCGTCGCGGACGGGGTAGGCGAGGCCACAGCCCTGGCAGACGAGCTCGGGTTGCGCGGGCTCCCCGCCCTCGGCGAGCGCGAGGTCGCCGTGGCACGCGGGGCAGACGATGATCGCGAGCAGCTCGGGCGCGATACCGGCGGTGCCGCCACCACCGGCGCTCATCGTGCGCCCCGGATGATCGAGAGCACCTCGTCGCGGATGGCGGCCATCGTGGTGGAGTCCTTCCCCTCGGCGTTGAGCCGCAGCAGCGGCTCGGTGTTGGACGCACGGACGTTGAACGCCCAGTCGGCGGACGCCACGCTGAGACCGTCGAGGTGGTCGACTTCGACGTCGTCGCGACCGCCGTACGTCGCCTCGAGCTCGGCCACCACCGCAGCCTGGTCGGCGACCTCGGAGTTGATCTCGCCGCTCATCGGGTAGCGCTCGTACTCCGCGAGCAGCGCCGACAGCGACCGGTCCGTCCCGGCGAGCGCGGCGAGTGCGTGGAGGGCCGCCAGCATCCCGGAGTCGGCACGCCAGAAGTCCCGGAAGTAGAAGTGACCGCTGTGCTCGCCGCCGAAGATCGCGTCCGTCTCGGCCATGGTCTCCTTGATGAAGGAGTGGCCGACCCGCGTGCGCACCGGCTTGCCGCCGCGCTCGGTGACGATCTCCGGCACGGACCGGCTGGTGATCAGGTTGTGGATGATCGTCCCGCCGGGCTCCTTCTCTAGCTCGCGGGCGGCGATCAGCGCGGTCAGCGTGGACGGCGACACCCCCTGCCCGCGCTCGTCGACGAGGAAGCAGCGGTCGGCGTCGCCGTCGAATGCGAGGCCGATGTCGGCCTGCTCGGCGAGCACCCGCTTCTGAAGGTCGACCAGGTTGGCGGCTTCGATGGGGTTCGCCTCGTGGTTGGGGAACGTGCCGTCGAGGTCGAAGTACATCGGGACCAGCTCGACCTGGTCGGCAAGGCGCTCGAAGACCGCCGGCGCCGTGTGGCCGGCCATGCCGTTGCCCGCGTCGACCACGACCTTCAGCTTGCGACCGGAAACGGGTGCGAGCGAGAGCAGGTGCGCGGCGTACGCCTGGAGGACATCGTGGCTGGAGATCGAGCCCGGCCGGGCCGTCGTCGGCGACGCGCCCTTGACCACCAGGTCGCGGATGTCGGCCAGCCCGCTGTCGAGACCGACCGGCTGTGCGTAGGCGCGGCACATCTTGATGCCGTTGTACTGCGCCGGGTTGTGGCTCGCCGTGAACATCGCGCCGGGCAGGCCGAGGTGGCCGGATGCGAAGTAGAGCTGGTCGGTGGAGGCGAGGCCGATCATCGTGACGTCGGCACCCGAGCTGGTCGCACCGTCGGCGAACGCACCCGCGAGGTCGGGCGAGCTGGGCCGCATGTCGTAGCCGATCACGATCGACGTCGCACCCAGCACCTCGACGTAGGCCCGGCCGGTGGCGCGGGCGAAGTCCTCGTCCAGCTGGTCCGGGACGGTGCCGCGGACGTCGTACGCCTTGAAGACCGCGTTGACGTTGTCAGGCGAGGTCGTTGACATGGCCGCAAACCTAGTAGATGGGCTCGCTCGCCGACACGGCGCGCTCGGTTGCTCAGTCGCTGGTGAGGACGCGGAGGTGGCCGCGGCGGGCGACCTCGCGGCCGGTCTCGCGCTCCGGCGGTGCCACCGGGGTGACCGGGCGGGCGGCCTCGCGCACCGCGTCGGCGAGGGCCAGCAGGTCGTCCTCGGTCGGACCGGGAAGCGTCTGGTCGAGCGCGAGCCGGAGGACCTCCCACCCGCGCGGCGCGGACAGGCGCTCGCTGTGGAAGTCGCAGAGGTCGTAGGCGTGCGGCTCGGCGTACGTCGCCAACGGACCGAGGACGGCGGTCTGGTCGGCGTAGACATAGGTGAGCGTCGCGACCGCAGCGCGGGCGCACGCGGTGCGCGAACAGCGCCGGGCGAGACTCACGCGGCAGACGGTACCCCGTGGCGGGCAGCGCGCCGGATAGGCTCGCGGCTCGTGGAGGACTCCCCGTCGACACAGCGCTCCCGGCGCGATCGTCGCGGCCGTGGGCTGCGGGGACCAGCCGCACTGGGACATCCCTCGGTCGGACGACCGCCGCACCCGCGCAGCCGCCGCGAGTCCTTCGACCGGTTGGTGCTCGACATCGTCACCGACATCGACGAGCGCTGGTCGGACCGGCTCGGCCTGGTGGAGTACGCCGTCGAGGACACCCCTCAACTCCCTGACGACTGGGAGTCCGGGACGGTCCCGTTGTCGTCGTTGATCCGCGGGTCCGGCGCGACCCCGACCCGGCTGGTCGTCTTCCGCCGGCCACTGGAGCACCGGGCCGCCGACCGGGTCGAGCTCGAGGCCATGGTGCTCACCGTCGTGGTGGAGCAGGTGGCCGAGCTGCTCGGGATCCCGCCGTCGGAGGTCGACCCCCGCTACCCCGACGACCTCGACTGACCCGACCCGGCTCATCTCAACGCCGACCCGGCTCATCTCAACACCGACCCGGCTCATCTCAACACCGACCCGGCTCATCTCAACACCGACCCGGCTCATCTCAACACCGACCCGGCTCATCTCAACACCGACCCGGCTCATCTCAACACCGACCCGGCTCATCTCTACGCCGACCCGGCTCATCTCAACACCGACCCGGCGCGTTCAAACGCGACGGGTCGCGGTACAGATGCGACGGGTCGCGGTACAGATGCGACGGGTCGCGGTACAGATGCGACGGGTCGGCTACTCCGGGCGTACGACGGGCACGTCGGCGTCGATGTCGGCGGGCCAGAGCCGCAGCGCGCCGATCCGGTCGCCGGTGAGCATGACGGTGCCGGCGATCGTGGTGTTCGTCGACCTGACGGTCACCAGCACCGCGTCGTCGGGCAGCTCCAGGCTGTGGCCGCGGTCGGCGCCGACCTCGACCCGCTGCTCGTCCATGAGCACCTCGCCGCGGGCGTCGGTCGCGGTCACCCGGACCACGCCGGCGCGTTCCGCTCCCGCGAGCACCAGTGACTTGGGTCCCTCCGGCACCACCGCCGTCACCGGCTGGTCGTCGCCGATCGCGGTCGACGGGGCGATCAGCCCGAGGTCGTCACCGACCACCCGGACGGACGCGACCAGGGGCTGGGCGGCGTCGACCTGGAGCCCGAGCGCGCCGTCGGCCGCCTCCCTGGTCAGCACCTGCGACAGCGGCAGCTGGCGGACCGTGCCACCGGGGACGACCACTTCGTCGAGGCCGGCAGGTGTGAAGATCGCGGAGTCCGAGACCACCCGCACCGTGGCCCGGGCCTCGTCCTCGCCCGGGTTGAAGAGATTGACCACGCCGTCGCCGTCGGACGGGACGCCCAGCAGCAGGTTCTCGGTCGCGGGCGCGGCCTGGGCGGGCAGGAAGTCGATCCGCGGCGTGCCGCGACCCAGCGGGTCGTAGGTGTGGCGCACGGTGCTGACGACCCGACCGCGGACCACCGTCAGGTGGGCGGCCAGCGTGCCGCGCCGTGGCGTGAGCTGCGAGAGGTCGAGCCGCATGACCTGGTGCCCGGCCACCCGGATGCCGTGCAGCTCCTGCTCGATGAGCGGCCCCGGGCGTCCGTGGAGGGCGATCTCGACCACGGCCGGACCTTCGTCGGGATTCGCCAGCTCGATCGTCGAGGACTGCTTGGCGGCCGCGCCGATCCCGACGTACCACTCGTCGAACGTCGGCGCCCGGCACTCCGCGGCGGCCCGGGCCGGACCTGTCCGGCCGCCGACCAGGCCCGGCGCCGCAGCGGCGGTGCCCGTCGCGAGCACGTCTCCGTCGGACGCGACCGACGCGAGCTCGCCGGACCGCACCTCGAGGTTCCTCGGGCCGCCGAGGTCGACCGCGCCGCCCTCCGCGATCCGCACGGTCACGTCGCCGCCCCTCATCCCCGGCACCCGCGACAGCATCACGTCGCCGGCGGTGCTGCTCGACGCCGCGGCACAGACCAGTGACGCGTCGGTGAGCCGGGCGGGCGTCGGCGGCGCGGCGGCGTAGGTCGTGGCCGGGTCGTCGCCACGAGTGACGGCGAGCGCACCCGCGACGACCATCGGCAGCACCAGGGCGAGGACGAGGAGCGCGTCGACCTTGCGACGCTGCACGATCCCGCGCCTGCCCGGGCCGGTCGCCCCGGCGCGGTCGGCCCTGCGGCCCTGCTGGCCGTCGCTCATCGCCTGCTCCTGCGCATCGTCGGGAGGCAGAGCACGGCGACGACCGCGATCGCGACCGCCTGGAGCACGAGGAGTCCGATGCGTGGCCACGAGCGCGGACCCTCGACCGAGGCCGGCTCGGGCTCCTCGAGCACCTGCCAGGCGCGGGTGCTGCGGTCCTCCGCGCTCGCCCGCACCAGGCCCGCGGTGGCGTCGAGGCGGGTCGCGACCGCGGCGTCGGCGGGCGCGGGCTGCACGACGAACCGGATGCCACGCTCGGTCAGGCCGGCGACGGCTTCGGGCGCGGGCGCCGTCACGAGGTCGCCGATCAGCGCGGTCGCCTCCCGGTCCTCAGCGGTCAGGGCCGCGACCTCGTCCTCGCCGACGGTGGGCCCGTCGTCCCGCTCGACCTGGTAGGTGAGGCCGTCCGCGACGCTGCCGCGGATGACGAGGATCCCGCGCTCGGGCGCGACCTCGGCCGCCTGGGACATGTAGACCGGGATCCCGCTCTCGGGGTGGGACTGCAGGTCGTCACCGCCCCAGCCCGCGAACCAGACGAGCCCGGCGACCGGCACGACCGTGGCGGCGACACCGACGACGGCCGTCACGGCCTGCGCGATCCGCGGCAGGACCAGTGGCGACGGGGAGCGCTCGGTGAGGGCGAGGCCGCCGAGGAGGGCGGCGGTGATCCACGCGCCGTGGACGACGAGCAGCACCGGCCCGAGACCCGCTTGCTGGGTGGCAGCTCCGGTGAGGTCGATCGTGGTCAGGCCGAGCGGCACCGCCACCAGGGCCGCGACCGCGGCGACCAGCCAGCACAGCACCACACCGATCCGGGTCGGCCGTGGGATCAGGGCGAGCACCGCGAGCGCCGGAAGCGCCAGGCCGAGCCACCACGGCGCGCCGAGCTCCCCGAGCTCGCCGAGACGGCCGACGGCGAGGCCGACACCGTCGGTGGACGGAGTCGGCCAGCGGCCGATGTCGAGGAACAGCGCGCCGGACGCGTCCTCCCACACGGCCGGCAGCCACCACGGCGCGAGCAACAAGGCCGGTACGGCGAGCGCGGTCGCGGGCGGCCCCCACACCGACCGGTCGCGGATCGCGCCCCGCACGACCACGGCCGACGCGGCGACCACGACCACGCCGAGGAGCGCGCACAGCCACCACATCACGGGCGCGACGGCGCTGAGCAGGGCGAGCAGGAAGCCGGTCCGCCACGCCGCCCGCCAGCGGCGCGTCGCCTCCGGCTCGGCGAAGCCGAGCGCGGCGTGCGCCAGCCACGGAAGCACGGCGGCCGCCACCACGATGCCCCACCGACCGCCGCCCCACGCGCCCGCCACGAGCGGGACGAGGGCATAGCTGACCGACCCCCAGAGGAGCAGCCACCGCGGGGCGCCGTACCGGCTGACCAGGCGACCGACGACGCGCAGGAATCGCCACGCGCCCCACAGCGCCAGCGGGGCCGCGGCCACCAGGAGCACCGTCATCGTGGTTTCGGTGCCGAGGACCGAGGCGAGGAGCGCCAGCGGCAGGACGTACGGCGGCGCCGGCACGGCGCTGCCGAAGCCGATCGGGTGCCAGCTCTCGTAGTGCATCGCCCACCAGTCACGGGCACCGTCGGGGACCGGCGACAGGGCGCCGCCGCTGACCGTGCCGAACGCGTCGCGGGCGCCGATCACGAACGCGATCGCGGCGACGGCGAGCGCGACCGCGACCGGGTCGGTGAGGAAGCGGGCGACCAGCCCGGTGTCCTCGAAGTCCTCGTCGTCGTCGGTCTTGTGGCGGGCCACCGGCGGCGAGGGGTCGCGGTCGGCCGCTGCAGCCCGGCGCCGCTCGGCGACGTCCGCGGCCTGGTTGGTGGCGGCAGCAGCGAGATCGCTGACGAAGTCGAGGCCGTGCCGGTAGGGCAGCCACCGCGGCGCCAGCAGTCGCTTGAGACGGGCCCGGTCGGCCGGCCCGGACTGTCGTGACCGGCGTCGGCGGCGCGCCTCCAGCAAGGGTCCCGGCCGGCTGTAGACGGACACCAGCGCGGCGAGCTCGTCGAGCGCCTCGCCGACGGACCGGACGACGATGAAGCCCAGCATCCGCAGCAGCGAGCCCAGCGCCAGCCGCAGGGCCTGGAACGGCAGGGCGACCCCGCGGCAGTTGGCGAGCAGGGTGAACAGCGCCGCCCGGCGCTCCTGGTAGTGCGTGTGGCGACCGGTCAGCGGCGTCCGCCGGCTGCCCCGGTGCGCGGCCTCGGCGTGGAAGACCACGGCCCGGGGGACCACCAGCGTGGTGTGGCCGGCCGCAGCGGCGCGCCACCCGAGGTCGATGTCGTTGCCGAACATCGGCAGCTGCCGGTCGTAGCCGCCGAGCTCCTCGAGCACCGTCCGCCTGACCAGCAGGCCGGCGCTGTTGACGGCCAGCACCTCGCGCACCTGGTCGTGCTGGCCCTGGTCGTACTCACCGCGCTCGAGGCCGGTCTCGCGACGGCCGGTGCCGCTGATGGTGACGCCGACCTCGAGCAGCCGCTTGAGGGAGGGCCACTCGCGGAGCTTGGGGCCGAGGAAGTCGGCCTCGGGACGGGCCGCCGCCACCCGCAGCAGCTGCTCCAGCGCGTCCGGCGCGGGGTTGCTGTCGTCGTGCAGCAGCCAGATCCACTCGGTGGCGAGGCCGTGGTGTGGCAGCGCTTCGCTCGCGAGCGCGACGGCTTCGGGGTACGACGTACGTCCGCTCTCGCGCAGCACCCCGACCGGGATCGGCGGCTCGGCGCGGAGGGCGGACTCGATCAGGTCGGCGCTGCCGTCCTTGCTGCCCGTGTCGACGGCGACGACGCCGGCGACGGGTGCGGTCTGCGCGCGGATGCCCTCGAGCACCGCCGGCAACCACGACGCCCCGTCGTGACTGACGAGCACCACGGAGACGTCGGACACGATCGGCCACCCTACCGACGTGACACCAACCGCCACGCATCGTCATCCGGTGCCGGGGAGGTTCAGCGCAAGAGACAGTTTTGCCGGCCGAGCGCGAGTTTCACCGGCCGGCCGGGGAAACTGGCGCTTGGCGTACGAAGTTTCATCGGCCGAGCGCGAGTTTCACCGGCCGGCCGGTGAATCTCTCGCGAGGACCGACAAGCGCCTCAAACCGCGCGCTTCTTCAGCTTCCTTCGCTCACGCTCGGACAGACCGCCCCAGATGCCGAAGCGCTCGTCGTTCATCAACGCCGCCTCGAGGCACTCGACCCGGACCTCACAGGTCTGGCACACCTTCTTCGCCTCGCGCGTCGACCCGCCCTTCTCCGGGAAGAAGGCCTCGGGGTCGGTTTGTGCGCACAGCGCACGCTCCTGCCACCCCAGGTCCTCGTCGGTGTCCACATCCTCGACCAGGAATAGTTCTCTCACCGTTCCGCCCCTTTCGACCCCCACAGTGCCGTTAACGACACTAGTGGAATTACACGCATGTCATACCCGCATAGTCAACCCTCAATCTGCTATAGGCGCAGCGTTATCACGCAGGTCGTTCGCACCCGCGGCGGGGCGGCGGGTGACGAGGCGGCAGAGTTGCCCTCATGAAGAAGCTGACGGTGCTGTCCGGGGGCATGGGCGGGGCGCGGTTCCTCCAGGGCCTCCTGCACGGGATCACGACGGGTGCGCTGCCGGGTGTCGACGCCGACGCCGAGGTCACCGTCGTGGCCAACACCGCCGACGACTGGTGGATCCACGGCCTCAAGGTGTGCCCCGACCTCGACACCGTGATGTACACGCTCGGTGACGGCATCGACCCCGAGCGCGGGTGGGGACGCCGGGACGAGACGTGGAGCGCGAAGGAGGAGCTCGCGGCGTACGGCGTGGAGCCCACCTGGTTCGGTCTGGGCGACCGCGACATCGCCACCCACCTCGTGCGCACCCAGCTCATCGACGCCGGCTATCCGCTGTCGAAGGTCACCCAGGCGCTCTGCAAGCGCTGGCTGACGCCGGCCTGGGGTGACCGGGTGCGGCTGCTCCCGATGACCGATGACCGGGTCGAGACCCATGTCGCGATCGCCGACCCGGAGTCCCCGAGCGGACGCCGGGTCGTGCACTTCCAGGAGTACTGGGTGCGGCTCCGGGCCGAGGTCGCCGCCGAGACGGTCGTGGTGGTCGGGATCGACGACTCCTCGCCCGCGCCGGGGGTGCTCGACGCGCTGACCGATGCCGACCTGGTTCTGCTGCCGCCGTCCAACCCGGTCGTCTCCGTCGGCACCATCCTCGGCGTGCCCGGACTGCGCGACGCGTTGCGCACGACGGCAGCACCGGTCGTCGGGCTGTCCCCCATCGTCGGCGGCAGCCACGTGCGCGGGATGGCCGAGCAGCTGCTCGCGTCGATCGGGGTCGAGGTGAGCGCGGGCGGGGTCGGTCGCCACTACGGGGCCCGCAGCGCCGGCGGTGTGCTCGACGGCTGGCTGGTCGACGAGCGCGACGCCGACCAGGTCGCGGACCTGGAGCAGTCGGGGATCCGGAGCGCCGCCGTGCCGCTGATGATGACCGACCACGACGCCACCGCCGCAATGGCGGCCGCCGCGATCGGCCTGGTGGGTCGCTGATGCTCACGGTGACCGCCCCGGACGAGGTGCCGGAGGTCAGCGCGGGCGACGACCTGGCCGACCTCCTGGTCCCGCTGGTCGAGCTCGCCGACGGAGACATCGTCGTCGTGACCAGCAAGGTGGTGAGCAAGGCCGAGGGCCGGCTCGTCGAGGGCGACCGGGAGGAGTGGATCACGGCCGAGACGGTGCGGCTGGTCGCGCGCCGCGGCCCCACCCGGATCGTCCGCAACCGGCTCGGGCTGACCATGGCCGCCGCCGGCGTGGACGCGTCGAACGTCGCCCGCGGCGCCGTCGTGCTCCTGCCGGTCGACCCGGATGCGTCCGCGGCCCGGCTGCGGACCGCGATCGCCGAGCGCACCGGCCGCAACGTCGGCGTGGTCGTCACCGACACCGCCGGCCGCGCCTGGCGCGAGGGGCAGACCGACATCGCGGTCGGCGCGGCCGGCATCGTGGTGCTGGAGTCGTTCGCCGGCCGCGTCGACGAGCACGGCAACGAGCTCGCGGTCACCGCTCCCGCGACGGCCGACGAGATCGCGTCGGCCGCCGAGCTGGCGCAGGGCAAGCTCAGCGGCCGTCCGTTCGCCGTGGTCCGCGGTCGCGCCGACCTGGTGCTCCCCCCGGGTGACGACGGCCCGGGCGCGCAGGCCCTGGTCCGGCCCGAGGGCGCCGACCTCTTCGGGTACGGCGCCCGCGAGGCGGTCATCCGCGCCGCGAGTCTCATCGCCGAAGACGCGCCGCCGTTCGGTGCGCCGGCCACTGCCGAGGAGCTGACCGAGGCCCTGCACCGGATCGGCATCGACGTCGTGCTCGTCCACGATCACGAACTGACCTGCACGGCCGACCGGCCGGACGCAGCCGGCATCGTCGCGATGGCCCACGGCTGGGTGGTCGAGGTCGGCGAACCCGGCGCCGATCTCCGGTTGAGACCCCTGACTCCGTAGACTCACCGCGACCCGCCCCACGACATCGAGGTAAGCCGCACCGTGGCCAAGACCACCAAGACTGAGAAGTCGGACCGCCAGAAGGTCATCGACGACATCCGGCGCAAGCAGCGCAGCGCCGAGAAGCGTCAGGGCTTCATGATCCTGGCGGTCTGCATCGTCATCGCGCTCGTCATCATCGTGCTCGCGGCGTTCAACCCGATCCGCTCCTGGATCGAGCAGCAGAGGAACGCCGACGATCCGCTCGCCGAGATCGGCGGGCCCGCGTCGGTGTGTGGCGACGTCACCACCAAGAACGCCGAGGGCAGCAACGACCACCGGCCGACCGGCGAGCAGATCGAGTACGACGAGGCGCCGGTGGCCTTCGGACCGCACTGGAACGAGGGCGGCGGCGTCGCCCCGGTCGGGATCGACGACCGGTTCTTCACCGACGACTCGCGTCCCGAGCTCGAGGCGCTGGTGCACAACCTCGAGCACGGCTTCACGATCCTCTGGTACGACGAGACCGCGGCGGACGACGCGACCATGCTCGGTGAGATCAAGGCGATCGCGGAGAAGCTCGACTACAGCGACACCAACAACCGGCTGTCGTTCATCGCCGCGCCGTGGACCTCCGACGACGGCGGCGACTTCCCCGACGGCCAGCACATCGCGTTCACCCACTGGTCGGCGGACGAGGCGACCGGCAAGTCGCACGGGGTCTGGCAGTACTGCTCCGAGCCAAGCGGCGAGGCGCTCGAGACCTTCATGAAGGATTACCCCTACTACGACGCCCCCGAGCCGGTCGGCGGCTACCTCGGCGAGCAGTGAGCGGGCAGGCAGTCTGCGAGGAACGAGCAGACTGCCGTCGCCCGCGAAGGCAGTCTGCGAGGAACGAGCAGACTGCCGTCGCCCGCGAAGATCGAGTAGCCGCCGCGGCTGACGAACGAAGCCGCGATGCGGCGTATCGAGATCCGGTGAGCCGAGCATTCAGGTCAGCTCGGAACGACCCTGGTCCCTGAGCTCGGCGACGACGGCCTTCACGTCCTGGGCGCGCTCGCGCGACGCGACGAGCAGCCCGTCGGGTGTGTCGACGACGATGACGTCGTCGAGGCCGATCACGGCGATCACCCGTCCCGACGCGGGTACGACGAGGCCGGTCGACTGCTGGGACAGCACCAGGCCGGCGTCGCCGAGCACGCTGAGCTTCTCGGCGTCGCCGAGCATGCCGGCGAGCGAGTCGTAGTCGCCCACGTCGTCCCAGCCGAAGCTTCCCGGCACCGTCGCGACCCGGCCCGCGGCGGCGGCGGGCTCGGCCACCGCGTGGTCGATCGCGATCTTCGGCAGGCCGAGCCACATCTCGTCGAGCCGGTCGGGCTCGGCGGCGATCTCGCGCAGGGACGCGGCGAACCCGGGGCTCCGTGCCGCGAGCAGGTCGAGCAGCACGCCGGGACGGACGACGAACATGCCGGCGTTCCACCGGTACTCGCCGGTCGCGAGGTAGTCCTCCGCCACGCTCACCGACGGCTTCTCGACGAACGACTCGACCACCCGCGCGCGCTCGTGCCCGGGGAGCCCGTCGCCCTGGCGGATGTAGCCGAACGCCGAGCTCGGGAACGTCGGCTCGATGCCGATCGTCACCAGCCAGTCCTCGCGGGCGGCCGCGACCGCCTCCACCACGGCGCGGTGGAACGCCGTCGGGTCCGAGATCACGTGATCGGCGGCGAACGACCCCATCACGACGTCCTCGCCGGTCTCGATCGCGCGCCGCTCGAGGAGGGCGGCCGCGAGACCGATGGCCGCCATCGAGTCGCGCGGAGACGGCTCGGCGAGCACCGATCGGGACCCGAGCGCCGGCAGCTGGGCGCGGACCGCCTGCTCGTGCGCGCGCCCGGTCACGACGAGGAAGCGGTCCTCGACCAGCGGCGCCAGCCGGTCGTGCGTCTGCTCGAGGAGGGTGCGCCCCTCCCCTGTCAGGTCGTGGAGGAACTTGGGTGACGACGAACGCGATATCGGCCAGAGTCGGGTGCCGGCGCCTCCGGCCGGGACCACCGCCCAGAACGCGTCGATAGCGCCGTCCACCACGTCGAACCCCCAGTTCCTCGCTCCGCCGGACCCGGCAACACTAAACCCAGATCCCGGCCCAGGGGCGCGCGGCGCCACCTCCTATCCTCGCTGGGTGATGACGTTCGCCGCCGTGCTCGCCGACCGACTGCGTCGCGAGCCGGGCCGACCCCTGGTGACGTTCTACGACGACGAGACCGGCGAACGGGTCGAGCTCTCGGTGACGACCTACGCCAACTGGGTCGCCAAGGCCGGGTCCCTCCTCGTCGACGAGCTGGGGCTCGAGCGCGGCGACACGCTGCGGGTCGACCTGCCGCCGCACTGGCTCACCCCGGTGTTCCTCGGCGCCGCCTGGAGTGCCGGGCTCGTGGTGACCGACGCGGACGACCCGGCCGCCGTCGTGTGCGGCCCCGACCGGCTCGACCGCTGGGCCCGGGAGGCCGCGGAGCGCGTCGTCCTCGCCTGCTCGCTGCTGCCGCTCGGGGTGCGCTTCGCCGAGCCGGTGCCGACCGGCGTGCACGACGTCGGCGTCGAGATCTGGTCGCAGCCCGACGCCTTCGTCCCGTGGGACCCGCCGGGGGGCGACGACGGCGCCGTCGACCTTGCCGGCGTCCGGCTCACCCAGCAGGAGATGTGGGAAGCGGCCGCCGCCGGGACTCTCGTCGCCGACGGCGGCCGCCTCCTGGTGACCGCGAGTCCGGCTTCCCCACCGGATCTCGCGACCTTCACGGAGCCGCTCGCGAAGGGCGGCTCCGTCGTCCTGGTCACCCGGGCCGGAGCGGAGCGGCTCGAGGCCATCGATGTCGCCGAGCACGCCACCGCTCGCTTCCCCGCCTGAGTGCCAGGCACCTCTCAGGTCCACTGTCGATCCCGGGTCATCACCCCGCCAGGTCGTACCCCTGCGTGTCGCCGGTGATCGCCACCGGTGCGCGGAAGCCGTCGGCGCTGCCGGGGATGACCCACAGCTGGCCGGTGCTCCGCGTCCGGGCGATCAGGTCGCTGTGGCCGATCAGGTCGACGTCGTCGACCCCGATCAGCCAGTCGTAGCCGCGGACCGGAAGCGCCATCGACTTCTGGCGGGTGAAGCCACCCGGACCGTTGCCGTAGTAGAGGACGAGGCCGGACCGGGTGCGGATCAGGCTGTCGGGAGCGCCGTCGCGGTCCCAGCGTCCGATGGGCACCTGCTTGCGGCCCGGCACCGGAGAGTACGCCGTATAGCTCCTGCGCAGGCCGGACGCGCCGGCTCCGGGGTAGATCCGCATCGAGCCGCCGTCGGGCTGGCCCATCAGGTCCGGCCGCCCGTCGCCGGTGAAGTCGCCCATCGCAGCGAGCTTCGTGACCTCGCCGAAGCCGAGCGCGAGCCGCTTGGGGTCGGGTGCGAACTTGCCGCGGCCGACGCCTCGGTAGAGCCACAGCGTGCCGCCGTCCTTGACGATGAGGTCGCCGTAGCCGTCGAGGTCCCAGTCGCCGGCCTTGATGATCCGGTCCGCGCCCGGGAGCAGGAGTCCCGTCGAGACCCGCTTGCCCAGCCGGTAGCCGGAGTCGGTGGGCACGACCTGGCGGAGGAAGACTTTGCCGTCGACCGCCCGGCGCAGGACCAGGTCGGGCCGCGCGCTGCCGACCAGGCTGGACTCCAGCTCGCGCCCGTCCCAGCCCTCCTGTGCCGTGGACGCCAGCTCCCGGATCCTCGGGATCCGGTTGTAGAGGTGGATGCCCGGGCAGGCGGTGGAGCCCGCGTCGCGGTGGCCGTTGATGGCCTTGAAGTAGTCGGACGTGACGTGCTGCCGGCGGTCGGCGGCGTCGACGCCGTGGAGCGCAAGCTTCCAGGCGAACAGCCGCCCGTAGGCACGGACCATCGCCCGCGACGGTCGCGCGGTCTCGAAGTTGCCGATCGCCGACATCGCAAACGCGTTGTCGTTGTAACCGAGCGTGTGCGCGCCCACGACGGGGCGGCCGACACCGCCGAAGCGACCCTCCCAGATCCGCCCGAACCGGTCGACGAGGAAGTTGTAGCCGATGTCGCTCCAGCCCTGCGAGCGGGTGTGGTAGGCGTAGATGCCCCGGATGATCGACGGCACCTGGTCGCGCGTGTAGGCGTTGGCGTTGACCGTGTGGTGGACGAAGCCGGCGTGCACCTCGTAGTAGTGCAGCGACGGCTTGTCCCGCATGCTCTCGTCCGCGCCCCACTGCGCACGGGAGAAGATCTTCGGCTTCGGAGCGGCCACCTTCGCGCGGAGCGCGAGCTCGCCCTCGCTGGTCTCCGAGGTCCCGGCCGGGTCACCGTCGAGGGAGTCGGTGTCGATCTCGGGGGTCTGGCGCGCGGTGGTGGTCGCCTCTCCCGGGTCGACGACGGCCAGCTTCATGTCCGCCGGCGCCGACGAGTCGGTCGCGACGCGGACCTGCACCTGGTCGACCTCGCCGACCAGCAGCGGCTCGGTGCCCGGACGCGCGTGCCGGGCCTCGTCGCTGTCGGGATCCGGGCCGTGGTCGTCGTGGTACGGCACGTCGGTCCAGTCCGACCAGGCGCCGTCCTGGAACGTGCGGGCTTCGACGGCGAGCGCGTCGTCGGCGACCTGCTGGCCGTGCTGCCAGGTGACGCCGACGGCGCCGTAGCCGAGGACGGGCACGGCATCGCTGGTCAGCTGCTGACCGCCGGTCGCCGTACGCCGGCTGCTGGCGCGCAGAGCGCCGGGCGCCAGCCGCGCACCCTGCGGCGCCGTCAGGCTGTACTCCGTCACGTCCGGGTCGACGGCCGTCGTCGGCACCGTCGCGGGCGCCGAGCGGAGGGCGGCTCCGCCCTGGCTGCGAGCGTCGGCCGGGGCGGCGGGGCGGACGTCCATCGTGACCGTGCGCGCCGCCGGCGTCAGCGCGGCCAGCACCAGGCCCAGCGCCAGCAGCTGCTGGCACGCGGAGACGAAGCGGTTGCGTCGGGCCGTGCGCACACGCAGGACACGACCGTCGTGGTCGACGGCGCCCTCGGGGCTCGGGGTCGGGCTCGCAAGCATGGGGAATCTGCTCCAGTTGTGCGCGGGGAAGGTGTCACACAGGCAGCAACTTTCACACGCGTCACAGGCACTGGGAAGGGCTTCTGAGTAACTACAAACCTGTAATTACCAGCCGACACGCCGACCATTTCGAGATTTGTCAAGTGGCCGAGCGGACGCCCGTCGTCTTGCCGACCAGCAGCCGCAACCGATGACCGGGTTTGACTGCACGCCCGGCACCGTGACCCGCACGGCCAAGCCAACGCTGCCGGCCAGTCGCGAAAACGGGGGCGAGGGAGAGGAGGGAGCGAGGAACGAGCGACCGGATCGACCGACGCCCGCGCTTTCGCGATGCCGGCCGTCTTGCCGCCGAGCAGCCGCAACCGATGACCGCGTCGACTGCGCGCGCGGCAGCGCGGCGCGAGGAACGAGCGACGCGCTCGCGCAGTCCTAAATGTCGTCGCCGGTTTCCTCGTCGGCGAACTCTTCCTCGTCGTCGTTGTCGTAGTGGAGGAAGTGGATGCCTGCCTCGACGTCGCCGTCGAAGGCCAGCCGGCCGTTCTCGAGGACGATGACGCGGTCGCACATCCGACGGACCTGACCGGCGGCGTGGCTGACGTAGAAGATGGTGCGCCCGCTCTCGCGGATCTCGCGCATCTTCGCCAGGCACTTGCGCTTGAACGGCTTGTCGCCGACGGCCAGCGCCTCGTCGGCGAGGAAGATGTCGGAGTCGACGTGGACCGCGATCGCGAACCCGAGCCGGGCGTTCTGGCCCGACGAGTAGTGGCCGACCTGGGTGTCGAGGCGGTGACCGAGGCCGGCGAAGTCGACGATCTCGTCGAACTTGCGGTTCGTCTCCTTCTCGCTCATGCCGAGGATCGCGGCGTTGAGGAAGAGGTTCTCGCGACCGGTGAGCTGGGGGTGGAAGCCGGCACCGGTCGCGATCAGGCCGGCGATCCGGCCGCGGGTCAGCACCGAGCCCCCGTCCGGCTTCATCACGCCGCTGATCACCTTGAGCAGGGTGCTCTTGCCCGAGCCGTTGAGCCCCATCAGGCCGATCGACTCGCCCTGCTCGACGCTGAAGGAGACACCGTCGACGGCCTTGAAGTCGGTGCTGGTCTCCTGGCCGCGCATCTTGGCCACCGACATCTGCTTGATGGTGCGGTGGAAGCGGAGCTTGAACGTCTTGGTGACGTCGTCGAGGACGATCGAGGTGGTCATCGCGTCACAGCCGTTCCGGGATCCGGGACTCGAGCCGGCTGAAGACCAGCTGCCCGATCGCGAGGAGGACCAGGCCGACGCCCACCATGCCGAGGCCCCAGAGCATCAGGTCCGGCGGCACGTCCGTCTTCTCGGTCGCGACGGGGTCGTCCGTGGTGCCGAGCCACATCGCGCGCTGGACCAGGAGCACGCAAACGGCGAGCGGGTTGTAGAGGTAGTACTGCGCGGCGTCGCCGAACCGATCCGCGACCAGGCTGTAGGGATAGATCATCGGCACGCTGAACCGGATGAACATCGTCATGATGCTCACGACGTTGCCGAAGTCGCGGAAGAAGACGTTGGCGGCGCTGAACAACAGGGCGCCCGCGGTGCCGAGCAGCATCGCGATGAGGAACGCGAGGCCGAGCGCTGCCATGCCGTAGAGGTCGGGAGTCCAGCCGTAGGCGAGGCAGGCCACGAGGAGGATGAGCATCTGCGGGAAGACGTGGAAGAGCGACACCAGCATCGACGCGACCGGGAACATCTCGCGCGGGAGCGGGAGCTTCACGACGATCGACTTGTTGCGCACGATCGACCGCGTCCCTGCGCTGAAGGTCTCGGTGAAGAAGTGCACGACGACCAGGCCGCAGAAGATGTGGACGCCGAAGTTCTCGACGTTGTCGTGGAGGCCGATGATCTCCCCGAGGACGAACCAGTAGATGAAGAACTGGCACAGCGGCCCGATGTAGGACCACAGCAGCCCCAGGAACGAGCCCTGGTAGCGGGCGCTGATCTCACGCTTGACCAGCAGCTTGAGCAGGTAGCGCTTCTGGAACACGGCGAGCAGTCCGTTGTTGGCCGTCGGCGGCGTGAGCGGGAGGGCGGCGACGTCGCGTACGGCGCGCGCCGGCGGCCCCGGCTCGGGTGAGGGCTCGTCGCGGCGCTCCTCCCGCGCTTCCTGGCGCGCTTCCTGGCGCGCTTCCTGGCGAGCCTCCCGGCGCTGCTGCCGACGTTCCTCCTGGCGTGCCTCCCGGACCACCGGGTTCTCCGCGGTGTCGTCAGTGAGCTCGGTCTCCACCGGCGCACCCACCGCGGCGGGGACCAGCTCCGGCTCGGTCAGGGGTGCGGGTGGCGCGACCGGCGCCTCCGCTGCCGGCCAGGCGGGCTCGGTGACCGCGGCTGCCGCAGGCGGCGGCACGGCGAAGCCTCCGCCGGCGCTGTCGGTGGGAGGAGCCGAGACCTCGTCGGGCGTGATCTCTGGCGGTCGGTGACGGCGGCCGGCCCGTCCCCCCGCGTGCTTGCCTGCCGCTCGACGCCGGGCGCCGAATCTCGTCATTCGTCGTCGATGCCTTCGAAGGTCAGCTTCCAGCGCTCCGGGGAGGTCAGCTCGGGCAGGGCCGAGCGCCACCGCTCGGCCAGCTCGTCCCACTCGCGGTAGAGCTTTGCGTGCATCTTGAGCGAGCGCGCCATCTGGTCGCGGAACTGGGCAGGGTCACGGCGGTACCAGGAGGCCGCGACACCGTCGGCGGACGAGACGATCGCCGAGTCGAAGTGCGCGAGCCGGTACCATCGCTGGTCGACGTGCGGCACGATCCCCTCGGGGTGCTCGCCGGCCAGCTCCCGGGTCGGCATCGCCTGGCGGATCAAACCGGCCGCGGCCATCTTGGCCTTGCCGACTGTCGTCGACGGGACCGGGATGCCCTTGCCGCGCTTCTCCAGCTTCTTCCGACGTGGAGCCGGGAAGGCATCGAGCTCGGCCTCGGACTTGCCGTCGTCGTACTCGTCGCGCAGGGCGCGGACCTCGGACAGCCGGTGCAGGATGTCGTGGTGCATCCGGTCGGGGCCGTCGAGAACGTCCTGGAGCGCCAGCAGGATGGTCTCGCCGGTGCCGTACTGCATCGACATCAGCCGCTTGGTGTGGTTCTCGAGACTCTCGCGGACCAGCTTGCCGCCGTGGGGGTACGGCGAGTGCAGCAGGCCCGACACGAGCCGGTTGCGCTCGTGGAAGTAGGCCTGCCAGTCGAGCGTGTCGTCCTTCTCGGTCCACGGCACGTGCCACACGGCGACACCCGGGAGGGTGACCGTCGGATAGCCCGCGGCGCCTGCGCGGAGGCCGAACTCGGCGTCGTCCCACTTGATGAACATCGGCAGGGACAACCCGATCTCGCGGATCACCTGGGTGGGGATGAGGCACATCCACCAGCCGTTGTAGTCGACGTCGATGCGACGGTGCATCCAGGACGTGTTGCGCAGCGACTTCTTGGCGAAGTCGTGGCCGTGCACGCTGGGCGCGACCGGGCCCCAGAACCAGCGATACTTCGCGATCGCCTCACCGTAGGCGTGCATCACCGAGCGGTCGTAGAGGCTGAACATCTGGCCGCCGACGAGCGACGGCGTCTTCACCAGGTCGGCGAACGCGACCGCGCGGAGGATGCCCTCGAGCTCGCAGACGACGTCGTCGTCGAGGAGCAGCACGTAGTCCGAGGCGCCCATCGAGGTCGCCTCGTTCATCGACCGCGAGAAGCCGCCCGAGCCGCCGAGGTTGGGCTGCTCGATGATGCGCAGCTTGCCGCCGAGGTTCGCCGCCGCCGACTCGTAGCCCTCGTCGTCGACGACCTTCTGGCTGCCCTGGTCGACCACCACGATCTCGTCGATGATGTCGAGCACCGCGGCGTTGGTCGCGAGGTTGACCAGCTGCGCGACGCAGAAGTCGGGACGGTTGAACGTCGTGATGCCGATGGTGATCCGACCGCTGCGCACGCGCTCGGTCTCGAAGCCCCAGTTGGCGTCCTCGAGGACCAGCTCGCCGTGGCCGCCCTCGAGGTCGAACCAGTACCAGCCGCCGTCGATGAACGGCTTGAGCGGCAGGTCGAAGGTGACGGTCTGGGTCTCGTCGCTGTCGATCCGGCAGGAGTCGGCGCGGACGACGTGGCCCTTGGCCGTCGACCGGTAGACGATGACGGACCCGTGGCCGCGGAGGCGGGTGGTCAGCCGGACCGAGGAGAACTCGGTCCACCGTCGCCAGTAGCTGGCCGGGAAGGCGTTGAAGTAGGTGCCGAGGGTCACCCGCCGCTGCGGGTCGACCGCCACGCCGGCGCCGTCGGTAAGCCGGCCGAAACCGGACATGCCGGCGCTGCCCTCGGAGCTGGTGGAGTCGTCCTCGTCCTCCTGCTCCGGCTCGGGGCTCTCGTAGTCACCACCGGACTGGCGCGACATCGAGTCGTTGCCGGAGGAGATGCTGGTGACTCCGCTGACGTAGAGCGACTGGACGTCGAGCTCCTGGTCAGCCGGCAGGACCAGCCGTTGCACTACCCGGAATCCATCGTCGACGGGCGACGGTGACGCTGGGGTGGTGGCAGTGGCGGCTTCGCTCACGAGGGCGTGTTCCTTCGACGCAGGCACAGTTTGGACGTAGATCAAGGTATCAGCGGAGCGGTGGCCGACCGCGAATCGCCTGCTAGCCTGCGCCGGTGCCGAATGCGTCACATTCCGGCCCGCGAGCCCCCGGGATCGTCCTGCACATCGGGGCGATGAAGACCGGGACGACGTTCCTCCAGCAGCTCCTGGCCGACCATCGCGAGGTCCTCGCCGAGCACGGCTACCACGTGCCGCGCGAACCAGCGCTGTCGCTGCGAGGCGTGCTCAACGGCACGCCGGCGGCCGATGCGAGCACCCGGCGCGACCGGGTCGCCCACCAGTTCCTCAGCGGGATACGGGAGCAGGACGGCCGCCGGTCGGTCGTCTCGTGGGAGTTCCTGAGCTTCCTCGACCAGCCGCGGGCGGCGCGCCTGGTCGCTGCGCTCGGCGCGGGCGGCGAGTCCGTCGACGTGGTCCTGACGGTGCGAGATGCGGCCCGGACCATCCCCGCGCAGTGGCAGACGACCTGCCGCAACGGCAACACCGTCCCCTGGCGACGGTTCGTCCGTGACATCGGCGCCCTGCTCGAGGACGGCAGCACGACGAGATCGACACGGGTGTTCCGTCGGACCCAGGAGATCCCCCGCATGCTGCAGACCTGGATCGGTGTGGTCGGCCGTGAGCGGGTGCGGGTCGTCACCGTGCCCCGCGCGGGCGGCGATCCGATGCTGCTGTGGCAGCGGTTCGCCGAGGCGTCCGGCATCGACCCGCAGGTGCCCGTCAGCCCGGGCATGCCGCGCAACCCGTCGCTCGGCCACCCGTCGTGCGAGCTGCTGCGCCGTGTCAACGTCGCGTTCGACGGCACCCTGCCGGCAGGCGTCGACAAGGTCATCCGCGCGGTGGTCGCGCCGGACCTGGAGTCCCGCGCCGGTTCCGAGCCGGCCGTCCGCCTCGATGCCCGTGGCTGGGAGGTGGCCGCCGCGTGGAACCGCCTCGTGCGCGATGCCGTCACCGCTGCCGGCACCACCGTCATCGGCGACCTCGACGACCTCCCGGCCGATCCGCCCGTCGTCGCCGAGGACGCTGAGGAGACGCGGCGGCCGCGGCCGGCCGAGGTCCTCGCCGCGGCCGCGACCGCACGGACGGGACTCATCGACCTGGGTGCGACGCCGGCGGCCGAGCCGCCCGAGGACGTCGACACGGCCGTGCAGGAGCTGGCGGCGATGCTCCGCGAGCTCGCGGGAGTCGACCTCACGGCCGCCCGGCGGGCGCGGGGCCGCGGACGCCGGTAGGCCGGCCCCGGGACCCGATTGCTAGTGTCCGAGACATGGTCCTGCGACGGCCGGATCGGCGCAGTCGGCCAGCGCCCATCTACCTCCACATCGGAGGTCCCAGCACCGGCACGACGTACCTCCAACGGCTGATGTACGCCAATCGCGACGGGCTGGGCCGGACCGGCTACCTGCTGCCTGCTCCCTGGCGGGACGTCGTGCTCGCCACCCACGACGCGCTGAGCTTCGGCCGACCCACCGGCCACAAGAACGACCTGACCCGCGCAGCCGGCGGTCGCTGGGACCGGCTGGCCGAGGAGCTGACCGCGCACGGCGGCAAGGGGACCGTCGTGTCCATGGAGTTCCTCTGCTGGGCCAGGCCTGCGGCCGCCGAGCGGATCATCAGCTCGCTCGGCGACGCCGAGGTGCACGTCGTGCTCACCGTCCGCGACACCGCGGCGGTGCTGCGGTCGCAGTGGCAGACCAACTGCCGCAACGGCGAGGAGGTGCCGCTGCGCCGGATGCTCTGGGGGCTGCGCCAGATCGTCAAGGAGGACGGGGAGCCGGCCAGCCGTCCGGAGCGGATGATCCACCGCGGGATGGGCATCCCCACGATGATCGACACCTGGGTGCCGCTGGTCGGCGCCGACCGCGTCCACGTGGTGACCGTGCCGCTCCGGAGCGACGACCCCGACCTGCTGTGGAAGCGGTTCGCCGGCGTGGTCGGCATCAAACCGTCCCGCTGTCGCGAGCGAGCGGTCCAGAGCAACGCGTCGCTCGGCCTCCCGTCGAGCGAGCTGATGCGTCTCCTCAACATCGAGCTCGGACCGGTCAGGAGGACGGACTACCTCCGCACCATGAAGGTGCTCCTCGCCCGCGACATCCTCAGCGAGCGCGCCGACCAGGAGCGCAAGGTCACGCTGAACCGGCCCGGCCGCAACCTGGCGGCACGATGGAACGACCGGATCCGTGGGGCGATCTCGACCAGCGGCGTCGACCTCGTCGGCAGCCTCGACGACCTGCCGGTCACCCGGGCCGGCAAGGACGTGCCCGCCGAGCTCGAGACGCCGACCGACGAGGAGCTGCTCTTCGCAGCGGCCTGGGCCCGCAAGGGGCTCGTGGAGGCGATCGGCGACCTCGAGGACAGGATCGCGAAGCTCCGCGAGGACCAGGCGTACGTCGGCAGCGCGCCGGCGGTCGGTCCCGGCGCCGAGGACTCCGACCAACAGGACGACGACGATGCCGCGGACGACGGGCCGGACGACGGCCCCGACGACGACCGGGCGGACGACGACCCCGACGACGTCGGGCTCGACCCCCGGGCCAGGCTCGACCGCCAGCTGCGCGACCGGACGCCCGAGGTCGGCCTCGCGCTGACCGAGATCGCCGGCCTGGTGCGGCAGGCGATGCCGCTCGGGGCCGAGCTCGCGGAGCTCCGGGCGGCGGGGACGTCTCCGGCACCGTCCCGGGACCACTGACGACGGCGCCGCGGCGGGTGCCGCGCGCGGCCGGAGCTGCTCGCGCTGTTAGGCTCCGACGCAATTCGCGCGGGCAGATCCGAGCGCTGCGCCGCCTACGGGCCCGCGCCTCGACAGCTCGGTCTACACGTCGTCAAGGGAGAGCGCAGGATGACCCGATCGCCCGACGTCGCGGTGATCACCATGGCGCGCGACGAGGGCGACCTGCTGCCGCTGTGGGTCTCCCACTACGCGCGCCACGTCGGCATCGACAACCTGGTGGTGCTCGACGACAACTCGGTGGACGGCTCGACCGAGGGGCTCGGCTGCACCGTGCACCGGGTGCCGGAGCTCAGGGGCGGGCCCTCCTTCGAGCCGGTGCGGATGCGGCTGATGAACGGCCTGGCCGCCGGGCTGCTCGCGGTCTACGACTACGTGGTCTTCGTCGACGTCGACGAGTTCCTGGTGACCGACCCGACCCGCTACCCGAGACTGCCGGACCTGATCGAGGACCGCGGCCGGCCGGAGGTGCTCGGGGTGATGGGGCTCAACGTCGTCCACGTCCCGAGCGTCGAGCCCGAGCCGCTCGACCTGGGCCGGCCACTCCTGGAGCAGCGCGGCTTCGCCAAGTTCACGCCGCTGATGTGCAAGCCGTCGGTCAAGCGGATCAACGCCGGTTGGGCGGTGTCCTCGCACGGGATCAAGGCGCCCTACTCGATCGACCCGGAGCTGTTCATGATCCACCTGAAGTTCGCCGATCGGTCGCGGCTGGCCGAGGTCGCTGCGCTCCGCAACGCCGTGAGCGCGGCCGACGGCCGCGCGCAGGGTGCCAGCTGGGGCAAGAGCGCCGACCACCTGGTCGAGATCTTCGACTCCGTGGTCGCGGACGTCGACCCGGCGGCCGCCCCGGAGTTCGACCCGGCGACCGCCGGTCTCGACGACATGGTGATCGTCGTCAACGACCGGCACCGCACGCCCCAGCAGGGCCAGGTCGAGGCGCTGCGGACGCAGCCGCTGGTGCGGATCCCGGAGCGGCTGAGAGGCGCCGTCTGATCGAGGCGGCGGATCGGCCGGCCTGGGTTGGACGAGCCTAGCGGGCGGAGATCCGCTCGATGACCGCGGTCGTGGAGATCGCGGGCGTGCGGGGAAGGTAGACGACCTCGCAGACGTCGTTGAACTCGTCGAACCGGCCCTTCCAGTCATCGCCCATCACGAGGACGTCCGCCTCGTTGGCGACCAGGTAGTCCCGCTTGTCCTCGAGCGACTCCTCGAGGAAGACCTCGTCGACCACGGCGAGCGCGCGCACGATGGCCATCCGCTCGTGCTCGGGAAAGACCGGAGCCCGCCCCTTCTTCCGTTCGTTCAGCGCGTCGGACGACACACCGACCACGAGCCGGTCCCCCATGGCCGCAGCGCGCTCGATCACGTTGAGGTGTCCGACGTGGAAAACGTCGAAGGTTCCGAAGGTGAGCACGGTCCTGGGCACGGGACGTGATCCTTGCACCCGCCGGACTCGAAACTCAACTCACCTCGAGACGTGGGAGCGGCGGCGCGACCGCTCAACGTCACCCGGCGCCCCGTGGCTATAGTCTGGCGCTGGTTGCCACGTACCGGGTGCAGCCGCCGAGCCACGACGAGTTGAGGTAGCAGTGAGCAAGCGATCTGACGGCCCCGGCCCGACGGCCGTCGAGGACCGGTTGCGCGTCATCGAAGAGCGGCTGACTGCCCTCGAGGAAGCGCTCGACGCGAGCTCGTCGCCGCCCCGCGCGGGCCGCCTCGGCCGGCCCATCCGGCGCGGTGGTGGAGCGATCGAGCAGCGCCTCGCCGAGGTGGAGAGCGAGCTGCAGGAAGGCAGGCGTCTCAACATGCGCCTCGCAGAGCTGACCGACATCGTCCAGGAGCTCCTCGTCCCGGTCGCGCAGCAGGACCAGGAGCTGCTTGCTGATCGTCTGAAGCGCTACTCGGCATCCCTGTGAGGTCGATCCTGGGGCCGCACCGCATCGACGTCGACGTACTTGCGAGAGAGTGACATCTAGACGACATGGCGACTCAGGTCTACTTCCACGTCGGCGCACCCAAGACCGGCACCACGTTCCTGCAGGGGGTCATGCGCCACAACCGGGAGGCGCTGCGCGAGCAGGGTGTGCTCTACCCGGGCACCACTGCGCGTGACCACCTCCACGCGTCCCAGGTCGTGCGCGAGGTCACGAAGCACCCGCTCCGTCCCGAACGGTCAGAGTCCTGGGACCGGCTCGTGGACGAGCTAGCCGCGTGGCCGGGGGTCGGCATCATCAGCCACGAGTTCTTCGGGATGGCCACCGAGGAGCAGGCGCGGGCGGCCCTCGAGCGCCTGGCGCCCGCCGAGGTCCACGTCGTGCTGACGGCTCGCGACTATGTCCGCCAGTTCGCGGCCGACTGGCAGGAATCGCTGAAGATGGGGCTCGACCTCACCCTCGACGCCTTCCTCCGTCGCGCGGATCGCAACCGGCTTCCCCGCCCGTGGGGCTGGAACGCCCACGACGTCGTCGGGACCTTGGAACGCTGGAGCGCCACCCTCCCTCCGGAGCGGGTGCACCTCGTGACGGTCCCCCAGCCCGGGGCACCACGCGACCTGCTCCTGCGACGCTTCTGCTCGGTCGTGCAGATCGATCCCGACGCCCTCGACCTCGGTGCCGCGTTCAGCAACCAGTCGCTCGGCGTGGTCCAGGCCGAGCTGTTGCGCAGGCTCAAGCCGCACCTGTCGACGCCGCTCGACGACGCACCGGAGCGGCACCGATGGCTTCGTGGCTACTTCGCGCACGAGGTCCTGCTGGCCCAGAGCGGCGACCGGTTCACGCTCCGGCCGGAGCAGGCCGCGGTGCTGGCCGAGCGCGCCAGGTCCGCGATCGAGAGCATCCGGTCGGCGGGCTACGACGTCGTCGGCGACCTCGAGGAGCTGGCGCCGGCGCCGCTGGACCCGGATCTGCGTCACCCCTCGGACGTCTCGGACGGCGAGGTGCTCGAGTCCGCGTTGGTCGCGATCGAGCGGATGCTGACCGACGTCCGCACGCTCACCCTGCAGCGCGACCGGCTGCGTGCCCGCGCGTCGAAGCGGGTGGCGCCGCGCGTACGCCGTCGGCTCGGCCGGGCGCTGTCGCGAAGGGGCCGCTGACGTCAATGGCTTCGTCCCCGCCCGCCGAGCTGACGGCATCGGACCGCGGTATCACGCTCCGCGGAGACCTCGACGTCGACCGCACCTACGACGTCGTCATCAACGGTCTGCACGTCTGGTCCCTCCAGCCGGAGCGCGACATGCAGCAACGCCAGGCGGCGTATGTCTGCGACTGGCCGAAGGCGCTGACGTCCCACCTCAACGGCACCGCCGACATCGAGCTGCGCGACCACGTCACCCAGGACCTCATCGGATCGACCTCGGCCAGGCTCGGCGACGGCGACGACCCGATCGCAGTGCGCAACAAGGACGGACGCCCGCTGATCCTCGACAAGTGGGGCCGGATGATCGTCCGGCTCGACAGTGAAGGATCCCAGCAGGTCGACGAGCTGATGAAGTACGTGGTCGACCTGCTCGACGCGTTGCAGAACACCTGTGGAGTGCCTGCCTACGTCGCCTACGGCACGCTGCTCGGTGCGGTCCGCAACGGCCAGCTCATCGGTTACGACAACGACGTCGACCTCGCCTACGTCGCCTCGCACGAGACGCCGGTCGACATCGTTCGCGAGAGCTTCCGGATCCAACGGACGCTGACCGAGCACGGCTGGCTGGTACGACGTGGATCGGGGTCCCGCCTCAACGTCCGGGTCCCGATGGAGGACGGGTCGGTCCGCCACATCGACATCTTCACCGCTTTCTGGATCGGCGACACCTTCCACACCGCGGTCGACATCGGCTGTCGGATGAGCCGCGAGGACGTGCTGCCGGTTTCGTACGTCGACCTGTGCGGACACCGGGTGGCGGCGCCGGCCAACCCCGCGGCCATCCTCGCTGCCGCCTACGGCGAGGGCTGGCGGGTGCCCGATCCCGCGTTCCAGTACGACAGCCCCACGTGGCTCAAGCGTCGGTTCAGCGGGTTCTTCGGCGGTTACATCACCCATCGGAAGCGGTGGGACGCGTTCAACGCGTCCCACGGCAAGCGCCTCGTCAAGAAGCCCTCGCCCTTCGCGCACTGGGTCCACAGCGAGTTCCCGTCGGACGCGACGATCGTCGACGCCGGTTGTGGCGGCGGGCGCGACTCGCGGCTGTTCGCCCGCAGCGGCCGCACCGTCCTCGGTGTCGACTACTCCCTGGGAGCCGTCATGCGCGCGAACCGGTGGGCGGCACGAAGGGCGACGAACGCGAGCTTCGAGCCGGTCAATTTCTACGACACCCGCGCGGTGCTGGCCATGGGAGCCCGGCTGAGCCGCGAGGAGCGCCCGGTCGACGTGTACGCGCGCTTCCTGCTCCACGCCCTGGAGGACCGCGGCCGCGCCAATTTCTGGCGGATGGTCTCGATGTCGCTCCGATCAGGCGGGCGGCTGTTCCTGGAGTTCCGCACCGAACGCGACGCGCGCAACAAGCACTTCTTCGGCAAGCACTTCCGTCGCTATCTCGATCCCGACCTCGTGCAGGCCGAGATCGAGGCGAACGGTGGACGCGTCGTGCACCGGGAGGCGGGCACCGGGCTCGCGCCCTTCCGCAGCGAGGACCCGCACGTCTGCCGCATCGTCGCCACTTGGGCCTGAGACCGGCTCCGGACTGCTAGGTCGTCGGCCCGGCCGGGACGACGTCACCTCCGACCGAAGACACCCTTCGACCGCTGCGGAGCGACCGGTGCGACCGGCTCCCGGACCGGCTCGGACTTCTGGGCGCGGGCGCGCGGGTAGAGCGCCTCGGCCTCGTCCAGCTTGGCCCGGTGCAGCCGGCCTGCCTTGAGCCGGAACTCCGGGTCGCTCGCCGGGTCGGGCAGCTTGTCGGATCCCGCCGGTGCGATCGGGAATCCGGTGCCGAGCTCAGCGAGCGACTGGTGCTTGGTCCGGTAGTAGGAGTCGTCGATCTCGATCGCGACGCCCTCCGCGCCCACGGCAGCTGCGAGCTGGTGGAAGTGGTAGCGCGTGGTGATCCACGTCTGGAGCGGCCGACCGGGGAAGCCCTCGTGCCAGAGCCGGACGAAGGACATGAAGTTCTCCTCCGGGATCAGGTCGGCGAGCAGGTCGTAGGCGCGGCGGTCGCGGTCGACGCCGGGGATCGCCTCGAGGTAGCGGATCGTGCGGCCCTCGAACCGACCGCTCTCGAGCATCGCCCGCACGGCGGCGACGTTCGCCTCGAAGACCTCCGGCTCGGCGAGGTCGCTCTGGATGTTGATCCAGACGTCACCGGGCTGCCCGGTCGGGTCGGGCCGCGCCCCGAAGCCCGGGAGGGCCGGGAGCCCGAGGAAGGCGTCGTTGACGCCGAGGTCGACACCGGCCATCTCGGCACTGGCGCTGTCGCGCACGGTGGCGTGGTCGGCGGCGCCGAGGTCGTCGCGGATCCGCTCGGGGTCGATCGGCGGCATCAGGCCGAGGCCGGTCGCCACGAAGCGGGCGCCGCTCACCTCGGCGAGCCTGCGGGCCGCCCGCACCAGGCGCCCGTGGTGCATCCAGTTCGCCGTGATGTGACCGCCACCGATGAGGTGCACGGTCGTCGCGCGGCGGAGCTCGATCAGGCCGAGGTCGAACAGCGGGCTGCCGAGCTCGGTCACCGTCCGGTCGACGATCACGTCGCCCTCGTCGGGATCGGCGTCCATCGTCATCCAGCTGACGCGCCACAGCAGGTTGGTGAACTTCACTCGGGGATGCAGGCCCTCGAAGAGGAAGGTCGCCATCCCCGGATCGGGACAGTCCAGCACGACGTCGGAGGCGGGTTGGCGCTCGGCCAGGAACCGGAGCCACGACGCGGCGATGAACTCGTCGCCGAAGTTCGGATGGCCCGCCGTCGACACCAGGTGGATGGTCGGGTTCTTGACGTTCTCACTCCCCTGCGACACGTCGTTCAACCTAGCAGGGGCCGGTGGGCGTCCCGCCCGGCGGATCTGCTTGCGCACCCGGTGCCGCCGTCGCAGGGTCGACCGTCTCCGGCGCGCCCCTCGACCATTCGCGGCGAGGAGCGCCGTGGGCCTGCCACACTGTGCGTCCTGGACGTCGCCCGGTGTCCAGAAGAGAGGAAATCAGCACCCCATGTTCTTCGAGGAGTACCCCGCGTTCTACGAGTCCAGTAGAACGGCAGCGTTCCCAGCGAGATTGAACCTTCGCCACCAGGCCATGATCGAGTCGAACCGCGACATCCTGGCCGGCGCCCGCGTCCTCGACCTCGCCAGCCACGATGGCCGCTGGTCGTTCGCAGCCCTCAAGGCGGGTGCCAAGCACGTGACCGGCGTGGAGGCTCGTGGTGAGCTGGTCGACAACGCGAACAAGCTGTTCGCGCAGTACGGCGTTCCCGACGAGGACTACGACTTCGTCCAGGGCGACATGTTCCAGATCCTGCAGGAGCGCAAGTTCGACGTCGACGTGGTGCTCTGCCTCGGTTTCATCTACCACACGCTGCGCTACGGCGAGCTGTTCCGGGGGATCATGGATGCCGGTCCGAAGTACTGCATCCTCGACACCAAGGTCCACCAGAGCGATGAGCCCGTGATCCGGGTCCTGACCAACAAGACTGGCGTGCAGGGGCACGCTGCGAAGGACGACCTCTCCGAGGGTGGGCTGGCCCTGGCGGGCTACCCGACGGTGTCCGCCCTCGCGGTCATGCTGGACGTCTACGGCTTCGAGATCGAGGAGCAGTTCGACTGGAATGCCCTGCTGGCCACGCTCCCCAAGCGGCTGAGGGCGGTCCGCGGCTATGCCAAGGGCCAGCGAGTGACGCTGCGGTGCCGCTCGCTTCGAAGCTAGTCCCGGATTTAGGAAGACCGGAGTCGCGAGCGCGCCCTCCGGTTAGCATGCAACGGACGAGTAAAGAAGTTGCTCTCGCCCGTGGGTCGGCTCATGTCGCCCACCATCCGCAACCTGGGGATACTCCGCATGCGCCGAGCCATCGTCCTACTGACCGTCCTGCTCCCGTTGAGCCTGCTGCCACTGCCCGCGGGCGGCTACGAGCCCGGGGGCGGGGCGACCTTCAACGTGCCCGAGCCGTGGGGCTCCGAGGCGGAGAACACCCGGATCGTCCGGAAGGTCGAGGAGGCGTTCCGGCACGTCCGCAAGACCCCGCGGGACCGCCACCCGGTCATCCTGGTGGCCGGTTACCTCTTCGACCGCAAGCGGAGCGCGGAAGCGCTCGTCAACGCGTGCCGTCGCGGAGTCTCCGTGCGGGTGATCATCGACCGCGACGTCTACTCACGTCCCTTCCGACGACTCGTGACCGTGCTGAACGCCGACAACGTGCGCGACCGTGACCGCAACGGCATCGCAGACAACGACCCCCGGGCCGGGCGCTGCAACCGGGCACTCCCGCCGGAACAGGGCGGCCTCCGCCAGCGCGGCGAGGAGATCCCACTGATGACCAGCCGCCAGGTGACCGCCAGCATGCGCGAACCCACGGGCCGGTCGGTCACCTGGGGCAGGGACGGCAGCTACGTCCTGAAGTGCTCGGGTGCCTGCCGGGGCACCGCCGAGGCGAACATGCACTCGAAGATCTACGCGATGTCGAACAGCGGCACGGCGAGGAACATCGTGATGATGTCGTCGTCCAACCTGAACGCCGGCGGCGTCAATTCGGGCTGGAACGACCTGGTCGTCATGAAGAACCGACCGCGGACCTTCGAGTTCATCACGCGCATCCACCGGCTGATGACCGCCCAGAAACGCGCCGGGCGCAGGCTCGTCGAGTTCAGAGACGGCCCGTACACGACGCGGATCTTCCCGATGATCGGCGTCGGCAAGAGACGCGACCCGCTGATGCAGGACCTGCGCAAGATCAGGTGCTCCAGCGCGCTGGGGCGGACCTCGCTGCACATCCAGCAGTTCTGGTGGAACGGTCACCGCGGCAACTACATCTGGGACAAGATCCGGAGCCTGGCCCGCAACGGTTGCAAGGTCAGGATCATCTTCGGCGCGGTCGACCGCGGGATCCTGGCCCGGATGCGGGACGCCCGGCGAGCCGGCCTGATCGAGCTGTGGGACAGCAGGATCGACACCAACGGCGACGGTTACGTCAACACCCGCACCCACATGAAGGCGGTCGCCGTCCGCGGCACCTACGGCACCAACCGGCGCTACCACGGGGTGTGGACCGGCACCGCGAACTGGGCGACCGGCTCGCTGACCAGGGGCGACGAGAACACCTTGAACGTCCGCAGCGCGAGCCTGTGGCGCAGGTACGTGCGGTACTGGGCGACCGTCAGGAACCACTCGCACCGCGAGTAGCGAACCCTCAGCAGACCAGGCGGCCGCGCACCCAGCAGCCACGGCCGTTGATCTTGAAGTCGACGATCAACGGCCGGTGGTCGGAGTTGAAGCCTCTGATGATCCGCTGTCCGGTGGGGATGACCCGTCTGCTCGGCTTGAAGTTCACGTAGTCGATCAGTCGCTTGTCGAAGCCGTTGTCGAGCACGTGGGTGCCGGTCGCGGGTTCTCCGAGGCGGTTGTAGCTGGAGTGGTAGCCGCGAGTGCCGAGCGCTGCGTAGGGGAAGATCGGGTCCTGGGCGTTCTTGTCATTGCGGTAGTTGACGTTGAAGTCGCCGGCCACGAACACCAGGCCGCCGCCCTCCTTGGTGCGGATCTTGTCGATCATCGCGAGGAGTCCCGCCATGTGCTGGGCGTAGAGACGGGTGCGGCGTTGGTTGGTGTTGCGCCTCCCGTCGGGACCCTCGACCGTCGGCACGAAGTGGGTGTTGAGGATCCAGATGATCCGACCGGTGACGTCGTCACGCAGGCGCAGCCGGACGATGTAACGGGGGCGGATGGTCGAAGGGCCGGCACCCCGGGAGCCGACGTAGGTCGCCGGGGCGACCTCGAACCAGTCATGCCCGATCAGGGTGAACTTGTCCGAGCGCCAGAGGATCGGAAGACCGCCGGGGAGGACGGGGATCGGGAACCACCCGTCCCAGACGCAGGTGGAGCAGTCGACCAGCCGCTCGCGGACCCGCTTGCGCCGTTCCCCGCTCGACATCTCCTGGAGCGCCACGATGTCGGGGCCCTGGGCCAGCAACGCCTTGACGTCGTTGAAGCCCTCCCGGGTCGTCGACTTCGCAGCGGCGTTGAACGTCGCGATCCGGACCGTGCTGGCCGCCGGGTCGGGGCCGGCGGCGGCGCGGGTCGGAGCCACTGCGCCCGACGGGCTCAGACCCAGGCCGAGAGCGCCGACGAGCACGAGGCCTCCGAGTCGAGCGAAGGGCAGACGTCGGGAGTTCCACACGGGAGATTTCCTCCTGCTCGGCGTGTCGCTACCAGAGCGGCGACGGAATGCGTGTCAAGATGCGAGTTTCACATCAGTTACTCCGATCACGCAAGCCCCCGAGCGTCACAGTGGTCTCTTTGGTGCACTCGCATGGCCCGATCCGGCCACCTCGAGGAGGCCGATCGGCCCGCCGGCGCCGCGGGCGCGAGCGACCATCGCTCCGCACGAGTCGTCTCGTGCGAGCGACCGGCTCGGACGTGCCCTAGTTGCTCCGACGCTCCTTGGCGGCTCGATAGGCCGCCCGCAGCTTGCGCAGCAGGGGCCGCTGCTCACTGGCGTGCACGAGGGCGAACCGGATCGGCTTCTCCTGTGCCGTGGTGGTCAGGTCGTCCGCCCGCTGTACGGCGGCCCGGCGCTCGTTGAGCACGACGAGCAGCTCCGCGATCGTCGCCACGCTCTCGGCCAGCAGGGTGGCGTCGGACGGAACGGCGTACGCGTTGTCGTCCCGGTCCTCGTCCGCCGTCGCTCCCCCGACGACCGGGACCAGCTCGTCGAGGTCGCCGACGACGTCGGCGCCCATGGCCGCGATCCGGTCCGCGATGCCCCGGGCGGCGGCGGCCGCGAACTCCTGGTCGGCGGCGTCGAGCGCCAGCCGGGTGCCGGCGCGCGGCTCGAGGACCCGGTGGGCGAGGACGTTCTTGACGACCAGTGGGTAGGGACCCGGGAGCGGCAGCCGGTCGCCGAGCTCGACGTTGACCCGCCGGAGCAGCTCCGCCTGCTCCGCGCCGAGCGAGGTGTTCGAGCGCTCGAGCTCGATGTCGAACGCGGCCGGGTCGACACCCAGGAGCCCGGCGAAGCGCTCCCAGAGGATCGTCGGGTCGGCACCGGCGGGCGGCACGGTCACGACGTGCACCTGGTCGGCAGGCAGGCCGGCGCCCCAGCGCTCGAGGACGCCGGCGTAGTCCTGCACCTGCCAGAACCAGCTGGTGCGCGCGGCGTCGTCCCGCACCTCCCGGATGAACGCGTCGAACGTCGCGGCCGACCGGTGCTTGACGTGCTCCTGCCACTCCGCGCTGATCTGCCGGACGTGGTCACGAGCCGTGACCACCACGTGGACCTCGGCGTCGTCGGCGAGGGCGGCCACCGCCTGCCGGGCCTGCTCGGCGGTCGCGCCGGCGAACAGCTCGTGCGAGATCAGCACGCTCCCGTCCCACGCGAGCGCCTCGGCGACCAGCCGGTCCCACATCCCGCGGGCACGCTCCGGACAGCTCGGGTCGTCGACCAGCCCCCGGACGTCCAGGGTCGCCAGGAAGTGGTCGTTGAAGCGCTCGCCGGGCAGCAGCAGTCCCTGCTCCCCCGCCGTCGCCCGCTGCGACCAGAGGACGTCTTGGAGGAACGTGGTGCCGGTCTTCGGGCTACCGACGTGGAGGAAGACCCGGGGCCGCATGCCGGGCACGATAGCCATCTCCGCGCTCAGGCGCGGATTCGGGCCAGCCGCCGGCGGACGCGGCCCCCGACGCGACGGGCGGTCGGCACCAGGCCCGGGTCCGGCTCCGGCTCCGCCTCCGGGGCAGCCTTCTCGACCAGGAGCTCCGCGATCGCCGCGACCGCCGCCGCCGTCTCGAGCCCGGGGTCGACGGCGTCCGGGTCCGTCCACGGTTCCTCGCCGGGCACCGGCATCAGCTCGTCGAGGTCCCCGTGGACCTGGTAGCCGCGGCGCGTGATCCGATTGTTCTGCCGGGTGGTGAGCTCCGTCAGCCGCTCGACCAGGGCCGGCGGGCACTGGGCGGGCGCCGACGACTGTCCGGCCAGGATCGACTGGGCGAAGACCCGCTTGACGACCTTGCTGTAGGCGGGCTGCTGGATGCGGCCGTCCAGGACCTCGTTGATCCGGCGCAGCACCGCCACCTGGACCGCCCCCAGGGTCTGGTTGGCGGTGGTCTCCTCGGCGCTCGGGTCGAACGCGCTGGCGTCGAACCCCACGGCGTCGCCGAACCGCTGCCACAGCAGATTGGGAGGCGAGCCCGGCGGCGGTCCGACGACCAGGTGCACGTTCTCGGGCGGCAGGTCCCGTGCCCACCGGTCGAAGACCCCGACCAGGTGCTGGTTGCGCCAGAACCCGTTCTGCCGCTCCCGGCTGACGTTGGCGCAGAAGTCCGCGAACGTCACCGGGCTGCCGTTCTTGACCCGCTCCTGCCAGTCCGACGCCACCTGGCGGGCGAGGTCACGGGCGGTCACCACCAGGTGCACGTCGAGGCCCTCGAGCGTGGAGAGTCCGTAGTCGACCTGCTCGCGCCGGGCGGCGCCCAGCAGCTCGTGGCTCATGATCGTGATCCCCGGGTACTCCCGGGCGCCGTCGCTCAACCGCTGCCAGGTGCCCTCCAGCTCCTCGGCGCTCCTGCCCCAGAACGCGTAGGAGCCGCGTAGCTCGATCGCCGCGTGGAACATCTCGTAGTGGCGGCGGCCGGCGCAGGTCACCCCTACCGCTTCGAGCTCGTCGCGGTGGCGCCACAAGGCGCGCTGGAGGAACGTCGTGCCGCTCTTCGGTGTGCCGACGTGCAGCACCACCCGCTGAGATCCAGGGGAACCGGTCATGCTCATATCCGGGCTGACTCTAGTGGGACGCCGATGGTCCCGGAGAGCCGAGCCTCCCGTCAGCGGCCGTAGACGTCGTAGGGCAGCCGGCGGGAGTGGTTGCGGACCTTGTCCCAGTTCTTCCGGTAGCTCACGTACGCCGACCGCAGGCCGATGTTGAGGGTCGTCTCGTCGCTGCGGAACAGCGAACCGCCCACCCAGTTCTGGGACCCGGTCCACACCCGGTGGGCCCGGCGGTTCTTCCCGACGGTCCCCTTCACCAGGACGTACTTGGCGTGGGTGCGGACCTCGTTCAGGCCGTCGTCGTTGTAGTCCCACCGGCTGTCCCACAGGCCGATCAGGTTCCGGCGCGCCATGTTGCGCATCCGCTCGGCGAGCCGACGGGACGGCGCTCCGTAGATGATCCGGACCTTGCAGCCGTCGCGGGCCAGGCCGGCGACCTTGTCGAGCAGGTACGCGCCGCGCTCGCCCTTCCAGTAGAACATCGAGATGTGGATCCGGGTGCGGCCGAACGCGCTGCGGCAGCGGATCCGCTTGAGGTCGCGCAGGGTCGGGTCCGTCGCCTTGCTGGCGTTGCGCATCGGGAAGAACCGGGCGACATACGGCCCGTCGCTGACCTGCACCTTGCGGCCACCGGCTCTGACGTCGTCGGTCATCAGCCGGTGCATCGCCTTGAACCCGCGGTAGAGCTTCTTGCGCCGCTTGACGACGTACATGTCGTTCCAGCCGAGCTTCCCGCCACCGCTGTTGAGGTTGGACGAGCTCACCATCACGATGTGGCGGGAGCTCTTCGTCCTGCTGAAGAGGTAGAACTTGCTGTGCATGTTGCCGCCCACACCGCGGCAGCTGCCCTCGCACCTCTTCACGTAGCTGCCGTCCCTGCCCCAGGTCGCCTTGCGCCGGGACGGCGCCCCGACGCTGCGCACGGCCTGGCGGGGCGTGAAGAGGTCGAGCTGGGTGTTGTCCTCGCCCGGGTTCACCCGGAGCCCGCCGTGGGCGGCCCCCAGCCGGCGGTTGCACCTGCCCGCCCGCGGGTCCGTGTCGGCCCGGCCGTCGCGGTTCCGGTCGCGGACGTTGTCGGCGTTGAGCGCGGTGATCAGCTTGCGGGACGGACGGCTCTCGATGTCCTCGTCGAGGATGACGCGGACCTGGACCCCGCGCCGGCAGGCCGCGATCAGCGTCCTGACGGTGGTCGGGCGGTCGAGCAGGTACGTCGAGATGTGGATGACCGGGTTGCGGTGCCGCCGTGTCCGCACCGTGTTGCGGATCGCGCGCTCCACCTTCTTGACGATCCGGAAGTTGGCCGCGTCGTTGCCGTACGGGTTGGGCACGTTGAAGACCGCCCCGCCGCGCGGGCTCATCGCGGAGGCGGGGACGAGGAACGAGGCGGACAGAACGGCAACGAGCAGCAGCGATACGCGGCGCACGGATCTCCCCGGATAGACGGCAGGTGAGGTTCGCGGAACCCCGAACGCCTTGCAGGATAACCCTTTACCTTGGGACCGGTGGGGTCCGTGGGACCGGGCGTGGCGCACGAAACCCCGGGAAAGCGTGGCAGCCATCCGTAGCCCGAGGCGTCAAGTAAGGTTGTTCACTACACCGAGCCAGGTCGGTGTCACGGGAGGGAAGCCGGGAGCAGTGGGCAAGCACGAACAGCCGCGTCGCGCACGCCTGCTCCCCGTACTCGGCATCATCGTGCTGGTCGCAGCACTGCTGGCGGTCGCGCGCTTCGCGATGGCCAACGACCAGACGACGGCCACCGACGACACGCCACCGACCACCGTCACGAGCGCCACCGACGACACCGAGGCGAGCAGCGAGCCCCCCGTCGTCCCGCCCGACAAGACGAAGAGCACGGACAAGCCCGACGACAAGGCCGGCCAGGGCGACAAGAAGCGCGAGAAGCGCCAGTCGAGCGAGCTGCGCGACAAGGTCCAGCTCGCCGCCGACGGGCTCGCCGCCGACCCCGCCACCTTCCGGGTCGCCACCTTCAACGTGCTCGGCCACTCCCACACCAAGCCGGGCGGCAACAAGTGCTGCCGCTGGGCCAACAGCACGGCCCGGATGGGCTGGACCATGCAGCTGCTCCGCGGCAACAACGTCAGCGTGGCCGGACTCCAGGAGTACGAGGCCACCCAGCACCACACCTTCCTCAGGATGACCGGCGGCGGGTGGAGCGTCTATCCCGGCCTGCAGATCGGCAACAAGGGCGTGCGAAACTCGATCGCCTGGAACAACGGCGTGTGGGGCCTCGTCGAGGCCCACACCATCCCGATCCCCTACTTCCACGGCAACCTGGTGCCGATGCCCTACGTGCTCCTCAAGCACCACGAGACCGGCCGCCTGGCCTGGTTCATCAACATCCACAACCCGGCGAGCGTGCGCGGACCCGCTCAGCACTGGCGCGACGTGGCGACGGCCAAGGAGATCGCGCTGATGAACGAGCTCCAGGCCCCGGAGGGTGGCGACGACCTCGGCATCCCGACCTTCCTCATGGGCGACTTCAACGAGAAGGCGGAGGCCTTCTGCCGGGTCACCGCCGGAGCGAACGCCCAGGCCGCCAACGGCGGCACCACGTCGCCGTGCCGGCTGCCCGCCGGCCACGGCATCGACTGGATCTTCGGCTCCACCCCCGGCGTCACGTTCTCCGGCTACGCCCGGATCGACGGCGGCCTCGCCGACCGCGCCTCCGACCACCCGTTCGTCTCCAGCAGTGTCACCCTCACCGGAGAGGCCCCCTGGGTCGAGTGAGTCGCGCGCTTCGCGCGCGATCTTCCGCCGCTTCGCGGCGGGGATTGGGTGGGTTGTCGCCTAGTTGGGTGTGGCGGGCGGTGCGGTGGCTTCCGGTGCGGGACGAGACCCCGAGCGGGCTGCAAACCGTGGCCTGCCGGCCTGGATGTGACCCGGGCTGGATGTCCCCTGGCATGGGGATGGTGGATGAGCTTCCTGCGACAGGGCGGACGAAGAGAGGCCGGCAGGCCCCGACTTGCCCGCCCGGGGTCCCGCCCCGCACCGGCCACCGCACCGCCCGCCACTCCCACGGCTCAGGTCGGTCGGGGTGGGTGGGTTTCCCTGTGTCGGACCGCCCGCTCGCGTGGGAGAGGACGACCGACCCGCGGTCGGTCCGTCCCTCCCAAGGCGCCGACCCGGAGGACATGGGTGAACCTCATCCACCCCGAACCTCGAGCCGTGGGTGTGGCGGGCGCGGCCGACTTCGTGCGGTGCGGGGCGTGGGGCCCGGCGGGCAAGTCGGGGCCTGCCGGCTTGTGCTGATCGCCCCCGTCGCAGGAACCTCATCCGGCTTTCCCATGCCAGGGGCCATCCAGCCCGAGGTGTGGGTCAGGCCGGCAGGCCACGGTTTGCAGCCCGTCGGGGCCTATGCCCCGCACCGCCCCCAACCGGCCGCGCCCGCCAGACCCACCAGGCGACAACCCACCGACCCCAACCCGCGCGAAGCGCGGAAAACCCGGCGCGCAGCGCCGGGCTCACCTTCCCCGAGACCGATCAGGTCTCGTCGACGCCGCCGCTGGCGAAGGGGGCGCCGTCGGCGAAGTGGGGCTTGAGCTTGTTGTCGAACATCGACAACGCCGAGCCGATCGCCATGTGCATGTCGAGGTACTTGTAGGTGCCGAGACGGCCGCCGAAGAGCACCATCGGCTCCTTCTTGGCGAGGTCGCGGTACTTGAGGAGCTTCTCGCGGTCCTCGGCGGTGTTGATCGGGTAGTACGGCTCGTCCTCGGGCTCGGCGAAGCGGCTGTACTCGTGGACGACGACCGACTTGCCGGGGAGGTAGGTGCGCTCGGGGTGCAGGTGCTTGAACTCCAGCACCCGGGTGAAGGGGACGTCGGCGTCGTTCGCGTTGACGACGCCGGTGCCCTGGTAGTCGTCGACGTCGACGACCTCGGCCTCGAGGTCGACCGTGCGCCAGGAGAGGCGGCCCTCGGAGTTGCCGAAGTACTCGTCGACCGGGCCGGTGTAGACGATCGGGACCTTGCCCTTGAACTCGTCGGCGACGTCGAAGAAGTCGGTCTCGAGCCGGACCTCGATGTTGGGGTGCTCGGCCATCCGCTGCAGCCAGGCGGTGTAGCCGTTGACCGGGAGGCCCTCGTACTTGTCGTTGAAGTAGCGGTTGTCGAAGTTGTAGCGGACCGGGAGGCGCGTGATGATGTCCGCGCTCAGCTCCTTGGGGTCGGTCTGCCACTGCTTGGCGGTGTAGCCCTTGATGAACGCCTCGTAGAGGGGGCGGCCGATCAGGCTGATCGCCTTCTCCTCGAGGTTCTTGGCGTCCTTGGTGTCGATCTCGCTGGCCTGCTCGGCGATGAGGGCTCGCGCCTCGTCGGGGGTGTGGCTCTTGCCGAAGAAGCTGTTGATGAGGGCCAGGTTCATCGGCAGCGAGTAGACCTGCCCCTGGTACTTCCCGAAGACGCGGTGCTGGTAGTTCGTGAAGTCGGTGAACCGGTTGACGTACTCCCACACCCGCTCGTTGGAGGTGTGGAACAGGTGGGTGCCGTACTTGTGGACCTCGATCCCCGTCTCGGGCTCGAACTCGCTGTAGGCGTTGCCGCCCAGGTGGTAGCGACGCTCCAGCACGAGGACCTTGAGGTCGAGCTCGGCGGCGCACCGCTCCGCGATGGTGAGACCGAAGAAACCGGAGCCGACGACGAGCAGATCAGGGCCGTTATCAGGGGTAGACACGATCGGGCATCCTACCGCCGGAGTGGGGGCTGCCGAATTCGCTGGCGATGCGTAATTATCCTGTCACTGTGAACAACGGGTACGCCGGAGGACTCCGGCAGGCTGCGCGCCAGTTCTGGCTGGCGTGGGCGATCGGCGCGGTCATGGCAGTGGCGATGGTCGTGCTGGCCCTCATCGAGGATCTTCCGATCCGTGATCCCGACGACGACATCCTGCCGAGCTACATCCGGATGCCGCTGATCGTGTTCGGCACGATCCTGGTCGACATCCTGCCGCGGGTCGCCCATCGGGCCCGGCTGCGGTCCGCCTGGTCGCCGCGGGACCTGGCCACCCTGTGGCGCGAGGTGGTCGCGGAGCGGTGGCCGGCCTCACACCTGTGGTTCGCGATCAACGGCGTGATCGCGTGGTACCTGACCTACGCGACGTTCCGCAACATCAAGAGCATGGCGCCGTTCGTGAACGGCGCCAGCTGGGACGACACGATGGCGGACGTCGACCGCTTCCTCTTCGCCGGGCACGACCCCGCCGCGGTGCTGCACGCCTGGTTCGGGACCGACCTGATGGCGCACCTGATGTCCGCGGTCTACGTCGTCTGGATCGTGCTGGTGCCGACGTCCATCGCGATCGCGCTGGTGTGGACGCGTCACACCAGCGCGGGGTCGTGGTACGTGACCGCGGTCGCGGTCGACTGGTGCCTCGGCGCCGTGCTCTACCTGCTGCTCCCGTCGCTCGGCCCGATCTACGCCGAACCGGGCGAGTTCGCTGACCTCCCCCACACGTTCAACTCCACGCTGCAGGAGGGCTTGTGGACCGATCGGACGGCCGTGATGGCGGATCCGTGGGCGGCCGGCACCCTGCAGACGGTCGCTGCGTTCGCGTCGCTGCACGTCGGCATCATGATGACCATCTGCCTCGTCGTCCGGCTGGTCGGCCTCCCGCGCTGGATCCAGATCGCTTCCTGGGTGTTCCTGGGCCTGACCGTGCTGTCGACGGTCTACCTCGGCTGGCACTACGTGGTCGACGTGATCGGCGGCATCGCGCTGGGTGCGTTCGCGGTGTGGATCGCCGGCATCGCGACCGGCAACCGCGACGGCTGGCGGGTCCGGCTCAACCCGGCGGACCCGGAAGAGTCCGCATCCCCCGTGCATCCCGAAGCGCTCGCGACACGTTCCGCGCCTCTGCCCGACCACCCCGCACCGGACTGAGCAGCACCACGCCGAGCGCGATCAGCCACGGCTTGAGCCGGACCAGCAGGTTCTCGCCGTACCGGAAGTGGACCGCGAACAGGTTGCGGTACATGTAGTAGCCCTTCCAGCCGGCCAGGTCGTGCTGCTGGTCGAAGGCGAGCTGCCGCACCAGCACCGCGTCACGGACGGCGAGGATCTCGAAGCCGGCGCGTCGCGCGCGGATCGCGAAGTCCACGTCGTCGTAGAAGATGAAGTACGACGGGTCGGGCAGGCCGATCGCGTCGATCACCTCGCGGCGGACGAGGAAGCCCTCGAACGAGACGTTGGCGACCTGGACCGTCGCCGGCATGCTCGCGCGGTCGGTGTAGGTGGAGTCGATGCTTGCCTTCTTCGGGCGGATCGAGAGCGGGTTGCGAAGGTCGAACCGGACCGCGGCCTTCTCGACGAGGGCGCCGGTGAGGTCCTCCCGCACCGCGGTCAGGCAGCTGTTGTCGACCTCGAGCAGCCGGGTCAGGCAGTCCGGGGCGGGGACGACGTCGTCGTCCATCAGCCACATGGCGTCGAAGCCCCGGTCGTAGGCGGCCTTGAGGCCGAGGTGGAAGCCGCCCGCCCCGCCGAGGTTGTCGGTGGCGTGGATGGCCACCAGGTCGGGGTTCGCGGCCCGCTCGAGCACCGCCCGGGTGTGGTCGGTGCTGGCGTTGTCGACGACGATCACGCAGTCGGGGCGCCGCTCCATCGCATGCAGACCGCCCAGCATCCGCTCGAGGAGGTCGGCACGGTTGAAGGTCACGACGACGACCGCCACCCGCTCCGTCATGACAGGTACCTCTCGTGACCGGAGAAGTCCCCGCGGAGACCGGCGTACGCCGCCCGCGCGCTCATCAGGATCCGGCTCGGCTGCGGCTTGGTGACGAGGTAGAACCACACCGTCTTCACCCAGAACAGCAGCACGTGCCCCCAACCGCGGTAGGCGCGGAGGTTGAGCGTGTTGTTGCGGGCCATGCAGTAGTGCTTGAGGTCGCTCGGGGTGTGGTTGTACGTCGTCCGGCCGAACATCATCGGCGTCCCGAGGTCGCCCACGGACGGATGGCGGACGACGGCGCCGACCACGGTCGCGATCCGGGCGCCGGCGGCCTCGGCGCGGAGCCGGTACTCGTGGTCGTCGCCCCAGATGAAGAACTCCGCCCGGGGATAGCCGATCCGCTCGACGAGCGCGCGGGTGACCAGCACCCCGTTGAACGGGATGACGATGCCGCCGAGGCGCCCCCCGACGGCAGCCCCCCGTGCGGAGGCGACGTCGTGCACGACCCGGGTGCCGCCCGGGATCCGGATCGGGAAGACCAGGCGGTCGGCGTCCTGCTCGTCGACGACGAGCGGTCCCCAGAAGTCGAGGTCGGTCTCCGCCAGCAGCCGCTCGAGGCAGTCGCGCTCCGGCAGCCCGTCGTCGTCCATCAGCCAGACCAGGTCGGCGTCGTACTCCTCGCCCGCGCACCGCAGCCCCTCGTGGAAGCCGCCGGCGCCGCCCCGGTTGCGGTCGAGCGTGCGGTGCTCGACGTCGGCGTCCGCCAGCCACTCCCCCGTGCCGTCGGTCGAGGCGTTGTCCACGACGAGGACGTCGGTGAGCCGGTCGACCTCGCGGAGGCGGTCGACCAGCCGCTGCAGCAGTGGCAGGCGGTTGTAGGTCACCACCACCGCCACGATCCGCACGGCGGCAACCCTACGGGTCGCGGACTGCGGGTTCTGCCACCACCACCGCTAGCGTGGCCGCGTGGACACCGACGCCGTGCTCAGCCTCATGCGGGAGGTAGCCGAGCAGGTGATCAACCCCCGCTTCCGGGCGCTCCTGGACCACCAGGTCTCAGAGAAGAACCCCGGCGACCTGGTGACCGTTGCCGACCACGAGTCCGAGGTGCTCCTCACGAAGGCGCTCTCCAACGCCTATCCGGACGCGGTCGTGCTGGGCGAGGAGGCGTTCGCCCTCGACCCGACGCTGCTCGACCGCTACAACGGGGCCGAGCACGCGTTCACCGTCGATCCCGTCGACGGGACGAAGAACTTCGTGCACGGCTCTCCCGACCACGCCGTGATGATCGGCGAGCTGCGGTCGGGCGAGGTGGTCCGCGGGTGGATCTGGCAGCCGCAGCACGACGCGGCGTACGTCGCCGAGCGCGGTGCGGGCGCCTACTTCAACGGCGAGCGACTCACGATGGCCGGCCCGGGGCTCGACGGCGAGCCGCCGCCGCCGTACCGCACCGCGCGGCGGGCGTGGGTCGGCCGCGAGCTCCCCGGCCTCGGGGTGCTCGAGCTCACCTGGGCGTGCTGCGGCGTCGACTACCCGCGACTGATCGCGGGCGATGCCCGGGCGATCGTCTACAACCACAGCAAGCCGTGGGACCACCTGCCCGGTTCGCTGCTCGTCCAGGAGTCGGGCGGCTGGATCGGCAGCAAGGAGGGCGGCCCGTTCGCCCCCCAGGGCCTCGGCGGCGGCCTCGTCTCCGCTCCCGACCGGGCGACGTACGACGCCGTGGTCGCCGCCCTCGCCGCCTGATCCCCCCGACCCGGCACATCTGAACGCCGACCCGGCACATCTGAACGCCGACCCGGCACATCTGAGCGCCGACCCGGCGCGTTCAAACGAGCCGGGTCGGCGTCAACAATCAGGCTCGCGCCTAGCAGACACTGCTGAGGTCGTCGGCCTGGTTGGCGGCGTAACCCTCGTTGAGCGAGCCGATCGACCCGCCGGTGACGGCGTCCGGGCTCTTCTTGCGCTTCTTCTGCGGCGGGGCGTCGCCCTCGGCGCGGTCGATCGCCTCCGCGACCTTGTCGTGGATCAGCTCGATGTCGGGGTCGCCGGTGTTGACCAGCGGGGGGACCAGGGAGAGCGTCGACATCTTCTGGCCGCGCGCCTTGAGCGCGAGGTCGATGAACTTGCTGGCCTCCGACGCCGGCAGGTTGGTCGAGAACATCTCGCTCGACGCCGTGGCGAGGTCCTCGAAGTTCCTGAGCACCGACTCCGGGCTGAGCTGCTGCACCATCGCGTTCATGACGCACTTCTGGCGCGCCATCCGCGAGTAGTCGTCGGAGCCTTCGCGGGCGCGGGCGAACCAGAGCGCCTCGAAGCCGTTGAGCTTCTGCGTGCCGGGGTCGATGTAGCCGGTGACGTCGTCGCCGAGACCGCCGACGGGGATCGCCTGGCGGACGTTGATCGTCACCCCGCCGACGGCGTCGACGAGCTGCTTGAATCCGGCCATGTTGACCATCGCCCAGTAGTTGACCTGCAGCCCGGTGATCCCCTCCACCGCCATCGTGGTGGCGTCGATCCCGGCGCTGTCGGGATCCTCGAAGAGATCGGTGTGGTCCTCGGCCCAGGTGCTCACGCCGTTGAGGAAGCAGCCGTCGCAGTCGAACCCGTCGGGGAACTCCCGGTCCATCACCGAGCCGTCCTCGAACGGGAAGTTCGCCATGTTCCGGGGCAGCCCGATGAGCACCGTCCGCCCCGTCTCGGCGTCGATGGACGCGACCGTCATCGAGTCGGGTCGCAGCCCCCACCGGCCGGCGCCGGAGTCACCGCCGAGCAGCAGCACGTTGTAGCGACCGTCGTGGGCTTCGGTGACCTCGCCGTCGCCGAACACCGCGATCACCCAGTCCCGGTGGACGGAGACCAGGTGGGCGCTGAAGAGCATGGTCCCGGCGACGGAGAAGCACAGCAGCCCGTTGAGGCCGATCGCCGCGCGGCGGTGCGGGAGCCGGAGGCTGAGCGGCCGGCCGATCCGCCAAGCGTCGACGAACAGCGCCGCCCACGCGATCGCTCCCGCGAGCAGGGCCAGCCACAGCACGAGCAGCAGGTCGGCGTTGGTCCCGAGCCGGAACGCGATCCGCCGGTCGAGGAGCACGGCGACGAGGACCACCGTGCCGAGGAGGATCGAACCCAGCCAGACCCGGAGCGCGATCCGGCCGATCTTCCGGTTGCCGGCGACCAGCTGCGCCGAGCCCGGCGCGACGAGTGTCATCGCCATCAGCGAGATCGCCCGCCGGAACCGGACCCGTGCCGCGCGTTCGGCGACGCTCAGCTCGCCGAAAGGGCGGGACGGCGCGGTCAGCTCGGCCATGCGGGGTGTCTCTCCTGCCGGGGAAGCGTGCAGTGACCCGCTCAGTATCACCAGTCACACGCGTCACACCTGGTGCGACGCGCCGACGGCGCTCAGGCGGCGGCGAGGCGCGCGATCTCGTCGGCCGAGGCGTTGCCGCCGGTGCAGATCACCGCGACCCGGCCGGGACGAGCGTCGGTCGCGAGCAGTCCGGCGAGCGCGGCGGCTCCCGCGCCCTCGGCCAGGGTGTGCGCGTGCGACGCCAGCAGCCGGGCGGCGTGGTCGATCTCGTCGTCGGTGACCAGCAGGAAGTCCTGGAGGCCTGCCCGCAGGTGCGGGAGGGTGGCCGGGTAGCCGTTGGAGGTCGCCAGGCCCGACGCCCGGGTGGTCGCCGGCGCGGTCTCGATCGCGCCCGACCGCCACGAGCGCCAGACGGCCGGCGCGGCGGCGGACTGGACTCCGATCACGCGGCACGCCGGTGCGAGGGCGTCCCGCACCAGGCAGGCACCCACGGCACCGGTGCCGCTGCCGATCGGGACGAAGACGGCGTCGAGGTCCGGAGCCTGCTGGAACAGCTCGAGGTACGCCGTCGCGTGACCGAGGATGATCCGCGGGTCCGTGGTGTCGACGTACGACGGCGCGCCGGGGCCGCCTGTGTTCTCAGCCAGCGAGCGGGCATGCGCGGCGGCCTCGCCGAGGTTGTCGCCGTGGCTGACGACGGTGGCGCCGAGCGCGGCGACGCCGTCGCGCTTCACCTGGGGCGCGCAGGCCGGCATCACGACCGTGGCGTGGCACCCCGCCAGCCGGGCGGCGTACGCCACCGACTGCGCGTGGTTGCCGGTCGAGCAGGTCACCAGGCCGCTGGCACGCTCGGCGTCGGTGAGCCGGGCGGCGAGGTGGACGCCGCCGCGCACCTTGAACGACCCGGTGGGCAGCACGTGCTCGTGCTTGACGAGAACTCCACCGTCAGGCGAGCCGACGAGCCGGTCGAGGAGCGGGTGCCCGACCAGCGGGGTCGCGCCGAGCTCGCGCGCCACGATCTCTCCCGCCGACCTGATGGCGGCGAAGGTCAATGTGGTCCGTTCCTCGATGATCTGCACCCCTCCACCATCCCCCGGATCCATCCATCGGTCCAATAGTTCTTTTCGCGCTGAACGATCGATACGGTCGATGTGAGGGCTAGGCTGGGGTGGTGATCGACCTCCGTCGCCTCGAAGCGCTCGTCGCGCTGCACCGCACCGGCACCGTGTCCGCGGCGGCAGCCCGGTTGCACTACGGCCAGCCGACGGTCTCCCACCACCTGCGCCGGCTCGAGGCCGAGACCGGCAGCGTGCTGCTCCAACGGGTCGGCCGGGGCCTCCGGCTGACGCCCGACGGCGAGCTGCTGGCCCGCCGTGGCGAGGAGATCCTCGCGCTACTGGCCCGCGCCGAGTCCGAGCTCACCGCCTCGACCAGCCTGCAGGCCGGCCAGATCCGGTTGGCCGCGTTCCCGTCGGCGGCCGCCACGCTGGTCCCGGCCGCGGTGACCCTGCTCCACGAGCGGCACCCGGGCATCGGCCTCGACCTGATCGAGGCCGAGCCGCCCGAGGCGGCGGCGATGCTGCGGGCCGGCACCGCCGACCTCGCCCTGACCTTCGTCTACCCCGGCCAGACCGAGCCGGACGGCGTCACCGTGACCACCGTCCACGAGGACCCGCTCTACCTGGTGGCGCCGCGCGGCGTCGATCTCAGCACCGGACCCGTGGACCTGGCGCGGTTCGCCGACACGCGTTGGGTGACCGGCTGCGAACGGTGCCGCAGCGAGCTGCTCGCGCTGTGCGCGGACGCGGGGTTCGCGCCGGAGATCGCGTTCGCCAGCGACGACTACGTCGCGGTGCAGTCGCTGGTGGCCAGCGGGCTCGGCGTCACCCTGCTGCCCGGCCTCGCGCTGCGCGCGCACCGCAACCCCGACGTCGTACGACGGGCGGTGCCGGGTGCGGCCCGCCGGATCCAGGTGACGACGTACGGCGCGCCGCCCCACCCCGCGGCCGTCGACGCCGTGGCGGCGGTGCTCACCGAGGTCGCGCGGGCCTAGTTCCGCCCGGCTTCGATCTCCTCGCGTCGGGCGAGCCGGTGGGCACGCCGGATCTCGGCCTCCCGCATCCGCCGCTCGTCCTCCGGCGTCTCGGGTCGCAGCGCAGGCACCGGGCGGGAGGCGCCGGCGCGGTCGATGGCCACGAAGACGAAGTACGCCGACGCGACGTGCAGGCTGGCGCTCGACGCGTCGTCCCAGGGCTGGGTCTCGACCCGCACGCCGATCTCCATCGACGAGCGCCCCGCCCAGTTGATCTGCGCGAATGTCCGCACGATGTCCCCGACCCGCACCGGCTCGAGGAACGCCATCTCGTCGAGGGCTGCCGTCACGGCGGGCCCGCCGCTGTGCCGCTGGGCCACGATGCCGGCTGCGGAGTCGGCCAGCTTGACGATCTCGCCGCCGTGGATGTTGCCGAGGAGGTTGGCCTGCGACCGGGCGGTCACCTCGGCGAGCTCGATCCGCGAGTAGCTGGGCGTACGGGCCTCAAAGGTGGTGCTCACAGCAGGAAGGTAGCGTCGTCCACCATGGCAGAGCGTCCAGGAGGCACACCGGCTGGTTCCGGTGGCGACAACCGCGACTTCGACTGGATGTACGGCGACCGTCCGGCCGGGTCGCCACCGCCCTCCCCGCCACCGCCGCGGCAGCCCGCGCCGCCCCCGCCAAACCGCCCGGAGCCGACCCAGGTGCTGCCCACCCAGCCCCGGCACCAGGCACCGCAGCCACCCAGGCAGCCACCCGGGCAGCCACCTCAGCAGCGCCCGACGCACGCGGCCGCTCCGCCGTACCAACCGCCGGCGCAGCCGCCCGGCCGGCGCGGTCGCGGCGGCGGGCGCGGCATCTGGTCGCGACCGAAGACCTGGGTCGTCCTCGTCCTGTCGCTGGTCCTGCTGTGGGTCGTCTACATCGTCGCGGTGCCGCTCTTCACGTGGACCAAGGTCGACAAGGTCGCGTTCGAGCCCGACGGCGACCGTCCCGACGACCAGCCCGGCACCACCTACCTCATGGTCGGAAGCGACTCCCGCGCCGGTTTGAGCGAGGAGGAGCGGAAGAAGTTCAACACCGGCAATCCGGAGAGCTCGCTGGCCGACACCATCCTGATGCTGCACACGGGCTCCGGCCCGGACGTCCTGCTCTCCTTCCCCCGCGACTGGATCGTCGACGGCCGCAAGATCAACGGCTACTACGACCCGGGCGACCCCAGGGAGCTGGTCGCGGCGCTCGAGCAGCAGACCGGGATCCGGATCGACGAGTATGTCGAGATCGGGCTCGGGGGCGTCGCCGGCGTGGTCGACGCCGTGGGCGGCATCGAGATCTGCCCGAAGGAGTCGATCGACGATCCCAAGGCGGGACTCGACGTGGAGAAGGGCTGCCAGGAGGCCGACGGCGAGGTCGCCCTCGCCTACGCCCGCACCCGCGCGACCGCCCGCGGTGACCTCGATCGGGTCGGACGCCAGCGCGAGGTGGTCGCCGCGATCGGCGACAAGGTGCTCTCGCCGTGGTCGGTGATCAACCCCGTCCGGTGGTGGCGCCTCAACAGCGCGATCCCCGACTTCTTCGCCTTCGGCGAGGGCACCGGCCCGATCGATGTCGGCCGCTGGGCGCTGGCGATCGGCAAGGTCGGCGACGGTGGGCTGACCTGCACCATGCCGGTCACCGACGGCTCGGCCAACACGTTGGACGAGGAACGGGGTCGGCCGCTCTTCGACGCCATCATCGAGGACCGCACCGACGACATCACCAAGCAGCAGTGCACGGCCGCAGGAGTGCCCGGGTGACCTACGAGACCCTCGACTGGAGCGTCGACGAGCACGGGGTCGCCGTGCTGACGCTGAACCGGCCGGACGCGCTCAACGCGTTCGACATCACCATGGCTCGGGAGCTCGAGCAGGTCTTCCTCACCGACGCTCGCGACGACGCCGTGCGCGCGGTCGTGGTGACCGGCGCCGGCCGCGCGTTCTGCGCCGGGATGGACCTCTCCGCCGAGGGCAGCGTCTTCGGCCTGGACGAGTCGCTCGCGCCCACGCCCGAGGAGTTCCGACAGCGGTACGACGAGCCGCCGTACGACACCGGGATCCGCGACACCGGCGGCAAGGTCACCCTGGCGATCCACGCGCTGCCCAAGCCGGTCATCGGAGCCATCAACGGCGCCGCCGTCGGGATCGGCGCCACCATGACGCTGGCGATGGACATCCGCCTGGCCTCGACCAAGGCGCGGATCGGCTTCGTGTTCGGCCGGCTCGGGATCGTCCCCGAGGCCTGCTCGACCTGGTTCCTGCCGCGGATCGTCGGTGTCCAGCAGGCGCTGGAGTGGGTCTACTCCGCCGACGTCCTCACCGCCGAGCAGGCACTCGCCGGCCGGCTGGTCCGCAGCCTGCACGAGCCCGACGACCTGCTGCCGACGGCCGTCGACCTGGCGCGCTCGTTCGTCGTCGACCGGTCCCCCGCGGCGCTTGGGCTCGCCAAGCAGATGCTCTACCGCAACAGCGCCGCCGAGCACCCGCTCGAGGCACACCTCTCGGACTCGCTGGCGATGTTCTACACGTCGATCGCCGACGGCAAGGAGGGCGTCGCGGCGTTCCGCGAGAAGCGGACGCCGTCGTTCACCGCGAAGGCGTCGGACCTGCCGCGCATCTATCCGGTGGTCGAGTAGCCCGAGCCGCCAGGCGAGGGCGTGTCGAGGCCCCGCAACCGTGCCGGCTCGCCCGGAGCGGGCGGCTCGCCGGGTCTCGATAGGGTCGCTCGCTGCACTCGCCCTCGCTCCCTACTCGACCATCGAGGGCGACTCACATGGCCATGAAGAGGATTTCTTCGCGGGAGTACTCGCGCCCGGGGTGCTCGGCCGCGAGGTGCTCCTGCACCTTCTCGACCAGCTCGTCGTCGTCGGCGCCACGGATCGTGACGTCACACGGGCACCGCAGGGACGGCATCGGACGCGCGCTCAGGCGGTAGCGGGCGAGGTCCGGCGACGCGCGTAGACCACCGTCGCGGCGCCGCCGCCGAGCAGTCCCACGCCGACCAGCAGCCACAGCATCGCCGGGCCACCGGTGTCGGGCAGCAGGCCGCCCGGTCCGTTGTCGTCGGGCGGGTTGTTGTCGTCGACGGAGTTGACGGCGAACGCCTCGGAGGCGCGGCAGCGGGCGAAGGTGTTGTCGCTCGGGAAGAAGCGCGCGGTGGCGGCGTAGCTGCGGTCCTTGTCGAGCACGGGCCCGACGATCCGCTTGGAGCCGCCGTTGTAGTTGACGGTCCGGTCCCACACGGCGTCGCCGCTGGGCCGCTCGGTGATCGTCACCGCGATGTCGCCGGTCGGAGTCGTCTGCGAGTTGGCGTCGACCGAGACCCTGATCACGACCCGCTTGCCGGGCTCGACGACCGCCGGGACGCTGATCGAGCAGTCGGTCTCGATCGACCCCGAGTACGGATCGGGCGCAGCGGCACCCGCGTGCGCGGGCACACCAACAAGCGAGACGGCCCCGAGAATGGCACCGGCGAGCACAACCGATCCGCGCATAACTGCCCCTTTGTTCATCCGGCTCAACGTCCCAGGCTCCGACAGGTCACCCTTCGAGCGCGAGATTTCGAGAAATGACGCCGACGGCGGTGCGACGGTGGCCGCGAGCGCAGTCGCGACCCAACCGAAAATCCCCATGTATGTGCTCCTTGAGCGAACGAGTCGATCAGACTCTAACGGACACGACCCTATCGATTTCGAGATTCCGCCGAGCCGGAGCCCACGGATTCGGCTGCCGCAGGTGATCAGCGTTCAACCGGATCCGTCGACACGAGGTGACCGAAGACCACCGACCGTTGCTCGGTGTGGAAGATCTCCGCGCAGCTGACCAGCGTGATCAGCTCCTTGCCGACGTTGCCGGGCGGCTGGATGCCGCCGTCCGGGTTCTCCGGGAACGGCTGGAGGACCCAGTCCTCGGTGAAGGGGACCTCGAGATCGGTGCCGTCGAAGTCGAGCTCGTAGACGTAAGTCGCAGTCCGGGTCTCGACGATGACCTCGTCGCCCTCCTCGAGCTCCGGGAAGCCGGCGAACGGCTCGCCGTGCGTCACCCGGTGGCCCGCCAGCACGTAGTTGCCGACCTCGCCCGGACCGGCGGTGTCCTCCATGTGCCCGATGCCTGCCGCGAGCACCTCGTCGGAGGAGCCTTCCAGGACCGGGACGGCATAGTCGTCACCCCACCGCGGGACGTGCAGGATCGCGCTCGCCCGGCCGAAGTCCGTGGTCACCGTGTCGCTGCCGTCGGCCCAGCCGTCCTCGAGCTGCCCGGCGACCTCGTCCTGGCGGCGCTCCGAGACCCAGTTGGTGCCCCAGAACTGCCAAGCCACCCACGCCAGCACGGCGACTCCGGCGAGGATCATGCCGTAGCCGGTGAAGGTCAGCCACCGGGACCGCTTCTTCTGCGGGCGGCGGCGGCGCACGCGCTGCCGCTGGACATCCGGCTCCGACGTCGCCGCGTCGTCGATCTGGGTGATGGTGCTGCCCTCCTGGGGGATCTCTCTGAGCCCAACGCGCAAGGCCGGGCGCGGTCACGTGGCCGACGCCCCTCCTTTGTACCCCTACGGCCGGGCCGCGGTCACGAGTCGCTCGGCCAGCCGCGGCGAGACCAGCCCGACGACGTCCAACAGCGAGGCGTACGCCGGGGTCATCTCGACCGGCCGGTGGCGTACGGCGTGCACCACCCACCGGGCCGCGTCGTCCGGCTCCAGCGCCGCCCGGCCGTCGTACCCCTTGGTCGGCGCGATCATCGGCGTCCGCATCAGCGGGAAGTGCAGCGACGTGATCACGATGCCGTGCCGACGCTCCTCCGCCTGGAGGCTGCGGGAGAACGCGGCAAGCGCGGCCTTCGACGCGTGGTAGGCCGTGAACATCGGCATCAGGCCGCCGGGCACGCCCCACGTCGACGAGTTGATGACCTGTCCGCCGCCCTGCGCGCGCATCGGCGCCAGCAGGTTGAGCGTGAGCCGCACCGACGCGTGGTAGTTGAGCCGCATCAGCCGGTCGTGGTCGAACGGTCGCTCGACCGTGTCGGCAGCGGACCTGCGGATCGAGTGGCCCGCGTTGTTCACCAGCACGTCGACACCGCCGTACCGGGTGATCACGTCGTCGGCGAGCGCGTCGATGGAGTCGGTCTCGGTGAGGTCGCACGGCAGCGAGTACGCCCTCCCGCCCCTCCCGGCGATCTCCGTCGTCAGCGCGTCGAGCTCGTCTGCCCGCCGGGCGACCGCCAGCACGGTCGCCCCCTCCCCCGCCAGCCGCACCGCCGCCGCCCGCCCGACGCCGGACGAGGCGCCGGTGATCAGGATCCGCTTGCCTGCGACCGGCACCGCGTGCCCCGGCAGCAGCGAGGACGCCGAGGGGATCGGGTCGAGCGAGAGCCGGGCCAGCCGGCGCTGGAGCTCGACGAACGAAGGCATGGCCGCACTATCCCATCGGGAATCTCAACCTTTCGCGGCGCACCGGCGTAACACTGTCGACAGAGGGGGCGTCATGCGGCGGCAGGAGTTCGAGGAGTTCGTCGACGGCGAGCTGCCGCGACTGCTCGGCTACGCACGCGCCCTCACCGGCTCGGAGCACGACGCCTGGGACCTCACCCAGGACGCGCTGATCCGCACGTCCCGGCGCTGGCGCCGGATCCGGCGGGACGGCAACCCTGGCGCCTACGTCCGCGTCACGATCGCGCGGCTCAACATCGACCGGTACCGACGGACCCGGCGCGAGGTGCTGGTCTCCGAGGTGCCCGACTCGACGAACCGAGCGGCGCCGTACGACGGGCTCGACGCCTGGCTGCGCGACGGGCTGCTGTCGCTGACGCCGCGGCAGCGCACCGCCGTCGTGCTGAGGTACGTCGACGACCTCGACCTCGCGGGCATCGCCGAGGTCATGCAGTGCTCGACCGGCACCGTGAAGAGTCACCTGTCGCGCGGCCTCGACCGGCTGCGCGAGCACATCCCCGAGGAGGACCGCCATGGCTAGCGAGCTCCGCGAGGCGCTGACCCGCGCGGCCGCGCCGGTCGAGATCGGCCCCGACGATCGGCACCGGGTCAGCGACGCGATCGCCGCTGACCGGCGGAGACGAATTACGATGGCCGCCGTCGGGGGCACCATCGCGGCCGTGGTGGCGATCGGCGTGGGCGTCGCCGTCGTCGACGGTGGCCGCGCGGACGATCGCCCCGGCGTCACCGATCGCGGGAAGGCAACGAGCGGTTGGGAACGGGTCGCCGCCTCCCCCCTCGCGCCGAGGGACCAGGCGGTGGCCGTCTGGACCGGGAGCGAGGTGATCGTCGTCGGCGGCACCACCGGTCGGCCGTGCTCGCCCGATGCCGACTGCGCGCCGCCGCCGAAGAGCGCCGAGCGCGCCGACGGCGCGGCGTACGACCCGGCCACCGAGACGTGGCGGGAGATCGCGCCCGCCCCCGCGGCCGTTGCCGGCGGTCACGCGCTCTGGTGGGACGACCGGATGATCGTGGTCAGTGATCGGCTGACGCTGGCCTACGACCCGGCGGCCGACCAGTGGCAGCGGCTCGACCTTCATCCGAGCGGGCTCTACGAAGGCGGCCTGGTCGGCACCGACGAGGGGCCGGTCGCGTTCTCCTACGACCAGCGGCCGAGGGCCGACGACGTCAGTGACTGGCGGCTCGACCTCGCGACGGGTGAATGGTCGGCGCTCCCCCACGACCCGTTCGCGGAGTCCTACGACCGCAGCATGGCCTGGCACGAGGACAGGCTGTGGTTGCTGTCGATGGACGTCGAGCACCACTTCGGCGCGCACGAGGGGTCACCGTCCCGGATCGCCGTGCTCGACGGCGACACATGGACCGTGGTCGACGAGGAGACTCCTGACCTCACCTACGGACAGCGACTGGTCCAGCACCAGGGGTCGTTCGTCATTGCCCCTGGCTCCTACCGCAGCGACTTCGCGAGCCACGCCTTCGACCCGGAGACCGGAGAGTGGAGAACCCTCCCTGGGTCCGGTGGAGCGGAGCGAGGCTGTCCGCTCGGCGACGCGATCGTCGGACCGGCCTGGGTCGCGTCGGGCAACGGCCTCTACTCGGCGTCGCCGGCCGACGCGCTCGCCGCACCTCCGTGCCCGGGCATGCCTGCGCCTGCCGTCACGGTCTGGGCGGGCGACCGGCTCTTCATCTGGGGCGGGCCCAACCCCGACTACGACGGCAATTTGGACGATGGCTGGGTCTGGACCCCACCGCCGCCTGAGTGATTCCTCAGATCTCGGACTGGATCCCGGCCAGCAGCTGCCGGGCCATGACGATCCGCTGTACCTGGTTGGTGCCCTCGTAGATCTGCGTGATCTTGGCGTCGCGCATCATCCGCTCGACCGGGTAGTCGCGCGTGTAGCCGTAGCCGCCGAGCACCTGCACCGCGTCGGTGGTGACCTCCATCGCGACGTCGGACGCGAAGCACTTCGCGGACGCGCCGAAGAACGTCAGGTCGGCGTCGCCGCGCTCCGAGCGGCCGGCGGCGGCGTAGGTCAGCTGGCGGGCGGCCTCGACCTTCATGCCCATGTCGGCCAGCAGGAACTGCAGTCCCTGGTTTTCGGCGATCGGGCGGCCGAACTGCTCGCGCTCCTTGGCGTAGCCGAGCGCGTAGTCCAGGGCCCCCTGGGCGACGCCGACCGCCTGGGCGGCGATCGTGACCCGGGTGTGGTCGAGGGTCTTCATCGCGAGCTCGAAGCCCGACCCCACCTCGCCGATGATCCGGTCGCCCGGGATCCGCACGTTGTCGAGGTAGACCTCCAGGGTCGGCGAGCCCTTGATGCCGAGCTTCTTCTCCGGCGCACCGAAGGAGACGCCCTCGTCGGACTTCTCCACCACGAACGCGGTGATGCCCTTCGAGCGCAGCTCGGGATCGGTCTGGGCGAGGACCGTGTAGTACTCCGAGACGCCGGCGTTGGAGATCCAGCGCTTGACGCCGTTGAGGACCCAGTCGTCGCCGTCGCGCACCGCCCGCGTCTTCTGGGCGGCGGCGTCCGAGCCGGCGTCCGGCTCGGACAGCGCGTAGGAGAATCCGCCGTCGCCGCGCGCGAGCGCTCCGAGGTACTTCGCCTTGAGGTCCTCCGACCCGCCGATCATCACCGGCAGCGACCCCAGCTTGTTCACAGCCGGGATCAGTGAGGACGACACGCAGGCCCGCGCGACCTCCTCGATCACGATCACCGTCGCGAGCGCGTCGGCCCCGGCGCCGCCGTACTCCTCCGGGACGTGGGGCGCATGGAAGTCAGCAGCGAGCAGGGCCGCGGCCGCCTCCACCGGGTAGCGGGCGTTCTCGTCGACGTCCGCGGCGTACGGCGCCACCTTGGCGTCGCAGATCGCGCGCACAGCCTCGCGGATCGCCTGGTGCTCCGCGGAGAGGCCGTAGTACGGGAAGGCTGAATTCTGGCCAGGGTCGTTGCTCACAACTCCGGATAGTAGGACGTCCTACTGTCTGCCGCCGATTCCGGCTCGGCCGCCTCAGCGCTCGCTGTGAGCGACCTCACGCACGGCGACGTTCGCGGTAGAACCACTGCTGCGACGGGCAGACGTCCATCACCATCGGCACGCCGGCTTCCGTCGTACGACGGAACGCGTCCTCGTCGACGACGCCCATCTGGAACCAGACGCCCTTGGCGCCGACCGCCACCGCCTGGTCGGCGAACTCACCGGCCGCCTCGGAGCGGCGGAACACGTCGACCACGTCGATCGGGAACGGCACGTCGGCCAGCGTCGGGTAGACCAGCTCGCCGAGCACCGTCAGCTCACCGTCGGCGCTCGGGTGGATCGGCACGATCCGCTTCCCGCGCTCCTGGAGCTCCTGCGCGATCGAGTACGCCGTCCGCCACGGGTTGTTGCCGAGCCCGACGACCGCCCAGGTCTCGGACTCGTCGAGCATCCGGTCGATGACGGCTCGGTCCATCCAGGGTTTGGTCATACAGAGAACAACGCCGGGAGCGCGGAAGTGCTTCCCGGCGGAGCCGCGCTGCGTCCTACTCGATGACGGGCGGCAGCCCGGTACCGCGGACCACGGCTCCCTTGGCCTGGGCGGCAGCCTTGAGGTCGGCCTGGAACGCGCTCATCCGCTCCTGCAGGGCGGTGTCGCCGGCGGCGAGGATGCGGACGGCGAGCAGGCCGGCGTTACGCGCTCCGCCGACCGCCACGGCGGCGACGGGCACGCCGGCCGGCATCTGCACGATCGAAAGGAGGGAGTCCATGCCGTCGAGGTACTTGAGCGGCACCGGCACGCCGATCACCGGCAGCGGCGTCACGGACGCCAGCATGCCGGGCAGGTGGGCCGCTCCCCCGGCGCCGGCGATGATGACCGACAGCCCGCGCGCGGCGGCGGTCTTGCCGTAGTCGAGCATCTCCTCGGGCATCCGGTGTGCGGACACCACGTCGGCCTCGTAGGCGATGTCGAACTCCGACAGCGCATCCGCGGCGGCCTGCATCACCGGCCAGTCCGAGTCGGACCCCATCACGATGCCCACACGTGCGCTCACCCGCAGGAGCGTAGTGCCCCTGGTCCGACCCAGGTCAGTCGCTGTCGTTGCCCAGGTCCCCGCGGAACCAGGCGGCTGCGTGACGGGCCCGCTCCAGCACGTCGTCGAGGTCGTCGCCGTAGGCGTTGACGTGGCCGACCTTGCGGCCGGGACGCAGCTCCTTGCCGTAGAGGTGGACCCGGAGCCGGGGGTCGCGGGCAAGAGCATGGGGGTAGCCGTCGTAGAGGTGGCCGACGTCGGGGCTGGGCGAGCCGAGGATGTTGACCATCACCGTCCACCGGGCGCGGGGTGCCGGGGAGCCGAGTGGCAGGTCGAGCACGGCGCGCAGGTGGTTCTCGAACTGCGAGGTGACGGCCCCGTCCTGCGACCAGTGTCCGGTGTTGTGCGGCCGCATGGCGAGCTCGTTGACCAGGATCACCGGCCGGCCGTCCTGGTCGACGGCCTCGAACAGCTCGACGGCGAGGATGCCGGTCACGCCGAGCTCACCGGCGACCCGTAATGCGAGCTGCTGTGCCTCACCGGCCAGGGCCGGGTCCAGGTCGGGCGCGGGCGCGATCACCTCGTGACAGATGCCGTCGAGCTGGGTGCTGGCGACGACGGGGTACGCCGCCGCCTGCCCGCTCGGCGCCCGCGCCACCAGCGCGGCGAGCTCGCGCCGGAACTCCACGAGCTCCTCGGCCAGCAGCCGGACCCCGGTGCGCTCCGCGACGGCGAGCGGCTCGGCAATGTCGTCGGGGGTGCGGACGACCCAGACGCCTCTCCCGTCGTAGCCGCCGCGGCTGACCTTGAGCACGCACGGCAGGCCGAACGCCTCGACGTCCGCGGCCGATCCCACCTCTCCCCAGCGCGGCTGGGGGGCGCCGAGCCGGCCCATCGCCTGGCGCATGACGATCTTGTCCTGCGCGTGCACCAGCGCCTCGGGGCCGGGCCGGCAGGCGACGCCGGCGTCCTCGAGGGCGTGCAGGTGCTCGGTCGGCACGTGCTCGTGGTCGAAGGTGACCACAGCACAGCCCGCGGTGACCTCCTCCAGGGTGGCGAGGTCGCGGTAGTCGCCGACGACCTGGTCGGGGATCACCTGGGCTGCGGACACGCCGTCGGCCTCGGCGAGCAGCCGGAGGGGTACCCCGAGCGCGATGGCGGGTTGCGCCATCATCCGGGCCAGCTGACCGCCACCGATGACGGCGACGCGAGGAGCGGAGTCGGGCACGCCCGCACCCTATCGAGGGCGAACGGGTCAGGCGCTGACGGCTTCCTCGGTCTCGAACCGCAGGCCCTGGCCGCGGACGGTGGTGATCAGGGTGGGGTGCCGGGTGTCGTCGCCGAGCTTGCGGCGTACCCAGCCGAGGTGGACGTCGATGGTCTTCGACGAGGTCCAGAAGGTCGCGTTCCAGACGTCGCGCATCAGCTCGTCCCGGGTGACCACGGAGCCGGCCCGGACGATCAGCGCGTGGACGAGGTCGAACTCCTTGCGGGACAACCGGACCTCCCGGTCCCCCCGCCATGCACGACGGCTAGCCGGGTCGAGCCGCACGTCCTGCACCTCGATCACAAGGTCAACGTAGGAATCAGCGCGCCTGTCGGTGGGTGATCGGCCGAAATTTTGCAATTAATACCGCATTTGGCTCCCTGATCCGGTGCCGTTTCCCGGTCTCTGCTAACAGAAGCCTCACACGCGGCGGGCGGTCAGCGGCTCCATGACCCCGAACCCGCGCATCGGCCGGGCCGGCAACGGCCGGGTCTCGATCTGGTCCTTCGGGAGCAGGTCGGCGGTCTCGCGGTCGACGATGATGCGGTTGCGGCGGGCCACCGCGGTCAGGCGGGCGGCGAGATTGACCGGCGGCCCGAAGACGTCACCGAGCCGCATCACGACCGACCCGGTGGCCAGGCCGATGCGTACGTCGGGCATCCGCTTGTCGCGCCCGACCACCTTGATGATCCCCTCGGCGGTCTCGAACCCGCCGAGCGCGTCCGCGTTCACGAACAGCACGGCGTCGCCCATGCTCTTGATCAGCCGGCCGCCGTTCGCCGCGATCACGTCACCGCACCGCGCCTCGAACACCTCGACGACGTCGCCGATCTTCTCGCGGCTGAGCTCGTTGGAGAGCGCGGTGAAGCTCACGATGTCGGCGAATCCCACGGTCAGGTCGGTGGTGTGGGGGTCCGCGTCGATGGCGCGCGTCGACTCGATCCTGGCCACGGCGGCGGCCAGGTGGCGGCGCCAGGCGTAGAGCAGGATCACCTCGAACCGGTCGCCGTACCTCTCGAGGGCCCAGTCGGCCGCCGCGGTCGGGGCGGCGCCCCGACCGCCGTCCTCGACGAACGCGTCCTCGACCCGCTGGATCAGCGCGCCGACCTCCCAGTCGGCCAGCCGGGCCATGCTGAGGCCGACGCCACGCACGACGTTGAGCGCGAGGTCGAAGTCGATCAGTCCCTCGGTGACCACTTGGGAGACCGCCGCGATCGCCGCGACGTCGTCCTCGTTGTAGGCCCGCTCGTCACCGCGCTCGGGGAAGCCGAGCGTGCGCCACAGTCGGCGCGCCTCCCGCAGGGGGAGGCCGGCCTTCGCCGCCGCCTCCGCCGCCGTGAGCGTCGGCTCCTGTCCGAGAAGGGCGCGTGCGACGTCGCCGCCTTCGGGGAGCGTCTCGTCAGACACCTTCGTCGGCGGGGCGTGCTGCGCCACCGCCGCCGTGGAGCGAGTGCAGGAGCTCGTTGATCTGGCGCTGCGTCGCCTCGACGTGCGGGATGTCGTTGAGCCGCACGTTGCCGAAGGTCGACGCGTCCGTCACCACCAGGCTGCCGCAGCCGAACGGCCGGTCGAGCAGGTGGACCTCCATCTGGATGTCGCTGATCCGGGCCAGCGGGACGTCGTGGCCACGGCGGGTGATGATGCCGCGACGCGTGATCAGCCGCCGGTCGGTCACTCCGTGGACGGTGGTGAGCCAGTCGAAGAAGGGACGGACGGTGAACCAGAGGATGCCGAGCACGCACACCACCCACACGCCGCGGGACGTCCATCTCGCGGTGTCGCCATCGCCCAGGATCACCTGGCCGGCCACTCCGATCGCGAGGAAGACGACGAGCCACAGGATCGGCCCGAACAGCGCCTTGGGGTGCTGACGGCAGGAGATGATCAGCTTCTCGCCGGGGTTGAGCAGCTTCTCTGAGATGGCCACGGGAGGATCATCCCATCGCTGGTGCCATTCGGCAGGATGTCACTCAGGAACGACGTGCACGACGTCGCCGGCGCCGACCTTCTCGACACCGTCGCCCGTCTCGACGACCAGCCGGCCGTCGAGGTCGACGTCGACGGCGCGCCCGGCGATCGCCGTACCGCCGGGGAGGTCGACGCGGACGTCCTGTCCGACCGTCGCGCAGTGGGCCACGTACGACGACGCGAGCCTGGAGGCCGCCTCGGACCCGCCCGCCTGCCAAGCGTCGTACCCCTCGCGGACCGCGGCCACCACTCCGAGCAGCACGCCCTCGCGGGTCGGGGTGAGGTCGGGGTGGGCGACGGCGAGCGAGGTCGCGGTCGGGACCGGCAGCTCGTCGGCCGGCGTCGACACGTTGATGCCGACCCCGACGACCGCGGCCGGACCGCTGTCGGTCTCGATCCGCTCGACGAGGATGCCGGCGACCTTGCGGCCTTCGATGAGCACGTCGTTGGGCCACTTGACCTGGGTCTCGTAGCCGAAGGAGGCGAGCGCCTTCGACACGGTGTGCCCGGTGAGGAGCGGCAACCAGGGCCAGGACGACGCCGGCACCGTGGGCCGCAGCACGAGAGAGAACGTGATGGCCGCGCCGGCCGGGGTCTCCCACGTGCGGTCGAGGCGGCCGCGCCCGGCGGTCTGGTGGTCCGCCACCACGAGCAGGCCGTCGGGAGCCCCGGCGCGGGCGCGCTCGGCCGCGACCTCGTTGGTGGACGGTGCCTCGGGGAGCAGCTCCAGGTTCAGATCTGGTGTCAGCGCGAGCTCGACCGCCAGCACGTGCTCGTCGAGGGGTGGGCGCTGGTCCGAGTCTCCAATCACGACCACTACCCTTCCCTACAACCGCAAGGAGGCCAAGAACCGTGACTGCCGAAGCGACCGACACCCCCGACCTGCCGGACATTCACACGACCGCGGGCAAGCTCGCCGATCTCGATCTCCGGCTCGACGAGGCGGTCCACGCCGCGTCGGAGAAGGCGGTCGAGAAGCAGCACGCCAAGGGGCGCCAGACCGCGCGCGAGCGGATCGAGATGCTCTTCGACGAGGGTTCGTTCGTCGAGCTCGACGAGCTGGCCCGGCACCGGTCGGTCGCGTTCGGCCTGGAGAAGAACCGGCCCTACGGCGACGGGGTGATCACCGGCTACGGCACGATCGACGGCCGCCAGGTGTGCGTGTTCAGCCAGGACTTCACGATCTTCGGTGGCTCGCTGGGCGAGGTCTACGGCGAGAAGATCACCAAGGTGATGGACCTCGCGATCAGGACCGGATCGCCGATCATCGGCATCAACGAGGGCGCCGGCGCCCGGATCCAGGAGGGCGTGGTCTCCCTCGGCCTCTACGGCGAGATCTTCCGGCGCAACGTGCACGCCTCGGGCGTGATCCCGCAGATCAGCCTGATCATGGGCAACTGCGCGGGCGGGCACGTCTACTCCCCCGCCGTCACCGACTTCACGATCATGGTCGACAAGACCTCGGCCATGTTCATCACCGGACCCGACGTGATCAAGACCGTCACCGGTGAGGACGTGTCGATGGAGGACCTCGGCGGCGCCCGCACCCACAACACCAAGTCGGGCAACGCCCACTACATGGGTACCGACGAGCAGGACGCGATCGACTACGTCAAGGCGCTGCTCAGCTACCTGCCCCAGAACAACATGGACGAGCCGCCGTCGTACGACCCCGACTATTCAGCCGCCGACGCCCTTGAATTTTCCGCCGAGGACATGGCGCTCGACACGCTGATCCCGGACAGCCCCAACCAGCCCTACGACATGCACGACGTGATCACGACCGTGCTCGACGACGATGAGTTCCTCGAGGTCCACCCGCTGTTCGCGCCGAACATCATCGTCGGCTTCGGCCGGGTGGAGGGCCGCTCGGTCGGCGTCGTGGCCAACCAGCCGATGCAGTTCGCCGGCACGCTCGACATCGACGCGTCGGAGAAGGCCGCACGGTTCGTGCGCACCTGCGACGCGTTCAACGTGCCGGTGCTGACCTTCGTCGACGTGCCGGGCTTCCTGCCGGGCGTCGACCAGGAGCACCTCGGCATCATCCGCCGCGGCGCGAAGCTGATCTACGCCTACGCCGAGGCCACCGTCCCGCTGGTCACCATCATCACCCGCAAGGCCTACGGCGGCGCCTACGACGTCATGGGGTCCAAGCACCTCGGCGCCGACATCAACGTCTCCTGGCCGACCGGCCAGATCGCGGTGATGGGCGCCCAGGGCGCCGCCAACATCGTGCACCGCAAGACCCTGGCGGCGGTCGAGGCCGAGGGCGGCGACGTCGAGGCCCGGCGCGCCGAGCTCATCGACGAGTACGAGACGACGCTGGCCAACCCCTACATCGCCGCCGAGCGCGGCTACATCGACGCGGTGATCCAGCCGCACGAGACGCGGGTCGAGATCGTGCGCGCGCTCCGCCTGCTGGCGACCAAGCGCGAGACCCTCCCGCCGAAGAAGCATGGCAATATCCCGCTGTGATGTGCCGGCTCGGGCGCTCCGCGACGAAGGAGCGGGGCGACCGAGGTTCAGGCCAGGTTGAGCAAGGCCCGCGGGTGCGAAGCGAAGCGAGCAGCCGCGACGGCCGCGTCGAAACCAGAGGATCCAGATGACGAAGGACACCAGCCCCGACACGCCGACCGAGCCGCTGCTCCGTGTCCTCACCCCGGACGCCACCCCGGAGGAGGTCGCGGCGGTCGTCGCGGTCTTCGCGGCGATGGGTGGCGGTGCCCCCGCGCCCGAGAAGCCGCGCTCGGTGTGGGCCTCCCCCGCCCGCCGGATGCGCGGCCCGCACGTCCACGGCCGCGGTGCCTGGCAGGCCAGCGCCCGCGGCATCCGCTGACTCGGCTGGCACCACAACGGCATAGGAGGTGGTCGTCATGGCGACCACCTCCTATGCCGTTGCGCGATCGGCCGGTTCCGACCTGGGTCGGATGCCCCGCACCCACCGGGGACGGCAGGATCGGGACATGAACCCCCTGATCGCGACCGGAGCAGCGGCGTACGCCGGCCTGGGCGTCGCCTCGTTCCTCAAGCCCGCTGTCGTGCCCGCGGTGATCGGCAGCACCGCGCCGAACGCCGACTCCCGCACCGAGATCCGGGCCGTGTACGGCGGCCTCCCGCTGGCGTTCGCCGCGAGCCTGGTCGCCGCGCCGTCCTCCGGCACCGCGATCGGTGTGGCCACCGCCGGCATGGCGGCCGGCCGGGCGGCGTCCGCGGTCTTCGAGGGCCGGCCCAGCCTGAAGATGGCCGGCTTCATCGCCCTCGAATTGGCGCTGGCGGGCGCCCTGGTGATGGGCGCCCGCCGCGTCTCGGCTGCTACGTCCTAGCCGAAGAAGACCCGCAGGTCGGCCACGACGTCCTCCGGGACCTCCATCGCGGCGAAGTGGCCACCGCGGGGGAACTCCGACCAGTGGTCGATGTTGGCGTTGTCGCGCTCGGCGAGCGAGCGGATGGTCTGGAAGTCGTCCTTGAACACCGCCACCCCGAGCCGTCCCTGGCTGACGACTGGTTCCGCACCGGAGCGCTGCTCCTCGTAGTGGTAGCGCGCGGCCGAGCCGTAGGTGTTGGTCAGCCAGTAGAGCGTGGCCTGGGCCAGCACCTGCTCGGGACGCACCAGGCTGGTGCCGTTGCCGAAGTTCTCGAACAGCTCGCTGTAGGCGAGCACCGCGACCGGCGAGTCCGCCAGCCCGGCCGCCACGGTCTGCGGACGGGTACCGTTCATCTGGTTGTAGCCGCCGACCGACTGGAACCACTGCATGTGCTCGAGCGCGGCGTACTCCTTGGGCCCGAAGCCCTCGAACTCGCTCGGGTCGCCGGACGGGAACGAGAACAGGTGCAGCACGTGAGCGCCGAGGAACCCCTCCGGGTCGGCCACGGCCAGCTCCCGGCCGACCATGGCGCCGCCGTCGCTGCCGTGCACGCCGTACGACGAGTAGCCGAGCCGGCGCATCAGCTCGTCGTACGCCCCCGCCACCCGGGCCATCGTCCAGCCGGTGTCGACGACCGGGGTGGACCAGCCGAAGCCGGGCATCGACGGCACGACCACGTGGAAGGCGTCGGAGGCGTTGCCGCCGTGGGCCTCGGGGTTCACCAGCGGGTCGATCATGTCGACGAAGTCGAGCAGCGAGCCCGGGTAGGTGTGGGCCAGCAGCAGCGGCGTCGCGTCCTCGACCTGCGAGCGGATGTGGAGGAAGTGGATCCGCTGGCCGTCGACCTCGGTGACGAAGCCGGGGTGCGCGTTGACCCGCGCCTCCACCTCGCGCCAGTCGAACGACTTCCACTGCTCGACCATGTCCCGCAGGTAGGACTCCGGGGTGCCGTAGTCCCACGAGTCGCCGGGCACGGCCGGCGCGAACCGGGTCCGCTCGAGCCGCGCCCGCAGGTCGTCGAGGTCGGCCTGGGGGACGGTGACGGCGAAGGGGGTGATCTCCTGGTTGGGCTGCGTCATCGGTCTGCCTTTCGTTGTTCCCTGGTTGGTGAGGACGACGTTATGACCTGTTGCGGAACGGTTCGTTCCTGTTAAATGGGACTCATGAAGAAAACCTCCGGACGTCTCCTCGAGCTGCTCGGACTGATGCAGGCGCGGGTCGACTGGACCGGCCCCGAGCTCGCCGCGCGGCTCGGCGTCACCGACCGGACCGTGCGCAACGACATCGCCCGGCTCCGCGAGCTGGGCTACCCGGTCGACGCGACGCGGGGACGGGACGGCCACTACCGCCTCGGGGTCGGCGCCAAGCTGCCGCCGCTGCTGCTGGACGACGAGGAGGCCGTCGCCGTCGCCGTGGGCCTCCGCACCGTGACCGGCGTCGCCGGCTTCGAGGAGAGCGGCGGGCGGGCGCTGGCCAAGCTCGAGCACGTGCTGCCCGACCGGCTGCGCCGCCAGCTGGTCGCACTCCGCGACGCGACCAGCGCGGGCCCGGTCAACACCGACTCCAACGTCGAGGACCCGGAGGTGGACCCGGCCGTCCTCACCGAGATCGCCGGGGCGATCCGCGACCACCGCGGGCTGCGCGCGTTCTACGGGTCCACAGGGGACGACGAGCGGGTCGAGCTGGAGCCCTACCGGCTGGTGGGCTGGCAGCGGCGGTGGTACGTCGTCGGCCGCGACCCGGCGACCGGGAGGTGGGCGCCGTACCGCGTCGACTGGCTGACCCTGCGTACGCCCGGCGGGCGCGGCTTCACCCCGGTGCCGTTCCCGGGCGACCTGACCGAGTTCGTCGTCAGGGAGGTCGCCCGGACCGGGTGGGCGGTCCACGCCCGGATCGTCGTGGACGCGCCCGCGGACGAGGTCCTCGCCCGGATCAATCCCGCGGTCGGCACCGTGGAGCCGCGCTCTGACGGCAGCAGCGTCCTGGTCACCGGGGGCGACAGCCTCGAGGTGGTGGCGGTCTGGATCGGCATGCTCGGCCTCGACTTCACCGTCGAGTCACCGGCGGCACTGGTCGACCACCTCGAGGTGCTGGCCGAGCGCTACGCCGGCGCCGTCGCCGGCAGCGCCCGCTGATCCGGCCCGCCGAATACTCGGGTGTCCGCTGTCCACGGTGCGACATAGGGTCGCGACATGACCCGACCCGTCGACACCCGGACCGATCAGTACGTCGAGGAAGTCGTCGCCCTCGACCCGCTCACTGCGACCTTCGCCGGCATCGCCGGCCACGACGACAAGCTGCCCGACCTGTCGCCGGCGGGCTACGACGCCCGCGAGGAGCTCAACCGCCGGGCGCTGGCCGAGGTGCGCGCGCTCGAGCCGACCGACGAGCGTGAGCAGGTCGCCAAGGACGCGTTCCTGGAGCGGGTCGGGCTCGAGGTGGAGAAGGCCGAAGCGGGGTTCGAGCGCTCCGCGTTCTCGGTGATCAGCAGCGCGGTCCACGGGGTGCGCGAGGTGTTCGACCTGATGGCGACCGACACCGACGAGGACTGGCAGACCATCGGCGACCGGCTGGCCGCGGTCCCGGCTGCGGTCGCCGGCTACCGCGAGACGCTCGACGCCGAGGCGGCCGCGGGCAGGGTGTCCGCGCGCCGGCAGTACGTCGAGGTGGCCAGCCAGATCCGCGGGTGGACCGGCCAGGAGGGGGCGAGCGGCGACTACTTCGGCAACCTCGTCGCGGAGGCGCCCGAGGGGCTGCGCGACCGGCTGGCCTCGGTCGCGGCGGCGGCCTCGGCGTCGTACGCCGACTTCGGGCGTTACGCCGAGACCGAGCTGGCGCCGCGCGGCCGTGACGTCGACGGCGTCGGTCGTGAGCAGTACGCGCTGGAGTCCCGCTACTTCCTCGGCGCCGAGGTCGACCTGGAGGAGACCTACCGCTGGGGCTGGGAGGAGCTCAAGCGGATCGAGGACGACATGGCGTCGACCGCGCAGCGGATCGTCTCCGGCGGCACGATCGACGACGCGGTCAAGGCACTCGACCTCGACCCGGCGCGCGACTGCGGCAGCCGCGAGGCGTTCGAGGCGTGGATGCAGGAGAAGGCCGACACGATCCTCGCCAGCTTCGACGGCATGCACTTCGACATCGCCGAGCCGATCCGCACGATCGCGTGCAAGGTGGCGCCGATCAACGACGGCGGAGCGTGGTACACGCCGCCCTCCGAGGACTTCTCGCGGCCCGGCACCATGTGGTTCTCCTTCACCGACGACCACGACCTCTACTCGAAGTGGAGGGAGACCACGACCGTCTTCCACGAGGGCGTGCCCGGCCACCACCTCCAGTGCGCCCAGGTCGTGCACCGCGCCGACCTGCTCAACCGCTGGCAGCGGCTGATGTGCTGGGTCAGCGGCCACGGCGAGGGATGGGCGCTCTACTCCGAGCGACTGATGGACGAGCTCGGCTACTTCGACGACCCCGGCGACCGGCTGGGCTTCCTCGACATGCAGGGCTTCCGGGCGGCGCGGGTGATCGTCGACATCGGCGTCCACCTCGGCCTGACCATCCCCGCCGACAACCCGTACGGCTGGCGACCCGGTGAGGTCTGGGACGGCGAGAAGGTCTACGAGTTCATGCGCGCCCACTCGCGGATGGAGGACGGCCAGCTCGGCTTCGAGGTCAACCGCTACCTCGGGTGGCCGGGGCAGGCGCCGTCCTACAAGGTCGGCGAGCGGATCTGGTTGCAGGCGCGCGACGAGGTCAAGGCCCGCAAGGGCGCCGGCTTCGACCTCAAGGAGTTCCACACCGCAGCCCTCAACCTCGGCTCGATCGGGCTCGACCCGCTGAAGGCAGCGCTCGGGAGGCTGTGAGCCGCTCGTGATCACGATCGATCGCGACCAGGCGCTGCGGATCGCGGTCCGTGCGCAGCTGCTCGACGCCTACCGGCCCGAGTCGCTGGTCGCGATGGTCGACCACCTCACGCTGCTCCAGATCGACCCCACCGCAGCGATCGCGCCCAACGTCGACCTCGTGTCGTGGTCGCGGCTCGGGGTGGGCTACGACCACTCCGACCTGCGGTTCGCGCTCGAGGAGGAGCGCTCGCTGGTCGAGCACTCGTCCTACGTCCGGCCGATGGACGACATCGGCCTGGTGCTCGCCACCGCCTCCGACCGGCTGCACCCGAGCGCGCTGGGGTGGATCGACGCCAACGCCGGCTTCCGCGCCGACGTGATCGGGCTGCTCGCCGCCGAGGGACCGTTGACCGCCGCCGAGGTGCCCGACACCGCGCAGGTGCCGTGGAAGTCGTCGGGCTGGACCAACGACAAGAACGTCGACCGGATGCTGGAGCTGCTGTGCCGCACCGGCGACGTCGCGATCAGCGGCCGGCGCGGCAAGCTCCGCACCTGGGACGTGCCCGAGCGGGTCTATCCGGCCGACCTCGACATCCCGTCGTACGACGAGGCGCGGGTGCTGCTCGACGCGCGGCGACTCGCCTCCCTCGGGATCGCCCGGTCGACGTCGAAGGTCCAGGGCGAGGAGATCGGCGCCGCCGGCCTCGGTGAGCCGGTCGTCGTCGACGGGATCGACGGCGAGTGGCGGGTCGACGCCGACGCACTGGCCGCGATCGACGATCCCTTCGAGCCGCGCACCGCCCTGCTGTCGCCGCACGACCGGCTGGTCTACGACCGCGACCGGGCGCTGGCGCTCTTCGACTTCGAGTACGTCCTGGAGATGTACAAGCCGGCGGCCAAGCGGCGCTGGGGCTACTTCGCACTGCCGATCCTCCACGGCGACCGGCTGGTCGGGAAGCTCGACGCCAAGGCCGACCGCAAGGCGGGCGTGCTCCGGGTGTTCGCGGTGCACGAGGACTTCCCCTGGGAGCCCGAGATCGGCGACGCCGTCGACGCCGAGGTCGAGGCACTGGCCACGTGGCTCGGGTGCGAGGTCGTGCGAGGCTAGGACCGCGCGGGTCAGCGGGCAGCGATCGCCTGCCAGGTCGCGCCTCCGTCGGTCGAGCTGAACAGGCGGTCGTCGACGGCGACCAGGAGGGTCGGCCCGCCGTCGGTGTCGACCACGTCGACCAGCGTCGAGTCGTCGGCATCGGTCGCCTCCGGCGCGGAGGAGGGGACCAGCTCCAGGCGGCCCTCGGCCCAGCGGTAGACACCCGACTCCCGGGGTCGTTCGTCGCCCCAGATGTCGCCGAGGAAGCGGATCTCCCCGTCGACCGTCCAGGCTGCGGAGACCGTCGCCAGCTCTCCGTCGTACGCCGTCTCGGTGAACGCCCCGCCGTCGGCCGGGAGGGTCAGGACAGAGCCGAGCGGCTTGATCGGTTTGCGGCCCGTGGAGACCGCGATGACGTGGGACGCGCCGGCCTTGGTCGGGACGACGTGGTTGAGGCTGTCCCAGGCCATCTCGAACGTCGCTGAATACCAGCTGGCACCGCCGTCGTCGGACCAGTGGTAGGTCGTCTCGTCGACCTCACCGCCCGACACGTGGGTCGAGATGGCGCTGAGGCGGCCGCCGTAGAACTCGACGTCGTAGAGCCCGGCAGGGTTTGGCACGGGGTGCGCGGTGGCGGTCGCCGGGTCGACCGCGAAGAGTCCATCGCTCATGGCGACCGGGAACTCGCCGTCGGCGACCGGAGCCTCTGCACCGGCGACCTCGACCCGGGTCCACTTGCCTCCCGCGCCAGCGACCCACAGCTCGGACATTGCTTCGTCACGGACGAGAAACCGATCACCAGCGGCGAAGACCTCGCCAGGAATGGGCAGCCGCGCCAGGTGGCGGGTGCCGTAGCCGTCGGCGCTGACGGCCAGTCCCGACTGCTCGCGGTCGGCTGTCCGCCAGAACACCGCGGTCGCACCGTCCTCGGTGACCGCCGCATCGCCGATGAAGGCACTCGGGGCGTCCACGAACCGGTCCAGCGCGCTGCCGGTCGACGGATCGTCCTCGATCACCGTCGTCGGCGAACTGGGCGCGGGCTGCGGAGCGGTGCTCTCGCCGGGACCGAGGAGCTGTACCCCGCCGACGATCGCTGCGACCGCGAGCCCGGCCGTACCCACGGTGAGTGCGTGCCGTCGGTTGCGCTGCTGTCGGCCGCGGGCGAGGACGTCGTCGAAGCTGGGCACGGCCGCGGCGTCTGCGGCAGCGTGCGCGATGTCATGCATGGGAACCTCCGAAGACTTCCTTGGTCCCGAGCGCTGTGGCGAGTGCGGCGCGGCCGCGGTTGAGCCGGGCCTTGACGGTGCCGACCGGCACCCCGAGCGTCGCGGCGACCTCGGCGACCGGCAGGTCCGCCAGGTAGTGCAACGCGAGCGTCTCCCGCTGGTGCTCCGGCAGCGAACGCAGCGCGGCGACGAGTGCCATCCGGTCGTCGCTCAGGTCGGGCCGGTGGGTCGGATCCGTGGCAGTCGCGCGGCCGAGCAGCCGCTCGCCGAGCTTCCCGCGCCGGTGGCGGGACCGGGCGACGTTCACCGCGACCGTGCGCAGCCACGCCTCAGGGTTGTCGAGCCGCTCGAAGGTGCGGCGCTTGCTCACCGCCCGCGCGAAGGCCTCGGCAACCACGTCCTCCGCCTCCGAGAGGTCGCCGCAGACGCCGTACAGCTGGCCGACCAGGCGCCGGTACGACGCGTCGAAGCAGCGCTGGATCGGATCCTCCGACTCCCCGCCCACGGCACCTCCTCCGGTGTTGTCTCACCCCTACGACCCGCGAGGGGCCGCGAAGGTTGCCCGGCGGCCGGTTTAGTCTCCTGGCGTGCCGACCTTCGTGCTCGCGTCCGCGTCCCCCGCCCGGCTGAAAACCCTCCGCAACGCCGGCATCGAGCCGACCGTCATCGTGTCGGGTGTCGACGAGTCGCAGGCCGACGGGCTGCCGCCGTTCGAGATGGCGCTCCAGCTGGCCGAGCTCAAGTGTGCGGCGGTCGCGGAGCGCGACCCGCTGCCGGAGGGCGCGCTGGTGCTCGGCTGCGACTCGGTCCTCGAGCTCGACGGCCAGGCGCTCGGGAAGCCGGCCGACGACGCTGACGCCGTACGCCGCTGGCAGGCGATGCGGGGTGGCTCCGGCGTGCTCTACACCGGGCACTGCCTGCGCGACACCGCCACCGGGCGGGTGGCAGCGGCCACCGCTTCGACCACCGTCTTCTTCGCCGACGTCTCCGACGCCGAGATCGACGCGTACGTCGCGACCGGCGAGCCGCTGCACGTCGCCGGTGCGTTCACTGTCGACGGCCTGGGCGGAGCCTTCGTCACCGGCATCGAGGGAGACCACCACAACGTGGTCGGCGTCAGCCTGCCCCTGCTCCGCGACCTGGTCCTCGAGCTCGGCCACTCCTGGACCGACCTCTGGAGGTGACCCGTCGGTCGAGGAGCTCGCGCAGCGAGCGTCTGAACCGCCGGTGGTCGAGAATCGGCTACTCGACGGGGAGGCCGAGCCCGCGGGCGATGAGCATCCGCTGGACCTCGGAGGTGCCCTCGCCGATCTCGAGGATCTTGGCGTCGCGGTAGAACCGGGCGACGGCGTACTCCTCCATGAAGCCGTAGCCGCCGAAGACCTGGGTGGCGATCCGGGTGGCGGTGACGGCCGACTCTGAGGAGTAGAGCTTGGCGATCGAGGCGGCGTGCTTGAAGTCCTTCATGCTCGGGCCGCCGGGGGCGCCCATGGCGTCCTTCATCGCGGCCGCCTTGTAGGTCAGCAGCCGGGAGGCGTGGAGCATCACCTCGAGGTCGGCGATCTGGAAGGCGACCCCCTGCTTGCGGCCGATCGGGCCACCGAAGGTCTGCCGCTCGCCGGCGTACTCGACGCAGAGGTCGACGCACGCCTGGATCAGGCCGACCGCCAGCGCGGCGATCGCCACCCGGCCGTCGTCGAGGATGGCGAGGAACTGGGCGAAGCCGCGGCCACGCTCGCCGAGGAGGTGGTCGGCAGGCACCCGGCAGTCCTCGAACGACAGCGGGTGGGTGTCGGAGATGTGCCAGCCGAGCTTGTCGTACGCCGGCTCGGCGGTGAAGCCGGGCGTCCCGGCCGGGACGACGATCGCGGAGATCTCGGGCGAGCCGTCCTCGCGAGCGCCGGTTCGGGCGGTGACGGTCACCAGCGAGGTGATCGACGACCCGGAGTTGGTGATGAACTGCTTGCTGCCGTTGAGGACCCACTCCCCCGACGCAGGGTCGACCTCGGCCCGGGTGCGGGTCGCGCCGGCGTCGGAGCCGGCGCCGGGCTCGGTCAGGCCGAAGGCGGCCAGGCGCTGACCGGAGACCAGGTCCGGCAGCCAGGCCTGCTTCTGCTCCTCGGTGCCGTAGCTGAGGATCGGGTTGATGCCGAGGCCGACACCGGCCTCGAGGGTGATGCCCATCGACTGGTCGACGCGGCCGAGCTCCTCGATGGCGAGGCAGAGCGACGTGAACGGGCCGTCCTCCGGCGCCAGCCCGGCGCCGCCGTACTCCTCCGGCGCGACCAGCCCGAAGAGCCCGAGGTCGCCCATCTGCTGCACGACGTCGGCCGGGAAGTGGTGGTCCTTGTCCCACTTCGCGACGTGCGGCGCGATCGCGGTCGCTGCGAAGTCGCGGACGGTACGGCGGAACTCCTCGTGCTCACGGGACAGCTGGAACGACGTCATGGTCCGCATCGTAACCCGCGAGGTTAACGATTGTTAACCAGCGCGGTCCGCCAGCTTCAGCGGACCACCTTCCAGTTGAAGTTGGGTGTCCCCACCGCCCCGATCACCCGCAACCAGGCCGGCATCAGCCACTCGACGCCGCGCGCCGTCGTCACGTCGCCCAGGTCGAGGATGTCTGTGTGCCCGAGCTCGCGGAGCAGGCCGGCAACCGTCTCATTCGCAGAGGGGTCGTCGCCGGAGAGGAAGACCGTTCCGGGATCGGGCAGCTGCTCGGGGTGCGCCATCACGGCGGCGGTCATCGTGTTGAGCGACTTGACCACCAGCGCCGCGGGGAACGCGCGCTGGACCTGCTCCGCCATCGAGTCGTCCTGCGGGAAGCTGATCAACGGCGGGAAGCCGGCCGAGAAGTCCAGGCCGTTGGACACGTCGATCACGACCTTGCCGCCCAGCTCGCCCGCCTGGCCGAGCACGTCGAGCGTCACCGCGCCGCTCGTCGCGTTGATCACGACCGGAGCCGGCTCCGCGGCGTCGGCGAAGGTGGCGAGGCCGACGTCCGGGTGATCGGCCGCCCAGTCGGCGTACTCCTCCTTGGCGCCGGTGGCGCCGGGATCACGGGTGCCGACGGTGACGTCGTGGCCGAGCTCGGCCAGACGACCGGACAACGCTCGGCCTACCGCGCCGGTGCCGAGGACTGCGATCTTCATGTGCCCTGTCTACTGCCGGGTCAGCGGGCCGCACAACGTCCGCGCCCCTCTCATATCTGAGCGCCTGGTGCTGGGCCGACACCGCGTCGCCCTAGACTGCCGGACGATCCATGACTAGGAGGCTGTCGAGTGCCCGAGACGACGCAGAGTTCGAGGCCGTTGCAGAAGGTCCTGATCGCCAACCGTGGTGAGATCGCGGTCCGGGTGATCCGTGCCTGCAAGGACGCCGGGATCGGAAGCGTCGCGGTCTACGCCGACCCCGACCGCGACGCGCTGTTCGTGCGGCTGGCCGACGAGGCCTACGCGCTCAACGGCGCCACGCCCGCCGACTCCTACCTCGACATCGCCAAGATCCTGAAGGTCGCCGAGCAGGCGGGCGCGGACTCCGTCCACCCGGGCTACGGATTCCTGGCCGAGAACGCCGGGTTCGCCCAGGCGGTCATCGACGCCGGGCTGATCTGGATCGGTCCCTCGCCCGAGGCGATCGACGCGCTGGGCGACAAGGCGAAGGCCAAGCAGATCGCGCAGAAGGCCAACGCTCCCCTGGCCCCCGGTCTCAAGGACCCGGTCAAGGACGCCGACGAGATCGTCGAGTTCGCCAAGGCCAACGGGCTCCCGGTCGCGATCAAGGCCGTCTTCGGCGGCGGCGGGCGTGGCCTCAAGGTCGCCCGCACCCTGGAGGAGATCCCCGAGCAGTTCGAGTCGGCGGTCCGCGAAGCCGTCGGAGCCTTCGGTCGCGGCGAGTGCCTGGTCGAGAAGTTCCTCGACCAGCCGCGCCACGTCGAGACCCAGTGCCTGGCCGACCAGCACGGCAACGTCGTGGTCGTCTCCACCCGCGACTGCTCGCTCCAGCGGCGCCACCAGAAGCTGGTCGAGGAGGCGCCCGCGCCGTTCCTCAGCGACGACCAGGTCAAGCGCCTCTACGACTCGTCGAAGGCGATCCTCAAGGAGGCCGGGTACGTCGGCGCCGGCACCTGTGAGTTCCTCGTCGCCAAGGACGGCACCATCTCCTTCCTCGAGGTCAACACCCGGCTCCAGGTCGAGCACTGTGTCTCCGAGGAGGTCACCGGCATCGACCTGGTCCGCGAGATGTTCCGCATCGCCGCCGGCGAGGAGCTCGGCTACGACGACCCGGAGATCCGCGGCCACTCGATCGAGTACCGCATCAACGCCGAGGACGGCGGCCGCAACTTCATGCCCGCCCCGGGCACGCTGACCGCGTGGAACCCGCCGCAGGGCCCGGGCATCCGGGTCGACGGCGGCTACGAGAAGGGCGAGACCATCCCGGGCTCGTTCGACTCCCTCATCGCCAAGCTGATCGTCACCGGCCGTGACCGCACCCAGGCGCTCGAGCGCTCGCGTCGCGCGCTCGCGGAGTTCGAGGTCGACGGCATGCCGACGGTGATCCCCTTCCACCAGGCGGTCATCGAGGACCCGGCGTACGTCGGCGCGTCGACCCCCTCGGGCGAGGGCGAGTTCACGGTATACACCACCTGGATCGAGACCGACTTCGACAACCAGATCACGCCGTACGGCGGCGACGCCGGCGAGGCGCCCGAGGCCGACGAGCGGCAGAAGGTCGTCGTGGAGGTGGGCGGGAAGCGGCTGGAGGTCGTGATCCCGGCCGGCCTCGGCGGCCTGGCGGTCGGCGGCACGGCAGGCGCGAAGAAGCCGAAGCGCGCGGCGAGCAAGAAGGCCGGGGCGGCCGCGAGCGGCGACGCGGTGGCCAGCCCGATGCAGGGCACCATCGTCAAGATCGCGGTCGAGGAGGGCCAGGAGGTCGCCGAGGGCGACGTCGTGGTCGTGATCGAGGCGATGAAGATGGAGCAGCCGTTGAAGGCGCACAAGGCCGGGACGGTGACCGGGCTCAAGGCCGAGGTCGGAGCGACCGTCGGCAACGGCGAGGTCCTCTGCGAGCTCAAGGGCTGAGCGGGTCCGCCCAGGTCTCTTCTAGGGTCGGTGTCGTGACCGACCTGCGCGAGCCCGCCCACCGGGTCGACCCTCGCGCGCGGTCGATGTGGGCCGTCGAGTGCGCGGCCGGTGCGGCGGTGCTCGTCGTCGCCGCCCTCGTCGGCGCCGTCGTCTGGACCGAGTACGCCGCCCGCTGGTGGGGCGTCGCGGTGATCGCGGTCGGAGCTCTGGCCTACGTCCTCGGTGTGCCGCGGTGGCGCTACCTCGTGCACCGCTGGGAGATCACCGACACGGCCGTCTACACGCAGCGGGGCTGGTGGGCACGCGAGCGCCGGATTGCGCCGATGTCCCGCGTGCAGACCGTCGACTACACGCAGGGGCCGCTGGCCCGACTCTTCGGCCTCGCGACGCTGACCGTCACCACCGCGTCGGCGGCGGGCGCGCTGCGGATCGACGGGCTCGACCGCGCCGAGGCGCTCGCGCTGGTCGACCAGCTCACGCTGCGCGCGGAGGAAGCCGGCGGGGACGCGACGTGAGGGACTGGCAGCGGCTCGACCCCCGGATGCTGCTGGTCCACCCGCTGATCGAGCTGCGTCGGTTCGTCGTCCCGCTGGTCGGCGTGTTCCTCTTCGGCGCCTCCCAGGGTGGCGTCGGCACCTTCGTCGGCATCGCGGCGCTCGCGATCCCGGTCACGATCGGTGTCGTGCGCTACCTGACGACGAGCTACCGGATCGCCGACGGCCGGATCGAGCTCCAGCGCGGACTGCTGAACCGGCAACGCCTGTCCACCCCCCTCGACCGGGTGCGCACCGTCGACCTGACCGCGTCCGTCGTGCACCGGCTGCTCCGGCTGAGCACGGTGGGCATCGGCACGGGCACCGCGGGCACCGACGGGAGCGACCGCCTCGAGCTGGACGCCCTGGCCACGACGGAGGCCGGCACTCTCCGCGACCAGCTGCTGGCTGGTGCGGCGGTACGAGCCGGGGTCGCGGGCGGACGCGAGGGCGAGGTCGGCGGCGTACCAACCCCGGCGGAGCCGGTGGTCTCGTTCACGCCACGCTGGCTCCTCTACGCCCCGTTCACCAGCACCGGACTCGTGATCGTCGGCGGTCTCCTCGGCGGCCTCGGCCAGATCGCCGGCGAGTACGAGGTCGACATCACGATCGACGAGCGGCTCGCGGCGCCGTCCGGCGTGCTGATCGCCGCGGCAATCGTCGTCCTGCTGCTGGCCGCGCTCGCGATCACCGTCGTCGGCTACCTGGTGGCGAACGGAGGCCTGACGCTCACCCGGCAGCCGGGATCGTGGCACCTGCGACGCGGCCTGCTCACCACCCGGGAGACCAGCATCGACATCGAGCGCGTCGCCGGCGTCGGTATCGGCGAGCCGGCCGCCCTGCGGATGGTCCGCGGGGCGCGGCTGTCGGCAATCGTCACCGGCCTCGACCGCACCGACCGCGGCTCGGAGGTCCTGGTGCCGCCGGCCCCGGCAGCGGTGGCGCGCACCGCGGCGACCGCCGTGCTGGGCACGGCCGCGCCGATCGACAGCCCGCTGACCGGGCACGGCCGGGCGGCGATCCGCCGGCGGTACGCCCGTGCCCTCTGGCCCGCACTCCTCGTCTCCGTCGCGGTGGCGCTGCTGGTGCTGGCCGGTCTGAGCCCCTGGCTGCTCGTCGTCACGCCGGTCCCCGTCGCGGCCGCCGTCGCGCTCGCCGCCGACCGCGCCCGCTCGCTCGGCCACGCCCTCTCGGGCGCACACCTGGTGGCGCGCTCGGGCTCGCTGCTGCGGCGCCGCGACATCCTCGACCGGGAGCATGTGATCGGCTGGACGTTCCGCGACACCTGGTTCCAACGACGCGCGGGCCTGACCACGCTGGACGCGACGACGGCCGGGGGCCGCGGTCGGGTGACGGTGCTCGACCTGCCCGCCGCGGACGCGACGGCGTTCGCCGATGACGCCCTGCCCGGCCTGGTCGCCCAGTTCCGCTGAGGTCTCCAAGGCCAGGGGCTCTGCCGGGGACTGCGGCGGGGACTACCGTGCGGGGGTGGCCGACTACTCCCCCGAGCCCGACGGGCGTCCCGATCCCGGCGAGGTCTGCTGGGCGTGGGTGCCCTACGAGGACGACCCGACCCGCGGCAAGGACCGACCGGTGCTGGTGATCGCGGCCCGCGCCGAGGGCGACGAGCCGGTCGTCGACTGCTTGGTGATGACCAGCAAGGACCACGACCGGGACGAGGCCCAGGAGGCTGCCGCCGGCCGGCACTGGATGGACGTCGGCGCCGGCGGCTGGGACCGCGAGCAGCGCCCGAGCGAGGTGCGGCTCGACCGGCTGCTGGTGCTGCGCGAGTCCGACGTACGACGCGAAGGCGCAGCCCTCGACCCGGGGATCTACGCCGAGGTGCTGGCGGCCCGGGCCGCGCTGCCGGGCTGACCCGCGGGTCGGACGCCGGGCACGCCGATCGTCGGCTCGCAGTCGCCCCACTCGGTCTCGGAGCAGCTGTTGCGCCCGCGGACGACGGCGGCCACGTCGCGGCGGCCGGCGCCGCCGTTGACGATGTCGTTGCCCGCGCCGGCCGACACCACGTCGTTGCCGCCGTAGGTCGACGCGCTCAGGCTCCCGTCGATCGCGATCACGCTGTCGGGCGCGTCGGTGCCGACGTAGGTCCAGGAGTGGTCGCCCTTGAGCCAGACCAGCTCCCACCCGCTGAACGCACCGGGCGCGTGCTCCGGCTCCGGGCCCAGGATCAGGATCTCCTCGGCCTGGTCGACGAGCACCGGCTGGGTGCCGCTGACGCTCAGCGTCAACAGGTCGAGCCCCTCGTCGCCGATCAGGGTGACCGGGGCGCCCGGTGCGGTGGTGAGGTCGACGGTCTCGTCGCCGTCGCCGCCGACGACGCGGTCGGCGCCGGCCGCGCTGGTCACCCAGTCGTCGCCGGTGCCACCGATCGCCACGTCGGCGCCGGCGCCGGTCGTGATCCGGTCGCCGCCGGGGCCTCCGCACACGACGTCGTCGCCGCCGTAGGAGCGGATGACGTCGTTGCCGCCCTTGGCGACGATGACGTCGGCGCCGGCGGTGCCCAGGAGGGTGTCCTTGCGGTCGGTGCCGACGATCGTCGCCGTCCGGCCCTCGCAGTTGGCGCCCGCCGCCGTGAGGTCGGCGTCGCGGTCGCCGCCGTCGCCGGAGACGCCGAAGAGCACTGCCAGCACCGCCAGGCCCAGCAGTGCCACCAGCGCAACGATCACCGCGCGTACGCGCATCCGGCCTCCTCGGCCTTCGAGGCTAGGCGGACGCGTCACCGCCCTCGGCGCGCAACGCCGGTCCACGGAGGAATTACCGCCAGGTAGCAAGTCGGACGCCGCCTAGGGTTGCCGCATGTTTTCGAAAGTACTGGTGGCCAACCGGGGCGAGATCGCGATCCGAGCGTTCCGTGCGGCCTATGAGATGGGCGCGCGCACCGTCGCCGTCTTCCCCTACGAGGACCGCTGGTCCGAGCACCGGCTGCGCGCCGACGAGGCCCACGAGATCGGCGAGCGCGGCCACCCCGTCCGCAGCTACCTCGATCCCGAGGCCATCGTCGACGTGGCGGTCCGGGCCGGGGCGGACGCCGTCTACCCCGGCTACGGCTTCTTGTCGGAGAACCCGACGCTCGCCGAGGCCTGCGTCAACGCGGGCATCACCTTCGTCGGGCCGCCGGTCTCGGTGCTGGAGCTGACCGGCAACAAGGCCCGCGCCATCGCCGCCGCCAAGGAGGCAGGCGTCCCGACCCTGGCCGGCGTGGACCCGTCGACCGATGTCGACGCGCTGGTCGAGGCCGCCTCGACGCTGCCGTACCCGGTCTTCGTCAAGGCCGTCGCCGGCGGCGGCGGCCGAGGCATGCGGCGGGTGGAGCAGCCGGAGCGGCTGCGGGAGGCGGTCGAGGCGTGCATGCGCGAGGGCGAGGCGGCCTTCGGCGACCCCACCGTCTTCATCGAGCAGGCCGTCGTCGACCCCCGTCACATCGAGGTGCAGATCCTCGCTGATGCCACCGGCGGCCCGGACGGCGTGATCCACCTCTTCGAGCGGGACTGCTCGGTCCAGCGCCGCCACCAGAAGGTCGTCGAGATCGCGCCCGCGCCCCACCTCAGCCCGGAGCTCCGCGAGCGGATCTGCGCCGACGCCGTGCGCTTCGGCCGGTCGATCGGCTACCGCAACGCCGGCACCGTCGAGTTCCTGCTCGACCCCGCCGGCAACTACGTGTTCATCGAGATGAACCCGCGGATCCAGGTGGAGCACACGGTGACCGAGGAGGTCACCGACGTCGACCTGGTCCAGTCCCAGCTGCGGATCGCCGCGGGCGAGACGCTCGCCGACCTCGGGCTCACCCAGGACTCGATCCGGGTCCGCGGCGCGGCGCTGCAGTGCCGGATCACCACCGAGGACCCCGCCAACGACTTCCGGCCGGACACGGGCAAGATCACGACGTACCGCTCCCCCGGCGGCCCGGGGGTGCGGCTCGACGGCGGTACGACGTACAACGGCGCCGAGGTCAGCCCGCACTTCGACTCGATGCTCTCCAAGCTCACCTGCCGCGGCGCCACCTTCGACCAGGCCGTGCAGAAGGCGCAGCGGGCGGTCGCTGAGTTCCGCATCCGCGGCGTGCGCACCAACCTCGGCTTCCTCCAGGCGGTGCTCCGCGACCCCGACTTCACCGCGGGCGGCGTGACGACGTCGTTCATCGAGACCCACCCGCAGCTCCTGGTGGCGCGGAAGTCCGTCGACCAGGGCGGCCAGCTGCTGCGCTACCTCGCCGAGACCACCGTCAACCAGCCGTACGGCGAGCCGCCGGTCACCCTCGAGCCGGTCACCAAGCTGCCGCCGCTGTCGCTGGACGTGCCGGCACCCGACGGCACCCGGCAGCTGCTGCTGCAGGTGGGGCCAGAGGAGTTCGCGCGGCGGCTGCGCGCCCAGGACCGGGTCGCCGTCACCGAAACGACGTTCCGCGACGCCCACCAGAGCCTGCTCGCCACCCGGGTGCGCACCATCGACCTGCTCGGCGCTGCCGGCCACGTCGCGCGGATGACGCCCGAGCTGTGGTCGGTGGAGTGCTGGGGCGGCGCGACCTACGACGTCGCGCTGCGGTTCCTGTCCGAGGACCCGTGGGAGCGGCTCGCGTCGCTGCGCCAGGCGATGCCCAACATCTGCCTGCAGATGCTCCTGCGCGGGCGCAACACCGTCGGCTACACGCCGTACCCGACCGAGGTGACCACCGCCTTCGTCGAGGAAGCGGCCGCGACCGGCATCGACGTGTTCCGCATCTTCGACGCCCTCAACGACGTGGAGCAGATGCGGCCGGCGATCGAGGCCGTCCGCTCCACCGGCACCGCCGTCGCCGAGGTGGCGCTGTGCTACACCGGCGACCTCTCCGACCCCGGCGAGAAGATCTACACCCTCGACTACTACCTGCGGCTCGCCGAGCAGATCGTCGAGGCGGGCGCGCACGTGCTGGCGATCAAGGACATGGCCGGGCTGCTGCGCGCACCCGCCGCGCGGCGGCTGGTGACCGCGCTCCGTGAGCGGTTCGACCTGCCCGTCCACCTGCACACCCACGACACGCCGGGCGGTCAGCTGGCGACCCTGCTGGCCGCGATCGACGCCGGCGTCGACGCGGTCGACGCGGCCGCGGCCTCGATGTCCGGCACCACGTCGCAGCCGTCGCTGACCGCGCTGGTCGCGGCGACCGACCACTCCGACCGCGAGACCGGCCTCGACCTCGGCGCGGTCAGCGCGCTGGAGCCCTACTGGGAGGCGGTGCGCCGGGTCTACGCGCCGTTCGAGTCGGGCCTGGCCTCCCCCACCGGCCGCGTCTACCGCCACGAGATCCCCGGTGGCCAGCTCTCCAACCTGCGGCAGCAGGCCATCGCCCTGGGGCTCGGCGAGCGCTTCGAGCAGGTCGAGGACATGTACGCCGCCGCCAACGACATCCTCGGCAACGTCCCCAAGGTCACGCCGTCGTCGAAGGTGATCGGGGACCTGGCCCTCGCCCTCGTGGGCGCCGGCGCCGATCCCGCCGACTTCGCGGAGAACCCGGGCAACTACGACATCCCCGCGTCGGTCATCGGCTTCCTGCACGGCGAGCTCGGCGACCCGCCGGGCGGCTGGCCGGAGCCGTTCCGCGCCAAGGCGCTCGAGGGACGCGACTGGACCCCGCCCGCCGAGGAGCTGTCCGAGGACGACCGGCGCGGCCTGGACGCGACATCGGGCGAACGCCGGCACACCCTCAACCGGCTGCTGTTCCCCGGCCCGACGAAGGACTTCGAGTCCGCGCAGTCGACGTACGGCGACGTCTCGATCCTGCCGACGCTCGAGTACCTCTACGGCCTGCGGGTCGGCGAGGAGCACGCCATCCACCTCGAGGAGGGCCGGCAGCTGCTGCTCGGGCTGGAGGCGATCGGCGAGCCCGACGAGCGCGGCTACCGCACCGTGATGTGCCTGATGAACGGCCAGCTCCGGCCGATCCCGGTGCGCGACCTCAGCATCACCGCCGACGCGGAGGGCTCGGAGAAGGCCGACCCGGGCAATCCCGGCCACGTCGCTGCGCCGTACCAGGGTGCGGTGACGATCGTGGTCGCCGAGGGCGACCAGGTCGAGGCCGGCGCCACCCTCGCCACGATCGAGGCGATGAAGATGGAGGCGTCGATCACGGCTCCCCGCGCCGGGAAGATCGCCCGGCTGGGCTTCTCCGGCACCCGCCCGGTCGAGGGCGGCGACCTGGTGGTCGTGCTCGGGTAGCCGCCTTCGCTGGTCGAGTAGCCCGAGCGCTCTGGCGCGAGGGCGTATCGAGACCCCGCGAGCGTCCATGATCCCCTCGCGCTGGTCGAGTAGCCCGAGCGCCCTGGCGCGAGGGCGTATCGAGACCCCGCGACCATGCGTGCTCGCCGTCGGGTTCTCGACTCACCGGATCTCGATACGCGCCGTCGCGGGCTCGTGCCTCGCCCGCGGGCGCTACTCGATTCTTCGCGCCCGTTCGGAGTCCGTCCTCGTTGCCTCGGACGGACTCCGGGCGCTCAAGCCTCGCAGCCGACCCTGACCTCGGAGACGCAGACGTCGCCGCCCGGCCCGCCTTCGGACCGGTCGAAGCCGTGGTCGCCGATGAGCAGGTCGTTGCCGCCCTGCCCGCGGAGCCGGTCGTCGCCGCCGCCGCCCCTGATGTAGTCGCCACGCCCGGAGCCACCGAGGGTGTCGCGCAGCCGGGACCCGAAGAGCACCTCGACGCTGCTGAAGGCCACCGACCGGTCCCCCCAACGGGCGTTCCCGGTCGCGAGGCTGGCGGTCACGCCGCGACGTACGGCGGCGAAGGTGATCACGTCGGCTGCAGGTCCGCCGTCGGCGACGCCGCCACCCTTGGCCAGCACCTGGAACAGGTCCTCCCCGGCGCCGCCTCGCGACGTGCCGCGGCGCATCACGAACCGGTCATCGCCCTGTTCGCCGAGCGCGGTGCCCGTGCGGAACACGAGCAGCGCGTCGTTGCCGGCGCCGCCCCTGGCGATGCCCGACGAGATCCGCAGCACGTCGCCGCTGCCCCCGCCGAAGATCCGGTCGTCCCCGCCGCCGCCGGCGAGGTCGTCGGACCCGCCGCTGCCGTTGATGACGTCGGCCTGGCGGCTGCCTTCGAAGCGTTCGACGCGTCCGATCTCGTCGTGGCCGGCGCCGTCGACGACGCCTGCGCCCCACTGCACCGTCACCGCGGTGGCCGACTCCCGGTAGGTGATCCGGTCCGCGCCGGGTCCGCCGGTGACCCGGTCGTCCCCGGCGCCTTCGAAGATGCGGTCCTTGCCTCCTCCGGCACGGACCAGGTCGTCGTCGCCCTCGCCGCGGAGCACGTCGTTGCCGGTCCCGCCGCGCAGCTCGTCGTTGCCGGGGCCGCCGCGGACGTTGTCGTTGCCGGGCCCGGCGTCGATCCAGTCGTTGTCCTCCCCGCCGAAGATCACGTCCTTGCCGCCACCGCCGCAGACGATGTCGTCACCCTGACGCCCGTCGAACGTGTCGTTGCCTGCACCGAGCACGACGACGTCCGCGAGCAAGGTGCCGTGGAGCTCGTCGTTGCCGTTGGTGCCGGTGATGGTCGCGGTCTGGCCCTGGCAGGTCTCCTGGGCGAGCGCCGGCGACGCGAGGCCCACCGGGGCGAGGACGCAGGCGGGACTGACGAGGACAAGGGCTGCGAGAGTACGGCGCATGTCTGACTCAACGACGACGGACGGCCCGGGTCCCGAGCGTTTTCCGGCGCCCACGACGTGAGACGGGTCAGGTCTGCCGGAACCAGGTCGATCTCAGGCCGAACTCCTCCCGGAAGTCGTCCCCGTCGATCGTGATCGTGTTGCTGGTGCCGACGACCCGGATCCGCAGCACCCGTCCGTTCCAGGCGCCGTTGCCGTCGCGGCGCAGGACCCGGAGACGGACGAAGCCACCCAGCGAGGGGAAGACGTCCTGGAACTCGTTCTCGGTGATCGTGACCCGCCAGCGGTTCACCGGGTCCCAGGGGTCCTGCTTCGCGACCTGGTAGGGCACCGAGCCGGCGACGGTCCACCCTCCGTTGCTGGAGGAGAACTGGGTGAAGGCCGGCGCGCCGGCGTGGAGCAGCACCTGACCGCCGGTCGCGCGTACGGCGTCGTTGGAGGCCGGGTGCTCGGCCGACCTGCCGCCGTAGACCTGCGACTGGGTGGTGTCCCAGACGTCGAAGTGCCCGCGGTTGGTGGTGCGGCGCTCGTGCGCGGCGTAGGTGCGCGCGGCGACGGCCTGGGCCCGGACCGCCTGCGGGTGCCACAACGCCGGCATCTCCCTCGGTACGACGCCGAGTAGGTAGGAGTCGAGCGGGAGGATGTTGACCGTGTCGCGGTCCCCGCCGTCGATCGCCGAGCGGAGCGCTCCCCGGTAGCGGGTGGTGCCCGCCGGCGTGACCAGGGTGATGGGCTTGCCGCCGGCGTCGAACTGCGCGGCCCCGGGCAGGTCGCGGACCGTTCGCCACCGCGAGAGCAGGACCGAGACCCGGCTGCCGGCGCCGCCGTCGATCGGTGTGATCCGCCAGCGCTTCGCGCCGTCGCGCTGGAGCGGGAAGACGTTCCCCGAGCCGAGGCTCCTCACGGTCAGGCCCGGTCGGGCGGCGACGACGACGTCCGCGGAGGTGTCGCCGGTGAGGAGCACCCGGATCCGGCCGCGTGCCGATCCGAGCTCCAGCCCCGGGTAGTAGAACCGCAGGATCTGCCGGTAGGTCCGGCCGTGCTCGGAGGCCGCGCCCTGGGCGCCGTACTGCGACATCCCGCGGCCGTGGCCGTAGCCGCGCCCCTCCAGCGTCACCGACGCCGACCCGCCCGCAGCGGCGATCGTCGGCGCGGAGGGCGCGGCGGCGGTCACCAGCGCTGCGGTGAGGAGGAGGCAGAGGGCCCTGAGCATCCGTCCGAGGGTAGTGCGCGAATTCAAGTTCGCTGGCGGCCGCGCCCTAGGATTTAGGGTTATGACCGAGATCCAGCAGGCCCCCGACCCGACCAGCACCGAGTCCGGTGCGGTCGCGGTACCGGAGAAGCCTGCCCTCGAGGGTCTCGAGGACAAGTGGGCGGAGCGCTGGAAGGCCGACGCGACGTACGCGTTCGACCGTAGCCAGCCGCGCGAGAACGTCTATGCCATCGACACGCCGCCGCCGACCGTCAGCGGCAGCCTGCACGTCGGGCACGTGTTCTCCTACACGCACCCCGACCTGATCGCCCGCTACCAGCGGATGACCGGCAAGTCGGTGTTCTACCCGATGGGCTGGGACGACAACGGCCTGCCCACCGAGCGCCGGGTGCAGAACTACTTCGGCGTCCGCTGCGACCCGTCGCTGCCCTACGACCCCGACTTCACGCCGCCGGAGAAGCCTGATGCCAAGCGGCAGATCCCGGTCAGCCGGCCCAACTTCGTCGCGCTGTGCGAGCAGCTCGTCGAGCAGGACGAGAAGGTCTTCGAGTCGCTGTGGCGCACCCTCGGCCTCTCCGTCGACTGGGACACGACGTACACGACCATCGGGGAGCGCGCCCAGGCCGTCAGCCAGCGGGCGTTCCTGCGCAACCTGGCGCGCGGTGAGGCGTACCTCCAGGAGGCGCCGACCCTGTGGGACGTCACCTTCCAGACCGCCGTCGCCCAGGCCGAGCTCGAGGCCCGCGACTACGCCGGCCACTACTACCGGGTGGCGTTCCACCGTCCGGACGGCTCGCCGGTCCACATCGAGACCACCCGGCCCGAGCTGATCGCGTCCGTCGTCGCGCTGATCGCGCACCCCGACGACGAGCGGTACCAGGCGCTGTTCGGCAGCACCGTCACCTCGCCGGTCTTCGGCGTCGAGATCCCGGTGCTCGCCCACCCGGCGGCCGAGATGGACAAGGGCGCAGGCATCGCCATGTGCTGCACGTTCGGTGACCTCACCGACGTCCAGTGGTGGCGCGAGCTCCAGCTCCCGGTCCGCACCGTGATCGGCCGCGACGGACGCCTCCACCGGGAGACGCCGGAGTGGCTCGCGAGCGAGCAGGCCGCGACGGCGTACGCCGACCTGGCCGGCAAGACGATCTTCTCCGCCCGGGAGGCGATGGCCGCCAAGCTGCGCGAGACCGGCGACCTCGAAGGTGACCCGACCCCGACCCAGCGGATGGCGAACTTCTACGAGCGGGGCGAGAAGCCGCTCGAGATCGTCTCCACCCGTCAGTGGTACATCCGCAACGGCGGCCGGGACGCCCAGCTCCGCGACCAGATGCTCGCCCGCGGGGCGGAGATCGACTGGCTGCCGACGCACATGCGGCACCGGTTCGACAACTGGGTCGGCGGGCTCAACGGTGACTGGCTGATCTCGCGGCAGCGGTTCTTCGGCATCCCGTTCCCCGTCTGGTACCCCCTCGACAGCGAGGGCGAGCCCGACCACGGCCGGCTGCTGCTGCCCACCGAGGCCGAGCTCCCGGTCGACCCGTCGACGCAGGCGCCGGCCGGCTACACCGAGGACCAGCGCGGCAAGCCCGGTGGCTTCATCGGCGACCCGGATGTGATGGACACCTGGGCGACGTCGTCGCTGACGCCGCACATCGCCGGCGGCTGGATCGACGACGACGACCTGTGGCAGCGGGTCTTCCCGATGGACCTGTGCACGCACGCGCACGACATCATCCGCACCTGGCTGTTCGGCCGGGTGGTCCGCGCCCACTTCGAGAACGGCACGGCGCCGTGGTCGCACGCGATGATCTCCGGCTTCATCGTCGACCCCGACCGCAAGAAGATGTCGAAGTCCAAGGGCAACGTCGTCGTGCCCAACGAGATCCTCGACAAGTACGGCGCCGACGCCGTCCGCTGGCGCGCCGCGATCGCCCGCCCGGGCCTGGACTCGCCGTTCGATGAGACCCAGATGAAGGTCGGCCGCCGGCTGGCGATGAAGGTGCTCAACGCCTCGAAGTTCGTGCTCGGCAGCGTCGGCGCGACCAGGTTCAGCCCGTCGCTGGTCGGCGAGCAGGTCGACACTGCGCTGCTCGGCCGGCTCGCGACCGTGATCACCAGGGCGACCGACGCGTTCGACGCCTACGACTACACGACCGCGCTCGAGATCACCGAGAAATTCTTCTGGGAGTTCTGCGACGACTACCTCGAGCTGGTGAAGGAGCGGGCGTACGCCGACGACGGCCACGCGTCCGACTCCGCCCGGGCGACCCTCGCCTTCGCGCTGCACGTCCAGCTCCGGCTGCTCGCGCCGTTCCTGCCCTACGTGACCGAGGAGGTCTGGTCGTGGTGGCAGGAGGGCTCGGTCCACCGGGCCGACTGGCCGACGGTCAACGAGCTCGGCTCCGCCGGTGCCGCCGACGGCTCGGCCGTCGACGCCGTCGCCGCCGCCCTCGCCGGCATCCGCGGCGCGAAGTCGCAGGCCAAGGTCTCGATGCGCACCCCGCTCGACCGCGTCGAGATCAGCGGCCCCGAGCACCTCGTGCGTCATGCCGAGCTCGCCACCTCCGACCTGCGCTCCGCCGGCAAGGTGACCGGCGAGCTGGTCTTCACCATCGACGCGGACGCGACCGAGCTCTCAGTGGCCGCCGAGATCGCTCCGGTGGCCGAGTAGGCCGAGGCGCCAGCGACGCCGTATCGAGACCCGGCGACGTCCTCGCCCCGCTTTGGTTGAGGAGGTCGCGCAGCGACCGCCACGAAACCATTGGCGCCGCGGGTTGACATGCGAGCGCAACTCCGTGGATCGAGGAGGTTGCCGCCTCGGTGGGTTGAAGACGTCGCGCCTGATCCCCCACTCCGGGGCGCGTCACATCGCCCACAATGACGCGGCATTCTTCAGGGATGACCCCGGATCGGCGAGCGGGTTCCAGGTTCGCTTGGCGCGCACTTCGGCGGCGGATCGAGATGCAGCATCCCGACCGGGAGACAACCGGTTACGGACGAGCCCTCGTCTCTTGTGGCACGCAGTAGGGAGCCGTATCTTGCAAACACTGTGACCTGCGTCACTGTCGTCTGGCAGGAGGCCTCGAATGACCCAGCTGGACCGGCCGGGTCCATCGGACCCATTGTCGGTGCCGTTCACGCCCGGCATGCGTGGCAATCCGGACGAGCTGGCGGCGATCCCCGACGAGATCGCCCATGCGCGCGAGCTCCCGATTGAACCGACTCCGACGCAGGAGTTCACCGAGACGTGGCGCAATGCGGCGTACAACTGCTTCTCCTCGGGTCACAAGTTCTGCCGTGAGGTCTGCCCGGTGATGCAGGTGACCCGCAACGAGTCGTGGACGCCCACCGCCTTCCACGCCAACGTCGTCGCGATGGACAAGGGCGAAATGACGATCGAGGAGATCGCCTCCGACTACGTCAACTGCACGCAGTGCGGCGCCTGCGAGCTGCGCTGCCCCAACACGCTCTTCACCGGCGATTTCTACCGCTTCCGGACCCGAACCGTCGACGTGGTCAAGGCGGTGCGCGCGTTTGCCGTCGAAAGTGGTGTGCACCAGCCGGCGTGGCAGTCGTGGAACGAGCGCACCGAGGACCGCACTCACGAGCCGGTGCTGGGCGAGACCCCGGTCAGTCAGGAGCACGTGCGCGACTGGTCCGACGGGCTCGACCTTTCGATCGGCGGCGAGACGGTGCTGTTCGTCGACTGCGAGGCGGCGTTCTACCGCACCTCCGTTCCCCGCGCCGTCGCTCAGATCCTGCAGCTTGCGGGCTACGAGTTCGGGCTGATGGGCGAGCAGTGGTGCTGCGGAGGCCCTGCCGCGGAGATGGGGTACGTCGACCAGGCGAAACGCTTCGCCCAGCACAATCTCGACAACTGGCGCTCGACCGATACCAAGCGGGTGCTCGTGCTGGACCCGCACGACTACATCTCGTTCACGGAGGACTATCCCAAGTACTTCGGCGCCGACTTCGACATCGAGGTCGTCCTCGTCGTCGAGCTGTTCGCCGCGCTGATCCGGGACGGAAGGCTGACCCCGTCGGTGCCCGTCGAGCGCACGATCACCTACCACGACCCCTGTCGGCTCAACAAGCGAAAGGGCATCTGGAAGGAGCCGCGCCAGATCCTGCGGTCGATTCCCGGCCTGGACTTCAAGGACATCGACCGCGTGACCCAGTGGTCCTACTGCTCGGGAGGCGGTGGCGGGTTGCCGATCGAGAAGCCCGAGCTCACCGCCGCGATCTCGGCAGGACGGGTGGATAAGGCGGCAGCTCTCGAGGTGGACACCCTGGTGAGCGCCTGCCCCTGGTCCGAGCGGCCACTGGGCGAGGCGGGCCAGGCATCGAACATCGACGTCGTCGACCTCCACGAGTTGCTGGCCGAGTCCCTCGGCATCACAGTCGGAGGTTCCCGCAACGGGGGCTCGGAGGGCAGCCCCGCATGACCATCGCGGTGGAGCGTCTCGACGAGCTGGTCACAGCGCTGCGCAGTGTGCTCAGGGACGAGCAGATCCTCACCTCCAAACCGGACCGCTACAACCGGGCCAGGGTCCCGGCTCCGTTCCCGGTGCACCGGTGGGCCGAACGACTTCCCGACCTCGCCGTCCTGCCGACGAGCACCGAGGAGGTTGCGGGTGTCGTGCGCATCGCCAATGACCTGCGGGTGCCCGTGGTACCCCGCGACGGCGGGACCGGGCTCACCGACGGCGCTGTCCCTCTGCGCGGCGGGATCGTCGTGGACGTCAAGCGAATGAACGCGATCAAGGAGCTCGACCTCGGGAACCGCACGGTGACCGTCGGGACCGGCATCAGCATGCTGAAGCTCAACGAGCAGCTCGCCCAGCACGGGCTCTTCTATCCCGACAACCCTGCGTCGTACCCGTGCTCGCTCGTCGGCGGCCGCATCGGAACCAGCGGGTGGTCGCTGATCGGCTCGCGCTACGGCCACACCCGTGACCTCGTCCTGAGTTTCGACCACGTGCTGCCCACCGGCGAGGTGATGCACGTCGGCGACGGCATCGGCCACAAGGTTAGCAAGTCCTCGAGTGGCTACCAGCTCAAGCACCTGTTCATGGGCCATCAGGGCACGCTCGGCATCGCCACCGAGGCCACGCTCAAGCTGTTCCCCAAGCCAGAGGCGGAACTCTCGCCGTTCTGGGCGTTCGACAACTACGACGACGCGTACGCCTGCGTCGGCGCCCTCGCGCGCGCCGGCGTCGCGACGTTCGCCGGATCGGTGTTGTTCGACGAGTGGAAGGTCGCGTACCTCCGCCGCGATGACGAGGCCTACATCCCCCAGCCCAGCGACGTCAGGGCGCTTGTGTGCGCGGTGATGTACGGCTACGAGGACGAGGTCAGGCCGGCGGGGAAGCGGCTGTTCCGGATCGCGAAGGAGCACGGCGCCCGCTACCTCGGCGACGAGATCTCCGAGGGCGACTGGGCTGCGCGGCACGACCGCTACGCCACACCGATGCACGGTCGTACCAAGGCCGGTCAGGTGGTGCCGATGAGCTGGCACTGCGAGGACGCGGCGATCAACTACACCAACCTCCCATCGGTGACGAAGGCCTGGCACGAGATCGTCGCGGACCTGCGTCGTGGTACCGACGTGTTCGACGACTGGGGGATGTTCGCCTACACGCAGGGCAACACCGGCGTGGACTACCTCACCGAGATCGACGTCGGCATCTGGGAGCAGCAGCTCGATGACCGGGCCTGGGAGATGTGGGTCAAGGCCAAGCGGGACATCGCCGCCGTCGCTCTCGCGCACAACGGCTCGATCAGCGCCTGTCATGGCTCCTGCCGGGAGGGCGAGGTCGACCTCGTCCCCGACGAGCTCGGCCGCGGCTTCGATGTGATGCTCGACCTCAAGCGCACCCTCGATCCGAACAACATCATGAACCCCGGGAAGTACCTCCTCGACCGCGCCTACGAGCCAGGGACCCCGTTATGAACGACGACACCCCAGACCCGCCGCTCGGCTTCCGCTACGCCGAGCAGTACACGCCGCCGGACCCCGAACGCGTCTCGGACGTCGCCATCACCACCCACGAGCACGTCTTCGAGGTCGACCCTCGGTTGATGGAGCGCTGGGTGCTGCAGCAGGAGTTCCCCAACTGGGACAGCCTGCGGATCATGAACAGCCGGGGCGACCACCTCGAGTGGATGCATCGTCACTTCGCGACCCGCGTGGTCACCGGTTCGGCGCTGCTGGACGAGATCAATGACGAAACCCCGGACAGCCAGGACCGACTAGGAGGAGAAGGATGAAGTTCAGCTACGCGATGCTGCCCGACTACCCGTTGAGCGAATCTCTGGCCTCGATCAAAAAGGCGGACGAGCTCGGCTTCTACGCCGTATACGCCGCGGACGAGACCTGGCACAAGGACCTCTGGCTGCTGTTCGCCGCAGCGGCCGCGCAAACCAGCCGGATCCGGATGGGTCCGAGCGTGTCGGGCGTCGTGCTACGCGAACCGACCCTGATCGCACAGGCCGCCGCCACGCTGGACGAGCTGACCGGCGGACGGGCGGAGGTCGCGGTGTCGAGCGGCAACTTCGGCCTGCTGGCGGAGTACGACATCGACTGGGCCAAGACGAAGCCGCTCTCGCGCGTCAAGGAAGCGGTGCACGTGATCCGGACCCTGCTCGATGACGGCACCATCACCCACGACGGCGAGTTCTTCAATTACAGCGGCCTCTTCACGTTCGCCCGGCCGGTACAGGAGCGGCTGCCGGTCAAGATGGGCGCGATGCGCGGTCCGAAGTCGTTCGAAGTGGCCGCAGAGTTCTCGGACGGTTGCCACCATGCGCTCAGCTACACCCGCGAGGCCTATGACTACATGATCGAGCACTGCACCATCGGCGCCGAGCGCGCTGGGAAGAACGTGCAGGACCTCGACCTAGGCGCCTGGATCGTCTTCTCGGTCGCCGAGGACAGTGCCGTGGCCAAGGACGCCGCCCGCAGCATGGTCGGCCTCTATGCCTCTTCGATGCCGCACGAGCAGCTCAAGCGCAACGGCGTCGACCCCGAGGAGGTGACGCCGATCATCGAAGCGATCGGGGCCGGCGACATGGCCAAGGGCATCGAGCTGACCACCCCCGACCTCGCGGAGCGCCTGTCCGTGGCGGGCACCCCGGAGGAGTGCGTCGAGAAGATGCAGAGCGAGATCGCGGCCGCCGGCGTCAACCACCTGATCCTCGCAATCACTGACAAGGCGCTGGTGAAGGCTCTGATGGGACGCGAGATCGAGGGAGTCCCCGACGTCGATACCCAGCTACAGCTCGTCCACGACAAGGTGATGCCTGCCTTCGCCTGACCGGGTTGAGGCCCCTCGACCTCGAGCCGTAGGCGAACACCGGCCCGCGTCCGCGGTGAGGGCGGCGCGAGCGCTCCTCGACCGAAGAGTTCGGACAAGCCTCGGTTGACCGATGGTCGCGGCCAGTGCATCTCCGTCTCCTCAGCGTGTTCCCGTGCACGCCTCAACGGTAGTCACGCGTTCACGCGTTGCCCGTCCGCTACGAGAGCTGAGCGCGTGCGCCCGGCACCGGGTTCGGCACACCGATTCCGATGTCCATGCCCCCAACCTAGTGTCATCGTCATGGATGCCGCAGCCATGCGATCGATGGTCGAGCCGGCTCGGGTAGCGCGACTGGCCACGGTGAGTGTCGAAGGTGGGCCCCATCTGGTCCCGGTCTGCTTCGTGCTCGTGGGCGACACGGTGTACTCGGCGGTCGACCACAAGCCCAAGAAGACGTCGCGGTTACGCCGCATCGCCAACATCAAGGCGACCGGGCGAGCGTGCGTGCTGGTCGACGAGTACCACGACGCCGACTGGACGCGACTGCGGTGGGCCCGGCTAGACGGCCGGGCCCGCCTCGTGGAGAGCGCCGACGAGGCGGGTCGCGCAAGGACCGCGCTGGTCGGCAAGTACCCGCAATACGCCCGCACGCCACCCTCGGGTCCCCTCATCGCCCTTGACATCACCCGCTGGACTGGATGGTCCGCAGACGAGCCCTGATCGGCCGCACTGCGCGTTTCGAGGCCAAAGTGATGTCCCCGAAGACACGGACGTGCAGCGGCCAGCGTGACACTGACCGCCGCGAAGCGATCGTCCAAGGACGCAGTATCAGCGGGGCGAGCTTTGGAGACTTGGCTCGAACGCGTTCCGCACGCTTGGTGCGCCGGCGTTCGCGCTCACGACGAGCCGAAGCACCAGGGGTTCCGGGATCGATGGGGCGACGCCTTCAGGCTGTCCGTCCACCACGGAACGGGTCGAGAGCCGGGTCGGGATACGGCGGCTTGAGCATGTGCCGGTGCTCGCAGGCCTAGAGTCCGGGTCTGCCTCGCCGAGGGTGCGTCATAGCGCCGCCTGTGGGCGCGCGCCAAGGACCGTAGGCGATGACGGCGCATTCGTGCCGGGGGCAGAGTGAGGAATCGCGAAGGTCTGACCGACTCAGAACTGGCGATGTCGAAATCCCCGCGGGAGACGTCGCAGCACGTAAGTGAGCAACGGTTACCCGTACGCCAGTCGCTCCAGCACCGCTCGGAGGGGCGGCCACCGGTCGCGGCCACGCCGCGTCACGGCGTAGCCGCGCAGCTTCACCTTGGGGTCGCGCAACGGGCGGACCGTTACGCCGCGGCGGGAGGCGCGCCCCCGGGGCAGGAGCCCGACACCCAGTCCGGCGACGATGAGGTCATCGACGAGCTCCAGTGCGTCGATGCGGTGCACAACCCGGGGGGTGAAACCCGCCATCGACGCGAGAGTGCGCAGCACCTCCTCATCAGCGGTGTTGCGGGAGTTCACGATCCAGTCGTGGTCGGCGTACTCAGTGAACGGCATCCGCTGTTGCGATGTCGGCACCCCGAGGCCCCACTCGATCTCCCACAGCGGCGCAATGTCGTGATCGCTGCGCCAAGAGGCGGGCGCGAGGTTGTAGTCGTAGGTGATAGCGAGATCAACGTCATCTCGACCAAGCAGGTCGAGGGCCTCCACCGGCTCGTACTCGTGGACACGCACCTCGATATGGGGATGGGTGCGGGCGAGGTCGCCGATGGCGGGCAGGAGGGATCGGCGGATGCCGGTGGCGAACCCGGCGACGCGCAGCACACCCGCGGGTTCCGCAGCGGGATCGAGGTCGAGGCGGGCGGTGTCAACGGCCGCGAGGATGGTGACGGCGTGCTCGGCCAGGCGGTGGCCGGCCGGCGTGAGCCGCACTCGTCGGCCGTCGGGCTCGACGAGGGGAGTTTCGGCGTCGCGGGCGAGCGCGGCGATGCCCTGGGAAACGCTCGAGGTAGTCGTGCCCAGCTCGGCGGCGACCTCGTGCATCGAGCCGAGCCGGGAGAGCTCGAGCAGCATTTGCAGCCGGCGTACGTCCACGCCCACATTGTTTCGGTTTTCTGAACGATATGTCCAGCACAATCACGTGGACGTGAACAGATCGAACCCGTTCACTAGTGCTCATGTCTCACTCCCCCGCTCGCGCGGGCGCCTCGATGGCCGTCGTGTCCATGCTGTGCGTCCAGATCGGCCTGGCGGCCTCCGTCGGGCTGATCGACCAAGTCGGCGCCGGGGGTGCAGCATGGCTGCGCCTGTTCTGGGCTGGCGTGCTGCTGCTGGTCATCGTGCGGCCGCGGCCCTCGGCGTTCAACCGCGAGACGGTCCTCACGAGCACCGCCCTCGGAGTCGTCACCGCAGCCGTGACCCTCCTGTTCATGGCGGCCGTGGCCCGGCTCCCGCTGGGAACGGCAAGTGCGCTGGAGTTCCTCGGACCACTCGGCGTGGCGGTGGTCCGCAGCCAAGGCGTCGCCCGCGCCTGGGCGCTGGTGGCTGCGGGCGGGGTGCTCTGCCTCACCCAACCCTGGGCCGGGACCGCCGATCCGGTCGGCGTCGCGTTCGCCCTGGCCGCCGGAGCCTGCTGGGCGGCGTACATCCTGCTGACCCAGAAGGTCGGCGACGCCGTCAGCGGCATCGGCGGACTCGCGATCTCGATGCCGGTCGCGGCCCTCGTGGCCACCGTCATCGCCGGCCCCGGCGTGGTGGGACAACTGACCCCCGAACTGCTGCTCGCCGGCGTCGGTCTCGCCATCCTGCTTCCGGTCGTGCCGTTCACCCTCGAACTGCTGGCACTTCGGCGTCTCACCACCGGTGCCTTCGGCACCCTGATGGCGCTGGAACCGGGATTTGCGCTGCTCATCGGATTCGTCGCTCTGCATCAGGAGCCGAACCTCCTCGGGATGCTCGGCATCGGTTTCGTGGTCGCGGCGGGCATTGGCGCCGAACGCAGCGGCACCCGAACACACCTTGTCTCTGCAGAGGAGACCGACCGCGCCAAGCCGACACCGATCCCGGCCTGAGGCGCGGCCCTCAGCCAGGCGCTGCGACCCCTCTGGCGTCCGGAACTAGCCGCGAGATTCGGATGACGGCCGCCGCGTCATACCGCCGCGAATCGGCGCGAGCGCCTCGCCGAGCCAGCTATCGACGCCTGCCGCGTGGCTCGAGGCCGCTGGTCCCTCCCGGGCGTGACCAGGTCGGATCCCGATCCCACGGTGGCTTCTTGCCGCTGATTCTCCTAGATGTCAGATGCCAGCCATCGCAGATGTCGCAGGGATACACGCGCACAGGGAGCTTCCGCCATTTCCCGGCACGCCATTCCCGAACTGTCTCCAGCGCCGTGCGGGCGCGCGCTTGGTCGGGGTAGTAAGCCTTCACGCACCTCGACATGCGCCAAGCCTTCCATCGGAGTGCATTTTCGGCAGACCATTTCGGCGACTCTGCGGCGCACGCCACCGAAGCGGCGTGGCCGGATATCCACCTGCGTCCTAGCGCCGCCTGTCTGGCGCTGCAGCCGTGACCAATCCGCCTCGCTGAGACACGCTGCGCAAGGCACCCTCGCTGGCGAGCATAAAGTCCTGCATCCTGATCGGATGGAGCAGCGGCTCTACTCGGTAACGCACGGCGACGGACGCGTCCAGGCGTGGAGCAGCGTGCGGTTGCCGTTCGAGCCGAAGGGGTGGCTGCGCGACTACCGGAGCGAGCTGCAAGGGGCGCTTCGGGCAACGAGGGCCACCGCCACAAGTGTCCTCTACGCCGAATACGCCGCCCCCGATGCCGCGTTTGCCGACCTTGAGAACGTCCTCCTCTACAACGTCGGAAGCGGCTGCTACTCCCACCTTGCTCGTCGCGGCATCATCTGCCGGCGAATGCCGAGCGGTGATCATCTCCATCACGTGACCTACGCCAGCATCGAGTCAACCGATGTCATCGCGCCCACCGGACCAGTGCTCGCCGCGGCTCGACTCGTTGACACGCCATCAGGCGGAACTCCGGCGCACTGGTGGGCCGCATTTCGTCAGCACCTCCACGTGCCCGGTCGGGCGCCGTACGTAGGCGTTTTCGGTGTCAGGGCCGAGGTGGGATTAGCGTGGCGGCGAACTCTCGCCCCGTCGGTCAAGGCGCTCTTGGATGGACTGGTCTCGGCCCTTCACGTCCACGACGGCTCAGAACACGACCACGTGACAACTGCGCTGAGCGAGGTAGGCGACGGGGAGCTTCTTTGGGCTTTGCTGAACGATCCCGCGATCGCGATTTTCGGCCAGCGTCGGCTCGTCCGACCACACGGACCGAAGATCGCCTGGAATCCTGCCGATGAGCGATGCGGCTACATCGAAGTCGTGCGAGGCACAAAAGACGACCCAGTGACTGTGACCATCGTGGCGTTGTGACACCGCGAAGTGGCGTCGATACGACCTGCACGACTATGCGTGGTCCTTTCGGCGGGTCGCGTCATTGCGCCGCAAAGCGGCAGCGTCGTGGCCCTCCCCCTGACACCCTCAAAACGCCGGCATCGGAAGCACAGCGGCGGTTACTGCTCAGCGCGCTGCTTGAGCCCCGTGTTGAGATTGTCGTGGTGCGCCTGAACGGCAGCCCGGCCCATCAGCGTCTTGAAGACCGGGAAGAAGGCACCGGTGACCTCCTCGGTGTGAGTGACCAGGACGGTGCCGTCGGCCTGCGGCTCGATGTCGAGCGAGCGCTCACCGGCAAAGAACCGGTCGTGAGCGATGTTCCCATGCCAGGCGAACCGGCGACCCGGGTCAACGTCGGTCAGCGTGACCTTCACCTTCACCGACGGGCGGCCCGGCATCACCAGCCTCACCGCACAGACGTTGCCGACCTTGAGGTCACCTTTGATCGAGGGCACCGACGGGTTCCACTCCGACCAGCTGTCGAAGTCGCTGATGACCTCCCACACCCGGTCGGCGCTCGCCGCGACAGGGAACGTGGTTCGGTAGGTCGCCATGGCGAGACGATACTGGGCTGGGTCAGCGGCGACCGATCGATCGGGCCATGCTCGCCGCAGACACCGCGAGGCACAGCGCGTGCGGACGGCCTATGCGCTGGGATCGAGGGTCTCGAGATCGTGCGGACGTGCGTCTATCCGCCGCGTGTCGGCGCACAAGGAGGCCCGACCATGCGGAGGTGCGTGCGGCAAAAGCGGTGCCTCGCCCGTCACGTTGAGTGTCCCGATTGATCGTTCGATGTCTCCGTATGTCCCTGCGCGGTTGCTCCGGCGGTGCATGGCTCAGCCGACGCGCGCGGGAGCGAAGCGGGTGTAGACGACGAGGTTCGATTGGTAGCCGCCGCGGGTGGAGTCGTAGGTTCCGCCGCAGGTGACCAGGTTGAGGCGGCGGCCGTCTTGGGCGGCGTACACGCGATCTGCGGGGAAGTCGGCGTTCTCGTAGAGCATGGTCCCGCTCACCACGAACCGAACGGTCGAGCCGTCGGCACGCTCGATCGTGACCGCGTCGCCGAGCTGGAGCTCCTGCAGGCGCGCGAAGACAGCGGGGCCTCGCACTGAGTCGACGTGTCCGAGGATCACCGCGGACCCTCGTTGTCCTGGCACGGGTCCAGGCTGGAACCAGCCGGCCCGGTCAGGATTGCGGGGAACTTCGACGGTCCGGTCGGGCATCAGCCCGAGTCGGACGAGGGGAGTCGTCACGTCGATGGCCGGGATCTTCAGGCGTGCCGGGGTGAGGGCTTGCCGCTGCGTGACGGTCACGTCGCGCCCCAACGGCGCCGGAGCGGGCGCCTCAGAGGTGGACCTGGCTGGCGACCTAGCCCCTTCGCCCGCCGGCTGCTGGTCCGGGCGCGAGAACCCGACGGCGAGGAGGACGCCGCCCAGGGTCGTGCAGATCGCGACGAGAAGCAGCATGCGCCAGGAGTGTGGAAGGGCCCTGCTTCCTGTCACGGGAGCCGGATCGATCGGGGATGCCGGGCGGCTGCGGCACCGAACGCGACGCCGAGGATGCACATGCCTCCCCCGACCCAGAGGCCGCCGTCCGAGGGTTCGGGGACTGTCGGCGCCTGACCCGTCGGCGGGTGCCCGTAGGGGACCCACGGCGGGTAGGAGCGCCCCGGAGGGGTCGGGGTGCCTGGTCCGCCCGGGTTCCCTGGTCCGTCCGGGTTCCCTGGTCCGCCCGGGTTCCCTGGTCCGCCTCCGGTGCCGGTCGGCGTGGTGGGGTTGCTGGTCGTCGTGGGCGCGGTGGTCGGCAATGTGGTGGTGGTCGTGGTCGGCGCCGTGGTGGTCGCCGTGGTGGGGGGCGTCGACGCGGGGGGCGTCGTCGTGGGGGGCGCGGCGCAAACGGGCCTGGTGATCGTGTTGGTGTCCAGGCTGACCTGACCGTTCCGCGCCAGGACGCGGCCGCGGATCGTGGCCTGGGTCTGGACCGTGATGCTGGTCAAGGCCATCACCGTGCCGACGAACCTCGTGGAGGTTCCGATGGTCGCCGAGCTCCCCACCTGCCAGAAGACGTTGCACGCCTGGGCTCCGCCCTGGAGTGCCACCCTGCTCCCGCTCGCCGTGAGCAACGAGGAGCCCGCCTGGAAGATGAAGACGGCCGAGGGGTCTCCCTGTGCGTCGAGGGTGACCGTGCCGGTGAGAGCCATGGTCGTGTTAGCGCCGTAGACGCCCGGCACCAGAGTCTCCCCACCGAGATCGTCACCGGTCTTGTCGACGACCGGTGATCGTCCTGCAGCGTCGTTGTAGGCCGTGGTGAGGTCGTTCTGCGCCTGGAGGGCCACCGCGTCCGCGGCGTGGATCACTCCGTTGTCGACCTGTCCGGGTGGGAAGCCGGTGACGGCCGCACCAGGGCTGACCCCAAGGTCGCCGGAGACTCTCGAGGGGCCGGTGTTGGTGACCGTGGTCCCCGCGAGTACGGCGAACGAGGTCGCGGCGCCCAGGCCCACCGGGGGTTGCGCGGCGTGGGCAGCTGGCGAGCGTCCCACCGTGACGGCGATGACGATGAGACCGGTGACCAGCAGAATGACGGAGGTCGACATCAGCGTGTGACGCAGACCACCGTCGCCGTAGACGCGCTTGCGCCCGACAGATCGAGTGGCCTGAGGGGCGAATGAGGTGCGGGCATGCTTGCCGCCACGAGCGAGCGTCATGTCGAGCCTTCCCGGCCCGGGAGTTGGGCCGTCCAAAATCCCCACACCGGGGTCTTGGGCTTGAGCCGCTGCGCCGAGCGGCGCAGTCGTCTCGCGTGGGCTCTACAGCCAACGTACGCCCAAATTTCGATATGTGGTAACGGGGCCCCTCAGTCGGCGAAACCAATACGGCGACCACCAGTGCTAACCCACGTCGAAAATGGACATGCCCCCCGAGGACCGAGTGCGGTCCGTTAACGGAAATCGGCGTCGAATACTCAGACTGAGAAAACAAGGACGCCTACGTGCGTCATTCCGCCGCTAGTGCGACTCATGAGTTGGGCGCACGGGAGATTGCCCAGACCAACGACTGACGGACAGCACGCAGATTTGTGTCTGCTCTTCGGCAATCCAGGTGTGGCTGCGACCGGACGCCGCCCACTTGAGTTCGACCCAGAGTGACCCGCCTGCGGCGGGGATCCTGGGTGCCCCCGGTTCGTTGTGACGCGCGATGGGGGCCAGAGCCCGACCGTTTCAACGGCGTCGGCGTGAGCCTGCCGAGCGTGGTGGGGCCGCGCGCATGTGGTCGCGCACCGGCGCCAGGAGGTCGCCCAATGCCTGCGTTTCTGAGCGTGACAGCGCTGCGAACAACTGCTCGCGGAGCACCTCGACGTGGCCGGGGATCACCGTGGCGATCCGAGAGCGCCCCGCGTCGGTGATCGTGACGGTCACGCTCCGTTCGTCGTCAACGGATGGGGCGCGCACGACGAGGCCCGCCTTCTCGAGCAACCCAGCTTGGTACGTCAAGCCGCTGCGGCTGTAGACGACGCCGTCGGCCAGGTCGGTCATCCGCTCGCTGCCGGTTGGCGAGTTCAGGCCCAGGCGCGCCAAGAGCTGGAACTGCACGTAGCTCAGGTCGCCCTCCTCGCGCAGCTGCAGCTCAACGGCGTGGCGCAACAGTCCTGCCACCTCCATCAGCGCGAAATACGCACCGAGCTGGACTGAGTCAAGGGAGGAGGGCGAGTCGGGCATGCAACTGAGCCTACAACTGCTTCACCTTCGCAGCACTTGCTTTGAGTTCGAAGCACATGTACCGTTCCTTACATGCTTCAACTTCGAAGCATCCATTGAGAAGGAGCTAGCCATGAAGGCCATTCGTTTCCACCAGTACGGCGACGCCGACGTCCTGCGCTACGAGGACGTGGAGGTCCCCATCCCCAGCGACGGGCAGGTCCGCGTCCGTGTCGCCGGGACGACGTTCAACGGCGTCGACGCCAACATTCGTGCGGGCTTCATGCAGGAGCCGATGCCTCTGACACTGCCGCACATTCCCGGCCTGGATGTCGCGGGCACGGTGGACGCACTTGGAGACAACGTCAGCAGTCTCCAGGTCGGCGACCGCGTCGTGGGCTTTCTGCCCTTCGTCGTCGACGGCGCCTCGGCGGACTACGTCCTCGCATCTGCCGAGACCCTGACCACGGCCCCGATCTCGATCCCGCTGACCGAGGCGGCCGCCCTCCCCCTGGTCGGCCTCACCGCGTGGCAGGCACTGTTCGAGCACGCCGACCTCGGGTCCGGACAGCGGATCCTGATCAACGGCGCGAGCGGGGCGGTGGGTGGCTACGCCGTTCAGCTGGCGAAGGCCGCCGGCGCCCACGTCATCGCCACGGGCAGCGCAAGCACCAGCGAACACCTCCTGGCCCGCGGAGCAGACGAGGTCGTCGACCACACCGCCTCCGAGGTGAGATCGGCAGTGACCGAGACGGTCGACGTCCTGCTCAACCTCGCGCCGATCACCCCCGAGCAGTTCGCGACCCTGACCACCCTGGTCGGCGACGGCGGCGTGGTGGTCAACACCACCGTGTGGATGCCCGCCCCGAGCGACGAGGCACGCGGCGTGCGCGGCATCGACCTCTACGTCCGCAGCGACGCACACCAGCTCTCCGAGCTCGTCGCGCGCGTCGACCGCGGCGAGCTGGTCGTCGATGTCGCCGAGCAGGTGGCGTTGCCGGACCTCGCATCGGTCCACTCACGCGCCGCCGCGGGAACCCTCACGGGCAAGGTCGTCATCGTCCCGGCCAACGGCCAGCGATGACTCCGGCCTCAAGTGCGCTAGACCCCCTCACGCTCTCATGTTGGCGCCCTCCACTGTCGCGATGCGGGCGCGTCTTACCGCCGCATCAGCCCGGAGTCAGTTACCGGAACTGCCGAGATCAGTGCATGGGTCTGTCACGTCGGCGGCGGTGTCTCGAGGGCCTGCTTGACGAGGGCGTCGACCATCCATTGTTGGAGGGCGCTGACTTCTGCGGGCGCGAGTCCGGCTACGTCGCTCAGCCAGACGCGGGTCTCGATGCCACATGCTGCGCGGAGTGCCAACGCAAGCCGGTGGACGCCTTCTTCGCCGATCGACTTGGCGATGGGCGCGAGCGCCTCGACGAACCACGGAATGGCGCGGCCCTGGCGCAGCGGCAGCTCGTGTGGCACCTCGCCCAGCGAAAGGCGCAGCATCGCACGCTGCTGCGGCTCATGCTCCTGCACGCGGCCGATGACGAACCCGGCAACGGCGGCCACGCGCTCTTCAAGGGTTGTCGGCGGCGGGTCGGGAAGGACCGACGCGGCTCCTGTCTCCGGGTATGCCGCGGCGAGGAGTTCGGCCTGTGACGCGAAGTAGCGGTAGGCGGTGGGGCGAGAGATCCCGGCAGCCTCGGCGACCTCCTCGACACGCGGCGTGTCGCCCGCAGTGATCAGCTCGCGCGCCGCAGCGATCAGTTGGTCGCGGGTCCGTTGCTTCTGCCGTGTGCGACCCGACTCGAGGTAGTCCGTTGACATGGCCTTCATCATATGTCAATCTCATGACAAGACTCTAGTCTCACGAACGATCGGAGTGTCAGATGACGGAACGGACGACGCTCGCGCCGGTGATCCGAAAGGCCGGCGAGGGCGAGAAGCGATGGTTCTTCGGCGGTGGCGTTTTCACCTGGAAGCTCAGCAGTGCTAACGAGGACATCGGCCTGTGGGAGGTCGACATGGTCGAGGGCAAGTGGACCCCGATCCACACCCACCCGGTCTCGGAGTCCATGTGGGTGCTGGAGGGGCAAATCCAGTACCGCGTCAACGACGATGAACACGAACTCGGTGCCGGCGACTTCGTCATGGTGCCCGCAGGCGTACCCCACGCCTTCATCGTCAAGAGTCCCACGGCCAAGGTGCTCGGCATCCAGCCGACCTGCGAATGCGAACCCTTCTACCGCGGCGCCAGCGAGCCCTTCGAAGGATCGGCCTGCATCGTCGACTTCGCCCGGATCGCGCAGAGCGCCCAGGAGAACGGCGGCATCGAGATCGTTGGCCCCCCACCGTTCTAGTGCGCACCGATCTGCCGCGGACAGCGCGCGGGCACAAGTGTCTTAACGCCGCCAGTCGGCGCCGATCTCAAGTGCGCGGATCTGCTTGCCGATGCGCTGATGGATCCTCGGGGCGTCGCCCGCGCGTTCGCCGCCCAGCATGGCCCCTCGGAGCAGAGTGGCGCACCAGTTCTCTGCCCCTCGATGGGAGGCCGGAACAGAAGCCCAGGCCAGGCCGGCCGGTGGCACTATGGGCTCGACGATGCATCGATCGGGAGAGCGGTAAGTTCCATGTCCCAGGTGCTCGGCGCCCACGGTCGGTGCCTTTGCGGTGGCATCCGGTACACGGTCCGGGACGAGCTCCGCGAGGTCGTCAACTGCCACTGCGAGCGGTGTAAGCGGTTCACCGGGCACCACATGGCCACCACCTCGGCGAAGCTGGAGGGCATCAGCGTCGAGGACGAGGACGCGTTGCTCATCTGGTTCTTCCCGGTGCCGGAGGCCGGCTACGGGTCCTGCTCCCGCTGCGGGTCCTCGTTGTTCTGGCTGTCGTCGGCAGCCGCGGCGCGTCGTGCGGTCTGCGCGGTCACGCTGGATCCACCGACCGGGCTGAGGACGGTCCAGGCATGGTGGGTCAGCCAACCCAGCGACTACCACGCGCGGCCCGATCTCCCGGAGCTCGAGACGGAGTGACGTCGGCATTCGCGAGACGTGGTGTCTCGGAGAAACCGCTCATGCCGCGATCGCTCGTTCGTGCGCCGCACCGACCAGCGCTTACCGCCGCTACAGGCGCCAGAGTCCCCCGCCGCTCGTGAACCGAACGGCGGCCCGGGCGGTACGGAAAACCGCACCCCGCGGGTCGTGCTGACCGCACCGGGAAGCGCCCCCAACATGGCGGTCACCACCCCCGGCCGTGCGCCTGGCCCGATCGCCCGTTGGCGACAAAAGGCGTGTGCTGGAGCCATCCCAACGCAGCGAGAGGCAAGGCAATGGACCGGATCATCGAGGAACAGAGCGGCACCTACACCCCCCGCAGCGCGAACCCGCACAACGGCTACTACGCGGGCGACTTCTCCTCGGTTCCGTTCAAGCAGCCCGACCTGCAGCTGCTGCTCACGCTGACCCGACGGGCGAGGTGACATCCACCCCGATCTTTCGCATCAACGGGGTTGTCGAGAATCAGCCAAGGTTCGGCGTCACTCGGTGTCGGCAAGGACCTTCTTCCACGGTGACCCAGACGTCCAGTGTTACGACCCGAACCTGCATCCTTCCGGCGCGAGAAGGGCAACGCAGGTGTCCAGATACCGATCGTGCCGGGGAGCGTGACGGGGTGCGTTCAGGCTTCTGACCGCGTCCCCCGGGACCCGCGGGCTGTTGCTCGCCGGCGCGTGTCAAGCTCGATCTCCGCGCGGGGATGGCGCGGTTGGACGAGCCCGATCAGCCAGCCGGCGAGGGCGAGACCGGCGGCGCCGGCGAGGAGGGGTGAGACCGCCCACAGTCCGGTGGCGGAGAGCCCCACGATCGCGAGGACGACCAGTATCCAGCCACGAAGGCCACCGATGGCACGCCCCAGCATCGCTGCAGCCGCGACCGTGACCAGCATGCCCAGCACGAAGACCATCCACCCCGCGAAGCTCCCCCAGAACGCCTCCGGCTCCCCGAGCCGAGCGGCGCTCTTCTCTGTGTGCAGACCGCTGAGCAGCACCATCCAGAACTCTAGAACGTTCCCGGCGAGCAGGAGGACCGACCCCACCACCAGCACCACTGGACCCTTCCTGCTGGCGCCGGGTGGCGAAGTCCGCAGTAGGACCGCGTAGCCGACGAGGAGCAAGAGGGGGAGGGTGAGTGCGCGATTGGCTGCGTCGTACCCGGCACCGACTGGGTCGCTGCCGGCCTGGGTGGCGACCAGCGTGACGCCGACGACCCAGAGAGCGCCGACCGCCACGGCAAGCACGGAGAGCATGCGAAAGGACGGTGCGTGAGAAGCGACAGCGGCGCCAGGCGCCGGCTGGCTTGATGTCTTTGCCATGCCCGCAGTCAACCCGCCCGGACCTCGGGCAGAGTCAGGCCGGAGGACGACATGCGCCTACCCGGGTCATCCTCAGGGACGACCCGGGTCGCCAGATGGTCCCGTACCGTCGTGCCATGCGCTCGACCGGCGAGGATCACGTCCCGGCGGCCGGCCCGACGGCCGGGTTCACCGTGCTGGTCGGCCTGGTGCTCGGCGGCCTGGCCCTGATCGAGATCTGGGTGCAGCCGATCTTCCAGACCGGCATCCCCGGCCCCCGAGTACCGCTGACTGTCCTCGTCGCGATCATGGTCACGGCGCTTGCCAGTCACGAGCGCTGGCCGCTCGCAGGCGCCGCAGCGTTCTCCGGAACGGTGGTCGCGATCGGCTGGGTCGGTCAAGAAGACCAGTCAGCGTTCGAACTGGCCCTTGGCAGCCTGGTGGTCGCGTACACCCTGGCCAAGACCACGGCCGGTCCACGCGCGTGGATTGGAGCCGGCCTGCTTTTCGGCGGCTTCCTGGGCTGGTTCTGGCTCACCTACACGGCTGACGACCGGCCCGACGACTTCGTGGTCCCCGCGCTGCTCATCAGCGCCGCGTGGTACGTCGGTCGGGAGGTCCGCCACCACCGTCAGCGTGCGGCGTCGGTCGCGGCCGCGAGCGTGGAGGAGGAGCGCAGTCGGATTGCGCGCGAGCTCCACGACGTGGTGGCACACGGCGTCAGCGTGATGGGCCTGCAAGCGAGCAGCGCTCGGGCCGGCCTGCCACCCGAGCTGGTGGATCAACGCGCCACGCTGGAAGCGATCGAGTCGCTGGGCCGCGCCACACTCGAGGAGCTGCACCGGATGCTGGGGGTGCTCCGATCCGGCACCGATCATGCGGCGCCTGTCCAGCCGCTCCCCCGGCTCGACCAGCTGGCCAACCTGTGCGCGGGCAGCGGAACGCCTCCCGTGGTCCGGCTCTCGGTCGAGGGCCACCCCCGCAACCTGTCGACTGGGCTGGAGCTGTCGGCATACCGAATCGTGCAGGAGGCCCTGACCAACGTTCGGCGCCACGCGAATGCCGAGGTGGCGTGGGTGAGGCTGAACTACCTGCCGGACACCCTCAACATTGAGGTCGCGGACGACGGTGATGGTTCCGCGAACCCTGTCCGGTTCGGGCATGGCCTGGTCGGAATCCGCGAACGGGTAGCCCTGCACGGCGGATCCCTCGTCGTGGACCCCACGGCGCACGGATACCGGGTTCAGGTTGTGCTTCCGACCGGTGGAGACACGTGAGCATCCGACTAGTTGTGGCCGATGACGACCCGCTCGCCCGCACCGCGCTGACCACGATCCTGGGATCCGCTTCGGACCTGGACGTCGTGGGCAGCGCAGGCAACGGTGCGGAGGCGGTGCAGGCCGCCACTCGTCTGCGGCCCGACGTCGTGGTGATGGATATCCGGATGCCCGTCATCAACGGCATCGACGCCACCAGGCACCTCACTTCCCTCTCGCCGACGGCGGGGCGAGTTCTCGTGCTGACGACGTTCGGTGACGAGGAGTACCTGCTGGAAGCGCTTCGGGCTGGCGCGAGCGGCTTCCTGCTCAAGAACTCGTCCGCGGACCAACTCATCGGCGCAGTGCGCACCGTCGCGGCAGGCGAAGCCCTGCTCGCACCCGGCGTCACCCGGATGGTCATCGAGCGCTACCTCGCCGCCACGGGTCCGACTCGCTCAGCCGTCTCGGTGCTCAAGCGGTTGACGCCGCGGGAGACCGAGGTCATGGCCTTGATGGCGCGCGGCCTGAGCAACCGCGAGATAGCCGACCGGCTTGTACTCGGCGAGACGACGGTCAAGACGCACGTGGCCCGGATCCTCACGAAGTTGGCGGTCCGCGATCGCGCTCAGGTAGTGATCGCCGCGTACGAATCCGGCCTGGTGGTCGCGGGCAGAACGGACGGTTCCTGACCAGTCCTGCACCGTGCGCCCCGCGAGGTGCGCCACTTCGCCTCGAAGCGGCAGCCTCCGTTTCCGCTGCGAGACGACCATTGGGCAGTAGCGAATCTAGAACTGGCGCGCATGACTCGTCGAACCTCCCGCTCCTCGGGACAGTTCGGCTCGCCACCAGGTGCCGCTCTCAATCCGTTCGACGCCGCGCAGGATGAGGCCGCCGCTCGCAAACTCCTCGAGCTCTGCACGGGTCAGCGGCCACGGCGGTCCCTTCACCTCGGACCCTTCGTCCCGTGTGGTCGCGAGGACCAGCAGTGTGCCTTCTGGAGCCACTAGAGCGGCGATGTTCTGCGCGGCTGCCGTGTGCTGCTCAGGCGGCATCGACTGCACGGTAAGACTCTCTACAACCAGGTCGAACCGACGCTGCCACTTACGCGGAAGGTCCAAGACGTCGGCAACGAGGTAGTTCACCTTGCTGGCGGGATACATTCGCCGCGCTGCAGCAATTGCGGTCGGCGCGAAGTCAAAGCCCGTGGTGCGAAATCCCAACAGCGCTAGGAACTCGGCGTCGGCGCCGTAGCCGCATCCCACCACCAGCGCCTCGCGGCCACCGCCCGCCAGGTCTCGCGCCTCAGCCCACTCCACGAGCTGTGGACGAGGGGCGCCGTAGTCCCAGGGCGGCTTGGCTTCACCGGCCTCCGCGCCTGCGTAGATCGCCTCGAACATGCTGGAGGGCTCGCCCGTCATGATTCGAGGCTACCGACGACGTTGGACCCCGGTCCCCAGTCGGCCACGAAGACGGAACATGATCACTCGGCTCGCTGTCCCATCCAGCGACATTCCGCCGCGATCGAAGCCTGGCGTCACTCCAGCAGGTGATCGAGGGCCCTCCCCATCACCTCGTTGCGCTCGTCCGCGGTCGAGACGCCCTCCAGGCCGAAGCCCAGCAGCAAGGAGCGCGGGGTCGCGATCGCGTTGCCGACCGGGAAGCCGGAGGCGTCGGTGCGGATGAAGTTGTTGGAGTTGGGCGCACTGCCGGGGGGTGGGCCGGTGACCTCCCAGCCGCCGAGGTCGCCCTCGAACGACGTCGACGTGCCGTCGGGGAGAGTGATGTCGTCGACGAAGACGCCGAGGTTCTGGGTGCCCCAGTCACTGACGTAGGCGATCGAGATCTCGACCGACCCGCCGGCCCACTCCGAGAGGTCGACGCTCCACTCCTGCCAGCCGCTCGAGCTGCCGCTCGCGGCGTGCCACTCGCCGCTGGAGCCGGTCGCCGTGCAGTTCCCGGCGCCGTCGGACGTCTGGTAGTGCGCCAGGTGCGGGTGCAGCTCCTCGATCCACCCCGAGGCGCAGCTCTCGCCGGTCGACGGGGAAGTGTGACCGTTGGCATCGGGCAGAGTGGTCCAGTCATCGTCACCCGGCGTGCGGGCCTCGACTGTCAAGAAGTCCCAGTCCGGCTCGGTGTCGTACGACGTCCAGAAGCTCAGCGAGCCTCCACCGGCGGGGACCGCGACTTCCCGAGTCAACCGCTTGTAGGACACGTCGGCGATCTGGGAGTACACGTACTGCGTGCCGCTGTGCGGGTCGAACGGCCCGCCCGGCTTGTCCCAGCGCGCCGCCGGCCAGCTCTCGAACTGCTTGAACTCGTCGACCGGGAGGATGCCGCTCGTGGAGATGAACGAGCCCGTGTGGTCCTGGTTGTCCGCGCTGTCGGGCCCGTTGAGCGACGCCAGGATCCCGTCCAGCGGCTCGTCGATGCCCGTGACGTCGAACGCCGTACCGTCCTCGGCGATCCCGTCGCCCCCGACGGCGAGGTAGCCGCCGAAGTAGTACTGCAGCACGTCGTTCGTCCCGTCGCCGGAGCCGCGCAGGAGCAGGCACCGACGCGAGTCGGTGCCGGGCGGCAGGGGGTTGCAGGCGATCTCGCCCTTGGGGTCGTAGTACTGGTTGCCGACGACGGCCGTGTACTGCTGCCCGGCCCAGTTGCCGGTGTAGAGGACCTTGCCGCCCTCGTTCATGTAGGAGCGCATCTCGAGCATCTCGTCGAGGGCCAGCCGGTCGGCGTTGCCGGCGCCCGTGCCTGTCCTGCGGGTCACGATGTCGTCACCGGAGTACCAGATCACCGCGTCGTAGTGGCTCAGCACACCGAGCACGTCCGGGGCGACCCGGCCGTTGGCGTCGACGTCGTAGACGTCGCCGGTCTCGCCGTTGGCCTCGAGCGCGTCCAGGTAGTAGTCGGTGTAGTGCGGTCCGGGTGCCTGCACGGGCGATGCGCCCGTGTAGTCCTCCGCGGCCACGACGAGCACCCGGTTGCCGGTCTCCGAGACGGCGTCGTAGGTGAACGAGTCGCTCGTCTCGCCGCCGCCTTCGAACCAGACCTCGACCGAGTCACCGGGGTCGGTGCCGGTCACCACGCCGCGCATCTGGTGGTAGTGCACCGAGGCGGGGGTGTACGTCTCCCCGCCGTCCCACTCCGCCGTCGGAGCCGACTGCACGGCACCGTCGTTGATGCGGTACTTCAGCGTCACCGGGCCGAGGCTGCGCTTGGCGATCACGGCCACCGGCTGCGGGTCGCCGTACGACTTGGTGAAGCTGAACTGCGCCTCCGGGATACCGCGCTTGTAGGGGTCGGCGCTGTCGACGTAGAACGGCTCGGTCTCGATGCCGGTCACGGTCTTCGGGTCGTCGGGGTCGACCGCGGATCGGGCCACGGAGTGCGCGAACGGCAGGTTGCGCAGGAACTCCTCCTGCACCAGCTGCTCGTCGTCCGGGAAGACGAAGCCGCACCCGTCGCAGCCCGCAGACAGCTCGGGCGTCCAGGCGAGCGCGCCGGTCTGGGCGTGGGCGTAGTCGGTGGTCTCGCCGTTCGTCACGTAGAGGACGTCGGACGACAGCCCGGGATGGAAGTCCTCGATCGCGGGCTCGTCGAGGTTCCCCGACAGTGCGTAGTAGATCGGATCGTCGGACGTCGGGGTCCCGATCTGCCAGCCCTCGGCGTAGAGGATCCACCGGCCGTTGGAGTGGTAGTTGATCTGGAACGCGAAGCCGATCCGGTCGAGCAGCCCGACCATCGCCTTGGTCTCCGGCTCGGAGAGCGGAGCCGGGCCGCGGTAGGTCTGGCTGGACTGGATCGAGGAGGATCCCTCGTTGTCATAGCCCCAGTGGTTGGGGAAGTTGCGGTTGGGGTCGACACCGTCGACGCCGGTGATCTGGCCGTCGCCGTTGTTGTCGCGCAGGTTCTTCCGCCACAGCCGCTCGACGTCGAAGGAGTACTGGTAACCGTCGGGGTTGGCGACCGGCACGAACCACAGCTCGGTCGTCTTCAGAAGGTTCCGCACCGCTTTGTCGTTGGCTCGCCAGCGATCGATGTAGTGCTTCATCAGCCGCCGCGTCACCTCGGTGGCGATCCACTCCCGGGCGTGCTGGGTGCCGCTGTACAACACCGCCGGACGGCTGCCGTCGACCTTGCCCCGCGCCCCTTGGGTGAGCTTGAGCGCCAGGATCTCGCGGCCCTGGTGGGTCGTTCCGATCTTCACCAGCTTCGCGATCTGCGGGTTCGCTCTGGCCGCCGCACGGAGCTGGTCGCGGATGCCACCCGGCTCGTCGTAGGACCGCCAGACGTTGTAGCCGCCGACAGCCTGGGAGTTCGCGAACTGGCGGACGGTCTGCCCGCCCTTGACCCGGGTCAGCTTCAGGTCGAAGCCCTGGGAGCGCAGACGCGCAGCGTCCGCGCGGTCGACGATCAGCTCGACCTCGACCCGTTTGCCGGCTTGATCCGAGTGCGGCTGCTCGCCGAGGTCGAAACCCTGCGCGGCGAGGCTGGACCACTGGTCCGGCGTCACCATCGTCGTGTAGACGTCGAGCGGGCCTCCCGCTTTGTCCGGAGGGGCGGGGGCAGCGCCTCCCGGGACCGCGGCGAGCGCGGCGATGAGGATGGCAGCAGCAAAGACGATTCCGAGTAGACGACGCATGACGCACCTCCGGAGACAGGCCTACACCCGCGTCAGCAGTTGCCGCAAGAGCTGCTGCGACGGGATATTCGCCGTGGCCGCCGGCGGATGCCCGAACGATTCGCCGGAGACGGACGCTCGAATGCGCCTTCATTCGGCTCGTCCAGCCGGGCTCCACCTAGACCAAGAACCGCATCCAGGCCCTTCCAGGCCGCTCCCCGCATCAGCGGAAGGCGGGCGGACCGCCCTGGAGCGCCCGGCCTGCGGCCTCGTTGTCGGCGAGGAAGTTCGGCACCTGGTTCTCGGCTTCGTAGTAGCGGTGGAAGACCGGGGTCTGCGAGCCGGACATCGGCGGCACGATCCAGCTCCAGTCGGCAGGGCAGCGGCGACCCGCCCGCTCCTCCCGCTCCAAGTGGGTGAGGAACCTGCGGGACTCGGTGTGGTGGTCGGTGATGGTCACGCCGGTCACTCGGAACGAGTGCAGTACCGCACGATTGATCTCGACCAAGGCCTGGTCTCGCCACAGGGTCGCCTCGTCCGAGGTGTCGAGCCCCATTCGTTTCGCAACTTCCGGTACCAGGTCATAGCGGTCGCTGTCGCCCAAGTTGCGGGCCCCGATCTCCGTGCCCATGTACCAACCGTTGAATGGCGCAGCCGGGTAGGAGACACCGCCGATGACAAGCAGGCTGTTGCTGATGACCGGGACCGCGTGCCACCGCATGCCCATACCGGCGAACCATGTCAGCTCGGGGTGCTCAAGCGGGACCTCATGTACCGCTTGGCCGGGGACCTGGAACAACCGCGGTCCCTCCTCGACGGTCTCCACCACAAGCGGGAGCACGTCAAAGGCACTCGGGAACTCGGGCGGCCGCCACCCGCGCTGGATCAGTTTGCTCGTGAAAGTTCGGTAGCGTGGGTCCCCGAGGACATCCCCGTCCGGCTGCTCGTATCCGGCGTACCGGATGAGTTGCTCGTTCCAGATCCTGGGGGCAGGTCTGGAGGGGGACTCGGGAGCGAACACGCTGATCATCGGCCGGATCTTCCCGCCGTTGTGAGCCTCTCGCAGATGCTCGAAGCAGCGCGCGGCCACGCTGCCGGCGTCGGAGACCGTCCTCAGGTCGCGCACCTGCAGGCTCTGCCAGTACAGCCGACCGATGCACCGTGCGTTGTTGCGCCAGGCGACGCGGGCGCCGAAGGCCAGCTCCTCAGCGGTGTGCCAGTAGGTCCCGGTCATGTCGATTTCGCGCATCACCGCGGCGATCCGCGGCCCCAACGGCCCGGGCTGGGGGTTCTCGGCGTGGAAGAGCTCGAGGAACTCCTCGGCCTCCGCCCGATCTACCTCGATGTCGGCGCTACCGGGGCTTCGCTCGGGGTCGGGCTGGCTCAGGCGATTTTGTGTCACCGGCTGGTCGGTCGGGTCGGTGTGGGCAGGGCAGCACTCGTGGTGTTGCGTCGTCATGTCCCTCCCCCGGGGGAGGGATTCCCTGATCCACCCATCCGAGAGGGTCTCAGAAGATCTCGCACCCGATCAGTCCGAGCCAGGCGACTCCGGTCCGCTCCCGTTGCGGGCGCGGACCTGCCAGTCGCTCAAGTCGTCGAACAGGGGGTCGATCTGGTGGGTCGCCGCGGAACCCGACTCGGTGGCCGGATGGGTGCTCCCAAGCCGGTCGACCTCGGTGGCGAACGAGTCCATGATCGACTTCATCTGTGCCTGGGCCGTCTGTGCGTAGGAACGAACCTGCTGCCCGGCCGTGTCCATGGCCTCCTCCACGACTTTGCGCTCGTGTGCGCGCGCTTGGCCGATGCGGTCGCGGGCGTCCCGGCTGACGTCCTCGACCATCTCCTCGGCCACGAGCTGTGCTTGGCTGAACAGTTGGACGACCTGTTCGTTGACGCGGTCGCCGACCTGTTCGTACTCGTCTAGCGCCGCCTGCACGCGCTGCAACTCTGTCCGGAGACGGTCGTTCTCGGCCCGGCTCTCGCGGAGCTCGCTCTCTGTGGCTTGCACCTGGCCAGCCAACAGGTCGAGGTACTCGTACACCTCAGCCGCGTCGATGCCACGCATCCGGCGCCGGAAGGTCTCGTCGCGGATCGACTCGGGTGACCGGTAGTGCGGAGAGTCCTGGCGGTCGTTGGTGTTCGTCACTTGTTGTCTCCTGCCTGTTCAGCGCTCGCTCGGCGGTGTGATCGTCCGCGGCCGCGTAGTAAAAGTGCTCGTACTTGATGTGCTCGGGGTGCATGCCCCTACTAGCCAACTGCTCCAGCGTGTGCGCGACCATCTGCGGACCGCCGCACACCATCGCCGTGCGCCCGTCCAGCGTCTGCCGGGCCGCGACCGTGCCGACCTTCCCGCGCGTCCCGGGATAGGACGAATCGTCAGACACGACCTCCGTGTAGTCGAACCACGGCCGCTTCTGGGCCAGCTCTCGCAACCGGGGGCGGTCGTAGAGGTGCCAGGGCATTCGGACGCCGTGGAGGAGATGGACCCGCGGCGCGGTGCGAGACCGCTGCCACTCGTGATCGATCTGCTCGAGGACCGCGAGGAGTGGGGCGAGACCCGTTCCACCAGCGACCATCAGCAGATCTTTCGAGTCCTCTGCCCGCCGGGTCAGCCGCTCGCCCACCGGCGCCCCCAACTTCACGACGTCGCCGACCTTCAGGGACCGCACCGCGGTCGGGCTCACCTGGCCACCGTCGATCTGTTGCACATGCAGGTCGATCGAGCCGTCCCGGCGCGGAGCGTTGGCCGGGCTGAAGTACCGCCACAGCCGAGGGCGTTGCGGGATCTCCATGGACACCGACTGGCCGGGAAGGAACCCGAACGCGCGCCGGGGCCGGACCGTCAGCAGCGTGAGGTCCATGGTCCGTCGCTCGACCGAGACCACATCGGCGTCCCACCAGTCAGGGCTGGACTCCGAGGACGTCTCCGCTGCCTCGACCATCATCCGCGCGATCACCTGGTAGGCCGCCGTCCAGTGCGCGGCGAGCTCCTCGTCCCATTCGGACCCCAGGAAGTGCTTCAGGGTTGCGCACAGCGAGGCGCCGACTGCGTTGTAGTGATCCGCGACCACGGCGTACTTACGGTGGTCGCGGCCGAGGTGTTGCAGGAACGCCGCATCATTCTCGATCTGGTCGGCGTGGCTGACAATCCTGCCGAGTGCGCTGACAAGCTTGTCCCGCTGGTTCGACATGGAGAGCGGGAACATCGACCGCACCTCAGGATGGGACACGAAGAGGTGCGAGTAGAAGTACAGCGGCACCTGTTCCCCGTGCTCCGTCACCCGATCCCAACTGCGCTGCAGGGCATATGCATCCATCGGGCTTCGCTATCCGTCTCGTGGAGGCAGCTCCTCGAACGAAACGGGCGGCCCATCAGCGGGCACATTGCGCTGCCGGTCGTCGGCAGCTCGAGCGGATAGGTACTGCTTTGACAAAGGGTTCCCTCCCTGTCCAGTCCCCCGTCCCTCCCCGCCACCGGCTCCCTCAAGCCAGCGGGGCGAAACGGGCGGATCGGAATGAGTCGCGGAGTCTAACAGGCGTCGAGGAACGCAGCATCAGTCGACCGTCGACGTCCAGCTCCATCGTCCAGTCGGCGAGCGAGGGGACGTCATGCATCACGTGGAGGAGGACCTCCTCGATGATGGACCGCAGGCCGCGGGCTCCGGTGGCGCGCTCCATCGCCTTGTCGGCGATGCCCTCGATGGCGTCGTCGGTGAACTCGATATCGACGCCACGGAGCAACCGGCGGACCAGCCTGAGCCCTCGCCTAGCGGCTCGGGCTACTCGACCAGCGGCGGGTAGGGGCCTCGACAAGCTCGACCAGCGGGAGAAGGGCTAGGCCGACTTCTTCTTCTTCGCCTCGCGGAGCACGAGGGTGGGAGGCACGTCGTCGTCGACGGTCTCGCGGGTGACGACGACCTTCTCGACGTCGCCGCGGGAGGGGACGTCGTACATCACGTGGAGGAGGACCTCCTCGATGATGGACCGCAGGCCGCGGGCTCCGGTGCCACGCTCCATCGCCTTGTCGGCGATGGCCTCGATGGCGTCGTCGGTGAACTCGAGGTCGACGCCGTCGAGCTCGAAGAGCTTGTGGTACTGCTTCACCAGCGCGTTGCGCGGCTCGGTGAGGATCTGCACCAGCGCCTCGCGGTCGAGCTTGGTCACGCTCGCGATCAGCGGGAGCCGGCCGATGAACTCGGGGATCAGGCCGAACTTGGTCAGGTCCTCGGGGCGCACCAGCGAGAGCAGGTCCTCGGCGTCGCGCTCCTCCTTGCCGCGGACGTCCGCGGTGAAGCCCAGCGTCTTCTTGCCGACCCGCTGCTCGATGATGTGCTCGAGCCCGGCGAACGCGCCGCCGACGACGAACAGGATGTTCGTCGTGTCGATCTGGATGAACTCCTGGTGCGGGTGCTTGCGCCCGCCCTGCGGCGGCACCGAGGCGGTCGTGCCCTCGATGATCTTGAGCAGCGCCTGCTGGACGCCCTCGCCGGAGACGTCACGGGTGATCGAGGGGTTCTCCGCCTTGCGGGCCACCTTGTCGATCTCGTCGATGTAGATGATCCCGGTCTCGGCCTTCTTGACGTCGTAGTCGGCGGCCTGGATCAGCTTGAGCAGTATGTTCTCGACGTCCTCGCCGACGTAGCCGGCCTCGGTCAGCGCGGTCGCGTCGGCGATCGCGAACGGCACGTTGAGCATCCGGGCCAGGGTCTGGGCGAGGTAGGTCTTGCCGCAGCCGGTCGGACCGATGACCAGGATGTTGGACTTGGCGACCTCGACGACCTCGTCCTTGCTGTGCTTGCCCTTGGCGTCACCGAGGCCCGGCTGGACGCCGGCCTGGACCCGCTTGTAGTGGTTGTAGACGGCGACCGCGAGGGACTTCTTCGCCTGCTCCTGGCCGATCACGTAGGAGTTGAGAAAGTCGAAGATCTCCTTCGGCTTCGGCAGCTCATCGAGGCCGACCTCGGCGCCCTCGTTGAGCTCCTCCTCGATGATCTCGTTGCAGAGGTCGATGCACTCGTCGCAGATGTAGACGCCCGGACCAGCGATCAGCTTCTTGACCTGCTTCTGGCTCTTCCCGCAGAAAGAGCACTTCAGCAGGTCGCCTCCGTCACCGATGCGTGCCACGGGCGGTACTCCTCACGTAATGCGGACTCCCCGACCGTACTCCCTGGTACCCCTTCCACGGGAGGGGACACGAGGGGCGCGGCGGGATGGTCATGATCGGTCAGGTGAGCGCCGGAGTGCCCTTGAGCGACTCCAGCACCGAGTCGATGAGACCGTACTCGATCGCCTGCTCTGCGGTGAGGATCTTGTCGCGTTCGATGTCGCGGCTGACCTCTTCCATCGTCTTGTTGCTGTGGTCGCTGATCATCCGCTCGAGCATCTCCCGCATCCGGAGGATCTCGTTGGCCTGGATCTCGATGTCCGAGGTCTGGCCGAAGGTGCCCTCGGTGTAGGGCTGGTGGATCAGGATCCGGCTGTTGGGCAGCGCCAGTCGCTTGCCCTGGGTGCCGGCGGCGAGAAGGATCGCGGCCGCGGACGCAGCCTGACCGATGCACACCGTCTGCACGTCCGGCTTGATGAACTGGATCGTGTCGTAGATCGCGGTCAGCGCCGTGAACGAGCCACCGGGGCTGTTGATGTAGATGCTGAGGTCCTGGTCGGGGTTCATCGACTGGAGGCACAGCAGCTGCGCGATCACCGCGTTGGCGACGTCGTCGGAGATCGGCGTGCCGAGGTAGATGATGCGGTCCTCGAACAGCTTCGCGTAGGGGTCGATCCGCCGGAAGCCGTACGACGTGCGCTCTTCCCACTGCGGGATGTAGTAGTTCATCTGCGTCAGTCCTTGTTCGAGTGGGCCGGGCGGCCCTCGTCGGCGGCGTCACGGGCACTCTTGACGACCTTGTCGACCAGTCCGTAGTCGACGGCCTCGCTAGCGGTGAACCAGCGGTCGCGGTCGGCGTCCTCACTGACCTGCTCGACGCTCTGGCCGGTGTGCTGGGAGATGAGCTCGAAGAGCACCTTCTTGATGTGCAGCGACTGCTGGGCCTGGATCTTGATGTCCGAGGCCGAGCCACCCATGCCGGAGGACGGCTGGTGCATCATGATCCGCGCGTGCGGCAGCGCGTAGCGCTTGCCCTTGGTGCCCGCGCAGAGCAGGAACTGGCCCATCGACGCCGCGAGCCCCATGCCGACGGTGGCGACGTCGTTGGGGATGTAGTTCATGGTGTCGTAGATGGCCATCCCCGCGTCGACCGAGCCGCCGGGCGAGTTGATGTGGAGGAAGATGTCCGCCTCGGGGTCCTCCGCCGACAGCAGCAGCAGCTGCGCGCAGATCGCGTTGGCGTTCTGGTCGCGGACCTCGGATCCGAGGAAGACGATCCGCTCCTTGAGCAGCCGGCTGTAGATGTTGTCGTCGAGAAGGTTGAGTCCGGGCGCGCCGTTCATCACGGGGCCGCTGGGATTCTGAGTCACGTGGCGACACTAGCCGTCCCGCGCCCCGGAACCACGGGATCTCGGCCCCTGTTCGCCGACAGCAGATTTGCGAGCCCGGTGTCGTCCGAGGGACGAGGACGGCACCGTTGGGCGAGCAGGTCGAGTAGCGCCCGCGAGCGAGGAACGAGCTCGCGACGGCGCGTATCGAGACCCGGTGACGTGCCCAGCGACGGTGGGGACGGCCACACCGAAGGTTGCGGCGTCTCGATACGCCCTCGCGCAGAGCGCTCGGGCTACTCGACGACCGAAGCGGCTCGGGCTACTCGACGACCGAAGCGGCTCGGGCTACTCGACGACCGAAGCGGCTCGGGCTACTCGACGACCGAAGCGGCTCGGGCTACTCGACGACCGAAGCGGCTCGGGCTACTCGACCACCGAAGGCGCTTCCGCGGCGGCCTTCAGGCCGGCGACGGTGCGGGCCATGCCCTGCTCGAGCTCGTCGGCGTGCTCGACGTTGCCGCCGAGGAAGGCGGGCGCGAACGCCCTGCTCATCAGGGTGACGCCCTCGGGGACCGGGCGCCGGTGCACGACCCGGGTGCCACCGTTGACCGCGTCGAGCTCCCAGATCCACTGGGCGCCGCTGGACTTGGTGTCCCACACCAGTCGGCGACCGTGGTCCACCGCCGCAACGACCGAGCGGGATGGCCAGATGACGGCCTTGCGGCGGTTGATCCCGAGGTACCACTGGCCGACACGCAACCCACCACGCTTCAGGGGCACCATCCGCATCACCTCCGGGCTCCACTGCGGCAGCTGGGAGAAGTCGGTCAGCAGCTCCCAGACCCGCTCCGGCGGCGCCTCGACGATCGCTTCCGCGCGCAGCTCGCGGTCTGCTCGTGCTTCGGTCACAACCCGCATGGTGGCAGACCGGGGCGATCGGCGTTACCGGGTCTCGGCCTACGCGAGCCAGCGCTTGAGGCCGGCGAGGACCTCGGGGTGGTTGAGGATGCCGAAGTGGTCGGTGCTGCCGACGTGGAGGGTCTCGGCGTCCGGGAACATCTCGGCGCCGCGCCGGTCTCGACCCACCGCGGACCGGGGTCGCACCAGGTAGTCACCCAACACGTTGCCGATCGGGTGCCGCGCCGACTCCGTGATGGTGGCGGCCACCAGCCGGTAGCGCGCCTCCTTGAGCGGCGGCAGCTCGTCGACGTACCCGTCGACGAGGTCGCGGACCCCCTCGGAGCGCTTGTCGAGGATCCGGCCGAACGCCGAGGTCTCCGGCAGCAGGGCGAGCAGCCGGCTCCCGTGGCCGATGCCCCAGGCGATCGGCGCGCCGCGGTGGGGCGATCCGAGCGTGACCACGTCGGTGACGCGGTCGGCCCAGGTCTCGACAGGCGCGACCGGCGAGGAGGCGTCGTCGAGCGCGAGCACGTTGAGCGCGGCCCGCATGATCAGGCCGCCCATCGAGTGACCGACCAGCGCGATCCGCTCGACCTCGACCGGCCAGGCGTCGACGACGTCGCGCAGGAGCGCGGCGAGGATGACGCCGTTCTCGCGGATCGGGAGACCGGTGTTCGCGCGGAGGTAGACCGGGGTCCAGCCGAGCTCCGCGAGCGCCTCGCCGTACGTCGTGCCGGTGCGCTCGCGGTGCAGGTTCCAGTACGCCTCGTTCTCGCACAGCCCGTGCATGAACACGACCAGGCGGCCGGTGGCGCCAGGGAAGGCCTGGGCGAGGTCGTCGGTGGTCACCCGGACGTCGCGACCTCCGGACCGGACCGTCATCGGGATCGCCAGCTGCGGCCGGTCGCGGAGCAGCTCGTCGCCGATCAGGCCGTTGACCGCGGACGAGACGAACCGACCGCGGGCGCCGTCCTCGAGCCGCGGCCCGACCCCGGTCGAGGCCAGCTTGTCGAGGCCGGCGCTGCTCTTGCGCAGGGCCAGCCCGAGCCCGCCGTACACCGCCGCCGCGGCGCCGCGGTGGACGGTCTCGATCGGGGTCGCAGCAGATCCCAGGCCCAGGCGGAGCACGCCGTGCACCCGTCGCGTCACGGCGTCGTGCGTGTCCCGGGCGCTGCCGACGACGAGCTCGTCGGTGACCGAGGCGAGGAGCGAGAGCGCGTCGACGACGCTGGCTCCGGGTGCCGGTGGCGGCGCGGTGTGCATGACCGGCACAGTAGCGCCTCAGTGCACAGTCGTGCACTGAGGCCTCTCGGCGTGTCTCAGGCCTCGGTCTGCTCGTCGTCGTCGGCCGGTGCCTCGGGCTCGACGACTGCCTCGGCCTCGGCCTCGGGGTCGCCGATCGTGCCGTCGGGGCGAAGGTTCTTGAGCTCGACGGGGTTACCGGAGGCGTCCTTGACGGTCGCGCCCTCGACCAGCTGCGCGAGCGCCTTGCCGCGGCGGATCTCCTGCACCATCTCGGGCACGTGGTTGTGCTCGAGCATGTGGTTGACGAACTCCTGCGGGTCCTGGCCGGACTGCTGCGCGCGCCGCACCATGTGCTCGGTCAGCTCGCCCTGGTCGACGCCGATCTCGCCCTTGTCGGCGATCTCGTCGAGCAGGAACTGGGCGGCGACCGCGTCGCGGACCCGGCGGTCGAGGTCGGCCTCGAACTCCTCCTGGGTCTGGCCCTCCTCCTCGAGGTAGGCGTCCAGGGTCATCCCGGCGTAGGAGAGCTGCTGCTCGACGCTCTCACGCCGGGCGTTGAGCTCCTCGGTGACGAGGGTCTCGGGCAACGGGATCTCGACGCGGTCGAGCAGCGCCTCGAGGACGGCGTCGCGCGCGGCCGCGGCCTGTTCGAGCCGCTTGCCGCGGGCCAGCCGCTCCCGGACGTCGTCCTGGAGCTCGGCGAAGGTGTCGAACTCGGAGGCCATCTGCGCGAAGTCGTCGTCGAGCTCGGGGAGCTCCTGCTCCTGGACCTGGCTCACGGCCACGGCCACCTCGACGTCCTCGCCGACCAGGTCGCCGTTGACGAGCTGGGAGGTGAAGACCTTCTCCTCGCCGGCGGAGACGCCGACGAGCGCCTCGTCGAGGCCGTCGATCATGCCACCGCGGCCGACCTGGTAGGAGAAGCCGGAGATCTCGGCGCCCTCGACGGCCTCGCCGTCCTTGGTCGCCTTGAGGTCGAGGACGACGAAGTCGCCGTCCTGGGCCGGACGCTCGACGTCGATCAGGGTGCCGAACCGGGCGCGCAGCGCGTCGACCTGCTCGGTGACGTCGTCCTCGCTCACCTCGATGTCGTCGACCGACACCTCGAGGCCGTCGGTCTCCGGCAGCACGATCTCGGGCTTGATGTCGACCTCGGCGGTGAACTCGAGGGGGCCGTCGTCGTCGTACTTGACGACCTCGACGTCGGGCTGGGCGAGCGGGACCAGGTCGTTGGCCTGCAGCGCCTCGATGTACTTGGTGCCGAGGACGTCGTTGAGCGCCTCCTCGCGGGCGGCGCCGGGGAACTGGCGGTCGATGATCGCGGGCGGCACCTTCCCCTTGCGGAACCCGGGGATGTTGATCTGCTTCGCGATCTTCTGGTACGCCGCGTCGAGGCTCGGCTTGAGCTCCTCGAAGGGCACCTCGACGGTCAGCTTGGCCCTGGTCGGGCTCAAGGTCTCGACGGCGCTCTTCACAGGCTTGTTCTCCTTCATGGATATGAGTGATGCGTCGGGGCGACAGGACTCGAACCTGCGATCTCCTGCTCCCAAAGCAGGCGCGCTAGCCACTACGCTACGCCCCGCCAAGAGGCTTCCGACGAGGCGCCGGATCCCGCCCGAAGGCGGCACCGGCAAGCCCGACGAAGGCTCCTTGGAGCGGATGACGGGAATCGAACCCGCGTAGCCAGTTTGGAAGACTGGGGCTCTACCATTGAGCTACATCCGCGCACGTGCAAACGCGGATGTCATGGTGCCACAGGCACGGTCATCGGCCCCAACCAGCGAGCGCCCTGAGACCGTCCGAGGACGAGGCCGGTCTCAGAGCAGGTGCGAAGATCGAGTAGCGCCACGGCTGAGCCTGCGAGGCCGTGACGCGCGTATCGAGATCCGGTGAGACGGACGCTGACCGCAATCAGCGGCGGTGCACCAGCAGCAGTGCCCGGTCGTCGTCGCGCGAGCCGACCTTGGCCGCGAGCCGTTCCGCGAGGCCGTCGAGCGAGTTGCGGAAGAGCTGCTCGGCGACACCCAGCATCTCGTCGATGCCGAGCTCGATGTCGCGCCGCGGCTCCTCCACCATGCCGTCGGTGTAGAGCAGCAGGACGTCGCCGGAGCCGAGCCGCCCCCGCCTCGGCTCGTAGTCGACCGAGGGGATGAGGCCGAGCACCGGGCCCTCCGTCTGGATCGCCAGCCAGCGTCCGGACCCGGCGAACCGCTGCACCGGCGGCGGATGACCGGCCGTCCGGAGCTCGTAGTCACCGGTCGCCAGGTCGAGCGAGAGGTGCACCGCCGTGGCGAAGCCCTCGTCCCAGTCGCGCTGGAGCAGGTAGTCGTTGGCGGCGGGCAGGAAGTGCCGGGGAGGGAGAGCACCGATCAGGCCGCCCATGGCGCCCGAGAGCTGGAGCGCCCGGGTGCCGGCCGCCTCTCCCTTGCCCGAGACGTCCACGACAGCCACCTCGAGCCGCCGGCCGTCCTCCCGCGTGGTCGCCACGACGAAGTCCCCGGCGAACGGCGAGCCGCCGGCCGAGGACAGGGCGGACTCGACCAGCCAGTTGTCCGGCAGCCGCGGGATCGTCCCCTGCGCCAGGATCCGGTCGCGCAGGTCGACGAGCATCGACTCGCCGCGCCGCTGGCCGATCCCGAGCGTGCTGCGGCGCACGCTGATGACCAGGGCGATGACGCAGAGCAGGATCAGGATCGCCATCGCCGCGATCAGCCGCGGCGTGCTGGTGGGCTGCTGCATCTGGGCGATGAGGAGCGCGACGATGAGGAGGGCCAGCAGCCAGGTCATGGTCCGCGGACCCAGCAGCAGCGCTCCGAGCACCAGCGGCACGCTGAGCGCGGTGAACGGGACCTGCATCGGGTACATGCCGACGCCGAGGAGGATCGCGACAGCGAGCAGCACCAGCCCGAACAGGATCCAGAGCTCCGTGCCGAGTGACGTGATCGACCTGCGCGGGCTCACCGCGCGGACCTCGACCGGAACGCCGGCTGGCACCGGCTGCACCAGAACAGGTTGCGACCGCCGAGCACCGTGGTGCTGACCGCGCGACCGCAGACGTGGCACGGCTGGCCGGCCCGGCGGTAGACGTAGACCTCTCCCCCGTGATCGTCGTCGCGCGGCGGACGGCCCATCGCCTCGGGCTCGTGCTCGGGACGGACCGTGTCGATGATGCCGGTGCGCACGCCCTCGGCCATCAGCACCACCAGGTCGTCCCACATCGCCTGCCACTGCCCCGACCGCAGGGTCCGTCCCGCGCGCAGCGGGTGGATCCGGTGCCGGAACAGCAGCTCGGCGCGATAGACGTTGCCGACGCCGGCGACCACGGACTGGTCCATCAGCAGCGTCCCGATCGGCGCCGCACTGCGGCTGATCCGCGCCCACGCGCGGTCCGGGTCGGCGTCCGGCCGGAGCGGGTCGGGGCCGATCCGGGCGACGACCGCGTCGCGCTCGGCGGTCGTGACCAGCGCGCAGATCGTGGCGCCCCGGAGGTCGGCGTACGCCTTGCCGTCGACGCGGACCAGACGCAGCCGGACCTCCCCGACCGGCGCCGGGACGTCGGACACCAGGTCGTGGACGTCGAAGCTGCCGTAGAGGCCGAGGTGGACGTGGATGTGGCGGTCGCCGCCGACGTCGATGAAGAGGTGCTTGCCCCAGGTCTCGGCGCCGCGCACCTCGGTGCCGTCGAGCTGGGCGGCCGCCTCCGCGAACCGTCCCTGCGGACTCCCGACCCGCACCTGCTGGTCGCCGAAGACGTCGGTGACCTGGCGGGCGAGCCGGTGCAGGGTATGGCCTTCAGGCATCGTCAGCCGGCCCGCCGGGGACCGAGCGGGCCGATGCGGGCAACGGAGGGAGCTCTCCGGTGGCTTCGTACGACGACATCTGGCCGATCCTGCGGGCGTGCCGCTCGTCGCCCGGGAACGGTGTGGTGAGGAAGACCTCGACCAGCCGGACCAGCTCCTCGAGCGAGTGCATCCGTCCGCCGACCGCGACCACCCAGGCGTCGTTGTGCTCGCGGGCCAGGGACGCGGTGTCCTCCGACCACGCGAGCGCCGCCCGGATCCCCTTCACCTTGTTGGCCGCGATCTGCTCGCCGTTGCCCGATCCGCCGATCACCACGCCGAGGCTGTCGAGGCCGGCGGCCCGATCCCTCGCCACGCCCTCGGCCGCGCGCAGGCAGAAGACCGGGTAGTCGTCGAGGGCGTCGTACACGAAGGGACCGTGGTCGACCGGCTCGTAACCGTGTTCGGTCAGCCACCCGGTGAGGTGGCTCTTGAGGTCGAGACCGGCATGGTCGCAACCGAGGTGCACGCGCATGGCGGACATCCTGGCAGAAACGACCGTCGCCCTTGTCAGAAGTGGTGCAGGCGGCGGGCGGCCTCCGCCACCGAGCCGCTCATCGACGGGTAGACCGTGAACGCCTGGGCGAGCTGGTCGGCCGTGATCGACTCCGCGACCGCCAGCGACACCGGGTGGATCAGCTCGCTCGCCCGAGGTCCGACCACGACCCCACCGACGACGATCCCGGTGCCCGGCCGGCAGAACAGCTTCACGAAGCCGTCGTGCACGCCCTGCATCTTGGCGCGCGGGTTGCCGCGGAGCGGGAGCATCACCGTCTCGGCCTGGATCTCGCCCGCGTCGATGGCGCGCTGCGACCATCCGACGGTCGCGATCTCGGGGGCGGTGAACACGTTCGACGAGACCCGCTTGAGGTCGAGCGGCGCCACGGCGTCGCCGAGGAAGTGCCACATCGCGATCCGGCCCTGCATCGCGGCGACCGACGCCAGCATCAGGACTCCCGTGCAGTCGCCGGCCGCGTAGACGCCGCGCGCCGACGTACGCGACACCCGGTCGACCTTGACGAAGCCGCCGTCGTCGAGCGTCACCCCCGCCTCCTCCAGGCCGACGCCGGCGGTGTTCGGGACCGAGCCGAGCGCCAGGATGCAGTGCGATCCCTGGACCTCGCGGCCGTCGGTGAGCCGGACGGTCACGACGTCGCCGGAGCGGGTGACCGACTCCATCCTCGACTGCCCGAGCACCTTCATGCCGCGGCGGGTGAGGACGTCCTCGAGCACCTGCGCCGCGTCGGCGTCCTCGCCGGGGAGCACCCGGTCGCGGGACGACACCAGGGTGACCGGGATCCCGAGCGCGAGGTAGGCGCTGGCGAACTCCGCGCCGGTCACGCCGGAACCGACCACGATCAGCTCGGTGGGCACCTCGGTGAGGTCGTAGACCTGCTCCCAGGTGAGGATCCGCTCCCCGTCGGGCACCGCGCTCGGCAGGGTGCGCGGTGCGGCCCCGGTCGCCACCAGGACCGCGTCGGCCGTGAGCGTCTCGGTGCCACCGTCGGCGAGCTCGGCGACGACGGCGCCCGGGCTGTCGAGCAGCCCGCGGCCGGGTACGACGCGCACCTTCTCCCGCTCGAGCCGGCGCGCGATGTCGGCGGACTGGTCGGAGGCGAGGCGCTTGACCCGGGCGTTGACCTTCGCCAGGTCGACCTCAAGCGTCGTGCTGAGGTCCCCCTGGTGGTCGCGCGCCTCGATGCCGAGCTCGGCGGCCTCCGCCATGTCGGTCATCAGCTCGGCTGTCGCGATCAGTGTCTTGCTCGGCACGCAGTCGGTGAGGACCGCCGAGCCACCCACCCCGTCGGTGTCGACGACGGTCACGTCGGCTCCGAGCTGCGCGGCGACCAGCGCCGACTCATACCCGCCAGGACCGCCGCCGATGATCACCACGCGAGACATGGCGCTCATTGTTGCAGCCTCAGTTGAGCCGGTTGCGGTAGCTGGGCAGCCGGAACGCCCGCTCGTAGTGCCCGCCCGCGAAGTCGGTCGAGCGGTTGCCGACCATTGCGATCACCGTGTGGCCCGCCCGCTCCAGCTCGCGGCGGCAGCGAGTCTTCCCATGGGCGATCGACTCGGACCGGTATCGGCCGCAGACGGCTGCGAACCGGTAGCCCGCCCTCCCCAGCACCCGCGTGATGTCCGTCAGCTCGGACCGCCGTCGCGCCGTCGCGAAAGAGACCTTCACCCCATCCCGACGGGCGTGGGTGGCGAACCTCAGCACCGGCCGCACCGGCTCGGGGAACGCGTAGTGGCTGGCGATCGCCGTGTTGTCGATGTCCAGCACGATCGCCAGTCGTCCGCCGCCGCGCTCCACCCGGCGGTCCAACCACCTGTGGGATCCCCTCATCGCGGCCCGCACGTCGGCGAGCCACTGCTTCTTCGTCGGCAGTGGTCGTGCGGCGGCGGGTACGGCCGGCTGGAGCGCGAGGAGAAGCACGAGGCAGAGGAGGACACGGATCAGGGAACGGAGATCTCGATACGTCCGGTCGCGGGCTCGCAAGCTCGCCCGCGCGGACACTCGATCTCTTCGTCCGACGGCGCCCGCTCGCAGGCTCGCGGCCACCTGGACTTCAGAGGTTGATCATGTGGCCGGCGATGCCCTCGATGGCTTCCTTCATGGCCTCCGACAGGGTCGGGTGCGCGAAGACGTTGCGGGCGACCTCGTCGGCTGTGAGGTCCCACTGCTGCGCGAGCGTCAGCGCCGGCAGCAGCTCGGTGACCTCCGGCCCGATCATGTGCGCCCCGAGGATCTCGTTGTGCTCGGCGTCGGCCACGATCTTCACGAAGCCGACCCCCTCGGCCATGCCGCGGGCCTTGCCGTTCGCGGAGAACGGGAAGGACGACGTCTTCACGTCGTAGCCCATCTCCTTGGCCTGCGCCTCGGAGTAGCCGAACGACGCGATCTGCGGCTGGCAGAAGGTCGCGCGCGGGATCATGTCGAAGTTGATCTCCATGGTCTCCGCGTCCGCGATCGTCTCGGCCGCGACCACGCCCATCGCCTCGGCGGTGTGCGCCAGCATCAGCTTCCCGGTGCAGTCGCCGATCGCGTAGACGCCGTCGACGTTGGTGCGGCCGCGCTCGTCCACGGCGATCGCGCCGCGGTCGGTGAGCTCGACGCCGGCGGCCTCCCGGCCGAAGCCCTCGACCCGCGGCGCGAAGCCGAACGCCGCGAGGAACTTGTCGGCCTCGAGGACGTTCTCCTCGCCGCCGTCGGCCGGAGCGACGGTGACCTTGACGCCCGACCCGGTGTCCTCGACCTTCTTGACGGCGGTCGAGGTCAGCACCTTGACGCCGAGCTTCTTGTACTGACGGGCCAGCTCCTTGGAGACGTCCGCGTCCTCGGTGGGCACCATCCGGTCGAGGTACTCGACGATGGTGACGTCGACGCCGAAGTTCTTCAGCACGTAGGCGAACTCGACGCCGATGGCGCCGGAGCCGCCGATGACGATCGACCCGGGCAGCTGGTCGGTGAGGATCTGCTCCTCGTAGGTGACCACGTTGTCGCTGAGCTCCACGCCGGGGACCAGCCGTACGCCGGCGCCGGTGGCGATGATCAGGTTGTCGAACTCGTACGACGTCGTCTGGCCGTCCTTCTCGACGTCGATGGCCTTCGGGCCGGTGAGCGTGCCCCAGCCGTCGATCTCGGTGATCTTGTTCTTCTTCATCAGGTAGTGGACGCCCTTGGCGCTCGCGTCGGCCACCTTGCGGCTGCGGGCGTGGGTCACGCCGAAGTCCATGGTCGCGTCACCGGAGATCCCGAAGGTGTCCTTCTCCTGCGTGATGATGTGCGCGAGCTCGGCGTTCCTCAGCAGCGCCTTCGACGGGATGCACCCGACGTTGAGACAGACACCACCCCAGTACTTCTCCTCCACCACGGCGACGGACTTGCCGAGCTGGGCGGCGCGGATGGCGGCGACGTAGCCACCGGGGCCGGCGCCGAGAACGAGGACATCGAAGTGGGAGGTCACAGGCGCCAGCGTAATGGCCGCGCCAGCGCTTGTGCTCACCGCGGCCGTGCGCGAGAGTGCCCGCAGAGTCGGCGGTATCTCGTGGCCGCCGGCACGTCTCGAAGGAGCTCCCTCTCGTGTCCATCATCCGTGCCCTTCTTCTCACCTGCGCGCTCGTGGCGACCGGCCTGGTCGCGGCTCCCGCTCCGCCGGCGACCGCCGGCCCGGCGGTCAACGTGATCGTCACGCTCGCCCCCTCCGCCGATCCTGGATCGGCGTCGCGGGCTCTCCTCGGCAGCAGCGGCGAGGTCAGCCACATCTACCGCCACGCCATCAACGGCTTCGCGGCGTCCGTCCCCGAAGCCCTCCTCTCCGTCCTGCGCGGCGACGCCCGCGTGCGGAGGATCGAGATCGATCGCGGTGTCCGTGCCAGCGACACCCAGACGCCGACGCCGAGCTGGGGCATCGACCGGATCGACCAGCGCGACCTGCCGCTCAACAACTCCTACACCTACGGGCCGACCGGCAGCGGCGTGAACGCCTACGTGGTGGACACCGGGATCCTGACCACCCACCCGGACTTCGGGGGGCGGGCGTCCCACGGCACCGACACTGTCGACGGCGACGCGAACGCGACCGACTGCAACGGACACGGCACGCACGTGGCCGGCACCGTCGGCGGGTCGGCCTACGGGGTGGCCAAGAGCGCGCGGCTGATCGCGGTGCGCGTCCTGGGCTGCGACGGCTCCGGCAGCACCGCCGGCGTGATCGCCGGGCTCGACTGGGTCGTCGCCCACCACCAGGCAGGCGTTCCTGCCGTGGCGAACATGAGCCTGGGCGGCGCCGCCTCGCTGGCGCTGGACGACGCGGTCCGCCGCGTCATCGCCGACGGCGTGACCATGGCCGTCGCCGCGGGCAACGAGAACACCGACGCCTGCCGCAAGTCACCGGCGCGCACCGCGCAGGCGCTCACGGTCGCCGCCAGCGACCGCAACGACGCCCGCGCGTCGTTCTCCAACAGGGGCAGCTGCGTGGACCTGTTCGCGCCCGGCGTCGACATCACGTCGGCGTGGCTCGCCAACGGGTCGCAGACGATCAGCGGGACGTCGATGGCCGCACCGCACGTGGCCGGCGTGGCTGCGCAGTACCTCACCACCCACCCGGGCGCCTCGCCGAGCGAGGTCTCGGCGGCAGTCCTCGCCCGCACCACCAAGGACAAGATCAGCGGGACCGACCGGACCTGCGTGCTGATCCTGTGCTCGGTCGCCACGCCGAACAACGATCTCCTCGTCAGCTACTGACGCCACCGCGGCGGCGTACGACGCGCCGTGCAGGTCCTCTAGCCTGTGCGCGTGACGTCGTACGCCGCCTACGGGACCAACCTGGACCCTGCCCGGATGGGCGAGCGGTGTCCCCACTCCCCGCTCCAGACGACGGGCTGGCTCACCGGGTGGCGGCTGACCTTCGGCGGTGAGGAGCACGGGTGGGACGGCTCGCTCGCGACCATCGTCCAGGATCCGCTGGAGCAGGTCTTCGTCGCTCTGTACGACCTGAGCCCGCAGGACGAGCCGCTGCTGGACCAGTGGGAGTCGGCTGACTCCGGTCTCTACCGCAAGACGAAGGTCCGGGTCGCGACCCTGACCGGCTCGGTCGTCGCGTGGACCTACGTGCTCGACGCCTACGAGGGCGGGCTGCCCTCGGCGTCGTACCTCGGCGTGCTGGCCGACGCCGCCGAGGCCGCCGACGCACCCGACGACTACGTCGCCGCGCTCCGGCGCCGCCCCTGCCGCTCGACGGGCCTGTAACCCGTCCCGCCCCGGGGTCGTTGAGCAGGGCGTGCCCTCACTGACCCGCCTGCTCGTCACGGCCTCCTGCGGTGCCGCAGCACTCGCAGCGTTCGTCGTACCGACCCCCAGCGCCCCGGCGGAGCCCACCACCGCCAGCGCCTCCACTCCTGCCGACCTCGCTCCCGCGCCGGGCTTCCGCGCGGCCGCACCCGCGGGCCTGCGGGACGTGATGTGGGTCGGCAACAACTGGGACGGCACCGCGAGCATCGTCGACGCGCACTCGTTCAAGGTGCTCAAGCGCGGCGTCAACCTGATCCCGGACAAGAGCCAGGAGCTGAACGCGATCTTCACCAACCCGGTCAAGCTGGCGCTCTTCCTCGCGATCCGGGTCGGCCCGGGCGAGGGCCACGACCAGTACGTCGACGACATGTTCACGACCCCCGACGGTCGCTACCTGGCCGTGTCGCGTCCGAGCTTCGCCGATGTGGTCTGGATCGACATCCGGCGCGCGACCCTCGGCCTCCCCGACCCGATCGTGCGTGAGCAGCAGATGGACGGCTTCCGCACCGACCACATGGGCCTCTCCCCCGACGGCCTGCGGCTCCTGGTGTCGGACTCCACGTCGCGCCAGGTCATCGAGTACGCCATGGTCGACCAGCCGCTGGCCGACGGCACCGAGGCCGAGATGGGCGACCGGCTCCGCACCTTCCCGTCCGGCGAGACCCCGCACGAGAGCAACTACACCAAGAGCGGCGGCCGGATCTTCCACGCCTCGATCGGCCGGGTCTACACGCCCGGCGACGGCACCGAAGCGCTCGACGACCTCTTCGACCCGCTGACGGACCCGGTCAAGGGCGACCGGTGGTTCCAGATCGTGCGCAGCCGCAACTTCAAGATCCTCAAGCGCTGGGAGATCGGCCACGAGCTCGAGGAAGCCGGCTTCCCGCACATGAGCAGCGCCGTCCGGCCGATGGCGATCGCGCCCGGATCCCGCTACGTCTACTTCCAGGTCTCCTTCTTCCACGGCTACGTCAAGTTCGACACCCAGGCGCCCGACCTCAACGGCACGACGGACTACACGCTCCAGGGCCTGCCGGAGCCGACCACCGGCCGGGTGCTCGGCATCGTCAACCTCCAGAACCGGGTCCCGACCATGCCGCGCGACCTCTACGTCAACGACTCCGCCCACCACGGCCTCTCGATCAACCGCCAGGGCACCAAGCTGTGCGTGGCCGGCACGATGGACGACTACGCCGCGCTCGTCGACGTGGGCACCGGCAAGGCGACCTACTACGACGAGGCGACCACCGGCCACGACTACGGCAAGCCCTACTGGACGACGGAGGGTCTCGGCGACACCTGCTGGATCTCGTTGAGCGAGAGCGACTCGGTCGCGGTGCTCGACACGAACACCGGCGAGGAGCTCGCGTTCCGCGCGGTCGGCAACCACCCGCAGCGGGTGCGACACGGCTACGTCAGGGAGGCGCTCGCCAGTCAGTGGTGAGCAGTTAACCTCCTCCTCGTGACCGACGAGCCCTCGCCGTACGACCTCGCCCAGCAGGCCGCCGCCCGCATCGCCGACCTCACCGGCGTCGCCCGGCACGACATCGCGCTGGTGCTCGGCTCCGGGTGGCTCCCGGCCGCCGAGATGCTCGGCGAGACCACCGCCGAGATCGACGCGACCGAGGTGCCCGGGTTCGCCAAGGCCGCCGTCGCGGGCCACTCCGGGAAGATCCGCTCGGTCACCCTGCCGAGCGAGGACGGCGACCGCCGGCTGCTGGTCTTCCTGAGCCGGACGCACTACTACGAGGGTCGCGGTGTCGGCCCGGTCGTCCACGGCGTGCGTACGGCGGCCGCGGCCGGGTGTCGCGCGATCGTGCTGACCAACGGGTGCGGCGGGCTCAAGGAGCACTGGACGCCCGGCACGCCGGTGCTGATCAGCGACCACATCAACCTGACCGGCCAGTCGCCCATCGTGGGCGCGACCTTCGTCGACCTCACCGACCTCTACTCGGCGCGGCTGCGGGAGATCTGCCAGGAGATCGAGCCCTCGCTCGACGAGGGTGTCTACGTGCAGTTCCCCGGGCCGCACTACGAGACCCCGGCCGAGATCGGGATGGTGCGCGCGATCGGCGGCCACCTGGCCGGCATGAGCACCACCCTCGAGGCGATCGCGGCCCGGGAGGCGGGGATGGAGGTCCTCGGCATCAGCCTGGTGACCAACCTCGCCGCCGGGATGAGCGGCGAGCCGCTCGACCACGCCGAGGTGCTCGAGGCCGGGCGCGCGGCCGCCACCCGGATGGGCGAGCTGCTCACCCGGGTCGTGCCGCGGATCTGACCTCAGGCGCCGGCGGAGACGAACCGCCGGCCGACCCGCTCGAGGAGGTCCGCCAGCTCCGCGGGCCCCTCGACGGTGAACGGGCAGTCGAGGTTGGCGAGGATCATCACCGGCCAGTCGAGGGTGTCGGTGTTGAGCAGCATCCGGCACTCGGTGTCGGAGATCGGCTCGACCGAGCCCCAGCGGCCCATCAGCGCCTCGACCTCGTCGGCGGAAGCGGCCAGCCGGACCCGCACCTGGTGTCGCTGCGGTTGCGACCGCAGCCCGTCGCGGACGAACCCGACGGCGTCGCCGCCCGGTAGTGCCCGTGGCCGGAACCGCTGCCCGGTCAGCATCGGCGCGCCGTCGACCCGGTCGATCCGGAACGACCGCCAGTCCTGCCGGTCGCGGTCGTAGGCGACGAGGTACCACCGGCGGCCGAGGTTGACCAGCCGGTGCGGCTCCACCCGCCGGCCGGTCGCGGTGCCGTCGGCGGCCGTGTAGTCGAAGGTCACCGCCTCGTCGTCGCGGCACGCCTGGGCGAAGGTGGTCAGGACGCCGGCATCGAGGACCGGTCCGCCCGACCACGGCGTACCGTCCGTCTGCGTCTTGAGCGCGTCCATCCGGCGACGCAGCCGCGGGGGCATCAGCGCGATCACCTTGGTCAGCGCCTGGACCGACGTCTCCTCGATCCCGCCGACGTGACCGCCGGCCGTGGACCGCAGGCCGACGGCGATCGCCACGGCCTCGTCGTCCTCGAGGAGCAGCGGTGGGAGGTTCGACCCGGCCCGCAGCTGGTAGCCGCCGGCGACCCCGCGGACCGCCTCGACGTCGTACCCGAGGTCGCGGAGCCGGTCGACGTCGCGCCGCAGCGTGCGGGGGCTCACCTCGAGTCGGTCGGACAGCTCTCCTCCGGACCAGAACCGGTGGGTCTGCAACAGGGACAACAGCCGCAGCATGCGGGCACTCGTGCTCATGTTTTCCACCTTGAATCTGATTGCGGTCAATAACTGACCGCATTGATTCCTAGCGTAGTGGTCATGACCCACCACAACGAGATGCACACCAGGGGGCCGGTGATCCGCACCGTCGGGCTCACCCGCCACTACACGCGCAACAAGCAGACGATCGAGGCCGTCCGCGGGCTCGACCTGGAGATCGCGCCCGGCGAGCTGGTCGCTTTCCTCGGTCCGAACGGCGCCGGCAAGTCGACGACGCTCCGGATGCTGACCACGCTGATCGCTCCGACGGCGGGGACGGCGGAGGTCGCCGGCTTCGACGTCATCCGCGACCGGGCCGCGGTCCGGCGCTCGATCGGGTACGTCGGTCAGGGCAACGCCGCCGGCCACCAGTACCGCGGGCGCGACGAGCTCATCAGCCAGGCCCGCGCCCACGGCCTGTCCCGCGGCGACGCGCGGGCCCGGAGCGAGGAGCTGCTCGAGGCGTTCGACCTCACCGAGCACGCCGACCGGCCGGTCTCGCAGCTGTCGGGCGGCCAGCGTCGCCGGCTCGACGTGGCCATCGGCCTGGTCCAGGAGCCGGCGATCCTCTTCCTCGACGAGCCGTCGACCGGGCTCGACCCCCAGAACCGGGTGAACCTGCAAGAGCAGGTACGGCGGCTCAACGCCGAGCTCGGCACCACGATCGTGCTCACCACCCACTACCTCGAGGAGGCCGACGCGCTCGCCGGTCGCGTGATCGTCATCGACCACGGACGGGTGATCGCGGACGACACCGCCGCAGCGCTGAAGTCCGCGCTCGGGGACCTGGTGTCCCTGGACTTCGGCTCCGCCGGCGACGCCATGGCCGGCGCCGCTGGCGCCGACCGGATCCCCGGCGCGCACGTCACGGTCGACGGCAGCAACGTCAGCGTCCGCGCGCCGTTCGGAAGGGACGCGGCTCCCGGCCTGGTCGCCGACCTCGCGGCCGCGGGGACCCCCGTCACCCGGATGGAGGTCGTCGGACCGACGCTCGACGACGTCTTCCTCAACCTCACCGGTCGCAGCCTGCGTGAGTCCGACGACACCACCGACACCAGCGACGCCGTCGACGCCGCCGGCGAGCACGAAGGAGAAGCAGCATGACCATCGAGATCACCCAGGTCCGCGAGCCGGTTTCGACGGCCGTCGTCCGCCGTACCGCCGTCGCGTCCGCGCCCGTCGGGATCCTGGCCGACATCCGCAACGTGTTCGTCCGCGAGCTGATGCCGGTGCTCCGCAACCCGGCCTCGGTCCTGTTCGCGATGGTCCAGCCGCTCGTGTTCCTCGCCCTGTTCGCGCCACTGCTCCCGGAGACCCCGACCGGCTCGGCACTGCAGTGGTTCGTGCCGGGGATCGTGTCGATGACGGCGCTGATGAGCGCGTCGTTCACCGGCGCCAACCTCAGCGAGGAGATCGTGAGCGGATCGTTCGAGCGCCTGCTCGTGTCGCCGGCACGACGCTCGGCGCTGATGATCGGAAAGTCGCTGCGGGAGATGGTGCCGCTCGTCCTGCAGACCCTGGTGATCGTGGTCGCGGTGGCGCCGTTCGCCTTCGACGTGCACGTCATCGGGATCGTCAGCGGCATCCTGGTGCTGGTCCCGTTCAGCGTGGGCCTCGGCGCGCTCAGCCTCGCCCTCGCGGTGGCGGCCAAGGACCAGGCGTGGGTGTTCTGGACCGTGCAGCAGACGGCGATCTTCCCGCTGCTCCTGCTCGCCGGCGTCCTGCTCCCCCTGGACGGCGCGCCGGGCTGGCTGCAGACCGCCGCCGATCTCAACCCGCTGCGCTACATCGTCGACGCCGAGCGGGCGCTCTTCGCCGGCGACTACCCGATGGACACGATCGCCTCAGGCGTCGTCGGCTCGATGGTCGTCGGAGTCCTCGGGCTGTGGGTCGGTGTGCGGGCGATGAACCGCGCCAGCTGAACCGCCCTGTCGAACGCCGAGCCGGCTCTTGTGACCAAGAGCCGGCTCGGCGTTCAGCGCGGTTGGGGCAGCCGGCCGAACACGCGGTTGCAACCGCTGCCGGCACAACGCGACAGCACCCTGGTGCGGTGGGTCAGCGCCCGCCGGATCGCGCGGTAGTCGCGGTCCCAGAAGCGGTTGTGCAGGGCGTACGGGTCGCGCCGGCGGTCGAAGAGGATGCCGGTGCCGGGCTTGCCGGCCCGGTGGCCGAACAGGTAGCGGGTGGTCGTGACCCCTCGGTAGTCCCAGCCCGGGGTGTCGTCGGGGCGCCGGTCGCCGGTCTGCACCAGGATCGTGTCGCGCGCCGGTCGACGGTCGTCGTCGCGGAGCCGGTCGATGCTGACGCCGTCGAGCCGGCGTCCCGGCGTCGCGCCGGCCCAGTCGACGATCGACGCGACCAGGTCGACCAGGCTGACCGGGGTCTGGTCGACGGTGCCAGGAGCGAAGCCCGGGCCCCGGACCACCAGCGGGACGTCGAGGACCTCGTCGAAGAGGAAGTTCTTGGAGGAGAGCCGGTGCTCGCCGAGCGCGTAGCCGTTGTCGGACGTGAAGACGATGTAGGTGTTGGCGAGTTCGCCGAGGCGGTCCAGCCTGGCCACGGTCGCCGCGACCGCGTCGTCCACCGACCGCAGCGACCGCACCCGCGCGTGGAAGAGGGCCGCGACCCGGGCCCGGCTGACCTTCGGCATCCGCAGTCCGCGCGGCAGGTCGCCGATCCGCTGCTCGTTGAAGGAAGGAGCGCCGAAGGAGGTCGGTCTCACCCCGCGGTACGCGTCGTCGTACTTGCGCTGCCACCGCGGCAGGTACGGCCGGGTGAGGGCCACGTGCGGCGCCACGTGGTTGATCACGGTGAAGAACGGTGCGCGGCCGACGGCGAACATGCGGAAGGCGTCGTCCGTCCGCTCGGTCATGGTGTCCGTGACGTACTCGTTGCGGACCCGGTCGCCGTTGAAGAAACGGCCCCACCGGTAGGAGTAGATCCCGCCCATCTGGGCGTCCCAGAGCGTCCAGCCGGCCGGCTTCTGCCGCGGGCGCAGTCGCTCGTAGCCGTTGAGGAACTTGCCGTGGTACGACGTCCGGTAGCCCGCCGCCTGGAGCCACCTGCCGATGTTGTTGTCGGGGTTGCGCAGTCGCTTTGCTCCTCCCCAGCGGCCGGTGTTGTGCCGGACGCCGTTGTTCTGCCCGTACTGCCCGGTGACCAGCTCCGCCCGCGCCGGGCAGCACATCGGGTGCGGCGAGATCGCGTTGCTGAACCGGACACCCTGGTTGACCAGCAGCCGCCGCGTCTTGGGGAGGAAGCGCAGCTCGTCGGCCCGCATGTCGTCGGTGAGGATCACCACGACGTTGGGGCGACCCGCGCGGTTCATCTCGGTCGGGGCCGACGAGCTCGGATCGCGGACGACGGCGGGCGCGCTCGTCAGCACCGCCACGGTCGCCAGCAGCACGGCGACGAACGCTCCCCTGGTCCCACTCACGCGCCGAAAACTAGCCGAGGCGCCCAGCCGCTCCGACGGGTGCCCGGAAGTCGCTGCCACACTGCAACGAGTCGGCGGTCACGCATCCTGCCGCGCGAGCCGGCGGCGCAGGCCGTCCTCGCAGCCGCGCATCATCCGGTGGTGGTTCCAGCGCAGCAGCGGGCGGGCGACGTACGACGCTGCCGCGAGCGCGCCGGTCACCGAGACCTCCTGGGTGAAGTCGGTCCGGGTGCCGCCGCCGGTCGGGACCAGTGTCCAGCGCACCCACCCGGCGAGGTCGCCGCTGACGGCGACCTCGAGCACCGGCGCCTCCCGGGAGACCGCGTCCAGGACCAGGTCGAGGGTGTAGGGCAGCGCCGACCGGACCAGCACCCGCGCGGTGTCCGGGCCGAGCTTCGCGACCGCCCGCACCTGCGGCCACCACTCCGGGTAGTGCTCGAGGTCGAGCACCGTCTCGGCGACGTCGGGGACCTGGGCCGCGGTCACCCACGACGCGCTGAAGGAGTACGACGCCTGCACGCGCCCATCATGCCGGGCGCGCCTCAGCAGTCGCCGCCGAAGCTGCCCTTGTTCAGGCCGGGTGCCCGCGGGTGGCGGACACCCTTGGCGAGGTCGTAGTTGCGGAGCCAGTCGACGAGCACGCACGACTTCCTCATCTCCTTGGCGCCCGCCCCGACCATGCGCATCCGGACGGTCATCGGGATCTTCGGGATCGCGGCTGCCGCGCCGAGCGACGCCACCACCCTGCCGTTGATGAACCAGCTGATCTTGCGCCCGGTGACCTGCACGGCGTAGAGCCGGCCCTCGGTCGCTCCGCGGCGGTAGCCGGTGAGGGTCTTGCTCCACCGCGTGGTGCCGGCATTGGCGCCGATCTGGACGCTGGTGCCCCCGACCGGGGCGCGGGCGATGGTGATGTTGTGGCGACCGCAGTCGTACGCGGCGGGGTCGGCGGGGATCAGCTCGAGGACGAAGGCGTAAGGACTGCCGCCGGGTGCGTCCCCGAACTGCGGCTGGTTGTACATCCGGACCCGCTCCCGGAGCTCCCAGCGGCCGAGCCGGGCCGGCTTGCCCTCGAGTGTCAGGGTCGTGGTGCCGAAGTCCGGGGTCACGGTGTTGCGGATCACCTCGCCGCTGTGGAACTCGATCCCGCCGCCGTACTTGACCGCCCGGCCGGTGCCGGTCGACTGGTCGATCCACCGGCCGCCGCGGATGTTCGCGCCCCGGTAGGGTCCGTCGGAGAGGGACTCCCCGAACTCCCAGGCGAAGTCCCACTGCATCGTGCGCCACCCGTACCGCTGCGCGGCGGAGGGTCCGTCGCCCGCCCGGGCAGAGGTCAACGGGGCCTCGGCCGTGCCCGGCGCGAGGGTGGCCGGACCGACCACGAGCGCGGTCGCGAGCGTGGCGAGGCGGAGCGTGAATCCGGTCCTGCTCATCACTGCTCACCTCGCTTCGGGTCCGGGGTCCTGACCGACTCGTCGGTCGAGAGCCGGGTGTACACCCCGTCCGCGCTCCTGGTGTAGACCGCGTAGTTGTAGCTGGCGCTCGGGTTGATCTGGTGGTCGTCGAGATAGGTCTTCGCCTCGCCGTCGATGGTCGCGATGACGTGCGACGGGTTCGAGGCGTTCGGGTCGCCGAAGCTCGTGCGCGCGATGACGATCCGGCGGCGCTCGGGGTCGGCCGGGAGGTTCCAGCTCAACCGGATCGAGGACGTCGTGACGTCAGTAGCCACCAGGCCCGTCACCGGGTCCGGCCGGCGGACGACCTCGACGTGGAACGGCAGCGACGGGAACCAGCCGATGTCGTCGCCGCCCTGCGTCCAGTCGCCCAGCACCGTCCGGTAGACGCCGCTGTCGTCCAGGACGGGCGACCGGTTCGAGAACGCGGCCAGCCCTTCCGGGCCGAGCTGCCCCTGGGCGACGAACGTCCACTCGTGCGTGCTCTCGTCGCGCTGCTGGAGCTCGACCCGGCGCCCGGCCAGTGCCGGCCGCTTCGGTCCGCTGGGGACGCGGACGGTGTCGATCCTGAGGTCGTAGGCCTCGCCCACGACGGCGAACCCGCGCGGCAGCGGCACGTCGGCCGGAGCCAGCTCGTCGAGGAAGACGTCGGCGTCCTGGTGGACGGTCTTGAACTGGTGAGCGTCCGTGTCCGCCTGTCGGCTGTGCAGGCGGACGTAGACGGCGTTCATCGCAGGGGCAGGGAACATGAAGTCGAACTCGCCGTTCGCCTGCGTCAGGATGCTGAACGGCCTCCCGTCCCTCGGGTCGACGACCTCGGACCAGATGCACGTCGGGCAACCCCGCCGCTGGAGGAAGATCCGCTGCTCCCCGTTGCCCATGTCGCCGTGGAACCGGACCGACTGCCCGCCGTACGTGTTGCCGCCAGGGGTGACGGTCAGGGAGCCGAGCCGGGCCGCGCCGGTGCTCGACGGCATCGCGAACAGGGCGACGACCACGGCGGTCACCGGCGCCCAGCAGAGGAGCTTCGCCAGCACCCCACCTCGTCGCTCCCTGCGCATTGTCACATCCGATAATGTACGTTCTCGAGCCGGATGCCGCCCGCATTCGACGGAACCGGGCAGGTGCGACGGCACCCGGGGAACCCGGTCCGCTGCCGGGACCGCGACCGCGCCACGGTGGCGCTACCGTGCCGCCATGACCACGCCCGACGTCGACGTCCTCGTCACCCGCGCCCGCGCCTGGCTCGCGGAGGACCCCGACGAGCAGACCCGGGCGCACCTGGCTGAGCTCGTCGCGCAGGTCGAGGACGGCGCGCCGGCGGCCGCCGTCGCCGACCTCGCCGACCGGTTCCGCGGCACTCTCGAGTTCGGCACCGCGGGGCTGCGCGGTGCGCTCGGCGCCGGCCCGAACCGGATGAACCGGGTGGTGGTGATGCGGGCCGCGGCCGGGCTCGCGTCGTACCTCCGCGAGCAGGGTGCGGCCGCAGGCAGCACCGTGGTGATCGGGTACGACGCCCGGCACAAGTCGGACGTGTTTGCCCGGGACACCGGCGAGGTGATGAGCGGTGCCGGGCTGACCCCGCTGCTGCTCCCCCGCCCGCTGCCCACGCCGCTGCTCGCCTTCGCGATCCGCGAGCTCGGCGCCGTCGCGGGCGTGATGGTCACCGCGAGCCACAACCCGCCGCAGGACAACGGCTACAAGGTCTACCTCGGCGACGGCAGCCAGATCGTGCCGCCGGCCGACGCCGAGATCGCGGCCCGGATCGCGGCGGTCGGCGCTCTGGCCTCGGTGCCGCTGGTGCCGATCGGCGAGACCGGTGGCCGGGTGCTGGGCGAGGACATCATCGACTCCTACCTCGACACGGTCGCCGGCCTCGCCGCCGACGGTCCCCGCGACCTCGAGGTCGTCTACACCCCGTTGCACGGGGTGGGCGGCACCTCGGTCGTGCAGGTGCTCGAGACGGCCGGCTTCTCCTCGCCACAGGTGGTGGAGGCGCAGGAGCAGCCCGACGCGGACTTCCCGACCGTCGCCTTCCCCAACCCGGAGGAGCCCGGGGCGATGGACCTGGCCATCGCGCTCGCGGAGCGATCGGATGCCGACATCGTCGTGGCCAACGACCCCGACGCCGACCGGTGCGCGGCCGCGGTCCCCGGCCCCGACGGCTGGCGGATGCTGCGCGGCGACGAGGTCGGCGCCCTGCTGGCGTCCCACCTGCTGCAGCGCGGCAAGCGCGGCACCTACGCGACCTCGATCGTGTCGTCCTCGCTGCTCGGCAAGCTGGCAGCCGCCGCCGGCCAGGAGTACGTCGAGACCCTCACCGGGTTCAAGTGGATCGGCCGCCTCCCGAACCTCGCGTTCGGCTACGAGGAGGCGCTCGGCTACTGCGTCGACCCCGAGCACGTGGCCGACAAGGACGGCGTCTCCGCGCTGCTCCTGCTCTGCGAGGTCGCCGCCGAGGCGAAGGCCGCCGGCCGCGGGCTGCCGGACCTGCTCGACGACATCGCGGTCGAGCACGGCCTCCACGCGACCGACCAGGTCTCCGTGCGGGTGAGCGACCTCGGCGAGATCACCGCCGCGATGGCCCGGCTGCGGGATGCGCCACCGACCGCGCTCGGCGGGCTCGCGGTCCTGGAGGCCGAGGACCTGAGCGTCGGCTCCGCTGCGCTGCCCCCGACCGACGGGCTGCGCTACCGCCTCGCCGACGGCGCACGCGTGATCGTGCGGCCGAGCGGCACCGAGCCGAAGCTCAAGTGCTACCTGGAGGTCGTCGTACCGGTGACCGACGGCGACGTCGACGCGGCCAGGGCCGCCGCCGCGGAGACGCTGGCCGCGATGAAGACCGACTTCGCCGCGACAGCCGGGATCTAGCGCTGCCGGCCCCTCAGACGAGCAGGGTGACGACGAGCGCGACCGCGAGCAGGCACAGGGCCGCGATCTCCGGCCACGCCCAGTCTCTCTGCACGTCGGCGGCCCGGGCCTCCTGCTCGTCGGAGTAGGGCTTGACCCCCAGCCGTTCCCGGGCGTCCTCGGCCAGCTTCTGGATCCGGCGCTCCGCGAAGCCGCCGTACGAGAGCGCGCCGAGCTCCTCGCCGGTGTCGCCGGTGTGCCGGTCGTCGCGCATGCCCTGCCGCCGGCTGCGGCTGATGCCGGCGTTGGTGTAGCGGCGACCTCCGACGCTGACGACGAGCCACTGGCGGATCACGAGTTGCTCGATCGCGGCCAGCGGGATGCGGACGGTGTTGAGCGGGTTGCGGAGCACCAGCCGGTCGCCCTCGACCGCCACCGAAGGACGGAGCACGGCGACCCACAGCAGCATGGCGACGATGCCGCAGACGATGTACGCCGGGGCCTCGTAGCTGTCGTCGATGCCGGTCGCGCCGACGAGGACGAAGACGGCGACGATCACCAGTCCGATGACGCCGAGGATCCGGGTGCTCTGGACGGTGAACCGCTGGACCTGCTCCTCGCCCACGAGCGTGCGCTCCTTGTCCTTCGAGAGTTATCGTCTGACAACTCCCAAGCCTATGCTGGGGTGATGCCAGCCACCGCCGCCACGGAGTCGCCTCAGGGGCTCGCAGCGTACGCCGACGTCACGACCAGCGAGGCCTCGCTGCGCCGCTTCCTGCACGGCCTGCCCGGCGTCGACCAGGTCGGCGCCGAGGCGCGGGCCGCCGGGCTCGGGACCCGGTCGATCAAGACCACCGCCAAGTCGATGGCCCTCGACCTGGCGATCACCATGGTCGACCTCACCACCCTCGAGGGGCAGGACACCCCGGGCAAGGTCCGGGCGCTCGCCAACAAGGCGCTGCGGCCCGATCCCTCCGACCCCTCGTGCCCGTCGGTCGCGGCCGTCTGCGTCTACGGCGACCTGGTCGGTCCCGTGAAGGAGATCGTCGGCGACCGGGTCAACGTGGCCGCCGTCGCCACCGCGTTCCCGAGCGGCCGCGCGTCGATGGAGATCAAGCTCGCCGACACCCGCGACGCCGTCGCCGCGGGCGCCGACGAGATCGACATGGTCATCGACCGCGGCGCGTTCCTCGCCGGCCACTACCTCCAGGTCTTCGACGAGATCGTGGCGGTCAAGGAGGCGTGCCAGCGCCCCGACGGCAGCCACGCCCACCTCAAGGTGATCTTCGAGACCGGCGAGCTGCAGACCTACGACAACGTGCGCCGCGCCTCGTGGCTCGCGATGCTCGCCGGGAGCGACTTCATCAAGACCTCCACCGGCAAGGTCCAGCCGGCGGCGACGCTGCCGGTCACGCTGGTGATGCTGGAGGCGGTCCGCGACTTCCGGGAGGCCACCGGCGTCCAGATCGGCGTCAAGCCGGCAGGCGGCATCCGCACGTCGAAGGACGCGATCAAGTACCTCGTCATGGTCAACGAGGTGGCCGGCCCCGACTGGCTGACCCCCGACTGGTTCCGGTTCGGCGCCTCCACCCTGCTCAACGAGCTGCTGATGCAGCGCACCAAGCAACAGACCGGCCGCTACAGCGGTCCCGACTACTTCACCCTCGACTGAAGGCACCGACATGGTTTCGACAGGCTCAACCACCGAGGCATCAGGCACCACCACCGGGGCACCCATCTTCGACTACGCCCCCGCCCCCGAGTCGCGGGCGATCGTCGACATCAAGCCGTCCTACGGCCTGTTCATCGACGGCGAGTTCGTCGACGGCCACGGCACCTCGTTCAAGACGATCAACCCGGCCACCGAGGAGACCCTCGCCGAGATCGCGGAGGCCGACGAGGCCGACGTCGACCGGGCGGTCCGGGCCGCACGCAAGGCGTTCCGCGGCTGGTCGCGGATGCCGGGCAGGGAGCGCGCCAAGTACCTCTACCGGATCGCGCGGATCATCCAGGAGCGCAGCCGAGAGCTCGCGGTGCTCGAGTCGATCGACAACGGCAAGCCGATCAAGGAGAGCCGTGACGTCGACGTACCGATCATGGCGGCGCACTTCTTCTACCACGCTGGCTGGGCGGACAAGCTGGAGTACGCCGGCCTCGGGTCCAACCCGCAACCGCTCGGCGTCGCCGCGCAGGTGATCCCCTGGAACTTCCCGCTCCTCATGCTGGCGTGGAAGATCGCGCCCGCCCTCGCCTGCGGCAACACCGTGGTGCTCAAGCCCGCCGAGACGACGCCGCTGACCGCGCTCCTCTTCGCCGAGATCTGCCAGCAGGCCGACCTGCCGCCGGGCGTCGTCAACTTCGTGACCGGCGCCGGCGGCACCGGCCAGACCCTCGTGTCCCACCCCGACGTCGACAAGGTCGCGTTCACGGGTTCGACCGCCGTCGGCAAGGCGATCGCCCGCTCGATCGCCGGCACCCCGAAGAAGGCCACCCTCGAGCTCGGCGGCAAGGCCGCCAACATCGTGTTCGACGACGCACCGATCGACCAGGCCGTCGAAGGCATCGTCAGCGGCATCTTCTTCAACCAGGGTCACGTCTGCTGCGCCGGGTCGCGGCTGCTGCTGCAGGAGTCGATCGCCGACGAGGCGATGGCCAAGCTCAAGCGCCGGATGAGCACGCTGCGCGTCGGCGACCCGCTCGACAAGAACACCGACATCGGCGCCATCAACTCCGCAGCGCAGCTGGCCCGGATCCGGGCGCTCGCCGAGATCGGCGAGGACGAGGGCGCCGAGCGCTGGTCCCCGCCGTGCGAGCTGCCGTCCTCGGGCTACTGGTTCCCGCCGACCGTCTTCACCGGGGTCTCCCAGGCCCACCGGATCGCCCGCGAGGAGATCTTCGGCCCGGTGCTGTCGGTGCTGACCTTCCGGACCCCGGCCGAGGCCGTGGAGAAGGCCAACAACACGCCGTACGGCCTGTCCGCCGGGGTGTGGACCGAGAAGGGCTCCTTGATCCTCCACATGGCCGACCAGCTCCGCGCGGGCGTGGTCTGGGCCAACACGTTCAACAAGTTCGACCCCGCCAGCCCGTTCGGCGGCTACAAGGAGTCGGGCTACGGCCGCGAGGGCGGCCGCCAGGGCCTCGCGGGCTACTTGAAGGCAGGTATCTGATGGCCCGGATCGACGTCCGCAAGACCTACAAGCTCTACATCGGCGGGGCGTTCCCCAGGTCGGAGTCCGGTCACTCCTACGAGGTGCAGGACAGCAAGGGGAAGTTCGTGGCCAACGCCGCCAAGGCGTCACGCAAGGACGTGCGGGACGCGGTCGTCGCCGCCCGCAAGGCGTTCCCGGGCTGGGCCGGCCGCACTGCGTACAACCGCGCGCAGATCCTCTACCGGATCGCGGAGGTCATGGAGGACCGCCGGCCGCAGTTCGTGCAGGCGGTCCAGCAGTCCGAGGGCCCTTCGACAGGCTCAGGACGAGCGGCGGCCGCGGCCGGCCGCCAGGTCGACGAGGCCATCGACCGTCTGGTCTGGTACGCCGGATGGGCCGACAAGCTCGGCCAGGTCGTCGGCAACGCCAACCCCGTGGCCGGGCCGTTCTTCAACCACTCCGCACCCGAGCCCACCGGCGTCGTCGGCGTGCTCGCGCCCCAGGCGTCGTCGCTGCTCGGCCTGGTGAGCGTGGTCGCCCCGGTCATCGTCACCGGCAACACATCGGTCGTCGTTTCGTCGTACTCCCGCCCGCTGCCGGCGGTCACCTTCGCCGAGGTGCTCGCGACCTCCGACGTGCCGGGCGGCGTGGTCAACCTGCTGACGGGTGACGCGGCGACCCTCGGCCCCTGGCTGGCGGCGCACATGGACGTGAACGCGATCGACCTGACCGGCATCGCCGGTGACGAGGAGACGGCGACGGCGCTCGAGGTGGCGGCCGCCGACAACCTCAAGCGGGTCCGCCGCGCGCCCGCGGCCGAGCCCTCCTGGGCCGACGCTCCGGCGCTGGCGACGATGACCGACTTCGTCGAGACCAAGACCGTCTGGCACCCGATCGGCGTCTGAGCACGCCCGTTCTGACTAGGAGATCCCCGCCGTTAGGCGGTGGAGGTACCCCCGCGCGCCGGTAAGACTTCGAGTCGTACCCGTTGTCACATTTGGTCAATTGTGAGACGGTACCGGAACTGATACCAAAGTGACGGGCGTGTCGCCCGTTACCAAGACTGGGGGTCATGGTATGGGGCTTCGACCCAGAAGCACCTCGTCGATCGTCGCGATGCTGGCGTTGGTGGCCGGCCTGACGACCGTCGCCACCAGTGGCACCCCCGCAGGCGCTGACGACGGCGACGGGACGTCTCAGGCGACCACCACCAGGCTCAAGCCGGCGCTGCAGGGCCTGGTCGTCACGCAACCCCAGGCCCTCTCGACCGTCCCGTACGCCGACTTCGGCTCGATGAAGCTGCCGTGGAACACCGTCGAGAAGCGGCCCGGGGTCTACGACTTCTCAGCAGTCGACCAGGCCCTGGGGGCCCATCCCGGGGTCCAGTTCCGCCTGCGGTTCATGGCCGGGATCCACGCCCCGCAGTGGGTCAAGGACGACTCGGGCGGCTGCGTGCTGATCGAGCCGAACTCCCCGAACGGCAACACCGGCTGCGCTCCGCGCTTCTGGACCGATTCCTTCCACCACGACTACGTCGCGCTGATGCGGGCGGTCGCCGCCAGGTACGAGTCCGACCCGCAGGTCGTCGAGGTCACCAACAGCGAGTGCACCACGGTGTACTCGGAGCCCTTCATCCTGGGGGCCGACAACACGTCCATCGACCGGTTGTGGCGCGCGGGGTACACCAAGCAAGGGCACGAGACCTGCCTGCGGCGCTCGACCAGCGCGATGATGAGCCTGCTCCCGACCACCCGGGTGTCCGTCGCCGGTCACAGCAAGTGGCAGTTCATCGTCCAGGGACCCGGCGGGCCGGACGACGGCATCTACGCGGCGTCGTGGGAGGACGAGCGGGCGATGCTCAACGAGCTGAGCGCCGCCTACGGCAGCCGGTTGGTCCTCGACGACCACGGCCTCGGCCCCGACGACACGGTCTGTCCGACGCCCGGCCAGTCCCGCCCGACCGCGACCAGCTGGTACTGCTACATGTCGGGGCTCCACGCCTCGCCGGCGGCGTACGGGTGGCAGTTCACGCTCAACGGCGGTTCGATGGCGGCCGCCGCCGACGCCGGCGTCGGGATGGGTGCGTGCTTCCTGGAGTACGCCGCGTTCCAGTCCCTCGACGTGACGAAGCGCCGTCAGGTCCACGACGACCTCCTCACCAACTGCGCGGACGCGGGCACGGACCCGGGCACGGACCCGACCCTCACCAACGAGACCGCTCCGCAGGTCACCGGCACGCCGGAGCTCGGTCAGCAGCTGACGGCCGACCCCGGCACCTGGTCCGCCCAGCCGGAGACCGTCTCCTACCAGTGGCTGCGCATGGGCAGGCCGATCTTCGACGCGACCGATCCGACGTACTGGGTGCGTCCGGCCGACGCCGGCCGCCGGATCACGGTCCGGGTGACGGCGACCCACGCGGACTACGCCGACGGCCAGGCAACCAGCGCGCCGCTGCGGGTGGCGAGGCTCGACACGAACACCCGGGCCCGGCTGCCGAAGAAGCTGTGGCACTCGCGCCGGCCGAAGGTCGTGATCGCGGTGACGGCCGAGGGCGCCCCGGCGTGGGGTCGGGTCATCGTCACCAGTCACGGCCGCCGGGTCGGGGCGGCCCGGCTGCACAACGGCTGGGTCAGGCTGCAGGTGCACCGGATGAAGCCCGGTCGGCACCGGCTGATCGCCCGCTTCCCGGCGAACGCGGCGATGAAGTACTCGAGGTCGGCACCCATGCGGGTGATCATCAAGCGCTGAGGGCACCCGTCTAAGGTGGGTCGGTGCCCGCCCGTGTGATCGTGCTCGCCGGCCCGTCCGGCTCCGGGAAGTCCCGGCTCGCCGAGCGGCTCCGGCACCGGTTCGGCTGGCCGACGATGCGGCTCGACGACTTCTACCGCGACGGCGACGAGCCCGACCTGCCGCGCATCACCAGCGGCAGCAACGCCGGCCTGGTCGACTGGGACCACCCCGGCACCTGGCACCGCGAGGACGCGGTCGCCGCGCTGCTCGAGCTGTGCCGCACCGGCGCGACCGACGTGCCCGAGTACTCGATCTCCGAGAGCCGTCGCACCGGCGCCCAGCGGCTCGACATCGGCCGGGCGGAGGTCTTCTGCGCGGAGGGGATCTTCGCGCCCGACGTGGTGCAGGCCTGTCGCGAGGCAGGCGTGCTCGAGGCGGCGTACTGCATCACCCAGCACCGCGCCGTCACCTTCTGGCGCCGGCTGACGCGCGACCTGCGCGAGCACCGCAAGCCGCCGTTGGTGCTCGTGCGTCGCGGACTAGCGCTCGCCCGCGCGCAGCGCGAGGTGGTACGGCGCGCGACCGACGTGGGCTGTCGGGTGGCGACCGGCGACCGTGCGTACGACGAGATCGTGGCCGACCACCGCCACAACGGCCGGAGCAGCCAGGGCAGCCGGCGTGGACTGGCCGGCTGACCTGCGTCCGGCCGCGCTGAAGCAGCCGGATGCGCGCAGCTGCGGCGCCGCCAGCGTGGTCGCGGCGAGGGTCCTCCTGACGTCCTGGCGGCCGGACGATCCCGGGACCGCGATCCGGTCCGAGCACCGTCGGCTGACGTCCTCGCACAGCCACCGCGAACGGTTCCAGGTGCCGTGGCCGCGACGGCTCGGCACCCCGCCCTGGGCGGTCGCCAACGCCCTGACCGCGCTCACGGGCGAGCGGATCGCGACCGTGAACGCGCGGCCGCGCCCGGGCCTGGGCTACGACGTGCTGGTCGAGCAGGTCCGCACCCGCCCTGTCGGCGTGTACGTCGGCAACCGGTGGCTCCCCCGCCACGTCGTCCTGGCGATCGCCGCGGCCGACGACGGCGCCGCCGTCCGCGTCTTCGACCCAGCCCGCGGCGACCTGGTCGCCGTGCCGCGCGAGCGCTGGCAGACGCATCGGGTCGGCGCCGGCCGGTGGTCCCACCTCTGGTTCGTCCTGTAGCCCCCGCCGACCCGGCGCGTCTGAACGAGCCGGGTCGGCGTTCAGATGAGCCGGGTCGGCGTTCAGATGAGCCGGGTCGGCGTTCAGATCAGCCGGGTCGGCGTTCAGATCAGCCGGGTCGGCGTTCAGATCAGCCGGGTCGGCGTTCAGATGAGCCGGGTCGGAGGGTCAGCGGTGGTCGGCGTACCAGGGCTTGATGACGTCCATGATCAGCCGGTAGCGCTCGTCGTAGGGCAGGAAGGCCGACTTCATCGCGTTGACGGTGAGCCACTCGACCTTGGGCAGTCCCCACCCGAACGCCTCGCAGAGCAGCCGGTGCTCCTCGGTCATCGACGTGCCGCTCATCAGCCGGTTGTCGGTGTTGACGGTCACCCGGAACCGGAGGTCGGCGAGCAGACCGATCGGGTGCTCGCCGATGGAGGTCGCGGCGCCGGTCTGCAGGTTCGACGACGGGCACATCTCGAGCGGGATCCGCTTGTCGCGGACGTACGACGCGAGCCGGCCGAGCTTCGCCGTGCCGTCCTCCGCCACCGCGATGTCGTCGATGATCCGGACGCCGTGGCCGAGCCGGTCTGCGCCGCACCACTGGACCGCCTCCCAGATCGACGGCAGCCCGAACGCCTCGCCGGCGTGGCACGTGGCGTGGCCGTTCTCCTGGCGGACGTAGTCGAAGGCGTCGAGGAAGCGGGTCGGCGGGTAGCCGGCCTCGGGACCGGCGATGTCGAAGCCGGCGACGCCCTGGTCGCGGTAGCGGATTGCCAGTTCGGCGATCTCCAGCGAGGGCGCGGCCTGCCGCATCGCGGTCACCAGCTGACGTACGACGATCCGGCCGCCGCTCGCCTCGACGCCCTGGTCGAACCCCTCCTGGACGGCGGCGACCACCTGGTCGAGGGTCAAGCCCTGCTGGACGTGGAGCTCGGGGGCGTAGCGGATCTCGGCGTAGACGACCCCGTCTGCTGCGAGGTCCTCGGCGCACTCGCGCGCGACCCGGGTGAGCGCCGCCGCGCTCTGCATCACCCCGACGGTGTGCTCGAACGTCTCGAGGTAGCGCACCAGCGAGCCGGAGTCGGCGGCCTCCGCGAACCAGACGCCGAGCGCCTCGGCGTCGGTGGTCGGCAGCTCGTGGCCGGCCTCCGCGGCGAGCTCGACGATGGTCGCCGGCCGTAGCCCACCGTCGAGATGGTCGTGCAGCAGGACCTTCGGCGCGGACCTCAGCTCGTCAACGGTGGGCACGCGTGTAGGTTCCATGCCGAGCATTGTTCCACCGGGTCAAACCAGCCAGGTACCAGTCATGAAGGAGACGGCCGATGCGGGTCTTCACAACGTTCGATGAGCTCGAGGCGGCCGCCGGCGAGGAGCTCGGCACGAGCGAGTGGATCACCATCGACCAGCGGCGGGTCAACCTGTTCGCGGACGCCACCGGCGACCACCAGTGGATCCACGTCGACGTCGAGCGCGCCAAGGACGGGCCGTTCGGCGGCACCATCGCGCACGGCTACATGACCCTGGCGCTCATCCCGTGGCTCGGCAGCCAGGTCTTCAAGCTGGCGACCCCCGGCGCCAAGCTCAACTACGGCATCAACAAGGTGCGCTTCCCTGCCCCGCTCCTCGTCGGATCCCGCATCCGCGCCCGGCTGACGATCACGAGCGTCACCGACATCCCCAAGGGCAAACAGCTCACGGTGCAGCACACGATCGAGATCGAGGACCAGGAGAAGCCGGCCTGCGTCGCCGAGACCGTCGTTCTCCTGCTCCCGAACTGAAGGGCTAGCCGACCAGCGACCCGGCCGGCTGGCGCGAGCCGGGCACCAGCTCCTCGACCAGCGCCTCCGTCTCGGCCTCCAGCTCGGCACCGCGGTCCGACAGCACGACCCACATCTCGTTGACCGCCGCCACGACACCGGGTCCGCCAGGACCGTCGTACTCCGTCCGCAGCAGGTCACGCCACAGCAGCTGCGAGTGCGGCACCAGCCGCAGCCCGGCACGAGCCGCCGCGGCCGCGCCGTCGGGGTCGTCGGTGGACAGCTCGACCAGACGGTGCGCCGCCGCCTCCACGGTGTCGGCGATCGTGGTGTCCAGGCGGGTGCGGGCCAACCAGGAGTAGCGCCCGAGCTCGCGACGGTCGAGGAACGGCCCGCGGATCAGCTGCAGCGCGCGGCGGAGCAGCTCCATCTCGGTCCTGATCGCGGACCCGAGCGACCGTTGGACCAGCGTGCAGAACGCGTGCCAGTCGACCGCCACGTCGTCGGCGAGGAACAGCCTGCCCTCGTCGTTCTCGCGCAGCAGATAGCTGCCGTCGGTCGCATGACCCAACCAGTCGCGCACCCGCTCGATCGTCGCGTCGCGCACCTCGGGGGTGACGCCCCGCGGCCACACCGAGGCGGCGAGCACGCTCGGGTGGACCGGCGCGGTCTGGAGAGCGAGGAAGGTCGCGACCTCGGTCGCGAGCCCGAGTCGGACCTCGTCCATCTGGCCGGGCACCCGGGTCTCCAGCGGACCGAGGACGCCGATCCGGACCGCGGCGGATGCCCAGTGCGCATCGTCACCCGGACGCGGAGGCCGCGGGGTCAGCACGCCGGCCGTCGCGGGCGCCCGCTGCTCGCGCGCCGCGGCGAACAGCCCGGCCAGCTGGGCAGCCGTGCGCTCGGTGAGGCGTACGGCGGTCACGGCGATGTCGAGCAGCGGCAGCGCCAGGTGGCCCGACTCGTCGACGGTGAGGTGCCAGCGAGTGCCCGGGAGCTTCCCGACAGCGACCACGCCGAGACCGCGGTCGCCGGTGCGGATCATCGGCTGCAGCCGGTCGACCAGCGCGTCGTCGGGGACCGCGCCGAGCATGAGGTACTGCGGGGTCAGGTCGGCCTGACGACCCATCCGGCCGGACAGCACGTCCTGGCTGGTGCGGTCGGGACGGTCGGCCTCGAATCCGGTGACCAACGCGGCCAGGTCGTCGACCACCGTGAAACTGGTGTCGGAGATGTCGGAAAGGACGGGCGACAGCTCGTAGGAGTGCACCACCTGGTCGTCGGACCACGGGGAGGTCACCAGCTGCACCGCCAGCGCGGAGACCACCTCGCGGGCCACGGCGTCCGAGCCGCTGACCGACGCCGGGCCACCGACCGCCTCGAGGTCGATCAGCACGTCGGCGCCGTCGTCGTCACGGCCGATGCACACCAGGCCGGGGTACGGCGCGCTGCCGACCGGCCCCTGGTCCGCCTCCGCGGCCTCGCGGTCGAGCCGCCAGCGCCGGCCTTCCTTGAGCGGGATCCACGGTGCCGGCGGGTTGGTGGCCGCGGGCGCGATGCGGAGCTCGATCTCGTCGTCGTCGACCGTCACGGCGTAGACGGGCGGCAACGGGATGCCCTCGGCCCGGGCGCTGACGACCAGGCGGCGGAGGGCGCGGTCGACGCGCTCGGCGCGGTCGATGTCGGCGCCGACGAGCATCGCGACCTCGGCCTCGATCTGGGACGTCGACGGGTCGGCGCCGCGTCGGCGCCGACGCTCGGCGGCGAGCGCGCCGGCCAGGGTCGCTGCGAGCAGGCCGCCGCCGAGCAGGTCGCCCGCGAGACCGTCGTACCTGGCCTCGACCGTCTCGACGTCCTCGCGCTGCTCCTCCGCGCCGTCGACGACCGGGGCCCGGTCCTGGCGACCTCCCTTGTCGTCGTCGCGCGGGCTGAGCACCCGGTCCGCACCGACCGCGTCGTCCGGCAGCACCAGCACCCAGCCGGGCTGGATCAGCCGGCCGATGACCAGCTCGCCGCCGTCAGGCTGCGGGCGGCCCTTGTTGAGCTCGAAGATCTCCTTCCAGCGTCGGCCGTCGCCGAGGTGCTCCTCGGCGATGTCCCACAGGTTGTGGTGGTAGCGGCCCTCGGGCGGCTTGACGGTCACGACCTTGCGACCGAGGACCTGGCCGGCCGCCTCGGAGAGCTCCTGCTTGGTCTCGGTGTAGATCGCGGGCGCCACGAAGTCGTCGGGTGTGGGCTGCTGCATCGGCCGGCCCGGCTGGTCCGCCGTGTTCTGCGCGGGCTGTACTGCGACGGTGGGGTCGCGGTGGACGGGCCGACCACTGTCCTCCGCGGACGCGGCGCCGGAGCTCCCGATGAGCGAGGCGCCGACGAGGACGGTGCCGACCAGGGCCCGCGCCAGCGCCTGCGACCGACCCGACAGTGGCACCGGGCGGGGCAGGCCACCACCGCGGAGGAGCGACACCGCCTCGACCACGACGCACGCCGCGAACTGCAGCCAGGCCAGCCAGACCACGACGAGCAGCACCACGATCAGCGCGTCGAACGTCAGCGGCTGGGTCAGGTCGTCGCGGGAGGGGAGGCTCGTCGGATAGGGCGGCGGGCCCTGCCACATCCAGAGCCCGACAGGGACGCCGACCAACAGCACCGCCAGCGCGAGCAGTGCTCCGATGACGGCCAGTGGCGAGGACTTCTTCCTCGCCGCGCCGGCCGGGGCGTCGAAGCGCTCGGGCCCGCGGCGCGCGGTGCCGGACTGGTCGGTGGCGTTCATGGAAGGACCTCTGCTTCCGCGACTGCGGTGGCTTCGATGTCGAACTCATCGATGTTGATCAGGTTCAGCATCACGGTGGGGACCGTGTCGTGGGCGGTGACGGTCACGGTCTCGTCGGTCACGTCGATGTCGATGCGTTCGTAACCTCGCCCAGCCAGCAGTGCGAGGGCGCGTTCGTGGGCTTCGGCCCGGTTGATCACGAGTACGCCTTCATCGCGGAGCCGGAGCTCGTCGGTCGCCTGCGCGCCTGCGACCGCGGCGGCCTCGACGTCGTCGGCGAGGGTCATCTTCGCGTTGAGCGCGCCGCCGCCGTCGACGACGAGGCCGGCGACGACCACCAGGGTGATCGACATGCCGACGACGAAGGCCGTCGCCGTGCCGCGCTCGTCGCGGTGTCTGTCGGGTCTCATTCTTCGTACTCCCGATAGGGGTCGAGCCGGACGTGGGACTCGGCATCGATCTCGACATGTCCCGGGAGCCCGAGCAGCCCGAGGTCGCCGTACGGCACCTTGCAGGTGAGTCGGATGCTCACCGTGCCGTCCGGCCCGTAGTCCGGGCTGAGGAAGGCATAGTTGCAGTCGGACCCGTCCAACGAGGCGCGATACGTCGACCAGGCGGCCTGCTCGGCCTCACCCCGGCTGTCCTCGAGCGACGCAGCCCGGGCCGCGTCGCGCGCTGCGGCCTGGATGTCGCCCTCGACGCTGACGTACCGGCCCCCGGCGACGACCAGCATCACGAACATCATGAGGATCGGCGCCAGGATCACCAGCTCGACCGCCATCGAGCCGCGTTCGTCGAACCGCCGGAGTCGGGTCATGGCGCGTCGTCCTGGAATTCCTCGAGAGGGCCCTCCACCGTCTGGCTGACCTCCGGGGCGAGCCCAGGCACGATCTCCTGTGCGTGACCGGTCACCGTCACCCGGACCCGGCCGTCGCCGATCGGGGTCACCGTGATCTTGGGGTCTTCGAGCACACCTTGGCCGATGTTCGCGGCGTACTGGTAGCCCTCGGCGTACGCCCGCCCCCTGTCCTCCGGATAGACCCGCGCCGTGCGCGCGGTCTCGCGCGCGACCGCGCTCGCCGCCTGGTTGCCGAACCAGACGAGCGAGAACTGCACCGCGATCAGGATGACGAGCATCAGCAGCGGCATGTAGAGCACCAGCTCCACGCTGCTGACGCCCGAGTCATCCCGGCGCTGCCGGCGAGGACGTGGGTTCATGTCAGCGGTTCATGTCAGAGGTTGATGTCTTTGGCTCTGCCCTCGATGCGATCGGTGATGATCGCGGTGACTGCTGCGGCGATGGCGATCAGCGCCAGCGTGATGAGGACCCACTCCACGGCGGAGACCCCCCGCTCGTCGTTCCTGGCGCGGGCGATCTGGCCGCGCACCATGATCCAGAGGTAGTGAACTTCGGGACTCATTTCCGAGATGTCCTTTCGTGACCGTTGGCGGTGAGGTTTCCCCGTTGATCCGGGCTTAAGCCAGGATCCGGGCGAGAGCGGGGTAGATGAGGAAGATGAGGAAGCCGACGCAGAGGAGGAGCTGAGCGACCAGCATCGACTGCGACCGCTCCTCGGAGCGGGCCTCGGCATCGGCCAGCTCGCGGTGCCGCATCGACGCGGCCCGGGCGCTGAGCGACTCGCGGACCTTGGCGCCGTCCTCGGCGACGAGGGCGAGCGCGGCCGAGAGGTCGCGGAGCTCGTCGACGTCGACCTCCTCGCCGAGCTGCCCGAGCGCCGCCCACGGCGTGATGCCCTGGAGCCGGGCCGCTTCGAGGGCGTCGCGGATGCGGACCAGGCCCCAGCTGTCGCTGATGGACGACGCGGCCTGCAGCGCTTCCGGGACGCCCCGCCCGCCGGCGAGGTTCATCGCGACCAGGTCGAGGAAGGCGCTCACCATGTGCCGGAAGGCCCGCCGCCGGTCACGGGCCTGCCGGGAGAGCTCGAGGTAGGGCACCAGCGCTCCGACCACCGCGCCGATGAGGATCACCCAGAGCGGGATCGCGAACCCGACGAGACCTCCGACGGCGAAGGGGATGAGGACAGCGTTCGGCAGCACCGCACCCAGCAGCGCGCCGCCGGCCGTGCGGGCGAAGAACATCTCCCGCGACTGACCGACCATGCCGAGGTCGGCATCGAGCCGGGCGGGCAGGCGGACGCCCTGGCTCTCGAGCAGCTCGGCGATCCGCGCCCCGACGCGGCGCATCTTCGGGGACTCCTCCGCGTGCCGCCGGTCGGCGGTCAGGAAGGTCTCGCGCCGGCCCCGGGCGAGACGGGCGTCCAGCAGCGCCAGTGCGACCGGACCGGACGTCGTCGGCTGGACGATCAGCCAGACGGCCACCAGGATCCCGGATCCCACGACGGCACCGGCCAGCATCACGAGCGTGAGGTTCATCGGACCGCCTCCGAGCGCCGGAAGTGGAGGAACCGTCCGGGCAGATCGTCCTTCGCGAGCGCGCGGAGCCAGAGGATCCCCGCCGCGAAGACACCGAGGATCAGGACGAGGACGACCTGGCCGGCAGGCGACGAGTACGGCTCGACGTAGTCGCGGTTGAAGACCGCCAGGCCGACGACGACGGCGACCGTGATGCCCACGACGATGGTCACGCTCCGCCGGGTCGAGGCCCGACTGGCGTAGATCCGCTGCCGCATCTCCAGCTCCAGCCGCGCGGACCGGGCGAGCGAGGTGAGCACGTCGCGCAGGCCGGGGCCGCGCAGCCGCGAGTTGAGGATCAGCGCTGCGATGATCAGGTCGGCACCGGCGTCGTCGACGTCCTCGGCGAACCGCTTGAGCGCTTCCGGCAACGGCATCCGGACGCGGAGCCGATCGGCCATCGCGGTCAGGTCGGCCCGGATCGCGGGCGACGCGGCGTACGCCGTCGCGGGGATGGCCTGCTCCAGCCCGACCGCGCCGGCGACGGTGTCGCGCAGCGACTCCGTCCAGGCGGCGAGCCCCTCCAGCCGGACGATGCCCTGCCGCGCCTCGCGAGCGCCGCCGAACAGCCGGTCCCAGAACAGGACGAGCAGCGCGCACGCGATCGCGACGACGAGCCACCGGGTGAGCAGCAGGACCAGAAGGAATGCGCCGACCGCGAACGGCACCCGGCGCCCCGCTGCCTGGATCTGCTCGACGAGCGTGCCCCCGCCCTTCGCGACGCGATCGTCGACGGGGAAGCCGACCAACGACCGCACCAGCAGCACGATCCCCGCGCCGACCATCGCCCCGAGCAGGACGATGAGGAGGGTGGTGGGTGTCAGTGTCATCCCGCCCGCTCCACCCACGTCGCCGCCGCACCCGCCCGGTAGCCGACCGCCTCCAGCTCGTCGAGGCACGAGACGGCAGCGGCCGGCACGGCGTACCCGTCGCGACCGCGAGCGAAGACCTCGCTGGAGAGCACCCGGCCGTCGACGCCGTTGACCTCGCGGACCGACGTCACCATCCGGCGCAGGGTCCCGCCCTCGGCGAACTCGTTGACCCGCTCGATGAAGATGACGAAGTCGATGGCGCCGCCGATCAGCATCATCGTCGCGTCGGACGGGAGCCGCTCCGCGCTCTGGATCGCATAGGTGCAGATCCGGTTGAACACCTCTGCGGACGAGTTCGCGTGGATCGTCGACAGCGAGCCGTCGTTGCCCTGGCTCATCGCGTTGAGCATGGTCACGATCTCGTCGCCGAGCACCTCGCCCACGATCACCCGGCTCGGGTTCATGCGCAGCGAGCGCCGCACCAGCTCGGCCATGGTGATCGCGCCGGCGCCCTCGGCGTTGGAGAGCCGCTCCTCGAAGGCCACCACGTTGGGATGGAGGTCCGGGAACTCCCCGAGCCCCAGCTCGAGCGCCCGCTCGACCGTGATCAGGCGCTCGCCCGGCTCGATCTCGTTGGCCAGTGCCCGCAGCAACGTCGTCTTCCCGGCGTTCGTCGCCCCCGCGATCATGATGTTCTTGCGGGCGCGGACGGCGGCCGACAGGAACGCCGCCAGGTCGGGCGACATGGTGCCGTAGTCGACGAGGGTGTCGAGCGACACGCGGGACAGCCGGGCCCGCCGGATCGACACCGACGGCCGGGGACACACGCCCATGACCGCCGAGAGCCGGGAGCCGTCGGGCAACCGGATGTCGAGCTGGGGATTGGCGGTGTCGAACGGGCGGCTGGTGAGGCCGGAGTAGGCGCCGAGCGTCTGCACCAGCTCGATCAGCTCGTCGTCGGACTCGGCGACCGGCTCGGCGCGCTCCTCGCGACCGTCGGCGTAGCCGACGAACACCTGGTCGCACCCGTTGATGTCGATGTTCTCGACCTCGGGGTCGTCGAGCAGCGGCTGGAGCCGGCCGACGCCGAACAGGGCGGCGTGGATGCCGTCGGCGAGGTTCTGCTCCTCGTCCGGCGTCGGTGGCGTCCGGCCGGCGCGGACCTCCTCACGGGCGTACTGGTCGAGGACCCGGCCGATGACCGCTCGCGCGAACTGCCGCTCGTCCTCCGCCGACATCGGCGGGAGGTGGTTGTCGGCGTCCTCGCGTCGCTGCCGCGAGACGATGTCGGCGACCTGCTCCCGCAGCTCACGCACCAGCTTCTGGTCCATGCCGGACTACCTCCCGCTCGCGAGGTCGGAGGCCCGGTGGGCGCCGGACAGCCGCTGGGCCAGCTGGGTCGCCGACCGGCCGAGCAGCGTCTTCCGGAGCTGACCGATGCGCTGACCGGCCAGGATCTTCGCCGCCTTCGGATCGTCGGCGACGATGCCGAGGACGGTCACGCCGAGCCGCTCGTGGTCGAGCAGCTGCTGGAGGTCGGCGGCGCTGCGGGTGTCGCGGTAGTCGGTCACGACGACCACGCCGACCGGCTTGCCTCCCGGACCGCCGATCCCGAGCGTCGACCCGAGAGAGCGCAGTCGCTCGCGGAGGTGGGCGGTGCCCGCGATGTCGGCCCGCGTGACGAGCACGACGATGTCGGCGCCCGTGAAGACCGGCATCGCGGCGCTGCCCGGGACGACCCGGCCGCAGTCGACGAGGACGTCCGTCCGGTGCTGGGCGAAGACCGCCGGCAGCTGGCCCCACGCCGCTCCGAGCCCGGACAGCTGGTCGGGCGAGGCGAGTCCGACGAGGACGTCGACGCCCATCGCCGTGTGCTGGAGGTGCTCGGTCAGGTCGGCCTCGGCGGCGCCGCGTCGTACTGCCGCACCGAGCGACAACAGCCCCCGGTCGGGGTCGAGCGGGCCGCCTCCGACCGCGCGGTTGCGCCACATGACGTCGCCCCCGGCGGGGTCGACGTCGGCGAGCACGACCGGCGCCGGCCAGCTGGCGGCGATCGCCGCGATCGCGGTCGAGACGCCCGGCGAGCCCTTGGCGGAGGCGAACGCGTAGACGGTCACTGGCCGTCCTCGAGGTCGACGTCGGGGTCCAGGCCGGAGTCGAGGATGGCGAGGCCGGCCTCGCCGGCGCCGGCGGCGTCGATCACCGAGAGCGCCACCTGGTCGAGCACCAGCAGGCTGGCGGTCGGGAGGTCCGTGCTGGAGCCCAGGTCGTCGGTCTCGGGTTCGGTGACCTCCAGGACGTAGGCCGTGCCGAGGACCTCGGCCTTCTCGGTGCCACCGGAGGCACTGGTGGCGCGCACGACCTGCACCAGGTCACCGGACCGGACCGTCGCGGCCGGCGCCAGCTCGCCGACGAGCGGGACGGACACGATCGCGCGGCCGTCGGGGATCGGGTCCTCGCTCGACACGTTGTTCTCGGTGAGCAGGGTGCCCGGCTCGATGCGGGTGGTGGCGTAGGCGCCGACCACCTCGTCGGTGAACTCCTCAGGGATCACGGGGATGTCCTCGCTGGCGACCCGCACCACCTGGAGGTGTTCCTCGGTGATCTGCATCCCTGGCTCGATGGGCTGGCTGGCCGCCAGCACCGGCACCCGGCTGTCCATGCGAACGGCGAGCAGACCCGCGACGAGGGCACCTCCGACGATCAGCAGGAGCGCCAGCGCGGCAAGTGCCGGGCGACGCTGTCGCGGTGGTGCGATCTGGCCGGCCGGGTTGGGAACCGCGGCCCGCCTGCCTGCGCGGCTGCGCTGACGATCGGCGACGGTTCCGCTGATGTCGTTGCTCACGACGTCCTCCGAGATGGTCCGAGATTCCGAGCGGCCCGCGTCCACGGACCCCATGTGACTGCGGGTCCGCCTACCCCGAATGACACGTCACGAACCTCGAGAGTTGCGTGGGAGTCGAACGCGGGCCGGGCCAGTCCGAATGATAAGCGGTCCGGGTGGCCGATCTTCGTCCGGATGTTTGCGGGGTCACACCGCGGGTAACCCGGAGGCCGTCAGCGTTTCCACCAATCACAGGAGTTCGACATGGCAGGACCCGACGGCAGCATCTCCATCGATCACGGTTCCATCGAGGCCCAGGCCAGGAACCTCGGTGATCTCAAGAACGAGCTGGAGAACGCGGTTCAGACGACCACTGGTCAGATCCAGAGCCTCTACGACTCCGGCGCCTTCAAGGGTCTGTCCGGCTCGTCGTTCCAGGAGATCTTCGCTCGCTGGAACAAGGAATCCGGTGACCTGTTCGCGGTCATCGACGAGTTCGTGACCTACCTCGGCAAGGCGTCCTCGGCCTTCTCCGAGGTCGACCAGGCATTCACCATCAAGCTGTGAGACCGGCGGCGCGCTCAGGACGCCGCGCTTCACCACCACGGCCCGGCACTCCGAGGGGAGTGCCGGGCCGTCGCGTCTGCGTCCGGAGACCGGCGCGAGGCGTAACCGCAACGGGTCGCGCGGGTTAGTACCTGCAAATCGCCCCTGGCGCTGGGAGGAGCTCGGGCATGGACGAGGACGAGCTCAGGGCAGCGCCGGCCATCGACACGATCTCGCTTCTCGTGACCGCAGCGCGCCGAGCCGGGTTCGACGTCGACTCGGATCCGCTGGACCAGGTCGCGGTCGACGTGGGCCCTCGCCGCACCGGGTGGCTTCACGTCCGAGCAATGGCGGTCGCCGGCGTCGCGATCCTCGCGGCGGCCATCGGCGCCGAGAGCACCTCCGACGGCAAGGCAGCGGTCGTCGCGAGCATCCTCGTCCTGATGTGTGCCTCGCTGGCGGACATCTACAACGGTCGCCCGGCGGCGCCGCGCCCCTAGGAGCCCGCTGAACAATCCGCCCTGCTGCGCGGCGGCCGGATTGTTCAGCGCACTCCTAGCCCACCAGCGGGACCTGGACCCCGATCTGGTCGCCGGTGCCGGGGAAGACCACTCCCCTGCCGGGCTGCACGCGCGGCACCAGCGACGTGCGGGAGACCCGGCCCCCGAAGACGTCTCCCTGCAACGGCTCCTGCGGTGACAGCAGCAGGCCCTTTCGGCCCGACCGGGCCTCGACCACCCAGCCGGAGAACCCGGCGCTGAGCTCGCTGACCCCTCCGCCGAGGACCACGTGGAACCCGCGGTCTCGCGCCTGGCGGACGACCGCGCCCATCACCGGGGCGAGCGGGCCCTCCTTGAGTCGTTCTCCGTCGTCGATGAGGACGACGGAGCCGTGTCCCAGGGCGCGCAGCCGCTCGATCACGTCGTCCTGGGCGTGCTCGATCCCGACCAGCGCGTCGTCGCCGAGGTCGTCGCTGAGCAGGTTCACGCTCGGGGTGAACCCGAGGACCTGACGTCCGTCCGCGCGGGCCCACCGGCAGATGAACCGCAGCGCGTTGGTGCGACCGCTGGAGGGCGGCCCGACGACGAGCATCGGGGTGTTCGCGGCGTCCACGCTCACGAGCTCGAGCCGGTCGCCGCCGACGCCGACCGGGATGTGACCACTCGGCAGCGGCGGCGGGGAGGCGAGCACCGACGTCGCGTCGATCTCGCTCGGCAGCGCCGCCAGCCGGAACGGGCGCTGCGCCTCCGGTGCCGGTCCCTCGTCTCGTTCGGCGGCGGTGAGCGTCGCCCCGAGCTCGCGCACCATCGCGGACTGCGCGGCGCCGGAGGTGTCGTCGCCCAGGACGGCGACCTGCGCCTCGATGCCGGACTCCGCCCACAGGCCACGCCCGTCGGACAGGTGGTCCGGCACGTCCTTGGCCTTCAGGCCACCGCTCGTGTAGTCGCTGCGGTCGGGCAGCCGCAGCAGCAGCTTGTCCTCGACCAGCGACGCGACCCGACCCGAGAGGAGCGACCGGTCGCCGGCCACCACGACGTGGATGCCGACGCTGGCTCCCTCCCGGAGGAGCCCGAGCATGCGGTCGTTGAGGCGGCCGACGTCGACCTCGCTCAGGTCGGAGACGAAGCCCTCCCACCGGTCGAGCAGGAGTACGACGTACGGCAGCCTCTCGTCGGCCGGCACCGCCCGCCGCTGCTCGTCGATGTCGGCGTATCCCGACCTTCCGAGCACGTCCTGGCGCCGCTTGACCTCGTCGCCGAGCCGCTCCAGCAGCCGGCTCGCCCGCTCCACCTCGGTGCGCTGCACGACGGCACCGGTCTGCGGCAGCGCGGTGAGCGGCAGCAGCGCGCCGTTGCCGCAGTCGAGGCCGTAGAGGTGCAGGTCGCGCGATCGGGTGACCTCGGCTAGGCCGACGGCGATGGTGCGCAGCGCGGTCGACCGCCCGGACCTGGCTCCGCCGGCGATGTAGAGGTGCCCGGAGGTGCCGAGGGTGAACTCGCGGGGACGCTGTGCCTGGTCCGCGGGGTGGTCCTCCAGCACCCACGGCGCCGACCACCCGACGACCCGATCGGGGTCGGGCTTGGCGGCGACGAGGTCGCGCAGCGCGGCCAGGGTGACCGGCGCCGGGAGCTCCGGCAGCCACGGCGAGTGCTGGGGGCCGACGCCGCGCAGCTCGGCGGCGCCGGTGATCGCCTCGACCAGCACGGACAGGTCCGTCTCGCCCTCGTCGGTCTGGCTCCCCTCCTCCTTGGGCCGGCCCGGCGCGGGGTGGCCGACCAGGTCCCAACCGACCGGCCACACGAGCGGTGGCTCGCGCACGACGTCCTCGACCGGCTTGGTGTCCGGGCGGGCGCCGCCGACGCGGCCGGCCTGGAACGGGAGCAGCGAGGAGTGGCCGAGCCGGGCGTAGCCGCGGCCGGGCTGGTCGGGACGGATGGTCGCGGAGTCACCGGCGTCGATGACGTCCTTGGACTCCGACTCGTCGGTCACCCGCAACGCGATCCGCAGGTTGGTGTTGGCCCGGATGTCGTTGGAGATCACGCCCGACGGCCGCTGGGTGGCGAGGACCAGGTGGATGCCCAGCGACCGGCCGCGCTGGGCGATGGTCACCAGGCCGGTCACGAAGTCGGGCAGCTCGGCCTTGAGGCTGGCGAACTCGTCGATCACGATCGCCAGCCGCGGGATCGGCGGCAGCCCCGGGTCGCGCCGTTGCAACGCCCAGTAGTCCTCGAGGTCCTTGGCTCCCGGTACGGCGAGCAGGTGCTCGCGGCGCTTGAGCTCGGCGCCGAGCGAGGTCAGTGCCCGGCTGACCAGGTGCGTGTCGAGGTCGGTCACCATGCCGACCGTGTGGGGCAGTCGGGCGCAGTCCTTGAACGCCGACCCGCCCTTGTAGTCGACGAGCACGAACGTCAGCTGCTCCGGACTGTTGGCGACGGCCAGCGAGGCCACGATGGTCTGGAGGAGCTCGGACTTTCCGGAGCCCGTCGTACCGGCGATGAGAGCGTGCGGCCCGTCCTTGCGGATGTCGAGCCGGAACGGCCCGTCGAAGCCTTCGCCGATGACGACGTCGGTGCGCGCCTCCGGCCCCCAACGGCGCGCCACCCCGTCCGGCGTCGGGTGCTCGAGGGCGATGCACTCCAGCAGCCGCGCCGAGGCCGGCAGCCCGGACACCTCGACCGTCGGTGTGGTGTCGCGCACCGGGGCGAGGGCCCTCCCGATGCGGGTCGCCCACGCCGCCTCGACCAGGTCCGGACGGATCCGGGCGACCGCCTCGGACCCGGTGCGTCGCAGCTCGACGAGACCCTCCTGCACGTCGAGCACGGCGCGGCACTCCTCCGGGAGCAGCCGCACGTCCTCGTCGAGGCAGATCACCTTCACGCCGACGGCCGGTCCTTCGCGCAGCAGCGTCACCAGGCCGGGCAGCGCGCGCAGTCGCCGGGCGCCGTCGACCACGACCAGCACGTCCGGGCGGGGGGTTGCGTCGCCGGGAAGGCCGACCCGCCGGTCCTCCGGCGACCGGTCGGCGATCAGCTGGCCGAGCTCGGCCAGCCGTCGCGACACGGACTGCTGCTCGGTGCCCAGGACGGCGGCGACCGGCTCGCCGGGGCGCCGGCAGTGCGGCAGCCACCGGGTCCAGCCCCACTGCTGCTCGCGCTCCGCGTTGGTGAGGACCACGAGGTCGAGGTCGCCGGGCGCGTGCAGCACCGCGGCCTGGCCGACCAGCCACCGGGCGAGTGCGTCGACGCCGCCGCCGTCGCAGCAGATGCCGATCACGCCGAGGTCGCGGATCGAGATCGAGACGGGCACGTCGCCCAGCGTCTCGGGCTCCGGCGGCTCCTCGGACTCCTTCCGGGAGCGGTCGACGACCCTGATCGGCGACGGCCGGTCCGCGACGCCGAGCCGGAGCTCGAGGTAGTCGGGATCCGCGCGGCGCCGCATCCAGAGCTGCTGCCCGGGGCCGACCGCGTCCAGCAGCACCCGGGCCGGGTCGGGACGGTCGCGGCGGAGGTCCTCGCGGAACAGCCGCTGGGCCCGCGCCAGCCGGCGCCGGACGGAGATCGTGTCCTCGCGGAACTCGATCATCTGCTGGCGGTACTCGACAGCCGCGCCCTTGCGCTGGGCCACGAAGTTGAAGAGCGCGAGCACGGGCGACATCAGGCCGAACAGCATGAACCGCCAGCTCCCGAAGAGCAGGCACATCGGCACCGCCATCAGCATCGGCGCGAACACGATCGGCCACGGGATCGTCTGTCGGCGCGGCTTGACCGGCTCCCCCGGCAGCACGAACGAGCTCTCGCGCTCCGGTGGCAGCAGCCGCGGCGGCCGGTTGAAGTCGATGCCGAGCACCTCGTCGCTGCGGCCGGCGTCGGCGTCGGGCGCCCAGACCCGGTGCCACTGGAGCAGTGTCTCGCCGATGCGCAGATCGGCGCCCTCGGGCCAAGCGACGTCGCCGAGCTCCTCCGCTGCCTCCTCCTCCAGCGAACGCCCCTTGCGCAGGGCGCGGGCCTCCCGTTTCTCGGCCCTGCGCTCCGCCTTGCGGTCGCGGCGCTGCTTCTTCCTGCGGCGCTTGCGCTCGCGTCGGGTCAGCGCCTCGACGGGGAGGAGGTCGACCGCGGCGGCATCCTCCTCGTCGTGCTCGGGGTCGGGCTCGGCGGGGTCGCGGCCGTCGAGCCGTACGGCGCGACTGCGCTCGACGATCTCGACGTCGGCGTCGGCGGTCACCCGGATGACGAGCGCGTCGGTCGGCAGGAACAGGTCCGGCAGCGACATGCCGGGCGCGCCGTTCCCGATCTGGTGCTCGCCGATACCGAACCGGTGGATCCGGCCCGCGCCGGGACCGGAGACGACGCGCACCTCCACGACCCCGCGCGGCAGCGCGGCGTCGTACCCGTCGGGCTCGTGGAGAGCGACCACCGAGCCGGGTTGCAGGCGCGCGGCGCGGAGACTCTGGTCCTTCCCGACCGGCTGCCCGTCGACCCAGACGGCGACCTGCTTGGCGAAGCCGGGGTGCATCTCCCCGTCGGTCGCGTCGAGGAGCGGTGGCAGCAGCTCGGCGACCTCGGTCTCGGGTGCGGCGTCGACGAGGACGTCGCGGCGCACGCCGGTGGCGCCGTTCACGACGCTGAGACTGAATCGCACCGAGAGTCCTTCCGTCCGCCCGAGCGGGCTGCGCCCGCCATCGTAGGCAACATCGGACCTACCCGGTCCTCACCCGGCTGACACGTCCGGCGTCGGAGGGCCGGCTCAGTCGACGCGGTCGATGATCAGCGGCCGAGGGTCGTACGCCGTCCCGGGCGGGTCGATGCGGTAGCCACCGTCGAGAGCGGCGAGTGCCCGCTCGAAGCGCTCCGGGGTGTCGGTGAGGAGGGTGAGGATCGGCTGTCCGGCGGTGACCGGGTCACCCGGCCGGGCGTGCCACACGACGCCGGCCCCGGCCTGGACCGGGTCCTCCTTGCGTGCCCGGCCCGCTCCGAGCCGCCACGCGGCGACCCCGACGGCGAGGGCGTCCAGCCGGGTCAGGACTCCGTCGGCGTCGGCGGTCACGTCGTGCGACTCACGGGCCGTGGGCAGCGGGGCGTCGGGGTCGCCGCCCTGGGCGCGGATCATCGCCTTCCAGGCGTCCATCGCGGAGCCGTCGGCGAGCCGGTCGGCGGGGTCGACGTCCGTGACACCCGCGGCGGTGAGCATCTCGCGGGCGAGGGCGAGGGTCAGCTCGACCACGTCGGCGGGGCCGCCGCCGGCGAGCACCTCGACCGACTCGGTGACCTCGATCGCGTTGCCCGCGGTGCGACCGAGCGGCACGTCCATGTCGGTCAGCAGGGCCACGGTGCGCAGGCCGGCGTCGGTGCCGAGGGCGACCATCACCTCGGCGAGCTCTCGCGCCCGGTCGGCGTCCTTCATGAACGCCCCGCTGCCGACCTTCACGTCGAGCACCAGGGCGCCGGTGCCCTCGGCGATCTTCTTGCTCATGATCGACGACGCGATCAGCGGGATCGCCTCGACGGTCCCGGTCACGTCGCGCAGCGCGTAGAGCTTGCGGTCCGCGGGCGCGAGGCCGTCGCCCGCCGCGCAGATCACCGCGCCGACGGACTCCAGCTGCGCGAGCATCTCCTCGTTGGAGAGCGTCGCCCGCCAGCCCGGGATGGACTCGAGCTTGTCGAGGGTGCCGCCTGTGTGCCCCAGGCCGCGGCCCGAGAGCTGAGGCACGGCGACGCCGCAGGCCGCCACGAGCGGGGCCAGCGGCAGCGTGATCTTGTCGCCCACGCCACCAGTCGAGTGCTTGTCCGCCGTCGCGCGGGACAGCGCGGAGAAGTCCATCCGCTCCCCCGACGCGATCATCGCCGCGGTCCAGTCGGCGATCTCGCGGCGGTCCATGCCGTTGAGGAGGATCGCCATCGCGAGTGCCGACATCTGCTCGTCGGCGACGTCGCCCTTGGTGTAGGCGTCGACCACCCACTCGATCTGGCTGCGGCTGAGGGCTCCGCGGTCCCGCTTGGCGGAGATGATCTCGACGGCGTCGTGCGAACTCATCGGGCGTTCCTATCAGGCCGCATCATCAGGCCAGGTCGTCGGGGCCGAACGCGAGGGGCAGCATCTGCTCCATCGTCCGCACACCCTCGGGCGTCAGCAGCTCGAGGCCGGGCCCGCCCGCTTCGTAGAGGATCTGCCGACAGCGGCCGCACGGCATGATCACCTCGCCCGAGCCGTTCACGCACACCACGTGGGTCAGCCGGCCGCCACCCGTGGCGTGCAGCTGCGACACCAGACCGCACTCGGCGCACAGGGTGACGCCGTACCCGGCGTTCTCGACGTTGCACCCCACCAGCAGCCGGCCGTCGTCGGCGAGGCCGGCGGCGCCGACGTGGAAGTGTGAGTACGGCGCGTAGGCCCGCGCGGACACCTCGGTCGCCGCCTGCTGCAGGGCAGGCCAGTCGACACTCATCTCGGGGTCCTCAGTCCGACTTCCGGTAGTGCTGGCCGTCCGCGGCGGGCGCTCGCACCCGGCCGACGAACCCGGCGACGGCGATGATCGTCGCGATGTAGGGCAGCGCGGCGAGCAGGTCGCCCGGCACCTTCTCGTCGAGGATGCTCAGCTGGTCCCGCAGGTTGCGGAGGAAGCCGAACATCACCGCCGCGAGCGCCGCGTAGACCGGGTGCCAGCGCCCCATGATGACCGCGGCGAGCGAGATGAAGCCGAGCCCGGCGGTCATCTCCTTGTCGAAGGCTCCGGTGCTGAGCGTGAACGAGGCACCCCCGAGACCGGCGAACACTCCACCCAGGAGCACGGCCTGCCAGCGGGTGCGGATCGGGTCGATGCCGACCGTGTCTGCCGCCTTGGGGTGCTCTCCCACCGAGCGCACCCGGAGGCCCCACCGGGTCTGGAACAGGAGGAACCACACCGCCGGGACCGACACGTAGGCGATGTAGACGAGCAGGTTCTGGCCGAAGAGCGCAGTGCCGATGTAGGGGATGTCGACGAGAACCGGGATCTCGACCGCCTCGAGCAGCCCCGGGTTGTTGAACTGCTCCTCCCGGTCGTCGGGGATCTGGCCCAGCAGGAAGCTGGTGATGCCGTAGCCGAAGGCCACGAGGACGACGCCCACCACGACCTGGTCGACGTAGTAGCGCAGCGAGAAGAACGCGAGCATCGCGGCCACTCCCACGCCGGCGAGGATGCCGCCGAGGAGACCGAAGACCGGGCACCAGAACAACGGGATCGCCGCGATCGACGCGACTGCGAAGCTGGAGAACACCGACCCGAAGAACGCGCCGACGATGAACTGGCCCTCGATCGCGATGTTGACGACGCCCGAACGCTCGCAGAGCACGCCCGCGAGCGCACCGAACACCAGCGCCGTCGCGATCCTGATCGTCCCCGGGATCGGGTTGGTCATCGCGGGTGCGAATGCGCCGGTCGGGTCCGCGTACGCCCACATGAGGAACGCGCCGTAGAAACCGATGCCGATGACGACCGCGATGAGGACACCGACCCAGCCACGGGGGTAGCGGTTGACGATGGCGAGCAACAGCGCGGCGGCCGTCAGCGCGACGGCTACCCACGAGACGACGCTGCCGTCGAACTCCACCGGCGGGTTGTCCTTGGTCCGCGGCCCCTTGAACAGGTGCGACACGGTCGGGTCGTCGATCTTCAGCTTGAACCAGATCTCGGCGAGCAGCACCAGCGCGAGCACGACGACCAGCTTGATCTGGCGGCGTACGTCGGCACGGTCGCGGATCTGCGGCTCTGCGGCGGCGGGAGCAGGAGTCTCGAGCACGTCGGTCATGCCGCTGCTCCCTTCGGCTCGGCGGTCGCAGGCTTCCGGCGCCGCCGGAACCTGCCGAGACCACGGATCAGCGCGGGGGCGGCGACGAACAGCACGATCAGCGCCTGCACGACCTGGATCAGCTCGGGGGGCACCCCGGCCGACGTCTGCATCCCGAGTCCGCCCGCGGACAGGGCGCCGAAGAGCAGACCGGCGAGGACCGTGCCGAACGGGGTCGCGCGCCCGAGCAGGGCCACCGTGATGGCGTCGAAGCCGACCGAGCCGACGACCTGGTCGGTGACCGACTGCTGGAGACCGAGCAGGGTCATCGTGATGGCGAGCCCGGAGAGCAGGCCGGCGATCGCCATCGTCGCGATGTACACCTTGGCGATGCTCATCCCCGCCGTCCGCGACGCCTCAGGGCTGGCGCCGACGGCCCGCATCTCGAAGCCGAGCCGGCTGCGCTCCAGCAGCCACCAGACACCGACGGCGGCGAGCAGGGCCACCGGGATGCCGAGGTGGAGCCCGAACAGCGTGGGGTAGGTCGCGTTGTCGGCGACCGGCGGGCTCAGGAGGTTGTCGCTCCCCGGGCGCTGGAACGCTTCCTTGGCCAGGAAGTAGAGGACCGTGAACCGGGCGACCTGGTTGAGCATGATCGTGGTGATCACCTCGTGGGCGCCGGTCTGAGCCTTGAGCACGCCGACGATGCCGCCCCAGATCGCGGACGCGACCAGACCCGCGGCGATGGCAGCGAGCAGGTGGATCCCCGGCGGCAGGTCGTAGGTGAAGCCGACGTACCCGGCGGCAAGCGCACCGACGAGCATCTGGCCGGTCGCGCCGATGTTGAACAGGCCGGCGCGGAAGGCGATGGTGACACCGAGTCCGGCGCAGATCAGCGGAGCCGACCGCTCCAGCGTCCGCTGCAGCGACGAGCCGGAGCCGACGGCTCCGTCGACCAGGGCGCTGTAGGCGTCCCACACCGCGCGGACGGAGTAGCGCAGGATGTCGCCGGCGTAGACGAAGAACGAGCCGGGGTTGCTGAAGAGGTTGCCGATCGCCTCGATGACGTCGTCGTCGGAGATGGCGATGAGGAACGCACCGACCGCCAGCGCCAGCACGATCGCCACGACGGTGTCGCGGACGGTCGGCAGCCAGGAACGGAGGTCGCGAGCCTTCGGCTCGCCGGCCTCGGGCTCCGGGACGATCGCCTCGGGGGCGGGAGACATCGCGGTCATGACGCCACCTCCGTCCCCTCGGGAACGGCACCCGCCATCAGCAGGCCGAGCTGCTCGCGCGGGATGTCGGGTGTCACGGTCGCCACGATCCGACCGTCGTACATCACCGCGATCCGGTCGGCCAGCGCGTAGATCTCCTCGAGCTCGGTCGACACGATGACCACCGCGGTGCCCTTGTCGCGCTCGGAGATGATCCGCTTGTGGATGAACTCGATGGAACCGACGTCCACGCCGCGCGTCGGCTGCGAGGCGATCAGCACCTTCAGCGGACGGGAGAACTCCCGCGCCACGACGACCTTCTGTTGGTTGCCGCCGGAGAGCGAGGCCACCGGCGACTCCGCCGACTCGGTGCGGATGTCGAACTCGTCGATCCGGTGCTTCGCGTTCGCGGCGATCGTGTCGAGCCTGAGTGCCGGCCCCTTGGAGAACTCGTCCGACCGGTAGAGGTCGAGCACAAGGTTCTCGCGGACGCTGAACGCACCGACGAACCCGTCGTGCGAGCGGTCCTCGGGGATGTAGCCGATGCCGTCCTCGAGGCTCTGCCGAGGACCGTGCCGGCTGATGTCCTTGCCGTCGAGCTCGATCCGGCCAGCGTCCGGCCGGACCAGCCCGAGCAGGGACTTGATCAGCTCGGTCTGTCCGTTGCCCTGGACCCCGGCGATGCCGAGCACCTCGCCCGCCCGCGCCTCGAACGACACGTCCTTGACGACGACGTGGCCCCGGGGGTCGATCACGGTGATGCCGTCGGCCTTCAGCACCGGGGCCCCCGGCGTGGCCGGTTCCTTGTCGACGACGAGCGAGACGCTGCGGCCGACCATCATCTCGGCCAGCTCGGCCTCGCTGGCGGACGGCTCGGCGGTGCCGACGACCTTGCCGCGCCGGATCACGCTGATCCGGTCGCCGATCGCCTTGACCTCGCGGAGCTTGTGGGTGATGAAGATGATCGAGGTGCCCTGCGCCTTGAGCTCGCGCATGATCGCCATCAGCTCGTCGATCTCCTGCGGTGTCAGGACCGCGGTGGGCTCGTCGAGGATCAGGATCTTGGCGTGGCTGGCCAGGGCCTTGATGATCTCGACGCGCTGCTGCACGCCGACCGGGATGTCCTCGATCAGCGCGTCCGGGTTCACGTGGAGCCGGTAGCGGTCAGACAGGTCCTGCACCTGCTTGCGGGCGGCGCGGCGGTTGAGGACGCCGGGCCCGTAGGTCTGCTCGTGGCCGAGCATGACGTTCTCGGTCACCGTGAAGACGGGGACCAGCATGAAGTGCTGGTGGACCATGCCGACGCCGGCAGCGAGGGCGTCGCCCGGTCCGTCGAAGCTGACCGGCTTGCCGTCGAGGAGGATCTCGCCCTCGGTCGGCGTGAGCAGGCCGTAGAGCATGTTCATCAGCGTCGACTTGCCGGCGCCGTTCTCGCCGAGGAGGCAATGGATCTCGCCCGGCTCGACCACCAGGTCGATGCGGTCGTTGGCGGTGAACGAGCCGAACTTCTTGGTCAGGCCCTTGATCTCGAGGCGCATGGGGTCCCCCGTCCGACGGTGGTCATGGGAAGGCGACAGGTCGGGGCGGCGGACGCCTCCCCGACCTGTCGTTCAACCTAGCGGCAATCAGCCGACGGTGATCTCACCGCTGATGATCTGCTGCTTGAGTTCCTCGATCTCGGCAGCGAGCTCGTCGTCCACGTCGGCGTTCGGGCCGTACGGCGCGAGGCTGACGCCGCCGTCCTCCAGCGTGCCGCGGTAGACCTCGTTGTTGAAGCTGCCGCTCGCGGAGTCGAGGATCGCCTTCTCCACCGCGACGTCCATGCCCTTGACGACCGACGTGAGGAGCGAGTCGCAGTACTCGGCGGCCGAGACGCAGCCGTCGGTGTCGACCCAGATGCCCCACACCTCGTTGTCCTGGGCGGCCTGCAGGCCACCGAGGCCGGCGGGGCCGGCAACCGGGAAGATGACGTCGGCGCCCTGCCCGATCATCTCCTCGGCCAGGGACTGGCCGGCGGTCTTGTCCTCGAAGTCGTTGGTGAACGAACCGGCGTCGGGGTTCTCCGGGTCCCAACCAAGGACCTTGACGTCAGCGTCGTTCTCCGTGTTGTAGTGCTCGACACCCTGCGCGAAGCCGGTCATGAAGATGGTCACGGTCGGGATGTTGAGGCCACCGAAGGTGCCGACCACGCCGGTCTCCGACTTCGCCGCGGCGAGGTAGCCGGCGAGGAACGACGGCTGGCCGGTGTCGAAGGTCAGACCCTTGGCGTTCGGCGGCGGGTTCGGCTCGAAGGTCTCCGGGTGGAGGAATTCGTAGTCGACGATCGCGAAGTCGACGTCCGGGTTGGCCTTCGCGGCGGCCCGGGTCGCGTCACCGAGGAGGAACCCGACCGTGGTGATCTGGTTGCAGTCCTGGTTGACGAGCGAGTCGATGTTGTCCGCGAACTGCGAGGGGTCGCTGGACTCGGCCTCGGCAGTCTGCACGCCGTAGTTCTCAGCGGCGGCCTCCATGCCGTCGTGCGAGGTCTGGTTGAACGACTTGTCGTCGAAGCCGCCCGAGTCGGACACCATGCACGCCTTGAAATCGGGGAACTGCTCAGCGTCCTCGGTCGGGGAGCTCTCGGTCGAGGTCGGCGTGTCGCTGGCGCTGCTGTCGCCGTCGCCGTCGTCTTCCCTGTCACCGCATGCCGTCAAGGCGAGAGCCGCGATGGCAGCCACCGCAGCGATTCGAGCCGTTCTCTTCACGGCGTCCTCCATATTTCGTCGTCGCGCCCCACGGCGGGGCATCCCGTGCACCCTAACGGCGAGTTTCGGTGACGGGGGCCGTTGCAACGGAAATTTCTAAGTTGTTACCAAATGGGTGATGACGACCCGCTGCCCACGGTCACCCGTTCAGCGTCCGGGCGGCGACGGCGGCCAGGACCCGGGCACCAACGCCGACCGCCTGCTCGTCGACGCGGAGGTCGCCCTGGTGGAGGTCGTAGGTCGCTCCGCCGGGCGTCCGGGTGCCGAGGCGGAACATGGCGCCGGGGACACCCGAGAGGTACCACCCGAAGTCCTCGCCGCCCAGGCTCTGCGGCACCTCGGTGCGGTGGTGGGTGCCGAGCACCGCGTCGACCGACCGGTTGATGATGCGAGCGCTGGTCGTGTCGTTGAAGACGGGCGGCACGCCCTGGAGGTAGTCGACCGCGGCGGTGACGCCGTAGGGGCGGACGATGTCGAGCACCGCCTCGCGCACGACGGCTTCGACGCCGGCCCAGGCGACGGAGTCGAGGATCCGCACGGTGCCGGCGGCGAGGCCCTGGTCGGGGATCACGTTGGGGGCGGACCCGGCGCGGAGCATGCCCCAGACGACGCTGACGCCGGCGCGCGGGTCCATCCGGCGGCTCAGCACGGCGGGCAGCTCGCTGGTGATCTTGGCGAGGGCGAAGGTCAGGTCGCCGGTGAGGTGAGGACGTGACGTGTGGCCGCCGGTGCCCTCGACCCGGACCTCGATCCGGTCGGCGGCGCTCGTGATCGCGCCGGTGCGGACACCGATCGTGCCGACGTCGACGGCGGGCTCGGCGTGCAGCGCGAAGATCCGCTCGACCTCGTCCAACGCCCCGTGGTTGAGGAGGTGGACGGCACCGCCCGGCATCACCTCCTCGGCCGGCTGGAACAGCAGCCGCACGCGGCCGGCGAGCTGTCCGCGGCCGTGCGCCTCGGCGAGGGCGTGGGCGGCCCCGACGAGCGCTGCGGTGTGCACGTCGTGCCCGCAGGCGTGGGCGACGCCCGGGACCGTGCTGGCCCACGGGTCCGGGGTCAGGTCGTGGACGGGCAGGGCGTCCAGGTCGGCCCGGAGGGCGACCACGCGCTCGCCCTCGCCGATCTCGGCCAGCGCCCCGCTGCGCTGCGAGGGGGTCACCCGCCAGCCGATGTGCTCGAGGATCTCGACCACCCGGTCCGTCGTACGACGCTCCTCCCACGAGAGCTCGGGGTGGCGGTGCAGGTCGCGGCGCAGGTCGATGAGGTCTTCGGCGTGCTTCTCGACGACGTGGTTGATCACCCGCTCGACGGAGTCGGCGGCACTCGGGTCGGGGGTCGTGGGCATCAGGACGAGCCTAGCCCTGCCGCAACGGCCCGTCCGGATCGGATCCGGACGGGCCGCCGCGACGAACGGGTCTCAGGGGGTGTAGCGCACGACCTTGCCCGCCGGCGCGTCACCGGGCTGGCCGGAGAGTCCGGACAGCACGTTGACCGATGCGTAGACGAAGTCACCCTCGAGCTCGACGGCTGCCGGGAACGGCACCCGCACGAACGTGCTCTGGGCTCCGCCGCCGGCGGCGATCCTGGTGATCTTGCCGGCGAAGAGCTCCGAGACGAAGACGTCGCCGTTCGCTGCGACGTCGAGGCCGGTCGCGCTCACGAGATCGGTCGCGATCTGCGTGTGGTTGCCGTTCGCCGGGTCGACCGTGAAGACACCGCCCGGGACCGTGCCGTCCTCAGGTCCTCCGGGCAGGCTGGAGACGTAGAGAAGGCCGTCGGGGCCGATCTCGACGTCGGTCGGGACCGGTTCGAACCTGTAGGAGTGACCGACCGCGCAGTCAGGGAGGTCGGCCGAATCGGCGAACTCCTGGGTGATCTCGACCGGGATCGCGGGCAGCACCGCGAGCGTGCTGACCGTCCCGTCGCGGCGCACCTTCAGGATCGAGTTGCCCGCCGCATCGGCGACGTACACCGGTCCGCCGGCGGTGGCGGTGCCGTAGGGGTGGGACTCGACGATGCCGTCGTACTCCTGCGGCGGCGCCTCCGGCCCGGTCGGCCACTGCGCGGCGCACTCCGGGGAGAGGCTCGGGGCGCCGTAGGTGGCCTCCCCGTCGGGGTTGGTGGCCTGCTCGTGGGCGCCGAGACCCGCGACCCGGCGGACCTCGCCCTTCCAGGTACGCCGCATCAGGGCCGCGCCGTGGACGAACCAGACGCCGCGGCGGTCGACGGAGACAGCACCGACCTCGGCGCCCTTCTTCGAGCGGAACAGCAGCTTCCGCGGCTCTCCGGCTTTCTTCAGGTACAGCTCGCCGGCGAAGTTGGCGCTGTAGACGATGGCGCCCTGGTTGGTCACGGCGACGCTCAACGGCGAGAGCAGGCCGTGGGCGAGCACGTCCCTGTCGCTGGGAGCGGACGTGGATGCCGTCGCATCGGGTGCGACGGTGGTGGCGAGCGCCGCGAGGGCGGCGACTCCTGCAGCGACGAGCCGTCGCGCGGACTTGGAGCTGGACACGCGTTCACCTCTCGGGAGGATGGGAGTACGAGTCGTGGACGCTACGTCACACTCACGGGCCGCCGAGGGTGAATGCTGGAAAACTCATCCCTGAGACGGATACGACGCGTCTCCACCCCGGCCCTCACCCACTCGGGCGCTCGCCGTACCTCTCCGTGAGCTCGGCTGCCCGGTCGGCGAGCACGACGGTGTCGGCCTGGTAGCCGTCAGGACCGGTGACCGACACGCTGATCACGCGCAACGGATCGACCTCGGACGCCCACACCGCCTCGACGACCTGGTCGATCACGGCCCCGGCGTCACAGCTGTCGCACCGGATCGTGAAGCTCACCTGCTGGGCGGTGGAGGCGTCGTCCCGGTAGACACCGTCGACCTTCGTGAAACCGCCGTCCGTGCCGTCGATGTCGGCCGCGATCGCGTCGACGATCTGCTGGTTCTGCGTCGTGTCGCGCACCGTCCCCTGCTCCTTGTCCGAATCGGCGTCACACGCGCACACGAGCAGCACTGCGGCGAGTGCCGCGCCGCGGGTGAGCCGGCTCATCCGCGCTCCATCTGGAAGGTCGTCACCGTGCTGTCTCCGCCACCGCCGAAGTCGCCGAGCCCTCCGAGGGCGTCCACGACGGCGGCGTCGTCGGAGCCGACGATGTCACCGGCCTCCGTCACGTAGACCTCCGCGAGCCCGTGATTCGGGGTCGTGCCGCCGTTCTGCTGCTCGAACACGATCGTCGAGTGGTTGCTCTTGTCGCCGTAGGCCTCGCCGTCGAGGCGCGGCACGATGTCGTACTCGTTGACCAGCGACACCATCCGGACCTCCTCAGGGAGCTCGATGTGGTCGACCGGCGAGCCGGCCGTCAGGACGGCGTTGACCCGCCCCTGGACGTCGGTCTCGCCGTTGGCGATCGCCTCTGCCAGGCGCGCGGCGACGATACCGCCCTGGCTGTGGCCGATGAAGTTGATCTCGGCACCGGGCGGGACGTCCGCCAGCGCCTCGAGGACCGCCTGCTGGTAGGCGTTGTCGTCGCCCGCCACGGCCGCGAAGTTGGTGCCCATGTTCTGCACGAGCCCGGACTCGAGTCCCGGCGCGTCGAACGCCTTCGTGCCCGGCAGGTAGACGTTGTAGACGCCGTCGACCTCCTCGATCTGGAACTGGTCCTCGTGGGCGGCGACGTCGTCGAGTCGCTGGAGCGCGCCCTGGATGTCACTGGGGGACTCCGACTCGTAGGTCTCGAGCGCCGTGAGGCTCTCGAGCTCCTGGCTGTAGAGCCCCGCGAGGGTCGACGAGGCCTGCTCGACGTCCAGGGGGAACCCGATGAGGGGTTGCGCCCAGGGCGGCGCCAGGGTGCCCAACAGGGCGACGAAGCCGGGCGAGCTCGCGACCAGCTCCTCCAGCTGGTCGGGGTGCTCGACCAGCCACTGCTCCGGGTTCGTGAAGAGCCCCTCGTCGGCGAGCTCGGCGAGGTCGAGGACGGTCCCGGGCAGGCCGGCGGGCGAGAGCCTCCACGCGAGCTGGAGCGGCACGGTGTAGCCCTGTGCCCAGTCCCCCACGTCGTCCGCGATCTCCATCGCCCGGTCCACGGCGAGATATGCCTTCGCCTGTGCCTGCATGAAGAAGCCGGCCGCGGTCATCTTGACGCCGTGGGCCGAGAGTGCGCTCGGGCCGTCCAGGGCCGCCACCATCTCCGCCTCGAACGACGCGAACGTGCCGGGCGACAGCACGGCGCTGGCCAGCAGGTTGCCGTCGACGAGGAACCGGTGGCTCGCGGCAGCGACGCCGACGACCTCCGTGCCGGTGTCCCGGATGGCGCCGCCGGTCGCGTCCATGTCGTCCATGTCTGCCTCGAGACCGTGCGCCCCGCCGTGGACGTCGTACTCGCCGGTCACAGCCAGGCTCCCGCGACGAGGTTGCCGAGCTCGCCTGGGAGGTCGGCGCGCCGCCGGGGCTCCAGCGTGAGCGTCCGGGACGCTCGGTTGCTGGTGCGGCCGGACCACCAGCCGTCGCGGTCCAGGAACCAGACCAGCGCGTGCGGCGCGCGATCCCGGCCCACCGCGGTCACGTGCAGCACCGCCCGGGTACGTCGGCTCCACTCGTGCAGGCGGGTGACGTCGCGCGGGTGGAGGCCGACGAGCTCTCCCGTGGCGGCGAGGAGGTCACCCGGGACGTCGTCGTCGATCGCCGCGACCGGTCCGACGGCGGCGAGGGGGACGGAGAAAGGCTCGCGGCCCTCCCCGTGCCGGTCCGGCTCCGGGACCAGGGCGAGCAGCTCCGTCCCGATCGCGCGCGCGTCGAAGAGCGAGAGGGTGTGGGTGAGGCCGTCCCGCACCAGCGAGCCGCCCAGGTGCGCGTCGACCCAGTGGTAGCCGAGGCGGGAGACGTCCGGGCCTGCCAGCGAGACCCGGATCCGGTGATCGGCCGCTCCCAGCGCCGCGAGGTTCGCGGCGACAGCCGGCACCGGTCCGTCGTCATCGATCACGCCGTGGTCACGGAGCAGCGTCGACGCGCGGGCGAGATCGGCGCCGGCCAGCGCCACGTCGACCGGTTCGATCTGCAGCCGGACGTCCTGCGGCAGCCGCAGCCCGACCGACTCGGCGGACCGCTGCAAGGCCACCCACTTGTCCACCCCGAGGGCGATCCGGCGCGGCCGCGCCAACAGGGTGCGCTCCCCTACCCGGATCACGGCAGCAACCCCCCGATGCCCTCGATCACGTCACCCGCGGCGTCCCTGACCCCGCCGGCGAGGTCGCCGAGGTCGCTGAGCATGTCGTCGACGGCGTCCTGCACCTCGCTCGCGACGCTGCCGCCGAAGCGGGCGATGTCGTCGATCATGTCCTGGGTGATCTCGACACCCTCCTCGGCGAGGTGACGGAGATCGGCGATCCGGTCCTGGATCCACTCGATCCGGTCGCGGACGGCCGCCGCGTGCCTGCGCAGCGCGGCCGCGGCAGCGTCGAGACCGTCGGCGTCCCCCAGCAGGTCCGTCCGCAGACCGTCGCACTCGCTGCGGTAGTCCTCTGCCCCCGCGGACTGCCACGCCACGTTGGCGACGAGCTCCGCGAAGCGCCCGCACTCCGCCCGGACGTCCGAGGCCTTGCCCTCGATCTGGCCGGCCAGCTCCTCGAGCTGGTCCGGGTCCGCGAATCCCATGCCCCGCGCTCTTCCCGGTCCCGCCGCCCGGCAAACCGCGGCGGGTGGACCGCTCCGCGGCGTGCTCGACTAGGTGGTGGGCGGATCCTCGTCGTACGCCTGGATGAGCCGGTCGGCGGCGAGCGGCGCGGTCAGGTCACCGGCAAGGACGGCCGCACGCACCTCGGCCTGCACCGCCTTGACCCCCCGCGAGTGCCGCAGCCGCTGGTCGAGCTCGTCGCGCACCAGCGCCCAGGTGAAGTCGAGCTGCTGCTCGGCCCGCTTCCTCGCCAGCCCGTCGGCGCCGAGGTGGCTGCGGTGGTTCATGACCTGCTGCCACACGTCGTCGACGCCGACGTCGTTGAGTCCCGAGCAGGTGACGACAGGGACCGCCCACCCTCCGTCCGAGTGGCCACGGACCAGGCGAAGGGCTCCGGCCAGCTCCCTGGCGGCTCCCCTGGCCTCCTGCTCGCGGTCGCCGTCCGCCTTGTTGACGGCGATCACGTCGGAGATCTCGAGGATGCCCTTCTTGATGCCCTGGAGCTGGTCGCCGGTGCGGGCGAGAGTGAGGAACAGGAAGGTGTCGACCATGCCCGCCACCGTCACCTCGGACTGTCCGACCCCGACCGTCTCCACGAGGATCACGTCGTAGCCCGCGGCCTCGAGCACGGCCATCGCCTGCACCGTGGCGCGGGCGACGCCGCCGAGCGTGCCCGCGGACGGCGACGGCCGGATGAACGCGTCGGGGTCGGTCGACAGCCGCGCCATCCGGGTCTTGTCGCCGAGGACGGAGCCGCCGGTGCGGATGCTGGACGGGTCGACGGCCAGGACGCCGACCTTGTGCCCCTCGGCGGTCAACCGGCTGCCGAGCGACTCGATGAACGTCGACTTCCCGACGCCCGGCACCCCCGAGATCCCGACTCGCACGGCGTCGCCCTGCGGCAGCGCCGCGAGGAGGTCGCGCGCCTGCGCGCGGTGCTTCGCGCTGGTCGACTCGACCAGCGTGATCGCCCGCGAGACCTGGGCCCGACGACCCTCGCGGATGCCCTCGACCAGCCGGTCGACGCCCATCAGCCGGCCATCAGTGCTCGAGCTGGTCGCGCAGCTTGGCCAGCAGGTCGAGCGCCGACTCGGCGATGACCGTGCCGGGCAGGAACACCGCGGCCGCGCCCATCTCCTTCAGCGTCGGTACGTCGTCCGGCGGGATGACGCCGCCAATCACGACCATGATGTCCTCGCGGCCGTGCTCCGCGAGCGCCTCCTTCAGCGCCGGGAGCAGCGCGAGGTGGCCGGCGGCCAGCGACGAGACTCCGACGATGTGCACGTCGGCGTCGATCGCCTGCTGGGCGACCTCCTCCGGAGTCGAGAACAGCGGGCCTACGTCGACGTCGAAGCCCATGTCGGCGAAGGCCGACACGACGACCTTCTGGCCGCGGTCGTGGCCGTCCTGGCCCATCTTCGCGACCAGGATGCGCGGGCGGCGACCCTCGGCGTCCGCGAACTCGTCGGTCGCCGCGCGCACCTGGGAGAGCAGGGTGTCTCCTGAGTCGGCGGCCTCGTCGCGGTACACGCCGGAGATGGTACGGATCACCGCCTGGTGCCGGCCGTAGACCTTCTCGAGCGCGTCGGAGATCTCGCCGACCGTCGCCTTGTGGCGGGCGGCGTCCACCGCCAGCTCGAGCAGGTTGCCGTCGCCGGAGTCGGCGCTGCGCGTGAGGGCCTCGAGCGCCGCGTCGACGTCCGCCTGGTCCCGCTCGGCCCGCAGCCGCTCGAGCTTGGCGATCTGCTGGCGGTAGACGTCGTCGTTGTCGACCTTCAGGACCTCCAGCGGGTCCTCCGCCGGCAGCCGGAAGGTGTTGACGCCGATCACCTTCTGCGCGCCGGAGTCGATCCGCGCCTGGGTGCGGGCGGCGGCCTCCTCGATCCGCATCTTCGGGATGCCCTGCTCGATCGCGGCGGCCATGCCACCGGCGGCCTCGGCCTCCTCGATGTGCGCCCACGCCCGCTCGGCGAGGTCGTGGGTCAGCTTCTCGACGTAGTACGAGCCCGCCCAGGGATCGATCGTGTACGTCGTACCGCTCTCCTGCTGGAGCAGCAGCTGGGTGTTGCGGGCGATCCGCGCCGAGAAGTCGGTCGGCAGCGCGATCGCCTCGTCGAGCGCATTGGTGTGCAGCGACTGGGTGTGCCCCTGGGTCGCGGCCATCGCCTCGATGCAGGTGCGACCGACGTTGTTGAAGACGTCCTGCGCGGTGAGGCTCCAGCCGGAGGTCTGGCTGTGGGTGCGCAGGCTGAGGCTCTTGGGGTTCTGCGGGTCGAACTGCCGGACCAGCCGGCTCCACAGCGCGCGGGCCGCGCGCATCTTGGCGACCTCCATGTAGAAGTTCATGCCGATCGCCCAGAAGAAGGACAGCCGCGGCGCGAACTGGTCGATGGTGAGGCCGCTCTCCAGGCCGGCGCGGATGTACTCCACCCCGTCGGCGAGGGTGTAGGCGAGCTCGAGGTCGGCGGTCGCCCCGGCCTCCTGCATGTGGTAGCCGGAGATCGAGATCGAGTTGAACCGCGGCATCCGCTGGCTGGTGAACGCGAAGATGTCGGAGATGATCCGCATCGACGGCGCCGGCGGGTAGATGTAGGTGTTGCGGACCATGAACTCCTTGAGGATGTCGTTCTGGATGGTCCCCGAGAGCTGCTCCGGCTTCACCCCCTGCTCCTCGCCCGCCGCGATGTAGAGCGCGAGCACCGGCAGCACCGCGCCGTTCATCGTCATCGAGACGCTCATCTCGTCCAGCGGGATGCCGTCGAAGAGCGTCCGGGTGTCGTAGATCGAGTCGATCGCCACGCCGGCCATGCCGACGTCACCGCGCACCCGCGGGTGGTCGGAGTCGTAGCCGCGGTGGGTGGCGAGGTCGAACGCGACGCTCAGGCCCTTCTGGCCGGCCGCGAGGTTGCGGCGGTAGAAGGCATTGGACTCCTCGGCGGTGGAGAAGCCGGCGTACTGCCGGATCGTCCACGGCTGGGTGGTGTACATGGTCGGGTAAGGACCGCGCAGGAACGGGCTCAGGCCGGGCCAGGTGTCGAGGGATCCATCGTCCGCGAGGGCGGCGACATCTGAGGGTCCGTACGACGGCTTGATCTCGATGCCCTCCGGGCTGTGCCAGCCCTCGCCGGTCGGCGCCTCGACCGCGGCCTTGGCGCCCGCGAGGGGCAGCCCGGCAAAGCTCTTCGGAATGCTCACGACAGCTTCTCCCTGGTAGCGGTCAGGAACGCCAGCGCATCGACGCCCAGCGCGCACGAGTCGTCAACCACCTCGAAGATGTCGGTGGTCGAGCTTGTCGAGACCCCGGCGATGATCACGTGCTGGGCGCCGGCGCCCCGCAGCGCTTCGACCGCGGCCGCACCCCACTCGGCGTAGGCGACGTCGTTGCCGGCCAGGCACACGACCGGTTGTCCGGCGTACGACGCCAGCAGCTCGTCGACACCCGCGGTCGGCCCGGCGACCTCGACCGCGATGCCTCCGGCCGCGAACAGGTTGGAGGCGAACGTGGCGCGGGCGGTGTGCTGGGCGACGGTGCCGAGCGTGGCCAGGAAGACCGGCCTCGCCGCCGGTTCGTCCCGCATCGCCTCGAAGGATGCGCCGTAGCGCGCCGCGCGGTCGTTGAGGGGGTCGGCGTCGCGGACCGGGAGCACCTCGGCGAGGTTGGGGAACTCGGTGACGCCGGTCAGCGGTCGCCGGCGGCGCGCGACCTGGCGCTCGCGCTCGGCAACCGCCGCGGCGATCCGCTCCCGGAAGGGGGTGAGGTCGTGGCCGCCCTCCCACTCCTCCTCGAGCTCCTGGAACGCAGCCCACCCGGCGGCGGCGAGATCGGCGGTGAGCTGCTCGACGGCGTAGGCACCTCCCGCGGGGTCGGCGACCGCGGCGACGTGGGACTCGTCGATCAGCAGGTGGCTCACGTTGCGCGCGATCCTCCGGCCGAAGGCCTCGGGTCGGCCGAGGGCCGCGTCGAACGGCAGCACGGTGATCGCGTCGGCACCACCGACGCCCGCGGCGAACGCCGCGACGGTGCCGCGGAGCATGTTGACGTAGGGGTCGTACTTGCTGAGCATCGGCCGGCTGGTCACCGCGTGCTGGCGCTGCGCCACGTCGACGTCGGCCGGGAGCCCGGAGTGCTGGAGCACGCTCGCCCACAGCTGCCGTGCGGCGCGGAGCTTGGCGATGGTCGGGAACTGCTCGTCGGTCGCGGCGTACCGGAACTCGATCAGGTCGGCCGCGTCGGCGAGGTCGAAGCCGTGGTCGGTGAGCCAGCGCAGGTAGGCGACGCCGACGGCGACGGACCAGGCGAGCTCCTGGACGTCGCTGGCGCCGAGGTCGTGGGCAGCGGTCGCGTCGACGACGATGGCGCGGACGCCGGCCGCCTTGGCCTGGGCAGCGAGGTCTCGCAGCTCGGCGACGGCCTCGTCGACCGCGAGCGGCAGCTCGCGCAGCATCGCGCCGAGCGGGTCGGCGCCGAGGTTGCTGTCGGGGTGGAGGTCGAGTCCGCGCTCGTCGGCGTACGCCAGGAGTGCGCGCGCGGCCTCGGTCGGCACGGTGGGCGCATCGAGGACGACCGGCGCCAGGTCGAGGAGCACGCCGGCCAGGACCGCCGCGACGTCGGTCGTCTCGTCGGCAGCGACCCACAGGCTGGTCACCCCGCCGTCGAGGTCGACCAGGGCCTCCTCGTTGGCCAGCTTGGCCTCGGAGTGCGAGACCAGAGCGCGGATGTCCCACCCGCCGACCCGGCTGGGCCGGACGGCCGGCTCCGGGGCACCGGCGACGCCGAGCGGCGGGATCGCGATCCCGTCGAGGGTGGCGTGGGTCAGCTTGTCCCAGACCAACGCGTCGGGGTCGGCGTCCGTCATCTTGCGGGTCTTGCGCAGGACGGCGGCCGCGGCCGCCTCCCACTCCGCCTTGCTGTGGCTGTCCTCGGGCTGCGCGAGGGCAAGGGAAGTCGCGGCGTCGGCTGGTCCGTCGACGTCTGTCATAAGGCGCACCCTACGAACCGCCACGTGGCGGTCGCCACAAGGTGTGAGGTTTGAGACGTCCGGGATGTGGGCGGGAGGGGCGACAACGGTTCGTTGCGACCGCGGGTAAGCCAGCTCCGATGCCCGTGCGGCCCTCCTGGCATTGGGAGGGCGGCAGGGTAGGAGGTGCGCGCTCTGGCAACGTCACCAGACCCATGCCAGTGGGGTTGCGGGACGTAGGTGGTTGCGACCGAAAGGGCTTTGGACGAGGGCGGAGGTCGGGGGGTGGTCGCCGCGGCCGGCTCACGAAGGCCGAAATCCAAGCCGGAATCTCCCGAATTGCCCTTGGCTTCACGTTCGAACTGGTGTACGATTGGTCGTAGGTCGCAAGACCCATGTCGTCCACGAGACTCAGCTCTAGGACACCCCGGCACCAGGCCACCGGACACACCCATTCACGTGTGCCCGAGCAGCCGAAGGGGTCCGGATGAGCGTCCAGCCGCAGACGCAGCATCCGATCGTGGGTGCGGTCGCGGCGGCCCGGGAGTCGGTGAAGACCGTCCGCGAGGTGCAGCCGACGTTCATGGCACCGGCCCAGAAGCAGGCCGCGGTCCTCGAGCTCGACGCGCTGGAGGCGACGCTGGCCGAGCTGCGGCTCCGGGTGCTCGCGGGCGCCGCCGATGCCGCCGATGAGGCCGGTGCCCGCGACGTCGGTGCCTGGACCGCGCAGCTGACCCGCGCAGACCTCGCCGCTGCGAGGGCCGATGCGCAGTTGGCCGAGGCCCTGGACCGCCGGTGGACCCAGGTCGCGGCCGGGATGGCCGACGGCAAGGTCTCGCTCGCCCAAGCCAGAGTCATCGCCCACGCGTTGGAGGCGCTGCCCGCCGATCTGGACCCCCGCCTGGTCCTGGACGCGGAGGCGCAGATGGTCGCCTACTGCGCGGAGTTCAACCCCACCGAGCTCCGCCGGCTCGGCCGCTACCTCCTCGAGGTCGTCGCCCCGGACATCGCCGAGGCCGAGCTCGCCAAGCGACTCGAGAACGAGGAGCAACGAGCCCGGGAGAAGACCAGCCTCCGGTCGAAGGTGATCGGTGACGGGCTAGCGCGGACCACCATCGTCCACCCCGTGCTCGACCGGGACCGGTTGCTGACCTACCTTCACGCTTTCACCTCACCCCGCAAACACCACGACGCCCTCGGTGGGGAGGAGGACCGGATCCCCTACCCCCGCCGCCTCGGCCAGGCCTTCTGCGCGCTGCTGGAGCACCTCGACCCGACCAAGCTCCCCCAGCACGGCGGCGACAGCACGACGGTGATGGTCACCATCGGACTCGACTCCCTCCGCGCCGAACTGAGCGCCGGCAGCACCGTCGGTGGCGAGGCGTTGTCGGCCACCGCGATCCGCCGGCTGGCGTGCAACTCCGCGATCATCCCGGTCGTCCTCGGCGGGAACGGCGAGATCCTCGACCTCGGCCGCAGCCGGCGGTTGTTCTCACCGGCCCAGCGCAAAGCCATGCGGCTGCGCGACCAACGCTGCCGGAGCGAGGGCTGCACCGTCCCCGCCGCCTGGACCGAGGCCCACCACCTCAAACCCTGGGCCGCCGGCGGGAACACCGACCTCGGCGACGGCATCCTCCACTGCAACTACCACCACCACCTCGCCCACGACCCCACCCACACCGCCGAACGACTCCCCAACGGCGACATCCGCTACCACCGACGCACCTGAACCGACGACTCCGCGCCGAGGTCGGTGGTTCCGCCGACGGCGTCCTCCACTGCAACTTCCACCCACCACCTCGCCCACGAGCCCCACCGGTTGGCCGTCGTTGCCCGTTGATGAATGACCGTTTCAGCCGCACCGAGGGTGACACCCACCGACGACCGGGCTTGCGTCCATCTCGGTGAGAAGGTGTCACGCGTGACTGACCCGACCGAGCTGCTCGAGCGGTTCTGGGGCGTAGCCGACGCCCGTGTCAGCCGGCTGGGCGGCGGGATGAACTCGGAGACCTGGCTCGTGGACCACCAGGGCGCAACCTATGTAGCCAAGTCAGTGTCGCCTGCTGCGCTGGCGGATCTGGTCTCAGGCTGCGAGGTCGCCGCAGCGCTCGCTGATGCGGGGTTCGTGACGGGACGACCCGTCCCCACCCGGGACGGAAGGATCGCGTGTACTGAGCCGCCTCTGGCCCTCCTCGAGCGCGTGTCCGGCCGCGAGCTGGACGGCGAAACCGCTGAAGAGCAACGCTGGATGGCCCGCACGTTGGCCGGTATCCACGCCGCCAGCGGGCCAGCCAGTGGACCGAGCACAGCTGCCTTCGCAACAGACTGGATCTCACCGCAGTTGCCAGGTGTCGAGGCTCATCCCTGGCTCACCACTGCCATCGGGGCGGTACGAGCGGAGACCGCACAGCTGAAGGTCACCTGGTCGCAGTTGCACACGGATCCGGCGCCGGAGGCGTTCATCCACGACGACAGCACGGGAGTGACCGGCCTGATCGATTGGACCGGAGCGCGGAAGGGGCCGGTCCTGTACGACGTCGCGTCTGCAGTCATGTACCTGGGCGGACCAGACCGGGCCACGGCGTTCCTCGACACCTACCAGTCCCACGGTCCGCTCGCCGCGCAAGAGATGCAGTACCTCGATGCGTTCCGACGTTTCCGCGAGGCCGTCCAAGGCGCGTACTTCGCTCGTCGGCTGGCCGTCAACGACCTCACGGGAGGGATCGATCAGGCCGAGAACCACAAGGGCCTCAGCGACGCCCGGAGACGAATCGTCGCGCTCGGCCCTGGTGCGGGCTAGAGTCCGCCGGTCGTTCCGGCATCATCCTGCCCATGAAGGTCAGCTACAACGACGAGAAGTGGCGCGTCACCCGGCGCTGGCTGCCGTGGCGCCGGCGGGTCCGCGGGGCGGGCAAGGCGTGGGACCTGGTCCCCAGCCTGCCGGCCGGCGACGACCCGGTGAGCGGCGCCATCACGCTCGTGGTGCTCGTCATCTTCGCCCCGGTCATCGCGGTCGCGGTGGTCCTGACGGTGCTGGCAGCGATCGAATTCGCGGTGCTCCTGCTACTGGTCCCGTTCCTCGCGGTCGCTCGGATGGCCTTCGGCCGGCACTGGGTGGTCGAGGTGCGGCGTGGCTTCACGCCGTACTACGAGGAGCACGCCGGCGACTGGGCCGCCAGCAGCGAGCGGATCCGGCAGCTGGCCGCGTCGATCTCACGTGGCGACCTGCCGCTGCACACCCTCGGCGACGACGCCGGACCGGTCAGCCCCAGTTAGGCAGCTGTTGGAGCGACCACCGGTTGCCGTCGGGGTCGGCGAAGTAGACGAAGCGCCCCCACTGCTGGTCGTCGACGGGACTGACGTCGATGCCGCGCTCGGTGAGGTCGGCGTGCGCCGCGTCGGCGTCGGCGATCACCGCCTGCATGTTGTCGAGCGAACCGGGCTCCATCGTCGTCAGGCCCTTCCCGATCGCGATCGAGCAGGCCGACCCCGGCGGGGTCAGCTGCACGAACCTGACCTCGTCGCTGACGGTGTGGTCGTGATCGACCACGAACCCCGCCCGCTCGTAGAACTCCTTCGCCCGATCGACATCGCTCACGGGCACGGCCACCAGCTCGAGCTTGATATCCATGGCGGACAACCTAGGCAAGGCCACCGACAGCGCGACAGGCCCTGCCGAGCTCGGACCCCAGGCGTTCACCGGACATCCACCACCGGATGGGCAACCTGAAAGGTCGCCCGCCCAGGTTGGGACCATGCGGATCGCACTGGTGACGGAGACCTTCTACCCGGCCGTCGACAGCACCACGACCACGCTGAAGGCCACGGCCGACCGGCTGGTCGATCTCGGCCACACCGTCCGGATCCTCGCGCCGGGCCCCGGCTTGGCGTCGTACCGCGGCTGCGAGGTGGTGCGGGTGCGCCCCCTCGAGCCGACCGGTGGGCAGATCAGGGCCGCCATCGACGGGTTCGAGCCGGACCTGGTCCACGCCGTCTCGCCGCGGTTCGTCGGTCGCAAGGCACTCAAGCACGCGCGCCGCACTGGCGTCCCGACGCTCGTCGTCGAGCAGTCGCCGATCCTCGACCTGGCCGCCGACTACTGGCGGGCCAAGGTCGCCGAACGCGCGGACACGTTGCTCGTCACGGCGCCCTGGATGGTCGGCCGGGTCGCCGAGCTCGGCGCGGACGCCGCGCTGTGGCAGCCGGGTGTGGACCCGCTCGCGTTCACGCCCAGGCTACGCGACCCGTGGCTGTACGACTCGTGGTCGCGCGCCCGGTCGAAGGACGGCCCACAGGTGGTCGTCGGCTATGTCGGCAGCCTCCACAAGCGCAACGGCGTACGCCGCCTCGCCGACCTCGCGGCACTTCAGGGGGTCCGGCTCGTGGTGATCGGTGACGGACCGGAGCGGGACTGGCTGGAGAGGCGGCTGCCGGCCGCCCGGTTCACCGGCCCGCTCCACACCGGCGACCTGACCGTCGCGCTACCGACCCTGGACGTCCTCTTCCACCCCGGCGAGCACGAGACGGACTGCCACGCCCTGCGCGAGGCCGCGGCCTCGGGCGTCCCGGTCGTAGCACCCCGCTCGGGCGGCGCTGCCGACGTCGTCCGCCACCTCGAGACCGGTGTTCTCTACGACCCCGCCGACCACCGCGACCTGCGCCGAGCTGTCGCCGCCGTCGCTGGCGACCGTCACCGCGGTCTCCTCGGCCAGGCGGCCCGCACCCACGTCGCGCGCCGTACCTGGGTCGACGCCGTCGACGAGCTGGTGGGCTCCTACTACCGGGGCTCGACCACGACCTCGCCGCTCTTGGGGGGCAACCGGAACGACGTCACGGTCGAACCGTCGAGGCGGCGCAGGGCCGACGGCAGTCTCACCCGCACGGTCTGACTGCCGGGGTTCACGAACGCCAGGCCGTTCCTGAACCGACGCTTGTAGATCCCGTTGCCGGTGCGCACCATCTCTCCTTCCGGCGGTCCGAGACGGTTGGGCATCGAGTACGGTGCGTTCGCTCCTGTCGCTCCGGCCCGGTCGCGGGAGCGGGTGAAGACGAAGTACGAGTTGCCCTTCGCGGCCATGAGGAAGGACGCCATCCCGTACGCCTGCCAGCGTGCTGCCTGGGCGTCAGTGTGGTCGACCCACAGCTTGACCGAGAACAGGCCGGCGACGTTGTGCTTCTCGAGGTCCCGGATGACCGCGACGTTCCGCAGCCACTGCGCTCTGTCCGGGAAGTCACCAACGTCCGTCGCGGAGCCCCGCAGGAAGTTCTCCATCAGCACCGCAGGTAGTCCGAGGGCGAGAGGCCGGGACTGCACCGGGTCGCGCCAATACCGGTAGTCGTTCGAAACGACGTTGAACACGTGGACAAGACCGGGAGACCTGGCGCGGAGCGCGGCGGCATGCTCGGCCTGCGCCTTGCGGTACTGCCGCTGGGTGTACTTCACACCCGTGGACGGGTTGACCGGGATCCCGGTGAACTTCTGGTCAGGCGAGAAGATGCCCAGTCCCATCGAATCCATGAGGCACCCGTCGTACCTGGCCATAGCCACGCGGTCGCGGCACTCGCCATCGACCCACCGTTGCCAGACGGGGCTCGTGTTCGACATCAGCGTGCTTCCCCAGATGCGCGACGTGATCCGGCGTCCGTCGGAGTCGTGTGCGAACGCCGACTCACGCAGGTGGCGCACCTTGTGCTCCTTCGCCAAGGTGCCGTTCTCGTAGGCGAGGATCGTCAGGTCCGGGTTGGCGCGCCGCATAGCACGGACGTGGTCGCCGAACGCAGCGGGAGCCGCTGTCACCAGATCGTGTCGCTTGGCGATCCTGATCGCTCTGGCCCGCGAGTAGTCGTGCACGAGGGACATGTGGGTCGGTGCCCACGTCAGTGCGACGCCACCCGGCTTCGGCGGCGCGCCCGGCCGTGCGGGCTCCGCCGAGCCGACCGCCGGAGCGGTCAAGATCGAGGCGGCGAACACCGCCACCGTTGCTGCTGTCGCGCGCTTCAGGAGCGCGCGGCTTCGTCTGTGTCTCATCGACCCTCCCGGTCACATCCCCCCAGGCCCCGGACACCCTAGACCAGCACTGCCCGAATCCATGCCACGACGAGTTGTCTACGGTGTGAGGACCGCCTGGGAAAGGACGGCCTTGCGAAATCTGAGTACGCGACTGGTCTCCGGCCTGTGTGCGCTCGCCTGTGGTGCCGCACTCGGTGCGGGGTGCTCGCCGGACGACGACCCTCGAGAAGGAGGCGCCGCGCCGTCCGGCGACGCCGCCGCCGGGCTCAAGCCCGCCCTTTCCGGGCTGGTGGTGACCGAGCCTCCCGCCCTGGTCACCGTCCCCTACGCGGAGTTCGGGACGATCACCACGACCTGGGCCGAGGTGGAGCCCGACCAGGGCAGCTTCGACTTCTCGGCGATCGACGAGGTCCTCACCGAGCACCCGGACATCAGGTTCCGCCTGCGGGTCCGGACCGGCCGCGACGCGCCGTACTGGCTGAAGCAGGCGACCGGCGGCTGCATCACGGTGCACCCGTCGACCGAGAACGGCGCGACCGGCTGCACCGCCAAGTTCTGGAACGAGTCGTTCCTGGACCACTACTCCGTCCTGATGGAGGAGGTGGCGCGCCGCTACGAAGAGGACCCGCAGGTCGTCGACGTCGCCAACAGCGCGTGCTCGACGGCGTACGCCGAACCCTTCATCCTCGGCGTCGACGAGCGTTCCCTGATGCTGTTGGAGGAGGCAGGCCTGACCGCCGAGAACCACGAGGAATGCATCTTCGGATCGACCGACGCGATGATGTCGTCCTTCACCCGGACCCGCGTCTCGCTGGCCGGCCACGGTGCCTGGGAGTTCACGGACGGCCGGTCCTGGGAGGCCGAGCGCGACCTCCTCAACGAGCTGCGAGCGACCTACCCTGGCCGACTGGTCCTCGAGGACCACGGCCTGGGCCCCGACGACGAGGTGTGTCCCGTCCCCGGCGAGTCCGCAGAGACGGCCGAGAGCTGGCACTGCTACCTGGCGGGCCTGCCGACGGCCGAGACTCCTCACGGCTGGCAGCTCACGCTCAACGACGGCTCGATGAGTGTCGCCGTGTGGGCGGGCGTCGACATGGGTGCCTGCTACCTCGAGTACGCCGCGTTCCAGCAGCTGTCCGAGGACGAGCGCCAGGAGGTGCACGAAGCACTCGTCGACAACTGTCCGGTGTCGAGCGATGACGGCTAAGGCGTACGGCGCCGACCGAGGAGGCTGAGCCCGGCGACGACGACGACCGCGACCAGGGCGCCGACGGCGGCACCGGCGGCCGCGCGCCGGACCTGGGTGTCCGAGCCGCCGGAGGTCAGGTCCGCCCCCTGCATGGTCAGGGGCAGGACGACCCGGTTCGCGGCCCGGGCTTCCTCCTGTGCGGCAACGCGTTCCTCGACCCGTTGGCGGTGTTGCCGGGCTGCCTCGCGCTCCACCTCGAGCCCCTCGCGCGCGGGCGAGTTCTCCGGCGTCGAGGCGAGGGCGACCTCGAGGGCTGCCTCGCGCTGGGTGGCGAACTGCAGCTGGGTCTCGAGCGCGTCATCGGCAACGGCGCCGGAGTTCTCGCCGGACATGAACGTTGCGGCGGAGGCGACCACGGCCCGGAGCACTTCCTCGGCGGCAGCCTCGTCACCGTCGTGCACGATGACGCCGACCCGGACGAAGCTGGTCTCACCCAGCGGCTGGACGGTCAGGTCCTGCCTCAGCTCGGACACGCTCATGTCGGCTTCTTCGGCAGGACCTTGGAGGACCGACGGCAGGGTGAGTGCCGCGTCGAGGTCCTCGACCAGGTCGACCCGGTCGTTCGCCACCGTCGCAACCGGCCGGATGTTGACGACTCCGTAGATCCGGTCGGTGGTGCTGCGGTCCGCGGCGGCGTAGGCCACTGCACCGCCGATCAACGCCGCGAGCACGACGACCCACCACAGCCGGACGACGGTGGCGCCGGCTCCTGGCGTCAACGGCTGAGCCTTCGGCATGCGTTCCCCTTGAACTAGCGATGACGCGAATGGCTGACGCGCGCCCGGTCGACCGACGATACTTCGGGAGTCGAAGTTCGCATTAGAGTACCGCCAGCCAGGCGGGTGGGGTTCGAGTCCGGGCGACAAGCATTGGGGGCGCGATGGCCAGCGAAGGCCACTTCGGTCGTGCGCCGGTCCGGGTGATCTACCTGACCGGCACCGGGCGGAGCGGATCGACCCTTCTCGGCAACGCCATCGGCAGCCTGCCCGGCGCACTGAGCGCGGGCGAGATCAGGTTCCTGCTGCGGCGCGGGATCGCCGAGCGCGGCACCTGCGCCTGCCTCGCGCCGGTGGTCGAGTGCCCCGTGTGGCAGCCGGCCCTGGAGAAGACGTTCGGGACCGTCCCGGACCGTGACGAGGCACTTCGCCTCGATGCCGCGCTGACCGACCTCGTCCGCCGGCGCCGGGTCCGCTGGTGGGCCAGTGGCGGCACGAGCCCCGAGGCCACGAAGCTGATCGACCTGCACGGTCGGTTGGTCGCCAACCTCGCCGAGGCGAGCGGCGCCACGACCATCGTCGACTCGTCCAAGATCGCGACCTTCGGGGCCCTGCTCGGACGCAGCCCGATGCTCGACGTCAAGCCCGTCCATCTGGTGCGTGATCCGCGGGCCGTGGCGTACTCCTGGCAGCGCGAGGTCGCCTCTCAGGCGGCTCCGGGGTACGCCGGCGAGATGGAGCGCTTCCACCCCGGCAAGGCTGCCGCGATGTGGCTCCATTCCACGATCAGCGTCGACATCGCCTTTAGGAAGCGAGGAGTCGACGTCATCGACGTGCGTTACGAGGACTTCGTCGCCGACCCGGCAGCGATCCTGGAACGGGTCGCCACCTTCGCCGGGTGCGCACCCGAGATCGGGTTCGTCCGCGACGGCACGCTCGACCTCCGCACGTCCCATGCCGCCGCGGGCAACCCCAACCGGCTGCGGTCGGGCCCGATCTCCCTCCGCGCCGACACCGCGTGGAGGTCCGAGCTCCCCACCCGCGACCGGCTGATGGTTTCCACGCTCACGACGTCCCACCGGCGGCGACATGGCTACTGACTCCGCCCGGCCCGTGCAGTCCGCGACCGTCCTCGGAACGGTCGTGGTGACGATCGCGCTCGTCGTCGCCGGGGCGGGGCTCGTGACCGGCCTCGGACACCTGCGTACCGCGGCGATCGGGGTCGCCGCCCTGGTCCTGGCGACCGCCGCTCTCGTCATCGCCCGACGCTCGTTCGCATGGCTCATCTCGGCCGCTCTCGTGCTCCGGCCGATCGCTGACCTCACCGCCAACGAGGGTGTCGGCATTCCGGAGATCCTCGGGGTGGGCATGTTGCTCATCTGCATCGGCTGGCTGCTGATCCACCGCGTGGAGCTGGTCCCGCGGCTGAAGGAGCCGCTCACCCTTCCCGTCCTCGGCCTGGTGGTCGTCGCTGCGCTCTCGGCGGTGAGCAGTCCGTTCCCGATGGAATCGATCCCGACCGCGACCGGGATCGCGGCGGGTGCCGCCGTCTACCTGGTCCTCGTCATCCTCCTCACGACCGGCCGGATGTCGGTCGTCCACCTGATCGGCACCCTCGCGGCGAGTGCCGTGGTCCCGGTGCTCTACCCGCTGCTGGGACTGGTCGGTGTGACGGTCTCCCACGAGAAGGACGGCATCGCCGCCCTCAAGTCCGTGTTCTTCCTCTCCAACAACTTCGGCCACTTCCTGGTCCCGATCCTGCTGGTCGCGGTCGCGATGGCCACCCACGCCAAGGGCCGCGCCCGCGTCGCCATGTGCGCCCTCGCGGTGATCCTGGGTGCCGAGCTCCTGATGACCGAGACCCGCGGCGCCTGGATCGCCGCGATCGTCGGGATCGTGATCGTCGGGGCCGTCCTCGACCGCAGGCTGCTCCTCGGCGCGATCGTCCTCCCCGTGCTGCTGGTCGCGTTCGTGCCGTCGGTGACGGAGCGAGTGACGTCGGTGGTTCCCGACCCGGCAGACACCCGTACCGAGAGCTCTCTGACCTGGCGCTTCGAGCACTGGACCGAGGTGCTGCCGATGGTCCGGGAGTCTCCGGTCACGGGGATCGGGCTCGACGAGACCCTGCGCCGCACCGGCAAGGACCCGCACAACGACTTCCTGCTCGTCCTCGTCGAGATGGGGCTGGTCGGCTTCGCCGTCTATCTCTGGTTCCTCGGTGCAGCCGTCGTCACCGGCTACCGCGCCACCAGACGGGTCATCGATCCAGCGCTCCCTGTCGAGCCTCTCGTCCATGGCGTCACCGTCGCCCTGTTCGGCTACTCCGTCGCGTTCATCGTCGCGTCGAGCGGCGAGAACCTGTTGGAGAACCTGACCACGCTCTGGGTGGTGTTGCCCGCCCTGGCCGCGGTGTCCTGGGTCGCCCACGCCCCGAGGCTCGCCCTCGTCCGCGCTCGACGTACTCCCGGCACGCTCCGCACCCGGCTGTCCGACCGCTGGACCGGGTCATGAGCGGCGGCCACCTGCTCGCACCGCGGCGTCGGCGCGCGTTGCATCGCTTGCGACGCGCGGGCTACCGGCTACGACCCGGTCCGCGGGAGCTGCCGCGCTACTTCATCGTCGGCGCCAAGCGCGCCGGTACCACCTCGCTGGACGAGTACATCAACGCTCACCCTCTGGTGCTGCGCGGCCTGGTCGAGAAGGGATGTCGCTACTACGACGTCAACTACTCCCGCGGCCCGGAGTGGTTCCGCCAGCAGCTGCTACCGGTGTCCACGGTCGACCGGCTCGAACGCAAGCTCGGACAGCGCCCGATCCTCGGCGAGTCGAGCCCCTACTACGCGTTCCACCCGGAGTCCGCGCAGCGGATCGCGGCCGACGTCCCGGACGCACGGCTGATCTTCGTGCTCCGGGATCCGGTCGAGCGCGCCTGGTCGCACTACCGCTACGAAGTGGTCCGCGGCTTCGAGACCCTCGACTTCGCGGCAGCCTTCGCCGCCGAGAGCGACCGGCTGGCCGAGCCCGATCCGCAGACCTGGGGCCACAACCACCGCCACTTCAGCTATGTCGCCAGGAGCCGGTACGCCGAGCAGCTGGTCCGGCTGCGGTCGTCCTTCGACCCGGAGCAGGTCCTCGTCATCGAGAGCGAGCAGCTGTTCGCCGACCCGCGGTCGACGATGGACGCCGTGTTCGCCCACCTGTCGCTCGACCCGGTGCCGATGGCCTCCTACGAGACCTTCAAGGGACAGACGGCGAGCGCCGTCCCGGCCGACGCGGCGGAGATGATCCGAGCGGCGGTCGCCGACGACGTCGCTCGGCTCGAGGGGCTCCTCGGGCACGCGCCCTCATGGGCTGACTGAGACCGCACGGCTGTAGCGCTGCGCCTCCGGCCAGTCCTCCAGGTGTGCCCGGTTCGCGGGGAGCTCGAGAGCGTCGAGGAGCTCGTCCCAGGTCGTGACCGCGTTACCGGGCCGGCACAGGCCCCGTGCCAGGAACGCGACGACCTCGCTCTCGGTGCGCTCGAGCGCCTCGCTCATCCGCGCCGTGTTGTGCCGGCAGTCGCCGTCCGGGTCGATGACGTAGTGGTCGACCGGGATGTGCGAGAGACCGGACCGGACGAGCAGGGCCAGGCGGTGACAGCCGTCCACCGGCACCCACCGGTCCTCCGCCAGCGACCGGCCGGCGATCTTCGTCCCGGCGGGGATCCGAGCAACCGTGATCGGGTGCTGGGTGTCGAAGCCGTTGGCCTCGAAGCTGGTGAAGAGGTGTGCGACACGGGACACCGCCTGCCGGAACAGGGTCACCTGCTCCTGCTCGGAGACGCCCGCGAGCCCGAGGCCTGGCACGACGATCTTGCGGAACCAGGTCCCGTACAGGCTCTGGCTCGCGAGCTCGAAGAACTCCTCGGAGTCGAGGATGTCGCGGTGCTCGGCGGCGAGGTCGAACACCGCCTTGCGCGCGAGGATGTCGGACCGGTGCGGGCTGATCAGCTGGTCGACGGGGATCGGCTCCGCGCCGGGCCGCAGCCGCCGTACCCGCCACCGGTTAACCCAACGACGGAGGACGGGCACCCGCACACTGAGCTCCCGCCGGGCGCGCACCAGCAGCGAGCGGGCTGCCTTGCGCTCGTCCTTCACCAGTCCGGACCTGAGGACCACCGCCGGGTAGACCAGGACCACGATCCCCGCCGCCAGGGCGAGGGTCACGAGCGCGTCCAGCGCCGTCGTCGCCGTCATCAGCCGGATCAGCACGAGGGCGAGCAAGGCGGCACCGGCGGAGACCAGGTGCGGCCGGCGCAGCGGCCATTCATGGGTGACCAGGTGTCGGACGACCGCGATCCGGACCAGACCTGAGAACAGGAGGGTGACCAGCCAGGCCACGGCCGCACCGGCGATGCCGTAGACCGGGATCAGCGCGAGGTTGAGCAGGATGTTCCCTACGAGTGCGCTGAGGTTGATCCGCATGTTCAGCCGGTTGTGACCGGTCTGGTTGAGGAGGACCGCGGACGGCGCGGCCAATGCCTCCACCAGGGCGCCCGCTCCCAGGATGAGGATCACGATCACGCCGTCGGAGAAGCCCGGGCCGAAGCAGGCGAGGACCGCGGCGGGTGCTCCGAAGACCACGGTGAGCGGGACGATCGTGAGCCGCCAGGTCCACCGGACGACGAAGCCGTAGTCGTCACTGACCTGCTCCAGCTCGCGCGTCTCCCAGTGGTGCGCGATCCGGGGGGCCATGGACGCGGTCAGCGGGGTGATCACGATCATGCACGCCATCACTGCCCGCGTGGCCACCTGGTAGACGCCCACCTCCGCGGCGGCGACCATGGCGCCCAGCAGCACCACGTCGACCCACAGGATTCCCTGGGTCGCCATCGACGCCACCCAGCTGACCCCGGCGAACCTCGCGAGGTTGCGCCACGGGTAGACGGGGCGGGCGTCGGGGAGGTCCCGGATCCGCCGCGACAGCACGACGGCTCCGCTGGTGCCGCCGATCACGCTGGCAGCGAGCAGACCGCCGGCGAGGCCCATCAACCCCCAGCCTGCGACGAGGGACACCGCGGCGAAGCCGAGCCGGCAGAGAGGCTCGAGGATCAGGCCGATCCGGGCGAACGCCCGCATCGACCGGAAGCCCTGGGTGGCCGCCAGGGTGACGTCCATGAGCACGGCGAACGGCAGGCTGACGGCGACGACACGCATCGGGCCCGTCATCGACGCGGCGCCGAAGACCTGCTCGGCGAGCACCGGCGCCAGGAGGGCGAGCCCGATCCCGGCCAGCACCGCCGCGCCGACCGGCACACCCACGCCGAGGCGCACTGCTCCGCGGAGGCTCGCGTAGTCGCCGCGAGCCCGGCTGGCGGCGACGAACTTGGTCATCGCGATCCGCATGCCGAGTCCGCAGACCAGCGCGAGGATGGCCCGCAGCGCGAACAGGATCGCGAAGGCACCGAGCAGCGCCTCTCCCGAGAGGCGCGCGATCAGCAACGCCACGAGGAAGGTCGCGGCGTTGCTGATCACGGCACCGGCGATGGTGCGCCGCCCATCGACGGCCAGGCTGCCGGTGCCCTGCTTCGTGCTCACCCCTGGTTCCGCCCTCCGGTCACGACGCGACGAACGGCTGCCACGCCGCGCTGCCGTCAAGGTTGCCAGCAGCGTCGCGAGCTCGTGCGTCGAACGCGTAGTTTCCGGCGGGAAGGTTGACGTTGATCGACCAGTTGGTCGACGTGGCGTTCGGACTGCTCAGTGAAGCCAGGCGGTAGGCGTACGTCGATCCCCACGTGCCGTCGGCCTGCAGCCACTGGTTGGTCGTGCGGTTGCGGACCCCGACCCTGACCTGGTTGACGCCGACGTTGTCGGTCGCCGTGCCGGTCGAGGTCACGGTGCCGGCCGGCACCGTGGAGTTCTTCGCCGGCGTGGTGATCGTCGCGTCCGGTGCGACCGTGTCGGGCCCGGGCGGTGGGGTGGCCGGGATGATCTCCAGAGCCACGGCGAGGAAGGCGCCGCCTCCGTTCTCGTAGTGCTCGACGACCACCTTGTGGTTGCCGGGTTCGAGCGTGGGCGAGGTGCCGGTCAGCCCGTTGAAGACACCATCGGTCCAGGTGTTGATGACCCGCTCGCCGTCGATCCAGACCCGGACTCCGTCGTCGGAGTTCGCCGTCACCTTGACCTGCGCCGTCTCGGCCAGGGTCAGGTTGCGCGTGTACCGGGCCGAGAACTGGTCGGACGGGATCTCGCTGTTCGGGGATCCGTTGCCCCAGGCCTCGTTGATCACGTCGTCGCAGCCGACCACCGCCGGAGCGCCGGACAGCGTCCGGTTGGCGAAGAAGCTGACGTTCCACGGCGACCCGCCGGTGCAGTTGGGCGGCGTCGGCGGAGCCGGCGGCATCGAGCCACCGCTGATCGGCGTCGCGATCAGGCTGGTCATCAGCGCCCAAGGAATGCCCGAGGTGAGACCGTCGCTGACCAGCGTCCGCGTGCCCCACTGGGGGAGGCCGTCGGGCGCGTAGAACCGGTAGAGCCGGTTGTCGCTCCACGCGGCGTACAGCCAGTCACCCACGAACTCCAGGGCCCGGGCACCGCTCCAGTCCTTGGACGAGGCAACGAACTCCTGTCCCCCGAGGATCCCGCTCTGCAGCGAGTGCCCGCGCCAGAAGAGGGTGGAGCTGTTCGTCCTGGTGTAGAGGACCCTGCCGTCCTTGAACGCCGCCGAGCGGGTCTCGGCGACACCCCAGGGCTGGTCGTAGGGCGTGAGGTTGTGGGTGGCGTCGACGTACCCGACCGACGTGGACAGGTTGGTCACCGAGCTGCCGACTGTCGTGCCGTTGAACGACCGGGAGTAGAACGCCTGCGCCGGCCCGTAGTAGTTCAATCGGCCGTGCTGGACGAACCCGTCCCGGGTGCCGCTCCAGTTGACGCCGTCCTGCAACGGACCGCTGACCGTCGTGACCGACCCGAAGTTCGCGCCGTCGAACGGCATCCGGTTCATGGAGTTGCCGCTGGTCGTGTAGAAGAAGTTGACCGGCAACGGGACGTTCTGGGGGACCGGGTTGGCGGTGCCACCGGCCACCGGAAGCATCGCCAGCCGCTCCCGCAGCTGTCCGTTCCACCTGATGGTGTCGTAGCCGGCCATCAGGTAGTCGTCGGTGGCGTGGAACGCCTCGATGCCGCGTCCTCGCGGGTCACGGCTCGGGTTCCACGACAGCGGGACGCCCGAGTACGGGTCGAGCGCATGGATGCCGTATCGCACCACCGCACCGGGGCCGTCGTTGTCGCCTCCGGGCGACGGGTTGGGGTTGTTGGCCCACCGCTGGTGGCCGCCGACGTAGATCGCGGACTCGGTGACCTCGACGGCCCAGTGGGTGTCGCCACCGGAGTGGGCGACCCAGGTCGGCTCCAGGCCACCGCCGGTCTTCGTCGGGGGCAGCTCCCACCGCGCCGTGGTGTCGCACAGGGTGTTGTTGCCGAAGAAGGCGCCGGTCGTGTTGACCACGAACCACTTGCTGTCCGGCGAGATGTCGATGCCGCGGATCCAGGTGTCGTTGTAGACCGAGGCGCACTGGCGCTCGTACATGTCGGTCGACCACGGCGCGACCTTCGGGCTGGCGCCGGAGAGATCGATGACCGCGACCTGGTAGCGGGTCAACCCGCCCACCTTCTTGAAGTTTCCGCCGATGACGAGCCAGTTGCCGTCGGGAGACGCATCGAGGTCGAGGACGTAGGGCGCGTACGCGTCGCGCGACTCGCTGATCGGGAGGTTGAAGGAGTTGTCGTACGCCCCGGTGTCGGGGTCGATCGCCGCCAGTCCGCGAACGGTCTGGTTGTTGACCTTGCCGAACTCACCGCCGAGGATCAGTCGGTCGCCCACGAGTGCGAAGTCCTTGACCGTCGTCCCGGCGCTCGCGGTGAAGCTGGTGTCCAGCGTGCCGTTGAGGTGCAGCTTCGCGATCCGCTGAGCCGGCTGCCCGTCGATGGTCGTGAATGCGCCGGCGACCAGGATCCCCTGGCCGTCCTCGGTGTAGGTGACCGCCTCGACGTTGCCGTTGAACACCGGGTTGAAGGACTGGTCGATCAACCCGGTGTCGGAGCTGAACTTGAACAGCTTCCCCTGCGCCAGGTTAGGAGACCCACTTGCGTTGTTGCGGATCGTGGTGAACGTCCCGCCCACCAGCACGTCGGGTCCCTTGTTGTCGATGTCGTAGATCCGACCGTCCAGGACGCGCGGGTGCTTCGCCTCCGGTGTCGGTGACACCACGACGTCCTGGTCGGCCGGTGCGGGCGAGCCCGACCCCATCACCAGACCGGACGCCACGGCGATTGCTGCCACGAAGGAGGCGACCGACCGGCGGCCTCGAGATCTCAGAACACTCATGCTGCGCTTTCCTTACTGATCATTGAGTAGCCACGGGGTGCGGTCGCTCGGTGGACCCCGAGCGCGGGGGTAGGGGCGGACACGGGGTCCCCGGCGTAGACGGCCTCGAGCCGCTCGACGCAGGCGTTCCAGTCGAAGTTCCGGGCCACGTAGGGCGCGTCGAAGGACGCCGCGCGGCGCTCGGCCGCCGGGTCCTTCTCGACCCACTGCAGGGCCTCGACGAGGTCGTGGAGGTCGCCGTCGCGGAACAGGCGGGCGCCGGTGCGACTGCGTCCGACGACCTCCTGGTGCGGTGCGATGTCGCTGGCGATCACCGGCGTGCCGCTGCCCATGGCTTCCAGCAGTGTGAGCGGGAGACCCTCGAGCGCGGACGGCTGGACGAAGGTCCGGGCGTTGGTGAAGAGCTCGTCGAGCTCGGCGCCGTAGACGTAGCCGGGCATGATCACGCGGTCGTCCCTGCCCGCCAGGCGGCGCAGCTCGTCGACGTAGCTGTCGGTGTAGCTCGAGCCGCCGACGATCACGAGACGGGCGTCGGTGTCGAGCTCGGCGAACGCCTTGATCAGCAGGTCGGGGCGCTTCTCGGGGACCAGGCGCCCGACGAACAGCGCGTACTCGCCGTCGTGGAGGCCGTACTTGGACCGGATGATGTCGGCCGGCCGGTGGACCCGGGGCGTCACCCCGTTGACGATCGTGGCGCACGAGCGGTCGTACCGCGCACGGTAGTGGTCGGCCAGCGCACCCGACACCGTGACTGTCTGGTGCGGGACACGCGCGCTCATCCAGGTCGCCAGGTTGAGGATCGTCTGGGCGGCCTTTCCCCACTTGGCGCGTTCGCCGTCGAGGCCGTGGATGGTCTGTACGACGCGGGCGCGACCGAGGTAGCGCGGCAGCGGGGCGATCAGGCCCGGGCCGACGGCGTGGTAGTGGACGACGTCGTAGCCGCCCGTCATCGCGGCGACGGACGACATGGCCGAGTGCGCGATGGCCTCCAGGCTCTTCGTCGGGAGGGTGGGCACCCGGACCACCCGCATGCCGAGGTGCTCCTGGACGCGGGAGGCGCCGAGGTACTTGCTCTGCGAGTAGACGGTGACCTCGTGGCCGCGGGCCACCAGCCGACTGCCGATCTCTTCGACGTGGTGCTCGATCCCGCCGAAGCTGGCCGGGACACCCCTGGTTCCCAGCATTGCGATCTTAAGTCCCATGGTGGAGGACTCCTCCCGTGAGGTTCGCTGCCGTGGCGTACGCCTGGTCGAGGCGCTCCAGGTGGCGATCGATGGCGAAGCGGTCGATGGCGCCGCGGTGTGCCGCGGCCCCCATCTCGTGAGCGCGCACCGGGTCGGTGGCCAGCTCGGTCAGTGCAAAGGCGAGGGCGACCGGGTCGTCGTGCTGGACGAGCAGCCCGGACACCCCGTTGGTGATGAGCTCGGGGAACCCGCCGAGGTGCGTGGCGACCACCGGACGTGCGGCGCCGAACGCCTCGAGCACGACCATCGGCTGGTTCTCGTACCAACGCGACGGGGCGACGACCACGGCGGCCTCTCGCATGCGCTGGTGCAGCTCGTCGGACGGCAGCCGACCCGCGAAGGTGACCCGGTCGGAGACACCGGCCCGCTCGGCCCGCATCCGGAGCTCGGCGACGTCCGGTCCGTCACCCGCGATGGTGACTGGGATGCCCTCGGGCAGCAGGGCGGCCGCGTCGATCAGGGTGTCGACCCCCTTCTCGGAGGAGAGCCGGCCGGCGAAGAGCACGCCCCTCCCCGGCGCCGTCGCCGGCTCGATCCGCGACAGGTCGCTGAAGTGCGGGATGTGGGTGAGGCGATCGGGGAAGACCTTGGCCTCCCGCATCTTTCGCAGCATGAAGTCGCTGGGGCAGATGAACACGTCGACCGGCTTGTAGGCGCCCAGGACGGTGTGGGCGGTCAGCTCGATCGCTGCGAGAGCGCTCGCGCCGCGCGAACCGTTGCAGGCCTTCAGCGCCGCGTGACGGAACTTCCGCGGGACGCAGGCCTCGCAGATCTTCCCGTTGTCGAGGAACTGGTAGGTCGGGCACGCGAGCTTGTAGTCGTGCAGCGTCATCACGGTCGGGATGCCGCGGCGGGCCACTGGCCGCAGGATCGACGGCGACAGCTGGTGATAGATGTTGTGCAGGTGCACGACGTCGGGGCGGACCCGATCGAGGATGGCGTCCATGCCGATCCGTGCGCTGCGGCGGTAGACGATGTCGACGGACGTTGCGATCCGGGCAGCGACACCGCTCGGCGGCGGATTCAGCTCCATCCGCGGCGGGAACAGGTCGGCGTTGGGGTCGGCCTGGTTGTCAGGGTGCTCCATCGCGAAGAAGGAGACCTCGTCGCCCCGGCCACGCTGGAGCTCGGCGAGGTCGAGCATGTAGCCCTCGGCACCGCCACGGCGGTAGAGGAACTTGTTGACGTGCAGGATGCGCATCAGCAGGCGCCTTCGGCAGTCACGACGGCCTTGGCGGTGCGCACGAGGATGGCGAGGTCGCCGCGCACGGTCCAGTTGTCGGCGTAGTAGGTGTCGAAGGCCCTCGCTTCGCTCCAGCCCAGGTTCGACCGGCCGCTGACCTGCCACAGGCCGGTCATGCCGGGTCGCACGGTGAACCGCCGCAGCGCCTCTTCGTCCATCACCGCCACCTCGTCCGGAAGTGCGGGACGGGGGCCGACCAGCGACATCTCACCGCGCAGCACGTTGACCAGCTGCGGCAGCTCGTCCAGCGACGAACGACGGAGCAGGGCACCGAGCCGGGTGATCCGCGGGTCCCGCCGGATCTTGAAGAGGACGCCGCCGTCGCTCTCGTTGGCGGCCAGCAGGCTCCCCTTGAGGTCCTCGGCGCCGTCGACCATCGTGCGCAGCTTGAGGACCTCGAAGTGCCGACCGTCCTTGCCGACCCGCACCTGGCGGAAGACGGCCGGGCCGGCGGAGTCGAGCCGGACCGCGAGCATGAGCAGCAGCAGGAGCGGGCTCAGCCAGACGAGCAGGAGCGCCGCGAGCACGGCGTCGAGCGTCGCCTTGACGACTCGGCTCCCCCGTTTGGCCCGCGTCGCACTCGTGGTCGTGACCGCCCGGTCGGCGGCGACAACGCCCCCGCGCACGACCTCGGTGCCGACCAGGTCAGTAGTAGTAGTTATCGGGCATGCAGCAATTGCATGATCGAGCGTCCCCCACGCCACAGCCGAATACCTTTCCCCATGGCCTGGGTTCCCCAACTCAGACCGGTGACGGGTCGTTGAATTTGGAGCCGACCCGAAAGGCCCTCGTCCCGAGTGCGCGGAGTCGACGCACGAAGGCCTTTGGAGGATTCAAACAGAAGGTTGGACCGCTTGTGACATCCGAAATTCGCAGATCTGATCACCTTTCCCGACGGAATTAGCAGATCTGGTTACGAAAGGCGTCGCGGCGGGTGTGAATGCCGTCGAACGGGAGATCAGCCGCTGCCGGCAGTGGCCCACAGCCCGGTCGTCGACGACCAGGGGATGTCGGAGGTGGCCCCGTTGTCCACGACTGCGCGGGTGTCCCACCTCGGCAGCCCGTCGGGTGCGGCGAACCGGTAGAGCTTGTTGTCGCTCCACGCGGCGTAGAGCCAGTTGCCGATGAGCTCCAGCGAACGGGCGCCGCTCCAGTCGCGGGACGATGCGATCGACTCGAAGCCGCCGAGGATGCCGCTCTCCAGCGAGTAGCCACGGTAGTAGAGCTTCGGGTCGCCGGTCTTGGTGTAGAGCACCCGGCCTCCGTCGAACGCGGCGGTACGGGTGGTGTCCACGCCGTAGGGCTGGTCGTACGGCGTCAGGTTGGCGTCTTCGTCGACGTACCCGACCGACGTCGACAGGTTCCGCACCGACGCACCGACGGTGCTGGTGGTGAACGACCGCCAGTAGAACGCCTGGTCGGCGCCGAAGTAGTGCAGCCGGCCGTCCTGCACGAAGCCGTCGCGAGTGCCGCTCCAGTTCACGCCGCCGCTGACGGTGGAGATGGGGCCGAAGCTCGAGCCGTCGAACGCCATCCGGTTCAGATCGGTACCGCTGGTCGTGTAGAAGAAGTTGACCGGCAGCGGGACGTTCTGGGGGGCCGGGTTCGGCGTCCCGCCGGCCACGGGCAGCATCGCCAGTCGCTGCCGGATCTGACCGGCGAAGAAGTTCGTATCGCTGCCGACCATCAGGTAGTCGTCCGTGGCGTTGAACGCCTCGACGCCGCGACCCCGGTCACGGCCCGGGTTCCACGACAACGGCACACCGGAGTAGGGGTCGAGCGCTGCGATCCCCGGCCGCGACACGGAGCCGGACCCGTCGTTGTCGCCCCCGGGCGAAGGGTGGGGGTTGTTCGACCACCGCATGTGGCCGCCCACGTAGACGGCCGACTCGGTGATCTCGACGGCCCAGTAGGTGTCACCGCCGGAGTGGTTGACCCAGGTCGGCTGCCGGTTGGTGCCCGCCCCGGCGGGCGGCAGCTCCCACCGCGCGGAGGAGTCGCACATCCGGTCGGGGCCCAGGTGGGCGCCCGTCGTGTTGACCACGAAGAATTTGTTGTCCGGGGAGACGTCGATCCCGCGGATGTAGGTGTCGTTGTAGGACTTCGCGCAGTCGCCGCGATAGCGGCCGGTCGACCACGGCGCGACCCGCGGCCTGTCGCCGGTCAGGTTGATCACGGCGACCTGGTGCCGCTCGGCGGAGCCCACCCGCTGGAAGTTGCCGCCGATCACCAGCCAGCGCCCGTCGGCGGAGACGTCCAGCTCCTGGACGTACGGCGCGAACTGGTCCCGTGAGCCCGTCACCCCGAGGTGGAAAGACCTGTCCAGCGCACCTGTGCCGGGTCTCACCGCCGCCATCCGCCCCACGTCGCGGCCGTTGATCTTGTTGAACTCGCCGCCCAGGATCAGCCGGCCGCCGACCAGCGCGAAGTCCTTGACCCGACGCGAGGCGCCGGCCTTGAAGCCGGTGTGGAGCGCGCCGTTGAGGCGGAGCTTCGCGATCCGCAACGCCTTCTTGCCGTTGACCCTGGTGAAGTCGCCCGCGATCAGGATGGCGCTGCGATCGGCGGTGTACGTCACCGCCTCGACGTCGCCGTTGATCCTCGGACGGAAGGACTCGTCTATCAGGCCGGTGTCCGAGTCGAATCGGAACAGCCGCGGCTGTTGCACCTCGGGGGACTCGAACTCGCCGTTGCGGATCGTGGCGAACGTGCCGGCGACCAACACCTTGGGGCCGGCGTTCGCGATGTCGTAGACGCGACCGTCCAGGATCCGCGGGTGCTTGGGAGCCGGGGTCGGCGACACCACCACGTCCTGGTCCGCGGGCGCAGGTCCGTCCGCCGCCGCCACCAGCCCCAATGCGAGGACCAGTGCCACGACGGGACGAAGCAGCCCCCCGCGCACCGCCTGAGCATATGTGGCTCGGGGCACCCCCACCAAAGATTCGCAGGATCAGGCGTACAGCTCGGTGAACGCGCGCGAACCGGACAGCACGTCCTCGATCGCGGCGAGATCCGCCGGCGCGAGGTCCCGACGGAACGCGTCGGTGCGGGCGGCCTGGATCGAGTACCGGTTGAAGCCGGTCTCGAAGTCGGGCGTCCACTCGAGCCCGAGATGCGTGAGCAGCGAGGAGAGGCTGGTGCGGGGGTCCGCGACGATGTCCTCGTAGCGGACCGTCAGCCACCGGTCCGCCGGGACCTCCGAGCGCGCCCGGTCCGAGGCGTCCGTCAGCATCTGCCACGCCAGCGCGGCCAGGACGGGGAACGAGCGGCCGTGGCCCTCCCACGCGGCCTGTTGCTCGGGCGCCAACGGCCCGAAGTGCCACTCGCCCGGGCCTCGGTGACCGTGCCACCACGGCATCTGCAGCCACGAGTTCGCGACTGCGCGGGGATCACGGACGATCTCGATCACCGCACACCCCGGGAAGCACGCCTGCAGGAATCCCGTGCGCGGCCACCCGGTGAACTTGTGGAGGAAGACCTCCGACCGCAGCCGCGCCGTACGACGGCCCACGAACGCCTGCATCCGTCCGGTCAGCCACGGGGTCGCGTCGGCGGCCAGCAGGTCGCGCACCGGGTCGACCAGCGCCGGGCTGACCTCGCGCGCGAGCACCCGATAGGCCTCCGACGGCGCGAACCGGAAGCGTCCCTTGGTGGTGACGGCCGCGGGCAGCCGACGCCACGCCTGGTTCTGGATCCGGGAGCTGGTGCGGATGCCCTTGTCGTCGAGGTTGGTGACGAACCCATTGTCGGGGTGCCGCGCCAGGATCTCGTGGACGAGGGTCGATCCGCAGCGGCCGGTCCCGATGACGAACGCGATCCGAGGCGGCCCGTGCCCGGGCGAGTCACTCACCACCGATGGCCGCCGGTACGCCGATGTCACCGATCAGCCAGCTGCCCTGGGGCACCCCGGCCTGGTCGGAGTTGACCAACGTGACCAACTCCGCGTCGCGCGGGACCGCGATCAGGATCCGCCCCTCGGCGCACTCGCCGGGCGCCAGCTCGGTCAGCCGCGGGTACTGGCCCGTCGGCAGGTCCCGGTCGTAGTCGAGGTCCGCGGGGTACCAGCCACCGTCGGCACCGGTGGCGGCCCACTGGTACCAGCCGATCTCGGTGCCCGATCCCCCCGCCGAGACGCAGGTGCGCACGGTCGCCGCCACCCACTCGAAGTTCGCGCCCGCCGGCAGCCATTCCTCTGCGCCCTCTCCCCGGAAGATCGCCTTCACGGTCGTCGACGCCGCCCCTTCGAAGGTCTCGCCGATCGCCAGCGCGCTCTCCAGCTCGGCGGCGTCCGACGTCTCGGTGGCCGTCGGGCCGGCACCGGAGTCCTCGGGGTCCAGGACCTCCCCGGCATCACAGCCGGTGAGCAGTGCGGAGGCCAGGGCAGCGCAGACCAGCAGACACGAGGTCCATCTCATGCAGTCGGTCTCCCTAGTGACCCGGACGAGTACGCGCGGCGCACGATACCCGGTCGGTCAGGTCGCGGTACGGCTGTCGTTGTCCTTGTTGCGCAGGCCGATCTTGTTGCCGAGCCACACCAGCGGGTCGTACCTCGTGTCCGCGACCCGCTCCTTCATGGGGATGATCGCGTTGTCGGTGATCTTGATGCCCTCCGGGCACACCTCGGTGCAGCACTTGGTGATGTTGCAGAGGCCGATGCCGGCGGCGTCCCGCACGGTGTCGCGCCGGTCGCGCACGTCGAGCGGGTGCATGTCCAGCTCTGCGTAGCGGAGGAAGAACCGCGGCCCCGCGAACGCCGGCTTGTTGTCGTCGTGGTCACGGACGACGTGGCAGGTGTCCTGGCACAGGAAGCACTCGATGCACTTGCGGAACTCCTGCCCGCGCTCGACGTCCACCTGCATCATCCGGCGCTTGCCGTCGGCGTCGCGCGGGCCGAGCTCGATGCCCGGCAGCTCGCGCGCCTTCTCGTAGTTGTAGGAGACGTCGGTGACCAGGTCGCGGATCACGGGGAACGCCCGCATCGGCGTGACCGTGATCGTCTCGCCCGGGTCGAAGTCGGAGAGCCGGGTCATGCACAACAGTCGTGGCTTGCCGTTGATCTCGGCGCTGCACGAGCCGCACTTGCCGGCCTTGCAGTTCCACCGGATCGCGAGGTCGCCCGCCTGGGTCGCCTGGAGCCGGTGCAACGCGTCGAGGACGACCTCGCCCTCCGACACCTCGACCGAGTAGTCGCCGAGCGCACCACCATCCGCATCGCCCCGCCAGACCCGCATCTTCAGCTCGTAGCCAGTACTCATGCTGCGCTCATTTCGGGGCTCACTCCTCGAAGAATTTCTTCAGCTCGGCGGGCATCCCCGGGATGGCCTGCTCGGTCAGGTCGACCCCGGTGCCCTCGGTGTTGAGTCGCAGCACGAGGTTCTTGCCGCCCCACTCGGGATCGGGGCCGGGGAAGTCGTCGCGGGTGTGGCCGCCGCGCGACTCCTGGCGCGCGAGCGCGGCCTTGGCGACGCACTCCCCCACCAGCAGCATGTTGCGCAGGTCGATCGCGAGGTGCCAGCCCGGGTTGTACTGCCGGTTGCCCTCGACGTGCATCTGCGTGGCCCGCTCCTTGAGCCGCTCGACCTCCTGCAGCGCCTGCTCCAGCTCGGAGCCCTCGCGGATGATGCCGACCAGGTCGTTCATCGCCTGCTGCAGGTCCTGCTGGATCGTGTACGGGTTCTCGCGTCCTTCGACCTCGAACGGAGCGACCGCGCTGGCCTGCGCTGCCGCGACGTCGTCGTCCGAGATCGGCGGCCGCTCGGCCAGTCCCGCGGCGTACGACGCCGCCGCGTCGCCCGCGCGGCGACCGAACACGATCAGGTCGGACAGCGAGTTGCCACCCAGCCGGTTGGACCCGTGCATGCCGCCGGAGCACTCGCCGACGGCGTAGAGGCCGGGCACGACCGACAGCTCTGTCTCCGGATCGACCTCGATGCCTCCCATCGCGTAGTGGCAGGTCGGGCCGATCTCCATCGGCTCGGCGGTGATGTCGACGTCCGCGAGCTCCTTGAACTGGTGGTACATCGACGGCAGCCGCTTCCGGATGAACTCCGGGGTACGGCGGGACGCGATGTCGAGGAACACGCCTCCGTGCGGTGATCCCCTGCCCGCCTTGATCTCGGCGTTGATCGCCCGGGCCACCTCGTCCCGGGGCAGGAGCTCGGGAGGGCGGCGGTTGTTCTTCTTGTCGTCGTACCACCGGTCGGCCTCCTCGATCGAGTCGGCCGTCTCCTTCCTGAAGAACTCAGGGATGTGGTCGAACATGAAACGGTTGCCCTCTGAGTTCTTCAGGATGCCGCCGTCGCCGCGCACCGACTCGGTGACGAGCAGACCCTTGACCGACGGGGGCCACACCATGCCGGTCGGGTGGAACTGGACGAACTCCATGTTGATGAGCGTGGCCCCGGCGCGGAGCGCCAGGGCGTGGCCGTCACCGGTGTACTCCCACGAGTTGGAGGTGACCTTCCACGCCTTGCCGAACCCGCCGGTGGCGAGCACGACCGCCGGCGCCTCGAACACGATGAACCGGCCGGACTCGCGCCAGTAGGCGAACGCACCCGCGATCGCGTTTGCCCCATCATCGGACTCTGCCTTGAGGAGGTCGGTGACCGTGCACTCCATGAAGACGTCGATGCCCAGCGCGACCAGCCGCTGCTGGAGGGTCCGGATCATCTCCAGGCCGGTGCGGTCGCCGATGTGGGCGAGCCGGGCGTAGCGGTGGCCGCCGAAGTCGCGCTGGCTGATCAGCCCGTCCGCCGTACGGTCGAAGAGCGCGCCCCAGTCCTCGAGCTCCATCACCCGCTCGGGCGCCTCCTGGGCGTGGAGCTGGGCCATCCGCCAGTTGTTGAGCATCTTCCCGCCGCGCATGGTGTCGCGGAAGTGCACCTGCCAGTTGTCCTCGGGGTAGAGGTTGCCCATCGCTGCGGCGGCGCCACCCTCCGCCATCACCGTGTGGGCCTTGCCGAGGAGTGACTTGCAGACGACCGCCACCCGGGCGCCGGCGTCGTGGGCCGCGATCGCGGCCCGCAGCCCCGAGCCGCCGGCGCCGATCACGATCACGTCGTACTGGTGCCGTTCGATGCCGCCCCGGGCGTCGCCGGACATCTCGTTGCCGGTCATCGGGTGGCGCGTCCCTCCGGTCGCAGGGGTTCCTGAGCTTGTCGAAGGAGTCGAAACCATCTAGAAGAACCTCAGGTCGTCGATCACGTCGGTGGCGAGCAGGTAGACGTAGAGGTCCACCAGCGCCACGGAGAACAGGGAGTACCAGGCGTACTTGGGATGGTGGGCGTTGAGCTTCGACACCCAGGTCCACAGCCGGTAGCGGACGGGATGCTTGGAGAAGTGCCGCAGCCGGCCGCCGACGATGTGCCGGCAGGAGTGGCACGACAGCGTGTAGAGCCAGATGAGGGCGACGTTGACCGCCATCAGCACGGTGCCGAGGCCCATGTGGATGCCATCGGTCTCGCCCGACCCCACGGCGTACTCGTCAGGCATCGGCCGGAAGGCCAGCACCACGTCGAAGGTGAGGACGAGGCCGACCACGACGGCGGCGTACCAGAAGTAGCGGTGCAGGTTCTGCAGGAGAAGGGGGAACCGGGTCTCGCCGCTGTAGGCGCCGTGCGGCTCGGCGACGGCACACGCGGGCGGCGACAGCCAGAAGGCCCGGTAGTACGCCTTGCGGTAGTAATAACAGGTCATCCGGAAGCCCAGCGGGAAGATCAGGATGATCAGCGCCGCCGAGAGCGGCCACCACTGGAACGGCTGGCCGAAGTCGGACGCGCCCTCGACGCAGTCACCCAGGCACGGTGAGTAGAACGGCGACAGGTAGGGCTCGGCGAAGTAGTCCCTCCCCATGAACGCACGGACCGTGGCATAGACGACGAACGCGCTGAAGACGAGAAACGTCGCCAGCGGGGTCAACCACCATCGGTCCGTGCGGAGCGTCCGCTCCTCGATCTTCGCTCGACCTGGCCCTTGTACGCCTGTCGACACCTACACCTCCGGAGCTCGGTCCGCACGGACGGACGACGATCGAGCCCTGAGTCTGCACACTCGGCCGCATTTGTGAAAGGGGCCACTCCGACATCTGGCCAAAGGTTAGGTGCGCCTAAAGGACATATGTCACAGCGGGACCGCTTAGGTGGGTGCCGAGAGCGCGCGGTAGCGTCATCAGTCGTGGCAGATCCCGTTACGACCAGGCCCGCCCTCGTCGAAGGCGCGCGGGCTTCCCGCACCACGATCGCGCTGAAGCTGCTGATGGCCCTGAGCGGCCTCGCCTTCGTCGGCTTCGTGCTCGGGCACATGTACGGCAACCTCAAGGCCTTCTCCGGCCACGACGCGTTCAACGAGTACGCACACCACTTGCGCGAGCTCGGCGAGCCGTTGCTCCCCCACATGGGCTTCGTCTGGATCATGCGCGCCGGCCTGCTGATCGCACTCATCGTCCACGTGGCCGCCGCGGTCGAGCTGACCCGCCGGGCGCGCAAGGCGCGTCCGGTCAAGTACGTCGTGAAGAAGCACACCGGTGCCATCCCGGCCAGCCGGCTGATGCGTTGGGGCGGCCTCACCCTCTTCCTCTTCATCGTCTGGCACCTGGTGAACTTCACCTTCGGCAAGGTCAACGTCCAGGGCGGCGAGACCGACGATCCCTACAACCTCCTCGTCGACACCTTCGACGTCTGGTGGATGACGGTCATCTACCTGGCCGCGATGGCGATGCTCGGCGCTCACCTCCACCACGGGGTGTGGAGCTCCCTCCAGACGCTCGGCCTGACGAGCACCGCGGCCAGCCGCGCCCGCGCGAAGACGATCTCGTTCGCGATCGCGATCCTGATCGCCGGCGGGTTCTCGCTCGTCCCGATCGCCGTCCTCGCCGGCCTCATCGACTGATCCGCGCCAAGCTAAGGGGCTCCCTGACATGACCGACATGCCGGACACCACGCTCACGTCCGACCGCTCGCACAACGTCCCGTCGCCGGCGCAGTACGACGACGCCTCCGGTTACTACACGCCCGGCGAGCCGATCGCCGACACCAAGGCGCCGGACGGGCCGATCGACGAGCGGTGGCAGACCCGCAAGTTCGAGGCCCGTCTGGTCAACCCGGCCAACCGCCGCAAGCTCTCGATCATCATCGTCGGCACCGGCCTCGCCGGTGGCGCCGCGGCCGCCACGCTCGGCGAGGCCGGCTACAACGTGAAGTCCTTCTGCTACCAGGACTCGCCCCGGCGGGCGCACTCGATCGCCGCCCAGGGCGGCATCAACGCGGCGAAGAACTACAAGGAGGACGGCGACTCCGTCCACCGGCTCTTCTACGACACGGTCAAGGGCGGCGACTACCGCTCGCGCGAGTCCAACGTCTACCGGCTGGCAGAGGTCAGCACCAACATCATCGACCAGTGCGTCGCGCAGGGCGTTCCGTTCGCCCGCGAGTACGGCGGTCTCCTCGACAACCGCTCCTTCGGCGGCGTCCAGGTGTCGCGCACCTTCTACGCCCGGGGGCAGACGGGTCAGCAGCTGCTGATCGGCGCCTACCAGGCGATGGAGCGCCAGGTGAAGCTCGGCACGGTCACCGAGTACACCCGGCACGAGATGCTCGAGGTCGTCGTCGTGGACGACGGCGAGACCAAGCGGGCCCGCGGCATCATCGCCCGCAACATGGTCACCGGTGAGATCGAGACGCACCTCGCCGATGTCGTCGTGCTCGCCTCGGGTGGCTACGGCAACGTCTTCTACCTCTCGACCAACGCGATGGGCTCCAACGTCACCGCTGCCTGGAGAGCGCACCGCAAGGGCGCCTACATGGCGAACCCCTGCTACACGCAGATCCACCCGACCTGCATCCCGGTCTCCGGCGAGCACCAGTCGAAGCTGACCCTGATGTCGGAGTCGCTGCGCAACGACGGCCGGATCTGGGTGCCCAAGAAGGCCGAGGACTGCACCAAGGACCCGCGCGACATCCCCGAGGAGGACCGCGACTACTACCTGGAGCGGATCTACCCCTCCTTCGGCAACCTGGTGCCGCGCGACATCGCGTCCCGCCAGGCCAAGAACGTGTGCGACGAGGGCCGCGGTGTCGGCCCGATGGTGGGCGACTTCCGCCGCGGTGTCTACCTCGACTTCGCCGACGCGATCGAGCGCCTGGGCGAGGACGTCGTCCGCGAGAAGTACGACAACCTCTTCGACATGTACGAGCGGATCACGGGCGAGAACCCCTACCAGGTCCCGATGCGGATCTACCCCGCCGTGCACTACGTCATGGGCGGCCTCTGGGTCGACTACGACCTCCAGTCCTCGATCACCGGCCTGTTCGTGACGGGCGAGGCGAACTTCTCCGACCACGGCGCCAACCGGCTCGGGGCCTCCGCCCTGATGCAGGGGCTCGCCGACGGCTACTTCGTGCTCCCCCACACGATCCGCGACTACCTCGCCGAGGGCCCCTTCGAGGAGGTCGACGAGTCCCACCCCGCGGTGGTCGAGGCGCGCACCGCCGTGCAGGAGCGGATCGACAAGTTCCTCTCGATCAAGGGCAACCGGTCGGTCGACAGCTTCCACCGCGAGCTCGGCCACATCATGTGGGAGTACTGCGGCATGGAGCGCACGGCCGAGGGCCTCCGGAAGGCGATCGACATGATCCGCGAGCTCAAGCGCGAGTTCTGGACCGACCTCAAGGTGCTGGGCACCGCGGACTCGCTCAACCAGAGCCTCGAGAAGGCCGGCCGGGTCGCCGACTTCATCGAGCTGGGCGAGCTGATGTGCATCGACGCGCTCAACCGGCGCGAGTCCTGCGGCGGCCACTTCCGGTCCGAGTCGCAGACCGAGGACGGCGAGGCGCTGCGGCACGACGACGAGTTCGCGTACGTCGCCGCCTGGGAGTGGGCTGGCGAGGACGAGACGCCGATCCTGCACAAGGAAGACCTGGTCTACACCGCCATCGAGATGAAGCAGAGGTCCTACAAGTGAATCTGACCCTGAAGATCTGGCGTCAAGCCAACGCCCAGGACAAGGGCCGGATCCACACCTACGAGGTGGCCGGGATCTCCGAGGACATGAGCTTCCTGGAGATGCTCGACGTCCTCAACGAGCAGCTCAACGAGCTCGGCGAGGAGCCGATCGCGTTCGACTCCGACTGCCGTGAGGGCATCTGCGGCACCTGCTCGCTGATGATCAACGGCGAACCGCACGGGCCGGAGGTCACCACGACCTGCCAGCTGCACATGCGGTCCTTCAAGGACGGCGACACGATCACCATCGAGCCGTGGCGCTCGAGCGCGTTCCCGGTGCTCAGGGACCTCTGCGTCGACCGGTCGGCGCTCGACCGGATCATCCAGTCCGGCGGCTACATCTCCGCCAACACCGGCTCCGCGCCCGAGGCCAACTCGGTCCCCGTCCCGCGCGACGACGCCGTGCGCGCCTTCAACGTGGCCACCTGTATCCAGTGCGGAGCGTGCGTCGCAGCGTGCCCCAACGGGTCGGCGTCGCTGTTCCTCGGCGCCAAGATCACCCACCTCGGCGAGCTGCCGCAGGGCCAGCCGGAGCGGTGGAGCCGGGTCGTCGACATGACCGCCCAGCACGACCACGAGGGCTTCGGCGGCTGCACCAACATCGGCGAGTGCGCGGCCGCCTGCCCGAAGGAGATCCCGCTGGACGTGATCAGCCAGCTCAACAAGGACCTCCGCACCGCGATGCGGCACGGCCACTGATCCCGCCCCCGGATCATCCCGCCTGAGCTTGGTGCGGCAGGACCCAGATGTCGTCGTCGTCCCCGGGCGATTCCCCGAAGGTCGGCGAACGCGCGCCCGCGACCACCTGGACGTCGAAGATCTCCTCGACCCCGGTGGCGAACTGCAGCGTGCCGACCGTCGTGCCGGTGCTGAGCTCGATGACGCCGACGCCGCACTTGAGCTGGTCGTGGTACGCCGCGATGGGGGCTCCTCCGAAGATCGCCGTCTCGCGGATCTTCGACAGGCCGACGAACGCGAGGTCGCCGTGGATCGCGAGCCCCCGGGCGTAGCCCGGGAGGACGGCGACCACCTCGCGCTGACCGGTCGCGGCGTCGACGCGCTCGAGACGGCCCATCCCGGAGTTCAGCACGAACAGCTGGCCGTCGTGCCAGCGCGGCGAGTGCGGCATCGCCAGTCCGGTGGTCACCGGCTCACCCGACGCCACGTCGAGCACGGTCCCGGTGTCGTTGCGCTGCTTGCGCCACCCGCCCGGCTCGTCGGTCCGGGCCATCACGGTGACGAAGGCCGGTGCCCCGTCGCGCATGGCGACGCCGTTGAGGTGGCAGCGGTCCTCCGGAGCGAGGCGCGAGATGAACGGAGGCCGCCACCGCGGGACGAAGCTGAAGCCCGGGTCGAGGCCGGCGAGACAGGAGAACCGGGTGTTGACCATCCACAGGTCCGGATCGCCGCTCGGCCCAGTGCCCCAGGCGATCTCGTGGCACTGGATGCCTCCCGTGACCATCGACGACCGCGGCAGCCAGCACCGGTCATGGACGCCGGCGGGGGGCATTGCGGGTGCGAGCTCGGAGTGGTCCCGCAGCATCCACACCTGCGCCTTCCCGGCGACCGCGAGCCGGTCGGGACCCAGCGCAAGCCCCATGGCGTGGTCGAAACGGCGGAAGGAGAACGTCAGCTCGTCGTCGGCTACCCCGACGGCAACCACCTGTCCGGCCTGGTACGTCGACACGAGGAGCGAGCAACGCGCCGCGTCGAGGAGCCCGGGGAGGCCGGTGCTGTAGTGGAACCGGACCTCGGTGGGGCCGCCGTCGGTCGGCGCCGTCGCGTCGTCCGCAGCCGCCTCGTCCGCAGCCGTCACCGCATCTTCACGGTGTAGTGCCGGGTGATGCTCCGCACGGCGCCACCGCACGACTCGAAGGTGAACCTCGCGCCCACCTCCACCTGTCCGGTCCGCCGGAGCGTCCGCTTCGCGGCCCTGGTCAGGACCAGATGGAGGTTGAGCCGGACGGTGTCGGACCCGCTGATCTCACGCTCGAGCGGCCTGATGCCACCCTCGCGGACCGGCACGACCCCGACCGTGCCGGAGCCCTCGAACGCGGCCCAGACGCGCAGCGTGCCGTTCTCGGCGTTGTAGCTCGCGCGGGTGGTCACGTAGAACGCCCCGCCCTTGTTGATGTCGACGACCATGCTGGTGCCGGCCTCGGTGCCGTCCGAACGCCACAGCTCGTCGCCGTGGAGGCCGTCGTCGGCCCTGAAGAACAGGTCGCCACCGGACTCGGTCAGCTCTCGCGGCCTGCTGCTGGCGCCGTTCGGCAGGATGTCCTCGACGAGGGAAGTGCCGGCAGTCGTGCCGTCCGACCGCCACAGCTCCTGGCCGTGCACACCGTCCCGTGCGATGAAGAGCAGCGTGTCGCCCACCGGGGTCAGCGACGCCGGATAGCTGAGGTAGTCACCGAGCCGAATGTCCTTGACCATGACGGTTCCGGCCTCCGAGCCGTCGGAGCTCCACAGCTCGAGGCCGTGGCTGCCGTCATCGGCAGCGAAGAACGCGGTGTCGCCGACCGCGACGATCTCGCTGAGGCCGTACTCCTCGTACTCGTCGCCGCTGGAGGGGAAGTCCTTGACGAGGACGGTCCCGGCCGCGGTGCCGTCCGAGACCCACAGGTCACGTCCGGACGTCCCGTCCTCGGTGGAGAAGAACAGCGTGTCGCCGACGCCGACCAGACCCTCGGGGTCAGCGGACGCACCCCCCGGACGGATGTCCTCGACCAGGACCGTCCCGGCCGCGGTGCCGTCGGAGCGCCACAGCTCGCGGCCGTGGACGCCGTCCCGGGCCCGGAAGAACAGGGTGTCGCCGACGGCGGTGAGCCGACCGGGGTAGCTGCCGTAAGAGCCCGGCCGGATGTTCTTGACCAGGACCGTCCCGGCCTTGGTGCCGTCCGAGCGCCACACCTCGTGTCCACGGATCCCGTCGTCCGCGGTGAAGAACAAGGTCTCACCGACCGCCGTGAGGTTCGTGGGGCCGTAGTCGTACTCGTCGTAGCCGCCGCTGTCGCCCCCGGGACTGATGTCCTTGACCAGGACCGTGCCCGCTCTGGTGCCGTTCGAGCGCCACAGCTCCTCCCCGTGGACGTCGTCTGACGCCGTGAAGAACAAGGTGTCCCCAACCGCCGTCAGGTTCTCGGGACCGCCACCGCCGTACTCCCCGCCGCCCGCGGAGAACCGCTTGACCAGCACGGTGCCGGCCCTGGTCCCGTCGGATCGCCACAGCTCGGAGTTGTCGTCGTCGCCCCCGACGGTGAAGAACAAGGTCCCGTCGACGCCGACCATGTTGCTGCCGTAGTCGTAGTCGTAGCCGTCCGACTCGAGCCTCTTGAGCAGGACGGTGCCGCCCGCGCTCCCGTTGGAGCGCCAGAGCGCGGTGCCCCTGGCGTCGGAGGCGGTGAAGAACATCGTCCCGTCGACGTCGGTGAGATTTCCCGGCGAGCTGCCGGGGGTCGTTGCCCCGCTGCAGTCCAGCAGTGCGGCAGTCGCCGGAACGCCGGTCGAGGCCGCCGCAGGGCTCGCCGCGGCGGACCCGGCGCCGGCGAGTGTCACCGCGGCCGCGGCCGCGGTCGCCGCCCGTCGCGTGCGAGCACGACGCCGCAGCGTCTTCTCCCGCGCCACCCGTGCCCGCTTTGTCTGCTCCTGTGCGGAACGCTGACGTCGGCTCATCTCGCGACCTTCCTGGTCATCCCGGTGGAGCCTGGCGGGCTCGAGTATGCCCGTTCACCCCGGTCCGGTTGGCGATTGGCCGACGCGCGTGGCGCGGCCATCGACGTAATGACGCCCCGCGGACCTCATCGGTTGCGTTCTTGCGGATTCTTGTTGCCCGTCCGTCTGAGCAGTGCGACCAGGGCGAGCGTCGCTGCGCTGCCGGCGGCGAACGGGACCGCCCAGCGCGTCGCGACCGACTCGGTCTCACGGTCGGCGGCGAGCCGCTCCCGCCACGGGAGCGGTGGTGACGGCGGTCCCTCGACGGTGGCCACGCCCTCCGGCCGGAGGGCACGCGACGCGGGGTGCACGTAGGCCCATGACGCGGCGTACATCACGACCCGGGAGAAGTAGTAGATCCAGACCACGAGGATCAGCGCGATGCCGAAGGCCTGGAAGGCGGGCGAGCTCGCGGTCGACTGCAGCAGCAGCTGCGAGATCTGCTTGAGCACCTCGAACCCGACGGCACCGAGGATCGCGCCCGACCAGAGCGCCCGGGGAGGCAGGTCGGGATGGGCGAGGATCCGGAACAGGGCGAAGAAGAGCAGGGCGTTGGCGGCCAGGCCGATCACCACCGCGAGGAGGCCGAGCAGCCAGCCCAGGTCCGATCCCAGCCCCATCCAGTCGAGGATCTGCTCGGAGAGTCCGCGTACGACGCCGGAGATGCCGACGCTCACGATCAGCACGACTCCCAGCAGGGTGAGGGCGATCAGGTCGCGGACCTTGCCGATGAAGAAGTTGGGGTGCTCGCGCTGCGGGAGCTCGAACATCACGATCAACGCGTCGCGCATGCTCGACAGCCAGCCCAGGCCGGAGTACAGGACGACGACGATGCCGACCGACAGGATGCCGGGTGCCGAGTCGCGGATGTCGTGCAGCGAGATCTGTCCTTCGCCCTCGCCGACCAGCCCCGGGAGCACCGAGTTGACGGCGTCGATGAGATCGCTCTCGGCGCCGTCGTAGACCCGCGCGACGAAGCCGATGACCGCGAACGCCAGCGCCAGGATCGGGAAGAACGAGATGAACGCGAAGTAGGTGACCGCGCCGGCCTGGATGTTGCCCTTGACCCGGGTGTAGTGCTCGACCGTGCGCACCGCGTGGTCGAGCAGCGGCCGCCGTTCGCGCGTGGCAGCGATCCGCTGCTTGACCCTGTCGACGATCGAAGGCACCGAGGACTCCTCTGCCTGCGTAAGCTACCCGCGGCTCAGTGGGAACGACCGGCTCGACTGCCAGCCCAGCTCACCTTCATGAACGTACAGGTGGAAGTCCGCGACCTCGAACGAGCACTCGAAGTCGCTCAGGTCGTCGAAGGCCCGGTCCAGCTCGTCGTCGCCCAGGTGGTGAGCCACCGTCACGTGCGGGTGGTAGGGGAACTTGAGGGCCGTGTCGAGCGGGCCGGCCCGTACGTCGTCGGCGAGCAGCTCGCACTGGGAGATCCCCTCCACGAGCGTGATGAAGACGACCGGCGACACCGGGCGGAAGGTACCCGTCCCCCGTAGGTGCACGCGGAAGCCGGAGTGCCGTCCGGCGGCCCGCTCGAGGTGCTCCTCGATCTCAGCAAGACTCCCGTCCAGCTCGAGCGGCGGGATGAGGGTGATGTGGCTCGGGACGCCGGAAGCGGTGGGATCTCCGATCCGGAGCCGGTAGTTCTGGAGATCCGTCGCCCACGGCTCCGGGATGGCGATCGCGACGCCGATCGTCGGCACGCCGTCAGGCCCCGGCCGGTCCGCGACGTGGTGCCACGAAGCCGACCCGCTGGTAGACGTCGCGCAGGGTCGCCTCGGCGACGGCGCCGGCGGTGTCGGCCCCCTGCTGCAGGACGGCGGTCAGGTAGGCCTGGTCGTCCAACAGCTCGAGGGTGCGCTCGCGGAACGGCGTCACGAACGTGACGACGAGGTCGGCAAGGTCGCCCTTGAGCGCGCCGTACCCCTTGCCGGCGTACTGCTCCTCGAGCGTGGCGATGGACTCGCCGCTCAGCGCCGAGTAGATCGTCAGCAGGTTGCTGATGCCCGGCTTCTCCTCCGCGTCGTACCGGATCTCTGAGCCCGAGTCGGTCACCGCGGACCGGATCTTCTTCGCGCTGGCCGACGGCTCGTCGAGCAGCCACACGCAGCCGCTCCCGCCGATGCTCTTCGACATCTGCTTGTCGACCAGCTGCAGGTCGTAGATCTTGGCGGTCGACTTCAGGATGTAGGGCTCGGGCAGTCGGAACGTCTTCTTGTAGCGGCTGTTGAAGCGCTGTGCCAGGTCGCGGGTGAGCTCGAGGTGCTGCCGCTGGTCCTCGCCCACCGGCACGAAGTGCGGGCGGTAGAGCAGGATGTCGGCGGCCTGGAGGATCGGGTAGGTGAACAGCCCGACCGAGGCCGCGCCCTCCCCCTGCTTGGCCGACTTGTCCTTGAACTGCGTCATCCGGCGGGCCTCACCGAAGCCCGTGAGGCAGTTGAGGACCCACGCCAGCTGGGCGTGCTCGGGGATCTGGCTCTGCACGAAGATGGAGGCCCGGTTCGGGTCGATGCCCATCGCGAGCAGCTGCGCGGCCGCGCGCAGGGTGCGCTCGCGGAGCAGCTTGGGGTCGTGCTCGACCGTGATCGCGTGCAGGTCGGCGATGAAGAAGAACGGCTGGTGGTCGCGCTGCAGGTCGACCCACTGGCGGAGCGCGCCGAGGTAGTTGCCGAAGTGGAAGGAGTCCGCGGTCGGCTGGATGCCCGAGAGGACGCGGGGACGCGCCCCACCCTCGGGCACCGTCGGCTGCGCAGTCTCCGGCAGCGGCTGTTGCTCGGTCGTCGCGGACATGGCTGGGATTCTCTCAGGAGTCCCGGCCCGGGGTGCACCCGCCTCGCGTCAGGACGCTGGTAGCGCGCGCCCCCGGCGATGTGCGACCGCCGACCACAGCAGGATCACCACGCCCAGCGCACTGAGGCCGGCGCCGAGAACCGCCGGCGCCCGGTAGCCCCAGCCCGCGGCGATCACGAGACCACCGAGCCAAGCGCCCAGGGCGTTGGCGATGTTGAGCGCGGCGTGGTTCATTGCCGCGCCCAGTGTCACGGCGCCACCGGCGACGTCCATCAACCGCAGCTGCAGGTTGACGACCAGCACCGACCCGGAGGCGGTGACCAGGAACGCGACCGGCAGCAACGCCCAGCCCCCCGGCGCGGCGACGTAGTAGGCGAGCAGGATGAGGGAGCCGAACCCGGCGGAGAGCAGCAGGCTGCGGAAGACCGACCACGCCGCCAGCTCGCCCGCCACCCAGGTGCCGACCACCATGCCGAGCCCGAGCGCGAGCACGAAGAACGGGACCGTACCCCGCTCGAGACCGCCGACGACGGTGACCGTCTTGGCGATGTAGGAGTAGACGGCGAACATGCCGCCGAACCCGATGGCACCGGCGGCCATGGTCAGCCACACCTGCATGCTCCCGAAGAACTCCCGCGCCTCCTTGCGACCGCTCGTCCCCGCGTCGCCGGGCACCGAGGGCACCGCGGCCAGCACGCCGGCGGCAGTGATCAGGGCGAGCACGGCGGCCAGGAGGTACGTCGACCGCCACCCGGCCTGCTGCCCGAGCCAGGTCGCCAGCGGCACACCGACCACGTTGGCGACGGACAGGCCGAGCATCACGCTGGCCACCGCCCGGCCCCGCCGGGCCGGGACGACCAGGCTCGCGGCGACCAGGCTGGCCACTCCGAAGAAGGCCCCGTGCGGCAGCCCGTCGAGGAACCGCGCGGCCGTCAGCACGCGGTAGTCGGGTGCGATCGCGCTGATCAGGTTGAAGACGCCGTACGCCGCCATCAGGCCGACGAGCATCGCGCGCCGCGGCAGCGCTGCGCCGAAGAAGGCCAGCACCGGCACGCCGACGACGACCCCCAGGGCGTACGCCGAGATCACGTGACCCGCAGTCGGCACCGAGACGTCGACACCGTCGGCGATCTCGGGCAGCACGCCCATGGTCATGAACTCGGTGGTCCCGATCGTGAAACCGCCGACCGCGAGCGCCAGGATCGCCAGCGCAGGTCGGGCGGTAGCGACCACGGGCCCGTCGGCCTGATCAGCACCGGCGACCTCGGCCGCCGTCATCGGGCAGGAGTCATCGGCGTGGGAGTCACGTGGGGGCACAACCCCGGAAGGCCCCCGGGCATTCCGCTCGGCCAGGATCAGTGGGCCTCTCGGGGGCCCCGGCCGCCCGTCGTCGGTCAGCCGGTCACCGGGACGTTGCGGTCGACCGGGGTCGGGGTCGGCGCGGGCGGGAGCGGCTCGGGATTGCGATCGTGGGCGATCGGACCGCCGCAGGTGGTCGACGCCAGGACGGCGACTTCCTGGCCACCGAGCTCGAGCACGAGACCGTCGACGGTGAAGTCCTCACCCTCCGTGGTCTGCCGGTTGAGCGTGATCTTGATCAGCGGCTCGAGCTCCGCGGGCAGCACAGAGGTGTTCGCGGCCACGTTGTCGGTGTCGTTGATCGGTACTGTGCTTCCGAAGATGCGAACGTCCGAGACAGCCACACTGCCTGTCCTGTCGTCGCACTCCACGTGAAGCGTGTCGACGGACGCCAGTTCGGCGAACGTCCCACCGCCGATGACCAGGCAGAGGTCGCGAAGGTTGCCGGGCGTGGCGATGAGCTCCTGGAGGTTCCCGGGCAACTGGTCGAAGATCTGCTCGTCGACGTCGGGCGCGGGTTCCGGGGGGAGCTGGTCGCACGCACCCTTGATCTGCTGCAATGCGGTTCGCAGCTCCTCAGGGAGCTGGTCAAGGCCACTGCCAAGGGTGAGGTCGGTGACCTCTGCCGTGGCCCGGTCGTCCTCCGCGGTCACCGTCAAGACGCCGCCGGCAGCCAGTTGTTCGAGCTCGGCAGGCAGCTCACCGCCGGCGCTGCGAGGACCCTCTGGGAACTTGGCAGCCGGCTCCCCGGGCGACCCGCCCAGCGAGAAACCGTATGCCGACGAGCGCGACTGATGGTCGCCGCTGGCGCTTGGGACGCCCAGCATCATCGTGGCGGCAGTGGCCAGCGCGACGCAGGCGATACCAGCCTTGGCGTGGATCTTCATTTTCTTCCTCCGGTGCAGGTGCAGTTGCCCCGCTAGTTGTCATCGATGAGCACCAAGGTGCCGAGCGGCACTTGGGCGAGCTGTTCCAATGCGTCGTCAGGCACGCGGATGCAGCCGTGACTGACTGCGTTGCCGAAGACGGAGTCGTCGGGCCACCCGTGGATTGCGACCGTGCCCGGCCCCCCGCCGTAGCTGTCGAGCGTGTCGCTGTGCGACCCCAGCGGCAGGATCACCGGTGAGTACGACTGTTCGGCGTCCACGATGGAGCCGAGCAGGAAGGTGCGGCCCGTGGGCGTCGGTGTTTCCGCGGTGCCGACCGCGACCGGCCAATGACCCAGGAGTTCGCCATCCCTGAAGAGCTCCAGCTCGCGGGAGCCCACGTGGACGCGGATCAGGTACGGCGTGCGCGCCTGCTCCACGGAGCTGGTCTTGAGCCACCCCGTCGAGCCGTTGGGCCGCGAGGGTAGGAGTACCTGCACCCAGCCCGGTCGGCGGTCGATCACCGGCAGCCAGGTCTCGCCCATCTGGTTCGGTGTCACCTTGGCGAAGGGACGACCGTCCAGCTCGGCGTACACGGGAAGCGTGCGCTTCGGATGTACGACGTCACCCGCCGTGGTCGCCCGCGGCTCGGTGTCCCGCGGTGCACGGGGGAGCCTCGCCTTGGTCGTCGAGGCGACCAGCTTCGTGACGTCCACCTCGGCGGCACCCGATCGTGGAGAGCCGGGTCGATCGGAGTCGGGAGACAGCAGGAAAGCAGCGGCGATCGCGCCCACGGAGGCGACCGCGACGAGCGTGGCCAGGCGTGAGCCCCAGCCGCTCACGACGCTGCCAGGCGAACTGCCGGACTCCACTGCATTGCTTTTCGGCACGAGCTTCCCACTCCCTACCGATACAACGACCCAATGCCGAATGGGTCATGTTGTCGTTCCCGGATCGGAGACTCCGCCCGCTGGCGGCTCGGGGGATCCGACTCCGGAACCATTCGCCCGAAGCGGCCCCTGGCCCGGCACGTGGGGCTCGACCCCCGAAGACCGCCGGGCATTCCGCTCGGCGAGGATGGAACCGTGAGCGCTGCCGCATCCGACATCGACGTCGCCCTGACCGCCGCCGACGCCGGCGCGGCGGTCGTCAGAGCCGCGTACGGCACCCGGCCCGTCCGGCACGCCAAGTCCGATCGTGACTTCGCGACCGACGCCGACCTCGATGCCGAGCGCGCGATCCTCGACGTCCTGACGAAGGAGCGCCCCGGTGACCGCGTCCTGGGCGAGGAGACCGGCGAGTCGGGCGGCTCGGGAGCGCGCCGGTGGCTGGTCGACCCGTTGTGCGGCACCCTCAACTTTGCTGCGCAGACCCCCCTCTTCGCAGTCAACGTGGCGCTTGCCGACGACTCTGGTGTGATCGCGGCCGTCTCGGCCGACCCGATCACGGGCGAGCGGTTCTGGACCGACGGCGCTCGGGCCTTCGTCCGCCGCGGAAGCGTCGATGAGCCCATGACGCCGTCGGCCGATTCGCACCTGGTGAACGTCAACTGCGATGGTCCGGCGGACCTACCGTTCGTCGGACCACAGCTCGTCGGCGACCCGGTGTTCGTGGCCGCGTTCGGCCCCCGCGTCCTGTCGACGACCCTGGCGCTGGCGTGGGTCGCCGCCGGCCGCCAGGCGGGATACGTGACGGACGGGGCGCTCGTGGACAACGTGCACTTCGCGGCAGGGATCGCCCTCTGCCGGGGAGCAGGGTGCATCGTCACGGATCTCGCGGGCGAGTCGCTCGTCGAGGGTCGAGGGCTGATCGCCGCCGCCGACGCCGCGACTCATCAGCGCCTGGTCGAGATCGTCCGACCCCACCTCACGGCGGCCCAGTAGGGATCGGTGGCGGCCGGGTCGCCGCCATCAGGGCGCCGGTGTGGCCGTTGCGAGGAGGTGTGGGCTGAGACCGAGCAGCTCGGGAACCCGTTCGATCGCTCGTGCGGCATCGAGGAGCACGTTCCAGGCGGCCTGGTCGACGATCCGGGACTGCATGTCGGTTGCAGCTAGCGGCAGACCTTCCACACCGACGAGGTCATCGAGCTGCAAGTCGGCGTCGGACACCTCCTCAACCAGGTCACCGGGACGGTGGGTGTACCCGACGAATCCGTTCGGCACGACGGGTGGGAGCTGCCCAGTGCGTTCGACTTGGGGCAGAAGTTGCAGGAAGTCGGGGTTCTGCTCGTAGAGCCGTTCCTGGAGGACTCCGTCGAGGCGTGGCGCCCATCTCGAGATTGCTGCGATGAAGATCGGACCGCCGGCGCGGACGATCCGGCCGGCTTCCTTCAATGCTTCGATCCGATCCTCACGTTCGGGCAGGTGGTAGAGCGGGCCTAAGAGCAGCACCGCATCAACCGAGGAGTCGGGGAGGTCGACATGGCGAGCATCGCCGACTGCGGTCTGGATGGTGGGGCGACCCAATGCTTGGAGCTGCTCGACATGGAGCTGCATCAGGTCACGGTGATGGACGGCGTATCCCAGCTCGGCGAGCCAGAACGCGTAGCGTCCGGGTCCACCGCCGATGTCGGCGATGGCCGCTGGAGCCGGCGGCATGCGCCGTTGAAGAATCTCGATGGTCCGCTGGAACTCCAGGGCTCCCTTCGACCCTGCGAGACGGTCTCGCTCCTTGCCCTGCTCGTAGTAGGCCCTCATCTGGGCATCTTCACTAGCCACGAGACCGAGCATGCCCTGTCCGCCGGTGGAATCTGGAGTGGAGTCCCCTGCGCATACGAGGCTGCGGAGACGGAAGCACAAGGGCTCCCGCGAGCACGCAGGGCGGCATTAGCGGACTCCTGCGACTTGCGGCGGATCAGGGCGCATCGTGATCAACTCTGCGATGACGTCGGCGAGTTCCGAGGGAGATCGTTGCCCGTCGACCTCGAGGGTGGCGCGCCGTCGCAGAAGTGGTTCGACGGTCTCGACGTAGCGAGCGATCTCGACGCGGTGCTGGTGCGTGCTGCCGTAGGGATTGGTGGTCCGGCTCGTTACGCGCTCGATCAGCACGTGGAGTGGCGCGCTGATCAGGACAACGTGTTCGAAGCGGTCGTAGAAGAGGCTCTGGTTCTCCACCGTTCCTGACACGACCACGTCGGTGTAGCTGGCGATCAGGTCGTCCATTCGTCGTTCGTCCCACGTACCGTCGGGCAGGGTCCAGTCGTCGTAATCGGTGTCGACGGCGCGGTGCCCTCGGCGTCGCAGCTCCGTCAGCACTGTCGACTTGCCCGTGCCAGACATCCCTGTCACCAACACGCGGGCCACGACAGCAATGTAGTCGGCGTCATCCGCTTCGCTCGCGCGCACGCCGACGGCAGTAGCGGACGGTGCAACCAGTTAGCGCGAACCGGTCATCACCTGGAGGCGCGTACTGGCTGCGGCGATCGCCCTGGTCCACTGGTCGCGGTCATGGTCGTGGCCATCAACGTCTGGTGGTCCGTGTGGGCGCACGACGTCGCCCGCTCGTTCCCGGTCGCCGACTCGCCAGCCTGTCGCACCATGAATCGAACGCTATCCGACGCGACCGTGCACGGCATGGAATCGGCCCGCCCGCGCACGTCGGGCGGCAGTAGCGGGCGGTGAACTTCGGTGGCGCGCCGAGGATTCCTGAACGAGCATTGCACGAGTGAACGAGGAACCGGTGCACGATCTAACCGACTGGGTCGTCATCCTTGGCCCCGGCCCGCTCGCAGTCGTCAGGACGCAACTACAGGCGTGGCGTGCAGGTGAAGGTCGCAACGTCCCCGATGACGACATTCGGGTCGACACCATTCGCGCGGATGGCGGCGATGAGATGCGAGTGCGCCGCCGGGTAGTGAGCGACATGTGAGCGTGAGCGCTTCTCGGCAAATGCGGGCGCATCAGACCGAGTGAGACATTGATCTATGCCCGCCGGTGGTAGCGGATGTCGCCGTTGGGGAGTCGTTCGGCGGTGCAGTGGGGGTCGTGGGCGAGGTGGTGGTGGTAGCTGCAGTGGAGGATGCCGTCGTCGAGGTCGGTGTTCCCGCCGGTGGCCCAGGGTTTCAAATGGTGGGCTTCGGTCCAGGCGGCGGGGATCGTGCAGCCCTCGGCCCGGCAGCGTTGGTCGCGCAGCCGCATCGCTTTGCGCTGGGCCGGTGAGAACAACCGCCGGCTGCGGCCGAGGTCGAGGATCTCGCCCCGCCCGCCGAGGACCACCGGGATGATGTCCGCGTTACACGCGAGCCGCCGGACCGCGGTGGCGGAGAGGGGTTCGCCGCCGACAATGCTGCCGACGCCCAGCTCGGCCCGGAGCGACTCCAGTCCGATGGTGACCATCACCGTGGTCGCATCCCCACCATGCTGGGGCAGCTTGGTCGGGTCGAGGTGCTCCAGGAGTGCGCAGAAGGCTTGGCCGAGGCGGCGGGGGTAGGGGATCCGGTCCTCCTCCCCACTCAGAGCGTGATCGGCCTTGCGGGGTGAGGTGAAGGCTTCGAGGTAGGTCAGCAGCCGGTCGCGGTCCAGGACGGGGTGGACGATGGTGGTCCGGGCCAGGCCGTCACCGATCACACCCGGGACCGGAGGCTGGTCTTCTGCCGTGCTCGTTGTTCCTCGTCCTCGAGCCGTTTGGCGAGTTCGGCTTCGGCGATCTCGGGAGCGACGACCTCGAGCAGGTGGCGGCCGAGGCGGCGTAGCTCGCTGGGCCGGAACTCCTCGCAGTAGCCCACCATCCGTGCCTCGGCGTCCGACACCAGAGCCGGGTCGAGGTGGTCGGGCAAAGCATCGAGTGCATCAACCACCACCTGCGCCTGCGGCAATGACACCGTTCCGTCGGCCATCGCGGCCGCGACCCGCTGCCAGCGCCGGTCCAGGGCGTCGGCCAACCGGGCCTGGGCGCGGCTGACGGGGAAGTCGGCCTTGGTCACCGACGCCAGCCAGGCGCCGGTGTCGCGGGCCAGGGCCAGGCACGCGGCGTCCTCCGCCGTCGCGACGACCCGGAGCTTGAGCTCGGCGGTCATCGCCTCCAGTCGGGCCAGCGTCGTGACCGCCGCCTTCTTCTCCGCCGGACTCAGGTACACCGGCTGGGCGTCTCGAACCTCCTCGATCACGGCCGCCGCCTGCTCGGCGCAGGCCAGGATCGGGTGCGGCTGGGGCATCAGCTGCGCGACCACGATGGAGACCTCCCGAGAACCTCTCTTGTGCGTCCCAGTCAACCCCCGAGGTCCGACACAACGAAACGCTCAGAACCCGCCTGTGGACAGGGGAAACGCAATATCAGGGCTGTGGACGACAAGGGGTCCGCAAGGGTGGTTTCGAGGCTCCTCGCTGCGCTCGTCGCACCTCAACCACCGACCGCGTCGCACCTCAACCCCCAGCGCCGACCTACCACCGCGAGCCGGCCGCGGCGCGCACCCAACAGTCCTCCCGCTCTCGTCCAAAGCCCTTTCGGTCGCAACCACGCAGGGCCTGCAGCGAGCGCTCAGAGGCCCGGGGAGTCTCGAGACGGTCGCAGCGCGACCTCCTCGACCAACGAGCGAAACCGGCGCGAGTCCCACAGCCCGGAGGCTTTCAGCTCACGGTTCCGTCAGCGCCTCCAGCGTCCGCTCGATGACGAGGGTCATGTCGCGCCGGGCCGTGACACGATCCTCGGCGGAGGCGACGTACATCGCTGCCTCGTCGGCCACGGCGACCAGGGCATGCGCGAGCGGACGCGTCGGCAGGTCGGCGACGGTGCCGTCGGCGACCCCTTGGACCAGCGCCGTCTCGATGAGCGACAGCGCGTAGGGCTGGAGGATCTCGCGCCACCGCGCCCACCCGAGCACGGACGGGCCGTCGGTCAGCAGGATCCGCTGGACCTCCGGGGCCTCGCAGGCGTCGAGCCAGGTGTCGAAGGCGCGCTTCATCACAGCCGGGAACGACAGGTCCTCGCCGGCCAGCGCGGATTCGGCGATCCGGTGGGCCACCTCGGCCTCGACCGCCTCGAGCACACCGGCGAACAGCTCGGTCTTGTCCGCGAAGTGGTGGTAGAGCGCCCCACGGCTGACCGCCGCCTCCGCGACGATCGCCTCGGTGCCGACGCCGGCGAACCCGTGCTCGGCGAACAGCCGACGCCCCGCCGCGACCAGCGCGGAGCGGGTCGCGGCGGACCTGTCTGCTTGCGTTCGTCTCGCCATTTACCTACAGTCTGTCCGTAACTTACCTACAGTCTGTCGGTAAGTCTCGCACGAAGGCGGAGGCCATGCCCACCATCGAACTGCCCCACGCGACCTTGAACTACCACGTCGCCGGTCCGGCCGACTCCACCGAGCCGCCTGTCGTCTTCGTCCACCCGATCCTCACCGATGGCTCGCTCTGGCTGCCGGTGGCCGACCGGCTCGCGGCGCGGGGCATCCGCTCCTACGCCCCCGACTGGCCGCTCGGCTCGCACCGGATCCCGCTCCCGGACGACGCCGACCAGTCGCCGCGGGGCGTTGCCCGACTGGTGCTCGACTTCCTGGCCGAGCTCGACCTGACGAACGTGACGCTCGTCGGCAACGACACCGGCGGCGCGATCTGTCAGTTCCTCGTCGACCCCGGCTTCGACGCCGACACCTCCCGGGTCGGCCGGGTCGTGCTTGCGAACTGCGACGCGTTCGACCAGTTCCCGCCGGCCCCGTTCACCCTGCTCTTCCCGCTCCTGCGTAACGAGTGGCGGGCGAAGGTGCTCGCCGGCCAGATGCGGCTGCGGCCGCTGCGCCAGTCCTGGCTCGGCTTCGGGCTCCTCGCCAAGCACCTGCCCGCCGACCTGACCCGCGCCTGGATCGAGCCCGCGCGCACCAACGCCGGAGTACGCCGCGACGCCGTCCGGCTGCTGCGCAACATCCGGCCGGAGGAGCTGCTCGACGTGTCCACAAGGCTCGGGGACGTGAAGATCCCGGTCACGGTCATCTGGGGCATGGCCGACCGGGCGTTCCGGCCGGCGCTCGGTCGCCGGCTCCACGCGGCGTTCACCGACGCGGAGCTCATCCCGGTCGAGGGCGCGCGCACGCTGCTCGCCCTCGACGCCCCGGACGAGATCACCGACGCGATCGTCGCCATCGCCGACCGCTGAGGCCGACCGCAGCGTCAGAAGGCGGCGAGGGCCTCGTTGAAGGTCTTGCTCGGACGCATGACGGCGGACGTCTTCTCGTCATCCACCGCGTAGTAGCCGCCGATGTCGACCGGCTTGCCCTGCACCGCGATCAGCTCCTCGGCGATGACGGACTCGTTCTCGCGCAGCGTCTCGGCGAGCGGCGCGAACGCCTCGGCGAGCGCCGCGTCGTCGGTCTGCTTCGCCAGCTCCTCGGCCCAGTAGAGGGCGAGGTAGAAGTGCGAGCCGCGGTTGTCGATCGTGCCGAGCTTGCGGCCGGGCGAGCGGTTCTCGTTGAGGAAGGTCCCCGTCGCACGGTCGAGGGCGTCGGCCAGCACCGTCGCGGCGGGCGCGTCGGCCTGGTCGGCGTACTTCTCGAGCGACGGCACCAGGGCGAAGAACTCACCGAGGCTGTCCCAGCGCAGGTAGTTCTCCTCGACCAGCTGCTGCACGTGCTTCGGCGCCGATCCGCCGGCGCCGGTCTCGAAGAGGCCGCCGCCCGCGATCAGGGGCACCACCGACAGCATCTTGGCCGAGGTGCCGAGCTCGAGGATCGGGAACAGGTCGGTGTTGTAGTCACGCAGCACGTTCCCGGTCACCGAGATGGTGTCCTCGCCCTTGCGCATCCGCTCCACCGAGAACGCCGCCGCCTCGGCCGGCGCCATGATCCGGATGTCGAGGCCGTCGGTGTCGTGCTCGGGCAGGTAGGCGTTGACCTTCGCGATGATCTCGCGGTCGTGCGCGCGCTCCGCGTTCAGCCAGAAGATGGCCGGGGACCCGGTCGCCCGGGCGCGGCCCACGGCGAGCTTGACCCAGTCCTGCACCGGGACGTCCTTGGTCTGGCAGGCGCGCCAGATGTCACCAGCGCCGACCTCGTGCTCGATCAGGGTCTCCCCCGCGCTGTTGAGCACCTTGACGGTGCCGTCGGCGGGGATCTCGAACGTCTTGTCGTGCGAGCCGTACTCCTCGGCGGCCTGCGCCATCAGGCCGACGTTGGGGACGGTGCCGATGGTCGCCGGGTCCAGCGGGCCGTGCGCCTTCACGTCGTCGATGACGGCCTGGAAGACACCGGCGTACGACGAGTCCGGGATCACCGCGAGGGTGTCGTCCTCTCCGCCGTCGGCACCCCACAGCTTGCCGCCGTTGCGGATCATCGCCGGCATCGAGGCGTCGATGATGACGTCGGAGGGCACGTGCAGGTTGGTGATGCCCTTGTCGGAGTTCACGTAGGAGAGCCGCGGCCCGTTCGCCAGCGCCTCCTCGAACGCGGCCTTGATCTCCGCGCCGTTCGGCACGGCGTCGAGACCCGACAGGATCCCGCCGAGACCGTCGTTCGGGGAGAGCTCGGCGGCGGCGAGGTCGGCGCCGTACTTCTCGAAGACGTCGGCGAAGTAGACCTTCACCACGTGCCCGAAGATGATCGGGTCGGAGACCTTCATCATGGTGGCCTTGAGGTGCACCGAGTAGAGCACGTCGTCGGCCCGGGCCTGCTCGATCGTCTTCGCGAGGAAGGCGTTGAGGGCCGCGGCGTCCATGTGGGTGGCGTCGACGATCTCGCCGGCGAGGACCGCGAGGCCGTCCTTCAGGGTGGTCGTGCCGTCCGGGGTCTCGAGCACGATCGACAAGGTGTCGTCGGCGGGCATGGTGACCGACTTCTCGTTGCTCGCGAAGTCGTGGTCGCCCATGGTCGCGACGCTGGTCTTCGAGCCGTCGGCGAACGGCTTGTTGGTGTGCGGGTGCGTCTTGGCGTAGTTCTTCACCGACGCCGGCGCCCGCCGGTCGGAGTTGCCCTCGCGCAGCACCGGGTTGACGGCCGAGCCCTTGACCTTGTCGTACTTGGCCCGCGCCTCCCGCTCGGCGTCGTTGTCCGGCGACTCCGGGTAGCTCGGGATGTCGAAGCCCTTCTCCTGCAGCTCCTTGATCGCGGCCTTGAGCTGCGATACCGACGCGGAGACGTTGGGGAGCTTGACGATGTTCGCCTCCGGCGTCTTCGCCAGGGCGCCGAGCTCGGCGAGCGCGTCGTCGGCGAGGCCGAACTGCGCGAGGATCCGCGCGGCGACCGAGATGTCGCGGGTCTCGACGTCGACGCCGGCCTTGGCGGCGTACGCCTCGACGATGGGCAGGAAGGAGAACGTCGCCAGCAGCGGCGCCTCGTCGGTGTGGGTGTAGATGATGCTCGGCATGTTCGGGCGGCACTCCTGTGACGGGGAAGATTGCTTGACATCAAGATATCGGACGCGGGCCGGTACGGCACGGGCGGCCCGGGCCAGCCTCGCATCCCCCGCGTGACGCGGCAATGTCGCTACTCTTCTGGCGAACGTCGCGGGTTTCGGGAGCCGACTGAAGGAGAGTGCCCATCATGACCGAGCAGATAGCCAGCCCAGCGGAGACCGCTCCGCCCACCCAGGTCCAGAAGCTCGCTGCCGAGGCCCTCGGCACGATGGTCCTGGTCTTCATCGGCTGTGGCGCTGCCTACATGACCGGGGCGGACATCGTCGCCACCGGCTTCGCCTTCGGAATCGCGATCGTGATGATGGCCTACGCCTTCGGCCGGATCTCGGGCGGGCACTTCAACCCGGCGGTCTCGGTCGGGGCGGCCATCGCGGGCCGGCTCTCGTGGCGCGACACCGCGCTCTACTCCGCGGCGCAGGTCGTCGGGGCCCTGGTCGGTGGCCTGGTGCTCGCCATCACCCTGCTCGCCAGCGACATCGGCTTCGACTTCGGCGAGCCGATGGGCAGCAACGGCTTCGGCGACCACGGCGGGGTCGAGCTGCTCGGCGCGCTCCTCATCGAGATCGTGCTGACGTTCATCTTCCTGCTGGTCATCCTCAGCGTCACCGACGAGCGCAACGACACGGTGGCGTTCGCGCCTCTCGTGATCGGCCTCGCGCTGGCCGCGATCCACTTCGTCGCCATCCCCGCCACCGGCACGTCGGTCAACCCCGCCCGGTCGATCGGTGTCGCGTTCGAGTCGGGCGGCGACGCGATCGTCCAGCTCTGGGTGTTCATCATCGCGCCGCTCGTCGGCGGCGCGGTCGCCGGTCTGCTCTACCCGCTGATCTTCGGACGCGGCACCGCACCGGTCCCCGGCTCCGGGTTCGCTAGCGGTGGCGCGACCGGGACCGTGCCGGGCTTCGGCGCACCGGACGCCTTCCAGCAGCAGTGGGCCGAGCAGCAGGCCCCCGTGGTCGGCGGGTACGACGCACCGGTGGCAGCCCCCGCCGAGCAGCCGATCATCCAGGACGGCTGGCAGTGGGACCCCGCGTCCCAGCAGTGGATCCCTGCCCAGCAGCAGCAGCAGCCTCCTGCGCCGCAGGCCGGCCAGCAGGGTGGCTGGGCTCCTCCGTCCGGCGAGCACACGCAGGTCCGCCCGCCGGACGCCTGACCCGGATCAGCCTTCCCGGAAGGCGACGAGCTCGACGAGCTCGTCGCCTCCGGAGACGGTCTGCGCGCGCACGAGCCCGATGCCCCGCGCATAGAGCCTGCGCTCGACGACCCCGGGCTCGAGCGGGCTGCTGTCCTCGGTCTCCAGGAGGTCGATGAGGTCGCCGTACGGGACCGAGGCGGAGCCGTCGAGACCCACCACCTGCGCCCGGTCCTCGGCCACGCCCTCGGCGTGCTCCCTGCGGTAGCCATCGCCGACCCGCGGCTGCGCCGGCATCGCCAGCCCGGCCTCTGCGCCGTCGACTCCCGCTTCCCACACGCCGTCCTCACCGACGTGCCAGACGTTGCCGTCGGTGTCCTGGGCGAACCAGTCGGTGGTCTCCTCGACCGGCCGCCCGCGGGTGACGACGGCCTCGCGGACCGCCGTCGCCGTCACCCCCTGGACCTCGCGGGTGTCGTCGAGCACGGTGACGGTGATCGTGGCCACCTCGCCCGAGGACGTCGCTCGGTACTCCCACTCGCTCGCGGGCGTCAGCGGCAACCACGGGTTGTCGACGACCTCGACGAAGTCGGCGGGGTCGAGCGACGGCGTCGGGATCACCAGCTCGTCGACCCCCGTCGGCGGGCTCGGCTCCGACGCGCTGCCGCAGCCCACCAGCAAGAGGGAGGACGTCACGGCGATCGCGACCCGCGCGGAGAGTGACATGCGGGCATCGTCTCGTACGGAAACCCCCGTACTGCGACCGGCCCAGCCGCTGCTAGCGTCCATCGCACCGAGTCTCGGTTGTTGTCGGCCGAGCCGCACTCATTCCTAAGGAGTCCTCGTGAGCGACACGCCTCTGAAGGTCGCCGTCACCGGCGCCGCCGGCCAGATCGGCTACAGCCTGCTCTTCCGCATCGCCAGCGGCGCCATCGCCGGCGACCGCCCGATCGAGCTCCGGCTGCTCGAGATCGAGCCGGCGCTGAAGGCGCTCGAGGGCGTCGTGATGGAGCTCGACGACTGCGCGTTCCCGAACCTGGCCGGTGTCGAGATCGGCGCGGATCCGGAGAAGATCTTCGACGGCGTGAACCTCGCACTCCTCGTCGGCGCCCGCCCGCGGGGCCCGGGCATGGAGCGCGGCGACCTGCTCGAGGCGAACGGCGCGATCTTCACCGCCCAGGGCAAGGCGCTCAACAAGGTGGCGGCGTCCGACGTACGGATCGGCGTCACCGGCAACCCGGCCAACACCAACGCCCTGATCGCGCTGAAGAACGCTCCGGACATCGCGCCCGAGCGGTTCTCGGCGCTGACGCGACTCGACCACAACCGCGCGATCTCGCAGCTGGCCACCAAGACCGGCGCCGCCGTCACCGACATCAAGAAGATGACGATCTGGGGCAACCACTCGGCGACCCAGTACCCCGACATCTTCCACGCCGAGATCGGCGGCAAGAACGCCGCTGAGGTCGTCGACGACCAGGCGTGGGTCGAGGACTACTTCATCCCGACCGTCGCCAAGCGCGGAGCGGCGATCATCGACGCCCGCGGCGCGTCGTCGGCGGCGTCCGCCGCTTCGGCCACGTGCGACGCCGCCCGCGACTGGCTGAACGGCACCCCCGAGGGCGACTGGGTCTCCATGGCCGTCGTCTCCGACGGCTCCTACGGCGTGCCCGAGGGCCTGGTGTCGTCCTTCCCGGTCACCACCAGCGACGGCAACTGGTCGATCGTCCAGGGTCTCGAGATCGACGACTTCTCGCGCGCCCGCATCGACGCCTCGGCCGCGGAGCTCGCCGACGAGCGGGACGCGGTCACCGAGCTCGGCCTCATCTGATCAATTGCGCGAGCGTGTCGCATTCGGAGCGACACCGCCCGCAGGTTAGACGGGCTGGTCCGGGGTGATCTCGGCGAGGACGAACAGGGCGACGGCGAGCGAACCGACGACGACGACGTCGACCAGCCGCGGTCGTACGGCGAGCATGCCCGCGTCGCGCTGGGGCAGCACGAGGCGCAGCGCCGATGCCGCGGCGAGGGCGCCGGCGACGACCTGGATCCCGAGCCGCCAGTCGTGCGTCAGCCAGGTGATGCCGATCCCGACCGCCATCGCGATCAGGACCAGGATGTAGAGCACGCCGCCGATCGTCGACGGGAACCGCCGCCGCGAGGGGGGCGGCGGTTGCGGCTCCGGCTCCGGCTGCGGGTTCGCTGGCGGCACCGACTCGTCGTTCAGCGTGACACCTGCTTCTCAGCCATCGCGACGACGTTCGCGAGCAGCATCGCGCGGGTCATCGGCCCCACCCCGCCGGGGTTGGGCGAGACCCACCCCGCCACGTCCCAGACGTCGGCGGCGACGTCGCCGGCGAGCTTGCCGTCGACCCGGGAGACGCCCACGTCGAGGACAGCCGCTCCCGGCTTGACCATGTCACCGGTGACGATGCCGGGGACGCCGGCGGCCGCGACGACGATGTCGGCCTTCCGCACGTGCGCGGCGAGATCGACGGTGCCGGTGTGGCACAGCGTGACGGTGGCGTTCTCCGACCGGCGGGTCAGCAGCAGGCCGAGCGGCCTGCCGACGGTGATGCCGCGGCCGACGACGACCACCTCGGCGCCGGCGATCGTCACGTCGTGGCGCCGCAGCAGCTCGACGATGCCGTATGGCGTGCACGGCAGCGGCGCCTCGTTGCCGAGGACCAGCCACCCGAGGTTGGTCGGGTGCAGCCCGTCGGCGTCCTTGGCGGGATCGATGAGCCCGAGCACCCTGTTCTCGTCACGGCCGCGCGGCAGCGGCAGCTGGACGATGTAGCCGGTGCAGGCAGGGTCGGCGTTGAGCTCCGCCACCGCCGCCTCGATCTCCTCCTGGGTCGCGACCTCCGGCAGGTCGACGCGGAGGGAGGAGATGCCGACCTCGGCGCAGTCCTTGTGCTTGCCGTTGACGTACCAGCGTGAGCCGGGGTCGTCGCCCACGAGCACGGTGCCGAGACCGGGGGTGATCCCCTGCTCCCCCAGCTTGGCGATGCGCTCGCGGAGCTCACCCTTGATCGCCGCCGCGGTGGCGGTGCCGTCGAGCTTCTGTGCGGTCACGTCTTCATCCTGTCATTGGGAATGTGGTGGCGGCGGGCAGGCACGTCACCGGGTCTCGATACGCGCCATCGCGACTTCGCAAGCTCAGTCGCGGCGCTACTCGACCTGCCCACTGGACGCGTCCGCTCGTTCCTCGCGGCCGCTCAGTGGGCAAAGTGCCTGGTGCCGGTGAAGTACATGGTGACTCCCGCAGCCTGGCAGGCCGCGACGGTCTCCTCGTCCCGCATCGACCCTCCGGGCTGGACGATCGCGCGCACTCCAGCGTCCAGGAGCAGCTGGGGCCCGTCGGCGAACGGGAAGAACGCGTCGGACGCGGCGACCGAGCCGGCCGCCCGCTCCCCCGCCCGGGTCACCGCGAGCCGGCAGGAGTCCACCCGGTTGACCTGACCCATGCCGATGCCGACGGCCGCGCCGTCCGAGGCGAGCAGGATCGCGTTGGACTTGGCGGCGCGGACCGCGCGCCAGGCGAACGCGAGATCGGCGAGCGTGGCGTCGTCGGCCTTCTCGCCGGTGGCCAGGGTCCAGCTCGCCGGGTCGTCGCCCGCGGCCTGGAACGCGTCCGTGTGCTGCATCAGCAGGCCGCCGTCGATGGGGCGCGTCTCCACTCCGCCCGGGCGCAGCTCCTCGCAGACCAGGATCCGGATGTTCTTCTTGCCCTGGAGCACCTCGACCGCACCGTCGTCGTAGCCCGGCGCGACGATCACCTCGGTGAAGATCTCGGCGACCTGCTCGGCCATGGCGACCGACACCGGGCGGTTGACCGCGATCACCCCGCCGAACGCCGACACGGGGTCGCACTCGTGTGCGCGCCGGTGCGCCTCGGCGACGTCGGCACCGACGGCGATGCCGCACGGGTTGGCGTGCTTGATGATGGCGACGGCCGGCTCGTCGAAGTCGTACGCCGCCCGCCGGGCCGCGTCGGCGTCGACGTAGTTGTTGTAGGACATCTCCTTGCCGTGCAGCTGCTCGGCTGTCGCGAGGCCACCGGCCAGGAAGCCGTTGCGGTAGAGCGCGGCGGGCTGGTGCGGGTTCTCGCCGTACCGCAGCACCGCGCTCTTGTCCCAGGTGGCACCGACCCAGGCGGGGAAGCCGCTCCCCCCGGAGGTGTCGGTGAGCACGTTGCCCATCCACGACGCGACGTGCACGTCGTAGGTCGCGGTGTGGACGAACGCCTTCGCCGCGAGCGCCTGCCGCTCCGCCAGCGTGAAGCCGTCGCCCTGGGCCGCCGCAAGGGCGCTCACGTAGTCCCCGCCGTCGGTGACGATGGCGACGGAGGCGTGGTTCTTCGCTGCCGCGCGGACCATCGAAGGGCCGCCGATGTCGATCTTCTCGATGCAGCCCTGCGCTGAGGCGCCCGACATCACGGTGTCCGTGAACGGGTAGAGGTTGACCACGACCAGGTCGAACGGCGCCACGCCGAGCTCCTCGAGCTGCGCGACGTGCTCGGGCAGCCGGCGGTCGGCCAGGATCCCGGCGTGCACCCGCGGGTGCAGGGTCTTGACCCGGCCGTCGAGGCACTCGGGGAACCCGGTCAGCTCCTCGACCTTGGTGACGGGCAGGCCGAGCGACTCGATCAGCGCCGCGGAGCCACCCGTGGACACCAGCTCGACGCCGGCGGCCGCGAGGCCCCGGACCAGGTCGTCCAGGCCGGTCTTGTCGTAGACGGACACCAGCGCCCGCTTGATCGGGATCCGGTCGCCCATCGGCTCGTCGGGCTCAGACATCTGGCTTGCTCCTCATCGGGTCGGTGCTGTCGATGAGGGCACCCAGGCGGTCGATGCCGGCTCGCACTCCCTGGTGGTGTCCCACCTGCGCCAGTCGTGTGCCCCCATCCTACGAGGCGCCTAGCCTCCGAGCCGAACTCGGCGCCCGTCAACCGTCCAGCCGTCCCGCGCCATCCGGCCGACCGTGTCGACGAGCATCGCCCGCTCGGCGACCTTGATCCGCTCGTGCAGGCTCTCGACGGAGTCGTCGTCCTCGACCGGCACCGCGCTCTGGGCGACGATAGCGCCGCTGTCGACGCCGTCGTCGACGATGAAGAGGGTGCAGCCGGTGACCTTCACGCCGTACTCCAGCGCGTCCTGCGGTCCGCGCATGCCGGGGAACGACGGCGACAGCGCCGGGTGGGTGTTGACCGTCCGGCCGCCGAGGGCAGAGAGGTACGACGCACCGACCAGCTTCATGAAACCGGCCAGGACGACCAGGTCCGGCTCGTACGACGCGACGGTCGCGGTCAGCGCGGCGTCCCAGTCCTCCCGGGTCTCGTGGTCCTTGAGAGCGTGCACGAAGGTCGGGACCCCGGCCCGCTCCGCGCGCGCCAGCCCCTCGATGCCGGCGCGGTCGGCGCCGACGGCGACGACCGCGGCGCCGTACTCCGGGTCGCGGCAGGCGTCGAGCAGGGCCTGGAGGTTGGTGCCGGCACCGGAGACGAGCACGACGAGGCGTGCGGGGGCGGCGGGCACGGGCGGGAGTCTAGTGATCATGGGGCCTGATCCGTGCGTAGGCTCACGCGCGATCGAGCGGGAGGATGATCTTGGGCCAGCGGAACCACCGGAAGTGGATCGTCCTCGCTGTCATCGGCGCCGTCGTTGCGCTGTGCGCGGGCGTCGCCGCCCTGCTGGTCGTGCGCTCCGCCCTCGAGCGGGCCAACGACGATCCCTCCGCCGTGGAGCCCGGTGACGGGTTCCACCACGACTCGTTCGTCGCCGACGACGGCTGGCAGGTCGTCGAGGAGCGGGGCGACTTCGACATCGTCGACCTCACGATCACCAACACGACCCTGCGTCCGCGTCCGGCGTTCCTCGAGTTCAGCGTCTACCGCGCCGACGAGGTGGTCGGCGTCATCAGCTGCTCGGTAGGCCCGCTCGGGGCGAGGGAGAGCGACGTCATGGACTGCTTCTCCGCCGACGAGTTCGTGGACGACTACGACCGGGTCGAGGTCGCCGACACGTTCTGACCGGGCTGACCGGGCTGACCGCTGACCGGGCTGACCGGCTCTCCCGCGCGGTCAGCGGCTGGGGCGGATCCGGCGCAGCCCGCGCCGGGCGAGATCCCCACCACGCCGCTGCCACCAGGTCATCGCGAGCGCACCGAGCAGCCCGCCGATGCCGAAGCCGGTCATGGCGTGCAGGAGCACGTCGACCTGCAGGGGTCCGACGTCGGCCATCCGCCCGGGCCCTACCGCACCACCCGCCAGCGAGGTGAGGAGACCGAGGACCAGGCCGGCGACGAGGCCGCCGCCACAGCCCCGGATCGCTGCCTGGTCCCAGGCCACTGCGGGGCGCGAGCGGTGGGCCAGCGCCGAGGCGAGCCCGGCGACGAGCACCGGGCTGACCATCAGCCAGCCGGCCCAGCCCGGGGTCGGACCGCCGTCGGGCAGCGCGGCCAACAGGGGGAACAGGGGCAACGGGCCGAGGACGACGGCGCCCGGGGAGACGAGGGTGCCGGTGCCGACGGTGAAGCCGGGGCCGAACAGGTAGGCGCTGCTGAAGAGGGCGGCGTTCGGCAGCAGCGCGAGCGTGAGCACGCTGAGCATCGCGATGTCGCCGGCGTCGCTCTCGAGCTGCGACACGATGTTGGCCGCGGTCGAGAAGTCGAGGACCAGCGCGACCAGCAGTGCGGCCAGTGCGACCGCGAGCCAGGCGCGCAGGATCGCCCGGACGAGCACCGCGGTGTCGCGGACCGCGACCGGGGTCGCCGGCAGCCAGATCGCCGCCCGGCCGGAGCCGCGGGCGAGGGCCGGGAGGCCGGCCCCGGCGGCGATGAGCGTCGACCAGAGGACGACCCGACCGGTGCTGGGCATCGTCTCGATCGTCGAGGCGAGGGTGGTGGCGAGGACACCGACCAGGACGTAGCCGACGGTGAACAAGCCGCCCGCGAACGGGACCGTCCAGTCGCGTTCGCCGTCGGCGATCCGGTCGGCGTCGGGACCGTGCCCCGAGATCGACTCCCCGACCCGGTGACCGACCCGCCAGGCGGACCAGACGCAGAGCAGGGTGATGCCGAGGGGCATCGCGGTGATGCGGACGCCCTCGATGCTGACGCCGGAGCCGTGCGCGGCCAACCAGCTGAGAGCGCCGACCCGGAGCGCGCCACTCGGCGTGCCGTGACCACCGGCGTCGGTGAGGAACCAGCCGACCACCGCGACGGCCATGCACACCAGCAGCGGACCGGCCGCCGCCAGGGCCCCGCCGAGCGTGGCCGTCGGCACCAGGGGCCGCCGGGTCCCCAGCGCCTGCCGGAGCTCGGACTCCCGGCGTGGCTCCCTGCGAGTGGTCGTCCGCGCGGACGGCGATTGGAGCGACGTCATGACGCCCTCATCTTCACGCGGGACCATGCCCCGACGACGGTGCCACGCCGCGTCCGTCGATGGCCGGTTGCAGCCGATCGGGCGCGGCGTCGTACCTTGGTCCGGTCATGCCCGACACCGCCCACCCGCCGGACCCCACGGCCGCGTTCGACGCGTTCTACAAGTCTGCGCGGGACCAGCTGCTCCTCCAGACCTACGCGCTGACCGGCGACCTCGGCGCCGCCCGCAGCGCGGTGCGGGACGCGTACGTCGTCGCGTGGCACCACTGGCGGAAGCTCTCGCGGCTCGACGACCCCGGGTCGTCGGTGCGACCGCACGCGTGGCGGCACGCGCAGCGCCGGGCGACCGTCCGGCCCTGGCACAAGGAGAAGGGGCTCGACGACGACAACAAGGCGACCCTCGAGGCCCTCGCCGCGCTCACCGGTCCGCAACGCCGGGCGCTGCTCCTGACCCAGCTCGCGGCGGTCTCGATGGAGGACATGGCCCGCGAGATCGGGCTGCCGAGCGACGACGCACAGCGGGAGCTCCAGACCGCCGCCGCCCAGTTCGCGACCCAGAAGAACATCTCGGCATCGTCGATCCCGATGGCCTTCGCCGCGCTCGCGGCCGCGACGACCAACGTCAATTGGCCGCGGGTCACGATCATCCGCCGGGCCGGGGCCGCCCGCCGCCGGATGCACACCGTGGTCGGCGCTGCCGCCGTCGTGGCCGCCCTGGTCGCCAGCGGCGCCGCGGTGACCGACGCGACCGGGGTCCGGCCCACGCTCGCCCGCGAACAGCTCGCCGGTCCGGCCGGCGGCCAGGTCGCCGCGCCCGGGCCCGAGATCGTGCTGCCCGAGACCAGCCTGCTCACGGCCGACGCCGTACGCCGGGCGCTCGTCGGCGACTGGGAGCAGGGCGTCACCCACGACAACTCCGTCGGCAACGGCGTCGTGCTGCCCTGCCAGCCGGAGGATCCCGACTCCCGTTACGCCGACCCGCGCGGCACCGCCGCGTGGGTGCGGGTCTTCCGCAACGGCCCGGCCGGCGAGTCGACGCGCAAGCTCACCGAGGTCGTCGAGGCGTCGCGCAGCCCCGAGCGGGCGCGCAAGACCTACGACCGGCTCCGGGGATGGTTCGCCGACTGCGTCACTCCGGGAGTGCGGCTGATCAGCACGGCGACCAGCCCGGACCTGGCCGACGACTCGGCGGTGTTCGTCCTCAACTCGGAGCATCCCGAGCTCACGACGTACGTCGTCGGCGTCGCCCGCACCGGGCTCCTGTCCACCGCCGTCGCGCTCCGGACCGACGTCGGGCCCGAGGCTGCCGACCGCACCGGTGTCGCGGAGCTGCTCGGCGAGGCCGTCGACCGGCTCTGCACCCTGCCCGACGGCGGCAGGTGCGCCGACCGGGCGGGCGCCCTCGAGGAGGTGCCGCCGTACCCCGCCGGTCAGGTGCCGGCGATGCTGTCCCAGGTGGACCTGCCCTTCGTCGGCGACCCCGCCGCGCCGTGGATGGGCACCCCGCCCCGCGAGATCACCAACACGCGCACCGACATGGACGTGCTCGGCTGCGTCCACCCCGTGCTGGCCGGTGACTACGACGGTGACCGGTTCCGCACCGACCTGGCCCGCACCTTCGTCAAGGTCGACAGCGACCTCCCACCGGAGTTCGGCCTCACCCAGGCCGTTGCCTCGCTGCCGCAGCAGGCGGCCGGCGCGCTGCTCGAGGACTACCGGTCCGCGATCAACGGCTGTCCCGACCGGGACGCCAGCGCCGGCACCGAGGTCCGGGTCCTCGAGGCTCACGACGACGGCGACGAGTCGTTCACGGCCTGGCACCTGAGCACCCGGCTCCCCAACGAGCGGACGCTCGAGTACTCCGTCGCGTTCCTCCGCAGCGGCTCGGCGGTCTCCCAGCTCGTGTTCGTCTCCGCGCCGGGAGCGCGGATGACCGACGACCAGTTCGTCGCCATCACCCGGCGCGCGCTCGAACGGCTGCCGCAGCTGCCTGCCTACCCGCGCTGAGCGCCTCCTGAGGAACGGCCGGGCAGGAAACACGCCCGGCCGATGCAACCCCGCCCCGGGCTCAGGCGTACCACCATCGACATCAACACTCCGGAGCCTGCGCACCGGACTCGGGCTCGAGAGGGGGCGGCTGTGGAGGCACACGAGTTCGACGAGCTCTATGCCGCGTCGTTCCGTCGGATCACCAGCCAGGTCTACGCCATGATCGGCAACCTGGACGAGGCGACCGAGTGCGTCCAGGAGGCGTTCGCCCGCGCTTGGGCCAACCGCAGGAAGCTCGACAAGGCGGAGTACCCCGAGGCCTGGGTGCGTACGACGGCCTACCGGCTGGCCGTGAGCCGCTGGCGCCGTACCAAGCTCGCGAAGCGGCCCACCGACCGGGCCGTGGGCACGGCCACCCAGGTGCCGGCCGTCGACGAGTCGCACGTCGCCCTCGTCGACGCCCTCAGGAAGCTGCCCGAGGCCCAGCGCCAGGCCCTGGTGCTCCACCACATCGCCGACCTCCCGATCCACCAGATCGCGGCCGAGATCGGCGTTCCCGAAGGAACCATCAAGGCCCGGTTGAGTCGCGGACGCACCGCGCTCGCCGCGCTGCTGACCGACGAGACCAACGGCGGTCTGGCTGGAGGAATGAGCCATGTCTGACCCGATCGAGAAGCTCAACAGTCTCGGCGACGCGTTGGAGGGCGCACCGATGCCACGTCCCGCTTCCGAGATCCGAGCCCGGGGCGACCGGATCCGTCGCCGCAAGCACGCGACGATCGCCGGCGTCAGTGCCGTCGTCGTCGCAGCCGTTGCCGTTCCGATCGTCGCGCTCACGGGAGGCGGCTCCGACGACAGTCCGGACATCGCACCGTCGCCCACCATCTCCGACCCGGTGCCGGTGCCGTCCCTGGTGCTGGCCGAGCAGAACCTGCTCACGAGCGACGACGCCATCTACCCCAATGGCGGCGCCGACTGGCAGGAGATCGACACCTTCGAGGGCGACACGCAGGGTGGGCCTGCATCCCCCTGCCAGCGGAGCTCGCTCGCCGAGCTCGGCGCGGAACCGATCTTCCAGCGGCAGTTCGACTTCGTCGTGACCGACACGAGAGACGTGGAGCCCTCCCTCTACTTCAACCAGGTGGTCGCCGAGTTCCCGAGCGGTGCCGACGCACAGGCCGCGTACGACGAGGTCAAGGCCTGGCACGACGACTGCCTGCCCTCCCCCGCCGAGTTCTACAACGCTGGCGAGTTCACTCCGGTCGCGGTGGGCATCGACGGCTCGGCCGAGGTCCAGCTGTCGACGTTCGGCCCGGTGGACGAGGCGCTTGATCCATCCGGCGATGAGGGGTGGTTCCTCGAGACCGGACTGGTCCTCACCGGCGACCGGGTCGCGATGCTGACCCAGGTCGTCCACGGCCAGGACTACAACTGGCCCGAAGGCACACCGGTCGAGCAGATGCTGCCGGTCGCGGCCGAGCGCCTCGCCCTGGGCAACGATGAGACCGCTCCGGAGGACCCCTCGGACACCGGCGAGGGACCGACGACGATCCCGGAGGACTTCCCGCTGACCGCCGGTTGGCCCGAGGACGACGGCAGCAGCGAGTACCAGCTCGACCAGCCCAGCATCGACAACCAGGCGATGATCCCGGCCGGGGACCTGGACGGCTGCCAGTCGATCGACGCCGGCGACGCGAGCGACCGGTTGACCGCTCGGCTGAGCATCGGCTCGAGCGCCTACTCCCGGGAGGTCCAGCTCTTCGCGAGCCCGGACGACGCGGGGGCCTTCCTCGACTCGGCCCAGGACTCGTTCAGTGCCTGCGCCGCCGAGGGCCCGACCGACACGGTGCCGAGCTTCACCACCGAGGTGCTGTCGATCGGCGTGGGCCAGGAGTCGTGGCTGGTCACCCGGGCGTCCGACGGGATCGGTCGGGTCGTCATCTACCTGGTCCGGGTCGGCAACGCGGTCTTCATCCACCTCGCCAGCGACGAGGGCACCGGCGACACCGTGCACGCCCTGGTGAGCGAGAGCGGCACCAGCTTCGCCGATGTCATCCGTGCCATGTACGACCTCGAGGGCGGCGACCCCGCACCCGACCTGAACGCGCCGGCGGCGACCACCGAGATTCCCGACAACTTCCCGCTCGACGCCGTCGTCGACGGCGAGCCTCCGACGTCGGACGGCGAGACGACCGTCGACGGGCCGGGCGCCGATGTCGCAGGGGTTCGCGCGCAGACGGCGTGCGGAGCGACGCTGTCGATGCCGAACGCCGGCGACCCGGACCCCGAGCACGAGTTGGGCTACTCGGTCTCGGCGCTCGTCGGCTATGAGGGGCGCACCCTCCGCGCGTACCCGACCGTCCAGGACGCCCTCGACCAGTTGACGCAGCTGCGGGCCGACCTCCAGGGCTGCGACAGCGACAGCGAGGGCGACGGGCTGTCCGACCGACTGTGGCGCACCTTCGCGAACCACTCCGGGTACGACGCGGTGACGTTCGGCTACACCTACGAGATCGAGGACGGCGTCGGCGCCCCGGCCGGCCAGCTCTACACCGTGGTCCGGGTCGGCAACGCGGTCGTCGCGATCGAGTGGAGCGGCGAGTACAGCGCCGAGTACCAGACGACCGCCGCGCCGGACCAGGTCGAGCTGGCTCGGCTGATCGCGGCCGAGATGTGCATCTTCACCGTCGACGGCTGCTGACGGACCGGGGGACGACGAAGGGCCGCCACCCCTCGGGTGACGGCCCTTCGTCGACTGGTCACATGCTCTGCAGGAGCTCCCGAGCCAGCTGCGCGGTCTCGGACGGCGTCTTGCCGACCTTCACGCCGACGGCCTCGAGCGCCTCCTTCTTCGCGGCGGCGGTGCCGGACGAGCCCGACACGATCGCGCCCGCGTGACCCATGGTCTTGCCCTCGGGGGCGGTGAAGCCTGCGACGTAGCCGACCACCGGCTTGGTGATGTTGGCCTTGATGTAGTCGGCGGCCCGCTCCTCGGCGTCGCCGCCGATCTCGCCGATCATCACGATCACCTTGGTGTCCGGGTCCTCCTCGAAGGCCTGGAGCGCATCGATGTGCGTGGTGCCGACGATCGGGTCGCCACCGATGCCGATCGCGGTGGAGAAGCCGAAGTCCTTCAGCTCGTACATCATCTGGTAGGTCAGGGTGCCGGACTTCGACACGAGACCGACCGGGCCGGAGCCGGTGATGGTGTGCGGCGTGATGCCGGCGAGCGACTCACCCGGGGTGATGATGCCGGGGCAGTTCGGGCCGATCATCCGGGTGGACTTGCCCTGCAGGTAGGACCAGACCTCGGCCGTGTCCTGGACGGGCACGCCCTCGGTGATCACGACGATCAGCGGGATCTCGGCGTCGATCGCCTCGACGCAGGCGTCCTTGGTGAACGCCGGCGGCACGAAGAGGACCGACACGTCGGCGCCGGTCTCGGACATCGCCTCCTTGACGGTGCCGAAGACCGGGAGCTCGACGTCGTTGCCGTCGTGGTCCTTGTGGCTGACCTTGGTGCCGGCCTTGCGGGCGTTGACGCCGCCCACGATGTTCGCGCCCGAGTCGAGCATCAGGGCGGTGTGCTTGGCACCCATGCCGCCGGTGATGCCCTGGACGATGATCTTGGAGTCCTTGTTCAGGTAGATGCTCATGTCGTCGTCCTCTCAGGCAGCCTGGTCGTGGGCGAGCTCGGCGGCCTTGTCGGCCCCACCGTCCATCGTCTCGGCCAGGGTGACCAGTGGGTGGTTGGCGTCCGCGAGGATCTGGCGACCCTTCTCCACGTTGTTGCCGTCGAGCCGGACGACCAGCGGCTTGGTCGCCTCGTCGCCCAGGATCTTCAGCGCGCCGACGATGCCGTTGGCGACCTCGTCGCAGGCGGTGATGCCACCGAACACGTTGACGAAGACCGACTTGACCTGCGGGTCGTGCAGGATCACGTCGAGGCCGTTGGCCATGACCTCCGCGTTGGCGCCGCCACCGATGTCGAGGAAGTTGGCGGGCTTGACGCCGCCGTGGGCCTCACCGGCGTACGCGACGACGTCGAGGGTGCTCATGACGAGGCCAGCGCCGTTGCCGATGATGCCGACCTCGCCGTCGAGCTTGACGTAGTTGAGACCGAGGTCCTTGGCCTTCGACTCGAGGTGGTCGGCCTCCTCGCGGATCTCGAACTGAGCGTGGTCCGGGTGCCGGACCTCGGAGGCGTTGTCGTCGAGCGAGACCTTGCCGTCGAGCGCCTCCAGCTTGTCGCCGGCCAGACGGGCGAGCGGGTTGACCTCGACCAGGGTCGCGTCCTCCTCGACGAACACCTTGAACAGCTGCTCGATCATGGTGACGGCCTGCTCGAAGACCGGCTCGGGGAAGGCAGCCTCGGTCGCGATGGCCCGGGCCTTCTCGGCGTCGACGCCGGCGCCGGGGTCGATCGCGATCTTCTTGACCGCGTCGGGGTTGGTCTTCGCGACCTCCTCGATCTCGACACCACCCTCGACCGACGCGATGCAGAGGTACTGGCGGTTCGAGCGGTCCAGGAGGAAGGAGAAGTAGTACTCCTCCTTCGGTGGCGTCGCGGGGGTGATCAGGACGCGGTTGACCGGCAGGTCCTTGATCGTCAGGTTGAGGATGTTCGTGGCGTGCTCGAAGGCCTCGTCCGGCGTCTTGGCGATCTTGACGCCGCCCGCCTTGCCGCGGCCTCCGGCCTTGACCTGCGCCTTGACGACCACGACGCCACCCATCTTCTCGGCGGCGGCCCTGGCCTCCTCGGCGGTCTCGACGACCACACCGAGGGTGGTCTCCACACCGTGCTTGGCGAAGAGCTCCTTCGCCTGAAACTCCATCAGATCCACTGGTCTATTTCCTCAGCTGTTCGGGTGCGGGCCGCGCTGCAGTGCGGGTCCTCGGGCACCCTAGTCGGGTCGCCCCGGTCGCGACGAGGGTGCCCATCAGGGACGTGACCTGGGTTACACACCCGGGCGGGCCATTCCACAGTGACTGATCGGAGGATTTCGGGGTAAGGGGTCGATCCGTTAGGGTCGTCCGCGTTCGATTCATCCGGCCGTCACCTGACGGCCATCCGTCGACGAGGCGCCGTGGGGGCGTGGTCTCGCGCGGCTGGGATGGATCGAAGGACCAGCCGTCGACACGGGGACACGCGAACCTATGGGTAACCACCGAGGGGCACGACGCTCGACGTCGCGAAGCCGCTCGGAGCGCCCTGCTGAGGGGTACGTCGGACGCCGGGTCGCCGGACGCGCGGACACGCCGGAGACGCCGGACGTCGCTGCCCGCGAGGTCATCGCGCACCCGGTCGTTCCCGCGACCGTCGAGATCCCCGCTGTCTTCACGAACACCACGTCGGACTCGCTGCGGCCCGCCGTTCCCGGCAAGCGCCGCGCGGCCAAGTCGCCGCGGGTGCCCGTGCTCCGCGGCCTCCCGTCGATGCCGGTCGCTGTCGGCGTCGCCGTGCTGGCCGTCTCCGCCGGTGGCGTGCTCAGCACCAACGGCACCCAGCTGGCCGCCGGCGGCGATGGGCCGGCCCGGGTCGCGGCCCCCAATGCCGCTTCCGGCGAGATCGGCGCCGGCGTCTACGACGCGCTCGGCCGCAGCCCCGTCGTGAGCCGCGACTCCGACCGCGACGCCCTCGACGACGCGAGCGACGCGAGCCTCGTCCAGGAGGTCGAGGCGCAGGCCGAGCAGCGCAACGAAGCACTCGGCGACCTCGCGGTGCAGGCCGAGAAGGAAGCCAAGACCATCAACTCGAACCGGTGGTCGTTGCCGATCGACCCCGGCGTCTACCAACTCTCCGCCACCTTCGGCCAGGCCGGCAGCTACTGGTCCAGCGGCTACCACACCGGCCTCGACTTCGCCGCTCCCAGCGGCACCCCGATCATGGCGGTCGCCAACGGCGTCGTGACCTCGACCGGCTACGAAGGCGCCTACGGCAACCAGACCGTCGTCACCCTCGAGGACGGCACCGAGATCTGGTACAACCATCAGACGTCCTACGCCGTGTCCGTCGGTGACAACGTGGTGGCCGGCCAGGTGATCGGCACCGTCGGTTCGACCGGCAACTCGACCGGCCCGCACCTGCACCTCGAGGTCCGCCCCGGCGGGGGCGACCCCGTCGACCCGTTCGCCGCCCTCGTGGTGAACGGCGTCAACCCGTAGCTACAGCTTCTCTACCGGTGCGTAGCGCAGCAGCAGCCGCTTGACGCCGTCGGAGCCGAAGTCGATCGACGCGACGGACTTCTCCGCCTGGCCCTCGACGGACACCACGGTCCCGAGTCCGAAGCTGTCGTGGGTGACCCGGTCGCCCGGCTCGAGCACCGGGATCGGACGGGCGGGCTTGGCCTTCGCCGCGGCGTCGGCCCGGGCGGCGGCAGAGGTGAAGTTGCGGCGGCCGGCAGCGGTCGGCGAGCCGAGCCGGTTGCCGAAGCCCTGTCCCGAGCCGCTCGAGGCATACGTCGAGTCGCTGTCGCTCGCGAACGTCGGACGCGCCCAGCGGGTCTGGTCGGCCTCGGTGCGGCGCCAGTCGACGAGGTCGACCGGCAGCTCGCCGATGAACCGCGACGGCGGGTTGTGGGCGGGCGCTCCCCAGGCGGAGCGGACCACCGCGCGGGAGACGTAGAGCCGCTGACGAGCGCGGGTGATGCCGACGTAGGCCAGCCGCCGCTCCTCCTCCAGCTCCGGCCGGTCGCCCAGCGACCGGGAGTGCGGGAACACGCCGTCCTCGAGACCGGTGAGGAAGACGACCGGGAACTCCAGGCCCTTGGCGGTGTGGAGCGTCATCAGGGTCACCACCCCCTGGTCGGGGGGCGCGTCGGGGTCGTCCTCCGGTGCGTCGGGGATCTGGTCGGTGTCGGCGACCAGCGCCACCCGCTCCAGGAAGTCCGCGAGCCCCGGCTCGACCAGTCCGGCGTCGACGTCGGCCGGGTCGGCGCTGGGCGCGGCGACCGGGTCCTCGGCGAACTCCCGGGCGACGGCCACGAGCTCGCCGAGGTTCTCCACCCGGGTCTCGTCCTGCGGGTCGTCGGACGCCTCCAGCGACGCGAGGTATCCGGACCGGTCGAGCACCGTCTCGAGGATCACGTCCGGCCGCTCGCCCCCCTCGACCATCGACTGAAGCTCGGTCACCAGCAGGACGAAGCCCTCGATGTTGGACTGGCTGCGGGTCGCAAGGCCGGGCGCCTCGTCGGCGCGCTGGAGCGCCTCCCAGAACGTGATCTGCTCGCGGTTGGCCAGGTCGTTGACGCACTCGACCGCGCGGTCGCCGATGCCTCGCTTCGGGGTGTTGAGGATCCGGCGCAGCGACACCTGGTCGTCGGGATTGACGAGCATCCGCAGGTAGGCGAGCGCGTCGCGCACCTCGCGCCGCTCGTAGAACCTGACCCCGCCCACGACCTTGTAGGGCAGTCCGGTGCGGATGAAGATCTCCTCGAACACACGGGACTGCGCGTTGGTGCGGTAGAAGACCGCCACGTCGCCCGCGCGGTAGCCGCTGTCGGTCAGCTTGTCGATCTCGTCGGAGACGAACCTCGCCTCGTCGTGCTGGTCGTCGGCGACGTAGCCGACGATCCGCTCGCCGTCGCCGGCGTCGGACCACAACCGCTTGTCCTTGCGGCCCTGGTTGTGGCCGATGACCGCGTTGGCGGCACTGAGGATGGTCTGCGTCGAGCGGTAGTTCTGCTCCAGCAGGATGGTGCGCGCGTCGGGGAAGTCCTGCTCGAAGTCGAGGATGTTGCGGATGTTGGCGCCGCGGAACGCGTAGATCGACTGGTCGGCGTCGCCGACCACCATCAGCTCCGCGGGCGGCACCCGGTCGTCGGCGTCCGTGTCGTACGCAGTCTCGATCGGCTCCTCGAGGCTCTGTCCGCAGAGCTGGTGGATGAGGGCGTACTGGGCGTGGTTGGTGTCCTGGTACTCGTCGACCAGCACGTGCCGGAACCGCCGCCGGTAGGTCTCGCGGATCTCCGGGTGGGCCTGGAACAGCCGGACCGTCTCCATGATCAGGTCGTCGAAGTCGAGGGCGTTGGCCTCGCGGAGCCGGCGCTGGTAGAGGGAGTACGCCGCCGAGTAGCTCTCCTCGATGCTGTTGCGGGCGTCGGCCCTGACCTCGTCGGGGTCACGCAGCTCGTTCTTGTGGTTGCTGATCCAGTGCAGCACCGGGCCGGGCTGGTAGCGGCGCGGGTCGAGGTCGAGGTCGTTGCAGACCAGGGTGATCAGCCGCTTCTGGTCCTGGGCGTCGTAGATCGAGAAGTTCGACTTCAGCCGCTCGTAGCCGAGGTGCTCCGCCTCCTTGCGCAGGATCCGGACGCAGGCGGAGTGGAAGGTGCTGACCCACATGATCTTGGCGCGGCCGCCGACCAGGTCGGCCACCCGTTCCTTCATCTCCGCGGCGGCCTTGTTGGTGAAGGTGATCGCCAGGATCGAGCCCGGATGGGCCTTGCGCTCGGAGATCAGCCACGCGATCCGCCGGGTCAGCACCCGGGTCTTGCCCGACCCGGCGCCGGCCACCACCAGCAACGGCGGCCCGGCGTGCTTGACCGCCTCCTGCTGCGGCCCGTTGAGGCCCTCCAGGAGCTCTTCCGCGGTCGGCCCGCGCCGCGTCGTACGCGGCTCTTCAGCGGGATTGACGCCCTCGAGGCCGGGCAGCGGCTGCAACTGGCTCATGCTGCTGCCAGCCTACGGCGCGGCGCCCCCTGTCGACGAAGCAGACCCGACGCCGGGAGGGATCACCAGCCTCGCAACCGGAGCACCACACCGCCGTGGTCGGACGGCCACAGCCCGGTGGCCGGGTCGCGGTCGCCGACCGACGTCCCGGTGACCCAGCCGCGGTCGACGCCGACCTCGTGCCCGTCCGCCGTACGGACGAAGATCATGTCGATCCGGTGGTCGAAGCCGTCGCCGTCCGGGTCTTCGACGGTCTCGGAGAGGCCCGACGTCCAGCCTTCCTCCGCGGGCGCCCAGCGCAGCCACTGGTCGACGTACGTCTCGGTGATCAGCTCGTACGGCGCGCTGTGCGGGAGCGTGTCGCCGATGTTCGCCTTCACCGTGTGGTTGAGCGGGTCGGAGTTGCAGTCGCACGCCAGCACCGTCGTCCGGTCCGGCGCCGTCGACGCGCTCAGCAGCTCGGCGGCCTGCGCGTAGGCGAGGTCGGAGCTGAACGCCTCGAGGTGGGTGTTGACGAACCGGACCGACCGGTTGCCGACACGCACGTCGGCCCACTGGTAGCCCCGGTCGAAGTTCATCGTCACTCCGGCGACGCTGACTGCCAGGTTGTGCGTGAAGATCGCGTCGTGGGTCGCCGTCACCCGGAGCCCGGAGTCGGCGCGCACGAGGATGACGTCGCGCATCGTCAGCCGGATGTCGCGGGCGTCCGGCGAGCCGGCGCCGGTGAAGCTCGGCGACTCGACGTCGGCACGCTCGCCGACGACCACCGGGAGGTACTCCTGACCCTGCTCCTCCAGCGCGTCCAGGAGCACCTGGAGGAAGTCGTGGTCGGTTACCGTCGCGTTCGGGACCCCGACCTGGTCGAGCTGCAGCGGGCCGTGCCGCCACCACGCGACCTCCTGGAGGCCGACCAGCGCCGGCTGGGTCCGGGCGAGCTCGCGGGCGAGCAGTCGCGCGCGCACCGGGAAGTTGGTCCGGTCGACGATCGCCCGGGTCTGGTGGGTGGCGTTCGCGAGCGCCCCCACGATCTGTGCGGGCGGCAGCCCGGCCTGTTGCGCCGCGAGCGCGGCGCGCACCGGCCGGTTGATGTCGGCACCCAGGTAGATGTTGCGCGTCATCACCGTGAGCGGCTTGCCCGGAGGTGCCTCCGGCCGGGCGGCCTGCGAGTCAGGGGTGACGGCGAGCCCGGCCGCCAGGGTGAGCGGCGCGAGCAACGAGATGAGTGCGGTGCGGACGAACGACGTCGAGATCAGCATGGGTCTCCCTCCCGGGACGCATGCTCATCTGCGGAGGCTGGATTGTCCAGCGATGCCGGTGTGTCGGCCGGTTTCCGATCAGGTGTGCGCCGGCGACCAGAGCACGGCGACGCAGACGTTGGCGATGGCCAGCACGAGGAGCCCGGCCCAGAGTCCCTTGGGGATCGACTCCTTGCGGGTGTTGGCCATGATCAGCACGAGCAGCACCAGACCGATGCCGAACTTCACGGCGATCTTGGCGTGGTTGACGTCGCCGTCGTCGGCCTCGAGCACGCCGACCAGCGCGAGGCCGGCGAGGAACGCCGTACCGACGCCGTCGCGCATGGCGCCGTTGACCTTCTTCTCCTGCTCCCCCGCCTGCGCGAGCAGGCCGCCGATCAACGCAGCGAAGCCGACGATGTGGATCACCAGCAGGACCAGGCGGAGCGTCTCCATGCGTGCACTCTAGAAGGTGCCGGGCGGGACCTAGCGGCCGGTCGCGGTGAAGTGCTGGTAGTCCTTCAACGACGACCACGACCCGCCCCACGACCAGCCGATCCGCGCGAACTCCCGCACCGCCAGCGAGCCCGGCTGGATCATGCCGGGGCGGTGCCAGGAGCGGTCGAGGTACGCCGACGCCAGCTCGGGCAGGACCACATCGCCCTTCTGGTAGGGGTTGTGGAACGGGTTGACGTCGATGGCCAGCCCGTAGGCGTGCGCCGACCAGCCGCTGCCCCCGGTCGTGGCCCGGCAGACCAGGGCGGCGGTGTTGTTGCCGTCGCCGGTCGGGTGCGCGTCGAGGTCGGCGGTCGACGGCAGCCGCATCTCCTCGATCGGGAAATCGGCGTCGAAGAGCGCCGCGAACACCGAGACGACGTCCTCGGCCTCGCCGGCCGCGACGACCAGCTCTCCGGTGTGGGCGAGCCCGTCGAACCCCCGGAACGACAGGGTCAGGTAGCGAAGGTCGTCGAGCCCGGCCGGGCAAGCGGGTGACCAGGTCCTCCCCATCCGCTGCCGGATCGCGGTTGTCACGGGCCCGATCGTCGAGTGGAACCGGCCGTCCTCCGGCGGTGCCAGCAGGTCCCGCGTCGGGAGGCGCCGCTCGATGAGCTCCGGCGGGGTCGGACCCATCTCGCCGAGACCGTCGGGCCGGAGCGGGAGGGGGTGGGCGCCGAGGTCCCAGTCGGAGTACGACGCCGCTGGGCCGACCGGCCGGCGGGTGGGGTCGCTCTGCGGTTGCTTGTCCGGTCGGTGCTCCAGCTGCGCGTCGACAGAGGGCGGCGGGAGTCCGCGGTCGTCGGGATCGTCGCCGGCACCGCACGCGGTCATCGTCAGGGCGAGGGCCAGCGCGACGGCGCCCGCCCCCACCCTCCGGGCGGCCACGCTCAGAGCAGCCTCCGGTCCGAGGCCCACTTGGTCAGCTCGTGGCGCGACGACAGCTGCAGCTTCCGCAGCACCGCCGACATGTGGGTCTCGACGGTCTTGATCGAGATGAAGAGCTCCTTGGCGACCTCCTTGTAGGAGTAGCCGCGGGCGATCAGCCGCATCACCTCGCGCTCGCGCTCGGTGAGCCGGTCGAGGTCCTCGTCGATGTCGGCGACCTCGATCGAGCCGGCGAACGCGTCGAGGACGAAGCCGGCGAGTCGCGGTGAGAACACCGCGTCGCCGTCGGCGACCCGCTGGATCGCGCTGACCAGCTCGGGGCCGGTGATGGTCTTGGTGACGTAGCCGCGCGCACCGCCGCGGATGGTGCCGATGACGTCCTCGGCCGCGTCGCTGACGGACAGGGCGAGGAAGCGCGGCGCGGTGTCGACCGGCTGGGTGGCGAGCTTGCGGATCACCTCGACCCCGCCGCCCCCGGGCAGGTGCACGTCGAGGAGCACCACGTCGGGACGGGTCGCCAGGATGGTGGCGACCGCCGTGTCGACGTCCTCGCCCTCGCCGACGATCTCGACGACGCCGGCGCCGGTGGCCTCGAGCTCGGCGGTCACGCCGCGCCGGAACATGGCGTGGTCGTCGACCACCACGACCTTGACCGTCATGTCATTCCCCCTCGTGTTCGCGTCCGAGGTGCAGCCGCACCTCGGTGCCCTCGCCCGGCGCCGACCGGATCTCCGCGGTGCCGCCGTGGCGGTGCATGCGATCGATGATGCTGCGTCGTACGCCGAGCCGGTCCTCCGGGGTCGCGTCCGGGTCGAACCCGGCGCCGCGGTCTCGCACGAAGACGTCGACCGCTGCCGGAGTGATCTCGGCGTAGATGTCGACCCGCGGCACGCCCGCGTGCTTGGCCGCGTTGGTCGTCGCCTCGCGCGCCGCCGCCACGATCGGCCGCATCGACTCGTCGAGGTCGCAGTCACCCACGGCGACGACGTCGACCGTGAGGTTCCAGGCGTCCTCGACCTCACCAGCCATCGCCCGCAGCCCGCTCGCGACGGTGCGCTCGTCGATGGACTCCGTCGAAAACAGCCAGGCCCGTAGGTCGCGCTCCTGAGCGCGGGCGAGCCGCGCGGCGTCCGGTGGGTTCTTCTGGATCAGGGCGAGGGTCTGGAGGACCGAGTCGTGCAGGTGGGCCGCGACGTCCGCCCGCTCCTGGGTGCGGACCCGCTCCTCCCGCTCGTCGCTGAGCTCGGCGGCGAGGCGGTAGATCCAGGGCCCGACCACGATCGCGAGGCCGACGAGCACCAGCAGCACCGCCAGGGTCACGTCGCGGGCGAGCGACAGCGAGCCACCGCGCAGGCTGAACAGCAGGATCGCGACGATGATGAGCCCGACACCGGCAGCGAGCCGGGCGTACGACGCCCAGCCTCCGTCGCCGAGCACGATCCGCACCGGGTCGATCCGGCCCCGCGCATCCACCCAGCGCTCGCGCTGCGCCTCGTCGGCCTGTCGCCAGAGCAGGGCCACGCCGACGATCGCGATGGCCAGCGGCCAGATCCAGCCACCGGCACCGAGCACGCCCTGGAGCACGAAGACCGCGCCGATCGCCAGGGCACCGAGCACGATCACCGGGCCGACGTCGAACAGGCGGCGGGCGGGACCGGGACGGCGGCCGCCGCGCGTTGCGCTCGCGAGGCCCGGCGCGAGCGCTCCGGTCGGCGGGCCGGCGGGCAGCATCGCCCAGAGGATCGCGTACCCCGCGATGCCGACGCCGCCGAGGACCGCGGCCACCACGAAGCCGACCCGCACGATCAGCGGGCTGAGGCCGAGGTGCTGGGCGAGCCCCGCCGCGACACCGCCGAGCACCGGCTCGCGCAGGTCGCGGTAGGCGCGCCGGACGTCCCGCCGGGACTCAGTCCCCGCGGCGTCCAACGCGCCCACCGATCCCGTCATGATGCATCAATGGTCACACAGCGGAGTCGTCTGGAGCAGCGGGAACAACCCTGACCTCACCCCGAGAACTCCGAGCCTGCGGTACGACAAGATCAGGGCACTCCCCGATGGTGCGCGAGCGCCTCACAGCCCAGTCTGGATGACATGACGAGCACACCTCCCGAGGCGCCGACCGGCTCGACCGAGCCGCCGCAGCCCGGGCCGACCGAGCCCTCCGGCCCCCGCGTGACCCGCGAGGAGGCCAAGGACCTCGGACGCATCCGCCGCAGCCTCACCGACCGCAAGATCGCCGGCGTCGCCGGCGGCGTCGCCCGCCACTTCGACATCGACCCGCTGCTGGTGCGGGTCGGCTTCGTGCTGCTGGCGTTCTTCGGCGGCGGCGGCATCCTGGCGTACGCCGCCGGCTGGCTGCTGATCCCCGAGGAGGGCAGCGACGAGGGTGTGATCAAGACCGACCACCGCACCCGCACCGTCCTCCTCGCCGTCGTCGGGGCCATCGCCGCGCTCTCGCTGCTCGGCGACTCGTTCGGCGGGTGGGAGTTCCCCTGGCCGCTGGCGATCATCGGCCTGGTCGTCGCGGCGATCGCGGCCGCGACCCGGCCGAAGCCCCACCCCGGCCCGCTTCCCAGCCACGGCTGGATCCCCCCGGGCACGCCCGGCGCGGTGCCGGGCGCGCAGACGGGCTACGGCCCGTCGTACACCGGCTACCAGCCGGGTCCCAAGCCGCAACCCGTCGAGCCGCGGCGCCGCGGGCCGCTGTTGTTCGGTTTCGCGATGGCTCTGGCTCTGGTCGCCCTTATCGGCGTCGCCACCGCCGACCTGGCCGGCTGGGACGCACCGGTCTCGGCGTATCCGGCCGCCGTCCTCGGCACGTGCGGCGTGATGCTGCTCGTCGGCGCGTTCTACGGCCGCGCCGGAGGCATCACCTTCGTCGGGTTGATCGCCGCGCTGGCAACGCTGGTCGCGACCGTCGTCGGCGACGTGTCCGGCCAGTTCGCCGGCCAGATCGACGCGAAGCCAACGTCCGCCGCGGCCGTGGACGACCGCTACGAGCTGACCATCGGCGAGGTCACCCTCGACCTCACCGAGGTCGAAGACCTCGAGGCGCTCGACGGACGCACGATCGAGGCGGACGCACGGATCGGACACATCGTGGTCGTGGTGCCCGCTGACGGCCTCGACGTCGTCGTCGAGAGCGATATCCGGGGCGCAGGCGAGAGCGTGATCTTCGGCGACCGTACCGACGGCTCCGCCGAGGGCGACCTCGATGGAGGCACCGACGACGAGCCCCAGGTCACCCTCGACCTGGACGTGCTGCTCGGGCAGATCGAGGTCGAGACGAAGGAGGTGGCGTGATGACCGAGCAGGAGATCCCCGTGGAGGAGCGCTCCACAACTGCCGAGCCGGCCACCGGGTGGCACCCGGTCAACGTCGGTCACCTGGTGATGGGCACCGCGTTCGTCGGGCTGTTCGTGGTGTGGGCGCTGGTCGACATGGATGCGGTCGACCTTGCCGACACCGGCTGGCTGCTGCCGCTCCCCTGGCTGGTGGCCGGCGTGGTCGGCCTGGTCGCCACCGTGCTCCGCAACGTCGGCCGGCGACCCGGCAAGATGTCCGGGTGGATCTGATCTCGCTCCCCGGCCTGAACTCCCTCCCCGCCACCGACCATCCCGAGCTGCTCGCCCCACGGGTCGCCACCGCGCTGGCCGACTGGGCCGCAGCGGCCGGGGTGGCGGTCGTCGAGATCGATCCGGACCTCGCCGACACGGCGGCCATGAGCGCGGCGTACGACCTGCCGCTGAGCGCCGGCGTCAATTGCGTGCTGGTGGCCGGCAAGCGGGAGGGTGAGGAGCGGATCGCCGCCTGCCTGGTCCGCGCCGACACCCGCGCCGACGTCAACCACACCGTCAAGCGGCTGATCGACGTGCGCAAGCCGTCGTTCCTGCCGATGGAGCGGGCGGTCGCCGAGTCCCAGATGGAGTACGGCGGCATCACGCCCGTCGGACTTCCGGACAGCTGGCGGCTGCTGCTCGACACCCGGGTCCTCGACGTCGACGTGGCCGTGATCGGCTCGGGCGTCCGCCGCTCGAAGCTGCTGCTCCCGGGGCGACTGCTCGGCGAGCTGCCGGGCGCCGAGGTGGTCGAGGGACTGGCCGGCTGATGCGCCGCCTGCTCGCGACGGCTGTCGCCGTGCTCCTCCTGGCAGGGTGCAGCGAGTCGGGCAACGAGCCGGAGGCAGGGGCGGGCTCGCCCACGACGCCGAGCACGACCACGACGTCGAGCGAGCCCGCTGAGACCGGCCCGGTCGTGAGGTGCCCGCGCGGCACCCAGGAGATCGACCCGGCGCTGCCGGACCAGGTGCCGGAGGGCGCGACGTCGGTCCGGCTGTGCGACGGCGGCGCCGACAAGGTGACGCCACCGGTGGACGCGCTGACGAGTGATGTGGAGTCGGTGGTCACCGCGGTCAACGAGCAGCCCTTGGAGAGGAGGGGTTGCGTCGAGCTGCGGATCCCCGAGTACCAGCTGGCCTTCGGCTATCCGGAAGGCACGCGGTTCGTCGTCGCCGGGAGGTTCACTGCGTGCGCCGAGCTCCTCGTCGGCAGCGCGCGGCGCGCCAAGGCGGGTCCGCCGCTGCGGACGTTCGTCGCGAGTCTCGGTGCACAACGGGCGACGGCCACCCCGCCAGAGCCGATGGACCCCGCAGCGCTCGACTGTGCCCAGCCTCGCGAGCTGTGGACGTGGCCGCTCGCAGACCCGAGGGAGCTGGCGGTCGCCGCGCTCTGCGTCGGTGATCCGCAGCACCCGGGGCGGGCCCGCATGGTGCCGATCCCGCCCGACGACCTGGAGACCCTGACCGCCAGCATGGCCACGGACACGGTCGAGACCAGCGGCATGTTCTGCTCGGCCGCTCGGCCACGCTACTGGATCGTCGGCGCCAACGCCTGGGGCGACCCGGTGACGATGGACTACGGCTGCATCGGGCTGACCCTCTCAGGGGAGCTCGACTGGACACCCCGCGGGCCGGCGCGGGAGATCCTCCGAGATCGGCTTGAAACTGGCCGCTGACCTGGGCTTTTACCTGCGTCACGGCGACCTACAATGGAGATGTGACGAGTCATGCAGCGTCACCTGAGCCCGAGGGGCTCGATGCGCTGTTCGAGAGCTCTCCCGACCTCGACGTCCACACGTCGGCCGCCGCGGAGACCGGGTTCCTGCTCGGGCTCGTCGCGATCACCGCGGCGCCCTTCTCGGTGATGCACTCCGTCGCGCTGGGGTCCGGTCTGCTCGGCACCGTTCTCGCGTTCCGCGGAGTCGTGGCGACGAGCAGCGCGAACGTCGCCGGCCGAGCGTTGGCGCCCTTCGGCCTGGCCCTGGCCGGCGTCGCGCTGCTCCTGGTCTCCGTCCGCTACCTCGGCATCGACACCGCCTTCGGCGACGAGCTGCTGCCGACTCTTCGGGGATGGCTCGAGGATCTCAACTCGCGTGTCAACCGGCCCTGAACGACCGCGGGCCAGGCGCGGCCGCCCGGAGCATGACAACCTTCTGGGCACCCTCGCCGCTTCTGGTGGTGAGAGGAGCGGCATGGACGGGAGCATGGTGAGCGAACAGGCAGCAGCGCCGACCGAGACGGACGGCGCCTCGTTCGAGGCGTTCGTGGCCGCCCGCGGCGACGCGCTGTGGCGGTCCGCGTGGTTGCTGACCAGCGACCGCCAGCTCGCCGAGGACCTCGTGCAGACCGCGCTCGCCAAGAGCTGGCGCGCCTGGTCCCGGGTGGGCCCGGACAGCTTCGAGGCCTACGTGCGGCGGGTGCTGTTCACGACGTACGTCTCCTGGTGGCGCCGCAAGTGGCGCGGAGAACGCCCCACCGCCGACCTTCCGGAGACGTCCACCCCCACGGTCGACACGGACGCCCGCAACGACCTGGTGGCGGCGCTCGCCACGCTGCCGCGTGGGCAGAAGGCGGTCGTGGTGCTGCGCTACTTCGAGGACCTCACCGAGCAGCAGACCGCCGACGTGCTCGGCATCAGCACGGGCACCGTCAAGAGCCAGTGCTCACGCGCGCTCACGTCCCTGCGCTCCTCTCCCCACCTGCAGCAAGAGGACGGCACCGATGGAGGGCAACCATGACTGACGAGCAGTGGCTGCGCGAGGGGCTCGCGGACGCCGTACCCCCGCCGCCCACCAACCCCGATCGCGCCCGGGCCGCCGAGCGGCTCGCGCGCCGGCGACGCCGTACGACGGCGCTGGCGGTCGTGGGTACCGCCGGCGCGGTGGCCGCCGCTGCCGTGCTCACCGCGATGCTGGCGTCCGGAGGCGACGACCCCCAGCGTGACGACGACGTGGCCGACGACCCGGCTGCCGTCGTCGAGTGCCCGCCGATCAAGGTCCGCGACGGAGTCGCGGAAGGGTCGGCCGTCGACCAACCCGACCCGGACGCCCCGGATGCCGTGCCCGAGGGCGCGACGTCGGCGAGGCTCTGCCAGGGACCCGGCACCACCTTCCGCGCCCCTGACGAGCCGCTCGTCGACCAAGCCGACGTCGCCGATCTCGTGCAGACGATCAACGCACTCGAAGAGGCTCCCGAGCCCCAGATGTGCACGATGGACCTCGGCCCCGGCTTCCGGATCGCGTTCGGCTACGACGACGGGTCCACGTTCGTGGTGACCGGCCAGCTGTACGGCTGCCGGACGCTCGTCGTCGGCAGCGGCTACCGCGCGGACCCCGAGGCCGCGCAGCGGGCGTACCTCGACCTGCTCGCGGCCAGCGGCTCGAGCTGATCCGCCGGGCGGGACTCGCGTAACGCGCGACCGTCTCGTCAGTGCGGCTCGCCCAGTCCGGTGATCCGCAGTCCGGAGTGCACCTTGTACTTCCGGTTGATCGAGATGAGGACGGCGGTGAACGGCTCGAGCTGACGCGCCAGCCGCAGCTTGCCGCCGTCGATCCCGACCCGGCCGGTCACCGACGCGGCGAGCGCCATCGCGACCTGCTTGGCCCCGACCACGTCGCCGACCACGATCACGTCCTCGTCGAGGAAGCCCGGCTCCTCCCAGAGGCCGACGGCGGAGACGTTGTGGAACGCGCCGACCACGGTGGCCTCGGGGGCCAGCTCCTGGGCGGACTCGGCCGCCGACCCCTCGCCGCCGTTGATGACCCGGCCGTGCGCGCCGCGCTTGTCGAACGCGAGCGGGTTGACGCAGGAGATCACGGTCTTGCCGGCCAGCGGAAGCGAAGCGACCAGCTCGTCGTGCCCGTCGTACGGCACCGCCAGGAGTACGACGTCGCACTGCGCCACGGCGTCCGCGTTGCTCGCGCCACTGACGGAGCCGACCGGGCCGGCGCCCGTCGTACCGCCGAGGTGGTCGCGGACCTCGGCCGCGATGCCCTCGGCCTTCTCCGCGGCGCGCGACCCGAGCACGACGTCGTGGCCGCCCCGGGCGAAGCGGTAGCCGAGCCCCTTGCCCTGCGGTCCCGTGCCGCCGATCACTGCCACGCGGTACTTCTCTTCTGACGTCACCTGTACTCCTCGACCTCGTCACAGAAACTCGACACCGTGACAGTAATGCTGTCACAGTTGCCACCGACCGCCACCCGCACCCGAAGGAACCCGATGAAGCTCTCCAGCTCGTTGATGTACGCCGGCAACCCGCGTGAGGCCGCCGACCAGGTGACCGCTCTCGAGCAGGCCGGTCTCGACACCATCTGGGTCGCTGAAGCCTACGGCTTCGACTCCCCGACGCTGATGGGCTACCTGGCTGCGAGGACCGAGACCATCGAGATCGGGTCCGCGATCCTGAACATCTACTCGCGGACACCGGGCGCGCTGCTGCAGACGGCTGCCGGCCTCGACAACGTCAGCGGCGGGCGCGCGATCCTCGGCCTCGGCGCCTCCGGGCCGCAGGTGATCGAGGGGTTCCACGGCGTCCCCTACGCCAGCCCGCTGGGTCGCACCCGCGAGATCGTCGACCTGATCCGGCGCGGCCTGCGCCGCGAGAAGCTCACCAACGACGGCATCTTCAAGCTGCCGCTGAGCAAGGAGGACGGTGCCGTCACCGGCCTCGGCAAGCCGCTCAAGCTGCTCACCTACCCGGAGCGCGACAGCGTACCGATCTACATCGCCGCGCTCGGGCAGAAGTCGGTCCGTGGCGCCGCCGAGTACGCCGACGGCTGGCTGCCGTTCCTCTACTACCCCGAGCGCGCCAAGGCCGTCTGGGGCGAGGCGGTGGCCGACGGCACCGCGAAGCGACCCGACGACCTGGCGCCGCTCGAGGTGGTCGCGGGCGGCATGTGCGCGATCGGCGAGGGGCCCGAGACGAAGGCGCTGCTCGACTTCGCCCGGCCGCTGATCGCCCTCTACGTCGGCGGCATGGGTGCGCGCGGCAAGAACTTCTACAACGACCTGTTCTGCGACTACGGCTTCGAGAAGGAGGCCAAGGAGATCCAGGACCTCTACCTCGACGGCAAGAAGCAGGAGGCGGAGGCGCTGGTCCCGATGGAGTTCCTCGAGGCGATGAACCTCGTCGGCCCCGAGTCCTACGTCAAGGAGCGGATCGCGGCCTACCGGGAGTCGGGCGTCACGAACCTCCAGATCACCCCGGCGACCGAGGACGCCCCTGCCCTGGTGCGCAGGATGAAAGAGCTCATCGCGGAATAGATCCCTGGGCGCGAGTTGTCACAAAGCAGGCCGGCGGGGTGTCCTGATGGTGTCCCGCCGGGGCGATTTCGCCGTACCTCCGATGAATCCCTGACCTTCTCGGGGTCGGATCCGGCGAAACCCTGATGCCGATGTCCGTGGCTCCTGGAAGGCTCTCCCCATGCACCGTCAGATAGCCGGCAAGCTCACCGGCCCCGTCACCAAGTGGATCGTGCTTGTCGTTGCGCTCGTGGCCGCGGTGGGCATGAGCACCCTCAACGCCAAGCTGATCGACGTCCAGGACAACGAGGCGTCCTCCTGGCTCCCCGCCGACGCCGAGTCGACGAAAGTGCTCGACGAGCTCTCCGGGACCGTCGACCCCAACGACATCCCCACTCTCGTCGTCTACCACCGCGACGGCGGCCTCAACGAGGACGACCTCGCCGCGATGGACGAGCAGGCCGCCGAGATCGCCGAGACCGAGGGCGTCACCGACCGGGGCGTGCTCTCGCCCACCGCCGCGGAGCAGGCGGGCTCACCGCAGCCCCTGCTCTCCGAGGACGGCGAGGTCGGCTACCTCTACTTCACCTGGAACTTCGGGGACGAGGGCTGGAACGCCGTCCCCGACGCTGCTGACGAGGTCCGCGACATTGCGTCGATCGACGGCGTGACCGTGCACCTGGCCGGCTACGGCGGCCAGGCCGCCGACGCTTCCGAGGCGTTCGAAGGCATCGACAGCAACCTGATCATGATCACGTTCCTCGTCATCATCGTGATCCTGCTGTTCACCTACCGCAGTCCCATCCTCTGGCTGCTGCCCATCATCAGCGCCGCTGTCGCCTACATGATCTCTGGCGGCGTGGTCTATCTCCTCGCGAAGTACGCCGACCTGACTGTCAACGGACAGAGCCAGGCCATCCTCGGCATCCTGGTGATCGCCGCCGGCACCGACTACGCCCTGCTCCTCGTGGCCCGCTACCGCGAAGAGCTGCGCAGGCACGAGGACCGGCACGAGGCGATGGCGTTCGCGCTGCACCGGGCGGCACCCGCGATCGTCGCCAGCGCGGCGACGGTCGTCGTCGGCATGCTCTGCCTTGCCTTCGCCGACCTCAACTCGACGGCCGGCATGGGTCCCGTCCTCGCGGTCGGTATCGCCGTCACGCTGCTGACCATGATCACCCTGCTCCCGGCGTTGCTGGTGATCGTCGGCCGCTGGGTGTTCTGGCCGAAGCGTCCGACCTTCGGCACCGACGAGCCCACCCGCTCCGGACTGTGGGCGAAGGTCGGCAACGCGATCCGCCCGCGCCCCCGGCTGGTCTGGACGGTCACCGCCGGCCTGCTGCTGGTCGCCTGCCTCGGCCTGTTCAAGCTCGACACGGCCGGGCTGTCGACCGAGGACACCTACACCAAGGAGTTCGACTCGATCAAGGGTCAGAAGCTGCTCGAGGAGCACGACCTCGCCGACAACTCCAACACCGTGCAGGTGGTGGCCAACGACGAGCAGATCGACGCGGTGCGCGAAGCCGTGGGCGGTGTCGACGGACTCGGCGATCCCGGGCAGCCGGCGCCGGTCGGCGACGGTCGTTCGTACTTCGAGGCGACGATCGACGCGGACATCTCGTCGACGGCCGCGTTCGACATCGTCGAGGCGACCCGGGACGCGGCACACGACATCGACGGCGCGGACGCGCTCGTCGGCGGCGGCTCAGCGTTCTACCTCGACACCAAGATCGCGGCCGAGCGCGACAACAAGGTGATCATCCCGATCGTCCTGATCGCGGTCTTCCTCATCCTGATGGTGCTGCTGCGGGCCGTGCTCGCGCCGGTGCTGCTGATCGCAACCGTGGTGCTGTCGTTCGGCGCGGCGCTCGGCATCTCCGCGCTGCTGTTCGAGTACGTCTTCGGCTTCGCAGGGTCCGATCCAGGGTTCCCGTTGTTCGCGTTCGTGTTCCTGGTGGCACTCGGCATCGACTACAACATCTTCCTGATGACCCGGGTCCGCGAGGAGACGGTCGAGAGCGGCACCCGGCAGGGTTCACTGATCGCGCTGTCCTCGACCGGAGGCGTGATCACGTCGGCCGGCCTCGTGCTCGCGGCCACGTTCCTGGTCCTCGGATCGATCCCGCTGGTGTTCCTCGCCGAGCTCGGGGTGGCGGTCGCGCTCGGGGTGCTGCTCGACACGATGATCGTCCGCTCGGTCCTGGTGACGGCGCTCAACCTCGACCTCGGCGGCAAGATCTGGTGGCCGAGCAAGCTCGACGCGGAAGACCGGCCGCTGCCCGAGCCCGGGACAGAGCCGGAGCGGGAGAAGGTCCCCGCACTCGATTAACTGCGCGAGCGCGTCTCCGGCGCGTCGTGGAGGCAGCAAGCTGCCGGGCAGCGCGCCTCCCGCCGCGCTGCCGCGCTGGATCGGTCCGGCGGGGTGCCTGGATGGCGCCCCGCCGGGCCGTCGTGGTCGTACCCCGATGAATCCCTGACGTTCTCGGGGTCAGACCCGGCGAAACCCTGATGACGATGTCCGTGCCCCCTGGAAGGCTGTCCCCCATGCACCGTCAGATCGCCGGCAAGCTCACCGGCCCCATCACCAAGTGGATAGTTCTCGTCGCGGTCCTCGTGATCGCGGGCGGCCTCGGCTCCCTCGCCGGAAAGCTCATAGACGTCCAGAACAACGAGACCCAGTCCTGGCTACCCGAGAGCGCCGAATCGACAAAGGCGTTCGACAAGCTGGACGCGTTCCAGGACGAGTACGACGTCGGCACCACCGTCGTCTACTACCGCGACGGCGGCCTGACCGAGGCCGACCTGTCCGCGATCGAGGAGCAGGCTGCCGAGATCGAGGCGATCGACTCCGACGCGATCACCAAGGTCCTCACCCCCGAACGCGCCGCGACCGCCGACGTACCCGCACCGTTCGTGTCCGAGGACGGCGAGGTCGCCAAGATCGAGTTCACGGTCAACTACGGCGACAAGCTCTGGGAGGAGCTGCCCAACCTCAAGGAAGACGTCGACGACATCACCGGGCTCGACGACGGCGGCGAGGTCTATCTCGCCGGCGCCGGCGGCCAGAACGCCGATGCGGCCACGATCTTCACGTCCTTCGACAGCAAGCTGCTCTTGGTCACGCTGCTCGCGGTCATCCTGATCCTGCTCGTCAGCTACCGCAGCCCGCTGCTCTGGCTGCTGCCGATCATCAGTGCGGTGGTGTCGCTCGGCGCGTCGATGGGCCTGCTCTACCTCCTCGCCAAGAACACCGACCTGACCGTCAACGGGCAGACCCAATTCATCATGACCGTGCTGGTGATCGGCGCCGGCACCGACTACGCGTTGCTGCTGATCGCCCGTTACCGCGAGGAGCTACGGCGCCATGAAGACCGGCACGAGGCGATGGCGTTCGCCCTGCATCGCGCGGCGCCCGCGATCCTGGCCAGCGCGGCCACGGTCGCCGTCGGCCTGCTATGCCTGATGTTCGCCGACCTCAACTCGACCGCCGGCCTGGGTCCGGCCAACGCCGTTGCCATCGTGGTGACCGTGCTGGTCATGGTCACGCTGCTGCCGGCGCTGCTGGTGATCTTCGGCCGCTGGATGTTCTGGCCGTTCGTCCCGCACTTCGGCTCCGCGGAGCCGACGGCGTCCGGGTTCTGGGCCAAGGTCGGCAACTCGATCAGTGGCCGGCCGCGGATGGTGTGGATCGGCACGGCCATCGCGCTCGCCGTGATGAGCCTGGGCTTCCTCCGGCTCGACACCGGTGGCATCCCGATCGACGAGCAGTACACGACCGACCAAGACTCCGTCACCGGCCAGGCGATCCTGGTCGACCACGGGATGGAGGACGCCAGCACTCCGATCCAGGTCGTCGCCAACACCGACCGAGCCGAGGACGTCGCCGCCGCCATGAGGGGCATCGACGGCATCGCCGAACCGGTCATCGTCGGGAGCAAGGACGGCACGACCCTCATCGCCGCCAACGTTCTCAGCGACCCCTACTCCGAGGACGCGTTCGACGCGGTCGAGGATGTGCGGGACGCGGTGCACGGCGTCGCCGGTGCGGACGCCCTGACGACCGGCCTCAGCGCCGTGACGGTCGACATCATGGAAGCGTCCGACCGTGACAACAAGGTGATCATCCCGATCGTCCTGGTGGCCGTGCTGCTCATCTTGTTCGTGCTGCTCCGAGCGGTGGCGTCCCCACTGCTGCTCATCGGCACGGTGATCCTGTCGTTCGCCGCCGCGCTGGGTCTCTCCGGACTCGTGTTCGACTTCATCTACGGTCACGAGAACACCGATCCGGGCTTCCCACTCTGGGCGTTCGTGTTCCTCGTCGCCCTGGGCATCGACTACAACATCTTCCTGATGACCCGGGTCCGCGAGGAGACGATCAACCACGGCACGCGCAGGGGCTCCCTGATCGCCCTGTCGTCGACTGGCGGCGTGATCACCTCGGCCGGCCTCGTGCTGGCGGCGACGTTCGCGATGCTCGCGACGATGCCGCTGACCTTCACGCTGCAGCTCGGGACGACCATCGCGCTCGGAGTGCTCCTCGACACGATGATCGTCCGCTCGGTCCTGGTGACGGCGCTCAACCTCGACCTCGGCGGCAAGATCTGGTGGCCGAGCAAGCTCGACACCGAGGACCTGCCGCTGCCCGAGCCCGGGGCAGAGCCGGAGCGCCAGAAGGAACCGGCGCTGGACTGAGCCCAACAACGGACCACCGTCAGGCTAGAACATGTTCTAGTTCTGACGGTGGTCCGTTAGGCTCTCATCACGATGTCGGACGTCCCCACCCCCCAGCAGATCCGCCGTGCACTTGCGCGCGCCGAGCGCGGCGCGGCGCTCGATCTGGACGAGGCGACCGCCCTCCTGGCCGCCACCGGAGCGGACCTCGAGCGGCTCACCGCCGCGGCCGCCAAGGTGCGCGACGCCGGGCTGGTCGCGGCTGGCCGGCCCGGCGTCCTGACCTACTCCCCGAAGGTCTTCATCCCGGTCACCCGGCTGTGTCGCGACAAGTGCCACTACTGCACCTTCGTGGAGACGCCGAAGCAGGCCGCGCGCGCGGGCCGCGCCCCGTACCTCTCTCCCGACGAGATCCTCGACATCGCCCGCGAGGGCGCAGCGCTCGGCTGCCTGGAAGCGCTGTTCACCCTCGGCGACCGGCCGGAGGACAGGTGGCCCGAGGCTCGCGAGTGGCTCGACGAGCAGGGCTACGACTCGACGCTCGCCTACATCCGCGCGATGGCCGTCCGGGTGCTCGAGGAGACCGGCCTGCTGCCGCACCTCAACCCCGGCGTCATGTCGTGGGAGGAGCTCAACCGGCTCAAGCCGGTCTCGCCCTCGATGGGGATGATGCTCGAGACCACGTCCCGACGTTTGTTCGAGACGAAGGGCGAGGCGCACCACGGATCCCCCGACAAGGACCCCGACGTCCGGCTGCGGGTGCTCGACGACGCCGGCCGGCTGTCGGTGCCGTTCACGACCGGCCTGCTCGTCGGCATCGGCGAGACGTTGGCCGAACGGGCGGAGACGATCTTCGCGCTGCGGCGTACGGCGCGCGCCTTCGGCGCGATCCAAGAGGTGATCGTCCAGAACTTCCGTGCCAAGCCCGACACCGCGATGCGCCACGTCGACGACCTCGGCCTCGACGACTACCGCGCCGCGATCGCCGTCACCCGCCTGGTCCTCGGCCCCAAGGCGAGGGTGCAGGCCCCGCCCAACCTGGTCGACCTCACCGAGTGCCGACTCCTGCTGGCGGCGGGCATCGACGACTGGGGCGGCGTCTCGCCGCTGACCCCCGACCACGTCAACCCCGAGCGCCCGTGGCCCTCCCTCGACCGGCTCCGCGAGCTCACCAGCGAGTGCGGGTTCGAGCTCAAGGCTCGGCTCACCGTGCATCCGGAGTACGTCGTCGGCTCGCTCCGGCGCGGTGAGCCCTGGCTCGACCCCCGGGTCGCCGGCCACGTCGCCGCCCTCGCCGGGCCGGATGGTCTCGCCATCCCCGGTGTGAAGCCCACCGGTCTCCCGTGGCAGGAGCCCGACGGCGGCCTGGAGTCCGCCGGTAGGACCGACCTCTTCGAAGCGGTCGACACCGAGGGCCGCACGGACGACCGCCGCGGCGACTTCTCCACCGTCTACGGCGACTGGGACGAGGTCAGAGCCGCAGCCGTCGCCACGTCCGCCGAGCCTGTCGAGGCGCCTCGACAGGCTCGGCGGACGGCGACCGGCGTGGGCAGCGCGGCGCTGCGCGCGGCCGAGAAGGACCCCGGCAACCTGTCCGACGAGCACGCGCTGACCCTGATGACCGCGGAGGGTGAGCTGCTCCGCGAAGTGGTCAGGCTGGCCGACGACCTGCGGCGGGAGACGGTCGGCGACGAGGTCACCTACGTCGTCAACCGCAACATCAACTTCACCAACGTCTGCTACGTCGGGTGCCGGTTCTGCGCGTTCGCCCAGCGCCGCACAGACGCAGACGCCTACTCACTGTCGTACGACGAGGTGGCCGACCGGGCCCAGGAGGCGTGGGACCTCGGTGCGACCGAAGTGTGCATGCAGGGCGGCATCGACCCGGAGCTGCCCGCGACGGCGTACTTCGACCTGGTCCATGCGGTCAAGCAGCGCGTGCCCGAGATGCACGTCCACGCCTTCTCCCCGATGGAGGTCGTCAACGGCACCGCCCGCACCGGACTGTCCGTCGAGGACTTCCTGATCAAGGCCCGCGAGGCCGGCCTCGGCTCGCTGCCCGGCACGGCCGCCGAGATCCTCGACGACGAGGTGCGGTGGGTGCTCACCAAGGGCAAGCTCCCGACCCGCACCTGGATCGAGATCGTCAGCACCGCGCACCGGCTCGGCATCCCCACGACGTCGACGATGATGTACGGCCACGTCGACAACCCCCGCCACTGGGTCGCCCACCTCCGCGTCCTCTCCCGCGTGCAAGACCTGGCTCACGAGAACGGCACAGGCGGGTTCACCGAGTTCGTCCCGCTGCCGTTCGTCCACACGTCCTCGCCGATCTACCTCGCCGGTGTCGCCCGGCCCGGACCGACGCTGCGCGACAACCTCGCGGCGCACGCCATGGCCCGGATCCTCCTGCACGGCCGGATCTCCAACATCCAGACCAGCTGGGTCAAGCTCGGCGTCGAGGGCACCCGCGCGATGCTCCGGGCCGGCGCCAACGACCTCGGGGGCACCCTGATGGAGGAGACCATCTCGCGGATGGCCGGCTCGGAGCACGGCTCCGCCAAGACGGTCGCCGAGCTCACGGAGATCGGCGCCGGCATCGGCCGGCCGGTCCGCGAACGGACGACGACGTACGGCGTCCCGCTGCCGCGTTAGCCCCGTTGTCCCAGAGCCTGCTCGAGCTCCCCGAGCAGCGGATCGCGCAGCCCGGCGCAGTCGTGCGCCCACCAGACGTCGCGGTAGATCAGCCGGCCGGTCATCCACGGCTCGTGCGCGTCGAGGAGCGCGACCTGGAACGCCGGCTCGGGGGTACGGCGCGTCGGCGCCTCGAAGCCGTGCCCGCTGGCCCGGGCGAAGCCGCGCGGGCCGTAGTAGCGCGGGTCGCCCTCGAGGAAGACCGCAGGTGCGCCGAGCGAGCGCGCCTCGTCGAGGGCCGCGGCGAGCAGCGTCGTACCGATGCCGCTGCCCTGACGGTCCGGCGACACGCTGAGCGGGCTCAGGACCAGCACGTCGACCAGGCGCCGGCGGGCGTCGAGCCAGCCGTGGCTGAGACCGACGTGCCCGACCAGAGCAGCACCGTCGACAGCCACCAGGCTGGCCCGGTCCAGGCCGTCCCCGACGACGTCGCGCCAGACTGCCGCGACCTTGGTGCCTTCCTCGTCGAAGGCGGCGGTGATGACGTCGTCGACGGCAGCGGAGTCGTCGGTGGTTGCGGCTCGGATCAGCACGGATCCAACCTGCCAGGGATCAGCCAGTGCCGGCCACGGGGTTTCCGTGACCGGCACCGGCTTCTCCCCCTAGGGCACGTCTCCTTATCCGGCGGCGTCGCGAGCGGCCCTAGCCTCTGCCGCTGCTGGAGCGAGCCCGACGCGCGACGGAGTCGATGGCCACAGCGAGCAGGAGCACCCCTCCGGTCACGATGAAGCGAATGTCCGAGTCGACGTTCATCAGGTTGAGCCCGGACTCGATCGCCTGCAGCACCAGGATGCCGAGCAATGCGGCGTAAGCGGACCCACGACCTCCGAAGAGGCTGGTGCCACCGATCACCGCGGCCGCGATGGCGGTCAGGTTGGTGTCGCCGGTGCCGCTGGTCTGCGAGACCGAGGTCAGCTGCGCAGCGGCGAGGATGCCGCCCAGAGCGGCGAACGTCGAGCAGAGCACGAACGCCGAGCAGTAGACCAGACCGACCTTGATGCCCGAGCGCCGAGCGGCCTCCTCGTTGCCGCCCACCGCGAACAGGTGCCGGCCCCACCGCGTGCGGCGGAGCAGGAAGTCCATGAGCACCACGAGGCCCGCGAACAGCACGAACAGGTAGCCCCAGCCGCGCGCGATGCCGAGGTAGTAGGTCAGCCAGCCGAGGCCGCCCCCGAGTGCGACCGTCTTCAGCAGCACGCCGAGGAGGTTCGGTGGGGTCAGGCCCGCCGCCCGGCGCTGCCGGATCGCCCACAGCCGCGACCCGAGGTAGCCGAGGGTCAGCAGGGCGACCAAGGTGTAGGCCTGACCGTCGGAGAGGAACTTCCCACGGGTGAACTCGGCGAGGCCGGAGTCGCGCGGCACGTTGATGCTGCCGTCGGAGAGGACCCAGAGCAGAGCACCCTCGAACGCCAGCAGGCCGGCGAGCGAGAACACGAAGCTCGGCACGCCGACCCAGACGAAGAGGGCGGCGTAGAACGCGCCGATCACGGCGCCCAGCAGGATCGCCGCACCCATCGCCAGCCAGATCGAACGACCCTGGTCGACGAACAGCACGGCCATGGTGGCGGCGGCGAACCCCGACACGGATCCCACGCTGAGGTCGATCTCGCCGAGCAGGAGCACGATCACGATGCCCAGCGCGATGATGCCGACCGGCGCCGCGTAGAGCATGGTCGAGACCAGGCTGCGGGAGGACAGGAAGGACGGCTCGTAGGCGTAGAAGACCGTGCAGATGATGATCAGGCCGAGGACGACCGGCATCATGCCGAGCTCGCCTCCCCGGATCCGCGACCACAGCTGGTGGACGTAGTCGGCGGGCGAGACCACCCGGATCAGACGCTCGTCGGCCGCGTCGACGGCGACGTTCGCTTCCGCGGCTGCGGTCGGATCGCTCTCGCGTACGTCGGTCACTCGGTTTCCTCCCCCGTGGGTGAACGCCGAGCAGCGCGCTGCGCGACGACGTTGTCGGACGCGCCGGTGATGGCGGCGACCAGCTGATCGGCAGTGACGTCCTCGGTGTGGAACTCCGCGGCGTTGCGGCCGAGCCGCAGCACCACGATCCGGTCCGAGACCGCCTGCACGTCGGCCATGTTGTGGCTGACCAGGATCACGGCCAGACCGTTCTCCCGGAGCCGCTCGACGAGGTTGAGGACCTCTGCCGTCTGCGCGACGCCGAGGGCGGCGGTCGGCTCGTCGAGCATGACGACCCGCGGCGCCCCGACCAGCGACCGGGCGATGGCGACGGTCTGCCGCTGGCCCCCGGAGAGCGACGCCACCGGGATCCGGACCGACGGGATCTTCGCCGACAGGGTGCGCAGCAGCCGCCACGCCTCCTTCTCCATCGTGACCTCGTTCATGAGCGTCCCGCGGTGGTGCTCCTTGCCCAGGAACAGGTTGGCGACGACGTCGAGGTTGTCGCACAGCGCGAGGTCCTGGAAGACCGTGGCGATGCCGAGGTGCTGCGCCGCGGACGGCGTCGTGATGGCTACCTGTTGGCCCCCGAGCTGGATGCTGCCGGAGTCGGGCTGGTAGACGCCGGCGATCGTCTTGACGAGCGTCGACTTCCCGGCGCCGTTGTCACCGACCAGCGCGACGACCTCACCGGCGTGCACGTCGAGCGATACGTCGGTGAGCGCCTGCACGGCGCCGAAGCGTTTGTTGATCCCGCCCAGGGACAGCACCAGCTCGGCGCTGTCCCTGGCCGCGATCTCGTACTGGGTCGCTGTCATTCGGAGATGCCGGCCGCCTCGCAGGCGTCCGCGTAGTCGTCGGTGCAGATGTCCGCCGACTCGTAGAACCCGTCCGCGATGACCGTGTCGTTGACGTTGTCGGCGGTCACGACCACCGGGTCGAAGATGTACGACGGAACGCCCTCGAAGTCGCTCTGCTCCACCCCGGTGTCGGTGGTGGTCGGGGCGTCCTCGCCGTCGGCGAGTGCGACCGCGACCTCGGCCGCGGTCTCGGCCTCGATCTTGATCGACTTGTAGATCGTCATCGCCTGCTCTCCGGCGAGGATCCGCTGGATGGCGGCGATCTCCGCGTCCTGGCCGGTGACCGGCGGGAGCGCGCCGGGGTCGACGCCGGCGCCCGTGAGCGCGGCGATGACACCGCCGGCCTGGCCGTCGTTGGCGGCGTAGACGCCCTGGATCTCCGACGGCTCGTACTTGTTGAGCTGGTCGGTGGTCCACTGCTGGGCGTTCTCGGGGCTCCAGTCGGGGTTGTCGTACTCCTCGAGGATGGTCACCCCGCTGCCGTCCAGGACGCTGTGCGCGCCGGCCTTGAACTGCGCGGCGTTGGGGTCGCTGGGCGCGCCGTTGAGCATGAGGATGTCGCCCTGGCCTCCCATCGCCTCGACCAGCGCCTCGGCCTGGAGCTGGCCGACGGTCTCGTTGTCGAAGGACATGTAGTAGTCGGCGTTCTCGATGAACCGGTCATAGGCGATCACCGGCACGTCCTGGTCGCGAGCCTCGTCGACCATGCCGGCGGCGGTCTCGAAGTTGACCGGGTCGAGCACGACCACGTCGGCGCCCTGGCCGAGCACGCTCGTGAGCTGCTCCGCCTGCTTGGACTCGTCCTGGTCGGCGTTCTGGTAGAGCACCTCGCAGTCGGGGCAGAGGTCCTCGACCTTGGCCTCGAACAGCGGCCGGTCGTGCTCCTCGTAGCGGGTGGTCGCCGTCTCGGGGAGCAGCAGGGCGATGGTGGCGCCGTCGCCGTCGCCGCCCTCGTCGGCTTCGTTGGCACCGCAGGCGGACAGGGCAAAGGCGCCGAGCATCACGGCAGCGCCGATCGCTGTGGCACGGTGGAACGTGGGTGTGGACATGAGACTCCTCGACGCAGGTTTGCGGAACGCGAACTAGGGTCGAGTGTCGACCGTCACGTTCTTGCCGTCAAGAGTTGAACACAAAAAGTGTCTTTACCGAACAATTGCCGTGCTAGTGATCTTCTCTTGACCACAACGGCCTTCAGCGTGCACAGTTCGGCCATGCCTTCCGCGCCCGGTGACTCCGCTCCGGGGTCGCCTGCGTCCCTGCGCACGGCCAACCAGCAGCGGGTGCTCGACGTCCTCCGGACGGCCGCCCCCGGCACCCACGATCCCGACGCGGGGGGACGGCCGGCGGCGTTCACCCAGGCCGAGCTGGCACGCGAGACCGGCCTCGCGCGCGCCACCATCTCCAACATCGTCCGCGAGCTCAGCGCCGCCGGGCTGGTCGACAGCGAGGCCGGGAGCGGGCGCCGCGGATCCGCGGTCAGCATCTCGCCCGCGGCCGGGGTCGTCGCCGGCGTCGACTTCGGCCACAGCCACCTCGCCGTCGCCATCGGCGACCTGACCGGCCACGTCCTCGCCGAGGAGCGTCGCAACCTGGCCACGGCACTCGAGCACGAGGAGGCGCTGGAGCTCGCCGCCGAGCTCATCGACAGCATGCGGCCCACCGGCAGCGCCCTGCGGCACATCGGCATGGGCCTTCCGGCCCCGGTGACGGACGACGTGATCCGCACGCCCGCGATCTTCCCGGGCTGGCGCGACGTCGACGCCGCCAGCGCCGCCGCCGAGGTCCTCGGCGCCCCAGTCGACGTCGAGAACGACGCCAACCTCGGCGCGCTCGCCGAGCACCGCTGCGGCGTCGGCCGCGGCCAGGACAGCTCGGTGTTCGTCAAGATCTCCTCCGGCGTCGGCGCCGGCATCATCATCAACAACAAGCTGTTCCACGGCTCGGGCGGCACCGCCGGCGAGATCGGCCACCTCACCCTCGACGAGCAGGGACCCATGTGCCGGTGCGGCAGCCGCGGCTGTCTCGAGGCCTACACGTCGGTCGGAGCGGTGACCGCGATGATCGCGAGCCAGTACCCGCACGCCAGCCTCGACGACATCGTCCGGGCCGCGGACGACGGCGACGTCTCCACCCGGCGGGCGCTCGAGGACGCCGGGCTCCACCTGGGCTGGGGCCTTGCCACGATCGTCAACCTGCTGAACCCGTCGGTGATCGTGGTCGGCGGTGACATGGCGCGGGCGGGTGAGCTGCTGCTCGAGCCGGCCCGGATCGGCCTTCGCCGCCATGCCCTCGACGCGGTCGCACAGACGCCGGTGCTCGCGAGCGCGCTCGGCGAACGGGCCAGCCTCGTGGGCGCCGTGCTCCTGGCCGCGGAGCGCACCGAGCTCCTCGTCGCCTGACACCTTTGGTCTCGAGGCTCGGCCGCGGGTGGCCGCGCACCTCAACCAGCGGCGGACCTGGGTCGCTCGCGCGCCCTGCGGCGCTGACGCCACGCCTTGAACCGGCGCCACCCGCTGCGGATCAGCCGGATCGCGAAGTACAGGACGACGAGACCGACCAGCAGCAGCACGCCCGCGATGGCCGCGGCGATGTAGGGGTGCTCGATCGCGAACCACACGAGGGCGAGCACGACGACGTCCTCCCCGATGCTGAGTGCGATGTTGCTGGCCGGCTCGGGACTGGTGTTGACCGCGAGCCGGCTGCCCGCCTTCACCGCGTGTGACGCGAGCGCGCTGGCTCCGCCCACGGATCCTCCGAGCAGACCGCTGATCTCGGTCGAGTCGCCGGCAAGCAGGACGCCGATCGTCCCGCCGACCAGGGGTCGGATCACCGTGGAGATCACGTCCCACGCGGAGTCGACGTACGGCACCTTGTCGGCGACGAACTCGAATGCGTACATCAGGGCGGCGACCGTGAGCACCTCCCACGACCCGAGCTCGTCGGGGATCTGCGCGAAGTCGGAGACCCGGTCGGCGATGCCGAGCACGAGCACGACCAGGTAGGCGTTGACGCCGCTGGCCCACCCGCTCGAGAAGGTCAGGGCAAGGGACTCCACGGCCGAAGGCTAGCCCGATCCGAGGCGCCGGATCAGCCCCTGCTGGCAAGCCGTCTGCCGGGCCTGGTCCCGGGTACCCATCCAGGATGACCAGCGACGACGTGACCCCCGACCCGCAACCCGAGACCGAGAGCTACGGCGAGTACAGCGTCGACGACGAGGACCAGCTGCAGCCTCAGGACACCCTCGCCGACCCCGACGTCGACGACGCCCTGGATCGCGGCTACTCCCCTCCCGAGAAGTACTCGGCGGCCCAGGGCTTCGGCAACACGCCTGCCGAGGAGGCGCAGGGAGAGACCCTCGAGATGCGGATCGCCCAGGAGGAGCCGGAGCCGGATCCCTACCTGGAAGCGGAGGAGCGCTCGGACGCCCTGGCCGGCGACGAGGACGACGACCACGAGGTCGGCGACGACCGCGCCGGCCGGCTCGTGGCGCCCGACGAGGGCGCGCACGAGGACACCGAGGCCGGCCTGGTCGGCACCGACGTCGGCATCGACGGCGCCGCAGCGAGCGCCGAGGAGGCAGCCGTCCACGTCATCCCCGACGACGAGGTGTAGGACCGGTCCCAGCGGCACCGGCCGGACGCCGAGGGTCTGCGATCCCGGCGCCCGGGTACCTCCTTCACCGGCGGATCAGCGCGATCTGTCAGTGAAGAGGGAGGGATTTGAGGATGTTCTCACTCATTCTGTGGATTCTCGCGGTGATTCTGGTCGTCGCCGGAATCATCGGCCTAATCCGTGGCGAGGTCCTCTGGGGCATCTTGCTCATCATCGTCGGGCTGCTCGTCGGCCCCGGCGGAGTCAGCCTGTTCACCTGACGTCGATCCACACCAGGCGGTGGTCGGAGGTCGGGAACGGGAACCTCCCCGTCAGCCGGTAGAGCGGATCCGTCGTCGTCGGCCAGAACACGCCGGCGTCGACGGTCCGCAACCGGTGACGTGACGGCAGCACGTAGTCCACGCGCAGGTTGCCCGGCGCCGTGTCCGCGAAGTCGGCGGTGTCGTAAGCCGGATCACCCTCGTGGGTCAGGTTCGCCCCACCCTGGATCGCACTCGCCTCGGGACCGCCGGCGGACGACGGCCCCGTGGCCTCGATGCGCGGGTGGTCGAGCAACTGGAGGATCGCGTCGTCGACCGAGTCGCCGTCATGCGGATCGGCGTTCTGGTCACCCGCGATCACGAACGGCGTGCCGGGCTTGAGGCCGCCGTACCGTCCCTCGTCGTCGTAGATGTACGCCGAGCTCCTGCGATTGCCGACGTAGTCGGCCCAGAACCGGATCTCGTCGTGGTTGCGGAGGCCGTTGCGGTCCTCGACGCCGTCGAAGGTGGGCGGCGTCGGGTGCGAGACCAGGAAGTGGACGGTGCGCTTGCCGATCCTGATCGGCAGGTCCCAGTGCGACTTCGAGGACAACCGGAAGACCGCCTGCTCCTCCGGTGTGTACCAGTCGGCGGGCGCCGACGTCGCCGGGTCGTCCGGGAGCAGCGCGCCCGGCATGTCCTTCCACAGGAAGTGCTGGAACGTCCGCGCGCGATCCGCGTCGATGGGGTACTTGGAGTAGACGACCATGCCGTACTGACCGGGGAACCAGCCGAACCCGAACGAGTCGTCGCCGTACGCGTTGGTGCCCTGCGGTCCGCCGACCTGCCCGTTGTTGTTGAGGTCGAAGCCACTGGGGATCCCGGTGTTGGAGGGCGCGATGAACGCATAGGGGTACTCGATCGGCTCCGCGCCGTTCTGCCCGATCTCGAGGTAGTTGTCGCGGAACAGGTCGACGGCCTCGGGCGCGTAGTCGAACTCGTTGATGAGCACCACGTCGGGGTCGACCCGCTGGATCGTCTCGGCGACGTTGCGGGCCTGCTGGTTGTCGGGAGTCGACAGGTCGGCCACCAGCTGGCCGGCGGCGTTGCGGTTGAGGGAGGCGTTGAACGTCGCGAACCGGACGGGCTCCTTGGAGCTCTGACCCCGGTCGGAGTCGGCGTTCGCCGACGAGGTCGGCAGAGCCAGAGTGGCGGCAGTCAGAGCCGCGACGGCGGCGGAAGCGATCAGAGCAGGTGTACGGCGCACGGCGACCTCCCGAGCGGGACGATGAAGCGGACCTCCCGACCCTAGGTCGACTTCCGCCGCAGCGCCACGGCACGACCGGTGAAGGTTCGGTGAACCCCAGCGAGGACGATGCGTGCGCTGGTCACGAACGCGCTCGGCGACGTGGCGGCCGGGGTACCAGCATCGGCACCCGGTCGATGACGTCCTGGTACGACGGGCGCCGCTCCAGGCTGCGCGCCTCCATCATGGGGATGCTGGCGCCGAGGAACATCGCGAGCATCGCCGCCGTACCGGCGAGGAGCCACCACCAGTCGCCCGGCGACGCGGCGATCCCGAACAGCGCGAGCGCGAACCAGAAGCTGATCTCGCCGAAGTAGTTGGGGTGCCGGGACCAGCCCCACAGCCCGCGGTCCATCGCCTCGCCCGGCCGGCGGTCCCGGACGAACCGGCGCATCTGCCCGTCGGCGACCAGCTCGAGCGCGACTGCCCCGACACCGACGACCAGGGCGACGCCGTCCAGCCAGCCGAGGTCACGGCCGGGCCGCGCGACCGCGACGTAGACCGGCACCGTGCCCAGGAAGGTCTGGAAGGTCGGGATCAGGTGGATCGCGAAGAAGTCGACCGGCAGCTCGAGCCTGCCGGCGCGGTCGCGCAGCATCGGGTAGCGCCAGTCCTCGTGGTGCAACCCCGGGAAGCCGGTCACCCAGTTGGCGGTCAGCCGGACTGCCCACAGGAAGACGACGCCGAGCACCAGCAGGGTCCGTACGTCGTCGCCGGCGCCGTCGCTCGCGATCAGCCAGTAGACCGCCAGGTACGGCGGCAGCACGCTCCAGTAGGGGTCGTAGAAGCTCGAGTTGTGGTGCCACCGGCTCGCCGCGAAGACCACGACGGTGGCGATGACGTCGGCGACGAGCGCGTCGAGCCAGAGCCGTCCGGTGTCGGGCCCCCAGGTCAGCCAGGCGGTCGCGGCACCGAACGCCAGGAGGTAGGCCACGGTGACGCGCGTCATCGACTCGGCCTTGCCCACCCGAGGAGGGTAGTGGAACGTGTTCTAGTTTTTCGACGTTCTCGCGCTCGCCTGACCGGCCGCCCACGTGACCAGGTCGCGCGCCGGACCTTCTGGCGGGTGGGCGCCGCCCCGCCACACCGCGTGGAGGCGACGGGTGAGGTCGAGGCCGGCGACGTTGATCCGGACCAGCCGGCCGGTCGTGAGGTCGTCCTTGATCGCGTGCGCTCCGAGGGCGGCGGGACCGGCGCCGGCCGCGACCGCGGACCGGACGGCCGCGGTGCTCGACAGCTCGAGGGCGGGCGGTGCTGTCGGCAGCCCTTCGAGCGCCCGCTCGAGGACGGTGCGGGTGCCGGAGCCGGGCTCTCGTACGACGAGCGGTGTCGCGGCCAGCGTCGTGGCGGTGACCCGGCGGCTGGACCGTGCGGCCCACGCGTGCCCCGGCCCGACGACCACGACGAGGGTGTCGGTCCCGACCAGCCGGTGGCGCAGGTCCTCGGGTGCGTCGGGTCCCTCGACGAACCCCAGGTCGACCTCACCGGCTGTCACGAGTGCGGCCACCCGCTGGCTGTTGGTCGCCGTCATGGTGACCTCGGTCGGCGTCCGCCCGAGCTGCGCCTGCCGGGCGCGAAGGGCCACCAGCCAGCCGGGGAGGAGGTGCTCCGCGATCGTGAGGCTCGCGGCGACGCTGAGCCGGCCACGCCGATCGGCCCGTAGCGCGGCGATCCCGGCGTCGAGCTGCTCGGCCGCCTCGAGGACCCCGGTCGACCACTGCACGAGCAGCTCACCGGTCGGAGTCAGTGCCGACCCGCGCCGCGACCGGTCCAGCAGCGGCGCGCCGATCAGCGACTCCATGGTGCGCACGCGCGACGAAGCGGCCTGCTGGGTGATGCCGAGCTCGGCGGCGGCCGCGCTCAGGCTCCCGGTGTGGGACACGACGACGAGCAGCTCGAGCGCGCGCAGCTCCGGCACGTGGGATCCCAACACAGGTCACAAGGCTACGTTGTGACGCCACAACCACAACCTCGTTCTGTGATGCGAGATTCGTCTCCAGAATCGAGGACATGACCCCCACCTCTCCGACCAAGCTGCGCGTTGCGATCGTCGGCGGCGGCCCGGCCGGCATCTACGCCGCCGACATCCTGACCAAGGCCGACGTCGACGTCTCGGTCGACATCCTCGAGCGGCTGCCCGCGCCGTTCGGACTGGTCCGTTACGGGGTCGCACCCGACCACCCGCGGATCAAGGAGATCGTCAAGGCGCTCCAGCGGGTGCTCGCCAAGCCTGACGTGCGGCTGCTCGGCAACGTCGAGTACGGAGTCGACGTCAAGCTCGAGGACCTGCGCGCCTACTACGACGCCGTCGTCATCGCCACCGGAGCGAGGGCCGACCGCGACCTCGGTATCCCCGGCGAGGAGCACTCCCACGGCGCCGCCGACTTCGTCTCCTGGTACGACGCCCACCCCGATGTCCCGCAGAGCTGGCCGCTGGACGCCCCGTCGGTCGCCGTGGTCGGCGTCGGCAACGTGGCGCTCGACGTGGCCAGGGTGCTGGCCAAGACCGCCGACGAGATGCTGACCACCGACATCCCTGCCCACGTGTACGAGGGCCTCAGGGCGAAGACCACCACCGACGTCCACGTGTTCGCCCGGCGCGGTCCGGCGTACGCGAAGTTCTCCCCGATGGAGCTGCGCGAGCTCAACCACTCCCCCAAGGTCGAGGTGATCGTCCACCCCGAGGGCTTCGACGTGGACGACCACGGGATGGAGCACATCGGCAGGCACAAGGCGCAGAAGATGGTGCTCGACACCCTCGCCAACTGGGTCGGCCGCGACCCGGTCGGCAAGCCGCACCGGATCCACCTGCACTTCGCGGAGGCGCCGACCGAGATCCTCGGCGGCGCGGGCGGAGCGACCACGCTGCGCACCGAGCGCACCCGCCCGGTGGGTGACGGCACTGTGGAAGGCACGGGGCAGGTCACCAACTGGGACGTCCAGGCGGTCTACCGCGCCGTCGGCTACCGCAGCACGGCGCTGCCCGGACTGCCGTTCGACGACCGTGCCGCCGTGGTCCCCAACGACGGCGGCCGGGTGCTCGACCTCGACGGCGACCCGGTCGCCGGCACCTACGTCACCGGATGGATCAAGCGCGGGCCGGTCGGTCTGATCGGCCACACCAAGAGCGACGCGGCGGAGACGATCGGCAACCTGCTCGCCGACGCCGCGGCGGCCGGGCCGACCGCCGTGCTCCGCGAGCCGGGCGACGTCGACGCCTACTTCGCCGAGCGCCACGTCGACGTCGCGACGTTCGACCACTGGGAGCGTCTGGACCAGCACGAGGTCGCGCTCGGCGTGGCGGAGGGTCGGGAGCGGGTCAAGGTCGGCGACCGGGCCGGGATGCTGCGGGCCGGTCGGGTCAGCTGAGGACCAGCTCGCGGTCGAGACGGGCGTCGGCCGCCGCCGTCCGCATCCTCGGCAGCGCCCCCGGGTGCTGGGCGTGGACCCACGCGAGCAGCTGCTCGCGCAGGTCGCACTTGAGGTCCCACGCCGACGACGCGTCGGCAGCGGAGGCGGTGATCCGGACCACCATCGCCAGCTCGGTGACGTCCGTCACCTGCAGGACCCACTCGCGTTGGTCCCACAGCGGGTTGGCCTCGACCAGCTCCCGGGTCTTCCTGCGCAGCTCGCCCACCGGTGCCGACGGGTCGAGGTAGAGCTCGAGGGCCGCGATGACCCGGGACTCGGACCGGGTCCAGTTCTCGAACGGGGTGGTGGTGAAGTACGTCGCCGGCAGCACCAGGCGCCGCTCGTCCCAGAGGTGGACGACGACGTAGGTCAGGGTGAGCTCCTCGATCCGTCCCCACTGCCCCTCGACGACCACGATGTCGTCGTACCGCAGCGCGTCGGTGAAGACGAGCTGCAGCCCGGCGAACACGTTGCTGAGCGTGGTCTGGGCGGCGAGACCGGCAACGACACCGACGAGTCCGGCCGACGCCAGCACCGAGGCGCCGTACGTCCGCATCGGGTCGAAGGTCATCAGCGCGGCGGCGGCGCCGACGATGGTCACGACGACCGCGGTGAGCCGGCGGATGATGCCCATCTGGGTGCGCACCCGGCGCGCCCGGCGGTTGTCCCGGACGTCGACCTTCACGCGGTGCATGACGCTGTCCTCGACGAGGAAGGCGGTCGTCGCGGCCAGCCAGGACACGGCGCCGATGGTGGCGATGACGAGGGCGTGCCGGACGGGTTGCTCGACGTCGGCCGGGAGGCCGGCGGGCCCGATGGCGATCAGCTCGCTCACGGTCACCAGCGTCGCCAGCCACGCCCGGTGACACCGGTCGTGCACGCGTCTCAGGAAGGGGCGGCGGGCGAGCCGGGCGACGACGGCGATCGCGCGGCCGCTCAGCCAGGCGACGGCGACGGCGCCGAAAAAGGTCCCGGCGAGGACGAGGGTCGGGCGTTCGGTGAGGAGGTGGAGCATGGCTCCTTCGGGGGTCGGGCAGGACGGTCAACCTCTATCCGTACCCGACCGATGCCCGCGAACACAGGCCGCTCGAGGTGAGACGAGTCACCCGAGGGTGACCCGCGACGGTCAGGCGACCGTGAGCGTCACCTCGACGTTGCCGCGGGTGGCGTTGGAGTAGGGGCACACCTCGTGGGCCTGCTCCACCAGCTTCTCTGCTTCGACACGATCGAGGGCCGGAAGCGCGATCTCGAGCTGGACAGCAAGGCCGAAGCCGCCGACGCCGTTCGCACCGATCGAGACGTCCGCCACGACCTCGGAGTCGGTGACGTCCAGCTTCGCCTTGCCGGCGACCAGCTGCAGCGCCGAGTGGAAGCACGCCGCGTACCCGGCGGCGAACAGCTGCTCGGGGTTCGTCGCGCCGCCGGCGCCGCCCAGCTCGCGGGGGACGCGGACGTCGGTGTCGATGAAGCCGTCCGGAGACTGGACGTGACCGTTGCGGCCCTCGCCAGTGGCGACCGCGGTTGCTGTGTAGAAGATATCCATGTGCACGACTATATTGTGTGCAATCTATTTGTGCAAGTTACACTGGACCCATGGCCTCGCACCCGCAGCTCGCCCTCAGCAGCCAGCTCTGCCTGCCGCTCTACGCTGCGGCGCGCGGGGTCACCCGCCGCTATGCCGAGCTGCTGGCCGAGATCGGGCTGACCTATCCCCAGTACCTGACCATGCTCGCGTTGTGGGATGCCGGGACGCCGCTGACCGTGGGCGACATCGGCGCGCGGCTCCGGCTCGACTCCGGCACGCTGACACCGGTCCTGAAGCGGCTCGAGAGCGCCGGCTACGTGGCGCGACACCGCGACGACGCCGACGAGAGGCGGGTGCTCGTGGACGTGACTCCTGACGGCGACCGCCTGCGGGAGCGGGTCGCCGACGTGCCCGAGCGTGCCTGGAGGGGCACCGGCCTCGGCGCCTCGGACGCTCAGCAGCTCCGCCGGCTCCTCGACCAGCTGCTCGACGGTCTGGACGCCAGCGCGGCGACCTGAGCAGTCCCGGACCCGCTCATCCGCCGGCGAGGCTGTCCCAGGCTTCCACCATGGCCGGTCCGTACCAGGTGAGGAGACGTCCGGACACCAGGCGGGTCGAGGTCCGGACGAACGCCTCCGGTCCGTCGTCGACCGTGAACTCGTACGGCTCGTCGGGCAGCAGCACGAGGTCGATGTCGCCGCGGTCGACGTCAGCGAGCTCGACCTGCGGGTAGCGGGCGTCGCTGTCGGCGAACGCGTTCTCCCAGCCGAGCCGCCGCAGCAGGTCGCCGGTGTACGTGCGTGCACCGACGACCATCCACGGGTCTCGCCAGATGGCTGCGGCGACACGGCGGCGTACGTCGGGCATCGGACCGCCCCAGAGCGCGCGGGCCCGGCCCAGCCACTCCGGCCGCGGCCAGCCGAGGCCCTCGTCGTACAGACGGTCGAGCGAGTCCAGCGCCTGGGGCACGCTCTCGATGTCGGTCACCCACACCCGCACGCCCGCATCGCGCAGTCGCCGCACGTCGAGCTCGCGGTTCTCCTCCTTGTTCGCGACGACGAGGTCGGGCTCCAGTGCCCGGATCGCGCGAAGATCCGGGTTCTTCGTGCCGCGGACACGGGGGACGTCGAGATCAGCGGGGTGCGTGCACCAGTCGGTCGCGCCGACCAGTGCTTCCCTCCGGTCGGCGGCGAGCGCCTCGGTGATCGACGGCACGAGCGACACCACCCGCGTCGCTGGCCGCGGCCCGTCGTACGGCGCGCCGAGGTCGTCCGCCCTCCCCCGGGCCGGATCTACTCCCACTCGATGGTGCCCGGCGGCTTCGAGGTGATGTCGACGGTGACGCGGTTGATCTCGCGGACCTCGTTGGTGATCCGGGTCGAGATCCGCTCGAGCACGTCGTACGGCACCCGTGCCCAGTCGGCCGTCATCGCGTCCTCGGACGTGACCGGCCGCAGCACGACGGGGTGGCCGTAGGTGCGGCCGTCGCCCTGGACGCCGACGGAGCGCACGTCGGCGAGGAGCACGACGGGGAACTGCCAGATGTCGCGATCGAGGCCGGCCGCGGTGAGCTCCGCCCGTGCGATCGCGTCGGCCTCGCGGAGGATGTCGAGCCGCTCGCGGGTGACCTCGCCGATGATGCGGATGCCGAGGCCGGGGCCGGGGAACGGATGCCGCCAGACGAGCTCGGGCGGGAGGCCGAGCTGCTCGCCGACCAGCCGCACCTCGTCCTTGAACAGCGTGCGCAGCGGCTCGACCAGCTCGAACTCGAGGTCGTCGGGAAGGCCGCCGACGTTGTGGTGGGACTTGATGTTGGAGGTGCCCGTGCCGCCGCCGGACTCGACCACGTCGGGGTAGAGCGTGCCCTGGACGAGGAACTTCACCGTGCTGCCCGCGGGCGAGCTCTTGATGATGTCCACCTCGGCCGCCTCGAACGTGCGGATGAACTCGCGGCCGATGATCTTGCGTTTGGTCTCAGGGTCGCTGACCCCGGCGAGCGCCTCGAGGAACTGCTTCTCCGCGTCTACGACGACCAGCTTGGTGCCGGTCGCGGCCACGAAGTCGCGCTCGATCTGCTCGGTCTCGCCCTTCCGCATCAGGCCGTGGTCGACGTAGACGCAGGTGAGCCGGTCGCCGATCGCCTTCTGCACGATCGCGGCCGCCACAGCCGAGTCGACGCCCCCGGACAGGCCACAGATCGCCCGGCCGTCGGTGCCGATCTGGGCGCGGATCCGCTCGATCTGCTCCTCGGCGATGTTGCCGATGGTCCAGGTCTGGCGGCAGCCGGCGATGTCCCAGAGGAAGTGCTCGAGGACCTTCTGGCCGTGCTCGGTGTGCAGCACCTCGGGGTGCCACTGGACCCCGGCCAGGCCGCGGTCGACGTTCTCGAACGCCGCGACCGGCGTGCCCGCGGTCGACGCGAGCACCTCGAAGCCGTCGGGCGCGGCGGTCACCGAGTCGCCGTGCGACATCCAGACGTTGTGCTCGGTCGGGACACCTCCGAGCAGGGTGCCGGCGTGGCCGACGTGGACCCGGGTCCGGCCGTACTCCCGCGCGCCGGTCTCGGCGACCGTGCCGCCCAGCCCCTGCGCCATCAGCTGGAAGCCGTAGCACATGCCGAAGACCGCCGTACCCGCCTCGAAGATCGCCGGGTCGAGCCCGGGCGCACCCTCCGCGTAGACCGAGGACGGCCCGCCGGACAGGATGATCGCCTTCGGCCCCATCGCCATCATCTCGGCCACCGGCATCGAGTGCGGCACGATCTCGGAGTAGACCCGCGCCTCCCGCACCCGCCGCGCGATCAGCTGGGCGTACTGCGCCCCGAAGTCGACCACCAGGACCAGGTCGTGCTGTTGCGAGGGATCAGGCGCCGTCATGACCGGATCCTATCGACCGGCGCGGGCTGGTCCGGCACGGCGTTCCTGTCGTGCTCGACGCGGGTTGCCCGGTCTCGATACGGCCGTCGCTGGTGCTCGCAGGCTCGCACCAGCGGGCCTACTCGACCTCCCGTCCTGGGTCTCCGGCTTCGCAGGCTCAGCCGGAGGGACGTGAAAAAGCACCAGGGCCCGACCGGGGAGGGAGGGTGGTCGGGCCCTGATCGTCCAAACAACTGCTGGACAGTGCCTGGACCGAGCCCGGACTTTCGGGAGGGAGCGTGAATCTCCGGGCTCGTTCGATCAACGACGGCATTCGGGGCGGGTTACGCCCGTTCACGACCCCATCTGAAGGAGTTTCGAACGAATATTCGTGCTCAGGAGACGCCGACGATGGGCAGCCGGAGCGCTCCGGGGGCCTCGTCGGGCACGACGGGCTGCTTCGGGGCCACCGGCTGGATGCGTCGGTACGACGCGCCGGCGGCCGGTCGGGTGTCGACCTCGCCCTTGTTGGGCCAGAAGGCCATCGCCCGCTCGGCCTGCGCCGTGATGGTGAGCGAGGGGTTCACCCCCAGGTTGGCCGAGATGGTCGACCCGTCCGCGATGTGCAGGCCCTCGTAGCCGTAGACGCGGTGGAAGGGGTCCACCACACCGGACTCGGGGCTGTCGCCGATGGTGCAGCCACCGATGAAGTGCGCGGTCAGCGGCCTGTTGAACGGCTCGCCGATCGTCCCGCCGGCCTTGCCGTCCATCACCGCCGCCATCCGGCGGACCGCCTCGTTGGCGACCGGGATCCAGGTCGGGTTGGGCTCGCCGTGACCCTGCCGCGACGTCAGGAACCAGCCGAACGGCGTCCGTAGCGGCCTGGTGGTGATCGAGTTGTCGACCGTCTGCATCACCAGCGCGATGACGACGCGCTCCGACCAGTGCTTGACGTCGTAGAGGTCGAGGACGTTGCGCTTCTCCTTCCACAGCTCCTTCAACCAGGTCTGCCAGCGCGGCAGCGGACCGCCGCCGTCGGTGAGCACGGTCTGCATGAGCGCCATCGCGTTGGAGCCCTTGCCGTAGCGCACCGGCTCGATGTGGGTGACGTCGTCAGGGTGCCACGACGAGGTGATCGCGATGCCGGTGCTGAAGTCCGCCGGCGCGCCCTTCGGTGCGATCGCTCCGAGCAGCGACTCCGAGTTGGTGCGGGTGAGCACGCCGAGCCGGTCGGAGATCCTCGGCAGGTCTCCCGTCGACTTGAGCTTGTGCAGCAGCTTCTGGGTCCCGAGGGCAGCCGCTGCGAAGATCACGTGCTCCGCGGTGAACGTCTTGATGGCCGACCGGCGCGACAGCTTCGCCTTCGTCCATCGCGCGTCGACGCGGTAGCCGCCCGCCTCGAGCGGCCGCACCCGCGTCACCGTGGTCAGCGGGTGGACCACGGCGCCGTTCTGCTCGGCGAGGTAGAGGTAGTTCTTGACCAGGGTGTTCTTGGCGTTGTGGCGGCAGCCGGTCATGCACTCGCCGCAGTCCAGGCACGTGTTCCGCTGCGGGCCGGCGCCTCCGAAGTACGGGTCACCGACCTGCGCGCCCGGCTCCTGGCCGGGCCCGCCGAAGAAGACGCCGACCGGGGTCGGGTGAAACGTGTCGCCCGCACCCATGTCGTCGGCGACCTGCTTCATCACCAGGTCGGAAGGCGTCACCTTGGGGTACTCGACGACCCCGAGCATCCGCTTGGCCTGGTCGTAGTAGGGCTCCAGCTCGGACTTCCAGTCCGTGATGTGCGACCACGCAGGGTCGCGGTAGAACGCGTCGAGCGGCTCGTAGAGCGTGTTGGCGTAGACGAGGGAGCCGCCCCCGACGCCGGCACCGGCCAGGATCATGCAGTCGCGGACGGCGTCGATCCGCTGGATGCCGTAGCAGCCGGCAGCGGGCGCGAAGAGGTAGCGCTTGAGGTCCCAGGAGCTTGCGGCGAAGTCCTTGTCGTCGAACCGCGCGCCCGCCTCGAGCACGGCGACCCGGTAGCCCTTCTCCGTCAGCCGGAGAGCGGAGACTGACCCGCCGAATCCGGAGCCGATGATGAGAACGTCGTAGTCGAACGCCTCCGCCATCCTCAGGCCCTGCCCAGCTTGTTGAGCAGGCGCAGCCCGAGAGTCTGGACCTTCGCGTGCCGCTCGGCGCTGAGACCGAACTGCGGGGAGAGGCGGAGCACCCGCTGCGTGCCGACCGACTGGGTCTCGGTGTAGCGGTGGATGCCCTCGACACCCTGCCGGCGGCCCATGCCCGACGCGCGCATGCCGCCCATCGGAGCCGCGACGCTGCCGAAGGTGGCTCCGAACGCCTCGTTGATGTTGACCGTGCCGCACTTGACCTGGCGGGCGATGGCGCGCGCACGCTCGCCGTCGCGGCTGTAGATGGCGGCGTTGAGGCCGTACTCACCGTCGTTGGCCCGCGCGACCGCGTCGGACTCGTCGTGGAACCGGTAGAGGGAGACCACCGGTCCGAACGTCTCGTCGCCGAAGCAGGCCATCTCGGGCGTGACCCCCTCGAGGATGGTCGGCTCGAAGAAGTACGGCGCCAGGTCAGGGCGCGGCGAGCCCCCGGTGAGAGCGCGCGCGCCCTTGCCCACCGCGTCGTCGACGTGGTTGGTCACCGTCTCCAGCTGCTCGGCGGTGATGAGCGGCCCCATGTCGACCTCCCAGTCGAGGGAGGCGCCCAGCGACATCGCTTCGGTGCGGGCGACGAAGCGCTCGACGAACCGGTCGTACACCTGGTCGGCGACGAAGATCCGCTCGGCGGAGACGCAGAGCTGACCGGCGTTGGAGAAGCTCGCCCGGACCGCGCCCTCGGCCGCCTTCTCGACGTCGGCGTCGCGGAGCACGAGGAGTGGGTTCTTGCCGCCCAGCTCCAGGGAGCACCCGATGAGCCGCTCGGCGCACTGCTGGGCGATGAGCTTGCCGGTGGCGGTGGAGCCGGTGAAGCAGATGTAGTCGGAACGTTCGATCATCGGCCCGCCGAGCTCGCGGCCCGGCCCGGCGACGACCTGCCAGAGGTCCCGCGGGAAGCCGGCCTCGTCCAGCAGCTTGACCGCGACCAGGGCGGTCAGCATCGTCTGCGCGTCCGGCTTGGCCACGACCGCGTTGCCGGCCATCAGCGCGGGGATCCCGTCGGAGATCGCCATCGTCAGCGGGTAGTTCCAGGGCGAGATGATCCCGACGACGCCCTTCGGCACGTGGTTGACGTCGATGCGGGTGAACACCGGGAACAGGCCACCCCTGCGCTCGGTCGCCAGGTGCTGGGCGCCGGTCCGCGCGTAGTAGCGGGCGGTGAGCGCGGTGTGGGCCACCTCGTCGAACGCGTGCTTGCGTGCCTTGCCGTTCTCGAGCGTGATGATGTCGAGCAGCTCCGGCATCCGGTCGAGCAGCAGGTCGTGCAGGCGCAGCAGCTTGGCGGCGCGTTCCGCGACCGGCGTACGTGCCCAGGCGGCCTGCGCGATGCGGGCCCGTCGGTAGGCCTCGGCCACGTCGTCGGCACTCGACTGCGGGATGTGCGCGAGCGGGGCGCCGTCGAGCGGCGAGGTCACCTGGACGGTCGTGCCGGTGGTCGCGACGACGCGCTCGGTGAGGCTCGCGACGTACTCCGGCTCGAGGACGTACGACGCCCGCGGGTCGTGCTCGGGGTCGTGCGGACCGTCCACGAGGGGCCCGCCGCCGACGCCTTCGGGGTGGCCGGGGTTCGAAGCGTTCATACGACGAGGGTAGTGAGTGCGATCACTCCCGGCTACCGATCGGTAGCCAATGTGCTGCTTTACACATCCAGATCCTGTGTCAAGGCCGGAAGTGCGCGCTCAGGAGCCGTCGCGTCGGACCACGATGGGCGGCCGGACGACGTCGTTCTGCTGGGTGAGCGCGGTCATCAGGTGCGGTGAGCCGTCGGGAAGCAGACCGGACAGCGGGGTCAGCCGCGCCTCCGCGTCGTCGATCTCGACGAGCATCAGGTGCGCCTGCGCGGCCCAGGCCGTCGTGTGGGCCGCGTCGAAGCCCTCCGGGATCTCCTCGCGGACCTTCCCTCCGGCACCGGAGACGACATAGGTGCGACCGTCCACCTCGGAGACCTGGAAGTTGTGCTCGTGCCCCGCCAGGACGAGGCGGACCCCACCTTGCTCGAACAACGGCTCGAGCGCCTCCAGCATCTCCTGGTCGTTCTCGTGCAGCGGTCCCGCGCAGTAGACCGGGTGGTGGGAGAACGGGATCCGCCAGGTCGGATCACCCGAGGCCAGCGCCTGTTCGAGCCAGTCCCGGTGGTCCGGCACCTGGAAGTACCGGTGGTGCTCGGCGTCCTCCTCGTCCTGCGACGTGTCGATGCAGATCAGCTCCAGGTTGCGGCCGTAGCCGAAGCGGTAGAACAGACCGGGACCCACCGAGGCCCGGTCCTGCTGATCGCGGAAGCGCTCGTGGACGTGGAAGTTGTCCTCCATCTGCTCACGGTCGTCGCTGCCCTCGGTGTCGCTCGTGTCGTGGTTGCCGATCGCGGGGAACACCGGGACCCGGGCGATCACGTAGCGGTAGGGCTGGAAGAAGCTGGAGTACCAGTCGTCGTCCTCCCCTCCGCTCTCGTCGTCGACCTGGCCCTGCTCCCCCTGGTAGATGTTGTCGCCGAGCGAGAGCACGAAGCGGACCTCGTGCTCACGCACCAAGGTCGTCAGCAGCTCCGCCACCCGCCGCTGGCGGCGGCTGGACTCGCTGTCGGACCGGATCCCGACGCCGTAGTCGCCCATCGCGACGAACCGCACGCCCGAGGCGTCGGTGTCGGGTGACGGGAACGTGTGGAACCGCAGGTCGTAGCGCCCTCCGGGTTGGAGGTCGTAGCCGCCGGCCGCGGAGGGCATCCAGTCCCACCTCTGCCCGGCTGCCCACTCGCGCCCGTCGACGAGGACCCGGTAGCGGTAGTCGGCGTCGGGCGTCAGGTCCCCGACCCAGGCCCAGGCCTGGGTCGACGTCTCCGCTCGTCCGACTACGTCACCGGTACCGGCCAGCACCTCGACCACGGCGTCACCGAAGGGCTCGGCGCTGTGCCCGATGGACGTACGGCGTCCCACGGCCTCCCGCAGCTCGGAGTCGTCGAGGATGCTCCACCCGCCATGGGCTGCCCGACGGAACCAGAACGCACCCCACGCGATCAGCACCCGGTCGTGGGAGAGGTCGACCAGGTGCACGAACTCCTCGCGACGAAGGCTTCGGTCGCTCGCCCCGCTCTCCCCCATTGCCGCAGCCTAGTCCTCGGGCACTTCCACGATCACCTGCCAGCACGACGTACGGCGTGCGAGCCTTGGCCATGGCCCGACGACCACTCGCTCTGCTCGCCACCGTGCTCGCCGCTCTCCTCGCGCTGCTCGTCACGCCGTTCGCGGCCGCCGAGGACCTGGTGGTCCCGGACGACCGGCGCGACTACTGGCACGACCACCGCGCCGACAGCGGCACTCCCGACCAGCACCGGCCGGACTGGGGCAGACCTGACCTGCGCCGCACCGTCTACCGGCACCGGAGCGAGAAGGTACGCGTCCGGCTCGACATGGCCCGCCTGGCGCGCGGCGATGCGGGCTACTGGGAGGTCGTGGTCCGCTACCGGACCAACGAGGGTCGGACCGGTCAGGCGACGCTGTTCAAGCCGCACGAGGGCCAGGTCGTCGTCGGGTGGACCGGCGACGGGAACTGCTTCATCGACCCGCACCTCGACTACGCCGACGACTACTTCGTGGTCGAGGTCAGCCGCAGCTGCCTCAGCCTGCCGAGGTGGATCAAGTTCAAGTCAGCCACCCGCTGGTGGCCGACCAGTGACGACGTCGCCTACCTGGACGTGTCCGGCTCCGAGGGCTACCGCATGAGCGAGTGGTCGGCACGGGTCAGGCGGGACTGAGCCCGTCACATCGGCGGCGAGGACAGGTAGACCGACTTCAGCTCGGAGTACTGGGCCAGGCCCTCGGGGCCGAACTCGCGCCCGAGCCCGGAGGCCTTGTAACCGCCGAACGGTGCGGCGAAGTCCATCGTGTAGGTGTTGACGCCGAAGGTGCCGGTGCGCACCCGGCGCGCCACCTCCACGCCGGCCTCCTGGTCGGTGGTCCACACCGTGCCGGCCAGTCCGTAGTCGGAGTCGTTGGCGATCCGCACGGCGTCGTCGACGTCGTCGTACGGGATCACCGACAGCACCGGCCCGAAGATCTCCTCCTGGGCGATCCGCATCCGGTTGTCGACGCCTGCGAAGACCGTCGGCCGGACGTACCAGCCGTTGTCGAGCCCGTCGGGCCGGCCGGAGCCGCCGGTGAGGAGCTGCGCGCCCTCCTCCTGGCCGAGCGCGATGTACTTCTCGACGCGCTCCTGCTGGCGCTGCGCGACCATCGGGCCGATCTCCGTGGCGGGGTCCATCGGGTCGCCGACCTGCATCCCCGCGACCGCCTCGGCCAGCGCCTGCGAGACCTCGTCGTGGCGGTCGCGGCTGACCAGCACCCGAGTCTGCGCGACGCAGGCCTGGCCCGAGTTCATCAGGCCGATGAACTTGAGTCCTTCGAGCGTCGCCGCGAGATCCGCGTCGTCGAGCACGATCGCGGCGGACTTGCCGCCGAGCTCCAGCGAGCAGTGCTTGAGCTGCTCGCCACAGATCGCGCCGATCCGGCGGCCGGCCGCGGTGGAGCCGGTGAACGCCACCTTGTCGACGCCGGGGTGCGAGACCAGGTGCTCGCCGACCTCGCGGCCGGCGGCGACGATGCTGACCACGCCCTCCGGCACGCCCGCCTCCTGCAGCAGCTCGGCGAGCAGGTAGCAGTCCAGCGGGCTCTCGGGAGCCGGCTTCACGACGACGGTGCACCCGGCGAGCAGGGCCGGGATCAGCTTGGACATGACGGTGAACTGCGGGACGTTCCACGGTGGGATCGCGGCCACGACACCGACCGGCTCGTGCCGCACCATCACGTCGGCGCCGAGCGCCCCCGGGCGGGTGGACTCCCAGGGGAACTCACGAGCGATCGTCAGGAACGCCTCGATCTGCATCCAGGGCGCCGGCGACTGCGCCAGGTTGCTGAACGAGATCGGCGAGCCGATCTCGGTCGTGATCACCTCCGCCATCTCACCGAGCTTCGCGGCGTACAGGCCGGACAGGTTCTGTACGACGTCGATCCGCTCCGCCGGCGACAGCCGCGGCCACGGGCCGCCGTCGAAGGCCTTCCGCGCCGCGCCCACCGCCGCGTCGATGTCCGCCGCGCTGCCGTCGGGCACCCGCGCGACCACCTCCTCGGTGTGCGGCGACACCACCTCGAGCACCGCGTCGGAGGCCGGCTTCGTCCAGGTGCCGCCGATGAAGAGTGCGTCACGGTCGAGAGTCATGAGGTTCCTTTCAGGGTGCCGGGGTCTCGATACGTCCTCGCCCAGCGGCTCGGACTACTCGACCACCGGCCGTTACGGTGCAAGGTCGAACCAGTCGGTGAAGCCGCTGGGATCGTGCCGCCCGAGCGCGCCGTGCTCGAAGAGGCCCCACCCCTCTGCCCCGTCGGCACCGGGGCCGTGGGCGACGGCGTGCCCGACGTGGTCGATCACGCCGAACATCACCCTGCCGGCGACCTCGGGGTCGTTGACGTCGTAGCTGAGCCGCTCGGTGAACCCGGCGCCCTTCCACGTGCCGTGGGTCCAGTCGGAGTCACCCCCGTAGCCGCCGCCGACGTGGATCGGGACCGCGAGCTTCGAGGTCACCTCGAGCACCAGGTCCTTGCTCTCGGGGGTCTGGCAGGTGATGGTCGCGCCGGTCGGCACCCGGGTGCCTGATGCGTACCTGATCTCGACGCGGGGCCAGCCGAGCTGCTCGACCCGGCCGTCCTTCCAGACCCGGGTGCAGTCGTTGAGCGTGCGGAAGCCGTCGGGTGTCTCCTGGATGATGATCACGACGCAGAAGTCGTCGAACCGCATCGGCACGTAGAGCCACCACATGCCCGCGAACGCCGGGTCGGCCGGCTTGCCGGCCGGGACGGCCTCGCCGACCGGGCGGATGCCCCACGACCGGTCGCGGGAGCCGACCCAGCGGTCGGGGGTGACCGCGATGTCCTCGCCGTCGACGGCGATCGTGCCCTCCCAGGTGCCGACCTGCGCGAACCGCTGCGCGTCGAGGATGGTGCCCGAGCCCTGGCGCATCACGTGCGGGAGCTCCTGGACGACGTCGAACGAGCCCTCCCACGTCAGGTCGAGGGCGATCCCCTCCGTCTCCTCCATCAGCACCCGCAGCTTGCGCAGCGGCTCGACGATCTCGATCCGGTAGCTGCCGACCCGCTGCTCCATCCGGTCCGCGCCGCGCGGGTCGGCGGCGTCGCTCAGGTGGACGGCGGTCTGCTCGTCGCCGCGACGCAGCAGCACGAAGGCGTCCTTGGTGCCGAGGTTCGGGTAGAACCCGAGGCCGGTGATGAGGAACAGGTCGCCGGTGCGGTCGTGCGCGTTGAGGTAGCAGCGGTCGTAGAAGTTGCGGTCGCTGCTCCCGGCCCACGCGACGGGTCGTGGCAGCTGGTGGATGGGGTACTCGTCGAGCGGGCCGAGCCCGACGTACTCGTCGTGGAGGCTCACGTTCTTGGGGTCCCCGCCAGATTGTTCGCTGGAGGAGCGAAGCGGGGGAAGCGAAGAATCTGGTGGGGTGTTCATGCTCTTACCTCGTCCAGCAGCCGCTCGAAGAGCGGGCGGTGGTGCATCACGGCCTCGGGGTCGTCCGGTCGCTCGATCTCACCGAAGTGGATCTGCCGGGCGCTGGTGCGGAGGAAGACGACGCCCCAGATCACTCCGGCGTGGATCTGGTACCAAGTGAGGTCCCCGACCTGGACGCCCGACAGCTCCTGGTACGTCGCCACCACGTCGTCGGCCCTGAGGAACTCCGGCATCCCGGGCAGCTCGAACGCGGTCGCGATCTCCTGGAAGACGGCATGGGCGAACACGAGCCAGGCCAGGTCCAGCTCCCGCGGCCCGAGCGTTGCCATCTCCCAGTCGAGCACGGCGACGGGTTCGAAGTCGCGGTACATCACGTTGCCGATCCGCGAGTCGCCCCAGACCAGCACCGCCTCGCCCGCCGTGTCCTCATCGGGGAGATTGGCCTCCAGCCAGGCGAGCGCCCGCTCGATGAGGGGCGAGCGCGGGCTGCCCTCCGCGGCAGCGACGGCGTAGTCGTACCAGGCGCGGGTCTTCGCCAGGTTGCGGGCGAGCGGCGTCGGACCGTCGTGCCCGGTCACCGCGGGGTCGAGGAACCCGAACCGCCCGGCGGCGTCCGGGATCCCGTGCAGCTTCGCCAGGACCTCGATGGTGGAGCGCTGCAGGACCGCCTGCTGGTCGGGCGCGGCGTCGTAGAGCCAGTTGTCGCCGAACGGGTACGGCATCACGTCCGGCGGCACGGCGCCGTCGAGCCGGTCCATCAGGAAGAAGGGGGTGCCGAGCACCTCCCCGGTCGGCTCGATCAGGCCCACCGGCGGCACCGGGATGCCGGAGAGCTCCCCGGCGAGCCGCATCGCGTCGTACTGGTCCTGGAGGCGGTACGCCGGGAACACCGGCACGTCCTCGGCGGCCGGGGCGACCCGGGCGACGTACTCCTTGGTCGCGCGAGCGCCGCCCTCGGTCGCCGTGATCGCCAGCAGCACCGTCTCGCTGGACATGCCGTTGGTCTGGATGCCCTGGTGCAGGGTGACCTCGGGATCGCTCCCGGGCGGCAGGGTGCCGGCGAGCCACTCCTCCAGCCGGGCGCGCACCGTCGCCGCGTCGCGGCTGGAGCGCTGCAGGGTCATGTCGGCGGGCGGTGGTGCCTGCGTCATGTGCGGTTCCTCCGGGGGATCAGCGCGACCGAGGCCGCGTCGTACAAACTAGAACACGTTCTAAGGCTTCTCAACCAGCGCCCGCGAGAAAGCGCTCGGAGTACGGCGCGAACCGCTCGGCAAGCTCGTCCGGATCGAGGCCGACGCCCTCGGGCCGGTAGTCGATGCGGCCGAGGTGTCCGCGTGCGTGGCTCGCCAGGTACTCGACGGCGCCGGCACGCGCCGATGGGGTGAACCGCTCCCCCGCCAACGCGAGCACCCGCTCGAGCGCGCCTTCCTGGTCGGCCATGAAGGTGTCGAAGGGCAGGTCCATCGAGGTGTCCGGACCGAGCACGTCACGGTCGCGCAGCAACGCGTCGAGCATGACTCCGAGTCGGTCGGCCCAGCGCCTGCCCGTTGCGGGCGGGTCGAGCGGCGCCGCGCGGAACATCCGCTCCGTGTAGGCGACCATCGTCGCGAGCGAGGTCACCACGTGGGCCGGGTCGCGGTGGGTGATCACGACCGTGGCCTCCGGGAACACCTCCGCGACGACGGGCAGCTGCTCGAGGTGCTGGGGCGACTTCAGCAGCCACCGGCGACCGCCGCGCAGGCTGCTGCCTTCCATGTGTTGTAGCGCTTGGAGCTGGACCCGCAGGTAGGCGTAGTGCGGCGCCTGGTTGTGCGAGAGGTAGTGGTCGACCCACCCCGGCACGTCGGTCAGCGTCTCGAAGTACATCGTCGAGAAGTCGTTGGCCAGCAGCGCGATCTCCTCGTGCACGTGCTCGGGTCCGTCCATCTCGTGCATGAGGATGAAGTGCGGCAGTGCTGTGTGCATCGCGTCCATCGCCACCGCCGTCCGCGCGATGCGCGGATCGGGTTCGGCACCGCGCTCGGTCGGCAGCGGGAACGGCTCGAGGCTCTCCCAGTAGGGCAGGGTGCGGAACAGGCCGGTCGCCGCGAGCAGCTGCTGCAGGTGCGTGGTGCCGGTGCGCGGCAGGCCGGCGATGATCACCGGCGGCACCAGCTCCGTCTCCAGCACCGTCGGCTCGCGCCGCAGCAGGTCGGCGAGGAGCAGCCGGTTCTTGAGCAGCTGGAGGAACTGCAGGTAGAGGTTCACCTGCCCCGCCGGGGACAGCCCCGGCAACGAGCGGTAGCACTCGAGCAGGAGGTCCATCCGCTCCAGGTAGTCGCGCGGGCCGAAGTCGTCGAGGCCGAGCTCGGCGGAGGCCTGGGCGTGCAGAGCACCGGCGTCGAGAGGGCAGAGCTCTGCGATCGACTCGACCGACCCGAGCAGCTCCTGGGCCTCGCGGCCGAACCGCGGCTCCGCCAGGTCGTCGAGGACGACGGCTGCGCCGGCGCGGTCCGTGGCCTGTTCCTGCATGACGGATTACGATACCCTCGGTCTCGAAATAGGGGAAGGGCGATGACGAACCAGGCATCCGAGCGAGGCGCCGGCCGGCCGCGGGACCCGCGGATCGAGCAGGCGGCGCTCGCCGCGACTCGCGACCTGCTGGTCGAGGTGGGCTACGCCCGCCTCACCGTTGCCGCCGTCGCGGGACGCGCGGGTACGACGAAGGCGGCGCTCTACCGCCGGTGGCCGTCGCTCCCCCACCTGGTCTACGAGGCCGCCTTCCCCGACGAGCTGCTCAAGGACTGGCATCTCGGGCCGGATCTCCGCGCCGACCTGCTCGGGATCGTCACCGGCACCCGCGACGCCTTCACCACGCCGGTCGCGGCCGCGGCGCTCCCCGGGCTGCTGGCGGAGTTCTCGACGCACCCGGCCCTGCACAACGCGCTGCTCGCCCGGTTCGCCGGTGTCTTCGACGCGATCGACGACCGGCTGCGCACGGCCGCGGACGAGGGCGAGGTGCGCCCGGACGCGCGCTCGGAGGACCTGCTGCGGCTGATGATCGGCGCCGCGCTGATCGGTGTCCTCCTCGGGCCGGAGACCCTCGACGACGCCTGGGCCGACCGCGTCACCACCATCCTCCTGGAAGGAGTCCGACCGTGAACGATGCTGCCGAGGACGAGCCCACCGAGGCGAAGGCGGCCTTCCGGGAGCTGCTCGACACGCTGCGCGACCTCGACTGCGCCTTCCTCGAAGGCGACCGCGCGGTGACCGACGACCGGCACGTCGCCGACGGCTACCGCCAGATCCTCACGACCCTCGGCGTCGCTCTCGACACCTACCTGTTCCCCGACCCGGGCCGACCGCAGTTCGTCGACGTCAACACTCCTTTCCGTCGCGACCGGCGGTGGGGCGGCGACAACACCGATGCCTACTACGCGCTCTGCCCTGTCGACCCGACCCGGCGGTACCGGGTGAGGGGCAACCGTGGCGACAGCGTCTACTTCTCCGTCACTGCCTACAACGAACCCGCGCCCGGCACCTGGTCGGACCAGGTCGTCGCGATCGTCCGCGACACCGATCTCGACTACGACGACGACGGCGGGTTCACCTTCGACCTCGGCCCGCTCCCGGACGCGGCCGTGCTGCTCACCCGCGACTACCAGGCCGACCCGCTCACCGGGCGCCGGATCGACTGGCAGATCGAGGCGTACGACGAGCCCGAGCCGATCCGGCACGGATCCACCGAGACCGCCGCCGCCCTCCGCGCCAGCTCGGCCTGGCTGCGGACGATGTTCGCGATCATCCCGCTCACCGTCGGGGTGCGCAGCGACGCCGAGCACACGATCGGGCACGAGATCACCCAGCTCGCCAACGACTTCGGCGACCCGTACCAGGTGGGGGACGCCAACTTCGGCTGGTCCGCACGCGACGCGTCGTACGCGTTCGGGAGCTTCGTCCTCGACGACGACGAGGCCCTGGTCATCACCCACCGACCGCCGGCCTGCCGGTTCTGGAACTTCGTGGTCTGGAACCAGTTCATGGCCACCCACAACGCGGACGACGACCGCTGCTCGATCAACGGCACCCAGGCGGTTCCCAACGCCGACGGGACGATCACCCTCGTCGTCGCGCGCCGCCGGCTCGGCCACCCCAACGCGATCTCGACCGTGGACTACCCGCGCGGCAACCTGGCCTTCCGCTGGTTCCTCGTCGACGACGTACCCACGAAGCCGGACGTGAGGCTCGTGAAGGCAGCCGAGGCTCCGACCGCGGTCAGGTGATCGGGGCGCCGATCACCCTCCTGCGTTCTCGTCCTCGCGTTCCTCCGGAGCATCCTCGGGCTGCTCCTCCGGCACCGACGCATCGCGATCGGCCGCCACCGACCCGGCTTCGACCTCCGTCGTCGGCTCGTCAGCAGCGGACGCCGGATCGGGCGTCGGCCCGGCGCTCGTGCCGGACAAGGTGGCGAGCATCTGCCGCACGTTGGTGAGCTGTGCGTTGATGCTGTCGCGGCGCTGGCTCGCCGCGGCCAGCTCGCGGTCGGACTCGGCTCGGATCCGGTCGGCGGTCGTCCGCGCCTCGGTGATGACCGCAGCGGCCCGCTCCTCCGCGTCGGTGACGACCCGTCGCGCTTCCGCCTCGGCGGCCTCCTGCTCCCGCTGCGCCGCTGCGCGGGCCTCTACCACCTGCTGCGCCAATGCTTCGAGCTGCGCGTGCGTCTCGGTCTGCTGCTGGCGGAACTCAGCGGCGGTGCGCTCTCGGCGCTCGGCCAAGGTGGCCTCGAAGTCCGCGGCGGCCTTCGCGGCGTTGGCGCGCTGCTGTTCGAAGATGGCCTCGCCCTCCTGCCGCCGGGCCGAGGCGTCCCGCTCCGCCGCGTCGCGCTCGTCGTCGGCGGCGCGCCGGGCGTCGGCGAGGAGACGCGTCGCCTCGGCGTCGGCATCCCGGCGGCGCTGCTCGGCGTACTGGTCGGCCTCGTCGCGGACGGTGACAGCGGCCTGGTCGGAGAGCTTCCGGGTGTCCTCCGCCTCGGCCCGGGCCTGCTCGCGCAGCTCGGTGGCCTCCTCCTCGGCCAGGGCAAGGATCTGGCCGACCCGCGCGCCCATGTGCTCGAACGTGACCGCTTGCGCGGAGCTTGCCTCTTCGGCAGCGGCCACCTGTGCGGCCGCACGGCTGACGGCCTCCTCCGCGGCGGCCTCGGCAGCGGCCTTCGCGGCGGACGAAGCCTCGGCCGCACTGGTGGCTTCCTGGTAGCGCGCCTCGAGCTCGGCGGCCGACGCCTCCCTGTCAGCCACCCGCTGCTGCAGCTCGGCGAGCGCCCGATCGACCTCGACCGGGTCGTAACCTCGCATCACCGTGCGAAAGTTGGGGGCGGACTGGGTCATGGTTGCTCCTCGGTTGGGGGGGTGGACTCGGACACGGCCAGCGCCTCGATGACTCCGGACAGCTGGGTGAGCTCGAGGGCGATCTCGTCGCGGCGGCCGCGTAGCGCAGCGACCTCGGCGCGGGCGTCCGACAGCACCTGGCGGGCCTGATCACGCACCCGGTCGGCGTCGGCCTGGGCGTCGGCCAGGAGCTGGGCGCTCTCCTCCCGGCTCCTGCGCAGCGCCTCTGCGCCGTCACGGCGCGCGGCGGTGACCTCGTCGGCGACCTGGGCGCGCAACGCACCCGCGCCGGCCTCGGACTCGGCTCTGCGGCGTTCGGCACGTTCCACGATGACGGTGGCCGCGGCCTCGGACTCCGCCAGCGTCGCGCGCGCCCGCTCGTCGGCATCGGACCGTACTGCCGCCGCCTCGCTCTCGGCGGCTGCCAGGGCCGCAGCGGCAGCGGCGTGGAGCTCGTCGGCCCGGCGATCGGCCTCCGCCACCTCCTCCCGCAGCCGCGCGGTCACTCCAGCGATCACTGCCTGGACTCGGCGTCGGATCCTGGCCAGGTAGGCACCGGCGTCGGCATGGGCGGCGGACCGGATCGCCTCCCCTTCCGCAGCGGCAGCGGCCAGCAGCGCGTCGACCGTGCGCTTGGCCCAGGCGGTCTGCTCGGCAGCCCGGCCCAGCTCGCTCTCCGCCTCCTCCCGTGCCGCCGAGAGCAGCCGGTCGGCCTCGAGCCGCGCAGTGTGTACGGCGCCCTCCGCCTCGGCGAGATGGGCAGCGAGCTCCTTCTCGGCATCGCTGCGGAGCCGGGCAGCCTCCTGCTCCGCAGCCTCGCGCAGAGCCTCGGCCTCGGCGGACGCCGTGCCCAAGGTGGCTTCGGCGTCGGCAACGGCGGCAGCCACGATCATCGTCGCGTGGTCGGCCGCCGCGGTCTCGCGCTCCACCGCGACCACACGGGCACGCTCGAGCACCCCGGCGGCCGTGGACTCGGCGTCCCGGGCTGTCCGCTCCGCTGCCGCCTCGCCGCGAGCAAGAAGCTCTGCCGCGGCTTCCCGGAGCCCGTCTGCTTGCTGCCTCCCCTCGTCGAGCACCCGATCGCGCTCGGCCTCGGCCGCTCCGGTCAGCAGGGCGGCCTGCTCGTTCGCGTCCGCCACGATCGCGCGGGCCTCGCCCGATGCGTCGGCGAGTCGCCGGGCGGCGAGGTCCCGGTCGCGCTCGGCTGCAGCGCGTACCTGCTCGGCTGCGGCTCGCGTCTCGTCGTGACGTCGCTGAGCCTCCTCACGGAGAGCCCGGACCTCGGCCGTGGCTCGAGCCGCCTCTTCCGCGGCCTCGCGGTGGAGCTGGTCGGCGATCTCCTGGGCGCGTCGCAGGAGAACGGCGGCGGCACCCTCCGTGCCCACCGTGCCCGTGACTGCTTTCCCGAGTGCGGGCCGTTCCCGCTCCATGCGCCGATCATGCCAGGCATGACGCGATGGGTGCGGGCCGGGTCGCGACGAGGTGTCCTAGATGGCTGATTCCAAGGGGTCGTGCTAGCGAGCGGCGCTCAGCGCCACGCTGGCAAGGCGCCGATGCGCAGTCAGACTGGGCGTCTTTCCAGCGTCGGCAACGCCGCCAGAGCGGATGATGAGCGTCGCGCAGCGCGCGAGACCTTGGGTTCAGTCATCTAGTCTCACGCCCATGAGCGACCTCCCGGGCTGGACCCGCAGCGAGTTCACCGACGACGGCGTCACGCACCCGACGTACCGCAAGGGCGAGGGGCCGGGCGTCATCGTCATCCACGAGATCCCGGGGATCACCCCGCAGGTGCTCGCCTTCGCAGAGGAGGTCGTCGAGCAGGGACACACCGTCGTCATGCCGCACCTCTTCGGCACGCCGAACGCAAAGGTCGGCCCCCGGTCGATGGCTCAGGCCGCCCGAGAGATCTGCGTCAGCCGTGAGTTCCTGCGGATGGCGACCAACACCACGACACCGGTGGCCACCTGGCTGCGGGCGCTGGCCCGGGACCTGCACGCGGAGCTGGGCGGCCCGGGCGTCGGGGCGGTGGGCATGTGCTTCACCGGCGGCTATGCGCTCGCCATGCTGGCGGACGCCGCGATCGCGGCTCCCGTCCTCGCGCAGCCGTCGGCGCCGTTCGCCGTGACCCCCGGCCGCAGCCGCGACCTCGGTCTCAGCCCGGCCGACCTCGACGCGGTGAAGGAGAAGGTCAGCGCGGGTTGCCAGGTCCTCGGGCTGCGCTACAAGAACGACCTCGCGGTCGGCGGCCGCTTCGACAGGCTCCGCGACGAGCTGGGCGACAACTTCATCGCCGTGGAGTTCCCCGGGGTCAAGCACTCGACGCTGACCCTCCACCGGCAGCAGGAGGCGGTCGATCGCGTCCTCGCCTTCTTCAAGGAGAAGCTCGCGGGCTGAGCGGGCTGAGCCTCACTCCGGCGAGCGACAGGTGGGGTGCAGCTGCGGTCCGGAGACGCCGCAGTGCACACACTCCTCGACCCGCACCCGCTGGTCACCCGCGGTTGCCGGCTCGGCGGCGGTGGCGAGGGGCTTCCGGATGAAGGCGGCTGCGCACGCGGCACCGACGAGCAGCAGTCCGGCGCTGATCAGCATGGCGTTGCCGTAGCCGTCGTCGAACGCAGCCGGGTCGGTGTAGTCCGCACCGGCGATGCCGGCCGCGACCGGGATGACGGCGACCGCCAGCAGACCGGCGGTGCGGGCGACGGCGTTGTTGACGCCCGACGCGATGCCGGCGTGCCGGTCCTCGGCGGAGTCGAGGACGGTCGCCGTCAGCGGCGCGACCATCAGCGCCAGCCCGGCGCCGAAGAGCAGCACCGGCGCCAGGACGTCGCCGAGGTACGACGCGTCGGCGCCGACCCCGCTCAACCAGAGCACCCCGCCGGCCGACAGCAGCGGACCGAGGGTCATCGGCAGCCGCGGCCCGATCCGCTGCGCGAGCGCACCTGCGCGTGACGAGAACGCCAACATGATCACCGTGACCGGCAGCATCGCCGACCCGGCCACGATCGGCGACCACCCGGCGACGACCTGGAGCTGCAGCACGAGCAGCAGGAAGATCACGCCGAGCGCGGCGTAGACCAGGAACGTGACGACGTTGGCCGCGCTGAACTGCGCGTTGCGGAAGAGCTCCAACGGCACCAGCGGTGCCGCCGACCGCGCCTCGACCACCACGAACGCCACCAGGCAAGCGAGCCCGGCGCCGACGGTGGCGATGACCGACCCGCTGAAGCCGGCCTCGCCGGCGCGGGTGAGCCCGAACGTGAGCGCAGCGAGCCCCACGGCTGCGAGCGTCGTACCGGTCACGTCGAGCCGACCGGCCGCCTCGGGGTCGCGGCTCTCGGGGACGTGACGGACCGCGACCACGATGATCACCACGGCGACCGGGACGTTCACCAGGAAGACCAGCCGCCAGTTGAGCTCCACCAGCCAACCGCCGACGAGCGGTCCGATCGCGGCGGCGATGCCGCCGAGGCCGGACCAGGCGCCGACCGCCGCCGACCGGTCCTCGCTGTGGAACGACGCGGCGATGATCGCCAGGCTGCCGGGCGTCAGCAGCGCACCGCCGACCCCCTGCAGGCCGCGGGCGGCGATGAGCGTCTCGATGTTGGGCGCCAGTCCGCAGAGCAGCGAGGCGAGCGCGAACCACACCACGCCGATGAGGAAGATCCGACGCCGACCGAGCCGGTCACCGAGCGAGCCGCCGAGCAGGATCAGGGCGGCCAGCGTCAGCGTGTAGGCGTTGATCGTCCACTGCAGCCCCTCGAACCCGGCGTCGAGGTCCTCCCCGATCCGGCCGAGGGCGACGTTGACGACGGTCGCGTCGAGCAGCGCCAGGCCGGAGCCCAGCACGGTGGTCAGCAGTACCCAGCGGCCACGCGCGCTGCCCATGCGAAGGATCGGCTCACCGACCGGCGTCGAAGTCACTGGATCTCGATACACGCCGTCGCCCCCGCTCGCAAGCTCGCGCGGGCGGGCGCACTCGATCTCGTCGTCGGACGTAGCCCGGGCTCCGCCCGGTCTACTCGACGACGACCTCGATCCGCTGGAACTCCTTGAGGTCCGTGTAGCCGGTGGTGGCCATCGAGCGCTTGAGCGCGCCGACCAGGTTCATGGTGCCGTCGGCGACCCGGCTGGGGCCGAACAGGATCTCCTCGATCGAGCCGATCTGCTCGAACTGCACCCGCTGCCCCCGCGGCAGGTCGTGGTGGTGCGCCTCGGCGCCCCAGTGGAAGCCGCGACCAGGCGCGTCGGTGGCGCGGGCGAAGGGCGAGCCGACCATCACCGCGTCGGCACCGCACGCGATCGCCTTGGCAAGGTCGCCGGAGCGACCGATCGAGCCGTCGGCGATCACGTGGACGTAGCGGCCGCCGGACTCGTCGAGGTAGTCACGGCGGGCGGCGGCGACGTCGGCCACCGCGGAGGCCATCGGTACGGCGACGCCGAGCACGGTGCGGGTGGTGTGCGCAGCGCCTCCGCCGAACCCGACGAGCACGCCGGCCGCACCGGTGCGCATCAGGTGGAGCGCGGCCTGGTGGGTCGCGCAGCCGCCGACGATGACCGGCACGTCGAGCTCATAGATGAACTCCTTGAGGTTGAGGGGCTCGGCCTGGCTGGAGACGTGCTCGGCGCTCACGGTGGTGCCCCTGATGACGAACAGGTCGACGCCCGCATCGGTCACCACCTTCGCGAATTCCTTGGTGCGCTGCGGCGAGAGCGAGCCGGCGACGGTCACCCCGCCCTCGCGGACCTGCCGCAGCCGCTCGGTGATCAGCTCCGGCTTGATCGGCTCCGAGTAGATCTCCTGGAGCCGATGGGTCGCGGCGTCGCCCTGGAGACCGGCCACCTCCTCCAGCAGCGACTCCGGGTCGCTGTAGCGCGTCCAGATGCCCTCGAGGTTGAGCACACCGAGGCCGCCGTACCGCCCGAAGGCGATGGCGGTCTCCGGGGACATCACCGAGTCCATCGGAGCGGCGAGGATCGGCAGCGAGAACCGGTAGGCGTCGATCTGCCAGTCGACACTCACCTCCTCGGGGTCGCGGGTGCGCCGGGACGGCACGATCGCGATGTCGTCGAAGGAGTACGCGTGGCGGGCGCGCTTGGCGCGGCCGATCTCGATCTCGCTCACCGGAGCAGTGTAGTGAGCCTCTCCCTCCTCGCCGTTCGAGGCGTCAGCCGACGTCGAACGTGTTCTTGAGACCCAGCCGGTAGAGCTGCTGGTCCACGAGTTTGAGCGCCTCCCACTCCGGCGGGCGGTGCAGCCGGTAGATCGGGGCGGGCGCGCCACCCGCGCCGGACTCCGCGAGGATCGCGTTGGCGGCCTGACGGCCGGACTCGTTGGCGCCCTCCATCGTCGCCAGGTCGACGTTGGTGCGGCAGAAGTCGCCGGCCAGGAACAGGTTGGAGAGCGCGGTCCGCGCGGTCGGCCGGAGCTTCCAGGAGTCGACCGTGTTGATGAGCAGCGGCTCGTCGTTGGAGTTGCGGCGGCTGACCGGGTCCCACTTGATCGCGGGGTCGAGGAAGAACGAGTGGAGGACGTCGTCGGGCAGCACCGACGCGCCGGTGTCCTCGAGCGACGCCTTCATCTGCGCCCAGACCTCGGCCCGCACCTCCGCCTTGGTGCACCGGTTGGCGGGCTTGCCGTAGAGGATCCCGGGTGTGGTCCAGTCGGACACGTCGACCGACAGGCAGTCGACCGCCGTGCCGTCGCCGTACGTCGCCGCGAAGTCGTTGGTCCAGTGCCCTGCCTGGAGGATCCCGGTGAGCGACCAGGGCGAGTCGAGGAATGCCAGATGACCGTCGGTGATGGTGACCGGCCGCTTCAGGTAGAACTGGATGCCGTTCATCCAGTCCGTCACCAGCCCGCGCAAGCCCTCGAGGCTGGGGTCCGCCCGCAGCACGGCGGGCGAGAGCAGCCGGGTCACCCGCTCGACCGGCATGGCGGAGACGAACCAGTCCGCGTCGATCGTGGCCGGGCCGGACGCGGTGCGGGCGCGGGCTCCGGTGATCCGGCCGCCCGCGACCTGGAGCCCGGTGATCGTGGTCGCCGACCGGAACCGGACACCCTTGCTGCGCAACAGGTCGACCCAGGGGTCGATCCACACCTCGTTGGTCGGCCCGTTGAGGATCTGGTCGGGCGGGCGCCCGTTGGTCCCCACCCCGGCGAACGAGTAGAGGAACGCCTCGGCCATGTTGCCGATGGTGCGGGTGCTGGCGATCTCCTCCTTGGCGGCGACGAGCGCCCGGGTGAGACCACGGGCGGCGACCGTCTGGTACTCCGGCGATCGCTGCTCGGCGCGCACGAAGTCCCACCACGAGGTCTGCTCCCACTGCCCGAGGCGCCGCTCGTCGCAGCTGGAGAGGAAGACGACCAGCCGGGTTGCGAAGTACGTCGCGTCGACCGGGGAGATCATGTTGCCGCCGAGCAGCTCGTTGACGATGAAGCGCTTGACCGCGTCCGGCGTCGCCAGGTGCCGTGGGTCCGGGATCAGCCCGAACAGGTTCTGGTCGTCACGACCCCCCGAGCGCGGGAACAGCGGCATCCCCGCCGAGACCAGGTTGTCGAAGACGCCGTTCTCGTTGGAGCCGAAAGGGATCCGCGCCATCGTGTCGGGGATGTGGTGGTAGAAGCCCGGGAAGAACCGGAAGCCGTGCTCACCGGGGAGTGCGCGGCGGCCGCCCCGCGCGGTGCCGGGCACCGGGATGCTGCGCGCCTTGCCGCCGAGCGCCTTCCGCTCGTAGACGGTCACCTCGAAGCCGCGCTCGACCAGCTCGTGGGCGGCGGCGAGGCCGGCCATCCCGCCGCCGAGCACGGCCACCCGGCGCCGGTCCAGCGCGAGTGCCGGCGACAGCGGCCCGACGGCCATCGCAGCCGCCGCGACCCCGGACCCACGCAGCACGCTGCGTCGAGAAAGCGACCCCATGCCGACCACCCGTCTTCATTAACCGACACTCATGTCGGTTAACGGGAGTCTGACCGAAGGGTCCTGCACCCGTCAACCGGGCGACCAAAGCAGCCGGCCATAGCTGAAAACGCGTCGGACCGAGCGTAGGAAGCGAGGAACGAGCGACACGCTCGCGCCATCAAGCACCGTGGTAGTTAGGGGCCTCGACGGTCATCTGGACGTCGTGGGGGTGGCTCTCCTTGAGCGACGCCGAGGTGATCCGGATGAACCGGCCCTTCTCCTGCAGCTCGGGGATGGTGCGCGCGCCGACGTAGAACATCGACTGGTTGAGTCCGCCGAGCAGCTGGTGGGCGACCGCGGAGAGCGGTCCGCGGTAGGCGACCTGGCCCTCGACGCCCTCGGGGACGATCTTGTCGTCGCTGGTGACCTCGGCCTGGAAGTAGCGGTCCTTGGAGTAGGACTTCTTTCCACGCGACGACATCGCGCCCAGCGAACCCATGCCGCGGTAGGCCTTGAACTGCTTGCCCTGCACGAAGATCACCTCGCCGGGCGACTCCTCGCAGCCGGCGAGCATCGAGCCGATCATCACCGACTCCGCACCGGCGACGATCGCCTTGGCGATGTCACCGGACTGCTGGAGGCCGCCGTCGGCGATCACGGGTACGCCGGCGGGCCTGGCCGCGAGGGAGGCCTCGTAGACGGCGGTGACCTGGGGTACGCCGCATCCGGTGACGACGCGCGTCGTACAGATCGAGCCCGGGCCGAAGCCGACCTTGACGGCGTCGGCGCCGGCGTCGACGAAGGCCTGCGCTCCGTCCCGCGTCGCGACGTTGCCGCCGATGACCTGCACGTGGCGGGTGGCGGGGTCGGTCTTGAGCCGCTTGACCATGTCGAGGAGGAGGGTGACGTGGCCGTGGGCGGTGTCGGCGACGAGCACGTCGACACCGGCGTCGATGAGCGCGGTGGCCCGCTGCCAGGCGTCGCCGAAGTAGCCGATCGCGGCGCCGACCATGAGCCGGCCCTGGCCGTCCTTCGAGGCATCGGGGAACTGCTCCGACTTCACGAAGTCCTTGACCGTGATCAACCCGCCGAGCCGCCCGGCCTCGTCGACCAGCGGCAGCCGCTCGCGCTTGTGCTTGCGCAGCAGCATGGTGGCGTCGTCCCTGCTGATACCGACCGGTCCGGTGACCAGCGGCATCGGGGTCATCACCTCGTCGACCTTGGTGGTCGCCCACTCCGCGACGGGGGTGAACCGCAGGTCGCGGTTGGTGCAGATGCCGAGCAGCCGGTTGTCGGCGTCCACGACGGGAAGGCCCGAGACGCGGTACTCGCCGCAGATCCGGTCGAGCTCCTCGAGCGTCGCGTCAGGTCCGATGGTGACCGGGTTGGAGATGATGCCGGTCTGGGTCCGCTTCACGAGGTCGACCTGGTAGGCCTGCTCCTCGGACGAGAGGTTGCGGTGCAGGATGCCGATGCCGCCCTGCCGGGCCATCGCGATCGCCATCCGCGACTCGGTGACGGTGTCCATCGCCGCGCTGACGAGCGGCGCCTTGATGGTGATCTCACGCGTGAGCCGCGTGGTCAGGTCGATGTCGTCGGGCGCCAGGTCGGAGTGACCGGGCAGCAGCAGGACGTCGTCGTAGGTGAGACCGAGGGACGCGAACTTCTCGGGGACCTCCATGACGGAATCCTACGCGGGGTCGCGTCGATCACCGGAACCGGGACAGACTGTAGAAGTGACTCCTGCCCCGCTGCCTCCGCACGTGCTGGTCCTCTTCGGTGCGACCGGCGACCTGGCCTCCCGCAAGCTCTTCCCCGGTCTCTACCGGCTGGCGGCGGCCGGCCGGCTGCCGAAGCACCTCGCGGTGATCGGCAGCGGCCGCCGCTCCCCCGGCACCGACGACGAGTTCCGCGGCCAGGTGCGCGCCGCGCTCCACGAGTTCGTCAAGGAGGTCGACGACTCGGTCGCCGACCCGCTCCTGGAGCGGATCTCCTTCGTCGCCTCCTCCGCCGACGACGGCACCGACCTTGCCGAGGCCGTGCGCCAGGCAGAGGACCGGCTGCTCGAGGACGCGGGTTGCCTGCTCTCCGACGTACGACGGCTGCTCTACCTCTCGGTGCCGCCCTCGGCGGTCAAGGACATGGTGGGGATGCTCGCGAAGGAGGACCTGGTCGACCGTTCGCGACTGGTCGCGGAGAAGCCGTTCGGCACCGACCTGACGACCGCCCGGGCGCTCGACGTCGTGCTCCGCAACGCCTTCGAGGAGGCGCAGATCTTCCGGATCGACCACTTCCTCGGCAAGGAGGCGGTGCAGAACATCCTCGCCCTGCGCTTCGCCAACGGGCTGTTCGAGCCGGCGTGGAACCGGCACACCATCGAGTCGGTGCAGATCGACGTGCCGGAGAAGCTCACCGTCGAGGGCCGCGGCAGCTTCTACGAGGGCACCGGCTGCCTGCGCGACATGGTCACGACCCACCTGTGCCAGCTGCTCGGCTTCGTGGCGCTCGAGGACCCGCACGCCTACCGGGAGTCCGCGCTGCGGGCGGCTAAGGCGGCCGTGTTCGCGTCGGTCCGGCCGCTCGACCCGGACCGCGTGATCTTCGGTCAGTACGACGGCTACCGGGACGAGCCAGACGTCGCACCCGCCTCCGACGTCGAGACCCTCGTCGCCATCGAGATCTGGATCGACAACGACCGGTGGCGCGACGTCCCGTTCTACCTGCGCACCGGCAAGGCGATGGCCGAGGGCCGGCGGACGATCACGATCCGGTTCTCCGACCCGCGGCACCGCTGGCTCAAGCCGGCCGACGGCGGCCCACCGGCGCCCAACGAGCTGGTCATCGAGCTCGCCGACCAGCCGCGGATCGCGATCGACGTCCGCGCCAAGCGACCCGGTCCTGACATGGAGATCGTGGAAGGCGTGTTCCGGCTCGACCTGGTGTGCGACGTGCCCGACTCGGACCCGCTCGAGGCCTACGAGCGCCTCCTGCTCGACGTGATGCGCGGCGACCGGACCCTGTTCATCAGCTCCGACGAGGTCGAGCGGCTGTGGGAGATCTGCCAGCCGGTCCTCGACCGCCGGCCGGCGTGCCAGCCCTACCCGCAGGGCTCGTGGGGCCCGCAGGACGCGATCGACCTGCCGCTCGGCGGCTGGCGGCTCGGCAACCACCCGCCGGAGCGGTCGCTGACGAGCTAGACGCGTCTAGTGCCGCGACCACTCCTCGCTCTGGGTGAGTCGGAGGAGATAGGCCAGCGGCGGAAGGACGACCACCACCGCGAGCCCGACCGCGACCAGGAGTGCCTGCAGGGTCGCGCTCGCGCCGGCCGCGTCGACGATGCGCACCTCGTCGACGAGCAGCCAGGGGTACTGCGCCACGCCCCAGCCCGACACCACGGACGCCACCGCGACCACGGCGGGCCAGCGGGCGAGGGAGTAGCGACGCTCCCACAGGAGCCAGAGCGTCGCCGTACCGGCGAGCGCCGAGACGACCACCAGCGCCGCCGCCCGCCCGGCGAGGCCCTCGCTCAGCGTGGGCGCGTCCTCCGAGACGGGCACGAGCGCGACCAGCACGACCACGCCGGTGACGGCTCCGACCACCAGGGCCCGGAGGCGCAGGTCCTCCGCGAGCCGGACCTTGTCGCTGCGCGCGGCGTCGGCGGCGAGGAACACACCGGCGAGGAACGCGCAGGTGCCGACCGCGATCAAGCCACCGAAGATCGAGGTCGGGTTGAGCCAGGACGACCAGCGGTCGCCGACCCCCTCGGCCGGTACCCGGCCGGAGGCGATCGCGCCGGCCACGGTGCCGAGGAAGAACGGCGTGAGGATCGACGCGGTCGCGAAGATCACTCCGAAGAGCCTGGCCTGACCGAGGGTGGCGGAGTACTTCCGGAACGCGAAGCTCGCCCCTCGCAGCACGATCCCGAGCAGCGCGAGCAGCAGCGGCAGGACGAGCGTCGTCATCGCCGCCGCGAACGACTCGGGGAACCCGGTCCACCAGATCACCAGCACGTAGATCAGCCAGACGTGGTTGGCCTCCCAGACCGGTCCGATGCTGTGGTCCACCAGGGTCCGCATCTCCGCACCACGCCGGCTGCTGCCGGCCGTGAGGTCGAAGAACCCGGACCCGAAGTCGGCGCCGCCGAGCACGGCGTACGCGACGACACCGACGAACATGGCGGCCGCGACCGCGACCTCCAGGCTCATCATTCGGGGTCCCCGCGAAGTTGTTCGGAGGAGCGAAGCGGGGGAGAAGAACTTCGCAGGGTATTCGTCCGCTCCCCCACGGTCTGCGGAGCGTAGGGGCTGGGCAGGTCGGTCTCGCCGGCGCGCCAGCGCCGGGCCATCGAGCGGAGCACGACGACCGCACCTGCCGTCATCGCGGCGTAGACCACTGCGGTAGTGCCCAGTAGCCACCACAGGCCGGAGTAGTCGCCGGCCGCCTCCTCGGTGCGCATGAAGCCGTAGACGATCCACGGCTGACGCCCGACCTCGGTGGCGATCCAGCCGGACTCGAGCGCGAGCACGGCCAACGGCCCGCTGATCGAGACGAAGCGCAGGAACCAGCGCCTCTCGAGCAGGTTGCGGCCGCGCCAGCGCAGGAACCAGAACAGAGAGACCGACGCCGCGAGCAGGGTCCCGATGCCGACCATCGACTGGAACGCCCAGTGCGTCAGGTTCACCGGCGGCCGGTCCTCCTCCGGGATCTCGTCCAGACCGGGCACCGGATCGCTGAGCGAGCTCATCGCGATCACCGAGCCCAGCACCGGGATGTCGATGGACCCACGGACCTCGCCGTCGACGTAGATCCCGCCGATCCGGAGGGGCGACGGGCTCTCGGTGGTGTCGGCGAGCTCGAACGACGCGAGCTTGGCGGGCTGGCGCTCGTCGAGTCCTCCCCCGAGCAGGTGGCCCACGAACGGCTGCGTCAGCGCGGCGACCGTCGCGAACACGAAGGGCACGATGAAGCCCAGCCGGTGGTGCTCGTCCCGTCGACCTCTCAGCATGCCGACGGCGTAGACGCCGGCGACGCTGAATCCCACGACCATGTAGGCCGCGACCCACATGTGCGCGAACTGCAGCCAGACCTGGTCGTTGAACATCGCGGCCCACGGGTCGATGTCGGTGACCTGGCCGTCGACCAGGCGAAACCCGGCAGGTGCGTTCATCCAGGCGTTCACCGCGAGCACGCAGAACGTGCCGACGACGCCGGCGATCGCCATCGGCACGAGCATGAGCACGTGCCGCTTGGGCGGCATCCGGCCCCAGCCGTAGAGGTAGATGCCGAGGAAGATCGCCTCGACGAAGAAGGACAGCCCCTCGAAGGCGAACGGGAGCCCGAGCACGTCGCCGTAGGTGCCCATCAGCCCCGGCCAGAGCAGGCCCATCTCGAAGCTGAGGACGGTGCCCGAGACCGCGCCGATCGCGAACAGCACGGCGGAGACCTTCGACCACCGCTTCGCCAGCTCGAGCGCGACCGGGTCGTCACGCCGGATGCCGCGCAGGTGCATCACGAGGATCATGGCGGGGAACGCGACGCCGAAGCAGGCGAGCACGATGTGCCAGCCGAGCGAGAGCGCCATCTGCTGGCGGGCCGGAAGCAGCCCCTCGGGCTCCACCGTCGCGACGAGCTGGACGGTGTCCGCGAGGAGAGCAGGCATCATCACGCGTTCGACGCTACGCCCGCGTCAGCAGCGGTTCACGGGTTTGTGAATCATTTCACGAACCCGCTGGCGCGGCGTCGTCCCCTCTCAGCCGGACGGTCACCACGAGCCCCCCGCCGTCGCGGGGTCGCGCGTCGACGGAGCCGTCGTGCGCGCGCACGATCGCCTCCACGATCGACAGGCCGAGGCCGACCCCGCGGTCGACGACGAGCCGGTCGCCGGCCTGCCGGCGGAACGGCTGGAACAGCCCCGCGACGTCGTACGACGACACCACGGGACCGGTGTTCGACACCTCGACCCGGACCCCGCCATCGGCGCCGGGGCCGCTCACGACCCGCACCCAGCCGCCCCGCTCGTTGTGGCGGATGCCGTTCTCGACGAGGTTGGCGACCAGCCGCTCGAGCAGCAGGGCGTCGCCCTGGGTCGTCGCCCCGACGACCTCCTCCGTCACCTCGACGCCGGCCTCCTCGGCCTCGTCGGCCGTCAGCTCGACGACGTGCTCGACGATGTCGGCGAGGTCGACCGGCTGTCGGTCGAGCGGCTCGTTCTCGGCACCGGCGAGGTCGAGCAGGCCGCTGATCAACCGCTCGTGACGTTCGTTGAGGGCGAGCAGGTCCGCGCCCAGGGTGCGCAGGTCGGCGGACGCTTCCGGCCGATGCATCGCGAGCTCGACCATCGCCCGGCTGACCGTGAGCGGCGTGCGCAGCTCGTGGGAGGCGTTGGCGACGAAGCGACGCTGTCCGGCGAAGGACCGGTCGAGCCGCTCGACCATGGAGTCGAACGCGACGGCGAGCTCCCTCACCTCGTCGTCGGGACCGGCCAGGCCGATCCGCTCGTGGAGTCCCATGTCGGCGGCGGGTGCGGCCGAGATCCGGTGCGCGGTGGCGGTCACCCGGTGCAGCGGGGACAGCACCCGACCGGCGGCCAACCACCCGAGGCCGGTCGCGAGCCCGCCCACGACGAGGAGGGCGATGCCGCCCTGGACCAGCAGCGACTCACCCGCGGCATGCCGGACCGAATCCTCCTGGTCGACCAGCCACTTCCGTGCGTCCGGCCCCTTGAGCACGTCGCCCTCGGGCGTCTGGATCTCGATGCTGTCCAGGTCGCGCGGATCCGCGGCGGTCTCGGTCGGCTCCTGGATCCTTCCCTCGAACAGCACCCGGTCGCCCGACGGCTCGAGCTGCTCGAGGAAGAGGATGTAGGTCGCGGCCAGCAGGACGACGCCGGCCGCGAAGAACAGGCCGCCGTAGATCACCGTCAGCCGCGCGCGCAGCGTCAGCCGCCGCGGCAGGATGCGGACGCTCACGCCCGTGGGAGTTTTCATGGGATCCGGTACCCGACGCCGGTGACGGTCTCGACCAGGGCGGGTTCGCCGAGCTTGCGCCGGAGCTTGTGCACGGTGAGCCGGACCGCGCCGGTGAACGGGTCGGCATGCTCGTCCCACGCCTTCTCGAGCAGCTGCTCCGCGGACACCGCAGCGCCGTCGGCCAGGAGCAGCTCCGCGAGCACCGCGAACTCCTTGCGCGCGAGGGGGACGTAGCGGGTGCCACGGAAGACCTCGCGTCGAGCCGGGTCGAGCGTGATCTCCCCGCGTCGCAGCACCGGAGGCGCGGCCGGCCTCGACCGCCGACCGAGCGCCAGCACCCGCGCCGCCAGCTCAGGGAAGGCGAACGGCTTGGTGAGGTAGTCGTCGGCGCCCAGCGCGAGTCCTTCGACACGCTGCGTCACCGCGGTCGCCGCGGTGAGCATCAGCACCCGGGTGTCCGCATCGCCGGCGACGATCTCGCGGCACACGCGGTCGCCGTGCACGACCGGCAGGTCGCGGTCGAGCACCACGACGTCGTACTGGTTGACCCCGATGCGTTCGAGCGCCTCGCCTCCGTCGAGCGCCACGTCGACCGCGTGCGCCTCCTGCCGCAGCCACTCCGCCACCGCCGTCGCGAGCTGCGGCTCGTCCTCCACCACCAGCACGCGCATCCGGCTCTACCTCTTCGTCGACGGGTCGCGGCCAGCCTGTCGCCGCCCGCGTTTCCTCGACGTTAGCCATCACCGAACAGCGGAGAAACGGGCGCGCCACTTGCATGGACCACGTGGCGTCCCGCCCGCCGCCGTCGGGGGACCGGGCGGGGCAGCCACGCCAACCAACCAGAGGAGGACGTGTGATCACAATCAACGGGATCCGCTACCGGGCCGCGGCCGGGCTGCTGGCCCTCGGGCTGCCCCTGGCGCTGGCGCTGACCGGATGTGGTGACGAGGACGACGGCGGCGGGGTTGCCAGCGCCGGCGGCGAGGCCACCGAGGACGGCGGCGACGGTGCCGAAGGAGCGGAGGACATGGACGAACGCGACCGGATGCTGGCGTTCGCGCAGTGCCTGCGGGACAACGGCCTCGACGTCGAGGACCCGGCCGAGGGCGAGGCGTTCGACCTGATGTTCGGCCCCGAGGTCGACCGGGCGACGGTCGACGCGGCGATGGAGGCATGCCGCGAGTACGCACCGGACGGCGGACCCGGCGGCGGTGAGCCCATCGACAACGAGGCGATGCTCGAGTACGCGCAGTGCATGCGGGACAACGGGGTCGAGGCGTTCACGGACCCCGAGGCCGACGAGGGAGGCATGCGGATCACCCCGGAGATCGCCGAGGACCCCGACTTCGAGGCGGCCCAGGAGGCCTGCCAGGACATCTTGGGAGAGCTGCAGGACGGGGGGATGTGGTGAGCGTCCGCAGTCGGGTGGTCGCCGGCGCCGTCGCCGTGGCGGCGGCGGCCGCGGTCATCACCGTGGTCGTCGTCGGACGCGATGGCGATGCCGAGGCGTCCTCCGACGACGGGTTGCCGCCAGCGACCACAGAGGTCACCCGCGGCACCCTCGTCGACTCCGCAACCGAGGGCGGGACTCTCGGCTATGGCGCCGAACGGTCGCTGGCCACCCGGCTCGCCGGCACCGTCACCTGGCTGCCCGCCGAGGGCGACGTCGTACGGCGCGGCGAGGCGCTCTACGAGGTCGACGCCGACGCGGTGCCGTTGCTGTACGGCGACGTCCCGCCGTTCCGCGACCTCGACCAGGGCGACGAGGGCCGCGACGTCCGCCAGCTCGAGCAGAACCTGTGGGCACTCGGCTACCGCGGCTTCGAGGTTGACGGCGAGTTCACCTACTACACAGCGGTCGCGCTCGAGGACTGGCAGGAGGACCTGGGCGTCGAGGAGACCGGCACGCTCGCGATGGCCGACGTCGTCGTCCTCGACGGCCCGGCCCGCGTGGCGACCGTGACGGCCGGTCTCGGCGACGCCGTGGCCCCCGGCTCGACCATGCTCTCGGTGACCGGGACGACGCCCGCGGTGACGGTCGAGGTCGACCCCAGCGACCGCCGGCTGGCGGAGATCGGCACCGAGGCCGAGGTGACGCTGCCCGACGGCTCGTCGGCGCCGGTGACCGTGGTCGACGTCTCGACCGAGGTGACCGAGGGCGAGTCCGGCGAGGAGTCCGACACCAGCACCACCGTGGTCGTGGTCGCCGAGCTGCAGGGCGGCGAAGCCCGCGAGCGCGCCCGGGAGTACGACGCCGCGGCGGTCGACGTCACCTTCACCGCGGGCAGGCGCAAGAACGTGCTGATCGTGCCGGTGGCGGCGCTGGTCGCGCTGAGCGAGGGCGGCTTCGGGCTCGAGGTCGTCGAGGACGGCTCGTCGGAGTACGTCGCCGTCGATGCCGGGCTCTTCTCCGGCGGCCGGGTCGAGGTGTCGGGCGCCGGCATCACGGAAGGGACCGTCGTGGGGGTGCCCGAATGATGACCACCCGACCGATCACCCGCTCGACCGCGCCCATGATCGAGCTCGACGAGGTCCGCAAGGAGTACGCCGGCGGGGTGCAGGCGCTGGCCGGCGTCACCGTGCGGATCTCACGGGGCGAGCTGGTCGGGATCGTCGGCCCTTCGGGATCGGGCAAGTCGACGATGCTGCACGCGCTCGGGACCCTGGACCGGCCAACGTCGGGAAGCGTCCGGGTCGCCGGCCACGAGGTCGCTGCTCTCTCCGACGCCCGGCTGTCCGCCCTCCGCTCCCGCTACGTCGGGTTCGTCTTCCAGCAGTTCCACCTCGCCGGCGGGAGGTCGGCGCTCGACAACGTCGCGGACGGGCTGCTCTACACCGGCCAGCGGATGCGCGAGCGGCGACGTCGAGCCGCGCTCGCGCTGGAGCGGGTCGGGCTCGCGCACCGCATGGAGCACCGGCCGCACGAGCTGTCGGGCGGCGAGAAGCAACGGGTCGCGATCGCGCGGGCCACGGCAGGCGATCCACCGCTGCTGCTGGCCGACGAGCCGACCGGAGCACTCGACTCTGCCGCGGGAGCCGGCGTGATGACGCTCCTGCGCAGCCTGCACCGGGACGGCACCACGGTGGTGATCATCACCCACGACCCTGACATCGCCGACAGCCTGCCGCGGCGGATCCGGTTGCGGGACGGACTGGTCGTCGAGGACTCGGCGACCGACGCCGTCGCCGGCCGCCCGGGGGTGCTCCGATGAGCGGCCCGGCATCGACCGAGCGGCTCCGGCCCGCCCGGCTCGCCGTACCGGACGTGTTGCGGGTGGGCGCGTTCGGTCTGCGGACCCGGCCGATGCGCGCGTTCCTCTCCTCCCTCGGCATCGCCATCGGGATCTCGGCCATGGTGGCGGTCGTCGGGATCTCGTCGTCGTCCCGCGCCGACCTGGACGCGCAGCTCGACGCACTCGGGACCAACCTGCTGACCGCGAACAACGGCAGCACCATGATCGGCGGGACGGCCGTGCTGCCGCTCGCCGCGGAGTCGATGGTTGAGCGGATCGCGCCGGTGGAAGACGTGTCGGCGACCGGTCGCGTGGCTGACGCCGACGTCTACCGGACCGACAAGATCCCGGCCGAGGAGACGAACGGGGTGGTGGCCTACGCCGTCCGGACCGGGCTCCTGGCCACGACGAGCACGACCGTGGCACAGGGCACCTGGCTCAACGACGCGACCGCGAGATATCCGGCGGTCGTCCTCGGATCGCTCGCCGCGGAGCGGCTCGGCATCGGTGCGCCGGGCCCGGACACCCAGGTGCTGATCGGCGGGACGTACTTCACCGTCGTGGGGATCCTGGAGCCCTCTGCCCTCGCGCCCGAGCTCGACACCGCGGCGTTGACGGGGTGGCAGATCGCACGGAGCGAGCTCGGCTTCGACGGGCACGCGACGACGCTCTACACCCGCGCCGCGGAGGACCAGGTGACGGCAGTGCAGGCCGTGCTCGCGGCGACCGCCAACCCGGCGGCTCCCAACGAGGTCGAGGTCTCCCAGCCCTCGGACGCGCTCGAGGCACAGCAGGCCGCTGACCAAGCCCTCACGGGTCTGCTCCTCGGTGTCGGTGCGGTGGCGCTGCTCGTCGGCGGCGTCGGGGTGGCGAACACGATGGTGATCTCTGTCCTCGAACGTCGGGCGGAGATCGGCCTGCGCCGGTCACTGGGGGCGACCCGTGGCCAGATCCGCACCCAGTTCCTCACCGAGTCGCTCCTACTGTCGTCGCTCGGCGGGCTGGCCGGCGCGGCGATCGGCACCGCCGTCACGTTCGGCTATGCGGCCACCCAGGCCTGGATCGCCGTCGTACCCATGTGGTCGGTGCTCGCCGGGCTGGCCGCCACCGTCGTGATCGGCGGGATCGCCGGGCTCTACCCGGCCGTTCGCGCATCCCGGCTCCCGCCCACCGAGGCGCTCGCTGCCCCGTGAGCGCTGGCGTCAGGTCCGCAGCTCGTTGACCGCGATCCGCACGGTGACGGTGTCGCCGGCCATCCGGATCCGGCCGCGCAGGCCGGCGGAGAGCACCATCGGCAGCACCGACTGGCTGTCCGACGGCGCGGTGAGCACGATCTCCTCGGCGCCCTGCCTGCGTGCCATCCGGGCGATGTCGGAGAGCAGACGGGTGCCGATGCCCCGCCGCTGCCAGGACGGGTCGACCCACATGTCCACCGGCCAGGGCTCGTCACCGGCGGCACCCGGCTCGAACGACGCCCGCCCGATGACCCGACCGCTCACCAGCACCGACACCTCGTTGTCGCCCGCGACGGACGTCGGCTGGGCGCCGCCACCGGTGTCCGGCGCCTTCGGCGACTGGCGGCTCAGGACGTCGCTCACGAGCTCGGCGAGTGCGGAGCCGCGGACCCGCTCGGCCGGGGTGAACGGCGTCTCCCGCCGGATCTGGATCACGGCGTTGCCGACCTGCATCTCGAGGACGTCCTCGGTCCCGTGGGTCGGCTCGACGTCGGCGTCGAAGAGGTGGGCGACGACGTCGGGGAACGTCTCGGGATGGTCGAGGATCTGCTGGGCCGCCTTGACGTACCGCGTCGGCTGGTCGTCGAGGGCGTGCCGGTTGACCTCGTGGGTGACCACGGAGTCGCCACCGGCCCGGCGCACCATCTGGATGACGTCCGGTTCGCTCCAGTCGTCGGGCGTCCGGACGACGAGCTCGATGGTTGCGGTGCCCGGTGTGCGGCCGGTGAACACCTGGACCGCGCCGATGTTGGCACCGGCCTTGCCGCACTCCTGGGCAAGGGGGGCCAGCTTGCCGGGACGGTCCGGCAGGTTCGTGCGCACCCTCCACAACATGTACCCAGCATGCCGCATCCGTGGCACCCTGGCGCCGTGCCGACCTGGGTCTATTTCCTCCACCCGCCGCGGGACGACTTCGCGGCCACCATGACCGACGACGAGGCCGCGGTCTTCGGCGACCACTTCGAGCACCTGTCGAGGCTGCTGGCCGACGGGGTCCTGATCCTGGCCGGGCCCACGCTCGGCTCGACGAACACCGGCCTGTGCATCTTCGACGCACCGGACGAGTCGGCTGCCCGCGCGGTCATGGAGTCCGACCCGGCGATCGCCCGCGGTGTCGTGGCCGGCGAGCTCCGCGAGATGCGCGTGTCACTGCTGCGCGGACGCGACTGACGGCGCCGGGGTCTGCTCGCCTGCCTCGATCGCGACCTGCAGCCGGTTCTGCGGCAGCGGGACCGGGCAGGTGGTGTAGTCGGTGTAGGCGCACGGCAGGTTGATGGTGCGGTTGAAGTCGAGCACGAGGCTGCCGTCCGCCGCAGGTGCCGGCGTGTAGAGCTGGCGCCCGGCGCCGTACGTCGTCCGGCCGGTCGTCGCGTCGGCGAACACGAGCCACAGCCCGCCGTCGTCGTCGTACGCGACCAGTCGGACAGGCTCGCCCGCGAGGGTGAACGCCACCTCGGCGACCGCGTCGTCGACCGGTCGCTCACCGTCGAAGGGGTGGAACGTCGCGCGCACGACCCAGTCGGGCGAGGGCGGGTAGGTCGGCGTCGGCCGGTACCCGGCACGGAGCGCGTGGCCCGGGTCGCGCGGCCGGAGGAGGACGGCGCTGTCGCGCCTGGCCACCTCGATCTCCACGTCCCCGGCGGTGGCGCGGATCCCCGGATCGTCGACCGCGCCCAGCACCTGGTGCCCGCGGAGCTCGCGGCCGTCGATCGTCAGGGCCTCGTCCGGACCGAGCTCGACCTCGACGCCGTCGGCACCGAGCCACCAGACCCCCGGGGCGCCGTCGTACTGCCTGCGCTTCTCCGTCAGCCAGTACAGCCCGGTGATCGACAGGAAGCCGTGCGGGGCGGTCAGCCGCGCCTCGCGCTGGGCACGGAACGCCTGCCACTCCCCGAGAAAGTCTCCAGCCACGCCCCGATCCTGCCCCGTAGGCCCGAATTGCGTCGACCCGGCGCGTTTGAACGCGCCGGGTCGACGTTGGGATGAGCCGGGTGGATCAGTGCCCGTGGCCGTGACCGTGGCCGTGACCGGCCGCGTCGGGCTCCTCTTCCTCGGGCTTGTCGACGACCAGGGTCTCGGTCGTCAGCAGCATCGCAGCGATCGAGGTCGCGTTGACCAGCGCCGAGCGGGTCACCTTGACCGGGTCGAGGACGCCCTGGGCGACCAGGTCGCCGTACTCCTCGGTGGCCGCGTTGTAGCCGTTGCCGACGCCGAGCTCGCGCACCTTGGTCGTCACGACGTAGCCGTTGACGCCGCCGTTCTCGGCGATCCAGCGCAGCGGCTCGTCGGCCGACTTGCGGACGATGCGGACACCGACCGCCTCGTCGCCGGTCAGCCCGAGGTCCTTGTCGAGCACCGAGACCGCGTGGATGAGCGCAGAGCCACCGCCGGGGACGATGCCCTCCTCGATCGCGGCCCGGGTCGCCGACACGGCGTCCTCGATGCGGTGCTTCTTCTCCTTGAGCTCCACCTCGGTGGCGGCGCCGACCTTGATCACGCAGACGCCGCCGGCGAGCTTGGCGAGACGCTCCTGGAGCTTCTCCTGGTCCCAGTCGCTGTCGGCCGCCTCGATCTCCTGCTTGATCTGGTTGACGCGACCCTCGACCTGCGCCGGGTCGCCGGCGCCGTCGACGATCGTGGTGCTGTCCTTGGTGACCACGATGCGGCGGGCCTGGCCGAGCACGTCGAGCCCGACCTGGTCGAGCTTGAGGCCGACCTCGGGCGCGATGACCTGACCGCCGGTCAGGATCGCGATGTCCTGCATCATCGCCTTGCGCCGGTCACCGAACGCCGGGCTCTTCACCGCGACCGCGGTGAAGGTGCCGCGGATCTTGTTGACCACGAGCGTGGAGAGCGCCTCGCCGTCGACGTCCTCGGCAAGGATGAACAGCGGCTTGCCGGCCTGGATGACCTTCTCGAGCAGCGGCAGCAGGTCGGCGATCGCGGAGATCTTGCCCTGGTGCAGCAGGATGTAGGGGTCGTCGATGACCGCTTCCATCCGCTCCGGGTCGGTGACGAAGTAGGCCGAGATGTAGCCCTTGTCGAACTGCATGCCCTCGGTGAACTCGAGCTCGGTGCCCATGGTGTTGGACTCCTCGACGGTGATCACACCGTCCTTGCCCACCTTGTCGAAGGCCTCGGCGAGCAGCTCGCCGATGTGGCTGTCGCGGCTGGAGATCGTGGCCACGCTGGCCATGTCCTCCTTCGTCTCCACCTCGCGGGCGGCGGCGAGCAGTGCGTCGGACACCGCGGTCGCGGCGGCGTCCATGCCGCGCTTGACACCCATCGGGTTGGCGCCGGCGGCCACCGCGCGGAGGCCCTCGTGCACCATCGCCTGCGCGAGCACGGTCGCGGTGGTGGTGCCGTCACCAGCGATGTCGTTGGTCTTGGTGGCGACCTCCTTGGTGAGCTGGGCACCAAGGTTCTCGAACGGGTCGTCGAGCTCGATCTCGCGCGCGACGGTCACACCGTCGTTGGTGATGGTGGGCGCGCCCCACTTCTTGTCGAGGACGACGTAGCGGCCCTTGGGGCCGAGGGTCACCTTGACCGTGTCGGCGAGCTTGTCGACGCCGCGCTCGAGAGCGCGCCGGGCATTCTCGTCGAACTCCAGGATCTTCGGCATTGCTTCTCCTTCAGGAACGATCACGCCCGGACGTCATACGACGCGCACCTCGGGAGGTGCGGCGCGTATGACGTCCGGGCGCGGGGATCAGGAACCGACTACGGCAAGGACGTCGCGAGCGGAAAGGATGAGGTACTCCTCGCCGCCGTACTTGACCTCGGTGCCGCCGTACTTGCTGTAGATGACCTTGTCACCCACGGCCACGTCGAGCGGGATCCGGCCGTCGCCGTCCTCGTTGAAGCGACCGGGACCGACCGCGAGGACCTCGCCCTCCTGGGGCTTCTCCTTGGCGGTGTCCGGGATGACCAGGCCAGAAGCCGTGGTCTGCTCGGCGTCGAGCGGCTTGACGACGATCCGGTCCTCGAGCGGCTTGATGTTGATCGACACGTCGATCGACCTCCACTTTCTTGTGCGGGGTGTGTGCAGGTGTCTGGCGGGCTGGCGCCCACCCACGTTGGGGCTTGCCTTGGGGAGTACGCCGTCGCGGGGGTCGCACACTCGTCGGCAAGCGCTGGCACACTCACGTGGAGAGTGCCAACACGAAACTAGCACTCTCCTTCAACGAGTGCCAGAGCGGGTCTGACAGGATCGGTGCTGTGGACCTCGAGGCGTTCCGGTGGCTGCTCACCGACGAGGGGCAGGCGCTCCTGGCGAGAGCCACTGACCTCGTTGACGAGCCCGAGCTCCAGGTGCAGGCCGAGCTGCGGCGGGACGCGTCGCCGGCCGCCGTCGCCGTGGCCATGACCCAGGTCGAGCTGAGACACCGCGGCCACACGAAGTTCGGCGAGCTCGCGGACCGGATGTACTTCACGCCGAGCGGCCTCGAGCAGGCGACCCGGCTGTCGGTCGCGGCCCACCGGGCCGGTCGCTACGGAGCGTTCGGCGCGCGCACGCTGATCGACCTCGGCTGCGGGATCGGCGGCGACCTGATCGCCGGTGCTCGCGCCGGGCTGGTGTGCGCCGGCGTCGACCTCGACCCGGTGCGCGTGGCCATCGCCGAGGCCAACCTGGCCGCGCTCGGGCTGCCCGGCGCGGTCCAGGTCGCCGACGCGACGACGGTCGACCACGGCGGCTTCGACCTGGCGTTCGCCGATCCCGCGCGGCGCAGCGGAGCCGGACGCACCTTCAATGTCGACGACTGGGCGCCGCCCTGGACCTGGATCGAGGGCCTGCTCCGCCGTGACGCGTGCGTCAAGGTCGCCCCCGGCATCCCGCACGCCCTGGTGCCGCCCGACGTCGAGGCGGAGTGGGTGAGCGACGGCGGCGAGGTCAAGGAAGCCGCCCTCTGGTCCGGTCGTACGGCGACCGCGAGCCGCCGGGCCACCGTCATCCCCTCGGCCGGCCCGGGGCAGGCCGGGGGCCTGGCCTCCCTGACCGACGAGGACGACCCGGGCATTGAGGAGACCGGAGTCGGCGACGTCGGCGCGTTCCTCTACGAGCCGGACGGCGCGGTGATCCGGGCCGGTCTCGTGACCGCGGTGGCGGCCGGCGTCCACGGACACCTGGTGGACGCCAGGATCGCCTACGTCACCTCCGACGAGTCCTTCCGCACACCGTTCGCCCGCGGTTACCGGGTGCTCGAGAACCTGCCCTACCGCGAGAAGCAGCTCAGGGCCGCCCTCCGCGAGCGCGGCATCGGACGCCTCACCATCAAGAAGCGCGGCGTCGACGTCGCACCCGACGCGCTGCGCAAGCGGCTCGCGCTCACCGGCGACGAGGAGGCCACCCTGGTGCTCACCCGGGTCGCCGGCCACGGCACCGCCCTTCTCGTCTCCCCCTTCTGACCGTCGAATCGGGGGGAATCTCCCGCCGAATCGGGGAAGGTCACCCGTCGAATCGGGGAAGTTGACCCGTCGAATCCGGCCGGTTCGCCGGGCGAACTCGCCCGATTCGCCGGGCGAACTCCCCCGATTCGCGGGGGGGTGGGCAACCGAGGTCGTCCCCGGCGCGTCATAGGGACGTGAGCACACGGAGGGTCATGGGCGCCTTGGCCGTGGTCGGCGTGCTCGTCGTTGTCGGCGCCGGCTGCGGGGGCGACGACCGCGACGGGGCGCCGTCGCCGGACGCGACGTCTGCCGACGCATCCGTGAGTACGGCGCCCGCCGGCCCGATCGGGTGGGTCGACGCACTGCCGATCGGGCCCCCGCCGACCATCGGGTACGTCATCGGGCACACGTACCACTCCCCCGACGGCCGGACCGTCGAGCTGCCGCGGGATCGGGGGATCACGGCGATCGCCCGCCTCGGGGACGGGTTCCTCGTCGTCGACGACCGCTACTTCGAAGGCACCGCCGGGGTCGAGCTCCTGGACGCGCGTGGCAACCGGGTGCGCGAGATCGGCACCGTCGCCGGCACTCCTGTCCTGAGCCCTGACGGTTCCACGCTGCGGTGGATCACATTCACTCCGTCCGAGGTCTCACGCTCGGAGTGGCGGCCCCCCCGGCTCCACACGGCGGACGTCGCGACGGGCGAGATCCGGTCGCGGGTCATCCACCGTGACCGCGACGAGCTGCCCGAGATACCCCAGCCGGAGGGCCTCGCGGAGGTCTCGGTACGACGCGGGGTGGTGCTCGTCGTCGACCAGGTCACCGGTGAGCAAGTGGCCAGGCTCCCCTCGCCCGGCAGCTGGATCCGCGGCAGGATCCGGTCGGCGGCCTGGGAGGACCGCGCCCACCTGCTCGTGTCCTACGTGCGCGGCAACGGGCGCGCGGCCACGATCCTGCGGGTCGACGTACGGACGGGCGACTGGGCGCTCGCAGTCGACTGGACGCCGACGCAGCGCTCCTCGACCGTCGCGTTCGAGACCGGCCCGGCCGACTAGCCCGAACGAGCGGCCGGCTTCAGGGCCGTTCGGGACGCGGCGGCTGGTCACCGGGCAGCGAGTCGGCCTTCACCGCGCCCCGCTGACCGAGCGGCTCGTCCGGGCCGACCGTCGTGTCCTTCGCGGTCTGCTGCTCGGCCTCGGCGTTGATCTCCGCACCGAGCAGGACGACGTACATCGTCAGCCAGAGCCAGAGGAGCAGGACGACGACGCCCGCGAGGGCGCCGTAGGTCTTGTTGTAGGAGCCGAAGTTGTCGACGTAGAGGGAGAACCCGAGGCTCGCGACCAACCAGACGACGGTCGCGACGACCGCGCCCACCGACACCCACTTGAACTGGGCGTCATCGCGGTCGGGGGCCACGCGGTAGAGCACGGCCAGGGCGAACGACATCGCAGCGACGAGCCCGAGCCAGCGCAGGGCCTCCATTCCCCAGCGCACCGGTCCGGCGTCGACCAGGTTGTCCAGCAGCGCCGGTGCCACCGCGATCAGCGAGATCGCCACCACGACGAAGACGATCGCGGCGAGGGTGAGCAGGAGCGAGAGCGCCTTGCGCTTGACGAAGCCGCGGGTCTCCTCCTCGTCGTAGGCGATGTTGATCGCGGAGAGGATGTTGCCGACGCCGCCGGACGCGGTCCAGAGCGCGAGCACGAGGCTCACCAGCAGCCCCAGCCCGAGGGAGCCGGACGACGTCGAGGTGATCGCCTCGAGCTGGGTGGTCAGGACGCTGGCTGCGTCGGACGGGAGCGCGGCCGTCAGGTCGTCGACCTGCCGCTGCACGTCGGCCGGGTCCCGGACCAGGCCGTAGAGCATCACCGCCGCGATCATCGCGGGGAACAGGGCGAGGAACGAGTAGAACGCGACACCGGCCGCGAGCAGCGGCACCTGGTCGGACTTCGCCTCCTTCCAGGCACGTTTCACCACCTGGAACCACCCTGCGCGCGGGATCTCGCTCGGGCTGTCCGCCTGTTGCCCCTCCAGGTTGTCCCGCGTCACCTGCGCCGTCATGGTCGGGCGGTACCCGACCGGTCTTCCCCCAAGCGTCGCGACACCGCGAAATCAAGCACGCCGCCCCCTGTCCGGGGGGCGGCGTGCTCGGGACGGCTCGACGGCTAGGGCGCGTCTCCTTATCCGGCGGCGTCGCGCAGCAGGCCCGGGATAAGGAGACGTGCCCTAGCTGCCAGGCGTCTCTTCCTTGACGGTCTGCGCCGAGGACTGGCCCTCCTCCTTGAGCGATGCCGCGCTGTCCTGCGCGCTCGACCTGACCTCCTGCGCGGCCTGGGTCGCCGACTCCTTCAGGTTGTCGCCGATCTCCTGTCCCACCGCCTTGGCCTCGTCGGCGATCGGCGAGTCCTTGACGGCCTCGGTGAGGCGCTGTGCGGCTTGGGCCTCCTTGTCGGAGGCTGGGATGAGCGCCGAGATGACCATGCCGGCGCCGAACGCGACCATGCCGGCCGCCAGCGGCGCGCCCTGGGTCTGGCGCTCGATCGTGCCGACGGCCGACTGCGCGGTGCCGGCGACGGCGCTCGTGGCGTTGGACGCGGTGTCCTTCACCGAGCCGGCCGCGCCCTGGGCCGAACCGCCGGCGCTCCCGGCCGAACCCATCACAGAGTCCTTGAACGTCGACAGTCGGCTACGCACCGCTTCCTTGCGGCGCTCGACCATCCGGCCCGGGCTCACCTTGTCGTAGAGCGCATCCACGTCCCGCGACAGGTCCTGCCGTGTGTCGGCGATCTGTCCGGTCAGCTGTTCTTCAGTTCCTTGGCCCATGCCGCGTCCTCCTTGAGAGTCTTCTGGGTTGTCTCGAGCTTGGGATTCATCGACTTCAGCTCCTTGCGTCCGACCATCGCCATCACCCCGGCAGCCACGAGCCACAGCACGGTGACGATCAGCGCCGCCAGGGCCGTGTGCATCCAGGAGTCGAGGAGGAACATCAGCGCCAGCGACAGGAAGAGGAGGGCGAGGTGGCCGGCGACACCGGCTCCTCCGACGAGACCGATCCCCTTGCCGGCCTTCGTCGCCTCCGCCTTGGCCTCGGTCTTCGCCAGCTCGATCTCCTGCTTCACCAGCGTCGTGAGGTCGTTGGCGATGTCGCCCACGAGCTCGCCGAGGGACCTGCCGTCGGAGGTCTCACCGGTGCCCGCGGGGCCTGCGTGCTGCGCATCTGGGGCGTACGCCGTCGCGCCCGGGGTCTGTTGATCGGTCACAGGGTGCCTCCCGGAGTGGATCCTCCTGCCGGGTAGACCGGCGGCTCGGCGGGAGTGTCGGTGCCGGCCAGCGGGTCGTCGGCTGCGGTGCCACCGGCGGTCACGGGCGGCGCGGAGGGCGGCATCGAGTAGCCGGGAGCAGCCGGCGGTGGCGGGGCCGGCGGGCTCGCGAACTCGGTGGTGGGGGGCGTCGTGGAAGCGCCGGCGGCAGGGCTGTCCTGCGCGTCCTTGGCGCCACGCGCCACCCGACCGGCCACGACGCCGGCTGCGAGCGCGCCGAGCAGGAACGTGCCGGGACGACGCCGGGCGAAGTCGCGCGCCTGGTCGAGGACCTGGGCCGGCTCCTGCCCGCGCAGCTGCGAGCTGATCGTCCTGGCCTTCTCTCCGACCTGTGTCACGACGTCGTGGGCGAGCCCGGAACCGGCACCTTCGCCGCGGGCCATCCGCTCCAGGTCCTCGGCAAAGCTCTGGAGCGTGCTGACCAGGGTGTCGAGCTGGCTCCTGGACTGTTCCTGGACCTGGACGCGGGCCTCGTCCACGAGGTTGCGGGCCTGCTCCTTGGCGTCGGTGGCCACCGACTGCGCCTCGGACTTCGCCGCTTCGGCGAGGTGTGCGCCTTCGTCGGCCGCGGTCCGCGCCGCGTGCTTCGCCTGGTCCTTGGCCCCGCCAGACGCGCCCGCTCCACCGGTCTGCGTCGGAGCGTCTGCTCCGTAGTCGTAAGTCGTCATGGTCGTCCTTCCCCTCAGATGGACCCCGGCAATACCCCCGGCCCCCACCGACACACGAGGGCCCGCCCGCATCCACGAAGAAAGGCCCGAAATCACGGCGTGTTCGCGAATCGATCCAGGTCCGCCGGGTATCGATCGGCGGTGATCAAGGGTCGGGGGGACCCGGAGGTCCTCCTCCGCTCATGCGGGATGCGCGTAACCCAACCGCGGCTGGCTGTCGCGGCCGTGCTGGAGCGGGCGCGGGCCGAGGAGGAGCACCTCACCGTCGCGGAGGTGGTCGAGCGCAGCCGCGAGATCGTGGGCCGCCTCTCGCCGCAGACGGTCTACGACTGCCTTCTGGCCATGACCGCCGCAGGAGCGGTCCGCCGCGTCGACCTCCCCGGTTCGCCGGCGCGCTTCGAGTCCAGGGTCGGCGACGGTCACCACCATCACGTCTGCCAGCGGTGCGGGACGGTGCACAACGTGGCCTGCGCGGTCCCCGCACCGGACTGCCTCGAGCCCGACGTGCCACCGGGTACGACGATCGACAACACCGAGGTCGTCTACTGGGGCGTCTGCGCAGATTGCGCGAGAACCGCCTAGCCGAATTGCAACCAATCTCCGACGAGTCGCGTCCTTCACCCGACACAGTTCCACCAGGGGCCGCTTCCGGCGGCTCAACGAAGGAGACGACGATGGCGCGACAGGGGGCGGGCTGATGAGCCGGAGGGACCGCGAAACACAGCGGGACGCCGAGTTCACCGAGTACCTCGCCGCCCGGCAGCCGAGCCTGCTGCGTACGGCGTACCTCCTCACCGGCGACCGTCACCAGGCCGAGGACATCTTGCAGACCTCGCTGGCGAAGCTCTACCTGGCGTGGGACAAAGTCCACGATCGCGGCGCCGTCGACGCCTACGTGCGCCGGATCATGGTCAACGAGAACAACTCGCTGTGGCGGCGCGCCTGGAAGAAGCGGGAGTACGCCACCGAGGTCATCCCCGAAGGCGACCCGCACCACGACCAGTACGACGACGGCACCAACGACCGGCTGTGGGAGGTCGTGCAGACCCTGCCGCCGAAGGCCCGGTCGGTCGTCGTCCTGCGCTACTACGAGCAGATGGCCGAGGCCGAGGTCGCTGACGCGCTCGGCATCTCGATCGGCACGGTCAAGTCCCAGTGCAGCCGGGCTCTCGCCGCTCTTCGCGCGCGGGTGCCCGCCGAGCTCCACCCCCGCTACGGCGAGGAGTCCACGTCATGAACCACCCCACCGATCCCACCAACCCCGCCCCCGACGAATCCGCATGGGAGGTAGCGATGAGCCGCGACTTCGATGCGCGCGTCCGTGACCTCCACGAGGCGCCGCTCGACATCACCTCCGTGAAGGGCAAGGCCCACAAGATCAAGCGCAACCGTCGCGCCGCGGTCGCGGGCGGCGTCCTCGGTGTCGCCGCGATCGTCACGCCGATCGCGGTGCTGGCCAACAGCACCGACGACGCTGGCGGCCGCTCGCCCGAGTTCGTCGAGCAGACGACCGACACGGCGGCACCGCCCGCGAATCCGGACTACCTCCAGGGCACGACCTGGCACCAGGCCGACGGCGACACGGTCGAGCTCGACCACGAGTACCAACAGGCCGTCCAGTGGGGCGACCGACTCGTGGGCACCCGCAGCGGTCCGGAGGTCTACCTCGTCACCGAGGTGCTCGACGAGGACGGCAACGTCATCGAGTCGATGAACACCACCTCGCCGGTCGCCATCAACGACACGGGCACCACGATCGCCTGGGTCGAGGACAACGGGCAGGTGATGACCGCGTGGGACGGCGGCGAAACGGCGATCGGCTCGGTCGAGCTGGCAGCTCCCGGCGAGACCATCGCCTGGACGGCGGCCGCGATCTCCGGCGGGCCCGATTGCAACGAGGACGCAGACGGGTGCGTCGTCTACCTCAACTCCAACCTCGACGAGGACGCCCGCGCGGTGAGCTCGGACGGGATCAACGACATCGCGGCCGACGGCGCCAAGCGGGTCTTCGACTCGACATCGGACGGCGCCGTCAGCGTCGTCACCGAGGTCGATGACTTCGGCGACACCTGCGGCGGCATCTACGAGACGCAGACATCCGCCTTCCGCTTCGAGACGTGTGACTACCAGGTGCAGCAGTTCTCCCCCAACGGGGACTTCTTCATCGGCACGCAGAGCCAGTTCGACGGGGCCGGACCGAGCAGGATCGCCCTCGTCGACGCCGCGGACGGGCAGACGGAGGTGAACTCGTTCGAGCGCGACGGCTGGATCGTCGGCGACTGGACCTGGTCACCCGACGGCGCGGTCATCTTCACCGCCTACGAGGGCGGTCGGTGGCACCTGATGGCGATGACCGTCGACGGCGACACCACCGAGCTGGCCGAACCCGTCCGCGGCGACGACTTCGCGACCGGCTTCCGGCCGATCCGCCACTGATCTCTCTTCTCTTCTCTTCTCTTCTCTTCAGCCCACACCCGAAGGACTCGCCATGACCTTTCGTTCGCATGCCCGGATCACCGCAGCGGTGATCGCCCCGCTCGCCCTGCTCGCCGCCGGCTGCGGCGGCTCCGGCGAGGCGTCGACCGACGCCTCGGACCGCGCCTCCACGGCGTCGTCCGACCCGACCCCACCGTCCGGCGAGCCGTCTGCGACCAAGTCGAAGACGGAAAGCGGATCGGACAATGCCGACGTCGACTACCTGCTCGACGGTGCGTGGCACCAGGCCGACGGTGACGTGGTGGAGCTCCCGAAGCACCCCCACGCCTACGACGCCGCGGTGGTGTGGGACGACCGACTGGTCGCGACCCGCTGGGACGGAGAGGTCTTCTCGGTCGCCGATGTGATCGACGTGGACGGCAAGGTCGTCGACACGTTCGAGACCACCTCGGGCGTGGTCGTGAACGAGGCCGGCACCACCATCGCCTGGATCGACACCGACGGTGTCGTGATGACCGCTTGGGATGACGACGAGGTGTCCGTCGGCACCGTCGACCTCGCCGCACCCGGCGAGAGCGTCGCGTACTTCCCTGCAGCGATCACCGGCGGCCCCAGCTGCCACGAGGACGAGGACGGCTGCGTCGTCCACGTCAACTCCGGCCTCGGCGACGAGTCGCGTTCGTTCAGCTCGCACGGCGTCACCGATATCGTCGGACAGGGCGTGACGAAGGTGTTCGACGCGACCGCCACGGGCGCCGTCAGCGTGATCAACAAGGTCACCGAGGACCTCGACACCTGCGGCGGCCTCCTCGACCTGGACGACGGCACCCGCCGGTGGACCACGTGCGACTTCCAGGTCCAGCAGATCTCGCCGGACGGCGGCTACGTCGCCGCGCCGCAGAGCCAGTACGACGGTCTCGGCCCGACCCGGCTGTCGATCCTCGACGCCACCTCGGGCCAGCCGGTCGCGGACCCGTTCGAGCGGGACGGCTGGTTCGTCGGCAGCTGGGCCTGGTCGCACGACGGCGCCCTGCTGTTCACGGCGCACGACGGCTCGGCCTGGCACCTGATGTCCATGGCGACCGACGGCACGGTCACCGACGTCGGCGACCCGGTTCGCGGCAACGACGTAGACAACCCTTATGTGCTGATCCAGCACTGACGGGTGGGGATCGGTCTGCGACCATCCAACCTCTGCTCGCGGGTTGCAGGCCGCGGGGGTTGCGACCGAAAGGCTTTGGACGGGGAGCGGAGGACTGTCGGTTGCTCGCCGCGGCCGGCTCACGGTGGCGCTGACGCCGCTGCCTGATGGGAGTTGGTTGCGGGCCGCGGGGGTTGCGACCGAAAGGCTTTGGACGGGGAGCGGAGGACTGTCGGTTGCTCGCCGCGGCCGGCTCACGGTCGGATTCGAGCGCGCCGCTGGTGGCGCGCCGCGGCCGGCTCACGGTGGTGCGCCCCGGCCGCTGGTTGCGGTGCGAGGCGCGCTAGCGAGGAGCCTCGAAACCGAGGCTCCGGACCACCTTCCGTCCACAGGCATGGAATCGCGAATGCCCTGTCCACAGGGGGGTTCTGAGCGTTTCGTTGTGTCGGAGGGTCGGGGTTGAATAGGCCTCATGGATCTCGGGACCGCACCCCTCTTCGACCTCACCGCCCCAGTGGTGACCCAGGTCGTTGAGCCCGCGGTCCGCACCCGGTCCCAGGCGCTGCTCGCCAGCATCAAGCAGCGCCGCACGGTCATTGCCGAGCAGGAGATCGCCACCGTCCGCGAGATCGCCGAATGGGCTGCCGAGCACACGGTGGCCGAGGACGCGGCGGATGTGGCGACGTTGACGGAGCGGGGTCTGGACACCGGGCTCCCGCTCGCCGGACCCGGCGCGCCGCTGATCAGTGACTTCGCGGTGATGGAGCTCTCCGCGTTGTTGGGGCGGTCGCTGGACTCGGGGCGCAACTACGTCGGCCAGGTCCTCGAGCTCGCCCACCGCCTCCCCAAGACCTGGACCCGCCTCCTCGACGGCCAGGTCCCGGTGTGGAAAGCCCTCCGGATCGCCGACGCCACCCGCCTCCTCCCCGCCGATGCTGTCGGGTTCGTCGATGCCCACCTGGCACCGTTCGCCCACGGGGCCACCTGGGCGCAGGTCGACCGGCTGGTCGAGGAAGCCCTCGTGCGGTACGACCCGAATGCTGCGGAGGAACGGCGCCGGGAGGCCCGGGACCACCGGCACGTCCACACCGGTCTGGACCGGGTCGGCTACAACGGCACCGCCGACCTCTCCGGCACCCTGGACGCCGCCGACGCCCTCGACCTCGAACACGCCATCGCCCGCCGCGCCAAGCTCGCCGGCCAGCTCGGCGACACCGACCCCCTCGAGGTCCGCCGGGCCAAAGCACTCGGCGAGATCGCCCGGGAGGACCTGGTCCTCGACCTCGAGGTCGCCGACCCCGACACCGGAGAGATCACCCGGACCATTCCCGGGCGGAAGACCGAGCTCACCCTCCACCTCTCCGCCACCGACCAGACCGTGGGCCGGTTCGGCAACACCCGCACCCCGATCTCGGTGGAGCAGGTCAAGGAATGGCTCAACACCCCCCACACCCGCGTGGTCGTGCGGCCGGTGGTCGACCTCGCCGGCCACCAACCGGTCGACTCCTATGAGATCCCCGACCGGATCCGCCGCCAGGTCACCGGACGCGACCACCACTGCGGCTTCCCCTACTGCACCAAACCCGCCGAAACCTGCGACCTCGACCACATCACCCCCCACGCCGGCGGCGGGCCGACCTGTGCCTGCAACCTCTCACCCGCCTGCCGCGGCCACCACCGGTACAAAACCTCGGGCCGAACCAGCTACCGGATGCTCACCCCCGGCACCTACCACTGGACCCTCCCCACCGGGACCTACCTGGTCGACCCCACCGGCACCCACCAACTCACCGCCACACCACCGGACGACTAGCCACCCCGCCCCACACCCCGCCACCGGCGGGGCCAAAGGCACGTCACAGCGGGATTTCGAGGCGAGTTGCTGGTGGCGTCTCGCCTCACCCACCGTCTGACGCCCGCAGAGCCAACGCCGACGCGATGACCGGCCACGCCCGGGCACCCAGCGCCCGGTCCGCGCCATCGGCCCCGCCGCGCTGCATCCGCTGACCGCCCACGACCGGTGCCTCACCCGGCAGCAGCGTCCGGTGGCCGGCGCCCGGATCCACGACGACTTCGGTCGCGAGTAGGTGCCGCTGTCGGCGATCGGCGATCGCGGCAGCGAAGTCGACGGCCGGCCACACCTGGTCGTCGCCGCCAGCCACCAGCACCACCCGACCGCCGATCCGCTCGACCGGGATCGCCGCGGCGTCGACCACCTCGGGGCCCGCCGCGGCCAGGCTCTCGTCGTACCAGCCTCGGTAAGCGGGCGGATCGGAGTCCGGCGTCCAGTCCTCCACGAGTGGCACGAACGGCAGCGCCGAGCCCTGCCAGGTCCAGTGCGACGTCCACCGGTCGGCGCCGTACCCGGGCCAGACGTACGCCGACGGCGCGAACGCCACGGTAGCCGTCACGCGCCCGTCGAGCGCAGCGACGAGGAGCGCAGCCTCGGCGCCGAACGAGGTCCCGACCAGCGCCAGCCGCTCGCACTCGGGCTCGAGCTGGTCGAGCGCATCGACGAACAGCTCCAGCGGGACCTCGTACGGACCGGGCTGCTGTCCGGGGCCGCCGAACCAGCGGATCGCCAGCACGGTCGCACCGTGGCGCGCGAGCAGCTCGGCACGCCCGGCGGCGACCCGTCCGCTCGAGCCGGCCAGCAGCAGCACGCCCGTCCCGGTCGGGGCCTGCGGCTCGGCGAGCAGCCACTCCGGGTCGGTGAACCGCACCGGCTCAGCCCGCGAGCACCGAGGTAACCGGCAGGCTCGAGTCCGCCGGCAGGTCGTACGACGACGGCGGGCGCCCCCGCGCGACGATCGACGAGCCGAGCGCGGCGACCATGGCGCCGTTGTCCGTGCAGAGCCCGGGGCGGGGCACCCGCACCCGGATGCCGAGGGCGGTTGCCCGTTCGTCGGCCATCGCGCGCAGCCGGGAGTTGGCGGCGACGCCGCCGCCGATGAGCAGGTCCTCGATGCCCTCCGAGGAGGCCGCGTCCAGCGCCTTGCGCACCAGCACGTCGCAGACGGCCTCCTGGAAGGACGCGGCCACGTCTGCGACCGGTACCGGCTCTCCGGACCGCTCGCGAGCCTCGACCCAACGGGCCACCGAGGTCTTGAGCCCCGAGAACGAGAAGTCGAAGCGGTGCCGCTCGAGGTCGCGGCGGCTGGTCAGCCCGCGCGGGAAGTCGATGGCGACCGAGGACCCGGAGGCTGCCTCGCGGTCGATGTGCGGACCGCCGGGGAACGGCAGCCCGAGCAGCCGGGCGACCTTGTCGAACGCCTCCCCCGCGGCGTCGTCGATGGTCGCGCCCATCGGGTCGATCACGCCGGTCACGTCGGTGACGCGGAGGAGGCTCGAGTGACCGCCGGAGACCAGCAGCGCGAGGCACGGCTCGGGCAGCGGCCCGTGCTCGAGCTGGTCGACGGCGACGTGGGCGGCCAGATGGTTGACGCCGTACAGCGGCTTGCCGAGGGAGAGCGCGAGCGACTTGGCGGCCGCCACGCCGACCAGCAGCGCACCGGCCAGGCCGGGGCCGCTCGTCACCGCGATCGCGTCGACGTCGTAGAGCGCGATCCCCGCCGTCTCGCAGGCCCGCTCGATGGTCGGGACCATCGCCTCCAGGTGCGCACGGCTGGCGACCTCGGGCACCACGCCGCCGAACCGCGCGTGCTCGTCGACGCTGCTCGCCACGGCATCGGCGAGCAGGGTGTGCCCGCGGACGATGCCGACGCCGGTCTCGTCGCAGGAGGTCTCGATCCCGAGCACGAGGGGTTCGTCGGTCACGGCGTCATTCTCACAAACCGCTCGAGCACCACCGCGTCGGTGCCGTCGCGGTAGTAGCCCGCCCGCCGCGCGATCTCCGCGAAACCCTCTCGTCGGTAGAGCGCCAGTGCCCCGACGTTGTCGTCGCGGACCTCCAGGAGCAGCCGCTCGGCGCCGCCCGCGGCGGCATGCCCGTCGACACCTGCGAGCAGAGCCACCGCGACACCGGTACGACGTTCACGCGGCGCCGTGGCGATCCGCTGGAGCTCCGCGACGTCCTGCACGACGCTGACCGCCGCGTAGCCGGCGAACCGACCGTCCTGCTCGGCAACGAAGTAGGACGTGGTCGGCACCCGGCCGGCGACGCCCTCCCCGATCAAGGTCGGCGACCACGGGTCGAGCGGGAAGGCGAGCAGCTCGAGGTCCGCGATCGCGTCGACGTCTTCCGGTTCGGCAGGGCGGACGGACAGCGTCACGAGACCGGCTTGGGTGCGCGTGGGATCTCCGCGTCCGGGCGTCGGAGGTAGAGCGGCTCGGGGTCGCGCAGCTCGACCCGCTCCTCGACGACGCACCGCGCCAACCATCCAGCGGACGGACGCAGCGGCGGCCGGCCGTCGGGGAACGTGTCGGGATAGAGCGCCGCCCCTTCGCCCACGACCGGCAGGCCGCCCACAGACGCCGCGATCTCAGCCGGGCGCTGCACGTCGGGCCCGGCGACGCGGTGACCGGCCTCGTCGTACGTCGCGAGGTAGACCTCGCGCCGGCGCGCGTCGGTGGCGACCACGAACGAGCCCGAGACCGCTCCGGTGTCGACGGCCTCGACCGCGAGGACGTCGAGCGAGCACACGCCGTAGACCGGGATCTGCAGGGCGTAGGCCATGGTCCGGGCCGAGACCAGACCGACCCGCAGACCGGTGAAGGGTCCGGGACCGACCCCCACCCCGATCGCGGTCAGGTCGCGGGCGGTGATGCCGACCTCTCCGAGGGCCCGGTCGACGAGCGGCGTCAGCTGCTCGCCGTGCCGCATCGTCTCGGCCGACACCAGCTGCGCGACCACGTCCGCGCCGTCGTGCACGGCGACGGTGACGGTCGGTGACGACGTGTCGAACGCAAGCAGCACCCGTCGAGGCTAGCGGTCGGGCATCACCGCTCCGCGATCACTTCCAGGCCCGGACCCAGTCGACCGTCATCGTGAGCCGGTCCGGAGTGCCGGCGGTCGGCGCGTTCCAGAGCTGGCCCCAACCCTGGGAGAGCACGATGTCGAACGGCTTGTCGAACGGCTGGGACCCGAGCAGCGGGAGCGCCGGATTCGCGGTGTGCTCGTAGACCAGCCGGCCGTCGTACAGGAACCGCATGATCGTCGGTGTCCACTCGACCACGTAGGTGTGGAACGCATTCGCATCCGGCATCAAGCCGTCGACGCCGGTGTGGGAGTTGCGAACTGCGCCGAGGTAGTGGACCGACGGGAAGACCTTGTCGGGCACGCCGCTGAACCACTCCGCGACATCGATCTCGCCTGAGTTCGGCCAGGAGCCGTACGTGTGCCGACTCGGGTAGAGCCACAGCGCCGAGTGGGACCCGGGAACCCGGACATCCGCCATCTTCGCCCGGAAGGCGAACCGCCCGTACGCTTGGGAGAACCGGTCCCGGGTCCCGACCGAGGCGGAAACCCGGTCGGTGGTGAAGTCGCCGTACGGGCTCTTGCAGGTGAATTGCTCGGCCGTGCGCTGAGCGCTCAGGCGAAGAGTGCCGCCGCTGACCTCGATGGTCCACGGCTCCTTCCGGATGCACGCCGGACCGTTGTTCACGCCGCTGAACGACGTCTCCTGCGCCAGCCAGCGGGTGCCGTCGAGCTCGGTGCCCTCGAACTCGTCGACGAACGTGCAGTCCCACCAGGTGCCGTCGGCCTTCTGCAGCCGAGGACCGCAGGCATCGTCCGGCGGGGCCGGCTCCGTCGTCGGGTCCGTCGTCGGGTCCGTCGTCGGGTCCGTCGTCGGGTCCGTCGTCGGGTCCGTCGTCGGGTCCGTCGTCGGGTCCGTCGTCGGGTCGGTCGTCGGGTCGGTCGTCGGGTCGGTCGGCGGGTCCGTGATCGGGTCCGGCACGGTAGCGATCGTGCGCTGCCTGCTCCGCACGCCACCCGAGACTGCCCGGACCACCCACGGCTTCGCTGCCGGACGGAGGACGACCAACCGGTACCGACCCAGGCGGCCGGCTCGGACGACGTTCACCCGTTTCCAGCCGTCGTCTGCACGGCGGACGATGCGGACCCTCGCGTTCGGGTGGGTCCGGCCGGTCAGAACCACGGAGAACTCCCGGGCCTGCGGGCGATACAGCGTGATCCCGGCTGCGTCGGACGGCATCGTGCCGGCCACGACCGCAACCGCGGACAGAACCGTGGCCAGACAGGCGAGCAGTGCGAAGCGAATGCTCCAGTACATGCGAAGTAACCCCCCAGGTTGACACCGACGGAGCGAACTGCCCCATCAGCACTTCTCCTTCACCATGCACCGCGGAACTCGTTATCTCTACCGATAACGCGGGGTCTGACCTTGTTAGTTCGCAGGCATGGTCAGAACGGACCATGCCGTCGGTCCGACCGCCTACTCGGAGCGGCTCGAGGGGAGCTCGACGCCCAACCAGCGAGGTCCGAGCGGGTCGATCTCGACCCTCCGCGGGTCGACGTCGGTCGTGGCGTCGTCGTCGCCCACGGTCCGCAGGATCCTGATCTCCAGCGGCGAGTCGGCCAGGTCCTCGGCCAGACCCTCGCCCCACTCGACCACGGTGACCGCGCGATCCAGGTCGGTGTCGAGGTCGAGGTCGTCGAGCTCCGCCGCACCACCGAGCCGGTAGGCGTCCACGTGGATCAGGTCCGGACCACCGACCAGAGAGGGGTGGACCCGCGAGATCACGAACGTCGGTGACGTGACGTCCCCCCGCACCTGCAGCGCCGCTCCGAGCCCCTGCGTGAACGTGGTCTTGCCGGCACCGAGGTCGCCGCTGAGCACCAGCACGTCGCCGGCCCGCAGCAGGCCGGCCACGCCGCCGGCGAGCGCGCGCATGTCGTCGGCGGTGGGTACGTCGTACCGACGCGGCAGCGCCCGGGTGAGCGCGACGTACGGCGGGTGCCGGTCGGTCTCGGCGAAGCCCTGCTGACGCCAGAACCGGACCGTGTGCGGCAGCTCCTCGCGCGCGAAGACGACGGCGCGCTCGGCCAGGCCGTCGCCCAGCTCTGCCGCCGCTTGCAGCCCGGCGCGGACCAGCGCCTCGGCGACACCTCGGCCGCGGGCGGCCGGAGTGAGGCCGAACCGCCGCAGGTGCACCGCCTTGCCGTCGGGCTCGGCGTCGAGGAGGACGGCGCCCGCCGCCCCGCCGTCGACGCGTGCCACCAGACCGGCGCCTGCCGCGAGCCGCGCGGCAATGGACTCCTCGGTCTCGGAGAGCGCGTCGGTCGGCGGGTCCAGCGTCGGCCGGTCTGCGAACGACGCCCGCACGACCTCGAGCAGGACGCCCGCCGCCTCCGGCCCCACGAGCTCGATCGCCGGGCTGCTGGTCTGAGTGGTCACCGGCTCCGAGCCCCCGTGGTGGCCGCGGTGATCAGCTGGTCGAGCTCGGAGCTGACCAGGTCGTGCCGCTCGAACATCACCAGATGACCCGCGCCGTCACACTCGAGCAGCCGGGAGCCGGGTATCCGGGCATGGAGCTTGCGCGAGTGCCCGATCGAGGTGAGCTTGTCGCTGGTGCCGCAGATCACCGACGTCGCAACCGTCCCGAGCGCCTCGACGGCATGGAACTTGTCGAGGCCGGAGAACAGCGGGAAGAAGTCAGCGATGACCTCGAACGGCGTGGCGGACAGCATCTCGTCGGTGAACTCGACGTACCCCTGCGGCACGTCTCCCCCGAACGCGTAGCGGTCGGTCGCCACGGTCGCGATGCCGCGGCCCATCCGTCGCACGCCGTCCACCACCCGGTGCCCGCGGTGCAGGGTCCGGACGGCGCGCTGCGTGAACGGCGTGAACGGTCCGCTCAGCCGCGCGGGCAGCATCGGCAGGATCATCCGGCTCACGTCGAGCCCTCCGGCGGTGGTGGAGATCAGGCCGACTCCCACGACGCGGTCGCCGATCAGCTCGGGATACTGCTCGACCAGCGCGATGATCGACATGCCGCCCATGGAGTGGCCGACGAGGACCACCGGTCCTTCCGGCGCGGCCGCGTCGAGGACGGTCCGGAGGTCGCGTCCGAGCTGCTCGACCGTCGAGTGCTCGCGGTCGGACCGGCCGGACCGGCCGTGGGACCGCTGGTCGTAGAAGACGGTGCGCACCAGGTTGCGGTAGGCAGCGCGCTGGAAGTGCCAGCAGTCGAGGTTGAGGCAGAACCCGTGCACGAAGACCACGGTGACCTCGGGCGGGCCGCCCCGGACCCTGCGGAACAGTCGGCCGGCCCGGTCCATCGCGTGGCTGTCGTCGACCTCGTCGATCTCCACGTGGAGCGGCACGCCGTCGTCGGCGACGACGGTGATCGGCTCCGACCGGAGGGAGCCGAACGCGACGTCCTCGCCCGCCCGCCGGCTGATCGACCGCTGCTGCCGTAGGATGCCGACCGCACTCCCGGCAGCGGCGACTCCGAGGGCGCCGGCGAGGGAGCCGACGACGCGACGACGGGTGCGGCTCACGATCGACGCTCCTCGCTGTCGACGTACGTCCGGGTCATCCGGCCTCCGATCCTCGTCACGATCTCGTAGCTGATGGTGCCGCACGCCTCGGCCCAGTCCTGGGCGGTCGGCACGTCGGGCCCCGCTCCGAACAGCACGACCTCGTCGCCGGCCGCGGCCGGGTCGCCACCGAGGTCGACCATGAACTGGTCCATGCACACCGACCCCCGGATCGGGCGCCGCTTGCCGCCCACGGCGACCTCGGCGGTGTTGTCGGGGTTGCCGGGGCCGCCGGGTCGGAACGCGTGGCGCGGGACGCCGTCGCCGTACCCCAGCGGCACCAGGCCGACCGTCGTCGGCCGGTCGGCAACCCACCGGTGGCCGTAGGAGACGCCGTCCCCCGGAACGAGATCCTTGACCAGGCCCAGCCTGGTGCGCACGGTCATCGCCGGCACCAGGCCCAGGTCGGGCGTGCTGCCCGGCGCTGGGTCAAGCCCGTAGATCGAGATTCCGCACCGGACCGCGTCGAAGCGCGACGACGGCCGCAGCACGGCACCAGCGGAGTTGGCGAGGTGCAACAGCTCGGGCCTCAGGCCGCCGTCCTCCGCGAGCGCCACGGCGGCGCGGAACGCCTGCTCCTGCCGGTCGTTCGCGGGGTGGGCGGGCTCGTCGCTGCAGGCGAAGTGCGACCAGAGGCCGGTGACCTTCCAGCTGCCGTCGCGCTCCCCTTCGCGGGCGCGGGCGAAGAGGTCGGCCCAGGTCGCGCGCGGCGCTCCGCCGCGGTTGAGGCCGGTGTCGACCTTGAGCTGCACCCGGGCGCGCCGTCCGGCGGCCTCCGCTGCGGCGGCGATGGCGTCGAGCTCGGCGCCGGTGTACGCCGTCACGTCGATCCCCTCGGCAACGGGCCGCTCGAGGTTCGTGCCGGGCAGCATCAGCCAGCAGAGCAGCGGGCCGCCGTAGCCGGCCGCACGGAGCCGGAGCGCCTCGTCGACCGTCGCGACCGCGATCCACTCCGCCCCGCCTTCGCGGGCCGCGTGCGCGGCCTCGACCATGCCGTGGCCGTAGCCGTCGGCCTTGACCACCGCGATCAGCGGCACGCCGACCAGGCCGCGGAGCACGCGCACGTTGTTCCGGATCGCCGCCAGGTCGACGACGATCTCGGCGAGCGGACCGTCCACGAGATCGGCCGGCTGGTCGGACATGGGTCCGATCCTCCCATCACCGGGTGAGGCTCGCGACGACCACCGGTAGTGCGCGCGCCACGTCACCGGCCACGATCGGGCCGCCCTGGGAGGCGTACGTCGCCGCCGCGCCGTGCAGCCACGAGCCGACCGACGCGGCGTCGTACGGCGTCAGGCCGGTGGCGAGCAGGGCTCCGATCACGCCCCCCAGCACGTCGCCGGCACCGGCCGTGGCGAGCCACGGCGTGCCGGTCGTGGTGACGCGCACCGGCCGGCCGGGCTCGGCGACCAGCGAATGGCGGCCCTTGAGCAGCACCGTGGTGCGGTAGAGCTCGGCGGCCTCCCGGACGTGGTGGAGAGGGCGGGCCTCGACGTCAGCGCGGTCGACGCCGAGCATCCCCGCGAGCTCGCCGGCGTGGGGCGTCAGCACGGCCGGCAACCCGGTTACCAGGTCGGCGAACGCGAGCGCGTCGGCGTCGACGACCAGGGGCAGGTCGTCGGTCAGCGCGGTGCGCAGCGAGTCCTTGGCGCCGTCGTCGGCGCCCGACCCGACAACCCAGGCCTGGACGCGACCGTCGCCGACCACCTCCGGGTGGGCGGCGCGGACCAGCTCCTGCACGGCCGGATCGCCGACGTAGCGGACCATGCCGGCCAGCCCGCAGTCGGCGCCGGCCACGCTGAGCAGCGCGGCGCCGGGGTAGGTCGAGGAGCCGGCGCGGACGCCGACCACGCCGCGGGTGTACTTGTGGGCGTGGGGGTCCGGCGACGGCAGCAGCGCCGCCACGTCGTCCGGTTGCAGCGCCTCGAGGGCCGGAGCAGGCAGGTCGAGACCGATGTCGACCAGGTGGACCACGCCGCTGTGCAGGGCCGCCGGGTCGACCAGGTGCGCGACCTTGTGCGTGCCGAACGTGACCGTCACGTCGGCTGAGACGTGCGGCCCCGCCAGCTCCCCGCTGTCGACATCGACGCCGGACGGGGTGTCGACCGCCACCATCGGGATGCCGGCGACCTGCTCGAGGGCTGCGGCCGCATCGGCGCGAAGCGGCGGACGGCCGCCGATGCCCACGATCCCGTCGACGACCACGTCGAAGCTGCGGGGTCTCGATCCGGTCGCTCGCTGCGCGCGCTCCCGACTCGACCACCGAGCCGATCCGCTCGTCGAGTAGCCCGAGCCGCTAGGCGAGGGCGTATCGAGACGCCGCAAGGTGCCTCCGGCTCGCTTGAGGGCATCTGCCCCGCCCGGATGCACCTTCTCGGCAAGCAACCACGCCTCGACGTACGCCCCGCGCCGCGCGAGCACCGCGCCGGCGTAGAGGGCGTCGCCGCCGTTGTCGCCCGACCCGACCAGCAGCAGCACCCGCCCCCCGTAGCCGCCCCCGAGCAGGTCGAGCACGGCGTGGGCCAGGCCATGGGCCGCCCGCTGCATCAGCGCGCCCTCGGGCAGCTCCGCCAGCAGCGTCTCCTCGGCGGCGCGGACCTGTTCGACCGTGTGGGCGCGGATCATGACTCGAGGACCACCATGGCCGACGCGATCCCCGCGTCGTGGGAGAGCGAGAGGTGGATGCGCTCGACACCCAGGGCCTCGGCGCGCGCTCGCACCGTGCCGCGGATCTGGAAGACCGGACGGCCCGACTCCTCGCGGATCACCTCGGCGTCGTGCCACTCCATCCCGCGGGGGGCGCCGAGCGCCTTGGCCAGCGCCTCCTTGGCGGCGAACCGGGCGGCGAGGGACGCCACCGGCAGGGTCCGCTCGGCCTCGGTGAAGAGGCGGACGGCGAGCGCCGGCGTGCGCTCGATCGACGCGGCGAAGCGGTCGAGCTCGCAGACGTCGATGCCGACCCCGATCACCGCCATGCCGTCGACTTCACTCGACTGTCACGGACTTGGCCAGGTTGCGCGGCTGGTCGACGTCGTGGCCGAGCGCGCTCGCCAGCTCGCAGGCGAACAGCTGGAGCGGCACGATCGCGACGAGGGGCTGGAGCAGCACCGGGACCTCCGGGAGCCGGATCAGGTGGTCGGCGTACGGCACGATCTTCTCGTCGCCCTCCTCCGCCAGGCAGATGGTGCGCGCTCCCCGGGCCCGGACCTCCTGGATGCCGCTCAGCATCTTCCCGTGCAGCTGGTCGCGCCCGCGGGGAGGTACGACGCACAGCACCGGCAGGCCGTCCTCCACCAGGGCGATCGGCCCGTGCTTGAGCTCCCCGGCGGCGAAGCCCTCGGCGTGCAGGTAGGCCAGCTCCTTCAGCTTCAGCGCGCCCTCCAGGGCGACCGGGTAGCCGGCGTGCCGGCCGAGGAAGAGGACCGACCGGGCGTCGACGTGTGCCCGCGCGAGCTCGTAGACGGACTCGGCCTGCTCGAGCACCGTCTCGACGTGCCCGGGCATGGCCTCGAGCTGGCCCATGATCTCGTTGATCTCGTCGCCGTAGCGGGTGCCCTTGACCTGGGCGACGTAGAGCGCCAGCAGGTAGCAGGCGACCAGCTGCGTCAGGAAGCCCTTGGTCGACGCCACCCCGATCTCGGGTCCGGCGTGGGTGTAGATCACGGCGTCGGACTCGCGCGGGATGGAAGAGCCGTTGGTGTTGCAGATGGCCAGCACCTTGGCCCGCTGGCTCTTGGCGTGCCGGATCGCCTGCAGCGTGTCGGCGGTCTCGCCGGACTGGCTGATCGCGACGACCAGGGTGGTGTGGTCGACGATCGGGTCGCGGTAGCGGAACTCCGAGGCGAGCTCCACCTCGACCGGGGTGCGGGTCCAGTGCTCGATGGCGTACTTCGCGACCATGCCGGCGTAGAACGACGTGCCGCACGCGATGATGATGATCTTGTCGAGGTCGCGGATCTCCTCGTCCGCCAGCCGCATCTCGTCGAGCTGGAGCAGGCCCCCGACTCCGCGGCGGCCGATCAAAGAGTCGGCGACCGCGCGCGGCTGCTCGAAGATCTCCTTGCGCATGAACCAGTCGTGGCCGTCCTTCTCGGCCGCCGAAAGGTCCCAATCGACGTGGAAGCGCTCGACCTCCACCGGGGTGCCCCAGAAGTCGGTGACGGTGACGTCGTCGCGGGTGATCGTGACGATCTGGTCCTGTCCGAGCTCGAGCGCCTCCCGGGTGTGCTCGATGAACGCCGCGACGTCGGAGCCGAGGAAGTTCTCCCCCTCGCCGAGCCCGACGACCAACGGGCTGTTGCGGCGGGCAGCCACCACCCGGTCGGGGTCCTCGGCGTCGACGGCGACGAGGGTGAAGGCGCCGTCGAGCTGCTGGCAGACCCGCTGCATCGCCGTTGGCAGGTCGACACCCGACTGCACCTGCAACTCGACGAGGTGGGCTGCGATCTCGGTGTCCGTCTCGGAGAGGAAGACGTGGTCGTCGGCCTCGATCCGTCCCCGCAGCTCCGCGAAGTTCTCGATGATCCCGTTGTGCACCAGCGCGATCCGGCGGGCACCTCCGGTGTGCGGGTGCGCGTTGGCGTCGTTGGGCGGGCCGTGCGTCGCCCACCGGGTGTGCCCGATGCCGGTGTGCGCCGCCGGGAGCGGGCGGTCGGCCAGCTCCTTCTCGAGGTTGGCGAGCTTGCCGGCGCGCTTGGCCACGACCAGCTCGCCGTCGTGCACGATGGCGACCCCGGCGGAGTCGTAGCCGCGGTACTCCAGCCGCCGCAGCCCGTCGACGACGACGTCTTGCGCCCGCTGGGGCCCGACGTAGCCGACGATCCCGCACATGAGGCAGCACTCTACGGCGTCTCGTGGCGCGCTTGTCCGAGGCACGGGCGGTCCCGGAGCCAGGTGCTGATTGAATCCCTGTCATGCACGAGCGCGAGCAGGGCGAGGACCTCCACCGCGAGTCCTCGCCGTACCTCGAGCTCGACCGGGCCACCTGGGCCGCACTCGCCTCGGAGACGAAGAGCCCGCTGACCGAGGACGAGGTCCTGGCGCTCCGCGGACTGGGCGATGCGCTCGACCTCGACGAGATCGTCCAGGTCTACCTGCCGCTGTCACGCCTGCTGAGCCTCCGGGTCGAGGCGGCGGGCAACCTCCACCGAGCACAGCAGGAGTTCCTGCACCGGAAGACGCCGCCGCGGACGCCGTTCGTGATCGGCCTCGCCGGCTCGGTGGCGGCCGGGAAGTCGACCACCGCGCGGGTGCTCCAGCAGATGCTGGCGCGCTGGCCGGCGCACCCCAACGTCGCGCTGGTCACGACCGACGGCTTCCTCTACCCCAACGCCGAGCTCGAGCGCCGCGGCCTGCTGGACCGCAAGGGCTTCCCCGAGTCCTACGACCGGCGCGCTCTCATGAAGTTCGTCGTCGACATCAAGTCCGGCAGGGACGAGGTGCTCGCGCCGCGGTACTCCCACCTCATCTACGACGTCGTGCCGGACGAGAAGGTCGTGGTCAACAGCCCCGACATCCTCATCCTCGAGGGCCTCAACGTCCTCCAGCCCGCACGGGCGCGCGGTGACGGGCGCACCGGGCTCGGCCTGTCCGACTTCTTCGACTTCTCGATCTTCGTCGACGCTGCCGTCGCCCACATCCGGGACTGGTACGTCGACCGCTTCCTCCGCCTCCGCGAGACGGCGTTCCGCGATCCCGACTCCTACTTCGCCAAGTACGCCCAGCTCACCCACGACGTGGCCGTCGACGAGGCGCGCCGGATCTGGGACACGATCAACGGCCCCAACCTGGAGCAGAACGTGCTCCCCACCCGCTCCCGCGCCACCCTGGTGCTGCGCAAGGACGCCGACCACTCGGTCCGCTACGTGCGGCTCAGGAAGATATGAGCACCCGGGCCCGAGCTTGCGAGGTCCCGGGTCCAGGCGCCAGGTCGAGTAACGGCGCGGCTGAGGGACGAAGCCGCGACTCGCGTATCGAGACCCGGTCGCCGTCCTACAAGGCCAAGCGTGCCCGGACGACGTCCGCAAGCCCGTCGGCGACCGACTGCGCCTGCTCGGCGGTCGGAGCCTCGACCATCACCCGCACCAGCGGCTCGGTGCCGGACGGGCGCAGCAGCACCCGGCCGGTGTCGCCCAGACCGGCCTCGGCGACCTCGACGGCGGCGAGCAGCTCGGCGTCGTCGCACCGGTCCTTGTCGACGCCGGGGACGTTGACCAGCACCTGGGGCAGCCGGGTCATCACCCTGGCGAGGTCGCGAAGGCTGCTCCCGGTGACGACCATCCGCTGCATCACGTGCAGGGCGGTCAGCAGGCCGTCGCCGGTGGTCGCGTGCGCCCGCATGATCACGTGGCCCGACTGCTCGCCGCCGAGCGTGTAGCCGCCGGCGCGCATGGCCTCGAGCACGTAGCGGTCGCCGACCGCGGTCTGGCGGACGGTGACCCCGGCGGCGGTGAGCGCCTGCACCAGGCCGAGGTTGCTCATCACCGTCGCCACGAGCGTGTTGTCGACGAGGTCGCCCGTCTCCTGCATCGCGAGGGCGAGGATCGCCATGATCTGGTCGCCGTCGACGACCGCGCCGGTGTGGTCGACGGCCAGGCAGCGGTCGGCATCGCCGTCGACGGCGAAGCCGGCAGCGGCGCCGTGCTCGACGACCGCGCGCCGGAGCGGCTCCAGGTGGGTGGAGCCGCAGCCGTCGTTGATGTTGAGGCCGTCTGGCTCCGCGCCGATCGCGATCACCTCGGCGCCGGCGTCGGCGAACGCCTGCGGGCCGACCTCGCTGGCGGCGCCGTTGGCGCAGTCGAGGACCACCCGGAGTCCCGCGAGCGGCTTGTCGAGGGTGGCGAGGAGGTGCGCGGCGTATTCCGCGACGGTCGGGCCGTACGGCGTCACCCTGCCCACCTCGGCGCCGGTGGGTCGCTCCCACTCCTGGTACAGGTGGTCCTCGATCTCGCGCTCGAGCGCGTCGTCGAGCTTCACCCCGCCGCGGGCAAGGAACTTGATGCCGTTGTCGGGCATCGGGTTGTGCGACGCGGAGATCACCACGCCCACATCGGCCCCGAGGGCGTCGGTGAAGTAGGCGACTCCCGGGGTCGGCAGCACCCGCAGCCGCAGGACGTCGACGCCGGCGGACGCGAGTCCGGCGACGACCGCGTGCTCGAGGAACTGCCCGGAGATCCGGGTGTCGCGCCCGACCACCGCGAGCGGACGCTTGCGGCCGCTGCCGAGCCCGCCGTGCTCGACGAGCACACGGGCCGCGGCGACGCCGAGGCCCAGGGCCAGCTCCCCGGTCAGCTGACCGTTGGCCAGGCCCCGGACCCCGTCCGTGCCGAAGATCCGCACAGGCGGAACCGGGATCAGCGCTTGCTGTACTGCGGAGCCTTACGAGCCTTCTTGAGGCCCGCCTTCTTGCGCTCGGTCGCCCGGGCGTCGCGGGTCAGTAGGCCGGCCTTCTTGAGCGTCGCACGGTTGGCGTCGAGGTCGATCGCGTTGAGCGACCGGGCCACGCCGAGGCGGAGGGCACCGGCCTGGCCGGTGATGCCGCCGCCGTGGATGCGGGCGATCACGTCGAAGCGGCCCTCGAGGCCGAGTGCCGTGAACGGCTCGTTGACGACCTGCTGGTGCAGCTTGTTGGGGAAGTACGACTCGAGGGTGCGGCCGTTGATGGTCCAGACGCCGGTGCCCGGGACGATCCGGACGCGGGCGACCGCCTCCTTGCGGCGGCCGGTGGCCGCGCCGGGCGCGATGGTCGCCGGGCGGTCGGAGGCGACGGCGGCCGACGGGGAGGTCTCGCTGGTGTAGGCGAGGCCCTGCTCGTCGGACTCGAAGGTCTCCTCGACGTCGGTGCTCTCGGTGGTGCTCTCGGTGGTGTCAGCCACGGTGTTCCTCAGATCCTTCGCGTCGGTCGAGTCAGTCACTGGGAGATCTTCTTGATCTCGAAGGGGACGGCCTGCTGGGCCTGGTGCGGGTGGGCGGGGCCGGAGTAGACCTTCAGCTTCTTGACCATCTGACGGCCGAGCTTGTTCTTGGGGACCATGCCCCACACGGCCTTCTCGATGGCCTTGCGGGCGTCCTTGTCGATGACCTCGCCGATCGGCGTCGCGGTCAGACCACCCGGGTAGCCGGAGTGGCGGTAGACCATCTTGTTCTCCCGCTTGTTGCCGCTCAGCGAGACCTTCTCCGCGTTGATGATGATGACGTAGTCACCGGCGTCGAAGTTGGGGGCGAACATCGCCTTGTGCTTGCCGCGCAACAGGTTGGCGGCAGTGGTGGCGAGGCGACCGAGCGGGACATCCGTCGCGTCGATCACGAGCCACTGGCGCTCGACGTCGCCGGGCTTCGGGGCATAGGTGCGCATGGCTGCGTACTTTCTGTCGTTCGTGGTGAACACGGTCGAAGGCTCCGACCGCGACGCCTCCTGACGAACACTGCCCCCACCCTCTGGTGCCAGAGATGTGGGAGTCTGCCCCCGCATGCGAGAGCGGCAGGAGACGCGACCGACAAGATTACGGGGGGTCGGCCCGATCCGCCAATTGCCGAGTGCCGCGGCCCTGGCCTGATGCCCTCGCTGTGACAGTATGACGCGCGTCACACCCTGGGGAGGGCACCGTCATGGACTCCGCGCTGCTGTCGGTCGGCCTGCCGATCGCGCTCGCGATCATCATGTTCGGCCTCGGCCTGTCGCTCACGGTCGACGACTTCCGCCGGATCGGGCGGGACCCGAAGCCGGTGGCGATCGCCCTCGGCGCCCAGGTGCTGCTGCTGCCGGCGGTGTGCTTCGGGCTGGTGGTCGCGTTCGACCTCGACCCGTTGCTGGCGGTGGGGATGATGCTGCTCGCGGCCTCCCCCGGTGGCACGACGGCCAACCTGTTCAGCCACCTGTTCCGCGGCGATGTCGCGCTCAACGTGACCCTCACGGCGGTCAACTCGGTGATCGCGGTCGTCACCCTGCCGATCGTGGTCAACCTGTCCGTCGAGTACTTCGACCCCGAGGGCGCGGGCGACGTCGGCCTCCAGCTCGGCAAGACGCTGCAGGTCTTCGCGATCGTGCTGGTCCCGGTCGCCATCGGCATGGTGGTCCGCCGGTCCGCGCCGGGCTTCGCCGACAGCGCGGACAAGCCGGTCCGGATCGCCTCCGCGGTGGTCCTCGCCCTCGTCATCTGCGGTGCGCTGCTGGCCGAACGCGACAACCTCGCCGACTACCTCACCGACATCGGTCCGGCAGCCGTGGTGTTCTGCGTCTGCAGCCTGACCCTCGGCTACCTGCTGCCGCGCCTCGCCGGCGTCGACGAGCGCCAGTCGCTGTCGTCCGCGTTCGAGGTCGGCATCCACAACAGCACGCTGGCCATCGCGGTCGCGATCAGCGTGCTCGACAGCGAGACGCTCGCCGTACCGCCCGCCGTGTACGGCGTCCTGATGTTCCCGCTCGCGCTGATCGCGGGGTTCGTCATCCGGCGGCTGCACCACCCTGCGGGACAGCGGCTACCGGCCGATTCGTGACTCGACTACGGTTCAGGACGTGACTGACTCTCTCACCGTACGCGACAACCGCACCGGCGCGGAGTACGAGATCCCGATCACCGACGGCACCATCCGCGCGGCTGACCTGGGACAGATCAAGGCGGCTGACGACCAGCCCGGCCTTGCGACGTACGACCCCGGCTTCGTCAACACCGCCTCGTGTCGCAGCTCCGTGACCTACATCGACGGCGAGGCCGGGATCCTCGAGTACCGCGGATACCCGATCGAGCAGCTGGCGGAGAAGTCCAGCTTCCTCGAGGTCGCCTACCTCCTCATCCACGGAGACCTGCCGACCAAGGATCAGTACGACGACTGGGTCCACCACATCACGTACCACACCTTCGTCCACGAGAACGTCAAGGCGTTCATGCAGGGGTTCCGCTACGACGCACACCCGATGGGGATGCTGATGGCGTCGGTCGGGGCCCTGTCGACGTTCTACCCCGAGGCCTCCGACATCGCCGACGCCGACAACCGGCACATCCAGATGGTGCGGATGATCGCCAAGATGCCGACCCTCGGCGCCTGGGCGTTCCGTCACGCGCAGGGGAAGCCCTACGTCTACCCCGACAACGACCTGAGCTACTCGGAGAACTTCCTCTCCATGCTGTTCAAGATGAGCGAGGTCAAGTACGACCCGGACCCGCGCATCGCGAAGGCGCTCGACACCCTCTTCATCCTGCACGCCGACCACGAGCAGAACTGCTCGACCAATGCGGTCCGCTCGGTCGGCTCCTCGCAGGTCGACCCGTACTCCGCGGTCGCCGCCGGCATCGGCGCGCTCTTCGGCCCGCTGCACGGCGGCGCCAACGAGGCGGTGCTCAAGATGCTGCGCCGGATCGGCAAGACGTCCGAGATCCCGGCCTTCATCGACGGCGTCAAGAACGGCAACGAGCGGCTGATGGGCTTCGGCCACCGGGTCTACAAGAACTACGACCCGCGCGCGAAGATCATCAAGAAGGCCTGCGACGACGTCTTCGAGGTCACCGGCGTCAACCCGCTGCTCGAGGTCGCGATGGAGCTGGAGAAGATCGCGCTCGAGGACGAGTACTTCGTCAAGCGCAAGCTCTACCCCAACGTGGACTTCTACTCCGGCCTGATCTACGAGGCGCTGCAGTTCCCGCCGGAGATGTTCACGGTCCTCTTCGCGATCGGCCGCACCCCCGGCTGGCTGGCCCAGTGGCTGGAGCTGGTGCAGGACAAGGAGCAGAAGATCGCCCGGCCCAAGCAGATCTACACCGGCGAGCGCAAGCTCGACTTCGTGCCGGCCGAGGAGCGCTGGGCCTGATCGGCGGCGGTGCTCCGGTGACCTCGGACGCGGTGACCGGGGTCGTCTGGGACTTGGGCAACGTCCTCATCGACTGGGACCCGAGGGCGGCAGTGGCCGCCGGCATGGGCGACGTGGAAGCAGACCGGTTCTTCGACGGCTTCGACTTCGCAGCGTGGAACCAGAGCTGTGACGCGGGCCGCCCGTGGTCGGAGGCGCTCGCCGAGCTCGAGCACACCCGATCCGAGTGGTTCGAGCACGGCCGGGCCTACCACCGGCACTTCGCGGCGTCGCTGACCCGAGAGCTGTCCGACACGGTCGCGCTCGTGCACGAGCTGCACGCGGCAGGCGTGCCCCAGGTCGGGCTGACCAACTGGTCAGCCGAGCTCTGGCCGCACGCGCCCGCCCGCTTCGAGTTCCTCGGGCTGCTCGAGGACGTCGTGGTGTCCGGCGTGGTCGGTCTCGCGAAGCCGGATCCGGCGATCTACCGGCTGGCGGCCGAGCGGTGCGGACTGCCGCCCGGCTCGCTGGTGTTCGTCGACGACAAGGCGGCCAACGTCGCAGCGGCTGAGGGCGTCGGGATGCACGGCCGGGTCTTCGCCGGCGCCGACCGGCTCCGGACGGAGCTGCGGGCGCTCGGTCTCCCGGTCTGAGGCGTCGGCCGCCGCGGCGGCCGCGATCGTTGTGCGGCGGTGTGGTGTGCGCCACAATCCCCCGATGAGCACCGTCGCCGACGCCGATACCCGCAAGTCCTGGCCCCCCGCGGTGCCGCCGGAGCCGACGTACGTCGAGGACCGGCTGAACCACTGGGCGGAGGCCAACCCGGACGGCGAGGCGATGACCTACCTCGGCCGCACCTGGACCTGGGCGCAGCTGCACGATCGGGTGCACCGCGTGGCGTGTGCGCTGCGCGAGCTGGGCGTCGCCCGCGGCGACGTCGTGGGTTTCCTCGACAAGAACCATCCCGCGTGCGTCGAGGTCAGCATGGCAGCCGGCTCGATCGGCGCCGCCAACGCGATCGTCAACTGGCGGATGGCCGGCGACGAGATCGACTACGTCGTCAACGACTCCGGCGCGAAGGTCCTCTTCGTCGGCACCGAGCTGATGCCGACGGTCGAGGCGATCCGCGACCGGCTGCCGAACGTCGAGAAGGTCATCAGGGTGACGCCGGACGGCGCCGAAGGGGACGAGTACGAGGCGCTAGTCGCCTCGGCGACGCCGTGCGAGGACGGTCCGGACGTGGTGGAGGACGACGTCTGCCTGATCCTCTACTCGTCGGGCACGACCGGCCGTCCCAAGGGCGTGATGCTCACGCACCGCAACATGGTCCAGCACACGATCAACGCCCACGACGGCTGGGAATTCCTGCCCGGCGACAAGTCGCTGGTCGCGATGCCGCTGTTCCACGTGGGCGGTTCGTCGTACGTCCTGTTCGGCATCCACGACGGCATCCCGAGCGTGATGACGCGCGAGCCGGACGCCGGGTCGCTGGCCGGCGCGATCCTCGCCGGCGCCAACTGCACGTTCCTGGTGCCGGCGGTGCTGGCGCAGGTGCTCCAAGCGGGACCGGACGCGATCAAGCTGTTCTCGGCCCTGCGCTCCTACACCTACGGCGCCTCGCCGATGCCGCCGCCGCTGCTGCGGGCGGCGATGGAGGCGTGGCCGACGACGGACTTCATGCAGGTCTACGGCCTCACGGAGGTGTCCGGGGTCGCGACCCACCTGCTGCCGGAGGAGCACCGCTCCGCCGCGGCCGAGGGCCACCCCGAGCGGCTGCTCTCCGCCGGCCGCGCGATCCCCGGGTACGAGCTGCGGATCGTCGACCCCGGCACGGGCGCGGACCTTCCGACCGGGGAGGCGGGTGAGATCTGGATGCGGACCCCGCAGCTGATGAAGGGCTATCTCAACAAGCCCGAGGCGACGGCCGAGGTCATCACCGACGACGGCTGGTTCCGGACCGGTGACGTCGGCCACCTGGACGCCGACGGCTTCCTCTACGTCTCCGACCGGCTGAAGGACATGATCATCAGCGGCGGGGAGAACATCTACTCCCCCGAGGTCGAGCGGGTCCTCTCGGAGCACCCGGCCGTGCTGGAGGTCGCGATCGTCGGCGTGCCCGACGATCGGTGGGGTGAGTCGGTCAAGGCGTTCGTCGCCGTGAGGGAAGGCGCCTCCGTCGCACCCGAGGAGCTCATCGACTACGCCCGTGAGCGACTGGCCCACTACAAGTGCCCCAAGAGCGTCGAGATCGTCCCGGCGCTCCCCCGCAACCCGACCGGCAAGGTGCTGAAGCGCGAGCTGAGGGCGCCGTACTGGGAAGGTCGCGAGCGCCAGGTCTGACACTCACGCGTTCGAAAGCGGTCGGTTCGTCACCACTTGGACAGGCGACCGATGCACATCGTGCGAGTTCCTGACCTCTGGGCAAATCTGAATCGCCGTCTCAGTCGGTTCACAGGGAGCGTGCGCACGCTGGCTGCATGACGATCTCCGCACCGCCGTCGTACCCACCACTGTCGCCGCCCCCGAGTGCGCCGCCGCCGCCCCAGAGAGCTCCGCGTCCGCGTCGCGGTGGGTTCGCAGCGGCGGTGCTGGCCGGCGCGTTGGTGGTCGGCGGCGGTGCGGGACTGGGCGGCGCGGCGTTGTGGTCCGCGCTGGATGACGACGGTGCAGCCGGTGACGGCGGCGGTACGACGTCCGCGCCGCTCCAGGTCGCCGACACGGGGGACGGATCTGCTGATCCGGCCGCCGAGGGCAGTGTCGAGGAGGTGGCGAACAAGGTGCTTCCGTCGGTCGTCGCCCTCGACGTGACCGCCGGCGGAACGGGCGGCAGCGGGTCGGGTGTGGTGCTGACCGAGGACGGCCTCATCCTCACCAACGACCACGTCGTGACGCTGGCCGGCGCGGCGGACCCCGAGACCGCCGAGGTGACGGTGTCCTTCGCCGACGGTTCGACCACCACGGGCGAGGTCGTCGGCACCGACCCTTTGACCGACACCGCCCTGGTGCAGGCCCACGACGTCTCCGGGCTGACGCCCGTGACGCTCGGCAAGTCGGCCGACCTCGACGTGGGCGAGCAGGTCGTGGCGATCGGCTCGCCGTACGGCCTCGACTCGACGGTCACCAGCGGCATCGTGAGCGCCCTCGACCGCCCGGTCGAGGTGGCGCGCGACGAGAACGGCAACACCACGGCCTACCCCGCGATCCAGACCGACGCCGCGATCAACCACGGCAACAGCGGTGGCGCGCTCGTCAACATGGACGGCCAGCTGGTCGGCATCAACGCCTCGATCCGCACGCCCGACGGCAGCGACCCCAACTCCGGCTCGATCGGGCTCGGGTTCGCCATCCCGATCGATGAGGTGGTCCCGATCGTCGAGCAGCTGCGCAACGGCGAGACGCCCACGCACGCGCGGCTCGGCATCGAGATCGGCGACGGAGAAGCCGGCGCCGTCGTCCGCTCGATCGAGGACGGATCCGCCGCCGCGAGAGCAGGCATCCGGGAGGGCGACGTGATCACCCGGGTCGACGACCACGCCATCGACAGCGCGGGATCCCTCGTCGCCACCATCCGGTCCTACCGTCCTGACGACCAGGTCACGATCACCTACCTGCGCGGTGGCGACCAGGAGACGACCGAGCTGCAGCTCGGGTCCGACGCCGCCTGACCGGCAGGTCGCGCATCCAGCCGCACGACTGCCCGGCGAAGAGCTGGGGAGTCTGCGGTCCACCCCACGGACCGCGGACTCCCCACTTTCACAACTTCTTCTGGAGCTGTCCGCCGCGGGCGGTGGCGCGGAAGCCCATCCGCTCGTTGACGTCGATCATGTGGGTGTTCACCTCGGCGTTCCAGGTGACGATGCGACGCCGGTCCTCGGGGTGGGCGGACTGGAACGCGCGCAGGTTGGCCACCTTGACCGCCACGCCGAGCCGGTGGCCCCGGTGGGCGCGGTCGACGAGCGTCCCCCACTGGTAGATCCACCGCGGGTCCGTCCCGGGCACCACGAGGTCGCTGTAGGCGACGACGCGCCCCTCGCCGTCGAGCGCCACGGTGTGCCAGGGGACGCGCTGCTGCTCGGCGAGCACCCGTTCGGTGCTGCGGTGCGCCTCGATGTCGACGGCCGCGTTGTCCCGCTCGAGGTCACCGACCGGCGCCTCCGTCGCGAGGGTCGAGGACAGCTCGAGGTAGCTCTGGAGGATGTCGTCGGGGATCGGCCCCGACCAGGTCCGCAGCTCGTAGTCGGCATGGTGGGGAGCCGCCTCCGCGGCGAGCGCGGCGAGCACGTCCTCGTCGGCCGGCAGCGGCAGCTCCCGCTGTACGTCGCCGAGGCCGAACGAGTAGCCGTGCACGCGGCCGAACTCGACCCCCGCCGCCCCCGCGCCGTCCGGGGCGCCGTCGTAGGGCCAGTCGGTGATGGCATCCAACCGGGTGCGGCCGCGCTCGACGCAGACCTGCTCGAGATGGGCGAGCACCGCGGAGCCGATGCCACGACGGCGGTGCTCGGGGACGACCGCCACGTAGAGGTCCGCGGAGTTGAGGTTGTCGATCATCGGCAGCGTGATCCAGCCGGTCGCGACCAGGGCGCCGTCCACCGTGCCGTGGTAGATGAGCTCGTGGCGGTTCTTGGGCGGGTCCTGGAGGGTGGCGATCATCTCGGGTGCGGTCCACATCGCCCCCGAGTCGCCGATCTCGTGGCGGACCACCTCGGTGGTGAGCCGCACCCACCTGACCACGGCGTCCTCGTCGAACGGGTCGACCGGGGTGATCTCGAGGGCGGTGCGGGTGGTGTCCGTCGTCGTCATGGAGGGGGCGCCTTTCGCGCTAGGAGATCTTCTTCTGGAGCTCGGCGGCGCGAGCGGTGGGGACGAAGCCCATCCGATGGTTGATGGCGATCATGTGGTCGTTGACCTCGGCGTTCCACGTGACCAGCCGGCGACCGTCGTACCGACCGGTTGCCTGGAGCGCCCGCAGGTTGGCGATCTTGACCGCGAGCCCGAGCCGGTGACCGCGGTGGGCGCGACTGGCGAGGGTGCCCCACTGGTAGACGTGGGTGGTGTCGTGCGACGGCGCCATCAGGTCCGTGTAGGCCGCCACCGTGCCGTCGGAGGCGAGCGCGACCGTGGTGAACGTGGTGCGCCCCTGCTTCGCGGAGATCGCCTCGTGGATCCGGTGCGCTTCGATGTCGACGGCCTCGTCCTCGTAGTCGAGGTCGCCGGTCGGCGCCTCGGTGATCAGCTTCGAGGCGACCTCGAGGTAGCTGAGCAGGAGCTCGTCGTCGGGAAAGGGACCCTCCCACGTGCGCAGCTCGTAGCCGGACGAACGTTCGGCGGCCTCTGCCTCGAGCTCCGCGAGGACCGCGTCGTCGACCGGGAGGGTGACCTCACGCTGGACGTCGCCGAGGCCGAAGGCGTAGCCGTGCACCTTGCCGAACTCGACACCGGAGGTGCCCGTGCCGTCGGCAGGACCGTCGTACTTCCACGCGGTCATCGCGTCGAACCGGGTGCGACCGTGCTCCTTCGCGATGGCCTCGCTGAAGTGCAGCATTTCGGAGCCGTAGCCACGGCGCCGGTGGTCGGGCAGCACGCTGACCTCGACGTCCGCGGCCGACAGGTTGTCGAGCTGCGGGAGCCGCACCTGGGCGGCCGCCACGACGACGCCGTCGACCGACCCGTTGATGCGGAACTCCTTGACGTGCTTCCGGGGCTCGCGGGCGACGACCTGGATCTCGGGGAAGGTCCAGAAAGTGGTGGCGTCGCCCCGCTCGAACTCGTCGGCGACGTTCAGGACGTTCAACCACGCAGCCAGAGCCTCGTCGTCGAACGGGTCGATCACCTCGATCTGCAGGCTCATCTGACTCGCGCCACCCTTCCCTCGTCCCACACGGGATCGTCTGACTCGTAGACACCACCATCGGCTCCGAACACCAGGAACCTGTCGAAGCCGCGAGCAAACCACCGATCGTGGGTCACTGCGAGCACCGTGCCGTCGAACGCGGCGAGTCCGTCCTCCAGCGCCTCGGCCGACGCGACGTCGAGGTTGTCGGTCGGCTCGTCGAGGAGGAGCAGGGTGGCGCCGGACAGCTCCAGCATCAGGATCTGGAACCTCGCCTGCTGACCGCCGCTGAGCGACTCGAACCGCTGCTCCGCGGCGATGCTGAGCTCGTAGCGGTCGAGCACCCGGCTCGCCTGCTCGCGGCCCATGCCCTGACGACCGTTCGGAGTGCCGTCGCCGCGGTGCAGGACTTCCAGGAGGGTCCGTCCGACCAGCTCGGGGTGCTCGTGGGTCTGCACGAACCATCCGGGCCGCACCCTGGCACCCAGCTTGGCGACACCCGCGTGCCGCACCGGTCGTACGACGACCTCACCGACGGGGCGGTGCTCGACATCGGGATCGCTCCCGCCCGCTGCGAGCAGGCGCAGGAAGTGGGATTTGCCCGACCCGTTCGAGCCGAGGACCGCCACCCGCTCGCCGTACCAGACCTCGAGGTCGAACGGCTTCATCAGGTCGATCAGCTCGAGGGACTCGCAGATCACCGCTCGCTTGCCGGTGCGGCCTCCGGAGAGCCGCATGCTGACCTGCTGCTCGCGCGGCTGCTCGGTCGGCGGGCCCGCCTCCTCGAACTTCCGCAGTCGCGTCTGGGCGGCCTGGTAGCGGCTCGCCATGTCGGAGTTGTACGCCGCCTTCTGCTTGTACATCAGCATCTGTGCCCGCAGCTTGGCGTGCTCCTCGTCCCAGCGCTTGCGCAGCTCCTCGAAGCGGAGGAACCGGTCGCGCCGGGCGTCGTGGTACGACGCGAAGCCGCCCGGGTGCGTCCACACCAGGTTGCCGCCCCCGCCCGCCCCGAGCTCGACCGTCACGACCCGGGTGGCGGTGTTGGCGAGCAGCTCGCGGTCGTGACTGATGAACAGGATCGTCTTGTCCGAGGACGAGATCCGCTCCTCGAGCCAGACCTTGCCGGGAACGTCGAGGAAGTTGTCGGGCTCGTCGAGGAGCAGCACCTCGTCCGGACCGGCGAGGAGGTACTCCAGCACGATCCGCTTCTGCTCACCGCCGGACAGGGTGCTCAGCTCGCGGTACTTCGCGCGGTCGTAGGGGACCGACAGCGCCTTGACCGTGCAGACGTCCCAGGTGACCTCGAGCTCGTAGCCCCCGGCGTCGGCGTACTCGGCGAGCGCCTCGGCGTAGGCCAGCTGGGTCGCCTCGCTGTCGTCGTCCATCAGGGCGAGCTCGGTCTTGTCGACCTGACGGACCGCCTTCTGGATGCGCGGCGGAGCCAGGGAGAGCAGCAGGTCGGCCACGGTCGGGCTGTCCGCGAGGTCCCGGTCGACCATCTGGCGCATGATCCCCAGTCCGCCGGACCGGACCACCGCGCCGGCGGGGGGGGTGAGTTCGCCGGTGATGATCCGCAGCAGCGTCGTCTTCCCGGCCCCGTTGGCACCGACCAGCGCGACCTTGGCGCCGTCCCCGACTCGGAACGACACGTCGTCGAGCAGCACCCGACCGTCGGGAAGCTCGTACCTGATGCCGCTGACCTCTACGTGACCCACGAGGATTGATTGTCCGTCAGGGCGGGTCCTCGTGCGATGGGTTTTCCCGGGCTCGGCCCACCTGCCGTTGGTCGAGGAGGTCGCGCAGCGACCGTCTCGAGACCTCTGTCAGCCGCTCACGCGCCGCGGTGGTTGCGACCGAAAGGGCTTTGGACGGAGGAAGGGAGTAGGTGGTTGTCCACCGCTGCCGGCTAGCGGTCGCAAGCGAAAGCCAACGTCTGGAGCTCGAGCCGCTGGTTGAGGTGCGGGCCGCTGACTGAGGTGCGACGACCCGCACGCGACGTCCGCAGGGCTGCTGCAGGTGGGAGGAGCCTCGAATCCAAGGGCAGACCAGCGATGAAAGTTGACGCTTTCCTGTTCCATTTCGAACACCTGTTCGGTAGACTGGACCTATGACCACCCCCACGGCGCTCACGGCGACCGCCGCCGCGCTCGAGGGTGCAGCCGGGCTGCGCGGCGCCGACTGGGACGACCTCGACGGCCCAGACGTCCTGGAGGCCGCCGTCCGGCTCGGGCGGTTGAAGGCGCTGGTGGACGGTGCGCTGGTCGCGGTGGCCGAGCGGCTCGAAGATACGGGTGCCGCGGATGCGGTGGGGTGGGCGTCGGCCAAGGACTTCCTCACCCAGGTGACGGGTGGCCGCAAAGGTGCCGGCGGTGGACTGGTCCGGGTCGCCCAACGCACGGCAGAGCTTCCTGCGGTCCGCGCAGCGCTCGCGGCCGGGGAGATCTCGCTGGCCCAGGCCGGGGTGATCAGCAATCGGGTTGCCGCATTGCCGCGGGATCCGGAGCTCCGCGAGACCGTCGCGAGAGCGTTGCTCGGGCTGGTGGAGGAGCACCACTACGACGCGACCGACCTCGACCGCTGCGTGACGGGCGTGGTGAAGGAGCTCGACGTCGATGGGCTGCTCGTGGGCACAGACCTGTCCAAGGACCACCAGGAGCGCGGCGCCCACGGTGCCCGGTACCTCTCCTTCAGCCCAGACACGCTCGGCGGGGTCCGGATCAAGGGATACGCCACCCTCGAGGAAGCCGAGCTGGTCAAGACCTGCTTGATGCCGCTCGCCGCACCGGTGGTCACCGAGCCCGGTGCCTGCGGTGGGGACCCGGCCACCTTCGGCCATCGCGACGAGCAGGGCCGGCGGATCGGACGCGGGTGTCCCCAACCCGGCTGCAGCCACACCGGCCGCGACCCTCGCGACCACGGCGTGCGGATGTGGGACGCGCTGGTCGAGGCGTGCCGACGCCTCCAGGCCACCGATCACCTGCCCCATGCACACGGCACGACCGCGCGGATCACCGTCACCATGGGGCTGGACGACCTCACCTCCAGTTTGGATGCGGAGGGACTGCTGCCCTCCGGCGACACCTTGTCCGCCGCCACCGTCCGCCGACTCGCGTGCGATGCCGAGATCATCCCCGCCGTCCTCGGCACCGAAGGCCAGGTTCTCGACGTCGCCCGCGCCAGCCGCCTGGTCACGATCGGGATCTGGAACGCGCTCGTCCTGCGCGACCGACACTGCGCCTTCCCCGGCTGCACCCGGCTTCCGATCGCCTGCGACGCCCACCACATCCAGCACTGGGCCGACGCCGGATCCACCAGCCTCGAAAACCTGGTCCTACTGTGTCGAAGGCACCACACCCTGATCCACCGCACACCCTGGCGGGTCGACATCGACCCCGGCACCCGCAGACCCGTCTGGATCCCGCCCCCGCCCGTCGACGACAGCGGCCGCTTCAGCTACAGCCCGGCACGACCGAAGCCGCCACCTCTCGTCGCCTAGATCCCCGGGACGCAGCCGATGCCGGTGTTGCCGGGATCAGGCTCGACCGAAGCCATCACCAGGTCTCCGACCGCAGCCGTCGGCGCAGACACCGAGATCCAGCGACCGCCTCGGTACTCGACGACGATGTACGCGTCGGCTCCAGCCCGGGTGCGGTCAGCGGTGTCGGGTGGGTCGTCCCGATCCCCCGCCAGTGCACACACGGCGTAGCCCCCCAGGTCCGCGTCGGGCCCGAGTCCCCAGAACGCAGGTGCGTCGTACCGGAGGCCGGCGCCTTCGACCGTCTCCCACCCGGACCCGTCGATCACCGGCTGCCCGGACGCCCGCGCCGAGGCGAGGATCCGGCGGGTCAGGTCGCGGTCCTCGGTCGAGGACGACACCGCCAGGTCGCCGGCATAGACGTAGCCCCAACGCGCGGTGCCGTCGTCGTTGCCCGTGATGACGCCCGGGCGCTCGGCGGGGTCGAACGTCGCGCTGCCGTAGAACGCGACATACTCACCGAACCCGCACGCGTCGTCCTCGGACGGTCCGTAGATGTCGCTCGAGAACCCGTCGAAGTCGCAGCGGAACTCGCGCCAGTCCCCCGGGATCTCCACGCGTACGTCGTCCTGGCTGATCGTCTGCCATGGTTGCGCGGGCGGCGTCGGGTCGCTCGCCGTCTTGTCATCGCCGGCACCGCCACCGGCGAGGACAGCGACGGGAGCGAGGATCACCAGTGCCGCGACAACGCCCCCCGCCGCGATCCGCCGGCGCCGGCGTACGACGTGGCGGCGCCGGGCCGCCTCCGCCAGGCCGGACCCGTGCGGGGCGTCGTCCGCCTCAGCCGTCAGAACGGCAGACAGCCGCTCGTCGAAGTCACTCATCACGTTCACCCATCTGTGCACGGAGGACGGCGATCCCGCGCGACACCCGGGAGCGCACGGTGCCCTCACGGACGCCGGTCAGCGCGGCGATCTCGTCGTACTCCAGCTGCTCGTAGTAGCGGAGGACCACTGCCGTGCGCTGATCCACCGGCAGCTCCTGACAGGCCGCCCACAACCGCGCACGCTCGTCGACCGGCATGCCCTCGCCCGGGCCGTCGACCACCTCACCGGTCCGTACCTCGGCGGTGGGCGACTCCCGGCGGCGGAACTTCCGCCACCAGGAGGTGTGCGCGTTGATGACCATCCGCCGGACGTAGGCGTCCACGTCCTCGACCCGGGAGATCCGCTCCCAGCGCGGGAGTGCCCGCGACAACGCGTCCTGAACGACGTCCTCGGCGTCCGCGGCATTGCCGGTCAGCACGTAGGCGAGCCGCAGCAGGGCCGGGCCGCGTGCCGCGACCCAGTCGTCGAACGCGGCCGGGACCGCCCGGGAGCCGACCTCGCCCAACGTTGCCTCCATGACCCTCCAACGCTGGCCGACGCCATCTCGTTGCAACAGCCGGCTTGCGAGCGCGGTCAGCCGGCGACGAACCGCCCGTCGACGACGGCCGCGACCTCGATGTCGTCGGGCGCCAGCGCCAGCTCGGCTGCGCCGTCCTTCGCGGCCTCCCCGCGCATGAATGCGGTCTCGGCGCCGCCCGCCATCGGGTGCAACCCGTTGCCGAGCATGCCGGCGTCGGCGAGAGCGACGGGGTGCACCGGACCGAGCTCGAGCGCGTCGGCGTACTCCTGGGCCCGCTCGGCCGCATCCTGGACGGCGCGGGCGCGCACGTCGCGGGCCAGCTGGTGCCGGGCCCGCTCGGTGAGCGCCCAGTCGACGCCGGCGATGCTGAAGCCCGCGGTGCGCTCCACGTGGCTGCCGACCCAGCGGGCGAGGACGGCGAAGTCGCGGAACTTCACCTGGACGCCGACGCTCGCGTGGTGGACCAGCGGCAGCTGCTTGCCGTCCTGGTTCCACGGACGGTTCGCCCACGTGCGGACGTGCTGCGTGGACCACCAGGTGACCGGCCCCCGCTCGGGATCGTGGATCTCGACGATCGAGGTCTTCACCGCCTCGAGGTCGTGCACGACCCGGTCGTAGACCGGCTGCATCTGCGGACCCTCGAACCCGAGGGTGGCGCGCACCGTCGCCCGTTCCGGTGGCTGGAACGCCGAGTAGGAGCCGCGGACGGTGATCTCGGTGGTCATGCCCGGACGCTATCGCCTGAGGAAGACCGGCTGGCAGCATCGGACGCATGGATTGGATCGCACTGCTCGCGGACCGCACCTCACGGTTCGCCGACGCAGCCGCCGCCGGCGACCTCGAGGCATCGGTGCCGACCTGCCCGGACTGGACCCTTGCCGACCTGGTGACCCACCTGGGAGAGGTGCACCTGTGGGTCGTCCACGCGGTGGTGCACGGCACCTCGGACGGCGACGCGACGTTCACCGGCGAGCCGGACGGGCTGGTCGCCTGGTACCGCGACGCTGCGCGCCAGCTCGTCGACGTGCTGTCCGCCCACGATGCCGACGCGCCGGCGTGGACGTTCGGGCCGGACCAGGTCGCCGGGTTCTGGCGGCGCCGCCAGGTGCACGAGACCGTCGTCCACGAGTACGACGCGCTGGCCACGGCCGGCCGCGAGAGCGCCTGGTCGATCGATCCCGCCCTGGCCTGGGACGGGGTCGACGAGGCAGCGACGTTCTTCTACCCGCGTCAGGTCCGCCTGCAGCGGATCGCTCCGCTCCAGGGCACCGTGCGTCTCTTCCCCACCGACGTCGATGCCGCGCCGCTCGCGATCGGCGAGGGCGATCCGGTCGCGCAGCTGACCGGCCCGTCGTCAGACCTGCTCCTGGCGCTGTGGAAGCGGGCCCCGGTCGAGGACCCGGTCGCGGCCGGGCTGCTCCGGACCGCCATCACCCCTTAGGGCTCAGGCCGAGCGCCGCGTCTCGAGGACCCGGAAGCCCTTGGCGCTCGCGAGCCGCTCGGTGGGGTACCCCTGCTCGCCGAGCCAGCGCTGGAGCGAGTCGGCGCCGAGGTTCTTGCCGACGACCATCACCGCCCGGCCCTGGGGCTCGAGCCTGGGCAGCCAGGTGAGCAGGAGATCGTGGAGCGCCGCCTTGCCGACGCGGATCGGCGGGTTCGACCAGATCTCGTCGTACGTCTCCGCCGGCGGCACCTCCTCCGGAGTGACCGCCGTGAACCGGTCGAGGACACGCAGCGCCTCGGCGTTCTCGTTCGCGAGCAGCACGGCGCGCCGGTTGACGTCGACCGCGGTGACCCGCGCACCCGGCGCGGCGAGGCAGACGGCCAGCCCGATGACGCCGTACCCGCAGCCGAGGTCGAGGATCCGACCTCCCGCCGGCGGCTCGGTCTCGCGGAAGAGGACCGCCGTGCCGACGTCGAGGCGTCCCTGCGCGAAGACCCCGGAGCCGCTCGTGAGAGCGAGCTCGTGCCCCCACACCTCGGCCCGGACGGGTGCCCGTCGGAACGGCGCTGCCGGGTCGGCGGAGAAGTAGTGGTCCTCGTTCACGGCGTCCCCCGCCGTGCCGCTGTCCGCTCGACGCGGGCCGCCAGCTCGTGGTCCGGCGGGTACGCGACCTCCTCGAGGGTGAGGCCGTGGGCATGGAGCACGGCGACCGCCGGGTCCCGCTGCTCGGCAGTGAGGATCCCGTGCGCCCACTCCGGGGGCCGGCGGCCCTCACCGACGGCGACCAGGCACCCGACCAGGGCCCGCACCATCGAGTGGCAGAACGCGTCCGCCCGCACCCGGCCGACCGCGACGCCGGCCTCGTCACGCGACCAGGAGAGCTCGAGGAGGGTCCGGATCGTGGTGGCGCCGGGCCGCTGCTTGCAGAACGACGCGAAGTCGTGGAGGCCGACCAGCGGCGCAGCCGCGGCGTTCATGGCGCCGAGGTCGAGCGGGCGTGGCCAGGCGAGGACGTGCTGCCGGTGCAGCGGGTCGACGGCCTCGGCGGAGTCGGCGATGCGGTAGGCGTAGCGCCGCCACAGTGCGGCGAACCGGGCATCGAACCCGTCCGGCGCGACGCCGATCCGGTGCACCCGGACGTCCGGCGGCAGGACGCCGTTGACCCGCCGCGCGAGCGGTTGGAGATCGCCGTCGTCGAGGTCGTCGGCGACGTCCACGTGCGCCACCTGGCCGCGCGCGTGGACGCCCGCGTCGGTGCGTCCGGCGCAGACCACCTGGAGCTGGTCTGCCGGCGTGCGGAGCACGGTCGCCAGTGCCGTCGTCAGCTCATCCTGCACCGTGCGCAGCGCGGGCTGTGCGGCCCAGCCGTGGAAGTCGGTGCCGTCGTAGGCGAGGTCGATCCGGAGCCGCACTACGCCTGGTCCCAGTCCTCGGGCCGCAGCTTCTTGGGCAGACCCTCGACGACCATCCGGTAGGACTCGTCGACCGCCTCGAGCAGCTCATCGTCGGGGATGGCGCCGCCGAAGGCGAGGTCGTTCCAGCCGGACCTTCCGATGTACGGCATCACACTCGCGTCGTCGGGGAAGCGGGCGATCCACTCGTCAGCGACCTCACGGGTGCGGCCGGACTTCACCCCGACGCCACCACCACCGAGGAAGGCGAAGATCTTGCCGCGTTCGCCGGGCCCGACCTTGATCACCGGGTGCTCGTGCTCCCACGGGTTGTCCGGCCAGGCGCCCGGCTTGGCCAGGCAGTAGACCTGCATCTGCTCGACGTCCACGACGTCGAGCCTAGAGGTGTCCAGGGCCGCTCCCTGCCCACCGCAGCCCATCGCAGCCCATCGCAGCCAGGCCCGCGCCATACTTCACGCGTGCCGCAGCACCCCGCGATCATCCTGGTCTCCGAGAACCGCGCCGACTTCCTCCGCGACGAGTTCGGCCGCTACGCCCGCGACTACGAGCTGTTCACCGCGACCACTGCCGCCGAAGCAGAAGCCCTCGCCCGGCGCCTGGTCGACGAGCAGCAGCAGGTCGCCCTGTTCGTGACCGAGGCACGGCTGCCCGACGCCCCGGTACTGGCGGCGCTGCACGGGTTGCGGGAGGTCGTGCCCACCGCGCGCCGGATGGTCGCCGCGCACTGGGAGGACTTCCTCGAGGACGCCGAAGCCCTTCGCCCCGGCCTGGTCACCGGCAAGTACGACGCCTTCCTGCTGATGCCGCGGGGCCAGCGCGACGAGGAGTTCCACACCGCCGTGTGCGAGCTCCTGTCGGACTGGGGCTCGACCGTCGCCGCGCCGGAGGTGACCACGGCCGAGGTGGTCGCCGAGCCCGGCGACGCGCTCGCGGTCGCGGTCCGCGAGTTCTTCTCCCGGATGGGCATGCCGAGCGCCACGCACGCGCCGGACTCCCCCGCGGGCCAGGCCGTCGCCGCCGAATGGCGGTCGACGACCGGGACGGAGCCGACGTACCCACTCGTGCGCAGCATCCGCGGCGGCGTCATCGCCCCGACCAGCGTGCGCGACGTGGCCGCGGTGATCTACGGCAGGCCGGACTCGATCGACCCCGAGGGCGCCAACACGATCGTCGACCTCTGCATCGTCGGCGCCGGGCCGGCCGGGCTCGCCGCCGCGGTCTACGGCGCCTCCGAGGGGCTGACCACGGTCGCGGTCGAGGCCGAGGCCGTCGGCGGGCAGGCCGGCACCAGCTCGATGATCCGCAACTACCTGGGCTTCCCGCGGGGCGTCTCCGGGATGCGCCTCGCCCAACGCGCCCGCAACCAGGCGATCCGGTTCGGGACCCGATTCTTCACCGGCTGGGAGGTCGAGGGGCTCACGCCCGGCGCCGACGGCGCTCCGCACGTCCTCCACACCGAGGGCGGCGACCTGCACGCGAAGGCCGTGGTGCTCGCGACCGGTGTCACCTACCGCAAGCTCGGTGTCGAGCAGATCGAGGAGCTGACCGGCCGCGGCGTCCACTACGGAAGCGCGATGTCGGTGGCCCGCGAGATGGAGGGCGTCGACGTCGTGGTCGTCGGGGGCGGCAACTCCGCCGGCCAGGCCGCGCTGCACCTGGCCCGGTTCGCCCGGACGGTGACGATCGTGGTGCGCCGCGAGGGGCTCGAGTCGACGATGTCGTCGTACCTCATCAAGGAGATCAGCTTCCACCACCGGATCTCCGTGCGCCCGTTCACCGAGGTGGTCGACGGCGGCGGCGCTGCCCGGCTCGAGTGGCTGACCCTGTGCGACCGGCGCGACGGCAGCCAGGACACGGTGCCGGCCGGCGGGCTGTTCCTCCTGCTCGGCGCCGAGCCGCACAGCGGCTGGCTGCCGGACGCGATCGCCCGCGACGAGCGCGGCTTCATCCTCACCGGGCGGGACGTGCCGACCGAGAGCTGGTCTGACGGCGTGCCGCCGGACAGCCTGGCGACGACGGTGCCCGGCATCTTCGCCGTCGGGGACATCCGTTCGGGCTCGATGAAGCGGGTCGCCGCCGCGAGCGGTGAGGGGTCGTCCGTCGTACCCCTCGTGCACGCCTACCTCGCCTGACCTGCGCGGTCAGTGGTGCTCGGCCGCCGCGCAACCGCGAGGCAAGGCCGCCGACGCGATCCCGGGGTCGACTCGGGGGCAGTTCCAGGGTGATCCCCAGCGGCCGGAGATCAGCCGGAGATCAGACCGTCAGGTTCGCCGACTGCGCCCGCGAGCACTCGGCGACGCCCTCTTCGACCACCTCGGGAGCGACGGCGTAGTAGCGACCGCCCACGTTGGCCTTGGGGATCGCATAGGTGCCCGTCGAGGTGGTGAAGCCCCGCCCCACCAGGGCATCGTTGCCGGATCGGACCTTGTAGATCCGGACCGGCTGGCCCTCGTGGCAGCGGGGGGCCGCCGAACAGGTCAGCTTGCCGCGGAACTCCTTCGGCGTGTTCCGGTAGACGATCGTCACCGTCCGGCCGCGGACGGGGCAGCCGTGCGGCTGCACGCCCTTGTGGTCGGTGCAGAGGTCGTTGGGATCCTTGATGCGGTCGCGGTCGAAGTCGTCGCACCACTCGGTCCTGAGGACCAGCGTCCAGTTATGGAGGGTCCCCGTGTCACCGCTGGACGAATCGGTGACGTTCAGCGTCCAGGACCCGGCCGGGTTGAGACCGTCGAAGGCGTTGAGGCTCTGCTCGGGACGGAAGCGGCCCGTGAAAGGCGCGGCTCCGTTACTGACGTGGCTGGGTGCGCCGTCGTCGAACCGGGTTCCCGTGAGGTTGTCGCCGTCACCGCCGCGGTGGCTGATCAGCCGGACGGTGTGCCCGCCGTACGACAGGGTGACGACGAGGTCGTCGACGAACGAGTGCGTGATGTTGACCTCCACGTCAAGGTCCACCAGCGGGTCGTTGGCCGTGATGCCCGACAGGTCCGCGATCGAGGTCGTGGTCGAGTCGTCGGCAATCGGGAAGTTCGTGAGCGTGGTCGCCCGGAGCCCGCACGCGATGTCGGCGCCGGCCGGGGGCGCGACCGCCGCTTGCAAGGCGACGCCCATCGCACTGGTCAGCGTCAGGGTCGCCAGTACGGCGAGGATCCGCTTCATGCTGTGGGACGTTAACTCCTCCGACGGCCCACGTCGTCCCTCGAACGGCGTACTTCTGCGGCTCTGTCGGCCGGATCAAATAGGGTCAGGTGCGTGGCCCTGGAGACCTCCCTCGAGAAACCGGCTCCGGTCCGGACGATCGCCAACGCGATCACGGGCTGGATCGACCGGCTCGGCGTGGTGTGGGTGGAGGGTCAGGTCGCGCAGGTGAGCCGCCGGCCGGGCGTCAACACGGTGTTCATGACGCTGCGCGACTCGGTCGCGGACATCTCGGTGCCGGTGACCTGCTCGCGGGTGCTCTTCGACGGGCTTGAGCCTCCCCTGGTGGAGGGTGCGAGCGTCGTGATCCAGGCGAAGCCGTCCTACTACGCCAACCGCGGGACGTTCTCGCTCTATGCCCGCGACATCCGGATGGTCGGGCTCGGCGAGCTGCTCGCCCGGCTGGAGCAGCGTCGTCAGCTGCTGGCGGCCGAAGGGCTTTTCGCGCTCGAGCGCAAGCGCCGGCTGCCGTTCCTGCCCGGTCGGGTCGGGCTGATCACCGCTCCGCGCTCGGCGGCCGAGAAGGACGTGGTCGAGAACGCGACCCGTCGCTGGCCGGGCGTGGAGTTCGAGACCGTCTATGCCGCGATGCAGGGGACGCGGTCGGCGCTCGAGGTGATCGAGGCGTTGGAGCGGCTCGACGGCCGGGCAGACGTCGACGTCATCGTGATCGCCCGCGGCGGCGGCTCGGTCGAGGACCTGCTGCCGTTCTCCGACGAGGGCCTGGTCCGAGCCGTCGCGAAGGCCGGCACACCGGTGGTGTCCGCGATCGGCCACGAGCCCGATACCCCGCTGCTCGACCTGGTCGCCGACGTTCGGGCGTCGACGCCGACCGACGCGGCGAAGCTGACCGTCCCCGACGTCGCGACCGAGACCACCGGTGTCGCCCACGCCCGTGACCGGCTGCGGCGCGCCGTCCGGACCCAGCTCGCCCGCGAGGAGGCGGGGCTCCACGCGCTGCGCTCCCGGCCGGCGCTCGCCGACCCGCGCACCCTGCTCGACGTCCGCGCCGACGAGCTCGTCGGCCTCTGCGACCGGATCCGCCGCACGCTCGGCCATCGGCTCGACCGGGCCGCCGACGACATCGCCCACCAGCGCGCGCGGGCCCGCGCGCTCTCTCCCCTGGCGACGCTGCAGCGCGGCTACGCCGTGCTCCAGGACGACGCCGGCCACGTCGTCACCTCGGCCGCCGGGGTGGATGCGGGGGCGGCGATGAGCGTCCGCGTCGCCGACGGCAGGATCCATGTGACTACCACTCACGCAGAGCTCGAGGAGACCCATGGCGAGTGAGCCGGACGAGCGTCCGTCCTACGAAGAGGCCCGCGAGGAGCTGGTCGACGTCGTCCGCCGTCTCGAGGCCGGCGGCACCTCCCTCGAGGAGTCGCTGGCGCTGTGGGAGCGCGGCGAGAAGCTGGCGACCATCTGCCAGGAGTGGCTCGACGGCGCGCGGGCCCGGCTGGACGCGGTGATCGGCGAAGACGACGACTGACGCCTCGGGTCAGCGGGCGTCGACCGGCTCGGTCGTGAGCCGGCCGATCAGGTCCTGCAGCTCCTCGGGAGAGGCGGAGCCGTAGACCAGCACGGTCTGGCCCCCGACGTCGGCGGCGTACGCCGTGTCGCCGCCCTCGTCCTCGTAGCCCTGCCACGCCTCGGCGACCGAGCCGTCCGCCGAGTAGATGTCGATCGACGTCGCGTCCTCGTCGACGTGCTCCCGGACCAGGTCGGCCGACGCCGCCGACTCCTGGTGGACGGCGACGAACCTCTCGTCGTCGGTGAGCATCCGGAGCTCGAAGGCCGGTGCCTCGCCGGCCGTGATGTCGTAGCCGGTGGCGGTCCAGCCGTCCGGCAGTGAGGACGGGTAGACCGGCTCGAGGTCGGAGTCCTGTGCCTCCGCGACGATGCCGAGATAGTCGACCTCCTCGGTCCCGACCTCCAGGTCGGACCGGAACAGCCCGAGCACCCACAGCAGGCCACCCACCACGACGACCGTGATCAACAGTGCGGCGACCAGCCCGCCGGCCGATCGCTGGTACTTGCCCGGGCGGCCCACGCTCGACGTACTCATAGCGGTCTCATCCTCCCAGCCGGGCTCGCGGGCATCGGCGTCGGGCCATCCACCACCTCACCCGGTCCGCACTTGCGGAGGATTGGTGGCAATTGGTCCGCATCTGCGGAATGATCCCAGCATGGGTGACTACAGGATCGCGGAGGCCGCGGAGGTGCTCGGCGTCAGCGACGACACGGTACGACGCTGGGTCGACGCCGGTCGGTTGCCCAGCACGACGCGCAGCGGGCGGACGGTGATCCCGGGCGCCGACCTTGCCGGCTTCGCGGCGTCCCTCGTCGACGACACCGAACGTCAGCGCACCCGCGCCGGCTCGGTCAGCGCCCGCAACCGGATGACCGGCATCGTCACCCGGGTCGTCAAGGACACCGTCATGGCCCAGATCGAGATGGTCTGCGGCCACTACCGGGTGGTGTCGCTGATGAGCGCGGAGGCGGCGACCGAGCTCGGGCTCGAGCCCGGCGTCCGCGCGATCGCCTCGGTGAAGTCCACCAACGTCGTCGTGGAGCGGCCGTGAGCCGCCGAGCGGCGGCGGCCGTCGCCGGGCTCGTCATCAGCACGCTGACGGCGTGCGGAGGAGACGACGCCGACACCCTTCAGGTGCTCGCAGCCTCCTCGTTGACGGACGTCTTCACCCGGCTCGCGGAGGCGTTCGAGGAGGACCACGAGGACGTCGAGGTCGAGCTCTCCTTCGGGTCCAGCACCGACCTCGCCGAGCAGGCTGCCGACGGCGCACCGGGCGCGGTCCTCGCCACTGCCGACGAGACGACGATGGCGATCGCCAGCGATGCCGACGCGGCCAACCCTCCGACCGCGTTCGCCGGCAACGTGCTGGTCCTGGTCACGCGGCCGGGGAACCCGGCCGGGGTCGCGTCGCTCTCTGACCTCGAGGAGGTGACCTGGGTGCGATGCGCCGACGAGGTCCCGTGCGGACGTTCGGCCGTCGAGCTGCTGAGCTCCGCGGGCGTGGATGTCCGACCCGACAGCCTGGAGGAGGACGCACGGACCACCCTCGACAAGGTCGTCGCCGGGGAGGCGGACGCGGCGCTCGTCTATCGCACCGACGCTCTCGCGGTCGACGATGCGGTGGAGACGATCCCGGTGCCCGAAGCCTCCTCGGTGCCGTCGTCGTACTACGTCGCGACCCTCCGACAGGCACCCGACGGGGATCTCGCCGAGGCGTTCGTCGAGCTCGTGCTGGGCGAGACAGGGGTCCAGGTGCTCCGCGAGGCGGGGTTCACCACCCCATGAGCCGCGACCCGCTCGGCCGCGCGCCCTGGATCCTGGTCGTCCCGGCGGCGGTGGCGGCCGGCGTACTGCTGCTGCCGTTGCTCGCCATGGTCGCCGCCACCGACCCCCGCGGGCTGGCCGACGCACTGTCCTCGGAGGCTGCGCGCGACGCGCTCTGGCTGTCGGTCTCGACGTCGACGGCTGCGATGCTGGTCTCCCTCGTGATCGGACTGCCGCTCGCCTGGTTGCTGGCGAGGGTCGACTTCCCGGGTCGCCGACTGGTGCGCGCCCTGGTGATCGTGCCGATGGTGCTGCCGCCGGTGGTCGCCGGGATCGCGCTGCGGTCGGCGTTCGGCAGGTCCGGGCTGCTCGGCGAGCCGATCCTCGACGCGACCGGCTTCGCGTTCCCCTACACGGCCTGGGGCGTCGTCCTGGCCCACGTCTTCGTGGCGCTGCCCTTCCTCGTCATCAGCACCGAGGGCGCGCTGCGCTCGACCGGGAGCGGGTACGACGGCGCCGCGGCCACCCTGGGCGCGGGGCGTTGGACGACGTTCCGGAGGGTGACCGTCCCGCTCGCCCTTCCCGGCATCGCCGCAGCCATGGTCCTGGCGTGGGCCCGGTCGCTCGGCGAGTTCGGCGCGACCATCACGTTCAACGGCAACTACCCGGGCACCACGCAGACAATGCCGACCCTCATCTACGTCGCACGCCAGTCCGACGCCGACGCCGCGCTGGCGCTGAGCCTGATCATGCTGCTGGTGTCGGTCGGCGTCCTCGTGGCGCTGCGTGACCGCTGGCTGGTCACGGCGTGACCCTCGTAGCGAGGCTCCTGGTCGCCGGACGGCTCGACGTCGACATCAGCGCGGAGCCGGGTGACGTGGTCGCTCTGGTCGGGCCGAACGGCGCCGGCAAGAGCACCTTCGTCCACGCACTGGCCGGGCTCCAGCGCGCCGAGGGCAGCGCGGTCCTCGACGGGCGCGACCTGCTCGCCCTCGCACCCCAAGACCGATCGGTCGGCGTGGTCTTCCAGGACCAGCGGCTCTTCCCGCACCTGTCGGCTCTCGACAACGTGGCCTTCGGGCTCCGCTCGCGGGGCAGCACGAAGGCGTCGGCGCGCGCGGCAGCGCGCAACTGGCTCGACCGGCTCGGCGTCGGGGAGCTGGCGGGGCGGAAGCCGGCCCAGCTCTCGGGCGGGCAGGCGCAACGGGTCGCGATCGCCCGGGCGCTCGTGACCGAGCCCGATCTGCTCCTGCTCGACGAGCCGTTCACGGGTCTCGACGTAGGCGTGGCGGCGACCCTGCGGATCGAGCTCGGCCGCCACCTCGCCGACTTCCGGGGAGTCACCGTGCTGGTCACCCACGACGCCCTCGACGCGCTGACCCTCGCCACCTCGGTCGCCGTCCTCGACGCCGGACGGATCGCGCAGCACGGCACCCCCACCGACGTGGCTGCCCGCCCGCGCACCGAGCACGTCGCGCGCCTGGTCGGGCTCAACGTGATCCGGGAGGCCGACCGGCTGCGCGCGTTCTCGCCCGCGGCCGTCACCGTCTCCCTCCAGGCGCCCACCGACTCGACCCGCAACCGCTGGTCAGGTGTGGTGCGCGGAGCAGCCCCGCACGGCGACGCCATCCGCCTCCAGGTGAGCGGCGACCACGACCTGATCGCCGACGTCACACCGGCGGCGTCGCGCGAGCTCGCCCTCGTCCCCGGCCAGCAGGTGTGGCTGTCGGTGAAGGAGACGGCCGTGACGACGTACGACGCGCACCCCTCCAGGTGACTCATCCGCCCCTCATCCGGGTACCTCGTCGGCGTGTCCGCTGACGATAGGGTTCGCCCCATGGAGAGATTCGCCGTTTCCCCGCCGGCCCCTGACCGCAACCTCGCGCTCGAGCTGGTGCGGGTGACGGAGGCCGCCGCGATGGCCGCCGGCCGATGGGTCGGGCGCGGCGACAAGAACGGCGCCGACGGCGTGGCCGTCAACGCGATGCGGGTGATGATCTCCACGATCGGCATGAACGGCGTGGTCGTGATCGGCGAGGGCGAGAAGGACGACGCCCCGATGCTCTACAACGGCGAGCAGGTCGGCGACGGCTCGGGTCCCGAGTGCGACGTCGCGGTCGACCCGATCGACGGCACCACACTGACCGCGAAGGGCATGAGCAACGCGATCGCCGTACTCGCAGTCGCGCCGCGGGGCTCGATGTACGACCCGTCCGCGGTCTTCTACATGGAGAAGCTCGTCACCGGACCGGAGGCAGCCGACGTCGTCGACATCCGCTACCCGGTCGCCGAGAACATCAACCAGATCGCCAAGGCCAAGGGCGCCCAGCCGTCCGACGTGACCGTCGTCCTGCTCGACCGGCCCCGGCACGCGCAGCTGGTGGAGGAGATCCGGGCGACCGGCGCGCGGATCAAGTTCATCATCGACGGCGACGTGGCGGGGGCGATCTCCGCCGCCCGCCCCAACTCCGGCGTCGACCTGCTCCTCGGCGTCGGCGGCACTCCCGAGGGCATCATCACCGCCTGCGCCATCAAGGCGATGGGCGGCACCATCCAGGGCCGGCTCTGGCCGATCGACGACGACGAGCGCCAGCGCGCGGTCGACGCCGGACACAACCTCGACCCCGACCACGTGCTCACCACCGACACCCTGGTCACCGGCGACGACTGCTTCTTCGTCGCCACCGGCATCACCGACGGCGACCTCCTCCGGGGCGTCCGCTACCGGGCCGGCGGGTGCACCACCGAGTCACTCGTGATGCGTTCGCGCAGCGGCACCATCCGCACCATCACCTCCGAGCACCAGCTCCAGAAGCTGCGTCAGTTCAGCAGCATCGACTTCGACTAGTTGAATTGGCCGAGCGTGTCTCCGGTGTCGTCGCCGGAAGTTGGCAGGGCGCTGTCAACTGACGGTCCGCTGCCGGCGACGCCACCTCCCGACACGCTGCCGGCCCGCAGTTGACGCCGTCAGGGGTCGCGGTAGTCGAGCGTCCTCAGGCAGTGACGCCGGCCACCGCTGTCGGCGCGGCGAGTCTGGTCGACTGGCGCACCAGGGCATCACCGACGAGGCGGATGACCCTAGGGTCGACGGCGAGGCCGATGTGCGAGGCGCGGACCTCGACGGCCTCGCCCTCGGGATCGATGCACGCCTTCCAGTCGACGATGCCGTCGCGGCGGGAGTAGATGTTGGTCATGGCCACGTCCGAGGGCAGCGGCTGGCGCACCTCGTGGAAGCTGACCTCGGCGCACGGGCCGGACACGCACTCCTGGGACATGAAGCCCGGCAGTCCGACGGCCGACAGCCGGTTGAGGACGCTGACCCCACCGGTCAGCAGCCGGTGGTGGGCGGCCGGCGCGAGCATCGGGCTGCCCATGGTGACGATGCCGGAGACCAGGTCGGGACGGCGGACGGCGATGCCCCTGGCGATCATGCCGCCGAGGCTGTGGCCCACGATCTGCACGCGGGAGCCGCGCCGCTCGGCGATCCGCTCGAGGTGGGTCTCGACCAGCGCCGCGGCGTCGAGCGTGCAGCCGACGTTGGCGTGGATGTGGGACCGGTAGGTGCGAAACCCGCGGTCGCGCAGCCCGGCAGCCATCTGTCGCAGGGTCCAGTCGCCGGCGAGGAACCCGGGGACGAGCAGCACCGGCTCGGGCGCCCGGACCACGGCGCGGGCGGCGTACGGCGTCCTCCGCCGGGTACGGCGGGACGTGCCCCTGTGCACGGCCAGTCGGCCCGCCTCGGTCACGACGCTGCCTTCGCGGAGCAGCGCAGCGAGCGCCGGACGACCGAAGCCGTCGGGCAGCAGGTACGGCGCAAGCACGCTCGTCATGTACCCGATCCTAGGGTGGTTGAATCCTGAACTGTTGGACATTTGGCAAACTGGTGTTCATGAGCGCGACAGCCGATCAGACCAGCGTCTCGGTCTCCGAGGAGCTGCTCGCCCCGCTCCCGAGCGGGGTCGAGATCTGCTACCAGACCTTCGGTGATCCCGACGCCGATCCCCTGCTGCTGGTGATGGGCCTGGGCGGCCCGATGAACTGGTGGGACACCGGCCTCTGCACGCTGCTGGCCGAGCGGGGGTTCTTCGTCATCCGCTACGACAACCGCGACACCGGCCGCTCCTCGCGCGGCACCGGCCGGGTCAAGCCGTCGATGCTGTTCCGCGCTTTCGTCGGCCGGCGGGTCCGCGCGCCGTACTCCATCGCCGACCTCGCCGACGACGCCTTCGGCCTGCTCGACCACCTCGACATCGCCTCCGCGCACGTGGTGGGCGCGTCGATGGGCGGCATGATCGCGCAGACGATGGCGATCGCCGACCCCGATCGCGTCCGCTCACTCACCAGCATCATGTCGACCACCGGCCGGCGCACGGTCGGTTGGCAGAGCCCGCTCCTGCTGCCGATCCTGGTCGCGCGCCGCGGACCCGACCGGGAGGCCTACGTCGCCGGCGGTCTCAAGGTCTGGCAGATGATCGGCTCCCCCGGCTTCCCGCCCGACCTCGAGGAGCTCGAGCGTCGCGGCCACGAGACCTTCGACCGCGGCGTCAGCCGCAGCGGGGTGATGCGCCAGATGATCGCCGTGCTCACCCAGCGCGACCGCACCGCGCAGCTACGGCGCCTGTGGATGCCGACCCTGGTCATCCACGGGCTGGCGGACAAGATGGTGCACGTCTCGGGCGGCCGCTCCACCGCGATGGCCGTGCCGGGCAGCGAGCTGCTGCTGATCGACGCAATGGGGCACGACTTCCCCAAGCCGCTCTACGACACGATCGCGTCGGCGGTACGACGCACCGCCGACCGCGCCACGGCCGACTGATCCTCTGCGCGGGGGCCGGCGCGCACCGTCAGTTCAGCCGGTCCTCCGTGGCCTGGTCGAACACGTGGATCCGCTCCGGATCGGCGCCGACGTGGATGGTCGACCCCTTGGCGACGTCGCGGCGCGCGAGACCACGCACGACCAGATGCCCCGGGGTGCCCTGCACGTCGGTGGTGCCGTAGATGTAGGCGTCGGCGCCGAGCTCCTCGACGAGGGTGACCTCGATCGGGATGCCGTTGGTGTCCGACACGATCTCGAAGTGCTCGGGGCGGACGCCGACGACCACGCCGTCCGTCGCCTTCTCCAGGATGTCCCGTGCCACCGGAAGGTTGTAGCTGCCGATCCGCAGTCCGCCGTCGGTCATGTCCCCTTCCAGGAAGTTCATCGCGGGCGAGCCGATGAACCCGGCCACGAACCGGTTGGCCGGCCGGTCGTAGAGCGCCAGCGGGGTATCGACCTGCTGCAGCTCGCCGAAGTTCATGACCGCGACCCGGTCGCCCATCGTCATCGCCTCGATCTGGTCGTGGGTGACGTAGACGGTGGTGATGCCCAGGTCGGCCTGCAGCTTGGCGATGTCGGTGCGCGTCGCCACCCGCATCTTGGCGTCGAGGTTGGACAGCGGCTCGTCCATCAGGAACACCTGTGGCTGCCGGACGATGGCCCGGCCCATCGCGACCCGCTGCCGCTGGCCACCGGAGAGGGCCTTGGGCTTGCGGTCGAGGTAGTCGGTGAGCCCGAGGATGCCAGCGGCCTCCCGGACCCGCGTCTTGCGCTCCTCCGTAGGGACCTTCGCCATCTTGAGCGCGAACGCCATGTTGTCGGCCACCGTCATGTGGGGATAGAGCGCGTAGTTCTGGAAGACCATCGCGATGTCGCGGTCCTTCGGCGGCATCTTGGTGACGTCGCGGTCCCCGATGAAGACCCTGCCGGAGTTCACCTCCTCCAGGCCCGCGAGCATCCGCAGCGTCGTCGACTTGCCGCAGCCGGACGGACCGACCAGCACCATGAACTCGCCGTCCTCGATCTCGAGGTCGATACCGGGTACGGCGGGCGTGTCGGCCCCTGGGTACCAGCGCTGTGCCTTCTCGAACTTCACCGTTGCCATTGAGAAATTCCCTCCTAGCCCTTCACCGAACCGGCGGTCAGCCCGCGCACGAAGTACCGCTGCAGCGCGAAGAACACGGCCAGCGGCAGCACCATCGAGATGAAGGCGCCCGCCGTCAGCAGGTGCCACTCCTGGCCGAGGTCACCGATCAGGTCGCGCAGGGTGATGGTGACCACCTCGTTCTCACCCGCCCCGAGGAAGATGAGCGCGACGAGCAGGTCGTTCCACACCCAGAGGAACTGGAAGATCGCGTAGGCCGCGAGGGCCGGCACCGACATCGGCACCACGAGCGACCAGAACGTCCGGAAATGACTGGCACCGTCGACGGCCGCCGACTCGATGATCTCGACCGGCAGCGAGGCCATGTAGTTGCGCAGGATGTAGATGGCGAGCGGCATGCCGAAGCCGGTGTGCGCCAACCACACGGCCAGGAACGTGCCGTTGATCTCGTACTGGCTGAACAGACGCAGCAACGGCACGAAGGCGACCTGCAGCGGCACCACGAGCAGGCCCACCACCAGGATGAACAGCAGGTCCCTGCCCGGGAACCGCATGAAGGTGAAGGCGTACGCCGCGAACGCCGCGATCATGATCGGGATGATCGTGGCCGGCACCGTCACCACGATGCTGTTGAGGAACGCGCTGCCCATCCCCTGGTCGAAGATGACCGAGTCGTAGCTGTCCAGCGTCCACTGCGAGAACTCAAGCGGCGAGGCGAACACGGTCCACCAGCCGTCCTCCTTGACGTCCTCCTCGCTCCGGAACGAGGACACGAGGAGCCCGATCGTGGGGATCAGCCAGAGCAGGCAGAGCAGGAGGACAGTGACTCTGACTGCCACGCTGCCGAGGGTGAACCGCTGCGCTGGAGGGGGCTTCTGATCGTCTCCACCCATCGGGTCGACGTCGACGGTCGGTGCTGCCTGGGTCATCGTCCAGCCTCCTGCATCCGGAACCGGCGGACCTGGTAGATCATCACCGGAATCACCGCGATCATCAGGACCACGACCACCGCGGCGGCGCGGCCGTCGTCGCCGAACTCGATCATCTCCTCGACGAAGATGTTGGCCACGACGTCGGTGTCGGCGTTGCCACCGGTCATGACGTAGACGATGTCGAAGACCTTCATCACCAGGATCAGCACCGTGGTGAACACGACGATCACGGTCGGCCAGATCTGCGGCACCACGACCCGGAAGAAGATCTGCAGCTCGTTCGCGCCGTCGATGCGGGCCGCCTCGAGCGTGTCGTCCGGGACGCCCTTGACCGCCGCCGAGAGGAGGACCATGGCGAACCCGGCCTGGAGCCAGATCATGATCACCATCAGCAGGAAGTCGTTGACGTTCCAGGAGTCGAGGCGGAGCCAGGCCACCGGGTCGAAGCCGAGCCCGGTCGTGATCGCCGACAGGAGGCCGATCTGCTCGTCACCCTCGGCGAACCGGGTGTCGTAGATGAACCGCCAGATGGTGCTCGCTCCCACGAAGCTGATCGCCATCGGCATGAAGATCACCGACTTGGCGATCTTCTCGTTGCCGGGTCTCAACCGGTCGGCGAGGACCGCGATCAACAGACCGACCAGGACGCTGGCCGCAGGGACCACAAGGATCCACAGCAGGTTGTTCACGAGCGCCGCACGGAAGTTTTCGTCGTCCCACAGGGCCGTGTAGTTCTCGAAGCCCACCCACTTCTGGCTGTTCTTGTCGGCGAAGCTGAAGATCACCGTCTGAACAGCCGGGTAGACGAGGAACAGTCCGACGATCGCGATGGCCGGGCCGATGAAGACGTACGGCTTGATCCGCTCCTCCCACCGGCCCGGCAACCGCTCGACGAGCAAGTTCAGGATCCAGAACAGGGCCAGCATCCCGCCGACGCCGGCAACGATCGCCAGTGCCGCGTTGAGGATCTTGATCATCAGGAGACTCCTACTCCCGCCAACTCTCCTCGACTAGTCCCGCCAACTCTCCTCGATCGCTGTCGCTGCGTCGCCGGCATCCTGCTCGCCGCCGACGAAGGCCACCATCTCGTCCCAGAACGTGCCGGCGCCAACCGCCGCCGGCATCAGGTCGGACCCGTCGAACCGGAAGACGTCCGCCTGCGACACGAGCTCAGCGATCTGCTGGTCGATCTCCGTGGCGTAGTTCGAGGTGTCGAACTCCACCGACGGTGACAGCCAGCCCCCCTCGGCAGCCCACTCGGCACCGAAGTCGGAGGACGCCAGGAACTCCATGACCTCCACCACGTCGCTGTCGTTCACGAGCGCTGCGGCGAGGTCGCCGCCGCCGAGGACGGGCGTCCCCTCGAAGCCGCCCTCGACGTCACCGGGCAGGACGAAGACACCGACGTTGGCAGGCAGGTCGGCCTGCACGTCCTCGGGCATGAACGTCGTGATGAAGTTCGCCTGGCGGTGCATGAAGCAGCCCGGCGGGTCTTCCACCAGCGGGAGGACGGACTCACCGAACGGCGTGTTCAGGGAGCCGTCGGGTCCGCCCCTCACGTTGCCCTCGGTGTGGACGATCTCGCCGAACTGCTCGACCGCCTCGACGACCGCGTCGTCGTCGAACGGGATCTCGTGGCTGGTCCAGTCGTCGTAGACGTCGGGCCCGGCGGTGCGGAGCATGATCTCCTCGACCCAGTCCGTGTAGACCCAGCCGGTGTCGGCACCCGACTCGGCGCCGAGGCACCAGGGAGTCTCCCCGTCGGACCGCATCTGCTCCTGCAGCGCCTCGAGGTCCGCCCAGGTCTCAGGGACCTGGTAGCCCGCCTCCTCGAACTCCGGCACCGGGTACCAGACCAGGCTCTTGGCCGCCATCCGGACGGGGACGGCGTACACCTCGTCGTCCACGGTCACGGAGTCGAGGAACCCCGGGACGATGTGACCCTCGAGGTCATCGGTGTCGATCAGGTCGTTCAACGGCAGCGCGTCGCCGGTGTCGACGAGGTCCGTGACGAGTCCCGGCTGCGGGAAGAGGGCGATGTCGGGCGGGTCGCCACCCGAGACCCTGGTGCGGATCTCGGTGGTGAAGTCGGTGGAGGCGGTGTAGCTGACCTCGATGCCGGTGTCCTCGGTGAAGGCTTCCAGCTCCTTCACCAGGCCGACGGCCTCCTCTTCGGGGATCGCGCCGATGATCTCGACGCTGCCGTCTCCGTCTTCGGTCTCACCGGCGCCTTCGTCGTCCTCGCCTGCGAGGCATCCGGTGAACAGGATCGTGGTGGTGATGCCCGCGAGAGCGATTGCGGACCGACGTCGGCGTGCCATGAGATTGAACTCCTCTCTCGCGACACGCAGGACCCCGTCCTATGACGGTGGCGTTGCGTGTCGTGACCAAGATCACGATGAGTTGTGCAGCCTTCCTACTACCCACGGCCGTCCGTGTCCAACGCCTTGACTTCTCGCGGGCGTGCTGAGACCAAGTCGTGACCGACGATCACCAGCGCAGCTCGAGGACCTGGGTCATCGGCGTGGGTCGCTGACCCACGCGAGCAGCCGGGACTTCTCGTCGCTCGTCAGCGGGACGTCGAGCGCGCTCAGCCAGTCGTTCAGCTCCCCTGGCGCCAAGTCGCGGTGCTCGGTCGGCAAGCCCGGTCGCCGTACGGTCAGTGCGGTTGCGGTGACGGTGACGTGCTGGCCGTCCTCGTGCTTGGTGATCATCAGCCCGCTGCGGAAGTGCGACGTCGGGAAGGTGCTCGTGTAGTGGTGCCCCATCACGACGTCGACCGGAAGCACGGGCAGCTCGTCGACGGTGTGCGTGTGCTCCCAGCCCTGCTCGCGCCGCCGGTGCAGTCCCCAGCCTCCGTCCGGCGTGCGGGTCACCCGGTACGGCCAGCCGCGCTGATCGCTCTCCGCGCCGTCCTCCAACGCAACCGGCCGGACCAGGCTCATCCCGAAACCGGGGTCGCAGAGCAGACGCTGCCCGTCGAGCCACACCTCGACGGTCATGTGGGTGCGGCCCTGGACGGGACCGGCCGCGGGGTCACCGACGCGCCCGAGCCGACGCTGCACGTCGTACCCCAGCCGTTCGAGTGCGGCCGCGAACACGGTGCCGTGCTCGAAGCAGTAGCCGCCTCTCCCCCGTCCGACGAACTTGTCGTTGAGCACGTCGATCCCGACGCCGGGGTGCTGCTCGAGCAGTACGTCGATGTTGTCGAACGTGAAGGTGCGGACGTGCGCCTCGTGCAGCTCGTCGAGGGCCTCGCGACCGGGCGATCGCTCCGGGACGCCGAGACGGCCGAGGTAGCCGTCAAGGTCGAGGCGGTCGATCTGCCACGGATCCTGGGTCATGCGCCGATCGTAGGGTGACGGTCATGACCGTCCGCCAGCTTCGCCTCGTCGTCCACGCCACCGACTACGACCAGGCGCTCGCCTTCTTCCGCGACGTCCTCGGCATGCCGACGGCCGAGGCCTACTCCGGGCCCGGCGGCGCCGAGGTCACCATCCTCGACGCCGGCCGCGCGACCCTCGAGCTCGCCAACGACGCCCAGGTCGGCTACATCGACGAGGTGGAGGTCGGCCGCCGGATCGCACCGCACTTCCGGGTGGCGCTCGAGGTCGACGACTGCGCGGCCGCGACAGCGGCGGCGGTCGACGGCGGTGCCACTCCGGTCGCGCCGCCGACGTTGACGCCCTGGAACTCCGTCAACGCGAGGTTCGACGTGCCCGGCGAGGTCCACCTGACGTTGTTCGAGGAGCAGGGCTGACAGCTGGATCGGCGCAGCTAGCCGAGGTTGCGGCGCTGGGCGTCGGGCCGGGTCCGGTCGCGGTTGAGGTCCATGCCGACCTCCACCGTCATCCCGAGCTCGATCCCCTCGGCCCGCCGCACCGCGTCGCGCAGCGGCAGCAGGTACCGGCCGTCCTTGGGGAAGAGCGCGGTGGTGAAGTCGGTGTCGCCGATGCGGACGACGACCGGGACCTGGCCCCAGTACTCCATGCCCTTGGCGGCGTCCTTGACGTCGTCGCTGTCCTCGACCGGGATGTCGGCGTAGTAGAACGGCGCCGGACCGCGCCACTCGATCACCGTCGCCGGGAACTCGAACTCCACGGCGCGAGAGTAGACGAGGCCGCAGACCGCCGGCCCGGCCCGCGGCTCAGCGCTGGTTGGTCGGGCCCTCGCTGTCGGCGAGCACGAATCCGGCGTACCCGCGCCGGATGTCGAGCACGTGGTGCTCCAGGTCGTGGAGGAGGTGGGAGAGGACCCACTGCACCGTGACCGGCCAGGGGTAGACGTCCTCGATCACGGTCGCGCGCGACTCGGGGGTCAGCGTCGACTCCTGCTGGGCGGTGGCCGCCCGTGCCGTCGCCAGATCGGGGCACACCGCGCGCTCGCCGCCGAGCCGGTCGGTCACGTAGCCGAGGATCGCCTCGGTCACCTCGACGCAGTGGTCGACGTACTCCTGCGCAGAGAAGACCTCCTCCGCCGGCTTGCGATCGGCGTCCTCCCGCTCCAGCAGGGTCTCGAGCGCGACGAACACGTCACGGAACGCCGCCTCCTCGTCGCCGACCGCCCGCGGGTCGAACCCGCACTCGTCGCACACCTCGACGGCTCTGCCGTCGATCTCTCTCCACCCATAGCTCACCGCCAGAGAGTACGGCGGTCAGCCTGCTGCGGGCTCGGCCATTTCCCGCAGATAGCCGCGCACCGCGGTCGCGGCCGCCCGGCCGGCCCGATTGCCGCCGATCGTGCTGGCCGACGGCCCGTAGCCGACCAGCTGCACCCGCGGGTCCTTGGCCGCGGTGACCGCGGTCTGCACGTCCTTCCCGACGGAGAGCAGCGCGATGCCGCCGTTGCGGCTGCGCAGGTGGAGGGGCGCCAGGTGCGCGACCGCCGGCCGGAACCCGGTGGCCCACAGGATCACGTCGACCGGCTCGAACGCGCCCTCTGCCCATCGCACCCCGTTCGGCTCGATCCGCGCGAACATCGGTCGGCGCGCGTCGTACGCTCCGAGCCGAGCGGCCTCCTGCTCCTGCGGCCGCAGACCGAGGCCCGTGACGCTGACCACGCTGGCCGGCGGTAGGCCGGCGCGGACGCGCTGCTCGACGAGGGCGATGGCGTCGCGTCCCGCCTGCTCGTCCCAGTCGGAGCGCCACACCGGCTCGTGGCGGGTCACCCACACCACGTCCGTGCGCGGTGCGAGCTCGCCGATGAACTGCACCGCCGACGCGCCGCCGCCGACGACCAGCACCCGCTTGCCGTCGAAGTGCTCCGGCCCCGGGTAGTCGACCGTGTGCAGCTGCTCGCCGCGGAACGTCTCGAAACCCGGGTAGTGGGGCACGAACGGCTGGGTCCAGGTCCCGGTCGCGTTGATGAGGGTCCGGGTCGTCCAGGTGCGCCGGCCGGCGTGGACCACCAGCAGGTCGCCCGCGCTCTCCACCCGGTCGACCCGCGCCGGACGCACGACCGGCAGGCCGTGGGTGCGCTCGTAGTCGTCGAACCAGCCGGGGATCACGTTGTTGGCGCGGTCGCGGCCGCGGCCCGGCGCCGGCGAGTCCGGCAGGTCGGCGACGCCGTGCACGTCGTCCATCGAGAGCGAGTCCCAGCGGTGCTGCCAGGCGCCGCCGGCCCGGTCGTTGGCATCGAGGACGACGTGGTCGAGCCCGAGCCGGGTGAGGTGGTAGGACGCCGAGAGGCCTGCCTGGCCGGCACCGATCACCACCGCGTCGTACATGTGCACGTTGACCGAAACGCACGGGCTCCGCGGAGTATGCCCGCGTGCAGGTTGTCATCCGCCGTACAGCGCGAGTCCTCCCAGATGTAACCGCTTGTGATACCGATCGTCTATTGTGTCAAAACGTGCGCCTGCTCCGGCGCGTGATCCTGGGGGCTCAACTTCACATTTCGACAAGGGAATGGGGTCCCGCATCATGCGTAAGTTTGCGACCATCGTCGCGTTCGGGCTCGTCGGCGCAAGCTTCGTGGCGGTGCCGACGCCGACCGCACAGGCGGCGGATGTCACCTACAGCTACGCCGCTCGCACGGGCGGCACCTACGCCAAGGTCTTCGACGGCACGGTGAGCTCAGACCTCACGGCCGAGTCCTCCGTCACCGGCGGTCCCGACTCGGTGACGTCGAGCAACAGCACCGCTGCGGTCAACGTGCAAGGGCTGCTGCGCGTCGGCGCCGTGGAGACCGAGACCAAGGCCACCGTCGGTGCCGCGAGCACGACGCTGAACTCCTTCGCGCGCACTGCCAACGTCAACCTGCTGAACGGCCTCATCAAGGTGGACGCCGTCACGACGAACATCACCACTGTGGCCCGCGCCGACGGAAGCGCGTCCTCCGCCGGCCAGTCACAGCTCCTGGGCATCGGGATCGTCGGCGTGGACCTGCCGGTCAGGATCCCCAAGAACTATGCGGTGACCATCCCGGGTGTCGCGAGCATCACGCTGAACGTCCACCTGCACGCTTCGTCCGACGAGGCCGTGGCGACCAATGGTTGGGCGATCGGCATCACCCTCCTCAAGCCGCGCGCGGGCTACGCCGCCGGCGTGACGGTCATGGTCAACCCCGTCAACCAGTTCCTCTCCGAGGCGGTCCCGGCGACCGGGGCGAAACTGTTCGGCCAGGCCTACGGCACCCGCGTCAAGGCCCATGTCGGTGAAGCCGCCCAGATCATCAGTGACCCGACCGCCCGCGTCAGCGCGCCCTCCGGGTCCAGCCACGGCAGGACGATCCAGAACCAGACCCTGGGCGTGAGGGTGCCTGGCCTGCTGACCACCGGTGTGGTGACGTCGACGACGAACTCGACGAAGGACGACGCCGGCAACGCGGAGATGCGCAACACCAACGAGATCGCGAGGCTGAACGTCCTCGGTGGTCTGATCAGGGCGGAAGCTCTGAAAGTCCTCGCCTACGGCAAGGTGCAGGGCGGCAAGTGGACCAGCAGGATGCGGATGACCTTCGTCAACCTCGTCATCGCCGGCCAGAAGATCCCCATCGACGTCGGACGCAACACGGTCATCGATGTCGCCGGGCTCGGCGAGGTGGCCATCAACCTCCAGCAGAAGAACCCCAACGGCGCACGGCAGAACCTGATCAACGGGATCCGGATCACCCTCGACACCGAGCGAGCCGGGCTGCCGATCGGCGCTGTGATCGAGATCGGAGTGGCGGGCACCTTCATCATCTGATGTGGTTGCTCCCGGCAGGGGGCTCGGAGCAGCGATGCGACCCAGCCCCCTGCCGTTCCGCCGTTCCCGCTATCGTCGATAGCCGTGGCTGACGCTGAGTTCCGGTACTCCGACCTCCTCCCGACCGGCCAGGACGAGACTCCTTATCGCCTGGTCACCACCGAGGGCGTCACGACCTTCGAGGCGGAAGGTCAGACGTTCCTCCGGGTCGATCCGGCGGCCATCCGGCGGCTGACTGCCGAGGCGATGCACGACATCAGCCACTACCTGCGGCCGGCGCACCTCGCCCAGCTGCGCAAGATCATCGACGACCCCGAGGCGTCGGGGAACGACCGGTTCGTCGCCCTCGACCTGCTGAAGAACGTCAACATCTCCGCCGGCGGCGTGCTGCCGATGTGCCAGGACACCGGCACCGCGATCGTGATGGGCAAGAAGTCCGAGGGCGTGCTCACGGGATCCGACGACGCCGAGGCCATCTCCCGTGGCGTCTACGACGCGTACACGAAGCTCAACCTCCGCTACAGCCAGCTCGCACCGCTGACGACGTACGACGAGAAGAACACCGGCACCAACCTGCCGGCACAGATCGAGCTGTACTCGACGCCCCAGACGTCAGGGAAGCCGGAGTACAAGTTCCTGTTCATGGCCAAGGGCGGCGGCTCGGCCAACAAGTCCTTCCTGTTCCAGGAGACGAAGGCGATCCTCAACCCCAAGCGGATGCTCTCCTTCCTCGACGAGAAGATCCGCTCGCTCGGCACCGCCGCGTGCCCGCCGTACCACCTGGCGGTGGTGATCGGAGGCACCAGTGCGGAGTTCGCGCTGAAGACGGCGAAGTACGCGTCCGCCCACTACCTCGACAACCTGCCGACCGAGGGCTCGATGAGCGCCCACGGCTTCCGCGACCTGGAGCTCGAGGAGGAGGTCTTCAAGCTGACCCAGTCCTTCGGGATCGGGGCGCAGTTCGGCGGCAAGTACTTCTGCCACGACGTGCGCGTCGTCCGGCTCCCCCGGCACGGCGCGTCGTGCCCGGTGGCGATCGCCGTCTCGTGCTCCGCCGACCGGCAGGCGCTGGGCAAGATAACGGCCGAAGGTGTCTTCCTCGAGCAGCTCGAGACCGACCCGGTGCACTACCTCCCCGACACCGAGGAGCAGCACCTCATCCAGGGCGGCGAGGTGGTCAAGATCGACCTCACCCAGCCGATGAGCGACATCCTCGCGACACTCTCGCAGCACCCCGTGAAGACCCGACTCTCGCTGACCGGGCCGCTGGTGGTGGCGCGCGACATCGCGCACGCCAAGATCCAGGAGCGGCTCGACGCGGGCGAGGAGATGCCGCAGTACCTCAAGGACCACCCGGTCTACTACGCCGGCCCGGCCAAGACGCCCGAGGGCTTCGCGTCCGGCTCCTTCGGTCCGACCACCGCCGGCCGGATGGACTCCTACGTGAAGTCGTTCCAGGCCGCCGGCGGCTCGATGGTGATGCTCGCGAAGGGCAACCGGAGCAAGCAGGTCACCGAGGCGTGCAAGGAGTACGGCGGCTTCTACCTCGGCTCGATCGGCGGCCCCGCCGCCCGACTGGCCCAGGACTGCATCAGGTCCGTCGAGGTCTTGGAGTATCCCGAGCTCGGCATGGAAGCGGTCTGGAAGATCGAGGTCGAGGACTTCCCCGCCTTCATCGTCGTCGACGACAAGGGCAACGACTTCTTCACCGACCCGTCCGGCGCGGTCACCGTGCCGATCAGTGGCATCCGGGTGCGCTCGGCGGAGTAGCGGTCAGGCCGAGGCGGCGTACGCACCCGGCGTCACACCGAGCAGTCGGCGGAAGTGGCGGGTCAGGTGCGCCTGGTCGTAGAAGCCGACCGAGACCGCGACGTCGGCGGCCCGCTCGCCGTTCAGCAGGCGGCGCCGGGCGAGGTCGATGCGCCGACCGGTGAGGTAGCGGTGCGGCGGGATGCCGGTCTCGCGGCGGAACGCCCGGACCAGGACGGCAGGCTCCGCCGCCAGCACGGCCGCGGCCTCCTCCAGCGTGATCCCGTCGACGACGTGGGCGTCGAGCAGCTCGCGCAGGTGCCGCGCGAGCGTGGAGTCCCGGCGGTCCCCCGGCGCGACGTCCACCCCGGCGAGGTGGCGGCGGAGCCGCTCGGTGACCAGCGCCAGTCCGACCTCAGCCTCGAGCTCCTCGCCCCGGTGCGCCAGCGACCGATGCACCCGGTCGACCGCTGCGCGCAACGGCGGGTCCGACCACTCGGGGCGGTCGACCGCCCGGCCGAGCCGGTCGACGTCGACCGCGTCCGGCTCGAGGTAGAGCACCCGCTTGCGGAACCCGCCGGCGTTGGTCGAGCGCCCGTCGTGGGCGACGTACGGCGGCAGCAAGGTCACCCGCGACCGCGCGGTCGAGTGCTCCTGCCGCTCGAGGTCGTAGCGCACCGTGCCGACGTCGACGATGAGCACCGTCCAGGTGTCGTGGGTGTGCATCGGGTAGGCGTGGTCCGGGAAGTGCGCGTGCAACACCTCGGCGACGCCCGGGACATCGGGCCGCCAGGCACGGACCCGGGCGGGCGGTGCTGCCATGTCAGAAACGTACAAGACCGTCGGGGCACCCAGCGCTGACAGTGGCACCGTGACCGACATCCTGACTCCGCCGTTCGACACCAAGGTCGCCGTCGTGGTCCGCAGCGACCTCGCTGTGTGGCAGCGGCTCAACGTGACGGCCTTCCTCGCCAGCGGTATCGCCGCCGCGCACCCGCAGCTCGTGGGCCAGCCCTACGCCGACGCCGACGGCACGCCCTACCTGCCGCTGCTCGGGATGCCCGTCCTGGTCTTCGAGGGCTCGAAGGAGGACCTGGTTGCAGCGAGGGAGCGCGCCGTACGGCGCTCGGCGCCGCTCGCCGTCTACACCTCCGACATGTTCCGCACGGGGCACGACGAGGCCAACCGCGCTGTGGTGAGGGCGGTCCCCGGCGCCGACCTGGACCTCGTCGGGGTCGCCGTGCACGGCCCGCGGAACGCGGTCGACAAGATCATCAAGGGCGCCTCGCTACACCCATGAATCTAGACGTCGATCTCGTTCCAGGGCCCCCAGATCGCGAACGACATGCCGGCGCTGGCCTGGATGTTCACGAACAGCGTGTGCCCGTCGGGACTGAACGTCGACCCCGCGAACTCGTCCCCGCTGCGGTCCGCGCCACCAGAGCTGCGCAACCGGTTGAGCGCGATGTCCCAGAGCCGCCCACGCTGCGAAAGGCCGCGGATGTAGTTGTCGTTGGTGCTGTCCTCGCAGACCACCAGCGTCCCGCGGGCAGACGTAGTGATGTTGTCGGGCAGATCCAGCTCCAGCGGGCCCGAGGACTGGAACGCGAGCCACAGCTTCTGGGATCGGGTGTGGTAGGCCCACACCTGCCCATAGCCGTTCCCGTAGCCGGCGGGGTCGTGGTTCCCGGCCTCGGGCGGCCCCCCGCCCTGGGTCGAGGTGAAGTAGACGACGCCGTCGGCGTAGACCTGGCCCTCGAGGCGGGAGAAGTAGGCCGCGCCCTTGGCCCAGCCCTGGCTGCTCACGTGGGTGAGGGCGGTGTCGTTCGACGTGGGCGCCGGCTGGCCGGGGGTGTAGGGGAAGGACGGGTCCGGGTCGTCGATGTCGACCCAGCTGACGTCGTAGACCGTGCCATCCGGCTGGGCGGCTTCGAGGTGCGCGTTGCGGATGCCGCGGACCTTGAGCATCTGCAGCCGGCCACCGTCCTCGAGCCGGCCGACCTTCATCGGGTTGGACGGCGGCTTGTAGCGGTACAACCCCGACGCGAACGCGAAGTTGTCCTCGGTGAGGTAGAGGTGGCCCCGCTCGGGGTCGAACGACACCGCCTCGTGCGCGAACCGGCCGGCGCTACGGAGCGGCTCCCGGGTCGACTGCCCCGCGCTCTGCTGGTGGCTGGCCGGCACCTCGAAGACGTAGCCGTGCGGCTTGGTGAGCGACACGTTGGGCGCCCCGGTGAAGTCGGGCCCGACGTCGGGGCCGTTGACGGTCTCCTCGCAGGTGACCCAGGCGCCCCAGGGCATCTGCCCGCCGGAGCAGTTCATCATCGTGCCGTTGAGGCTGGTGAAGCTCCGCACCACCTGACCGCGCTTGGTGACCTGGATCGTCGTGGTGCCGCCGCGTGCCATGGAGTCGTACGGCGCGCCGGGGCCGAACGCGGGCCCGGGGCCGTTGACCTCGTGGTTGCGGACGAGGATCACGGTGTCGTCGGGCCCCGCGAACGCGCCCATCCCGTCGTGACGACCGGGCAGGGTGGTGCCGTCGTGCAGGACGACGGGTGACTCGGTGTCGTGGAAGGAGCGGTACCTGAAACCTCGCGGGAGGTGGAGTCGCACCTGCCCGTCACGCTTGTCCTTGACCGGCACCAGCTTGGTGGGCTGCGGGGCGACGTAGGCGGCCTGCGCGGTCTGCTGGGCCACCAGGCCGCCGAAGGGTCCGGCCGCGGAAAGTGCGGCAGCTGACTTGACCAGGGTCCTGCGATCCATCGACATCTGAATCCTCCCGACCGGGCGTTCCGAGGTGATCCATCAGCCTAAGCAGCAGGTGGACTCGAGGCAATGAGCCACCAGCCGCCTCTCGCCCGTCTCCGGGTCGAGCCGGGACGTGCCCGCGAGCCGGTGCGCATCTGCCGACCCGCCTACCCCACAATGGGCGCCGAACGAGTCCCCTCTCGCCTCGAAGGGATCGACCATTCGAACGGGCGGAGAGGGGCCGGATCTCATGCGGGCAATACTCCTGAGCGGCGGGCTGGCGGCGATCTGCTCGCTGCTGGGGACCCGGGTCGCCATCGGGTGGTTCACCCGGCGCGGCTTCGGCCAGCCGATCAGGGACGACGGTCCGACGACCCATCACGTCAAGCGCGGTACGCCGACCATGGGCGGTCTCGTCATCCTGGTGAGCGCCATCGCGGCGTACCTGGCCGCGACGATGCTGACCGGCGGATGGCCGAGTGCCAGCGCGTGGCTCCTGATGTTGCTGTTCGTCGGCTGCGGGCTGGTGGGGTTCCTCGACGACTTCATCAAGGTCTACACCCAGAACAACCAGGGCCTGAGCAGTCGGGCGAAGATCGCCGGCCAGACGTTGGTCGCGCTCACCTTCGGCGTCCTGGCCACGCTCTTCTTCGCCGACGAGCGAGGTGTCAGGCCGGCGTCGCAGTACATCTCCACCACTCATGACTGGGGGATCAAGCTGCCCCTGGTCGTGGTCCTGCTGGTGATCTGGTTCATCGTCACCGCGACCTCCAACGGCGCCAACCTCGCTGATGGCGCCGACGGGCTGCTCGCCGGCGCCTCGACGTTGATCTTCGGTGCTTACACCATCGTGAACGTCTGGCAGAACAACCAGCTGTGCGGCTCCGCGCGGGCCACCGTCGTGGAGTCACAGTGCTACCAGGTGCGGGACCCGCTCGACCTCGCCGTCTTCGCGGCCGCCATCAGCTCGGCCTGCATCGGCTTCCTGTGGTGGAACGCCAAGCCCGCACGGATCATCATGGGCGATGTCGGCTCCCTCGCCATCGGTGGCGCCCTGGCCGGGCTGGCGATCATGTCCCGCACCGAGCTCCTGATGGCCGTCATCGCGGGACTGTTCGTCCTCGAGACGGCGTCGGTGCTTCTGCAGATGACCTACTTCAAGCTGACGAGGCGACTCACGGGCACCGGGCGTCGCATCTTCCGGATCGCTCCCATCCACCATCACTTCGAGCACCTGGGATGGGACGAGGTCACCGTCGTGATCCGCTTCTGGATCCTCGGGGGGATCTGCGTAGCGACCGGGCTCGGGATCTTCTACGCCTCCTGGCTGGCCGCCTGAGTCCGGCTACCGTGACCCTCGGCGATCAGACCTCACGACGTCGATCCATGGAGCCGCCATGACCTACGAGATACGTCCCATCGGAGTCGTCGAGTCGCCCTTGGTCGATCCCGCGACCGCACCGAAGCAGGGCGTGGAGGGCGGCCCCGAGGCGTGGCTCGTCCTCGATCCCGCGGTGGCCGACGGCATCGCTGATCTGGCGGTCGGTGATGACGTCTTCGTCCTGACCTGGCTGCACCTCGCCGACCGGTCCGTCCTGGCCGTGCATCCCCGCGACGATCCGCGGACGCCGCTCACCGGTGTGTTCAGCACCCGGTCGTCGGACCGGCCCAACCCCATCGGGCTGCACCGGGTCCGGGTGCTCCAGATCGACGGGTGTCGGGTGCACGTCGCCGACCTCGAGGCCGTCGACGGCACGCCGATCGTCGATCTGAAGCCGGTCCTGGACGCGACGCGCTAGAAGTGCGCTGAACAATCCGGCCGTCGCGAGCGGCGCATCCGCGGGGTGCTCCGCAAGGCGCGGTCGCGACGGCGCTGTCGGCCCATCTCCGAGCGGCCGCAACGCCGCGGAGCGCCCGCGGGGTGTCGCGCAGCAGGGCGGATTGTTCAGCGGGCTTCTAGCGGATCAACGCACCTCGTCCGCCAGCCGCGCGACCGCCTCGGCGACCTGCGGCCCGAACATCACCGGGTCGTTGTGGTCGGCACTGGCGATGACGACGCGCTCGAAGAGCGCCGGCGCCTCGTCGGCGACGCGCTCGCTGAGCTTCGTCGGAACGACCGAGTCGCGGTCGCCGTACACGACCGTCACCGGCACCTCGCTGTCGGCGAGGTGATCGAGCACGGGGAAGCGGTCGCGGAGCAGGAGCCGGACCGGCAGCCACGGATAGTGCTCGGCGCCGACGTCCGCGAGCTCGGTGAACGGCGACCGCAGCACGAGGCCGGCCGGGGGCCGCTGCTCCTGCAGCGCCGCCACGACGCCGCCGCCCAGGGACTCACCGAAGTAGATCGTGCGCGCCGCCGGGTAGCCCAGCTCCTCCAACGCTTCTGCGGCGGCCAGCGCGTCGGCGGCCAGGCCGTCCTCGCTCGGGCTGCCGGGATTGCCGCCGTACCCCCGGTAGTCCATGAGGAGCACGGCGAGGCCGAGCCGCTGCAGCTCCTCGGCGAAGTCCGCGCGGCCGGCCCTGTTGCCACCGTTCCCGGGAGCGACGAGGACCGCCATCCCGCGGTCCGGCACCCCGGGAAGGGGTGGGACGAACCAGGCGCCCAGCTCGAGCCCGTCCTCGGTCCGCACGGTGACGTCCCGCGCTCCGTCGATCACCGTCTCGGCCGGCGGCACCGCCGACCGGTCAGGGAAGTAGATGAGCTGCCGCTGCTGCCACCACAACAATCCGACCACCAGCCCCAGCGCGAGCACGACCACGACCACCATCCGCAGCACCCGACGCCTCCAGCTCGCCACGGTGACCATCCTCCATGGGAAGAGTCTGCAGCACGGACGCCTCGGGAACCGTCGCCCCACCGACTACGTTGGACCGGGAGTAGCACCGACCAAACGAGGAGAACCGATGCGCTGCCCGAACGACGAGACCACGCTGGTGATGAGCGAGCGGAGTGGGATCGAGATCGACTACTGCCCGGAGTGCCGCGGCGTGTGGCTCGACCGGGGCGAGCTCGACAAGATCATCGACCGGGCCGCGTCGATGCCGGGGCCGGGCGCGCCCGCGCCCGCGCCGCAGGCGCCGCAGCCCCCGCCGGCGCAGCAGTACGACCGCTACGACGACGACGACCGCCGCCGCCAGCAGCAGCACTACGCGCCCCAGCAGGGCTACTACGGAAAGAAGAAGAAGAAGGAGAGCTGGCTCAGCGAGATCTTCGACTGACCAGCTCCGCATGGAGACCGTCGCGCGCGCGTCCTCGCCGCGCGGCGAGCTGGTGCTCCGGCGCCGCGACGACGGCCACCTCGAGCTGCGCGCCAACGGCGTGTTCGTGATGGACACGCTCGAGCACACCTCGGAGCGGGCGCTCGCCGACCACGCCCTCGAGCTTGCCGACTGCGACTCGTTGCGAGTGCTGGTCGGCGGCCTCGGGCTGGGGTTCACGCTCGGCGCGGTGCTCGCCGACCCGCGCGTGGTCCGCTGCACGGTGGCCGAGATCGAGCCGGACCTGGTCGGCTGGCTGCGCGACGGGACCGTTCCGCACGGGCCGGCGCTCCTGGCCGACTCCCGCGTGGACGTGCAGATCGGGGATGTCGCGGACGTGCTGCGTGCGGCCGCGACGGCGTACGACGTGGTGCTGCTCGACGTCGACAACGGGCCCGACTACCTCGTCCACGACACCAACGCCGCGCTCTACGCCGAGCCAGCACTCGTGACCGCGCAGGCGGCGTTGGCGCCCGGCGGCTCGCTCGTCATCTGGTCCGCGGCCCGCGCGTCCGAGCTCGAGCACGCACTGCGGGAGGTCTTCGGCAACGCCGAGGAGCAGTCGTACGACGTGCCCGGGCACGGCCGGGTCGGTCAGTACTTCGTGTACGCCGCACGTCGCTGACCCCGTGATGCCATGCTGTTCGGCGTGGCACTGCACGACGAGCTGGCCGAGCTCCGGGCCGAGGTCGGACCCCAGGTGTTCGACGACCCGGTCGCGTTCCGCGCCGCTTTCGACGACTTCATCCCGGAAGGCTCGGCGTCCACCGGTGAGGTGAGCCTGCTGGTCGGGGCGATCGCGACCGGAGCGCTGCAGCGGCTCAAGGAGCAGCTCGCGCTTGGCGCGGATCCGGACATGACGATCGCGGTGCAGGGAGACCTGCTGGCCCGCGACCGCGGCACCACCGAGACCAGCGGCGCCCGCTGGGCCCTGTCCGTCCTCGCCCACGCGATCGGAGCGGTCCCGGTCGACAAGGTCCTCACCCGGCCGACTCCCGGACCCGACAGCATCGGCACCGCCGCCCGACCGACCGGCGCACCCGACGCACCGGCGACACCCGCTAGCGTCGACACCGGGCCGACCCGTCCGATCGCCGGGACGCCGCCGGAGCCGTCCGGCCCGGCCCCGGACGCCACCCGCGTCGTCAGCGAGGCGCCGCCGGGCGGCCCGCCGGATGAGCCGCACCGACCTGCTGGTCGCGGGAGGAACCCGCTGCTGATCGGCGCGGCCGTCGTCCTCGCCGTCGTGGTCGTGACCGCTCTCGTGATCCTCCTCCTTCTCCGCGACGATTCCCCGAACGAAACCGCGGAAGACTCCTCGAGCAACGGGCCGTCGGACGAGGAGGTCCTCGCCGAGGTCGAGATGTCGGAAGCCGGGAAGACAGTCCAGGTCCAGCTCGTGACCGACGGGACGGACACGTCGGTCGTGCTGCTGGCCGAGCAGGACGGCGAGTTCGTCGAGGTCGATCGGGAGGCGGCCACCTGCCCGTTCCTCGCCGAGACCTCCTACGACGCCGCTGTCCAGGACCAGGGCAACCGCCAGATCTACGTCACCTGGCAGGACGAGGAGACCGCAGGGTGGGGCGAGTACGGCGAGGTTCAGATCGACGAAGACAAGCTGATCCTCTTCGGCGTGGACGACGTCCCCTGCCCGGAAGCACCTTGACCGGCGCCGTCGTCAGGAACCGAACTCAGCCTTGTAGTGCTCGGACAGCGCCGGGTAGTAGTCGTCGAAGACCACCGCAGTGACGTCGCCGCCGGTCTCGGCAACCACCATCCGGTCGAAGTAGTAGTCCCAGCCGGGACCAACGCTCTCGGCCATCGCAGGGTCGGGCACGGACTGGGCGAAGGTCAGCGTGGTGACGCCGTCGGCCTCGGCGAGGTCGAGCTCGAGGTGCCAGGTGACCTGCTCCGCCTCGTACGGCGCCTCGGTGGTGATCGCCAGGCGGTGCGGCGCCTCGCACTCGTCGATGACGAACCTCTCGGACGGGACGTCGTCGCCCTCGTAGCGCATCTGGAACGTCACCTCGCCCTCGGCCGGGTCGCCGCTCCAGGTGCCGATCCAGCGGGCGAGCCGGTCGGACTCCGTCACGGCGGCCCAGACGTCGTCGATCGGCGCCCGGAACTGGCGGGTCATCACGAGGTAGGGCATGCCGTGTCGCTGCTCGTTGCGGCCGGTCGCGGTCGTGGTACTCATGCTGTCTCCTCCTGTTGGCGGTGGCGGGATCGGCGGTCGCGGCCGGTGCGCCGTACCTCCAGGTCGAGCCCGTCGAAGTCGTGCTCAGAGAACGGCGGCGACGTGGCCAACGCCTCCAGCAGGTGGTGCACCGGACGGAGGCCCGACCGATCCAGCCGGTAGTGCCGCTCGCGGCCGCGGTCCTCGACGTCGACCAGGCCGGCCTCGGTCAGCAGCCGCAGGTGCTTGCTGATCGCCGGCCGGCTGACCTGGTGGTCGGCGGCCAGGTCAACCACCCGGGTCGGGCCCGCGGCGAGGCGCACCAGGAGGGCTCGCCGGATCGGGTCGGCCAGGGCGGCGAACGCATCCATGCACTATTGGTAACTTATTAGTTACCAATATGTCAAGCGGATCCGGGTAGTTTCGAGGGGTGAGCGATACCGGCACCGGCCCAGCAGACTTCCGCGTCGAGCACGACTCCATGGGCGAGGTCCGCGTGCCCGCGTCGGCGTTGTGGAAGGCGCAGACCCAGCGAGCGGTCGAGAACTTCCCGATCAGCGGCACTCCGATCGAGCCCGCCCTGATCCACGCGCTCGGCGAGGTCAAGGCCGCCGCCGCGCTCGCGAACGGCCGGCTCGACGTGCTGCCCTCCGAGACGGCAGACGCGATCGTCGCCGCCGCGCGCGAGGTCGCGGACGGGCGCCACGACGACCAGTTCCCGATCGACGTCTTCCAGACCGGGTCGGGCACCAGCTCGAACATGAACGCCAACGAGGTGATCGCCTCCCTGTGCACCGCGAGCGGCGTGGACGTCCACCCCAACGACCACGTCAACGCCAGCCAGTCGAGCAACGACACCTTCCCCACCGCCATCCACGTCGCGGCCGCGGTCGCGGTCGCGAGCGACCTGCAACCCGCCCTCGCCGTGCTCGCCACGTCGCTCGAGGCGAAGGCGATCGAGTTCGCCACCGCCGTGAAGTCGGGGCGCACCCACCTGATGGATGCCACCCCGGTCATGCTGGGCCAGGAGTTCGGCGGCTACGCCGCGACGATCCGGTACGGCGTCGAGCGGCTCGACGCCGTACTCCCCCGGGTGCGGGAGCTGCCCCTTGGCGGCACCGCCGTCGGCACCGGCATCAACACGCCCGCCGGTTTCGCCGCCGCGGCGATCGAGGCGCTCGCGGATGCCACCGGGCAGCCGTTCACCGAGGCCCGCAACCACTTCGAGGCCCAGGGCACCCGCGACGCCCTCGTCGAGCTCAGCGGGGTGCTGCGCACGATCGCGGTCGGCCTGACGAAGATCTGCAACGACCTGCGCTGGATGGGGTCGGGGCCCACCACAGGGCTCGCCGAGATCCACCTGCCCGACCTGCAGCCGGGGTCGTCGATCATGCCGGGCAAGGTCAACCCGGTGCTGCCCGAGGCCACGCTGATGGTGTGCATGCAGGTGATCGGCAACGACGCGGCCGTGACCGTCGCCGGCGCCAGCGGCAGCTTCGAGCTCAACGTCGCGATGCCGGTGATCGCGCGCAACGTGCTGGAGTCGATCCGGTTGCTGTCGACGTCGTCGCGCACCCTCGCGGCCCGCTGCATCGACGGCCTGACCGCCGACACCGAGCGGATGCGCCGCTACGCCGAGTCCTCGCCGTCGGTAGTGACCCCGCTCAACCGCTACGTCGGCTACGAAGCTGCCGCCAAGATTGCCAAGCAGGCCCTCGCCGACGGCGCGACCATCCGGGAGACGGTGCTGGCGCTGGGGTACGTCGACCGCGGCGAGCTCACGCTCGAACAGCTCGACGCCGCTCTCGACGTCGACGACATGACCCACCCCTGACGGCTCAGGCCAGCAGGGCGCCCTCCAGCTGCCGGTCGATCTCCGCGCCGAGCTCCTGCCGGAGCTCGTCGTGCTCCGGGCCGAGCGGTTGAGCAGCGGGATCGGTCATCAGCCTGGTCCAGTGGTGGAGCGCCTGCGGCCAGCCCACGATCTCCGGCGGCTCCCACTCGTAGCGGGGCGTGACGTGCGCGTGGAGGAAGGCGTCGGTGTTGCCCTGGATCTCGAGGTTGATCCGCCGGAACCGCGGATCGCGACGCGCGCACACCTCGGCCACCGCCCGGCCGAGGATCGCCATGTCCTCGAGGAAGACCAGCTGTCGGGCCGGCGGCAGGTCGGTCAGCTGGTCGGTCCCGGGAGTGTCGGTGATGAGCACGCAGTAGCCCGGCAGGTGCTGCACGTCGCCGATGACCGCGAACCCGGCTCGGAGCCGGCGGAGCACGGTGGGATTGGTGCCCGCCAGCGCCGAGCCGACGCGGTCGGCGCGGAAGTCGGAGACTTCGGTCACGAAAGGCGGGAGGACTTGCCACGGCCGGTGACAGCCGCCGCCAGCATCACCGCGACCGCGGCGACGACGACCTGCCACAGGTGACGCATCCAGTCGATGCCGTTGGTGGCGTTGTCCGGCTCCGCCTTGTGACCGTCGAATCGAGGGTTGTTGCTGCCGAAGAGGGCCCAGTAGAGATAGCTGCCGACGAGCATGCCGACAATGCCGCAGACGACCGTGAGCCAGAACGGGATCTTGTCGCGATCGCCGGGCGCGACCATCTTGCCGAGGATCCCGATGATCGCTCCGCCGACGAGGGTGACGATGACAAACCAGATGACGTCCATCGAAACTCCTTAGAGCGTGGATGTGCCCCGTTGCCCACCCGCGATGCACAGCATCATGCCCCACCCGTCGCGCAACCAGCGTCAGGCGGCGCACTGGCGTCAGCTGCGGTGCGGCAGCGCGGCGGAGCGAAGCGACGATGCGCCGGCACCTGGCGACCACCGCAAAGGCCAACGCGGAAACGGCGCGCGAGGACGCGGAGAGAGCGAGGAACGAGCGACCGGAGCGTCGAGCGCGGCACTTTCCGCGTGCCGACCGGAAGCCGCCCAGCATCCTCAGCCCGTGACCGCGTCAACTGCGGTGCGGCAGCGCGGCGGAGCGAAGCGACGACGCGCTCGCACCATCCAACTCAGTACCAGCCGACGGACTCGGAGTGGCCCCAGGCGGAGCAGGGGCTGCCGTAGCGGTCGCGGATGTAGCCGAGACCCCACGTGATCTGGGTGACCGGGTTGGTCGCCCAGTCGCTGCCGGCGGATGCCATCTTCTCGCCGGGCAGGGACTGCGGGATGCCGTAGGCCGACGACGTCGGGTTGTCGGCGTAGACGTTCCAGTTGGACTCACGGGTCCACAGCGAGTCGAGGCAGCCGAACTGGTCCTGGCTGAAGCCGAAGTCGCCCATCAGCGCCCGGGCGATGTCGCGCGGATCGGAGTCGGAGAGCTGCTCGGACTCGGTGACCGCGGCGGCCTCGGTCGGCGACATCGCGGCCTGCTTGGCCGGGTCGGCAGATCCGCGGCGGTCGTTGCGGGAGACGACCGGGAGCCGCGCGCCGGTGTCCGCCGCGTCGACGTCCGCCTTCAGGTCGCCCACGGCGCTGTCGATGTCCGCTGTGGCACCCGGCACCTGCGCTCCACCCTTGCCGAGCATTCCGCCGCCGATGGTGATGCCGGTGACGGCGAGCGCCACTCCGGAGAGGATCACGGTGTTGCGGGCGGCCCGCTTGGGTGCTTCCTTCAGGTGAGCGTGTCGGGGGTTGCCGCGGTGCTTGGGGGCAGGCTTCGCGTGGTTCGACAAGAGGCGCAATCCGTGGTTGACGACAAGAAGAGTTGCCCCCGAGAGAGATCAGGTCAATAGACCTGACCGATGGCAACCCCCGACACCCTGCCTGACTTCACTCGCGGTCGCAAACCGAACCGCCCGAGGCCGTCGGCGGGCGCGGACTCATTGGTCACTCCTGTCACATCAGCTTCACCAGTCGCTGCGCCGGCTGCGGACGTCATGCGCCCGGCACCTCCGGCGGCGCCAGTCGTATGACGTCCGCAGGAGCCCATCGGCGTCCACAGCCGACGGACGGGCGGGCAGTCGTCCACAGGGCATCGCGGTCGGCGAGCGGTACGGCGCGGGCGGCGCGCAGACTCTCCCGGTGCCCACGACCGGACCGTCGCGACTGTTCGCCGACCCGCGCTGGACGTCTGTCTTCGCGCGCGCCGCGGAGCAGGGCGGCGTGATGGCACGGGCGCAGCTGATCGCTGCCGGAGTTGCCAGGTGGGAGATCACCAGCCACCTTCGTGCCCGACGATGGCGCCTCCACGACAAGCGACGGCTGCTCCTGCACGCCGTCGTCAACGACCTCCTGGACGGTGCCCGGTCCCTCGGCGAGATCGACGTGGGCCGCGAGCTGGCCCGACGCGGGCTACCACCCCCGACGCGGCAGGTGCTCCGCAAGGACCGTCGTGGTCGCTACTACCTCGACCTCTACTGGCCGGACCTCGGCGTCGTCGTCGAGATCGACGGCATCCACCACGCGTGGGCCGAGAACATCGTCGGCGACGCACTCCGGCAGAACGCGCTCGTACTCGAGAGCGATGTCGTCCTCCGACTGCCGCTCCTCGGCCTACGTCTCCAACCCGACGAGTTCTTCCAGCAGATCGCAGACGCACTCGCGCGTGGACGTCGCCGGGCGGCGTGATCTGCCACGCCGACGACCGCGGGACGTCATACGCCCGGCACCTTCAGAGGCGCGAGACGTATGACGTCCGCGGCAACCACCGACTCAGACGACGACGTTCTCCAGCATCTCGGTGACCAGGGCCGCGATCGGCGAGCGCTCGGACCGGGTCAGGGTGACGTGGGCGAAGAGCGGGTGCCCCTTGAGCTTGTCGACCACCGCCACCACGCCGTCGTGCCGACCGACCCGGAGGTTGTCGCGCTGCGCGACGTCGTGGGTGAGCACGACCTTGGAGTTGGCGCCGATCCGCGAGAGCACGGTCAGGAGCACGTTGCGCTCGAGCGACTGGGCCTCGTCGACGATGACGAACGAGTCGTGCAGAGACCGGCCGCGGATGTGGGTCAGCGGGAGCACCTCGAGCATCCCGCGGTCGAGGACCTCCTCGATCACGTCGCTGGAGGTGAGGGCACCGAGCGTGTCGAACACGGCCTGTGCCCACGGCGACATCTTCTCCGACTCCGACCCGGGGAGGTAGCCGAGCTCCTGGCCGCCCACCGCGAACAGCGGGCGGAACACCACCACCTTCTTGTGCTGGCGACGCTCCATCACCGCCTCGAGGCCGGCACACAGGGCGAGCGCGGACTTGCCGGTGCCGGCCCGACCGCCGAGGGAGACGATGCCGACCTCGGGGTCGAGCAGCATCTCCAGCGCGATCCGCTGCTCCGCGGACCGGCCGTGGATGCCGAAGGCCTCCCGGTCACCCCGCACCAGGTGGATCTGCTTGTCGGGACCGACCCGGCCGAGCGCCGTACCGCGGTCGGACAGCAGCACCAGGCCCTGGTGGCAGGGCAGGTCCCGTGCCGCTTCGAGCTCAAGGGTGCCGTCGTCGTAGAGCTCGTCGAGCTCCTCGGCCGCCACCTCGAGCTCCGCCAAACCGGAGTAGCCGGTGTCGGAGTCGTTGATCGCCTCGCCGCGGTACTCCTCGGCGACGAGCCCGACCGCGGACGCCTTGATCCGCAGCGGCAGGTCCTTCGAGACGAGGGTGACGTCGTGGCCCTCGTCGGCGAGGTTGCGGGCGACCGCCAGGATCCGGGTGTCGTTGTCGCCCAGCCGGAAGCCGGACGGGAGCGACGCCACGTCGGTGTGGTTGAGCTCGACCCGGACGTTGCCACCCTCGTCGCCCACGGGGACGGGCGTGTCGAGGCGGCCATGGCTGATCCGCATCTCGTCGAGCATCCGCAGAGCGCTGCGGGCGAAGTACCCCAGCTCGGGGTGGTGCCGCTTGCCCTCGAGCTCGGAGATGACGACGACCGGCAGCACCACTTCGTGCTCGGCGAACCTGCGGAGCGCGCCGGGGTCGGCGAGCAGCACGCTGGTGTCGAGCACGTAGGTCCGCCGACCGGGCACGGCAGGCGTCGGGGTGGTTCGCGTGGCGTCAGGGCCGACGGCGGCGCTGGACTTCGATGATGGCACTTCGCACCTCACCAGACCGCGCGCGCACTCCCGCTCGGTCCTATTCCTCGCAGACGGACCGGGACGCAGCTGCAGCAGTCGCACGGGCCCGAACGCCGGAGTGCCGGCGTCCACTCACCCGGTGCGCGCGGCAGGGATCTCCCTGGCACCCGCGGCGGGTGATGCAGTCGTTGGTCACGAACGGGCCTCCCGATATGGCGGGCTTCCCCACCCGCCAGTGGTTGTGAAAGTACGCCGCCCGAGCGGCCGCACACTGCGACACGCCCTAACGGGGGCGTGAACGTCGCATGTCCTCAACCTCCGTGCGCCGGCCCGGCCGGACAAACTGGGCCCATGCACCCGAGCGAACTGTGGGACTTCGACGACCCCGGCGGCTCCGAGCAGCGCTTCCGGGACTCCGCTTCGGCAGCCGAGGGCGAGCAGCGCGGGATCTGGCCGACCCAGGTCGCGCGGGCGCTCGGTCTGCAGGAGCGGTACGACGACGCCCACGCCGTGATCGACGACCTCTCCCCCGACGGCTCGCCGGAGGTCGCCGTGCGACTGCTGCTCGAGCAGGGGCGCCTCTACCGCTCGTCGGGAGATCCTGACCACGCCCGCCCGTTCTTCGAGGAGGCGGCAGCGACGGCCGAGCGAGCGGGGCTCGAGGAGCTCCACGTCGACGCGCTGCACATGGTCGCGCTCGTCGTGCCCCCGGAGGAGCAGCTCGCCGCCAACCACGCGGCGCTCGCGCACGCGACGGCGGCCGAGGACCCGCGGGCCCAGCGGTGGGCCGCCTCGCTCCTCAACAACATCGGCATGAGGCACGCCGACATCGGCGACTGGGGCGCCGCGCTCGCCGCGTTCGAGGACGCCGTCGAGGCGCGCCAGGCGACCGGCAAGCCGTCCGAGCTCCGGATCGCGTGGTGGATGGTGGCGTGGGCGCTCCGCAACCTCGGGAGCACGGACTCGGCGTTGGAGATCCAGCGCCGGCTCAAGGCCGAGCTGGAGTCGGTCGGCGAGGAGGATCCCTACGTCGACGAGGAGATCGAGATCCTCACGTCCGGCGATACGCCAGATCCGTGATCGTCCGCCCGGCGGCGACGCCCTTGCGTTCGAACTTCGTGACCGGACGCTCGTCCCAACGCCCGACGACGCCGCCCTCGAGCCCGGATGTGGCATCGAGGACGTGGCGCATCTGCTGGGCGTAGTCGTCCCAGTCGGTGGCCAGCCGCCAGAGGCCGCCGGGGCGGAGCCGGCTGGCGGCCAGAGCGGCGAAGTCGGGCGTGACCAGGCGGCGCTTGTGGTGCCGCGTCTTGTGCCACGGGTCGGGGAAGAACGTCCACAGTTCGGCGACGGCCGCCGGCGCGAGCAGGTGCTCGAGCGACCACACCGCGTCGACCCCGCACATCCGCACGTTGTCGGCGCCCACTTCGTGCAGCCGGGCGAGGGTGGCCGCCATCCCGGGCCGCCACACCTCGAAGGCGAGCACGTCGTACGACGGTCGCGTCGCCGCCAGCGCCGCCGTCGCCTCGCCCACTCCCGAGCCGATCTCGACGATCAGGCCGTCGCGATCCGCCGGACCGCGGCCGAACCAGCTGTCGAACGAGAAGCCCGGCTCGTCGACCGCCTCGTCGGGGATCACCCAGCGCTCGTGGTGCGCCTCCCATGCGGCGGCCTGCTGCGGCGTGAACCGGTTGCCGCGCCGGCTGTAGGTGAGGACCTCCCGCATCCGGCGACCGTCGTCGGTCAGCTTGTGGTGCGGCCGGGCCGGCGTGGCTCCGGACGGATCGTCGCTCACGCGCCGGAGCTGACCGCAACGACCACGATGCCGAGGTAGGCGATGAAGCCGAGGACGTAGAGGGCGAGCAGCACGCTGCCGACGATGCCGAGGACGTAGCCGATCTGGGCCTGGCTGCGGCCCGCGAGCTTGCCGCCGGACGCGTCGATCTCCCGCCGCACCCGGGCGCCCTTGATCCAGGCGAACGGTGCGATGACCTGGCAGACCGCCATGCCGAGGATGCCCAGCAGCAGCACCGTGGCGGCGTCAGGGTGGTCGGGCGCCCACTGGGGCACGCCGGTCGGGCCGTATCCCGGGGCTCCGTAGGGCTGGTAGGGGTTCTGCGGGGGCTGCGGAGGGGGCTGCGGAGCGTTGTGCGGAGGGATCTGCGGCGGTTGGGCGGGGTTCTCCGGCGGCTGCTCGCTCATGCCCGCCATCCTTCCATCCTCGGGTCCCGTGGAAACGCCGCGGCGGCTGTGGTTGCGCGCCGGGTCGGCTGTGGGTTGCGCGCCGCTGGCAGGGGTCGCCGACACGGCGCAAACTCCGCGAGGCTCGCTTCGCTCGCGAGGGGGCAGAGTTTCCGCCGGGTCGGCTCCTACGAAGTACTCAGGATCTCCTGACCAAAGCAGAAAGCCCCCCTCGCCCTAGCGGGCTCGGGAGGCTTTCTGTTTGGTCAGCAGGTCACTTCGTAATCTTCGTGACCCGGCCGGCGCCGACGGTGCGGCCACCCTCACGGATGGCGAACCGCAGGCCCTCGTCCATCGCGATGGGCTGGATGAGCTCGACCGACATCTCGGTGTTGTCGCCCGGCATGACCATCTCGGTGCCCTCGGGGAGGGTCACGACGCCGGTCACGTCGGTCGTCCGGAAGTAGAACTGCGGGCGGTAGTTGTTGAAGAACGGCGTGTGACGGCCGCCCTCCTCCTTCGACAGGATGTAGACCGACGCGTCGAAGTTGGTGTGCGGGGTGGTCGTGCCCGGCTTGATCACGACCATGCCGCGCTCGACGTCCTCGCGCTTGGTGCCACGGAGGAGCAGACCGACGTTCTCACCGGCCTGGCCCTCGTCGAGCAGCTTGCGGAACATCTCGACACCGGTGACGGTGGACTTGATCGAGCCCTCGCGGATGCCGATGATCTCGACCTCCTCGTTGACCTTCACGATGCCCCGCTCGATGCGGCCGGTGATGACGGTGCCACGACCGGTGATCGTGAAGACGTCCTCGACGGGCATGAGGAACGGCTTCTCGGTCTCACGCTCGGGGGTCGGGATGTACTCGTCGACCGCCGACATGAGCTCGGCCACGGACTCGCCCCACTTGGCGTCGCCGTTGAGCGCCGGGAAGGCGGCAACGCGGACGACCGGTACGTCGTCACCCGGGAACTCGTACTCGGAGAGGAGCTCGCGCACCTCCATCTCGACGAGCTCGATGAGCTCCTCGTCGTCGACCATGTCGCACTTGTTGAGCGCGACCACCAGGGCCGGCACGCCGACCTGGCGCGCGAGCAGCACGTGCTCACGGGTCTGCGGCATCGGGCCGTCGGTGGCGGCGACCACGAGGATCGCGCCGTCCATCTGCGCCGCGCCGGTGATCATGTTCTTGATGTAGTCGGCGTGACCGGGGCAGTCGACGTGCGCGTAGTGACGCGACTCGGTCTGGTACTCGATGTGTGCGATCGAGATCGTGATGCCGCGCTGCCGCTCCTCGGGAGCCTTGTCGATCGAGTCGAACGGCGACGCCTCGTTGAGGTCCGGGTACTTGTCGTGCAGCACCTTCGAGATCGCTGCAGTCAGCGTCGTCTTGCCGTGGTCGATGTGACCGATCGTCCCGATGTTCACGTGCGGCTTGGTCCGCTCGAACTTCGCCTTAGCCACTGGGGGCTCCTCCTGATTGGTGTGTTACTTGACTCGTACTAAAGGGATACTGCCGAGGGCGTACGACGACTACTCGCCGCGCACCTTCTTGATGATCTCGTCGGCGATGTTCGTAGGAACCTCGGCGTACGAGTCGAACTCCATCGAGTACGAAGCCTGGCCGGAGGTCTTGGACCTCAGGTCGCCAACGTACCCGAACATCTCGGACAGCGGCACGATGGCCGCCACGACGATGTCGCCGTGACGCTCCTCCTGCGCGCGGATCTGACCGCGACGGCTGTTGATGTCACCGATCACCGTGCCGAGGAAGGTTTCCGGCGTGATGACCTCGACGGCGAACATCGGCTCCAGCAGCACGGGCTTGGCCATGCGGGCGGCCTCCTTGAAGGCCTGCAGCCCGGCGATCTTGAACGCCAGTTCCGAGGAGTCGACGTCGTGGTAGGCGCCGTCCTCGAGCGTGTACTTCACGTCGACCATCGGGTAGCCCGCGAGCACGCCGAACTCCATGGCCTCCTGGCCGCCCTGGTCGACCGAAGGGATGTACTCCTTCGGCACCCGACCACCGGACACGTTGTTGACGAACTCGTAGCCGGCGCCCTGGCCGGTCTCCGGGTCGACGTTCGGCCCGAGGGTCACGAGGATCTTCGCGAACTGGCCCGACCCACCGGTCTGCTTCTTGTGGGTGTAGCTGTGCTTCGCGACCTCCCTGCGGATGGTCTCGCGGTAGGCCACCTGCGGCTTGCCGACGGTCGCCTCGACGCGGAATTCGCGCTTCATCCGGTCGACCAGGATCTCGAGGTGGAGCTCGCCCATGCCGGCGATGATCGTCTGGCCGGTCTCCTCGTCGGTCTTGACGGTGAAGGTCGGGTCCTCGTCGGAGAGCCGCTGGATCGCCGTGCCGAGCTTCTCCTGGTCGCTCTTCGTCTTGGGCTCGATCGCGACCTCGATCACGGGGGCCGGGAACGTCATCGACTCGAGGATCACCTGGTTCTGCGGGTCGGACAGGGTATGTCCGGTCTTGGTGTCCTTGAGGCCCATCACGGCCACGATCTGGCCGGCGCCGACCGACGCGATCTCCTCACGCTTGTTGGCGTGCATCTGGTAGACCTTGCCGATCCGCTCCTTGCGGCCGTTCACCGAGTTGACCACGGTGGAGCCGGCCTCGAGCTTGCCCGAGTAGACCCGGACATAGATCAGCTTGCCGAGGTGCGGGTCGGTCGCGATCTTGTAGGCGAGGCCGGAGAAGGGCTCGTCGTCGGACGGGAGGCGCTTGATCTCCTCGTTCTCGTCCTTGACCGAGTGACCGATGATCGCGTCGATGTCGAGCGGCGACGGGAGGTACTTGACGACCGCGTCGAGCAGCGGCTGGACGCCCTTGTTCTTGAACGCCGTGCCGCACAGGACCGGGTTCAGCTTGTCGGCGAGGGTGGCGCGACGGATCGCGGCCTCGAGCTCCTCGACGGTGAACTCGCCCTCGTCGAGGTACTTCTCCATGATCTCGTCGTCGGACTCGGCAAGGGTCTCGAGCAGCTTCTCGCGGTACTCAGCTGCCTGATCGGCCAGCTCGGCCGGGATCTCCTCGACGGCGTAGTCCTCGCCCATCGTGGTCTCGCCCCGCCAGACCAGCGCACGCATGCCAACTAGGTCGACGACGCCGATGAAGTCGGACTCGGCACCGATCGGGAGCTGCAGGACCAGCGGTGTGGAGTTGAGGCGCTCGACCATCATGTCGACACAGCGGAAGAAGTCCGCTCCGGTGCGGTCGAGCTTGTTGACGAAGCACATCCGGGGAACGGAGTACTTGTTGGCCTGCCGCCACACGGTCATCGTCTGGGGCTCGACGCCCGCCACGCCGTCGAACACCGCGACGGCGCCGTCGAGGACGCGCAGCGACCGCTCCACCTCGGCCGTGAAGTCCACGTGGCCGGGGGTGTCGATGATGTTGATCTGGTGGTTCTTCCACCAGCAGGTCGTCGCGGCCGACGTGATCGTGATGCCGCGCTCCTGCTCCTGCTCCATCCAGTCCATCGTGGCTGCGCCCTCGTGGACCTCACCGATCTTGTAGGTGATGCCGGTGTAGAACAGGATGCGCTCGGTGGTGGTGGTCTTGCCGGCGTCGATGTGCGCCATGATGCCGATGTTGCGGACGACGTTCAGGTCCGTCGTGATGTCGACTGCCACGTGAGTCAGCGTTCCTTAGAAGTAGTGGGCAGGTGGGTGCCGGGCGAGCGCCGTCGTACGACGCCCGCCGGCTCCGTCACCAGCGGTAGTGGGCGAAGGCCTTGTTGGACTCGGCCATCTTGTGGGTGTCCTCGCGCTTCTTCACAGCGGCACCGAGGCCGTTGGAGGCGTCGAGGATCTCGTTCATGAGGCGCTCGCTCATGGTCTTCTCGCGGCGCTCCTGGGCGTAGCCCACGAGCCAGCGCAGCGCGAGCGTGGTGCCACGCGTGCCCTTGACCTCGATCGGGACCTGGTAGGTCGCACCGCCGACGCGGCGGGACTTGACCTCGATGGCGGGACGCACGTTGTCGAGCGCTCGCTTGAGCGTGATGACCGGATCGATGCCGGACTTCTCACGGGTGCCTTCGAGAGCGGAGTAGACGATGCGCTGCGCAACCTGCTTCTTGCCGTCCATCAGCACCTTCGACACGAGCTGGGTGACCAGCTGCGAACCGTAGACCGGGTCGACGTCGAGGGGACGCTTCGGCGCGGGGCCCTTGCGCGGCATATCAGCTCTTCTCCTTCTTGGCGCCGTAGCGGCTGCGAGCCTGCTTACGACCCTTCACGGCCTGGGTGTCCAGAGCGCCGCGGATGACCTTGTAGCGGACACCGGGAAGGTCCTTCACGCGACCACCACGGACGAGCACGATCGAGTGCTCCTGGAGGTTGTGGCCCTCACCCGGGATGTAAGCGGTGACCTCGACGCCGCTGCTCAGGCGCACGCGGGCGACCTTGCGGAGGGCGGAGTTCGGCTTCTTCGGGGTGGTGGTGTAGACGCGGGTGCACACACCGCGTCGCTGGGGCGAACCCTTCAGGGCAGGCGTCTTGTTCTTCGACACCTTGTCCTGGCGGCCCTTGCGGACCAACTGGTTGATGGTGGGCACCTGGTGGTTCCCTTTCCTGTCTGCTCTCAGCACCCAGCACCTTGCCGGGCACGTGGTCATGCGTTGTTGCGTGTGCCGTGGGATGCGCCCCCGGGTGACGGACGGACTGAGGGCGCGCGCTACGTGCCTGGGTGACCCAGACACAAGGAACGAGATTACCGGCCGCCTCAGGTCAGCGCAAAATCACGCCGCAGCGACTGCGAGCATTGCGAGCAGTCGCGTGGCGGCGGGAGGTCGAGTGCCCGTCCGGGCGAGCCTGCGAGCGCGGAACCGGGCGTATCGAGACCCACCGGCTCCGCGGGCAGCGGCAGGACTCAGGTGAGCCAGTCGGTGAGGGGGTCGATCGCGAAGTACAGCACGAACGCTGCAGCCACGATCCAGAGCAACGGGTGGACCTCCCCCACCTTGCCGCGGACCAGCTTGAGGAAGACGTAGGCGATGAAGCCGGCGCCGATCCCGACGGTGATCGAGTAGGTGAACGGCATCAGCACGATCGTCAGGAACGCGGGGATGGCGATCTCGACGTCGTCCCAGTCGATGCCGCGGACCTGCTGCATCATCAAGAAGCCCACGAGGACCAACGCGGGCACGGCGGCCTCCGAGGGGATGAGCCGCACCAGCGGAGTGAGCGGGATGACGAGCAGGAAGAGGACGCCGGTCACCACCGAGGCGAGTCCCGTGCGGGCGCCCTCGCCCACACCGGCGGCGGACTCGATGTAGGACGTGTTCGACGAGACGCCGGCGGCGCCGCCCGCGGCGGCGGCCAGCGAGTCGACGATCAGGATCCGCTCGGTGTGCGGCGGCTTCCCCTCCTCGTCGAGCAGGCCGGCCTCGGCGCCGATCGCCGTCATCGTGCCCATCGTGTCGAAGAAGTCCGCGAGCAGGAGCGTGAAGACCAGTAGCAGCGCCGTGACGACGCCGGCCTCCTCGAACGAGCCGAGCAGCGAGAACTCGCCGAGCGTCCCGAAGTCGGGCGCGACGATCCAGTCGTCGGGAGGCTCCGGCACGCCGAGCGACCAGCCGCCGGGGCCGACCACTGCCGCCGCGCCGAGGTCACCGATCCACTCGACCACCAGCGCGACGATCGTGGTCACGATGATCGAGATCAGGATCGCGCCGCGGACCTTCAGCGCCCACAGGGCGATGACGAGCAGCAGGCCGAAGGCGAACACCAGCACCGGCCAGCCGCTCAGCTGGCCGGTGGAGCCGAGCTGGACCGGGACCACGGTGTTGGCCGCGTCGGGAATCCGCTGCACGAAGCCGGCGTCGACGAACCCGATCAGGGCGATGAACAGGCCGATGCCGACCGAGATGGCGACCTTGAGCTGGGCGGGGATCGCGTGGAAGACGGCGGTCCGGAAGCCGGTGAGCACCAGCACCAGGATCACGATGCCCTCGATCACCACCAGGCCCATCGCGTCGGCCCAGGTCATCTGGCTTGCGATCGCAAAGGCCACGAAGGCGTTGAGCCCGAGCCCGGTCGCCAGCGCCAGGGGAAAGTTCGCCACGATGCCCATCAGGATGGTCAGGGCACCCGCCACGAGCGCGGTGCCGACGGCGATGGCGACTACCCCGCCGCCGGCCTCCGCGCCCCCGCCGAGGAAGTTGCCGTCGATGTCGGGTGCGTAGCCGAGGATGAGGGGGTTCAGCACGACGATGTAGGCCATCGTGAAGAACGTGACGACACCGCCGCGGATCTCGCGACCGACGGTGGACCCGCGGTCGGTGATCTTGAAGAAGCGGTCGAAAGCGGACGTGCCCGTGGTCGCCGGACTGCTCATGCGAGCAGCATGTCAGAACCGGGCGGCGCCAGCGGGGACCGTGAGTCGCGTCGGTGTCGAGGCCTGCTCGTCGTCCCCGGTCGCGAACCGGTGCACGAGCAGCGCGAGCAGCACACCCACGAGCACCATCAGCCCGCCGACGATCAGCGTCCAGCGGGCGCCGTACGTCTCGCCGATCCAGCCGATCACCGGGGCCCCGATCGGGGTCCCGCCCATCACGATGGTCATGTAGATCGCCATCACCCGGCCCCTGAGCTCGGGGTCGCTCTCGATCTGGAGCGTGGCGTTGGCCGAGTTCAGCAGCGTGATGGTGGCGAACCCGATCAGCGGGCAGAACAGCGCGAACGCGAGGTACGACGGCAGCGATCCGGCCACGATCTCGGCCACACCGAAGCCGATCGCCGCCGCGAACAGCAGCCGGACGCGGACCTTGGGACGCCGCGCGGCGAGCAGGGCGCCGGTCAGCGAGCCGACCGCGAGCGCCGACCCGAGGAGGCCGAACTCGCTGGCGCCCTTGCCGAAGACCTCGGTCGCCATCAGGGCCGACGTCATCTGGAAGTTCATCCCGAACGTCCCGGCGAAGAAGACGAGGACCAGGATCATCAGCATCTTCGGCTGGCCGCGCAGGTAGCGCAGCCCCTCGAGCAGCATGCCGGGACGACGCCCGGTCGGTGCCGGCGTGTGCAGCGCGCGGGTGTCCATCCGCTCCAGCTGCCAGATCACGGCGAGGTAGGAGACGGCATTGATCAGGATGACCCAGCCGGTCGCCTCCATCCCGCCGCCGAACAGCCCGATCAGGAGGCCGGCCAGCGCGGGGCCGACGATCCGCGCGGTGTTGAACGCGGCGGAGTTGAGACCGACCGCGTTGGTCACGTCGTCGGGTCCGACCATCTCGGAGACGAACGCCTGCCGGACGGGCCCGTCGAACGCGGCACCGACGCCGAACGCCAGCGCGATCAGGTAGACGTGCCAGGTCTGGGCGACGCCGAGCGCCGCGATCACACCGAGCAGGAGGGCGGCGAGCGCCATCGTGCCCTGGGTGAGCTGGAGCACCCGCCGCTTGGGGAAGCGGTCGGCGACCACGCCGGCGTACGGCGAGAGCAGCAGGATCGGCAGGAACTGCAACCCGGTCGTGATGCCGAGGGCGGCGCCCCCGTTGCCCGGGATGGTCAGCACCAACCAGTCCTGTGCGACGCGTTGCATCCAGGTACCGACGTTCGACACGATGCTGCCGGCGAAGTAGCGCCGGTAGTTCTGGTGGGACAGGGATCGGAACGTGGGGCTCGTGGGATCCTCCTTGCGGGTCTCGGGACGGTCTGGGGGGTCAGTCGGCCTGCGCGAGTCGCTGCAGGATCGGCGTGGCCTTCCGGAGCGCGTCGCGCTCGTCGGCGCTGAGGCGGGACAGGCGCCGGGCGAGCCACTCGTCGCGCCGGGCGCGGTCTGCGAGCAGCACCGCTCGACCCTCGTCGGTCAGCGCGACCATGACCTGGCGGCCGTCGGTCGGGTGCGCCCGGCGCTCGACGTACCCCTCCTCGGCGAGGAAGCTGACCGTCCTGGTCATGCTCGGCGGTTGCACCCGCTCGTGGGCCGCGAGCTCGCCGACCGACTGCTCCCCGACACGGTAGAGGGCGCCGAGCACGGCCATCTGACCCATGCTCAGCGGATTGCTCGGGTCGCGTTCGGCCGCGAGCCGGCGGCGCAGCCGCATCACCGAGAGCCGGAGCTCGCTGGCGAGGCCGGCGTCGGTACGTACTGCCTTCTCTGAAGTGGGCATGTCGTTAGCATAAGTCATTAGTCTTGCTAACTATTCCTCTGAGCACAGCGGCATGTGAGCTCGCGAACAGGACGCGTGGGTGCGAGGAAGGTCGAGTGGCCGCCCGGGCGAGCCTGCGAGCCCGGGGAGCGGCTGTATCGAGACCCGGCGAGACGGTCCACAAGCTGTACCGTGGTCTCGTGGAGCTGCGCGACGACCAGCCGATGCGGCACGAGATCGGCAACCGGACCTACCTGATCGCGCCCGTGGAGCCGCTCGACGTGGACGGCGTGCGGACGGTCCAGGTCGGCACGGGGCTGTTCCTGCTGGGCTTCCTCGGACTGCTGCCGTTCTGGGCGCGGCTGGAGGAGGCCGGGCGCACCTGGCTGCTGTGGATGTGCCTCACCGGGGTCGGCCTCGGCCTGCTCGGGATCGAGTACTGCAAGCGCCGGCGCCGCTACCGCACCGAGCTCGACACGACGGATGGCTGACGCTCCCCTGTCCCGCTGGGAGCGCGGCGGCGAGAAGAACCTCGGCTACGGCCGCCGGTTCGCGGAGCTGGTCTCCTCCGGTGCGGATGTCGACGGCGAGGCACGGTTGGCCGACACCCTGGTGGCACGACGAGCGCGGATCCTCGACGCCGGCTCGGGGATGGGCCGGGTCGCCGCCTACCTGCACGACCGCGGACACCGGGTGGTCGCCGCGGAGCCGGACCTGAGCCTGGTGGAACAGTCCCGGCGCACCTATCCCCAGGTCGAAGTGCTCCCTCAGGACATCCTCGGGCTCACGGACGAGGTGCTGTCGGCGGCCGGAGGTCCGGCCGAGTTCGACCTGGTCGTGTGCGTGGGCAACGTGATCGCGTTCGTCGCCGAGGGCACCGAGGTGGCAGTGCTGATCCGGCTGCGACAGCTCCTCGCTCCGGGCGGGCGGATCCTGGTCGGCTTCCACCTCCAGGGAGGTCCGGAGACCGCTCGGAGGATGACGCTCGACCAGTTCGCGAGCGAGGTCGGGGAGGCCGGCCTCGTCGTCGAGCACCGGTTCGGCGGCTACGACCTCCGTCCGGTCGACGACCAGTACGCGGTGTGGCTACTGTGCGCCGATCCCGACCCGGCGCGCTGAGACTGGTGCGAGGCGTGGGACGACCCGCGGACGCGAGCCGATCGGATCGCTCCGTACCGCCGCGACCGGGGCGTGCTCACAAGGGGTCGAGGTCGTCCGTGGACATCGTGTCGATGACGGGCGGAGCGGGCGGGAGCGGCGCATGCCGCTTGCTGAGACGGACCTCGGAGTGGGCGCCACAGCCGTGGTCGAACGAGACCACCCTGCCGTCGTCGTTGGCGTCGCCGTTGGCGCAGACGCCGAAGGTGTCGGAGAGCGGGCCGTTGAGCCGGACCAGGAAGCCGCACGACCAGCAGGTCTCGGGTGCGGACTTGGCCAGCGGGGAGTCGGGGCCGCCGGCGCCGTCGTACCAGCGCTCGGCCGCAGCGTCGCGGCCCTCCGGCGACAGCGTGCGGACCCGGCCGAGGCCGAGGTCCTTGGCGACCTGCCGGACCTGGGCCTTGTCGTCGGAGTCGAGCGGGTCGTCGCCGAAGGAGTACGTCGACACCAGGCGCGGGTCATCGTCGGCGACGGGCAGCAGGTCGCCGGGCGACAAGTCGCCCGGGGAGAGCCGGTCGCGGTAGGGCACCCAGGGCGGCGCGACGATCGCCTCGGGGCCGGGCAGGAGCACGACCTCGTCGACGGTGACCCGCTTCTGCCGCGACGCGCGGGTGAGGGTGACCGCCCACTGCCAGCCGATGTAGCCGCGGCGCGTGCAGGAGAACAGGTGGGTGACCACGCGCTGGCCCTCGACCTGGTGGCCGAGATAGTCGCCGACGTCGGCAGCGTCGACGTCGGCGAGGAGCGCGGCCCGCGCCTCGTCGACGGCGGCAGCCGTCACGGCGTCGTTGGCCTTGCGCTCGATGGTGGTCACGCGGCAAGTCTCGCGTATCGGCGACGTCGTCGTCACCTCGGGGCTTGAACCGGGCGTAGCCCGGCGCCACCGAGAGGCGCCGTAGCGAGCGGCGCCAGCCGGGTGCGATGGCAAGGCGGCGGAGCGAAGACGCGCTCGGCCGCCCATCGAGCGGCGCCAACGCCGCCAGCGTGCCCGGATGTGCCGGGCAGCAGGCGGCTCTCGGTGGATCCGGGCTGAGCAGGCAAGATAGACGCGTGACGCCCGACTCGCCCGACTACCCGCCGCCGAGCGGGCCCGGTGCGGCGTCGTACCCCCCGCCACCGCCACCTCCCCCGCCGCCCTCGCCGGCAGACGACTCGCCGCCGACGATGGTCCCGGCCGACGAGGTCGGAGCGACCCGCACCGTCGGCCAGAGCGTCGGCACCGGTGCGCTGGCGACGGCCCGCGGGTTGCGCGGATTCGCGCGCGGCACGGGACGGTTCGGGCGCGCCACCTTCCGGCAGGCGCGGCGCGCCGCCGGGGCGCAGGGCGCCGAGCGTTCCGGACTGAACCGCCTGATCGAGCTGCACGCGTGCAACGCCGCCGGCGATGCCGCGTTCGCGATCGCTCTCGCCGGCACCATCTTCTTCGCGGGGGCGACCAGCGAGCAACGCGGCCCGGTGCTGCTGTTCCTCGGCCTCACGATGCTGCCGTTCGCAGTGGTCGCCCCCCTGCTCGGCCCGTTCCTGGACCGGTTCAGCCACGGCCGCCGGTGGGCCATCGGTGCCACGTTCGCCGTCCGGGCGTTCCTGTGCTGGGTCATCGCCGGCGCCGTCACCACCGACTCATTCTGGTTCTACCCCGCCGCGCTCGGCGTGCTGATCTCGTCGAAGGGGTACGGCGTCGCGAAGGCCGCCGCGGTGCCCCGCCTACTGCCCCCGGAGATCACGCTGGTCAAGGCCAACGGCCGGGTCTCGCTGGCCGGCGTCGTCGGCGCTGCGATCTCGGCACCGCTGGCCGGCGGCGCGGCGTACTTCGGCCCCGAGTGGGCGCTGCGGTTCGCGTTCCTGGTGTTCGCGCTCGGCACGGTCGCGGCGATCCTGTTGCCGGCGAAGGTCGACGAGACCGAGGGAGAGGTGACGATCCCCGCCGGCAAGACCGGTGGCCCGCGCCGCCGGGGGCTGCCGCCGAAGGTCGCCTTCGCCCTGCGCGCCAACTGCGGACCGCGTCTGCTGTCGGGCTTCCTGACGATGTACATGGCGTTCGTCCTCCGCACCGATCCGATCGACGGGTGGGAGGACCGGACCACGTTGCTCCTCGCCCTGGTCATCGGTGCCGCCGGGCTCGGCAACACGCTCGGCATCCTGGTCGCCTCACTGGCGAAGAAGATCAACCCGTCGGTCATGGTCGTCGTCGCGTTGCTCGCCGACATCGCGATCCTCGTCCTGGCGGCGTTGTTCTACGAGCTGCTCACCTTGGTAGCGCTCGGCCTGACCGTCGGCCTCATGCAGTACCTCGCCAAGGTGTCCCTCGACTCGACCATCCAGACCGGGGTCCCGGTCCGGGCGCACGCGAGCGCGTTCGCCCGCGGCGACACGACGCTGCAGATGGCGTGGGTGATCGGCGGGTTCCTCGGCGTCGTCATGTCGTGGTTCCCGACGTTCGGGTTGCCGACCGCGGCCGTGATCATCGGCGGCTGGGCGATCTTCGCGCTGCGGAGCAACCCCAACCGGACGGGGAACGCGCAGCCCTCGGTGCCGGCGGACGAGCCGAGCGTCGCGCCGCCTCGCGGCTAGGCCTCCAGCTCGTCGGCCAGGGCGCGCAGCAGCATCGCGACCGGCTGCGCCGTACGGCGGTCCGGGTGCCGGCCGTGGCGGTAGGCCTCCCCGACACCGTCGAGCAGCCGGATCAGGTCCTCGACGATCGGGACCATCTCCTCCGGCTTCTTGCGCTTCGCCTGGGACTGGTTGCGGGCGACCGACGCCGGCGCGTCGAGCACCTTCACCTGCAGCGCCTGGTCGCCACGGCGACCCTGGGCGATGCCGAACTCCACGCGGGCCCCCGACTTCAGGGTCGTGACGCCCTCGGGCAGCGCGTCGGAGCGGACGTAGACATCCGGCCCCTCGGGCTGGGAGAGGAAGCCGAAGCCCTTCTCCGCGTCGTACCACTTCACCTTGCCAGTCGGCACGGTCTCGACCCTTCTCGTCGGTAGCGCCCCGGCCGATCCGGAGCGCGACCAGAAATCGTAGGACATGGCGCCCTCCGACCACGAACTGCTTTCCCGGATCGCCACTATTCGGGGCGTCGGAACGCCGCGCGAGACTTCTCAGGTCTGGTACGGCTGGGACACAATGGTCGGCTCGGGAGCCATGAGGGGTGGCTCGGTCGTCAGGAGGGCATGGATGCGCGCCGCGGCACGCGGGCCACATCGGCTGTTCGGGCGCGTCCTACCGGGAGCGGCCCTGGCCGCGATCCTGGGCGCCACCGGCCTCGCCGGCGTCGGTGCCGCGCACAGCGACGACGACGATGACGCCACCTCCCTGCACCTGGTCACCCTCCGCGGGCCCGGCACCACCGGCCACCGCGGGCCGGCATCGCCGGAGGTCGTCGCCCAGCGGATGCTGGCACAGCAGTCTGCGGTCCTCGACGCCGTCCACGCCACCGACCCGGTCTACCAGTGGACCACCGCGCTCAACGGGTTCGCGGTGGAGCTCAGCGAGGAGCAGCACGACGCGCTCGTCGGTGACGACCGGGTGGCGCTGGTCGAGGAGAACGCCGTCCGTCCCCTCGCCGACGTCGCCGACAGTCCGGCTGGTGCCGCTGCGCTGCCGCCGCGCGACCGAGGCGGGTCGGGCGGTGCCGGCACGGTGATCGGCTTCGTCGACACGGGGATCGACCCGGCGAGCCCGGCGTTCTCGCAGGTGGACGCCCTCGGCCGGACGCCGCACCGGTTCGCCGGCAGCTGCGCCGATGCACCCGACGACCCGGACTGGGACGAGACCGACTGCTCGGACAAGATCGTCGGCGCGCAGTTCTACGTCGACGGGTTCGGTGTCGACGAGCTGCGGACCACCGCCGCCCTCTCGCCGCGCGACACCTACGGGCACGGCACCGAAGCCGCGTCCGTCGCGGCCGGGATCGGCCACGCGCCGGCTCGCTCCGGCCGGCACCGGCTCGGCCGGTTCTCCGGCGTGGCACCACAGGCACGGATCGCGGTCTACAAGGCGTGCTGGTCGGCTCCCGACCCAGCCGACGACGGCTGCGCGACCGCCGACCTGGTCGCGGCGATCGACCAGGCGGCGAGGGACCGCGTCGACGTGCTCAACCTGTCTGTCGGCGGACCTTCCGGCACCATCGACACCGTCGAGCGTGCCCTGCTGGGCGCGACCGAGGCCGGCGTGGTCGTCACTGCGGCCGCCGGCAACGACGGCTCCACGGCCTACGCCGCGCACCCGTCGCCGTGGGTGGTCACCGTCGGCGCATCCACCTCGGCGCCGCGGGTCGGTGCCGTCGTGGCCACCCACGGACCGAGGCTCGAGGGCGCCATGGTGGCGACCGCGCCCGTCGCCCCGGCACCGCTCGTGCTGGGCGCCGACGCCGCCGCGGCCGGCGTCGGCGAGGCCGACGCCCGGGTGTGCGCACCCGGCAGCCTCGACGCCCGGGCCGTCCACGACGCGATCGTGCTGTGCGAGCGCGGCAGCGTGCCGCGGGTCGACAAGTCGCAGACGGTGCGGCTCGCGGACGGCGCCGGCATGGTGCTCGTCAACACCGAGGCGGGCTCGACCGACGCCGACCTCCACGCCGTACCGACCGTCCACCTCTCTGCCCGCGAGGGCCGCACCTTGCGCGCGTGGGCAGCTGACCGCCGGCGCCCCGAGGTGCGCCTGGTCGCGCTCGGACGAGAGCGCACGCCGACCCGCGTCGCCCGGTTCAGCAGCGGTGGCGACCCGACGTGGTCGGTCATCAAGCCCGACCTGGTCGCCCCCGGCACCAGCGTCCTCGCCGCGACGACCGGCGGCGGCTGGGACGTCGTCAGTGGTACGTCGGTCGCGACCGCCCACGTGAGCGGCGTCGCCGCGATCCTGCTCGGTCGGCCCGGCAGCACGCCGGCAGAGGTCCGCTCCGCCCTTCTCACGTCGACCGCGCCGATCGGTCGCCACTCGGGGCTGCGGGCGGGCACCGGTGAGGTACGGATCAGCCGGGTCCCCCCGATGGGCTACCTCGTCGACCCACGGCACTACCGGGGCTGGCTGGTCGGTCGACGCGCCGACCTCGACCTGCCGCAGGCGCTGATGCGCACCGGTCGGCTGGCCGTCCGGCGCACGATCACCAACACCGGGCGCCGCCCACTGTGGCTGACCACCCGCCTCCTCGGCTTCGACAGCCCGGTGCTGGTCAGCCCGTCCGCCGGACTGCTCCGTCCCGGCCGCACCCTGACCTTCCGGATCAGCCTCCCGACCGCACCCCGCACGACGGACACGGGCACGGTGCTCTGGCGCACCTACGCCGGTGACGAGACCCGGCTGGCCGTGGTGATCACTCGATGAACGAGGTGGCCGCACCGAGGCTGGCACCGCCGCCGGTCCCGATCGGCACCGAGCGGCTGACGCTGCGCCACATCGTCACCGACGACCTCGAGGCACTGCGCTACTACCAGGACCCGGAGGTGTGCCGGTACCTGCCGTTCCCGCCCGCCGACGACGCGGGACTCGCCGACCGGGTGGCGAAGATGACGACGCGGTTGGCGCCGTCGGAGCCGGACGAGGTGCTGGCGCTCGCCGTCGTGCACGACGAGGTCATGATCGGCGACGTGATGCTCCGGCTCCGCACGCGCACCGACCCCCGGACCCCGCCGTCGGTGGCCGAGATCGGCTGGGCCTTCGCGCCGTCGTACGCCGGTCGTGGCTTCGCCACCGAAGCCGCCACCGCGCTCGTCGGACTGGCCTTCGGCCACTACCCGCTCCACCGGCTCGTCGCGCACCTCGACCCCCGCAACGAGCGCTCGGCGGCGCTGTGCGAGCGGCTAGGGATGACCCGCGAGGCGCACCTGCGGCGGGACTGGCCGGAGGCCGACGGCACCTGGACCGACGACGTGATCTACGGTCTGCTCCGCGAGGAGTGGCACGGCTGAGGAGCTCGTCTAGGGGCGGGTGACCTGGATGGTGATGCCGTCGCCGAGGTTGATGATCGCGCCGGGCACCAGCTGGACGGCGATGCCGGGCTTGAGGTCCTCGGGCCCGAGGCCCGGCTGGACCAGCACGGTCCCGTTGGTCGAGCCCATGTCGGTGACGACCGCACTGCCCTGGTCGGCACCGGTGCCCGGCCGCACCTCGACGTGCGTCGAGGAGATCTCGTGCAGGCGGCTCGGCACGGTGACCAGGTGCGGCTGCTCGGTCGAGGTGAACCTACGGGCCTCGGGGGCCCGGCCGATGAGGATCACCCGGTCCACAAGTACCTGCTGACCGTCGCTGATCATCAGCTTGGCGACCGCGTCCCCGGCGGCGTCCGTCGGGGTGTCCGTCGCGGCGTCCGGCGCCGGTGGTGCGGCGTGCGCCCCCTGGTCGGACGCGGGCGGCGGGGGCGGGAAGCCCCCCCCGATCGGCTCCCACGAGCCCACCGGCAGCGGTGGGGGCGGCAGGTCGACGGGGGGCGCGTCGGCGGCGGGCGGCGGCGGGACGTGCGGCGGCGGCGCGTACTCGGTCACCTGGTCGCCGCCCGACACAGGGGTGGACGGGAAGTCGTCCGGCGCCAGTGCGGCCTCGTCGGACATCGGTGCGGCCTCGTCGGCGTCGTCTGCCAGGTCGGCCTCGTCGGCCAGGTCGGAGTCGTCGAGGATCGGCATCTGCTCGGTCGGCTGCAGCACGTCATCGCCCGTTGCCGGCTCGGCGGGCCCCGCCGGGGGCGGCGGGGTGTCCCACGGGGTCACCCAACCGCTCGGCGCCGGCTCCGACGGCATCGGGTCGGTCAGCGGGTCCGCCTCGGCCATCGGCGCGGGCTCCGGCTCGCCGGGGGGCGCGGGAGTGGGCTCGTCCAGCGGCGCGGGCTCGTCCAGCGGCGCGGGCTCGTCCAGCGGCGCGGGCTCGTCAAAGGGAGCCGGCTCGTCGAGTGCGGGGCCGGTCGACTCCTCCATCGCCTCGCCAGCCGGCGCGCCTTCCGGAGCACCCGCGTCGGCGGCGGCCAGGTCGTCGGCGGTGAGGGCGTCGTCCGCCATCGGGCCCGCCAGCAGGTCGACGTCGGGGCCGGCCGACGGTGCGTCGGACTCCCCGTCGCCCCCGAACGGGGCGGGGACGACCACGCCGGCCTCCTCCCCGGGACCCTCGTCGACGGGCTCCGCAGCCGGCTCGTCGGCGGCGGCCGGCTCCACGTACGGCGGGCGGTCGATGCGCGACACCCGCACCAGGCCGGTGACCACGGTGAAGTCGGTCTCGGCGTGCTCCGCGTCGGGGTCGGCCTCGGAGAGGGCCACCGACAGCGAGGTCACGCCGTCGACGCTGCGCTCCACCCAGGTGCCGCTCGCGCTGCCGTCGATCGTCACCTCGTCGTCATCGGTGACCAGCGTCGCGCTCACCCCGCTGCCCCGGAGGAGCACCCGGGTCGGCCCGTCGTCGGTGCTGACGAGCACGAACGCCGGCAGCCGGCTCAGCCCGGAGGCGAGCAGAGCGTCGAGCACGTCGTCGAAAGCGGCGCCACCGTCGACCAGCGACCAGACGCCCACGACCTGGTCGCGCTGCGACTCGGGCAACAGCACTGAGACCCGCGGACCGAACGCCGCGAACCACGGGCCGGTGCGGTAGGACCACGCACCTGCTGCTCCGGACGAGCTCATCGCACTCATGGGTGTGCCCCTGTCTCCTGCTCCGTACTCGGCTGCTGCACGACAGTGTCGTGCGGCGTCTCGCTGGTCAATCCCACCACATCCACGACGACCGCGGTTGCGTTGTCGCGCCCGCCGGCCGCCACCGCGGCCGCGACCACGTGGTCGGCAGCAGCGGTCGGGTCCTGGTGCTCGTCCAGGATCCGCGCGATGTCGTCGTGCGCGAGCATCTCGCTCACTCCGTCGGAGCACAACAGGATCCGGCTGGAAACCTCCGCCGGGCGGATGAAGAGATCCGGCTCGTGCCGCACCGGACCCCCGAGTGCTCGGGTCACGATGTGCCGGTCCGGATGGCCGGCCGCGTCGTCGGCGGCGATCGTGCCTGCGTCGACCAACTCCTGGACGAGGCTGTGGTCGACCGTGACCTGGGTGAGCTCGCCGTCGACGAAGAGGTAGCCGCGGGAGTCGCCGAGGTTGGCCACCAGCCAGTAGGGCTCGGCGACGTCGGCCACCAGGAGCGCGACGACCGCGGTGGTGCCGGAGCCGAAGAGCAGCTCACCCGCGGCGTGGTGGACGGCGTCGTACTCGTCGATCCGGTCGTGGACGGCCGCCAGCGCCTCGGTCACGGCATCGGCGACGGTCGCGGCGTCGACGCCGGCCTCGGCCAGCCGGACGAGCTCCTCGATGACGAAGGCACTCGCCACGTCGCCGTGGTCGTGGCCGCCCATGCCGTCGGCCACGACGAACACCGGCGGCGCGACCAGGTGCGCGTCCTCGTTGGCCTCCCGGACGAGACCGACGTCCGTCGCGGCGCCGTACCGCAGGTCGACGCGGGTCACCGCTCGCGCTCTAACGTTGGTCGGGTGGGCAGCGGAGCGGCAGGGACGACGGGGCACCGTTCATTGGCCGACCAGCTGCGGTCGTGGACCGACGAGCAGGTGAGCGAGCTGCTGACCTCGCGCCCGGACCTGACCACGCCCGCCCCTCACGACTTCTCTCAGCTGGCCTCGCGCGCCGCGATCCGCAGTTCTCTCGCTCGCGCCCTGGACTCGCTCACCCGGGGCGAGCTCTCGGTGCTTGATGCCCTGGTCGTCGCCGGGCAAACCACCGACGCCGAGATCGTCGGCATCGTCCGCGCGGAGGAGGAGTACGTCGTGGCCGCGGTCGCCCGGCTCCGCTCACTGGCGCTCGCGTGGGACTCGCCCGAGGGGCTCCGCCCCCTGACCGGGGTCGCCGACTGCCTGGTCGGTGGCCCGGAGGCCGGGGTGAGCGGCCTGCGCCCGCGGACGGCGAACGCGCCGGGTGCGGACGTGGTCGCGGCCCGGATCGGGGAGGTCTCCGAAGCGGCACGGGCGATGCTCGACCACGTCCTCGCCCACGGCGGCGAGGCGACCACCGGATCCGCCCGCCGCAACGTCCGTCCCGAGGACGCCAGCGGCCCGGCGGAGGAGCTCTTGTCGAACGGCCTGCTGGTCCCGGGCAAGGACGACCTGCTCGTGGTGCCCGGGGAGGTCGTGCTGGCGCTGCGGGGTGGCCGCACGACGACCGAGCCGGTGGACCGGGCGCCCGAGGTCGCGACCGCCGAGCGGCCGGTCCACCTCACCGAGAGCGCCGCCGCCGGTGCCGCCGGGGAGTTCTGCCGGCGGACGGAGCTGCTGCTCGAGTGGTGGAGCACCCGGCCCGCGGCGGCGCTCCGCACCGGCGGGCTGGGCGTACGAGAGCTCAAGGCGACCGCACTCCACCTGCACCAGTCCGAGCCCGACACCGCCCTGGTGATCGAGGCCGCCGCCGGGGCCGGGCTGATCGCGACCCGCGCGGACGCCGACGGCAACCCGGTCTGGGTCCCGACCGACGCGTTCGACAGCTGGCTGGACGCCGACATCGCCGAACGCTGGACGACGCTCGCCCGGGCCTGGCTCGCGAGCACCCGCCTGCCCGGCCTCGTCGGTGGGCGCGCCGGCGACGACAAGCCGTGGAACGCACTCACCCCCGAGCTCTCCTCGGTCCTGATGCCGGAGACGCGCGCGATGACGCTCGCCGCGCTCGCCGAGGTCCCGCCCGGACGGGCTCTCGCGTCGGGGACCGGGCTGCCGTCGCTCGTGGCCAGGCTGGCCTGGCAGCGCCCGCGGCGTTCCCGCTCGCGGGCCGACCAGGTGGCGTGGACGGTCACCGAGGCGGCGGTGCTGGGCGTGACCGGCCTGGACGCGCTGTCGCCGTACGGGCGCGCGCTCATCGCCGGTGACGACCCCGCTCCCCTGCTCGCCGAACGACTGCCGGCCCCGGTCGACCACGTCCTCATCCAGGCCGACCTCACCGCGGTGGCGCCGGGTCCGGTGGAGTCGGGCATCGCCCGGTCGCTGCAGCTGCTGGCGGACGTCGAGTCGCGGGGCGCCGCGACCGTCTACCGGTTCACCGCGCCGTCCGTACGACGCGCGCTCGATGCCGGCTGGACGGCCGCGGAGGTGCACGCCTTCCTGGCGTCGGTCTCGCGGACACCGGTGCCCCAGCCGCTGACCTTCCTGGTGGACGATGCCGTGCGGACGTTCGGGCAGGTCCGGGTCGGGTACGCCGAGTCGTTCGTGCGCTCCGACGACGAAGCCACCCTCGCGGCGCTCGCCCGGCACCCGAAGGCTGCTTCGCTCGGGCTCCGGCTGCTCGCGCCGACGGTGCTCGTGAGCACCACCCCGGTCGACCTGCTGCTCGTCCGGCTGCGGGAGCTCGGGGTCTCTCCCGTCGTCGAGGGCCCGGACGGGACGCTCCGGGTCGGGCGCCCGGCCGAGGTGCGGGCTCGTACCCCGCGGCAACGCGGACCCGCGCACAGCGAGGCCAGGCACGCGGCACAGGTCGCCGCCGCGGTCCGCTCGCTCCGCGCCGGCGACGCCGCCGCCCGGGTCCGTCCCGCCGCTGCGGTCTCCCCGGCCGGCGCCCTCTCCGCTCTCCGGGACGCCATCGAGCGCCATGCCTCCGTCGTCATCGCCTTCACCGACAACCAGGGCGTGGTCGGTGAGCGCGTGGTCGAGCCGCTCTCCGTCGAGGGCGGCCGGCTCACCGCCCACGACCGCACCGCCGACGACGTCCGTACCTTCGCCGTGCACCGGATCTCCCGCGTCACCCCCGTGCCGTGATTTCCGCGAATCGGGGGAGATGGCCCGGCGAACCGGCCGGACTCGCCTGGCAAAGTCCCCCGATTCGCGGGTGTCCGTAAACTCGGCAGGTGATCATTCACCCCACGGAGTTCTGCAGCTCCCCCGCTGCGCTCCTCCGCCGCACAACTCCGCGGGGACCCCGATGAACGGCCCCTTGATCGTGCAGTCGGACAAGTCGCTGCTGCTCGAGGTCGACCACGAGCAGGCGGCGGAGTGCCGGAGGGCGATCGCGCCGTTCGCGGAGCTGGAGCGGAGCCCGGAGCACATCCACACCTACCGGCTGACGCCGCTGGGGCTGTGGAACGCACGGGCCGCGGGTCACGACGCCGAGCAGGTGGTCGACACGCTGCTGACCTACAGCCGGTACGCCGTCCCCCACAACCTGCTGGTCGACGTGGCCGAGACGATGGCGCGCTACGGGCGGCTCCGGCTGGAGAAGCACCCGGTGCACGGCCTGGTGCTCGCCAGCACCGACCGGCCGGTGCTCGAGGAGGTGCTGCGCGCCAAGAAGGTCGCCGGGATGCTCGGCGAACGGATCGACGACGACACGGTGGCGGTGCACCCGTCCGAGCGCGGCAACCTCAAGCAGGTGCTGCTCAAGCTGGGCTGGCCGGCCGAGGACTTCGCCGGCTACGTCGACGGCGAGGCTCACCCGATCGCGCTGGCACAGGACGGGTGGGAGCTGCGGACCTACCAGGAGGAGGCCGCCGAGTCGTTCTGGCACGGCGGGTCCGGCGTCGTCGTGCTGCCCTGCGGGGCCGGAAAGACCCTCGTCGGCGCCGCCGCGATGGCGCAGGCCCAGGCGACCACCCTGATCCTGGTCACCAACACCGTCAGCGCCCGGCAGTGGAAGGACGAGCTGGTACGACGGACGACGCTCACCGCGGACGAGATCGGTGAGTACTCCGGGGCGGTCAAGGAGATCCGGCCGGTCACGATCGCGACGTACCAGGTGATGACGACCCGCCGGAAGGGCGTGTACTCCCACCTCGAGCTGTTCGACGCCCGCGACTGGGGCCTCATCGTCTACGACGAGGTGCACCTGCTGCCGGCCCCGATCTTCCGGATGACCGCCGACCTGCAGGCCCGGCGACGGATCGGCCTGACCGCGACCCTGGTGCGCGAGGACGGCCGCGAAGGCGACGTCTTCTCCCTCATCGGCCCCAAGCGCTACGACGCCCCCTGGAAGGACATCGAGGCCCAGGGCTGGATCGCCCCGGCCGACTGCGTCGAGGTGCGGGTGACGCTGCCCGACTCCGCGCGGCTGGCCTACGCGACCGCCGAGCCGGAGGAGCGCTACCGGCTGGCGGCCTGCACCAGGGAGAAGCTCGACGTGGTCCGGGCCCTGGTCGAGCGCCACCGCGGCCAGCCGACCCTGGTCATCGGGCAGTACCTCGACCAGCTCGACGAGCTGGCCGAGGCGCTCGACGCCCCGGTCATCACAGGAGCGACCACCGTGCGCGAGCGGCAACGCCTGTACGACGCGTTCCGCCACGGCGAGCTCGACCTGCTGGTCGTCTCGAAGGTCGCGAACTTCTCGATCGACCTGCCGTCGGCCGAGGTCGCGATCCAGGTGTCGGGGTCGTTCGGCTCCCGCCAGGAGGAGGCGCAGCGGCTCGGCCGACTACTGCGGCCCGGCGAGCCCGGCGCCGACGGTGAGCGCAAGGTCGCCCGCTTCTACACGCTGGTCTCGCGCGACACCGTCGACGCCGAGTTCGCCCAGAACCGGCAGCGGTTCCTCGCCGAGCAGGGCTACGCCTACCGGATCGCCGACGCGGGCGAGGAGCTCGCCGGCGCCTGAGCTCGGGTCAGTCCTGGAACAGCGCGTCGAGGTCGGCGTCGACCTCCAGGATGTCCACCTCGAGCCAGGCCGCGCCCTCCTCACCGCCGACCGGCCGGCAGCGGACGACCACGCCCGTCTGGACGTCGAGCGCGACGTCGTAGTGATCGGGGTACGTCCGCCCGCGCCACGCCTTCGGCACCTCCTCCGGGCTGTTGAAATCCGCCATCAGCGCTGCCTCGCTGTAGAGCAGCTCGCAGCAGTTGCCGCCGCAGCGCGGGTCGTAGCCGGGCAGTGCGCGCAGGTCCGCGCGCCAAGCAGTGCGGCCGGCGACCTGGTCCTCGCGGAGATTCGCCACCTCGACGTGGTGGCTGAGCTCCAGCGGGTCGAGCATTGCGACCCAGCTGTAGTTCTGCCACATCGGGTCGTCGTACTCGAACCGCAGCAGGTCGGGCCGAGGACCAACCATCGCGTCCGGTTGAGGTGCCGGCGCGACCGGACGAGCACCGTCCTCGGTGACGCGGTGCTCGCGCCCGTCATCGGTCCGCACCAGGAGCCGGCCCGGCCGCCGCAGCCATGCCTCGACCTCGCCGCCGTCGTCGCGGTGGCGGAAGTGCAGCGTGCGCCAACGCCAAGGTGAGCTCCGGGCGAGCGCTTGGAACGCGTCGACGGTGACATCGGACATGCGAGCACCGTCGCACGCGACACCCCGAGGATCCGAGCCGGTTTCGCTCAGACCTCGAACGTCCCGTCGGTCCCGGTCACTCCCCCATGTTTACTCGTCGAGGAACTGCCGGTGGTTCTGGATCACCTCGGCGATGATCACGTTGAGGAACTTCTCCGCGAAGTGCGGGTCCAGGCCGGAGGTCTCCGAGAGCGCCCGCAGCCGCGCGATCTGCACCGCCTCGCGCGCCGGGTCGGCGGGTGGCATCCCGGCGTTGGCCTTGAGCCGACCCACCTGCTCGGTGCACTTGAACCGCTCGGCGAGCAGGTGCACGAGAGCGGCGTCGAGGTTGTCGATGCTGCTGCGCAGTCGCAGCAGTTCCTGGCGGGCCTCGTCCGGGGTCACGTGCCTATCCTCGCCGAACCCTCCCCATCTGCGATGGCATGGGTCAGAATCTTGGACGATGGACGGCAGACCAACCGAGGTGTCCACCTTGCCGTGGCCGCTTCCCGACGCGCTCGACCTGCGCGACTCGCTGCTCGCGGCGTACGCCGATCCGGACCGCGGCTACCACGACGTGCGGCACCTGGCCGAGGTGCTCGAACGCCTCGACGAGCTAGCCCGCGCCGGCACGTCGTACGACCGGGTCCCCGTCCTGCTGGCGGCGTGGTTCCACGACGCGGTCTACGACGGTGAGCGCGACGCCGAGGAACGCTCGGCGGCCTGGGCCGAGGAGGCACTGCCGGCGGTCGTCGACGCCGCAACGGTGGCCGAGGTCGCCCGACTGGTGCGACTGACGGAGTCGCACCGCCCCGACGACACCGACGCGAACGGCTGTGCGCTCTCCGACGCCGACCTCGGCATCCTCGCGGCGCCCCGCTCGCGCTACGACGAGTACGTCGCCGCGGTGCGCGCGGAGTACCGCCACCTCAGCGACGACGTGTTCACCGCCGGGCGGGCCGAGGTGCTGCGGGAGCTGACCGCCAAGCCGCGGCTGTTCCACACCGCGCACGGCATCGCCGAGTGGGAGGACGCCGCGCGGCGCAACGTCGAGTGGGAGCTGTCAGGTGCCAGCTGAACCCTGCTCGCGGGGGACGCGCGGTCGGCGGCGCCGCAGACCCGCGGCGCGCAGCCGACGGACGAGCTCGCGCGACGTGACGGGATGCGCGCCGAGGGCGACCACGTCGTCGTACCGCTCCGCCGGGACGTCGTAGTGGTCGCGGTCGAAGCCGCGAGCGGGGATCCCGGCCCGCCGCGCGAAGTCGTGGAGCTCGTCGAAGGACGCGTCGCTGGCCAGGTGCGACCACAGCCGGCCGTGCCCCGGGGCGTTCGGCGGGTCGATCAGGATCACCCCCGGAGGCTATCCAGGACCGCGATACCCGCTCACCAGGAGCCCCCGCCGCCACCACCACCGCTCCCGCCAGGCAGCTCGCGGCGCACGAGGTCGAGGAGGTCGAGCAGGATGGAGAGCCGTTCGCGTTGCTCCTCGACCCAGGCGGTGACCTCCCCCTTCATCTCGAGCAGCCGGTCGATGATCCAGAGGATCCGCTCGATGTCCTCGATGATGTCGGTCACCGCGTCGAAGCCCTTGACGGCGAGCTCCGCGGCAAAGGTCGCCCAGCCGGCCGGTCCCGCCACCCGCGACAACAGCTTGCGCACCACCCGCTCGCCGCGCTCGAGGAGCTCCATCACCAGCTCCTCGACCTCGACCGCCAGCCGCTCGCTCTGGTCGGCGACCACCTCGAAGAGCGGCGCCGCCTCGGCGACGAGCAGCCCGAGGCCGCGCGCAGCGACCGCGTGGCCGTTGACGCGGAGCAGGAACGAGGCCGCGGCCTGCCCGCCCCACCGGGGCGAGGCGGCGACCGACAGCAGGGTGGCGTTCTCGGAGTAGGTGCGCAGCGCGTCGCGGAACTGGCCGGTGGCGAGCGCGTTCTGCCGGATCCGGCGGTAGTCGCCGGTCAGCGGCATCACCAGCAGCTCCTCGAGGCTGCCCTCGGGCAGCTTGCGCAGGCCCAGCCCGGCCTGGTTGAGCGCGTCGATGCCGACGTTGATGATGTCGCGGATCCGGCAGAGCGCGCCGTCGAGCGCCTCGAACGCGGCATCGTGCTGGCGGGTGTGGCCGCCGAGATCCGGCGACGTGAGGTCGAGCGGGGTCGCGTCGAGCAGCCCGGACCGTCCGGTGACCTCCACCAGGAACGGGTCGGCGCCCACCTCAGGCCACCACCGGCAGCCAGTCGGCGACCATCTGGTCGACCGCCTTGAGGTCGGCCGTGGTCGCGACGACGGCCTCGCGGATCGACTGCCAGTCCGCGACGGCGATCCGCTCCACCTCGGCGAAACCCTGCGCGAAGACGTCCATCAGCTCGGCCAGCGGGGAGAGCAGGCAGATCGGGCTCGGCTCGAACCCTTCGCGTTGGCACACCCAGGTGCGCGCGTGCTGGAAGATCTGGTGCGCCTGCGCGGCCAGCACGTCGATGTCGCGCGGCAGCCCGTCGAGGTCGGTCCAGGACGTGATGTCGATGTCGCCGTCGCCGGCAAGGTCGTCGACGACGGCGGCGACAGCGTCCGCGGTGCGCGAGTGATCGGTCATGGCAGCTCTCCCTTCGTACGACGCCGCTCCCGCAGCGGGTCGACCGAACGGGTGCCCGGGCCCGGGCATTTTTCAAACCGCAGCACAATGAGCCTGTGGACGACCGCGTGATCTACGAGGCCCGAGCGTCGGTGCTGGCCGACCTGCAGGCTCGCGGCGTCGCGACCGCCGGCACCGTCTCGGTGCTGGACGAGGCGTGCTCACAACGCCGGTGGTGGGTGCAGCAGTGGCCGGAGGGCGCCGCCTACATCGCCGGGTTGATCGCACAGGACGTCCAGGACGCGCTGGTCGACGTGCACGGGCGCGCCGATCGCACCGGCCTCTGGCCGCTCTGCGAAGGATGCGGCGATGCGCCCCTGCACGCACTCCACATCGCGCCCGACCTCGGGGGCCCCGACCCGTCGTGGGTGTGCGACGAGTCCGGGACCGTCGTCGCCGAGCTCGGGAGACTGGGTGAGTGAGTCAGGGAGGCGGAGGGGTCAGCCGCCGAGCTGGAACGACACGGTGTGCTGGTCGGCGCGGTAGACACTGCGGGAGATCTCGATCGGCCGGTCCTCCCAGAGCGCACGCCGGGTCAGCCGGATGACGACCGCCCCTTCAGGGCACTCCAGCAAGGCCGCCTCGTCAGGAGTGGCGACCCCCGCGGACAGTGAGTCCTCGGCCCAGGTGGGGCGACGGCCGCGGGCGGTGAGCTCGTCGTACAGGCTGTCGGGGAGGTCCGGGCCGTCGAGCAGCCCCGGTACGAGCGACGAGCTGATGTAGGCGTCGGAGAGGCAGACCGGGCTGCCGTCGGCAAGGCGAAGTCGTCGCCAGCGCAGCACCGGCTCACGGGGCACGAGGCCGAGGGCACGGGCGACACCGGCGGGCGACTTGACCTTCTCGGCGAGGAGGGTCCGGCTCTCGGCGACGGCGCCGCGGCCGGCCATGTCCTCGGTGAAGCTCGCGACCCGGCTCGGCCGGCGCCGCGGCGGTGCGACGAACGTCCCACGGCCCGGGAAGCGCTGCAGCACACCCTCGGTCACCAAGGCGTCCAGGGCTTGCCGAACGGTCATCCTGGCCACGCTGAAGCGCTCGACCAGGTCGCGCTCTGATGGGGCGGCAGTGCCCGGTGCGCACCCGGCGACCAGGTCCCGCACGTACTCTCGGATCGCCACGTGCTTGAGGGCGCGTCGGTCAGCCGTTCCCCTGTCGACTGTCTCCACAATCGAAGGTTAGGGCTGTGTAGGTCGCCCGTCCCGAGAACGCCGAAAACATGTCTTTCCACCCCCGACACCGAAGTTTGATGGGAACAGGTGTTCGAACGACGGGGTAATCTCGGGGCATGGACTTCCAGAGCACTCTCTTCGCCGGCGGCTCGGCGAGCGAGCTCCGCTTCGACGAGCTCGAGCGGCACGAGCTCGGCGCCGGAGCATGGGTCGACGTGGCCCGCGCGTGGCTGGTCGCGCCGGACGACGTCTTCGCCACCATGGTGAGGGACGTCCCGTGGCGGGCGGAGCGGCGCCGGATGTACGACCGGATCGTCGACGTACCCCGCCTCGTCTACACCTACATGATCGGCGAGGAGCTGCCCCATCCCGTCCTCACCGACGCCCGCGAGGCGCTGACGGAGCACTACCTGCCGGAGCTCGGGGAGCCGTTCCGCACCGCCGGGTGCTGCTACTACCGCGACGGCCGCGACAGCGTCGCCTGGCACGGCGACACGATCGGCCGGGGCAGCACGCACGACACCATGGTCGCCATCGTGTCCGTCGGCGACCCGCGCCGACTGGCCCTCCGTCCGCGCGACCGGTCCGACGGCGCCGAGTCGCTGTCGTTCGAGATGGGTCACGGCGACCTGCTGGTCATGGGTGGCACCTGCCAGCGCACCTGGGAGCACTCAGTGCCGAAGGTGGCGTCAGCGGGACCCCGGATCTCGATCCAGTTCAGGCCTCTCAACGTGTTCTGACTCGACAATCCGCTGCCTGGCGTCCGCTCGCCGCCAGGCAACCTCTCGTCCCGCTTACGTCAACTGCGGCGCGGCAGCGTGGCGCACTGCGGCGAAGCCGCATCGTGCGGCGCCCCCGGGCCGAGCCTTGCGATGGTCCGGGCGGTGTCGCACGATCTGCGACACGCTCGCGCAATTGATCAGAACTCCACACCGGGAGCGGCGGTGTGATCGGTCGGGGCGTCGTAGAACTCGCGCTCCTTGACCCCGGCGACGCCGGAGAAGAACATCCACGGGATCGTTCGCACCGACTGGTTGAGCTGGGCGGTCGCGTCGTTGTAGTACTGCCGGGCGAACGCGATCTGGTCCTCGGTCTTGGCCAGCTGGTCCTGGAGGTCGCGAAAGTTCGCGTCGGCCTTGAGGTCCGGGTAGGCCTCTGCCACCGCGTTGACCTTGACCAGCGCCTGCTGGAGCGCGGCGTCCGCGGCCGCCTTTGCCGGTACGTCGTCGCCGGCTGCCGCCGCTGCCACGCCGGCCCGGGCCTTGGTGACCTCTTCGAACACACCCGACTCGTGCGCGGCGTACCCCTTGACCGTCTGCACCAGGTTGGGGATCAGGTCCGCGCGACGGGTGAGCTGCACGTCGATGCCACCCAGCGCCTCCTCGGCGGCGACATCCTGCTTGCGCAGCTTGTTGAAGCCGACGACGAAGAAGACGACCAGGAGGACGAGGACGACGATGGCGATGATGACGTAGATCATGGGGAGATCCCTCTCTCGGAGTCAGGAGAACCGTAGCGGGTCAGCGAGGTCACCAGGAGCCACCGCCGCCGCCACCACCGCCGCCACCACCTCCGCCACCCCCGCCGCTCGACGACGAGCTCTGGGTGGCTTCGTAGGAGGAGATCGCGCTGCTCAGCGTGCTGTCGAAGTCGCCGACCATGGAGTCGACGTGGTAGCCCGCGCCGTAAGCGGCGCCGTAGAAGTACGCCGGAGCGGGCGGTTCGGCGCCGGTCTCGACCCGGTACTTCTCGGCCCACTGCTTCGCGCAGTCGAACGCGACGGCGTAGGGGAGGTAGGCCGTGTAGAGCTCCTGGCGGCCCGAGAAGTCGAACCGGTCCTTGCTCGAGGGAGTCGAGAGCACCCGCTTGAAGCCCCCGACTCGCGACCACAGCTCACGGCCGGCGGGGGTGCGCTTGGTGGCCGACCCCGGCTGCAGCAGCGAGACCGCCCCGGCGGTGAACGCGGCCATCGGCAGCGCGACCATCGACATGTTGAACGGACGCCAGAAGACCGACGTCACGACGAGACCGAAGCCGACCAGGACCAGCAGTCCGCCGAGGCCGCCGATCCCGGCGCGGGTCAGCAACCCGTTCAAGGTCGCCCAGTTCTTCACGCCGCTGGTGAAGGACTCGACCTGGCTCTGCAGGTGCTGACCGCCCTGGACGTCCTTGCGACGCGCGACGAACTGCGAACCCGGACCCGACAGCAGGCCGGCGACGCTGGTGGTGACCGGGTCGAGTCCGGCCCAACCCTGGGGGCCGGCCTTGTCCTTGATCGTCCAGCTCTGGTCGTTGCCGCGCTGGAGGTCGATGGCGCCGTGCTCGGCCGCATGCATCAGGCTGGCCACGAACGCGCGCCGGTCAACCCCTTCCTCGAGCATGAACTGCGCCTGGGCGGGGCCGACGCCGTCCGGTGGGCCGTACATCAGCGGGAAGCGGGGCTCCCGCTCGAACGCCCTCCAGCTGAGGAACAGGCCGAGGGCGCCGAAGAGGACGGCCAACCCGATGAAGAACCCGAGGACCGGGATCGAGGTGCCGAAGACGTTGTCGAACCGGGGCGGCCACGGCAGCGTCGACTGGTCCGGCGTCGGGATGTCCTGGCCGGCGAGGAGGGTGACCGGTGTGTGCGGGCTCAATCCCTCGGTCCGGATCGTCAGGTCCGTCCCGGAGCCCTCGACCTGGCACGCGCTGGTTCCGCTGTCGCCCACCTCGCCGACGCCGACCCAGCACTGGACCTGCTCGGCCGGCGCCGGCAGGTGCACCGTCAGCACGGCCTGCTCGATGTCCTGCTGCCAGCCTTGTGGGATGAGGTTCCAGTAGAACTGGGACTCGGTGTCGACATCCTCGCCGCCGGGCGTCAGCACCGAGTCGACGTGGTACTCGAGCACGTAGACGTGCTCGCCGATCGACAGCGTGGTGTCGGCGTCGCCGATCCGGTAGTTGTCGTAGCGGCCCTGCTCGACGGTGTGCTTGACGTCGGTCTCCTCGCCATCGGCGGTCACCTCGAAGTCCTCGACGATGTGCCGGATGTCCGGGTCCGACGGGTTCTGCCGGTCGAAGAACCGGAAGATGCCATGACGGTCGGAGACCGGGAAGTCCACCGTCAGGGTCTCGACCACGTCGAGGCCGCCGTCCTCGTCCACGGTGAAGTCGGCTTCGTACGACGTGATCGTGGTCGGCTCGCTGGCCTCCATGTCCGTCGTCTCGAAGTCGACGTCGTAGAACAGGGCGGGGATGCAGAGGATCCCGACCATCAGGGCGAAGGCGAAAGCCGACGCGATGAGCCGCTTCATGGCCGCAAGGCTAGGGGTTGGCGGGGCCGAGGTCCGCTGTTTCGCTCCGCGAGGCCGGCAAACCGTCCCGTCGGGCTAGGGCGCGTCTCCTTATCCGGCGGCCCACGCGACGCCTCGCGGAGGGCGACTACTGCTGATTCGCCTCAGACATCTCCGTCTCGGAGCGGAGGATGCAGAACTCGTTGCCCTCCGGGTCGGCGAGGACCACCCACCCGGTGCCCGGTCCCCACGTGCCGCGGAGATCGGCGACCTGGGTCGCGCCGTGCCCGAGCAGCCGGTCGAGCTCCTCGTCACGGCTGCCCTTGCGCGGCCGCAGGTCGAAGTGGATGCGGTTCTTGACCGTCTTCGCGTCCGGCGTCTCGATGAAGAGGACGGTGTGACCCGTGTCTGGGTCGGTGATCATGCACTCCTCGTGACCCGGCTCGTTGGGGTCGTCAGGGATGTCGGTGTAGCCGAGGACCGGCTTCCACCACTCCGAGAGCTCGTAGGCGTTCCGGCAGTCGACCGTGGTGTGCGAGATGTACGACGTCACCGGGCCACTCTCGCGTGCGGCTCCGTCACCCTCAACCGGGTTTCCGCCGTTACTCGGTGCCGTGCTCGGCGATGAACGCGAGGATGTCGTCGGCCAGCTCCGGGCGGCAGACGATCACGTCGGGCAGGTAGACGTCGTCCTGGTTGTAGACGAGCTCGCTGCCGTCGACCCGGCTGGTGAAGAGGCCGGCGGCGCGGGCCACCGCGACCGGCGCCGCGGAGTCCCACTCGTACTGGCCGCCCGCGTGGACGTAGGCGTCCGCGACGTCCCGCACGACCGACATCATCTTGACGCCGGCCGAGCCCATCGGCACCAGCTCGGCGTCGAGCTTCTCTGCGAGCGCCGAGACGAAGGCCGGCGGACGGCTGCGGCTGACCGCGATCCGAGGCTTGTCCGACGTACGCGGGGGTACGACGGGCGGGGTGCCGGTGTTGAAGGTCTCGCCGAGCTCGGGCTGGGCGACCGCCCCGGCCGTCAGGGTGCCGCCCTCCCAGACCGCCACGTGCACGGCCCAGTCGTCGCGCGGCGGCTCGCTGAACTCGCGGGTGCCGTCGAGCGGGTCGACGATCCAGACCTTCGGCGCACTGAGCCGGGCGTCCTTGTCGGACGTGCTCTCGAGCGCCTCCTCCGACAGCACCGCGTCGCCCGGCCGGTAGGTCGCCAGCAGGCTCATCAGCAGGTCGTGGGCGGCGCGGTCGCCGGCGTCCTTGAGCTCCTTGCCCTCCAGCCCCTCGCTCCGCACCTCGAGCAGCCGGCGGCCGGCCGCCTCGGCCAACCAGGCAGCGAGCAGGTGGTCGTCTGCGACGACCTCGGGAGCAGGAGTACCGGCGTCGAAAGTCACCGGGTCAGGGTAGTGGCCGGTCAGGAATTGAATCGTTGCTGGGTCCGCTCGAGACCCTCGCTGATCAACGTCTCGACCGCGTCGGCCGCGGCGTCGACCTGGAACGGCACGTCCTTGCGCTCGGCGGAGGAGTAGTTGGTCAGCACCCAGTCGGCGACCTGCTGCCGGCCCGGCGGACGGCCGATGCCGATCCGGACGCGGTTGAAGTCACCGGTGCCGAACGACGAGCGGAGGGACTTGAGCCCGTTGTGGCCGTTGTCGCCGCCGCCGAGCTTGACCCGCATGGTGCCGAACGGGAGGTCGAGCTCGTCGTGGATCGCGATGACCCGGGCGGGCGGGACCTTGTAGAAGGTCGTCAGCGCCTTGATCGCCCCGCCGGACTCGTTCATGTAGCACCGCGCCTTGGCGAGCACCACGCGCGGCCCCGGTGTGCCCGGCGCTCCCAGGCGGCCCTCGACGACGTCGGCGCGACCGGACTTGTGGGCGCGGAAGCCGCTCCCCATCCGGCTCGCCAGCTCCTCGACGACGTGGTAGCCGATGTTGTGCCGGTGGCCCGAGTACGACGGACCCGGGTTGCCGAGCCCGACGACGAGCCACAAGCCGGACCCGTCGGCGTCGCTCATCGTTTCCTCCGCGGCGTCGGCGCCGGTCGTCGTACCACTGTCAGAGGGGCGGGAGCTCCCCGGCGCGGCGCTGCGTGCCGGGGAGATCAGTCGGCCCAGGAACCACCTGAGCCGAGTGAGGGTCACTCCTCGTCGCCACCCTCGGCGGACTCGCCACCCTCGGCCGACTCGCCCTCGTCGGCGTCGGGCTCGTCGCGCTCGATGCCGGCCTCGGCCTCGGCCTCCTCGAGATCGGCCTCGAGCTGCGCCTCGGTCTGGGCGGCGGTCACGTTGACCACCAGGGTCTCGGGGTCCGTGAGCAGGGTGGTCCCGGACGGCAGCGTGAGCGAACCGGCCAGGAACTGCGTGCCGGCCTCGGCGCCCTCGATGTCGACCTCGAAGGACTCGGGGATGTGGGTGGCCTCGGCCTCGACCTGGACGGTCGAGTTCTCGGTGACGACCAGCGTCTCGCGGACGGCCTCGCCCACGACGACGATCGGGACGTCGACGGTGACCTTCTCGCCGCGGCGGACCGCGACGAAGTCGACGTGCTCGAGCACGCGGCGGACCGGGTCGACCTGCACCTGCTTGGTCAGCGCCAGCTGGGTCTCGCCGTTGATGTCGAGCTCGAGGAGCGCGTTGGCGCCACCGTGCTTGATCGCCATCATCGTGTCGTGGCCCGGGAGGGTGAGGTGGACGGTGTCGTTGCCGTGGCCGTACATGACGGCGGGGACCTTGTCCTCACGGCGGATGCGGCGTGCCGCGCCCTTGCCGAACTCGGTGCGCAGCTCTGCGGTGATCTTGTCGCTCATTCCGGGGTTCTCCTCGTGGCTGGTGTCGGGCCTCGAAAAACCAAGAGCGCCGCGCTTCCCTCACCCGGTGACCGGATGGGTGCGCGGCGTCGTAAGAACGAGCCGGCCCAGTCGATCACGGAGTCACAGAAGCGGGTGCTCCCTCGCCGAGGCAACCTGGGAATGCTACCCAGCGCGGCGACCACAGGCGAAATCCGCAGGGCGTACCGGCGCGGTAGGGGTCGGTGACAGTCGTCGCGTCAGACCCGCTCGAGGGTCGCGTGCGCCCTGCTCTGCTGCTCGAGCCACCGGAGGAGCAGCAGGCCGAGGGTCGCGTACATGGCTCCCACCGCGATCTCCCGTCCGACGAGTCCGGCGACGTCACCCAGCGCAGCGCCGTTCGCGATGTCTCGAGCGGCCTCGATCGCGTGCGTCAGCGGCAGCCACGGCGAGACCGCCGCCATCCACGACGGCAGGTCGTCGACCGCGATGTTGCTCCCGGAGAACACCAGGAGCAGGCAGAACAGGACGTTGCCGAGCACCGCGCTCTCGCGCACGCGCAGCGCCACGGCCCCCATGGCCAGACCGAGACCGGTGCAGGCGGCCGACGAGACCGCGATCACGAGCAGGAGGGACGGCCACGCGCCGGCCGGGATGTGCACGTCGAGCACCAACAGACCGAACAGGACGCCGACCAGGGCGACCGCCCAACCGTTCACGATGACGGGGACGGCCCGGCCCAGGAACAGCGGTATCCGTGCCGCCGGGGTCGTGAGGACGACGCTGAGGGTGCGGCCCTCGCGCTCTCCCTCGATCGTCGCGCTCATCGCGAACAGGCACGGGATCACCGCGTAGTTGAGCGCGTTCCCGATCACGTAGAACTCGTCGCTGCCGACCCCCGCGCTGCGGCCGATGTAGGCGAACAGCAGGATCTGGCAGATCGGGGAGACGATCAACGACGGGACCAGGATCCAGGGGCTGAGCCAGTTGAACATGGCGCGATAGCTCATCAGCCCGCCGATGAAGAGGATCCGCAGCGTGGTCATGTCCGCCGCCTCACGTCAGCGCCAGGGTCGCGTGGCGGCGGGCGGAGTCGACCAGCTGCCGGCCGAGGTACGACGCGACCACGGCGTACACCGTGCCGATGGCCAGGCAGATCAGGATCTCGCGCCACGGGCTCACGCCCGCGGCGGACGACCGGACCGCCTCCATCGCCCAGGTGGTCGGGATCGACCAGGACAGCGGGTGCAGCCAGTCCGGGAGCGCCGACACCGGAATCACGAACCCGCAGAGCAGCCAGCCCGGGTACTCGAGCGCGGCGCCGAGCGACCATGACGAGCGGTAGCGGACCGCGGTGACCGCGAGGAAGAAGCCGAACTGCGCGAGCGTGAGCGCGGACGCGAGCACGCTGATCACGAAGAGCGGCCAGCTCTCGATCCTGAGCTCGAGGCCGAAGACCCAGCGCTCCCACAGGATCGTGGCGACCACGGTGTAGAGGCCGATCGTCGACAGCGCCAGCGTGGTCGGCACGAGGACCCGCCCCAGCGGGGTCGGCGCCGCGACGACGAGCTCGAGCGTGCCCGCCCACCGCTCGCGGGCGAGCAGCGACGACGCGATCACTCCCTGACAGGTCCACATGCCCATCACGGCCGCGCCGAGCCCCGCGAACTGCATCGCCTCCGGGTCGCCCTGCTGCTGGTAGACCAACAGCGTCGCCGTCGCGAACATCAGCGGGAAGAACACGGCGAGCGCCCCGTCGAACCAGGACGTCGAGATCACCTTGAGCTGGAGCCGGTAGCACACGAGTTGCTGACGGAGCACCTGGCTCATGTCCGGCTCACCAGCTCGACGTACGCGTCCTCGAGCGTCGGTTCGCGGGTGCCGACCCGCCCGACGCGGACGCCGTCGAGCCCCGCCAGCGCAGCCTGGGTGACCTGGGCGCCGGCGTCGCAACGGACGATCAGGACCTGCATCTGGCCGCGCTCCTCGACGGCGACCGACTTCACGCCGGCGATCGCGCCGATGTCGGTGACCGCGGCATCCGCGACGCCGTACGTCTCGATCTCGACGACGCTGCCGACGGAGACCAACCCCTTGAGGTGCGCGGGAGTCCCCTCGGCGACGATCTCACCGGCGCGGATCACCGCGATCCGGTCGCACAGCTCGTCGGCCTCGAACATGTAGTGCGTCGTGAGCAGCACGGTCTTGCCGACGTCGATCAGCGACGCGATCGTCGCGCGCAGCTCGCGGGCGCCGACCGGGTCGATGCCGATCGAAGGCTCGTCGAGGAACAGCACCTCCGGGTCGTGGAGGAGCCCCCGCGCGATGTGGAGCCGCTGCCGCATGCCGCGGGAGAAGCCCTCCACCCGCTCGCGCTCCCGGCCGGTGAGCCCGACCATCTCGAGCAGCTCGCCGATCCTCGCTCGCTGCTCGCGCGGTGGGACGCCGTAGAGCTCGGAGAAGTAGCGCAGGTTGTCGAGCGCCGACAGCCGCTCGTAGAGCCCGCGGTCCCCGCCGAAGACGTAGCCGATCCGACGGCGCACCTCGCGGACGTCGTCGACCACGTCGTGACCGAGCACCCGTGCCGTCCCCGACGTCGGCAGGAGGAGCGTGATCAGCATCTTGATCGTGGTCGTCTTGCCGGCGCCGTTGGGGCCGAGCAGGCCGAACAGCTCGCCGCGCTCGATCTCGAAGCTCACCCCGCGGACCGCCTCGACCTCCTTCGCCGTCCGACGGAGCACGCCCGTGCGGGTGAGGAAGGTACGGCGGAGGTCCCGAGCCTCGACGGCAGTCACCTTGCGAGGCTAGGTGATCAGTGCCGTCGGACGCCGCTCATTAACGCGCTACACACTGAGCGGATCAGGCGTGGCCGTCGAACATGGAGGTGACCGAGCCGTCCTCGAACACCTCGCGGATCGCACGGGCGAGCATCGGTGCGATCGACAGGATGGTGAGCTTGTCGAACTGCTTCTCCGAGCCGACCGGCAGCGTGCTGGTCACCACGATCTCGAGGGCGGTGCTGTTCTTCAGCCGGTCGACGGCGGGGTCGGACAGGATCGCGTGGGTCGCGGCGATGATCACGCCGGACGCGCCCGCGGCGGTCAGTGCTTCGGCCGCCTGCACGATCGTGCCACCGGTGTCGATCATGTCGTCGGTCAGCACGCAGATCCGGCCGGAGACGTCACCGACGACGCGGTTGGCGACCGTCTCGTTCGGCCGGTCCGCACGGCGGGTCTTGTGGATGAACGCCAGCGGTACGCCGCCGAGCCGGGCGGACCACCGCTCGGCGACCTTGATCCGGCCGGCGTCCGGCGAGACCACGGCGATCGGCTGTCCGCCGTACTTCGACTTGATGTAGTCGGTGAGGATCGGAAGTGCCATCAGGTGGTCGACCGGTCCGTTGAAGAACCCCTGGAGCTGGTCGGCGTGGAGGTCGACGGTGATGATCCGGTCGGCGCCCGCGGTCTTGAACATGTCGGCCATCAGCCGCGCCGAGATCGGCTCGCGGCCCCGGTGCTTCTTGTCCTGGCGGCTGTAGCCCCAGAATGGCATGACGACGGTGATCCGCTTGGCCGAGGCGCGCTTGAGGGCGTCGACCATGATCAGCTGCTCCATGATCCACTCGTTGATCGGAGCCGTGTGGCTCTGGATCACGAAGGCGTCGCAGCCGCGGACGCTCTCCTCGAAGCGCACGTAGATCTCGCCGTTGGCGAACTCGAAGGCCTGCGTCGGCACGAGGGAGATGCCGAGGATCTCGGCCACCTCTTCCGCCAGCTCCGGGTGAGCCCGGCCGCTGAAGACCATGAGGTTCTTCTCAGTGGTCCGCTGGATTCCGGGCACGCGAGACTCCTGTGGTCGCCGGCGGGGGGTTACTGCTGATTCTGCCCCCTCGCGAAGGCCAGTCCCAAGTTCCCACGTGTTTTGGGACAATTCGTGTCGCGAGCAGCGGGAAGCGGTCTAGTCGTCGGACTCGCTCGGTAGGGACTCGGCGGCCTCGGCCGCGGCCGCCTGAGGGGTGCCGGCCCGCTTGGTCTGCGCCCATCCTGGCAGGTTCCGCTGCTGCCCCATGCTGACGGCGAGTGCGCCGGGCGGCACGTCCCGCCGGACGACGGTGCCGGCGCCGGTCGCCGCGCCGTCACCGATCGTGACCGGGGCGACGAACGTGTTGTTCGACGACGTGCGCGCGTGCTTCCCGACCTTCGTGCGGTGCTTCTTGACCCCGTCGTAGTTTGCGAAGATGGTGCCGGCACCGATGTTGGTGCCCTCTCCGATCTCGGCGTCGCCGACGTACGAGAGATGCGGGACCTTCGCCCCGTCGCCGATCTGGGCGTTCTTGGTCTCCACGAACGCGCCGATCTTGCCGCGGGCGCCGAGGATGGTGCCGGGCCGGAGGTAGGAGAACGGCCCGACGGTGGCGCCGGCGCCGATGACCGCCATCTGGCCATGGGTCCGTACGACGCGCGCACCCACCCCGACCTCGCAGTCGTCGAGCGTGGTGTCCGGGCCGATCACCGCGTCCTCGCCGACGATGGTCTCGCCGAGCAGCTGCGTGCCGGGCAGGATGGTCACGTCCTCGGCCAGCACCACGTCGGCGTCGATCCAGGTGGTCTCGGGATCCATGACCGTCACCCCGTTCTCCATCCAACGGGTGACGATCCTGCGGTTGAGCTCACGACCGAGCGCGGCGAGCTGGGCCCGGTCGTTGGCGCCCTCGGTCTGCCACACGTCCTCGACCGGGAACGCCGTCACGGTCAGGCCGGCGGCGCGGGCGAGCTGGACGGTGTCGGTCAGGTAGTACTCGCCCTTGGCGTTGTCGTTGCCGATCCGGCCGATCGCGTCGGTCAGGAAGTCGCAGTCGAAGGCGAGGATCCCGGAGTTGATCTCCCGGATCGCGCGCTGCTCGTCGGTCGCGTCCTTCTCCTCGACGATCGCGAGCACGTCGCCCTCGTCGTCGCGGACGATGCGGCCGTACCCCTTCGGCTGGTCGACGACGCCCGAGAGGATGCTGACGGCCGCCTGCGCGGCCTCGTGCTCGGCGGCGAACCAGCGCAGTGTGCGCCCCTCGAGCAGAGGCGTGTCGCCGTACGCGATGAGGACGGTGCCGCCCACGGGTGTGACCTGCTGCTCGTCGAGAGCGTCGAGAGCCACCCGGACGGCGTGACCGGTGCCGAGCTGCTCGTCCTGGACCGCGAGCACCGCCTCCGGCATGCACTCGTGGATGTGGGGGGCCACCTGCTCCCGCTGGTGACCGACGACCGCGCAGACCCGGGTCGGCTCGACGCCGCTGACGGCGGCCAGGACGTGCCCGATCATGCTGCGGCCGCCGATGGGGTGCAGCACCTTCATCGTCTTCGACTTCATCCGGGTGCCGCCACCTGCGGCAAGGACGATGACGGTCAGCTGATCGGCCATGCCCCGAGCCTACGGCTCTACGACGGCCGGCCGGTCTGCACATCTGCACCAAACCTCCACAGATCGGCCACCGGTCCCGACCGTCCGGTGTCCTACCGTCGAGTCATGACGGTAGCGATCCACGAGAAGCCCCTCTTCAGCGGCAGCAGCGCCTACCGGCTCGGCCTCGCGGTCGGCCTCGGCACCGTGCTCTTCCTGATCTGGCTCCTGGCCGCCGTAGGCGTGATGGCCGAGTCCGGCTACCGCGGCGACCTGGCGTACGCCGGGGTCCTGATGTCCACGCTCGGTGGCGTCGTCGTCTCCCGCCTCCGTCCGGGCAGCCTGGCCGACACCACGCTCGCGACCGCGGTGGCGATCGTCGGTGTCACGGTGCTCGCCCTGATCGGCGGCGTGCACGAGCGGCCCGCGACGTCCGTCGCCGAGCTGCTCGGGCTCAACGCGATCTTCGCTACGGGGTTCGCGGTCTCCGGGCTGCTGTTCCGGCGAGCGGCAGCGCCGACGCCTGGCGGGTAGTCAGCGCCACGTCACGTCTTCCAGCTCCGAGGCGTTCTTCGTGACGATCTCCATCACGGCCCGCAGCTCCTGGGCGGGGCTGGCCTCGAACATCTCGGTCTCCTCCAGGAAGACCGGGACGTGCCCGGGCTCCAGGTAGAACGCGTCGCCGGCGGAGATGATCTCCTCACGGTCGTCGTATCTGACGACGAAGCTGCCGCTGAAGACGTATCCCCAGTGCGGGCACGGGCACGCGTCGCCCGGCAGGCCGCGCAGCAGTGGAGCGGTGTCGAGTCCGGCGGGGAAGGTCTCGAACTCGATGAGGAGGTCCCCCCACTCGAGGCCCTCGGTCGTCTCGTCACGGTGTGATCGCATCGCATGCTCCAATCCTCCGGCCCGCCCCGGCGGCGGTCCGTCCGCGAGGACGATGCACGGCCGAGGTTGGCCCGAGGTTGGCAGCAGGTGTCATCCCAGGATCAACGACTCGTAGACGGCGCGGGTCTGGGCGGAGGGCGGAACGCCCAGCTCCTCGTCGAGCACCCGACGGCACCGTTCGTAGACCTTGATCGCCTCTGCCCGGTTGCCGGTTTCGGCGAGCGCGCACATCAGGCGTTGGTACGCCGACTCGCGGACCGGCTCCAATGCGATCAGGTCCTCGGCGGCCTGGATCGCCTCGGCGAGGTCGCCGTTGGCGGCATCGCAGACGATGGCGCACTCAAGGGCGCGGAGGTACACCTCCCGCAGTGCGGCGCGGCGGCGCGAGGCCCAGGGCCCGTCCTCGCCGAGAAGGAACGGCCGGCGGCCGATGTGGTAGGCGACGTAGGCCCAGCCATAGCCGTCGAGCGGCCGGTCGGCCGCGATCGCGACCTCTGCGGCGTGCACGGCGGTCGCCGCATCCTCGATGTCGACCCAGGTGTCGTGCGGCAGCATCATCTGGTAGCAGCCGAACGCCGTCTGCAGCGTGTCCCCCGGGAGGCCGACAGACCTCAGGGCCGCCCGCAGCTTGCTGATGATGGCCATCAGCCCCTTCTCCCAGGCGTCCGGCACCTCGTCGCCCCACAGCTCCAGGCCGAGCTCGTCGCGGGAGACGGGTCTGGTGCGTTCGGCCACGAGATAGGCCAGCACCAACCGGCCCTGTCGGCCCGGCAGGGCGCTCTCGTCGAGGAGCAGGTCGCCGTTCTCGACCCGCACCCGGGACGTGAGGTAGATGCGCACCGTCACGAGGCCCAACCTTCCGCCAACCTCCCCGGATTATCGTCCCAGTCCTCCACCCAGAATGGGAGTTCCGAGATGACCAAGGTGATCAAGTGCGACTGCGGCTTCGTGGTGCGCGGAGCCGACGACGACGAGCTCGCCCAGGCGGCTCAGACCCACGCCCGGGAGGTGCACTCCATCGACATCACCGTCGAGCAGGCCCTCGCGATGGCCGAGCCCGAGTGACCTCGAGCACCCAGGGCTAGGCGGACGTACCCCGGTCCTCGTCGAGGAACCAGCGCACGCCCGCGCGGATCGCCTGCTCCGTCGGTGCCGGCACCCAGCCGAGCTCGCGGGTGGCCTTGGAGTGCTCGAGCGCCGACTGGATGTGCATCAACCGGACGCTGGTCGGGGTGACGACCGAGTCCGTCCCGCGCAACCTCGAGACGGCGCCGCCGACCGCGCCGATCACCCTCATCACCGGCATCGGGATGCCGATGCGTGGCGGCCTCACGCCTCCCTCGTCGGCGGCGATGGCGAAGAGCTCCTTGATGGGCAGGTAGGACTCCGAGACGATGTAGCGCTCGCCGATCCTGCCCGTCTCCTCGGCCAGGAGGAACGCGGTCGCCGCGTCCTCGACACCGACGACCTCCATCGAGGCCCCGCGGACGTAGGCCGGCATCTTGCCGCGCGCGGCCGCCCGGACGAGCTTGCCGTGCGGGGTCGGCACGTGGTCGCGGGGGCCGTACGTGGTGCCGACGTTGAGCACGACGGCCGGCAGCCCGCGGTCGCGCTGGCAGGCCAGGACCAGCTCCTCGGCCTGGAGCCGGGACTCGATGTAGGGCCCACCGAGGTGGCGCCAGTTGTGCGGCAGCTCCTCGTGGGCCGGCCCGTCCTCGGCGATCCCGATCGTGCCGACGGTGCTGCAGAACACGAACTTCGGCACCCCGACTTCAACCGCGACGTCGAGAACGCCGCGCAACGCTTCCACGTTGGTCGCGAAGAGCGGCGTGGGGTCGCGGAGCCACGCCCGGGTGTCGACGATGCAGTAGAAGACGGTCTCGGCTCCCCGCATCGCCTCTCGGAGCGCGACCTGGTCGCCGAGGTCGCCGTACCGCCGCTCGACCTGGAGGTCGTCGAACGCCACCGTCGAGCTGGACTCCCTGATCCACACCCGCACGTCGTCGCCGCGGTCGACCAGCTTCCGGGTCACGTGCGACCCGAGGAAGCCGCTGGCCCCCATCACGAGCTTGGTCCCGGTCACGGCACGTCCCCGGCCTCAGCGGGCCTCGACGTTGCGGACCAGCGACTCGCTGGTGCTCTTCACCGCCACGCCGATGATCGGCTTCACCGCTGACGCGATCGCCCGACCGGCCGGGCCGCCCGGCAGCGTGTAGCTGATCCAGGCATCGACGCGGGTGCGACCGTCGCCGAGGTCGGTGAAGGTCCAGCGCTGGGTGTTCTTGATGCCCTTGATCGAGGAGATCTCGATCAGCCGGTCACGCTCCCAGCCCGTGCACTGGATCCGCGACTTGAGAGAGACACCGAGCTTCATGACGCCGTCGTACGTCGCCCCGACGCCGTGGGTCTGGTCGCTCACCGGCTCGATCTCGTGAAGCCCGTACATCCAGTCCTTGGTCAAGGTGTAGTCGTCGACATAGGCGAAGACCTCTTCCACCGGCGCCGCGATCTCGACGCTGTGCTCCACGATGCTCGACAAGGGCTGCTCCTCGGCAGGATCGATGACGACAAGGCTTCCTCGGGTCAGAGCCGAACCTACGTCGGTCGACCTCAAGCTTCTGTGCGGGCCCGCTCCTCGGTCGTCGTCACTCGACGTCCGGGAAGCAGAGCCGCGCAGCCGAGCCCCACGATCAGGACGCCGGTGAACACAGCCGTGACCGTGTGGTGGGAGGTGTGCACGGCGGCATCACTGCCCTGCACGTCGAGGAGGCGCCCGAGCAGGGCGATGCCGGTCACACCCCCCAGGTAGCGCATCGTCGAGCTGACCCCGGCCGCCATCCCGCTCTGGTCCCGGGCGATCGCCGACAGCGACGCCGACTGTGCGGCCGGCCCGCACAGACCGAGCCCGATGCCGAGCAGGGTCAACGGCAGCCGCACCTCACCGGCGGCGTCGAGATCTCCGGTCAGCAGGATCACCATCCCGCCGAGGCAGACCAGCGAGCCGGCCACCGCCAGAGTGCGCGGGCCGAGGTGCTCGGTCAGCCGCCCGGCGACCAGCGACATCAGCACCATGGCGACCATCAGGAAGATCAGCAGCCGGCCGGTCTCGCCGGCGCTGACGTCGAACAGCCGCACGAGCACGAGGGGGAGCTCGAAGAGGAGCGCATACATGACGAGGTTCTGCAGGCAGATGAGCAGGGTGCCGGCCGTGAACGCGCGCGCACGGAAGATCTCGAACGCGATCACGGGGTCGGGTGCGCGCCGCTCCCGCGCGACGAACGCAAGCAGCACCAACAGTCCTCCGGCGACGAGCCACGCGGCGATCCGATCGGTGCGTTGGGCGCCGACGACCAGCAACGCCAGAGCCCCGGTGAGCAGCAGCGACCCCGGCCAGTCGAACGCGGCGGCAGGCCGGGCGTCGCGGCCGCGGTCGACGCCAGCCATCAGGAGCGCCGCGACCACCAGGACCGGCAGGTTCGCGACGAAGACCGCCTCCCAGCCGAACGCGTCGACCAGGATCCCGCCGATGATCGGTCCGAGAGCGGCCGCGGACGCCATGATCGCCCCGAACATCCCGAACGCCCGTCCCCTTCGCTCGGGTGACAGCTCGATCCGCAGCAGCGCGACCGTGGCCGGCACCGCGAGGGCGCCGCCGGTCGCCATCAGCAGCCGGGAGCCGGCAAGGACCGGCAGGTTGGGGGCGACGAAGCCCACCACGGCTCCGAGACCGATGACGAGCTGACCGAGGGTGCAGACCCGCCAATGGCCGAGCCGATCACCGAGCTTCCCTCCCGGACCCTGCAGGGCGATCGCTGCGATCAGGTACGTCGCGACCAGGGCCTGCGTCACGTCAGCCGGGTCGTGGTCGACCGTTCGAGCGATCGAAGGGACCGCGACCGCGATCATCGTCGAGTTCAGCGGCATCAGCGAGGCCGCCAGCAGTGCACCGGCCAGCCCGCGGGATGCGGTCGAGGAGGCCGACCGCGCCGGATCAGCCATGCGTGATCGGGCGTCGTTGCAGCAGGAAGAGGCGCTCCCCGGCGAACGCGAACTCGATGTCGTGGTCTTCCACGCCGAACACCCCGTCGCATGCCGACGCGAGGCGGTGCAGCGCCTCCAGCCTGGCATCGTCCAGGCACCGGGCTCCGACGAGGTGGGGGGCCACCACCTGCTCCGCGACCCGACCGTCAGGCCCGAGCCGCAACGCGATGTCCTTCTCGCCGGTGGAGCACTCCAGAAGGAGGCCGTCAGGCGACAGGCGGTACTGGTCCGGCGTCACCTGGCCGCTGACCACGACCTCGCCGAGGCCCCAGCTCGCCTCGATCAACCGCTCCCGCGCTCCCGTGACCGGGTGCCGGGTGAACAGCACTCCTGCGACGTCGGAGGCGACCATCTCCTGGAGGACGACCGCCATCCGGGGCGCCGGGTCGAGACCGTGCTGCTCCCGGTAGGCGATGGCCGCCGGGTCGTGCGCCGAGTCGTGCACGCGGCGCACGGCATCGCCGACGGCAGCCGCGCCCACCACGCCGAGCACGCTCAGGTGCGTGCCCGCGAACGAGGCGCCGGCGGAGTCCTCACCGATCGCGCTCGAGCGGACCGCCCACGGCCCGGGCGCCAGACCGACCAGCAACGGGTCGAGATCGAGCTCACCGGCCCTCACCGCCCGCGCGACGTCCCAGCCGAGCGCGAACCCGCCCGGCACCGGCAGGCCGGCACGGAGAGCGGCGGCGAGCTGTACGGCCTTGCCGCCGAAGACGCCCTCGTCCGCCGCGCCGTCCAACGGGGTCAGGGCCTGCGTGCGCGGCTCTTGGCTCACTCCAGCAGCCGCACTTCGCCGGTGGAGCCGTCGACCCGCACCCGGGCACCGTCCGGGATCGTCTTCGTCGCGTCGCGGGTCCCGACGATGCCGGGGATCCCGTACTCCCGGGCGACGATCGCGGCGTGGCAGAGCTGTCCCCCGCGGTCGGTGACGATCGCGCCGAGCATCGGGAGCACCACGTTGAAGTAGGGCGAGGTCATCCGGGTGACCAGCACGTCGCCCTGCTTGATCCGGCCGAAGTCCGCGGAGCTGTCGACCAGCCTGGCCGGGCCCTCGTAGACCCCGGCGTTGACCGAGAGACCGGTGAGCACCGTCGCGGTGTTGGGTGTGTCGGGGACGCCGAAGAGGGTCCCGAGGAACGTGTTGATCGCAACGGCCGTCCGTCGGGCGGGCGCAGGTAGCCACTCGGCCGGCGGCGGAGGCGCCGGTGTTCCTCCCAGGAATTCGGGCGCCTCGCTGGTCGTCGTCGTAGTGCGCCACTCGAACCGGTCAGCAACCTCGGCAGCGCAGGGACCGCCGCTGCCGATCAGCAGCGCTCTGGCCTCCGACGGGTCGAGCTCGACCGCGTGCTCCGCGGCCTCGAGCTTGCCGGTCGTGAGGAGCCGCCGACCTGTCTCGAGCATCGCCCGTCGCGCCAGTCCGGTCGCCCAGCCGTCGGAGAACACCCCGCGCTCGTCGCGGATCCGATAGGTACGCCTGACCTCGGCGAGCCGGTCGTCGAAGTCGTCACGGTGCTCGGACGGGACCCGCTCCCGCAGGGCGGTCAACGCCGAGTCGTCGTCCGGAGCCGAGGTCCAGCTCCCCGCCAGGGTGCTGCGCAGGGACTCGACCAGCACCTCGGGCAGCTCCCCGGCCGCTTGGTCGCCGACGTCGTACCCGACGCTGCGCCAGCGGACGGCGTCGAGGTACGCCGTCACCTCGGCGCCGACGTCCGGGTGGCCACTGAGAGCGGCGAGAATGTCGGTCGCCGCCGCAGGACCGGCCAGGACGTCCTGCGCGAACTCGGACGCGGTCAGCGCCTTGGCCGCGGCATCCAGCTCCGCGGAGGCGAAGCCGCGCGAGATCGCCGAGCGGCCCCGGAGGAGACCCATCAGCTCGCCGACGTCTGCGCCGGTCCAGGCGATCGCGCCGGCGAGGAAGTCGCCGACCGGCAGGCACGCGGTCATCGTGTACTTGTGGTGCAGGTAGGCGTGGTCGATGACGTGCTGCGCGCACAGGTCGACGTGGTCGGCCAGCTCCAGGTCCGTCAACGTTTCGACGTCCACGGCCTGGATCGCCTGATGTGCCTTGATGGCGGCCGGCTTGTCGACCCGGTCCCACTCCTCGAGGTCCTGGCGCCACAGCTTTCCCGCGATCGCCGCCGCCGCTGCCTTGTGCCGCCTGCGCATCTCAGGGTGCAGCCGGCTGACCACCTGCAGCACCGGCTTGGGCGGTGGTCCCATCGCGCCCGCAGGGGCGCCGACCGCGGCCGGTTGGTTGTAGAGGAAGGACTGCGAGAACCCTGGCCTCAGGTGGTCGAGCAGGACGCCGTACTTGGCGGTGCCTTCGGAGAAGCCCCGGGGGAAGCCCTCCAGGAACGCTACTTGGCCGATGCGCGTCACCGGTCGGGCGCTGTGGGTGGACTCGAGCTCCCATGGGCCCTTGCCCGGCGGTTCGAAGGTTCGCCCTTTGACGATGACGGATTCTTGCTCTGGCATTGGAGCTCCCGCGGTCTCGGTGTTCACAGAGTGTCCACCTGCCGTTCACCCGGGGTGGCGGGAATGGCCGAATTTTGCTCCCCGGGTAGGAGTCGAACCTACGTCGCTAGTCCTGATTCAAAGTCAGGCGGGCCCTGCCGGCAGACCAACCGGGGATCGCAGTAAAGGGTAAGGCCCGCCTGGCGGGGCAGCACCTTGGCCCGGCAGACCAACCGGGGATCGCAGTAAAGGGTAAGGCCCGCCTGGCGGGGCAGCACCTTGGCCCGGCAGACCAACCGGGGAATGTCTCATTCGAAGCCTAGAGCCCGCAGGCCCCGGATCCCGACTCAGGGACGTTCAAACCAAGCGCCCGCACCCGGCAACCATTCGCGCCACTGCTGCGTCACCCATAGAGGAGGGATGCTCGGGACCAGGAGGTGCGTCCGATGCGCCGGAGTACAGCAGCCGCGGTGGGGCTGCTGCTCGCCGCGCTCCTGGTCACGGCCTGCGACACCCCGGACGACGCCCCTGGTGACCGTGGGACGGCCGACCGCGACCGCGACCGCGACCGCGACCGCGACACCAACGGGGCCGGTGGCGAGGAGATCTTCCTGACGTTCGCCGGCGACATCCACTTCGAGGCCCATCTCGGGAGGCTCCTCCGCCGTCCGCGCGAAGGACTGGGACCCATCTCCCACACGCTGAGCGCCGCGGACATCACGATGGTCAACCTCGAGAGCTCCATCACCACGCGCGGCACCCCGGACCCGAAGCAGCTCGAGGACACCGACGACCGCTACTGGTTCCGCACGAGGTCGGCCGCGCTCGATCTGCTCGACCGCGCAGGCGTCGACGTGGTCGGTCTCGCCAACAACCACGCCGCGGACTACGGCGCGGTCGGCTTCGCCGACACGCTTCGAGCGGTGACCGAGAGCCCGGTTCCGGTCGTGGGTGTCGGGAAGGACCGAGAGGCCGCCTTCACGCCGCACCAGGTGACGGTCCGCGGCACCGACGTCGCCGTCTTCGCAGCGGACGCGTCCGCGCGGGAGGGCACGAGCTCGCGCTGGGCGGCCGGCCGTACAACTCCCGGCATCGCATCCGCTCGCGACACCCGCACGGGCGCACTGCTCGACGCGGTGCGCGCGGCGGCGGACCGGGACGAGCTGGTCGTCGTCTACGTGCACTGGGGCACCGAGTACGACCCCTGCCCGAACGCCGGACAGCGCACCCTCGCCCGCGACCTCGCAGATGCCGGCGCTGACGTGGTCGTCGGCAGCCATCCTCACGTGCTGCAGGGTGCCGGATGGCTCGGCGACACCTACGTCGCCTACGGACTCGGCAACTTCGTCTGGTACCACAACAGCCAGGCTGAGACCGGGGCGCTCAGGCTGCGCGTGGCCGACGGCCGAGTCATCGCAGACACCTGGCTCCCCGCGCGGATCCGGGAGGACGGGCTGCCGCGGCGCGTGGTCGGCGACGCCGCCGCCGATGCGCGGCAGCAGTGGGGAACGCTTCGCGCGTGCACCGGCCTGTCCGCACGACCGGCGGAGTCCGCCGGAGTCGACGCGCCGTCCGGGTCAGCGTCGGCGTACGCCTTCTCGGTCCGGAGGATCGGCCCGGTGCTGCGTGCCGAGATGGCATCCAGCCACGGACCGGGGTGCCCCGTCCCGTGGCGCGACCTGCGGCGCGTGCGCCTCACCTACGTCGGCTTCGACGGACGCGACCACCGCGGAGCGGTGGTCGTCCACGAGCGATACGTGACGGACGTGGCCACCGTCTTCCGCCGCCTGTACGACGCGCGCTGGCCGATCCGCCAGATGCGACCGGTGAGCGACTTCGGAGGTGACGACGACCGCTCGATGGCCGCCGACAACACCTCGGCGTTCAACTGCCGCACCGTCGCCGGCCAGGAGCACTGGTCGGCACATGCCTACGGCGCCGCGGTCGACATCAACCCGGTGGAGAACCCGTACGTCGTCGAGGGGTCAGTGCAGCCGCCCTCGGGTCGCCGGTTCGCCGCCCTCGACCGCTCCCCCGGCTCCCCGGCACTGCCGGGCGTGATCGTCGCCGACGACGTCGTCGTCGAGGCGTTCCGGGAGATCGGCTGGGAGTGGGGCGGCAGGTGGGCAGCGCCGGACTACCAGCACTTCTACGCCCCCTAGGCGGGCGTCAGCGCAGCAGGTCGCGCGCGATGACCATCCGCTGGATCTGGTTGGTGCCCTCGAAGATCTGGGTGACCTTGGCGTCTCGGAAGAGGCGTTCGACCGGGTACTCCCGTGTGTAGCCGTTGCCGCCGAACACCTGGATCGCGTCGGTGGTCACGCTCATCGCGGCGTCGGTGGCGGTCACCTTCGCGACCGAGGCCTGCCGGGAGAACGGGCGACCGGCGTCCTTGAGCCGCGCGGCGTGGAGGTACGACGCTCGCGACCGCTCGACCTCGGCGGCCATGTTCGCGAGCATGAACTGCAGGCCCTGGTTGTCGCTGATCGGGCTGCCGAACTGGAAGCGCTCCTTGGAGTACTCGACGGCGTGCTCGAGCGCGGCCTGCGCGATGCCGGTCGCCACCGCGGCGATCCCGAGCCGACCGGCGTCCAGCGCGGAGAGGGCGACCTGCATGCCGCGGTTCTCCTCGCCGACCAGCTGCGCGACGGGGATCCGGGCGCGGTCGAACAGCACCTGGGTGGTGACGTCGCACGCGAGCCCCATCTTCTTCTCGGGCGCGCCGAAGCTCATGCCGGGCGTGCCGTCCGTCACCAGGAACGCAGACAGGCCGCGCTTCGGGTCCGGCGCGGTGCGCGCGAAGAGGATGTAGTAGTCGGCGCAGGAGCCGTTGGAGATCCACTGCTTGGTGCCGGTCACGACGTACTCGTCGCCGTCACGCACGGCCGCCGTCCGGATCGCGCTGACGTCGGAGCCGGCCTGCGGCTCCGACAAGCAGTAGGCGCCCAGCCAGTCACCGCTCAGCATCTTGGGCAGCCACTCCTGCTTGAGCGCGTCCGACCCGTTGGCCGCGACGACGGTGGCGGTGAGGCTGTGGACGCTGGTGCCGACGCCGACGCTCGGCCAGGCCCGGCCGATCTCCTCGATGACCTGGAGGTAGACCTCGTAGGGCTGACCGCCGCCGCCGTACTCCTCGTCGAACGGGAGGCTCATCAGGCCGGACCGGCCCAGCAGCCGGTACGCCGACGCGGGGAACTCACCCGCCTCCTCCGCCGCCTGGACCTGCGGCGCCAGCTCCTTGGTGGCGATCTCGCGGGTCAGCTCCAGCAGCGCTCGGGCATCGTCCGTCGGCAGCAGCCGCTCCACACTCGTTCCCACGCGAACACCCTAGAACTCAGTACTCGAGCTCGACGTAGGGGTCGACCGTGAACCTGCCGGTGGTCAGGACACCCACCGACTGGATGCCGACCGGTTCGCCGTCGCGGTAGGTGATCAACGCGAACCCGGCCGGGCGGCGCAGCTTGGTGCCGAGTGCGATCGCGTACGCCGCCCCGCCCGCCGTGCCGACGGTGTACTCGTAGCCGAGCTCACCGTTGCTGCCCCTGATCGGCTCCGGCCCGAACTGCGTGTGCGTGTGGCCTCCGACCACCAGGTCGACACATCCGCGCTCGAGCGCCTCGTCACCGAGGTTGCGGTCGTGGACGAGCAGGGTGTCGACCCGGTCGCCGTCCTCCTCCGCGTCGCACGTGGCTTCTGCCAGCCGGCTGCGGAGCTCCTCGAAAGTGAGACCGGTCTCGTCGCGCCAGTTGCCGAGGCCGCTCGAGCGCGGGTCGTCGGCGCCCAGGATCCGGGTGTCGCCGGGGCCGTCGACCACCTCGCCGTCGTCGAAGTAGGTCCAGCCGAGGTCGCCGAGGTAGGAACGGACGAAGGTGCCGTGGTCGTGGTTGCCGGTCACGGCCCAGCGGTCGTAGTCCTCGAAGGCCTCGTCGAGGGAGTCGAGCGAGAACGCCTCCCAGCTCTCCCCCGTCGAGGTGTCGTCGCCGGCGTCGAACACCGCCGTTGCGCCACCTCGGTCGGCGATGGCCCGCGCCACCTGGTCCATGCCGACGTTGTCGTGGCGATCGGACAGGAGGAGCACGACGGTCTCCTGTTCCTCGGGTTGCCGCAGCTCCAGGTCCGCCGCGTCCTCGGCGGCCTGCCGGTAGAACTCAGTGCCCTCGTCGTAGGAGTCGATGGCACTCGTGACCAACCGCTGCACACCACCGCCCGCTGGTCCGAGGACCTCGACGTCCGCCAGCTCCTCGGGCAGCTCGACCGAGGGACCCACGAAGGTCGACAGCGGGACCCACCGCTCGGGCTGCTGGCTCGACGCGGCACCCAGGCCACGCCACGGCGCGGTCAGCCCGATCACCACCAGCGCCACGACGAGCAGGCCCACCACGCCGCGCTTCGTCGGGAGGGCGTCGACCACCTCACGGCGTCGCCGCTCTCCGAGGAGCCTCCACACGAGCAGCGGGATGATCCCTAGCGCGAGCCCGCGCGCGATCGCGTCGACCGCCATGTCCCGCACTGCCGTCTCGACCTTCTCGATCGGGGCGTCGGGGTTGCTGCCGATCGCGGCATAGCGGGCGACGAGCTGCTCGACCGACGTGGCGTCGGTCTTCCCGAGCTCGATCTCCACCCCCACGAACGACCCGGAGTCCTTGCGCACGTCCGGCAGAACCGGCCCGGTCCGCACCGTGACCTCACCGCTGAAGTCGGCGGTCACCCTCGCTTCATGGCTGGCGACGTCGACGGTCCGCTCCCCGGTGAGGAAGAACCCCGCTGCGGCGACTGCGGACAGGAGCAGCCAGACGACGACGTACGCCGCCGCGGGTAGCCAGCCGCGAAGCCGGGACATCCGCCCTTACAACCCCGCCCGCGCCTCGGCGATCGCATAGAGAGCGACCGACGCGGCTACTCCGGCGTTGAGCGACTCCAGCACCCCGGCCATCGGGATCGAGACCAGCCGGTCGCAGGTCTCTGCCACCAGCCGGTGCAGGCCGTCGCCCTCGGACCCGACGACCAGGACGAGCGGACCGCCGGCGAGGTCGGCGTCGGCGGCGAGCTCGCGCAGGGTCAGGTCGCCGTCGGCGGCCAGGCCGATCACGAAGCACCCCGCGTCCTGGTAGGCCTTGAGCTGGCGGGTCAGGTTGACCGTCTGCGCGACCGGGATCCGGGCCGCGGCGCCGGCCGAGGTCTTCCAGGCGGAGGCGGTCATCGACGCCGCCCGGCGCTCGGGGATCACCACGCCGTGCGCCCCGAAACCTGCTGCGCTGCGCACGACGGCACCGAGGTTGCGGGGATCGGTGACCGCGTCGAGGGCGACGATGAGCGGCTTCTCGCCCATCTCCTCGGCGGCGGCGATCAGGTCGTCGGCGTGGGCGTACTCGTAGGCCGGGATCTTCGCCGCCATGCCCTGGTGGACCGCACCGTTGGTCAGCCGGTCGAGCTCGCCGCGGCTGACCTCGAGCAGTCCGACGCCGTGCTCCGCCGCCAGCTTGAAGACCTCGCGCAGCCGTCCGTCGCGCTCGGCGCCCTCGGCGACGTAGACGGACGTGACCGGCACCCGCGCGCGCAGCGCCTCGACGACGGGGTTGCGGCCGGCGATCCACTCGGCGTCAGAGGTACGGCGACGGGGGCCTCCGCTGCGCTTCCCGCCCGTTTCCTTGGCCTGCTTGGCCTTGTGCGCCTTGTGGTAGGGCCGGTCCTCGGCGCGCGGCGTCGGGCCCTTGCCCTCGAGGCCGCGCTTCACCCGCCCGCCGGACCCGGCCGTGGGCTTCTTGCTCTGCTTGCGGATCGCTCCGCGTCGCGCGGAATTACCTGGCACGAAGTGTCCTTTGTCGGTGGTTGAGGAGCCCGTCGCGAGGGACGAGCGTCGGGCGTCTCGAAACCCCGGGCATCAGTTCACCGTCCATGTCGGGCCGTCCGGGGTGTCGGTGACCTCGATGCCGGCCTGCTTGATCTGGTCGCGGATCGCGTCCGCGCGCGCCCAGTCCTTCGCCTCGCGGGCCCGGGTCCGCTCCTCGAGCAGACCGGCCACGAGCGCGTCGACCGCGCTCTTGAGCTTGTCGTCCTGCGCGCCCGCACCGGTGTCGGCCCAGACGGGGTCGGCGGGGTTCAGGCCGAGGACGTCGAGCATCGCCAGCACCTGTGCGGCATGAGGCGCCGGATCGTCCGCCCGGTTGCCCTCCCGCATCACGTCGAACAGCACGGCCACCGCGGCCGGCGTACCGAGGTCGTCGTTCATCGCGTCCGCGAAGGCCTGCGGCGGTCCGCCGCCGTCGGTGGTCGCGGTCCCAGAGCCTGTCGAAGAGGTCGAGACCCCGGTTCGTTCGAGGAAGCTCTCGATCCGCCGGAACGCCACCGCCGCCTCGTCCAGCGCCTCGAACGAGAACTCGACGTGGGACCGGTAGTGCGCGGCGACCAGGTAGTAGCGCAGCTCGATGCCGCGATAGTTCTCCAGCACTGCCGGGACCAGCAGCGAGTTGCCGAGCGACTTGCTCATCTTCTCGCCCGACGTGGTGATCCAGGCGTTGTGCATCCAGTACGTCGCGAACGGCCTCCCGGCCGCGCGGGACTGCGCCTGCTCGTTCTCGTGGTGCGGGAACCTGAGGTCGACGCCGCCGCCGTGGATGTCGAAGGCGGGACCGAGGTACTTGCCGGCCATCGCCGAGCACTCGATGTGCCAGCCCGGTCGGCCAGGCCCCCACGGGCTCGGCCAGGCAGCCGTCTCCGGCTCGGTCTCCTTCTTCCAGCCCTTCCACAGCGCGAAGTCGCGCGGGTCGCGCTTGCCGCGCGGGTCGGCATCGGCCGCGGGCTCCATGTCGTCGACGCCCTGATGGGTCAGCTCGCCGTACGACGGCCAGGAGCGGACGTCGAAGTAGACGTCTCCCGAGCCGTCCTCCGCCGGGTAGGCGTGGCCGCGCCCGATCAGCTCGCCGATCAGTTCGATCATCTCGGGCACGTGCCCGGTCGCCGCCGGCTCGTAGGTCGGCGGCGCGACGTTGAGCGCGTCGTACGCCTGGTCGAGCTCGCGGTGCATTGCGTAGGCGAGGTTGTACCAGGGTCGTCCCTGCTCGGCCGACTTGATCAGGATCTTGTCGTCGATGTCGGTGATGTTGCGGATGAAGGTGACCTCGTAGCCGAGGTGGCGCAGCCAGCGCTGCAGCACGTCGAAGTTCACCGCGGAGCGCACGTGACCGACGTGCGGCTCGCTCTGCACGGTCAGGCCACACACGTAGAGACCCGCCTTGCCCTCCTCGAGGGGCACGAAGTCACGGACTTCGCGGGTCGCCGTGTCATAGAGCCTGAACGTCACCGGGCCAGTCTAGGGACGAGCACCCCGCCTGCCCGCATCGGCAATCGGCCCGCTGTGTGACAGAAGTGACTGATGTGACTTACCGTCAGGGCATGCGTCTGATCGCCGCCGCGCTCGCTGGGCTCCTCGCTCTCACCGGTGTGGGCGCGTGCAGCTCGACCGACCGGCCGGACGGCTCCGCGGTCGCGGTGGCCGCGGCGGGTGGCGATCGCGAGCGCAAGATCACCCTCACCCGGTGGGACAGCTCCCGGCAGTGGCGCCGCGGCGACCTCGCCGGGACGACGGCGGGCGACGGGCGGCTGGCCTTCCACCAGCCGGTCGGGTCGGCAACGGCCGGCGGCCGGTCCTACGACGTCGCGCGCTGGACGTCTCCCTGGGTCGAGCCCGGCTACGCCTTCACCGAGCTGATCGCGTCGTGGTCGGCCAGGACGCCGAAGGACAGCTGGATCGAGGTCAAGGTCCGCGGCCGCGGCGGCAGCGGTGGGCGCACGTCGTGGGACCTGCTCGGACGCTGGACGTCCGGCGACCACCACCTCCGGCGCGGCACCGTCTCCGGCCAGTCGGACGACGGCACCAGCGTCGCGGTCGACACCTGGCGCACCTCCGGGCTGTCCGGCTACCAGCTCCGGGTCGTGCTCGCCCGGCGGTCCGGCGCGGCGTACCGACCGAGCCTGGACCTGGCGACCGCGATGACGTCCCGCCTCCCCGCCTCCGCCGGCCCCACGTCCGCGCCGGGCGCCGCCCGCGGGACCGTGCTGCAGGTGCCCCGCTTCTCGCAGATGGTGCACCGCGGTCACTACCCGCGGTGGGGCAGCGGCGGCGAGGCATGGTGCTCACCCACGTCGACCTCGATGGTGCTCGGGTACTACGACCGGCTGCCCGTCCCCCGCCGCTACCGCTGGGTGCCCGGCGGCCACGTCGACCCGTGGGTCGACCACGCGGCCCGGATGACCTACGACCATGCCTACGACGGCACCGGCAACTGGCCCTTCAACACCGCGTACGCCGCACCGCTCGCCGGCAAGGCGTTCGTGACCCGGCTCAGGTCGGTGCGCGAGGCAGAGCGGCTGCTGGCAGCCGGGATCCCGGTGGTCGTGTCGATCGCGTTCGGGCCGGGCCAGCTGGACGGCGCACCGATCGGATCGTCCGACGGCCACCTCCTGGTGCTGGTCGGCGTGCGCGCCAACGGCAACGTCGTGGTCAACGACCCGGCCGCCGACTCACGCCGCCGGGTCCGCCGTACCTATGACCGCGGGCAGCTCGAGCGCCTCTGGCTCGAAGCATCCGGCGGCCTGGCCTACGTGATCACCGACTCCGCCCACCCGCTCCCGAACCCGCGCGCTGCCACCAACTGGTAGTTCCGCGAATCCGGGAAGTTTGCCGGGCGAACCCGCCCGGTTCGACAGGCAAAGTCCCCCGATTCGACGGGCAAGGTCCCCCGATTCGCGGTCAGGCGCCGTAACCCCCGTCGACGTCGAGCTTCTGGCCGGAGATGAAGCCCGCGCGGGGGGAGGCGAGGAAACAGACGGCTTCGGCGACGTCGCGCGCGGAGCCGAACCGGCGCAGGGGGATGTTGCCGCGGGTGATCTCGAGGGCCTCGTCGTCGAGCTCCCCGGACGAGATGAGCCGCTCGGCCATGCCGTCGGTGAGCATCCCGGGGCCGACGGCGTTGACGCGGACGCCGTACCGGCCTTCCTCGACCGCCAGCGCCCGCACCATCGCCTCGACCGCGGCCTTGGGCGCCGAGGAGAGACCGTCGCGGATCGGGAAGCGCGTGGTGGCGGCCGTCGTCACCGCGACCAGCGACCCGGCCGAGGCGCGCAGGGCGGGCAGGGCGGCGTGGGCGACGGCGAAGAAGCCGGCCGCGTCCGCGGAGAGCTGGCCGGCCATGGCGTCGGGGTCGACCCGCGACAGGTGCACCATCGGCACGTGCGGGCCGGCGGCGTGGACGACGGTGTGCAGGCCGCGGAGGTCGGCGACGGCCTGGTCGACGACCCGGCCGACCTCGCGGCGGTACTCCAGGTCGACGGCGTACGACGCCTCACCCACCTGCGAAGGTCGGGTCCGGTGCGTCACCGCGACCCGGGCGCCCCGCTCGATCAACATCTCGGCGACGCAACGACCGATGCCGCCCGAGCCGCCGACGACGAGCGCGCCGCCGGCGAGCCCGGCGAAGTCCGCCGGGGCTGAGGTCGCGCCCGTCACGACGCGCTGAAGTCGATGGTGTGCCACCCCGTGGCACCGTCGGGCAGGACGTCGCGCTCCACACCTGTCTGCACGTCGCCATTCTTGTCGATCGCGCGCACCCGCAGGTCGTGGTCCCCCTCGTCGACCTCGATCTCGGCCCGCCACTGCACCCACGTGTCCTCGCTGGGGACCCGGCCCAGGGTCGCCGCCGTCCACGCGCCGCCGTCGAGCGAGACCTCGACTCCCTCGATCCCCGTGTGCTGCATCCACGCCGTGCCGGCGCACACGAGCGTGCCGACGGACACGTCGGCGCCGTCGTCGGGCACGTCGATCCGGGACGCGAGCTTCACCGGGCCCTGCTCGGACCAGCCCTTGCCCGTCCAGTACGCCTCGATCGCGTCGAAGGTGGTGACCTCCATGTCGACGACCCACTTGCACGCCGACACGTAGCCGTAGAGCCCCGGCACGATCGTCCGCACCGGGAACCCGTGCTCGACGGTGAGCGGCTCGCCGTTCATGAAGACCGCGAGCATCGCGTGGCGGTCGTCGGTCATCACGGACAGCGGGGTGCCGCAGGTCCAACCATCCTCGGACGTCTGGAGCACCGCGTCGGCGGCCTCGTCGGGCACGGCCTCGGCGAGGATCCCGGCCAGCCGGACGCCGCTCCACCAGGCGTTGCCGATCAGGTCGCCGCCGACCTCGTTGGACACGCAGTTGAGGGTGATCCAGTCCTCGGAGATGCCGCGGGCGACAAGATCGTCGTACGAGAGGACGAGCTCACGCCCGACCATGCCGTGGATCCGGAGCTCCCAGTCCTTCAGCCGGATGTTGGGCTTCAGGATCGCGGTGTCGATCAGGTAGAAGTCGTCGGCCGAGGTCTGCCACGGCCGCACGCCCTCGACGTCGACCTTCACCCCGCGCGGCACGACCGGCTTCGTGGCCTCGTCGATGCGCAGCAGGCGCCGGTCCTTCTCGACCTGATCGCGGGTGTTGCCGGCGAGCTTGCCGAGGAACGCCGACAGCAGTGCCACGCCGCCGACGGCGCCGGCGGCGACGAAGAACCCGCGTCGGCTGTGGGTCGGGTCGGTGGCCGCGTCGTCGGAGGCCTCGACCAGCTCCCAGCGGCGCAGCAGCTCGGCCATCACGGCCAGCCCGATCAGCCAGGTCACGAACCCGACGATCACCGGCACGATGTTGACAACCGTGAAGCCGGGCTTGGCGACCACCGCGATCCCGGCGAGGACGGCGAGCACGACGTAGCCGACGACGGTGACCCACCAACGGGTGCGTGCCGCCCGGCCGAGCAACGCGAAGACGATCGCGAGGATGACGAACATCCCGGCCAGCAGCACCGCCTTGTCGCGGGTCCCGAAGGTCTCGATCGCCCACCGCGCGACCGATCCGGGCGTCAGGTCGATCACTCCCTCGGCCACCGCCACCGCCGGGGACTCCCGCACCCGGAGCAGTCCGGCCGCCAGATAGCTGATGCCGAGGCCGAGCGCGCCGACGACGACGCCGGACAGCCACCACCAGCTTCGGGACGTCCTCACACCCTGATTGTGACTCAGGCATGATCAGCCCGTGACCCAACCGCCCACACCGGGATCGATCCGGACCGGTATCGGCACCGATGTCCACCGCCTGGTGCCCCGGGCGGACGACGACCCGCCGCTGCAGCTGGCCGGCCTCAGCTGGCCCGACGAGACGCACCGCCTCGACGGCCACTCCGACGCCGACGTCGCAGCCCACGCCGCGTGCGACGCGCTGCTCTCCGCGGCCGGCTTGGGCGATCTCGGCAGCAACTTCGGTACGGCGGACCCGGCCTGGGCGGGCGCCGCCGGCGCCGCGCTGCTGGGCGAGACCGTCCGTCGCGTCCGCGCCGCGGGCTTCGCGGTCGGCAACGTCTCGGTCCAGGTGATCGGCAACCGCCCGCGGCTCGGCGCCCGCCGCGCCGAGGCGGAGTCGGCTCTGTCCGACGCGGCCGGAGCGCCGGTCACGGTGTCGGCCACGACGACCGACGGCCTCGGGCTGACCGGCCGCGGGGAAGGTGTCGCCGCGATCGCCACGGCGCTGGTGCACGCCGTCCCCCTCGACGAAGAGACCCGTTGACCGCTCGGCGGGTGACGACCGACGACGGTCTCACCCTGCAGGTGACGGTCCACGGACCCGAGGACGCACCGCTGACCGTGCTGCTGTCGCACTGCTGGACCGCGGACGAGTCCCTCTGGCACTACCAGGTGCGGGACCTGCTCTCCCGCTACGGCCACCGGATCCGCGTGGTCACCTGGGACCATCGCGGCCACGGGCAGTCCGACCAGCCGGTCGAGGCCGACTGCACCATCCCGCACCTGGCGCGGGACATCGGCACCGTGGTCGACGCGACCGCCCCGGACGGGCCGATCGTCATCGCGGGTCACTCGGTCGGCGGCATGGCGGTGACTGCGATCCCCGAGGAGCGACCCGACCTGTTGCCCCGGATCGTCGGCGTGCTGTTCGTCTCGACGTCGGGCGGCGACCTGCACACGGTCACGCTCGGTCTGCCCGAGGTGGGCCCGTTCGTGCGGGACCGGCTGCCCTTCGTCCTCGCCACCCGGGCGCGGCTGCTGAGCAGGAGCAAGCGCCAGCGGTTCCCGGTGATCGAGCGGCAGGTCGCCCGCCGAGTCCTCCTCGGCAAGCCGCAGCGGCCCCGCGACGTCGGCCACGTCGTCGACCAGCTCATCAACTGCTCGCCGGAGACCATGTCCGGCTTCTTCAAGGACATGATGCTGCACGACCGGATCGGCGGTCTCCACGCGTTCGACGGCGTCCCGACCACGGTGCTGGTCGGTACCCGCGACCGGCTCACGCCACCCCACCACGCCGCCAAGCTGGCGGCCGGCATCCGCGGTGCGCGGCTGCTCGTCGCGCCCGACGCCGGCCACTACCTGCCGTTCGAGCGGTCCGACCTCGTCAGCGACGAGCTCGCAGTCCTGATCGACCGAGCCCTGGCGTAGGCGCCAGACCTCAGGCGGCGTCGACCCGCCGGTGCCCGATCATGACGACCCCGTCGACGACCTTGACGGCGTACGACGGCACCGACACGTGGTTGTCCTCCAGGCACCGGCCCGACCGGAGGTCGAAGGCGTGCTTGTGGGCCGGCGAGGCCACGAAGGGGATCTCGCCCCGTCGGCCGACGATGCCCTTGGCGAGCCCGCCTCCTGCGGACCGGGCGAACGGGTCGTGGTTGCCGAGCGCGTAGACCGCCTCGTCGGCGGTCCGGAAGATGGCGATGGCCTGCCCGTGGACGAGCGCGGTGACGCCGCGGTCGACCTCGAGCTCCGCGACCCGGCACACCGGCTGCCACTCGTCGTCGGGCGCGGACATCACTGCCATGGCCCTGACCGTAGGCACGGCCTGTTGACGCCGAGGTTTCGCCGTGTAACGCCCAGGAAAACTCGAACGCGCGAGTCTCTCTGCCCGTCGGCGCGGCTACGCTCCGCCCATGTCTGCTGCCGTGGTGATCCTCGCCGCCGGCAGCGGCACCCGCGTCGGCGCCGACGTCAACAAGGTGCTGCTGCCGCTCGACGGGATCCCCGTGCTCGCGCACTCGGTGCGGACCGTGCTCGGCCTCGCCGGCGTCGACCCCGTCGTCCTGGTCTGCCGACCGGGAGAGGAGGACGAGGTCGCGGCAGCGGTCGGCGAGCACCTCGGCGGACGCGACGTGCTGCTCGTGCCCGGAGGCACGACCCGGCACGACTCCGAGCAGGCGGCGCTCGCCGTGCTCGCGTCCCGGATCGAGGCGGGCGAGATCGATGTCGTCGTCATCCACGACGGCGCGCGTGCGCTCGCGCCCGCCAGCCTGTTCGAGCGGGTGGTGGCCGTCGCCAGGGAAGCCGGCGGCGCCGTACCGACGGTCCAGCTGACCGGCCTGCTGGCCCGCGATCCCGCCGACCGGCTACCGGCGGGTGAGCTGGTCGGGGTCCAGACGCCGCAAGCGTTCCGGGCCGAGCCGCTGCTCGCCGCCTACCGGTCCGCGCGCCGCGACGGCTTCGAGGGCACCGACACAGCCGCGTGCATGGAGCGCTACCGGCCGGACGTCGCGATCGTGCCGGTGCCGGCCGGGCCGGGGAACCTCAAGATCACCTACGCCGAGGACCTCGACGCCGCGTCGCGGCTGCGTGGCTGACGTCAGAGCTTCGCGCTCGCGCAGCGGATCAGCGCGGGTCGGTGAGCGCCTCGAGGACCCGGACGTCCTCGTCGGAGGCCACCCGACCGGCGCCGGGCGGCGCGTCGAGCATCACGACCTCGTACGACGACCGCAGGCCCGCCACCAGCTCGACGAAGTCGCTGGGCGGCCGGGACGGGAGCGCGGCCACCACCCGGGCGGGCAGCACGACCGGTGAGCAGACCGCGACCATCCCGTCGCGGTCGACGGTCCGGCCGAGGCGCCCGTCCTCGACCTCCTTGACGGTGTCGGTGACCGGCCGGACGCCGACCACGACCGCGTCGCGGGCGACGGCGACCCGGGCACACTCGGTGATGAAGTCCGGCGGGGTCATCGGGCACAGCGGGTCGTGCAGCACCAGTGCCCGGCCGAGATCGGCGACGACGTGCCACGGCACCGTCACGTCGACCAGGTCGACGCCGGCCTCACCCATTGCCCACGCGGCAGCGGCGACCAGCGCCTCGCCGTGGATCAGCCGGTAGGGCAGCGATCCCCGTTCCTCGTCGACGACGAAGCCCATCGGCCGCTGGGGCTCGCCGGCCTCGTCGTCGTACGCCTCGGGTTCCACGGCGACCACGGTAGGGCCCTCAGCGTGCAAAAGGGACGATGCCCCCGGGTGGGCGGGAGCATCGTGAAGTGGGTCAGAGAGCCCTAGCTCGCGAGGACCTCGTCGAGGATCGTCTCTGCCTTGTCCTCGTTGGTGTGCTCGGCCAGCGCCAGCTCGGAGACCAGGATCTGCCGCGCCTTGGCGAGCATCCGCTTCTCGCCGGCGGACAGGCCGCGGTCACGCTCGCGGCGCCACAGGTCGCGGACGACCTCGGCCACCTTCATGACGTCGCCGCTGTGCAGCTTCTCGAGGTTGGCCTTGTAACGGCGCGACCAGTTGGTCGGCTCCTCGACGTGCTCGGCACGAAGGACGCCGAACACGCGGTCCAGCCCCTCCTTGTCGACGACGTCGCGAACTCCGACCAGATCCAGGTTGCAGGCCGGGACCCGAACCACCAGATCCTGCTGGGCTACGATCCGAAGTACGAGGTACTGCCGCTCCTCTCCCTTGATTGTCCGCATCTCGATGTCTTCGATAACTGCGGCCCCGTGATTGGGATAAACGACCGTTTCGCCGACGGTGAAAGTCATATGTGATGAACCCCTTCCTAGGCGGCTATCTTATCACGCCTCAGCCTCTCCTCAGAAAGCGTTTGCGCAGGTCAGGGCCGTTATCGCGGGCTTGACAGACGCCCTTTCGTGTGGTGCGCAACTTCACAGTCACGGGGCCGGCACCCGAATCGCCGACCGACACTCACCGGACCCGCCTGCACCGCGAGAGCCGTTGGTCAATACTGCTCGCCATGGGAGTGGACCGCGACGAGGGCGCGATCGAGGACGTCGACGAGGAGCTCGACGACGAGCTCGACGACGACGTCGACCCGGACGTCCCCGACGACGACGGCACCGACGACGACACCGACGACGACGGCACCGACGACGACACCGGCGACGACGTGGAGGTCGTGCAGCAGCAGACGGCCTCCCCGGGGTTCTTCGGCAGGCTGCAGTGGACCCCGCTGCTCCTGGTGCAGGCTGCGCACGCCAAGCAGGCGATCGTCACCGCGCTCGTCATGGGCGGCGTCGCCGTGCTGGCGGACCGACCCGCACAGGAGGCAGGCGTCGTCCTCCTGACCGTGCTCGTCGGCCAGACGATCCTCGGCTGGCACAACGACATCGTCGACAAGGCGCGCGACGAGGCGCACCGCACGCCGCGCAAGCCGATCGCCGACGGCCGCCTCGACCCCGGCGCCGCGTGGTACGCGATCGTCGTCGCGGCCCTGATCCTGGTCCCGTTGTCGATCACCACCGGCATCACGGCCGGCGCGATCTACCTGGTCTCGGTGTGCGTCGGCATGCTCGGCAACGTCGTCCTGCGCACGGGGTTCTTCTCGTGGGTCACCTGGGCGGTCTCCTTCGCCATGCTGCCGGCCTACCTGTCGTACGGCGGCTGGGGCGGCCAGGCGGTCGGCGAGCCGCCGGAGACGGCGATCACGATCCTCGCCGCGCTGCTCGGCATCGGCGTCCACTTCATGCGGGCGGTGTGGGGCCTGGTCGCCGACCACGAGGACGGCTGGACCTACCTGCCGCTCAAGCTGGGCCTCAAGCTGGGCGCGACCCGCCTGCTGGCGCTCTCGACCCTCTACACCGTCGGGATCGCCGTCGCCCTGGGGGTCGTCGGATACCAGCAGGGTCTGTCGCAGTGACCGGCCGAACGGACAGTCGGGTCCGGCGCGCGCCGTACCGGCGACGCCCACTAGAGTGAGCGCGCTCCTCGTGAGCACCTGACCGAGTCCTCAGACCACCCGCGGAGGCCCGCCGAATGCTCCACCGACGCTCGACCGCGACCGCTCTCGTCGCGGTGCTGCTGCCCCTGGCCGCCGCGCTGACGTCCTGCGGGTTCGACAACCCGACCGACCGGATCAACACGATCGGCGCCGGCACCAACAACCGCGAGGCCCAGGTCGACGTGCTCGGCGCTCGGGTGGTGGCCTACGCCGACGGCCAGGGCCGGCTGATCGGCACGCTGGCCTTCAACGACGACGAGGCCGACGAGCCCGCAGTGCTCGAGGAGGTGACCGGCGCCGACGTGACGGTCGGCGGTGGCCGGCCGCTGGAGATCGAGGTCGTCCCCAACGAGCACGTCAACCTCGCCGCCGACGATGCGACGGCGATCCCGGTCGAGGGCGAGTTCTCGGCCGGCGAATTCCTCGAGCTCACCTACTCGTTCTCCACCGACGAGATCGTCACCCTCGAGGTGCCCGTCGTGAAGCCGTGCGGTCAGTACGCCGACATCGCCGCACCCGGCTCCGACGCCGGCGAGGCTGCCGAAGAAGCGGGCGAGGTCGAGGAGACCGAGAGCCACGACGAAGAGGCGGACGCCACCTACCTCTGCGAGCACCCGACCGAGAGCGCCGAAGGCGAGGAGGGCGGGCACTGAGCCCGCAGCCGATCGATGACCTACACGCTGATCCTGCTCCGCCACGGCGAGAGCGAGTGGAACGCGAAGAACCTCTTCACCGGCTGGGTCGACGTACCCCTGACCGAGAAGGGGCGCGCCGAGGCGGTCCGCGGCGGTGAGCAGCTGGTCGCGGCAGGCCTGGCGCCGACCGTGGTCCACACCAGCCTCCAGCGCCGCGCCATCAACACCGCTGCGCTCGCGCTCGACGCGGCCGAGCGGCACTGGATCCCCGTCCGCCGTTCGTGGCGGCTCAACGAGCGGCACTACGGCGCGCTGCAGGGCAAGGACAAGAAGCAGACGCTCGAGCAGTACGGCGAGGAGCAGTTCATGCTCTGGCGCCGCTCCTTCGACGTGCCGCCGCCGCCGCTCGACGACGACGACGAGTACTCACAGGTGGGCGACCCGCGCTACGCGGACCTCGGCGACGAGATGCCGCGCACCGAGTGCCTCAAGGACGTGATCGCACGGATGCTCCCCTACTGGGACGGGGGCATCGTCCCCGACCTGCGCGCCGGCCACACGGTGCTGGTCGCGGCGCACGGCAACAGCCTGCGCGGGATCGTCAAGCACCTCGACCAGATCAGCGACACCGACATCGCCGGGCTCAACATCCCGACCGGCATGCCCCTGGTCTACGAGCTCGCCGAGGACACCCTCCAACCCCTCAAGCCGGGCGGCGACTACCTGGACCCGGAGGCCGCCGCCGCCGCAGCAGCTGCTGTCGCCAACCAAGGCAAGTAGGCCGCAACCACCGGCATCAGCCCCGGGCAGAGCGTCCGAGGGAGCGAGCGCAGCGAGCGACTGAGGCGCGAGCCGACCCGGCGGATCTTGGCGCGGCGAGCGCAGCGAGCTCGCGCAAAGATGCGCCGTGTCGGCGAGCGAGCCAAGCAGCCGTAACCAGACGGCTCGGCTCCTACTGCTCGGCCAGCGCGGTCGGGTTGTGGCCGGTGACGACGAAGACGACGCGGTTGGCGATCGACACCGCGTGGTCGGCGATCCGCTCGTAGTAGCGGCCGAGCAGCGCGACGTCGACCGCCGCCTCGACGCCGTGGGTCCAGTCGTCGGAGAGCAGCTCGGCGAAGCTCCGGCGGCGCAGGCCGTCCATCTCCTCGTCGTCTCTCCCGAGCGCGATCGCGGCCTCGACGTCGCGGCCGATGATGACCTCGCGAACTCGCTTGACCATGTCCTCGGCAACGGTGGCCATCCGCTGGACCGTCGGCCGGATGTCCTCAGGAACCGCGATCTCCGGCACCCGGAGGCGGGCCACCTTCGCGACGTGCACCGAGAGGTCGCCCATCCGCTCCAGCTCGCTCACCATCCGCAGCGCCGCCACGATCGTGCGCAGGTCGGTGGCGACGGGCTGCTGCAACGAGAGCAGGCTGAACGCCGAGCCCTCGACGCGCTCTCGAGCGAGGTCGATCTCGACGTCCTCGCTGATCACCCGCTCGGCGATCGCGGCGTCGCCGCTCATCAGGGCTTGGGTGGCGAGCCCGACAGCGGTCTCGACGCGCCGGCAGATCCCGGCGAGGTCGTCGAAGATCGAGTCGAGCTGGTCGTGGTAGGCCTCGCGCATGTTCTGAGCGTAGATCCACGAGTTGTCCAACCGAAGGTTCGGGGTGAACGTGCGATGAACAGTCAGAAGCCCGGTGTCCGCGATTCGGGGGGCGGACCTGGCGTCGCCGTACCATCAAAGCGTGGATCCGACGACTCAGGCGTTCCTCGCCGGGCTGCTCGGCTCCGTCATTGCGGGCGCCGCTGTGCTCGCCTGGCACATCTCGGACCGCCAGCAGCACCGACAGCCCCCGGTGGACGAGCCGTTGGTGCCCCCCGGCGTGGCGACCGTGCTCTCCGTGCTGCGGAGCAGCGCGGTGGTCGTCGACGACCACGACGTCGTGGTCAAGGCCTCCGCCCCGGCGTTCGCGATGGGCTTCGTCCGCGGCTCAAGCCTGGTGTCGGAAGAGCTCAACACGCTGGTCCAGGAGGTACGCCGTGACGGCCAGATCCGGGAGGCGGAGCTCATCGTCACCCGCCAGTCCGGCCCGCCGCGCAACGTCAGCGCCCGAGTGGCGCCGCTCGGATCCCGCCTCGTCCTCGCCCTGGTCGAGGACCGCACCCGCGAGCGCCGGATCGAGGCGGTACGACGAGACTTCGTCGCGAACGTGAGCCACGAGCTGAAGACCCCCGTCGGTGCGATCAAGCTGCTGGCCGAGGCCGTGCAGGACGCGGCCGACGATCCCGAGGCCGTGCACCGGTTCGCGAGCCGGATGCTGACCGAGAGCGACCGGCTCGCGCTCCTGGTCCAGCAGGTCATCGAGCTCTCCCGACTCCAGGGTGACGAACCGCTCGAGTCGCCCGAGCCCGTCTCCCTCGACGAGGTGATCTCGGTCGCGGTCGACACGAGCGCGATGGACGCCGGCGCCAAGGACATCAAGGTGCTGGTGGAGGGCGAGCCCGGCATCGCCGTGCTCGGCAACGAGGAGCAGGTCGCCGCCGCCGTCGCCAACCTGGTCGCCAACGCCGTCCACTACTCCGACCCCGGCTCGAAGGTCCTGGTCTCGACCAGGTCCGACGACGGGTTCGTCGAGATCTCGGTGGTCGACCAGGGCATCGGCATCCCCAAGGACGAGATCGACCGGATCTTCGAGCGGTTCTACCGCGTCGATCCGGCCCGCCACCGCTCGACGGGCGGCACCGGGCTGGGCCTGTCGATCGTGAAGCACGTTGCTGCCACCCACGGTGGCGACGTCCGCGTGTGGTCGGTGGAGGGCCAGGGGTCGACGTTCACCCTCACCCTCCCGCTCCACGTGGCGTACGACGAGGAGCAGCCCATGCTCCCCGTCACCCCGACGACCCCCGCACTGGCGCAGGTCGCCGGCGCGGCGGATCGCCCACAAGATCAGGAGGAACGCCCGTGACACGGGTACTCGTCGTCGAAGACGAAGAGAGCTACAGCGACGCCCTCGCCTACATGCTCCGCAAGGAAGGCTTCGAGGTGGCGATCGCCGCCGACGGCAACGCTGCGCTCACCGAGTTCGACCGCAACGGCGCCGACATCGTGCTGCTGGACCTGATGCTCCCCGGCATCCCCGGCACGGAGGTGTGCCGCACCATCCGGCAGACGTCGAACGTGCCGGTGATCATGGTGAGCGCCAAGGACGACGAGGTCGACAAGGTGGTCGGGCTCGAGCTCGGCGCCGACGACTACGTCACCAAGCCCTACTCACCGCGTGAGCTGGTCGCCCGAATCCGCGCCGTGCTCCGTCGTGGCACCGAGACCGACCTGTTGCCCGACACCCTGGAGGCCGGACCGGTCCGGATGGACGTCGAGCGCCACGTCGTGACCGTCGACGGCGTGGAGCAGCGGCTGCCGCTCAAGGAGTTCGAGCTCCTCGAGATGTTCCTCCGCAACCCCGGCCGGGTGCTCACCCGCGGCCAGCTCATCGACCGGGTCTGGGGCTCCGACTACGTCGGCGACACCAAGACCCTCGACGTGCACGTCAAGCGGCTGCGCGCCAAGCTCGAGCCCGAGCCGGGCGAGCCGAAGTACCTCGTCACCGTGCGCGGGCTCGGCTACAAGCTGGATGTCTGAGCCTGCGAAGACATCCAGCGCGCTCTGAGGCCAGCTGGCCGCGAGGAACGAGCGGCTGGCGTCGGCCGAAGAGGTTGAGGGCCGCCGTCTCGAGACGGTCGCTGCGCGACCTCCTCGAGCAACGGCGGCGGCATCTCGTCGTGCCCTGTCCGAAATCCGCGCGACGTACGTCGGTGGCGACCCGTAGCGTCGTCGCGTGCAGTCCCGCCCGGTCCTCCCCGTCCTCGCTGTCGCAACCACCCTCGTCTTCTGGGCGTCGGCCTTCGTCGCGATCCGGCACCTCGCCGACGACTTCTCGGCGGGGCCGCTGACCCTGGCCCGGATCGGCATCGCGGCGATCGCCCTCACCTTCCTCGCGCTCCGTCACGGCCGGCCGCGACCGACCCGACGGCAATGGGTGTCGATCACGGTGATCGGGGTGCTGTGGTTCTCGATCTACCACCTCGCCCTCAACCAGGGCGAGGTCTGGGTCGACGCCGGCACCGCAGCCATGCTGCTGCAGGTCTCCCCGGTGCTCGTGGCCGTGCTCGCAGTGATGTTCCTCGGCGAGCGGTTCACGGCACCGCTGGTCATCGGCCTGGTCGTCGCGTTCGCGGGCGTGGCCCTGATCGGGCTGTCCGGCAACGGCGACAGCGGCGTCGACTCGGGCAAGATGCTGCTCGGCGCGCTGCTCTGCGTGGTGTCCGCGGTGACCTACTCGGTCAGCCTGATCATGCAGAAGCCGTTGCTCACCGACCTGTCCGCCGTCCACATCACCTGGCTGGCCTGCGTCATCGGCTCCATCACCTGCCTGCCGTTCGCGCCGTCCTTGTGGGCCGAGGCGAGCGACGCGCCGGCCTCGTCACTGCTCTGGCTGGTCTACCTCGGCGTCTTCCCCACCGCGATCGCGTTCACGACGTACGCATATGCACTGCGGCACATGACCGCGTCGTCCCTCGGCGTGACGACCTACCTGGTGCCGCCGATCACCATCGTGATGGCGCTGGTGTTCCTCGGCGAGACCCCGCCGACGGTGGCGTACGTCGGCGGCGCGCTCGCGCTCGTCGGTGTCGCGATCACGCGCCGGTCTCCTGCCAGCAAGCCGACGGCCGACGCGGCGAAAGAGCCGGCCCCCGCCTGACGAGCTCAGGCCTCGGTGCCGGGCGCGCCCGCCTCCAGCCAGCCGCGGAACGCCTCCAGGTTGCGGGTCGACTCGCCCCGGGAGATGCGCCACTCCCACTCCTTGCGGATCGACGACTCGAACCCGAGCTCGAGGATCGCGTTGAACGACTCGTCGGCGTAGGTCAGCACCGATCCGAGCAGCCGGTCGAGCTCGGCGGGGTTGATCATCGACAGCGGTAGCCGGGCGTCGAGGTAGATGTCGCCGTGGTGGTCGAGGCCGAACGCGACGGCGTACATCCGCATGTTGCGCTCGAGCAGCCAGCGGTAGACGCGCTCGAACTCCTCGTCCGGGCGGCGGCACACGAAGGCGTGGACGCCGAGCGCGTGCGGGCCGATGTCGAGCCGCACCGGCGTCTGCTGCTTGCGCTCGCCGGGAAGGGAGAACGTGAACACCCCGGGCGCGGGCTCGTCGTGCTCGATCTCCGACTCGGCGAGATGCTGGCGTACGACGTCGGCGGGCTGTTGATCCACGCCGCTCAGCCTGCCACGGCCTCCATGAGCGAGCCGGCCCGCTGGTAGACGTCCAGCGTCTGCTCGGCCGTGGCGTCCCAGGAGAAGTGCCGGGCCTGGGCGATCGCACCGGCGGCGAGCCGGTCGCGGTAGGCCGGGTCGACGACGACAGGCTCGATGGCCCGCGCCCAGTCGGTCGGGTCGTGGCTGTCGACCAGAAGGCCGCTGCGCCCGTGGCGCACGACCGTCGTCAGGCCACCGACCGCGGCGGCGACGACAGGAGCGCCGGCGGCCTGCGCCTCGACGGCGACCAGGCCGAAGGACTCGTTGTAGGAGGGGACGGCGACGAGGGTGGCCGCGGAGTACCAGCCGGCGAGCTCGTCCTGGGGCACCGGGGGCACGAACCGCACCACGTCGGTGATGTCCAGCTCGTCGGCGAGGTTGGCGAGCGCGGTCGGCCGCTCGAGGCCGCTGCCGGAGGGACCGCCCACGATCGGGACCACCAGCCGCCGACGCAGCTCGGGCCGCAGCCGCAGCAGCTCGGCGGTCGCTTGCAGCAGGACGTCGGGCGCCTTGAGCGGCTGGATCCGACCGGCGAACAGGAGCACGAGGGCATCGGCGGGGATGCCGCGGGCGGCACGAGCCGCGGCCTGGTCCTGGGGTCGGAAGAGAGCGGTGTCGACCCCCGGGTGGACGACCTCGACGCGGCCGGGGTCGGCGTCGTAGAGGTTGATCAGCTGCTTGGCCTCGATGTCGGTGTTGGCGATGAGCACGTCGGCGGCCTCGACCACCTGTTCCTCGCCGATCACGCGGGCGCCCGGCTCGGGGTTGTCGCCCGCGGCCAGTGCCTCGTTCTTGACCTTCGCCATGGTGTGCATCGAGTGCACGAGAGGCACGCCCCAGCGGTCGCGGGCCAGCGCGCCGACCTGGCCGGAGAGCCAGTAGTGCGAGTGGACGATGTCGTAGTGACCGAGCGGCTGGGCCGCCTCCGCGCGCAGCACTTCGCGGGCGAACACGCACAGCTGACCGGGCAGCTCGTCCTTGGTGAGCCCCTCGAAGGGTCCGGCATGGACGTTGGTCACCTGGACGCCGTCGGTCAGCGGGACCACGGGGTCGAGCAGGCTGCTGGTCGCCCGGGTGAAGATGTCCACCTCGATGCCGCGAGCAGCCAGCCGGCGCGCGACCTCGACGACGTAGACGTTCATGCCGCCCGCGTCGCCCGTGCCGGGCTGGTCGAGGGGTGAGGTGTGCAGACTGATCATCGCCATCCGGCGGATCTCCGTCATGGACGCCTCCTCGACACTCGCACCGGTCCGTAGCCGTCAACCAGCGCGCGTGGCCGTGCATTCCCGACTGCCGACTCGAGGCATGAGCCAAAGCGTCGACGAGCTGGTCATCCGTCGCTCACCCACGCGGCGCAGCACGCAGCGCACACAGGGTGCACGGGGCGGATCCAGGCTAGGACGCCTGCCAGGTCTCCAGGCCGGAGCGGCGGAGGGCGATGGTGCCGACGTCGACCCTGGCGCCACCGGCGACCTCGACCCAGCACGCGGCCTTCGCGTCCTCCACTCCGCAGAGGTACTGCGGCTCGACCTGCACCCGCGAGTCCTTGGCGTGGGTGGCGCACGGGTGGACGTAGATCGTGTAGCGACCGTCGACGAGTCCCTCCGCCGTCAACCGGCCGGCGACCGGGAGCCCCGCGATCGGCTCGAGGCTGCCGACCAGCTCGTCGGCGACCCTGCCGTCGCCGTCGAAGACCACGACGCAGATGTCGGACCGCTCAGCTGCTCCGAGCGGCCAGGCGACGGTCGCCTCGAGCGAGCCGCCGGACGCCGTTCCCGGCCCGGTGTCGGCAGCTGCCGCGGTGCCCCGCAGGGCGGGCGGCGGCGTCGGGGAGTCACCGCGCGGCACCAACGTCGCGACGCCGATGCCGACCGCGCAGATCGCCAGACCGATGATCTGGCGATGCCGTTGGCCGTCCACCGCATTCTCCCCCTTGGCTTTCGGCCGTCCCCCGACGCTGCCGCTTCCCCCACGAGGAAGTGGACCACGGTGCTACTGCGTGGCGGACGAGAATTCCGGGGCGGCTACCGCATCTGAGAACAGTCGGCAGGCGGGTCAGGCGAGGGCGCGGTCCAGCGCGGCTTCGACATGAAGTGTCGTGCAGGGGAAGACCGGAAGGTCGGAGTCGGCCTGCTTCACCAGCAGCTCGAGCTCCGAGCAGCCGAGGATCACTCCGCCGGCGCCGGCGTCCCACAGCTCGTCGATGAGCGAGACGACGTACTTCCGGGAGTCGTCGACGATCTTCCCGTGCACCAGCTCGTCGTAGATGATCCGGTTGATCTCGTCGTGGTGTCGGGCATCCGGCGTGACGACCTCGAGCCCGTGCCGTGCGATCCGGTCGGTGAAGAACGTCTGGGTCATGGCGAAGCGGGTGCCGATGAGTGCCAGCACCTCCACGTCCTGCGCCTTGGCGGCCTCCGCCACCACGTCCGCGAGGTGCAGCAACGGGATGTCGACCGCCGCTTCGACCTGCTCCGCCACCCGGTGGAAGGTCGTCGTGCAGAGCATCAGGAACTCCGCTCCCGCTCGCTCGACCGACGTCGCCGCCGCCGCCAGGATCTCGGCGACGCCGTCCCAGTCCCCAGCCTCCTGGAGCGCGGTGACCTCGGCGAACTCGACGGATGCCATCACCGTCTTCGCCGAGTGGAGACCGCCCATCCGGGCCTCGACGCCCCGGTTCAGGAGGTCGTAGTAGGCCGCGCTGCTCTCCCAGCTCATGCCTCCGACGAGTCCGATCGTCTGCATTGCAGAAGAGTACCCACGCGGCAGACTGGTCAGCGTGCTGATCACGGTGCGGAGGGACAGCGTCCATGCCGCCGACGAGCCGGTCGACCGCGAGCTCGACCTGTCTCCGGCGACGACCGTCGACAACGTGCTTCGTACGCTCCGGCCCGACGTCAACGTCGCGGGCCCCGCCAGCTGGCTGGTACGCCTCGGCGGCTCCGACGGCCCGGCCGTTGCGGTGTACGCCGTCGGCTTCGGGATGCACGTCAGCCCCGTCGCCGAGCAGCCCGTCTCGTCGCTGTCACCTCCGGTCATCCACTTCGACTACTGGCAGAGCTCTCCGCCGCAGCTGCTCCTCGACGCCCTGAGGCGGGGCGAGGAGCCCCAGCGCGCGACCGCGATCGAGGAAGGCTGGCGGCACCAGTTCCGCGACCGGCTCGCCGCGGCGCGGGCCAGCGAAGCCGAGGCGCCGGGAGGCATGCTCAGCCCGACGATGATCGCGGCCGCGTCTCGCCTGGATGCCCGGATCGAGGTGCACGCCGCCGACTACGCCCGCGTGGTCGGAGCCGACGCCTCGGCGTTCGTGTTCCGCACCGACCACCGCTACTGGATCTGGATCGACCGGGTGACCGACGACGACCTCGAGCTGAGCATCGCCTGGTTCTGGCTTCCCGCGAGGGCGGCCGAGCCGGTGCTCGCAGCCATCCTCGGGACCTCGTGGCGGGTGTCCCGCGCCCTTCCGGAGCCGGAGCCGCCGCCCACGACGATCGAGGTGCTCCCCGGCTGGCGCTGGGTGTGGCGGTGGACCGACGAGTCCGGGCGCCACGAGGTCAGGAACTGGGACTCCCCCGAGCTGGCCCAGCGCTACGCGCCCTTCGCCCGGCTGTCCGTCGACGAGGTGGTGGCGCACTTCACGGCCGTCTCGTCGATGTGAGGGTGACCGCGCCGCGCCGATAGTCTGGACGGCGGCCTGAATCCGGCGCCGAAGACCCCGAACGAGAGCAGACGACGTACTCCCATGGCTTCCCAGTCATCTACCCGACGACGCACCGACCTGCGCAACGTCGCCATCGTGGCGCACGTCGACCACGGCAAGACCACGCTGGTCGACGCGATGCTCCACCAGGCGGGCGCGTTCACCGCGCACCAGGCCGAGGGCGTCGCCGAGCGGGTCATGGACTCGGGCGACCTCGAGCGCGAGAAGGGCATCACGATCCTCGCGAAGAACACCGCGGTCCACTACAAGGGCCCGTCCGCTCAGGAGCTCGCCGGCGGTGACATGACGATCAACATCATCGACACCCCCGGCCACGCCGATTTCGGCGGCGAGGTCGAGCGCGGCCTGTCGATGGTCGACGGCATCGTGCTGCTGGTCGACGCCTCGGAGGGCCCGCTCCCCCAGACCCGCTTCGTGCTGCGCAAGGCGCTCAATGCCGACATGCCGGTGATCCTCGTCGTCAACAAGACCGACCGCTCCGACGCCCGGATCGACGAGGTCGTGGACGAGACGTACGAGCTGTTCATGGACCTCCTCGACGAGAACCACAGCCAGGACGCGCTCGACTTCCCGGTCGTGTTCGCGTCCGGCAAGGCCGGCATCGCGTCGCTGAAGAAGCCCGAGAACGGCACCATCCCCGAGGGCAGTGACCTCGAGCCGCTGTTCCGCACCATCCTGGAGAACATCCCGGCGCCCGAGTACGACGAGGGCGCTCCCCTCCAGGCGCACGTGACCAACCTCGACGCCTCCCCCTTCCTGGGTCGGCTGGCACTCCTGCGGATCAAGCACGGCAACCTGAGGAAGGGCCAGCAGGTCGCGTGGATGAAGCGCGACGGCGAGGTCAAGAACGTCAAGATCACCGAGCTGCTCGTCACCGAGGGCCTCGAGCGCAAGCCGGGTGAGAGCGCCGGGCCGGGCGACATCGTCGCCGTGGCCGGCATCCCGGAGATCACGATCGGCGAGACGCTGGCCGACGCGGACAACCCGGTCGCCCTGCCCCTGATCCACGTCGACGAGCCCGCGATCTCGATGACGATCGGCACCAACACCAGCCCGCTGGTCGGCAAGGGCGGCAAGGGGCACAAGGTCACCGCGCGCCTGGTCAAGGACCGGCTCGACGCCGAGCTGGTCGGCAACGTGTCGCTGCGCGTGCTCCCGACCGAGCGCCCGGACGCGTGGGAGGTGCAGGGGCGCGGCGAGCTGGCGCTGGCGATCCTGGTCGAGCAGATGCGGCGCGAGGGCTACGAGCTGACGGTCGGAAAGCCGCAGGTCGTCACCAAGGAGATCGACGGCAAGCTCCACGAGCCGTTCGAGCGGCTCACCATCGACGCGCCGGAGGAGTTCCTCGGCACGATCACCGAGCTGCTCGCCAACCGGAAGGGCCGGATGGAGGGCATGACCAACCACGGCACCGGTTGGGTGCGGATGGAGTTCGTCGTACCCGCTCGCGGCCTGATCGGCTTCCGCACCGACTTCCTCACAGAGACCCGCGGGACCGGCATCGCCCACCACATCTCGGAGGGGTACTTCCCGTGGGCCGGCGAGATCCGCTCACGGGCCTCGGGCTCCCTGGTCGCCGACCGCACCGGCGTCGCGACGGCGTACGCCATGACCTCGCTGCAGGAGCGCGGCATCCTGTTCGTCGAGCCCGCGACCGAGGTCTACGAGGGCATGATCGTCGGCGAGAATTCTCGCGCCGACGACATGGACGTCAACATCACCAAGGAGAAGCAGCAGACCAACATCCGGTCCGCGACCTCCGACAACTTCGAGAAGCTCATCCCGCCGCGACGGCTCTCGCTCGAGCAGTGCCTGGAGTTCTGCCGCGAGGACGAGTGCGTCGAGATCACGCCCGAGAACGTGCGGATCCGCAAGGTCGTTCTCGACCAGAACGAGCGCGGCAAGCTGGCGTCACGGGCTCGGAAGGGCACCCGGTAGGGGTCGGCTGCCCCGGCGGCCTCACCCCGCAAGCGCCAGCCGCGCTCCGGTGTCGGAGTCGAACACGTGGATCGCCCGCGGATCGGCGACCAGGCTCAGCTGCTGGCCGGCGCGCAGCTGCTGGCGGCCCTCGAGACGGGCGACGACCAGCGGAAGCACGTCGCCCGCGCGCTCGCTCGCCGCGTCCACGCCGGCCGGTGTGGCATAGACGTAGGCGTCGGCACCGAGCTCCTCGACCACCGCGACGGTGACCGGGTAGCCGTCGTCGCCGGAGCCGGCGACCCGCCACGACTCGGGCCGGATGCCGAGCGTGACCGAGCCGGACGACGCCGCCGCTGCGGTGCGGTCGATCGGGATGTCCACGCCGTCGACAACGGCGATCCCGTCGCCGGCGGTCCTGCCGGCGAGCAGGTTCATCCCGGGGGATCCGATGAAGCCGGCGACGAACAGGTTGGCGGGCCGGTCGTAGAGGGCGAGTGGCGCGTCGACCTGCTGGAGCACGCCGTCCTTCATCACCGCGACCCGGTCGCCCATCGTCATCGCCTCGACCTGGTCGTGCGTGACGTAGACCGTCGTCACGCCGAGCCGACGCTGGAGCGCGGCGATCTGGGTGCGGGTCGACACCCGCAGCTTGGCGTCGAGGTTGGAGAGCGGCTCGTCCATGCAGAACACCTGGGGCTGCCGCACGATCGCCCGACCCATGGCGACCCGCTGCCGCTGACCCCCGGACAGCGCCTTGGGCTTCCGGTGGAGCACGTCCTCGAGGTCGAGCAGCCGGGCGGCGTCGGCGACCCGCGCGGTGCGCTCGGACTTGCCGACCCCCGCGATCCTGAGCGCGAACGCCATGTTGTCGGCGACCGTCAGATGCGGGTAGAGCGCGTAGTTCTGGAAGACCATCGCGATGTCGCGGGCCTTGGGAGGAAACCGGGTGACGTCCTCGTCGCCGATGAAGACCGAGCCGGCCGACACCTCCTCGAGCCCGGCGAGCATCCGCAGCGAGGTGGACTTCCCACATCCCGACGGTCCGACCAGCACCATGAACTCGCCGTCGTCGATCGTGAGGTCGAGGTCGGAGACGGCCGGCGCCTTCGCCCCCAGATACGTGTGCTCGGCATGCTCGAACCGCACTTGCGCCATCGGGCCGGTCTCCTGTCTGGTCGCCCCCGGCGACCGCGGTCGTGCTCAGTCGGCGCTTACAGTACGGCGGCATTTCGCGGCCGTCTAGTGGAAGCGCTCTCATTCCTTCCCGCAGCCGAGAAACAGCAAATGCTGCCGTGTCCAGCCAGATCCTTGACAGTGGATGTGACGCATGTCATGGTGACCCACCAAGAGAAGTGGAAGCGCTCTCACACCGCGTCCACCCGCCAGATCGTCCGTTACCGACGTTCGAAGAAGCATCAACGGCAGGAGTAACCGTGCGCATCACCACCACCCGGCCGGGCCGCCGGCCAACCAGCCATCGAGGGCGTCTCGCCGTCGGTGCCATTGCCGCTCTCGTGCTCGGGCTCACGGCCGCCTGCGGCGACGACAGCGACCCGACCGAGTCCGCCGACCAGGAGGCGCTCGAAGAGGGCGAATCGCTCACCATCACCACGTTCGGCGAGTTCGGATACGACGAGCTGATCGCCGAGTGGAACGAGGAGAACCCCGACGTCCAGGTCGAGCAGACCAAGGTCTCGCTCTGGGACGACTGGAAGAACGAGCTCAACACGCTCCTCCAGGCCAACGAGGGCCTGCCGGACATCGTGGCGATCGAGGGCGACTTCATGCCCGCGATCGTGGCGGCGCCGGACCGGTGGGTCGACCTGTCCAGCGACGAGGTGGAGGGCCGCTGGCTCGAGTTCAAGTCCGATGCCGCCACCTCTCCCGACGGCCAGCTCCTCGGCTACGCGACCGACGCAGGTCCCGAGGCCATCTGCTACCGCGCCGACCTCTTCGAGGAGGCCGGCCTGCCGACCGACCGGGAGGAGGTCGCCCAGCTGATGACCACCTGGGATGACTACTACGCCCTCGGCGAGGAGTTCGTCGCGAAGAGCGACGCCCAGTGGTACGACGCGTCCGGCTCGGTCGCCCAGGCGATGCTCAACCAGGTCGAGTTCCCGTTCGAGGAGGCCGACAACACGGTCAACGTCGAGAACGACGAGCTCCGCGCGGTCTACGACACCGTCACCGGCAACTCCAGCTCGCTCTCGACCGGGGCTGCCCAGTGGAGCGACGACTGGACGGCCGGATTCCAGAAGGACGGCTTCGCGACCATCCCGTGCCCGGGCTGGATGCGCAGCAACATCCGCGACAACACCGGGGACCCGGCGCCGAAGGGCGTCGTCTGGGACGTCGCCGACGTCTTCCCGGGTGGCGGCGGCAACTGGGGAGGGTCCTACCTGGCGGTCCCCAAGACGTCGACGCACCAGGAGGAGGCACAGGAGTTCGCTGCCTGGATCACCGCACCCGAGCAGCAGATCCGCATCTTCGAGCAGTACGGCAACTTCCCGTCGCAGGTCGCCGCCCTGGAGGACCCCGCGCTGCTCTCCTCGACCGACCCGTACTTCAACGACGCACCGGTCGGTGAGATCTTCTCCAACCGTGCGAACGCGATCACGGTCCAGCCGTACCACGGTCCGCTCTACTCCGACATCCTGGCCAAGTTCCAGGAAGCGATCACCCGGGTCGACCAGGGTGCGGATCCGGAGGAGTCGTGGGAGACATTCGTAGACGAGGTCGCAGCGCTCCAGTGAGCACCCGCCTCGACGAGCCACCGGCCGGGGTCGCGCCCAGCGCGCCCCCGGCCGGGGACCGCGCCCGGCTGGTACGACGGCACCGGTTGTCGCGGTGGGACGTCAAGCTCTCGCCGTACCTCTACATCTCGCCGTTCTTCATCGTCTTCGGTCTCGTCGGCCTGTTCCCGCTGGTCTACACCGGCTACCTCTCCGTCCACGACTGGGAGCGTCTGTACTACCAGCGCGGCGAGTTCATCGGCCTGGAGAACTACCGGTTCGTCCTGACCGACCCGGTGTTCCAGAAGTCGCTGGTCAACACGTTCAGCATCTTCCTGATGTCGTCGGTGCCCCAGGTGATCGTCGCGGTCGCCGTGGCAGCCCTGCTCGACAGCCAGCTCCGGGGCCGGACGTTCTGGCGGATGAGCGTGCTGCTGCCGTTCGTCGTCGCTCCGACCGCAGCCGTGCTGATCTTCGGCAGCCTCTTCGCCGACAAGTACGGCGTCATCAACGCGATGCTCGAAGGCGTCGGCCTGGAGCCGATCCGCTGGCACGTCGACCGCTGGTGGAGCCACTTCGCGATCGCCGGCATGGTCAACTGGAGGTGGACGGGCTACAACGCGCTCATCTTCCTCGCCGCCATGCAAGCGGTCCCCCGCGACCTCTACGAGTCCGCGTCCCTCGACGGCGCGGGCAGGGTGCGCCAGTTCTTCTCCGTCACCCTCCCGATGATCCGGCCGACGACGATCTTCGTGATCGTCACCAGCACGATCGGCGGCCTCCAGATCTTCACCGAGCCGCGGCTCTTCGACGACACCCCGCAGCGCGAAGGCGGGCCCGACCACCAGTACATGACGTCGACCCTCTACATCTACGTCAAGGGCATCGAGGACCAGTTCTACGGACGCGCGTCAGCGGCCGCGGTCGTGCTGTTCCTCATCATCGTCGGCATCGCGCTGCTCAACTTCGTGATCACCCGCCGCATCACCAGGAGACAAGCATGAACCGCCGCCCCGGGTTCATCGTCTACGGCCTGCTGGCCGCGTTCGTGATCGGCTCTGCGCTCCCGCTCTACTGGTCCTTCGTCATCGGCTCGCACACGAAGGAAGAGGCCAACCAGATCCCACCGCCGGTGATCCCCGGCGGCCACTTCATCGACAACGCCCGACGCGTGCTCGACACCACGGAGTTCTGGTCGGCGATGCTCAACAGCGTCCTCGTCTCCACTGCGTGCGCCCTGTCGGTCGCGTTCGTCTCGACGCTGGCCGGCTATGCCTTCGCGAAGCTGCGGTTCCGCGGCAGCAACGTGCTGATGGGGTTCGTCGTGATGACGATGGCGGTGCCCACCCAGCTGGCGATCGTGCCGTTGTTCATCCTGATGCGCGACTACGGGCTGCTCGACACGCTGGTCGCGGTCGCGCTGCCCACGATGGTCACCGCGTTCGGTGTCTTCTTCATGCGGCAGTACCTCGTGGACGCGGTGCCGGACGAGCTGATCGAGGCCGCCCGGATGGACGGCTGCACCATGATCCGGATCTTCTGGACGGTCGCCGTCCCGGCCGCCCGGCCGGCGATGTCGATCCTGTTCCTCTTCACGTTCATGATGGTCTGGACGGACTACATGTGGCCCCTGGTCGCCCTCCAGGAGACCCAGACCCTCCAGATCGCGCTCGACCGGCTGGCCCTCACCGGCCAGGGCCAGACCACCGACTACGCGCTGGTCCTCGCCGGCGCGGGGATGGCCACCGTGCCCCTCCTGATCCTGTTCGCCCTGTCCGGCCGTCAACTGGTCGCCGGCATCATGCAAGGAGCCGTCAAAGGATGACGACGACCGAGTCCGCCACGTCGACTGCCGCCGCCCCGGGGGCAGAGGTGAGGTTCCCACCCGGCTTCCTCTGGGGGGCCGCCACGGCGTCGTACCAGATCGAGGGTGCCGCGGCCGAGGGCGGCCGCACCCCGTCGATCTGGGACACCTTCGCCCGGGTGCCGGGAGCCGTGGTCGGTGGCGACAACGGCGACGTCGCCTGCGACCACTACTACCGGATGCCGGACGACGTCGCGCTGATGGCGTCGCTCAACCTCGGCGCCTACCGGTTCTCGACGGCGTGGCCGAGGGTCCGGCCCGACGGCGGTGCACCCAACCAGGCGGGGATCGACTTCTACAGCCGCCTGGTCGACCAGCTGCTCGGTGCCGGCATCACACCCTGGGTGACGCTCTACCACTGGGACCTGCCGCAGGCCCTCGAGGACGAGGGCGGCTGGACCAACCGCGACACGGCCTACCGCTTCGCCGAGTACGCCCTCACCCTGTACGACGCGCTCGGCGACCGGGTGCCCTACTGGACGACGATGAACGAGCCGTGGTGCTCGGCGTTCCTCGGCTACACCGGTGGCCAGCACGCCCCCGGACGGCAGGAGGGGGTCGCGGGTCTCGTCGCGGCCCACCACCTGATGCTGGGCCACGGACTGGTCGTCGACGAGCTCAGGCGCCGCGGCAGCACCGCCGACCTCGGGATCACCCTCAACCTCACGGTCGCCGACCCGTTCGACCCCACGGAACCGGCCGACGTCGACGCCGCGCACCGGGTCGACCACCTGTGGAACAGAGTCTTCCTCGACCCCATCCTCCGCGGCTCCTACGCGGAGGAGCTCCCGACCATCACGGCCGGGCTGACGTGGCAGGGCCGGGCGTGGGAGGACTTCGTCCAGGACGGTGATCTGGCGCTGATCAGCACCCCGCTCGACGTGCTGGGCGTGAACTACTACCACGGCGACGGCGCCTCCGGCCGTCCGCATCCCGCGGACGATCTGCTGGGCTCCCGGGTCGAGGCTCCGAGCCGGTCGGTCCGATCGCCGTTCCCCGGAGGCGGTGACCTCAGCTTCCCCCGCCGCGGCTACCCCGTGACCGGCCTGGACTGGGAGGTGCAGCCGGAAGGGCTGACCCGCCTGCTCGTCCGTCTCCACGAGGACTACGACGTGCCGCCGATCTACATCACCGAGAACGGCGCGGCCTACGACGACGCCGTCAGCCCCGACGGCTCTGTCCACGACCCGGAGCGGTGGGGCTACATCGGCTCCCACCTACGGGCGGTGCACGCCGCGATGGCCGCAGGCGTCGACGTGCGCGGCTACTTCGCGTGGTCGCTCCTCGACAACTTCGAGTGGGCCTTCGGCTACGGCCAGAGGTTCGGGATCGTCCACGTCGACTACGAGACCCTGCGCCGGACTCCGAAGACCAGCGCGCTGCGCTACGCCGACGTCGCGGCGACGTCGACGCTGGTGGACGACCGATAGCGTGCCGAGGATGAGCCAGTCGCCCACCAATCCCGGGAACGGAGCCGGGAACGCGCCCACGCTCGACGAGGTCGCTCGTCTCGCCGGCGTGTCGCGGGCGACGGCCTCGCGGGCGATCAACGGCGGCAACCGGGTGTCGCCGGCGGCCAAGGCCGCGGTGGACGCCGCGGTCCGGTCGCTCGGCTACACCCCCAACCCGGCGGCCCGGAGTCTGGTCACCCGGCGCACCGACTCGGTCGCGCTCGTGGTGCCCGAGCCGGACGAGCGGGTTTTCACCGACCCCTTCTTCGTGCACACGCTGCGCTCGGTCAACCGGGTGCTCGCTCCCCGGGACCTCCAACTGGTCCTGCTGCTCGCCCGTCCGGGCGACGAGGAACGACGGATGCTCCGGTATCTGGGCCGCCGCCACATCGATGGCGCGGTCGTCGTGTCGCACCACTCCGAGGACCGGCTCGCCGAGCACTTCGCGTCGCTCGGACTGCCGTGCGCGTTCGTCGGCCGCCCGTGGTCCGGCGCGGACAAGGTGCCCTACGTCGACACCGACAACACGGCCGGCGCCCGCCTCGCTGCCGAGCGCCTCGTCCAGCGCGGTTGCCGACGGATCGGCACCATCGCCGGGCCCGTCGACATGGCGGCGGGCATCGACCGGTTGGACGGCTGGCGATCGGCGGTGCAGGACGCCGGACTGGCGGACGACGCCATCGCGCACGGTGACTTCACCGAGGTCGGCGGCGCCCGGGCCGCGGCGGAGCTGCTCGCGACGTTTCCTGACCTCGACGGCATCTTCGTCGCCTCCGACCTGATGGCGGCCGGCGCGCTCGCCGCCCTCGCTGCGGCGGGGCGTCGGGTGCCCGACGATGTCGCGGTGATCGGGTACGACGACCTCGGCGTGGCCGAGCGCTGCACCCCACCACTCACCACCGTCCGCCAGCCGCTCAGCGAGATGGCCGAGCAGGCCACCCGGCTGCTCCTGGAGCAGATCGACGGCGACCGCGACCCGCAACCCATCCGGGTGATCTTCCCGCCCGCGCTCGTGGTCCGGAAGAGCGGCTGACGGCGAGGCTCTAGGCTCTCGCGGGTGACCGAGCAGGAACTCATCGTCGACCGCGATCGCCTCGGGCCGGGCGTCGTCGAGGTGACCTTCAACCGGCCGCACCGGCGCAACGCCTTCACCCGGGCGATGTACGGCGACCTCCGGGCGATGTGCGAGGAGCTGCGTGACGACCGGTCCGTCGGCGTCCTCGTCCTGCGGGGCGCGGGCGGCCAGGCGTTCGCGGCTGGCAACGAGATCTCGGACTTTCTGGACTCCGACGCCGTGGCCTACGAGACCTGGATCCGGGAGCTGCTCGAGATGCTCTTCGCGCTCCCCCAGGTGACGATCGCCGCGATCGACGGCGTGTGCGTCGGTGGTGGGCTCGCGGTGGCGACGCACTGCGACCTGCGGATCGCCACCGCGGACAGCCGGTTCGGCTACCCGATCGCCCGCACCCTCGGCAACGCGCTGTCGGCGTCCATCGTCTATCGCTGCGTCGCGACCTTCGGTGAGCCGCTGACCCGGGAGATGCTGCTGGCATCCCGTCTGGTCGGCGCCGACCGGGCCCACGGCGTGGGCGCGCTCGTCTCGTGCGTCGCCGACGCTGCGGCGCTCGACACCGAGCTGGCTGCGCTCGTCGACGGCATCAGCCACGCCTCGCGGGTGACCCTCCGGGTGACCAAGCATCAGCTGCACCAGCGGGCGCTTCTCACCGAGGCTTCCCCCGACGACGAGGCAGCCGTGCTCACCGAGGTCTACAACGGCGCCGACTTCAAGGAAGGCGTGCGGGCCTTCCTCGCCAAGGAGAAGCCGGCCTTCGGTCGGGACTAGGACGCTAGGCGTCGCCGGGGAGAACGCTCCGGAGCACCTCGCCACGGCGGTGGCTGACGACCACCGCGGCGATCGCGCCGCCGATCGCCCCGAACAGATGACCCTGCCAGGAGACGCCCGGCTGGCCCGGGAGCACACCCCACAGCACCCCGCCGTAGATGAAGAGCACGACGGCGCCGAGGACGATCTCCCACAGCTTCCGGTTCACGATGCCGCGGACGACGACGTAGACGAGAAAGCCGAACACCAGGCCCGACGCGCCGATGTGGTTGGTGTTGCTGCCGGCCAGCAGCCACACGCCCACCCCACCGATCACCCAGATCACCGCGGTGGCGGCGAGCCCGCGCAGCAGGCCCGCTGCCAGGGCCAGGAAGCCGAGGACCAGCAGCGGTCCGCTGTTGGCCGACAGGTGGTCCCAGCCGCCGTGCAGGAGCGGGGCGAACAGGATGCCCAACAGTCCCTCGTCGGACCGAGGCTGGACGCCGTACTGATCGAGCTCGTGGCCCATGGCGGCGTCGATGCCCTCGACCAACCAGAGCACCGCCGTGAAGACGCCGATCACAGCGGCAGCCTGCACCCAGACCGGTATCTCACGTCCCCTGATCTCCACGAAGGCAAGTGTGGCGGGTCGGACCGCCTCACGCCCAGCGAATCACCCAGTACTGCACGCCGAAGGGTGCGGCGTCGTACAACACCTCTGCGGTGTGCGCCGGCGTGAGCAGCTCGCCGAGGCGCCGGATGCCCGCCACGTCCGCCCACATCTCCTCGGCCAGCTGCTGGTCGAGCGCGGCCAGCGCGACGGGGAGCGGCGCGAGCAGCGCGCGGCGCAGGTCGTCGTCGAAGACCTCTGCGCGGTCGTCGAGGTGGCCGGGGGCCTTGAGGGACCGCTTCGCCGAGCCGTTGCCGACCACCAGGACTCCGGTTGCATCGTCCGTGACCTCCTCCGAGCCGGTTTCCGCCATCAGCGACCGGGCGACCCGCAGCCCGGATCCGGACGCCAGCAGCGCGACCCGCGGCCCGAGCCCGGCGACCGCGGCGCCACAGGCCGCGCGGAGGTCCGCGATCGGGTCGTCGAGCGATGCGTACGACGGCAGCAGTGCCGGCACGCCCGGCACCAGCGCAGCGTTCGTCCGGGGCGAGCTCATGTGAGGCCCCGGGTCGCGCGCCGCGGGGGACGACGGCCGGCGATCGACCACACCATGTCGACCACCTGGCGGGTCTCGACGACCTCGTGCACCCGGTAGATCCGCGCTCCGGCGAGAGCGCAGACGGCGGTCGCCGCGAGCGTTCCGACCAGCCGCTCCCCGACGGGCAGGTCGAGGGTCTCGCCGACGAAGTCCTTGTTGGACAGGGACACCAGGACCGGCCACCCGGTCTCGACCATCTCACCGAGTCGGCGGGTGAGCTCGAGGGAGTGGAAGGTGTTCTTGCCGAAGTCGTGGGCCGGGTCGATGACGACCGACTCTCGGGCCACACCGGCGGCGACCGCACGCTCGGCGTAGCGGACGGTGTCGTCGATCGCGGCAGCGACCACGTCGTCGTACTCGATCCGGAACGGGCGGGTCCGCGGCGTGGCACCCCCGGTGTGGGTGCAGACGAGCGCGGCGCCGTGCTGCGCCGCCACGTCCACAAGCTCCGGGTCGGCCCCGCCCCAGGCGTCGTTGAGCAGGTCCGCGCCGGCATCGCACACGGCCGCGCCGACCTCGGCACGCCAGGTGTCGACCGAGATCACCAGCGAGGGGTACGACGCCCGGACCCGCGCCACGAGGTCGACGACCCGTCCCTTCTCCTCCTCGGCCGAGATCTCCTCGCCCGGCGCTGCCTTGATCCCGCCGATGTCGACGATCTCGGCGCCCTGCTCGACGACGGCCGCGACCCGCTCGAACGCGGCGTCCTCGGCCCAGGTCGCGCCGCGGTCGTAGAACGAGTCGGGCGTGCGGTTGACGATCGCCATCATCAAGGTGGCGTCGTCGGAGAAGGTCTGGCGGCCGAGCTTCAGCATCAGAGGTAGTCCTCCGCTCCGGGGCGCTCGAACACCTCGACCACCCGGTCGACGGGGATCGGTCCGGGCACGAACTGGCGGAGGCGGACGCCTGCCTCGTCTCCCCCGACCGGGACGAGTCGATCGCGATCCATGATCGCCGCCGCGACCTGCACCGACATCGCGCCGAGGTCGAAGAGGGACTGGTGGTCGTGTGCGCGGGTGCCGAGGTCGACCTGGGCGATGCCCTGCTCGTCGTGGAGCCGCCAGGTGTCGATCAGGGCGCCGATCTCCACGCCGTAGCCGGTCGGCACGGACAGGGTGGCGAACCACGACCGCCGCACGGCCCACTCTCCGGCCAGCGGTTGCACGACGTCCGCGAGCCGCGGGAAGAGGAGCGAGAGGAGCGGGCGCGCCACCAGCTCGGTCACCCTGCCGCCGTCGAGCCGGCCGCGCTCCCCGGGCCGCTCGTAGAAGCCCTTGACCAGCTGCACCTCCGGCCAGGTCAACAGCGGGCCGAGCAGACCCGGCACGAAGTGGGTGTCCCAGTCGGTCAGGTCCGCGTCCATGAACACCAACACGTCGCCGGTCGTGACGAAGAGCGACTTCCACATCGCCTCGCCCTTGCCGGGGTGGCTGCCGAGATCGGGACGGATCTCCGAGGAGCGGTGGACGACCGCGCCGGCCGACGCCGCGGCGTCGTACGTCCCGTCCGTCGAGTCGCTGTCGATGACCACGACCTCGTCGACCAGCGAGACGGTGTCGACCAGTCGGTCGCGGACCCGTCCGACGACGTCACCGACGGTGCCGGCCTCGTTGCGTGCCGGTACGACGAGGCTCACCCGGGTGTCGCCCTTCGCGTCGACCAGGGCATCGAGCGGCCAGTCCTCCCAGTGCGCGGTGCGGATGCCGCTCACGCGCACCCCGGCGATTCGACGGGCATGGCCGCGACCCTACCGACCGGCCCGCACCGAGCCGGACTGCGGCTTTGTACCAGAACCGAGGACGGGCGCGGTGGTCCCGGGGCAGACTGGCTCCCCTCGGGACAAGGATCGGCTTCTCTCTGGGGGGAGAAAGTCCCAGGGTCCGGATGCGAGCTCTCCGCAGATGGATGAGAAAGGCCCGGTGTCGGGCGAAGTACGGTCGGGCGTGCCCGCACGGCGGTCACTACGGCGGGAAACGTCGCAGCTCGGTCACTGCTGCCCAGACCCACGCGCGGAAGCCGTTCAAGGAGCCGAAGGACCACCACCCGTCTCACCGCGCCAGGAAGCGCGCGATCGACCGGGCGAGGGCGGACGCGTAGTGACGCCGTCCTGCCGCGCTGGTCATGAGCATCGCGTCTCCGGGGTCCCGCATGTTGCCGAGCTCGACCATCACGGTCGGGACGTCGGCCAGGTTGAGGGTGCCGAGGTCGCCGCGGACATCGATCCCGTCGCTGCCGGCGTACGTCGACGGCGCGAACCCCTCCTCGACCAGCACGTCCCTCATCGCCTCGGCCAGCTCGAGCGAGGGCACGGCGATGTCGGTCGTCCACGGAGCGATCTCCGCGGGTGCGATCACGTGGAAGCCGTGGGCACCAGGGGCGAGGGACCCGTCCGCGTGGATGCTGACCTTGAGGTCGGCGGTCGGTCCCGGTTCACCGGGGTTGCCGGCGCGGCCGCGCTCGTCGATGCACGGACCCCACGCCGTCGCCGAGTTGGAGGTCCTCGTCAGGCTGACCCGAGCACCGAGCCGACGCAGCAGCCGCCGGGTGGCACCCGCCACCGCCCAGGTGAACGACGCTTCGGGGTACCCGCCGTTCGTCGCCGTACCCGTGGTGTTGCAGGGCTTGGTGAACCCGCCCGCGTCGACCGGGGCGGCCACCTCCGCGGGGAATGCAGCGTTGCCGAGCTGGTGCCCCGGGTCCAGGACGACGACCAGGCCCGCGAGCGGCGGCTCAGGGTCGAGGGTCGGCGCAGCGATCGTCGCCCGTGGCGGGAGCCCTCCGTCGGACCGCTCCGGCGGCGACGTGACGCGCGGCGACGGGTCGGAGGCCGGGTCGCGGGTCGCCTCGTCGCACCCCACCAGCAGCACCGCCGCGACCGCGACAACGGTCACCGCGCTGCGGATGCGCAGAGAGCGTTGCGGGGCGGGAATCATAGGTCCCTGAGCCTAGGCTGTCCGGCTTTTCACCAAGTTCCAACGGCCAATTCGCAGAGGTGTCCAGACCGGTCTAGACCCGGCGCTGAAACGTGTAACCCCGCCCGGTTCAGGTCGTTGGTCCTGCTGGGTCGGAGCCAGCGAACTCGGACCTGGGCGACGGCGCCCGCGACGCACACGACGGCTGAGGTGATCTCGTGACGGTGGTGATCGGGCACTCGGCTGCCACCCGCACACGAGTGCTGACGGCACCGTCGAGCCGCTCGCTGAAGTTCGTCCCGTTCATGCTGGTCCTCCTCGACGTCGCCGTCGTGGCCGCGGTCTCCGGTCTCGCCTCGTTCTTCGACAACGGCATGCCGATGTTCGACGCGCAGGCCGCTGACGACCTCGGCAGCCGGACGACCGGCCCCCTGGTCACCCTCGGCTGGGTCGTCGTCATCGCGCTCGGCGGCGGGTACCGCAAGCAGGTGCTCGGCGGCGGCAGCGACGAGTACAAGCGGGTACTCAATGCGACGCTCGCCTACACCGGCCTGCTCGCGCTCATCCTGTTCGTCACCCAGGCCGACGTCTCCCGCGCCTTCTTCCTCCTTCTCTTCGCGTTCGGGCTGCCCGGCCTGCTCCTCGCACGCTGGGGCGCTCGCAACCTGCTCCACCGCGCGCGCATTGCCGGCCACCTCGGCCTGCCTGTGCTCATCGCCGGCTCACCCGAGCACGTCGACGACATCCACGGCGTGCTGGACCGCACCCGGTGGCTGGGCTATCGCGTGGTCGGCGCCGTGACCCCACCTGGAGAGGCCGGCCACACCGTGGGCGGCGTCCCCGTCATCGGCACGACCGACGACGTCACGACCGCCGCCCTTCAGTCGAACGCGCAGCTGATCCTGTTCGCCGGCGGCTCGTCCCACTCGGCCCAAGACCTCCAGGAGAAGGTCTGGCAGCTCGAGGAGCGGGGCATCGGCGTCGTCGTGGCGCAGAGCGCCACCGGGATCATCATGAGCGACCGCGCGTCGTTCCGCCCGGTCGGCGGCCTTCCGCTCATGCACCTCGGGGCACCGGCCTGGGCCCAGGCGACGCGCGTCGGCAAGCGCACCTTCGACTTCCTCGGCGCGCTGGCCCTGCTCGCCGCCTTCAGCCCGCTGTTCCTCTTCATCGCGCTACGGATCAAGCTGCACGACGGCGGACCGGTCTTCTTCCAGCAGTCGCGGGTCGGCCGCCAGGGCGTGCCGTTCCGCTGCGCGAAGTTCCGCACCATGGTCCCCAACGCCGAGGACCTGCTGGCAGCCCTCCACGCCCAGACCAACTACGACGGCGGCCTGTTCAAGATGGCCGACGACCCGCGGATCACCAAGCCTGGCCGGTGGCTGCGTCGCTTCTCCCTCGACGAGCTCCCCCAGCTCTGGAACGTCGTCCGCGGCGACATGAGCCTGGTCGGCCCGCGCCCGCCGCTCCCCCACGAGGTGGCGCGCTACGACGTCGCCGCCCGGCGTCGCCTCCACGTCCGCCCCGGCATGACCGGCCTCTGGCAGGTCTCCGGCCGCTCGGACCTCTCCTGGGAGCATGCCATCCGGCTCGACCTCTACTACGTCGACCACTGGTCGATGCTGCAGGACCTGCACATCCTCTGGCGCACCCTCGGCGTCGTCATCCTCGGCCGCGGCGCGTACTGAGTTGAATTGCGCGAGCGTGTCGCTCGTTCCTCGCGCCACGCTGCCGCGCCGCAGTTGACGCGGTCACGGGTTGCGGCGGTCGGGCGTCTCACCGGGCGGCGCGCGGAGAGCGCTCCCGTCCTCGCTCCGGTCGCTCGTACCTCGCTCCCTGCGCTGCGGGCCTCGCGTTCTCCGCGACATGCCGCCTGGCTGCTCGTGGCCGGGCGGCATCCCGCTCCCCTACTCGTAGCCGAGGACGGACTTCCGCTTCTCTCCCCAGGCGAGGGCCGAGGCGATGGCGTCGTCGAGTGAGGCCTCGGTGCGCCAGCCCAGCAATTCCGCGGCCTTGTCCGCGTTGGCGAACGCGCCCACGGCGTCGCCGGGGCGCGGCGGCGCCTCGGTGACCGGCACCGGCTTGCCGACGACCCGCTCGACGGCCGCGATCAGCTCCTTGACGGTCACGCCGTCGCCGCCGCCGATGTTGACGTAGGAGTACGGCGCGCCCTCGGCCTCGATCACCTCGTCGAACCTCTCGACGGCCCGCACGTGGGCCTTGGCCAGGTCCCAGGCGTGGATGTAGTCGCGGATGCCGGTGCCGTCGCGGGTGGGAAGGTCGGTGCCGGTGATCGTGAACGACTCGCGGTAGCCAAGAGCGGTCTGCGCGAGCAGCGGTACGACGTGCGTCGCGTCCTTGAGGTGGTAGCCCGTCTCGAGGTCGGGGTCGGTGCCGATCGGGTTGAAGTAGCGCAGGACGATCGCCCGCAGGCTGGTCGCCTTGGAGATGTCCTCCAGGCACATCTCCATCATTCGCTTGGTGCGGGCGTACGGCGACGTGGGGTCGACGGGATCGGTCTCCCGGACCTCGAACGCCGGCTGCAGCGCATAGAGCGACGCCGTCGACGAGAAGAGAATCCGCGGCTTGCCGAGCTGCTCCAGCTGGTCGAAGAGCTCCAGCGACTTCGCCACGTTGTCGCGGTAGTACTCGTAGGGCAGCTCGACGGACTCCGGTACGACGATCCGCGCCGCCATGTGGATCGTCGCCTCGATCTCGGGGTGCTCCTCCACGATCCGGCTCAGGAGTGCCCGGTCGGCGATGTCGCCCTCGTAGAAGATCCGGCCCTCCGTGAACTGGCGGGGCCCGACCAGCAGCGAGTCGAGGAGCACCGGGGTGTGACCGGACTGCTCGAGTGCCTTCGAGGTGATCGAGCCGAGGTAGCCGGCGCCGCCGGTGACGAGAACCTTCATGGAGCGAGAGCCTAGGTGGTGTACCCCAGCGGACCGCGGAGCAGCCCCAGGAGGTAGTCGCGGTAGGTCAGGTCGATCCCGAGCTGCGACCCGTCGCCGAGGAGGCGCCGGAACTGGTCGGCCTTGCTGACCGCCCTGGTGATCGGCGACCGCCGGTTGCCCGTGTCGCCTCCAGGATGATCCCGCGCATCCGACTAGCATGCCGCACGTGCATCAACGCATCCTGGTGACCGGCGGCGCCGGCTTCATCGGCTGCAACCTGGTGCGCCACCTGCTCGACCGCACCGATGCCTCTGTGACGGTGCTGGACAAGCTGACGTACGCGGCGACCCCCGCCGCCCTCGACGACCTGCCTGAGGCGCGGTTCTCCCTGGTCGTGGGCGACGTCGCCGACCCGACCGTCGTCGACCCGCTCGTCGCCGACCACGACGCGGTGGTGCACCTCGCGGCGGAGTCGCACAACGACAACGCGCTCCGCGACCCCGCCCCGTTCGTGCAGACCAACCTGGTCGGCACGTTCACGGTGCTCGAGGCGGTGCGGAAGGCCGACGTACGCCTGCACCACGTCTCCACCGACGAGGTGTACGGCGACCTCGCGCTCGACGACCCCAAGCGGTTCACCGAGGACACTCCCTACCGGCCGAGCAGCCCCTATGCGGCTTCGAAGGCGGGCTCCGACCACCTGGTGCGCGCGTGGGTCCGCAGCTTCGGCGTGCGGGCGACGATCTCGGGCTGCTCGAACAACTACGGGCCGTGGCAGCACGTCGAGAAGTTCATCCCCCGCCAGATCACCAACATCCTCGCCGGCCGCCGGCCGCGGCTCTACGGCGCCGGCGAGCACGTCCGTGACTGGATCCACGTCGATGACCACAGCGCGGCCGTGCTCACGATCCTCGAACGCGGCCGGCTCGGCGAGACCTACCTGATCGGCGCCGACGGCGAGCACTCGAACCTCGAGGTGGTGCGGATGATCCTCCGGCTGATGGGACGCGGGGAGGACGAGTTCGACCACGTCGCCGACCGGCCCGGGCACGACCTGCGCTACGCCGTCGACGCGGGACGGCTGCGCAACGAGCTCGGCTGGCTCCCGGCGTACGGCGACCTCGAGGCCGGGCTGGCGCGGACCGTCGCGTGGTACACCGAGCACCAGCACTGGTGGAGCCCCGAGAAAGCGGCTACCGAAGCGGCGTACGCCGCCAAGGGTCAGTAGGACCAGCCGACGCCGACCGGCAAGACGCCGATCAGGCGCAACCGACGACTGCGTCAACTGCGGCCCGGCAGCGTGGCGCGACGAAGGAGCGACACGCTCGGGCAATCCAGCTCAGACCTCGATGCGGCCGTAGTCGTCCTCGAGCCGGCAGATGTCGTCCTCGCCGGTGTAGGTGCCGTGCTGCACCTCGATGATGATGAGCGGCTCGTCGTGCTCGTTGGTGATCCGGTGCGGCTCACCGATCGCGACGTTGACGGAGTCCGCGACGTAGAGCACGCGGACGTCGCCGTCGATCACGCAGGTGGCGACGCCCGAGACAACGGTCCAGTGCTCCGCCCTGTGCTCGTGGGTCTGGTAGGACAGCCGCGCACCGGGCTCGACGACGATCCGCTTCACCTTGAAGCCGTCGCCCTCGTCGAGCACCTGCCACGAGCCCCACGGCCGCACCGCACTGTCACCGATCACGTCATCTCCAATGTTGTCCCTGATCCGTCGGCGCCCCCGGGCGGCGTCTCTGACGTAACGAGAGCCGAGACTCCGAGGGTACGGACCAAACGACGGAAAATTGCCGGAATCGGTCACCGACGCCGCAGGCCCGCGAGGGCCGGACGGACGTCGACCAGGTAGACGATCGACGCGATCGTCATCGCCAGGTTGACGATCATCAAGGGCAGCGGCAGCAGCTGGAGCACCACCGCGATGCCGAGCAGGATGCACCAGGTCGGCTTGTTGAGCTTGTCCGCCGCGAGGTAGGCCTCCGCCGAGTAGAGCAGCGCGTTGGCGAACGCGAAGATCTTGATCACGAGCAGCACGAAGAACACGACCAGCTGCACGAAGCCCTCGTACTGGAACACATCCATGATGAGCCGATCCTAACGGGGCCTTGACATCCGAAATGAACGAGACCCCGAGGGTCAACCCTCGGGGCCTCGTCGTACCTGGAGCCTCGGCTCAGTTGGCGGCAGCCTTCTTGGCCGGAGCCTTCTTGGCGGCGGCCTTCTTGGCCGGAGCCTTCTTCGCCGGGGTCTTCTTGGCCGGAGCCTTCTTCGCGACCGAGCCGGGCACGGAGGCCGGAGCCTTCACCGCGTCGCCCTTGCGGAGCTTGGTCACGACGCTCTCGCCACGCTTGGCGAGGTCGGCGTAGGTGCCGGTCAGGGTGGCGACGTTCTCGTCGTACTGCTTCTTCACGGTCGTCTGGACCCGGGTCGGCAGCGTCTTGGCGTCGGCCTGGAGGTCGGCGAGCTTGGACTCGAACTTCGCGCGGGTGTCGTTGAGCTGCGCGGTCGCCTTGTCCTGCAGAGTCTTCGGCTGGGGAACCTCGAACTCCTTGACGGACTTCTGGACGTCGGCGACGCGGGCGTTGACCTTGGTCTGGACGTCGGTGACGTAGCCCTTGACCTTCTCGACGGCCAGGTCGGTGACGCCGACGCCGGCGTACAGCGGCTTGGCGGCGACCTCAGGGACGTCCGGGAGGTCGATGGTCTTCAGGTCGACCTTGGGGACGGGGACCTCGAACTTGGGGAGCTCGAACTTCGGCATGGTGAAAAACACCCTTCGTGTGTGTTGGGGTGGTGCGTTGATTTTCAGGCAGGGGCGGTCGCCGCGTCGGCCTCGCTGGACTCTTCGGGGTCGACGGGTGCGAGCACCGGGGCGGCCTCGTTGAGCGCCAGGAACGACGAGTAGACATCGAGGAGCGACTGCTTCTGTCGCTCGGTGAGGCCGGTATCGCCGAGAACGGCGAGCTCGACCGACCCACCTACGCCGTCATCCGGGCTGAGGATTCCCGCCCGGATGTAGAGCTGCTCCGCGGAGATCCGCAGTGCCTTGGCGATCTGCTGCAGGACCTCGGCGGAGGGCTTGCGCAGGCCACGCTCTATCTGGCTCAGGTAAGGGTTGGAGACGCCGGCCTGCTCGGCGAGCTGCCGCAGGGAGAGACGCGACTGCGTGCGCTGCTCCTTGAGGTAGTCACCCAGAGCGCCGACCGTCTCGGTCACCTTTGCCTTCACCATGCTGCCCAGTGTGCTAGCAATAGTTAGCATTTTGCAAGCTGGGTTGGCGTGACCTGGTTCACAGGTGCCCAGGGACCGCCGAACGCGGCATTTCCTAGTGTCTCGCGTGGGTTTGGCAGGATACGCCGTGTGTCCCGTCCGCCCCTCCCCCAGCACTGCCCGTCGGCGCGCGAGCTGGACGACCTCGAGCTGCTGTCGGTCGGGGCGATGGCGCCGACGCTCGGGTTCAACGAGCCGGGCAGTCCGGTCACCCTGGCGCTGCCCGACGAGCGCGCGGACGAGGTAGCCGCCGGCGGTGCGGTCGAGCTGGTCGACCCGGAGGGACTCCCCCTCGCGACGGTCACCGGCGGCGGGTCCGTCTGGTCGGTCACCCCGTTGACGCACGCGCAGTACGGGCCGTTCCGTCGTCTCTACCTGCGACCGGAGGACGTCCGGGCGCGCTACGCCGGCCGCACCTTCGTCACCGTGACCGACGCCATGACCGAGGAGCAGGTGGCGCAGCTGCGGGGTCTCGGCGACGTCGCACTGCTGGCCCTCGTCGGCCGCGGCACCCCCTCCCTGTCCCCGGTCGGGCTGCTCCGGGCGACGTTGCGCGTGGCCGACCTGGTCGCGGCGGCCGGACCGGCGGTCGACGTGGTCGCCGTACCGCTCGCCACGCACGGCGACCCGGCAGCCGACGCCACGCTGCGGGCGCAGGTCGTCGCCAACTACGCCGGACCGGACCCGGTCGTGGACCTCGCGCCCGGCGGGACGCCCAGCGTCGAGGTGGCCGACATCGTCCGCGCGGACCGGCCGGCACCCGACGAGCAGGGTCTCGTCATCTTCTTCACCGGCCTCTCCGGCAGCGGCAAGTCGACCCTCGCCCAGGCCCTGATGGACCGCTTGCTCGAGCGCGGCGGTCGCTCCCTCACCAGCCTCGACGGCGACGTCGTACGCCGGAACCTGTCGGCCGGTCTCACCTTCTCCAAGGAGGACCGGGAGACCAACATCCGTCGGATCGGCTGGGTCGCCGCCGAGATCTCGCGGCACGGCGGCGTCGCGGTCTGCAGCCCGATCGCGCCGTTCGACGCGACCCGGCAGCAGGTGCGGCAGTACGTCGCCGAGGCGGGTGGGGCGTTCTTCCTCGTCCACGTCGCGACGCCGCTCGAGGAGTGCGAGCGGCGCGACCGCAAGGGCCTCTACGCGAAGGCGCGGCGCGGCGAGATCCCCGAGTTCACCGGCATCTCCTCGCCCTACGAGGAGCCGCAGGACGCCGACGTCCGCGTGGACACGACCGGCCGGACGATCGACGAGGCGCTGGACGACGTGATCGTCGCGCTCCGCGACGCCGGCTACCTCGACCTGGTCGATGACGCCGCACCGAACGCGGGGCGCGCCGGGCCGACGCCGGCGGGGGTCGAGATGCGTGCGGCACCGACGCCGGGCGCCGAGTCGGCCGGCGCCGTCTCGAACGGCTCCCGCGCCGGCTCGGCCCACCTCAGCGTGCTCTTCGTGTGCACGGCGAACATCTGCCGCTCGCCGTACATGGAGCTGCGCGCCGGCGCCCTGCTCCTCCCCGGCGGTCCGGCCACGATCGAGCTGGCCAGCGCCGGCACCCACGGCTTTCGCAACCGAGGCGTCGACGAGACCATGGCCGCCGTCCTCCGCGACCGCGGGCTCGGCGACGACCGGATCGGCGCGTTCAGCAGCCGACCGCTGACCCGTGAGCTGGTCGAGGCCGCCGACCTGGTGCTGACCGCCGAGTCCAGCCACCGCGCATTCGTGCTGGAGGAGGTCCCCGGCGCCTTCCGGAAGGTCTTCACGCTGGGGCAGTTCGCGGACACCGTCGCCCGCGTCGACGCGGCGGTCGTCGGCCCAGACCTGGTCGCGTACGCCGGGCACCGCCGAGCCACCGCGGACCCGAAGCACGAGGTCAGCGACCCGTTCGGACGCGGTCGGGCCGCAGCCAACCGGGCCGCCGACCAGATCGACGGGCTGTTGCGCGTCGTCATGCCCCGTCTGACGGGCTCAGGAAGGATCATTCGATGAGCGAGCTGCTCACCCTCACGGCGCTGTCCATCGTCGCCGCCGGCTTCTTCGTCGGCATCGTCGTCGGCCTCACCGGCATGGGCGGTGGCGCGTTGATGACGCCCGCGCTCATCTTCCTCGGCGTCGGCCACACGGCGTCCATCGTCACGGCCGACCTCACCGCGGCCGCGATCTACAAGACGGGCGGCGCGATCACGCACGCCAAGGAGGGGTCGCCCAACCTGCGACTCGCGGCCTGGCTGATCGCCGGTTCGGTGCCGATGGCCTTCGTCGGCCCCTACCTGGTCAGCTGGTTGACCGACGACGCCGAGCAGCTGGAGCAGACGCTCAAGCTCTGCATCGGCATCGCGCTGCTGTTCGCGGCGTCGACCTACGCCCTGCGGCTCTACATCAACCTGCGGCGGGTCCGGAGCGGTGCGCCCACCCCGGAGGAGAACCCCCGGATCCGGCCGGTGCCCACCCTGCTGGTCGGCATGCTCGGCGGCCTGCTGGTCGGCATCACCAGCGTCGGGTCGGGCTCGGTCATCATGATCGCGCTGCTGATGCTCTACCCCGGCCTGTCCGCGGTGAAGCTGGTCGGCACCGACCTCGTCCAGGCGGTCCCGCTGGTGCTCAGCGCGGCGATCGCCAACATCGCGATCCACGGTCTCGACTGGGACCTGCTGATCCCGCTGGTCATCGGTTCCGTCCCCGGCACCATCATCGGCAGCCGGATCGCACCGCGGGTGCCGCAGTCCTACATCCGCCGCGGCATCGTCGTGGTCCTGACCATGTCCGGCGTCGCGCTGCTCTTCAAGGCCGGGCTGCACCCGTTCGGCGAGGGGCACGAGACGCTCGAGGCGATCGTGGTCGGCGGTGTCGGCGTCGTGATGCTCGCGCTGGTCCCGGTCGTGTGGGGGATGCTGCGCAAGCAGCACGGCCTGCCGATGTTCGGAGCGCCCACCGTCGCCGAGCTGGAGAAGCTGCCGGGCGACCGACGGGCGGCCCGGAAGGCCGCGGCCGCACACGAGCGAGACGCCAAACAGCCGTAACCCTCTGACCGCGTCAACTGCGAGCGCGGCAGCGTGGCGCGCGCGGGCGAAGCCCGCATCGTGGGGCGCCCCTGGGCCGAGCGAAGCGATGGTCCGGGCGGTGACCCACGATTCGCGACACGATCGCGCTAGTCAACTCCGTAGATGTCGCGGGTGTAGACCTTCTCCTCGACGTCGGCGAGCACGTCGGTGCGCCGGTTGGCGACGATCACGTCCGCCCGCGACTTGAACTCCTCGAGGTCGCGGATCACCTCGGAGTTGAAGAACGACGGCTCGTCGAGCTCGGGCTCGTAGATGACCACCTCGACGCCCTTGGCCTTGATCCGCTTCATCACCCCCTGCACGGAGGACATCCGGAAGTTGTCGGAGCCGGACTTCATGATCAGCCGGTAGACGCCGACGACCGTGGGCCTGCGGCGCAGGATGTCGGCCGCGACGAAGTCCTTGCGGGTCGTGTTGGCGTCGACGATCGCGCTGATCAGGTTCTGCGGGACCTCGCGGTAGTTGGCCTGGAGCTGCCGGGTGTCCTTCGGCAGGCAGTAGCCGCCGTACCCGAAGGACGGGTTGTTGTAGTGCGACCCGATCCTCGGGTCGAGACCGACACCCTCGATGATCTGCCGGGTGTCGAGGCCGTGGGTCGCGGCGTAGGTGTCGAGCTCGTTGAAGTACGCGACGCGGAGCGCGAGGTAGGTGTTGGCGAAGAGCTTGATCGCCTCGGCCTCCGACGGCTCGGTGACGAGGACGGGTACGTCGTCGTCCAGTGCTCCCTCGGCCAGCAGATCGGCGAACCGCCTGCCGAGCGCCACGGCCGCACCGGATCGGCTCGAGGCACCGATGACGATCCGCGACGGGTGCAGGTTGTCGTGGAGCGCCCGGCCCTCGCGGAGGAACTCGGGCGAGAAGATGATGGTGGCGCCGGGATACTCGCGACGCATCCGTTCGGTGAACCCCACCGGCACCGTCGACTTGATCACGACGGGGGTGTCCCGGTCGGCCTCGAGGACCTGGCTGATGACCTTCTCGACGGTCGAGGTGTCGAAGAAGTGGGTCCGGACGTCGTAGTCGGTCGGGGTCGCGATGACGACGAAGTCGGCTGCTGCGTACGCGAGGTGGTGGTCGACGGTGGCCTTGAGGTCGAGCGGGCGATTGCGGAGGTAGTCCTCGAGCTCGGCGTCCTCGATCGGGGACACCCGCTCGTTGACCTGGTCGACGCGGTTCGGGTCGATGTCGAGCGCGACCACCTCGTGGTGCTGCGCCAGGATCACGGCGTTGGACAGGCCGACGTAGCCGGTGCCGACGATGGCGATCTTCATGCTCCGACGGTGGACGGCGGATGCGTCGTGATATGGACGACCGCGCGAACGTCAGGTGGCGGGCAAGAGCACGTTGCGTTCAGGGCTGTCCCACTCCCACAGCGCCGAGATCGGCAGACCCCACATGCCGGGCTGGTACTTGAAGCCGACGGACGCCGTGTTGAGCACGATCCCGCCGCGGAACCGCGATCCGGCGCGGACCGCCAGCGCCTCGAGCGCGCGGAACTGGTGGGGCCGGAAGCCGGCCGCCGTCCTGATCTCGATGCCGTAGACGGTGTCGTCGGGCAGCTCCACGAGGAGATCGACCTCGAGCCCGTTGCGCTCCCTCAGGTGGCCGAGGCGGTACTTCACCTCGCTGGTGCCACTCTGGCGGATCAGCTCGGCGAGGGCGACGCCCTCGAGCAGCGGCGCGAGCCGGCTGCGGCCCTCGAACTCGGTCAGCCGGTCGACGGAGATGCCGGCGAGGTGCCGGGCGACGGCCGGGTCGGTGAAGACGACGCGGGGACGCCCGACCGCGCGTTTCGCGACCGGCGACCCGGTCCCGGGCAGCAGCCGCACCAGTCCGAGCCGTTCGGCCACGTCGATGTACGGCGAGATCGTGGTGGCGGGGATCCGCGCCGCGGCCGCGAGCCGGGCCTTGTTGAGCTCGGCCGACGGCGGTCGCGCCATGGCCTCCAGGAGGGAGAGCAGCCGCGCCGGGTCGAGGCGGCGCAACGAGCGCGCGGCGTCGTACGCCGTCCGACGGAGCTCGTCGTCGATGCCGTCGTCGCGGGCCATGAGGTCGACGTACTCCGCGACACCCCAACGGGAGTGCACCTCCTCCGGCACCGACGCACGCGACCCGAGCCGGGCGACGAAGTCGCTCCCGCTGGTCGAGCCTGTCGAGACCCCCACCAGCGCACCCTACCGACCAAACTCGTAGATTTGTCTACACGATTCGCGCCGATGTCACCCCGCAAGGCGGTGCATGGCACGATGCTCCGCATGTCCCAGACCCACGCTGACTACCGGTTGAGCCAGCTCGACCAGCTCGAGGCCGAGTCGATCCACATCTTCCGCGAGGTCGCGGCCGAGTTCGAGAAGCCCGTGCTGATGTTCTCGGGCGGCAAGGACTCCATCGTGATGATGCGCCTCGCCGAGAAGGCCTTCTACCCGGCCAAGATCCCGTTCCCCGTGTTGCAGGTCGACACCGGGTACGACTTCCCCGAGGTGCTCGCGACCCGCGACAACTGGGTCAACCGGCTGGGTGTCCGGCTGATCGTGGCGTCGGTCGAGGAGGCGCTGGCCAACGGCATCGTCGTCGACGACGGCAAGACCAGCCGCAACCGCCACCAGATCGGCACCCTGCTCAACGCCATCGAGGAGAACGGGTTCACGGCCGCGTTCGGCGGCGGCCGTCGCGACGAGGAGAAGGCGCGGGCCAAGGAGCGCGTCTACTCCCACCGCGACGAGTTCGGCCAGTGGGACCCGAAGATGCAGCGCCCCGAGCTCTGGAACCTCTACAACGGTCGCCTCCACGAGGGCGAGCACATGCGGATCTTCCCGATCTCGAACTGGACCGAGCTCGACATCTGGGACTACATCGGTCGTGAGGGCATCGAGATCCCCTCGATCTACTTCTCCCACCAGCGCCGGGTGTTCGAGCGCGACGGCATGCTGCTGAGCGAGAGCGAGCACAACTCGTGCCGTGAGGGCGAGGTCGTCGAGGAGCGGACCGTCCGGTTCCGCACCGTTGGTGACCTGACCCTGACCGGCTGTGTCGAGAGCACGGCGTCCACGATCGACGAGATCATCGCGGAGGTCGCGATCGCCACGGTCACCGAGCGTGGCGCGACCCGCGGTGACGACCGGTTCTCCGAGGCTGCCATGGAGGACCGGAAGAAGGAGGGCTACTTCTGATGAGCACGACCAACATGGATCTTCTCCGGTTCGCCACGGCGGGCTCCGTCGACGACGGCAAGTCCACCCTGATCGGCCGGCTGCTGCTGGACTCGAAGTCGATCTTCGAGGACCAGCTCCAGGCGGTCGAGGCGACCAGCACGTCGAAGGGCTACGACTACACCGACCTGGCGCTGCTGACCGACGGCCTGCGCTCGGAGCGGGAGCAGGGCATCACCATCGATGTCGCGTACCGCTACTTCGCGACGCCCAACCGCAAGTTCATCATCGCCGACACCCCGGGCCACGTGCAGTACACCCGCAACATGGTGACCGGCGCCTCGACCGCCGACCTGGGCCTGGTGCTCGTCGACGCCCGCCAGGGCCTCACCGAGCAGTCCCGCCGGCACGCGGTCATCCTGTCGCTGCTCCGCGTCCCGCACCTCGTGCTCGCGGTGAACAAGATGGACCTCGTCGACTTTGCCGAGGACGTCTACCAGAAGATCCACACCGAGTTCACGCAGTTCGCGACGAAGCTGAACATCCCGGACCTCCAGGTCATCCCGATCTCGGCGCTCCAGGGCGACAACGTGGTCAACCGCTCCGAGAAGATGGCGTGGTACTCCGGACCCACGTTGATGCACCACCTCGAGCACGTCCACGTCGCCTCCGACCGCGACCTGATCGACGCTCGCTTCCCGGTGCAGTACGTCGTGCGTCCCAAGTCCGACGAGTTCCACGACTACCGCGGCTACGCCGGTCAGGTCGCGGGCGGCGTGCTCAAGCCCGGCGACGAGGTCGTCGTGCTGCCGTCCGGCATGACGTCGCGGATCGCCAAGATCGACCTGTTCGACAAGGAGGTCACCGAGGCGTTCCCGCCGATGTCGGTGACGGTCCACCTCGAGGACGACGTCGACGTGTCGCGCGGCGACATGATCGCGCGGGTGAAGAACGCCCCCGAGCCGCTGCAGGACATCGACGCGATGGTCTGCTGGATGACGACGACGCCGCTCAAGCCGCGGCAGAAGCTCGCCATCAAGCACACCACCCGCACCGGTCGCGCCCTGGTGAAGGACATCCAGTACCGCCTGGACGTCAACACCCTGCACCGCGATCAGGAGACCAAGGAGCTCGGCGTCAACGAGATCGGCCGCGTCCAGCTGCGCACCACGGTGCCGCTGCTGAGCGACCCCTACGCCAAGAACCGCGCCACCGGCTCGTTCATCCTGATCGACGAGGCGACCGGCGTCACCGTCGGCGCCGGCATGATCAACGGCTGACGCCGCCGGATCCAACGCGCCCTGGATGACGGGTCAAGGCCCCGTCGCCAGGTGCTCGGAAGCGGATCTCGTCTCGGTCCGGAGGTATTCCAGGAACGACTCACGCATCCGCGACGAACGTTCAGGGCTGATCACCTTCTGCAAGTTGCGGGTGGCCACTTCGTTCTTGACCTGGAATCCCATCGCGCGCGCGTGGGCGACCACGCGGCTCGTCGTCTCGTCGACGTGCCGGGTCAGCTCTTCGTAGGTCACGAGCAGGCCGAGGTCGGCATGGGCCGCGTGCGCAGTGAGGAGCGCGTTTCGCATCTGGTCTGCCCAGGAAAGCCGCCACAGGATCTGCGCGTTCATGTCCTCGATCGCGTGCGTCGCGTACTCGGGCGTCCGAAAGGCTGGGTCTGTGGAGTGGTAGACCCCGGTCGACTCGGCGACGACCCGCGAGATGGCTTGGTCGACAGCGTTCCTGACGAGGAACACGAGGAAGACCCGGTCGAACCTCTCGCGGGCCCACGAGATCACGCCGGGCAATGCCTCGCTCCGGGGCGCCGAGTGACCGACCAGCGCCTGGTAGGTGAACCCGGCCTGGCCGGGCATCAACTTCGTGGCCGCGACGCCCGGCGCGTCGTCCTGACAACCCCGCGCCAATCGTTCGAGGACGTTCTGCTCCGAGACGGGCTCCTCCAGCGCCTGCTTGTCGAGCCCGGTCATGTACTCCTTGGGGAAGCCCAAGCCCCCGAGGCTGCGAATGTCGCGGCACAGCAGTGAGGACCCGGATCGGGCCGAGGACACCACGAGGGTCAGCGAATGGAGTTCGTCGTTCCTCATGGTCAAACGCCTTCCCTCGGTTCGCGGCCGGTCTCGTTCTTGAGGTAGTCGAGGAAGCCCTCACGGATCTCGGTTGACCACCCCGCGCCGCTCACCTGCTCGCGCTTCCGCTCGACCACGTCGTGCTTCACCTCGAACCCGGCCTTGCGCGCGTGGGTCACCAGCCTGGTCGCGGACTCGGCGGGCTCGAGGTAGAGCTCGTCGTAAGTCAGTAGCATTCCGATGTCGGCGAACATGCTGTAGGACTCGAGCAGGATGCTGCGCTCGCGAACCACCCGGCCCAGGTTGGCCCGGATCAGCCGATGGATGTTCGGGATCTCCAAGTTACGAGCCTCGCCCCCGGGGGCGCCCACGGCTTTGTCGGAGGACGGGCCGCTCCCGGTCGATTCAGCGACGGCGTGCGAGATCGCCTGGTCGAGGGCGTTCCGCACCAGAAAAACCACGAACAGCTTCTCGAACCGCTCCTTCGCCCAGCTGATCACACCGGGAACGGCATCAACCGACGGGACACGTTTCCCGTAAAGCGCTTCGTAGGTGCCTGGAGCCTGGGGCACCATCAGGTTGACGGAAGCCACCCCGGGGGCGTCGTCCTGCACACCCATTGCGACCCGCTTCAGGACGTCCGCTTCGGCAGGGCCTGCCCCCCGCGGCCTTTTCCGGAAACCGCGCAGGTACTCCTTCGGCATCCCGAGTCCACCCAAGCTGTTGATATCGCGGCACAGGAGCTTCGATCCGGAACCCGCGGAGGACAGCACCAGGATGAGGGAGTGCAGGTCCGCCGGGCTCGTACCCGGAGCAGGGTCCGACATCGACACGACTTCTCCTCGCTCATCGTCCTCGATCGCATCGACAACGACCGGAAGGCTCGGCTGGGCAGCCTATAGTCCCGGGCCGTGCGCATGGGACCGTTTCGTCGACAGATCGCTCCGGCAGGGGGTCAGACGACTTTGAAGATCATGTCGTTGGATATCTGTTTCACCGCACGGTCGTAGCGGAACTGCTGGCCGCGTTCGGCGTCCACGTCGCCGAGCTGGTCTGCGTAGAGCGACTCCAGGGCCTTCAGGGTGTCGAGGGCCTCGTCCTTGTGTCCCTTGAGCGTCATCAGGTAGGCGCGAGACAGCTCCATGCGGAACTCGAACCGCCGGTCCAAACCGGGGAACTCCACGGCGTCGTGCATCTCGAGGCACTCCTCGTAACTCGCCTCGACGAACGGGTCAAACGCCGCGACGTCGGCCGGCACCTCCTTGATGCTGCGGTAGATCGAGCTCGAGAGGACCTGGCCCTCCCAGCTGAAGTAGTCCTTCAGGTATCCCATGGTCACCTTGATCCACGGCAGCCGGTCGAAGAAGAAGTCCTGGTTGATCAGGGTCGAAGCACCGGGAATCAGCGCAGGGTAGAACTCCCTCGAGACATGCGCGTTGAGCTGGATCGTCTTGCACACGTCGATGAACGCGATCTCGATCGGTGCATCATGCGGCCAGGTCTCCTCGGTCAGATCGCCGATGTGCAGCCGGACCAGGTCCTCGAACGGCGCAACAGTCTTCTCCAAGATCGGCACGAAGCTCTCACCGAACCGGTACTCGATCCCGTGCCAGACCCGCACCTGCTCCTTCCAGCCGTCAGGCAGGGGCAGGAACCCCAGCTCGTAACCATGGATCGGCTTGCCGTCCGGAAAGTTCTCCAACCTCAGCCTGTCGTGAACGTCGTTGTCACGAATGCCCTCGGCCAAAGCCACGATCGAGGACCCGAAGAAGCTGCCACCGTCGATGATGGCACCCTCGCCCCGCCACGTCCTGGCGACCAGGTTCGTCAGCATGGCCCGCTCGAGGTAGGAGATCATCCCCGGCGCGACCGCGGTGTCGCGAAGTCCGTCAGCGGTCTGGGGTACGTCGAGATCCCGGACGAACTGCGTCCCCAGCGCATCGCGGATCAGCCGCTCAACGCCGTCCGTCTGCCCGCTCGCCCGGTCCGGGGACGGCTGACCGGACTGGTGGCGGAGACCATCGCCGTTCCCGCCCCCGGAGTGGGAGACCTTGAAGATCATGTCGTTCGAGATCTGTTTCACCGCACGGTCGTACCGGAACTGCTGGCCGCGCTCGACGTCGTTGTCGCCGAGGATGTCGGCGTACTCCGACTCCAGGGCCTTCAGGGTGTCGAGGGCCTCGTCCTTGTGTCCCTTGAGCGTCATCAGGTAGGCGCGAGACAGCTCCGTGCGGAACTCGAACCGCCGGTCGAGGCCGGGGAACTCCACGGCGTCGTGCATCTCGAGGCACTCCTCGTAACTCGCCTCGACGAACGGGTCAAACGCCGCGACGTCGGCCGGCACCTCCTTGATGCTGCGGTAGATCGAGCTCGAGAGGACCTGGCCCTCCCAGCTGAAGTAGTCCTTCAGGTATCCCATGGTCACCTTGATCCACGGCAGCCGGTCGAAGAAGAAGTCCTGGTTGATCAGGGTCGAAGCACCGGGAATCAGCGCAGGGTAGAACTCCCTCGAGACATGCGCGTTGAGCTGGATCGTCTTGCACACGTCGATGAACGCGATCTCGATCGGTGCATCATGCGGCCAGGTCTCCTCGGTCAGATCGCCGATGTGCAGCCGGACCAGGTCCTCGAACGGCGCAACAGTCTTCTCCAAGATCGGCACGAAGCTCTCACCGAACCGGTACTCGATCCCGTGCCAGACCCGCACCTGCTCCTTCCAGCCGTCAGGCAGGGGCAGGAACCCCAGCTCGTAACCATGGATCGGCTTGCCGTCCGGAAAGTTCTCCAACCTCAGCCTGTCGTGAACGTCGTTGTCACGAATGCCCTCGGCCAAAGCCACGATCGAGGACCCGAAGAAGCTGCCACCGTCGATGATGGCACCCTCGCCCCGCCACGTCCTGGCGACCAGGTTCGTCAGCATGGCCCGCTCGAGGTAGGAGATCATCCCCGGCGCGACCGCGGTCTTGCGCAGTGCGTTGGCGGTCTGGGGTATGTCGAGATCCCGGACGAACTGCGTCCCGAGCGCGTCTGGGATCAACCTCTCCACCGTCATGAGTACCTGCACCTTTCGGGTCGCCGCCAGGGCCTTCGCTGCGCGGCACAGTACCCGGACGTCGTCGGACAACCGCCGCCTGTGCTCGCTATCTCGTGTCGCAGGTCGACGAGGGGCGGTGCGGGCACAGCACCGGGGCTTCCTTCATCGGCTTCCTCATCACGCCTACCCCTTGCCCGCCGCACGACTCACCGCGCGCCGCCACGCGGACGGTCTGGTCGACACGGGTTGCGCGACCCTCTCCGGGATGCGTCGGAGCAGCGGGGCGCCCTTGCGGTCGACGAAGAACCCGCCGCGGTGCACTGGGGCGGCGCCCTCCCAGATGTTCAGGTGCAGCTCGTCCGCGGCGAGGAAGTCGGGCAGGACGGGGATCCGGAAGCCGTGCGCACCACGACCGGGGACGTCCTCCAACGAGCGGTCGAGGACGTCGGCCGGCACCACCAGCAGCGGCTCGTTTCCGCGCATCACGGCGACGTGGAGGATCCGGTCCGGCTCCTCGCGATCCCACGCCCAGCCCGAGAGCCAGTCACCCTCTGCCCAGCCTCCAGCGGGACGACTCGACGGCCTGAGACCGGATCGGGGGTCGGTGGCGGCCGCCGCTGGCGCGGCCTGCAGGAGCGCCCGGCTGCGCTCGACGACGACCGACGAGTCGGTGGGCACGTTCTCGATCGTCCATTCCGCGCGCTCCCCCTTGGGTGCCCCGGGCGGCCGTTCCATGAGCTCGGCAATGATCCGCGCCGACAGCGCCGGCGTGCGGCCCGAGACCGCGAAGGTCCTGGGACCGATCTTGTTGACGCGCAGGAAGACGTTGCGGAGCTTCTCCTCGCCGTCGTAGAGCCCCCAGATGAGCGGGTACGACGTTGCCGGGCTCCAGGTGTCGGGTAGTCGGAGCACCGAGATGCTGGCATAGCTGTCGGTGCCCTCGACACCGCGGGTGGCGACGAGCTCGGTCGGCACCTCCTCGTCTCGGACGAGGAGTCGACGCTCCCCCGGTCCGCGCGCGTAGAACCAGAGCTCGCCGAGGGTCGTATGGAGACCGATGATCACCCGGCGGTGCTTCGCGAGCTGGATGCTCTCCGGGTCCCACGTCGCAGGGGTCAGCCACTGGGTCGAGTCCCGGTCGACCGTGTCGGTGCGCAGCAGCCACTCGCTCACCGCGCCCACGGGCGCGGGCTGCCGGTCCGGCGTGCTGCTCAGAGCGGCGAGCAGCACCTTGCGCTGCGACAGGGGCGAGGCGTCGATGAGGGGCTTCGCCTTGAGATAGGCGTACATCTGGTCGGACGTCAGCTCGCCGGCGGTCTCGTCCGCGGCCGACCAGGACAGCAACTGCTCGGGCAGCACCAGCAGGTCGTGGCCGTCCTCCGCCGCGCGGGTGACGTACTCGTGGACGATGCCGTGGCGGGCGTCGTACGGCTCGAAGCCGCCGATGACGTCGAACATCTCCTTGCGGAGCGCGATCACCTCGGGCCCGTAGGCCCGGGAGGTGAGAATCTGGGACGCGACGTCGCCGCCGAGCGGCATGCCGACCTTGGTGTCGTCGGTCGCGAAGAACGTGGTGAACAGGGTCGAGGGCCGGTGGCTCAGCGCCAGCCGCGCCGCAGCGAAGAAGCCGAACTGCGGAAGCGTGCTGAGCCCGTCGGCGACCAGCATCGCGTCGGACGACTGGGCCGCGGCCAGGGTGTTGAGCGCGGTGCCCGAGGTCTGCCCGAGGCAGTTGACGACCGCGAGGTTCGGGCACCCCTCCTCGATGAGGCCGCGGACCTTCTCGATCGCGGTGCGCACGCCGACGTCGGTGTAGCCGAGCACCAGCTCGTCGGGCGGCTCGGCGTGGCAGGCCTTGACCAGCTCCTCGAGCGCGTCGCTTCGGCGGACCAGCGCGACGTAGCTGACCGAGCCGACCGGATCTGCCGGCTTGTCGACGCCCTCGATCAGACGGGCGATCGCTTTGGTGCTGCCATGCTCCTCGATCTGCTCGCCGAGGTAGGCGTGGAAGCCGTACCAGACGTCGAGGTTGTCGTCGTTGGAGAACTGAGGGTGGGCGATCATCTGTCCTTCGCGGAGGGCGATCGCGAGCCGGTCCGCCAGGTCCTGCGCGGTGGGCTCGACCAGGCAGGCGGCGTGGTCCCGCTCCGCGACGAGCTCCGGCGTGCCACCGACGGAGGTCGCGATGAACGGCACCCGCTGTTCCAGCGTCTCGTAGACAGCCATCGTCGAGTTCTCGATGAGCGACGGCATGACGGCAATCAGGTCGCGCGAGGTGAGGAAGGCGAGTGCCTCGGGCTGGTTCTTGTCGGTGACCGTGACGACCGGGCACTCCCACGACTCGGCCTTGTCGACCAGATACATCTCCGGCGACATCCCGCCCTGCGCCTGCAGCTTCCCGCCCCACTTGCCGAGAAAGGTGACCGAGTCGGGGATCTCGCCACGCTCGTGGAGCAGGTCGATCGCGTTGCAGAAGATCTCGATGCCCTTGCGCGCCTCGAGGCGTCCGAAGAACACGAGGTCGCGGCTCTTCACCACGTCGCCGTGCTGGCGGGGCGGGCCGGGGCGTCGGTCGACCACGGGGACGTTGGAGAAGTCGACGATGTTGGGCTGCACGAAGACGTTGGTGGGGGGCAGTCGGTAGCCGATCCGCTCCATGAACGACAACAGGTGGGCGGAGCCGCCGATCACCATGTCGGCGAGCTCGACGCACTTCTGCTCGGCGTACGCCGCGGCGACCAGGTTGGTGTCGGTGATCGGCAGCATCTGGTAGTGCCGGTTCCAGATGTGCGGGGACGACGTCTTGACCAGGAACAGGGTGTCGCGGAACGCCAGCCCGAGCCTTTTCGCCATCAGCGCGTAGACCAGGCCACCCCGCCACTCGGAAGTGTGGACGACGTCGAACGGCTCTTGGTCGCGCAGCCACTCGTAGGCGCTGGCGTAGCGGCGCTGCCAGTTCGGGGACGCACACCACAGGGGCGACTCGGAGACGTCGAGGTAGTGCAGTGTCACGCCGAACTCGGCGTACCTCTCCACCCAGAACTCGGGGGTCTCGTCCTGCACGACCGGGCCCTTCAGGAAGAGCACGTGCACCTCGTGGCCCTGGGCGGCTAGACCCTTCGCCAGGTGGTAGTACGTCGACGCGATGCCGCCGTTGCGCACCGGACCGATGATCTCCTCGGTCACGATCGCGACGCGGAGTCGGCTCGGCGCTTCGCTCAATCCCACGGACTCGATCCCGGGGAAGCGCCTCACCTTGAAGTCGTCGCGTTGCATCTGTCTCCCGGGTGCCGGTGGCTGGGGGCGCCATTGCCGCCATGACAATATAGGAGCGACACCCGGGGGCACCGACGCTTCCTTCGATTCAGACCGGGGAGAACGCCAGGTGGATTCACGTGAAGACGCTCCGAACGACGACCGACCGGCGGAGCCTCCCACCTCGAAGAGCCACCGTGACCGTTCCGGAGGTTTCATTCGTCGTCACAAGGCGCTGACGGTCCTCATCGCGCTGGCGACCGTGGCCGCCGTCGTGGTGGCTGGCCTCGGCATCTGGGTGTGGACCCTGAACAACAAGATCGACGACATCCCGCGGGTCGACGTCGACCTCGAGCGCGACGACCGCCCGGACCGCACGCAGCCGAAGGACGCGCTCAACGTGCTCCTGGTCGGGGTCGACGGCCGGGGGACGGACGTCCGACAGCGACTCGAGGAGGGCGACACCGGCCTGCTCAGCGACACGATGATGATCTGGCACCTCGAGGAGGACCACCAGAACAGCCAGGTGGTCTCCTTCCCCCGCGACTCCTGGGTCGACATCCCGGGCTACGGCGAGGCCAAGCTCAACGCAGCCTTCTCGTACGGCGGGCCGGAGCTGCTGGTGCAGACCCTGGAGGACACGCTCGACATCTACATCGACCACATCGCCGTCGTCGACTTCGAGGGCTTCAAGGGAATCACCGACACCCTCGGCGGCGTCGAGCTCGAGACCGCCGGCGGCGGGACGCAGAACTACGACGGCGAGGAGGCGCTGGAGTACGTCCGCGAGCGGAAGTCGCTCCCCGCCGGCGACTTCGACCGCATCGACCGGCAGCAGAACTTCCTGCGCCAGGTCCTGCACGAGGCCACCCGCACCGGGACCCGGATGAACCCGTTCACCGTCGACAACCTGATCGGGGACCTCGGCCAGCTGCTGGTGCTCGACGACGACTGGAGCAACGGTGAGATCCGGGACCTGGGGTTCGACGTGGTCACCCAGGGCGCTGGCGACGTCGTCTGGATGACCGCCTTCAACAACGGCACCGGCACCTCCGCCGACGGCCAGAGCATCGTCCTGCTCGATGTCGAGAAGACCAAGGAACTGATGGCCGCCATCTCGCGGGACGAGTTCGAGGACTACCTCGAGGACAACAGGATCGACCGCCTCCCCAAGCCGGAGGACGTCCCCTGAGCGTCGCTGGTCGAGACTCCTCGAGCTGACGGTCGTCGGCCGGGGAAGGACCGGCCAACCCGGCCCGACGGTCACCCGCCGGGTCTTCCCGAGGACCGCGACCACGGCACCCGAAGCGCGCCTTCGCGCGCCCCCGCACGAAAGCGTCGTGCGTGTCGCACCGGCTGACGAACGTCGTCATCCCTGCCGTCATACGCATCGTGCGATGACGTGCCATCCGATCGATCGGGAGCGTGACACCCGCAACCGCAGCCCGACTTGCACGGACACCCACCGGCACCGGGCACCCACCTCACGAAGGAATCAAGGATGTCCGCAACACCCGAACCCTACGCACGACGTTGGCAGGCGCTAGGGGTCCTGGCCGCCAGCCTGCTCGTCATCACCATCGACAACACCATCCTCAACGTGGCGCTGCCCTCGTTGAGGGCCGACCTTGACGTCGACAGCAGCCAGGCGCAGTGGATCGTCGACAGCTACCTGCTGGTCTTCGCCGGGCTGCTGCTCGTCGGCGGCACACTGGGAGACCGGTTCGGCCGACGCCGGGCCCTGATCCTCGGCCTGCTGGTCTTCGGCGGCGGCTCGGTGCTGGCCGCGTTCGCCGGCAGTGCCAACGAGCTGATCGCGGCCCGTGCCCTGATGGGCGTCGGCGCGGCGGGGATCATGCCCGCCACGCTGTCGATCCTGATGAACATCTTCCCCGAGGAGGAGCGCCCCAAGGCGATCGCCGCCTGGGCCGGTGTGTCGGGCCTCGGCGTCGCTCTCGGCCCCATCGCGGGTGGGCTGCTGCTCGAGGAGTTCAGCTGGGCCAGCGTCTTCCTCGTGAACATCCCGATCGTGATCGGCGCGATCTTCTTCGCGAAGGTGCTCGTCCCCGAGTCGAGCGACCCCGAGACCCCGCGCGTCGACGTCGTCGGGGCAGTGCTCTCGATCGTGGGCCTGACCGCGATCGTCTGGGGCCTGATCGAGGCCTCGGAGCAGGGGTGGACCGACCTGACCATCCTCGGCGCGTTCGCCATGGGCGGTAGCGTCCTCGCGGTGTTCCTGGCGTGGGAGAAGCGGGTTCGCCAGCCGATGATCGACATCACGATCTTCCGCAACCTGCGCTTCAGCGCGTCGAGCCTGTCGATCATGCTGGTCTTCTTCGGTCTCCTCGGGACCGTGTTCATGCTGACGACCTACCTCCAGACCGTCCTGGGGTACACCCCCCTCGAGGCCGGCCTCCGGATGATCCCGGTCGCCGTCGGTCTCGTCGTCGGGTCCCGGGCTGCGATCACCGTTGCCGAGAAGCTGGGCACGAAGGTCGCAGTGGCGGGCGGTCTGCTGATCGTCGCCTGCGGGATGCAGATCCTGTCGCAGGCCGACATGGACTCCGGTTACGGCCTGGTCGCCACCGCGCTGGTCATCATGGGATTCGGGATGGCGGTCGGGATGGGACCGGCCACCGAGGCGATCATGAGCTCGCTCCCGAAGGAGAAGGCGGGCGTCGGCTCGGCGATGAACGACGTCCTGCGGGAGCTGGGCGGCACGCTCGGCGTCGCGGTCCTTGGAAGCATCCTGGCCAGCAAGTACGGCTCCAGCATCGACGGGTCGGTGTCGACGCTTCCCGAGCCGGTCGCCGCGGCGAGCCAGGACAGCGTGGAGGGCGCCCACGTCGTCGCGGCGCAGCTCGGCGGCGACTCGGCGACGAACCTCATCGCGTCGGCGGACCAGGCGTTCGTCACCGCGATGGGTACGACGACCGACATCGCCGCCGCGGTCGCGCTGGCCGGTGCACTCGTGGCCCTGGTCTTCCTCCCGGCCCGGCGCAACCGGCTCGAGGAGGAGCAGGAGGAGACGGCAGAGCCGGTGGAGCACGAGGAGGCCGAGCTGGCCCTGGTCTGATCCGTTGGTGGGGCCGGGCGTTGCCCGGCCCCACCTTCGCTGTTCCTTGATGCCTGATCGATCCGCGCACTAGCGTGCTTCCACCCTGTCGAGGGGGTGACATGACAACCACACCGGGGGCTCCGAGCGAGGCTGCCGCACGTGCGCGGCGCCCGTCCGGCCTGGTCGCTCGCTCGCGTCTGTTCGAGTTGCTCGAGGACGGGGCGGCCGGCCCGGTCACGCTCATCTCGGCACCGCCGGGCAGCGGCAAGACCACCCTCGTGCGCTCCTGGCTCGCGGCACGGCCGTCGGAGACAGCGTCGGCGTGGGTCGACGTGCCTCGCGACGAGACGGACGCGGCGCACTTCTGGGGCCAGGTGCTGGACTCGATCCGGGACACAGCTGCCGTCGCGGCCGACTCGGTGCTGGCAACCCTGGTCCCCACGCCCCACTCGGAACCGGGTGAGCTGGTGGGCCACCTCCTGGTCGGGCTGCGGCACGTCGACCACCCGCTGGTGCTGATCCTCGACGACGTGCAGCACCTCCGCTCGGCGGACCTGGTCTCCGATCTCGAGACGCTGGTGACGGAGGCGCCGCCCGGCCTGCACGTCGTGCTCCTGTCGCGGCGGGACCCGAAGCTCGGGCTGCACCGGCTCCGGCTGGCCGGCCGGCTCACCGAGATCCGCGCTGCGGACCTCGAGTTCACCGCCGAGGAGGCCGGCGAGCTCCTGGCGGGCGCCGGCGTGAGCGTCGGCGCGGACGAGGTCACCAGGCTCCACGAGCGGACCGAGGGGTGGGCGACGGGTCTCCGGCTGGCCGCGATGTCGCTGACGCGGCACCAGTCGCCGGAGCAGTTCGTGGCGGAGTTCGCCGGCAGCGAGCGCACCATCGCCGACTACCTGCTCGGCGAGGTGTTGGCGCGCCAGCCGGCCGAGGTCCGGGACCTGCTCCTCCGCACCTGCATCCTCGACGGGGTCAACGGCGAGCTCGCCGACCTGCTGACCGGGAGGCGCGACGGTGACCGGCTCCTGCACGAGCTCGAGGAGGCGAACGCGCTGGTCGTCGCGACCGACGTGGCCCGCACCTGGTTCCGCTATCACCACCTCCTGCTCGACCTGCTCCGCCTCGAGCTGCGTCGCGAGCTGCCGGGTGAGATCGGCGAGCTGCACGGCCGGGCGGCGCGGTGGTACGCCGCGCACGGTCGAGCGGTCGACGCCATCCGCCACGCCCGGCTGGCCGAGGACTGGGAGCTGACCTGCGAGCTGCTCGGCCAGCACTGGGTGGAGCTCCTGCTCGACGGCGAGGAGACCACCCTCAGCGTGCTCCTGGACGGCATCCCGCGCGGCGTGGTCGACGCCGACGCGGAGGTCGCCGCCATGCTCGCCGCCGACCGGCTCCGGCACGAGCAGTGGGCCGAGGCGGACGCTCTCCTGGCACGAGCGCGGCAGACGATCTCCGACGTGCCGGCGACCCGGCGCGGGCGGGCCGACATCGCCTTCGCGACCGTGCAGCTGTTCCGGGCCCGCCACCTCGGTGGTGTCGAGGATGTGGTGGACGAGGCGAACAGCGCGGTCGAGCGACATCTGGGAACCGTCGAGCAGGGAGGCTCCGAGCTCGAGGGGCTGGCGTTGTTCAACCTCGGTGTCGCGAAGGCGTGGACGCTCCGGTTCGCCGAGGCCGAGGACGACCTCGAGCGCGCCCTCGCGCTCGGCCGCACCATCGGCCGTCCCTACATCGAGATCGGCTGCCTCTCCGCGTTGGGCAACGTGGCCACGCTGTCGGAACGTCTCGAGCGCGGAGAGCAACTCCTACGGGACGCCATCGTCGTGGCGGAGCGCGTGGGATGGACCAGCCACCCGCTGGTCGGCGGCGCGTGCATGGGCCTCGCGGCGACACTGGTCGACCGGGGCATGCTGGCGGAGGGCGAGCTCTGGGCCGAGCGGGCCGAACCGATCCTGGCCCGGGCAGGAGAGCCGTCGGCCAGTGTCGGCCTGAGGCACGTCCAGGGGATCCTCGCCATGGCGCGCAACCGCTACGAAGACGCCCTCGCCGCCTTCCGCGACGGAGAGCGGTTGGTGGAGGTGCTGCGCGCCCCGCATGCGCTCGCAGCCATCACCCGACCGTGGCAGCTCCGCGCCCGGCTCCAGCTCGGCGAGACCGATGCCGTCCGCGCGGACCTGGTCGACGCGCCGATGACGGCCCAGTGGTGCAACGTCGCGGCGCGCTTGTCTCTGATCGCCGGCGACCCCCGGGGTGCCCTGGCCGCGGTCGCACCGGTCCTGAGCGGTGACGCGCCCGTCCTCCACGGGAACTTCCGGATCGAGGCGTACGTGCTCCATGCCTTGGCCAAGCGCGCCGAGGGCGACGCAGACGCGGCGCTCGTCAGCACCGAGCGCGCGCTTGCGCTCTCGGAACCCAACGGCAACGTGGGCATGATCTTGACGATCCCGGGCGCGAGCGAGCTGTTCCGCGACCATCCGAACCACCGCACCGCGCACGGAGCCCACCTCCAGCTGCTCCGCGACCTGCTGGCCGGCGTGGAGCCCGAGCCGACCGCCGCCGCCGCGGTGACGCTCGAGGAACCGCTGAAGGAACGTGAGCTGGCGGTGCTGCGTTTCCTGTCCACCAACCTGACCGCGGCCGAGATCGGCAACGAGCTGTTCCTCTCGGTGCACACCGTCAAGACGCACATGCGCAAGCTCTACGCCAAGCTCGGCGTGCACACGCGTGCGGAGGCGGTCCAGCAGGGTCGTGCGCTCGGACTGCTAGCGCCGGCGCGCCGTACGCACTGAGGGCTTCGTCAACGCCTCATCACCCCGTCATCCGCATCGTGCGATGACGCGTCATACGCGATCTCCTGACGCTGAGGGCATGAAGCCAACGAACTACGCAATCACCGTCCGCGGCCGGCTCGGTCCGGCCCTCATCGACGCCTTCGAGGGTATGAGCGTCACCACCTCGCCGACGCAGACGCTCCTCGAGGGCCGCATCGTCGACCAGGCCGCCCTGCACGGCGTCCTCGAGCTGATCGAGTCCCTCGGCCTCGAGCTGCTCGACGTACGACGCCTCGACACCCCCACCCCCTGACCCCTTCTCACTTCTCGCTTCTCGCATCCCGAAAGGCAGCATCACCATGTCCAGGTTCCTGCACCGACTGGCGGTCTTCTCGGCCCGCCACCGAGCCCTCGTCATCGGCGGTTGGCTCGTCGTCCTCGCCGCGCTCCTGGTGGTCAGCCACCAGGCCGGCACGAAGTACAGCAGCTCCTCCACGGTCGACGGCTCCGACAGCGCCGCGGCCACCGAGCTGATGGAGCGCTCGTTCTCGGCCGAGCTCGCCGACACCAGCCCGATCGTGTTCCACACCGAGGAGGGGTCGATCACCGACCCCGAGCACCGCGCGACGGTGGAGGCCTCCCTGCACGCGCTCTCCCAGGACTCCGACGTCGCATCCGTCACGGATTCTTTCGCGGAGGGCAGCGCGACGGTCTCGGCCGACGGCACGACCGCCTACGCCAACCTCGTTCCCGCCGAGCCGCTCGGTGACCTGAGCGTCGAGGAGGCCGAGGCGATCCTCGACACCGCGACCGAGCCGGCGGAGGGCACCGAGGTCGAGGTCGCTGCCGGCGGTCAGCTCGGCACCAAGGTCTCCAAGCCGGAGACCGCTACCAGTGAGCTGGTCGGGATCCTCGCGGCGATGCTGATCCTGGTGCTGGTGTTCGGCACGATCACCGCGATGGCGCTGCCCATCGCCAGTGCGATCGTCGGCCTGATGGCCGGGCTCAGCATCGTGTCGCTGCTCGGCCACGCCATCGCCGTACCCGACGTGGCGCCGACGATCGCGACGATGATCGGGCTCGGCGTCGGCATCGACTACGCGCTCTTCATCGTCACCCGCGCACGCTCGGCCCGTCACGAGGGCCGGAGCGTCCACGACGCGATCGGCCATGCGGCGGCGACCTCCGGGAGCGCGGTCGCGTTCGCCGGCGGCACCGTCGTGATCGCGCTCCTCGCGCTGGCGGTCTCCGGTCTCTCGTTCATCACCGTGCTGGGTCAGGCTGCCGCGATCGTCGTCGTGGTCGCCGTGCTCGCGTCGATGACGCTGCTGCCCGCTCTGCTCAGCCTGTGCGGCGACGGCATCGAGAAGCTCCGCATCGGACGCGACCGTCGGCCGACCCTCGGTCACAGTGCGGTCTGGCAGCAGTGGGGTGAGCGCCTCGCGCGGCGCCCGCGCCTGTACGCCGCGACGTCCGTGCTGGTGCTGATCGGGTTGAGTGTCCCGGTCCTGAGCCTCGGGCTCGGCCTCACCGACCAGTCCAGCGCGCCGGAGTCGACCAGCTCGCGCCAGGCCTACGACCAGCTGACCGAGTCGTTCGGCGCCGGAGCCAACGCCCCGCTGCTCGTGACGGTGGACCTCGGGTCCGAGCCGGCGACCGGTCCGGACGACCCTCGGCTGGCCCAGCTCCACGGCGGTCTCTCGGCAGCGGACGGCGTCCAGGCCGTCGGCATGCCTCAGCTGTCGCAGGACGGCACCGCCGCGCTGATGAACGTGATCCCCGCGGGTTCGCCGACCTCGGACGTCACCAAGGATCTGGTCGACGAGGTACGGGACGCCACGATCCCGGCCTCGGGGCTCGATGCCCACGTCGGCGGCTCCACCGCGCAGCAGCTCGACCTCGCCGAGCTGATCGGCGACCGACTGCCCCTGATCATCGGGGTGGTGGTCGCGCTGAGCGTGCTGCTGCTGATGATCGCGTTCCGCACGGTGGTCGCGCCGCTCCAGGCGGCCCTGGTGAACCTGCTGGCGGTGGGCGCTGCCTACGGCATCGTGACCGCGGTGTTCCAGGAAGGCATCGGCATCACCGCGATCGGGCTGGACGGAGCGATCCCGATCGTGTCGTACGTCCCGATGATGATGTTCGCCATCCTGTTCGGGCTGTCCATGGACTACCAGGTGTTCCTGCTCAGCCGGGTCCGCGAAGAGGTCGACGCCGGAAGGTCGCCGCGGCAAGCGGTCATCGACGGGCTGGCCGGCACCGGCAAGGTGATCGTCTCGGCCGGCGCGATCATGGTTGCGGTGTTCGCGAGCTTCGTCCTCAACGGCGACCCCACCGTCAAGGAGTTCGGTGTCGGCCTGGCCTCGGCCATCCTGATCGCGGTGGGCATGGTGGTCATCCTGCTGCCGGCCGTGATGCTGCTCATGGGCAGGCGGACCTGGTGGCTGCCCGGCTGGCTCGACCGGATCCTCCCGCACCTCGACGTGGAGGGGGGCAGCGCTTCCGAGGCCGATGAGGTGGCCGAGAAGTCCAGGGAAACGGTGAGTGCCTGAGCACTTCTAGCAGGACCGCACCCCGACCGAGAGATCGGTCGGGGTGCGGTCCGCCCGCTTGTGCGTCAGGCGTCAGGCGTCTGGGTGCTCTCGCGCCGGGTGCCTTCCGGGTCGTCGACCCGGTCGTCCGACTCCTCGAGGATCGCTTCCGCCTGCGCCTCCGGATCGTCGCTTCCAGCCGCCCTCTCCTCGGGCAGCAGCTTCGACCGGCTCTCGATGCGCTCTTCGTCCTCTGGTGATCGGCTCATACGTACGCCGTACCCGCTCAGCGCGCTCGCACACGAACTAGATAGCCGATCACCGCGATCCCGGCAAGCGCGCAGAGTGTGAACCCGATGACGCCGGCAACGTCCTCGCTCAAGCCCAGGGAGGCGTGGGCAAACCCGAGCAGGAGGGCGCCGGTGCCCACGATCAGCACGAACAGGCCGAGCGCGACTCCGATGTCGACCGTCTTCCGATCCCGTTCCTCCTGGGTCTGCACGTGGCCATCATCTCCCGCGGAGACAACCGGACACGGTCCTAGCGGGTGTCCTCGTCCCGGTGCGGGTTTGCGTTCGGTCCCGCCTCGGGCTCGGGCTCCTGCGCTTCTCCGCTCTCACTGTCGGGGTAACCCGCAGCGGCGTCGCCGTCGGCGATCGGGGTGTCGGCGTCGTCACCGTCCATGCTGCCCACCTCTGACACCTGGGCGTCGTCCTTCGCGCTTGGTTCACTCATGAACCGGAGGTACCCAGCCTCCGCGCGGTGAGTCTCGGCAGTCAGGCTGCCGCCGCGCCGGCACCCCAACCGTCGAAGAGCCTGAGGTAGGTCTCGGGGTCCTCGAGCATCAGGGCATGACGCCGGTCGTCGATGACATGGCCCTCCCAGTCGGGACGGGCGGCGAGGACCGACCGCAGCACCTTCGCCGGGACGAGCGCGTCCTTGGTGCCACCGAGCAGCAGCGTCGGCGACTGGATCCCCCGGATGGCGCGCCACGTCTGGCGCGGGTCGGCCCACAGCGACGAGACCGAACAGGTCGCCGCCAGGAGGGCGCGGCGACGGTCGACGCCCTCGATGTCCTCCGCGAAGTCGGCTGCCATGAGGGCGAGCACCGCACGGTCGACCCCGTCCGGGTCCGGGAAGATCAGCTTGAGCAGGGCCCGGTTACGACGCGCGTCGAGCCCGGGTCCTGCTAGCCCGACGGCTCCGAGGGCCAGCGCGGTGAGGGACGACACAGCGACCGGCAGCATGCCGTCGATCGTCGCGCGGCTGGGCCTGAGGAATCCGAGCGGCGAGCGCGGGGGCAACGCCGGTGACACCAGGACGAGGCGGTCGACACGGTCGGGGTCATCGGCCGCGAGGAGGGTCCCGACCAGACCGCCCATCGAGTTGCCGTGCAGGGTGAATCTCTCCCACCCCAGGGCGTCCGCGACGTCGAGCACGAAGGCGACGTACCCGTGCATGGTGAGCGGGTCGTCGTCGGCGATGGGTGTCCGACCGAAACCCGGCAGGTCCACGGCGACCACCGGACCGTGCTCGGACAGGCCTTCCATGACCTCCACCCAGGTGACCGACGAACCGCCGAGACCGTGCACGAGCAGCTGAGGACGGGCATCGGACGCCCCGCGGCCGGGCGCCGAGAGGATCCGGACCTGACGACCGTCCACCTCCAGGAACGTGTCGGTCACGGACGGCCAGTCGGCGAGTTGGGTGCTCACGTCCCTAAGTTTCCCTCCGGCACCCGAACCATCCGGTGCAACGCATCACGTCGGGCGTGCCGGGTACCGCGGCCTCATGACCAGCGGCAAGCCCTCCCCACGCCCGTTGACCGATCCCGCCGAGGACCCGCGGGACGACCCGCAGACCCAGATCGCGCCCGAGCCGGAGGCCCCCCTCGAGGAGCAGGACGAGGAGGAGCAGTAGCGTCCGGTGTGCTGCGGCCCTCCTCACCTCGGCGGCAGGCGCCGTAGGGCGAGCATGGCGATGTCGTCCGCCGCGCCCGCGCCGCGGAGGGCGGTGAGAAGAGAGGTCAGCAGGTCGTCGACCGGCTCGTGGCCGTGCCGCCGCGCCGCGTCGACCAACCGCCGGATGCCGGTGTCGATGTCCTCGCCGCGTCGCTCGACCAAGCCGTCCGTGTAGGCGACCAACGTCGATCCGGGCGGCATCGTGAACGTCGTCGACCGGTACGACGACGCGCCCACTCCGAGCGGAGGACCGACCGGAATCGCCACCTGCTCGCTGCGGTCCGTCGAGATGAGCAGCGGGAGCGGATGGCCGGCGCTGGCGACGACGACCTCGCCCGTGCGCCAGGCTCCCAGGCCGACGACCGCGGTGGTGATGTGGTCGTCCACCGTGACGTCGAACTGGCGCGAGCACTTCTCGAGCGCCTCGTCCGGGGTGTTGCCGTCGACGAGGTAGGCGCGGAGCGTGAACCGCGCCCGCGCCATCTCGGCCACGGCGTCGACTCCGCGACCGGAGACGTCGCCGACGACGAAGCCGAAGTGGTCCTCCCCGATGTCGATGACGCTGTACCAGTCGCCCCCGATCTCGATGCCTTCCGTGCCGGCGACGTACTTGGAGGCGATCTCGATCTGCGGGATCGGCGGCATGACCTGCGGCAGGAGCGCTCGCTGCAGACGCACGAACACCGCCCGCTGCTCCTCGTAGAGGCCGTTGATCTTCTGGTAGAGCGCGTTGATCGTCGCCGAGTCGGTCTCGACCCGGCTACGGATGCCGACCCGCTGGCGAACGACGAAGGCCGTGGCGATGGTCAGCAAGAGGCCGCCCGCAAGCAGGATCAGCCAGAGGCGGTGGCTCAGCGAGCTGCCGAGATGCTCGTCGGGCCGCGTCACCAAAGTCAGCACCGTGTCGCCGAAGGGGATCTCCTCCGCCGCGGTGCGGCCGTCGAGGGGAAGGTCCGCGGGGTCGACGTTGGTCGTCGTCATGTCGACGAGCCGGGTTCCTTCACCGAAGTAGATGGCGTAGTCGATGTTGGCGTACGCCGAGTCGCGGTCGACCGGAGCCCGACGATCGGTCGGGAGCGCTCTCTCGACCTTCACGACGAAACCGGTGCCCGGGTCGGCGAGCGCGTAGGCGATCCGATCCTGCCGACCCGCCGACACGCGCTCCACCACCGACGTCTCGGCTTTCAAAGCACGGCTGAGGAAGTCCTGGACCTCCGGCCCGCGAGGATCCATTCCTGGCGGCCTCCCGAGTGCTGCCAGACGCGTCAGCGTGCGCCCGTCGCGACGCCACAGCGAGGCCGAGACGAACAGGGCGTCGTCACCGACGTTCGCTGCGAACGCGCGGCGGAAGACCGAGGGGTCGCCGTCGGGGCCGGCTGTCGCCTGCACCTGCAACGCCGTGGTCAACGGCTGCTCGATGACGAGGATCGCGGTGGAGAGCACCGTCGCCGCCTGCCGCGTCTGGGTCTCGAGCAGGCGGTCCTCCGTCGACATGTCGGCGCGATAGGCCGCCCACGCGGAGACGCCGGTGAGGACCAGACCGACCAGGACAGTGATGACGACCGCCCGCGCCGGTCGGCTCGCACCGCGCCCGGCAGCGGGTCCGGCGCTGACGTCGTCGCGGACCTCGACGGGACTGTCGCTCGGCTGGATCGCGGGAGGCGTCGGCTCGGAGGCGGTCTCTTGCCGCTCAGGTGCTCGCGACGCCATCTGAGCCCTTGTTGGCGAGGCGGACGTCGAAGACCGCGGCGAGGCCGGTGACCTCGAGCAGCCGGTAGGTGCTCGCCGTCACTCCCCCGAGCGTCAGCGAGGCACCGTTGCGGGCGGCCTCCTTCAGCAGCTGGACGAGTGTCCCCAGGCCGCTCGAGTCGATGAACTCCACGCCCGACAGATCGAGCACCACGGACTCACCGTCCGCGAGGCACGGTCGGACCGCCGCCGCGAGGTCCTGGGCGGTTGACAGGTCGACCTCTCCGACCGCGCGCACCACCGTCGAACCGTCGACACTGGTGTCCTGAGAAAACTGAGCCACAGGACCCCCTTCTGACGACCGGTGACTAGCTGAACGGTAGCCGTTCGAAGCCGGGGGGATGCTGGATTGCGAAAGGTGGGATGGCGGCGGTGCCGAGCACTATGCGACGGACCAGGTCTCTCACACGAGGCGCGCGATCGTCTCCCGGATGACGGTCCGGACCTCTGCCGCCTCCGCGTCCTCACCGGCCGCGACTCGGGCCAGCACCTCGAGGAGATCCTCGGTCCGCTCGTCGCCGGGAAAGTCGTCGCGCAGCACAGCCGCCAGCTCGTTCGCCGCTTCGATCGAGTCGTCGCCGTCGAGGACTCGCTGAGCGGGCTCGAGGAATCGCTCGTGGGTCATGCGTCCCCACCGTAGAGACTGCACGGCGCGGCTGCACGCCCCACCTCCGGAAGGGGCCGGACGCTGCTCCTCAGCGTTGGCGGGAGGCACCCCAGATCGAGAGGACCTGCCGCGGCGCGGTGACCTGCATCCGGCGACGGCTCGGGTGGGCGCCGTACTCCGCGGTCAGCGCGGCTCCACGGAACCGGTTGTTGTACCAGCCGGTCATCGTGCCGTGGCAGACCCCGCCGCAGGTGAACGACTTGCGGGGCAGGTTGAGGGCGCGGGCCACTTTCCGGGAGAACCTCTTGTTCTTGGTGACCGTGTCGACGCCGTACAGCGGCTGGTGGAAGCTGATGATCCACCTCGGTCGGATGTTTCTGAGGAAGCGCATCACGGCTCTGGTCTCCGGCTCCGACCCGGGCCGCGGCCCGGACTCGTAGTCGCCGTCGAGGTCGGCCCAGTTGTTCGGGAAGTTGCGGTTGAGGTCGACGCCGCGGGCGTTCTTGCGGGTGCCGCGGGCCAGGCCGTCGGGGTTGTACGTCGGCAGCACCCACAGGTTGATGCCGTGGATCGGCCGCCCGTCGCGCAGGGCGGTGAGGATCTGCCGGGTGTGCGGCTCGTCGCCGTGCATCGTCGACACCAGCAGCACCTTCGGCTTGCCGACCTCGCCGAGGTGCCACGCGACCAGGGGTCGGCCCCGGACGGAGTGACCGATCACCCGCTTGCCGATCACCGCCGGCCGGTCGCCGGCGACCGCCCGCGCGGGAGCGGTCCCGGCTCCCGCCGAGGTGGTCGGCGCGGCAGAGAGCGTCGAGCCGAGCACCGCGACGAGCACCAGCACGAGGGCGGGGCGCCGCCGCCACCAACCTGCCATGCTCCGGAAGCATGCCACGCCGTGGGGTGGCAGGCTGCGGTCATGCACTTCGTCGGAGTCGACCTCGCGTGGGGCGACCGCAAGCCCACGGGCCTCGCGGTCCTCGACGACGAGGGTCACCTGGTGCAGGTGACGGCCGCGACCACCGACGACGAGATCGTCGAGGCGCTGGCGCCCTACCTCGAGTCGGACTGCCTGGTCGCGATCGATGCGCCCCTGATCGTCGTGAACGCGAAGGGGAACCGACCGGCCGAGGCCGCGCTGAACAAGGACTTCGCCCGGTTCGACGCCGGCGCGCACCCGTCCAACACCGGCAAGCCGGAGTTCCGCGACCAGCCGCGCGGCGCCCGGATCGCGGCTCGGCTGGGTCTCGACATGAACCCGCGGTCGGGAAGACCCCGGCGGGCGATCGAGGTGTACCCGCACCCGGCGACGGTCGCGCTGTTCCGCCTCGGGCGCACGCTGAAGTACAAGAACAAGCCCGGCCGCGACCTCGAGCACCTCCGCGCCGAGCTGATCGTGCTGGTGGGCATGATCGAGGGCCTCGCCGCCGCTGACCCGCCGCTCCTGGTCGACGGCCCCCCCGGCGAGCAGAGCCGCCCGTCGGTCTGGCAGGCGCTCCGCGACACCGTCGCGACGGCGAAGCGCAAGAGCCAGCTCCGGGTCGTCGAGGACCAGGTCGACGCTGTCATCTGCGCCTACACCGCCCTGTTCCGGGAGCGCCGTCCCGCGGACACCACGACGTACGGCGACTTCGAGGGCGGCTACATCGTCACGCCGACCCTGCCCCCCGACCTCGCGGCGACCCCGTTGGGTGCGAGCCCATCGGCGCCACCCCTCGACCCCGGCGCCGCGGTGCGGGAGTACGCCGAGCACCACGCCGACCTGCGGCTGGCGGCGGACCAGTACGTCGCCATGGTGACGTCCATCCTCGACGACGCCGGCATCAACTACCTGACGGTCACCGGCCGCGCGAAGTCCGTCTCGTCGTTCGCCGCCAAGGCCGCTCGCGTCGCCGACGGCCGGCCGGTGTTCACCGACCCGCTGCGGGAGATCACCGACCAGATCGGCGTACGCGTCATCACCTACGTGCACAGCGACGTCCAGGCCGTCGCCGACCTGCTCGAGGACCAGGTCGTGGTCTACGACGACCGCGACCTCGGCCAGGAGACCGCCGGTGAGGGCCGGTTCGGCTACGCCAGCCGCCACCTGCTCGTCGGCCTCGACCCCGTGCGGGAGGGCCAGGACGGCTACCAGCTGCTGCGCGGACGACAGGCGCAGATCCAGATCCGCACCGTGCTGCAGCACGCGTGGGCGGAGTTCGAGCACGACATCCGCTACAAGGGCACCATCCCCGACGAGCATGTGCCCGACTTCGACCGCCGGTTCACGCTCGCTGCCGGGCTGCTCGAGCTCGCGGACCGTGAGTTCTCCACGATCCGGGACCGGCTGCGCGACGGGATGGCGGAGGCTGCCGCCGACGCCGAGGACGACGACCCTCGGATCAGCCCGCGCGAGCTCGCGGCGTTCCTCGCCGGGCAGTACGCCGACTCCGGGTGGTCACGCACCGAGCACTACGCCTGGATCTCGGGCCTGGTCCTCGAGCTCGGCATCTCGTCCCTGGGGGAGCTCGGTGACCTGGTGCGCGCTGTCGACGCCGACGAGCTCAAGGCCCGGATGGACTACCGCTACCCGCCCGGCGCCGTACGCCGCCTCGACGACGCACTGCTCTGGACCTATGGCGACACCTACGTCGACCTGCGCGCCAACGCGCACCGGGTGCCCGCGCTGCGGACCCGGCTGGCGAAGATGCGTGGAGCCGGCTGAGTCGAGCGGGACCCCCGTCCGTCTAGTCAGAACGGGCTGGTGGGCAGCGGCGATCGGACACGGATCCGGCGATCTCGGCCCAAAATGGTCGTCGGGGCCGAAGACTGGGGGTCCACTGATGACCGAACTTCTCGGAGAAGCCTGGCGATGACCAGCACACCCAGCGCCACTGCGGTGGCCGGCACGCGTCGCGGCGCCGTGTTCGACGGGGCCGTCTGTGCCGTCGGTCTGGCGATCTTCGTCGTCGCGGTCGTGGCGGTGGCTCAGGACGGGTTGACGCACATCGCGCCGGCGCTGGTCGGCATCCCTGTGATCTTGATCGTCTCCCGGTTCCCGCTGGTCGTCGACAACAATGACGGCGGCATCGAGGTCGGCTTCGACTCCTGCGTCCTGATGTTCCTGCTGTGCACGCTCCCCGCACACGACGCGGTCTTCATCTGGTCGCTCGGCGTGATGGTCACCCAGCTCACCACGGGCAAGCTGTGGTCGTCGAAGGCGTTCAACATCGGGGTGGGGATCATCGCAGGCAGCATCGCTGCCGCCGTGGTGACGGCGGGTCGAGGCGACTCGATCGGCACTGGGCGCGAGCTGGCCGCGGTGATGATCGCCGCGGTCGCCTACTTCGCCACCGACTACGTCATGTCGGCGGTGTCGGTCGGGATCAGCTCGGGCACCGCCATCCGACGACACCTGCTGCAGCGGGGGACCTGGCTGGCGGTCGCCTGTTTCGTCCCGTTCGACACCCTCGGCTACCTGGGCGTGGTGGTCCACAGGGCGACGCCGGGTTGGATGCTGATCCTGCTCGCCGTACCACTGGTCACGCTGCTCGTCGCCACCCGCGCGGTGACCCGCGCCCGGGAGAACGCGCGTCGCCTGACGGTGCTGTTCGACGCCGCCGTCCGGGCGCAGACGCACACAGACCGGGAGCGCGTCGTGGGCGCGTTGGTCGAAGACGCTCGGGACCTGCTGCACCTCCGCCGGGTCGCGGTCCGGTCGACACCGCCCGACGGCGGTGAGATCGGCGCACGTGTCAACGACGAAGAAGAGCCGCGTTGGCTGGTGGCGAAGGCTCTGGGCCGCGCCCGCTCGACGATCGCCGCGGACGAGCAGGCGCTGAGGGCGCTGGGTGCGGTCGCGTCGGACGCCTTCGCACGGCTTGCGCTCACCGAGGAGATGGTGCACGTCGCTCGCCATGACCCGCTCACCGACCTCCCTAACCGAGGCATCCTGCTGGATCGGTTGCTGGAGGCCCAGGCGAACGCCCGGAAGAACGGCACCCAGGTGACGTTGCTGTTCATCGACCTGGACGGCTTCAAGCCGGTCAACGACCGGTTCGGCCACGCAGCAGGTGACGCCGTTCTGGTCGAGCTCGCCGACCGGTTGCGGTCCTGCGTCCGTGAGTGCGACACCGTCGCCCGACTGGGAGGTGACGAGTTCGCGGTCCTGATCGAGGGTGCCGAGGTCGCCGAGGTCGAGGAGATGTGGGCGCGGGTGCTCGCCGCCACGCGGCGGGGAGTGCTCGTCGCCGGTCACCTGCTGCCGCTGAGCGCGAGCGGCGGCATCGCCTTCGGGGGACCGGGCGACGACGCCGAGGGTTTGTTGCGCAAGGCGGACCTGGCCATGTACGAGGCGAAGGCTCGCGGCAAGGCCCGGGTGGTGGTGTACGAGCACGCCATCGGGCGGGCTCGCGTCGAGCGGCTCGAGATGGTCGACGACCTGCGCCGCGCGGTGGCCCGGGCCGAGATCGAGATCGCCTACCAGCCCATCGTCGACGTCGACTCCGGACGGATCGCCGGCGCCGAGGCACTGGCACGGTGGCGCCGTGACGGGGTCCCGGTCTCGCCCGAGCTGTTCATCGGGATCGCCGAGGAGAGCGGCCTGATCGTCGACCTGGGAGAGTCCGTGCTCACCGCGGTCGCCGCCGATGCCGCCGTGCTCCACGACCAGATCGACGGGCCGTTCGTCATGACCGTCAACATCTCTGCGCGCCAGCTGCGCGAACCCGGCTTCGTGGAGCTCGTCGCGAGATCTTTGACCGCCATGAACGGCACCGCGCTGGTGCTCGAGATCACCGAACGGCAGGGGATCGACCTCGACCCGCTCGTGCTCGACGCGATGCACGCGATCGCGGCCATGGGCGTCCGGTTCGCCATCGACGACTTCGGGGTCGGGTTCTCCTCGATCAGCTACCTGCGGGACATCCCGGTGCAGATCATCAAGGCCGACGGATCGCTGTCGCACGCCATCGACTCGGATGAGCGTGCGAGCGCGCTGCTCCGGTCGGTCGCGCACATGGGTCGTTCGCTCGGCTTGGAAGTAGTCGTCGAGGGGATCGAGCGGGAGGCACAGCTGACGGTGCTCCGCGACCACGGCCACCAGTTGTATGCACAGGGTTTCCTCCTCCATCGCCCGATGCCGATCGACGACCTGCTCACGACGTTGCGTGGTGACCGTACGACGAGCGCACTGACGTCCGTGTCCTGACTTCCCGTCGGAAATGCGAACGTCCCGGTGGCGGGTGACTGATCACCTGGCACCGGGACGTCCTCAGGCCGTTGGACTCACTCCTCCTTGGTGCGAGCCGCGCCCAGACGCTCTTCCTTGGTGCGGTCCGCGGAGACCCGTTCCTCCTTGGTCCGCTCCGTGCTGCTGGAGTCCTGCTCGACCGCGACGGCCGTCCGCTCGGTGTCGGCGTCCGCCGCGTGCGCGTCGGTCGCCGTCGTCGCGGTCAGAGCGGCGACGCCGATCGCGAGTGCCGCGACCGACCTCCTGATCCCTCGGGGCATGCGCATCTCAGGTGTTCCCTCCCTGTTGTCGACGTGCCTCGCGGCACCGGGACCCCTCCCCCGGGTCGGGAACCACGGTAGCGGGAACGGCGCTCCCCCGTCCGGCGATCGACCGAAGCGACGACTGTCGTCACTGGAGCGCGATGTCGAACGTGGGCGCGAAGGCACCTACGCCCGGCAGCGCGACCGGCTCGTCGAGCTGGCCGGTCGCCCGGTCCAGCCGGACGAGGCCCACGTCCTCGTGGGTGATCCACACCGACTGCTCCGAGACCTCGATGTCGTCGACGTTCCCCGCGCCGGTGCCGTCGCGGACCGAGGCCGCGACCGGCTGGAACTGCCCGCTGTCGTCGATCGTCCCGACCATGTCGTCGAGACCGACCCAGAGCTGACCGGTCTCGTCGGCGCTCAACGCGTAGGCGGCCTCCACGCCCTGGATCGTCCGCCGCGGTGCGAGCGTCGCCGCATCCAGCTCGACCAGCCCGCCGTAGTGGGCGACCCACAACGAGTCGTCGATGAGCTGGACGTCCCAGATCACCTCGTCCGGGTTGTAGCGCCCGACCACCTCCCCGGTCGTGAGGTCGATCCTCACTGCTGTGCCGTCGTACGAGTTGGCGGCGAGCATGGAGTCGCCTTGCAACGCCAGGTACTCGAGGTTGAAGTCTGCCGACGGGAGCTGCACCTCGTCCTCCGGCTGACCGCTGGCGAGGTCGTAGCGCACCAGCTTCGGCTCGTCCCGGAGGGACATCCAGATGCCGTCGCCGTCGACGAGGAAGTCGTGGACGTACACCTCCTCGAACAGGATGTCGCTGGGCTGGCCGGTGGTCGGGTCGCGACGCTGGACCTCAGGCGTCTGCACCCACAGCGAGCTCTCGGCGAAGGCCACCTTCCAGGGGCCTTCGTCGACCGGGATCTTCTCCACGGCCCGGGTCGCAGGGTCGACCTTGAGCAACGCACTTGCCTCCGACGACCCGACCCACACCGTCGTGGGCTCCGCCACCGCTGTGGGACCGGCGTCCTCGGTGACCTGACCGGCGCTTCCACCCGAGTCGTCCGAACCCTCGGAGCCGTCGTCACCGCCACAGGCGGTGAGCAGGAGGCCGGCGATGACGAGAGCGGCGGAGCGTGCAGAGACGGACATGGCGACCTCCGGAGAGCGACGGGTCGACTTCAACGCTACGGAGGGAAGGGCCCGCGGTCTGCGGTAACGCAGAAAGATCGTCCCCGGGGATGAGCCGCCTCCATCCCTCCGGCGTCTACGCCACCCGGCCTCGGGTATGCCGGCCGCTCTGATCTCCGCCGAGGGTGCGTCTCCGGTGGGATAATCGCTGCGGCACAAGGGGTCGGTGTGATGCGACGAGAGCAGGCGATCGCGGCGGTGGGGCGTCGGGACTGGCAGGCTGCCTACGACCTGTACGCCGGTCTCTCCGACCGCACCGCGGACGACACCCAGCGGCTCGCGGAGTCCGCGTGGTGGCTGGGCCGCATGGACGAGTCGATCCGGATCTATGCCGACGCCTACCGTCAGCACCTCGAGAGCGGCAGCAAGTCCGGCGCGGCGCGCTCCGCGCTGCTGCTCGCGATCTCGTGCCGGTTGGTCGGGGAGGCTGCCCAGGGCGACGGCTGGCTGGGCCGTTGCGCGCGCCTGCTCGACACCATGCCCGAGGGGGCCGAGCACGGCTACGCGCTCTACTTGCGGATCGCCGCCCTGATGGGCAGTGATCCCGACGCGGCGCTGGAGTCCTCGCGCCGGATGCAGGACCTCGGTCGACGGTTCGCCGACCCCACGCTGGTCTGCCTCGGCGTCTACTACGAGGGTCGCTCGAGCATCAAGCAGGGCCGCGTCCGGGACGGCCTGGCCCTGCTGGACGAGGCGATGCTGTCCGCCCTGTCCGACGAGCTCGCACCGATGTGGGCCGGCGCGATCTATTGCGGCCTGATGGACGCGTGTCACGAGCTGCGCGACCTGCGGCGCGCGTTCGAGTGGACCGAGGCGACCCGGCGCTGGTGCGAGCCGTTGCCGCTGACGTCGCTCTACCCGGGCATCTGCCGGGTCCACCGGGCGCAGGTCCTGCAGACCCGCGGCGACTGGAAGCAGGCTGAGGAGGAGGCGTTGGGCGCCTGCCGCGACATGGTCGGCGTGGACGTCTGGGCGGTGGCGGACGCCCACTACGAGATCGGGGAGGTACGCCGGCTGCGGGGAGACCTCGCCGGCGCCGAGACGGCGTACACCCAGGCCAACGAGTTCGGGCGAGATCCGCAACCCGGCCTCGCGTTGCTCCGGCTCGCACAGGGTCGGGTCGAGGCGGCGACGGCGTCCATCGCCGCCGCCCTCGCCCCGGAGGGCGGCAGCCGCCTCGGGCGGGCGCCACTGCACGCAGCGCAGTCGGAGATCGCGCTCGCGGCCGGGGACCTCGCGCTCGCGGAGGCCTCGGCGCAGGAGGTCGCCGACACGGCCGTCGCCTTCGAGAGCGCCGGGCTGGGCGCGGAGGGCAACCGTTGTCGCGGGGCGGTGCTCCTCGCCCAGGGGCGGGCGGTCGAAGCGATGGCCCTGCTCCGCATGGCGTTCAACACCTGGCAGGAGCTCGATGCGCCGTACGACGCCGCGCGCACGCGCCTGCTGATCGCAGCCGCCTACCTGGCGCTCGGGGACGCCGACGCGGCGACACGGGAGAAGTCGGCCGCGGAGGCGTGCTTCGCGCGGCTCGGCGTCGTCGCGACGCGCGAGGGACTGCCGAAGGGACTGACCGCTCGCGAGGTCGAGGTGGTCCGGCTGGTCGCCGCGGGCGACAGCAACCGCGCCATCGCCGAGAAGCTCGTCCTGAGCGAGAAGACCGTCGCCCGTCACGTCTCGAACATCTTCGGCAAGGTCGGAGCCACCTCCCGTTCCGGGGTGACTGCCTTCGCCTACGACAACGGGCTCATGGGCACAAATACCCACGGCTGACCACGCGGACAGATGGGGATTGCGCCCGATGCCCGGCACCCTGCCGCGTTCCTACTTTGGTGCTCCACCCACCGATGAAGGAGCTCGAAATGCCCAAGTACGTGATCGAACGAGAACTGCCCGGTGCCGGCCAGCTGTCCGCCGACGAGCTGCACGCCATCTCCGGCAAGTCCAACGCCGTCCTCGCCGGGATGGCCCCCCGCGCCCAGTGGCTCCACAGCTACGTGACCACCGACAAGATCTACTGCGTCTACGTCGCGGAGGACGAGGCGGCTGTCCTCGAGCACGCCGAGAACGGCGGCTTCCCGGCCAATGTCATCAGCAGGGTGTCGACGGTCATCGACCCGGTCACCGCGGAGTGACCTGACCGAACTGAGGGGCGGGGACGCAGTCGCGTCCCCGCTCGCTGCAGTGGGCAGCTCGACCTCGTTGGTCGCCCTGGGAGCGTGACAGGGTGGCCACCTCAGCTCGACGACCGCAGCGGCAGCCGGACCCGGACGACGGTGCTCCCGGGCCGCGAGTCGACGTCGATCTCCCCGCCGTGCCGCTCCACGACGATCCGGCGGGACAGGTCGAGCCCGAGCCCGGTGCCCTTGCCCACCTCCTTGGTCGTGAAGAACGGCTCGAAGGCGTGGGCGGCGACCTCCTCGGTCATGCCCGGTCCTGTGTCCCCGATCTCGACGACGACGGCACGCTCGGCGGCGAACGTCCTGACCGTGAGCGTCCCCTCTCCCGCCATGGCGTCGACCGCGTTGTCGATGAGGTTGGTCCACACCTGGTTGAGCTCGCCGGGCGACGCCTCGACCACGGGTACGTCGTCCGCGTACTCGCGATGCACGGAAACGCCGCCAGAACGCAGCTTGTGACCCAGCATCACCAGGGTGCTCTCCAAGCCGTCCTTGATCTGGACCTGCTGGATGGGTGCGCGGTCCAGCTGCGAGTAGGACTTCACGGCCGAGACGAGGTCGGAGATGCGGCGGGTCGCATCTCGGGTCTGGTCGATCAGCGTCGCCGTGGTCAGCGCACTCGCCACCCACTCCAGGCCCGCCTGCAGGGCAGCGTCCTCGAGCAGGACGGCGGCGCGCTCGCACCAGGCGAGGTCGACGCCCGCCCCGGCGAGCGCCGGAGCGATCACCCAGTCGCGGTCGACATCGTGGTCGGCCATCCATGTCGACAGCTCGTCCTCGCGCTCAGCCAGCTCGACGCCGGTCGGCGCGGGCTCGCTGCCGATCTCCCGCCGCAGCTCGTCGAGGGCGACGAACTGGCTTGCGGTGATGCCTTGGGACGCGAGCCGTAGCAGCGAATCGAGGAGGTTGTCGCTGCTCTCCGCGAGGGCGCCGACCGACCGGACCGCCGCGGAGGCCGGGTTGTTGATCTCGTGCGCGAGCCCGGCTGCCAGCGTGCCCAGCGCGACGAGTGCCTCGCGCTGGCGGGCGTTGTGCTCGATCCGGCGCGCGGTCCCGATCAGACCGCGGAGGAGGTGGACCGCGAACGGGAACCACGCCTCGCCGTGCGCGGCGAGCCGATCGGCCGGGAGGCGGAAGACACGGCTCGGCTCCGTGACCCGGCCACTGCCCATGTAGACACCGTGCTCGTCCCAGGCGCGGAAACCCCCGGCCCACTGGCCCGGGACCTGCATCGTGGCCATCACCGTCTCGTCGTGGCCGATGCGCCTCACGAGGTCGATTCGGCCGTCGAGCAACAGCCACCAGTCGTCCGCCGGACGTCCCTCGTCGAAGATGCGCTCGCCCACGTCGAGGAAGACCTCCTCGCCCGCGGCGACGAGGTCGGAGACCTGCTCGTCGGTGAACCCGTCGAGGAGCGCGAGGGCCCGGAGCTCGTCGTACAGCATCAGGTGGTCGCCAGGTAACGGTGGACGAGGTAGACGGACATGGCACCCTCGCCCACCGCGGAGGCGACCCGCTTCATGCTGTCGAGGCGTACGTCGCCGGCGGCGAACACCCCGGGCACGCTCGTCTCCAGCGCGTACGGGCCGCGCTGGAGCGGCCATCCCATGGTCGGTCCCGGCGGTAGGTGGGGTCCGGTGAGCACGAAGCCGCGGTCGTCCCGCAGGACGGCGTCGCCGAGCCAGTCCGTCCGCGGCGCCGCACCGATGAAGACGAAGAGCCAGCGTGCCTCGAGGACCTCCGCGTCGCCTCCGCGCTCGCACAGGGTGATGGCCTCGAGCCGGCCGACGCCACGCGCACCGACGACCTCCGTCCGAAGCCGGACGTCGATGTTGGGTGCCGCCAGGACCCGGCTGACGAGGTACTGGGACATCGACGCCTCGAGGTTGTCTCCCCGAACGACGAGGACCACGCGCTTGGCGTGGCGGGCAAAGTTGAGCGCCGCCTGGCCGGCGGAGTTCGCGGCGCCCACGACGTACACGTCGTCGCCGCTGGTCTGGCTCGCCTCGCTGGCGGTCGCGCCGTAGTGGACGCCGCGCCCGACGACCTCGTCGAGACCGGGGGCCTCGAGTCGCCGGTAGGAGACGCCCGTGGCCACGAGCACCGCGCGGGCCTCGATGTCAGTTGCGCCGTCGAGGAGTACGGCGCGCACCGGGCCGCGTGTCTCGAACCCGACCACGTCGCGGGCCAGCACCATCTCAGCACCGAATCGTGACGCCTGCGCCACCGCGCGGTGGGTCAGGTCGGCGCCGGAGAGGCCCTTTGGGAAGCCGAGATAGTTCTCGATCGACGCGCTCTGGCCGGCCTGTCCGCCGGGGGCGTCACGCTCGACGACGACGGTCTGCAGGCCCTCGGAGGCGGCGTACACAGCGGCGGCGAGACCCGCCGGACCCGCGCCCACGATGCACAGGTCGTAGAGCGGCCGCTCGGCCCGCGTGCGCAGCCCGAGGGCGTCGGCCAGCTCGACCTGGGTCGGTGCTTGGAGCACGGCGCCATCGGGAAGCGCCACGACCGGAAGATCGTCCGGACCGGCGCCGGCGAGGTCGAGCAGCAGGCTGGCCTCGTCGCTCTGGCCGACCTCGAGCCACCGGTAGGGCACGTGGTTGTGGACGAGGAACGTCTTCACCCGATCCGTCTGCTCCGACCAGCGGTGACCGACGACCCGGACCTCAGAGGCGCGGTCGGGGTGGCTGTACGTCCAGTCGCGGAGAAGATCGTCGAGCACCGGGTAGAGCCGCTCCTCGGGCGGGTCCCACGGCTTCATGAGGTAGTAGTCGAGGTCGATGTCGTTGATCGCGCGGATCGCCACGTCCGTATCGGCGTACGCGGTCAGCAGCACCAGCTTGGTGTCGGGCGACTGCTGCCGCACCTCCTGCAGGACCTCGATCCCGGTCATGCCTGGCATCCGCTGGTCGCTGACGACCGCGGCGACCTGGCGGTCCTTGAGCACCAGGTCCGCCAGGAGCTCTAGTGCCTCGGGGCCTGTAGTTGCGCGCACCACCCGGTAGTCCTCGCCGTAACGGACCCGCAGGTCCCGCACGACAGCCGCGACCACCGCGGGATCATCGTCGACCGCGAGGATGATCGGCTTTGCCATCGGCGCCTCCCCAGCTCGTCGCACCGACAGTACCGGCGGGTCAGCCGCCCCCGACAGGCATTGTCAGGACCACGCCTCAGCACGGCACCGGGTCAGATATCGGCGCGGTCGTCGACGACGGCTCGGACGATCCTGAGAAGGGCTCGGTGTGAGCGGTCGCGAAGGCGCTCGAAAGCTGCCTCCGTACGATGACGGTCTCGCGCGACGGTCGAGAAGGAGACGAGATGTCGATCCACGATTTCGAGCGCTACCCGCTCACGTTCGGGCCGAGCCCGGTGCACCCGCTCGAGCGCCTCACCCAGCATCTCGGAGGAGCCCGGATCTGGGCGAAGCGGGAGGACTGCAACAGCGGCCTGGCGTTCGGCGGCAACAAGACACGCAAGCTCGAGTACATCGTCCCCGACGTGCTCGCCCAGGGTGCCGACACGCTTGTGTCGATCGGCGGCATCCAGTCCAACCACACCCGTCAGGTCGCTGCGGTCGCCGCGAAGCTCGGCCTCAAGTGCCGCCTCGTCCAGGAGAAGTGGGTCGACTGGGACGACCCGGTCAACGACAAGGTCGGCAACATCCTGCTGTCGCGGATCATGGGCGCCGACGTACGGCTCGATCCCTCCGGCTTCGACATCGGGATCCGCTCGTCCTGGGACGAGGCGATCGCCGACGTCGAGAATGCGGGCGGCAGGCCCTACGGGATCCCGGCCGGCGCTTCCGAGCACCACCTCGGGGGGCTCGGCTTCGCCAACTGGGCCTACGAGGTCGCGGAGCAGGAGCAGGCGCTCGACGTCTTCTTCGACACCATCGTCGTCTGCACGGTCACCGGCTCGACCCATGCCGGGATGATCGCCGGCTTCGCCGCGCTCGAGGACGCCGGCGGCCGTCCGCGACGCGTGCTCGGCATCGATGCGTCGGCGACGATCGACAAGACGCGCGACCAGGTGGGCCGCATCGCCCGTCACACGGCCCGTCTCATCGGTCTCGGCCGGGACCTGCGCGACGACGAGATCACGGTGCTCGAGGGCTGGGCCGGTGATCTCTACGGGATCCCCGTCGAGTCGACGGTCGACGCGATCCGCCTGTCCGGCCGACTCGAGGGCATGATCATCGACCCCGTCTACGAGGGGAAGTCGATGGCCGGGCTCGTCGATCTGGTCACCTCAGGCGAGGTCGGAGCGGACTCGAACGTCCTCTACGCGCACCTCGGCGGGCAGCCGGCGCTCAACGCCTACAGCGGGATCCTCGGATAAGGCAAGGCTCGCCCGGACCGAGCCCGCCGAGGACGGGCCCGGTCTCGAGCGATGGGGCGTCAGGCCATCTCGGGGACGTGCAGGTGTGCGTAGGCCAGGTCGAACTCGTGGACGTCGATGATCTGGCCGCCCGACTCACTGGCTGCCCGGTTCCGCATGTCGTTCGCCGCCTCTCGGCTGGCTTCCATCGCAGACCGGGACTCCCACGCCGTGGTGGCGCAGCCAAGTCCGGTCGCCCGGTTCACCAGCAGGCTGGCACTGCAGAATCCAGGGGTCTTCTCGAGCTCGGGAAGGATCCCGACCCGGAACGTCTCCGTCATGGTGTCGAGGTCGCCCTCGAGCCAGCTGACCCGGCAGCACTCGCCGTGGTGGCTGCGGTGCATGACGACGATCTCCCACTCGTCGACCTGCATGGAGGCGCCGAGGATGTCCCGGCCGCGATCACGGAGCGGGCGGGTCTGCTCATCGCTGGCGCCCATGGCCGCCTCGCTCTCCCACGAGCTGGTGGCGATGCACTGTCCGGACTCGCGGTCGACCAGCAGCGACAGACCGCGACAGCCGTCGACCTTGTCGAGCGCGGGCCCTGCTTCGTTCTTGACATAGGCGATGCCTGCGTCGATGTTCTCGGGCCTTCCGTGGAACGTCGTGGAACGTGCGTACACGGCCCGCTCCTCTCTCGGACGGGGCAGTGCCCGGCCGGCACCGCCGGTACCACCCTGCATACTCCGCCATGCGCGAGGACGCCATAGCCAGCGTGCGAAATTTGCTCGCGGAAGGACCCACCTCGGCGACCACGCGGCGTACGACGCAGCCACCCGATCGACGAAGCGCTCGGGAGCATCCGGCTGCGTAAGCGGATACCTCCGAGCGCCTCGTCAGGTCTAGGTCTAGCGCAGACGCGCGCAAGTCACAACGATGCTTGAAATCGCAACATCAAATCCGCTCCCGGCGTCTCCCAGGTAGGACGCGCTACCCGCACGCAGCCGGAAGCCCTACGATCAGTGGCCGGAAGCTCGGGATCATTGGAGTGCGCTCATGAGAAGGACCTGGCTGGTACGCGGCAGTGTCGTCGCCGTCCTCGTTGTCCTGGTGGGCGCATGGACCCTGGGACTCGCCGGGCTCGGCGACTCGCCATCGCCCGCCGCCGAAGACAGCGGTCCCGCGTCGCCCGACAGCTCCGCGCTGCCCAACAGCTCCACGGTGAGCGACAACCAACGTGCGCGTGATCGCGAGAATGCGAAGCCTCGGCGCAACCGCGAGTCGGCTCGGTCCGAGGACGCGGCCGCTGACCCGAGCGCGGACGCCGCCACCGAACCGGCGGGCGACGCCCCCGGCACGACTGGCCCTACGGACCCCAACATCCCGGACCCGTCCGATGAGCCGTCGAACTCGCCGCCGCCGGGCAACCCCCCGAGCAACCCGCCCAACCCGCCGAGCAACCCGCCGAGCAGCCCACCGAGCAGCCCACCGGGCCAGTCGACCCAGGACTGCGACCACCTGGGCGAAGTCATCGATTGCGTGCTGGACCCGATCACGAGTCGCCCCTGAGCGCACCCGCGGGCGGGCGCAGCTTTCGAGCGGTCAGTCGACCTTCGCGGCAACGGCCTCGATCTCGACCAGCCACTCCGGTTCCAGGAGCTGCTGCACGACGACGGTGCGCGCGCAGACGTGGTCTCCCAGGTGGCCGCTCAGGATCTCCACGTTCGCGGGATCGTCCGCGGCTGACGCCAGGAAGAAGCGCAGCGAGACGAGGTCTGCATAGCTCATTCCCGCCGAGCCGAGGACGGCCCCGAGGTGCCGCCAGACGAGCTCGGCCTGTCCGGTGAAGTCGGACGGCATCGTCACCCCGTCGGCCCCGTACCCGTTCAGACCGCTGATGTACAGCGTCCGCGCGCCCGCAGGGACTTCGACCGCGTGCGCGTAGCTGCGGTAGGGAGGGAAGAGCTCGGCGGGATTGTGCGGCGTGATCGGCATGGCCGCACCCTGCCATCCGGTCGCTCACCTTGGCGTGCGAGTTTCGCCGCGGCCGCGCGGTGGTCGCGCTCGGCTCAGGCGAGCGTCGCGGTGTCGATGACGAACCGGTACCGGACGTCGGACGCGAGCACCCGCTCGTACGCCTCGTTGACCTGGTCGGCGGAGATGACCTCGATTTCGGCCCCGATGTCGTGCTCGGCGCAGAAGTCGAGCATCTCCTGGGTCAGCGCGATGCCGCCGATCATCGAGCCGGCGAACGAGCGGCGTCCGCCGATGAGCGACATCACGTGCACGCTCAGCGGCTCGGCCGGGGCGCCGACGTTGACCAGGGTGCCGTCGACGGCGAGCAGGCCGAGGTAGGCATTGAGGTCGATGCCGGCGCTGACCGTGTTGACGATCAGGTCGAACCGGTCGGCGAGCTCGTCGAAGGTGCCGGCGTCGGAGGTGGCGTAGTAGTGGTCCGCGCCGAGCCGCAGCCCGTCCTCCTGCTTCTTCAGCGACTGCGACAGCACGGTGACCTCCGCGCCCAGTGCGTGGGCGATCTTGACGGCCATGTGCCCCAGGCCACCGAGGCCGACGACCGCGACCTTCTTGCCGGGACCGGCTCCCCAGCGCCGAAGCGGGGCGTACGTCGTGATGCCCGCGCACAGCAGCGGCGCTGCGGCAGCGGCGTCGAGGCCGTCAGGGACCGAGAGCACGTAACCGGCGTCGACGACGACGTGGGTCGAGTAGCCGCCCTGGGTCGTGCTGCCGTCGCGATCCGTACCGGCGTACGTCGCGACCATTCCGTCGCGGCAGTACTGCTCGTCGCCGTTGCGGCAATTGGTGCACTGGCCGCACGAGTTCACCATGCAGCCGACACCGACGCGGTCGCCGACCTGGTGCTTGGTGACCTCGGCACCGACCTCGGCGACGGTGCCGACGATCTCGTGACCGGGTACGACGGGGAACGGCTGCGGCCCCCAGTCTCCTCGGACGGTATGGATGTCGGAGTGGCAGATGCCGGCGTACTGGATCTCGATGAGCACGTCGTTGGGTCCGATCGCACGTCGTTCGATCGTGGTCGGTGCCAGCGGCTGGCCGGCAGCGGGGGCGGCGTATGCGTTCACGCGCATGCGGGTGTTCTCCTTCGTCAGGGCGCGGTCGACCTGCGGACCGAGTGGGTCCGCCACGGTGCGCCGTCGGTTACTGCTTCCTTGTCTGCTTCAGCTCGTCGGCCAGGGCGCCGGCCTCGCGAGCCACGAGATCTGCTCGTTCGGTGTCACCGGCATCGATCGCCTGCCAGTAACCGACCTTGAGGCGGACGTATCGCTGGCGCACGGCGATCTGCTCGGCCTCGAGCGCCAGCCGCTGCTCCTGCGCCGACAGCAACGCGATCTGCTCGCGAGCCGCTGCGGGCCCCAATTGCCCGTTGGCGACGTACTTCTTCATGTCGCTCACGGACATGCCGGTAGCAGCCAGACACGCGACCCAGGTCAGCTGATCGAGGTCGTCCTCGTCGTACACCCGGTGCTTGCTGCTCTCCCCACGGGCGATCGGGGTGATCACGCCGATCGACTCGTAGTAGCGAAGGGTGCTCGCCGGGAGTCCGGTCAGCGTGGCTGCTTCCTTGATCGTGTAGGTGCGCCGGGTGGTCTGGGTGCTCACGTCTACGACGTTAGGAACTTCAAGTACTTGAAGTCAAAAGTGACGTGCGTCTCACCGAGAGCGAAGGAGTGAGGGCTCGGCTTCGAGCACGAGGGCGTGATGCGCGAGTTCGGTTTCAAGCGCTGAGGGTACGTCGACGCCGTCGTGATGGGGCGAATACGCCGCTGACCTTGTTACGGTCCGAGCCAACGAGAGACCTACTCCACTTGCCGGCGAGAAGGGTGAGCAGCCTTTACGGGCCTGACGCTGTCTTGGAACATGGGCGGGGCAGGCTTGCCGCATGTTCCTCAGGATCCGCACCCGGTTGCCCGAGACCCCCGGGGCTCTGGCCACGCTGGCCGGGTGCCTGGGCGACGCGGAGGTCAACATCCTCGCCCTGCAGATCTACCCCGACCTCGGGACCGTCACCGATGACCTGGTGGTCGAGGTGCCTGACACCGTGTCGCCGGGCCTACTGCTCGAGCTGGCCGAGTCGGCGGGCTGCACCGAGGTCACCGTCGCGGTCTGCTCCGAGCAGGAGCTTCAGGACCAGCCCACTCGGTGGCTGTCGGCGGTGCGCCGGCTCATCGATGACCCGGCCCGCATCCACGCGGAGCTCACAGGACTGCTCGGTCCGAGGGTGAACCTCTCACCGACCGAGCAGGTGCGAGCCGCCGCGCTGACCGACATTGCCGCCGCGCTGGGCCCGCCCGCGACTCCGACGCCCGACCCTGACGCCGTGGTCGCCTACGACCAGACCACAACCGGGGTGAGGGCCAGGGTCGGCACCGGAGTGATCGGCTCCGCGGAGTTCACCCATGTGTTCCCCGCCCGCCCCGCCGAAGGCACCCTCGAGGTGGCCCCGGCCTGGCGGCGGATGGGCATCGGCAGCAACCTGCTGCGTCGGCTGTGCGCACTCGCCGCGGAGGCGGGGGCCGAGGAGCTCGTCCTGGTCGCGCCGGCGGACCAGCGCGGTGCCGCGGCGCTGCTTGCCGCCGCCGGGATGCGCGGCCGGATCCGGCTCACATCGAATGGCCTGCGGGTCCACCTGACGCTGCCCTCATCAGACGGGTCAGCAGGTCCGGGTGATGCTGGGCGCTCGACACCCTTCGGTAGGGAGACCGCGTAGCTGTCGTTGCAGCGGCACGGTCATCGTGGGAGCGCTACTGCGTTACGTTCTTGAAACACCCGGCACCTAGCGTTGCCCGGGTGCATCTGACGCCGTCCGACCAGGAGAAGCTACTGCTGGCCGTGGCAGGGATGGTGGCCCGCGACCGACGGGCGAGGGGGGTGCGACTCAACCATCCCGAGACGGTCGCACTGTTGTCCACCTGGGTGATCGAACGTGCCCGCGAGGGCGCGTCGGTGGCCGAGTTGATGGAGAGCGGCCGCGAGGTGCTCGGTCCGGACGACGTCATGGACGGCGTTGCCGAAATGCTCCACGACGTGCAGGTAGAGGCGACCTTTCCCGACGGTCGCAAGCTGGTCACTATCCACGACCCGATCGGTCGTGGGACCGACGGCTCGGGCCCCGGGGCCGTCCGGGTCGGCGAAGGAATGATCGAGCTGAACGGTGACCGGGGCGCTGACGAACGGCTCCGCCTGATCGTGCTCAACACCGGCGATCGACCGATCCAGATCGGCTCTCACCTGCACCTGCCGGACGCCAATGGGGCGCTGGACTTCGACCGAGCGGCGGCGTCCGGCTTTCGGCTGGACATCCCGTCGGGCACCTCAGAGCGATTCGAGCCGGGCGCCTCGCGTGAAGTGACGGCGGTGGCACTTCGCGGCCGACGCCGAGTCCCAGGCATCCAGCGCGGGAAGGACCTCGATGGTTGAGATCAGCAGGGCGACGTACGCCGCCCTGTACGGCGCCACCGCCGGCGACCAGGTCCGGCTGGGCGACACCGCCCTCTGGGTCGAGGTGGAGCGCGACCTCACCGTCGGCGGCGACGAGGCTGTGTTCGGGGGTGGCAAGTCGATCCGCGAGTCGATGGCCCAGGGGACCACCACGCGCGCTGACGGCGCCTTGGACACAGTCATCACGAACGCCCTCGTCCTGGACTGGTGGGGCATCGTGAAGGCTGATGTGGGGATCCGGGACGGACGGATCGTTGCGCTGGGTCGATCCGGCAACCCGGACATCGCCGACGGCGTACACCCCGACCTGCGGGTCGGGCCAGCAACCGACGTGATCGCCGGCGAGGGCAAGATCCTCACCGCGGGTGCGATGGACTCGCACGTGCACCTGCTCTCGCCGTCCCAGCTGCACGAGGCACTGGCCACCGGGACCACCACGATCGTGGGAGGTGGCACGGGCCCGTCGGAAGGATCCAAGGCGACCACCGTGACACCCGGTGCGTGGCACCTGAGACAGCTCCACCGGGCCCTCGACGACGTACCCGTCAACGTGCTGCTGCTCGGCAAGGGCAACACCGTCTCGGGGGCGGCGCTGGGCGAGCAGGCATTGGCCGGGGCGGCCGGTTACAAGGTGCACGAGGACTGGGGCTCGACGCCCGCTGCCGTCGACGCGGCGCTCACTGCAGCGGCTGAGTGGGGACTGCAGGTCGCCCTGCACTCCGACTCGCTCAACGAGGCGGGGTACGTCGACTCAACTCTCGCCGCGATCGACGGGCGATCGATCCACGCGTTCCACGTCGAGGGAGCTGGGGGCGGGCACGCACCGGACATCCTCTCGATCGCGGCCGAGCCGCACGTCATCCCGGGCTCCACGAACCCGACGCTGCCGCACACGGTCAACACCGTGGCCGAGCACCTCGACATGCTGATGGTGTGCCACCACCTGTCTCCGGATGTCCCCGAGGATCTTGCGTTCGCCGAGTCACGTATTCGGGCCACGACGATCTCGGCCGAGGACTTGCTCCACGATCTCGGGGCGCTCTCGATCACGTCCTCGGACGCCCAGGCGATGGGTCGGATCGGCGAGGTGATCACGCGCACATGGCAGGTCGCGCACGTCATGAAGGCGCGTGTCGGCCCCCTCGGGGGTGGCCTGCCAGCCGACAACGAGCGGGCCCGTCGGTACGTCGCCAAGTACACGATCAACCCGGCCGTCGCGCACGGGATCGACCATGAAGTCGGCTCGGTGGAACCCGGCAAGCTCGCCGACCTGGTGCTGTGGGACCCGCGGTTCTTCGGGGCGCGACCGTCCTTCGTGATCAAGGGCGGCAGCATCGCCTGGGCGGCGATCGGCGATCCGAACGCCTCGATTCCCACGCCGCAGCCCGTGCTGATGCGGCCGACCTTCGGCGATGTCCACGGTTCCGACCTCTCCATCTCGTTCGTCGCACCAGCAGCGATCGAGGACGGTCTTGCCGCTGATCTGGGCCTGCGCCGTCGGCTCGCGCCGGTTCGGGACACCCGCGCGGTCGGCAAGGCGGAGATGCGCAACAACTCGGCACTCCCCGAGATCGACATCGACCCGGAGACCTTTGCGATCGCCGTCGACGGCGAGCAGGTTGTGCCCGCTCCCGCCGAGCGGCTCCCGCTCGCCCAGCTCTACTCGTTGTTCTGACATGGCGACCCCCGAGCTGGTGCTGATGGCGTTGACGGATGCGCGCCTGCCCACAGGTGGACACACGCAGTCGGCCGGGCTTGAGCCCGCTGTCCATGCGGGTCTCGCAGCTGACGGCCGGCGCCTGCACGAGGTCGTCGACTACGCGCGGGACCGCTTGCGCACGGTCGTGCGGGTCGACGCTGGCGCGGCGGTGGTCGCCCGGTTCCTCTCGCGGTCGGGAGGGGACCCGCTGCGCGTCGAGCCGCACTGGGCCGCTCGCACACCCAGTGCCGTGTTGCGGGCGGCGTCGCGGCGTCAGGGACGCGGGTGCCTACGGCTCGCGGCCCGAATCTGGCCGGCGGTCCTGGACCACCTGCCAGCGGACGCCGAGATCGCGCGGCCCGTCGTGATGGGCGTCGTAGCGGCAGTGACAGGGCTGTCTGCGGAGCAGACTGCGCTGATGGTCGGGTACGACGACGCCCAGACGGTCGTCGCCGCCGCGCTCAAGCTGCTCCCTGTCGATCCTGTCGAGGCTGCAGGCTGGGGTGTCGCGCTGCACCCACAGATCGCGGAGCTGGCGGCGGATCTCTCTGACCTCATCGAGCCCGAGCGGATCTCGGGTGCCGGTGCCCCGCTCGTTGACGTGTTCGCCGAGCAACATTCGAGAAGAAGATTGAGGTTGTTCCATGCTTGACCCGTACCGCTCGTTCCGACTCGGAGTCGCCGGGCCGGTCGGCACGGGCAAGAGCTCGCTGATCGCGACCGTCTGCCGGGCGCTGGCCGCTGAGATGCAGATGGGTGTGGTCACCAACGACATCTACACCGACGAGGACGCCAAGTTCCTGCGCGCGGAAGGCGTCCTCGCCGCAGATCGGATCGTCGCCGTCGAGACCGGCGCCTGCCCCCACACCGCCATCCGCGACGACGTCACGGCCAACCTGATCGCGGTGGAGACGCTGGAAGCAGACCACGCCCCGCTCGACGTGGTGCTCGTGGAGTCGGGAGGCGACAACCTCACCGCGACGTTCTCGCCAGCGCTGGTCGACGCGCAGATCTTCGTGCTGGATGTCGCTGGCGGCGGCGACGTCGCCCGGAAGGGGGGACCGGGGATCGCCAGAGCAGACCTGCTGATAGTCAACAAGACCGACCTTGCGCCGTACGTCGGGGTGGACGTCGCCACGATGGTCAGCGACGCCGAAGGCGCTCGGGACGGCAGGCCCGTGATCGCGCTGTCGCGCACGGATCAGAACTCAGTCGCCGAACTCGCCGGCTGGGTGCGGCAGTCTGTGGAACGACACCGCAGCGGCGAGCATGCCCCCATCGACCCCGGACCCATGCCCCCGCATGCCCACCACCACTCGCATTGAGGTGTGCGCGACGCCGGGGAGCGGGTCGCCGCGCGTCGCCATCGCCCACGGAGCCCTGCTGGCACGCCGATTGCGCGAACACGGCTCGACGGTGCGCCTCGCCTTGGTGGCCGGCCAGGCCCTGCTGCTGGCCGGGGACGAGGTGCGTATCGAGGTGCTCGTCCAGGGACCCGTGGACGTGGAAATCGTCGAGACCGCCGGCACCGTCGCCTACGAAATGCGCGGCGGTGCCGCCCGGTGGGAGGTTGCTATCGACCTTCGTGACGGCGCGACGGTGACCTGGGGCGGTCAGCCGTTCGTGGTGTCGGCCGGCGCGGAGGTCCGCCGCGACACGACGATCGACATTGAGGCCGGGTGCAGGGCCACGATGCGAGAGACGCTCGTGCTCGGCCGAGCCGGCGAGACGGGCGGCATCTTGCACAACCAAACACGGATCGACCTGGCCGGCACACCACTGCTGATCGAGGACCTCGATCTGGCGCCGGAAGCCAGGGTCGGATGGGCGATCCTTCACCACCATCGCTGCCTCGACAGCACCACCACGGCCGGATACCGGCTTCCCCACGGGCACAACGTCCTGCAGCTGGAGGGATGCGGCTCAGTTCATCGGTGGATCGGCGACGATCTGCACCTCTCCGAGCGACCTGCTTCCGCTCGATAGGCGCAGCTACTGAGGCATCAGGGAACCAGCTCGGCTGGCATGACGAAGATATTGAGTCCGGAGGGCGCGCGGTCGCCGAGCTCGGTGAGGTTGCCGTCGCGGTCGTTCTCGAGCATGCGGTAGTCGTGGCTGGCGAGCAGGTCCAGCAGGGCGGCGCGGTCCTCGACCGTCATGCCCTCGTCGAGCCCCCACTCGAGCTGCATCAGGGTGATCCGGCGTTCGGACAGGGCGCGGGAGGCGCCATGGAGAACGGCTTCCTCCGCGCCCTCGACATCGATCTTGACCATCACCGTGCGGTCGCCGATCACGTCGTCGAGGGTGGTGGCCTCGACGGTCTGACCGTCGCTGCCGGCGGGCAGCAGGTGGTTGCGCTCGTTGAGGTCGGTCGTCATGGTGACGGTGCCGGGCTCGCGATCGAGCGCCTTCGCGACGACCACGGCGTCGGCGCCGTTGGCCCGCAGGTTCTCGCGGACCCGCTCCGCGTTGACCGGGTCCGGCTCGATCGCGACCACCGACGCGCCGCACTCGAGGGCGTAGATCGTGTAGAGGCCGATGTTCGCCCCGACGTCGATGAAGGTGTCACCGGGCTTGAGGTGGCGTCGCCAGACGGCCATCTCCGTGTTCGGCGGATTGCGGATGACGGCGTGCAGCGGGTTGAACTCACCGGGCCGCGCGATGACCTTCGAGCTCCGACCCATCCGCACGACGGAGGGCCGGCGGAACAGGATCGTGCGGACGACGTACAACGCCGCACGGGCGGCCGCTCGCAGGCGCTCTCCGCGGTGGCTCGGATGGAGGGCTGCTGCTGGGACCAGGTACAGGGCCGGTCTGCTCAGGATCGCCCGCTCGATCGACTTTCGGCCACCCACCCGCGGATCGTAGCCCAACCCGGGCGCGCCCACCGGAAGATGTCTTACCGCGGCCGGAAGTGGAGGCCGACCTCGGGATCGACGAGGACCTCCTGGGCCGCGGGCAGCCCGTCGACGACCAGCGGCGCGTCGGTCGGCACGTTGCGCTTGAGGAGGGCGAGCGCGATCGGGCCGAGCTCGTGGTGACGTGCGGACGACCCGACCCTGCCGACGACCCGACCGGCCGCGTCGGTGACGTCGACGCCCACGGTCGGCAGCCGGTTCTCCGAGCCGTCGAGGTGGAGGAGGGTCAGCCGGCGAGGCGGGCGGCCGAGGTTGTGCACGCGCGCGACCGTCTCCTGCCCGCGGTAGCAGCCCTTGTCGAGGTGGACGGCCGGACCGATCCAGCCGACCTCGTTGGGGATCGTGCGGTGATCGGTGTCGATGCCGAACCGCGGCTCGCCGCGCTCGATCCGGAGCGCCTCGAACGCCCAGAGGCCGGCGGCGGGGCCGGCAACGTCGGCGTACGTCGTGAGCTGGTCGCGCGGGACCAGGTCGTACTTGCCGGCCGGGCGCCAGGCGACCGCGATCTCGGGCGTGACGTCGACGACCTCGACCTGCATGAGGAACCGCATTCGGCCGAGGAACTCGACGAGCGCGGCCGCCGCACCCGGCTCGGTGTGGGCGGTGAACGAGGTGCCGTCGTCGACTCCGGCGAACGCGTGCTCGACGTGGCCCTGCGGACTGAGGACCAAGGCCTGGGTCCAGCTGCCCGGCTCGAGACCTTCGAAGACCTGGGTGGTCAGCGAGTGGAGCCACGCCAGCCGGTCCGGCCCACTGATCCGTACGACGTCTCGGTGGGACAGGTCGACGAACCCCTCACCCGCGGCGAGGGCGTGCTGCTCGCCGTACAGCGAGCCGTAGTGCGCGGCGACCGGCGCGTCGATCCCGTCACCGGCCACGGCGCCGGGCAGCTCCAGCAGCGGACTCGTCGCGGTGGTCATGGTTTCCCTTCACAGTCGTGGCACTGGCCGAACACGGTCAGATGCCCCAGGTCTGGGGTGAACGCATGACGGGTACCCAGGGATTCCACGAACGGCGCGGCATCTTCCGCACTCACCGAGACGACCTTGTGGCAACCGCGGCAGACCAGGTGGAAATGCTCGTGCCCGCGGGTGGAGTGGTACGTCGGCGCGCGGTCGCTCAGGTGGGCATGGCGGACCAGCCCGAGCTCCTCGAGCACCTCCAGCGTGCGGTAGACGGTGGAGGCGTTGACGGTCGACGCGTGCTGCTGGACGTGGGCGAGCACCTCGTCGGGAGTGGCATGGCCGAGGTCGTCCACGGCCGCCAGGATCAGCTCGCGTTGCGGGGTGAGGCGGTAGCCCTTCTCACGGAGGGCCTGCCGCCAGTCCTCCGGTTTCGAGGCTTCGCGCTGCACTCGTCGCACCTCGACCACCTCAACCACCGTGTCGACGGAGTCTCGCCCACAGGTGTGGCTGGAGCGGCTGCCCCATCGCGGCCATGTCGTAGGCGTAGAGGAGGTCGCCCTCGACGTTGCCGTAGAGGCGCTTGCCGCCGACGTACTCCTTGGCCGACTCGGTGCGGGCCACCGCGTCGGTCACGATCTCGAGCTTCCCGTCGCCCGCGTCGCCGTGCCAGATCTCGACGAAGCCGGTCATGTGCGCGAGGAGCACCTCGACCTTGCCCTCGGGCCGGGCCCGGATGAAACCGGTCTCCTGCGCCGCGTCGCGGACCTTGTTGCCCTCGGCGTCGACGATCCACGAGCGCGCGAGGTAGTGGAAGAAGGGACGCCCGTCCTGCTGGAAGATCAGCTCCTGACCGAACTGGAACGGATCGATCGTCGGGTAGTCACCGTGACCGTTTCCCTGCCACGTGCCGAGCATCCAGGCGATCGGAGCGCAGTCCGGGTGCAGGTTCTCAGGGATCTCGAAGGCCACGATCAGCCAGTCTAGGAGAGGCCCCGTCCAGACGAGTCTAGGCTGACGACCGTGGCGCGCGAGCTGGTGGTCAAGGTGACGTGTGGGACCGACGCACCCGAACGCGCCAACCAGGGGTTCACGGTCGCGGCGACCGCGGCCGCGTCCGGCGCGGCGGTCTCACTGTGGCTCACCGGTGAGGGCGCCTGGCTCGCGGTCCCCGGCCGAGCCGCGGAGCTGGTGCTGCCGCTAGCGACGCCGCTCCCCGACCTGCTGGCCAGCATCCTCGAGCTCGGCAGCGTCACCGTCTGCTCCCAGTGCGCCGCGCGCCGCGAGATCGGGGAGGCCGACCTGCTGTCGGGCGTGCGCATCGCTGGTGCGCCGGTCTTCGTCGAAGAGGCCCTCCGCGAGGGTGCGCAGGCCCTCGTCTACTGACACCACCCGGACCGTAGGATTCTTGCGTGAGAGGGTCGCTCGTCGCCGCCGCCAGGCAGCGTTTCGCCCTCCCGGTGGTTGCTGTCGCCGTGGCAGCCGGGCTCACCGCCTGCGACGACGAGCCGTCGCGGCCGAGCCCCGTCGCCCACGTCCTCGGCGAGGGCGACCAGTACGTCGCGCTGGGAGACTCCTACACCGCGGCGGTCAACACCGGGCCCGTGGCGACCACCAACGGCTGCGCCAACTCGACGGTCAACTACCCGCACCGGATCGCCGACGCGACCGGGATGGACCTCGTCGACAACAGCTGCGGCGGCGCGACGACCGACGCGCTGACCCTCCCGCAGCCTCTGGGGCCGGACCGCGAGCATCCCCCTCAGCTCGACGACGTCGACGAGGACACCGATCTGGTGACGATCCGGCTCGGGGCGAACGACGACGACATGTACCTGCGGATCATCCAGTGCGCTCAATTCTTCGGCGCGGAAGCCTCGGGCACCCCCTGCGCGGACGCCGACGCTGCGAAGGGCGAGGACGCCCTGCCGCTTGCCCTCGCCGACCTGGAGGACAGCCTGGTCGACGGGCTCGAGGAGATCGAGGCGCGCGGGCCGAACGCACGCATCATCGTGATCGGCTACCCGCACGTCATCCCGGAGGAGGGCACCTGCGAGCTGCTGCCATTGCCCGCAGATGACTACGCCTATGCGCGTCGGATCATCGACGGCCTCAACACGGCCCTCGAGTCGGCCGCGGACGAAGCCGGGGTCACCTTCATCGACATGTACGCGGTGAGCGAGGGCCACGACATCTGCGGCGCCGAGCCGTGGGTCGCGGGAGCGGCGATCGCCCCGCCGGGCGCGACCGCGTGGCACCCGTACGCCGCCGAGAGCCAAGCGGTCGCCGAGCTGGTCCTGGACGAGCTCGAGGAGGAGTAGCGGGGCGACTGCTCAGCGCGAGACGCCGACCAGGATCTCCTCGAACTTGGACGCGCAGAGCGTCAGCTGGAACTCGCGCTCGGCGAGCTCGCGAGCGCGACGGCCGAGCTTGTCCCACATGTCGTTGTCGTCGAGCAGCTCGGTCACCCAGTCGGCGGCGGCCGGGATCGACGTCCGGTCCGGCGCCAGCACGCAGCCCCCAGCGGCGTCGATGAGGTGCGCGGCCAGGTTCTCGTCGGGCATCAGGCCGAGGATCGGACGGGCGGCGCAGAGGTAGGACAGTGTCTTGGACGGCACCGAGAACGCGCCGGCCGACTTGTCGAGCACCACGAGCAGGGCGTCGGCCGACCCGAGGACCTCGGACAGGCGCTCGTAGGGCTGGAACGGCAGGAGCGTGATCGGGACGTCGAGCTTGCTCGCCTCGTCCGCGAGCTCGTCGACGGCGCTGCCCTCGGTGATCACGGTCAGGTGCGCCGGCGTACCGCGGTCACGCACCGCACGCGTCAGCTGCACGAGCAACCGCGGATTGTGCTTGAGCCCCAGGGTGCCGGAGTAGACGAGGTTGGGTACGTCGACGAGATCGTGCTCGTGGGCCCACGCGTTGTCGCGCGGGGTCGGCACCAGCTCGTCGAGCGGGGCCCAGTTGGGGATCACCGTGGTCTTGTCGGCCGTGCCCCACTCGCGGTGCACGTCCATGAACGACTCGGCGATCACGACGATCGCGTCGGCGCGACGGTTGCACCACCGCTCCGCCCAGCTGGCGACGTGAGCGAAGACCAGGAACGCGTGGCTGAGCTTCGTGCCGGCGAAGGAGCGCATCGCGATGCCCTGGACGTCCTGCTGCCAGGACACCCACGGCGTGCGCGTGACGAACAGGAACAGGGTGACGACGACCATCATCGGCACCGGCACGTTGCCGAAGAGGACGACGTCCGGCTTCCGGCGGCGGATCTGACGCGCCAGCTGACCGCCGTAACGCATCTCCTGGACGAGGCGCCGCGCGAAGCTGAGCTTCTCGACCACCTCACCCCGGCCGATCGACTCGAACCGCAGGTGGTCGTGGCCACCGAGGTTGCCCTTGCCCGAGACGTGGGCCTCGCACCAGGAGTGGGTCACGTCGTGGCCGCGACGGGCCAGCTCGGCGCTCAGCTCGACTTGAAAGGGATGACCGCTGTAGTCATGAACGAGGACGTGCATTGAGGTGGTACCGCTTCCTCTGAATCGTTCGAACAGGTCCCCGAGACTTCCCCCGGTCCTGTCCAACGAGCGGCACTGCGTCAGGTCACACGTCCCGGTCGACCTATTTCATTCGGAGAAGAGTCCGGGCCTCCGCGGTGGTCATCGGCCGGCGTTGTGCCAGGTCGCCGAGCGCGACGGCGCGCTCGACCAGCTGCCGGTTGTTCACGACCTGTTCGCCCTTGCGGATGGTGAGCACGTCCTCCATGCCCACCCGGAGGTGGCCGCCCTTGCTGAGCGAGGCGAGCGCGACCGGCAGCGTCGTCCGGCCGATCCCGGTCGCGGACCAGCTGGTGACCTGGCCCGGGAGAGTGGCCACGGCGGCGACCAGCGCGTCAGCGGTGCCGGGCATCCCACCGGGCACCCCCATCACCAGGTCGCAGTGGACTGCGCCGCCGTGGGGCAGTCCGTAGCGGTCGAGGAGCCGGTGGAGGGCCGCGACGTGACCGAGGTCGAAGAGCTCGAACTCCGGCACCACCTGGCGCTCCTGGCTGAGCTGGTAGAGGTCGCAGACGAACGGCCACGGGTTGCTGAAGACGTCGTCGCCGAAGTTCGTCGTACCCATGGTGAGGCTGCAGGAGTCCGGCGCTGCGTCCAGGACCTTGAGCCGGTCCTCGAGCGGGTCGTGGACGGAGCCGCCGGTGGACAGCTGCACGACCAGGTCGGTGCTCTCGCGCAGCGCCGCGACGGTGTCGGTGAGCCGGGCCAGGTCGAGGGTCGGCCGGTGCTCGTCGTCGCGGATGTGCACGTGGATCATGGCGGCGCCGGCCGCCTCGCAGTCCTGCGCGGTCTGCACCAGCTCCTCGAGGGTGGTCGGGAGCTGCGGGAAGTCCGCCTTCGCGGTCTCCGCCCCGGTGGGGGCGACGGTGATCAGCAATGCTTGCGGGTCGACGGCGCTGCTCCTCTGTTCCATCCGGTCATCGTGTCAGATCGCCGGACGATCTGCCGCCTGGGGCCGACCGCGAGAATGGCCGCATGCGAGCTGTCGTGCAACGGGTCCTGTCGGCGTCGGTGCGGGTCGACGGCGAGGTGGTCGGCGCCCTCGATGACCCCGGCCTCCTGGTCTATCTCGGCATCACGCACGACGACGGACCGGCCGACGTCGCGTGGATGGCCCGCAAGACCCGCGACCTCCGGATCCTCCGGGACGAGCAGTCGGCGTCCGACGTCGGCGCGCCGGTGCTCGTGGTCAGCCAGTTCACGCTGTACGGCGACGCGCGCAAGGGCCGTCGGCCGACCTGGACCGCGGCCGCGCCGGGCCCGGTGAGTGAGCCGCTGTACGACGCCTTCTGCACCGAGCTGGAGCGGCTCGGCACCCACGTCGAGCGCGGGGTCTTCGGGGCGATGATGGAGGTGTCGTCGGTCAACGACGGGCCGTTCACGGTGCTGCTCGAGAAGGGCGGGGAGTGAGCCGAGCTCGTGGTCGAAGCGTTTGCGCGACTGAGCGGGCTCACGGGACGCCGGCGGTCGGCGCGGAAAGGTACACCCGCAGTGCCAGATCGGCATCAGTGCCGGTGAACCCGGTCGAGCCGAGCTTGTCGAGCGAGAGCACGCTCCAGCGCGGGCGCGGCGCGAGTCGGCGGCCGCTGCCGTACTCCTCGGTCGTGGTCGATACGACGTCGGCCGGATCCCGGCCGGACAGCTCGAAGACGCGACGAGCGATCTCGGCCCAGGACATCGGCGGGCCTGGATTGGTGACGTTGTACGTCCCGGGTGTCGCGCCGACCGCGAGGAGGTGACGGGTCGCTCGCGACAGCTCGTCGACGAATGTCAGGCGGCCGATCTGATCGTCGACGACCGAGGGGCTCTTCCCCTCGGTCGCCAGGCGTTGCATCGTTCGGACGAAGTTGGCGCCCTCACCGATCAGCCAGGACGTCCTGAGGATGTAGTGGCGAGCCACCGTCGCCACCGCTAGGTCACCCGCCGCCTTTGACTGCCCGTAGACACCAAGCGGCGAGAACGCCTCGTCCTCCCGGTGTCCGCCCTCGATGAACGCTCCGTCGAACACGTAGTCCGTGGAGTAGTGCACCAGGGTCAGGCGGTGCCGGTCGGCCACTTCGGCCAGAGCCGCGGGAACGGACCCGTTCAATGCCCACGCCGCTCTCCTGCCGACGGGCTCCTCGGCTTCGTCGACCGCGGTGAACGCCGCGGCGTTGACCACCACCTCGTAGTCGCCCCACGGGAACTTCGCGAGTGCGGCCCGGTCGGTCAGGTCGAGCTTGTGCGAGTCGCTCAGGGTCGCGTGGGGGAACGTCGCAGCCAGGGCCCGGCCGAGCTGACCTCCACTCCCGAGGATGAGCGTCCTGCGGGGTGCCATCGCGGACACCTCGCCCAAAGCAGGGTTGCTGCGATCCTTGTCCGAGATCTCAGCCTCGCCGGAGTCCAGCGATATCGGCCAGGGAATCCTCGCCGTCGAGTCCGCCAGGTTGACCGCTGGATAGGTGCGGTCGGACCGCCAGTGGTCGTTGACCAGGTAGGTGTAGACCGTGCCGTCCTCGAGGGCCTGGTACGCGTTGCCAACCCCCCTGGGCACGAACACCGCCACCGACGGATCGATCTCGACGTCGTAGGTCGCCCCGAACGACTCGCCTTCACGCAGGTCGACCCACGCTGCGTGGACCCGACCCGTCGCAACCGTGACGAACTTGTCCCACGGCTCGGCGTGGATGCCGCGGGTCGCGCCCCGGCGGGCGTTGTAGGACAAGTTGGCCTGCACGGGGCCGAAGTCCGGTACTCCGAGCGCCGTCATCTTCTCCCGGTGCCACACCTCCTTGAACCAGCCACGAGCGTCGATGTGCACAGGCGACCGGACGACCAGCAACCCGGGAATCGGTGTGCCGGCCACCGACAGCGAAGCGGCCATCGGGTCACATCCGCTTGGCTGCGTAGGACGCCTCGACGGCATCTTTGTGCGGACGCCACCAATCGACGTGACGTTCGTACCAGGCGATCGTCCGAGCGAGACCTTCCTCAAAGTTGCTGTGGACCGGCTTCCAGCCAAGTTCCGCGCGCAGCTTCCGGGCATCGATGGCGTAGCGCAGGTCGTGACCCGCACGATCTGCCACGAGGTCGTAGTCGTCCTCGGGCCTGCCCATCAGGCGGAGGATCATCCTCACCACATCGAGGTTGGTCTGCTGCCCGTCGGCTCCTACCAGGTAGGTCTCGCCGATGCGGCCGCGCTCGAGCACCGCCAGGACCGCAGAGTTGTGATCCTCGGTGTGGATCCAGTCGCGGACGTTCTCCCCGCTGCCGTAGACCTTGGGCCGTCCGCCATTGATCACGTTGGTGATCTGGCGCGGAATGAACTTCTCGACGTGCTGCCACGGCCCGTAGTTGTTGGAGCAGTTCGAGATGGTCGCCTCGACACCGAAGCTGCGGACCCAGGCACGGACGAGGTGGTCGGCGGCTGCCTTCGAGGCGGCGTACGGACTGCTGGGTCGGTATGGCGACTGCTCGGTGAACCGCTCTACGGCGTCGAGCCTGAGATCGCCATAGACCTCGTCGGTCGAGACGTGGTGGAAGCGGACGCCCTCTCGGCGGACTGCTTCCAACAACACGTACGTGCCTACGACGTTGGTTTGAACGAATGGCGACGGATCCTCGAGCGCGTTGTCGTTGTGAGACTCGGCTGCGAAGTTGACCACCACATCGTGGGCTCCTACGAGCCGGGCGACCACCGCGGGGTCGGCGATGTCGCCGACCACGACCTGCAGCCGAGCCTCAGGCAGCCCGACGAGCGCGTCGCGGCTCGATGCGTACGTCATCTTGTCGAGCACGGTCACTCGCGCGTCGGTGTTGGAGACGACGTGACGGACGAAGTTGGAGCCGATGAAGCCAGCGCCCCCGGCTACCAGGATCTTTTGCACGGTCACACCCTATGGATGAGGATTGCGGCGAGGTTGGCGAATCGAAGCTCGAGCGAGTGAGGACTACATGCGGGGAATCATCTTGGCCGGAGGAACGGGTAGCCGGCTGAGTCCGATCACCCAGGCGATCAGCAAGCAGCTGATGCCGATCTACGACAAGCCCATGATCTACTACCCGCTGTCGACTCTCATGTTGGCGGGAATCCGCGACATTCTCCTCATCACGACGCCGCACGACGCCGATCAGTTTCACCGGCTGCTCGGCGACGGCCGCCAGTTCGGGATCGACCTGAGCTATGCGGTCCAGCCGAGTCCCGATGGTCTCGCCCAAGCGTTCGTCATCGGAGAGGCGCATCTCGCCGGCGAGAGCGCCGCGCTCATCCTCGGCGACAACATCTTCTACGGCTCCGGGCTGGGCACTCGGCTGCGCCGCTTCGATTCTGTCGACGGCGCGGCCGTGTTCGGCTGCCGCGTCGCTGACCCCTCGGCGTACGGCGTGGTGGAGTTCGACGCCGACGGTCGCGCGCTGTCTCTCGAGGAAAAGCCGACAGCGCCGCGCAGCAGCTACGCCGTGCCCGGTCTGTACTTCTACGGACCGGACGTGGTCGAGCGGTCGAAGGCGCTGACTCCCTCGCCCCGAGGGGAGCTCGAGATCACCGACCTCAACCGGACGTACCTCGAGGAGCAGCGCCTTCGCGTCGAGGTCTTGCCCCGAGGATCGGCCTGGCTCGACACCGGCACCTTCGACGACCTCAACGACGCAGGCAACTACGTTCGCGCACTGGAGGCGCGGCAGGGAATGAAGGTGGGCGCACCCGAAGAAGTGGCGTGGCGCATGGGGTTCATCGACGACGAGCAGCTCGTCAGCCTGGCGACGCCGCTCCTCAAGAGCGGATACGGCAGCTACCTGTTCGATCTGCTGCACGAGAGAGGCTGAGTGCCTCACCGACGTTGCCTTGCTCGCCACAGATCCGACGAGCGGCCCTGGATCAGCCAGACTGTGGGGGTGCTGACCCCCGCCGCCGTGTCCGAGGTGCGCCGGGCCGTGCGGGCGGCACTCGCGCTCGAGGACGGCGACGCGACCGTGCGCTGGACGTGGCGGGCCAGGGTGCCGGAGTCGGACTTCGTCGACGCGGTCGAGCGGCACCGGGCAACGATGGTGCTCGCCGACCACGTCGACGTCCTCGGCCTGCCCACCGCGGTGCGACGGGAGGTCGTGGCGCAGCGTGACCGGGAACGGATGGGGGCCCTCGCCCAGATCCGGCTGACGGCAGCCGTCGACGGTCTGCTCGCCGGTGTCGACCACCTCTTCTTCAAGGGCGTCGCGCTGGCGGCGCTCACGACCGGCGATCCCGGGGCGCGTGGCGACGGGGACGTCGACGTGATGGTGTCGCCCGACCGGCTCGCCGACGCGGCCCGCGCCCTGCAGGCGGACGGGTGGACGGTGCGGCCGACGTACACCTCGGACCAGACGAGCTGGGCTTGGCGCTACCAGCGCTGGGGTGCGCACGAGATGGCGTACGACCGTGACGGCCAGACCATCGACCTGCACTGGCGGCTGGACCCGACGTACGACGGCCTCCCGGGCTTCGCCGACCTGTGGGCCCGGCGCGAGCGGGTGCGGATCGGGCCGGTCGCGGTCGACACCCTCGGCTCCATCGACGCGTTCGCGCACACACTGCGGCACGCGGCCAAGGACGGCTGGGAGTCGCTGCGCAGCCTGGTCGACGTGCACCGGCTGGCCCGCGATCCCGCGCTCGCCGGGCTGCCTGTCGACCGCGTCGCCGCCGCCACCCTCAGCGCGACCGAGGCTGCGATCGGGCTGCCCGCCTGCGCTCCGCCATTCACCCGGTCGAGTGCGCCGCTGCCGCGACTGCTGGCCGCGCAGGCATCGCCGGTCCGCCACGCCACGGTCCCGGGGCAACGCACGGTCCGGCAGGCCGGCTTCCGGTGGCGCACCAGCCGGACGCCGCGGGACCTGTGCGTCAACGCGGTCACCCTCCTGCTGCCGCCGGCCAGCACGGCCGCGATCGCCGAGCGGGATCCCGTAAAGGCGATCGCCCTCGCCGCCCAGCGCCGCGTGCGCGAGGTCGCGTGGAAGCTGTCCGGGTGGAGGACCGAGGTGCCGTGATCAGCCGTCTCAAGGACCACCTCCGGGCCATCACCGACGCGTGCGGCCGGTGGGCCGTGCTGCGTCTCCAGGCACTGCAGCTGCTGTCGGCCGTGCTCGAGGCGGCGATGCTCGGCCTGCTCGTGCCGTTCGTCGAGATCCTGGCCGGCGCCGACGACGTCGGCCTGCCGCTGGTCGGGACTGAGGTCGACGCACCAGCGCTCTACACGGCGGTCGCCGTCGTCGTGCTCCTCCGTGCCGCGACCGGTTGGCTGATCGCCATCCTCGCCAGCGACCTCCGGGTCCGGACGACGGACGCCCTCCGGCTCCAGGCCCTGCAAGGGATCCTCGACGCGAAGTGGTCCTACGTCGTCCGCCAGCGCCGCAGTGACGTCGTCCAGGCCACCACCACCGAGATCGAGCGCGCCGAGGGAGCGGTGGCGATGCTGGCCGAGAGCGGCGTGCAGGCCGCGATCCTCCTCGCGACGGCCGCTGTCGCAGTCGCCATCTCCCCGGTCGTCGGAGGGCTCGCCGTCCTCTCGCTGGTGCTGGTCGCAGCCGTCGGACGCATCAGTGTCCGCCGCAGCATCACCCTCGGCGTGGAGTGGAGCGAACGCAACGCGCTCTTCGGGGCCACGGTCACCGACTCTCTCGCCTCGCTGCGCCTGATCCGCGCCCACGACGCCGCCGCGGAGTGGACCGGTCTGTTGCGGACCAGCGCCGCCAAGGGCCGGGCCGCCCAGCACCGGTTCGTCGAGATCACCGCCGGGCTGTCGGCCGTGCTGAGCGCGCTGAGCGTCGCGGCGGCCGTGGTGCTCGTCGTCATCGGCCGGGAGATCGGCCTCGGGATCGCGGAGGTCATCGCGCTGGCGGTGGTCGCGACCCGGCTCTCGGGCTCGGCCCGGTCGCTCCTCGAGACGCTGCAGCACTTCGCCCACTACTCACCAGCGCTCGACGAGGTGCAGCGACTGGTGGCCGAGACGGCGGCGCACCGCGAGTCCGAGGCCGCTGCTGTCGGCCGGACGCCGGAGCCGCCCGGGCAGCCGGTGGCCGGCGCGCCGGTGCTCGAGCTGCGCGGGATCACGGTGGCGTACGACGAGACCCCCGTTCTCAGCGACCTCTGGTTGACGGTCGGCTCCTCCGACCTGGTCGCCGTCACCGGCCCGAGCGGCGCCGGGAAGTCCACGCTGCTCGACGTGGTGCTGGGGCTGCTCGAGCCCGCGGCCGGTGTCGTCCTCGTTGACGGCCGGCCGCGGAGCGAGCTGGCCGGGTGGCGGGCACGGGTCGGCTACGTGCCGCAGGAGACGATCCTGATCCCGGGCTCGGTGCGCACCAACCTGACCTGGTCGGCCAACCGGCCGACGACCGACGAGGAGCTGTGGAGCGCCCTCGAGACCGCGTGCGTCGCCGACGTCGTCCGCCGGCTACCGGACGGCCTCGAGACGCCGCTGGGCGACTTCACCCGACTGTCCGGGGGCGAGCAGCAGCGGCTGTGCCTGGCGCGTGCCCTCGTCCGCGCCCCGGCGGTGCTGGTGCTGGACGAGGCGACCAGCGCCCTCGACGCCGCCACGGAAGCACAGGTCGTGGACCGGCTGGTCGCCCGCGGTGGCGCGATCGTGCTGGCCACCCACCGACCCGCGCTCGTCGAGCGCGCGAACATCGAGGTCGCCCTCGAGAACGCTACGAAAGCCTGACCAGCTTGTGCTCGACGAGCGCCTCGACGTACCGGGTGACGTCGCGGGTGCAGTCGGCCTCGCTGACGTCGTAGTCCTCGACCAGCTCCGCGACCAGCGACGCCAGCGTCCGCGGCGACTCGATCAGGTCCCAGATCTGCTGCCCCACCTCGTTGAGGCCGAGGTAGGCGAGGTCCTCGTTGAGGACGACGCGGGTCTCGTCGAACTGCGCCTCGACCACTCCGTCGTTGCGTGCGACCGTGCTCCCCGGATCAATCATGCGGTCGATGTTAGGTCGAACGCCCGAACTGGCTCACCGGGACGTACTGGTCCATCATCTCGCCGCCGACGACGACCCGCCCCGAGGTGCCGACCAGCCAGGCATGAGGAGCCGCGGCCGGATCGGTCCGGTCGAGCCCGATCACGACCACCCCGCGCCGGCGACGTAGGCGGAGCATCACGCTGGCCGCGAACGCCTGCTCCAGGCAGTTCCCGCCGCCCCGGCGCGCCGCGGACGCGACCGCAGTGGCGACGGCCGCCTCCGCACCGTCCGGCAGGTCGGGTCGCGCGGTCGCGGTGGGCGGCAGGGTCGGCCCCAGCACCCGCGACCACCTCTTCATCGGCACCCAGCGCCGGAGGGCGCGGCCCACCAGGAGCAGCGCCAGCGCCTCGACGACGCGCAGCCGACGCCGAAGGGTCCTCATCCGAACAGTCTGGCCTAGGCGCACTAGGCGCGGCGCACCCGTGCGCCGAGCAGGTAGAGCTCGCAGCCGAGGCAGAACGCGAAGACGGCGTTGAGCAGGGCGGCAGCGAGCGCGAGGCCGACCGCGATCTGGGCGACCAGCACCGCGCCGGTGAGGTAGCCGATCAGCGCGACCGCGGCGAAGGCGAGACCGACGCCCTGCGCGAACCGCGGCGGGCCCGGGTCCTCGAGCTCGGCCGGTGGCGTGAGCCGGGGACGGATCAGGCTGCGGAACACCAGCCCGGTCGGGGTGCGCTGGACACCGAGGGCGACGCCGAGCGCGAAGAGCACCGCTTGCACCGCGATCAGGGTGGCCGCGACCGGATCGGGCACGACCAGCGCCACCGCGAGGAGCACGGCGGTCACGGATGCCGTGAAGCGCGGACCGCGGGGATCGATCCCAATGAATGGAGCGGTCTTCGTGGTCTGGGTCATCGGGTCAGCCAATCTGCGCGATCGCCGCGAGCACCTGGCGCTTCTGCGGCGCACCGGCGGCGCGGAGCACCTCGTGCCCGCCCGGGTCGAGGATCAGGGTGGTCGGCGTGCGTCGTACGTCGAGGGTCCGGACCAGGTCGAGGTGCTGCTCGGCGTCGATCTCGACGTGGTGGACGCCGTCCTCGTGGGCGGCCACGTCGCTGAGCACCACCCGCGCGGTGCGGCACGGTGCGCAGAACGCCGACGAGAACTGCACGAGCGTCGCGCGCTCGCCCCGGGCCGTGCCCGACGCGGCCGCGGCCACGTGGTCCCACGCGGTGGGCGTCGCGTCGGCATGCGCGACGAACCGGCCGTCGACGTGGCGGCGGTAGAGACCGAAGGCGACCGCCACGACAGCAGCCGCGGCGAGGATCGCGAGTCCGGTCATGTCGGTCCAACCACGACGGCGGCCCCCGGCATTCCAGGAGCCGCCGTCAGGATGGTCATGTCATCAGACCGCGATGTCGACCTCGGCGATGCTGCCTACGGCAGCCTGCACCGTGCGGTCGACGGGGTCGACGCCCGGAACCAGGGTGCGGAGGGTCCAGTCGCCGTCGCCGGCGAAGAACCGGAAGTGACCGGTGGCGGACACCGGCACCTCCGCGGTGAACTCGCCGGTCCGGTCGAGCAGCCGGACGTAGCCGGTGCTGACGGGCTCGCCGCCCTTGGTCACCTGACCCTGGACGATCGCCTCGGTCTTGGTGTTGATCCCGTCGAGCGACAGGCCACCCTCAGTTGCTCCGCACATCGGTTCAGGCCTCCCCGGGCTCGTCGCCGAGGGCGATCGGGACGCCGACCAGCGAGCCGTACTCGGTCCAGGAGCCGTCGTAGTTCTTGACGTTGTCCTGGCCGAGGATCTCCTTGAGCACGAACCAGGTGTGGCTCGAGCGCTCGCCGATCCGGCAGTAGGCGATCGTGTCCTTGGACCAGTCGACGCCGGCCTCGGTGTAGATCTCCTTCAGCTCGTCGTCGGAGCGGAAGGTGCCGTCGTCGTTGGCTGCCTTGCTCCACGGGACGTTGGCCGCGGTGGGGATGTGGCCCGCGCGCTGCGCCTGCTCCTGAGGGAGGTGGGCGGGAGCGAGGAGGCGACCGGCGAACTCGTCGGGCGACCGGACGTCGACCAGGTTCTGGGTGCCGATGGCGGCCACGGTCTCGTCGCGGAACGCCCGGATCGAGAGGTCCTGCTCCTGAGCGGTGTAGGACGTCGGCTCCCGGCTCGGGAGCTCGCTGACCAGCTCGCGGGAGTCGAGCTCCCACTTCTTCCGGCCGCCGTCGAGCAGCTTGACGTCCTGGTGGCCGTAGAGCTTGAAGTACCAGTAGGCGTAGGCCGCGAACCAGTTGTTGTTGCCGCCGTAGAGGACGACGGTGTCGTCATTGGCGACCCCGCGCTCGGACAGCAGCGCCTCGAACTGTTGCTTGTTGACGAAGTCGCGGCGCACCTGGTCCTGCAGGTCGGTGGTCCAGTCGAGCTTGATGGCGCCCTTGATGTGGCCCTTGTCGTAGGCGGTGGTGTCCTCGTCGACCTCGATCAGCACCACCTTGGGGTTGTCGAGGTTCTCCTCCACCCAGGCGGCGGAGACGAGGGAGTTCTCGCGGCTCATGTGATGTGCTTCCTTCTCGATCGGTTCTTCGGGGAGACAAAGCGAAAGGGCTGACCCAGCACGACGCGGGAAGTCGCGGGCGCACGCGGCAACCGAGCTGGGGCTGGGTGCCAGAGACGTACGCCGGGTGTCAGCCATGACGGGAGGAGCCCGTCGGGATCAGACCCCGCTCAGCGCATTCGACACAGCGCCGAGCTGACGCGGCAGTTGTCCACTGCGCGCCGCTTGGTGAGCCAGGTCGTCGACATGCCCGCAACAGTACGGCGGCAGCCGCGCCGGATCCGAGGGGCGTCCCGGTGGTCGAGACGGCTGTCCGGATACCGAGACGCGATCAGCAGGCGCTCTGCAGACGGGTCGCCGACGACCCGGGGAAGGCGCCGGGGGTCACGTCGAGCTCCACCGGTCCGGTCTGCCCGTCGCCCGTGCTCATCACGAACTCGATCTCCTGCGTGGTTCCGGGATCGATGACGGTCACGACCTGAGCCACCGGCCGGCCGGCGTACTCCTGCGTTGCGATCGGTTGGAACGGGCGCTGGTCGAGGGACAGCTCGTCGATGCTGCCCCCGCGGGGCCCGATCACGAAGATCGCCACCCGCTGCTGTCCCGGCTCGACCACTTCGTAGAAGCGCGCCTCCGGCACGATCCCCGAGACCGTCGGGGGGAGGTCGAGGTCGTCGGACGCGGTGTTCGCGAGGTGGATCGATCCCGCCACCTGCTGGTGGTAGCCGGTGCACGACCTCGTCACGGCGTTCACACGGTGGTCGAGGTAGTAGGTCATCTTCGACTCCAGTGCGTCGTTGACGTAGACCCCGATCCGGCTGTCGTCGCCCGTCACCAGCTCGCCGGCGATCTCGGTGCCGGTGATCTCCTGCTGCTCCTCCTCGACGAAGCTGTGCATCCGCACCCGTCCCTCGGAGACTCCCGTCGCGAGCGTCCGGATCACCTCGACGGGGTCACCGCGACCGTCGGCGAACGCGTTGAAGACCGCCTTCGCGACGGCGTTCTGGAAGTCCTCCTGCGCGTCGCGGTCGGGTTCGTCGAGGTAGATCAGGTTCTCGACCTTCGCCACGACGTCCGCCGAGCTCACCGTGCCGTACCCGGGCACGGCGACCGGACCGGTCGCCGTCAGCAGGTACGAGACCGCGACCGGGTCGACGAAGAACACCGCGTCCACGCCACCGCCGACCTCGTCCTGCCAGCGGGTCCCGGCCAGCACCGAGGCCCGCGGCACGTCCGGACTCATGGTGGCGTTGATCAGCCACTGGCCGAGGGTGGGGCCGAAGACGTCATCCTCGCCGCGGGTCAGCGGGACCGGCGGGCGGTCGACGGCGCCGTACTTGGAGGTGCCCTCCTGGCGGACGATGTGGACCTCACCTCTGTCCGCGCTGATGAGGGACATCGAACCGGCCAGGCCTCCGAGGCTCCTCAGCTCGGCGTTGTTCTGGAACACCAGCAGGAGCTCCCGCTCGCCGTCCGCCCCGAGGAGGCTCGGCATCAGCTCGGCAGCCCGATAGGCAGAGCCGAGTGTGGAACGGGCGCTCACGACGATCCGGCGCAGCTCCTGGAACCGAGTGCCGACCGGCCCTTCCAGCTCGTCGGTGTCGATCCCCTCGAGCGTGTTCGCCGCCTTGTCGAACGCGCGCTCGCTGCTACGCGCGGTCTCGCCGACCGACTCGATGGTGCCGAGCGGGAACCGGTGGTTCGTCGGGTTGAAGGACCGCGCGGTCACGAGCGCGGCCGCGTCGACCAGCTCGGGGATGCCGGTCTCCCCCAGGTCCTCCAGCACGGTCGCCGCAGTCGCCACTGCCGCCGCGTCGTTCCCGAGGACGGGCAGCCTCTCGAGGGCCCACCAGGTCGGACCGTGGGTCCGGTCGTGGGCAGAGCTCGCCGCATCCTGGTAGCGCGCCAGTGCCCGCTCCGCGCCGGCCGCATCACCGTCCTCCAGCTCCTGGCGGAGCAGCAGGGCGCTGCGCTCGACATCCTTGAGGTCCTGGGCTGCGGTCCAGGCCGTCCACCCCGCCCAGAGCGCCCACAAGACGGCCACCCCGACCAGGCCCAGCAGGACCGCCCGGACGGGGTGGTCGCGGGCCCAGGCGCGCGGATCCCGCCAGTTGCGCCGACGTCGACGACGGCGCACAACGGGGGACACGCGGCACAGCATGCCACGCGTCGAGCGTCGCGCGGCTGGCCGAAGGATCGGGTCGTAGGATGCGCTGCGCGGGAGGTTCCCATGACCGATGCATGGTGACTGCGTACTCTCCTGCGTAGCCAAACCGCCCGTACCAGGTTATGAGGTTCCGTGGATTTCAAGCAGTTCCTGCTGGTCCTCCGACGTCGGTGGCGCAGCGCGGTCGCAGTGTTCCTCTTGGCAGTCGGGATCAGCACGGGCATCTCGTTGGCGATCACGCCGCAGTACGAATCGACGGCGAAGGTCTTCCTCGCCGTCGACGTGCGCAACGCTACCGACGCCTATGCGGCGACACTCTTCCTCAGCACCCGGGCGGAGTCGTACGCCGACCTGGCCGGCAGCTCCGAGCTGGCCGAACGGGTCATCGACGTCCTCGATCTGGACATGACGGCGGCCGAGCTGTCGGGACGGATCTCCTCGGAGGTGATCGAGGAGACGTCGCTGATCACCATCACGGTGACGGACCCTGATGCACGTCAGGCGCAGAAGATCGCCGATGTCGTGACCAGCGAGTTCCAGACCTACACCGAGGAGCTCGAGACACCGGGCGACGGCGGGGAGTCGCAGATCGACGTGCGCCTCACCGACGCACCCGAGTACAACCCTGACCCGGTCAAGCCCAACCTCGTCCTCAACATCGTCGCCGGCGCGCTGATCGGACTCCTGCTCGGCATCGCCCTGGCAGTCGCGCGTGAGGTGCTCGACCGGACCGTCCGCACTGCCGAGAACATTGCCGAGGTCACCGACGCGCCGGTCCTCGCCAGCGTGGGGTTCGACAACCAGATCAAGTCCTCGCCGTTGCTGACGGACCTCGGCACGTTCGCCGCCCGCACAGAGGCCTTCCGGCTGCTTCGCACCAACCTGCAGTTCATCGACCTCGACCAGAAGGCCCGGGTCCTGGTGGTGACCAGTGCCGTCCCCGGCGAGGGCAAGACGATGACCGCGACCAACCTCGCGATCGCGCTCGCCCAGACCGGTCGCACGGTGCTCATCGTCGACGCCGACCTCCGCCGCCCGCGGGTGGCGTCGGCCCTGGGCGTCGACCCCGCGGTCGGTCTCACCACCGCACTGGTGGGCAAGACCCAGATCGAGGACGCGATCCAGGTGCACGAGGCCAGCGGTCTGCACGTGCTGGCGAGCGGCGCCAAGCCGCCGAACCCGACGGAGATCCTCCAGTCGCGCGTGACGCACGACCTGATCCGTCGCCTGCGCCAGTCCTACGACATGATCATCATCGACGCTCCGCCGTTGCTGCCGGTGGCGGACGCGTCGGTGCTCTCCACGCTCGCCGATGGCGCCATCCTCGTGGTCCGGCACGGGCAGACCACCCGCGACCAGGTCGTCGACGCGGTCAACCGGGTGACGCAGGTCGGCGGACGCCTCTACGGGGTGGTCGTCAACATGGTGGCCAAGCGCGCGATCGGCTCGTACTACTACTACTACTACGAGGAGACGAAGCCGGTCGAGCAACAGCGTCGTCAGGGCTCACGGAAGAAGTGAGCGCCCGCTCGACACTGCTCGGCCTCGTCGTCACGGCGGCCCTCGCCGGCTGCTCCGCCGACGAGCCGGCGGCCGAGCCCCGCGACGACCCGACGACGGAGCGTCCGTCGGCGACGGCCGTCGTCCGGGCTGGGGACGAGTACGTCGCGCTCGGCGACTCCTACACGGCGGCACCCGGGATCGGCGAGAGCGACGGCCGCGACGGCTGCGTCCGGTCGCGCAACAACTACCCGCACCTGGTCGCCGAGCAGCTCGACCTCGAGCTGACCGACGTGAGCTGCGGCGGCGCCTCCACGACGTCGCTGACCGGCTCCCAGCGGACGCTCACGGGCGAGGAGGTCGACCCACAATTCGACGCCCTGGGCCCTGCGACGGACCTGGTGACGATCCGGATCGGCGGCAACGACTTCGCGCTCTACCAGCTGATCTCGCGGATCTGCCCGGCGCTGGCCGCCCGCGACCCGGAGGGTCACCCGTGCCGGGACGAGGCAGACAAGGCGGAGCAGGACCTCGACGACCTGCTGGACGAGCTCGAGGACCGCGTGGTCAGCGCGGTGCGCACGGTCGTCCGCATGGCGCCGGACGCGACCGTCCTGGTGGTCGGCTATCCGTCCGTCGTACCCGAGGACGGGACGTGCTCGGAGCTGCCGCTCGCGGACGGCGACTACCCGTTCGCCCTGCAGGTCAATCGTGGTCTCAACGCGGCGCTGAAGACCGCCGCCCGGTCGGCTGACGTCCGCTACGTCGACCTGTACGAGGCCACCCGCGGGCACGACATCTGCGGCGAGGACCCGTGGGTCGCGGGTCGGACGACCATCGGGGGCAAGGGGGTCGCGTGGCATCCCTTCGCCAGCGAGCAGAAGGCGACGGCGGCGGCGATCGTCGCGGCGCTCCAGGGCCCTTGATCTGTCCGCTGCTCACCCCAGCAGTTCGTCGACCGCGCGCAGGACTCTGTCGGGTGGGATGGAGACGTCGTCGGAGATCCCCGCGTTGTGCCGACCCGGGCGCGCCGGACGCGTCGCGACGAGGTAGCGGTAGTCGGCGCCGATCGCCTGACAGATCGCCCACAGCCCGCGGTGCACGTAGGTGGAAGGGAACAGCTCCAGCACCCGTACGCCGGACGGGCTGAACGTCACGTTCGTCAGCCCGGCGCCGTGCGGCGCCACGACCACCTCGGCGGCGTGGAAGGTGTCGATCTGCTGCTGAACGCTCAGCGTGCCCGGGTCGAGCCGGACGAAGCCGCGGCGCTCCAGCTCGGGCATGAGCTCCTCCTCCTCGAGGTAGCGCCGGGTCTGCGGCGCGCTGCCCCGCGTGAGGTAGAGCCGCTGTGGAGTGGTCGGCGGCTCCTTGGCCGGGAGCCGGTCCCGCAGCCACGAGACGGTCGACGGCGGTGCCTGGAGGGCCCAGTTGGGGTTGCTCGGCACGAGCAGCCGATCGGCCCGGACGGTCCGGTCGGCCTGCGGCTGGATGTAGGGACCGGGGATGCCAGCGAGCTCGAGGAGCTCGCGCTGGTACCGCGTGCCGTGCGGTACGACGACGGCGTCGACCTGCTCCCCCGGCATCGACTCCTCGAAGACGCCGTAGCGGGCAATGGCGTCGTAGAGGAAGTGGTAGTAGTTCCCGGACGCGCCGCGGGCCGCGAGGCTCAGCACCGAGCCCTCGACCCGCTCGATCCGGCCGAGGGTCGGGCGCAGGTAGAGCGGGTGCTCCCGCCAGTCGAAGACCCCGAAGTAGGTGCTCGTCTCGTGGTCCAGGATGCCGCCGGGCGTGATCGTGGCGCCGAAGTCGCCGGCCAGCCTGCCGTTCGTCACCTCGAGCGTGAACGTCGCGGGGACGACCGCCGTACGTTCCTCCTCGAAGACCGGGTGCCCGGCCGGGTCCCCCGGCGTGGGACGGCGCGGCACGGCGACGGGCGGTCCCCCGGCGTGCAGCGCGACCGTGCCGGGCTCGCGGGCAACGGTGTCGATCGATCGCCCGGTCGCGGTCCGCGCGACACCCCGGCTGCCCAGCACCGGCGCGACCGTGCGGAACAGGGTGCCGCTCATCAGCGTCAGGAACCGGTGCACGCGCTTGAGCTGGGGCCACCAGCGGCGGACTGCAGGCGGGAGAGTCACGGCAGGGACGTTACAGTCTGTCCTCGTGGCTGCGATGACGACCAAGACCCTGATCGCCCGGGCGAAGCGGGCGAACCCCGAGCTGGTACGGCACTGGCTCCTGCGACGGGCCCGGATGGGTGCCGCGCGAGCCGGGATCATGGTCTCCCGGATCGACGAGGAGAGCCGTCGCTACGTCGACGTCACGCACAACGACGCGGTGCCGCTGCCCCCGGGCGCGGACGACTACCTGCGCGCGGACAACCCGGCGTTGACCGAGCTCGAGGCGGCGTACGACGCGCTCGACATCCCGGCCGCCGCCCACACCCAGTGGCAGCAGGGCTTCCTCAAGAAGAACCTCTCGATGGCCTGGTTCCGCGGCGACAACGCCTACGTGTGGCAGTTCCGCCAGCTCGGCAAGGCAGCGCGGATCCGGATGTACCTCGCGATGCTCGACGTCGAGTCGCGCGACGACCTCGGCCTGTTCGACAAGGTCGACGAGGACGGCCTCTTCGGCGCGTGGACGTTCGAGTTCGGCGACCGCCCGCCGATCAGCCGCGACCTCCTGGACAGCATCAACGAGATCAACTACCTCGACGACCAGATGGGCCTGACCGGCGTCGAGGAGCTGAAGGTCCTCGACATCGGCGCCGGCTACGGGCGCCTCGCGCACCGGATGTCGGCGGCGCTGCCCAACCTCGCGGCCTACGACTGCATCGACGGGGTCGCCACCTCGACGTTCCTGTGCGACTACTACACCAGGTTCCGGGGGTGCCCCGACTCGGTGCGCGTCGTCCGCCTCGACGAGCACCAGAAGCTGCAGGACTCCTACGACGTCGCGGTCAACATCCACAGCTTCTCGGAGTGCTCGCTCGACGCGATCCGCTGGTGGCTCGACCGGATCGCCGAGCGCGACATCGAGTGGCTGCTGATCGTGCCCAACACGCCCGACGAGCTGCGGAGCACCGAGCTCGACGGCAGCATGCAGCCGTTCCGGCAGGACGTGCTCGACCGAGGCTACGAGCTCGTCGACAGCCGGCCGATCCACGACAACGACGAGCTGCTGCCGCTCATCGACCTCCACGACCGCTTCTACCTTTTCAGGCGGACGACCGCGAGCTCCTAGGCTCTCCTGGGCTCTCCTAGGCGTCGCGCCGCATCTCCTGTGGCGTGGCCATCCACGGGTGCAGCGTCGCGAGATCCTTGCGGATAGTCGCGGCGAAGATGTTGCCCTGCCGCGACGCCACCTTGTTGAGCGCGCGCTGGCCGTTGGTGAAGACCCGGTTGGCGGTCTCGTCGCTGAGCCGCAGCTTCCGCTTGAGGACCTCCGACGCGACCCGGCCGGTGCCGAGGTTCCACTCGGTGTGCACCTCGATCGGGATGTCGTAGGCGGGGTCGAACGCGGCGACCGCCTTGTAGAGGTCGCGCCGCGTCCAGCGGTAGACGAAGTTGGGCACGCCCGTGCCGTCGACACCGCCGGTGTCGTAGCCGTCCGCGACCACGGCCGCCAGCTCGTACCACCCGACGACACCCGCCTTGGTGGCTGCCCGCATGAACGCGGAGTCCTGGTTCTCGACGAACAGCACCGTGTTGCGGGCGATCCGGTACATCTCGTGGAGCGCCTCGTGCGGCCGCGAGCAGTGGTGGAGGCCGGAGTGGCCCATCACGTGGTCGAAGCTGGCCGTCTCGTAGGGCATGTGATGGGCGTCGATCACCTGACCGCCCAGCTCGCTGCTCGGACTGTCCGGCGCGATGTTGTTGAACGTGACGTTGGTGAGCCCGACCTCCTTGCACACGAGCTCGTCGAAGGTCCCCGCGAACTGCACGAGCACCGAGTCGCCGGGACGGACCACTCCCCGGTCCAGGTGGCCCTTCAGCAGTCGCGCGAAGGTGGTCGCGCCGGGCTCGGTCATCGGGTTCTCCATGGGGTCACGGTTGTGGATCGTAGCGACCTCTATCCTTTCTCCCGCCATGACCACACTGTCCCGGAGCTCCGTCGAGCCGGACCTGCTGACCGTGCAGTGCGACGTCTGCTTCCCGCAGCACATCGCCACCACGACGCTCGAGGTCTTCGCGGAGCGCCGATGGCTGCTGCGCGAGCGCGGCGACGACGTCGACATGTGCCACCACTGCCGGTTCGAGCCGCAGCAGGGACAGACTCCCCGCGTCGAACGCGCCCGCGGCGTCGAGAGCACCGGGTCCCTCCCGAACTTCTTCATCATCGGCGCGGCCAAGGCCGGCACGACCAGCCTGCACTTCTACCTCGACCAGCACCCCGACGTGTTCATGGCCGAGGCCAAGGAGCTCCACTACTTCTGCGATCCCGACTGTGCCGACTGGCTGGCGTTGTACCGCGAGCAGTTCCCCGCCGACGCGAAGATCCGTGGCGAGGCGTCCACGCTCTACACCCGCTCACCGGCGATCCCCGGGGTGCCTGCTCGGATGGCGGCGCTCGTGCCGGACGCGCGACTCGTCTACCTCGTCCGCGATCCGGTCGAGCGGGCGATGGCGTCGTGGCGCGAGGAGCGCTTCCACGTCACCGAGCGCCGACCGGCCGAGGAGGCGTTTCGCCATCCCGAGGACCCGCACAACCCCTACGTCGCCGCCAGCCGCTACGCGCAGCAGTTGGAGGGCTTCCTGGAGCACTACCCGGCCGAGCGGGTCCTGGTGCTCGACCAGCGCGAGCTCGCGACGGCGACGGGAGAGGTGGTCGAGCAGGTCGTCGGGTTCCTCGGCCTGCCCCAGCACCCCATCGACACAGAAACCCGCCACAACGAGGGCGGCACCAAGCTCGAGTACAGCAGCCTCGGGCACCGGCTCCGGTTCAGCGCGCCCGCGCGGGCGGTCCGCCGGATGCCGCTGCCGGCGCGCCGCGCGCTGACCGCGCCGGCGCGGCGGCTGCTGCGCCGTCCGATCGAGGCGCCGGAGCTGCCCGCCGACCTGATGACCCGGCTCCGGGAGACGCTGGCACCCGACGCTGCGCGGCTCCGGGAGCTGACCGGGCTCCCGCTCAGCCATTGGACCGTCTGAGCCTGGGTCCGGGCTGCGGGTCGCTCAGCCGGCCTCGGCGCCGGCCGGGGTGCGCCGGAGGTGCCAGAGGAACCCGGTCCACCAGCAGCCAGAGGTGATGACCTGGCCGACGAACAGCGCCCATACGGCGCCCTCGGGACCGCCGACGATCGCACCGACCACCACGCTGCCGACGCTGAGCACCCCGCCGATGATCTGGACGATCATCGCGATGTGGAACTCGTGCCTCCCGACCAGTGCTGAGGCGACGCCGCTCTGGGACGCGGCGGCGATCAGCCACAGCGAGATCGGCAGGATCAGCGGATCCAGCACCGGCCACACGTTGCCGAGGACCGCGCGGCCGACCGAGTCGGGGACGACCGAGAGCACGACCAGGTTCACCAGGGCCACGACGGCGGCGACCGTCATCGTCCGACGCTGGTAACGCAGGAGCCCGCGGTTGTCGGGCTGGTCCCGGGCGATGTCGGCCGCCGCCGACGACGCGACAGCCATCTGCACCGCGGTGGTCGGCCGCCCGAGCAGGATCGAGCCGCGGACCGCGGCGACCGCGAGCGGGCTGCTCACGAACGCGATGAGGACGCCGCCGACGAGCGCGCTCCCGGAAGCAGTCACGTTGCCCACCAGCAGGCGCCAGGACCCCTCCCAGTGCTTGCGCAGCCAGCCCAGGGAGATCTCCTTGGGGCGGAACATCCCGTAGGTGATCGGGACCCAGAGCGCAGCGAGCGCACCCGAGCACGTCCACGCCAAGGTCAGGGTCACAAGGCCGGCCTGGTCCGACAGCTCGAGCGCCAGCAACGACGCCGCGAGCACGGCCAGCCAGGTGCCGTCCAGGACGACCGCACCGACCGGCTTGCTCCGGGCGATCGCGACCCAGCGTCCGACGTCGTGCACGGTCATCGCGGGGAGGGTGAGCCCGAGCACGAGGATCGCCGGTCCGATCGACCAGCCGGCGAGCATCTGCAGCGCACCGACGACGGCGCAGACGAGGCCGCTGCCGAGGCCCAGCACCAGCGCGCTCCCGAGCACCTCGCGCGGCCGGTCGTCCGCGTCCTCGGGGGCGACGACGACCCGCATGCTGATGAGCGCGTGCACCGCGCCCACCACGAACGTGTAGACGAGGATCAACAGGGCGAAGGAGCCGAAGTCCACCGCCGACACGGCGTGGGCGACCCAGAGGACCGCGAGCAGGTTGGTGATGCTCGACAGCCCCTGGTCGATGGTGACCAGGGTCGCGCGGCCGCCGGCAGTACCGCGAGGTGTGGCGGCTGCGGCGTCGTCGGTCTCGCTCCGCGCCGGCTCGGTCACCGGGTCTGCGCCCGCGGCACCAGTCGGTCGAGCACGCCGCGGGCCCGGTCGTCGTCCTCGTGCGCGAGGGCGACGTCCCAGTAGGACCGGCTGCCCGGCCGCTTGGCGGGGAAGTCGTCCAGCTCGGGCGAGCGCTCCGCGAGCTCGGCGGTGGTCATCTGCCCGACCGGGAGCCCCGCGTGGTTCCACACCGCGGCCTCGCGGTAACCGAGCTCCTCGAGCCGCGGCCACACCGAGAGCGGGTCGTATCCGGCGATCCGGGTCAGGTAGGGGTCGTACTCGAAGAACAGGACCGGCCGGGAGTCGGCCCAGGCCTCCGCGACCGCCGGCACGAGGGCGACGTCGTAGCCGTCGGTGTCGGACTTGACCAGTCGCAGCTCGCTGAAGTCGGGCTCGGCGGCGCGGAGCGCGCCGGGCGCGATCGACGGCATCGCGTCGGGGTCCTCGCCCTTGACGAAGCGCGTCGTGCCGCCGGTGCGCACCGCTGTCGTCGCCGCGGCGGCGTCGTCCACCGCCAGCAGCGACTCGACGACGGTGATCCGGTCGTCGGCGTCGACGTTGCGGTGCAGGAAGTCGAGGTAGAACGTGTCCGCCTCGACGCAGAGCACCCGGCCGTCGGTGGCGTTGAGGATCTGCAGCGCGGAGTCGCCGACATTGGCGCCGACGTCGAGCACGGTCAGTGGGGGCGCGGCCTCGGCGAGCGCGTGCGCCAGCTCCACGAGGTTCTGCCCGTACGGCGAGCCGGGGCCCGCGTAGTCGGGAAGGCGGTGCGACCAGGGGAGCACCAGGCGGACGCCCTGGACGTCGCGCACCACCTTGCGGTTGGGGAAGCGGTCGCGCACGAGCCAGCTCAGGCGCCGCCGAGCGGTGCTGACGATCTCTCCGAGAGGAGTCACGCCCCGGATGCTAGTCGTCGGCGATCCGGCATCCGGGGTCATGCGGGGACGGAAGTCCCCGACTGGTCACCCGACACGTAGAAGCTCACGATCTCCCCCACCGTGTCCGGAATCCGCCCCTCACTGAACGGATCCGTCCCGAACTCATCCTCCAACATCGCCGACAGCTCAGCTGTCTGCAACGAGTCCAGGCCAAGGCCCTCGTCACCATGCAACGCCACGTCCAACGTGACGTCGACATCACCCTTGTTCGCGGCCGCGAGCAGGGACTCGACGATCCTCACGATCGAGCCTTGTACATCGTTCACAGAAAAGCCTCCATCTCAGACTGCGCCGGACACTATCAGCGCTCTAGCCGGTGTATCGCCGTAAGTCGTAGACCCGTTCCGCGATCTTCAGCGGCGAGAGACGACGCGCCGGGACGCCGCCGTGCAGGCTCCCCGCCGCGAGCTCCTGCCGGGTCCACGCCGTGGACCCTGCCGCGAGCAGCGCGCCCTCGCCCAGGACGGAGCCGGGCAGCATCGTGCAGGATGTCGCGACGAGCGAGCCCTTCTCGAGCGTGATCGGCTCGACGATGATCGCGCCGTCCTGGGGATCGAAGGCGTGCGTGAGCACCGTGCTCCGGACGCCGGTGATCCAGCAGTCGTCGGCGATCACCAGACCGCCGCTGCAGTCCAGGACGTGGAGCGTGACGATGTGTGCGTTGTCGCCCATCTGGAGCCTCTTGTAGTACTCGCCCCGCTCCTCACCGGGCCCCACTGTGTAGCCCGCCATGAAGTAGTTGAGCAGGAGGATGCGCGACCCGCGGCCGAGTCGGATCTCGTCGAGGCCGTCGAAGACGTTGAAGTGTCCGATCTGTGCGCCCTCGGCCAACTCGAACCGAGCGACGTTGCGGACCAGGCAGATCCCGACGAAAGCGGTCGGGTGGATGTCATGGCCGAGCCGGTTGAGCAGGCGGATCTTCAGGCTCCGGAACGGCAGCAGGAACGCGAACGTCGTCAGGAGGCTTCGCACCGCCGGAGACTATCAACCACCGATCACACGCCGAGGGCGGCCAGTGCTTTCGCCATCTCGTCGGCGACCTTCACCCGGCCGCTGTAGGAGTAGTGCTCGATGCCGTTGCGGTGGTCCTGGAAGTCCGCGTCCTCGAGGACCGGCTTGAGCAGCCCGTCGAGCCGGGTCGACCCCTGGCACAGCGCCTGCTCGACGAGGCCGAGGTCGTGCTCGATCGCAGTCTCGAACTCACCGGGGAACAGCCGCTCGCCGTGAGCCACCGGGACCTGCGACCAGCACACGACCGCCGGCACGCCGTACTCGTCCAGCCGACGCCCGAACGCCGTCAGGTCGGCCAGTCCCGGGTTGTCGTCATGGACCGGCTGGCCGTGGAAGTAGTCGAAACGCATCTGCTCGACCTCCGTCGGCCAGGGCGGCGGACCCAGGCCCTCGACCTTGGCGAGGCGCTCCCCGAGGGTCGCCGTCCCGCCCCAACGGGTCGTGACGGTGCGCGCCCGGAACTCCGCGACCTCGCGTTTCGGCGCCGCGCTGCCGCCGTTGGCGAAGGCCCGCACCCTGCGCAGCGGGGGCGAGATCCTCGCGAGCGCCGCCCGGGTGCGCCCGTGCCCGTGCAGCGGATGCTCCCGGACGTGGGTCGCGGTGTTGGGGCGGATGGCGAGGCAGGCCAGCACGGCGCGCGGACGGTTGTCGGCCATGCCGAGCACGCGGAGGAGGGCGTCGTGCATGCGCGCGTCGTAACCGCCGCCGGCGACCGTGACGATCGATGCCCCGGTCCGCTCGGCGAGCAGCTCGGGGATCAGCGTGCGGTCGGTGTCCGCGTGGGCCCAGTAGAGGCATGAGCTGTCCCCGAGAAGCAGGATGTCGCCTTCGCCCTGCTCCAGCTGGCGCCGCGCCTGCTCGAGGTGCAGCAGGGTCTGGTCGATCCACCGATTGCGCACCTGGCGCATGCGGTCGCGTACTGCAGGCATGCGGCGGATCGTAACGTCTCGCTGCGTCACTCGCGCGGGTTCGGCCCAGCTGCTGACACCTCGATCGTCGCCGGAAACCCCGCTCGCGACGCCGCCGAATAAGGAGACGCGCCCTAGTCGCCGGTGGCCGCCTCGATGCCGCGGAGGGTCTTTCCCTGCTTCGTGGCGAGCTCCTCGACCACCCTGACGCTCTTCGGCTGCCACGGCCGCGGAAGGTCGGCGCACGCGGCCCGGACCGCGGCTTTCAGGTCCTGCTCGTCGACCTCTCCGTCGGGGACGACGTCGACCGCGACCACGGCACCGACCAGCGCGTTCGGTCGCCCGTAGACACGGGCCGCGAACACGCCGGCGACGGTCGCCACCCGTTCCTCGACCGGGAGGGGGTGCACCTTGACCCCGCCGACGTTGATGACGTCGGACTTGCGGCCTTGGAACTCGATCCGGTCACCGACGACCTCGACCAGGTCGCCGGTCGGCCACCAGTCGGCCTCGGGCCGGTCGTCCTCGCCGTAGTAGCCGAGCATCGCGGCGGTGGACCGCACCCACAGCTCGCCGTCGACGATCCTCAGGTCCACCTCGCCGTCCTCGCCGCGCTCGAGCAGCGACGCCGGCAGGCCGTCGCGGCGGTCGCTGACCGAGCCGGTCGAGCCGAACTCCGAGCCGGCGTAGATGTGCGAGATCCGGGCGTCGGGGAAGGTTGCGGTCAGCTCGTCGAGCAAGGAAGCGGGTGCCGCCTCGCCGCCGAGGGTGATCTGCCGGAGCACGGGGACCGGCCGCGTGTCGGCGCGGAGCTCCGCGAGGAGGAACCGCCAGAAGGTCGGCGTCGCGGAGATGTGGTCCACGCGCTCGCGATGGATCCAGTCCATGACGGCCTGCGGCCGCCGTACGGGCGGGGCGACCAGGGTGGCGCCGGTGCCGAGTACGTGGATGAGCACCTGGAGCCCGGCGAACTGCTGCGGGCCGTAGGCGAGCAGCCAGCGCTGACCGGCGCCGTCGCGCGCGGCGCCGGTGCGGGAGAGCTGGCGCGTCCAGTCGTGGCGCACACCGCGGGGCTTGCCGGTGGTGCCGGTGGTCAGCACCAGGAGGGGACGACGCGCGGGAAGCTCACCCGGTTCGCCGTCCTCGGCGCGGTCGGCCCGCAGTCGCGCGGGCGGCACCAGGTCGGACGGCGGCTCGCCCAGGTCGTGGCGGTCGGTGACGATCACCTTGTGGTCGAACGCGGCCGCCTGACGGGCGAGCTCCTCCGGCGCGATGTCGGGCGCGTAGACGCATGCCTCGGCGCCGACGAGCGACGACGCCGCCAGGAGCGCGACGATGAGCGGCATGTCGTTGGAGACGATCGCGAGCCGTTCGATGCCCGCGGCGCGAAGGCCGGCGGCGAGGAGATCGGCCTCGTCGGCCAGCTGGCCGTAGCTCCACTCGCCGTCCACGGCGACCACGGCGAGGCGGTCGGCGTCGGACGCGGCGACCCTGCGGAGCAGCTCGATCACGGGTGGTCCTCTCAGGTCGGCTTGGACGCCGCGGCCATGCCGTAGCCGAACGTGCCCTCGCGCCACAGCGACTCCAAGATGTCGCAGGACCGCACGAACTCCTCCAGGCTGGACTCCCCTATCAGGTCGATCACCTGGTCGCGGTGCTGCTCGGCGTTGGTCCGCCACGCCTCGAACGTGGGCAGCGTCGCCTCGGTGAGGTCCTCGGCCACCTCAACGGTCAGACCGGCGTCCTCGAACCAGGACACGTAGCTGGCCAACGGTTCCATCCGCGCATCACCGAACGCGGCCCGCAGCGTCGCGAACTCCTCACGCCTGTCCCGCAGCTCCAGGAACGGGATCTCGCGGTGCCGCACGATGTCACACCACACCACGCGACCCCCCGGCGCCAGCACCCGCGCCGCCTCCGACACCAACCGGTCACGGTGCGGCATCAGGTGCGAGGACTCCAGAATCCAGACCCGGTCGAAGCTCGCGTCGGGGAACTCGTTGTCCGTTCCGTCACGCACCTCGAAGCCCACCCGGTCATCCAGTCCCGCTTCCGCGGTGCGCTCGCGGGCAATGTCGACGCCCACGCTGCTCGTGGTGATGCCGGTGACCCGCACCCCCTGTTCGGTCGCGAGGTAGCGCGCCTGCGCACCGGTGCCGCAGCCGACGTCGAGCACCCGCAGGTCCGGCTCGAACCGGGCCGCCGCGGCCATCCGCTCGGTCAGTCGGTGGGTCGCCTCGTCGAGCGGCTCGTCGGCACCCTCGAAGACCCCGTAGTGCAGCTCGGCGCCCAGCAACAAACCCCACGCCCGGGTGACCCGGTCGTAATGGTCGGCCGGCTGGTAAGAGTGCTCGGTCATGGGGCCACCTCGCGGTCGTTGCTTGTGGGTGCGGTCAGCACGTGAGCCCGCCGTCGACCACGAGGACCTGCCCGGTGATCCAGTCGTTGCGCTCGTCGACGAGGAACTGCACGGCGCGGGCGATGTCGTCGGGCTCACCGAGCCTGCCGGCGGGGGTGCGCCGGACGATCTGGTTGAGCTGGCCGTCGTCGAGCCCGTGGCTCATCTCGGTCCTCAGGTAGCCCGAGGCGATGCTGTTGACCGTGATGTTGCGCGACCCGACCTCGCGGGCCAGTCCCCGGGTGAAGCCGTCGAGCGCGGCCTTGGTCGCGCCGTAGACCGTCAGCCCGCGGTAGCCGGTCTGCCCGGTGATCGAGGAGATGTTGACGATCCGCCCGCCATCGCGGGCGAGCATGTTGCGCACGATCTGGCGGGTGAGGTGGATAGTCGCCTTCAGGTTCAGATCGATGACGGTGTCGGAGTCCTCGTCGGAGAACAGCGCGAGGATCCCGTCGCGGGCGACGCCCGCGTTGTTCACCAGAACGTCGACCGAGCCCCACTGGTCGAGGGTCGCCTTGGCGAAGAGGGTCGACTGCTCCCGATCAGCAAGATCAGCCTCCACGAAGAGGAACCGGTCGGCGTACTGAGCGCGCCACTCGCGTACGGCATCGGTCTCCGAGCGCGAGCAGGTGGCGACGCGATCGCCGGAGTCCAGGAAGGACTGGACGATCCCGGCGCCGAGGCCCCGGCTGCCGCCGGTGACGATCACGGTCCGCGGCTGCCCCGTCATGCGGGGGCCGTCGAACGCGACGCGTAGAAGCCCGCGATCTCCCCCACCGTGTCGGGGACGACGCCCTCGCTGAACGGGTCGGTTCCGAACTCGTCCTCCAGGATCGCCGACAGCTCGGCGGTCTGCAGCGAGTCGAGGCCCAGGCCTTCGTCACCGTGCAGCGGCGCGTCCAGCGTGACGACCACGTCACCCCGGTTCGCGGACTCGAGCAGGGACTCGACGATCTTCACGACCGAGTCTTGTACATCGTTCACAGCGGAAGCCTCCATCTCGGACTGGGCGCACGGACCTTATCAGCGCACCGGCCGACGGGAGGGCTGTATCCAACCGGTCGTCCGCAGAGCTCGGCCAGGCGGGCGTCTGCCATCGAGCGAGGTCAGCGCGCGACCAGCTTCCTGGCCACCTTCCAGACCGGCGGGAACGTCACGATCCTGCGCACGACCTTGCGGAGCCACAGCGGCCGGATGATCCGCTTGGCGAGCCTCGAGACCCGGCCGTCGATCCGCAGCAGGACCAGCTCCAGCTCGAGCTCGACCTCGCGGTCGAGCGCCACCTCGGGCGGGTGGACCAGGGGGAGCTGCATCTGCTGGGCCGGCCGCGGTGTGCGGGAGGCGCGGGTGTGGGTCGCGTCCGGCCCGAAGCCGTCGTTCTCGACGAGGTAGAGCGACGGGGTGGCGCACAACCCGCCCTCCGAGATGATCGTGACCCAGAAGTGGTGGTCCCACCCGTAGTGGTCGCCGTTGGTGGTTTGCGAGACGTTGAGGAAGTGCCGTTGCCCGGCAGGCGTCGCCAGTGCGCCGTCCGCCGGCGGTGCCGGCTTGACGCGTACGGCGTCGGCGGTGCGGGGTGTGGCGTGGGCCCGCTCGGACGCGCCTTCGTGCGTCCGCGGGAAGAGCTCGCGGTGGCGGCGCCAGCGGTCGCCCCAGGTCGCCCACCCCCAGACGCTCGCCCAGCTGCTGAAGGCGTAGCTGCGGCCGTGGAAGCGGGACTGCGGGACGCCCTTCTTGTCGCCGGAGATCAACCAGACCCGCTCGTCGTCCTGGTAGCGGTCGAGGAGCTCGGTGCAGAAGTCGAAGAACGACGGGTCGGGGATGCAGTCGTCCTCGAACACGATGGCGCGGTCCACCTGGTCGAAGACCCAGTCCAGTCCGAGCTCGACGTTCGCCTCGAGACCGAGGTTGGTGTCGGCATACCGCTTGTGGACCTTGCAGTCCCAGTCGATCTGGTCGATGAGCGCCCGGACCGCGGCGCAGGTCTCCTCGTCGGTGGCGTGGCCGGGGCGCGGACCGTCCGCGACGACGAAGACCTGGGAGGGCTCGACGCTGCGCAGAGCTCGGATCACGCGCTCGGTGACCCTTGGGCGGTTGAAGGCGATGAGGACGATCGGGACGTCAACGGCCACGTGCGGCTCCGGTTCGGCGGTCGGTGAGGCGGGAGATCACGCGCGACGCGGTCGCGGCCGCCCGGCTGTGGAGAGCCGATCGACCGATCCTGCGAAGTTGGGGGTTGGTCACGATGCCGCGCGCCCGCTGGGCCATCCCGCCACCGACCCGGCTGAGGAGCAGCTCGAGCTCGCGCTCGACCTCGACGTCCAGGGCCACCCGCTGGGGGTGGCGCAGCGGCATCGCCATCGGTGCCGGAGGCTCCAACCGGTGCTCGTAGACACCGTGGGTGGCGCCGGCGCCGAACCCGATGTTCTCGACCATGTTGACGGCGGGGGTGGCCGCGAGGCCACCCTCGTGCAGCATCGAGAGCCACCACTGCTTGTCCCAGCCGTGCCGGACCACGTCGCCGGACGTCGCTGCCTCGGCGAAGTGCCGTCGACCACCGCGGGTGACGAGCAGGTCCTCCCGCGGTACGACGGGCGCGGTCCGGACCGGCGCGAGTCCGTCCGGGCCCGCGTGGGACCTCGGGAAGAGCGCGCGGTGGCGGTGCCACCGATCGGCCCACGTCGCCCATCCCCAGACGCTCGCCCATGCGGCGAACCGGTAGCTGTCGCTGTCGAACAGGCGGGACGGCACCAGGAGGGAGTTCCCGGCGATCTGCCACACCCGGGTGTCGTCGCGGTAGCGGTCGAGGAGCTGGGTGGCGTACTCGAAGAAAGTGGGATCGGCGACGCAGTCGTCCTCGAGGACGATCGCTTCGGAGACCTGGCTGAAGACCCAGTCGAGGCCGGTCTCGACAGTGCCCTCGCACCCGACGTTCCGCTCGCTGTAGCGGCGGTGCACCTCGCACGGCCAGTCGACGCCATCCATCACCTGCCTCACCTCGGCACACAAGGCGGCGTCCGCGGGGTGGTCGTCGCGCGGCCCGTCGGCGATGAGGAAGAGAGTCTCGGGCCGGCTCGCCCGGACGGCCTCGAGGGTGCGCCGGGTCAGCTGAGGGCGGTTGAAGCCCACCAGTGCGACAGAGGTCATGGGAGGTCGTCCTTCAGTCGCCAGGCCGGGTCAGGTCGCTCTGGGCGATCAGGTCGAGCTCCTCCTCGGTCAGCTTCCGCACGACTCGCGCGGGTGAGCCCATGGCGACGCAGCGCGGCGGGACATCCTTCACGACGAACGACTGGGCACCGATGAACGCTTCGTCGCCGATCGTGAGTGCCCCCAGGACGATGCTGTCCAGCGCGATCGTGACGTTGTTGCCGATGGTCGGCCAGCCCGCCATGGAGAGTGGGCCGCCGCGGCCGGTGTCGCCGCCGATGCTGACGCCATGGCTGATCCGGGCGTTCCGACCGATCCGGACTCCCTCGGCGATGAGGATCTTCTGGCTGTGGACGAGACACAGGCCGGGCCCGATCTCGGCGGCGGGGTGGATCTCGGTGCCGCCCCACACGACGGCCGCGCTGCGCAGGAGGAACGAGAACGGCCGCGTCAGCCGGTTCCGGTAGAGCACGTGGCTGATCCGGTACATGACCACGACCTGCACGGCCGGGGAGGCGAGCGCCTTGCCGATCACCTTGGCCCAGTAGCTCAGCTTCGGCTGCCGAGGGTCGACGTGCACACGCATGTCAGCGAGCATCAAGCTCAGCACCGGGCACTTCCTTTCTCGTTGCGACGGGGTCGCCGCCTGTCGTCGGACTGGCCCGTCGTTGGCGCGCCACCGTCACTGCCGGGAGGATCGCCAGCGCCATCGGCACCACGATGGTGCGGTCGGTGAGGCCCGGCACCGCCGGGCCGATGACGATGAGGACCCACGCGATGTAGGAGAGCCGGCGCAGCGGATGGGTGCCGAGCACGGGACGCGCGAACACGAACAGGACGGCGAGGTAGGCGACCAGGCCGAACACCCCGACGCCCACCGCGACCTCGAGGAAGAGGTTGTGGACCAGGCCCACGTTGGCGTCGAAGCCCGTGCCGAAGAGCGGGTTCTGCGCGAAGCGCTCGAGGCCGTAGTCGAGGCCCTCGGACCGTTCACTGTCAGCGCTGCGCGCTGTCGCGTCGCCGACCAGACGGGTCAGCGAGCTGCCCTCGCCGGTGGCACTCACGGCGTACGGCAGGAAGGCGACGCTGACGCAGGCGGCCACGGCGAGGCCGACCGCCGCGAGCGCGGACCGCTCGACGACCGGCACCAGCAGGATGATCGCGGCCACGACGACGGTCGCCGCACGGCTGCCGCTCATGATCACCGCAGCGATGCCGCCCAGAGCGATGACGACCAGCACCGCGCGCACCCGCCAGTCCCGGTAGTGCGGCAGGAGATAGAGGATGATCGCCACCGCGACCACGCCGCCCATGCCGAACGCGTTGGCGTGGTGGGCGAGACCGTCGTAGCGGTCGTTGACGAGCGGGCCCTCGGCCAGCGCCTTGAGGAGACTCGCCGTCTGACCGGCCAGGTAGCACCAGAGCAGGAAGTCGATCGTGGCGCGGGCCGGCTGCCACCACGCGATGAAGATCGGGAAGAACCCGAGGTAGAAGATCAGGACGGCCATGAAGAGCAGGGCCCCGATCGGCTCCACGTTCACGACGGCGCTCCGCAGACCGAAGACCGCGAGGGCACCGAGGCCGACCAGGTAGAGCATCGGCACCCGGAGCTCGTGCGTGAGGACCGAGGGCAGGAGGAGCAGCACACCGAGGAGGACCAGCAGGTCGGTGGGGTTGGCGCCCTGGGTGTCGATGATCCCGCGATACATCGGCGCGGTCGCGAAGGCCCCGCCGAGCACGAGGACCGCCGTGCGCTCCCTGCCCAGGATCGCGAACAGGAACGCCATGACGGCGACGGCCAGCCCGAGGGCCGCATACCGGAGGCCGAGGGTCGCGCCGGCCGCGAGCGCACCCGCCAGCAGCACCAGTACGGCGGTGACCACCCGACTGTCCATGGTCGTCACCTCCCGAGGAGTCGACTCATCTGCTCGATGTCGGCGTCGACCATGAGCCGGGCGAGTCCCTCGGCCTCGGTCTCCGGCTTCCAGCCGAGCACCTCGCGGGCCTTGCTGGCGTCGCCGACCAGGGCGTCGACCTCGGTGGGTCGCTCGTAGGCCTGGTTGTGGCGGACGTGGTCCTGCCAGTCCAGTCCGGCGTGCGAGAACGCGTAGTCGAGGAACTCCCGCACGGTGGTGCCGATCCCGGTCGCGAGCACGTAGTCCTGCGGCTGGTCGTGCTGCAGCATCCGCCACATGCCCTCGACGTACTCCTTGGCATAGCCCCAGTCGCGGACCGCGTCGAGGTTGCCGAGGGTCAGGTGGTCGGTGACGCCGAGCTTGATCGCCGCCACACCCAGGGTGATCTTGCGCGTCACGAAGCTCTCACCGCGCCGCGGCGACTCGTGGTTGAAGAGGATGCCGGAGACGGCGAAGAGGTCGTAGGCCTCGCGGTAGTTGACCGTCACCCAGTGCGCGTAGAGCTTGGCCGCACCGTACGGCGAACGCGGGTAGAAGGTCGTGTTCTCGTGCTGGGGCGGCGGCGTCCCGCCGAACATCTCCGACGTCGAGGCCTGGTAGAAGCGGCAGTCGATCTTCGCCGCGCGGATCGCCTCGAGCAGCCGCAGGGTGCCGGTCGCGTCGGTCGAGGCGGTGTACTCCGGCATCTCGAACGAGACCTTCACGTGGCTCTGCGCACCCAGGTTGTAGACCTCGTGCGGCGTGATCTCGCGGATCAGGTTGACCAGGCTGACGCCGTCGGTCAGGTCGCCGTAGTGGAGGTGGAGCATCGACTCCTCGTGGAGGTGGTCGATCCGGCTGCGGTTGAGCGTCGACGCGCGCCGCACCAGTCCGTGCACCTCGTAGCCCTTGCCGAGCAGGAGCTCGGCGAGGTAGGAGCCGTCCTGGCCGGTGATCCCGGTGATCAGCGCGCGCTTCGTCACGCGGGTCACCGTATACGGCGGATAAGGTGCACGCGCTTCGAGTCCGCAACAAAGGAGGGTCCGCCCGCATGCACCTGGTCGTGGACGCGGTCGCCGTCCGTCCCGGCAGCGCCGCGATCGTGATCGAGCACCTGCTCCGCGGGTGGCGGGAGGCGGCCCCCGACGACCGGGTGACGGTCCTTGCCGACGGGGCCGGCCCGGCGTTCGCCGTGCCCGACCCCTACGACGTCGTCACGGTGCGCTCCCCCGCCGTCGGCCCGGTCGGCGCGGCGTGGCTGCGCTCCTGGGGCGTACGACGCGCGGCCCGTGCGCTGCGGCCGGACGCCGTCCTGTCGGCGGTGCCGGCCACCGGCCTGGCGGGGTACGGGGCCCGGCGCGGACTCATCCTCTACGACTTGCGGCACGAGCTGCGACCGCACCAGTTCTCGTGGCGTACCCGGCTCTCGCGCCGGTTGTCGTGGGGCTGGACGATGAGCCGGTCCGACGGCATCTACACGATCTCCGAGCGCACCCTGACCGACCTCCGGGACCGTCACCCACGGCTCGCGCGGCTCGGAGTCGCCGCACAGCTGGGCGCGGACCACGTCGATGACTGGCCGACGGTCGCGACGGTCCAGGAGGCGCCGTACGCACTGGCATTCGGGCACTTCGCGAACAAGAACGTCGACGCCGTGATCGAGGGGTGGGCGCAGTACTGCCGGACCGCCGACCCTTCTCCAGGCTCAGGGCGAGCCTGGCGGCTCCGCCTTGTGGGCATGGGGTCGGCCGACCGCGCCGCCGCCCGTGAGCGGGTGGCCGCGCTCGGCGTGGCCGACCGGGTCGAGCTGATGCCGTGGCTCGACGACGCCGCATTCCAGGAGTGCTTCGCCGGCGCCGGGCTGGTGATCTTCCCGTCCGACTTCGAGGGGTTCGGCCTCCCCGCCATCGAGGCGATGCGACTCGGCATCCCGGTCGTCGTGTCCGACGACCCGGCGCTGGCGGAGGTCACCGGTGGACATGCTGCCGTCGCCCGGTCGACCGCGCCCGCGGACCTCGCGGCGGCGGTCACCACGGCGCTGCAGCACACCCCGGAGCAGCTCGATGCCGGCCGCCGGTTCACCGACGGCTTCTCCTGGCGCCGCACGGCGGGCGTCGTGCGTGCGTCACTCCTGGAGGGCTGACGCCTCCAGGTACCTCGCGTCGTGGTCGACGCCGGTGCGGACGCGCTCGCGGTCGACCGCGACCATGTGGCGCACCAGGTCCGCGAACGTCGTCGTCGCCCGCCAGCCGAGCGCGGCAGCCGCGGGCTCCGGGTCGGCCACGAGGACGGCGGTGTCGGCCGGACGGAGCAGGTCGGGGTCGGAGACGACGAAGCGCGCCGGGTCGTCGACACCGGCTGCCTCGAACGCGGTGGCGAGCAGGTCGGCGAGCCGGTGCGCCCGGCCGGTGCCGATGGGCAGGTCCTGGGGCTCGTCCGCCGCGACCATCCGGTGCATGGCCTCGACGTAGTCGCCGGCGAAGCCCCAGTCGCGGCTGACGTCGAGGTTGCCGAGCCGCAGCTCGGAGCGCACGCCGGCCGCGATCTCCGCGACCGCCCTGGTGATCTTGCCGGTGACGAACGCCGTCGTCCGCAACGGGCTCTCGTGGTTGTAGAGGCGTGCCGAGCTCGCGTGGAGGCCCTTCCGCTCCCGCGCCTCCCGGACCACGTCCTCGGCCGCGGCCTTGGCCCGCGCATAGGGGCTGTGCGCGGCCGAGCCCAGGACCTCGGCCGACGACGCCTGGAAGAACCTCGACTCGTGTCCGGTGTCGGCGCGCAGCGAGACCAGCGCGTCCACCAGGGTCTCGACCGCTTCGTGGTTGACCGCTCGGGTGATCTCCGGCTCGTCCCAGCTGCGCGCCACCGAGCTCACGGCAGCGAGGTTGTAGACCTCGTCCGGCCGGGTGGCGGTGACCAGGCTGCGCACCCCCTCGCGATCACAGATGTCCAGCGTCGCCAGCTCCACGTCGGCGAGGTAGGCGGAGCAGAGTTCGGGGAGCGCCGCTCCCGCCGGCGCGACACCGACCACACGGGCGCCGCGGCGCCGGAGGAGGCGGGCCAGGTAGATCCCGTCCTGGCCGGTCACTCCGGTGATGAGGACGGTCGGCCCCGGCTGGTCGCGCACGGGCGGCAGCCTAGTGACACGGTCCGAGCGGGACTCACAATGTGTCGTTTTGTCACATCGGCCAGAGCCAGATGACAGAGTTGGGCCCGATTCTTGGGGGCCGGACGATGAGAGTGGGTTTATCTAGATGTCTAGTCGATCTGTCGACGTTGTCGTAGCCGGTGGTGGCGGGTTCATCGGCGGCCACCTGGTGGCCAACCTGCTGGCGCAGGGCAAGTCCGTCCGCTCGGTGGACGTCAAGCCGAGCGCCGAGTGGTACCAGGTGCACCCCGACGCCGACAACGTCCAGAGCGACCTGTCGCTGCGCGAGAACGCCTTCGCGGCGACCGAGGGCGCGGGCGAGGTCTACATGCTCGCGGCCGACATGGGCGGCATGGGCTTCATCGAGAACAACAAGGCCCTCTGCATGCTCTCGGTGCTGACCAGCACCCACATGCTGCAGGCCGCGCAGGAGCACGACGTCGAGCGGTTCTTCTACTCCTCGTCCGCGTGCGTCTACGCCGCCGACAAGCAGACCGACACGGACGTCACCGCGCTCAGCGAGGCGGACGCCTACCCCGCCATGCCCGAGGACGGGTACGGCTGGGAGAAGCTGTTCACCGAGCGGATGTGTCGGCACTTCCGCGAGGACTTCGGGCTCGAGACCCGCGTGGCCCGCTACCACAACGTCTACGGCCCGGAGGGCACGTGGACCGGTGGCCGCGAGAAGGCGCCGGCCGCGGTGTGCCGCAAGATCGCCACGGCTGCCCTCACCGGCGACCACAGCATCGAGATCTGGGGCGACGGCGAGCAGACCCGCAGCTTCATGTACATCGACGACTGCCTGCGCGGCTCCCAGATGATCCTCGCCTCCGACCACCTCGAGCCGATCAACCTCGGCAGCTCCGAGCTGGTCTCGATCAACCAGCTCGTCGACATCGTCGAGGGCATCGCGGGCATCAGGTGCGAGCGCAACTACAAGCTCGACGCACCCCAGGGCGTGCGCGGCCGCAACTCCGACAACACGGTGATCAACGAGGTCTTCGGCTGGGAGCCGTCGATCAGCCTGGCCGACGGCCTTGCCCGGACCTACGCGTGGGTCTACGACCAGGTCAAGCGCGACTTGGGTTGAGCGCCCGTCGCACGGCCTCACGGCCGGCGTCGTTGGTGTGGCAGCCGTCGTCGGTGAGGTCGCTGCGCAGCTGACCGTCGGTGCCGGCGAGTTGAGCGGTCAGGTCGGTGACGCGCATCCCGGGCCGGGCTGCGGTGACCTCCTGGTGGAGGGCGTCGCAGATCGCGCGGTGCGCGACCAGCCGCTCCTCGATCGTGCCGACCACCGGGAAGGCGACGTGATCGGTGACGTCCACGCTCGGCGGGACCGGCGTGACGACGACTGCGGTCTCCGCGCCGGCGCGCTTGCGGAGCTCGTCGATCCGGTCGACGTAGGTCGCGACGAACCCGGTGTCGAGCCTCCCGTCGACCAGCCGGTTCGCCAGGTGGCACCGCACGTCGATCTCCCCGAAGCTGAACGTCAGGACGCCAGGGGGGTTCGGCAGCCGGCCGAGGACCGCCGTCACCACGCGAACGGAGGTCGGCCACCCACCCCGGGCGATCGAGAACATCAGTCGCGGACCGAGGTGCCACACGAACCGGTTGGCACCGATCCGTCCGAGGCGGTCGAACGCGAACGAGGGGGCGTTGAGGAGAACGGCGTGCGAGTCGCCGATCCACAGCTCGTCGACGCGCCCCCGGGCCGCCGCGCCGCACAGCCGGACGGTGCCGACCAGCTGCTGCAACCACGCGCGGAACGCCCACAGCCGCAGTCCGATCCGCTTCACCAAACGCTGCACGATCCGTGCGTCCTCTCTCGCGCGTGAACCACTTCCCGCTGCTCGACGGCACAACCTAACCGACCGTCAGGCGGTGCGGCGGATACTTCGCGGAGCCGGCCGGTCAGCCACCCGCGAACGGCGGCAGGAACTCGACCGTCGAGCCCGGCGGCACGACGACCACCGCGGGATCGCGGCTCCCGACCGGCTGGTCGCCGACCAGCACCGAGCAGACCGCGATCACGTCGGCGAACCGGGAGGCGGGGTGGCGTCGTACGACGTCGGAGGTCAGGTCGGCCAACGTCACCGGTCCCGATACGGACACGGCGTCCTCGGCGGTGCCGGCGGCCGATCGTGCTGCCGCCCAGTACCGCACCCGGATGACCTGCGTCTCACTCACCGTCGCTTCCCTTCCGCGTGACGCCGTGGTTTCTGTATCGTCCCCCACAAGAAAACCGGCCGAGGCTCAGTGTTGCGTTTCGGTCTCTCTACGGCACTCCGTGCCAGCCAGGAGACCCCGGCATGAGCACTCTTCTCCTTCTGACCAGCGCCTTGCAGCCCTCGGCCGAGGTGCTGCCCGGCCTCGCGCTCCTCGGCCACCAGGTCAAGATCCTGCCTGCCGAGGGCAGCGCTCTGCTCGAGGCGCCCGAGTCCGACCTGGTGCTCGTCGACGGTCGCCAGGACCTGGCCGGGTCCCGTGACCTGTGCCGGCTCATCCGCACCACCGGCACCGACGTGCCGGTGATCCTGGTGGCCACCGAGGGCGGACTCGCCGTCGTGTCCCACGACTGGGGCATGGACGACGTCGTCCTCCACACCTGCGGCCCTGCCGAGCTCGAGGCGCGGATCAAGCTCGCGATCGGCCGGCTCGCAGCCGCGCGCGAGGCCGCCGACCCCGAGGCCCACGTCATCCGGTCCGGTGAGGTCGTGGTCGATGACGCGACCTACACGGCCAAGGTGGGCGGCCGGGTGCTCGACCTGACGTTCAAGGAGTTCGAGCTGCTCAAGTTCCTGGCGCAGCACCCCGGTCGCGTGTTCTCCCGCCAGCAGCTGCTCCAGGAGGTGTGGGGCTACGACTACTTCGGCGGCACCCGCACCGTCGACGTCCACGTACGGCGGCTCCGGGCCAAGCTCGGTCCCGAGAACGAGACCCTCATCGGCACCGTCCGCAACGTCGGCTACCGCTTCGTGCTGCCGACCAAGGACGGCCAGAAGGACAACCAGAGCGACCGGGCCACCGCCGACCGGGCCGACACCGCCAGCGTCGACGCCTGACCCTGCCCTGTCCCGGCACGTCCGCTGCGTGTCCTCGTCTCGTCTAGGGTCGCTGAGGTGACCGTCCCGGACCCGCTCGCGGCCATCGTCGAGGTACGACGCGCCTGCCTGGCGGTCGACGGGCACGACCCGGTCGACGAGTCGGTGCACCTACGGCTCAAGCACCACGGGCTCGCGGACACCTCTGCCTGGGTCGAGGACGGGGCGTTCGCGCTACGGCACCAGCGCGCTCTCGACCTGGCCGTCGCGCCGGCCGGCCGCGGGCAGGGACGAGGCGGCCGACTGGCGGCGCTGGCGGCAGCCGAGCCCGGCGAGCTGACCGCGTGGTCGCACGGCGACCATCCGGCGGCCCGGGCGATCGCCGAGCGGCTCGGGTTCGTCCCGGCCCGTGAGCTGTGGGTGATGCGGCGGCCGTCCGCCATACCCCTGCCGCCGGAGGCGCCGCCGGCCGGGGTCACGATCCGCGACTTCGGGGTCGCGACCGACGCCGAGGCGGTGCTCGCCGTCAACGCCGCTGCGTTCGCAGCCCACCCCGAGCAGGGTGGGATGTCGGCGGCCGACCTCGCCGAGCGGATGGCCGAGCCGTGGTTCGACCCGGCGGGGCTGCTGCTCGCGTTCGGACCCGACGGTGAGCTGCTCGGGTTCCACTGGACCAAGCGGCACGACGCGGACCACGGGGAGGTCTACGTCATCGGGGTCTCTCCTGAGGCGCACGGCCGCGGACTGGGCCGGGTGCTCACCGTGGCCGGCCTCCGCCACCTCGCCGACCGTGGCGTCTCCGAGGTGCACCTCTACGTCGAGTCCGACAACACGCCGGCGCTGCGGCTCTACTCCGGGCTCGGTTTCACCCACGCGCCGACCGACACCCATGTGCAGTTCCAGCGGCCGTCCCAAGGCTCGCCACTGCGACACGAAACCCCTTCGTCCGGATAGCATCGGCCCCTATGAGTTCCGTCTCCGACGACGGGCTTGCGCCGGACGACGAGCGCGAGCTCGAGAGCGCCCGCCGCGGGCGCGGCCGGAGGCTGCCCTGGCGGAGACGCGACGACGACGAGCCCGAGGTCGCTGAGCTGGATGCCGAGGACGTCGAGGAGTTCATCCGACGCAGTGCCGCGGCCGCGGACAGCACCGACGAGGACGAGCTCCCCGCCAGCGACGGCGCGCACGCGTCGACCGACCCCCTCGAGGGGGAGCTCGACGAGGAGTCGGTGGGCATCGCCGGACGCGTCTCCAGTCGTCCGCGGGCGGAGCCCCAGGAGTACGACGAGTTCGCGCCCGAGGGTGACGACGACGTCGACTGGGGCGGGCTCGTGGAGCCGGCGCCGACGGCCACCCGGACCGCCCGGGGCCGCACGCCGTCCCCCGCGCCCGACCGCGATGTCCCGACGCCCGAGGCCGCCGTCGCCCGGCCTGCGACCGATCGGCCGACCGCCGAGGCCGAGGCACCGTTCACACCCGACGTCGACGCGGCGCGGAAGGTCATCGCCGACGCGCTCGACATCGGGTTCGCCGAGCCGCTCCCCGACGCTCCCCCGCAGCGCAAGCTCTGGCCCCGCCGCCGCGGCGACGTCGTGGTGCCGCGTGTCTCGGGGGACGGCCAGGCAACGCTCGCCGAGGAGCAAGCGCCGGTCGACGCCGCCCACACGGAGGCGGTCGCGGCCCTCGCCGCCCAGCTGCGCCGCGACGCCGAGATGGCCGCGGCCGAGCAGGCAGCGGAGCGGATCGCGGCGGAGGAGGCCGCCCAGCGCGCCGCGAGGGCCCGCGAGGAGGCGGACCGGCTCGCCCAGGAGCAGGCCGCACTCGCCGCGCAGGCGAGCGAGGCGCGCGCCGAGGCGGAGGAGATCGCCCGCCATGCTGCGGCCGCGCGCGAGGAGGCCGAGGCAGCGGCGCGCGAGCGGGCCGAGCTCGCCGGAGCCGAGTCCGAGAAGCGGGAGGCAGCCGAGCGCAACGCTCAGGAGCAGGCGGAGCGCGCCGCGGCGGCCCACAACGAGCGGCTCGAGGCGGAGGCGTTCGCCCGCGAGCAGGCACAGCTCGCTGCGCAGGCGGCCACCGCACGGCAGGAGGCCGAGACCGCCGCCGAGGAGTTCGCCAACTTCGCCCGTCGCGCCCACGAGGAGCGCGCCGCTGCCGAGGAACGCGCCCGCGCCGTGGCGGAGGCAGCAGCGGCCGCCGCTGCCGAGCACGCCGAGTTCGCCCGCCGGATCCTCGAGGAGCGGGAGGCGGCCGAGCGCAGCTCGGCCGAGATCGCGGTCGCGCGGGCGGCGGCCGAGGAGTCCGCCCGCCAGCAGGCGGCCCTGGCTGAACAGGCGTTCCAGGCCGCCGAGGCCGCGGAGCTGCGGGCCCGGCAGCTTGCCGAGGAGGCCGCGTCCAGCACCGCCGAGCACGGCGCACTCGCACGTGAGGCGGTCGATCAGCGGGCAGCGGCCGAGGCCGCCGCTGCCGAGCACGCCCAGCTCGCCCGCGAAGCGCACGTGGCCCGCCAGGCGGCCGAGGAAGCTGCCCGTGAGCAGGCCGACCTGGCACGGATCGCGCTGGAGACCGCCGAGGCCGCCGAGGTCCGCGCCCAGGATGCTTCCGCCCGTGCCGAGGCCCAGGTCTCGGCCCGGCTCGCGGCCGACGAGTCAGCAGCGCAGCAGGCCCGCGCCGCAGCCGAGGCACACGAGGCCCGCCGGCTCGCCGAGGAGGCCGCCCGCGAGCAGGTCGAGCTGGCCCGCGAGGCCCAGGCGGCCGCGGCCGCGGCTCACCAGTCCGCGGCGTCGCTCGCCGACGAGAAGATGGCTGTCACGATGGCCCTCGCCGAGGCCGAGCGGCTCGCCGAGGACGCGAGCCGCGCCCGGATGGACGCCGAGAACCGCGCCCGCGAGGCTCTGGCCGAGCTCGAACGCTCGGCGGTCGCCCAGCAGACCGCGCTCGCGAGCGTCCAGGCCGACCTGTTGCGTGCCGAGCAGCAGGCGCTCGAGCATGCTCAGGCGAGGGCCGCGGCGGAGCAGGTCGCGGCCGAGCAGGCGCAGGCCAGGGCCGACGCCGAGCAGGTTGCGGCGGAGCAGGCCCGGGCCAGGGCGGACGCCGAGACCCGGGCAGCGGCGCTCACCCTCGAGATCCAGGAGGCGCGCGCGCAGGCCGCCGCGATCGAGGCATCCGCCGCCGAGGCCCAGGCCCACGCCGAGGAGCAGATGCGCATCGCCGCGGAGGCGCGACGGGCGGTCGACGAGCAGGCGGCTGCGGCCGCCGAAGCGTCCGTTGCGGCTGCTGCCGCCGCCGAGGAGCGGGCCGCGGCCCAGGCGGCCCTTGCCGCCGCGACGGCCGCCGCTGAGGAGCGCGCTGCTGTCGAAGCAGCCGCCGCTGCCGCCGCCGATGAACAGGCCGCCGCCGAAGCTGCCGCTTCCGCGGCCGCGGAAGCGGAGGAGCAGGCTGCCGCCGACGCAGCCGCCGCCGCTGCCGCCGAGGAACAGGCCGCCGAAGCCGCGGCCGCTGCGTCGGCCGACACGCCCGCGGCGAGCCTCCTCGACCGGTGGGCCGCCATCAAGGAGTCGGAGGGCTGGGAGCCCTCCCAGCCGGCAACGGCGGCTGCCGGCGCGACCATCGACGGGGTCGCCGCCGGACCCACCGGACCCTCGGAGCCCGAGAGCCTGCTCGACAAGTGGACGGCGCTGACGGCTCCGGTCGAGCCGCCCGCCGGCGCTCGCCGTCGGGACGAGGTCGCCGGGGACGCCGAAGAACCCGTCGCCGAGGACACCGTCGACGAGACGGGGCCGCCGAAGACGCTGTTCGACCGTTGGGTCGCGCTCAAGGCAGGCGATGGCACCGCCGGCGGCGCGGTAGCAGCAGACGAGACCGCCGAGACCGCGCCGGAGGCCGAGTCCACCGCAGACGCCGCGACCCAGGCCGCTGAGCCGGAGGAGCTCCTCGACCGCTGGTCGGGATCCTGGCCCGGGGCCAGGCCGTACCCGACGCCCAGCGACGCTCCCGACCAGGAGCCCGCCGCGGTCGACGAGACAGAGGAACCCGCCGCGGCCGTCGCGGAGCCCGCTGCCGACGAGGACTTCGACCCGCTGACCAGTCCCGTCTTCGCCGTGCCGCCGGTCGACGAGGTCGACGAGGTCGAGGTGGTCGACGAGGTCACGGCGGCAGAGCCGGTCGAGGACGAGCCGGTCGAGGACGAAACGGTCGAGGACGAGCTCGACGACTTCGACGAGGACCTCGCCGCCGACGAGGACGAGGTGGACGTCGTCGCTCCGGCCGATGAGGAGCCCGAACCCGAGCCCGCGCCAGCGCAGGAGCCGGAGCCCGAGCCCGCCCTGGTGACGACCGGGAAGCACCAGGCGTACCACTCCAAGCGCGGGAGCGGCGTGATGCCGGTCCTCGCGATCATGGCCGCGCTCGCGTGTGCCGTCGCGGTCGGCAAGTACGCCATCGAAGGCACGCTGCGCGACGACATCCAGCTGAGCGCCTCCCTGAGCGTGGCCACCGCTGTGCTGCTCCTCTACGCCCTCCGGGCGATCGGCAGCACCCGCGCCGTGCACATCGACGATCGCGGCTTGCTCAAGGTCGTGATCGGCGACTACGCCAGCACGTTCGACCTCACCAGCCCGAGCACCCAGATCGAGCAGATCGGCCAGCCCGGCCAGCGCAACTGGCAGATCCGGATCCTGCGGCGCAGCATGTCGCCGGTCGAGATCGACAGCAAGGCCGTGGACCCCCGCACCTTCGTCGAGGCGTTGCGTCAATGGCGTCCGGACCTCTAGACGAGTCGCGGATGGAGTCGTTGCAGGCGGAGATCGACGCTCTGGCGGCACGTTGTGCCGAGCAGGAGCAGCAGGTGGCCGACCTGACCGCCCAGCTCGCCGCCGCGAACGCCCGGATCGCCGAGCTCGAGTCCATCGCCGAGTCGCCGATCTCCATCCTCGACGGCCGTGAGAGCGGGCTGGCGAGGGACGGCAGCGATCCACGGGTCCTGTCGGTGATCCTGGCAGCCACCGCGGTGGTCGCCGGGACCGTCGCGCTGCTGGCCTTCGTCAACGACAACCTCGACACCACGTTCGGGTACGCGATGGTCGTGACCGCCCTCGGCCTCGCGTACGCCTCTCACCGGACCCGCCTCCGGGCGAGCGAGATCACCGTGTCCAACGGCGTCGTGTACATCAAGAAGGGCGAGACGTCGTACCGCTTCGACCTCCGCCAGGCCAGCACCAGCATCGACATGGTCGGGCAGCCCGGCGACCCCTCGTGGCAGGTCTACTTCCACCGCAAGGGCATGGACGACTTCGTGGTCGACGCGCGGATGGTCAACGCCGACGAGTTCGTCCGCCGGCTGCGCGAGCACCGACCGGACCTGTAGGCGGCGCGGGATCAGGTCAGCGCGGCACGCAGCTTGTCGGCGATCCCCTCGACCGCGTGCCGCGACGTGCTACCGACTCCCACGATGTTGAGGAACCCGTGGATCTGGTCGGTGCACCGTTGGAGCTCGACGCTCACACCCGCGTCGGCCAGCTTGCGGGCGTAGCTCTCGGCCTCGTCGCGGAGCGGGTCGAACCCGGCCGTGACGATGTACGCCGGTGCCAGGCCGGGCGGGACGTTGGCACGGACCGTCGACATCCGCGGATCCCGACGGTGCTCCGGCAGCGGGAGATAGCTCTCGTCGGCGCGGTCCATGAACTGTGTCGTCAGGTAGAAGCCCTCTCCGAACAGGCGAAGGCTCTGCGTGTCGCGCTCGGCGTCCATGCACGGGTAGATGAGCAGCTGCCAGGCGAGGGGTACGCCGTCGCGCGCCGCTGCCAGCGCGACCGATGCCGCCAGGTTGCCGCCCGCCGAGTCACCGCCGACCGCTATCCGCTTCGGGTCGGCGCCGAGCTCGGCCGCGTGGTCGACGACCCAGCGGTAGCCCTCGTCGGCGTCGTCGTGAGCGGCCGGGAAGACGTGCTCCGGACCCCGCCGGTAGGTCAGCGCCAGGACCGGCACCCCGGATCGCTCGGCGAGCACTCGGCACGCGGCGTCGTGGGTGTCGAGGTCGCCCTCGATGAAGCCGCCGCCGTGCAAGAACACCAGCAGTGGACCGGGGTCCGGGGATGCGGGCGCCGTCGGGAGGAAGTGCCGAGCCGGCCGGCCGGCGACCGTCAGGTCCCGCACCTCGCCGATGGCCTGGACGCCGCCGACCAGTGCCGTCTCCTTGACCATGTTCGTGCGCATCGTGGCGATCGGGACCTCCTCGTCGCGCGGGCGGGCGATCGCCTGCAACCGCAGCATCACCTGGAGGTCGGGAGCCAGGGTCTGTCCGTCGAGCATCACCGGCCGGCCTGCGATCACGCGACGGATTCGAGCGGGCGCGGACATCGCCGTCTTGAGTGCCTTCGCCTCGACGGCGTCGCGGATCTTCACGAGGAGCGACCCTAGACGAGCTCCACCTGGCGGACGACACCATCCGTTCACCCGGTGGTGACACACTCATTTCCATGGCCCAGGAGCTCGTCCCGCACACGGCTGAGACCGCGCCGCAGAACGGTGCGGGCGCTGTCGACGTCGGTGCGCTCTCGTACGTCCCGGAGCAGGCCGACCTCGACGCGATCTCCGACGAACCCGACCGGTTCCTCGACCGGGAGCTCTCGTGGCTCCGCTTCAACCAGCGGGTCCTCGAGCTCGCCGAGGACCCCGACCTGCCGCTCCTCGAGCGGGCTCGCTTCCTGGCGATCTTCGCCAGCAACCTCGACGAGTTCTTCATGGTGCGGGTGGCCGGCCTGAAGCGCCGGATCGCGACCGGTCTCGCCGTCCGCGCCCTGTCGGGGAAGATGCCGCGCGAGATCCTCGAGATGATCTGGGAGCAGGCCAGCGCGCTCTCCCAGCGGCACGCGGAGGTGTTTCGAGACCAGGTCGCACCGGCGCTGACGGCCGAAGGCATCGAGCTGATCCGCTGGGCCGACCTCGACCGCGACGAGCAGCGTGCCTGCAAGCGGCTCTTCAAGGAGCGGGTCTTCCCGGTGCTGACGCCACTGGCCGTCGACCCGGCACATCCGTTCCCCTACATCTCGGGCCTGTCCCTCAACCTGGCGGTCGTCGTGCGGAACCCGCGCACCGACAAGCAGCACTTCGCACGGGTGAAGGTGCCGTCGAACTTCGACCGGTTCGTGCCGCTCGGCAACGACCGGTTCGTGCCCCTCGAGGACGTCATCGGTGCTCACCTCGCGCGGCTGTTCCCGGGCATGGAGGTGCTGGAGGCGCACACGTTCCGGGTCACCCGCAACGAGGACGTCGAGGTCGAGGAGGACGACGCCGAGAACCTCCTGGCAGCGCTGGAGAAGGAGCTGCTGCGCCGCAAGTTCGGTCCGCCGGTGCGGCTCGAGGTGGAGGAGTCCATCGCGCCGTCGGTGCTCGAGCTGCTGGTGTCCGAGCTCGACATCCACATGGCGGAGGTGGTCCGGCTCCCCGGCCCGCTCGACCTGCGCGGGCTGCACAGCATCGCCGACCTCGGCCGGGAGGACCTGAAGTACCCCGCGTTCGTGCCGAGCAGCCACCCCCTGCTCGCCGAGGTCGAGTCCGCCGCACCCGTCGACGTGTTCAAGGCGCTCCGCCGGCACGACGTACTGCTGCACCACCCGTACGACTCGTTCGCCACCTCGGTCCAGCGGTTCATCGAGCAGGCGGCGGCCGACCCGCACGTGCTGGCCATCAAGCAGACCGTCTACCGGACCTCCGGCGACTCCCCCATCATCGACGCGCTCATCGACGCTGCCGACGCCGGCAAGCAGGTCCTGGCGCTGGTCGAGATCAAGGCGCGCTTCGACGAGCAGGCCAACATCCGCTGGGCACGCAAGCTCGAGCAGGCCGGCTGCCACGTCGTCTACGGCCTGGTCGGCCTCAAGACCCACTGCAAGCTGGCGATGGTGGTCCGCGACGAACCGGACGGCATCCGCCGCTACACCCACATCGGCACCGGCAACTACAACGGCAAGACCGCCCGGATGTACGAGGACCTCGGGCTTCTCACCACCAACCAGGCGATCGGCGACGACGTCGCGCACCTCTTCAACAACCTGAGCGGGTGGTCCCGCAAGGCACGGTACGACGAGCTCCTGGTCGCGCCCGACTCGGTGCGTTCCGGGCTGATCGAGCAGATCCAGGCAGAGATCTCGCACCACCGGGCCGGGCGGCCGGCCGCGATCCGGTTCAAGGTCAACTCGTTGGTGGACGAGCAGGTCATCGACGCCCTCTACCTGGCCTCGCGCGAGGGCGTGCAGGTCGAGCTGCTGATCCGCGGAACCTGTGCGCTGCGGCCCGGCGTACCTGGGCTGTCGGAGAACATCACCGTCCGCTCGATCCTCGGCCGCTTCCTCGAGCACAGCCGGATCTTCTGGTTCGGCAACGGTGGCGACCCGGTCGCGTGGATCGGCTCCGCCGACATGATGCACCGCAACCTGGACCGCCGGGTCGAGGTGCTCGTCCGCATGCCCACGACCGACAGTGTGGCCGAGATCGGTGCGCTGCTCGACCAGGCGTTCGCACCCGAGACCGATGCGTGGGTCCTCCGCCCCGACGGCGAATGGGATCGCCACCGTGGCACCGTCCAGCTTCAAGAAGCCCTGATCGAGACTCATCGGAAGCGCCGCCACGGGTGAGCACGTCGTCGATCTTGTGACCTGGCGGACGCCCCGCGCTGCCGACGTGCGGCAGGCCACAGCCCGTTGGGCGGACCGCGGTTGCGCGGAGGCGTTCTTCACCCCCTAGCATGAGGCCGTTCGCCTCCGTCTCACCGGGAGTTTCTGTGCGTCTGCGTCTGCGTCCGGTCGATACCTCCTTCTACGAACTCTTCACCAAGTCGGCACAGCACCTCGTCCTCGGAGCCGAGCTGCTGGCCGAGATGCTGTCGGACTCGGCGGACAGGGCCGACGTCGCCGAGCGCATGCGCGCCGCGGAGCACGCCGCCGACGAGACGACCCACGAGATCGTCAAGAAGGTCAACAGCACGTTCGTGACGCCGTTCGACCGCGAGGACATCTACGCGCTCGGCTCCGGCCTCGACGACGTCATGGACATGATGGACGAGGCCGTCGATCTGATCCTCCTCTACGAGGTCACCTTCCTCCCTCCGGAGCTGTCCGAGCAGGTCAGCGTCCTCCAGCGCTGTGCGGAGCTCACCGCCGAGGCGATGCCGCGGCTGCAGTCGATGAAGGAGCTCGAGGACTATTGGATCGAGATCAACCGGCTCGAGAACACCGGTGACAAGGTGCACCGCAAGATGCTGGCCAACCTCTTCTCCGGCGAGTACAAGACCATCGACGTGCTCAAGCTCAAGGACGTAGAGGAATCCCTCGAGGGCGCGATCGATGCCTTCGAGAAGGTCGCCAACATCGTCGAGCAGATCGCCGTCAAGGAAAGCTGACCGAGGTTCCCCACTCGTGACCGTCACCCTCGCGATCGTGATCGCGGTCGTCGTCGTCGCGCTCGTCTTCGACTACACCAACGGCTTCCACGACGCTGCCAACGCGATCGCCACGTCAGTTTCGACGCGCGCCCTGACGCCGCGGATCGCCCTCGCGCTCGCGGCGATCATGAACTTCGTCGGCGCGTTCCTGGGTCAGAAGGTGGCACACACGGTCAGCGACGTGATCTCCCCCCCACAGAACAACCACGGCCTGATCATCGTGATGGCCGGCCTGGTCGGCGCCATCGCCTGGAACCTGATCACGTGGTACTTCGGACTGCCATCGTCGTCCTCGCACGCTCTCATCGGAGGACTGGTCGGAGCGGCGATCGCCGGCGGCGTCACGGTGTCGTGGGACACGGTGGTCGAGAAGGTCGTCATCCCGATGTTCCTGTCGCCGCTCTTCGCGTTCGCCGCGGGCTTCGCCGTGATGCTGCTCGTGTTCTGGATCTTCCGGAAGGCGAACCCGCACAAGGCCAACCGCGGCTTCCGGATCTCTCAGACGATCTCCGCCGCGGCGATGGCGCTCGGCCACGGACTCCAGGACGCCCAGAAGACGATGGGCGTGATCTTCCTGGCGCTCGTGACCGGCGGCTACGTCCTGCCCGAGTCCGAGGGCGGCGAGCTGCCGATCTGGGTCATCTTCGCCGCCGCTGCCGCGATCTCCCTCGGCACCTGGGCCGGCGGCTGGCGGATCATGCGCACCCTCGGCCGCCGGATCATCCACCTGGACCCGCCGCAGGGCTTCGCCGCGGAGACTGTCGCCGCGTCGGTTCTCTACACGACGGCCTACGTCTACGAGGCGCCGATCTCGACCACCCACACGATCACCTCGGCAGTGATGGGTGTCGGCGCCACCAAGCGCCTCTCCGCCGTGCGATGGGGCGTCGCCCGCACGATCCTCACCGCCTGGGTCCTCACCTTCCCCATGGCCGCCTCCGCCGCCGCCGTGACCTACTGGATCCTGCACCTGATCACGCGACTCTGAGCCGGGCTGGACCCGTCAGTCAGCCGCGAAGATGAGGATCATCGCGAGGATCACGGTGACACTCACTCCGACGGCGGTGACCGACGGCTGCCAGGGGCGCGAGATGGCGGCGCCCGTCCGCATCGCCTGATCCACGTCGCGCCACCGTCGGTGGCTGGTGCCGGCCAGCATCAGCGCCAGGGACGCGAGGAGCAGCCCGGCAGCTAGCCGCAGGGGCTTCGGGCCGAGGTCGGGGAGCAGCTGCACGACCGCGACTCCGGCGGCGAGCAGGCCCAACGCCGTGCGGATCCAGGCCAGGAACGTTCGCTCGTTGGCCAGGGTGAATCGGTAGTCCGGCTCGGGATCCGCCATGTCGCCCAGGCTAGTGCGCGGTCGAGCGCTCCACCGTGAGGGAGTAGCCGCGGCCGCGGATCCGGCGTACGTCGGCGGCGGAGCCGAGGCGGTGACGCAAGCGGGTGACGTGCATGGCGATGGTGTTGCCGCTCGGGCGGACACCTTCGGAGCCCCACAGCGCGTCCCGGAGCTCGTCGTCGGTGACGACACCGGGCGCGCGCAGCATCAGTGCACGCAGGAGCTCGAACTCCTTGAGGGGCAGGTCCGCGATCCGTTCGCCGCCGATGAGCACCCGGTAGGCCGCGGCGTCGAGGTCGATCGGCCCGACGACCAGGCGGGCATGGTTCTCGAGCGACCGTGGCGAGTGGCTGAGCAGCTCCCACAGGTGCTCGGCCGAGTAGGGACGCGCCACCACTGCACTGGCGCCGGCCAGCATCAACCCGCCGATCTCGGCCGCGTCGTCGTGGTCGAGCGCCGCGACGACGTACGGCGAGCCGTGCCGCCGGATCGCGGTGACGAACTCCGCCGCGGGCACCCCGGGGGCCTCCGGTGACACCACCACGGTGTGCGGGTCCAGCCGGCCGAACTCGACCAGGCCGTCGATCGTCGACGGCACCCAGGTGACGTGTACCCCGCGGCCGGCCATGCCGTCCGTCAGACCGCCCTCGTCCTGGCCGGGGTCCACTACCAGCAGCTGGGCACCGGCGGTTTCCGCCCACCGGTGCAGATAGCTGCGGACGGTCAGCTCCCGTGACGAGACCTCGGCGACCAGGCCGGCGGCTTTGCGGGAGAGGCGCCGCCCGGAACGTGCGCCCATCCGCCGCTCAGCCGAAGCGACCCGAGATGTAGTCCTCGGTGCGCTTGTCCTCAGGATTGGAGAAGAGCCGCTTCGTGCGGTCGAACTCGACGAGCAACCCGGTGCGGTTGCCGGTCGTCTCGTCCGGCTTGGCGGTGAAGAACGCAGTCCGGTCCGACACCCGGGCCGCCTGCTGCATGTTGTGGGTCACGATGATGATCGTGTAGTCCTCACGCATCTGCAGCATGAGGTCCTCGATCTTCGAGGTCGCGATCGGGTCCAGGGCCGAGCACGGCTCGTCCATGAGGATGACGTCCGGCTTCGTGGCGATGGTGCGGGCGATGCAGAGCCGTTGCTGCTGACCGCCGGAGAGGCCGTACGCCGACTGCTTCAGCTTGTCCTTGACCTCGTCCCACAGCGCGGCCCCGCGGAGCGCCTCCTCGACCAGGTCGTCCATGTTGTCGACCTTCATGCCGATGACCCGCGGGCCGTAGGCGATGTTGTCGTAAATGGACTTGGGGAACGGGTTCGGCTTCTGAAAGACCATGCCGATGTGCTGCCGTACCGCGATCGGGTCGACGCCCTTCGCATAGATGTTCTGGCCGTGGTAGTTGATCGCGCCTTCCACGCGGGCGCCGGCCACCAGGTCGTTCATCCGGTTCAGGCAGCGCAGCACTGTCGACTTGCCGCAGCCCGACGGCCCGATGAGGGCCGTGATCTCGTGCTTGCCGAAGGTCAGGTTGACGTCGTGGACCGCATGGAAGTCGCCGTAGTAGACGTTGAGGTGGAACGTCTCCATGATCGACTCGGCGGGCACCTCGCCGATGACGCTGCGCTTGGCCTCCTCATCGACAGACAGCGAGATGCCCCTCGACTCCTCGGGGGTCGTGGTTGCCGTTGCGGGGTGGTTTGACATGTCCGGCTCCTACCAGGATCGCTGGAACTTGTTGCGGATGATGATGGCGAGCGCGTTCATGCCGAGGATCATGACCAGCAGCACGATGATCGCTGCAGATGCCGCGGTCACGAACTCCTCGCGTGACTGCGAGGACAGATTGTAGATCTGGTTGGGCAGCGACGTGCCGCTGCTGGTCAGACCTTCGGGGCCGAGCTCGGGGGTGAACAGAACATTGACACCGAAGCCGACGACGATCAGTGGGGCCGCCTCGCCGATCGCCCGCGAGAGTCCCAGGATCGTCCCCGTCGCGATGCCGGGAATGGCGGACGGGAGGGTCTGGCGCCAGGTGGTCTGCCACACCGTCGCCCCCAATGCGAGCGAGCCCTGCCTGATGTCCTGCGGTACGGCGCGGACCGACTCCCGAGTCGTGATGATGATGACCGGAAGGATCAGAAGAGCGAGCGCGATGGCACCGCCGAGCACGACACCTTCGTCATCGAACCCGATGACCGCCATCACGGCGAGCGCGAGCAGACCGTAGACGATCGAAGGGACTGCGGCCAGATTCTGCAGGTTGACTTCGATCAGGCGGTTCCACCAGCGGTTGGTGTCGGCGAACTCCTCCAGGTAGAGCGCGGCCGAGATCCCCAGCGGCACCGCCAGGATCGCGGTGCAGATCATCAACCAGATGCTCCCGACGATGCCGGCCTTGAAGCCGGTCTCCTCGGGCTTGAAGAGCGACGAGTAGTTCGTGAGCAGCTCGGCGTCGAAGCGCGGCGCTCCCTTGATCGCGGTGTCGACGATGAGGGCGACCAACACCAGGACACCGAAGAACAGGGAGAACCACAGCAGGCCGAGGAACACGAGCGAGCCGACGTTGCGGTCCTTGCTCCTGCCGCTCGTGACCAGATTGGTGACGGATGCGGCCGTCGCGGATGCAGCGCTCATCAGTACACGTTCCTGAATCTACGGACGAAGATCATGCTCACGATGTTGAGGATCAGCGTCATCACGAAGAGGGTCATGGCGACGGCGAACGCCATGTTGTACGGCGTCGAGCCCACCGGGTTCTCCCCGCCGAAGGTCTGGGCGATGTAGCCGGTCATGGCCTGGTGCCCGCTGAAGGGATCGACGTCGAACCGCTTCTGCGCACCGGCGGCGAGAGCGACGATCATCGTTTCTCCGACGGCTCGGGACATCCCGAGCACGACGGCAGCGGCGATGCCGGAGAGCGCGGCCGGGAAGACCACGCGGAGTGTCGTCTGCATCCTGTTGGCGCCCATCGCGAGCGATCCCTGCCGCATCGAGTGCGGCACGGCCGACATGGCGTCCTCAGAGAGCGAGGCGATGGTCGGGATCACCATCACGCCGAGCACCAGGCCAGCCGCCAGCGAGTTCGTGAAGCCGACCTCGAGTGCCAGGATGTCCTGGAGCAGCGTCGGCGTGACGAACTTGAGTGCGAAGAACCCGTAGACCACGGAGGGCACACCGGCGAGCAGCTCGACCGTGGGCTTCAGCCACTTCCGGGCGCGCGGCGAGGCGTACTCCGAGAGATAGGCAGCGGCTCCGAGGCCCAGCGGCACCGCGACCAGCAGCGCGATCACGGTCACCATCAGCGTGCCGACGATCAGCGGGAGCACGGCGTAGGTGCCCTCGGTTGCGAAGAAGTCGCCGAAGGCGACCCTCTTGCCGTCATCGCCCGCGGCCATCCCCGGCCAGTCGAAGAAGTCGATCACCGGCCGGATGAGGGTGACGACGATGCCGATGGTGATGGCGACGGACAGCACGGCACAGGTGAGCAGCACCGCCTTGATCACGGCTTCGCCGGGGCGGAGCTTGTGGCTCAGATCGACTGGGGCCCGCAGGCCCGCCCGGTCGGGCGGGCCTGCGGGGAGGAGCGTGTCACTCATGAGGGTGGGATGTACCTCAGAGATCCGGGTTGACCACGATGGTCAGCGCGTCGGTGGCAACCTGGAGCTCCACGTACTCGACGCCCTCGGCCTCGCACGCTGCGATCTCCTCTTCGTCGATCGGACGAGACGCGTCGGAGACGTCGGTCTCGCCGGCGCAGAAGAGCTCGAACCCGCCACCCGTTCCGGCTTCACCGACGGTGACCTTGACGTCGGGGTTGACCTCCGCCAGTCCCTCCTGGGCGAGGACGCTCATCGGGTAGACGGTGGAGGAACCATCGACCTTGACGTCGCCCGAGGAGCCCTCGGCTCCGGAGCCACCCAGCTCCTCGAGCGCGCTCTGGGTCTCGGCGTACAGCTCCTCGCTGAGCGGGACGAACTGCCCGGCCTCGGCAATGTCGGCGAGGTTGTTGATGTAGAAGTCCACGTACTCCTGGACAGCCTCGTTGTCGGTGTAGTTGGCCTTGTTCACGTAGATGAACAGCGGTCGGGCCAGTGGCGTGTAGGTGCCGTCCTGGGCGGTCTCGGCCGACGGGGCGACACATCCGTCGCCGCTGTCGATGCTGACGGCCGCGAGCCGGTCCTTGTTCTGCTCGTAGTAGGTGTAGCCGAAGTAACCGGTCGCACCCTCGGTGCCGGCAACGCCGTCGACCAGGACGTTGTCGTCCTCGGACGCCTCGTAGTCGTCGCGGGTGGCGGGCTCCTCGGCGTCGGGGTCGACGATCTCCGAGGCCATGTAGTCGTAGGTGCCCGAGTCGGTGCCCGGCCCGAAGAGGTTGATCTCCTGGTCAGGGAAGCTGTCGTCGAGCTGGCTCCAGTTCGTGATCTCCGAACCCGGCTTCCAGAGCTCGACCACCTGCTCGACCGTCAGGCAGTCGACGGACGCTGTGGCGGCTTCGGTGTCGTCACCGCCGTCGTCGTCGTCGGAGCCACAAGCGGCGAGGGTTGCGGCAAGCGCAAGGGTCACGACCGACGGCACCAGGCCGCGGCGCAAGGAAAAGCTCTTCACTTCGTTGCTCCTGAAGGTCTCAGAAAGACGGACAGTCAGGATCTTGGCGAGAGGAGGTGTCCGATTTTCCTGCGATGGGTGAACGGACGATGAATGGGGTCTGCCTACTTCGCCGACCCCAGCAGATGCTGTGACGAGGGCTACATCGAGGGGCTGTCAGACGACGGATCTAGCCGATCCGGTGGCGCTCGACCGCGACGATCTTGCTCTTGCGCACGTGGACCACGAGCATCTCGGCGGGATCGAGCTCGTCCCCGACCTGGCGCGCGCGCAGGCCGAGGGCGCCGTAGATCTTCGGCAGCACCGGACGATGGGAGCAGAGCACCGCGCCCTGGTCGTCCTCGAGCAGCTCGGCGACGACCTTCTCGATCCCTTTGGTGGTGGCGTGCTCCTCGGCGAGCCTGCGCCGGGTCTCGATCTCCCAGCCAGTCGTCTCGGCGTACGGCACGACCGTCTGCAAGCAGCGGATGGCGGGCGAGGAGACCACACGGGTGACGTCGTAGGCAGCCAGCAGGGGTACGACGCGCTCGGACTCGTGGGCGCCGGCCTTGAGCAGTGGCCGCAGCTGGTCGTCCGTCTTCCAGGCGTTCCGCGACCGTGCTCGCGCGTGCCGGAGCACGACGATCGCGTGGGTGCGGCGTCGCACCTTCACTGCCTCGTCGAGGGTCTCGCGGTCGTAGCGGTAGGTGAGCATCGCCTCCGCCTTGTCGATGCGCACCCAGGCGACCTGGTCGATCTCCTGGTTGGGCCGGTAGAGGCTCACGTCGTCGTCGCCGACCGCCCGGCCGGTCCAGTAGTCGACGGTCTTCATCCGTCGCCCGGTGGTCGGATAGCGCTGCGAGCTCAGTGGCGGACCGAGCCGGACGTGGACGCCCGTCTCCTCGGCCACCTCGCGGACCGCAGCGGATGTCGGGTGCTCCCAACGCTCCAGCTTGCCCTTGGGGAACGACCAGTCGTCGTACTTCGGCCGGTGCACCAGCAGCACCTCGCGGCCCGGACGAAAGGTCACGACTCCGGCCGCGCGGACGTCCGGGGGCGACGCGAGCTTGCTCGTGGTCACGGCGTTAGTGTCACACCTGACCGTCCCGAAGAGGAGACCGCATTTCATGTCGATGTCGCGCCGTCGCCTGATCGTGCTCGGCGCCGTGCTCCTCCTCGTGGTGGTAGGCGTCGTCGCCTGGGTCGTCACCTCGCGCGACGACGAGGACGGCGTCAGCCGGGTGGAGGCCGCCGTGGCGATGGCGCCGGGCAACACGGCGCGGTTCGGCTGGACGGACTGGAGCGGGGTCCGCGAGGAGCTCGACGCCGACCTGGCGGCCGGCTCGTCGACCGCTGACGTCGAGAGGTTCCTGGGCAAGGGCTTCAACGCCGACCTGACCTCGACGTCCGCCCTGGTCTCGTCGGCTCCGATCCTCCAGGAGCGATACGGCTTCTCCCCCGCGACCATCGACTGGGAGCTCTTCGCGCAGAGCGAGACCGGCGCCGTCGTGCTCGTCGGGCTGCCGGACTCGCTCGACCTCGACCAGCTCGAGGAGGCCCTCGCCGAGATCGGCTACGAGGAGCCGACCGAGGACGGCGGGGTCTGGGTGGGAGGGCCGGACCTGCTCGCGCCGCTCGGCACGGTGAGCCAGGAGCTTGCCTACCTCACGATCGACGAGGACGAGCAGGTGCTCGCGGCGAGCGACCAGGCCGCCACCCTCGAGACCTGGCGCGACGAGCAGCGTGGCGACGACCTGGACGACAGCATTTCCGACGTCACGACGGAGATGGAGAACGCTCTCTCTGCGTCGCTCTACACCGGCGACTACGCGTGCGTGGCGCTGGCGATGACCCAGGCCGCGGACGCCGACCGGACGCGGGCGGCCGGGCTGATCAGCGAGGCCGGCGAGGTCAGCCCGCTCCGGGCGTACGCCATCGCCACCCTGCCCGGCGGGGACGTCAGGGTGGCGATGGGTTTCGAGAGCGAGGAGCAGGCCCGCACCAACGCCGACAGCCGCGCGCGGCTCGCGGCAGGCCCGGCACCCGGCCAGGGCGGTGCCTTCCCGGACCGGTTCGCCCTCGGCGAGGTGACCGCCGACGGTGCCGTCGTGACGATGGAGCTCGATCCGGTCCGGGCGTCGTACGTCCAGTCCGACCTGGCCACCGGGCCGGTGTTGTTCGCGACCTGCTGAGTCGGGCCGGTCGTCACCGCTCCGGGCGGAACCGCCGCAGCCGGAGGCTGTTGGTCACCACGAAGATGCTGGAGGCGGCCATGGCGGCGCCGGCGAGCATCGGGTTGAGGAGCGCGGCGGCGGCCAGGGGCAGGGCGGCGACGTTGTAGGCGAACGCCCAGAACAGGTTGCCGCGGATGATGGCGAGGGTCCGCCTCGAGAGCCGTACGGCGTCCGCGGCCACCCTGAGGTCACCGGACACGATGGTGAGGTCGCTGGCCTCCCGGGCGACGTCGGTGCCGGTGCCCATCGCGATCCCGAGGTCGGCCTGCGCCAACGCGGCGGCGTCATTGACGCCGTCGCCCACCATGGCCACCACCCGGCCCCGCTCCTGGAGCCCGCGGACGAACGCGACCTTGTCGGCGGGCAGCACGCCGGCCCGCACGTCCGCGATCCCGACCTCGCTCGCGACGGCGCGCGCCGTGCGCTCGTTGTCGCCGGTCAGCAGCACCGGGCTCAGGCCGAGCGCGCGCAGCCGGCGGACGGCCTCGGCGGAGGACTCCTTCACGGTGTCGGCGACGACGAGCACGCCGTGGGCGCGGCCGGACCAGCCGACGACGACCGGCGTTGCACCGCGTGCCTCGGCCGCGGACACGGCGTCGGCCAGCGTGTCCGAGATCGTCAGGCCGCGGGCGGTGAGGAACGCCGGCCGGCCGATGACGGCGCCCTGTCCGTCGACGGCTCCCGTGACGCCCAGGCCGGGCTCGTTCGCGAACTCGGTGAGGGTGCCCGTCGGGGTCCCGGCGGCGATCGCGCGCGCGATCGGGTGCTCGGAGGCCGACTCGAGCGTGGCGGCGACCCGTCGTACGTCGTCCTCCGAGGCGCCGTCGGCGACGACCTCCGCGAGACGCATGTCGCCGGTCGTGACGGTGCCGGTCTTGTCGAGCACCACGATGTCGACGGCGCGGGTCGCCTCGAGCACCTCGGGGCCGCGGATCAGGATCCCGAGCTGCGCACCGCGGCCGGTGCCGACCATCAGCGCGGTTGGTGTGGCCAGGCCGAGGGCGCACGGGCAGGCGATGATCAGGACGGCGACGGCAGCGGTGAGCGCGATCTCACGGCCGGCGCCGGCGCCCAGCCAGAACCCGAGGGTGCCGACCGCGAGGGCGATCACGGCCGGGACGAAGAACCCCGAGATGCGATCGGCGAGCCGTTGCGCCTTGGCCTTGCCGGCCTGGGCGTCCTCGACCAGCCGGGCGAGCTGGGCGAGGTGGGTGTCGGCGCCGACCCTGGTCGCGCGCACGACCAGCCGGCCCGCGCTGTTGACGGTCGCCCCGACCACCTCGTCACCCGGACCGACCTCGACCGGCACCGACTCGCCGGTGAGCATCGACGCGTCGACCGCGGAGTGGCCGGAGACCACCTCACCGTCGGTCGCGACCTTCTCGCCCGGGCGGACGACGAACAGGTCGCCGGGCACGAGCCGGGCGATCGGGACCAGCGTCTCCGGACCGTCCGGTCCGTGGGGCAGTACGGCGACCTCGTGCGCGCCGAGGTCCGCGAGCGCGCGCAGCGCGTCGCCGGCCCGGCGCTTCGACCGCTTCTCGAAGTAGCGACCGGCGAGCAGGAAGGTGGTCACCCCGGCTGCCGTCTCGAGGTAGATGTCGCCCAGACCCGATGCCGGTCCGTCACCGCGGTCGGGGATCGGGTCGAACGGGTGGGTCATGCCGGGCACGCCGGCGGTGCCCCAGAAGAGCGCGACGAGCGACCAGCCGAACGCCGCCAGCACGCCGAGCGAGACCAGCGTGTCCATGGTCGACGTCCCGTGCCGGAGGTTGGTCCACGCCGCCCGGTGGAACGGCCAGGCGCCCCAGGTCGCGACGGGAGCGGCCAGGGTGAGGGAGGCCCACTGCCAGTACTCGAACTGCAGCGCCGGCACCATCGCGACCGCGATCACCGGCACCGTCAGGATCACCGCCCAGACCAGTCGGTCCCGCAGTGCCCTGAGCTCGGGGTCGGGGGCCGATCGGCCGTCTCCGGCGTCGCTCTCCGACTCGGCGGTGCCGGCGGGCCGTCGTACGGTCGCGTTGTAGCCGGCCGCCGCCACGGTGCCGAGCAGGATGTCGTGGTCGACCGTGACCGGCGCGGTGACCGTCGCCCGCTCGGTGGCGTAGTTGACCGTCGCACTCACGCCGTCGAGCTTGTTGAGCTTGCGCTCGATCCGGTTGGCGCACGACGCGCAGGTCATGCCGGTGATGTCGAGCTCGATCATCGGGCCGGGTCGGGTCGTGTCAGTGGTCATGACCGCCGCCCTCCTCGCCGTGCTCCTCCTGCTCGCTGTCCGCGGCGTCGGCGCTGATCGTGAAGTCGGCGGTGTGCACGCGACCGCCATGCTTGAAGTCGAGGAACAGCCGGTAGCGCCCGCTCTCCGCGAACTCGGCGTGGAAGCCGACCTCCGGTCCGGCGGGACCTTCCTCGGGGTGCACGTGCAGGTAGGCCAGGTCTTCCGCGCGGATCGCCACCAGATGACCGTAGGAACCGAGATAAGGCTGCAGGTCGGTCACCTCGGCTCCCTCCCTGGTGACGTGGAACGTCACCATCGAGCCGGCGTCGTCACGCTCGAGGTGCACCTCGTAGCCGTCGACCCGCGCCGTGGTCGTGTCCGGGCCGAGCTCCGCGGGGGCGAACCGCCCCGCGACCATCAGCTCCGCCTCCGCCACGACGGGTTCCGCGCCGGTCGGAGCGAAGTCGGCGTACAGGCGCCAGGAGCCGGCGCCGAGCGCGATCGGCACCGTCCAGCGGCCGGTGGCTGCGTCGAGCCGCGGGTGCACGTGACGGTACTCCGCGAGGTCGCGGCGCACTGCGATCAGGTGCAGCCGCTTCTCGTGCTCGACGTCGTACGACGTCACCGGCTCACCGGCCTCGTCGAGGATGCGGAACGCGACCGTGACCCGGCCGCTGTCGACCACGTCGGCGTCGAGCGCGAGCTCATAGGCGGTGTCGTGGGCGTCCCCGCGGCCGCCCCCGTGGCCGCCCTCGCCCTCGACCGGATCGAGGTGCACGCGCTCGTCGTCGTGGCCGGCGTCGTGCGCCTCGTCGTCGGTGTCGATGGGTCCTGCCAGCAGGCCGATCCCGACCGCCACACCGAAGACGGCGGCGAGCGCGACCACGAACACCAGGACCTTCTGCCAGGTCTGCATCAGACGAGGGTGTAGCCGGCCTCGGCGACAGCCGCGTCGACCGCGGCGCGTTCGAGGGGGGCGGCGCTGGTCACGACGACCGAGCCGCTCTCGACGGTGACGTCGACGTCCTCGACGCCGGGGATCTCACTGATCTCCTCGGCGACCGACGCCGCGCAGTGGGCGCAGGTCATGCCGGTGACCTGCCAGGTGCTCTGCTCGCTCACTTCTGTTCTCCTCGTCGACGGGTCCGCTCTCAGGACCGGACCAACCGGCTGATGGCCGCCACCGCCTCGGTGACCTTCTCCCGCGCCTCGGCATCGCCCGCGCGCGCGGCGTCGACCACGCAGTGGTTCATGTGCTCCTCGAGGAGCTGGATCGAGAAGGAGTGCAGCGCACTCGTCATCGCCGACACCTGGGTCAGGATGTCGATGCAGTACTTCTCCTCCTCGACCATCCGCTGCAGACCGCGGGCCTGGCCCTCGATCCTGCGCAGCCGCTTGAGGTGGTCGTCCTTGTGCCCGAGATAACCGTGCTCGTGTTCGTTGTCCACACCTGACACCATACCCCCCTATGGTATGAAGTCAAGTATCAGAGAACGGTGACCGCAGCTGTCGGCAGGTCAGGCGACGTCGTCGGGGATGACGCCCAGGATCCGGTCGATCTCCTCGACCGGGAGCGGACCGTCGGATGCCGTGGCGGCGATGATGAGGTTGGTCGTCATCTCGACCTCGACGAGCAGGTCGGAGTCCTCGAGCGCCACGTCGAACGGGTCCGCCACGACTACTTCCGCCTCCCGAGTATTGAACGAATGTCGTCCCGCACTCTCACGCGTCCGGGCACAACAACAGGTGCCATCCAAACCATTGTGCCCGGCCACCCCAGGATAAAACCGGAAGGCGCGAAAATTTTGACGAGGCCCCGCCGGTTGCCCGACGAGGCCTCGCCTGAAGACTTGATGTCTCCCGAGATGCCCGGGGCGGTCAGGCCCCGAGACTGTTGTTTCGAATCAGAGAGCGCGAACGTTCTCCGCCTGGGGGCCCTTCGGACCCTGGGTGACGTCGAACTCGACCTTCTGGTTGTCCTCGAGGGACTTGTAGCCAGAGGTCTGGATCGCCGAGTAGTGAACGAAGACGTCGTCGCCGCCGCCCTCCTGCTCGATGAATCCGAAGCCCTTCTCTGCGCTGAACCACTTCACGGTGCCCTGAGCCATTGTGCTCGTAACTCCTATTGTCGGGGCGAGAGCCGCCACCTCGGCGACCCACAGCGGATGCGTTGGTACGTCGCTCCGACCCGTGATTGGTACACCACAAACCAGATACGCCGTCGGCCACAGTCTCCGCAGGCGTCAAACCTTTGAGGATCTGCATCCGCTGCACCGATGACACTATCAACCCCGACCCCCGTCCGAAGCGAGGAGCACGCAGGGATCTCAGCAAACGGTGTGAAGGTTCCGCTACACACGCGTGACGACGCGGGAAACGACGACGGGCACGCCTACACTCCGCGGATGCCGTCCCGTGCTCCTCTACTCGCCGTCGCCGCCGCCGTCCTGGTGCTGTCGACCGGCGTGGCCGGCTGCTCCGACGACGGCGACTCCGAGCCCGCCCCTGCGGTCCACACCGCAGCCAACGGCGACGTCTACAACGATGCGGACGCCGACTTCGCGACCGACCTGGTGCAGCACCACGCGCTCGCGCTGGTGCTCGTCGACCTGAGCCGCGCAGCGCAGGTCTCCCCCGACCTCACCGCGGTCGCAGCCGAGGTCCTCGACGCCGGGTCGGTCGAGATCCAGACGGCGACCGGCTGGCTCGCCGAGTGGGACCTGCCCGTCCCGGAGACGATCAGGGACCACGCCAACGCCCACGCTGCCGAACGCGGCGAGGAGGTGGACATCCCCGGCGGCGAGCTCCCCGGCATGCCCGACCACGCCGACCTGGCCGAGCTCGAGGAGCTGACGGGACCGGACTTCGAGCAACGCTGGCTGGAGCTGATGGTCGCCCACCACGAGGGCGCGATCGTCATCGCCGAGGAGGAGGCGGGCAACGGGGAGTTCGCGCCCGCCGTCGAGCTCGCCGAGTCGGTCGCCGCCACCCAGGAGGACCAGATCGAGCAGATGCGGGCGCTGCTCGGCGAGTGAGCCGGCAAGCGATACGTCAGTTCGGCCACCAGCCACACGTCCGCTCGTCGGCGGCGAGCCGCCTCGTCGTCGAGCCACAGCAGCCGTGCACCCGGCTGCGGCACCACAGCGGTGACCAGATGCTCGTCGCGGTGGGGCACCCGGTTCTCGACGCTTGGTGTCAGGGGACCGCTGACGCCACCGTCTCGCACCGGGCCGTGTCGCGGCCGAGTCCGCCACCGCACCAGTCGTCGCCGGCCCCGCCGAGAAGCCGGTCGGCGTCGCGCGCGCCGTGCACGCGGTCGTCGCCGGCCCCGCCGCGGATGACGTCGGCGCCGCGCCCGCCGTACACGCCGTCGTTGCCGGCCCCGCCGCGGATGACGTCGGCGCCGAGCCCGCCACAGATGAGGTCGTTGCCGTCGCGCCCCATGATCTGGTCGTCACCGCCGCGCCCGACGATGACGTCGCGTCCCGGGGTGCCACCGAGGACGTCTGGGCCGGGCGTGCCCACCAGGGTGGCCACCGCGCCGCGGCAGGGTGCGGGTGGCGCGGTGGCCGTGCCGGTCAGGACCACGGGAGGGGTCGGCTCCGGCACGTCGATGGTGAACTCCAGGTGGGCGGTCTTCTCACCGGTGGCTGTCGGCGAGAAGGCGACCGTGACCTGGCAGCTGTCCTGGGGAGCGAGGGTCTGGTACCTGCAGGTTTCGGCCGTCACCTGGAACTCACCCGGTTCACCCCAACCGCCGTTGAAGAGCACGTGGTGGATCGGGAGATCGCCGGTGCCGGTGTTCGTGACGGTGACGGTCTGACCCGGTGAGCTGGTTCCGACAGTCTGAGGCGCGTAGTCGAGGGCGAGGGGATCGATGGTGAACGGCTGATACGGCGGGGCCGGCACGCCGAGCGCGACGGTGACACCGAATCCGCCCGTTCCTGCCCACGCTCCCGGGGCGCTGACCGCGACCAGGGATGCCGCGAGCAGTACTGCCAGCAGAGACCGGAGAGCGCTGGATGTAAGTGGGACAGCACGCGGCGTGGACATGAGGACCCCTCGGTCGGACGATCAGTTCACCCGGCTGAGTGAGTCTTCTCGTACCCAAGCACGGATCGGCGCGCCTTGTCCCCGATCGGGCCATTTCCGGGCGGGAGCGCACCGTCACGGGAGCCGACCAACGCCGTCAGCCGTGCCCCTAGGCTGACCGAATGGCCCTGCCCACCGCCGCCCCGTCGACCTCGCTCCCGCGCACCATGGCCCGTTGGATGGATTGGAAGCTTGTGGACCCAGTGCAGAATCGGACCCCGCGCGGCTGCACGGCATACTGAGCCGAGATCACGCTGGATGCCGGGCCGAACTGCACGGATGCTCTCCTGAGGGTTCTCCCGACTAGCGTCCTGATCCCCCGGGCCCCTAGCTCAATTGGCAGAGCTGAGGACTTTTAATCCTTAGGTTGTGGGTTCGAGTCCCACGGGGCCCACTGACCTACGCTTCGAGGATGCGCGGGTGGCTGGCTGCTGTCGCGGTGGCGGCGTCGATGGCGGTCGCGGGTCCGGCAGCGGCCGCGCCCGGACCGCTCTTCGACCCGGGCCAAGACGTCGACTACCAGCTCGGCGGGGTGCGCGACGACCTGCCGGACGACGTCGGGATCGTGGTCCGCGACCGGAAGGCCGCGCCGCTCGCCGGGCGCTACAACGTCTGCTACGTCAACGGCTTCCAGACCCAGCCCGACGAGCGGCGGTTCTGGCGTGAGCACCACTGGCGGCTCGTGCTCAAGGACGACGGCCGACCGGTGGTCGACTCGGCGTGGGGCGAGTGGGTCCTCGACATCCGCACCCGCGAGAAGCGGAGGGCACTGGCTCGCATCGTCGGCGGGTGGACCGACAGGTGCGCCGACGACGGCTTCGACGCGGTCGAGTACGACAACCTCGACTCGTTCAGCCGCAGCCACCGCCTGGTCACCCGCCGCCACGCCAAGGCCTTCGCCCGGCTGCTGGTCGGCCGCGCGCACGACGCCGGGCTGCCGGTCGGGCAGAAGAACTGGGCGGAGTGGGACGGCTCCACGATCGGCTTCGACTTCGCCGTGGCCGAGGAGTGCGGCCGGTGGCGCGAGTGCCGACGCTACGCGGCGTCGTACGGCGACCACGTGCTGGCGATCGAGTACCGGCGCCGCGACTTCCGTCGCACCTGCACCGGGTACGGCGAACGGTGGCCGGTCGTCCTCCGCGACCTGGCGCTCACGCCGCGCGGAGTGCACCGATGGTGCTGAGCGGCTTCAGGCGCGGCACGCGGCGCAGATGCCGAACAGCTCGAGGCTGTGGCTGACCTCGGCGAAGTCGTGCTCGCGGGCGACCGCGTCGGCCCACTTCTCGACCGCGGGGCCCGTCACCTCGACGGTGCGCCCGCACGACCGGCAGACCAGGTGATGGTGGTGGTGGGTGCTGCAGCGGCGGTAGACGGACTCCCCGCCCGCCCCCTGCAGCACGTCGACCTCACCGGCCTCTGCCATCGCCTGGAGAGTGCGGTAGACCGTGGCCAGGCCGACCTTGTCGCCCGCGTGCCGCAGCGTGTCGTGGATGTCCTGCGCGCTCTGGAAGTCGTCCGCGTCCGTCAGCGCATCGGTGATCGCGCGCCGCTGACGCGTCGGCCTCAGCGCCGATGTCTCGGGCATCCGCCGCTCCTTCCCAAATGAGACTCACTCTCAATCTACCGCCGAGCCGGTCGGAACCGGTCACCTGGCCCCGCGAACAGGCGTAGATTTCGAGCTGGAGGAAGGGAGGCCTCGTCATGGGGGGACTTGACGAGATGGATTTCGGCGCGGACACCGACGCGATCCGCCGGTGGCTGGCCAAGCGGGCGACGTACGCCGACGACGTCGCCGAATCGGCGCACGGCGGCAAGCACCGCGTCGACCTGCCCGGCACGGTCGACCCACAGCGCATGAGCGTGCCCAACAACCGCGACGCGGGGCAGCACGTGCTCGACGCGCTGGTGACTCCCGAACCTCCGGTCGCGAAACGGTGGCCGCCTTCCTACCAGCCCGCCACCGCGCCGGACGACGCGAGCGCGACCGCCGCCAGCACCGACCCCGCGGCCAAGGGCCACCCGACACCGCCGCCGCGGACCGGGACGACGCCGGGCCACGGGTCGCCGTACGCCTCGACGCCGGAGCACGAGGAGGCGGTGACGGCGAGCCGCTCGACCAACGCGGTCTTCAAGCCGCTGGTCGCCGCGCGGCACGCGACCACGGTGACGTTCCTCGCGATCGTCGCGCTCACCGTGGGTGCCGCCTACCGGGCCTACCAGGAGCCCACGGTCGTCAACCAGGGCCTGGCCGTGCTCCTGGTGCTGCTCGCGCTCGTCGTCTGGGGCGTGTGGGCGAGCACCAGCGTCACCGAGCTGGCGGTGATCCGCGGCCAGCTCGAGATCATCCGCAACGGCAAGTTCGAGGTGATCGACCTGGCCAGCATCTACACACCGGTCGCGGTCGAGGGGAAGCCCGGCCACCGCGGGTGGCGAGTCCTCATCGAGCGGCACGACCAGCCGCTCCTGGTGATCGACGGGAGCATGGTCGACCCGCGCGCGTTCACCGCGGTCCTCTTCCGGGTGCGTCCGGACCTCAAGGCCTGAGCGGTTACGCCGGTGCCGCGATCCAGTAGCGGCGCTTGCCGTTGCGGACGTCCTCGAACACGCCGCCGCCGGCCTCGATCGTGCGTGCCGACGGCAGGTTGTCGGTGTCGCAGGTGACGAGCACCCGCTCGATGCCGAGCTCGCCCGCACGTCGTACGCCAAGTGCGAGCGCACGCGTCGCGTGTCCCAGCCGCCGTCGCTCCGGCCGGATCGAGTAGCCGATGTGGCCGCCCTCCTCCAGCAGCCAGGCGTTGAGGTCGTGCCGGAGGTTGAGGAAGCCGATCACCTCGTCGTCCGGGTCGCCGTCACCCGCCGTGATCCAGTAGTACGTCGACGCGACCCGCCCGGCCGCGGGGTCGGCCACGGACCGCTCGACGAGGACGTCGACGAGCTCCTTGCAGCACGCCTCGGTGGGTCCCAGCGGGTGGTCGAGGTTCCAAGCGCCCGAGCCGTGCATCACCTCGTCGCCGAAGTCCGTCACGGTCGCGGCCCAGCTCGGGAACCACCGGAGGTCGGGCGCGACGAGTGCGGTCATGAGGCGATTCCATCAAGGCGTGACGCTGGTCGCATCGGGTTTTCGGCGCGCCGCCTCGACAAGAACGTGTTCTAGTGTGCCTCCATGAGTCGGTTCGAGGTCGAGCACGCCACTGAGGAGGAGATCGCCCGCGAAGCGGCGCTGTTCGGACCGCTCACCGACGCGGTCCGGGCCCTGGTGGACGCGACGATCCGGACCGAGGTCGAGGACGAGGAGGTCCGCGCCGCCCAGGCGGAGGTCGAGGCCATCGTCGAGCGACTCCGGAAGAAGCAGATGGACGGGGCCTACGGCGTCCGGTTCCGTCCCGACGGCAAACGGGGACGCAACTGGGGCAACGCGGTGATGGGCCTGCGCAACGCCATCGCTCCGCCTCTCGACATCCGCAGCGACGGCTCCGGCAGCGCCTGGAGCGACTTCCACCTCGGCGCGGCCTACGAGGGGCCGCCCGGGTTGGTCCACGGCGGCGTCATCTCGCTGATGCTCGACCAGGTGCTCGGGCACGCGGTGAGCACCAGCGGCCGGCCGGGCATGACCGGCACGCTGACCATCGTCTACCGCCGGGGCACGCCGCTCGGCGACCTGCGCTGCGAGGCCTGGGTCGACCACCGGGAGGGGATCAAGACCTGGGGCAAGGGCCGGATCCTCGACGCCGACGGCGAGGTGACCGCCGAGGCCGAAGGCGTGTTCATCCTGCCCAAGTGGGCGCGGAAGCTCGACCGCTTCCGCGCCGCCGCCGAGGCTACGGAGTCCGGTATCGAGCTCGAGTAGGCCGCAGGCGCCCGGGCGGCTAGACCGAAGTGCCCACCGTCGTCGGCTTGACGCCGCGGGCCTGCTCGTCGGTCAGCCGGACCTCTTCGAGAGCCTGGCGCTCCAGCTCCTCGCGACGCTGGCGCTCGGCCTCGGCGTCGTACTCCCCCGGCTGGGACACCAGGTCGGCGGCGCCGCCCTGGAGGCGCTGGAGAGCAACCCGCGCGAAGATCTGCTGCTCGGTCGACGTCCGCTCGGAGCGGCCGCGGCCGAGGAATGAGACCAGCCAGTGCAGCACGGCGGTGATCCGGTTCTTGAAGCCGGTGATGTAGACGAGGTGGACCCCTAGCCACATCAGCCAGGCGAGAAAGCCGGTCAGCCGGAGCTTGCCGACCACCGCGACGGCGCGGAACCGGCTGATGATGGCCATCGAACCCTTGTCGAAATACTTGAACGGCTTCTGCGGGGCCTTGCCCTTGAGTCGGCCGTCGATCTCCTTGGCGGCGTACTTCGCGCCCTGGATCGCGACCTGGGCGACGCCCGGCAGGTTGTCGAGGGCAATCATGTCGCCGACGACGAACACCTCCGGATAGCCGGGGAGCGTGAGGTCGGGGTTGACCGCGATCCGGCCGGATCGGTCGAGCGGCGCGCCGGTCTGCTCCGAGAGCGTCTTGCCGAGCGGGCTGGCCTGGACGCCGGCGGCCCACACCTTGGTGACGGCGCTGATCCGCTCCTCGGTGCCGTCCTTGTACCGCACCACGAGCCCCCGCTCGTCGACCTCCGAGACGAGGGCGCCGAGCATGACCTCGACGCCGAGGTCCTCGAGCTTCTTCTTCGTCCAGGTGCCGAGCCGCGCGCCAAACGGCGGCAGCACCTGCGGCGCCGCGTCGACCAGGATCACCCGGGCGTGGTGGCTGCTGATCGCACGGAAGTCACGGGTGAGGGTGCGGTGGGCGAGCTCGGCGATCTGGCCGGCCATCTCGACGCCGGTCGGGCCGGCGCCGACGACCACGAAGGTCAGCAGGTGGTCGACGTTCTCGCCGCGGGCGGCGCCGAGCTCGGCCATCTCGAACGCGCCGAAGATGCGGCCCCGCAGCTCGAGGGCGTCGTCGATGCTCTTCATGCCGGGCGCGAACTCGGCGAAGTGGTCGTTGCCGAAGTAGGACTGACCGGCACCGGCCGCGACGATCAGCGAGTCGTACGGCGTCGTCAGCTCGCGGCCCAGGACCTGAGAGGTGACCGTCCTGGCCGCGAGGTCGATGTCGACGACCTCGCCGAGCAGGACCTGCGCGTTCTTCTGCCGCCTCAGCACCTCGCGCGCCGGCGGGGCGATCTCGCCCTCGGAGAGGATGCCGGTCGCCACCTGGTAGAGGAGCGGCTGGAACAGGTGGTGGGTCGTCTTGGCGATCATGGTCACGTCGACGTCGGCACGCTTCAGGGCCTGCGTGCCGAACAGGCCTCCGAACCCGGACCCGATGACGACGACCTGGTGCCGGGACGAGCGCGGGACGAGCGCGCGTTCGGGAGTCGGGGTCTCTTCGGTCATCGTGAGCCTCCTGGGTGAACGGCGTCGTCGTACCTGTTCCTATCCTCCCGCCTTCGCCGGTCGGGCCCCAAAAGGTCGACCCCGGTGACCGCTGTCTGGTCGGTCACAAGACAGCGGGCACGACGACACGTCCGGTTCCGCCAGTCGGATGAGACCCCATTCCGACGAGGATCGCGCGAGAATCCGCACTAGGTGAATGTTTGACCGCTGGGTGAGCGGGTAGATGCCCCTGGATTCCTGGGAACATCCACCCGCTACCCCATCGAGCACGGGACCATCATCGGAAGGGGTTCATGGTGCCGCACCGGCAGGTCCTCACCCTGACCTCTGGTTCTCGGAGCGTGCAGGAAGCGCGCCGGTGGGCGGTCCGTACCTGCCAGGCGATCGAGCGCAGCGACCTCGTCGAGTGCGCCGAGCTCGGAGTCTCCGAGCTCGTGACCAACGCGCTCCTCCACGGCGAGCCGCCCATCCGGCTCCAGCTGCGCGGCACCACGGAGCACCCACGGATCGAGGTCTCCGACGCCTCCGTGGTCGCACCCCAGCCGGGATCACGAGGCGGCGGCATCGACCTCGACGCCTTCGACCTCGACGCCTTCGACTCCGGCGCCCCCAACGACATCGACATCACCTCCCTGGGCGGCTTCGGCCGAGGCCTCGACATCGTCTCCCGGGCCAGCGTCGCCTGGGGGGCGGTCATCGAGGAGGACGGCAAGACGGTGTGGTTCGAGCCGGCCGCCGAGTTCTCCGACGCAGCGGGCGCCGAGTTCCAGCTGATGGCACCGCCCGACACCGGCGAGCCCCGCACCCGGATGGGTGAGGTTGCGATCCAGGTCAAGAGCGTGCCGGTGCACGCCTTCTCGCGGTTCCAGCGTCACTACCGCGACCTGCGGCGCGAGATCCGGCTGCTCGCGCTCGCCCACGAGGACGACTACCCGTTGGCCAAGGTGCTCTCCGAGCACTTCAACGCGCTCGAGCGCCCGCTGCGGACCAACATGGGTCGCGAGCAGGTCGACGACGCTCTCGAGGCGGGTCGCGAGTCGATCGACCTGCGGCTGCGGATGCCGCCCCACGACGCGCGCCAGATCGGCGAGCTGATCGACCTCCTCGACGCCGCCGACGACTTCAGCCGCGCCGAGCGGCTGCTGACCGCCCCGCGCTCGCCCGAGCAGCGCGCGTTCCAGATCTGGTTCCTCAGCGAGTTCCGCCGCCAGGCCGCCGGCGCCGCGCCGCAGGCGTGGTCGGGCAGCCCCACGCCGAGTCCCAGCACGTAAGTCGTGGCCTCGTCGTCACGGGTGCTGCTCGCGGTCGCGGTCGGCGGGGCCGCCGGCGCCGTGCTCCGCTTCCTGCTCGGGGAGGTCGCACCCGACGGAGCCGGCTTCCCGTGGACGACGTTCGCGATCAACGTCGTCGGCTGCGCCCTGCTCGCCGGACTCGAGCTGCTCCCGCTCGCCCGGCGGTCGGAGACCTGGGCCGCGGGGATCGGGCCCGGCCTGCTCGGCGGGTTCACGACGTTCTCCGCGACCAGCGAGCAGGGACGCTCGTTGCTCGCCGCCGGCGACACGCTGCTCGCCGGCGGCTACCTCCTCGGCACCCTGGCCGCCTGTCTGGTCGCCGTCGGCGTGGTCGGGCGGATCGCACCCCCGCTGCCGCGCGAGGACGAGATGTGAGCGACGCACTCTGGGTCGCGCTGGGCGCGTCCGTCGGCGCTCCGCTGCGCTTCTGGCTCGGCCGCAGGCTCGACGGCGCCCTGCCGTGGGGCACGCTCGCCGTCAACGTCGCCGCCTCGCTGGTGTTGGGGCTGTGCGTCGGCTGGTCGGTCGACGGCGCTGCCCTGGCCCTGGTCGGCGCCGGCTTCTGCGGCGGCATGTCGACGTACTCCTCGTTCGCCGTGCAGACCCGGGACCTCGGCCGCGGCCGCGGTACGACGTACGCCGTGCTCACGCTCGGTCTCGGCCTCGGCGCGGCTGCTCTCGGGTACTGGCTCGCGGGATAGTCGCCCAAAGCACCCCTCGGCGCTCAGGCGTAGCCCAGCTCGTGGAGCCGGTCGTCGTCGATCCCGAAGTGGTGGGCGACCTCGTGCACCACGGTGATCCGGATCTCGTCGACCAGGTCGGCCTCGTCGTCGCACATGTCGAGCAACGGACCGCGGAACAGGAAGATCCGGTCGGGCAGCTCGGGCAGCCAGGAGCTGTCGCGCTCGGTGAGCGCCACCCCGTCGTACAGGCCGAGCAGGTCGCCGGGCTCGTCGTCCGGAGGCTCCTCCTCGACGAGGACGACCACATTGCGGACCAGCGTCGCGATCTCGTCGGGGATGGCGTCGAGCGCTTCGCTGACGAGGGCGTCGAAGCGTTCGGGATCCATCGCGACCGGCACGACGACCATTGTGCCGCCCGGAAAAAGCCAGAAGCCCGGATCGACGATCCGGGCTTGCCAGCGACCCCGACGGGACTCGAACCCGCGGCCTCCGCCGTGACAGGGCGGCGCGCTAACCAACTGCGCTACGGGGCCTTGTGAAGCGGTGGAACTCTAACCCATCGTGCCCGGGCCGACCCAATCGAGGGCCTTCGCCGGACCACCACCGCGGTACCGCACACCTTTACGAATTGCGTTCGAAGCTTGATCATTCTTGAGCACCCGGCACGACCTGCGGAAACACCTGAATCAGGGGTCGCCACGAGCGTTCGCTGACAAGGATTCTTAGCCCTGAGCAGGTGGCGGAGGTCGTCAGGCAGACGAAGCTGGCGCCTCAGTCAAGCAACCCCCCGCCCGCGGCGGGGAAGCGCCGGGTGCGGAGACCACGGCTCCAACCTATGGCGTGGTCCCAGCGCACCCGCGGCTCTATTCTCGCTGAGGAGGGGGTGGTGCGCGTGGCTGGAGCCCTGATCGGGCGCGCACGCGAGCTTGCCACCCTTACCGAGGCGCTGGCGGCGGCTGGCCGGGCCAAGGGTCGCGTGGTGCTGGTTCGCGGTGAGGCCGGCATCGGCAAGACCCGGCTGGTCGAGGAGCTGGGTGAGCGGGCGCCGAGCCACGTCGTGCTGACCGGCCGCGCGGTACCGGGCGGCGGGGCCTACCGCCCGGTCGCCGAGGCGCTGGTCGGGCTGCTCCGCAGCGGGACCGCCGTGGCGCCTGAGGCGCTCGGCCCCTACCGGGTGCCGCTGGGACGGCTGTTGCCCGACTGGAGCGAGCCGGGTGACCGGCTCGGTGGGCAGGACGCGGACCCGGCCCTGGTCCTCGGTGAGGCGGTGGCGCGGTTCCTGGCCGAGGTCGGCCGGGAACGCCCCTGCCTGGTCGTGCTCGAGGATCTCCAGTGGGCGGACGCGGACACCGTCGCGGTCATCGTCCACCTGGCCGCCGCGGTGCGCGGGCTCCCGGTCCTCGTTGTCGTCACGGCTCGCGACGACGAGCCGGGCGCGTACATCACGAGCATGCTTGCGAAGGCACCGGACGTGCTGCACCTCGTCCTGGGCCGGCTCCCGGACGAGGCGGTGGCCGAGCTGGCGGCCGAGCTCGGCGTCTCCATCGACCCGGCCACGCTCGGCCGCGTCACCGACCAGGTTGACGGGCTACCGCTGCTCATCGAGGAGCTGTTGGCCGACCCGAATGCGGTCGCCGGACCCGTGCCGCCGACGTTCGCGGCGCTCGTCGGCTCCCGGCTCGGGGGCCTACCGGAGTCGCAGCGACGGGTGGTGACGGCGGCGGCGGTGCTGGGGCTGGCCCCGGACTGGTCCCTGCTGGGCCGCGTCATCGGCGTCGCGGAGGACGATGTGCTCGCGGCCCTGCGTGCCGCCGACGAGGCCCATCTCCTGGATGCCCGCGATGCCGCGTTGCGCTGGCGGCATGCGCTCACTCGAGACGCAGTCCTCGCCTCGTTGCTGCCGCCGGAGCGCGCGGTCGTGGCCCGACGGGCCGCGCAGGCGCTGCGGGACCGCGGACGGCCGGACGACGACGTGGCCGCCGCCGGGATCCTCGCCGACGCGGGAGCTGGTCTCGAGGCCGCGGAGCTGCTGCTGGACGTCGCCCGCAAGGACATCTCCCGGGGGGCGCTCCACACCGCCGCCGACCTGCTGGACCGGGCCGAGGCGGCCGGGGCGGCACCGGCTGCGGTCGCCGCCGAGCGGGTGGTTCAGCTCTGCGCCACCGGCCGCGCGGCGGAGGCACTCGGCGTGGGGACTCTGGTCCTGGACAGGGCAACTGGCGAGCGGCATGCCGAGCTGGCCCTGCGGCTGGCACGGGCCGCGGTGCTCGCCGGCCGGTGGGACGACACGACTGCATACGTCGAGCGCGCGGGCCGGCCCGACGACCCCCGCTCCCCTGCCCTGCTCGCTGACGCAGCGCACGGCGCCGGGCAGGTCGAGGACGCCGCGGCGTACGCCGCAGCTGCCGTGGCTCTCGCCGACCGGAGCGGCACGCCTGCCGACCGGTGCCAGGCCCTGGTGGTCCAGGCGCGGGTGGCCAGGCTCCACAACGTGGCCGCCTCCGCCGAGGGCTTCCGCACGGCGGCGCAGCTCGCGGCCGAGCATGGCCTCGCGGCGTTACGGGTGGATGCGCTGCTCGGGCTCGGCAGCCTCGAGGCGCTGGAGAGCGAGACGACCACGACCCTCGAGGTGGCCCGCGCGGTCGCGGCCGACGTGGGTCTGCTCGGCCAGGTCACCGGGCTGGACATGATGCTCGGGGAGCACCGGCTGCTGGTCGACGGCCCGCAGGCCGTGCGTGAGCTGGCGGAGGATCTCGTCGAGCGAGGCTCAGCACTGCGGCTGCCGGCGGCCGAGGTCGCCGGCCGGTACGTCCTCGCCCTGGCACCCGCCGTGGCCGGCCGGCGAGACGATCTAGAACACCACCTCAACGGCTGGGCGACCGCGACCGCCGGACCCGAGGCCCCGTTCCTCTCCGCCTCTGCACGTGCCTTCGCCGCCCTCGCCGTCCACGACCTGGGCGAAGCCTGCGCGATCCTCGACCAGGCCATCACCCCATTGGCACGGCACCGCTCGGCCGCCCCCTTGCACCAGTTCGGGCTCTGGGCCCTGCTGCGCACCGTCGTCGACGACCGGGGGGCCGAGGCGCGGGAGACCCTGCGCCGGCTGCCGGCGGGGGTCCGCCGGGCAAACCGCGCAGCCCTGGCCTACGCCGGGGGCGTCGCGGCCGGCCGGGCGGGGCAGGTCCAGGCGGCGGCAGCGCTGGTCGCCGACGCCGAGGAGGCGCTGACGCCGCTGCCCTGGCTGCGCCGAACGCTGCGCCTCGTCGCCCTCGAGAGCGCGGTCACCGAGGGCTGGGGTGACCCGGTGCCGCTGCTGCGTGCCGGCCTGGCCGAGCACGAGGCGCACGCCGAGGAGCCGGCCGCCCGCACGGCTCGCGACCTGCTGCGCCGTGCCGGCGCGCCTACTCGGCGCGGCCGCGGCGCTTCCGCCGTACCCCCGCGACTGGCCGCCCTCGGCGTGACCCGCCGCGAGCTCGATGTGCTCAGCCTCGTGGCCGAGGGCGCGACCAACGCGCGGATCGCCGAGCGGCTCTTCCTCTCCAAGCGCACCGTGGAGACCCATGTCTCCAACCTGCTGCTCAAGACCGGCACCGACCGCCGGGACGAGCTCGCGAGGTTCTCCGAGTAGTCCATCGGTGGTCCAGGTAGCGCATCGCTAACTCCGTGCGGCACACGGATCCGGTGCGGGCCGCTGGCGGCGAGCCTTGTCGGTATGACCACTCAGACCGAATCCATCTCGTACGACGTCCTCGTCATCGGCGCCGGCCCGTCCGGCCTGGCCACCGCCATCGCAGCGACCCGCGCGGGCGCGCGGGTGCTGGTCCTCGAGCGGCACCAGGGCACGTCGACGTTCCCGAAGGCGACCGGCGTCCGCCCTCGCACCATGGAGATCCTGCGCTCGTGGGGGCTCGAGCAGGAGGTGCAAGCCGGAGGCGCCGACCTTCGGCTGGCAGCCGCGCTGTCCGCGACGCTCGCAGACCGGCAACAGCAGGACTTCTCCCTCGGCATCCCGCAGCCGGAGACGCTGGCCGCGCTGAGCCCCAGCGTCACCGCGATCAGCCCGCAGGACCACCTCGAGCCGGTGCTCCTGGCGCACCTGCGGTCGCTCGGCGGTGCCGTGCGGTTCCACACCGAGCTGGTCGAGCTCGACCAGCACGACGGAGGGGTGTCGGTCCGGGTCCGGGCCGTCGATGACGGCGCCGAGGAGCGGATCGAGGCCCGTTATGTGGTCGGTGCCGACGGTGGCGGTAGCACGGTGCGCCGCGCGACCGGCATCAACGAGCACCAGCTCGGCTCCGAGGGTGAGCACCTCGCGGTGCTGTTCCACGGTGCGGTCGAGGAGCGGATCCGCGGTCACCGCTACGGCCTGCACATCGTCACCACGCCCGAGTCGGGAGTGTTCGTGCCCTCGGGCACACCCGGCCGGTGGGTCTACGACCGCGAGTGGTCGGCGGACCGCGACGCGCAAGGTGTCCCTACCGTCGAGGACCACCAGGCCGCGATCCGGATGGCCGCCGGTATGCCCGATCTCGACCCTGAGATCGTGGGCGTGTTCCGCTGGACCTTCGGGGCCGCCGTCGCCGAGCGGATGCAGAACGGGCGGGTCTTCCTCGTCGGCGACGCCGCCCACCGGACGACGCCACGCGGAGCGACCGGGATGAACACCGGCATCGCTGACGGGCACAACCTCGGCTGGAAGCTCGGGTGGGTGGTTCGAGGCTGGGCCGACGAAGCGTTGCTCGACAGCTACGGTCCCGAGCGGCACCCGGTCGGGCTGCGCAACGCCCTGAGCTCGTTGGAGGCATCCGACGGCGGCAAGCCCGAGGACCTGGCCCACGACTTCGGCGTGGTCTACCCCGTGCCCAGCGGCGATGCTCCAGCAGCCCAGGAGTACGCGCTCCCGGGCGCCGTGACGGGGGCGCGGGCGCCGCACGCCTGGGTGGAGCGCGACGGGCGACGAGTCTCCCTGCTCGACCTGTACGGCAACCGGCTGGTGCTGGTCACCGGGCGGGGCGGCGACGCCTGGCGACGGGCCGCAGACGAGCTCGCCGGCCACGGCTTCCCGGTCGCGGCAGCTCAGCTGGGCCACGACCTCGCCGACCCGAGGGGAACGGCGGCGGGCGCCTACGACCTGGGCGACGGCTCCGCCGTCCTGGTGCGGCCGGACGGCCACATCGCCTGGCGCGCCGACGCCCTGCCCACCCTCCCCCTGACCGACCTGGCCGCCGCGGTCCACGCGGCGCTCGGCTGGGTGCCCTCGAACGCGCCGCTCGGCGCGTCCCGCTGAACCTCACCACCGGAAGGAACCACTCCCATGACCATCACCGTCACTCGCGCAACCCGAGGGCTCACCGCACTCGTGTCCGACCTCGACCGCGCGGTCCGTGAGGCGGCGCCGGGGCGGGACACGGTGGACGCGGTGTCCGCCACGCTCGAGCCGGCCCTCTGCGACGAGACCCTGCTCCGCCCCGACCAGCGCGTGGGCGACCCCGGGGCGTACCGGCAGCATCTGTTACACGTCGCCGAGGACGGCGCCTTCTCGCTCGTCGCCTTGGTCTGGCTGCCCGGCCAGGCCACACCGATCCACGACCACCTCTCATGGTGCGTGGTCGGCGTGCACGAGGGCGCGGAGTACGAGACCCGCTACGCCCGGACCAACGAGGGTCTCCTGGTCGAGACGGTCTCGGGCGTCGCCTACGGCGGGGACGTGGACGGACTGTTGCCGCCGGGCGACATCCACCGGGTGACCAACGCGGGCACGGACCTGGCCATCTCACTGCACGTCTACGGCGCGGACCTGAGCCGGGTCGGCTCCAGCATTCGCCGCCGCTACGACGACGGCCTGGTGGCGCGACCCGCCGGCATTGGGCGGTGATCACATCGGCCGGCCGCGATGACGCCTCCGGCCGTTTGATGTCCGGCGGCGAGCGATCGAGCCCGTTCGGACGACGTGCTCGCCACCAACCCACCGTGACCGTCGTCGACCTCGCTCCCTGAGGCCGTTTGGCCCGCGAGGCGCCCACAAGGCGAGGCGATACCCAGTCTCTGCGCGACCGATGCACCCCCGACCGGATTCGAACCGGCGCTACCGCCGTGAAAGGGCGGGGTCCTGGGCCGCTAGACGACGGGGGCCCACTGCGCCGGACGAGGCCGGTGCAGCGCGGACAGCATAGTCGCGGGGGTACGGCGGAGACCTAACCGCCGTCGCCGCTTTCGTACGTCGCGCGGCCCTCCGGTATGGTGTGCCACTGCTCGGGCAGGTAGCTCAGTTGGTACGAGCGTCCGCCTGAAAAGTGGAAGGTCGGCGGTTCGACCCCGCCCCTGCCCACCGAGCTCGACGCCCTCGCCGGTCCCCGGCGGGGGTGTCGCAATTCCGCCCTTCGACCGCTCTTCCTCGGCATCATGGACGGGTGCGTTCGCCGTCGAGAAGACAATGCGCAGGAGCCGCGGCCCTGGCGGCCGCGCTGACGTTCGCGGCCGGGTGCTCCGGCGAGCCCGACGAGGACCCCGAGACGGTCGTCCAAGCCGTCGTCGACGCCCGCACCAGCGGCGACTGCGACGACTACGCGGACCACTTCGTCGACGGCGACGTCGTCGGCGGCTGCACCGAGGGCGACGCGGACCCGGTGGTCGGTGACGGTCCCGAGGTCGGCGAGGCAACCGTGGACGGCGACGAGGCAGAGGTCGAGGTCGTCGACCACTACGACTGCTCGACCTGGGACGAGCCCGACGTGGAGAGCGTCGACGTCTACTTCCTCGTCGTCGACGACGGCGAGTGGTTGGTCGACGACATCGACTTCGCCGAGACCACGAGCGACGACTGCTTCACCTGAGCCGCGCCGTCCGCGGTCCGCCGAGTCCGCCGTTCCCGGCCTCAGTCGCCCGTCTCCGGGAGGTCGCCCTCCATCTCGTCGCTCGAGGGCCCCTCCTCGGCCGTCTCGGGCGGCCCCTCGGTGTCGGCCTCCTGCTCGTCGGTCGCCGCCATGATGTCGGCGATCTGCTTGCAGTCGGCCGCGGACGGGAAGCCCCAGGTGGGTTCGTAGCCGTAGATGTGCTCGAGCTCGCGACCGTCGGTGAGCGCGTCGACGACCTCGACCGATCGCGGTCCGATGAGGCTCGGGTGCGGGACCCCACAGGTCTCCGCGACCTTCAGCAGGTCCCGCCGGAGTGTCCGCACGTAGTTGGCCACCCGCGCGCCCTTCGCGACCGGGTCCAGGCCACGGGTCAGCCAGGGGTTCTGGGTGGCGACGCCGGTGGGACAGCCACCGGTGTGGCACCGCTGGGCCTGGATGCAGCCGGCCGCGAGCATCGCCTCACGGCCCACGTTGACCAGGTCGACGCCGAGCGCGAAGGCGACGACCGCGTTGTCGGGGAGCCCGAGCTTGCCGGCGCCGATGAACGTCACGTCCTCGTGCAGACCGCGGCGCGCGAACTCGCCGTACGCCCGGGCGAACCCCAGGCGGAACGGCAGCGACACGGCGTCGGTGAAGATCAACGGCGAGGCACCGGTGCCGCCCTCGCCGCCGTCGATGGTGACGAAGTCGACGCCGCGGTCGTCGCGGGTCATCAGGTCGGTCAGCGTCTGCCAGAAGGCCAGGTCGCCGACCGCGGACTTGATCCCGACCGGCAGCCCGGTCTCCTCGGCGAGCGTCTCGACGAAGTCGAGCATCGAGTCGACGTCCCCGAACGCCGCGTGCCGCGACGGGCTGAGGCAGTCCTGGTCCATCGGCACGCCCCGAGTCTCGGAGATCTCCCGCGAGACCTTCGCCGCCGGCAGCACCCCGCCGAGCCCCGGCTTCGCGCCCTGGCTGAGCTTGATCTCCAGCGCCCGGATCGGTGCGCTGTCGACCAGCTCCTTGAGCCGCGGCAGGCTGAACCGGCCCTTCTCGTCACGGCAGCCGAAGTACGCCGTACCGATCTGGAAGACCAGCTCGCCACCCTGGCGGTGGTACGGCGACACCGCGCCCTCGCCGGTGTTGTGCAGGCAGCCGGCGTCGGCGGCGCCGCGGTTGAGCGCCTCGATCGCCCGCCCGGAGAGCGACCCGAAGCTCATCGCCGAGATGTTGACCACCGATTCCGGGCGGAACCGGTGGCGGCGGCCGCGCGGGCCGCCGAGCACCTTCGCCGAGGGCAGCCGGGCCTCCTGGCCGACGGTGCCGTGGGTCGGGTACTCCTCGCCGAACGTCCGGTGGTGGACGATGACGTTGCCCGCGGAGCGTTCGAAGTCGTTGTCCGTGCCGAACCCGAAGTAGTTGTTCTGCAGCTTCGCGGATGCGTAGACCCAGCGTCGCTGGTCGCGGCTGAACGGGCGCTCCTCGTCGTTCCCGGCGACGATGTACTGCCGCAGCTCCGGACCGACCGCCTCCAACAGGAAGCGGGCGTGTCCGACGACGGGGAAGTTGCGCAGGATCGCGTGGTCCCGCTGGATCAGGTCGCGGGCTGCGACCGCACCGAGAGCTGCCAGCGGAGCGAACACCAAGGACTTCCTCATGTCCCACCGGTACCCAGCCCGCGGCTGCCTACCGCACGACGGCGGGTGAGCGGTGCCGGAGTCAGACGTGGCCGGAGAGCTGGGCCATCCGGGCCTCGAGCGCCGCGAGGTAGCCGTCGCGCTGCTTCGGCGTGACGGGACTGCCCTCGGCGAGGTGGCTGCAGGCGGGCAGGACGTCGACGGAGAGCTTGGCCCCGCCGGCGAGCGCCCGGAGCTCGTCGAGCCGGTCGCCGAACGGCGTGCCGCTCCCGGGAGAGTACGAGCGCACCACCTCTTCGATGTCGTCCGGGTAGAGGTCGACCTTGGTCACGACCACGATCAGCCAGGTCGGGTGGTTGCGGCGTACGGCCATCGAGGCGATCCGGTGGGAGGTGACCGTCCAGTCCTCGAGCTCGCGCTGGACCTGGTCCTCCCGGATCGCCTCGACGCTGCCGGTGGTGCCGGCGGGTCGTCGGCCGGTGGCGAAGCCGTTCGCCACGACGTGCAGCACCCCGTCGACCGGATCGTCGTGGAAGACCTCGTCCAGCGCCCCGAGCCGGGTCGCGGCGTTCTCACCGGGAACCACCCGGAACCGGAACCCCCGCAACCTGCGATCACGACGCACGCGCCGCTCCATCACCGCGGACCCCGACTCCGGCACGCCGCCGGGCCGCGGGCGGCCGCTGAGGTGGTCGATCAGCTCGGTCTTGCCGACGCCGGTCATGCCGGTGACGGCCACCGTCGGGTAGCGGTACTGGAACACGCCGCTCACCCGGTCCCGGCCCCTCCCGATCGCCTCCGGCAGGCTGCGCAGGACGGATCGCCGTGATCGCATGTCGCTCATCCACGCTCCCGGTGTCGGCGGTCGGCTGCTGCGCCCGAAGGTACCCGACGAAACCTCGACCGTGCCCCCGGAGCGGACCGCTCGTTAGCATCAGAGAACCGTGAGGACGACGCGGAGGAGACGACGATGGCCGATTCGGCACTGGTGCTCTACACCGGTCTGTTGATGGCGGTCTCGGTGGGCATGTCGGCGTGGCGTCTCGCTGTCCCGCGGGGGTCGTTCGGGAGCCAGGTCGACGGCCTGCTCGGCGCCTGTCTGGTCGTCTCGGGCGCGCTCTTCGTGAGTGCGCTGCTCCCCGGCGCCCAGCTCCCCTGACGCCTCGACGGGGGCGCCGCGGGTGACGCATAGTGTCTGGATGCGCACGGCAATCCGCTCGGCCCTTGCCCTCGCCGCCGCAGTGGCGCTCACCCTCGTGGGACCCCAGCCCGGCACCTCGGTGGCCACTCCCGCCGGACCCGGCGACCGGGCCGCGGCCGACGTACGGGCGGCCGGCAAGGCGATCGTCCGTCCGGCGACCCTGAGACGGGTCGAGGGTGGCTACTACTTCGGGGCGTGGGGGCAGAACAGCCGCGTCGTCGTGACGTTGGTCGACGGCAAGCTGCGGTTCAGCGATCCACGGACCGCACGGTGGCAGGGGCTGGCCAGGTCGTGCGAGAGGAAGCGGGTGGCCCGCGGCGTCGCTGCCGTCTGCCGGGTCCCCAACGGCGTGACTCCCGCCAACCCGTTGACGATCAACTTCGAGATGCGCTTGGGAGACGACCACGTCGACACCTCGACCCTGCCTGCCCAGTTCCGGACCTCCGCGCTCCTCGACGCCGGCGTCGACGTGGCGCGGACCGGCGCGGGCAAGGACTTCGTCAACGGCGCGTTCGACCGCGACCTGATCATCAGCGGAGCCGGGAACGACTGGGTCCGCTCCGGCGAGTCCGGCGACCGGGTGTTCGGCGGAGACGGCAGGGACCGAGTGGTCGGTGGCGAGCTCGGGGACCGGCTCCGCGGCGGTGACGGCATCGACCTCGTCGAGGGCGGACCCGGCAATGACGAGGTCTACGGCGACGCGGGTGCCGACCGGCTCAAGTGCGGCGACGGCAGCGACGCCGGTGAGGTCGACCCGGCCGACACGCAGCGCCTGTCGTGCGAGCGCTCGCTCGGCTGACAGTCAGGTCATCACCCCGACGTTCTCCGGCGTGAAGCCGGGGAACAGCTGGGCGCGGCTGCCGCTGATGGCCGGGAACCGGTGCGACATGACCTCCCACAGCACGCTGCGGAAGTCCTGCCGCATGGCGAGGTCGCCGTCCTCGAGGTCGGCGTCCGCCAGTCCCGGCCACTGGCCGTGCACCGCACCGCCGTCGACGCCGGCACCCAGCAGCAGCATCGCGTTGCCGTACCCGTGGTCGAGGCCGCCGTCGCCGTTCTCCTCGAGGCGGCGGCCGAACTCGCTGATCGTGACGACCGTGACCCGGGAGGCGGAGGCTCCCAGGTCGGCGAAGAACGCCTTCAGGGCACCGGCGAAGTGCCGGAGGTGGTCGTACATCCAGCCGCCGTCGACCAGGCCCACGCCCTCGTGCATGTCCCAGTCGCCGTAGTCGACGGCGACCACGCGGGTGCCGACGTCGGCGCGGATCAGCGCCGCCGTGTTGGCCAGCACCTCGGCGAGCGGACCCTCGGGATAGGCGTCCACGTGCACGGTGTCGGGGGCGCTGTTGACCAGGGGCGCGAGCGTCGACGTCGCCTCGAGGGCGAGGCGGACGCCGGACCCGAGCACCGACTGGTCGGGTGACCACATGGTGCGCAGCGAGCTGCGCCGCGCGCCGGCCGTCGTACCGACGTCAGCCAGCGAGAGGTCGGCGACCCGGTAGGCGCCGAGGGCAGGGGCCGGCCCGATCATCGCGGTCGGCAGCAGCGTCGATCCCAGCGACACCGCGTCCTGCGGTGCGGCTGCGGGATCGAGCCCGATCAGCCGGTTGATCCAGCCGACACGGGCAGTCGACCCCGGGTCGGCGTCCTCGACCTCCTCCATCGCCTCGAAGTGGCTGCGGTTGGGTATCGGGAGGCCGACGGCGTGCACGGCGCCGAACGAGCCGGCGCTCCACATCGGCATCAGGTCGGCGAGAGCCGGGTGCAGCCCGAAACGCGGGTCGGCACCGAGGAGCGTGCTCTCGGGGACGAAGATCGTGGGGCGGTAGTCGGCGAGGTGGTCGTGGTCGACGCCGCGCGGCACCACCATGGAGAGGCCGTCGGCTCCCCCGCGCAGACTCAACACGACCACGACGTTGCCGCCCGGTTCGCCGCCGTACGCCACCTCCAGGAAGGCGTCGCCGACCATCTGCGCGCCCACCAGAGCGCCGGCGCCGGCGGTCGCGGTGCCCAGCAGTCGGCGCCGGGAGATGCGGGTCCGCGTGAAGTCGGGACAACCACATGGTCTGATGGGGCGCCGCGGGGTGTCGTTGCTGGACATTCGGTGGCTCCCTTCCTTGTCGATCGGGCTAGCGGTGCAGGTGCATCGGCGAGTCGAGCAGGGACGAGAGGATGCCGCGCAGCGTCCAGTAGGCGAGGGCGTCGTCCTTGGTGAGCCGGGTTGTCAGCGGCATGCCCAGCAGCTGCGCGATGCCGGTGCGGACGGCGTCACTGGGCTTGTGACCGAACATCCGCAGGGCCTGGTGGTCGATCACCTGCGCGAGCGTGGCCGGCATCGGCGGCAGCATCGAGGCGTACGACGGGAACCGCGCCTGCTCGGTGGGCCACCACCGGGCGGCCAGGTCGCGATGGATCGTGAAGCTGGTGAGCACGCGGCCGGCACTGGCCCAGGCGCCGTCCACCTCGGGGTAGCCGTTCGGCGCGGGCCATTCGTACGGCGGCTGTCCCGCCTCGCCGTACTGCCACAGCATCGCGTTGGCGAACGACTCGTCGGTGGTGGGCGCCTGGGGCCGGATGCCGAGGGCGCGGACGGCGGCGACGTAGTCCTCGGTGGGCGTGCGCACCTTCTTGCCCGCGCCGGCGGCGAAGTCCGGGTGGTCGACGAGTGCCCGCAGTGTCGGCTTGATGGCGGTGCCGCTGGCGCGGTAGGCCCGGGCCACGGCGTTCACGATCGCCCGCGTCGGCTGGTCGGAGACGAACTTGACGCACAGCCGGTGGGCCAGCCGCTGCGCCGTCGCGGGGTGCTTGGCGAGGTACGAGAGGTAGGCGAGCGTGGCTGCGCGCCCGTCGGCCGACCGGTTGGCGTGGGTGAACCCCATCACCTGCACCGGCTGGGTGTCGTGCCAGCTGGTGTCGTAGAAGGCGCGGAACGACGGCCACCACAGATCGACCCGGTAGCCGGTGAGCATCCGCGCCGACGCCTTCACGTCGTCCTCGGTGTAGCCGGCGTCGACCCCCACCGTGTGGAGCTCGAGCAGCTCGCGGCCGAGGTTCTCGTTCGGCGACTCCTTCGACGAGTACGCATTGTCGAGGTAGAGCCCCATCGCCGGATGCGTGATCGTGGCGCGGAGCAGCGCCTCGAAGGTCGTGAGCGCGTGCTTCCGGATCACCCGGTCGTAGTCCATCCGCCAGAAGACCGCGTCGTCGTGGAAGAGCGAGACGTTGAGCAGGTTCGACCAGAAGTCGACCATCACCTCGTGCAGCTGCCGGTTGCTGGCGATCCGCCGCCCGACCGTCCAGCGGCTGAGGTCGGCTGCCACCTCCCACGAGCCCTGCACCTCGTCCTCCTGGTTCTGGAAGATCTGCCGAGGACCGAGACGCATGCTCGGGAACCAGGTGTTGACGGCGGCGCCCGGTGCGTCGGCGACGTTCGCCGGCTGCAGCTGCTTCGCGAACCAGGCCCGGCCACCGCCGGCCGCCCTCACCTGGGCGGCCAGCGCGGGCGTCAGCCCCCAGCTGAAGCGCTTGACCAGGTGCCGGTCGGCGGCCGGGAGCACGGACGGCCCCTGCCGCTCGTCGTAGGTCACGACCGGCTTGCCCCGACGGCGGATCGGGGCCGGACGGGTGGGCACGAGGGTCACGAGAGGCTCCTGGGGCCGGGACACAGGGGATCGCCCAACGTAGGCACCGCACGCACGCCGGCGGCACCGCCACGCGGTCGTCAGCACTGATCCGAAGTGACTAGGGTGGCGAGCGTGTCCCTGCGACTCGCCGGCGTGACGCCGTCCCCGCTGCTCGACCAGCCCGCCTTCGCCGCCGACGGATCGTCTGCACGGCTGCGGACCTACAGCGGCGACATCACGATCGCTCAGGACTCGGGCGTGATCATCTACCGATCCGGACAGGTCGATGTCGCACCGATGAGCTTCGTCCCGCCGGACGCCGAGGCGATCGCGACCGGGGCCGAGCCCGCGCTGACAGCGGAGGTCACGATCGGCCAGATCCTGACGACGGGCAGCGTCGAGCACTTCAGCGGCGCCGGTGCTGCCGGCGTGACCGTCGCACTGCAGCCCGACCAGAACGACACTGCGTGGTGCTGGCCGCACCTGGCCTTCCAGGCGCTCGGCACCCGTCCGATGGTGCTGCGCTACCGGCTGACGGTGCTGACCGTGCTCCCCGGGACGTCGGACGAGGTGCCGTGAATCACCTGACCGAATCGGTAAACCGCAGGTGAACCGGAGCTGGACCGCGTAAATTTCGACTGTGTTGTCGATCCCCCTGCTCCGCTGGTTGTGGGGTGCCGCCGCCGTCCTGGTGGTCGGTCACCTCCTGACCCTCTACCTCGAGCACGAGCACGGCGTCAGCCGCGCGCACAGCGTGCCCCGGCAGTTCGACCTGAACGGTGAGGGCAACCTCGCCGCCTGGTTCCAGTCGTCCCTGCTCCTCACCTGCGCCCTGCTCACCCTCGCGCTGGCGTCCCACTACCGGGGTCAGGGGGCGCCGCTCGCGCACCGGTGGGTCGCCTTGTCCGGGCTTTTCGGGCTGATGGCGATCGACGAGACCGCCCAGCTCCACGACATGTTCACCGGACCGCTGCGCCGCGGGCTCGAGATCGACTTCGGGATCTTCTACTTCGCCTGGCTGCTCCCGGCGGTGGGATTCCTCGCCATCTGTGCGTGGTACTTCGCCCCGGTGGCGTTCTCGTTGCCGGCCGCCATCTACCGGCGCCTCTTCCTCGCCTTCGCCGTGTACTTCGGCGGGGCCGTCCTGGTCGAGATGATCAGCGGGTTCGCCGCGGAGAACGGGCGCCAGTCCACGCCGTACCACCTGGTCCTGACCGTCGAAGAGAGCTGCGAGATCGCCGGCATCCTGCTCGTCGTCACGGCGCTCCTCACGATGGTGCGGATGGTGCAGCCGCAGACCACGGTCTCGCTGCTCGACGGCGGCACGGTCAGGATCGCCCCGGCTGCCTCCGTATCCTCCGAGGCCAGGGCCGAGCGGCTTCCCTGACGTAGAACGAGAACACGTTCTACACTTCATCCATGGCCGCAGACCGGGACCGCATCCTCGACACCATCGAGCGCTACGTCGACCTGGTCGGCAAGGGCACCGCGGACGAGATCCTCGCGCTCTACGCCGACGGCGCGACCGTGGAAGACCCGGTCGGCAGCGAGGTGCGGACCACCCGCGAGTCGATCCGTGAGTTCTACGCCGCGATCGAGCCCCTGGAGCAGGAGAGCCGCCTGGTCTCCGCCCGCGTCGCCGAGGGGCAGGCGGCGTTCCTCTTCGAGCTGGTGACCCGGGTGGGCGACCAGACCTACACCCTCGCGCCGATCGATGTGATGACGTTCGACGACGACGGTCGGATCACCACCATGCGAGCGTTCTGGAGCAATGCCGACATGGAGATCAGCTGACCGTCTGAACTCCCGTCACTCCTGACGGCGCTCGCGCACGGCACCGAGGACGAGCGCGACGACGATCAGTGCGCCCGAAGCGCCGGCCACCAGCATCAGCATGTCCTTACGACGCGCGAGGGGTGCCGTTCGGTTGCCTCCGCGCCCCGAAACGTGGGCGTTCCCGCCCGGAGGTCCTATCGTTGGACACACCGGCGAGCACCACCCCCGCCCGCCGGTGACCATCAACGCCACACCACCCCCGTGGCTGACCCAGAAAGCGGCATTCCCCATGTCCGAGCGCAGCAACACCCCGCCCGTGCCCGACGTACCCGCCACCGACGTCCTCGAGCACGACCTCGAGCACGAGCAGGTCGTCTTCGCCAACGACCCCGCCAGCGGCCTCCGCGCGATCATCGCGATCCACTCCACGGCCCTCGGCCCCTCGCTCGGCGGCACTCGCTTCCACCCCTACGCCTCGACGGCAGCGGCGCTCGCCGACGTCCTGGCGCTCTCGCGTGGCATGTCCTACAAGGCCGCGGTCACCGGGCTCGACCTGGGCGGCGGCAAGGCGGTCATCATCGGCGACCCGGCGACGCAGAAGACCGAGCCGCTGCTGCGTGCCTACGGACGCTTCGTCGAGTCGCTCGCCGGTCGCTACATCACCGCATGCGACGTCGGCACCTTCAGCCCGGACATGGACATCGTCGCGCGGGAGTCCACGCACGTCACCGGACGCACCGAGGCGCACGGTGGCGCCGGCGACAGCAGCGTGCTGACGGCGTACGGCGTCTTCTGCGGCCTGCGGGCGGCAGCCGAGTCGGTCTGGGGTGACGCCGATCCCGCGGCGGTCCTCTCCGGCCGTACCGTCGGCGTGGCCGGCGTGGGCAAGGTCGGACGGCACCTCGTGGGTCACCTGGTCGACGCCGGCGCCGACGTCGTGGTGACCGACGTCTTCCCCGACGCCCTTGACCGCATCCGTGACGAGCACCCGGAGGTCCGGGTGGCGGAGTCGACCGAGGCGATGGTCGCCTCCCAGCTCGACGTCTACGCCCCCTGCGCCCTCGGCGGAGCCCTGACCGACACGGTCGTCCGCGAGCTCTCCGCGCGGATCGTCTGCGGCGCCGCCAACAACCAGCTCGCTCACCCCGGCGTCGAGAAGCTGGTCGAGGACCGGGGCATCGTCTACGCGCCCGACTACGTCGTCAACGCCGGCGGGCTGGTCCAGGTCGCCGACGAGCTCGAGGGGTTCAGCTTCGAGCGCGCCCGGCAGCGGGCCGCGCAGATCTACGACACGACCCGCACGGTGCTCGAACGCGCCAAGTCCGATGGCGTGCCGACCGCCACCGCCGCCGACCGGATGGCCGAGCAGCGGATGCTCGAGGTCGGCCGGATGCGCGGCATCTGGCTGCGCTAGGACACGGACGGACCAGAGGACGGCCTGGCCATATCGGCCGGGTCGTCCTCACCCGTTGACGGGAACGATCAGTCTCGCTGGGGGCCGGAGTAGTCCGACCACTTCTCAAGCTCTTCGACCGGCACCGCGTCGGACTCGCCCTCGTCGCCATGGAGCTCTCGCGCCAGGGCAGTGAGGTCGGTCTCGTGAGTGCGGTACTTCAGGTCGCGCGCGACCTTCGTCTGCTTCGCTTTAGCTCGGCCGCGGCCCATAGGGTCCAGCCCCCTCGCACACTTGGCCGGGGCGACCAAGCACCCCGGACTACTGATACATAGTCTCGTGGGGCCAACGCTACCTGTTCGGTGGGTGTTCCCGCACACCGGAATGCCGATAGCGGCAGAAATCACCAACCAGCGTGCTGGCCGACGAGCCGGACGGTCCCCTTCAGGTCCGGATCGACGTCGACCTCTCCCGCCACCCAGGCGTCGATCCCGAGGTCGGCCAGCCGGGCGAGCGCCGCGTCGACCGAGTCGGGGTGGGTCAGGGCGACCATCCCGACGCCGCAGTTGAGGGTGGCCTCGAGGTCGGGCTGGGGGACGTCGCCCAGCGTGCGGACCACGTCGAACACCGCACCCGGCTGCCAGGTCGCCCGGTCGAGGGTCGCGCGGAGCTCGACCGGCATCACCCGCGCCAGGTTGTTGGCCAGGCCGCCGCCGGTGACGTGGGCCATCGCGTGGGTGCGGGTCTCCCGGGCGAGCGCGAGGCCGGCCTTGGTGTAGATCCGGGTTGGCTCGAGCAGCTCCTCGCCGAGCGTCCGGCCGAGCTCGTCGACGTGACGGTCGACGGACCAGCCGGCCGAGGTGAAGAACACGTGGCGCGCCAGCGAGTAGCCGTTGGAGTGCAGGCCGCTGGACGCCATCGCGATCACCACGTCACCGGGTCGCACCCGTCCCGGGCCGAGTAGGGCGTCGGCCTCGACCACCCCGGTCGTGGCTCCGGCCACGTCGTACTCGTCGGGCGCGAGCAGGCCGGGGTGCTCGGCGGTCTCGCCGCCGACCAACGCGCAGCCCGCCTCGACGCACGCTTCGGCGATGCCCTTTACGATCGCCGCGATCCGCTCCGGCACGACCTTGCCGGTGGCGATGTAGTCGGTCATGAAGAGCGGTTCGGCGCCGCACACGACGAGGTCGTCGACGACCATGCCGACCAGGTCGAAGCCGATGGTGTCGTGCTTGTCCATCATCTGCGCCACGGCGACCTTGGTGCCGACGCCGTCGGTGGAGGTCGCCAGCAGCGGCCGCTTGTACGACGTCAGCGCGCTCGCGTCGAACAGGCCGGCGAACCCGCCGAGCCCGCCCACCACCTCGGGGCGCCGCGCCTTCTCGACCCAGACCTTCATCAGGTCGACCGCCTTGTCGGCGGCGTGGATGTCGACGCCGGCGAGGGCGTACGCGCCGGGGCCGGGCTCGTCGCCGGAGTCGCCGGCAGTGGCTGCGTCGTCGGACAAGGCGATCCTTAGGGGTTGTTGAAGACGGGGAGCGCCTCGCCGTGGATGGGCGAGGTGAGCGTCGCCTCCAGGAGGTGCTTGCCGAGCAGGCTCTCGTCGGGCAGCGGGATCGGGTACTCGCCCGTGAAGCAGGCGGTGCACAGGTTGTCCTGGGGCTGGCCGGTCGCCTCGACCATCCCGTCGAGCGAGATGTAGCCGAGCGTGTCGGCACCCACGCTCGAGGCGATCTCGTCGACGTCGAGGCCGTTGGCGATCAGCTCGGCACGGGTCGCGAAGTCGATGCCGTAGAAGCAGGGCCACTTCACCGGCGGGCTCGAGATCCGCACGTGGACCTCGGTCGCGCCCGCCTCGCGGAGCATCCGGATCTGGGCCCGCTGGGTGTTGCCGCGCACGATCGAGTCGTCGACCACGACGATCCGCTTGCCGCGGATCATGTGGTCGAGCGCGTTCAGCTTGAGCCGGATGCCGAGCTGGCGGAGGGTCTGGCTGGGCTGGATGAAGGTGCGTCCGACGTAGGCGTTCTTGACGAAGCCCTGACCGAACGGGATGCCGCTCTCGAGCGCGTAGCCGGAGGCCGCCGGGGTGCCGGACTCGGGCACCGGGATCACCAGGTCTGCCTCGACCGGGAACTGCCGGGCCAGCTCACGACCCATCTCGACCCGGGCCTCGTGGACGCTGCGGCCGGCGATGTGGGCGTCGGGACGGGCCAGGTAGACGTACTCGAACACGCAGCCCTTGCGCCTCGGCTCGGCGAACTTGTGGGAGCGCAGCCCGCCCTCGTCGATGACGATCAGCTCACCGGGCTCGACCTCGCGGACCACGCTGGCGCCGATGGTGGCGAGCGCGGCGCTCTCGCTCGCGACCACCCAGCCGCGGTCGAGGCGGCCGAGGACGAGCGGGCGGAGACCTTCGGGGTCGCGCGCGGCGTACAGCGAGTCCTCGTTCATGAAGACGAAGCAGAACGCGCCCTTGACGTTGGGCAGCAGCTCGACGGCGCGGGCCTCGAGGGACTGGTCGGGGTGGTGCGCGAGGAGCGCCGTCACCAGACCGGTGTCGTTGGTCGACGCCTCGAGGTCGCGGGCGTGGATGTCGAGCTCGTCCTCGTCGCTCGGCAGGTCGTGGACCATCTGCGCGAGGTCGGCGGTGTTGATCAGGTTGCCGTTGTGTCCCAGCGCGATCGAGCCGTGGGCGGTCGGGCGGAACGTCGGCTGGGCGTTCTGCCACGTGCTCGCGCCGGTGGTCGAGTAGCGGCAGTGCCCGACGGCGAGGTGGCCCTGGAACGAGTCGAGGGTGGTCTCGTCGAACACCTGCGAGACCAGGCCCATGTCCTTGTAGACGAGGATCTGGCGCCCGTTGCTGACCGAGATGCCCGCCGACTCCTGGCCGCGGTGCTGGAGCGCGTAGAGCCCGAAGTAGGTGAGCTTCGCGACGTCCTCACCGGGGGCCCAGACGCCGAATACGCCGCACACGTGGGCCACTGTATCGGCCGGTCGCCCTCAATCCCGTTTCGGCGCGGGCGTGGGACGGATCACTGACCCGCGAAGTGTCGATGCTGGTCGCGCGAAGTGTCGATGTCGGCCCCGCGAGGTGTCGGCGTTTGCCGGGCGAGGTGGCGACGTTTGCCGGGCGAGGTGGCGGCTACAGGGTGCCGGCCGCGGACTCGGCGCCCAGGTTGCGCAGCAGCAGGGCCTCGGCGACGAGGACCCTCTCGAACTCGGCGAGGTGGAGGCCCTCGTTGGCGCCGTGCGCGCGGGTGTCGGGGTCCTCGACGCCCGTGACCAGGACGCTGGCGTCCGGCATCGCGTCGAGGAACTCGGCGATGAACGGGATCGAGCCCCCGACGCCCATGTCGACCGGTTCGGTGCCGTCCCATGCCTCGGCGAACGCGGAGCGGGCGGCGTCGTAGGCCGGTCCGGTGACGTCGAGGGCGATCGGCTCGCCGGTGTCGACGACCTCGATCGACAGCTGGGCGCCCCACGGGACGTGCTTCTCGAGGTGCTGGCGCAGGCAGGCGAGAGCGTTCTCCGAGGTCTCACCCGGAGCGGTGCGGAGCGCGAGCCGGGCCCGGGCGGCGGGGATGAGGGTGTTGGACGACCCGTCGACCTTGGGGGCGTCGAGGCCGATCACGGAGAGGGCGGGCTGGGTCCAGAGCCGCTCCACCTTCGGGCCGGAGCCGATCCAGTCCACGCCGGGGGCCACGCCCGACTCGGCGCGCAGCCGCTCCTCCGGGTAGTCGACGTCGGCGGCGCGACCGGTCACCAGGCCTTCGACCCGGAGGTTGCCGTCGTCGTCGTGGAGCGAGGCGATCAGCCGCGACAGGGTGATCAGGGAGTCGGGGACCAGGCCGCCCCACATGCCCTGGTGGACGGCGTGGGTCAGGGTGCGCACCTCGACGTTGACCCGGACCAGGCCGCGAAGGCTGGTGGTCAGGGCCGGGACGCCGATGTCCCAGTTGCCCGAGTCGGCGATGACGATGACGTCGGCCCGGAGGTCGTCGAGATTCTGCTCGAGCAGCTGCGGGAGGGTCGCGCTGGCGACCTCCTCCTCCCCCTCGACGAAGAGGCGGACCGTGACGGGGAGCTCGTCGCCGAGCACCCGCAGGGCGGCGACGTGCGCCATGATCCCCGCCTTGTCGTCGGCCGCGCCGCGCCCATAGAGACGGGGGCCGTCGCGCCCCTCACGAACCGTCGGCTCCCACGGCGGGCTGTCCCAGTCGGCGGGGTCGTTCTCGGGCTGGACGTCGTGGTGGGCGTAGAGGAGCACGACGGGCGCACCCTCCGGGCCGCGCTTCTCCCCGATCACCGCAGGGGGCGCACCGTCGTACGCCCGGACGATGCGGGCGTCGACACCCTCGGCACGGAACAGGGCCGCGGTCGCCTCGGCGGACCGTTCGACCTCGGTGAGCCGCCCGGGATCGGCGCTCACCGACTGGATGCGGACCAGGTCCTCGAGATCCTTGCGCACGCCCGGCAGCACGCTGGCGACCCGGGCGCGGATGTCGTCACTCACCATCGTCATGGCGCCACCGTAACCGGCGCCCCCATCAGGCCAGTGGGAGGTACGACGACAGGTCGGTGCGCTCGCCGCTGGCCAGGGCCCGGCCGCTCTCGAGGGCGTCCGCCCAGGCGAGACCACCGGTCGCGAGGGCGACCCAGGTCTCCGGGTCGGTCTCGATCACCGCCGGCGGCGTGCCACGGGTGTGCCGAACTCCCTCGATCACCTGCACGGCCGCGAACGGCGGCACCCGGACCTCGACCGACCGGCCCGGCGCCCGCGCCTCGAGGACGGCGAGGAAGTGCTTGGTCAGGAGGCGCAGATCGGCCCGGTCGGCCGTCCCCCGGGAGACACGAGCGACTGCCGCTTCGACCGCTCCGGGGTCGGCGGGACGCAGTCGGGAGGGCACGGGCGCGAGCCTACAAAGTGCGGTCCGACACAATGAACCCCATGCGGGCGCGTGCTGTGATCGGTTCCATCGTCCTCGTGCTGTCCGCGGCGCTGGCTGCGTGCGGCGAGGAGCAGGACACCATCAAGGCCGGCGACCTCATCCAGGCGAGCGCGGACGACCAGTTCAAGGACGGCAAGGAGGCGACCGTCACGCTCCCGACCGGGCGGCTGCTGATCCACACCGCCGAGCCGGTCGACAGCGCGACGGGCGACGACACCCGCACCCGGCAGGCGGTCGACGCCCCGAGCGGTGCGGTGCTGGTGCCGATCAGCTGGCAGTACGACCCCTGGGACCAGGGCCGCCTCGAGCGGATCGTCGACAGCTCCGACACCCCCATCGTCGACCTGGTGACCGACGAGGAGCGCTACCGGTTGCCGCCGCCGGAGCTCGGCGACGAGGGCGGCGAGTCGTTCTACGTCGTCGTCGACGGCGAGGCCGAGGACCGCTCGCTGGAGATCGAGTTCGACGGCGTCACGCAATCGGTGAACCTCGCGAACGGCCGTACCGACGCGGGCGACGCCGCCGCGCTCTACGACATCCGGGACGACGCGCTGCAGAAGGCGTCCTGCGACGACGACGAGCGCTGGTTCGACAGCGTCACGGTCTCCGCCGAGTTCACCTGCGACCGGTTCGGGCCGGTGCTCACGCCCTACGCCGCTGGCGAGTGGGCACCCGAGGGCAGTCTGTGGCTGGCGCTGACGGTGCAGACCGAGATGCGCATCTACGCCGAGGCCAACCTGCTCGGCGGCGGCGCGCGCTTCGTCGCCACGGACGTCACGGTGAAGCCTGACATCGACGGCGACGAACCCACGTTCGTGATCTCGGCCGACAACGACGACGACACCTGCCCGAGTCCGTTGACGACCGCCTGCGGATGGAGCAAGACCCTGATCTTCGAGGTGCCGGCGGACGACGCCGAGCAGGGACCGCTCGACCTCGACGTGGCCTACCGGATGAAGGTCGCCATCGCATGGGGCGGTCACATCCCGCCGAAGCGGATGAAGGTCGAGGCGTCCGAGGAGATCAAGCTCTGGGACGACTGAGCAGCTCGGCCACGACGGAGAGCCCGGCCGCGACCTCGGCGAACGAGGTGCTCAGCGGCGAAAGGCCGATCCGCAGGCCGTGCGGCGGCCGGAAGTCCGGGATCACGCCCCGCTCCCACAGCTCGGCAGTCACCTGTCGCAAGTCCGGATGGTCGAGCGTGACGTGGCTGCCGCGGACGGACGGGTCCCGGGGTGAGGCGAGCCGGACGTCGTACGGCGCCAGCAGCGCGTCGGCGATCTCGACCGCGAAGGCGGTCAGGGCGACCGACTTCCGGCGTACGGCGGACATGCCGACCTCGTCGATCAGCGCAAGCATGTCCCGCATGGGCAGCATCCCGACGATCGGCGGGGTGCCGCTGATCAGCTGCCGGACACCGGCGGCCGGCTGGTAGCGCTCCGCCATCGCGAACACGTCTGCCGCACCCATCCAGCCCTGGATCGGCTGGCGGACGCGGTCGTGGTGGCGGCCGGCGAGGTAGGCGAACGCGGGAGCGCCGGGTCCTCCGTTGAGGTACTTGTAGGTGCAGCCGACGGCGAGGTCCACCCGGTGCTCGTCGAGTGCGAGCTCGACCGAGCCGACCGAGTGGCAGAGGTCCCAGAGCACGAGCGCGCCGGCGTCGTGAGCGATCTCCGTGATCGCCGGCAGGTCGGCGATCTGCCCGGAGCGGTAGGCGACGTGGCTGAGCAGCACCAGCGCCGTCCGGTCCGAGACGGCGGCCCGGACCTGGTCGGGCGTGACGGTGGCGTGGGGCTCGGGAGTGATCCAGCTCAGCTCGAGGCCGCGCTCGGCGGCGACCCCCTCGACCACGAACCGGTCGGTCGGGAAGTTGTCGGTGTCGACGACGATCTCGATCCGGGCCGGCTGCGCGTCGACGGCTGCCCGCACCAGCTTGTAGAGCAGCACCGTCGTGGAGTCCGCGACCACGGTCTGCCCCGGGGCGGCGCCGAGGCAGACCCGGGCGACGGTGTCGCCGAGCTCGGTCGGGGCGGCCATCCACTCCTCGTCCCAGGCCCGGATCAGACGGTCGCCCCACGGCCCGTCGACGAACCCGCTGAGCCGGTCGCGGGTGGCGCGGAGCGGCCGCCCGAGCGAGTTGCCGTCGAGGTAGGCGACCACCCCGTCCGAGCTGATGAAGGCGTCCCGGTACGGCGCGAGCGGGTCGGCGGCATCGAGCTCGGCGGCGCGGGCTGCCCAACCGGCGACGTCGTGGGTCACGACTTCCCGATCTCGGTCCGCACCGTGATCAGCTCAGGGAAGAAGGTGAGGTCGAGTGCGCGGCGGAGGAACGCGACACCCGACGAGCCGCCGGTGCCGCGCTTGAACCCGATGGTCCGCTGCACGGTCCGCAGGTGCCGGAACCGCCAGAGCTGGAAGGCGTCCTCGACGTCGACCAGGTCCTCGGAGGTCTCGTAGAGGTCCCAGTGGCGGGTGGTGTCCTCGTAGACCTCGCGGAACACCGAGACCAGCTCGGGCTGCTCGACCCAGGGCAGGCTGACGTCACGCTCGAGCACCACCGTCGGCACGGGCAGCCCTCGGCGTGCGACGAGCCGGAGGAAGGCGTCGTAGACGGTGTGGCTCGACAGCGCCGACGCGAGGAAGGCGTGCACGGGCGGGTTGCCCTCGAAAACCTTGAGCATCTGGGCGTTCTTGTTGCCGAGCAGGAACTCCACCGCGCGGTACTGCACGGATTGGAACCCCGAGGCGGGCCCCAGGACGTCGCGGAACTCGGCGTACTCGCTCGGCGTCAACGTCGCGAGCACGGACCACTGCTCGGTGACGGTGCGCAGGATGTGCTTGACCCGGGCCAGGCTCTTGCGGGCGCGCGAGAGGTCGTCGGCGTCCAGGTAGCCGCGGGCACCGACCAGCTCGTGCACCATCAGCTTCAGCCACAGCTCGGTGGTCTGGTGCTGGATGACGAAGAGGAGCTCGTCGGGGTGCGGGGGGTCGCTCCTCACGTGCTGCGCCGAGAGAAGGGTGTCGAGGTCGAGGTAGCCGGCGTAGTCCAGCTCCGCCGAGAAGTCCGTGTGCACACCGGGCTCCAGCGGTCGGTATCCGTCCTCGATCACCACCCGGTCACCGTATCCCCGACCGCCGCGACGCTCAGCGCAGGCCGTCGATCACGGAGCGGATCCGGACCCAGGCCTGGCTGCCGACCTCGATCACTCCGAAGTGCCCGCCGGTGACCTCCACCAGCTCCGCCGTCGCACCGGCAGCGGTGGCGCGGTCGACGTAGCCGCGCGACTGCGAGATCGGGACGATGTCGTCGTCCGGCGCGTGCACGCACCACACCGGTACGTCGAGCGGCAGCTGCTGCGCCGGGTCGGCGGCGGCGTCGGCCGGACCGGGGGCGTGGCCGAGGAACGCCTCTACCGCGCCGCCTCCGAGGCCGTCGCGCGCGGCGGCAACCAGGTCGAGCACTCCCGCCTGTGACACGACGTGGGTCACCGGCACCCGTGGCGCCTCACGCCCCGCCGCCCACGTCGCGAGGTGTCCTCCGGCGGAGTGACCGAGGGTGACGACCCGGTCGAGGCTGTCCTCCGGCAGCAGCCCGTCGTCCGCGAGGGACGCGAGGTGGTCGATGCCCGCAGCGACGTCGTCGAGGGTCGCCGGCACACCTCCCCCGTTGCCGACCCGGCGGTACTCGAGGTTCCAGGTCACCCAGCCCCGCCCGGTCAGGTCCTGCGCCAGCGGCGTGCCCAGCGAGAGGTCGTAGGCCGCCTTCCAGAAGCCGCCGTGGATCACCACGACCACTCCGCGCGGCTCGCCGTCGGGCACGAGCAGCTCGCCGAACTGGCTGGGGTCCTCGCCGTAGTCGGTGCCCACGTCGCCTCCGGTTGTCGGACGGGCCTTCTCCTGCTCGTTCCCGCAAGCGGCTGCGGTCAGTGCGACCGCCGCCGCGAGAACGGTACGACGCCGCGGGCCTCCGGCGGCGTCCACCGAGCTACGCGCCGAGAGCGGCCGGCAGGGTCGACGTCCACGCGGTCCGCAGCTCGTCGAGCGGTACGTCGAACGCGCCCTCCACGACCAGCGCGCCGCCGCCGGTCGTCCCGATCTCGGTCATCGGCACGTCGTGGCGGGCGCAGAGCGCTCCGAGCTCGTCGATCCCCTCGGCCGGGACGGTGACGATCGCCCGCCCGGCGGACTCGGAGAACAGGCCGACGAAGGCTGAGTCGGAGACGCCGTCGAGGGTGACCGTCGCGCCGACGCCGTCGACCAGGCAACCTTCGGCCAGCGCCTGGGCGAGTCCGCCCTCGGAGAGGTCGTGGGCGCTGGTGGCGACCCCGACCAGGTCGGCGAGCAGTCGCGCCAGGCTGCGCTCGGCGACCAGGTCGACCCGCGGCGGCGTGCCCCCGAGATGGTCGTGGACGACGTGCGCCCACTCGCTGCCCGACAGCTCCTCCCGGGTCTCGCCCAGCAGCACGATCCGCTCACCCGCCGCCTGGAACGACGAAGGCGTGCGGCGTCGTACGTCGTCGATCACGCCGAGCACCGCGACCACCGGCGTCGGCAGGATCGCGGTCTCGCCGGTCTGGTTGTAGAGGCTGACGTTGCCGCCGGTGACCGGGATCCCGAGCTCGACGCACGCGTCCTTGAGCCCGCGGCAGGCCTCGGCGAACTGCCACATCACGCCGGTGTCCTCGGGCGAGCCGAAGTTGAGGCAGTCACTGACCGCGAGCGGCCGGGCGCCGCCGGTGGCGACGTTGCGGTAGGCCTCGGCGAGCGCGAGCTGCGCGCCGGCGTAGGGGTCGAGCTTGGCGAACCGGCCGTTGCAGTCGGTGGCCACGGAGACGCCGAGGTGGGTGTCCTCGTCGACCCGGACCATGCCGCTGTCGGCCGGCTGGGCGAGCACGGTGTTGCCCTGGACGTAGCGGTCGTACTGGTCGGTGATCCACGACTTGTCGCAGAGGTTCGGGCTGGCGACGAGCCGGAGCAGCGTCGCGCGCAGCTCGTCGCCGGTGGCCGGCCGCGGCAGCGCCTCGGCTCCGTCGGCCTGCAGTGCGTCCTGCCAGTCGGGACGGGCGAACGGCCGTTCGTAGACCGGTCCGTCGTGGGCCACGGTCCGTGGAGGTACGTCGACGACGAGCTCTCCGTGCCAGGTGATCTCGAGCCGGCCGCTGTCGGTGACCTCGCCGATCACGACCGCCTCGACGTCCCACTTGGCGCAGATACGGAGAAAGTCCGCGACGTCGTCGGGCTCGACGACCGCCATCATCCGCTCCTGGCTCTCGCTCATGAGGATCTCCTCGGGAGCGAGCGTGGAGTCGCGCAGCGGGACGCGGTCGAGCTCGACGGTCATGCCGCCGTCGCCGGCGGACGCGAGCTCGGAGGTGGCGCACGAGAGACCCGCGCCGCCGAGGTCCTGGATGCCCGCCACCACGCCCGCCTGGAACAGCTCGAGCGTGCACTCGATGAGCAGCTTCTCCATGAACGGGTCGCCGACCTGGACGCTGGGTCGCTTGGCGGGACCGTCGGCGTCGAACGTCTCACTGGCGAGCACGGAGACTCCACCGATGCCGTCGCCTCCGGTGCGGGCGCCGTACAGGACCACCTTGTTGCCGGTGCCGGACGCCTTCGCCAGGTGCAGGTCCTCGTGGCGCAGCACGCCGACGCAGAGCGCGTTGACCAGCGGGTTGCCGAGGTACGTCGGGTCGAACACCGCCTCGCCGCCGATGTTGGGAAGGCCCAGGCAGTTGCCGTAGCCACCGACGCCGGCCACGATCCCGGGCAGTACCCGGTGCGTGTCCTCGGCGTCGAGCGGGCCGAACCGCAGCGGATCCATGACCGCGACCGGCCGGGCGCCCATGGCGAGGATGTCGCGGACGATGCCGCCGACGCCGGTCGCGGCGCCCTGGTAGGGCTCGACGTACGACGGATGGTTGTGCGACTCGACCTTGAACGTGACCGCGTAGCCCTGACCGATGTCGATCACGCCGGCGTTCTCCCCGATGCCGGCCAGCATCTTGCCGACCGGGGTCTCCTGGGGAATCTCACTGAACTGCTTGAGGTGCACCTTCGACGACTTGTACGAGCAGTGCTCGCTCCACATGACGGAGTACATCGCCAGCTCCGAGCTGGTCGGGCGCCGGCCGAGGATCTCGCGGACGCGCTGGTACTCGTCCTCCTTGAGTCCGAGGTCGGCCCAGGGCTGCTCGCGGTCAGGGTCGGACGCGGCGACGGAGACGGTGTCCAGCACGGCCTCAATCTATCGGCCGGGTCGGGCCCGCGTTCAGCGTGGGCTGCCGTCCGGTCAGACCTCCTCCTCGATCTCCTCGATGATCTCGTCGATCAGGTCGTCGCTCAGGTTGTCGACTGCCTGCGCGGCGTACTCCACCCAGGTCGCTGCCGGGTCGAGCTGGTAGCCGTCGTCGACCTCGGACACCACGAAGAAGAACTCGTCCAGGCCGACGTCCTCGGTGACCTCCTCGTCACCGAGGCAACCGCCGTCGGTGTCGCGTTCGTCCTCGGTGACCTGGAAGCACTCACCGTCCAGCTCGATCGTCCCGGACTCCGTGTCGTACCCGTCCTCGAACGCGCTGGCCGAGAAGGTGCCGCCCTCGATGACGACCTTGACCTTGCCGTCGTCGAGCTCCTCCGTCGACAGGTCCAGCCCCTCGGCGGAGACCTCGAGCCCGATCTCACCCTCGGCCCAGCCGCCCTCGTCCATCAGGTCCTCGACCACGGGGATGTACGGACGGAGCGGCTTAACCAGGTCCTCGGGCAGGTTGGCGAGGAGCTCTTCGACATCACCGGCATTGATGGCGTCCACGAGGTTCTCGATGACCTCCTCGGGGTTCTCGCCGGTGATCGGGTCGACCTCCTCGGCGGCGAGATCCCAGTCCGGCTCCGGGAGGTCGTAGTCGCTGTCCTCAGCCGCCTCCTCACCGTCCAGATAGGCGTACTCGGCGACGGTGCCGAGCAGGGTGACATACCAGCGACCGTCGATCTCCACGGTCATCACCGACGGCTCCTCGCCGTCGAAGACTTCCGCGAGATCCCCTGACTCCGACTCCGCCTCACTCTCCTCAGCGAGGAAATCGAGACGTTCGGGGAGCTTCTCGGGGTCCCAGCTGACGTCGTACTCACCGTCGACGAGAGTGACCAGCGCGAGGTCGTCGTCGCGCTCGTCGACCTCGAACTCCAGGTCGGAGAGCTCGATGTCGATCGCGTCGGTGATGCCGTCGCCCTCGACGAGCTCCTCGTCCGCGGCGCGCTCGCGGAGCTCGTCGTAGACGTCGTCGAGTCCCTCGGTCTCCCCCGGGCTCACCATGTCGAGTACGCCGACCGGGTCCTGATCGGCCGCGGCCAGCATCAGCTGCTCGACCGCCTCCCGCGGCGAGTCCGCGCCGCCGCGCGGCCAGAAGAAGCGCCAGCCGAGGTAGCCCGCCGCGATCAGGGCGATGACGACGCCTACGACCGCGACGATCTTGCCGGTCGAGCCTTGGGGACCGGCGGCCACGCCGTACGACGGCGGCGGATACGCGAAGGGTGCGGGCGACGCCTGGGGAGGTGCATCGGTGATGGCGCGGGTCGCCGGCGGCGGCGGTGACGGCGGTGGCGGGGGTGGCGGCGGTGGCGTGGGAGGCGGCGCGGCCTGCGGCGGATTCGCCGACGCCCGGCGCGGCGCCAGATCGAGGACGACCTGCTCGGGGACGCGACCGATCGCGAAGCCCAGGACGGCGCAGGCCCACGCGGCCGCACGCGGGTCTGCTCCTCCGCGCAGTCGGGCGAAGCCGGCTCCCGCAGTCCCCACCGCCCGCGTCGCGTCCGCGTCCGAGTCGAGCAGCCGGATCAGCTGCCCGACCGTGTCGAACCGGACCGCGTCGACCAGGAGGTTGACCTCGCCGACATCGGCGGCGTCCTCGTCGAACACGTCGTCGAGCACCGCGCGGAACTGGTCGGGGTCCCGGAGCACGGCACGGCCGACCTGGTCGACGATGTCGCGCACAGCGAGATGGATCTCCACCAGGTCACGCTAGCGGTGCCTGCGGGCGAGGCGTCGCGGAACGGCTCAGTCTCTTTCGGACGCGGAAGTTAGGTTGGGCCCATGCCACACCCGCCGACGCCCGCGAGTTCTCGCGCGTCGGCCGCGACGTTCGCACTGGTGGCGCTGGTAGGCGCGATCGCCGTCGGCGGCCTCTGGTGGGTGCAGCAGGACGACGCCTCGCCGTCGGACGCGAGCGAGAGCTCCTCGGCGGACCCGTCCGACAGCACCACCGACGTCGCCGGATCGACCGCGAACGACGGTGGTCGTGGCGACGGTTCGGACGCGGACCCCGGACTGGGGGACGACGCCGAGGAGATCGCAGCGCAAGGCTTCCCGGACGACCCGAGGGTCGTGGTGATCTCCGTCGACAGCCTCGGGTCCCTCTACGTCAGCAGGACGACGACGCCGACCATCGCCGACCTCCTGGCACAGGGCGCGGGGACCCTCAACGCCCGCACCGAGGTGGAGAAGACGGTCACCCTGCCCAACCACACCGGCATGGTCACCGGTGACCGCGTCAACAGGTTCCTCGGCGGTCACGGCGTCACCTGGAACGACACCTCGAGGCGGTCGGTGGCGCGCAGGACCGAGTCGGTGTTCTCCACGATCGACGAGGCCGGGGGGACCAGCGCGGTCTTCGTCGGCAAGGAGAAGTTCGAGATGTGGGAGCGGGCCTGGCCGGGCACCATCGACGACCTCGTCTTCAACCAGGACCAGCCCGCGCTGGTGGACGCCGCGATCGCGGACCTGCGCGAGGACGACCACGACCTGGTCTTCGTCCACCTGGCCGGTCCGGACAACGCGGGCCACAAGTCGGGCTGGGGCAGTGATCCCTACCTCGACGCCGTGACCCTTGCCGATGCCGACATCGACCGGATCGTGTCCGCAATCGTCGCCGACCCTGAGCTGTCCGAGGAGGTGGTCGTGATCGTGACCGCCGACCACGGCGGCGTGCCCGAGATGACCTCGCACTCCGATCGTCGCCGGCCCGAGAACTACACGATCCCGTTCGTCGTCTGGGGTCCCGGCATCACCCCGGGCGACCTCTACGCGCTCAATCCTGACTACCAGGACCCAGGCAACGGCCGGCCCAGGTACGTCGGGCCGCAGCCGGTCCGCAACGGCAACGTCGCGAACCTCGTGACCGACCTGCTCGGCCTCGACCCCGTGCCGCGGAGCCTGTTCGGCGACGAGCACGACCTCGACGTCGACTGACGACTGAGGGCGCGCGGCCAGACGTCACTCCCGCTCGCCGCGCAGCTGTGGGAACGGGCGCATCGCGAGCTGGTCGACCGCGGCCAGGTACTCCGCTTCGTCGGCCGCGTAGATCGTCACCGACCACGGCGCAGACGGATCGGTGTAGTAGATCGCGACCTTGTAGCCCACCGACGAGTCGCGGGACTCCACCTGCAGGGCGACCAGGTCGCCGCGACCGTCCGGTGCCGCGATGACGGCGACGGTGTTGCTGGCGTAGTAGGTCTCGAGCGCCGCGCGGGACCGCCACTCGCTGTAGTGGAAGCGGACCGTGGCGCCGCCGACCACGGGGGCGCACCCTGCCTCCGACGCGCGCTGGGCGCCGGCCTCGGTCGAGCAGCTGGCGCCGGTCGACGAGGGGAACACCCAGGCCAGTCCGGCCGCACCGGTCGGCGCCGCGCAGTCGGCGAGCCGGGTCACGGCCGCACCGCCGTCCCAGCACTGGAACGTCGGCGGCTCCTTGGTCGCGGTCTCAGTCGCGGTCGGCGTCTCGCTGGCCTGGGCCGAGGGCGCGGCATCGGTCGTCGCGTCCCGGTCGCCGGTGTCGTTGGCACGATCCTCCGCCGACGTGTCGGAGGGCGAGTCGTCGTCGCCCCCGAACAGCAGCACCACACCGCCGGCGCCGATCGCAGCGGCGAACAGGGCGGCGACGGCCATGAGTACGACCGGCGTACGACGACGCCCGTTCCGTCCGGCCTCGTACGCGATAGGTGGCGGCCCGGTCGGTGGCGGCCCGGTCGGTGGCGGCACGGGCGGTGGCGGAACGGGCGGGTAGCCCGGCGGGGGCGTCGCCGGCACCGCGAACGTGGGTGGTGCTGCCGGAGGCGGCGGCAGGTCGTCGGCGAACAGCGGCCCGGTGATCCGGGTCCCCTGGCCGTAGGCCGTCGGCGGCTCGGCCGGCGCGAGGTTGGTGCCGCACTTCGCACAGAATCGCTGGTCGGGGCGGTCCGGCGGCGTGCCGCAGGTGGGGCAGTCCATCGACCTCGGACCTCCTCCCCGATCATGCCGACGAGGACTGACCCGCCCCCGTCGCGTAGATCGCGAAGCCTAGTGCCTGAGCGGCGAAGAGTACGCCGACCAGAGCAACCCATGCGCCTGGACCGGCCGCGCCCGGGTCGGTGCCGCTGAGCCTGAGCACGAGCGCGATCGAGCCGATCGACCCGACGGCGAGAGCCCCCACGCGGACCGCCGTCGCCGCACGTCCGGAGAAGCCGACCACCCCGATCACCACGATCCCGGCCAGTGCCGGGACCAGCAGCACGACGGCCGCTCCCGAGGGGACGACCGCGTCGACGGCACCCCGTCGGACCAGCTCAACGGCGTCCAGCAGCGACGTCGCGGAGAGCGTGCCGTGAGCGGTCCACGGGAGGAACAGCGCGATCAGCCAGCACACGCCGGCCGCCGCCGAGCCGAGGAGCCCACCCACCCTGACCATGAATTACAACCCTGTAGTTCTGTGTGACCACTGTTACTGCTGTGATTGATGAGGCTATCGTGATTGACCGCGCCTTCCCCACCCGACTCACTGGAGCCCAAGATGTCTGCCCGGTCCGCCGCCGCTGTCGCCGTACTGGCGGTCGCGATGGTCCTCGCCCCGTTCCGCCCGGCCGCGGCCGAGCCCAACCCGGCGACCCCCGGCGACTTCCGCGGCTACGGCTTCGACCAGTGCCTGGCGCCGACACAGCGGGCGATGGACGCGTGGCTCAACCACTCGCCGTTCCTCGCCGTCGGCATCTACATCTCCGGCAACTCCCGCGCCTGCCGCAGCCAGCCGAACCTGACGCCGAGGTGGATCGGCACCCAGCTCCGCAAGGGCTGGCGACTGCTCCCGATCACGTTGGGGCCGCAGGCGTCGTGCAGCGACCGGTTCCCGCGGTACCACGACGACCCGGTGATCGTCGGCCGCCCGGGCCGCCACGACAACTACCCGGCTGCCCGCCGTCAGGGTCGCGCCGAGGCCGAGAAGGCGGTCGCTGCGGCCGGGGCGCTCGGCATCGTGCCGCGCAGCACGCTCTGGTACGACCTCGAGGCGTTCGACCACACCAACCGGCACTGTCGCGAGTCGGCGCTGGCCTTCCTCAGCGCGTGGACCAACAAGCTGCACGACCTGCGGTACGTCTCCGGCGTCTACTCGAGTGCCGGGTCCGGGATCAAGATCCTCGACGACGTGCGGGTCCAACGGCCGGGCGCCTACACGCTCCCCGACCGGATCTGGATCGCACGCTGGGACGGCGTCGCCAACACCTCGACGTCGTACATCCGCGACGACGGCTGGCGGCCGGGCGGCCGGGTGAAGCAGTACCTGGGCGGCCACGACGAGACCTGGGGCGGCGTCACGATCAACATCGACCGCAACTACCTCGACCTCGGCCGCGGCAGCTTCGCGCCCCCCGAGGAGCACTGTGGAGGGGTCAACCTCGACTTCAGGCGGTTCCCGGCACTGCGCGAGCCGAGCGGTGGCCACGCGCCGCCGGCCAACAAGGTGCGGGCCCTGCAGTGCCTGCTCCAGGAGCGCGGGCACTACGACGGCAAGCTCACCGGCACCTACGGGCCGGCGACGATCGCCGCGGTCCAGGAGTGGCAGGAGCGCCGCGGCTTCCCCGTCAGCACCACCTGGAGCCCGGCCAACTGGGTCGCGGCGTTCGCCCAGGGCAGGGACTACGCCCAGAAGATCGGGTCGGCCGGCCTGCACGTGCGCCGGGTCCAGCGGGCGCTCAACGCCGCCGACCCCACCCTGCAGCGCGTCGTCAACGGCATCTTCCGCCGGACGACGGCCCAGGACGTGCGCGCCTACCAGCGCCGGGTCGGCCTCCGCGCCACCGGCATCGTGAACGAGCGCACTTGGGAGAAGCTGCGGGGCGGGCGGGGCTGACTCAGCCGACCGGCGGGCCGACGACCAGCGCGATGCCGGTGAGGGCGGCGACCGCCACGACGAAGCCGACGATCGCCTGGCGGTGGTGGCGGAGCAGCCAGCAGACGGCCCGCTGCGCGGCGGTGTCGCTGTCGTGACGCGAGTGCCAGTGGTCGTCGAGCCCGCCGCGCTTCTCGACGTGCCGGTCGAACCACACCGTCATCAGCGGCGGGACCGACGACGCGAGCCCGAGCAGCAGCCGGCCGCGTGACCACTGCTGGTCGACCCCCACGACGACGGTCACCAGGCAGTAGGCGATGAACGCGACGCCGTGCACGGGACCGGCGACCTGGACGCCGACCTCGGACGTGCCGACGACGTACTTCACGAACATCCCGGCCAGCAGGCAGGCCCAGGTGATCGCCTCGGTGACGGCGAGGGCGCGGAAGACGTTGCGCGGGGTCATCGGGCGGTGGTCACGACAGCACGGCGGCGGCGAGGCTGGTGAAGAAGCCGAGCCCGTCGGTGCCGGAGCCGGTCAGCTCCTCGACGGCGTGCTCGGGGTGCGGCATCAGGCCGACCACGTTGCCGCGCTCGTTGGTGATGCCGGCGATGTCGTTGAGGGATCCGTTCGGGTTGACCTCGAGGTAGCGCGCGACGACCTGCCCCTCCCCCTCGATCCGGGCCAGCGTGTCGGCGTCGGCGACGAACCCGCCTTCGCCGTTCTTGAGCGCGATCGTGATCTCGGCACCCTCGGCGTACGACGACGTCCAGGCGGTGCGGTTGTTCTCGATCCGCAGCCTCTGGTCCCGGCACACGAACCTGCGGTGGTCGTTGCGGATCAGCGCACCGGGCAGCAGGTGGGACTCGCAGAGGATCTGGAAGCCGTTGCAGATGCCGAGCACGGGCAGCCCGTTGCCGGCGGCCCGCACCACCTCCGACATCACCGGCGAGAAGCGCGAGATCGCGCCACAGCGCAGGTAGTCGCCGTACGAGAACCCGCCGGGAAGGACCACCGCGTCGACACTCTTCAGGTCGGCGTCGGCGTGCCAGAGGGCGACCGCCTCGTTGCCGCCGATCCGGACCGCACGCCGCGCGTCTACGTCGTCGAGGGAGCCGGGGAAGGTGACGACCCCGACCCTCACTGGTCGGCCTGCTCGACCTGCTCGACGCTCACGACGTAGTTCTCGATGACCGGGTTGGAGAGCAGCGTCTCCGCCATCTTCTCGACCTCGGCGAGCACGTCGGGCGTGACGTCCCCCTCGACCTCGAGCTCGAACCGCTTGCCCTGGCGGACGTCGGTCACGCCGCCGAAGCCGAGTCGCGGCAGCGCCCCGAGCACCGCCTTCCCCTGCGGGTCGAGGATCTCGGGCTTCGGCATGACGGCTACGACGACTCTTGCCACGCGCCAGAGTCTAGAAGGTCTCCCCGGTCAGCAGCTCATAGGCCTCGACGTACCGGCTGCGGGTCCGCTCGATGACCTCGGGCGGCAGCGGCGGCGGAGCCTCGCCGGACGCCTTGTCCCAGCCGGACTCGGGCGATAGTGCCCAGTTGCGCACGATCTGCTTGTCGTACGACGGCTGCGCGCGGCCGGGCTGCCACTCGGCCGCGGGCCAGTACCGGGAGGAGTCGGGAGTGAGCACCTCGTCGGCGAGCACGATCTCCTTCGTGGTGGTCGAGCCTGTCGAGACCCCGAACTCGAGCTTGGTGTCGGCCAGGATGATGCCGCGTTCCCGGGCGATCGCCTCGGCCCTGCGGTAGACCGCGAGGGTCAGGTCGCGCAGCTCGGCGGCGGTCTCGGCGCCGACCGTGGCCACGACGGCGTCGTACGAGACGTTCTCGTCGTGGTCGCCGAGATCGGCCTTCGTGGCCGGGGTGAAGATCGGCTCCGGCAGCCGGCTGCCGTCGACCAGGCCTGGCGGCAGCGGGATCCCGCACACGGCGTGATCGGGGTCGCTTGCGTTGTAGTCGAGCAGGCCGGTCCCGGTCAGGTAGCCCCGCGCGACGCACTCGACGGGATACATCGCGAGGTTGTCGCAGATGACGGCGCGCCCGGCGACCTCGTCGGGTACGCCGGTGCTGACGATGTGGTTGGGCACCACGTCGGCGAGCTGGTCGAACCACCACAGCGACGTCCGGGTGAGGATCTCCCCCTTGTCGGGGATGGTCGTCTCGAGCACGTAGTCGAAGATCGACAGCCGGTCGCTCGCCACCATCAGCAGCTTGCCGACGTGCGGGCCGTCGGTCAGCTCATAGAGGTCGCGCACCTTCCCGGAGTGGAGGTGGCGGGCGCCGGGCAGCACGGGCGCGGTCGGGATGTTGGCGAGCGTCACGGGCAACAGCCTACGAGCGCGCAGCCGGCGAACCCGGTCAGCCCACCGCAGCGCGCACGACGGCTTCGTACTCCTCCAGGTCCACCCATTCCAGCGACCCGACCAGCGCGCGGAACTCCGCCGCCCCGAGCGTGCTGGTCTCGAGCAGCAGCCCCGGGCCGCCGTCGTCGACGGGGGACGTGAGCAGAACCTGGTACTCCTGGCCCTCCTGCACGAAACCGGTGAGCCGGCCGGTCACACCGAGGACGTCGATCCGGTCGCCGGCCCGGTCGTAGCGGTCGTAGGCGAACGGGTCCGCCGAATCCGTCTGCACCCAGGTCAGGTGCACCTCACGGCCCCCGGGGCCGACCCAGTCGAGGTCCATGTTGTAGACGCCTTCCACCCGCCAGCCTTCGGCGGTGAGCAGCACGGGCTTCGGCGGCCGCTGGTACCGCTCCTGCTGGACGAGGTCACCGGGCTGCTGCTCCTGGAGGATCACCTCGTCGCAGTGCGCGAACTCGGGGCCGTCCGTCGCCGGCGTCGGGCCGCCTCCGTAGCTGAGGATGCAGGCGTTCTCGGCTGTCTCCGTGGCGGTGTCGGCGCTCGGGCTCTCGGCGCTCGGGCTCTCGGCGCTGGGGCTCTCGGTGCTGGGGCTCTCGGCGCTGGGGTTCTCCGCCGGAGAGGAGGGACCGGACCCGAAGCCCGGGCTACGCGGCGAGGTGTCCGGCCCCTCACCGGCCGACAGCGCCCAGGCGCTGCCGGCGACGGCGACGACGGCCGCTGCGGCCGCGAGCGGCACCAGCAGCCCACGGTAGGAACGGTCCGTGCTCGTGCTGCTCTGCATGATCTCCTCCAGAAGCTCGGCGCGCCCCTCGGCGATGGGCAGACCGGCGACGCCCTGGTCGGTGATCCTCTGACGTGCGCTCATGCCGGTCCCTCCTTCGGGGCCACGGTTCGGGGTCTTCTGGGGAGATGTCCGGCCCGGGCCGGATCGTTGCCGAGCTGCGCCCGCAACCTCGCCTTGGCCCGCGACAGCCGAGGCCGTACGACGGCGCCCGGCAGCCCGAGCACCTCGGCGATCTCCCGCGACTCGAGGCCTTCCCAGAGGTGCAGCTGGAGGACCTCCTCGTCGCGCGCACTCAGCCGCGCCATCGCCGTCGTCACGTCCGTCCGGTGCACCACCTCGGCCGACAGGTCGGCCATCGCGAGCGACAGCTGCTGTCGCAGCCGGTCGCCGAGCGCGACGCGGCGGCCCTCGCCGCGCCGGTGGTTCGCGAGCACCCGCCGGGCGACGCCGTACAGCCATGGGCGGGCCGCGTCGCCGTCCGGGACGTGCGGCCCCCTGCGCCACGCGACCAGGAACGTCTCGGCCGTGACGTCCGCGGCATCCTCGGGCCGGTCGGTGCGTCGCAGGGCAAAGCCGAGCACGGCATCGAAGTGCAGCTGATAGAGCCGTCGGAAAGCGACGTCCCGAGAGTCGGGCTGATCCATACCTCTCCCATGTCCGGGTGCCGGCCGATCGTTGCAGGGGGTGGTCGTTTCTGTCCCGAACCCGTGCTGGCACAGTGTCGCCATGCCGGAGTCTGCCGAAGAGGTCTATCAGCGGATCGTTGCCAGCACGGGCGACGGAGGTCGCCTCCCGATGCCGCCGTCGGGAGGGTGGGACATCTTCCCCTGGGACGTCGTCGACGGCGCACTCGCGCCGAAGGTGGTCCAGCCGCCGGGTGCCGAGCCCGGGCGGTACGGCGAGGACCCCGCGAAGGCCTGCCCCGAGTGCACCGGGATCGACCCCGACCGGATCGTGTGGGAGGACGAGCGCTGGCTCCTCACCCACCCGGGCCAGCCCGCCGGCCTCCCGCTGGTGCTGATGCTGCACACGCGTGAGCACGAGGACTTCGGCCAGCTCGACGACGAGCTGGCGTCGCAGTACGGACGGATCAGCAACCGGCTGGTGCGGATCATCGAGAACCTCCCCAACATCGGCCGGGTGCACGTCAGCCGCTGGGGTGACGGCGGCGCCCACTTCCACGTCTGGTTCTTCGCGCGGACCAAGGGCCTGATGCCGGTCCTCGGCTCACCCGCCGCCGAGTGGAACGACATCATCCCTCCCGGCGACGAGGGCGTCTGGCGCAAGGACCTGCACACCGTCGCCACCAAGCTCTCCAACTGGGGCGGCGACGCCCGCGCGTAGCCCGGGGCGGGGGGCGACGTTGGTCCGACCGTGAACCGCGGATCGCGCTGCCTCGTCCTGCTCGCGGCACTGGCCGCCGCCGCAACCCTGACGTCGGGAGCGACGACAGCCTCGGCCGAACCGGACCCGACGCCGGCGCCGGCGTCGTACGACGTCGCGGCCGACCTCGCGAACATGCGCGCCGCCTACGGCCGGATCATCGGGCCGGGCGGGCAGCTCCAGAACCCGGCCTACCTTCCTGCGCTGGTCCGCGAGAGCACGCTCGTCGGCGTCTCCCAGCTGATGCAGCAGCTCGCCACCCCCGACCGACTCGCGCTGACGCCGGCGATGGTCGTTCCCGGGTGGAACGTGGGCAACCCGCTACGCGCCACCTGGGAGGGGAGCCGCGGCCGCTCGCAGCAGGTCGCTTTCACCAACCGGTTCGGCGCACTGCTGCGCGGCACCGTCTACGCCCCGCTGCCCGGCGCGACGGACCCCTACACCGGTGCCGCGCTGCGGGCGCCGTATCCGGGCGTCGTCATCACGCCGGGTTCCGTCGGCGGCTCGCAGGGGATGTACGAGTGGCTGGCGCAGGACCTGGCCGAGCGCGGTTACCTCGTCCTTCTCTACGACGTCCAGGGCCAGGGCACCAGTGAGACCCTCCCGCACGACGGCGACCCGGTCTTCCCGTTCTGCAACCCGTTCGGCGCGATCGAGGGCGATCCCGCCCTCGGCACCGAGCAGATGACACCGTGCCCGGGAGTGCCGTTCCAGCAGCTCTCCAACTTCACCACCGGCACCGTCGACGCGCTCGACTTCTTCGTCTCGAGGCCGTCGGCGCCGTACGCGAACCCCGCGGCAGGCACGACCGAGGTCGACCGATTCAACCCGTGGTGGCGCGAGTGGGACCGGTCACCGATCCGCAACCCGCGCACGCCCGGACGGACGACCCGGCTGGCGATCGTCGGCCACTCGATGGGCGGAGCGGCGGTGTCCTACGTCCAGGGGTACGACGAGCGCGTCGCCGCTGTCGTCGCGTTGGACAAGCTGTGGTCCGAGGGGCCGGCGCCGTTCGGGCAGCGCCCCGTGCGACCCGTCGTACCGTCGCTCGGGATCCAGGCGGAGTACGGCTTCACGCCGAGCCCGTGGCACCTGTCCGCCGGGTCGTCGCTGGTCCCGGCTCTGTCGCCGCAGGGTCCGGACCCGCGGCGGGAGAAGGCCACCGGCTTCGATCGCTGGAGCGCGCGTGGCCTGGAGACGATGGTCGTCGTACCACGCGCCAGCACCCACCTCGAGTTCGCCGACGTACCGCTCGTGCTGCCGGCCAGCCGCTACGGTCAGGCCCTCAGCAGCGTCTACACCCAGGCGTGGCTCGGTCACTACCTGAAGGGTGACACCGGCGCGGGTGCGCTGCTGGCGCCGCGGTTCCGCTACCTCGAGCCGGTCGGACGGGGCCGATGGGCACCGGTGCGGCTGGTTCGCGACGAGCTCTTGAGCGAGCGGTACTGCTCGGCGTACCGGCTCCGTGTGAACGGCGCGATCCGCGCCGACGGCGACATCAACGGCGTCGGCTGCTGACCCGGCCGCCGGGCTGTCGCCCTAGGCACGCGCATAGGCTCACGGCATGTCCGTCGTGAAGATCAACGCCATCCACGTGCCCGAAGGCGCCGGGGCTCACCTCGAGGAGCGGTTCGCCGCCCGGGCGGGCGCCGTCGAGGGCTCGCCGGGCTTCCTCGGCTTCCAGCTGCTGCGGCCGGTCGCCGGCGACGACCGCTACTTCGTCGTGACCCACTGGGAGGACCAGGCATCCTTCGACGCCTGGCGCGAGGGCGCGGGCATGGCAGCACACGCCACCAAGCCCGGCGACGAGCAGAAGAAGCCGGTGTCGACCGGCGCCGACCTGCTGGAGTTCGAGGTCGTCCTGGACGTCAAGCCGGCCTGACCGCTCTGGTCAGCGCGACCTGCGTTCCTTCGGACCGACCTGGAGTACATGGCACCGGTGATCGCGGGCGACGAAGCGAACGTCCTGGTCAGCGAGACGGACCACGTAGCGGGCGCCGCCCTTGCGCCGCGAGGCGCGGAGCCGCAGGGCCTCGACCTCCTCGGCGTCCAGGTGATCGAGCACGCGGAGACACTTGTTCAGGCTCGCGACGCGGCCGATCTCGACGCCGTTGAGGCGGACCTCGGGCTGTTTGTCGCGTCGCCGGTCCTTCGTCGGCTCCGACGTGGGCGTCGTGGCCTCGGTCGTGGGCTCGGTCGTGGGCTCGCTTGCCGTCCGCTCCTCAGACGTTGCGGCGACGACCTGGTCGTCCTCGCCGCCGCTGTCGTCACCGCTAACGGCGAACCACGCGCCGCCGACGACGAGGGCGATCGCCGCCGCGATCCCGACCGGGATCAGGACACGTCGGGCGGCCGGGGCAGCAGTGCTTCCGGCACCGGGTTGGGACACGATCTCCTCCAGGAGAGCCTGGCGCGCGTCGTGGAGTGGCCAGAGGTCGATCTGCTCCCGCGGGTGCGGGTCCCTCCCGGCCAGCGGGTCGGTGCCCGGGTCCGGGTCGTGGTCGATCATCGGCTCTCCCCGGTCACGTGCTCGAACGGGACTGCCTGGACATGTCCGGACGTCGACGGAGCGTCACACCCGGGCTCGAGGAGGTCCCGGAAGCGGCGGCGGGCGCGGGCCAGCCGCATCCGGGCGGTGCCCGGCGCGATGCCGACGACGGCCGCCGCCTCGGTCGGGCTCAACCCGTCCCAGCCGACCAGCATGAGCAGCTCGCGGTCGTCGGGTCGCAGCCGCAGCAGCACCCGCCGAATCCGGTCCCACTCGGCGACACCGACCGCCGGATCGGGCGTGACGTCACGCGCCAGCGTGTCGCGGAGCAGACCGCCCAGCCGCTGCCGGCGACGCTGGCCGCGGTGGTAGTTGGCGAGCGTGTGCCGCGCGATCCCGAAGAGCCAGGGTCGTCCGTCGCCGGGTGGCGCCTCGTCGAGGCGGCGCCAGGCGACCAGGAAGACCTCGCTGACCACGTCCGCCGCGTCGGCCGGCTGGTCGACCCGGCGCAGCAGGTAGCCGAGGACGGCGGCGAAGTTGCCGTCGTACAGCGCCCGGAACTGCTGCTCCGGGTCGTGCTCGTCCGTGGCGGGACCGAGGGTCATGTCCTTCCATGTCCGCCTCGGCATCGAGCGTCACACGTCGCTACAGGATGGCGCCGGGTGAGTACGCTGCCGCGGCCGGATGCCGTTCGACGACCGCGGCCACCTGCCGGCAGACCGCCTGGGTCTGCGCGACCGCGGCACCGGTGAACGTGATCGGGTCGGCCACCAGCGTGGTCAGCTGGTCCGCGGTCAGGCCGAGCCGCTCGTCGGCGGCGAGCTTGGCGAACACGTCGTTGGCGGCCTGGCCCTGGCGCATCGCGAGCGCCGTGCCGACGGCCGCCTCCTTGATCGCTTCGTGCGCGGCTTCTCGACCGACACCGTTGCGCACCGCGGCCATCAGCACCTTGGTGGTCGCGAGGAACGGCAGGTAGCGGTCGAGCTCGCGTTGGATGACCGCGGGGAAGGCACCGAACTCGTCGAGCACGGTGAGGAACGTCTGGAACAGGCCGTCGACGGCGAAGAACGCGTCCGGCAGGGCGACCCGTCGTACGACGGAGCACGACACGTCGCCCTCGTTCCACTGGTCGCCCGCTAGCTCGCCGACCATCGACAGGTAGCCGCGCGTGACCACGGCGAGGCCGTTGACCCGCTCGCAGGAGCGGGTGTTCATCTTGTGCGGCATCGCGGACGAGCCGACCTGGCCCTCCTGGAAGCCCTCGGTGACCAGCTCGTTGCCGGCCATCAGCCGGATCGTGGTCGCGAGGTTGGACGGCGCGGCGGTCAGCTGGACCAGTGCGGAGAGCACGTCGAAGTCGAGACTGCGCGGGTAGACCTGGCCGACGCTCGTGAGCACCCGCTCGAAGCCCAGGTGAGCGGCGACCCGCTGCTCGAGGTCGGCCAGCCTGTCCTCGTCACCGCCGAGCAGGTCGAGCATGTCCTGTGCGGTGCCCATCGGACCCTTGATGCCACGCAGCGGGTAGCGGGCGATCAGCTCATCGACCCGGTCGAGTGCGATGAGCAGCTCGTCGGCGACCGTGGCGAACCGCTTGCCGAGGGTGGTCGCCTGCGCGGCGACGTTGTGGGAACGGCCGGCCATCACCGTCAGCTCGTGCTCGGCCGCGAGCCGGGCGAGCCGGGCGAGGGTCGCGACGGTGCGGTCGCGGAGCAGCTCGAGGGACTGCTTGACCTGCAGCTGCTCGACGTTCTCGGTCAGGTCGCGCGACGTCATGCCCTTGTGGATGTGCTCGTGCCCGGCGAGCGCGGAGAACTCCTCGATCCGCGCCTTCACGTCGTGCCGGGTGACCCGCTCCCGCGCGGCGATCGACGCCAGGTCGACCTTCTCGACGACGTCCTCGTAGGCCTCGACCACGCCGTCGGGCACGTCGACGCCCAGGTCGCGCTGCGCCCTGAGCACGGCGATCCACAGCCGGCGCTCGAGCACGATCTTGTGCTCGGGCGACCAGATCTCGGCGAGGTCGGCACCCGCGTACCGGGTGGCGAGGACGTTCGGGACGGTCACGTGCCTCATTCTCCCATGGCCTCGAATCGACAGGTTTGCATCGTCGAATCGACAAGATTGGTCCTTCGAGTTGACTCAGATGGTCAGGCGCCACGCCGAGCCTGTCGATTCGACGCACCATGAGTGTCGATTCGACGCACCATGAGTGTCGATTCGACCTAATCCTTGAGGGAGGCGCCCTCGACGACGCCGAGCGGCTCGGCGGCGATGTCCGTGCGGAGCTGCCGACCGTCGAACGAGATCATCCCTGCGGCGTCGTACGCCCGGGCCCGCGCCTCGGCCAAGTCCGCGCCGACGGCGCGGACCGCGAGCACCCGGCCCCCCGCGGTGACCAGCTCGCCGTCGCGGACCGCGGTGCCGGCGTGGATGACGTCGACGTGGGCCAGCTGCGCGGCGGCGACGACGCCGGCGATGACGTCGCCCTTGGACGACGTCTCCGGGTAGCCGGCGGAGGCGAGCACGACCGAGACTGCGGCGGCGTCGCGGAACCGCGGGGCCGGCAGGGAGCCGAGGCGGCCTTCGGCGGCCGCGTGGAGCAGCACACCCAGCGGCGACTCGAGGACGGCCAGCACCGGCTGGATGTCGGGGTCCCCGAAACGGCAGTTGAACTCGATCACCCGTGGGCCGGCGGCGGTCAGGGCGAGGCCGACGTAGAGGCAACCGACGAACGGCGCGCCGCGACGTGACATCTCCGCGAGGGTGGGCTGCACCACGGCGTCGATGACGACCTGCGCCAGGTCCGGCTGTGTCCAGGTGAGCGGCGTGTAGGAGCCCATGCCGCCGGTGTTGGGCCCGCGGCCGCCGTCGAAGATCCGCTTGAAGTCCTGCGCCGGCTGGAGGGGGTACGCCGTGCTCCCGTCGCAGATCGCGAACAGCGACACCTCCGGCCCATCGAGGAATTCCTCGACCACCACCCGGCCGCAGGCCTTCGCGTGGGTGAGCGCCTCGGCGCGGTCGCGGGTGACGACCACGCCCTTGCCCGCGGCGAGCGCGTCGTCCTTGACGACGTACGGAGACCCGAGCTCATCCAACGCATCGGCAGCTTCGCTGGTGGAGGTGCAAACGCGCGAGGCCGCTGTCGGTACGCCGGCGGCGGTCATGACCTCCTTGGAGAACGCCTTGGAGCCCTCGAGCTGCGCCGCGGCCTCGGACGGGCCGAACACCGCGATCCCGCGAGCGCGCACGGCGTCGGCGACGCCGGCGACCAGCGGCGCCTCCGGCCCGACCACGACCAGTCCCGCGCCGATCCGCTCGGCGAGGTCCGCGACCGCCGTACCGGACATAGGGTCGACCTCATGCACGGTCGCGACGGCCGCCATGCCGGGATTGCCGGGCGCCGCATGCAGCGCCACGACCGCGGGATCCTGCGCCAGGGCGAGCACCAGGGCGTGCTCGCGTCCGCCCGTGCCGACGACGAGGACGCTCAGTTCGCTGGACACGAGCGCCGATCCTACGTGGCCTGGATTCTCGTGCTGGCGCTCGCCGCTGCGGTGGTCGGCGGGCTCGTCGGCGGCTTCACGGACCTGCACGTCTACCGCTACGCCGGACGGGCGGTGCTCGACGGCGCGCAGGTGTACGACGCGGACGACCCGGTCACCGGTCTGCCGTTCACCTATCCGCCGTTCGCCGCGGTCGTGATGGTGCCGCTGGCACTCGTGCCCGGCTGGCTCGCAGCGGCGCTCTGGACCGGGGCGAGTGCCGCCTGTGTCGCCGCAGCGGTCGTGTTGGTGCGCCACGCGGACGGCCTGCCGGCACCCGGTTGGCTGGTCGCTCTCGTCGCCACCGCCTCGATCGCGCTGGAGCCGGTCTGGCAGAACCTCGCCTTCGGCCAGGTCAACGCGGTGCTGATGCTCGCCGTCCTGGTCGACCTCCTGCGCCCGGAGCGCCGGCTGTCCGGCGTCCTGGTGGGGATCGTGGCGGGCCTCAAGCTCACCCCGTTGGTGTTCGTGGTGCTGCTCCTCCTGGTCGGCCGGCGATCGTCGGCCGGTCGCGCCGCGCTGGCCTTCGCGGCCACCGTCGCCATCGGGTTCGCGGCCATGCCGGCAGCGTCGTCGTCGTACTGGACCGACGGCCTGCTCGACGCCCGCCGCGTCGGCCCGCCGCAGCTGGCCCACAACCAGTCGGTGTCCGGAGCGCTGGCCCGCCTGCTCGACGGTCCGCCGTCGACCGTGCTGTGGCTGTGCGTCGCCGGGCCGCTCGCCCTCGCGCTGCTCGGCGTCGGCGTGGTCCGCTGGCGACGCGGGGACCCGGCGCTCGGGGCGTGTCTCGCGGCGATGGCGATGCTCGTCGCCTCGCCGGTCTCCTGGTCGCACCACTGGGTGTGGGCGGTGCCGGTGGCGGTGGTCCTGTGGGAGCGGAGCCGGTGGGCGGCGGTCGCCTGGACCGCCGTGTTCGTGGCCCGGCCGATGCTCTGGCCGCCGTGGGGCGAGGAACGGGAGTACGACTGGAACGCCGCCGACCACCTGGTCGGCAACGCCTACCTGCTCGCCGCGCTCGCGCTCGCCGCGGGCGTGGCGGTCACGACCCTCAGGCTCCGTCGAACCCGTTGAGCAGCAGGAAGAACAGCGCGACCCCGACGAGGGCGGCACCGATGCCGAGGAGGGCTCCGACGATCACCCGCCGCCCGGTCGCGGCCCCGTCACCGACCAGCGCCGGCGTGGCGAGACCGACGAGCGCGCCGACCGCCGCCATGCCGCCCAGCTGGACGGGCAGGATCCAGTCCTCCGAGCCCTCGCCGTCGAAGAACGCGGCGGCGACGGGCAGGCTCAGGACCCCGGCAACGAGCAGGACGAGGTAGGCAAGGATGCGTGGCACGACGCCGAGCGTAGGGCCTCAGCGCAGCGGGTGCAGGACAACTGCCTGTTCGCGCTCGGGCCCCACCCCGACGACCGACATCCGGGCCCCGGAGATCTCCTCCAGCGCCTGCACGTAGGCCTGCGCGTTGGCCGGCAGGTCCCCGAGGGAGCGGGCGCCGCTGATGTCCTCGGACCATCCCGGGAAGTACTCGTAGACCGGCACCGCGTGGTGGAACGCGCTCTGGTTCGCCGGCATCTCGTCGTACCGCACGCCGTCGACGTCGTAGGCCACGCACACCGGGATCTGCTCGAGACCGGTGAGGACGTCGAGCTTGGTGAGCACGAAGTCGGTGACGCCGTTGACACGGGCGGCGTAGCGGGCGATGACGGCGTCGTACCAGCCGCAGCGCCGCGGCCGACCCGTCGTCGTGCCGAACTCGGCGCCGGTGTTGCGCAGGAAGTCGCCGGACTCGTCTTGCAGCTCGGTCGGGAACGGGCCCTCGCCGACGCGGGTCGTGTAGGCCTTCACGATCGCGATGACCTGGTCGATCCGGGTCGGCGGGATCCCGGAGCCGGTGCACGCGCCGCCGGCGGTGGCGCTGCTGGAGGTCACGAACGGGTAGGTGCCGTGGTCGACGTCGAGCAGCGTCGCCTGGCCCGCCTCGAGCAGCACGGTCTCGCCACGGTCGAGCGCTTCGCCGAGGAGCAGCGTGGTGTCGCAGACGTACGGCGCCAGCCGGTCGGCGTGCGCCAGCAGCTCCTCGACGGTCTGGTCGACCGAGGGCGCGCGGCGGTTGTAGACCTTGGTGAGGATCTGGCTCTTGAGCTCGAGCGCGCCCTCGACCTTCTGGGCCAGGATCTTCTCGTCGAAGAGGTCCTGGACCCGGATGCCGATCCGGTTCATCTTGTCGGCGTACGTCGGTCCGATGCCGCGACCGGTGGTGCCGATCTTGCGGCTCCCGAGGAACCGCTCGGCGACCTTGTCGAGGGTGCGGTTGTAGTCGGCGATGACGTGGGCGTTGGAGCTGACCTTGAGCCGCCCGGTGTCCGTGCCGCGCGCCTCGAGACCGTCGATCTCATGGAAGAGGACGTCGAGGTCGACGACGACGCCGTTGCCGATGACCGGGGTGCAGCCCGGGGTGAGGATGCCGCTGGGGAGGAGGTGGAGGGCGTACTTCTCAACGGTGCCGTCTTCCTGGCGAATCACCACGGTGTGGCCGGCGTTGTTGCCGCCGTTGAACTTGACCACGTAGTCCACCCGGCTGCCCAGGTGGTCGGTCGCCTTGCCCTTGCCCTCGTCGCCCCACTGGGCGCCGACGATCACGATCGCTGGCATCTGTGTGCTCCTTCGCTACGGGAACGGAGTCCCTCCAGCCCGTTCGGGCCGGCTGCTCGACGCACCACTGCTTGTCCATCGGTTTCCCAATGCAAAAACCCCGGTGCAAGACCGGGGCTCTTGCGACGCAACATTACCAAAAACCGGGAGCCGTGCCCGATCGCAGGTGGTGGGCGATCTCCGCGGCGACGGCGCGCGCGAGGTCGGCGGGGGTGTCGTCGTCGTGCTCGGGGACGACGGCGTGCACCTCGCCGCCGGCCAGCAGGTCGAGCGCACGGACCCCCTGGCTGGTGGCCATCTCCGCGGCGCGGTCGACGGTGCCGTAGCGGATCACGCTCGCACCCTCGGGCGGCAGCGGTGAGAGCCAGGCGTGCTCGGTCGCGAGCACGGTCGCCGCCGGCAGCAGGGCGAGCGCGCCGCCACCGCACCCCTGGCCGAGGATCATCGACACGGTGGGCACGGTCATCGTCACCAGGGTCGCGATGCAGCGCGCGATCTCGCCGGCGATCGCCCCCTCCTCCGCCTCGGGCGAGAGTTCGGCGCCCGGAGTGTCGATCACGGTCACCAACGGCAGCCGCAGCTCCTCGGCGAGCCGCATCGCGCGCCGCGCCTCGCGCAGCGCGCCCGGTCCCATCGGCGTGGCCGCCGACTGCCGCGAGCGGTCCTGCCCGACCAGCACGCACGGGATCCCATCGAGCCGGGTGAGGGCGACGATCACGGTCTCGTCCCGCTCCCCCTCGTCGGTGCCGCGGAGCCGCAGCGTCCCCTCGGCGCCGTACTTGAGCAGCTCCCGGACGCCGGCCCGACCGTCGGCACGGGTGTGCTCGATGGACTCCCAGGCGGCGGCCGCGACCACGTCGGCGGCCACGGGGGTACGACGCTCCTGCGTGCCGGGGCCGGGCGGGTCGACCAGGACCGCCAGCGCCAGGTCGAAGAGCCAGCGCAGGTCCTCGCTCGAGACGACGGCGTCGATCACACCCTTGGCGGCGAGGTTCTCGGCGGTCTGGACGCCCTCGGGGAACGGGCGGCCGTTGAGCGCCGCGTAGACCTTGGGGCCGAGGAACCCGACGAGGGCGCCGGGCTCGGCCACGGTCACGTGCCCGAGCGAGCCCCACGAGGCGTAGACGCCGCCGGTGGTGGGGTGGCGCAGGTGCACGAGGTAGGGCAGGCCGGCGGCGCGGTGCTCCATCAGCGCGCGGGAGATCTCGATCATGTGGACGAAGGCGCGGGTGCCCTCCTGCATCCGGGTGCCGCCGGAGGCGGTGCTCGCGACGACCGGGATGCCCGCGGCGGCGGCGCGTCGTACGGCACTCGCGATCCGTTCGGCCGCGGCCACGCCGATCGATCCCGCGAGGAACTGGAACTCGTTGACGATGAACGCCACCGGGCGGCCGTTGACCGTGCCCCGACCGGTGAGGACGGACTCGTCCGTGCCGGCCTTCTCGGCCGCGGCACGCAGCTCGGCCTGGTACTCGTCGCTGTGGCCGCCGGCGTCGACCGGCTCGTCCCAGGACTCGTAGGAGCCTTCGTCGAGCACCAGATCGATCAGCCCACGTGCGGTCCAGCGCCTGCTCGTCCCCATGGCATGAAATCCAACCACCCCCCGACCCGTAAGGTGGGTCGGTGCCTGCTCCTGAGCCCCTCCTGGTGATCACGAACAGTGATGCGGGCACGGCCGACGACGCCGCGCTCGACTCGGCGCTCACCGTGCTCCGCGACTCGACGTCGGTCGAGGTGTGCCGCACCGCGGCACCCGGCGAGCTCGACGGTGCCCTGCACCGGGCGGGGTCCCGACGGGTCGTGGTCGCCGGCGGTGACGGCAGCCTGCACGCGGTCGTCTCCGCGCTCCACCGGCGTCACGAGCTCGGGGTCGACCGGGTGCTCGGACTGTTGCCGCTCGGCACGGGCAACGACTTCGCGCGCACCCTCGGCATCCCCCTCGACCCGATCGAGGCGGCGCAGGCGCTCGTCGACGGCGCCGTCCGGCCGATGGACCTGCTGGTCGACGAGGTCGGGCAGATCGTCGTCAACCAGGTGCACCTCGGCGCCGGCGCGGAGGCGGGCCGGAAGGCCAAGCCGTGGAAGGAGCGGCTCGGCCGGATCGGCGTGGGACCGGTCAACCTCGGCCGGCTCGGCTACCCGATCGGCGCCCTGCTGTCCTCGATCGACCCGCCCGTGCTGCGACTCCGGGTCGAGGTCGACGGCGAGGTCGTCACGGACGTCGACCGCCCCGTGCTGATGATCGCGCTCGGCAACGGCGCCACTGTGGGTGGCGGCCTGCAGCTCACCCCCGACGCCGACCCGGGCGACGGCCGGATCGACGTGATGATCGCGCGGCCCAAGGGCACCCTGGGCCGCCTTGCGTACGTCGGCCGGCTGGGGATCGGGACGCACGCCACCCACCAGGACGTCGTCACCATGCACGCCTCAACGGTCACGATCAGCGGCACCGAGTTCTGGTGCAGCGCAGACGGGGAGCTCTACGGACCGGAGCGGCACCGCAGCTGGCGGCTCGAGCCGGCGGCCTACTCGATGATCGTGCCCTAGGGGTCCTAGACCTCCGGCTTGACGTGCGGGAAGAGGATCGTCTCCCGGATCCCGACACCGGTGAAGAGCATGATGAGCCGGTCGATGCCGATGCCCACGCCGCCCATCGGCGGGGCGCCGTACTCCAGCGCACGGAGGAAGTCCTCGTCGAGCTGCATCGCCTCGGGGTCGCCACCGGCCGCGAGCAGCGACTGCTGGGTCAGCACCTCGCGCTGCACCACCGGGTCGACCAGCTCGCTGAACGCCGTGCCGCGCTCGACGCCGGCGATGACCAGGTCCCAGGCCTCGATCAGGCGCGGGTCGTCGCGGTGCCGGCGCGCGAGCGGCTGCGCGGACGGCGGGTAGTCGCAGAGGAACGTCGGCTGCAGCAGGCCGGGCTCGACGAGCTCGCCGAGCAGCTCCATCACGATGTGGGCGGCACTCCACGCCGGGTCGGCCTCGATGCCGTGCCGCTCGGCGATCTTGCGCAGCGTCTCGGCGTCGGTGTCGGGGGTGACGTCCTCGCCGACCGCCTCGCTGACGGCCGGGTAGACCGACAGCCAGCGCCACTCGCCGTCGAGGTCGACGACGCCCTTCGGCGTCTCGATCTGCCTGCTGCCGACCTCGTCGGCGGCGGCGAGGACCAGCCGCCGGGTGAGCTCGGCCATCGTGAACTGGTCGCCGTAGGCCTGGTAGGCCTCGAGCATCGTGAACTCGGGGCTGTGCGTCGAGTCGACGCCCTCGTTGCGGAAGATCCGACCGATCTCGAAGACCTGGTCGACGCCGCCGACCACCGCCTTCTTGAGGTTGAGCTCGAGCGCGATCCGGAGCGTCATCTCCTGGTCGAAGGCGTTGATGTGGGTCCGGAACGGACGTGCCTTCGCGCCACCGTGGAGGAGCTGGAGCACCGGCGTCTCGATCTCGAGGTAGCCCTCGTCCTCGAGCGTGCGGCGGACCGCACTGACGATCGCGGCCCGGGTGCGCACCATGTCGCGGGCCTCCTGGCGGACGATGAGGTCGGCGTACCGCTGCCGGACCCGCACCTCCTCCGACAGGTCTTTGTGGAGCACCGGCATCGGGCGCAGCGCCTTCGACGCCATCCCCCAGCGGGTCGCCATCACAGACAGCTCGCCCCGACGCGACGAGATGACCCGGCCCTCGACGTACACGTGGTCACCGAGGTCGACCAAGGACTTCCAGTCGGCGAGGGACTCCTCGCCGATCTCGGCCAGGCTCAGCATCACCTGCAGCCGGGTGCCGATGCCCTCCTGGAGGGTCGCGAAGCAGAGCTTCCCGGTGTTGCGGACGAAGATCACGCGCCCGGCGACGCCGACGACGTCCTGGGTCTCCTCGCCGGTCTCCAGATGACCCCACTGCTCCCGCACCTCCGCCAACGTGTGCGTGCGCGGGACGGAGATCGGGTACGCCTCCCGGCCGCTCTCCAGCAGCGCGGCGCGCTTGACCCGGCGGACCTTCATCTGCTCGTTGAGGTCCGGCTCCGGTGCAGCGCTAGGGATGTCGTTCACAGTCCCAAGGCTAGGGCGTGCGCGTGGTACCCGCCCGACTGGCTCTCCTCAGCCGAGCAGCTCGTCGTACGCCGTGGGGCTGGAGTCGCGGAGGAAGCTCGAGCAGCGCTCCCACTCCTCGGTCTCGCCGATGGCGCGGGCAGCCTTGGCGAGGAGTGCCAGGCAGATCAGGAACCCACGGTTGGGCTCGTGCTCCCACGGCACCGGGCCGTTGCCCTTCCAGCCGTTGCGACGCAGCAGGTCGAGCGACCGGTGGTAGCCAACCCGGGAGTAGGCGTAGACGGTCACGTCGTCCGCGTCGGCCGCGACGGCCGCCTCGGCGAGCGTCGCCCAGGCGAGCGGCGACGCCGGCAAGCGGCGTACGACGGTCGCCGGCGCCTCACCCCCGGCGAGGGCCTCGGCTGCTGGGTCCTCGGGCAGGTGGGTGGGCGGCGGTCCGGCCATCAGGTCCTGGTGACTCATGCCGCGATTGTGCCCGACGGCCCGCGCAGGTCGCCGCCGAGGATGAGGCTCTTCTCATCAGCGGCTCACCGAGACCTCACGTGCCCGCCCGACGCTGGTCGTCCGACATCCACCATCCAGGAGCAGTCATGAACCGGATCACCAAGTCACTGGCGGCCTCGCTGTCCACCGTGGCCGTTGCCGCGGGCGTCACCGTTGCGCTCAGCAGCCCCGCCCACGCGGAGGAGCGGCGGTGCACCGGCACGATCCGCGCGGTCTCCATCGACGGGGACGTCGTCGTGCCGCAAGGAGCCACCTGCAAGCTCGTCGGCACCAAGGTCGACGGCAGCGTCAAGGTCTACCGCAACGCGACGCTGCTGGCCCGCGGGATCCAGGTCAACGGCAACGTGCAGGCCGAGAACTTCCGCCGGGTCGAGGTCACCCATCGCAGCGTCGACGGTGTCGTGCAGCGGTCGAGGATCGGCGGCAGCATCCAGGTGAAGCAGGGTGGCGGCGGCGAGGTCCGCCGTGCCGTCGTCAAGGCCGACATCCAGGTGTTCTCCAACGACGGCCGGTGGGCGATCTACGACAACGCGGTCGACGGCAACCTGCAGTGCAAGTCCAACGCGCCCCGCCCGGTGGGCGACCGGAACCGCGTCGGCGGCAACAAGGAGGACCAGTGCGAGACCTTCTGAGCTCGCGCTGACGACCCGCTCGGCCGGTCAGCCGATCAGCCGATCGACGTACCGGCCGAGCGCAGGTTCTCACAGGCCTCGACGACCCGCGCGGCCATGCCGGCCTCGGCCGCCTTACCCCACGCGCGCGGGTCGTAGGCCTTCTTGTTGCCGACCTCGCCGTCGATCTTGAGCACGCCGTCGTAGTTGCTGAACATGTGTCCCGCGACCGGCCGCGTGAACGCGTACTGGGTGTCGGTGTCGACGTTCATCTTGACGACGCCGTAGTCGACGGCCGCGCCGATCTCCTCGGCGGTCGAGCCCGAGCCTCCGTGGAAGACCAGGTCGAACGGCTTCGAACCGGCCTCCAGGCCGAGCTTCTCGACCACGGCCTCCTGGGCGGACTTGAGGATCTCCGGCCGCAGCTTGACGTTGCCGGGCTTGTAGACGCCGTGCACGTTGCCGAACGTGAGGGCGGTCAGGTAGCGACCGTTCTCGCCGGTACCGAGAGCGGCGACGGTCTCGAGCGCGTCGTCGGGGGTGGTGTAGAGGTGGTCGCCCATCCCGCCCTCGACGCCGTCCTCCTCACCGCCGACGACGCCGACCTCGATCTCGAGGATGATGTGCGCGGCGGCGGCCTTGGCGAGCAGCTCCTCGGCGATCTGGAGGTTCTCGTCGAGGGGTACGGCGGAGCCGTCCCACATGTGCGACTGGAACAGCGGTGCCTCGCCCCGCTGGACCCGCTCCGCCGAGATGTCGAGCAGCGGTCGGACGAACCCGTCGAGCTTGTCCTTCGGGCAGTGGTCGGTGTGGAGGGCGATGTTGACCGGGTAGCTCTTGGCGACCTCGGCGGCATAGGCGGCGAACGCCACCGACCCGGTCACCATGTCCTTCACGGTCGGACCGGAGAGGTACTCCGCACCGCCGGTCGAGATCTGGATGATGCCGTCGGCACCGGCGTCGGCGAATCCCTTGAGCGCGGCGTTGAGGGTCTGGGAGGACGACACGTTGATCGCCGGGAACGCGAAGGCTCCGGCCTTCGCGGCGTCCAGCATCTCGGCGTACTTCTCGGGGGTGGCGATGGGCATTGCTGCACTGCTCCTGCTCACGAGGTCTGAAAGGCAGTTCCACCCTAGTCCGTTCCGTGGGGCAACCGATCGGGCGGCCGCACCGTATCCATCGGTGAGCGACACTCGACCCACGGAGGAACTCATGCCGGACATCGCCGACCAGCTCGACGCGGCCATCGGAGCCGCCCCGACCGAGGCACCCGGCCTCGCGTCGACCCTGGCCCTCGGCCGCCGGGCGCTGCGGCGACGCCGACTGGCCTACGGCGTCGGCGCCGCCGCAACGGCGCTGGTCATCGGAGGTACGGCGTGGGCGGTCTCTCCCGACGACAGCAGCCCGAACCGCTCCGACGACCAAGGGTTCGTGGGAGAGCCATCGGAGTCGCCCTCGGCGTCGGACTCGGAGCCGCAGCCACCTCAGGACGGCGCCAGGAACGCCGGCATGCCGTGGGCGGGCGAGGACGCCGCCCGGGTCCGGTCGGGGCAGCTCGACGTGCGACCGGGATGGCAGGTGGTCGACGACCTGTCGGCTCCGGGGATGGTCGCGGTCGAGGTCGCCAAGGGCGACCGACGTCAGTGGTTCCTCTTCGGTGACGCGATGACGATCGCCAGCCTGCGCGCGCCGGCGCTCGGCTACGACTCGTTCGAGGAGTGGGTCGACGTCAATGCTCCGCTCCTCGAGGACCAGCGCACCAACGGCGGCACGGAGAAGCCCGGCGACTGGCCGGGCGTCCCGCGCGACGACCTCGTCGTCCTCGAAGCGGACGACTCGCTGCTGCCCCTCGACGGCGTGACGATCGTGGAACAGCGGCGGCGCCCCGATCTCGGGGACTCCTTCGCGACCGCGGGCGACACCAGTGCGGTCGCCCTCGTCGAGAAGGACGGCGAGCAGTGGTACGTCCTCGCCCGGCGCGGCCCCGACATCCCTGAGCAGTACATCGCGGTGCCCCGGGCCGACGGCGGCGAGGACCTGGACGCCTTCCTCGAGCTCGCCCGCCAGCGCTACGCCGAGGGCGGCGGAGGGCTCCTGTGAAGGGAACCGACCGCGAGGCGGCGTACGTCGACTACGTCACCGCCCGGCGCGCCCACCTGCGGCGGATCGCCTACGCACTCTGCGGCGACTGGCACCGGGCCGACGACCTGCTGCAGATCGCGCTGGTGAAGCTGTACGTCGCCTGGCCCCGGGTGCGGCGGGCCGGAAGCGAGGACGCCTACGTCCGCAAGATCCTGGTCCGGGCGAGCATCGACGAGGCGCGCCGACCGTGGCGCAGGGAGCGCGTGACCGACGATCTCCCCGAACACCCGGCGCCCGAGCCGACCGGTGTCGAGGAACGCACGGCGCTCTTCGACGCTCTCCAGGCCCTGCCTACCCAGCAGCGGGCGGCCGTCGTGCTGCGGCACTGGCTCGGGTTGTCCGTCGCCGAGACCGCAGCCGAGCTCGGGATCAACGAGGGGACGGTCAAGAGCCACACCTCCCGCGGCCTGACGGCGCTGCGGCTGAACCTCGAGCCGAACACGACCGGCTAGCGAGTTTTCTTCGGGATTCCCCTCGCGTCCGACGGATGCGCTCTACATTCCGTCGAGCACCTACCGACCCATGGGGGATTCCTTGAAGCTGCGACTCGGCGCCGTCGTCCTGACGGCCGCGCTCACTCCGCTGACCGCCGTCGGCACACCGTCGCCCGCCCGCGCGGGAGTGGACATCACCCCACCCGAGGTCGGCAGCTGCCACGCCTACACGATGGCGGAGGGTGCGGGGAGGAGCGACCGGACCCCTGTGGTCGACTGCGCCGACCCGCACACCGCGATCACCGTCGAGGTCGTCGAGTTCGACCAGGCGCCCGACTGGGACGACCCGGACGCGCTCGACCGAGCGCTGCGTACGCAGTGCTATCCGGCGTACTTCGAGGCGCTGGGCGGCAACATCAAGACGATCCAGCGCTCGGCGCACATCCTCTACGTCTTCATCCCGACCAAGGCCCAGCGCGAGGCGGGCGCAGCCTGGCTGCGGTGTGACGCCACCCTCCAGGGCGGCACCCGATTGATGAACCTGCCCGACAACCTCGTCCTCGGATCGCTCCCGCTGCCCGACAGAGTGGCCAAGTGCCGCACCGGCAAGCGCTTCGACTACGCCTACACCGTCTGCGCCCGGCCCCACCAGTTCCGAGCCGCGGTCTCCATCAGATACCCGCACGACTCCTACCCGGGGAAGCGGGCGGCGGTGCGGTTCGCCCTGCGGAAGTGCCGGGCGCGCGCCGAGGCGCCGTTCTTCTACGAGGCCGTCTTCTCGCGAGCGGCCTGGACCCTCGGTTACCGCCACGCGGTCTGCCTCTGGACGAACTCCGACTGAGCCTGAAGACGATGCGCTGACGGAGCTTCGGGTCGTTCGACCTGAAAATTGTGTGACGCACGTAACTCCACTCGGTAGAACCCGTTTCACCGAGTAGTGGCCGGGCACGGCATGTTGCCGAGCCCGCGAAGGAGGCTCCCGATGCGTCGTGCCCTGGTCGTCCTGCTCGGACTGCTCGGACTGCTTGCCCTCGTCTTGGTCGCGCCACCGGCGGGCGCCCACGAGGAGCGCGAGTCGGAGTTCCCGCCCGGCGACGGCTCGGTGCCGGTGCACCGCACCGAGCGGGAGGCGGCCGACGTGCTCGTGGTGTGCAAGGCCGACTCGGAGTCCCGGATCAACCAGATCGCCAACGCGACGGTCCGCAACCGCAACCTGCGCCTGCTCGAGCAGTGCGAATTCCGGGACCTGCAGGCCGCGGTCGACGCCGTGACCGTCCAGCGCTCCAACATCTACCTGCTCCCCGGCGTCTACCGCGAGCGGCCGTCGTGGGACGCGCCGTGCATGGAGGGCTACGACGGCGGCGTCGTCAGCTACGAGCTGTCCCACTTGTGCGGAGAGGTGGTCAACCTGGTCACCATCGCCGGTGACGACCCGGACGACGACGACATCGTCTGCGACGGGGCGGTGTGCAACCTCCAGATCGAGGGTACGGGCGCCAGCCCGGAGGACGTCCTCTTCCGCGGCGGCTTCCGCAAGGACGGCGACTGGGTGAAGCACAACGGCATCAAGGCCGACCGCGCCGACGGCTTCTACCTCGCGAACATGACCCTCGAGCAGTTCCGCGAGAACGCCGTCTACGTGCACGAGACCGACGGGTACGTCGTCGACCGGGTGGTCACCCGCTACAACGACCTCTACGGCGTCCTCACGTTCACCTCCGACCACGGCCTGATCCAGCGCTGCGAGGCCCACCACAACGGCGACTCGGGCATCTACCCCGGCAGCGCGGCCGACGTGAACGCGACCAACCGCAAGACAGGTCCGCTCACCCGTTGGGCGGTCGAGGTGCGGAACTGCGACATGCACCACAACGCGCTCGGCTTCTCGGGCACCGCCGGCAACTCGGTCTACGTCCACGACAACCGGATCCACCACAACGGCGTCGGCTTCGTGGTGGAGTCGATCCTCGCGGGACACCCGGGCATGCCGCAGGACCACGGTTGGTTCTCGCACAACAAGATCTACTCCAACAACGTCAACTACTACGGCAACGTCGCCGGCGACGACGCCCCGTGCCAGGAGGAGCGGCCGGTCGACCGCGGCCACCAGCGCGGTGTGGTGTGCCCGGCGTTCCCCCTCCCCGTCGGCACCGGCGGCATGATGGTCGGCAACCACAACTACGTGGACGGCAACCAGGTCTGGAACAACTACCGCCAGGGCTTCATGCTCTTCTGGGTGCCGCCGGCGCTGATGCGCGAGGACTACGACCCGCTGCACCAGACCGACAACTCCAACTACAACCACTTCACCCGCAACAAGATGGGCCTCACCCCCGCTGGTGAGGCATCGCCCAACGGGCTCGACTTCTGGTGGGACGACGCCGGGATCGGCAACTGCTGGCAGGACAACGAGGCGGCAGGCGGCCAGAAGATCACCCACAACGCGACCCTGGGCTACCTCCCGAACTGCAAGGCGCCCTCGCTGCTGCCGGTGAGCAACCTGATCAAGACCACGGCACTGCTGGGCTGCGCGTCGTACGACCGGTACTCCAACCCCAGCCCCGCCAACTGCGACTGGATCGTGACACCGCCGAAGCCGACCGCCGAGAGCATCGCCGCCGCCCAGGCCGGGGCCGATCAGGGTCCTGACAGCCCGACCGTCCCGATCGTGCTGGTCGCCGCCGGCCTGCTCGGCGCGGCCGCGCTGCGACTCAGGACCCGGCGGGCCGCGGGGCGATGAACCCGCTCGCGCGGTACGCCGCGGTCGGCGTCACCGGCGTCGCGCTGGGCTGGGCGCTGCTCCCGTTCGGCGTCCGCGTCGACCAGACGGTGACACCGGACCTGCCCGTCGACGCGGGACTGCTGGTGCCGGGGTACGGCGACGAGGGGACCTACGCACTCGACTACCGGCACCACGAGGAGGTCACGGTGCGGCTGCCCGTCAGCAACGACGGCCCGTTGCCGATCCGCGTGACCGACGCGGACCTCGACAGCGAGCCCCTCCCCCTGCTGGCCACGGTCGACGACAACCTGCCGCTCCGGGTCGGCCCGTGGGGCGAGGCCCAGCTCGAGCTCACCCTGCGGTTCGACAACTGCCGGCACTACCACGAGCGGTCCGCCGACACCTGGGACCACCTCGACCTCGCGGGCTCGGTCCTCGGGCGGGAGTTCGAGAGGGAACTGGCGTTGGAGTACCCGCTCGCCCTCCACGGCCAGATCATCAACAACTGCCCCGACCGCACCCTCACCCGCGGCGACGACGTCCGACCCCGCTGAGCAGCGTGGTCACCCCCGCCAGGCGGACTCGTCGGTCAGATCGGCGTGCGTCCGCACCCAGGCGTGCATCGCGATCGCCGCGGCGGCCGACGCGTTGATCGACCGGGTCGAGCCGAACTGGGCGATCGAGAACGTCCCGTCGCAAGCCGCGCGGGCGGCGTCCGACAGCCCCGGGCCCTCCTGGCCGAACAGGAAGCACACCCGGCGCGGGATCTCCATCGTCTCCAGGTGCGCCGACCCCGGAAGGTTGTCGATGCCGAGCAGCGGCACCGGACCGCCTCCGGGGTCGTGGTCCTGCAGGTAGCCGCGCAGGTCCGCGACGGTCGGATGGTGCCGCACGTGCTGGTAGCGGTCGGTGACCATCGCACCGCGCCGGTTCCACCGGCGGTTGCCGACGATGTGCACCTCCCGCGCGAGGAAGGCGTTGGCGGAGCGCACGATGGTCCCGATGTTGAAGTCGTGCTGCCAGTTCTCGATCGCGACGTGGAACGAGTGCCGGCGCCGGTCGAGGTCGGCCACGATCGCCTCGACGGTCCAGTACCGGTAGCGGTCCACCACGTTGCGACGGTCGCCGTCGGCGAGCAGGGCGGGGTCGTACTGCTCCCCCTCGGGCCACGGTCCCTGCCACGGTCCGACGCCGACCTCGGCCGGGCCGTGCGGCATCGGGTCGTACGGCGCCCGGGGGTCGTCCGGCTGCTCTCCCACGAACGGCACCCTAATGGCGGCGGCGTTAGGGATCGGCCGGTAGCGTGGCGGCGTGAACACGCTGGTCGCGACCCCGGCCGTCGTACCCATGCTGTTCGGGATCAAGTGGCTGGACCCGGAATGGCTGCAGCACGAGTACGGCGCCGCCTTCATCTGGATCTCGCTGGCGATCGTCTTCGTGGAGTGCGGCCTGTTCTTCCCGTTCCTCCCGGGCGACACGCTGCTGTTCGCGCTCGGGCTGTTCATCGCCGGGAGCAACTCGACCGGCTACACCGTGATCGGGATCTCCAACGAGCCCGCCCAGCTCGTCATCGCGATGTCGCTGCTGATCGTCGCGGCGTTCGCCGGCAACGTCGCGGGCTACGAGATCGGGCGCAAGATCGGCCCACCCCTCTACGAGCGCGACGGCCGGATCCTGAAGAAGCAGTACTTCGACAAGACCGGCGCGTTCTTCGACAAGCACGGCAACAAGGCGCTCGTGATCGGGCGCTTCGTGCCGTTCGTCCGGACCTACGTCACCGTCGTTGCCGGTGTCACCTTGATGGAGCGGCGCCGGTTCGTCATCTGGAGCGCGGTCGGCGCCGTCCTGTGGGTCGTCTCGATCACCCTGCTGGGCTACTTCCTCGGCGAGGCCGTCCCCGCACTCGGCGAGAACATCGACTACGTCACGATCGCCATCCTCGCGTTCTCCGCGATCCCGCTGGTGTGGGAATGGTGGCGTCACCGCCGCACGTCGGCCAAGGAGGCTGACGACAACGACGGTGACGGCCACCCGGATCGCGACATCATCGGGATGGACGCGACCCCCAGCGACTAGACGACCACGCCTAGGCCGGCAGGTTGAACCTCGCGCTGTAGGCCGAGTAAGCGCTGGCGCCGGCGGCGTTGGTCGCCTTCACCCGGCAGCGGTAGGCCTTGCCCGCCGTGAGCCGGGTCACCGTGACCGGCGACGTCGTGCCGTCGGCGGTCCTGGTGAGGCCGCCGTTGGAGGACGCACACTGCACCCGGTACGAGGTGATGGCGGCGCCACCGTTGTACGCCGGCGGGGCGAACGTGACCTTGGCGCTGGTCCGCGTGGCCGCGGTCGCGGTCACGTTGGTCGGGCGGTCGGGCCGCGTCGCGGGCTGGGTGACCGTGGCCGAGTACGCCGAGTAGCTGCCGGTCCCGACTGCGTTCCGCGCGTTGACACGGCACCGGTAGTCCTTGCCCGGCGTCAGGTTGGTGAAGGTGATCGGCGACGAGGTGCCGTCGACGGTCCTGGACGTGCCGCCGTTCGGCGAGGTGCACTGGGCGCGATAGCCGGTGATCGGCGAGTTGCCGTCGTTGGCCGGTGGGTTGAACGTGACCCGGGAGGTCGTCGCGGACACGACGTTCGTGACGACCGAGGTCGGCGCTCCGGGTGCGGCCGTCGCCTGCGGGGTGTTGAAGTTGCCGGTCTTGTTCGACCAGCTGCCGCTGCCCACGTTGTTGGTGGCCCGGACGTCGCAGGCGTAGGTCTGGTTGGGGCTCAACCCGGTGACGTTGATCGGACTGCCGCCGCCGGTGGCGGTCTGCGTCACTCCGCCGGTCGGGCTCTCGCACCGGGCGGTGTAGCCGTTGATCGCCGCACCGCCGTTGTTGGCCGGCGGGTTGAAGGACACCTGCGCCGACGTCGGCGAGGTCGCGTTGGCGGCCACGTTGGTCGGCGCACCCGGAGCCGTCACCGGAGGCGGGGCGGTGTAGAACGGCACGCTCAGGTTCAGGGTCGGGCCGGCGTTGCCGTCGGCGATGCCCAGCTCGGCGGTCAGCTGCGAGCCCCACTGCTGCGACGTGGCTCTGACGGGCACCCAGAACTCCCAGGCCGAGCCATTCATGTAGTTCTGACCCGCGGGCAGCGGCCAGCCACCGCTCCACCCGGTCTGGCTGCTCGAGTAGTAGCCGTTGGCCGAGACGTTCGACCACTGCGGGCACTCGGCAGCGAGCGTGATCTCCCGCTGGGTGCCCGGACCCGGCGGGGTGTAGAAGCAGCGGATCCGCTGGGTCTTGTCGAACTCGACGCCGCTAGGGAGCACGAACCGCGGGAAGAGCTTGGGAGTGCTGCAGTGCGAGCCGACGAGCATCGCGTAGAGGTTGAGGTAGGTGGTGTTCCCGGTGACCGGCGTGATCGGGTCGGACTGCTGGTCACCCCAGTAGGACACGAAGGCGCCGATGCCGAACTCCTGGTACGGGCTGCCCCAGATGATCGAGGGACAGTTGGTGATCGTCGTGTATTTCGTGGACCCGCCGTTCCACTTCTCGGCTGCTGATGCGGGTGCGGCACCGAGCCCGAGCACCGACGCCACCATGGCGACGACGACCAGCACGGGGCTCAATCTGCGAGCGACGCGGCGCGCGCGGGACGGACGGGACGTTGGGACGGACATCGTTCTGCTCCAAGTGGGGATCGGAATGGCTGTTGCAGAGCCAATCCCCTAGGAGCAGGAGATTTCACCTGAATTGCGGTCGCCCTCGTTCCTGCGGATGACGTGATTCATCCCAGAGAACGATCGACTTGACACCGTCAGGAAGTCGCAGCCGCCCTGGCGGCGTCGAGCTCGGCCTTGGTGAGCACCGCCCGCACCTCGAGACCGACGTCCGCGAGAGGGTTGACGTCCTCGGGGCTCCGGTCGATCGCGCAGACCACCGCGTCGATGATCGCGCCGCCGGCCCGCAGCGCGTTGGTGGCGTCGCGGACGGCGCCCCCGGTCGTGATCACGTCCTCGATGAGCGTGATCCGGCGGCCGTCGTACGCCGGTCCCTCGGCAAGCTTGCAGGTGCCGTAGGTCTTGGCCTCCTTGCGCACGAACAGCGCCGGCATCCCGATGATCCCGCTGATCGCGGTCGCGATCGGGATGCCGCCCATCTCGAGCCCGCCGAGCAGCTCGGTCCCGGGCGGCAGCAGCTGCACCATCTCTCGTGCGACCCGGGCCAGCAGCAGCGGGTCGGCCTCGAAGAGGTACTTGTCGAAGTACTCGGTGCTGACCTGGCCGCTGCGGAGCGTGAACTCCCCGGTCAGGCGGCAGGTGGCGTCGATGTCGGCGGCGAGCTCCGGGTCGGTGGCGGTCACGGCATCAGGCTAGTGACCACATCCTCGGGCCGCGTCTAGGGTCGGTCAGGTGACCCAGCGCAGCACCGGTCGGCGCGCCCGCCGCCTCGACGGCATCGGGACGACGATCTTCACCGAGATGTCAGCCCTCGCGGTCCGCACCGGGGCGGTCAACCTCGGCCAGGGCTTCCCCGACCGGGACGGGCCGCCGGAGGTGATCGCACGGGCGGTGGCGGCGTTGCAGGGCGGCGCCAACCAGTACGCACCAGGCCCCGGCGTCCCGGCGCTGCGGCAGGCGATCACGCGGCACCAGCAGCGGCACTACGGCATCGAGCTCGACCCTGACTCGGAGGTCGTGGTCACCACCGGCTGCACCGAGGGCATCGCCGCGGCCCTGCTCGGGCTGGTCGACCCGGGCGACGAGGTCGTCGTGCTGGAGCCCTACTACGACTCCTACACCGCGATGATCACCATGGCCGGAGGAGTACGCCGTCCGGTGACGCTCCGCTCCCCCGACTTTCGCCTCGACGCCGACGAGCTGCGGGCAGCGGTCGGCCCGCGGACGAAGCTGATCCTGCTCAACAGCCCGCACAACCCGACCGGCAGCGTGCTCACGCGGCGCGAGCTGGAGGACGTGGCCGCGGTTGCCCGCGAGCACGACCTGGTCGTCGTGACCGACGAGGTCTACGAGCACCTGGTGTTCGACGGCCACGAGCACGTGCCGATCGCGACCCTGCCCGGCATGAGGGAACGGACCCTCACCCTCTCCAGCGCCGGCAAGTCCTACTCGTTCACCGGCTGGAAGGTCGGCTGGGCGACCGGGCCGGCCGCGCTGGTCGGTGCGCTGTTCGCCGCCAAGCAGTGGCTGACCTTCACCTCCGGCGCGCCGCTCCAGCCAGCGGTCGCCGCCGCTCTCGACGAGTGTCCCGACTTCCCGATCGAGCTCGGCCGGAGCCTGCAGCAGCGACGCGACCGGCTGGTCGCCGGGCTCGAGGCGGCGGGGCTGGCGCCGTTCGTCCCGCAGGGCACCTACTTCGCGACCACCGACATCTCAGCCCTCGGCTGGGCCAGCAGCCGCGACTTCTGCCTGGCGCTCCCGGAGCGGGCCGGCGTCGTCGCCGTCCCGATGGAGGTCTTCTACGACGACCCCGACGCCGCCGGAGCGGGGCGGCACCTGGTGCGCTGGGCGTTCTGCAAGGAGGCGGAGCTCATCGACGACGCGCTGGCCCGACTTGCTAGCGCGGATCTTCGCGCCTGAACCAGGCCGTGACGTCGGACCGTAGCAACAGCCAGAGCGTCACGACGTTGGCGCCGAGCAGCACGACGAGGAGCGGGCTGAGGAAGGTGACGCCGAGCAGGACGAGCCCGGAGGCCCCGGTGCACACCACGAGCGCGATCCGCGCCCACTGCAGCCGGCGGAAGGCCAGCACGGCCAGCACCATCGCGGCCGCGCACCACAGCACGATCAGCGCCGTCGCCACGTAGGTGCCGGTCGCCAGCTCCGCCTGCGACATGCCCTGCATGTCGAAGTCGGGTTGCTGACGCTCGATCTCGTCGAAGAACGCGTCCCGGGCGACGGCCAAGACCAGCGAGAAGAGCACCATGAAGCCGGCGACGACCGCACAGGAGGTCCACACGATGATGCACGCCGCCAGCAGGGCGCCGGGGCGCTTCGCGCGGACGTCGTACGGCGACGCAGGCGGGTCGGAGTCCGGCAGCGGAGCGCCGTACTCACCGGTGAACGGCCCGGGCTCTGCCGCTGGCGTTGGCGATGCCGTCGACGACGGCTCGGGAGTGCGTGGTGGAGCGTCCACCGGGCCCGGTGGCGCCTGCGGTGCGAACGGATCGGGGCGTCGTTGCGCGACGGCCGACGTCGCGGAGACCCAGGGCCGACCGGCGAACCAGTCCCGGGTCGGGCGCAGCCACAGCATGCAGATGCCGGCGACGACCAGCGGCGCGAAGAACCCCGCGGTCGCGAACCCGCCGATGAGGACCAGCGGGGCGAGCAGCGTCAGGGCGAGCCGGGCGCTGGTTGAGCGACGCAGCGCGTGGACGCCGAGGATGGTTGATGCCGTCGCCGCCGCCGCCGCGACCATGCACATCACCCGGATCGTGGTCTTCAGACCCTCCAGCCCGAGCCCAGTGCCGGAGAGCGGCGGTTCGTTCAGCAAGCGCCGGAGCTCCTCCTGCACCTCGAGGGTGTGGAGGTTGGAGATCCGCTGCCACGCCGTGACCACCAGGATCACCGACCCGCCGATGATCAGCCAGGCGGCGAAAGTCGCCTGGCCGGGTCGGGGGGCTTTGTCGGGCATGTCTCCATTCCACCAGACCGGTTCACACCGGCCGCGGGCGGTCAGCCCACCCGCAGCTCCAAGCCGTCCTCGGCCCGGTCGACCACGACCTTGCCGCCGTCGGTGACGGTGCCGGCGAGGATGGCCTTGGCCAGCCGGTCGCCGATCGCGGTCTGGATCAGGCGGCGGAGCGGGCGGGCGCCGTACGCCGGGTCGTAGCCGGTGCCGGTCAGCCATTCCTTTGCCGCGTCGGTGACGTCGATGGTGATCCGGCGTACCGCCAGCCGCTGCTCGAGCAGGCCGAGCTGGATGTCGACGATCCGCGCCAGGTCGTCCTTCGACAGCGCGTCGAAGGTGACGATCTCGTCGAGCCGGTTGAGGAACTCGGGCTTGAAGCCCTGCCGCACCAGCGCCAGCACCGACTCCCGGGCCTTGTCGGGCTCGAGGGTCGGGTCGACCAGGTAGTGCGAGCCGATGTTGGACGTGAGGATCAGGATCGTGTTGCGGAAGTCGACGGTGCGGCCCTGGCCGTCCGTCAGCCGGCCGTCGTCGAGCACCTGCAGCAAGATGTTGAACACCTCGGGGTGGGCCTTCTCCACCTCGTCGAGGAGCACGACGGAGTAGGGCCGCCGCCGCACCGCCTCGGTGAGCTGCCCGCCCTCCTCGTAACCCACGTAGCCGGGAGGCGCACCGACCAGGCGCGCGACGGCGTGCTTCTCGGAGTACTCGCTCATGTCGATCCGGACGATCGCCCGCTCGTCGTCGAAGAGGAAGTCCGCGAGCGACTTGGCGAGCTCGGTCTTGCCGACGCCGGTCGGGCCGAGGAACAGGAACGAGCCGGTCGGCCGGTTCGGGTCTGCGATCCCGGCGCGCGAGCGTCGTACGGCGTCGCTCACAGCACGCACCGCGTCGGCCTGGCCGATCAGGCGGTGGGCGATGACCGACTCCATCTCGAGCAGCTTGGCGGTCTCGCCCTGCAGCATGCGGCCAGTGGGGATGCCCGTCCAGGCCTCGACGACCTCGGCGACCTGCTCGGCGCCCACCTCCTCGCCGACCAGCTTGTCCTCGGGCTCCTCGACCGCGTCGGCCGCGGCGGCGGCCGCCTCGATCTGCCGCTCCAGCTCGGGGATCCGGCCGTAGAGGATCTCGCTCGCCTTCTCGTACTGCTGCTCGCGTTGCAGCTTGTCGGCCTCGACGCGCAGCTGGTCGAGCTGGCGACGCAGCTCGGCCTCGCCCTCGAGCGAGGTCTTCTCCCGCTCCCAGCGCGCCTCGAGCGCGCGCAGCGACTCCTCCCTGTCGGCGAGGTCGGCGCGGAGCGCACCCAGCCGCTCGACCGAGGCGTCGTCGCTCTCCTTCTGGAGGGCGAACTCCTCCATCTTCATCCGGTCGATCTGTCGGCGGAGCTGGTCGATCTCCTCGGGCGAGGACTCGATCTCCATTCGAAGCCGGCTGGCGGCCTCGTCGATCAGGTCGATGGCCTTGTCCGGCAGCTGGCGGCCCGTGATGTAGCGATCGGACAGCGTCGCGGCGGCCACCAGCGCGGCGTCGGTGATCCGCACGCCGTGGTGGGCCTCGTACTTCTCCTGGAGACCGCGCAGGATCTGGATGGTGTCCTCGACCGACGGCTCCCCGACGAAGACCTGCTGGAACCGGCGCTCGAGGGCCGGGTCCTTCTCGACCCGCTCGCGGTACTCGTCGAGCGTGGTCGCACCGATCATGTGCAGCTCGCCCCTGGCCAGCATCGGCTTGAGCATGTTGCCGGCGTCCATCGACGAGTCGCCGCCGGCACCCGCGCCGACGACCGTGTGCAGCTCGTCGATGAAGGTGATGACCTGCCCGCCGGCGTCCTTGATCTCCTCGAGCACGGCCTTGAGCCGCTCCTCGAACTCGCCGCGGTACTTCGCGCCGGCGACCATCGCCGCCAGGTCGAGCGAGAGCACCCGGCGGCCCTTGAGCGAGTCCGGCACGTCGTTGTCGACGATCCGCTGCGCGAGGCCCTCGACGACGGCGGTCTTGCCGACGCCGGGCTCGCCGATCAGCACCGGGTTGTTCTTCGTACGACGGGACAGCACCTGCACCACGCGGCGGATCTCCGCGTCCCTGCCGATGACCGGGTCGAGCCGGCCCTCCTCGGCGGCAGCGGTGAGGTCGACGGAGTACTTCTCGAGCGCCTCGTACGTCGACTCGGCATCCTGCGAGGTCACCCGCCGGTTGCCGCGCACCGCGGTGAGCACGTCGCGCAGCCCGGCCTCGGTGAGACCGGCGTCGGTCAGCACCTGCCGGGCGCTGCTCTCGACGGTCGCGAGCGCGATCAGCAGGTGCTCGGTGGCGACGTAGTCGTCCTTCATCGAGGTGGCGAGGTCGAGCGCCTGGGCGAGCACCCGGGTCATCGCGGCCGAGCTGGCCGGCTGCTGCACGGTCGCCCCGCTGGCCGACGGGAGGGCGTCGCGCTGGGCGACGGCGGCCTGGACCAGCGCGGTGGGGTCCGCTCCCGCCTTGGCGATCATGGAGGCGGCCGTGCCGCCTTCCTGCAGGAGCAGGGCGACGAGCAGGTGGATCGGCTCGATGTTGCTGTTGCCGGCGGTGGTCGCGGCGAGCTGGGCAGCCTCGATCGCCTCCCGGCTACGGGTGGTGAACTTGTCGGCCCCGAACTTGCTCATGAGTAGCGGCTCCTGTGACGTCGGTGTGTCTGTCCTATTCAACGCGACGAAAGTTGAGTGTGTTCCACTCAACTCTGGCGAGATCGAGAGCCTCGCGCGCCGGCCCACCTCATGAATCGGCCCCGACGGCTGTCGTGTCAACCGGCGGGGCCTAACCGACACGAGATGCCAAGGCGCCTTCGTTCGGCTTCGATGTCTCTACCCGCTCCGGGTGTCGGCAGTCGCCGCTCAAGGTCCTCCGGCTTCGGAGCCTGAGTCGTTGGTCGTCGAGGTGAACTCGCGGGCGACCTCCCGCAGCTTGACGTTGCGGTCCTGCGAGAGCCGGGCGAGGAACGCGAACGACCGCTCCTCGCTGAGCTGGTAGCGCTCCATCACCACGCCGACCGCCTGCCCGATCTGCTGACGGGTGGCGACCGCCTGGCGCAGGTCGGAGATCTCCTGGGCATAGGCGATGGCGACGGCGGCCTGGTGGGAGAACAGCGCGCCGAGCGGGCCGAGGTCCTCGAACGCCCCGACGTTGTGGGAGTACAGGTTCAGCGCGCCCTGGAAGCGGGCGGCGTCGAACAGCCCGATCCCGGCCTGCGCCTTCACCCCGGCGTCCAGCGCCGCCTTCGAGTAGTCCGGCCACCGTGAGTCGGCCGCGAGGCTGGACGAGACGACGTAGGCCTCGTCGGTCGCGGTCTCGTAGCACGGGCCCTGCTGCAGCTCGTACTGCTTCGCATCGAGCTCGAGCAGCACGTCGTGGGTCGGGGCGAACGTCTCGAGCCGGTTGTCGGCGTGGCGGATCGTGATGCTCGCCATCGTGACGTCGGGCAGCACCTCGACAGCGGCGGCGGTGATCCGGCTCAGGGTCTGCTCGAGGTCCCCGGGCGTGAGGGTCTGCGCCAGCCGGCGCGCGTGTTGGAGCAGCTCGTCGTCCATCGGCCACCTCCTGCGTGGTCTGGGCGGTGCCGCCGGACGGCGTGCCCACGGCCATCATGGTCGTTACCCCGTCGCCGGTCCATGACACCGGGACCCGACCACCACACCGTCGGTACCGTCGGGGGTGGCCGGATCCCACGGCCGGACGGCGACCGGAGGTGCAACGTGCGACAGCTCCCGCGGCCGCTCGGCGCCGAGCTCACCGTCATCCGGGAGCGGCTCGGCCAGGCGATCTTCCACCGCGTGGCCGGTCCTGACGGTGCCCACCACCGAGACCGGATCCACGCCACCCCGGGCCCGCGATGGTTCGAGCCGGGCAGCCCGATCACGCGCGTCCACGGCGACGCGTCGATGTTCGTCGGTGGCATCCGCGCACTGCTGATGCAGACCCTGCACCCGGTGGCGATGCAGGCCGTGTCGGAGCACTCCGGCTTCCGCGGCGACATGTGGGGTCGGCTCGCGAGGACCAGCAGGTTCCTCGCGGTGACCACGTTCGGCACGGCCGACGACGCCCAGCAGGCCGTCGACGTCGTCCGCGCGATCCACGAGCGGGTCACCGGCACGACGCCGGACGGGACGCCGTACTCGGCGGCCGACCCGCACCTGCTGCTCTGGGTGCACGTCGCCGAGATCGACAGCTTCCTGCTCACGCACCAGGTCTATGGCGACCGCCCGCTCGACCAGGCCGGGCGCGACGAGTACGTCGCCCAGACCGCCGAGGTCGCGCGCCGGCTCGGGGTGCTGGACCCGCCGACGACCGAGGCGGAGCTGCGCGACGTGCTGTCTTCGTTCCGTCCCGAGCTGCGCGGGACGCCGCAGGCCCGCGAGGCGATCCGCTACCTGCTCCTCAAGCCGCCGCTCCCGGTCGCTGCGCGGGCGCCGTACGGCGTGCTCACCTCGGCCGCCATCGGCCTGATGCCGGTGTGGACACGCCGGCACCTCCGCCTCCCGTGGTTCCCGATCGCCGAGCGCACCGTCGTCCGTGGCATAGGTACCGCCGCTGTCGGCACCATCCGATGGGCGATGACCCCTCCGGGCGCTGCTTAGCCGCTCGAGCCTGCTGGAAGCTCCGGGGATCGACACTCGACGACGTTCGTCGTCATCCCGAACGGGCGCGTTAGCCTGCCGGGAGGCCGGGGCGGAGGTGGTGCAGTGCTGCAGGTCCAGGGGTGGCAAGACCGGGCACGCCGGCTCCAGGGACGGGTCCGGCTTCGCCCTGCCGGTGTCGCACTCGCTGCCGTGCTCGTCTGTTTCTCCCTGACCCCCTCACTGCTCCCGCGACCGCCACTCTTCCAAGGAATCGTCAGCGGCGTCGCGGCGGCAACCGGCTACGGGCTCGGTGTGTTCGTCGCGTGGTGCTGGCGAGGGCTCAGCGGACGGCCGCGGCGGCCATGGCCGGCCTGGGCCCGCTGGCTGCTCGTGGCGGGCGGCGCCGCGGCCGGCCTGGTGAGCCTCCTGCTCGGCATGCGCTGGCAGCAGGAAGCGCACCGGCTCGCCGGCACGGAGCCGACGCCGGTGGCCTTCGTGCTGTTGACCCCGCCCATCGCGGTGCTGGTTGCCGCACTGCTGCTTGCCCTCGCCCGGGGCATTCGCGCGGCGACCCGCCGAGTCGTCGGTCTGCTCGAACGTCGACTCGAACCGCAGGCGGCCACGGTTCTCGGCGTCCTGTTGATGGTGCTCGTGGCGTGGAGTCTCGTCAGCGGAGTGGCGGGCGACGTCGCGCTCCGCTCACTCGACGCGTCGTTCGCGGTGGCTGACCGCACCACTCCTTCCGGCGTCGAACGACCGACGACGCCGCTGCGCTCCGGGAGCGAGGAATCGCTCGTCGAGTGGGACGACCTCGGCCGCGAGGGAAGGACCTTCGTCGGGCGCGGCCCGTCGGCGGAGGAGATCGAGGAGCTCACCGACCGGCCGGCGATGGAGCCGATCCGCACCTACGCCGGGCTGAGCAGCGAGGACGACGTCGACGACCGGGCCGCGCTTGCTGTCGCGGATCTCGACCGCGCCGGTGGTTTCGAACGCGAGCACCTTCTCGTGGTCACCACGACCGGCACCGGGTGGGTCGAGCCCAGCGCCGCCAGCGGCTTCGAGTACGTCACCGGAGGCGACTCCGCCATCGTCGCCATGCAGTACTCCCACCTCGCGTCGTGGCTCTCCTTCCTCGTGGACGCGGCCCGGGCGCGCGATGCCGGCCGTGCGCTGTTCGATGCCGTCTACGGACACTGGTCCAAGCTGCCGCTCGACGAGCGTCCCGAGCTGTACGTGTTCGGGGAAAGCCTCGGTTCCTTCGGTGCGGAGGAGGCGTTCAGCGGCGAGTTCGACCTGGCCAACCGCACGTCCGGCGCTCTTTTCGTCGGGCCGCCGAGCTTCAACCCCTTGTACCGTGCCTTCGTCGACGACCGATCGAGCGGCTCCCCGGAGATCGAGCCTGTGTACCGCGGCGGTCGGATCGTGAGGTTCACCACCGACGCCAACCGATCACCGCTGGACGACCGCGAGTGGTCGGGGGGCAGGGTGCTCTACCTCCAACACGCGTCCGATCCGGTGACCTGGTGGAGCCCCGACCTTCTCCTCACCCGTCCTGACTGGCTCGAGGAAGAACGGGGGGACGACGTGCCGGACAGCATGCACTGGTTCCCCATCGTCAGCTTCCTCCAGGTGTCCGGGGACCTCGCGTCGGCCTTCTCGACCCAACCTGCGCACGGCCACAACTTCTCCGGTGAGCACGCCGCTGCCTGGGTCACGATCGTGCAGCCGGAGCAGTGGTCGGACGAGCTGACCGAGCGGCTCCGTGTGGAGCTCCGTCGGTTCCCGTGACGCGACGACGGCGATTGATCACCCGGTTCGGGTGAATCGAGGCGACCTTCCGCGACCTAGCCTCGGCGGATCACCGCGGCCAGGCGACTCGGCACCTGCAGGGTGCCCGCGGAACGGAGCACTCCAGATGACGACGGACACCACCACCGCACCCGCGTCACAGAAGCTCACCCTTCCGACGATGACCGCGATGGTCATCGGTGGAATGGTTGGCGCCGGGGTGTTCTCGCTGCCGCGACGGTTCGCCACAGAGACGGGCGTGGCCGGAGCCCTGATCGCGTGGTCGATCGCGGGCGCTGGCATGTTGATGCTGGCGTTCGTCTTCCAGATGCTCGCCCTGCGCAAGCCGGAGCTGGAGGCAGGCGTCTATGCCTACGCCAAGGCCGGGTGGGGCGAGTACCTCGGCTTCTTCTCGGCGTTCGGCTACTGGGCCAGCGCCTGCGTCGGGAACGTCACGTACTGGGTGCTCATCATGTCGACGCTGGGAGCGGTCACGCCCGCGATGGGCGATGGCGACACGCTCGTGGCCATGCTGGCATCGACGGCCGGCGTCTGGGTGTTCTACCTCCTCATCCGTCGCGGGGTGAAGGGGGCGGCGGCGATCAACCGCGTGGTGACCATCGCCAAGATGCTCCCGATCCTGGTGTTCATCCTCCTGGCCCTGTTCGCGGTCGACTGGTCGGTGCTCGCCGACAACTGGTCCGGCGGTCCCGGCTACGACTCCCTCTTCGACCAGGTGCGAGACACCATGCTGGTCACCGTCTTCGTGTTCCTCGGCGTCGAGGGTGCGAGCGTGTACTCGCGGCACGCAGAGAGGCGGGAGGACGTCGGACGGGCCACCATCCTGGGTTTCGTCAGCGTCTTCTGCGTCTTCGCCTCGGTCACCATCGTCTCCTACGGCATCCTTCCCGCCGCCGAGATCGCCGAGCTCCGACAGCCGTCGATGGCCGGCGTCCTGGAGGAAGCCGTCGGACAGTGGGGCCAGGTGCTGGTGAGCATCGGTCTGGTGGTCTCGGTCCTCGGCGCCTATCTCGCGTGGACCCTGATGTCCTCCGAGGTCCTCTTCGTCGCCGCCCAGGCCAGGGACATGCCCCGGTTCCTGGCCAAGGTCGACGACAACGACGTGCCCACCGCGTCCCTGCTGATGACGACCGCGCTGATTCAGGTGATGCTCGTCGTGACGCTGTTCTCCGACGACGCGTTCAACTTCGCGCTCGACCTCACCAGCGCGCTGACGCTGATCCCGTTCCTCCTGGCTGCGGGTTACGCCCTCAAGCTGGTGATCACGAGGGAGACCTACGAGGACCAGCCGCACGGGTGGACTCGCGAGCTGGTCATCAGCGCGCTGGCGACGGCGTACACGATGTTCCTGCTGTTCGCGGCGGGGCCACGCTTTCTGCTGGTCTCGTTCGTGATCTACGCCCCCGCCACCATCCTGTTCGTCATGGCGCGCCGCGAGCAGGGCCGCACGCTGTTCTCCCCGCGGGAGCTGGTCGTGCTCGGCGTCTCGATCACCGGCGCCGTGATCGGCGTGGTGGCGCTCGCCGCCGGCTGGATCACCATCTGAAGGAGTCCCGCGCACTGCCGACCCGAAAGGAAGATCATGAGCGAGAACCCGCTACCCGGCGCGCGTTACGGAGTGCATTCCGAGGTGGGCAGGCTGCGCAAGGTTCTGGTGTGCGCACCCGGGCTGGCCCACCGGCGGCTCACCCCGACCAACAGCGACGACCTGCTCTTCGACGACGTGATGTGGGTGGAGACCGCACAGCGGGACCATGCCGCGTTCGTCGCGCAGCTCACAGCACGCGGCGTCGACGTCGTGGAGCTGCACGACGTGCTCGCCCGCACGTTGGAGGTGCCGGGCGCCCGCGACTGGGTGCTCGACCGGAAGATCACTCCCAACCAGGTCGGACTCGGCCTGGTCGACGGCACCCGGGCGTTCCTGGAGGGCCTGTCGGCACGGCAGCTGGCCGAGTACCTGATCGGTGGGCTCGCGACGTCCGACCTGCCGGACGAGGTCCGCTCCGGCTACGTCGCGCTCGCCAGGGAGTCCTCCGGCGCGCGGGAGTACCTGATGCCGCCGCTTCCCAACACCCTCTACACCCGAGACACCACGTGCTGGTTGTACGGCGGGCTGACGCTCAACCCCTTGTACTGGCCGGCCCGGCACGACGAGACGATGCTGATGAAGGCGGTCTACCTCTTCCACCCCGACTTCGTCGGCTCGACGGTGTGGTGGGGCGATCCGGAGGAGGAGTGGGAGCAGGCGACGTTCGAGGGTGGCGACATCATGCCGGTGGGGAACGGGGTCGTCCTGATGGGCATGAGCGAGCGCACCTCCCGCCAGGCCATCACCCAGGTGGCCGCCGCGCTGTTCGCGAACGGTGCAGCCGAGCACGTCGTGGTCGCGGGGATGCCGAAGCTGCGGGCGGCGATGCACCTCGACACCGTCTTCACGTTCGCTGACGTCGACATCGTCACGCTGTACCCGCGGATCATGGAGGCGGTGCACACGTTCTCACTGCGTCCGTCCGACGCCGCGCCCGGTCTCACGGTCACGGACGAAGGATCGCGTGCCTTCACCGACGTCGTCGCTGAAGCTCTCGGCCTGCCCTCCCTGCGGGTGATCGAGACGGGCGGCGACGTCTATGCCTCCGAGCGACAGCAGTGGGACAGCGGCAACAACGCGGTGGCGGTCGAACCCGGTGTCGTGTTCACGTACGACCGCAACACGCAGACGAACGACCTGCTGGAGAAGGCTGGTGTGGAGGTGCTGCCGATCGTCGGAGCAGAGCTCGGACGCGGCCGGGGCGGCGGCCACTGCATGACCTGCCCCATCGAACGCGACGCGGTTGACTTCCGATGAAGTCGTGGGCGGCGACGACGTACGGGATCCGCGGCGCCCGGGTCGCGGCCGGGCTGCTCGCGGCCGGTGCACTGGTCGCCGGGTGCGGCGAGGACGGTGACGGGCGCGACGACCCCACCGTGATCGTCGAGGACGAGCAGGTGCAGCTGGCCGGGCACACCTTCGTCGCCGAGGAGGTGGACGGCCACGATCTCGTCGAGGGCAGCAGGCTCTCCATCACGTTCGACCAGGACGCCATGTCGGTCGTGGCGGGGTGCAACACCCTCTTCGGGCCCTACGACGACGCGGACGGCGAGCTGCGCTGGTCAGAGGAGCCGGCCAGCACGCAGATCGGGTGTGACGAGGCGCTCTCGGAACAGGACGACTGGCTCAGGACGACGTTGACCGAGGGCCTCGAGATCGCGGACGACGACGCAGCCGACCTGGTCCTCGAGGGGGACGGGCTGCGGATCGAGATGACTAGGGAGGACGGCGAGCCTTCCGAACCGCCGGACGATGCGGCCCAGTACTCCGCACGCCTGAACGGCCCGCCCACGGCCGAGATCGGAAGGGTGGTCCTCCTCACGCTCAGCAACACCGGGGACGCCCGGGACTCCTACGGCTTCACGATCACGCCCGCCGACGCCGGGAAGGTCAGGCCCCGGCATCTCACCGTCGAGTCGGGCCGCAGCGGCAAGCTGAAGGTCAAGGTCCTCAGCACTCCCCTGACGATCGAGGTCGAGAGCGTGGGGGCCGGACCGGGGATCGACACGTTCACCATCAGGTGAGGACGACCCCGAGAAGGCGCTCGCGGTGCGCTGGGCGATGACGCCGCCCGGCGCTGCTGAGACGGCTGTCCGCGAGGCCGAGGGGTCTCAGCCAACGAAATTTACCTCCGGTCCCTTCAGCTCCGGGATATCAAGACGGTAGGGAGATAACTCGGGCATTTTGCGAGCAACCGCTGCGCACCGTGCCCGATCGTTGAGGGTTCCGTCGCCAAACGGGCGACGGTGGAGGGGAGTGGACGATGGCCTGGATGGTGCTCGGCGCCAGTGCGATGACGGCTACGAGGCCGATCCGGCGACCTCGGCCCCGCCGCCCTGTCCGCACCCTCGCCACCCTCGCCGCGGTCGCGACCATGACGGCCCTGGTGCCGGTGATCGGCCCAGCGCCCGTCCAGGCGCAAGACAGCGTCGGGACCAGCAGCCTCGGGGAGACGTCCCCGGCCGCCACCACCGCAGCCGCCGCACCCCTCAGATTCAAGCCCCCGCTGCGCGGCCTGGTCGTCACCGAACCCCGCAAGCTCAGAACAGTGCCCTACGCCAGCTCCGCTTCGATGAAGCTGCAATGGAACGCGATCGAGACCCGGCCCGGCGTCTTCGACTTCTCCGCCGTCGACAGAGCGCTCGACGCCCACCCGCAGGTCCGGTTTCGGCTGCGGTTCAAGGCCGGTATCCACGCCCCGCAGTGGGTCAAGGAGGATGCCGGCGGCTGCGTCCTGATCACGCCCGACTCCGCCAACGGCGGCAGCGGCTGCGCGGCGCGCTTCTGGCGACGGTCGTACCGCAGGGACTACCTGGCCCTGATGAAGGCGGTCGCCGCGCGCTACGAGCGCGATTGGCAGGTCGTCGAGATCCCCAACAGCGCGTGCACCACCATCTACGCCGAACCGTTCATCCTGGGCGCCGACGACGCGTCGTTGGACCGGCTGTGGCGCGCCGGTTATACCAAGCGCAAGCACGGCCGGTGCGTGCGCCGGACGACCGGCCAGATGATCCGCCTGTTCCCGAGGACGCGCGTGTCGCTCGCCGGTCACTCCCGGTGGCAGTACATCGTCGCCCGGCCCGGAGACGAACGGGACGGTGTCCGAGAGGCGTCGTGGGAAGCCGAACGGCGGCTGCTCAACAAGCTCCTCGCCGCGCACGGCCGGCACCTGGTGCTCGAAGACCACGGTCTCGGTCCCGACGACCGGGAGTGCCGGACCCCTGGGCAGCCGCGGCGGACCGCCGGCAGCTGGTACTGCTACCTCGCGGGCCTGCACAGATCCGCCGTCGCCTACGGCTGGCAGTTCACCCTCAACGGCGGACCGATGACCGAGGCCGCCAACGCCGGTGTCGCCATGGGCGCCTGCTACTTGGAGTACGCCGCGTTCGACGCGCTCACTCCCACCAAGCGCCGAAACGTCCACCGCGCCCTGCGCATCAACTGCCGCGAATAGTCAGTCGGCGTCGCCGTCCGGCGGGACGTCGTGCTCGGGGAGCGCCGGGCTGGTCGCCGTCACCTCGTCGACCAGTGCCTGCTTGACGAACTCCTCACCGAAGGGCGTGAGGTGGATGCTCCGTCGTACGACCTTGGGGAACCGCACGGAGTGCATCGCCTCGAGCACGTCGGGCTGCGCCTCGAGCACCTGGTACTCGAGGTGGTCGCGGAGGGACTCGCGGGAGAACCAGACCAGGCCGAGCCGGTAGAGGTTGTTGAGGTACGACGGCACCTGTTCGAGGTGGCGCAGCCCGGCCCGGGGACCGACCATGTTGAGGCCGGGGGCGATGAGCTGGCTGCTGAGCATGCCGACCGGCCCACCGGTGCGGATGTCGACGCTCGCCTGGGGTCCGTTCTTGAGCAGCATCACGAGGATCCGCGCCTCGTCGGGCGCGAGGTCGTCGAGGATCCGGTCGAAGGCCGGGTGTCGGTCGTCGGTGGCCCAGACGTCGCGGGACTTCTCGAGCAGCTCCTGCCCGCGCTCGCGGAGGGACGTCGGACGTTCCCCGATCACCTCCCCGTCGACGACACGGTCGTTGTCGCTCGATGATCGCGACGTCGTACCGGAGACGACGCCGCCCAGCTGCTCTCCTGCCTTGAGGAGAGCGGTGCCGACCGGCACGCCGTCCGCCACCTGGCGGGCGATCTCGCCCACCGTCCCGACGACGGACCCGACCTCGCGGATCAGCTGGACCGCCTCGTCGCGGTTCGTCGCGGCGCGGCCGACGCGACGCCAGTTGCGCGCGGTCGTCCGCAGGCCCCAGCCGGTCGTGTTGATCGCGGCCGTGGCCGCGACCCGCGCCAGACCTGGCAGGGAGTCGACCATCTGCCCGTTTCCCGCGGTGCTGTCCGCGAGCGCCGGCAGCTTGGGGAGCCCGTCCTTGTCGAGGTTCTCAGTCATCGTCACCAAAGTTATGCCCTTCCGGTGATCACGGCGGGAAGCCGGGGATCCAGCCCCAGTTGAACAGCCCCAGGTGGATGATCCCGCCGGCGGCGCCCATGATCGCGCCGTGGGCGTAGAGCATCCACTCGTCCTCCTTGATCGCCGACCGCATCATCTCGACGAAGTCCTTCGGCGGCAGCTCCTTTGTCCGCCGGGCGATGAGGACCCGGATCTTCTCCGACTGCCGCTTGCTGAAGGCCGGGTCGCGGAACGGCGTGATCGTGCGACCGACGGCCTCCATCGCGAAGGACTCGCGGATCCGGTCGAACCGCTCCGCGCCCACCATGACCTTGGCGGCCCCGCGGAGCGGACCCGCTGCCTTGTCGATGGCCGGTCGCATCGCAGTGGCGATCATCTGGCGGGTGCGGTCACCGCGGGGACCGTCCATGAGGAAGTCGCCGATCCGCTCCAGGGTGATCACGTCGTCCGCGATGATCCCCGCGTACACCTCGGCGCACTCGTCCTGACGACGCAAGAAGAGGCCCTGCACCTTGATGCCGAGGATCCGCCGGGGCTCCGGCGGCTCGAAGATCAGCCACATGCCGAGCGCGTTGGTGGTCCATCCGACGATCACCCCGAGGAGCGGCAGCAGCCACCAGATGTGCCAGGTCTGGTCGACGATCGCGACCGGGATGCCCAGCAGGAAGCCGAAGATGAACCCGAAGAGCACCATCAGGTTGAGCTCGCGCTGACCCACGTCGCGGAACACCCGGACCACCAGCTCCGGGTTCTTGCGGAAGTGGTCGATGACCATGATCTTCGGGTCGAGCAGCTGGTTGATGTGCACGCCGATCTCGTCGGTGATCGTCGTGACGACGGCCGGCAGCTGCGCCTGGACCCGCGAGATGACGCCCTGCTTGACCGCCGGCGGAAGGTCCCGCCAGAGCCTCGGGTGCTCGCGCATCATGATCTCGTCGACCATCTGCGGGAGGTCGGGCTCGAACACCCGGACGATGTGGGCCGCGATCTCCTCGGGCTCGAGCTGGGCGTAGAACTCGGCCGGAGTACCCAGCTTTGCGATGACCTTGTCGACCGCGATGCTGCCCATCTTCGCCGCGCGGGCGGGGACGATGCCCTGCCAACCGACGCGGCCGAACGGGATGCCCGGCACCTCCTGCAGCTTGCGGGGGACGACGGTCGCGACCTCGCGCAGGCCCGGCACCTTGAACCCGTAGAACTTGATCGGGCTGAAGAGCATCCAGAGGCCGGACCAGTTGATCAGCCAACCGATGATGCCGGTGAAGAACGGGATCGAGATGAACGCGAACCAGTCGACTCCGTGAGTGCCCGTGAGCTCACCGCTGGCCCAGTCCTCGAACCATTGCAGTACCGCGTCCACGCATGCACCCCTGTCCGCCGAACGGGCCGCCCCATGTGACCCGACCGTTCACCGAGTGCCCTGAGGGTAGTGCCTGGTGTCGTGACCGGGACAGGCATCCGCGCAACGGACTGTCGCACATATCTCCGTCCGAGCAGCGACCGCGACCTAGTGCCCGTCGCTCCGCGAGCTGACGCCGCGAAGGGCGACGATCACGGAGAAGATGGCGAGCCAGATGGGACCGACGAAGCCGGCGCCGGCGAGCGCGCCTGAACCGGCCATCACAGCTATCGGCATGGCGAGCGCGGCGACGCTCAGGACCCCCAGCCAGCGCGAGAATCCCTGACCAGCCAGGGAGATGAACGCGACGACGGCCGCCATCATGAGCACGCCCCACCAGGCAGTCCAGGGAGCGGTGTCGTGGACGATGAAGAGCGCGTACAGGCCGGCATCGTCGAAGTTGTCCGCGTTGATGCCGCCCGGAAGGTACTCCGCGAGCGCTCCCCTCAGCCCGGTGGCGAAGAGCACGAGCGTCGCCGTGACTGCAAGCGCCACCGAGACAGCCTGCTGCGCCAGTCCTCGGCCCGATCCCCAGCGCCGCCAGCCCGCCGAGGCGAGCACCAGACAGGCGAACGACGTCAGGCCGAGCACGGTACCGACGTGGTACGACGTTCGGCTGACCGCATCCGCGGCCTGTGTCGCGTCAGCTTCGCTCAGGGCGCCGTGGGTGGAGATGAAGTTCCCGGCCAGTCCGGTGATGGCCGCTGGGACGCCCCACCAGGCCCACGCGGCGGAAACCCGCTGTGACGGAACGGTTGCGGTCGGTGAGGGAGTTGTTCGTGTCGTCTTCATGGAGCAACCCTCGTCGGCAGCCCGCGTGGGCACATCGGCCGAAGCACCGTCGACCTCTCCCCCGTCCGGATGAGATTTCGAGGACACAGACTCCGCCTCGAAGCTGAGGCAGCACCGGTACTGCGGCCATAGGGTGAAGAGGTGCCTCACCGTCCGTCCCGACCTTCCTGGTTCGACCTCGGTCTGGCATCGGCCCTCGCACTGGCAGGCATCGTGGAGGCGACCACGCTCGAGACCGGGGTGCCGGGCTGGGCGCACGCCACCACCACCGTGGTGGTCATGCTCGGGCTGGCCTGGCGACGCCAGTACCCGCTCTTCGCTGTCGTTCTCGCACTGGCCGGCATCATCGCTGGTGGACGTCCGGACACGCCGTTCGTCCTGTTCGCGGCCATGGTCGTGGCGTCCTACACAGTCGGTCTGGTCGAGCGGGGGCGACGAGCGCTCGCCGGCCTGCTCATTGCGGTGCTTCCGCCCTTCGCCGGGCTGTTGCTTGATGGCTCCGATCCCGCGGACCTGGTGGCGGTGGCGGTCCTGTACGGGGGCGCGTGGGTCGTAGGAAGTCTCGTGCGCGAGCAGATCCAGCGAGCCGACGGATATGCAGTCGAGGTGGCAGCAATCCAGGGTGCAGACGCTGAGCGCCGAGCACAGGCCGCCGCTGAGGAACGGGTCCGCATCGCTCGCGAGCTCCACGACGTCATCTCACACTCGATTAGCGTGATCACAGTCCAGAGCCAGGCTGTGCGGCGCCGCCTGCCGCCCGAGCAGCGGAGGGAGATCGAAGACCTGAAGGCCATCGAGACGACCGCTCGGCAGGCGATGACCGAGCTGCGTCGCCTCTTCGGCGTGCTGCGATCCCCCGAGGACCGGCCGCCGCTGGCCCCGCAGCCGGGCCTGGACCAGCTTCCCCGGCTCGTGGAACGGACCACGTCGGCCGGGCTGCCGGTGGAGGTCGATGTAGAGGGCAGCCCCTTCAACCTGCCACCGGGCCTGGACCTGACCGTCTATCGAATCATTCAGGAGAGCCTCACTAACGCCCTCAAGCACGCTGGACCGGCGACTGCTCGCGTTCGACTCTGCTACTCGCCGGCCGGCTTGCAGATCCGGGTGCAAGACGACGGAGGTGGTCAACGTGGGCAACGTGAGGGCGCCCCTTCCGAGGGTCACGGCCTGGTCGGGATGCAGGAACGCGTTGCGATGTACGGGGGGACGCTGACCGCTGGCGACACCGTCGAGGGCGGGTTTGCCGTGACCGCATCGATCCCTGTCGGCGCAGAGGCGACGGGGCCGTGATCAACGTACTGATCGCAGACGACCAGGGGATGATCCGCGCCGGCCTGCGGTCCCTGCTCGAACAGGACAGCGAGATATGCGTCGTCGGCGAGGCCGCGGACGGGCTCGATGCAGTGACCTGCGCTCGGCGCATGTCCCCCGACGTGGTCTTGATGGACATCCGCATGCCAGAGCTCGATGGCATCGAGGCGACGCGGCGGCTGCTGTCGGAGCGTCGCGAGACACGCGTGCTCATGCTCACGACCTTCGACCTGGACGAGTACGTCTTCGATGCGCTGCGGGCCGGAGCGAGCGGTTTCCTCCTCAAAGATGCACCAGCGGAGGACCTGGTCGACGCCGTCCACGTGCTGGCCCGCGGCGACGCCCTCTTGGCTCCGGCAGTGACCAGGCGGGTGATCGAGCTCTTTGCCACGACGCCCGTCCCGACTGCGCCGCGGGAGCTTGCACTACTCAGCCCACGGGAGCTGGAGGTGCTGCGACTCCTGGCGACTGGCAGGTCGAATGCCGAGATCGCCGAGAATCTGTTCGTCAGCGACGCCACCGTCAAGACCCACGTCAGCAGCGTTCTGTCCAAGCTTGGCATCCGTGACCGCGTGCAGGCAGTGATCTACGCGTACGAAGCCGGGCTCGTCCGCCCTGGCTGATCCGCAGTCTCGGAAACTCGACAGTGAGCTGAGGGCGTTCCGGCGAGGGACGGTCGGCCTAGGTGCGGCGGTGGTAGCGGTAGTCGCCGTTGGGGAGTCGTTCGGTGGTGTGGGTGGGGTCGTGGGCGAGGTGGTGGTGGTAGTTGCAGTGGAGGATGCCGTCGTCGAGGTCGGTGTTCCCGCCGGTGGCCCAGGGTTTGAGGTGGTGGGCTTCGGTCCAGGCGGCGGGGATCGTGCAGCCCTCGGCCCGGCAGCGTTGGTCGCGTAGCCGCATCGCTTTGCGTTGCGCCGGTGAGAAGAGACGCCGGCTGCGGCCGAGGTCGAGGATCTCGCCGTTCCCGCCGAGGACGACGGGGATGATGTTGGCGTTGCAGGCGAGTCGGCGGACCTGGGTGGCGGAGAGGGGTTCGCCGCCGATGATGCTGCCGGCGCCCAGCTCGGCGCGCAGCGAGTCGAGTGCGATGGTGACCATCACCGTGGTCGCATCCCCGCCGTGCTGGGGGAGCTGGGCGGGGTCGAGGTGCTCGAGGAGTGCGCAGAAGGCTTGGCCGAGGCGGCGGGGGTAGGGGATCCGGTCCTCCTCCCCGCTGAGGGCGTCGTGGTGTTTGCGGGGTGAGGTGAAGGCTTCGAGGTAGGTCAGCAGTCGATCGCGGTCCAAGACCGGGTGGACGATGGTGGTCCGGGCCAGGCCGTCGCCGATCAGCCGGGACCGGAGGCTGGTCTTCTCCCGGGCGTGTTGTTCCTCGTCCTCGAGCCGTTTGGCCAGCTCGGCCTCGGCGATCTCGGGGGCGACGACCTCGAGCAGGTGCCGACCGAGGCGGCGCAGCTCGCTTGGCCGGAACTCCTCGCAGTAGCCCACCATCCGCGCCTCGGCATCCGACACCAGAGCAGGGTCGAGGTGGTCGGGCAGAGCATCGAGTGCATCAACCACCACCTGCGCCTGCGGCAATGACACCGCTCCGTCGGCCATCCCGGCCGCGACCCGCTGCCAGCGCCGGTCCAGGGCGTCGGCCAACCGGGTCTGGGCGCGGCTGACGGGGAAGTCGGCCTTGGTCACCGACGCCAGCCAGGCTCCGGTGTCGCGGGCCAGGGCCAGGCACGCGGCGTCCTCCGCCGTCGCGACGACCCGGAGCTTGAGCTCGGCGAGCATCGCGGCGGCCTTGTCGAGTTCGACCACCGCGGTCTTCTTCTCCGCCGGGGACAGGTACACCGGCTGCAGGTCACGCACGTCGCCGATCGTGGCCTGGAGCTGGGCGGCGCAGGCCAGGATCGGGTGCGGCTGGGGCATCAGCTGCGCGACCACGATGGAGACCTCCCGAGTACCTGTCGTGCGCCTAAGTCAACCGCCGACGTCCGACACAACGAAATACTCAGAACCCGCCTGTGGACAGGGGAAACGCAACACTAGGGCTGTGGACGACAAGTGGCTCGTCGAGTGGTTTCGAGGCTCCTCGCTGCGCTCGTCGCACCTCAACCACCGGGGACCGCGACCCGACCGCAGCGAGCAACCGGTGCCGTAGTGCCACCGCGACACGGGAGCAAACCGCACCCCAGGCGCCCGCTCCTCCCCCTCCAAAGCTCTTTCGGTCGCAACCCCGCAGGGCCCGCAGCGAGCGCGCAAAGGCCCGTCGGCGGCAGAGGTCAGTGGTGCCGACGCCAGACGACGATCGACTGCGGGGTGGTGGGAGGCGGGACGGCGGGGAGCTTGCTGCCCGACACCTGCCGGACGGAGAGCGCCTGGCGCAGTGCTTCGTGGGCGGCTTCCAGCTCGGCGAGGAGCTCGTCGCGCTGGGACTTCAGCGTCGCGACGGCGGACTCGAGCTCGAGGATCCGGCGTACGCCCTCGATGCCGATGCCCGAGCTGGTGAGCTCGGCGATGACGCGCAGGTGCTCGATGTCGCGGTAGGAGTAGCGCCGTCCGCCGCCGGGCGTGCGTCCCGGCGTGATCAGGCCCATCCGCTCGTAGGTGCGCAGGGTCTGCGGGTGCAGCCCGCTCAGCTCGGCAGCGACGCTGATCACGAAGACCGCCGCCTCGGGCGACGGCGGCTCGGCGCGGTAGGGCTGTCGAGTCGGCACGGCTACTCCCCTGCCTGCTCGAACAGCCCGGCCCGCAGCTTCGTGTCGGCGGTCGCGGCGGCGTAGGCCTCGAGCGCCTGCCGCGCGTCGTCACCAAGGTGCGCGGGCACCTGCACCTCGACCGTGGCGAGCAGGTCACCGCGGGTGCCGTCGGCCTTCGGCGCACCCTTGCCACGCACCCGGAAGGTGCGCCCGTTCGGCGTGCCGGGTGGGATCTTGACGGTCACCGGTGGTCCATCGAGGGTCGGCACCTTCACCGCTGCCCCGAGGGCGGCCTCACTGAAGGAGATGGGTACGTCGATCGTCAGGTGGTCGCCCTTGCGGCCGAACACGCGGTCGCGGGCGACGCGGACCGTGACGAAGAGATCACCCGCAGGCCCGCCGCGCTCGCCCGGAGCGCCCTTCCCGCGCAGCCGGATGCGCTGGCCGTCCTTGACCCCGGCCGGCACCTTCGCCTGGATGGTGCGCGTCGACCGTCCTCGCCCGCTGCCATGACAGGTCGGGCATGCCTCGTCGTAGACCAGCTGTCGACCGCCGCACGCCGGGCAGGTCTCGTTCATCGAGAACGCACCGCCGACCGATGCGACCACGAAGCCGCTGCCGTCACAGGTCGGACACCGGTGCGGGCTGGTGCCCGGCTTGCCGCCGGTGCCTGAGCAGGTCGCGCACGCGGCGTCCGACGCGATCCGCAGCGAGACGGTGATGCCTTCGAGCGCCTCCGCGAAGCCGATCGTGGTCGTGGTCTCGAGGTCGGCGCCGCGGGCCGGCCGCGGCTGTTGCCGCCGGGCGCCGGCGCCGAACCCGAGGAAGTCGCCGAACAGGTCGCCGAAGCCGCCGCCACCGCCGGCGCGCTCGCGGAGCAGGTCCTCGAGGTTGATGGTGCCGGAGTAGCCGCCGCCCCCGGCGGGAAACCCGCCCGAGGCGAAGAGCTGGCGCGCCTGGTCGTACTTCTTGCGCTTCTCGGGGTCGCCGATGACGTCGTAGGCCTCGGCGACCTGCTTGAACTTCTCGTGCTTGGCGGCGTCGTCAGGGTGCGAGTCGGGGTGGTTGGCGCGCGCGAGCTTGCGGTAGGCCTTCTTGATCTCGTCGGCCGACGCGGTCTTGCCGACGCCGAGCACGGCGTAGAAGTCCTTGGTCGCCCAGTCCGATCTGATGCCGTCGTTGCCGGGGTCACTCATCGCGCACCTCCCTCCTCGAGCCTGCCCGTCTCACTCCTCGCCGTGGCTCCGCGACGCCTCGACGTCGACCGGCTGCTCCTCCTGCGGGCCGACGGCCTCCACGGCCTCCACGGCCTGCGGCTCGGGGTCGACCACGAGCACCTGCGCTGCCCGCACCACCCGGTCGCCCATCTTGTAACCCGCCTTGGCGACGACCTTGCAGGTCGTCACCTCGACCTCGGGGTCGGTGCCGATGTGTGACAGCGCCTCGTGGATGGTCGGGTCGAACGGGTCGCCCACCGCGCCGAACTTCACCAGGCCCAGGCCGGTGACGATGCGCTCGAGCTGATCGGCCACCGCCTTGAAGCCACCCTCGAGCGGCTCGTGGTCGCGGGCCCGGTCGATGGTGTCGAGCACGTCGATGATCGGCGTGAGCACGGCGTACGTCGCGTTCTCGCGCACCAGCTCCCGGTCGCGGTCGACCCGGCGCTTGTAGTTGACGTACTCCGCCTGGAGGCGCTGGAGGTCGAGCGTCCGCTCCTCCAGCGCCATCTTGGTCACCGCGAGCTCATCGGCCTCGGCGATCGAGTCCGCCTCGGCCTCAGCCCCGACCTCGGGGGCCGGCTCAGGAGCAGGGTCCTCCGCCGGGGAGGCCCCGGCGTCGGCCGGGACCTCCTCGGGGGTGACGTCGTCGGGCTTGGGGTCGCCGTCGGTCACTTGGCCTCGTCCTCGGCGTCCGTCGACGGAGCGTCCTCGTCCACGATCTCGGCCTCGACGACGTCGTCGTCGCCCTCGCCGGTCGCGCCGGTGCTGCCACCGGCCGCTGCGGCGTCCGCCTCGGCGGCGGCGTACATCGCCGCGCCCATCTTCTGGCTGGACTCGCCGAGCTTGGTGATCGCGGCAGTGAGCTCGTCGACGGTGGAGTCCTCGTTGGCGAGCAGCTTCTTGAGCTCCTCCAGGTCGGCGGAGACCTCGGTCTTCACGTCGTCCGGGATCTTGTCGCCGTTGTCGGCCAGGAACTTCTCGGTCGTGTAGACGAGCTGGTCACCCTGGTTGCGGACCTCGACCAACGCGCGACGCTGCGCGTCCTCCTCGGCGTACTGCTCGGCCTCGCGCACCATCCGGTCGATCTCGTCCTTCGACAGCGCGCTGCCGCCGGAGATGGTCATCGACTGCTCGCGGCCGGACGCCTGGTCCTTGGCGGACACGTGGACGATGCCGTTGGCGTCGATGTCGAAGGTGACCTCGATCTTCGGGACGCCGCGGGGTGCCGGCGGGAGGCCGGTCAGCTCGAAGTTGCCGAGCGGCTGGTTCTGCGCCCACATCTGGCGCTCGCCCTGCGCGACCTTGATCTCGACCGACGGCTGGTTGTCGTCGGCGGTCGTGAAGATCTCGCTGCGCTTGGTCGGGATCGTCGTGTTGCGCTCGATCAGGGTGGTCATGACGCCGCCCTTCGTCTCGATGCCGAGGCTCAGCGGGGTGACGTCGAGCAGCAGCACGTCCTTGACCTCACCGGCCAGGACACCCGCCTGCAGCGCGGCGCCGACGGCGACGACCTCGTCGGGGTTGACGCCCTTGTTGGGCTCCTTGCCGCCGAGCAGGTCCTTGACGACCTCGGTGACGGCCGGCATCCGGGTGGAGCCACCGACGAGCACGACGTGGTCGATCCCCGAGATCGGCACCCCGGCGTCCTTGAGGACCGACTGGAACGGCGCCTTGGTGCGGTCGAGCAGGTCGGCGGTGAGCTTCTGGAACTCCGATCGGGTCAGCCGCTCCTCGAAGTGCAGCGGACCGTTCTCACCGTGGGTGATGTACGGCAGGTGGATCGTGGTCTCGCTCGACGACGACAGCTCGATCTTCGCCTTCTCCGCCGCCTCCTGGAGGCGCTGCGCGGCGATCTTGTCGGCCGACAGGTCGACGCCGTTGTTGTCCTTGAACTTCTTGACCATCCACTCGACGACGCGGTTGTCCCAGTCGTCGCCACCGAGGTGGTTGTCACCGCTGGTCGCCTTCACCTCGACGACGCCCTCGCCGATCTCGAGCAGGGACACGTCGAAGGTGCCGCCACCGAGGTCGAACACGAGGATGGTCTGGTCCTCGCCCTTGTCGAGCCCGTAGGCCAGCGCGGCCGCAGTGGGCTCGTTGACGATCCGGTCGACCTTCATGCCCGCGATCTCGCCGGCCTCCTTGGTCGCCTGGCGCTGCGCGTCGGAGAAGTACGCCGGCACGGTGATGACGGCGTTCGTGACGGTCTCGCCGAGGTAGGCCTCCGCGTCGCGCTTGAGCTTCTGCAGGATGAACGCACTGATCTGCTGGGGGGTGAAGGACTTGCCGTCGATGTCCGTCGTCCAGGACTCACCCATGTGGCGCTTGACCGAGCGGATGGTGCGGTCGACGTTGGTGACGGCCTGGCGCTTGGCGACCTCACCGACGAGGACCTCGCCGTTCTTGGCGAACGCGACGACCGACGGCGTGGTGCGCGCGCCTTCTGCGTTGGGGATGACGCTGGGCTCGCCGCCCTCCAGGACCGCGACGACGCTGTTGGTCGTACCCAGGTCAATGCCGACAGCACGTGCCATGGTGTTGCTCCTCCATTGCTATTGTCACTGGTCTGGATCAGACGTCCAGCAAGTAAGTTGAGTCGAGTTGACTCAAGTCTGACACAGGGTGCAACAGAGGCAAACGGCGGGGTTGTTCCCGGCTCAGGACGGGAATTTCGGCGGGACCTGCTGACCCTTCCCCGTCATCACCGGGATCAGCTCCCCCTCGATCTCGACCGGCTCGGGCGCCGGCTCGTCGTACCACCACTGGACGGCGACCTCGACCATCTCGAGGAACGCCGGCTCCTGGGCCGCGGCGAGCAGCTCCTGGTCCGTGATGCCGGCCGGGTCGTTGCCGGAGATCCCGTCCCAGCCGAGCTCGCCCGTGCCCAACCGGAAGGAGACGCCCTCGTTCATCAGGTGCAGCTCGGTGGCGAAGGCCCAGTCCTCCGGGATGTTGTCGGGGTCGTAGGGCGGGATCTCCACCCGCTCACCCTCGGCGTAGGACCGGTTGCCCGGCGGGAGCAGGTCGGTCGCGACGATGGCGAACCAGCCGTCCCCGAACGCCACCTCGTGGCAGGAGTAGAGCTCGCGCGCCTGGTTGATCGCCGCGCACGACTGGTCCTGTCGGTAGGCCTGAGGATCCTCGGAGCGGTGCCAACCGGACGCCCGGACGTTGAGCTGGAGCCGGGGGTCGCCGCCCTGGGTACCGAACATCTGGACGTCGAAGTCGGTCTGGATCGGGGCCACCGTCCCGTAGCGGTCCGGAAGAGAAGCGCTCAGCGCCTCGGAGACCGTCCGGTCCCACTCCTGCTCCGTCACGTGCCCGTCGGCCAGCGGGTCCCACGGGGACGGAGGTGTGCTGTCCTCGGCGATCGGCAGGTCCTCCTTGGCGGGCCGGGCGTCGTCGCCGCCTGCCAGCAGGCCGACCGCGGCCACCCCGCCCACCACGGCCGCGACGGCAAGGGTGGCGCCCCCTAGCGCCCGGCGGCGTCGTACGGCGCTGGCGCCGCGGGCCGCCGCCTCCGCCACCAGGTCGGGCCCGGGGCCGAGGTCGTCCAGCTCGCGGGCGAGGTGCGTGCGCAGGTCGTCGGTCGGGATGCTCATGTCGGCTCCTTCGGTGCAGCCGTGGCTGCTGACGTGGATGTGGATGTGGACGTGCGTTCGACGAAGGCATCCCCGAGCAGCTCGCGCAGCTTGTCGAGCCCGCGACTGGCGGTGGACTTGACGTTGCCGCTGCTGCACCCGAGCGCGGCAGCGGTCTGGTCGACGGTCAGGTCCTCCCAGTAGCGGAGCACCACCACGGCCCGCATCCGAGGCGGCAGTGCCGCGATGGCCTGCCGCACGGTGAGCGCCTGCGCCGGATCCGGATCGGCCCGGCCCGGGTCGATCGGCCGGTGCAGCTCCGCCTCGCGGCGCTCCTTGCGGCGACCGTCGAGGAACGTCCGGACCATCGTCCGCTGCGCGTAGGCCGCGGGCGTGTCGATCCGTGACCAGGCGACGTAGACCTTGACCAGGGTCGACTGGACCAGGTCGCGTGCGGAGTCGGGATCGCCGGTGAGGAGCACCGCCTGCCGGAACAGGCGCTGCTGCGCCTGCTCGGCGTACGCCGCGAACTCGCCGGCTCGACGTCCCATCGTGACCGTCATTCTGCTCCTCGCCGCTCGGCGTCGTGGTGGTTTGCCTTCCACCCTCTTCAGAGGGCTGTCGTCGCCGATCGGTTGCGTGGCAGGCTCGACGAATGGTGGGCGCCTCCCGGGTCGGACGCCGCGAGCTCGTCGGCGGTGCGGTCGCCGCGACCGTCGGCACCCTCGCCGGCTGCCGGCGGGTCCGTCCGGGCGATGTCGAGTCTTCGACGGCGATGGCAGCGGTCCGCCACCTCGCCGGGGTCGTGGGTCCGCGCCCGGGTACGACACCGGCGTACTTCCGCGCGGCGGAGTGGGTCGACGCCCAGCTCGACCGGCTCGGCTGGCAGGTCGAGCGACAGCGGTTCGCCGTGCCCGGTGGGTTCTCGTGGGTTGCGCCGGTCGACGCCGGGGACTCGGTGAACGTGATCGCTCACCGCGGAGACCTCCGCCCCGGAGTGCCGTGGCTCGCGATCGGCGCCCACCTCGACACGGTGCCGCGGTCACCCGGCGCGGAGGACAACGCCTCCGGCATCGGCGTCCTGCTCACGGTCGCGCGGGCCGTCACCTGGCGTCGCACCCGGCTGCCGGTCGTGCTGATCGCGTTCGGCGCCGAGGAGCCGCGCGGCCCCACCGACGACGACCACCACTACGGCTCGAGGGCGTACGTCGACCGGCTGACCGCCGGGCAGCGGCGGTCGTTGCGCGGCATGGTGTCGATGGACCGGGTCGGCGTGGGCGACGCGGTCGTGATCGGCAGCCCCGAGGACGGCGACCCTCTCCGCGACCAGCTGGTCGCCGCGGCCGAGCGGGTGGGGGCGCCGTACGTCGTCGAGAGCGGCCAGCGCTCCAGCGACCACTGGTCGTTCGTGCGGGACGGGCTGCCCGGCGTACGGCTCGGGAGCACCCCGTACGCCGCCTACCACGACGATTCCGACGTGGTGTCCGTCGTGAACCGCGACCAGCTCGAGCGGACCGCGCGAGTGGTCGTCAGCTGGATTCGTTGAGGCAGCCGCAGAGCCGGCCGCTGAGCTAGCCCCGGAACGGACCGGTCGACGCGCTCCAGACGTCGTCGAGGATGTCGGCCGCGCGCCGCCCCGAGACCGGGCGGGGTGCATAGGGGCCGACCTCCATCGCGTAAGGGACGAGCCGGACCGCCTTGAGCTCGTCGCCCCACCAGGTCGCCTCGAGCACGACGCCCTCGCGCACCTGCGGCGGCTGCCAGTACATGTCGAACACGAAGTTGCCGAGCGAGTGGAGCACCGGTACTCCGTCGATGGCGTCGGCACCCTGCACCCAGTGGGGGTGGCCGCCGACGACGAGGTCGGCGCCGGCCGCGACCAGCTCCCGGGCCACCTCGCGCTGGACCGGCCAGGGTCGGTGGGTGTACTGCTCGCCCCAGTGCGGGAGCACGACCACCGCGTCCGCCTGCCGGTCCGCGCGACGCACGAGGCGAACCACGCGGTCGAGGTCGGCGGGCACCAGCGGTCCGGTGCGCGGCGGCATCCGCACCGACAGGGCTCCCGGCCCTGTTGGCGTCGCCGCCGGGGTCTCGCCGATGGCGTTGAAGCCCAGGAACGCGAACCGGGTGCCGCCTGCCTCGAGGACGGCCGGCAGGCTCGCCTCGCGCAGCGTCGCGCCGGCACCGAACGGCACCACCGCGCTGTCCGCCAGCACGTCGACGGTCTCGACGAGCGCCACCGGCCCGAAGTCGCCGGTGTGGTTGTTGGCGAGCGAGACCGCGTCGAAGCCGGCCTGCCGGAGCAGCGGCACCAGCGCCGGACTGCCGCCGAAGGAGTCGCTTCCCTGGGTCGGCTGTCCGTCGGTCGACAGGGTGCTCTCGAGGTTCCCGACGGTGAGGTCGGCCCGCCGCAGGAGCGGCGTCATCGGCGCCAGCGAGGCCGCGGCGTCGGGCACGTTGCGGACCAGCATCACGTCGCCGGCCACAGCGACCGTGATCGCGTCCGGGTGGTCGCGCACCGGATCGACGCCGGCGACCGTCGCCACGACCACTGTCGGCGTCACGTCGGCCACCGGGACGACCGCGATCGTGCCTGGATCACGCTCGACGGCCCGCACGTCCTGCGCCACCCGGAGACCCCGCCACCGGCGGACCTCCCCACCGAGGAGGCGGTCGGCGGCACGTTGCGTCAGCCGGAGCTGGGGCCGGGTCGCGTGTCCGACCACCGCGAGCTCCTGCTCGTCCGACGCGGGCGGGGGATCGGTCGCCGTCGGGCTCGCCGACCCGGCATCGGGTGAGCTACCGCCCTGCACCGGGTCGTCGTCGTCGGTCGAGCAGGCCGCGGCCATGGCCAGGGTCAGCGCGACGAGGAGCGCGAGCACGTCGTACCGCGGCACCATGCGTCCACCGTACGGCGTCGCCGCGCGGCGGGAGGGTCAGCCGACGGTGACCGTGACCGGGTTGGACGCAGCGCCGGTGGCGCTGTCGACCACCCGGAACTTGTTGACGCCGATCTGTGCGGACTGGACGTAGGTGCTGAAGGTCTCGTTGCTCACCGAGAGGGTGGCGTTGAAGTCGACCCACTGGCCGCCCTCGAACCGTTGGACCTGCAGGATCGCGCCCTCACCGCCGGGATAGACACCGGTCAGGTCGATCTGTTCGAAGTTGCCGACCGCGGTCTGGCCCGCCTGGAGGGTGATCTCCTTCTCCGGCTTCGCCTTCTCGGTCTTAGTGGTCTTCGGATCGCCGGGCTCGGTGTCGTCGCTCTCCGCGTCCTGGGTGTTGAGCGTGACCTGGGGTCCGTTCGCACTCGTCTTCGACGGACGCGGGATGACCGCGGACTCGGCCTCGCTGGCGCCGGTCGAGCCCGAGGAGTCGCCGCCGATGCCGAGGATCCGGGTGCCGACGAGAGCGACGCCGCCCAGCACGAGGCCCACGGCGAGGGAGACCGCCAGCAGGGCGACGAGCCCGGTCACCACCGGGTTGTCGGACTTCTCCTGCTCGTCGCTCACGGCGTCATTGTCGCGGACCGGTCCAACCGGGACCAAAAGACGGGTCGACTCTCAGAAGCCGCGGGTCCATACCACCTGCTCGTGCAGCCGTCGCGAGCGCCAACCCGCGTCGGTGCGCGTGAACGTGTGGTGGTAGAGACCGCCGACCTCCACGAGGCGCTCCCCTCCGGCGCCGGCCCTGCCGTCGGGGACGAGCATCGGGTTGTGGAAGTACGCCGTCACCCGCGCCTCGTCCCTGGTGTTCGCGAACGAGATCGCCACCTGGCCCAGCGTGTGCATCCGCTTCGTCGAGAACGCCGGCAGGTTCTCCGCCAACCACGGCTTGACGTCGGCGAAGGTGCCGACCGTCCCGCCGCTCTCGCTGTAGTCGATCTGGGCGTCCGGCGTGAACACGGTGTCCAGCCGGTCGAACTCACCGGTGTCGATCGCGATCGTGTAGCGGATGAGCGCGTCGTTGATCGCCGTGCGGTCGCTGAGCTCGGCCAGGTCGATGGGGTCCATGGGCCCAGCCTCTCAGCGCGGGTCGAGGATCACGACGGGGATCTCGCGGTCGGTCCACGACTGGTAGCTCTCGAAGTCGGCGTAGAGATCCACGAGCCGCGGCCAGAGCGCCGCGCGCTCGGCCGGATCGGCGACCCGCGCCCGCACCGGGCGGCGGCGCTCACCCTTCAGGGAGACGGTCGTCTCGGGGCGGGCGACGAGGTTGTGGAACCACTGCGGGTTCTTCGGCAGACCACCCTGGGAGCCGACGATCACCAGGCGCGGTCCGTCCTCGAGGTACAGCAGCGGGGTCGTGAACTCGTTGCCGCTCTTGCGGCCGACGTGGTCGAGCAGGAGCACCGGCACCGGCTTCTTCCAGCCGGCGCCGATCCGCCACTTCGAACCGATCCGGCCGTTGGTGAGCCGGAAGACCGGCACGTGGGCGCGGGCGCCGTACTTGATGATCTTCGAGACGAGCGGCGAGTCGAGCCCGTTCGGCTTCTCTTTCACAGACACGGGTCCACTCTCGCAGATCTGGCGCGTTTTTAGAACACGTTCTAGTGTGGGCCCCATGCGCTTCTCCTTCGCCGAGGGCATGACCCAGGCCGCCTACTACGCCCCGCTGGCCCAGGCTTGCGAGGCAGCGGGCTACACGTCGATGACCATCGCCGACAGCCTGATCTACCCCCAGGAGTCCGACTCGAAGTACCCCTACACCGACACCGGAGACCGCGAGTTCCTGCTCGGCAAGGAGTTCATCGAGACCTTCATCCTGTGCGCGCACCTGTTCGCGGTGACCTCGACGCTCCGACTGACGCCGTTCGTACTCAAGCTGCCGGTGCGGCCGCCGGTGCTCGTGGCCAAGCAGGCCTCCTCCCTCGCGTTCCTTTCCGGCAACCGGCTCGGGCTCGGCGTCGGCCTCTCCCCCTGGCCGGAGGACTTCGCGGCCCTGGGCGTGCCGTGGGAGAAGCGCGGGAAGCGGATGGACGAGTGCATGGACATCCTCCGCGGCCTCACCCAGCCGGGGACGGAGCCGACGTTCTTCGGCTACGACGGCGAGTTCTACGACTTCGAGCCGCTCCAGCAGTGCCCCGCTCCGACGGAGAAGATCCCGCTGCTGGTCGGCGGTCACTCCGACGCCGCCCTGCGGCGCGCCGTACGCAAGGGCGACGGGTGGATGCACGCCGGCGGCGACGGCGAGGAGCTCGACCGGCTGCTGCTGCGGCTGGCCGAGATCCGCAAGGAGGAGGGCGACACCAGGGACGACTTCGAGGTGCACGTGATCTCCTTCGACGCCTACACCACCGATGGCATCAAGCGGCTCGAGGACAAGGGCGTGACCGACTGCATCGTCGGGTTCCGGATCCCCTACATCAAGGGTCCCGACACCGAGCCGCTGGAGACGAAGATCAAGCACCTCGAGCAGTACGCCGACAGCGTGATCGCGAAGGTCGAGCAGTGAGCGAGGCCTACGGCTTCACCAAGGTCCTGTCCGACGCGATCGCGGAGGCCGAGGAGCTGATCGCCAACGCGCCGTTCATCAGGACCGAGGCCGACCGGCTCGAGGGCTACGACTACCTCAGCGGCCGGATCCGGATGGCGATGCAGACCGCGTTCGACTACGACCTCGAGCAGCCGCTGTTCGTGAACCCGACCCACCAGTTCTCGCGGCAGGGCCTGGACAACCCAGACGCCATCTACCTCAGCGCCTACCTCCGCGAGGGGGTCGAGTACGTCGTACGCGGCCGCCGTGGCACGTCCGCCGACCTGTCGTTCCAGGTGATGGGCGGCGCCTACACCGCGGACTCGGCCGCGACCAGCCTGCTGGCTTTCGACGACCGCGAGCTCGAGATCGCCGACGACGGGACCTTCGAGTTCACCTACACCGCCGAGCCCGGCGCGAAGACCATGATCGTGCGCGAGGTCTTCAACGACTGGGAGCGCGAGGAGCGCGGCACGCTCACCATCGAGCGGCCGGACACGCGGGGCAAGCCGCGCAAGCCGTTGAGCCGCGAGCTGCTGCAGAAGAAGTACGACGTCGCCGCCCGATCGCTGATCGGCTCGATCCAGACCTGGTTCGCCTTCCCCCAGTTCTTCCAGTACAAGGAGCCGGTCAACACCCTGACCGTGCCGCAGTCGACGCCCGGCGGCCTGGCCTCGCAGTTCTCCTCGATCGGCCACTACGAGCTGGCCGAGGACGAGGCGATGATCGTGTCGGTGCCGCGGTGCGACGACTGCACCTACCAGGCGATCCAGATCGGGTCGGACTGGTATGCCTCCACCGACTACGAGACCCACCAGACGTCGCTGACGAAGGCGCAGGCCTTCACCGACGACGACGGCCTGATGCAGTTCGTCATCTCCGAGCGCCCGCCGCTCGGCGGCGCGCCGATCGCCAACTGGCTGGAGACCACCGGTCACCGCACCGGCCCGATCATGCTGCGCTGGCAGCGCCTCGAGCGCGACCTCACCCAGGCCGACGGTCCCTCTGTGCAGGTCGTCAAGACCGCAGACGTCCGGACCCTGCTCCCCCACCTGCTGCCGTTGACCGACGAGGAGTACGCCGCGCGGATCGCGGTCCGCCAGCGGGCCGTTGCCCGCCGGATGATCAGCTAGGAATCCAGTCGAAGGTGTCGGGGTTCGGACCCTGACGGCCGCCCTCGCCCTTGTCGAGCTCCGCGAGCGCGGCGACCTCCTCCGCCGTGAGCGCGAAGTCGAAGACGTCGAAGTTCTCCGCCAGCCGCTCCTTGCGCACCGACTTGGGGAACACGATGTCGCCGCGGTCGAGCGCCCAGCGCAGCAGCACCTGCGCCGGGCTCTTGCCGTGGCTCTCGGCAACGCCGGTCACGACCGGGTCCTTGAGCTCCCCGCCACCCTGGCCCAGCGGGGACCAGGCCTCGACGTGAGCGCCGTGGCGCGCCGCGGCCGCGCGGGCCGCCTCGTTGGCGAAGTAGGGGTGCACCTCGATCTGGTTGACGACCGGCACGACCCCGGTCGCCGACACGATCCGGTCGAGGTGGTCGGGCTGGAAGTTGGACACCCCGACAGAGGTGGCGAGCCCGGCCTCACGGAGCCCGACCACCGTCTCCCAGGTGGCGACGAAGTCGCCGTCGTACCGCGTCGGCAGCGGCCAATGGATGAGGAACAGGTCGACCTTCTCGAGACCGAGCTTGTCCAGCGAGACCTCCAGCGACTCGCGGGCCTTCTGGTGGTTGTTGTTGTTGAGCTTGGTCGTGACGTACAGGTCCTCGCGCGCCAGGCCCGACTTCGCGATCGCCGCGCCGACGCCGGCCTCGTTGCCGTACATCTGGGCGGTGTCGATGTGGCGGTAGCCGATCTCGAGCGCGTCGGTGACGACCTGCTCCGTCTCGGCCGCCCGCACCTGCCACACACCGAGTCCGAACTGCGGGATGGACGTGTTGTCGTTGAGGGTGATCCGAGGAGTGCTCACACCTTCGCCCAACGCCGTCCCCCAAGGGCTATTCCCGGGACGTACGCTCCGGCACATGACCGAACGCATCGCACTCGACCTGCCCGACGGCCGGATCCTCGACGTCCAGGTGAGCGGACCTGCCGACGGTGCGCTCCTCATCTGGCACCACGGCACTCCCGGCTGCTCCTACCAGGGGCTGGAGAAGCAGCGGGCGCTCCACAGTCGCGGCGTGCGGTACGCCAGCTACTCGCGGGCCGGTGCCGCCGGATCGACCCGCAACCCCGGCCGCAGCGTCGCCGACGTCGCCGCCGACATGGCCGCGGTCGCCGACCACCTCGGCGCTGAGACCTTCCTGACCGGCGGTCAGTCAGGCGGCGGTCCGCACGCGCTCGCCACCGGCGCCGTCCTGCCGGACCGCGTGCTCGCCGTGCTGGCGGTCTGCGCGGTGAAGCCGTACGCCGGCCAGCCCGACTTCCTCGACAGCATGGGCGCCGACAACATCGAGGAGTTCGGCCTGGCGCTGCAGGGCGAGGAGGAGCTGTTGCCCTTCCTCCAGAAGGAGCGGGCCGGGATCCTCGAGGCCGACGCCGAGGGAGTGATCCGCACCCTCGACAACCTGCTGCCCGACGTCGACCGCGCGACTCTCACCAGCGAGCTCGGCGAGGACATCATCCGCAACCTCCAGGGCGGCGTGGAGGAGCTCTACGGGTGGATGGACGACGACCTCGCCTTCACCCGTGACTGGGGCTTCGCGCTCGACGACATCACGGTGCCCACCTACCTCTGGCAGGGCAGCGAGGACCTGATGGTGCCCTTCCACCACGGCGAGTGGCTCGCCGAGCACATCCCCGGCGTGGTCGCCCACCTGGAGCCGGGCGAGGGACATCTGTCGATCCAGGTCAGGATGTTCGAGCGGATGGTCGACGAGGTGCTGGCCCACGTGCCGCGCTGAACGAGGGCCGCCCCGGCGGCACCCGCCAGCGCGCGGACCACATGCTGAGCGGGCGCCCACCCGCGCTGCCCGCTCCCGACCCGGCCGGGGCAGGAGAGCCGGGCCAGTAGCGCAAAACTGGAACACGTTCTAGTCTTGCCCGGTGATTCCTCTTCTCCAGGACAAGGTCATCGTTCTCTCCGGCGTCGGACCCGGTCTCGGCCGCGCGCTCGGAGAGCAGGCTGCGCTGATGGGCGCCGACCTGGTGCTCGTCAGCCGCACCGAGCGGCGGCTCGAGAAGATGGCCGCGGTGGTTCGCGAGCACGGCAGGCGGGCGCTCGTCGTACCCACCGACATCACGGACGAGGACTCGCGCAAGCGCCTCGTCGACGCCGCTCTCGAGGAGTTCGGCAAGGTCGACTGCCTGATCAACAACGCGTTCGGCATCCCGCCGATGGACCCGCTTTCGACACTCGAGCTCGACGGGCTCCGCGCGGCGCAGGAGACCAACGTCTTCGCGCCGCTCCGGCTGTCCTCGCTGTTCGCCGACTCCCTGGCAGCGAGCAAGGGGTCGATCATCATGCTCAACTCGTGCGTGATCTACAGCAGCCAGCCGGAGTACTCCGGCTACAAGCTGTCCAAGGGCACCCTCGAGCACCTCGCCTCGTCGCTGGCGACCGAGCTCGGGCCGCGCGGGATCCGGGTCAACAGCGTCGCGCCGTCGTACATCTATGAGGACGTCAACAAGGCGTACTTCGACTGGATCGCGCAGGAGACCGGCCGCACCCACGAGGAGGTGTACGCCGAGAAAGCCGAGCCCACCGACCTCAAGCGCCTCGCGACGCCCGATGAGGTTGCCAACGCGGCACTGTTCCTCGCCAGTGATCTCGCTTCCGCGGTCACCGGCGTGATGCTCAACGTCGACTGCGGCGAGTTCCACGTATGACCGAACCGCGCCAAAGACCCGACGTCGGCTCGTACGACGACATCGCCGCGGCCGCCGTCCGCACCACCGGGCTGACCGACTTCGGCGGCACCGCCCACGATGAGGGTCTCCGGCTGCTGGTCGAGGACCTGGCTTCCCCGGAGGCCGGGCTGACCCCGGTGGGCAACTACTTCCACCGGGCGCAAGTGAAGAGCGCGCTCGTGGGACGGCTGATGACCGAGGCGCGGTTCGCGGAGTTCCCGGAGCACGCCGAGGTGCCGATCGAGCGCCCGATCTTCGTCGTCGGCCTCCCCCGCACCGGCACCACCGCGCTGCACCGGCTGCTCTGCGCCGACCCGGCCCACCAGGGCCTGGAGCTGTGGCTGACGGAGTACCCGCAGCCGCGGCCACCCCGGGAGACCTGGGAGGACGACCCGATCTTCAACGCCATGCAGGAGGCGTTCCGGCAGCACCACGTGACGAACCCCGAGTTCATGGGGATCCACTACATGGACGCCACCTCTCCCGAGGAGTGCTGGCGGCTGCTCCGCCAGACCGGCAAGTCGATCTCCTACGAGTCGCTGGCCAACGTGCCGCGCTACTCCGCGTGGCTCGCGGGCCAGGACTGGACCGACGCCTACGAGCGGCACCGCCGCAACCTGCAGCTGATCGGTCTGCACGACCGGGAGAAGCGCTGGGTGCTGAAGAACCCCTCCCACCTGGTCGCGCTCGAAGCGCTGATGAAGGTCTACCCCGATGCACTGATCGTCTGCACCCGCCGCGACCCGGTCACCTCCATCGCCTCCGCCTGCTCGCTGTCCGCGGAGGCCACGGCCGGCACGTCGACGACGTTCGTCGGCGACACGATCGGACACACCCAGCTGGGGATGCTCGAGCGGTCGTGGCGATCGTTCACCGAGGCCCGGCAGCGGTACGACGCCGCTCAGTTCGTCGACGTCGACTACCGGGAGTTCGTGGCCGACCCCGTCGGCACCGTCGCCGGCATCTACGACGCGTTCGGCATCGCGTGGAGCGACGCCGCCCGGGCCGAGGTCGCCCGGATCGACGCGGAGTCGCGGACGGGCCAGGCCCGCCCGTCGCACCGCTACGACCTCGCCGACTACGGCCTGACCGACGAGCAGGTGCGGGCGGCGTTCGACCTCTGATCCGACCGGCCCGTCCGGCCGTGCGGACAGGCAGCATGCCCGTGGTCAGGCGGTCATCCACAGCCGCCGACCGGCCACGTTTCGTCGTGTTCGCTGGCGGCGCAGGCTGCCCGCATGACCTTCCGCCTCGACCCCGACGAACTGATCCGGGCAGGCCGCACCGCCGAGGACGACGCCGCGCGGCTGCGGGGGGCCGGCGCCCTGCTCGACTTCGGTCCGACCGAGGTCGACGACGCGGCGGCTCTCGCTCGGCTCCAGCGCCGGGTGCACCGTCTGGCGTCCCGCATCGGCTCCAACGGGCGCAGCCTGCAGGCGTTCGCGCGGGAAGCCGAGGCGGTCGACAGCCAGGTGAGCTTCACCTTCCTGGTGCTGTCCGGGACCCGGTGGCGGTGAGCCGTGAGCTGGTACTTCAGCGTTGCACTCCCCGCCGATCCCGCGCCGTGCCACGACGCCGCGGCGACGCTCCGGGCCGTCGCGCGCGCCGCTGGGACGGCCGCTGACTTCCTCGCCGGCCAGTCGGTGCTGTCCCGCGATGCCTTCGGCGGCGCGGCGGCGCAGAGCTATCGCACCGCTGCGGCAGCCCTCCGGGACGACAGCGCGGGCGTCGCCGCTGACACCAGCGCGTTGGCGGAGGCGCTGGACGGGTACGCGGTCCGGGTCGCGTCCGTCCGGCGGACGCTGGCCGCAGTCCGGGACGACGCCGTGGCCCACGGCTTCGAGGTCACGGCGGACGACCAGGTCGAGTGGGTCCCCGCGCCCGGCACGGAGATCGATGCGGTCTACCGGAGGCTCGAAGCCCGGGCGGTCCGCGCCCGCGCCGAGGCCGATTCGGCGTACGCCGATTGGTGGCGGGCCGTTCACGAGCACACCACCGGCCCGCTGGCATCGCCATGGACCGTGGTCCCGGCACCCGAACCGCTCGTGCCGGCGCCGGATCCGTCGACCCGGGCCGACGAGCCCCGAGAACGTGCCCCGCGCACCGAGCCGCCGGACGTGACCGCGTTCGGGAGCAGTCCCGAGCCGCCGGACGCACCCGCGCCGGACGGCCACGCCGAGCGCCGCCGTACCCCTGTCGACCGCGACGAGGACGTCGACTTCGAGTCCGCCCTACCGCCGCCCGTGCGCTGGCAGCCCTTCCCCCACCCGCCGACCGACCCCGAGGGAGCCGCCCCATGACAGCCGAGAACGACGTCGCCCTGACCCTCCCGCGGAGCTGGCACGCGCGCCGCAACCCCGGGCACGGCATCGTCGTCGCCGCCCGGCCGCGCACCGTGCCGGCGAGCGGCGTGAGCCCGGAGATCGTGCTCCGCTGCGGGCCGGTCGACCTCGACCTGGTGACCTGGCGCGGGCAGGCCCTCCTCGACCTCCGTGCCCAGCTGGTCGACTTCGCGCTCGAGGACGCCGACGAGTTCGACCTCGGCGACCACCGCGTCGCGTACTGCCGCTTCGCGCATCGGTTCGGTGCCGCCGATGTGCTCTGCGACCAGTGGGCGTGGCAGGTGGACGGGCTCGGCGTCACCCTCACCTGCACGGTCGCGCGCGAGGACTACCTCACCTACTGCGACCTCTTCGAGGACGTCGCGGCCACCGTCGACGTGCTGCCCCGGATGGTGTCGTAGCGCGGGCGTCGGTTGGCATGCAGCATCGGTGGTCGAGGAGGTCGCGGTGGCGACCGTGTCGAGACCCCTTGGGCCTATGAGCCCCCGCTGCGGTCGGCAGGGGTTGCGACCGAAAGGCTTTGGACGGGAGCAGGAGGGCCATTGGTTGCGCGCCGCGTCCGGCTCACGGCCGATGAGCGATCGGTGGTCGAGGAGGTCGCGCTCGCGACCCTCTCGCGACCCCTCTGTCCGCCGGTTGCGCGCCGCGGATGGTTGCGACCGAAAGGCTTTGGACGAGGACGCGGAGGGCTGTTGGTTGCGCGCCGCGGCCGGCTCACGGTGGGTAGGCCGTGGCCGCTGGTTGAGGTGCGGCGAGCGCAGCGAGGAGCCTCGAAACCAAGGCGCCCGGACCACCTTCCGTCCACAACCCAAGAACGGCGGATCGCCTGTCCACAGGGGGGTTCTGAGCGTTTCGTTGTGTCGGACCATCAGGGTTGAATAGGCCTCATGGATCTCGGGACCGCACCCCTCTTCGACCTCACCGCCCCCGCGGCGGACCAGGTCGCCGAGCCGGTTGCGGTGACCCGGTCCCAGGCGCTGCTCGCCGAGATCCGCGACCACCGCGCGGTGGTCGCCGAACGCGAGATCGCCACGGTGCGGGCGGTCGCCGAATGGGCCGGCGAGCATGTCGTGGACGAGGACGCCGGTGATGTGGCGACGTTGACGGAGCGGGGTCTGGACACCGGGCTCCCGCTGGCCGGGCCCGGTGCACCGCTGATCAGTGACTTCGCGGTGATGGAGCTCTCCGCGTTGTTGGGGCGGTCGCTGGACTCGGGGCGCAACTACGTCGGCCAGGTCCTCGAGCTCGCCCACCGCCTCCCCAAGACCTGGACCCGGCTCCTCGACGGCCAGGTGCCGGTGTGGAAAGCACTGCGGGTCGCCGACGCCACCCGCCTCCTCCCCGCCGATGCTGTCGGGTTCGTCGATGGGCAGCTGGCACCGTTCGCGCACGGGGTGACCTGGGCGCAGGTCGACCGGCTGGTCGAGGAAGCCCTGGTCCGCTACGACCCGGATGCCGCCGAAGACCGCCGGCGGGAGTCCCGGGACCACCGGCACGTCCACACCGGTCTGGACCGGGTCGGCTACAACGGCACCGCCGACCTCTCCGGCACCCTGGACGCCGCGGATGCCCTCGACCTCGAACACGCCATCGCTCGCCGCGCCAAGCTCGCCGGCCAACTCGGCGACACCGACACCCTCGACGTCCGGCGGGCCAAAGCCCTCGGTGAGATCGCCCGGGAGGACCTGGTCCTCGACCTCGAGGTCGCCGACCCCGACACCGGAGAGATCACTAGGACCGTTCCCGGCCGGAAGACCGAGCTCACGCTCCACCTCTCCGCCACCGACCAGACCGTGGGCCGGTTCGGCAACACCCGCACCCCCATCTCGGTGGAGCAGGTCAAGGAATGGCTCAACACCCCCGGCACCACTGTGGTCGTGCGGCCGGTGATCGACCTCGCCGGCCACCAACCGGTCGACTCCTATGAGATCCCCGACCGGATCCGCCGCCAGGTCACCGAACGCGACCACCACTGCGGCTTCCCCTACTGCACCAAACCCGCCGAAACCTGCGACCTCGACCACATCACCCCCCACGCCGAGGGCGGGCCGACCTGCGCCTGCAACCTCTCACCGGCCTGCCGCGGCCACCACCGGTACAAAACCTCGGGCCGAACCAGCTACCGGATGCTCAACCCCGGCACCTACCACTGGACCCTCCCCACCGGCACCTACCTGGTCGACCCCACCGGCACCCACCAACTCACCGCCACACCGCCCGAGAACTAGCTACCCAGCCCCGCACCCCGCCACCGGCGGGGCCAACGGCATGCCCACACCGGTCCTGAAGCCGGTCCTGAAGCCGCAAGCCGCGCACCTGCCGCCACCACCCGCCATCCCCTTGCGGCCGCAACCACAACGAGCACCCCCAGACCTCCCCGGCGCCCGCGCAGGGCCCTGGGAACCGCACCGCAACCACCGCGGCGCGAAGCAGCGTCATGCAGACCTAGCGGCCCGACTGCCGAACCCGTCGCTTGACTCGAATCCGGGCGCCCTTGCGCGGCACGCTGGTGATGTTGCGGACCCGGGGAACGTCGTACTCGACGGAGGAGATGTCGTAGCCGCGGAGGACCTGGTGGAGCACCTCGGTGCCCTCCATCAGCGAGAAGCCGGCGCCGATACAGCGGCGGACCCCGCCGCCGAACGGGATCCAGACGTGCAGCGACGGGGCCTCGGCGCCGGACAGCTCGGGCAGGAACCGCTCGGGCCGGAAGGCGTCGGGCTCCGGGAAGTTCTGGTCCTGCAGATGGCTCATCAGGATCGACGGGCCGACCGTGGTGCCGGCGGGGAGGTCGAGACCACCGACGCGTGCCGGCTTCTGCAGCGTGCGCACCACCATCGGGATGATCGGGTGCAGCCGCATCGACTCCTTGAGCACGGCCTCCAGCCAGGCCAGTCCCTCGGCATCGCCCGCGTCGGCCGCCGCCTGGCTGCGGGCGAGCAGCTCCGGGTCGCGACCCAGCTCGTAGAGCGCCCAGGACAGCGCGCTCGCGGTCGTCTCGTGGCCGGCGAGGAGGAGGGTGACCAGCTGGTCACGCAGCTCGGTGTCGCCGAGCCGGTCGGAGTCGTCGCCGGCCGCCATCAGCCGGGACAGCACGTCCTTGCGGTCCGCGACGTCCGTCACCGCACGGCGCTCTGCGATCTCGGCGTAGATCCGCCGGTCCAGCTCGACCTGGTTGTCGACCGTCCGGCGCCAGGGGCCGAACCGTTGCAGCCACGGGTAGGCCCAGCCGAGCAGGATGGCCGGATTGATGTCGACGGTCGCGGTCACCCGGGGCCGGAGCTCGGCGAGACGCTGCTCGTCGGTGACGCCGAAGACGACCCGCAGGATCACCTCGAGCGTCAGCGCGTTCATCCGGTCCAGCGAGGCGAACTCGTCGCCGTCGCCCCAGCGGTCGATCTCCGCGGCGGCGACCTCCGCGACCATCGACCGGTAGCCGCGCAGGGCGTGCCCGAGGAACGCCGGCATCAGCAGCTTGCGCGCCCGGTGGTGCTCGGCACCGTCCTGGAGCAGCAGCGAGTTCTTGCCCATGATCGGGCCGAGGACGGCGTTCCCCTTGCCGGCATGGAAGACCGCCGGATCGGCCGCGAAGATCTCCTTGGTGACGTCGGGGCTCGTGAACAGCACCAACGGCCGCGAGCCCGGGATCAACCGGAGCGTGAACGCCTCGCCGTACTTCCGGTGGAGGTAGGGGTGGAACTGGTGGCGGAACCTCATCAGCGCGATCGTCTGCGCCAACGCCGGCCACCGCGGCCCTGGCGGCAGCGCGCCCCGCGGGATCCGTGGCTGGTCCGGACTGCCGATGAGCGTGCTTCCCTCGAAGCGCTTCATCGTCAGCGGACGAGTGTCGACCGACGACTGGTCAGCGAGCTCTGCGGTCACGTCCACGACCGTACGCCGCAGCGGGCCGCGGCGATTCCTACCGTGGTCGGAACTTCGCGCCACCCACCGCGAGCCGCCGAGCAGCCGTCACCCCGTGACTCCCTCGACCGCGCGCGCGGCAGCGTGTCGCACGCGGCGAAGCCGCATCGTGCGGCGCCCGCGGGCCGAGCGAAGCGATGGTCCGTGCGGTGCCGCACGATATGCGACACGCTCGCGCAATTTGTCAGTCCAGCAGCCCGTCGCGGCGGGCGATCGCGGCGGCCTCGGTGCGGCCGGCGGCGCCGAGCTTGCCGAGGATGTTGGAGACGTGGACGCTCACCGTCTTGGTGCTGATGAAGAGCTGCTTGCCGATCTCGCCGTTGCTCCGTCCGTCAGCGACGAGCGCCAGGATCTCCCGCTCGCGGGCGGTGAGCCGCTGCGGGTCACCCTGAGCCGCGCGGGCAGGCGTGCTGCCGGAGGCGCGTAGCTCGTCGAGCAGCACGATCGCGCCGAGCTTGTGCGCAGCCTCGCGCGCGAGGTCGCCCTGCTCGCGCGCGGCGGCGGTCTCGCCGAGGAGCCGCAGGATCCCTGAGTACGTCGTCCGTGTCCGGGCGAGCTCGGGCACGCTGCCGAACTCCTCGAACGCGGCGACGGCAGCTGCCCACGCGGCCAGCAGCTGGTCGCGATCGGGGGCGTCGACGCCGGCGACCCAGCGGGCACGCAGGTGCTCGGCGGTCAGCCGGTGGGCCCACGCCCGTCCCTCGGGTCCCCACGCTGCCTGGCCGCCTGCGAACCGCTCGGCGACCACGTCACCGTCGGACCGCAGCAGGTCGGCCCGCTCGAGCAGTGCGGTGCGCTCGGAGGTGCTCGCCGACGGCAGCGCGCCGGCGATCGCGCCGAGGGTCTGCGCCGCCAGCCGCACCCGGCCGGCGAAGCGCTCGTTCCAGATGCGGGTCAACACGCCGACGACCTCGTCGTACGCGGCGATCGCGCCATCGGCGTCCCCGGCATGAGCGGCCATCTCGATCTCCGTGCCGGCGGAGAAGACCGCGACGCTGCCCTCGTCGGGCCAGACCTTGCGGAGCCGGCGCAGGTCTCCGCCCACGGCGTGGCCGCGGGCCGACAGGATCGACAGCCGGGTTGCCTCGATGAGCGCCCGAGGGATCAACGGGCCACTCTCGTCGTCGGCGATCGCGACCAGGTCGAGGGCCGCGTCCCACTCGCCCTGCGCGTAGCGGACCCAGGCGAGCTGCCAGCGGGACTCGAGGGAGTACGGCGCCCACGGCAGGCCGACCGCCACACCCCGCTCGAGGCCGGTGGCGAACCACCGCGCCGCCTCGTCCCACTCGGCCGCCTCCTGGTAGGTGCGACCCAGCAGGAACAGGGCCCGCAGCTCCGCGTAGATCGCGCCGGCATCGACGGCGCGCTTCACCGCGTCCTGGAGCGCCGCGCGCACGGCCTGGGAGTCGGTGCCGTCGCCGCGCTTGAACCGCAGGCTGCTCAGCGTGGTCACCACCTCGGAGGCGAGGACCGGCATCGCGAGCCTCTCGGCCAGCGCGAGCGCTTCGGTTGCGGTGTTCTCGGCCTCTTCGAGGCGGTCGTGATGCATCGTGAGCACTCGCGCGTGCGTGGCGAGGATCTTGGCGCGCAGCGGGCTCTCGCCCTCGGGCGCGAGCGCGAGGGCCTGTTTGGCGACCTCGAGCGGGTCGATCGGGGACTCGACGAGGCAGAGCGCGAGGGCGTAGTTGCTGAGCAGCCGGGCGCGCGCCGACGCGGGCGCGCCGGCCGGCAGCCGCTCGATGTGCTCGGCGAGCAGGGTCGCCGACCGCTGGCTGTCACCGGCGGCACTGTGGGCGTCCGACGCCTTGACGACCACCTTGGTCACGTCGATCCCGAGCCGCTCGGCGCGGTCGGCGTCCTCCAGCAGCTCGAGCGCGTGCTCGTAGTGCCGCGCCGCCTCGTCGGGCCCGCCGACGGACAGCGCCTCGTCACCGGCCTCGACGCCGGCGGTCGCGGCACGGTCGAGGTCCATCGCCCGGCGGGCGTGGCGCGCCATCTCCGCGGCCGTGCCGCGACCGGGACCTGCGGCGAGGGCAGCGACGTACTGGCCGTGCAGCCGGACCCGCTCTCCGGGCAGCAGGTCGTCGTAGACCGCCTCGCCGAGCAGGGCGTGGCGGAAGGAGTAGGTCTTGGTGCCCGCGACGAGGATGTTCATCTCCACGGCCTGGCGGATGCCGGCGTCGAGGTCGGCGGGCGGTAGGCCAGCAGCCGCCTCCAGCAGGCTGTGGCTGACCTTGCGCCCGGCGACGCTCGCGATCCGCACCACTTGGCGGGCCTCGTCGGAGAGCCGGTCGAGCCGGACCAGGAGCAGGTCGGCGAGGTCGTCGGGCACCCACCCGCCGGCCCCGGACGCGACCAGCTCCTCCACGAAGAAGGCGTTGCCCTCGGCGCGGCCGACGATCTCGGCCAGCTCGCGCTCGCCCAGCAGCTCGGGTGCCAGCTCGGCGATCAGCTTGCGCACTGCGTCGTCGGGCAGCGGCGAGAGAGCGAGCCGGTCGACCGTCTGCAGCCGGGACCACTCGGCGACCTGACGGCGCAGGGGGTGGCGGCGGTGCAGGTCGTCGGAGCGGTACGACGCGACCAGCGCCACGGGGTGCGTGAAGGACCGGGTGAAGAGGAAGCCGAGCAGGTCACGGGTCGACTGGTCGGCCCAGTGGGTGTCCTCGATCACGAGGAGCAGAGGCGACGAGGCAGCGGCGGCGTCGACGAGCGCGTGCACGGCCTCGAACAGCTCACCGCGATCGGCGCCGGGCTCACCGTCGCTGGGCGCGTCGACCGAGGTGCGGACCCGGCGTCCGGGCTGGAGCCGGCCGATGGCGGGGTGCTCCGCGGAGACGTCTTCGACGACCTCGGGCAGCTCGGTGTCGAAGCGCCCGAGCAGCTCGCTGAAGGGGAGGTAGGGAAGGGCGCTGTCTCCGAAGTCGAGACAGTGGCCGGCGACGACGCGCCAGCCCTGGTCCTGCGCGCGGTCGCGCAGCTCCATCAGCAGCCGGGTCTTGCCCACGCCGGCATCGCCGCTCAGCAGCACCACGCCGGGGCGGTCGAGCCGCTGCGTGATGCCGAGCAGCTCGCAAAGCTGCTCGAGCTCGGTGTCGCGACCGACGAGGGTGCGACTGGTGTGCGCTGCCACGGGCTCCATCATGGTGCCCAACGCCGACAGCGGCGCGTTGATTTCGGTCTGCGTCATCAGTGACGGGCGGTTCTCGGCTGGAGACCGAGCGACCGCCGAGCGTGGTACGCCCGGCGGTCGACTCAGATCGACTTCTCCGCGTTGGCGACCCGGCGGATCCAGGACGAGCGCGAGCGGCTGCCACGGGCGGCGGCGATGCCCTTGCGGGTCCGGTCCTTGCGGTACTCCATCTCGGAGAGAACGAGGTAGGTGTCCTTGGGAATCATGGTGTGCTCCTGGTTGGTTTCGACGACATCCCAGAGATTCCTCTCCTGAGGTAGGGCCTCACATCGGGCAAGTGCCTTATCTGCTGTGACCCAGGCCTCCACCGAACCCCTCGCTGCTACCTCAGACCGGGTCACTGGGGCCGGTTTTGGGCGGGTGAGGTGGGATAGTGACCCGTGGAGTTCTCCGAGGTCGTACGCCGCCGCCGGATGGTGCGCAGCTACACCGACGAGCCGGTGGATCCGGCGGTCGTCGAGCGTGCTCTCGAGCACGCAACCCGGGCACCGAGCGCGGGGTTCTCACAGGGATGGGCGTTCGTCGTGCTCGACCGGCCGGAGGACGTCCGACGCTTCTGGGCCGCGTCGTCCGACGCCGCCGCCACGCCCGACGGGCGGGACACCTGGCTGGCCGGGATGATGACGGCGCCGGTCGTGGTCGTGCCGTGCAGCGTCAAGGCCGCCTACCTCGATCGCTACGCCGAGCCGGACAAGGGCTGGACGGACCGGTCCGAGGAACGGTGGCCGATGCCGTTCTGGGACCTCGACACCGCGATGGCAGCGCTGCTGATCCTGCAGACGGTGACCGACGCCGGCCTCGGGGCCTGCTTCTTCGGGATCGTGCCCGACCGCGAGCTCGAGGTGCGACGGGCGCTCGGCCTCCCGGACGCCGGCGACCCCCACCCGATCGGGGCGATCACCATCGGCCACCCCGCTCCTCGCGGGACCGGTGCCTCGGGGTCGGCCGGCCGGCGGCGCCGTACTCCCTGGACCGACGTGGCGCACCGGGGTCGCTTCGGCGCGGGCTGGGACGGCTAGATGCGACCGAGCCGCGTGGTCACCCACCTGTCGACCGAGGAGCTCACGGCGCGTGAGCCCGTGCTCCCGCGGGTGGCCGCGATGCTGCGGCCCTACCGGCGTCAGATCGCGCTGGTCCTCGTGGCCGTGCTGGCGTCCGCCGCCCTGACGTCGGTCGTGCCGTTCCTGGTGCGAGCGGTCTTCGACGACGCCCTGTTCCCGCTCGACGGCAGCGAGCCCGACCTCGGCCTGCTGGGCTGGCTGGTGGCCGGCATGTGCGTGATCCCGGTCGTCACCGCGCTGATCGGCATCGGTCAGAACTACCTGACGTCGACGGTCGGGAACTCCGCGATGGCCGATCTCCGCGGCGACCTCTTCGAGCACCTGCAGAAGATGGAGCTCGCGTTCTTCACCGCCACCAAGACCGGCGCCATCCAGAGCCGGCTGGCCAACGACGTCGCGGGTGTCCGCACCGTGCTCACCGACACCGCGACGACGATCGTGCAGAACTCGGTGACGGTGACCGCAGCGCTGGTGTCGATGATCGTGCTGTCCTGGCAGCTCACGATCCTGACCCTGATCCTGATGCCGCTCTTCGTGTGGCTGCAGCTGCGGGTCGGCCGACGGCGCCAGCGACTGGCCCGGCGGACCCAGGAGTCCCTCTCGGAGATGACGTCGATCACCGAGGAGGCGCTCAGCGTCTCCGGCATCCTGCTGGCCAAGGTCTTCAACCGCTCGGCGCAGGAGGTCGAGCGCTACCGCGAGGCCAACCGGCGGCAGACCCGGCTGCAGGTCGAGCAGGCGATGACCGGACGCACCTTCTTCGCGGTCGTGCAGACGTTCTTCGCGATCACGCCGGCGCTGATCTACCTCGTCGCCGGCTGGATCATCACCGGTTCGTCGGTCATCGGAGCTGACCAGCTCACCGCCGGCACCCTGGTCGCGTTCACCACGCTGCAGGGCCGGCTGCAGATGCCGCTGCTGCAGCTGATGCGGGTCAGCCTGGACGTCCAGACGTCCCTGGCCCTGTTCCGCCGGATCTTCGAGTACCTCGACCTCGAGCCCGCGATCACCGAGCGCCCCGGCGCGGTGGCGCTCGATCACGACTCCCTGCGCGGGAAGGTCGAGCTGCGGGGCGTGTCGTTCCGCTACCCCGAGCCCCGCGAGCTGTCCGGCACCGTCAACCGCGACCGGTTCGGCGACAGCGGGGTCCGGATCGGGTCGGACGAGGAGCGCCTGGAGAGCAGCGGCTGGGCGCTCGACGACATCTCTCTCGTGGTCGAGCCGGGCCAGCTGGCTGCGATCGTCGGCCCGTCGGGGTCGGGCAAGACGACCGCCACCTACCTGATCCCCCGCTTCTACGACGTGACCGAGGGCGCCGTCCTCATCGACGACCACGACGTCCGCGACCTGACCCTCTCCTCCCTTGCGGACGCCGTCGGGATGGTCACCCAGGAGCCCTACCTGTTCCACGGCACGATCCGCGACAACATCGCGTACGCGTGCCCGGGAGCGACCGGCGACGCCATCGAGCAGGCAGCCCGGGACGCCAACATCCACAACCGGATCATGAGCTTCCCGGAGGGCTACGAGACGATCACCGGCGAGCGCGGCTACCGCCTGTCCGGCGGGGAGAAGCAGCGGCTCGCGATCGCGCGGGTGCTGCTCAAGGACCCGGCGATCCTGATCCTCGACGAGGCCACCTCCGCGCTCGACACCGAGACCGAACGACTGGTGCAGGAGGCGCTCGAGCGGGCGACCCGGTCCCGCACCACGATCGCGATCGCGCACCGGCTGTCGACGATCCAGTCGGCCGACGTGATCTTCGGTCTCGCCGACGGCCGGGTCGTCGAGCGAGGCACCCACGAGGAGCTGCTCGCCGACCCCGACGGCCTCTACGCCCGGTTGTACGTCGAGCAGTTCTCCCGCCCCGGCGGCCCCCGGTCGCCGTACGACGACCGGCGGGCGGACATCTCGCTGTAGTCAGCCGAGACCGAGGATCCGCGCGCACTCCAGCGCGACCACGGCTTCGGCGGCGTCCGCCGGCCGGGTGAGGTCACACTTGGTGATGTCCTGGAAGCGGTCCATCCGGAACCGGACCGTGTTCTTGTGCAGGTCCAGCGACTTCGCGGTGGCCGCGTACGAGCCACCCGTCGCCAGCCAGGTGCGTGCGGTCTCCAGAAGCGCGGCGGCGTCCTCGCTCCGCAGGTCGAAGACCTCACCGAGGACCGTGTCGACCATGTCGCGTGCGTGCTCCGGTCCGTCGGCCAGGAGCACCCCGAGAGGCCGCTCGTCGTAGCGCACCACCTCCGTGGATCCCGGGGACGCCGCAGCACAGACGGCACGCGCTTGAAACCTGCCGTCCACCGCACGATCCAGCGCGCCGAACGGCCGGCTGATGCCGACCCGGGCGACCGTCAGGTCCTGAAGCACGGCGGCCAGGTCGAAGATGCCGAAGCCGACCCGGAGTGCAACCACGCCTTCCTGGTGGTGGTTGTCGAAGTGCCACGCCGAGGCGACGTCCGACCGCAGCAGCGCCGCCTCGACGTCCGGCAGGCCCTCGACGCCCGGCCCCGGGGACTCCGCCGAGACCACGACGAAGTCTCTCGCGCCCTCGAAGCCGAGGATCCGGGCGGCCTCGGCGATCTGATCCGCAGGCTCGTCGCCGTCGAGGAGGCCGCCGACCAGCACCGCCCGGACAGTGTCGCGGCGGGAACGCTCGGTCAACGCCCGGCGGTACGCCTCGGTGACCTGGTCGGACAGGTCGTCGATGACAGACCAGATGTCGGCGGCGGCAGACAGCAGCACCTCGTGCTCGTCCTGGACCGACTGCTCGACCAGGAGCTCCCAGATGAAGCGGCCACCGATCCGGGTTGCCTGGAGCACCGACTCGTACGGCACCCCCTGCTCGGCAAGCGTCGCGCCGGTCACGGGCGGGACCTCGAGTCCCGGCACCGGGCCGTGGGCCAAGATGCCGAGGACGTACCGGAGATTACGGGAGCAGGAGGCGGCGAGCTCGTCGAAGATCAGCCCCTGCGCTTCGTCGTACCCGGGGATCTCGGCGCGGATCCGTTCCGCCGCCCGGACGCCGAGGGGGTCGGCGTACGCCATCAGCCGACGGCCGAGCGAGCGCACCTCGGGCGCGAATACGAGTTCCCCCACGTCGATCACGGTAATCGCGATCATCCGTCGGCACTGGCGGACCGCAGAAAGTCCGCCAGGGCGGTGTCGCCGCATCCGGTCACTTCGTATCCTCGAGGTGGTGAACGAGCCGGAGACTCACGACGCCCCGGCCCGCGAGCGCGACCGGCGTGATGCGGAGCGGGCGGCCTCGCGCGCCCGGATCGACCAGCAGCAGACCTGGGTCGACATCCAGATCCGGCGGGCGATGGAGCGCGGCGACTTCGACGACCTGCCCGGCGCCGGCAAGCCGATCGAGGGCCTCGGCGCCGAGCACGACCCGGAGTGGTGGCTCAAGCAGCTGATCGAGCGCGAGCGGATCGCCGTGCTCCCACCGGCGCTGCAGCTGCGCAAGGACGACGCCGAGCTCGACGGGCTGCTCGACCGGCTGGCCTCGGAGGACGAGGTGCGCAAGCAGGTCGAGGACTTCAACGCCCGTGTGCTGCGGGCGCGGTACACGCCGGTCGACGGGCCGCCGCTGATCACGATGCCGCGGGACGTCGAGGAGACGGTGGCCGCGTGGCGCGCTCGCCGAGAGGCGCGCAGAGCGGCTATCGCCGCTGCAGCTCCCACGCCGCCCGCAACGCGGCGCAGATGGCTGCGGCGTCGCCGCTGAGGAGCGCCTGCACCTTCATGTGCTTCTCGTAACGCGGCGGGACACCGAACGTCTCGGGATGGTCCGCGACGAGCCGCTCGCGGTCCGCGAAGGACGTGCGCACCAGGAGCTCGCCGGGATCGACCAGACGCGCGACCAGCCGGTCGTCGACGTACCAGGCCGGGCGCGCGGTCGTGCCCTTGCGCTTGCAGCCCGCCAGCGAGCGGGCGAACTCGTCGACCTCCTCGGGCGTCATGGGCCGACCGTACGCCGCCGCGGGGACCGTCCGTCTCGGCGAGAGATGCGTCATACCGCTCGCCGGTGACCCGCCGGTAAGTTGTCGGGACGTGAGTCACAAGAGCGCCAAGGACTTCTTCGCCCCGCTCGCCGTCGGTGCCCCGGCACCGCTCCGCGAGATCCCCGCCCGCCCGAGCCGTGCCATCCACTTCTTCGACCCGAGCAACGAGAAGATGGCGGCCAAGGTCCCCGGGATGATCGGCACCGTCGACGTGCTCCTCGGCAACCTCGAGGACGCGATCAAGGCCGACAACAAGGTCGCCGCGCGTGAGGGCCTGGTGAAGATCGCCGAGTCCACCGACTTCGGCCCCACCCAGCTGTGGACGCGGATCAACTCGCTCGACAGCCCCTGGGTGCTCGACGACCTGACCACGCTGGTCCCCGCCATCGGCGACAAGCTCGACGTGATCATGGTCCCGAAGGTGCAGGGCGCCGAGGACATCCAGTACGTCGACCGGCTGCTCGCCCAGCTCGAGGCCAAGGCCGACCTCGATCGGCCGATCCTGGTGCACGCGATCCTCGAGACGGCCCGCGGGGTCGCCAACGTCGAGGAGATCTGCGGCGCCAGCCCGCGGATGCAGGGCCTGTCGCTGGGCCCGGCCGACCTCGCCGCCGACCGCAAGATGAAGACCACCCGCGTCGGTGGCGGCCACCCCGGCTACCTGGTCCGGCAGGACCCGCCGAAGGACGAGCTGGGTGTCTCGCGGATCGAGGCGCCGCGTGCGACGTACCAGCAGGACCTCTGGCACTACACGATCGCCAAGATGGTCGACGCCTGCGCGATGCACGGCATCTACCCCTACTACGGGCCGTTCGGCGACATCGCCGACGTGGTGGCCTGCGAGGACCAGTTCCGCAACGCGTTCCTGCTGGGCTGCGTCGGCACCTGGTCGCTGCACCCCAAGCAGATCGCGATCGCCAACAAGGTCTTCTCCCCCAGCGTCGAGGACATCGCCCATGCCCGCAGGGTCGTCGCCGCAATGGGCGACGGCACCGGCGCGGTGATGATCGACGGCAAGATGGAGGACGACGCCTCGCTCAAGCAGTGCCTGGTGCTCGTCGAGCTCGCGGAGAAGCTGGCCGAGATCGACCCCGACCTGAAGGCGCAGTACGACGCCATCGAGGTGGACGCCTGATGACCGAGCTCAAGCCCCTGCGCTCGGTCCTCTACATGCCGAGCTCCAACGAGCGGGCACTGGAGAAGGCCAAGACGATCGCCGCCGACGCGATCATCTTCGACCTCGAGGACGCCGTCGCCCCCGACGCCAAGCCGGCTGCCCGGGAGGCAGCGGCGACCGCTGTCCGGTCGGGCGAGTACGGCCGGCGCGAGCTGATCATCCGCGTCAACGGCATCGGCACCGAGTGGCACGACGACGACATCAAGGCAGCGGCTGCCGCCGTCCCGGACGTCGTGCTCGTGCCCAAGGTCAACTCCGCCGAGGAGGTACGCCGGCTCGTCGCCGCCCTCGAGGCCGCCGGCGCTCCCGAGCAGACCAAGCTCTGGGCGATGGTCGAGACCCCGATCGCGATGCTCAACGCGCTGTCGATCGCCGAGGCGTCGGAGCGGCTCACCGGCTTCGTGATGGGCACCAACGACCTGGTCAAGGAGCTCTACGCCGAGCACGTGCCCGGCCGCCAGCCCGTGATCACCGGCCTCGGGCTGGCGCTGCTGGCGGCGCGGGCCGCCGGGATCGTGATCATCGACGGCGTCTACAACGACGTGAAGGACCTCGACGGGTTCCTCGCCGAGGTCGAGCAGGGCCGCCAGATGGGCTTCGACGGCAAGACCCTGATCCACCCCGGCCAGGTCGACGGCGCCAACGCGGGCTTCGCCCCGTCCGAGCAGGCCGTCGAGGACGCCCGCGGCCTGATCCAGGCTTGGGAGGACGGGAAGGGGTCCGGCGTGGTGACGTACAACGGCCGGATGGTCGAGAACCTCCACGTCGAGTCCGCCGAACGCACCCTCGCCATCGCCGACGCGATCGCAGCCCTGCAGCAGGGCTGAGCTGGTCTGCGCGTTCTCGCCGGGTCGCGACGTACGGTGTGCGGCGTGAGTGACGTCCTCGTCCGCGGCGCGCGGCCGGTGCCGCTCGTCGACGGCGTGCCCGACTCGCTCGTCGACGTGCTCATCGAGGGCGGCGCGGTCGCCGCCGTCGGCCCGGCCGTGGAGCGCCCGGCGGGCGTCGAGGAGTACGACGCCGCGGGCCGCTGGGTGATGCCGGGACTGTGGGACACCCACGTGCACCTCGGCCAGTGGACGCTGACGAGGGGACGGCTCGACACCAGCCGCGTGGAGTCGCCCGAGGAGGCGGTCAACCTGGTGGCGGCCAAGGTCGCGGAGCAGCCGGGCACACCCGTGATCGGGTGGGGCCACCGCCCCGGCACCTGGTCGCGCGAGCCGACGGCAGCGGACCTCGACCTCGCGGCCGGCGTGACGCCGGTGGTCCTCGTCGCCGGGGACGGCCACCACGCGTGGCTCAACAGCGCCGCCCAGGCGGCCCTCGGCCTGCCCCTGCGGGAGGGCATGATCGCGGAGACCGAGTGGTTCGAGGCCTACCAGCGGCTCAACGCCCTCACCGACGCCGGCGACGACCCCGCGTCCTACCGCAGGACGCTCGATGCCGCCGCCGCGCTCGGGATCGTCGGTCTGGTGGACTTCGAGTTCACCGGCGCCGTCGAGGCCTGGCGCGAGCGGTGGTCGCAGGGTTGCGACCGGCTCCGGATCGCTGCTGCCGTCTACGCCGACCAGCTGGACGACGTCCTCACCGAGGGACTGCGCACCGGCGACCCGCTCGTGCCCGGCGACGGCCGGCTGACGATGGGGCCGTTGAAGATCATCAGCGACGGCTCGCTCAACACGGGCACCGCGTGGTGCCGTCACCCCTACGCGGCCGGCGCGCACCCCGACCACCCCGCAGGTGCCCCGAACCTCGACCTCGTCGAGCTCACCGTCCTGCTCGACCGCGCCCACGCCGCCGGGCTCGAGGTGGCCACCCACGCCATCGGCGATGCCGCCGTCGGCGCCGCGCTGACGGCGTACGAGCGCACGCGCGCCCGCGGCTCCCTGGAGCACGTCCAGCTGGTGACCCCCGACGACGTGCGAGGCCTGGCCCGGCTCGGGTTGCGCGCCAGCGTCCAGCCGCACCACCTCGTGGACGACCGCGACCTCACCGAGCAGATCTGGCCCGACCGCACCGACCGGTGCTTCGCGTTCCGCTGGCTGCTCGACGCCGGCGTGCCGGTCTCCCTCGGCTCGGACGCGCCCGTCTCCCCGCTCGATCCGTGGCTCGCGATCGACGCCGCGGTCCGCCGTACCGGCGACTCCCGTCCGGCCTGGCACGCCGAGCAGGCGATGACCCGGCGCGAGGCGCTGGCGGCGTCGGTGGGCGGGCACCTCACCCTCCGGCCGGGATCACCCGGCGACCTGATCGTCCTCGACGACGACCCGCTCGTCGTCGGCCGGCCGGCGGTCGCGCTGACCGTCGCCGCGGGCCGGGTCGTCCACCGGCTCTAGTCCGGAGCCTTGTCCTTGTCCTTGGTCCCGGCCTCGGGTTCGCTCCCGAGAGCGATCGTCAGCGCGAGCACGGTCTGCGGGTCCTCCAGCTTGTCGCCGAAGAGCTCCCGCAGCTGAGCCACCCGGTAGCGCACGGTCTGCGGGTGCACGAACAGCGCGGCGGCGATGTCGTCGCGCCGCCCCTGGTGCAGCAGCCAGGCGCGCAGGGTCTCTGCCAGCTTCGCCCTGCTCGCGGGCCGCAGGTCGGCCAGGGGTGCCAGCGCGGCCGACCGCAGGTCGGCCAACGCCTCCTCGTCGGCGGTCAGCACCAGCTCGGGCAGGTGCTCCTCGGTGTCGCCGCCGAGGCCGCGCTCCTGCGCCCGCCTCGCGCGTTCGTACGACGACCGCACCTCCAGCCACGGGCGGGCCGGACCCACCAGGCAGTTCCTGCCCTCGACCGCCTTGAGCAGGGCCGCCCGACGTCGGCCGTGCACGTCGGGGACCAGCAGCAGGACGGCGGCCTCGAGCTCGGGAAGGTCGGTCGTCTGCAGCGTGCCCTGATGGACGAGCAGCAGCACCGAGCCGACCTGCGACTCGGGGACGATCACCGCCGTGAGCGACTTCGGGGGTGCCCACTCCGCGCGCTCGGCCGCGGCGACAACGGTCTTCTCGGGAGCGTCCGTGAGCAGGTGGCGCGCGATCCGGTCCAGCAGCCGCTGCCGCACCCGGCCGGCCGTCGCGGACTCGTCGCCGTGGCCGGCCACGCTGGCGGCTGACAGCTCGTCGATGTAGAAGAACACCGCCTGCGCGAACTCCGCCAACGTCGTCGCGTCGACACCGTTCTCGACGGCGAGGGTCGACAGGTGGTGCCAGGCGACCCGAGCACCGATCCGGTACGCCGACAGCAGCGCCTCGGAGCTGCGCCCGCTGCGCGCCTCGCCCCGCCCCAATTGGTAGGCGCCCTCGATCGCGGCGGCCGGCGTCCGCTGGGCGGCGTCGCGGGGTTCCGACACCAGGGTCAGGAAGCCGCCGAGCGCGACCTGCACGGCGGAGCGGATGGTCTCGCCCATCGGCCCGCTGAACGCGTCGGTGTAGCTCGGCACCTCGTCGATGATCACGGTGACGACGTCGTCGGCGACCGTCGGCAGGGTGGCGCGGATCGCCACCACGACCTCGGGCGGCACCACCAGGGCCGCGGGGGTCAGTCGAGGTGCCACTGGCTACCCCTCCCCCTTTGTTCGTAACGCATAAAAAGTAGTCTCCGATTCACCATGAGCAGTCATGACTTTACCGCGCCGGCACGGGAGAGTTGATGTCGTGAGTTCTTCGAGTATCTCCGCACCGTTCCTCGTCCGGAGCGCCCAGCGCGGTGGCCTGCGCAGCAGGCTCCGGGCGCTGGCCGACGCCGCGGTGACCCCTCTCACCCTCGACGACGTGCTCGACAGCTTCCACCCGCTGCGCTCGGGCACCGACCTGCGCGGCCGGATCGTGGCCGTCCAGCCTGAGACCGCGGACGCGGCGACCATCGTGATCAAGCCCGGTCGCGACTGGTTCGGACACGCGCCGGGCCAGTACCTCCAGGTCGGTGTCGACGTCGACGGCGTCCGGCTGTGGCGCTGCTACTCGCTGACCCACGGCCCCCGTCCCGACGGGCACATCAGCATCACGGTCAAGGCGATCCCGGACGGCGTCGTCTCCCACCACCTGGTGCACCGGGTCCGCCCGGGACAGATGATCCACCTGCAGCAGGCGGCCGGCGACTTCGTGCTCCCGATGCCGATCCCGCAGCAGCTGCTGATGGTGACCGCCGGCTCCGGCATCACCCCGGTGATCGGCATGCTGCGCAACCTGTTCTCGAAGGCGCAGGCGCCGGCCACCGACATCACCCTCCTCCACGTCAACCAGGCCGAGCCGGACTCGATCTTCAAGGACGAGCTCCGGGCGCTGGGCGAGGCCGGGAAGATCCGGCTGGTCGAGCACTTCGACGTCCGGGACGGGCTGCTCGACCTGGCCCGGCTCGAGCACCTCGTCCCCGACATCGGCACCCGCACGGCGTACGCCTGCGGTCCGAGCGGCCTGCTCGATGCCCTCGAGGGCTGGTACGACGAGCGCGGGCTGGCCCTCAGCACCGAGCGGTTCCGGGCACCGACGCTCACCGACGCCGGCGAGGGCGGCAGCGTGACGTTCGCCGGCGGCACCGTCGTCGAAGCGGACGGCGCGACCCCGATCCTCGACGCCGCCGAAGCGGCCGGCGTCCTCATGCCCAGCGGTTGCCGGATGGGCATCTGCATGGGCTGCGTGCTGCCGATGAAGGAGGGCGCGGTCCGCGACCTCCGCAACGGTGAGATCACCGTCGCCGTACCCGGGGAGACCGACCCCGGCGGCGTGAAGATCCAGACCTGCATCAACGCGCCCGCCGGCGCGTGCCACCTCGACCACTGATCTGAGGACCCCATGACGACGATCACCCGCAAGCAGCAGAACCCCACCGCCCACCTGACGCCCGAGGACATCGAGGCGCTCGGCGCCGAGCTCGATGCGATCCGCCAGGAGGTGCTCGACTCCCGCGGCGAGCGCGACTCGGCGTACATCCGCAAGGTCGTCGACGTGCAGCGCAAGCTTGAGCTCGGGTCGCGCGCGGTCCTGCTCTTCAGCGCGCTGCCGCCCGCCTGGCTGGTCGGCACCGCCGGCCTGTCGGTGGCCAAGATCCTCGAGAACATGGAGATCGGCCACAACGTCATGCACGGACAGTGGGACTGGATGCGCGACCCCAAGATCCACTCGACGACCTGGGAGTGGGACAACGCCTCCCCCTCCGAGGGCTGGAAGCACTCGCACAACCAGATCCACCACACGTACACGAACATCGTGGGCAAGGACAACGACCTCGGCTACGGCATCATGCGCGTGGACGAGGACCAGCGGTGGCACCCGCGCTACCTGGTCCAGCCGATGTGGAACTTCATCAACGCCTGCATCTTCGAGTACGGCATCGCAGCCTACGACCTCGACCTCGGCCGCAACCTGCGCAAGCCGAAGGGCGACCGCGCGGCCGGGATGAAGGACCCCGAGTTCCAGCGGCGCGCGAAGCAGACCCTGGCCAAGATCCGCAAGCAGGCGACCAAGGACTACGTCGTGCACCCGCTGCTGTCGGCGCCGACCGGCTCGCTGCTCCCCACCATGGCTGCGAACGCGGTGGCCAACGTGGTCCGCAACCTGTGGTCGCACTCGGTGATCATGTGCGGCCACTTCCCTGAGGGCGTCGAGACGTTCGAGCTCGCTTCCATCCCGGAGAAGGAGACCCGCGGCGAGTGGTACCTCCGCCAGATGCTCGGGTCGGCCAACATCTCCGGCTCCAAGGCGATGCACCTCATGACCGGCAACCTGAGCCACCAGATCGAGCACCACCTGTTCCCCGACCTGCCGAGCAACCGCTACGCCGAGGTGGCGCCGAAGGTGCAGGCGGTCTTCGAGAAGTACGACCTGAACTACTGCAGCCGCCCGCTGGTGCCGCAGGTCTACTCCGCGTGGCACAAGGTCTTCCGCCTGTCGCTCCCGAACGGCTGGATGGAGACGACGAACAAGCGCAACCTGCCGAGTCAGCTCAAGCTGCTCTACAAGCTCGCCACCGGGGACCGCAAGACCCGGCGGGTGCTCACCAGGGCGCTGGAGATGAAGGCCAAGGCACAGCGGGAGTACGCCGCCGCCGCCTGACCGTCATACCTGCGGACGAATTCGTCCTGATCCACGCATGGCCGGCAGGTCAACTGGCCACGCTGTGGACCATGAAGCGCCCGTTCACCGCACTGCTCCCCCTCGCCGCCCTGGCACTGGCGGTCACCGCCTGCCAGCCGGCGGACGACGACGACGGCAACGACACTCCGTCGTCGGCCCCGGCCCTCGTGTCCGAGGACGCGACGCTCGCCTGGTCCGCCCAGCTCGAGTCGGACTGGTCGCCGACCCACGCCGTCGCGGTGGGCGACACCGTCATCGTCTCCACGAGCTGGGAGATCGACGAGGGCACGGAGATCACCGCCTACCGGGCCGACGGCTCGGTCGCCTGGCAGGACAGCGGGTACGGCGGCGCGCTGCTGGCCCCGGTCGGGGACGACCAGGTCCTCATCTGCGACTCGGAGGAGTCGTGGACGGTGTCGGTCGAGGACGGCTCGGTCGTGGACGAGGGTGCCGCCGACGACGAGCGCTGCCCCGTCGCCGACGACGAGGAGGGGATCCCGGTCCCCCGGAACGACGAGGCCTACACCATCGACGGCAACGTGCTGTCCGTCGACGGACCGGACGGGTCCTACGACATCACCCTCGACCAGCCGGTCGACGAGATCTGGGGCGTCGACGGCGGCGTGGTCGGCTTCATCGACGAGAGCGACACGGTCGTCCTCTACCGCTGAGGTAGGTGCTGGCAGGCTGGCCCGCATGGTGACGGTCTTCCGGAACGCGCACGTCTTCGACGGCCATCGACACCTGGGCCCGCCGACGAGCGTGGTCGTCGAGGCGGACCGCATCGTCGCCGTCGGTGACCTGGAACCGCCGACGGGTGCCGACATCGTCGACGTCGCCGGCGGACTGCTGTTGCCCGGCTTCGTCGACGCCCACGTGCACGCCGTCACGGGCGGCCTGGAGCGCATCCGCTGCGACCTGAGCGACCTGTCGACCGAGCCGGACTACCTGGACCGGATTCGTACGTATGCGGCCGAGCACCCGGACGAGGACTGGATCCTCGGCGGCGGCTGGGCGATGGCCGCGTTCCCCGGCGGGATCCCGACGGCGGCCGCGCTGGACCGCGTGGTGCCGGACCGGCCGGTCTTCATCCCGAACCGGGACCTCCATGGCGCGTGGGTCAACACGGCGGCGATGCGACTGGCAGGGATCGACGCCGCCACGCCGGATCCGCCGGACGGCCACCTGGACCGCGATGCGTCCGGCGCTCCGATCGGGACGCTCCAGGAGGGAGCGATGCGCCTGGTGGCGCAGCACGTCCCGCCGGCCTCCCAGAGCGAGCTGCGCGCAGCGTTCCTCGAGGGCCAGCGCTACCTGCACTCGCTCGGGGTGACGGCCTGGCAGGACGCCATCGTCGGGACCTACTCGGGGATGGACGACAACGGTCCGACCTACGCGGCGGCCGCTCGAGAAGGTCTCCTCACCGCCCGGGTCGTGGGCGCCCTGTGGTGGGACCGCACCGAGGGCCTGGAACAGATCGACGACCTGGTCCGCCGCCGAGACGGGCTGAGCACCGGGCGCTTCGCTGCGACGGCTGTGAAGGTGATGCAGGACGGGGTCATGGAGAACGGGACGGCGGCCCTCGTCGAGCCGTACGTGGACCGTTGCGGACACGCGACGTCGAACTCCGGCACCTCGTTCGTCGAGCCTGACCTGCTGCGCCGCGCCATCCCGGCCCTCGACGCGCACGGCTTCCAGGTCCACGTGCACGGTCTCGGCGACCGAGGCGTGCGTGAGGCCCTCGACGCCCTCGAAGGGACCGACCCCGCTCATCGCCACCACATCGCCCACCTGCAGCTCGTGCACCCCGACGACGTACCCCGCTTCAAGGAGCTCGGCGTCAGCGCCAACATCCAGGCCCTGTGGGCCTGCCTCGACGACCAGATGGTCGAGCTGACGATCCCGTTCCTCGGAGAGGAACGCGCGAACCGCCAGTACCCGTTCGGCGACCTCCACCGTGCCGGCGCCCGGCTCGTCGCCGGCAGCGACTGGCCGGTGAGCACGCCGGATCCGCTCGCGGCGCTCCACGTCGCCGTCAACCGGATGGCGTACGGCGTCGACGGAGCAGCGGGGACCGAGCCCTTCCTGCCCGGGCAGGAAGGGCCTCGACGTCGAGACCGCCTTCGCGGCCTACACCGCCGGTTCGGCCTGGATCAACCATCTCGACCGGGCCGGCCGCGTGGCCCCCGGCTACGACGCCGACCTGGTCGTGCTGGACACGGACCCGATCCAGGACCCGGTGTCGATCGGCGCCGCGACGGTGGTCTCGACCTGGATCGGCGGGACAGCGGTGTACGAGGCCTGAGCGAAGTTACCTGCGGGTAGTATCGGGCCATGAGCAACGTGACCTGCGAGATCGTCGACGGCGTCGCCCAGGTGCGACTCGACCGTCCGGACAAGCTCAACGCGCTGACCCTGCCGATCCTCCGGGATCTGGCGGACACGGCCCGGAGCCTGCGCAAGGACAAAAGCCTGCGCGCGGTCGTCATCGCCGGCGAGGGCGACGCGTTCTGCGCGGGGCTCGACTTCGCGAGCGTCATGAAGAGCCCGGCAGGCATCGCGAAGGCCTTCGTGCCAGTGCCGTGGCGCGGCACCAACCTGTTCCAGGAGGCGTGCTGGGCGTGGCGCCGAGTGCCGGTGCCGGTGATCGCCGCCGTGCACGGCCACTGCCTCGGCGGCGGGCTGCAGATCGCGCTTGCCGCCGACTTCCGGATCGCCACGCCCGACTCGCGGTGGTCGGTGCTCGAGGGCAAGTGGGGCCTGATCCCGGACATGTCCGGCATCCGGAGCATCTCCGAGCTGGTCGGGATCGACCAGGCCAAGCTGCTGACGATGACCGCCGAGGTCTTCGACGGCGGCCGGGCGGCAGAGCTCGGCCTGGTCACGACCCTCGACAACGACCCGCTCGCCGGTGCCCAGCGGCTGGCGGCCGACCTCTCCGCCAAGTCGCCGGACGCGCTGGCCGCGGCGAAGCGGCTGTTCAACGACACCTGGCAGGCCTCGCCGCGCCGTACCTTCGCCCGCGAGCGGGCCGAGCAGGCGTACCTGCTCGTCGCCCGCAACACGAAGGCAGCGCGCGAAGCAGCGTTCAAGAAGGCCGAGGCCGCCTACGGTCCGCGAGGTCGCTGACCAGCGCCGACCAGCGCTGACGGCCGGTCACCGCGCCGCTCAGCGGTCCAGGAACTCGAGCAGGATCTTGTTGACCTCGTCGGCGTGGGTCCACAGCATGCCGTGCGGGGCGCCGTCGATCTCGACGTACTCCGCGGTGGGCAGCGCCTGGGCGAAGCGCCGGCCGGTGGCGTCGATCGGGAGGATGTTGTCGGCGGTGCCGTGCACGATCAGGGCCGGTACGTCGATCTTGTCGATGTCGCCGCGGAAGTCGGTGAGCCAGGTCGGCTGGGCCCAGATCGAGGCGTGGGGCGAGGCGTTGTAGGCGAGCTGCTGGTTGGCGTCGAGCGCTTCTTGGCTGAGGCGGTTGCCGAGGAGCTCGTCGGTGTTGAAGAACGCGGCGAAGAACTGGGTGAAGAACGCGTACCGGTCGGCCTGCACGGCGGCGAAGAGTCCGTCGAAGACGCTCTGCGGGACGCCCTCGGGGTTGTCGTCGGTCTGCAGCAGGTAGGGCTCGAGGGAGCCGAGGAAGACGGCCTTGGCGACCCGTGCCGAGCCGTGGGTGCCGAGGTAGCGGCCGACCTCGCCGGAGCCCATGGAGAAGCCGACGAGCACGACGTCGCGCAGGTCGAGGGTGTCGAGGACCGTCGCGAGGTCCGCGGCGAAGGTGTCGTAGCCGTAGCCGTCGGTCGGCTTGCTGGAGCGTCCGAAGCCGCGGCGGTCGTAGGTGATGACGCGGTGGCCGGCATCGAGCAGGGCGGCGGTCTGCTTCTCCCACGACGACCCGTCGAGCGGGTAGCCGTGGATCAGCACCACGGGCTGTCCGGCGCCGTGGTCCTCGTAGTACAGGTCGATGTCGGTGGAGTTCTCGGTGCCGACGGTGATGAAGCCCATGGGGTGTCCCTTCCTCGATGGAGAACGTGCGTTCTCCGGTTGTCCGCTATCGTAGAGAACGATGGTTCTCCACGCAAGTCCGAAGTGGAAGCAAGGAGTGACGTGATGGCGGAGCAGCTCGAACAACCAGCCGACCCGCGGCAGCGGGTGGTCGACGCCGCGGACGAGCTCTTCTATGCCCGCGGCATCCGAGCGGTCGGCATGGACGACGTCCGCACCGCCTCCGGCGTCTCTCTCAAGCGCCTGTACTCGCTGTTCCCCGGCAAGGACAGTCTCGTGCTGGCCGTGCTCCGCAAGCGCCACTCGATGTGGACCGAGGGCCTGAGTGCGGCGGTCGAGTCCGTCGAGGAGCCACGCGACCGGCTGCTGGCCGTCTACGACTACCTGGCGGAGTGGTTCGCCCAGGACAGCTTCCGCGGCTGCGGCTTCATCAACGCCTTCGGCGAGCTGGGCCCCACCTCGCCGGAGGTGGCTGCGTACGCACGCGAGCACAAGCGGTCCTTCCAGGCCCAGCTGGTGAGGATGGTGGCCGAGGCGGGCGTCGACGTCTCGCTCGCACCGCAGCTCGCGATCCTGGCCGAAGGCGCACAGACCACCGCCGCGATCGAGGGTTCACCCGACGCGGCCAGCCATGCCCGACGTGCCGCCGAGACGCTGATCGACGCCGCTGCCGCGGGAACACCTGCGGGGCGACGGTAGGGACGACAGCCTGACCGGCGGGTCCGGGAAGGGGAGGTCCGGCCAGTCAGACCACCGGAGTCGTTGAAGCGGAGCCCGATCGGGTACTGGGTCGGCCAACAGCGAGAGGGAGGTGATCGGAATGGCCGACGGAGCTACCGACCTGCACCGCGCGGTGCTCCAGGTCCTGCTGGAGAAGATCGAGGAGGACCCATACCCCTCGGTCACGATGATGGACATGGCCGAGCAGATGCTCCGTGCTGAGGACAGGGCTCCCTACGCGGAGATCTTGATCGACAAGATCCGCGCGGAGCGATTCCCCAGCATCGACATGCTGAGGAGGATCACCGCGCTCGGCGGCTGACGGACCGCGGCGCTACGGCCGGCACCCGTCGCCGCAGGCGACGGGCTCGTCGACCGCCACGTCGACCGGCTCTTCGACCGGCTCGGGCTCCTCGGTCAGCACGCCGACCCGTCCGCGGGAGAGGACGAAACCGGCCAGAGCCAGCGACGAGACCGCCGCGATGAGCGCACCGAGGTGGACACCGGTGGTGAAGGCCGCCTCGGCGGCGTTCATCAGAGCCTCGCCCGACGCCGCGGGCAGCCCTTCCGCGACCTCGACGGCTCCGCCGAGCGTGCCCCGGGCCGCGGCGTCCTGCTCGGACGCGAGCGTGCCGGGGAGGGCGTCCTCGACGTCGCGGCGGTAGACCGCGACGCCGATGCTGCCGAGCACCGCGATGCCGAGGGCACCGCCGACCTCTGCCGCTGTCTCGGAGACACCGGCGGCGGCCCCCGCCCGCTCCGGCGGCGCCGAACCGATGATCAGGTCGTTGGTGAGAGTGAAGACCGGCGACATGCCGAGCGAGAACCCGATCGACCCCAGGACGATGAGAGGGAGCCCGGAACCAGGCTCGATGCCGAGGAGCAGGGCGAACCCGACAGCGGCCAGAAGCAGGCCGCCGCCCATCAGCCAGGTCGGGTCGATCCGGCGGGCCAGGATCGGCGTGACGTTCGAGCCCACGACGAACGACAGGGCCCACGGCAGCGTCCACAGCCCCGCCTCGAGCGGGGTCATGCCGAGCACCAGCTGCAGGTACTGAGGGATGAAGAGGAACCCGCCGAAGAGGACGAAGATCCCGATGCCGTACGTCGCCAGCGCGGCGCTGAACGCCGGGATACGGAACAGCGACAGGTCGATGAGCGGGTCGGTCAGCCGCCGCTGGCGTCGTACGAAGACGAACGCCAAACCCACGCCGGCCAGCGCGGTGACGACCGCGGTGGCCGTCATCCCGTCCTGGGCCACCCGCTTGAGCCCGTAGACGAGCGCGAGCATCGCGGCCAAGGACAGGGCGGCGCTGGGCAGGTCGGCGCGACCGGCGTCGGGGTCGCGGTACTCCGGCAGCAGCCGCGGCCCGAGCACGAGCAGCGCGATCATCACGGGGACGTTGAGCAGGAACACGGCGCCCCACCAGAAGTACTCGAGGACGACACCCCCGAGCACTGGCCCGATCGCCGCGCCGGCCGAGAAGCTGGTGATCCAGATCCCGATCGCGGTGGTGCGCTGCCGGGGGTCGTGGAACATGCTCCGGATCAGGGAGAGCGTCGACGGCGCCAGCGTCGCTCCGGACACACCGAGCAGCGCCCGGGTGACGATCAACATCTCCGGCGAGGTCGAGAAGGCGGCGAGCACCGAGGTGACCCCGAACGCCGCAGCACCGATCAGGAGCAAGCGGCGACGGCCGATCCGGTCGCCGAGACTGCCCATCGTGATCAGCGACCCCGCGATCATGAACCCGTAGATGTCGATGATCCACAACATCTGCGTGCTGCTCGGCTGCAGGTCGGCGCTCAGAGCCGGCACGGCGAGGTGCAGCACGGTCAGGTCCATCACGTAGAGCACGCAGGCCAGGGCGATCACCGCTAGACCGCACCACTCGCGCCGTCCGGCCCTTTGGGTGGTGCTGGTGGGCTCGGTCATCGATCCGTCCTCTCGTCGCGTCCCTTTCGAATACTGACTGCTGCCGCCGACACAGCTCATCGGTCGCTGCCGGATCACGACCGCTCAGTTCTCACGGGCTCGGCCGTCGACATCTGATGACAGCCCTGCGACCGTAGGAGACACCGTGGAGACGACCGAGGACCGACCGACGGGCCCGACCGGCGCCGACGAGGCCGAGTTCATGAGCGTGGCCCGCACCGGCGATGCCGGTGGATTCGCAATGCTCACCGAGCGCTACCGCCGCGAGCTGCTGGTGCACTGCTACCGGATTCTCGCGTCGTACGAGGACGCCCAGGACCTGACCCAGGAGACGTTCCTGCGGGCGTGGGCCAAGCGGGAGTCGTTCCAGGGACGGGCGTCGCTGCGCACCTGGCTGTACCGGATCGCCACCAACGCCTGCCTCGACTTCCTCGAGAAGCGGCGGGACCGCACGCCGGTGCCCATCGAGCTGCAAGGCGCGGGCGGGTCGGGCACCGAGGTGCTCTACCTGCAGCCGTGGCCGGGCAGCCAGCCGGAGGACCCGCACGAGCGGGCGGTGGCGAAGGAGACCGTGGAGCTGGCCTTCATCGTCGCCGTCCAGCACCTCCCCGCGCGGCAGCGCGCCGTCCTGATCCTCCGTGACGTGCTCGGGTGGCCGGCTCAACGAGCGGCCGACACCCTCGACCTCACCCTCGCTTCGGCGAACAGCGCCCTCCAGCGGGCCCGGGCCACCCTGCGCGAGCACCTGCCCGACGGCCGGCTCGACTGGAGCGTCCGGGCGAAGGACGACATGAGCGCGGAGGAGCGGAAGCTGGTGTCGGCGTACGTCCGCGCCCACGAGACCCTCGACATCGACGGCCTGACCGCGCTGCTGCGCGCAGACCTGCGGTTCGCGATGCCGCCCCAACCCGGAGTCTGGGTCGGCCGCGACGAGACAGTCCGGGGCTGGATCGAGGGCGGCTTCGGCCAGGGCGACTACACCGACTGGAGGTGCCTGACTACCACGGCCAACGGCCAGCCGGCGATCGCGATGTACCTGCGCCGGCCCGGATCGCCCACCTACGAAGCCTTCGCGATGGACGTGCTCCGGATCGAGGACGGCCTGGTCGCCGAGATCACCACCTTCGAGGGCGACGTGTTCGAGTGGTTCGGGCTTCCCTCGCTACTGGAGCCGCGCTGATCGTTCGCGCCTGCCGTATGAGGGCGGCGCAAGAAGCCGCGTTCAAGAAGGCTGAGGCGGCTGCGGTCCGCGGGGTCGGTGATTCACCAACTCACGGGTCCGAGGTAGGCGGCGTCACAGCGGCGACGCAGATGCTGCACACCGCCGCCTGTGACTGTCAAGCCGTGGAAGTGTTCGGCGCTCCGCGTCCCGGCGCGGACGTGCTCGAGTACCACGGGTCGTACAAGACCGAGACAGACCAGATCGACGGCGCTGTCACCCTGGATGCCCTTCAGTGAGTTCACCTCCAGGTCATGACACCCGGCTCGATCGACCAGATCACGTCGCGCCTTGGCGATCAGCTCAACCACACGGTCGAGATCGTCGTCGAAAGCCGCATGGTGCAGCGCGCTTCTACCGTCGACCGCGACCTGCTAGATCAAGAGGGCAGGGTCCTGGGTACATCCGGGCTGCTCGGCGACACGAGCGATCCTGCCCTGCTTTGAGGTGTGAGCGGCTCGTAACTCAACCGCCATTCGGATGGACCGCTCGGCGCAGTTGTTCAATCACCCACCGCGACTCAACCTGGCTGACCGTCGTTGCCGCAGTCCACCGAGTCACGGATGCAGTTTTCGATCAGATAACTAAGGGCGCCTGGATTCCAAGCCGCGAAGAAGTCAAAGTGCATGTCCTCGCTAACCAGTTTCCCAGGTTCTCCCATTCGGAAGTTCTGTCCGTTCTTGTTCCCGTACTTGACGACGAGCCGCATTTCAGGGACCTCCTTCGGGTGCGTGGAAGGGCACCCGGTCTGGGGGTCGCTGTAGGCGAAGTGACCGAACTCGTCGGGCCACCTCGTGGTATCGAACTTCATGCAGCCCGGAGTGAATATCTCGACCGCGACGTGGGGGTAAGCAGGGTCCCCACAGAAGTACGGGCTCTGACGCTTGTCACCGTTACTTCCCTGTCCCGGAAAGGCATCAGCGCAGAACCAGCGGATGTCGGCACCGACGTACTTACTGCCCTGCTCGTTGTCCCTGAAGACCGCTTCGGTGCCTGGCGTCCATGACGAGACAGCATGGTTGGAGACGCCGACAGCCGTGCGAGGGTAGACGTTCATCCCCAAAGGAGTGATCCACTCATTGGTAGTCTTGAGCTTCAATGAAGGCGTCCAGTAGCCGCTGTGGTCGCCGCTGTCTCGTATCGACGCCGGATCGGCGCTGTTGAAGGTGCACGTCGTAGGCCCACTTCGGAGCTGCGCTTCGGTGCTGTTGGCGTTGACACTTCCACCGAAGAAGTCGTGGTTGTGGTCGGAGACACCGCCGCGGTTGACGATGGGATCGACACGCGCCCTCTTGTCGAAATCGCAGAAGGTGAACCACCCGGCGAACCGGTTATGATCGCCATCGTGCGCTGACGCCGGATAGCCGAGACTGGCCGCGAGGAGAGCGACGCTCATCGCGAATATGATTGATCTTCTCAAAATGACTCCCGAGACAGGGCGCAATGCCGACCGAGGACGAAGCGGACGCCCGAATTACACCACTCCACCAATCCAGGCGCAGCGAAATCGACATACGCAGTCAGCTGTGGTACTCGCCCTGATGGGCGGGCGTTTGCCTGGTGCTGATTCTGCTGGCCTGGAACCTGGTCCGGTTGTGGTCGACGGCGGCAGCAGTGGTCATGTCGGTCTTCGCTGCTGCGCTCCCACCGATAGCCGTGGTCATCGCCAACTGGGGCGAGGACCACTGACGAGCGTGACAGTCGCCATCTGCCGGGCGCCGACCGAGGCGACTCGGCGGCCGGCGCGTCCACGGGCGACGACCGATGATCGCGATCTCGCGCTGGTCGAGCTGCTCGAGTTCGGCGGGATCGCCCATTGACGTACAGCATCTGGCCTCCTAACCTCACTGAGGTTAATTCAGTTCAGGTGCCTATCTCAGACATGGAGAAGCGAATGCTGACAGAAGACCAGGCGCAGACAGACCTCGGCGGAACCCGCCTGACGATGGTCCCCGTCGAGGAGTTCGACCCTGGACTGCGTGAAATGGTCGCTGCCGACGACAGGACACCGCTCGAGCTCGGCCTACTGCGTGTCCATGCGCATCGGCCGTCGCACGCGAAGGCGATCGTGGGCCTGCACGCCGCGCTCTGGACCGACCGCCTGCTCCCCGATCGCCTGCTGGAGCTCGTCCGCCTTCGGATCGCGTTCTTCAACCAGTGCCGCACCTGCATGGCGGTCCGCTACCCCGGCGCGATCGCCGACGGTTTGACCGAGGACCTCGTCTGCTCGCTCGAGAAGCCCTACGAGTCGACGGAGCTGAGTGAGGCCGAGCGCGCGGCGATCCGCTACGGCGAGCTGCTCGCTACCGATCACCTGGCGATCAACGACGACGTCTACGACGATCTGCGCCAGCACTTCACCGAAGAGCAGATCGTCGAGCTCGGCAGCTACTGCGCGTTCTGCGTGGGCTTCGGCCGGCTTGGGGCCACGTGGAACATGATCGAAGAGCTCCCGGAGCGGTTCCATCAGGGTGAGGTCGCCACACCGTGGGGCGGCGAAGCGATAGCGCTTACCTGATCGAGCTGGCTGACTCGGGTCAGAGCCGAGGCCGCCGCGTCCAAACCGCCGCCCAATTCAGAACCGCGACCAACCGTGCCGCGACTTGCTGGGACCTGACGCAGCAGATCGCCAGCTGGTGTTCGGCTGGACCTGCTGCGACCTGCGTGGTGGCGGGGAGCGATAGACGAGGAAGCCATGTGAGTCTGCTGCAGGGTTGCTACATCCTTGGACGTGGGTCATATCGCCGCAAGTGGGGTGGGCGGTCCTTGCGGCGATGGGTCAGTTGCGGGGGTGGTACTCGATACGGGGGCCGTCGTAGGTCTCGCCGACGATGTGGCCGTCGGGGTCCCGGATCAGTTTGACCCTACGGGTGCCGCTCGGCGTAACCAGCCGACCGAGACCGTGGGGGGTCGCCCAGCGGTAGGCGCCGAGACCGAGCTGGCGCAATCAGACCGCACTGCCGCGCGATCGCCAGCTCGGCCCAGCACAGCTCTCGCACCGGCGGGGTGCCCTCGCCACCGAAGTCGATCAGCTGGTCCGACCCCAGCACCCGACCCTCACCCGGGTCATCGCCGTGTAGGTCGGCCCACTGCAGCACCAACCGCAACAGGTCGACATCCCGCGCTCGCTGCTCACGCGTCAGGTCCTCCGTCGCGGCCAGCACCGCCGCGGCGTCAAGGTCCAACACGTCGTCCGAGATCATGCAGAGATCGTCGCAGGGACCCCCGACACAAACTGGACGCTTAGGGGCCCGCGATCCGCGTCTCTCTCCGTTCGACATCACCTCACCGCGCGCTGCGTGCGCCGGCGTCGGATCTCGGCGCGAGCCAACAGGAACGCCAGCAGGACCGGCCACACGTACTTGGCGTAGCCGAGCGCCTCGCGCACCCAGCCCGGCAGCGACCAGTTCGGCAGAGGTATCCCGGGCAACCGGATCTCGGGCCACGGGAGGTCTGGCAGGTCCGGCCACGGAATGGCGGGCCAGTCGAACGAGAACGCGACCCGGGCGAGCAGGGCTGCGACGAGGAGGGGTACGACGACCGTCGCCACCCCTCCGGCTGTCTGGATCACGGTGTAGCGGGTCGGGTGGGCGAGCATCCGCTCGTCGTGCTGCGCGGCCTTGGAGCCGCATTCCGGCACCAGATCGGTGCCGCCGACGCCCGTCGAGAGCTGGACGTCGAGCGCCTCGTCGGGCGGGAAGCGGGTGGCTCGTCGCGGTGTCCCGAGCGTGCTGAACCGCACCAGGACCGCACCCAGGCCGTGCCCCGCCGCGTCGCCCGACGGGCGCAGCCGGATCTTGTCCTCCATCGCCGTCCGCTCGGCGACGAGCTGGTCGTCGACGTACCACCGGACACGGTGACGGGTCGAGCCGTCCGCCTCCACCCGGTGGTGGCGACCTTCGACGTCGAGGTCCCAGCGCTGCCCGGTCATGCTCCGACCGTAGGTAGGAGTGCCGGCGCTCCACATCGGTCGTCGGTCGGCGAGCGCCTGACTTTGGTCTAGGGCCATAGCCGTACTTTCCATATTGGAAACTAGCCGCTAAACTTTCCAGTATGGAAAGTACAGATCCGCAGACCGCAGCCGCCACCCTCGCCGCCGCGGAGCAGACGCGCGACCGCCTCGCTGCAGAGATCAGGCTGCCGCGCGGATACGAGCCGGCCATCGGCACGGCCATCGCGATCCAGATCGCCACCGCGGCCGTCGGCCTGACGGCCGGTGCCGGCTGGGGCGCCCTCGTCGCGTTGGCCGGGCTGCTCGGTTTCGCCGTCGTCGCCGCCGTGCAGCTCCTGCGTTTCCGACGCCTCAACGGCATCTGGCTCGGCGGCCTCGCGAGCCGGGTCGTCCTCGGCACCTCACCGCTGGCGTCGATCGCCTACGCCGTCGCGCTGTTCGGCGCACTCGGAGCTGCCAGCCGCGATTGGTGGTGGCTGGTAGGGCTGCTGTCGATGGCCGGGACGACCGGCTACGTCGTGAGCGGCCGACGCTGGCTCGCGCGCTACCGCATCGACCCTGCCACGCACGGTCGAGGGGAGACGTTCCTCTGGCTGCTCGGCATCACCGCGTTCGTCGTCGCGGGCTGCGTCCTCCTCGTGCTCGAGAGCTGATGGCTGCGCTCGACCCGCAGATCCACGCGCCGGCCCGCCTGCAGCTGGTGACGATGCTGTCGGCCGTCTCGGAGGCCGAGTTCTCACGGTTGCGCGACGAGCTCGACGTCAGCGACTCGGTGCTCTCCAAGCACATCTCCGCGCTTGGTGCGATCGGCTACGTCCGCAGCCGCAAGGGCACTCACCGCGGCCGCCGTACCACCTGGGTCTCGCTCACGCCTGGCGGCCGGAAGGCGCTGGCTTCCCACATCGATGCACTGCGCGAGCTGATCGCGGCAGCCGACGTCACGGGTACCGCAGGCCGACCGTCTCCTCGCTGATGTCCCACAGCCTCCCAGCGGCGCGGGTGTCGCGTGCCAGCCGGGACCGCCCGACGATCCGGGGTGCGCCGGCGTACTGCCCGGGGCCGCTGGGGCCGCAGTACGTGTCGCCGGGGAGGTCTGCGGTCGCCGCCATCAGCGACGGCCAGGCGCCGGCCGCGGCCGACTGCGAGACCGCCTTGACCGCGGCGTCCAGGATCGACGCGATGCCGCCGGTGGCGCGTCCGACCTGCCCGTTGACGACCAGATGGGTGCCGGAGAACCCGGGGTGCGCCGCCAGCGCCCGGACCGGCTCCTCGGCGTCCCGCAGCCGCCGGTCGAGCTCACTGGTGAAGAGCAGGTTGGCCAGCTTGGTCTGGCCGTACACGGGCCACCGGAAGTAGCGGCCGCGCTGCTGGTGCGGATCGCCGAGCGGCGCCCTGCGTGCCGTCGTGTGCATGAGGGAGGACACCGTGACGACGCGGCCGTCGCCGCTCGCGACCAGCTGCGGCAGCAGCAGCCCGGTGAAGAGGAACGGGCCGAAGTGGTTGGTCGCCATCTGCAGCTCGAGGCCGTCGTCCGTCCGGGAGTACGGCGGCGCCATCACGCCTGCGTTGTTGACCACCACGTCGATCGCGCCGAGCCGTGCCGCCGCCGCGGCCGCGCGCCGTACCGAGGCGAGGCTGGCGAGGTCGAGCTGGAGCGTCTCGACCGCGGCGTCCGGCACCTGCTCCCGGATCGCGGCGACCGTCTCCTCGACCTTCGCGGGCGTCCGGCCGGCGAGCACGACCCGGGCTCCCTTGCGCACCAGCTCCAGGGCGGTGTGGTGCCCGAGCCCCCCGACCGTCGGCCCGGTGACGACGACGGTGCGGCCCGTCTGGTCGGGGATGTCGTCGACCCGCCAGGTGCCGCTCACGGAGTGGTCCCCAGCTGCGCGACGATCGCCGCGCCGAGGTCGGGGTCACCCTCGATGGTCACGGCGCCCGGCGCGGCAGCCCGCCGGCCACCGGCCAGCACGATGAACGTCTCCCGGTCCATCGCCAGCCGCGCGGTGGGCCGTGCCGGGACGTTCGCGAGCCGCTGGCCCCTGCCGGACTCGTCGACCTCGACGGCGACGACCGGGCTGCCCTCCACCGCCAGCACCGCCGTGGTGCCGGCCGGCGGCGCGACCTTCTTCCCGACGACGAACCCGAACGCCTCGCTGAGGTAGTCGGCCGTGTGCTGGGCTGCTGGGCTGTCCATGCCGCCCGGTCGGCCGACCGCGCGGCGGACGTCCTGCTCGTGCATCCAGACGTCGAGGGGGCGGTTGCGGAGCAGGGTCTTCTGGGTCCAGCCGATCAGGCCGAAGATCCCCGGTGCCGGTGCGGCGGGATCGGTCGGCGGGTCGTCGAGGAGCGTCTTGTGGCGCGCTGCCGTGGTGGTCCGGATCTCCTCGATGATCGACGCGGGTGACCGGTCGCGCCGGGCGACGACGCCGATCTCGGTGTACTGGCCCATCGGGCCGGTCACGTGCGGCGGGTCGCCGATGTCGGCCGTCTCCTCCGGTCCGCCTGCCAGCAGGCTCTCCAGGTGCGCGGCGTGCGAGGCGACCGCCTTCACGTCCCAACCGGCGAGGTCGGTGGGCATCGCCCACGCCTCCTCGGGGAGGGCGTCGAGCAGGGCGGTGAGGTCACCGATCGCCTGCCACCAGGTCTCGACGTACCCGGCCAACTGTGCGGCCAACCGCTCGGCATCGCTCATGCGGGCGATGGTAACGACGCTCAGCGGCGTCTGATCCGCACGTCCACGCGCACCATCCGGTCGCCGTGAGCTCCTGAGCACGGCTACTCAGATCGGCGCGCCAGGTAGCGCACGAGGGTGGGGACGTCGTCGACGAACCGCAGCCGTGCGCCGTAGAGCACCCGGTGCGCCGCCGGACCGCGGCCCCCGGCCATGAACGGAGGCTCCGGTGGCCGGCCGTTGTCGTTGCGCACCCAGCCGTGGAAGTACATCAGCGGCCGCCGGTCGACCAACAGCACGTCGGCACCCCCGGGGCCGCAGAGGCCGTCGGTGGTCGCCCGGGACAGCAGCACGCGGCGCGGCCGGGTCGGCCACGTGGCGAGGTCGGCCGACCGGCGCCAGACCGTGCGATAGCTGCACCGCGACCAGATGTCCTCGGACGTGAACAGGTGGTAGAACCCGCCGCGCCGCAGCACGACGGGGTTCTCCATCACCCAGTCGGCACGCACCAGCTGGCTGCTGGTCGCGCCGGCGGCGGGCGCGATCCCGCGCGGCCCGAGCGGCAGCAGCCGGATCGACGACGGCCTGCCGTCGGTCTTGTAGAGGAGGTACGGCGTGCCGGTCGACGGGTCCAGGAAGTACGACGGGTCGATCACGCCCCTCCGCGGGAGGCCAGGCGTCCGCGGCACCGTGTCCCAGGCCCGCGGCGTGTCCGCCCGCGCGTGGCACACCAGCGGCCGCGCGTCGATGGGCCGGAAGGCGCCGTACGCCGTCGGTGCGGTGGCGACGCCGATGCACCTCCTGCCCTTGCCGAGGCCACGCACCCGGGCGGCGTAGTAGAGCACCCAGCGATCACCGATCCGGGCGAGGTCGGCCGCCCACACGTCGTCGACGACGGCCCAGCGCGGCAGCCGCGACAGCGCCGGGCTGATCCACCGCCAGCCCTCGCCCGGGTCCCAGCGTGCCCGCCGGACGCGGGGCCCGGTGGTCACCAGGACCCGGCCGCTCCGGGTCTCGACGACGCTCGGGTCGCCCGACTTCTCCGTGGTGATGATCGGGTCGGGGTACCGCGCCGCAGCTGCCTCCGCCGGGACGAGCGCCGGCGCCGCTGTCGCTGCCGCGAGCGCGGCCGCACCGACGGCGAGACGGAGGCGGCGCAGCACCTGCCGGACACTAGTGGCGGACTCAGTGCCCCGGGGCCGAAACGGCTAGGGAGAGTGCGATCGCCAGCATCGTGAGCCCGATGAGGACGTCGAGCACCTGCCACGCGCGCGGCGTCGACAGCAGGCGCTGACCCGCGCCGGCGCCGTAGCCGAGACCGGTGAACCACAGCACGCTCCCGACGGCCGCGCCGGCCGCGAACCACCACCGGTCGCCGGAGCCGTGCTGGTTGGCGATCGACCCCACCAGCAGAACGGTGTCGAGGTAGACGTGCGGGTTGAGGTAGGTGAGGGCGAGGGCACGCCCGACCGCGGCCTTCCGGGAGGGAGCGCCGGCTCGGGCGGCTTCCAGGGTTGCGGGTCGGCGGGCGCGGAGGAGCGAGACGACGCCGTACGTCGCCAGGAACGCGACACCCAGCCACCGCACCAGGTCGAGCACCCAGCCCGCGTGCGTCACGATCGCGCCGATGCCGCTGACACCGGCGACGATGAGGAACGCGTCCGACAGCGCGCAGACCGCCACGACCGGTCCCACGTGCTCGCGGGCGAGTCCCTGGCGCAGCACGAACGCGTTCTGTGCCCCGATCGCGATGATCAGGGACAGACCGGTGAGCAGGCCGGCGACGGCAGCAGTGGACACACGAGGACCGTAGGGTCGGCGGCTGGTTCAGGCCAGCGAATGTTTTTGAGGATGCATTAGCGTTGCTTCATGGCCCCGCAACCCGCCCAGCTCGAGGCGCTCGTCGCGATCGCCGACCACGGCTCCTTCGAGGCGGCGGCCCGGGCCTTGCACGTGACCGCGAGCGCGATCAGCCAGCGGATCCGCGCGCTCGAGACGACGGCGGGACAGGTGCTCGTCAGCCGGACGACGCCCTGCCGGCCGACCGAGGCCGGGTCGGCGTACGTCCGGCTCGGCCGGCAGACCCGCCTGCTCTACGCCGAAGCCCGGCTCGAGGTCGACGACGCCGACCACGTCGTGAGCCTGCCCGTCGCGGTCAACGCGGACTCGCTGGCGACCTGGTTCCGTGACGTCCTGTCCGCAGCCGCCGGCTGGGACGGGGTCGCGCTGAAGGTCCGGGTCGAGGACCAGGCCTACTCCGCAGGCCTGTTGCGCAGCGGCGACGCGCTCGCCGCAGTCACCAGCGACCCAACCCCGGTCCAGGGCTGTGCGGTCGAGCCGCTCGGCATCCTGAGGTACGGCGCCGCCGCGACCCCCGGCTTCGTCGAGCGCTGGCGTCGCGGGCGGAGCATGGACTGGGAGCGGATGCCGGTCGTGGTGTTCAACGAGAAGGACGCACTGCAGCACGACGTGCTGGCCGCGCGCGGCGTCACCCCGCGGACCGTCCACCAGGTGCCAACGTCGACCGACTTCCACGAGGCCATCCGCCGCGGGCTCGGGTGGTGCCTGCTGCCCGAGCCCCAGCTGCTGCCCGACCTCGAGGCCGGGGTCCTGGTGCGGCTGCCCGGCCGCGACCACGTCGACGTACCCCTGTTCTGGCAGCGGTGGCGCCTCGACTCCCCCGCCCTCCTGCAGCTCACCAACGCCGTCCACCACGCCGCTCGGGCCCACCTCCGCCGACCCGGCTGATCTGAACCCCGACCCGGCTGATCTGAACCCCGATCCGGCTGATCTGAACGCCGACCCGTCGCAAAACGACGCCGACCCGTCGCGTTCAAACGCGACGGGTCGGCGGAATTCGGATCAGAAGGCCGCTTCGTCGAGGTCCATGATCGCGAGGTCGGTGGCCTGGGCGATCGCGAGCTCGGCGCTGATCTTCGGCAGCACCTCGGCGGCGAAGAACTGCGCCGCCGCGACCTTGCCCTCGTAGAAGGCCTTGTCGCTGCCCGCGTCGCCGGCGAGCGCCGTGAGCGCCACCTCGGCGCTGCGCAGCAGCAGCCAGGCGACGACGACGTCGCCGAGGGTCATCAGCAGCCGGCTGGTGTTGAGGCCGACCTTGTAGATGTTGCGCAGGTCGCCACCACTGTTGACGTCGGCACTCATCAGGTCGTTGACCAGCTGGCCGACCAGCGTGTTGGCCTCTTCGAGGGCCTTGGCCAGCAGCGCGCGCTCGTTCTTGAGCTGCGGGTTGCCTGACTCGTCCTCGACGAAGCCCTTGATCTCGGCCGCGAGGGCGCCCAGCGCCTGGCCGCCGTCCTTGACGATCTTGCGGAAGAAGAAGTCCATGCCCTGGATCGCCGTGGTGCCCTCGTAGAGGGTGTCGATCTTGGCGTCACGCACGTACTGCTCGATCGGGTACTCCTGGAGGAAGCCCGAGCCACCCAGGGTCTGCAGCGACTCGGTGCCGAGCAGCGTCCACGAGCGCTCGGAGCCGTAGCCCTTCACGATCGGGAGCAGGAGGTCGTTGAGCGCAGCGGCCAGCTTGTACTCGTCGCTGCCCTTCTCGGCCAGCTGGACGCGGTCCTGGACGGTGGCGGTGTAGAGCACGAGCGAGCGCATGCCCTCGGCGTACGACTTCTGGGTCATCAGCGAACGACGGACGTCGGGGTGATGCGTGATCGTCACCTTCGGGGCGGTCTTGTCGGACGCCTGGGTGAGGTCGGGGCCCTGGACCCGCTCCTTGGCGTACTCCAGCGCGTTGAGGTAGCCGGTCGACAGCGTCGAGATGGCCTTGGTGCCGACCATCATCCGGGCGTTCTCGATGACGTCGAACATCTGGGCGATGCCGTCGTGCACCTCGCCGAGCAGCCAGCCCTTCGCGGGCTCGCCGCCGCCGATCTGCGGGTCACCGAAGGTGAGCTCGCAGGTGTTGGAGACCTTGATGCCCATCTTGTGCTCGACGTTGGTGACGTAGGCGCCGTTGCGCTCGCCGGTCGGCTCACCGGTCTCGAGGTCGAAGTGGTACTTCGGCACCAGGAACAGCGACAGGCCCTTCGTGCCCGGTCCGCCGATGCCGTCGATGCCCTCGGGGCGCGCCAGCACCAGGTGCATGATGTTCTCCTGCAGCTGCGACTCGGCGCTGGTGATGAAGCGCTTGACGCCGGTGATGTTCCAGGTTCCGTCGTCGTTAAGCGTCGCCTTGGCCCGGCCGGCGCCGACGTCGGAGCCGGCGTCGGGCTCGGTGAGCACCATGGTCGCGCCCCACTGGCGCTCGACCATGAACTCGGCGATCTTCTTGTCGCGCTCGGTGCCGTTCTCGTAGACGACCTTGCTGAAGAACGGGCCGGCGCCATACATCCAGACCGGGGTGTTGGCGCCGAGGATCAGCTCCGCGGTCGCCCAGACCAGTGACGACGGCGCCACGGTGCCGCCGATCTCGGCGGGGATGCCGAGGCTCCAGAAGCCGGCCTCCATCCACGCGTCGTAGCTCTTCTTGAACGACTCGGGCACCGGCGCGGTGTTGGTCTTCGGGTCGAACACCGGCGGGTTGCGGTCGCCGTCCTCGAAGGAGGCGGCGAGGTCCTCGCGGCTGATCCGGTCGACCTCGGCCAGGATCTCCTTGGCGGTGTCGACGTCCATCTCCTCGAACGGCCCGGCGCCCAGGATGTCCTGGCGCCCGAGGAGCTCGAACAGGTTGAAGTGGATGTCGCGCAGGTTGCTCTTGTAGTGGCTCACTGTCCCACCGTTTCTTCGCTGATAACTGGAGCGGCATGAGCAGCGGATGCTGCTACTCACGAGTAACTTAATAATACGGGGGGTGCTTGCACTGGGCAAGCACGGGCCCATGTGAAGTGAACCGATCGACAAATCTGAGACACTGGACCCATGCGAGTTTCCGCCAAGTCCGACTACGCGCTCCGCGCCCTGATCGAGATGGCGGGACGAGCGGACGGCCGCGCCGTCAGCGCGGAGGAGCTGGGCCGGCTGCAGGACATCCCGCACGGCTTCCTCCAGGCGATCCTCGCCGACCTGCGCCGGGCCGGCGTCGTCATGTCGCAGCGCGGCCAGTCAGGCGGCTGGCGGATGGGCCGGCCCGCGGCGGAGGTGTCCGTCGCCGACGTCATCCGCGCGGTCGACGGGCCGCTGGTGTCGGTCTACGGCCTGCGCCCCGAGGCCGTCAGCTACAACGACTCCGCCGATGTGCTCCAGCACGTCTGGATCGCGGCCCGAAGCTCACTGCGCGAGGTCTTCGAGGAGGTCTCGATCCAGCAGCTCGCCGACGCCGAGCTCCCCGCCGCTGTGACCAAGCGCACGGCCGACGAGGACGCCTGGAAGGCGCACTGAGTTGAATCGGCCGAGCGTGTCGCTCGCACCTCGCGCCACGCTGCCGACCCGCGGCTGACGCGATCACGAGTTGCGGCTGCGTGGCGACTCACCGGTCGGCATCGCGAAAGCACGGGCGTCACTCGGTCCGGTCGCTCCTTCGTCGCTCCCTACCCTCGCTCGCCCGCGTTTTCGCGACCGGCCGACAGTTCAGGCGACGCTGCTGAGCCGGCGCTTGAGCTTCTTGCGCTTGCGGTCGCTCTCGTGGCGCCAGCGCTCGAGACTCCGGTTGCGGCGCGCGAGCCGCTCGATCTCGCGGCGCGCCTCGTCGAGCGAGGAGAGCGGGCGGGCACCGACCGGCTCGGGGACGTCGGCCAGGCCGAGCGACGCCGTACCGAAGCCGGCAACCTTGCCGAAGGCCTTCCAGACCTTCTTCGGAGACGGCTCGTCGAGCCTGATCACGTGCAGGCGCTCGGGCTTGCGGACCGCAGCGCCCCAACGGGCGGCGATGTCGTCGATGTCGTCGTCGGGACTCGCCGTGAGCACGACGTGCACCTGCATCCCGGCCAGCGTGTCGAGCAGCAGGTCGATCTCGGGCCGGGATGCGGTCGCGACGAGGGGCAGGCTGACGGCGACCGTCTGCTTGCCCATCCAGGCCCGGCGGCACACGTCGGCCCACTGACCCTCGACCTCCTTGCGGGCGAAGCCCCAGGCCTTGTGCTCGCGGAGGACGTCGACCGCGGACAGGAAGGTCTCCTCCGCCGACCGCGCGGGGACGTCGATGCCGAGCTCGAACAGGGCATCGCGATGGTGGACGAGGGCAACCTCGATGATGTCTCCGGCACCGGGCATCCCGACGTGCAGGAAGACCTTGCGCTTCTTCGCCATGGGGCCACCGTCCGTCACCGACCTGACCGTCGCCTGAACGACGCCCGAACCGGGCGTGAGCGCCAGTGGAAGTCACCGCGTGACGGTCGCCACTAGAACGTGTTCCAGTTTCGGTCGTAAGATCGCGACATGATCACCTCCGACGCCGTCGCGTGGAACGCCCCCAACGACCCGCACCCGGCCCGTGCTGCCTCGCAGCGGTCCTACTCGGCCGTCGCCAAGGGCGACCTCGAGGAGTGGCTGACCGTCTACGCCGAGGACTGCGTGCTCGAGGACCCGGTCGGCAGGTCCATGTTCGATCCCGAGGGCACGGGCCACCACGGCCATGCCGGCATCTCGGCGTTCTGGGAGAAGGCGATCTCGCCCATCGCGAGGTTCGAATTCGACATCTACGACTCGTTCGCGAACCCCGAGAGCAACACCTGCGCCAACATCGGCCGCATCAAGACGTCGTTCCCCGACGGCAGCCACACCACGACCGACCTGATCATGGTGTACGTCGTCGACGACGACGGCCGGGTGAAGTCGATGAAGGCGTTCTGGGAGCCGGAACGGACGATGGCGAGCTTCACGAAGGCCTGACCGCGCTCTGCACAACCGCGCGGCCCAACCGCTCGGGTGTAACGCTCTGAGGGTGATCGGCGAAGAACGGTTGTGAACCAGATCAGAGACGACGAGGTCCCGTCCATCGGTAGAGACCCGGACCTCCTCGAGGTCTTCTACCGGGAGCACAGCGCGACCGTGAAGGCGTTCTTCGTCCGTCGGGTCGACGATCCGCACCAGGTCGCCGACCTGATCGCGGACACCTTCCTCGCGGCGATGACGGGCGCGTCGGGCTACCGGCCCGACCGGGGCCGCCCGGTCGCGTGGCTGCTGGGCATCGCCCGCAACACGATGGCGGAGGCGTCACGGCGCCAGGCACGACGGTGGCGGGCCGAGAGCCGGATCGAGGGCCGCCGGCTGCTCGACGAGGACGCGGCCGCCCGGATCGAGGAGCGGATCGCGGCCGAGGCGCACTCCAGAGCCCTGTACGCCGGCCTGGCGAAGCTGCCCGGTCGGGACCGAGCGCTCATGGAGCTGGTCGCTGTCGACGGGATGCCCGTCACGGAAGCCGCTGCGCAGCTGGGGATGAAGCCGGGGACCGCGCGGGTCCGGCTCCATCGCAGCCGGGCCCGGCTCCAGCAGCACCTCGACCATCATTCTCTGAGAGACAGCGTGGAGGGCGCGGCTGCTGCCGTCCTCGCGCAGGAGGCATGACCATGACCGATACCGACTTCGACTCCTTCGACAGGGCACTGCTCACCGAGCTCCGGGAGGTCGCCGCCGAGGGCGCGCCCACCCGGGTACGCCGTACCCGCAAGCGCTGGGCGTTCGCGGCGAGTGGCCTCGCCGCCGCAGCGGTCACCACGATCGGTGTCACCAGCCTCGGCTCGTCGGCCGCCTACGCGGTCGAGGAGACGGGAAGCGGCGCCATCGTCATCACCATCCGCGAGCTCGACGACGCCGACGGTCTCGAGGAGGCGCTCGCCGACCACGGCATCGCGGCCGACGTGGACTACCAGTCCGACGGCTTCGGCTCCGGCCCAGAGGACGGGCAGGACATTCCGGACGGGGCCGATGTCGAGGGCCATGCGGTCGAGGGCGAGGCGGACGTCGAGAAGGTCGAGGAGGGCGCCGAGGTCGATCAGGCGGTGCCTGGTGAGCCGCCGGCCAACGACCCGTGCGGCGGCTTCGACAACATGCCGTTCACGACCGAGCTGAGTGACGACGACTACGTCATCACGATCCCGGCCGACTCGGTGCTGAAGGAGAGCGACACCGTCCTGCGGATCACGACGTCCGGCGACGTCGACGACCAGGCAGCCGCGCTCGACGTGGCCTACTCCGTCGGCGACGTGGACTGTGGTTTCGGAACCGCCTCGGTCGGGACGCCGCCCAACTGATCCACAGGCAAGCTCCGCCACCGCGACGCCGTACGTCCCGCACCTTCAGGCGCGGACGTACGGCGTTGTGGACTCGTTCTCAGTCGAGCTGCTCGGACATCCAGCTCACCAGCGGCCGCAGCTTGCGCCAGTCCTGGCGCACCCGGTCCAGCAGCTCGGCGGTGTGGACGAACGGCTCGAAGCCGTACTTCTTCGAGCCGAGCAGCGACTTGTGGCGCAGCAGCTCGATCCGCGGGTGGTGCTTGTCGTAGCCGCGCGGTGCCGTCTTCAGCTGGTCGCCCCCGATATCGAACCCACCTCGCCCGAGGTCACGCAGGATCCGCTCGAGCCGCTTGCCGGACTCCTCCTCGGCCATGCCCTCACGGATCAACGCCAGCTCCGGACCCGACGCGTGATAGGTGCCACCGCCGACCCGTACGCCTGCAGCCGAGACCTCCACGTAGTACCCGGTCGAGGGCGCGACTCCGACGAAGGCTCCCTGGTGGGTCTTGTACGGCGTCTTGTCCTTCGCGAAGCGCACGTCGCGGTACGGGCGGAACACCTTCGCGTCACCGAACTCCTGCGCCAGGGCGTCGGTCAGCGCGACCATCGGCGCCCGCACCTGCTCGTCGTAGACGCCCCGGTGGGCGTCCCAGAACGACTTGGTGTTGTCGACCTCGAGGTCGTCGTAGAAGTCGAGCGAGGCGACGGGGAAACCGGAGAACTCCACGCCCCGCAGGCTAGTTGGCGAGGTCGAGGGGTCTCGATACGCCCTCGCGCCAGGGCGCTCGGGCTACTCGACCACCGGCGAGAGACGGCGAGCCGCCAGCAGCGCGGTACCCAAGACCGCGTCGACCGCGGGCCGGCAGCGGTGCCGCACGATCCGCGACACGGTCGGCCAACTCGACCAGCGAGAGACGGCGAGCCGCCAGCGGCGCGGTACCCAAGACCGCGTCGACTGCGGGCCGGCAGCGGTGCCGCACGACCCGCGACACGCTCGGCCAACTCGACAAGCGAGAGACGGCGAGCCGCCAACGGCGCGGTACCCAAGACCGCGTCGACTGCGGGCCGGCAGCGTGTCGCGCGCGGCGAAGCCGCATCGTGTGGCGCCCGCGGGCCGAGCGAAGCGATGGTCCGTGCGGTGCCGCACGATCCGCGACACGGTCGGCCAACTCGACCAGCGAGAGACGGCGAGCCGCCAGCGGCGCGGTACCCAAGACCGCGTCGACTGCGAGCGCGGCAGCGTGTCGCGCCGCGGCGAAGCCGCACGGTGCGCAGCCCGCGGGCCGAGCGAAGCGAGCGCCCGGGTGGCAAGCACCGTCCGCGACACGCTCGCGCCATTCAAGCGAGCGGACGACGAGGTTCGAACTCGCGACATTCAGCTTGGGAAGCTGACGCTCTACCAACTGAGCTACGTCCGCGTGCGCATCTCTGCGCGACCGAATGCTACCCGATGGGGCTGAGGCCGGGCCGCTTCGGCTCCACCCCGTCGCCGGACGAGCGGCCGGTGATCCGGCGGTGCACCCACGGGACGAAGTGGGAGCGCGCCCACTCCAGGTCGGCCTGCCGCTGAGCACGGCGAGCGAGCTCCGGCAGCACCGGGACGGCGAGGGGCTGCAGGTCGTGCGCGATGCGCAGCCGGTCGAGCACGGCGATGGCGATCATCTGGTGACCGACCGGGTTGAGGTGCAGCCGGTCGACGTCCATGACCTCCGCGACCTTCCAGTCCCGCATCCGCCAGCAGTCGACCACGGTCGCGTCGTGCTTCTCCGCGATCTCGCGCACCCACTCGTTGAAGATGGCGGTCCGGCCGCGGATCAGCTTCATCACCGGGTTCATGCCGGGGTCGGCGACGGTGAACATCACGACCCGGGCGCCGGTGGCGGTCAGCCGGCCGACGCCTTCGTCGTACGTCGCAGCGAGCGCGTCGACGTCGACCTTCGGCCGGAGGACGTCGTTGCCGCCGCCGTGAATGCTGATCAGGTCGGGCGCCAGGTCGATCGCAGGGCCGACCTGCTCCTCGATGATCGCGGGCAGCTTGCGGCCGCGGATGGCCAAGTTGGCGTAGCCGAACTCGGGCGAGTGCAGCGCGAGGGCCTCGGCGACCCGGTCCGCCCAGCCCCGGCAGCCGTTGGGCCGCGTGGGATCGGGGTCCCCGACACCTTCGGTGAAGGAGTCGCCGATGGCGACGTAACGCTGGAAGGTCATGGACCGATTGTGCATGGCGGGCCGACGGTCTCGGGCACTGACCAAGCGCCGAGCCGCTCGGCTAGGGTGCCGACGTGCTGCTGAGCGACCGGGACATCACCGTGGAGATCGACGCCGGGCGGATCGCCATGGATCCCTACGACCCGGCGATGCTGCAGCCGTCGTCGATCGACGTCCGGCTCGACCGGTTCTTCCGGGTCTTCGACAACCACAAGTACCCGCACATCGACCCCGCCGCCGACCAGTCCGACCTGACCCGGATGGTCGAGCCGGAGGGCGACAACCCGTTCATCCTGCACCCGGGCGAATTCGTGCTCGGCTCGACCTACGAGGTCGTCTCGCTGCCCGACGACATCGCGGCGCGGGTCGAGGGCAAGTCGTCGCTGGGCCGGCTCGGCCTGCTCACGCACGCCACGGCGGGTTTCGTCGACCCCGGCTTCTCCGGCCACGTCACGCTCGAGCTCGCCAACGTCGCGACGCTGCCTATCAAGCTCTACCCCGGCATGAAGATCGGGCAGTTCTGCTTCTTCCGGCTGACCTCGCCGTCCGAGCACCCCTACGGATCCGCGAAGTACGGCTCGCGCTACCAGGGCCAGCGCGGCCCGACGCCGTCACGGTCCTACCTGAAGTTCCACCGGACCAAGATCTGACCGCCGCAGTCGGCCGCCAAGGAAGGTTAGGTTAACCTAACCCGTGTGACCGCCACCAAGAACGAGTACGTCGCCAGCCTCCCGATGATCCTCGACGAGGTCGAGGTGCAGCGGGTCGAGCGGGTCTCGCCGTCGTTCGTGCGCATCGAGCTGGCCGGCCCGGGGCTCGCCGAGTGCGGCGCCGCCGGACCGCTCTACGACCAGCGGATGAAGATCGTGTTCCCCAACGCGGCCGGGAACCTGCCCTCCTTCGCCGACATGAACGAGTCCTGGTGGGACACCTGGATGCAGATCCCCGAGGAAGAGCGGGGCTCCATGCGCACCTACACGATCCGGGACCTGGCCGGCTCGGGGGCCGGGTCCCGGCTCGTGGTCGACATCGTCGTGCACGAGCCGGGTGAGCACTCGGGCCCCGGCAACGAGTGGGCGCTCCGGGCGCAGCCCGGCGACCGGCTGATCGTCCTGGCCCCGCGCCGCGGCCACGAGTTCGGCGGCATCGAGTGGTCCCCCGGGACGGCGACCCGACTGCTCCTCGCGGGCGACGAGACCGCCGTCCCGGCGATCCGCGGCGTGCTCCGCGACCTCCCGGCCGACGCCACCGGCGCGGCGTTCGTCGAGGTGCCGTCCGCCGAGGACATCCAGCGCGACGTCGTGGCGCCCGAGGGCGTCGAGGTGACCTGGCTCCCCCGGGGCGACGCGCCCCGCGGCGCCAGCCTGCACGCCGCCGTCATCGCCTGGCTCACCGGCACGGCCGAGACGGCGCCGGCCGTCGGCGACGACGAGGTCGACCCAGACCTGTGGGAGACCCCGGTGCACTCCTCCTCCGGCGAGCAGGTCGCGGAGGCCACCCGGGTGCCGATGGCGGACGGTCCGTACGCCGGGCTCTACGCCTGGATCGCCGGCGAGTCCAAGGTCGTGACCGGCCTGCGCCGCCGGCTCGTCAACGATCTCGGCATCGACCGCGGCCAGGTCGCGTTCATGGGCTACTGGCGCGAGGGCGTCGCGATGCGCTCCTGATCACTGTCCGGGCAGCGTGAGCGAGGAGCGGTGCCCGGGCCCGGTGTAGAGCGTGATCGGCAGTGCCTGGCCGGGGATGTCGGGGATCGGCGCGAGCAGGTGCGGCACGTCGTACCCCTGGATGGTCAGGCGCAGCCGGTGACCGGGCCTGATCACTGCCGCTGTCGGGAAGATCTCGACGTCGACCGGGGCGATCTCGCCGGGGGCGAGCTTGTCCTTCGACGCGCGGGTGAACGGGTGCCACGGCTGGATCAGCCTGCCGTCGAGGTACCGCGACCTGGTCTTGATCAGCTTGCGCTGGGAGATCACCTGCCACCCGCCGGTGATCCGGGTGACGGTGCCGTCCGGTGCGACGTCCTCGACGGCGACCGACAGCATGCCGTCGCCGCCGAGCGACGAGACGAAGAGGTGGGCGTTGATCGGGCCGCGGAAGTGGACGGCGCGGTCGAGCCTGCGGGTCTGGAAGATGAGCCCGGTGTGGTCGTTGATGTCGTTGTTGGCGAAGCACGGGTTGTCCGGCCAGATCTGGTTGAGGATGCCCGCGGTCCACTGGTTGGTGGAGCGGGTGCAGAGCCCCGAGACCGGAACCGGCAGCAGCGTCGACTCGCCCCCGGACCCGGGCGCCGTGCGGAGCCCGCCGGCCTTGCCGCCCTGCATCGAGGTGCCGGAGAGCAGCCGGGTGTGCACGCCTCTGTCGCGGTCGACCCAGGTGCGCGCGGTGCGCCACCGGTCGGAGCCCTGCTCGAAGTAGGTCACCGGCGCGATCTCGCCGAGGTGGCCGTTGCGGCCCTTGATCCAGTGGTCGAACCACCGCAGCTGCAGCTCGGCGATCGTGCCGTGGCCCGCGTCGCCGACGTCCGCCCCGGAGGAGCCCTCGAGGTGGTCCCACGGCCCGATGATCATCTTCACCGGTGCCCCGTTGCGCTGGAGCTCCTCGAACAGCATCGGGGTACCGCGCTGGAACAGGTCTAACTCCCCGCCGACCATGAAGGTCGGCACGGTGACGTCGTCGATGTACTCGATCGCGGACCGCTCGCGGTAGAACGGCCCGTCGTAGGAAGGGTCCTGGCCGAGAAGGGCTCTGAGCGTCAGCGGCAGGGTGAACTGTCCGCCCGCCATCAGGTGGTCGACGAGCACGCCGATCGCCGACGCAGGGTCGCTGCCGACGTACGCCGGCGGGATCAGGCCGGTGCCGGTCACCAGCGCGAGCCACAGCGGCATGAAGCCGACGTCGATCTGGCCGCCGGAAGCCACGATGTCGCGGTAGACGTCGGCGCCAGGGACCTGCGGGAAGATCGCCTTCAGACCGGGCGCGTGGTGGCCGGCGGCCATCAGCTGGCTGATGCCCATGTAGGAAGCACCGGCCATGCCGACCTTGCCGTTGCTCCAGTCCTGGCGGTGCGCCCAGCCGACGATCCTGCCGGCGTCCTTGTTCTCCCGCGCACTGAACGCGCCCCACCTGCCGCCCGAGCTGCCGGTGCCGCGCGCGTCGACGAAGAGGTAGTTGTAGCCGCGCTTGACCAGGTACGACGCGCCCGGGCCCCCGAGGCCGCCGGTCCCGGCCGCGATCACTGACTTGTTGTAGGCCGTGATCATCACGATCACGGGAAGCTTCCTGGCGATCGCCTCACCCTGCGCGTTCGCCGGCTGGACCAGGTCGCCGCGCAGCACGACGCCGTCGTCCATCCTGATCGGGAGGTCGGTGGTCGTGACGGTGCCGGGGTACTGCTCCGGCCGCGGCTCCCACCTGCTCGCGACAGAGGCGGCGGCCTGGGGAGGAGTGCGGACCTGCGCCGGACCCGGCGGTACGGCGGACGCGGAGCCGCCCGGAGCGGCGAGGCCGGCGCCGAGCAGCGCGGTCAGAGTGCCCGCGGCTGCGAGCGTGCCGAGACGGTGGCGGTACATAGAGCTCCCTCGTTCACCCGGAGGCTAAACGAGGGAGCGGTGACCGTGGTCACGGGTCGACGGCTGAGATGCCGTCGGACTCAGAGGAACTCGAGACCGGAGCGTCGGGCACGCCGGCTGGACTTGATGCGGGCGGTGAGCCGACGGCGGTCGGCGCGAGCGATCCGGTCGGCGATCTCCTGTCGGACGCGGAGCTCATTGGCGGGTTCGATCATGATCGCTACCTCCTCTCGTCTGAGTGGGCCGGCACTCGTGGTCGATGTGTCTACTCAAGCAGTCGCCACCGACAGTGGCGGCGGCCTGACCAGGCCTGTTCACGCGGGCACCAGGTGGATGTCGCCGGACACCGTGGACGCGCGGACCTCGATGTAGTCGGAGCCCGGTTCGGGCTCGCCGACACCCTCCAGACCGGAGCTGACGGTGCCGCTCACGGTGGTGATGTCGGTCCACACCGGGGTGCCGGCGGGCACGCCGATCCGGATGTCGCCGGACGCGCCCTTGCTGGTGATCTTGCCGCGCGTCGCCGCGCGGATGACGGTGTCGCCGGAGCCCGTCGTCATCATCACGTCGTCGCCGGCGTGGGCGATGTCGAGGTCGCCGGAGCCGGTCTTGACGACAACCGGGCCGGCCGCGTGCTCGATCCGGATGTCGCCGGATCCGCTCGAGACCGTGGTCGCCGCGCCGAGACGCGCGGCGAAGACGTCGCCCGAGCCGCTGCGCACCCGGAGCTCGCCCTCGGCCGCGGTGAGCGCGACGTCGCCGGAGCCGGTGTCGATGGAGCCGGAGCCGGTGACCTGCTCGAGGCTCACGTCGCCGGACCCCGACTTGACCTTGGCGGTCGCCACCGTGCCGGAGACGCGGACGTCGGCGCTGCCGCTCTTGAGGACGACGCTGCTGTCGCTCGGCACGACGATGTCCATCGCGAGCTTCTGGTCGCCGAAGAGACCACGGCTCTTGGGTGCGATGACGCTGACCTGGCCGCGGTCGTGGACGACCTCGACCTGGTCGGCGTGCCGGCCCTCGATCCGTACCTCGGTCTCGGTGACGTCGGCGGCGGTCACGTCGATGTGGCCACTGCCGTTCTCGACGTAGAGCTGGACGGGTTCGGGGGTGTCGAAACGGTGTTCGGGCATGGCGATCTCCAGGATCGGTAGGGGATGGGTGTCAGATCCAGCCGGTGACGCGGCGGTTGCCGCGCTTCCCGAAGGGGAAGTCGCCACCGAAAGGCAGGCTGGACAGGTCGACGTCGACATGGATGGCGCGGTCGTTGGTGGCGGCGCGGACCAGGTTGACCAGCCAGGTGTTGAGCGACTGGCCGGCGGCGGCCGCGGCGTCCTCGGCCTTGGTCTTGACGGAGTCGGGGATCCGCAGCGTGATCCGCGCCAGCCCCTCCTCGATCGCCGCCTCGCCCGGCACCGGCGGAGCCGGCGGGGGCGGCGGCAGCGGCGGCGCCGGGGCGGTGGCCTGCGGGGCCTGGACGACGAAGTCGAGGTCGCGGCCGTCGAGACGTACGTCGACGCTGCCGGTCGGCATCGCGGCGGTGATCTCGGACGCGGCCTGGCTGATCGCCTCCATCAGGGCGAGGCGAGCGGAGGGGTCGAGCGCGTAGCCAAGGCGCTCGGCGGTCTGCCGCGCCTCCTCTCCCGCGCTGTCCGCCGCTGCGATGAGGTCGCGGCGGAGGTTCTCGACGTAGGGGGTGATGTCCATGTGCATCACACTGACATCATTGTGATGTCATGTCAAGCCATAGTGGCGTCACAATGACGAAAAGCTGCGTCACCCTGGGCCGGAACCCGCCTGGTTGACCCCGTAGATGACGCCGTCCTCGTCGATCCAGAGCTCGATCGCCCAGGCATTCCGGCAGCTGGCCGGCTCCGGCTCCTCGAGACGGACCACGTCGGCCTCGGCCTCGCCGAAACGCGCCGGCACCTCCCCTCCGTCCGCACAGGTCGAGCGGCCCTCCGTCGCCACGACCCGCCCGTGATGGCGGACCAGCAGCGCAACCGGGTCGAGGGCGCAGTCGGGGAAGCCGGGGCCGGAGCAGCCGGCGTAGGACGACCGGCTCTCCGGGTCGTCGGTCCAACCAGGGTGTCCGAACGCTCCGCCGCCGAAGAACATCACTCGCACCCGTCCCGCGAACTCCGGGGCCCGACCCTCACCGCGAGCCCAGGCGACGAACCGGGTCGCCGACGACAGGCGCTCCAGGCTCCCCGCCAGCGTCTCCTCGTCGATGGTCTCCGCCTCGACGGCCAGCCGCAGCCGCACTGATGCGATTCTCTGGTCCTCCGTCCAGTCGATCTGGATCACCGGCGGCGGAGGGCACAGCCGAGCGCCGTCGAAGGGAGAGTCGACGTAGACGTAGGTCGCGCTGTGAACCTTGTCGGCAACGAGCGTGCCCATCGGGTCCTGCGTCAGGCAGACCGGTTCCGGACCCTCGAGGACCGGAAGGTCGTCGGTGACGACCAGGAAGGTGGAGGCAAAGTACCCGTCGTCTCTCTCCTCCGGTGCCGTCAGCACCTGCTCGAGCGCGGCGAGCGGCGAGTGGCACTCGCCGTTGTCGCAGAGCACCCAGTTCGCCGGGTCTGCCGCCTCTTCCGCGGTGAGCGTGACGAACTCGCCCTCTCCGACGGCGATGCTCACCTCGTCCGGGAAGGGGGGCGCCGGGCCGAGCCCGCGGGCGAACCTGACCAGGTCCCACACACCCTGCCCAGCTGGAAAACACCGCGCTTCGCGGAGGATGCCAGCGATCACCCGGATCTCCACCTCGTCGTTAGGAGCGAGCGGTGACCCCGGGCCCGGGTCGGTCCCGATGACGTAGCCCTTCGGAAGCTCGCAGCTGTACTCCGCTCTGATGCGGAGGGGGTTGCCGCGCGAGTGGATGAGCTCGGTGGCCTCGTCCTCGGTGTAGCCGAGCAGCGACGGCATCTGGTCGTCGGTGTAGACGTGCTCCTGCTCGACCGGCTCCCGGTCGGCAGCATCGGTCTTGTCGACCACAGGAGCAGGCTGCGGGTCGTCACCGAGCTGTTGCGCCACCAGGTAGCCGGCGCCGATCGCGAGCACCACGGCAGCCGCCGCGGCCAGCACCGGCCACCGGCGCGGCCGCGGCTCGGGCAGGCCGGTCAGCGTCATCGGCGCGGTCTCGTCGACGTCGATGGTGGCGGCGGCCTTCGAAAGCAGTCGGCGGGCCTGGTCGTCGGTGAAGTCTTCAGTGGGCTCTGTCGTCATCGGGGGGCCTCCACGTGTGGGGCGAGCGCGGCGAGCGCACGGGACGTGCGGGACTTGACCGTGCCGGGTGCGACGCCGAGCGCGGCGGCGGTGTCGCGCTCGGAGAGGTCGGCGTAGAACCGGAGGACCAGCACCTCGCGGTGCTCGGGCGAGAGCTCGGCGAGCGCCCGTCGTACGGCGATGCCGACCGCCCAACCATCAGCGTCGCTGTCGTGGTCGGCTTCGGGCAGGGTCTCGGTCGGGAGCTCGCCGTGCCAGCGCCGGGCGCGGGCGTCGGCGAGCGTGGTGACCAGCACCCGGTGCACGTAGGCATCGGGGTGGTCGGCGCGGACGACCCGGCGCCAGGAGCGGTAGCACTTCAGCAGCGCGGTCTGGACGACGTCCTCCGCGTCCGCCCGCGGGCAACCGAGCAGCACCGCGGTCCGCACCAGGCGGGTGCGGCGCGCTGCGACGTACGTCGTGAAGTCCATGTTGATCGGCAGGGCTCCTGGTCTCCGGGTCACCCTAGAGACCGGCGAGCCGGCCGTTATGGTTCCGCGCAGCCGCGGCGAGCTTCACCCCCGCTGCAGCAAGGGCATCTCGAACTCCTGGACGCTGAGCGGCGGCCCGCCCTCGATGCCCAGCTGCTGCAGCACCGGCACCATCCGTTCGGCGAAGAACCGCGCTGAGTCCTCCTTGCTCTCCCACACGTCGAGGCTGTGGACACCGCGTTCGCTGGGACCCCCTGCGTGGAGGATGAGCCCCTTGATCGGGGCGTCACCCATCGCCTCGCTGAGCTTGACGTGGGTGTCGAAGTCGACGTCGAACTCCATCAGTGTTGCGTAAGCCATGGTCTTGTCCGTTCGCTAGAGGATGACTCTATTCATTATAGTGCTACTCTATTGATGTGACTGTCAAGAGGTCGTACTCCTCCGCCAAGCGCGACGCCCAGGCCCGCGCGACCCGCCGGTCGATCCTCGACGCAGCCCGCGATCTGTTCGTCACCACCGGCTACACCGCCACGACGATCCAGGCGATCGCCGAGCGAGCGGGCGTCGCGGTCCAGACGGTGTACGCCGTGTTCGGCAACAAGCGCGAGCTGCTGCGACAACTGATCGAGAGCACGATCGCCGGCGCGGACGAACCCGTGGAGATGACAAACCGCCCAGAGGCTCAGGCCGTCGCCGCCGAGCCCGACCCCCGCCGTCGGGCAGAGTTGGACGCCGCGTTGGCCCGCTCGATCATGGAACGCGTTGCGCCGATACTGCGGGTGACGGCAGAGGCCGCGGCCTCCGATCCCGAGCTGGCAGCCATGATGCATGCGGTCAAGATGGCCCGACGTGAGGAGATGGTCACCGCGGCCGCCATGCTCGCCGGTGCCGACGGGCTGCGAACGACTCAGGAGGAGGCCGAGGCGACGCTCTACGTCCTCTACAGTCCCCACGTGGCCGACATGCTGATCGGCGACTACGGATGGTCCCCCGAGCGTTACGAGAAATGGCTGTCGCGCATGCTCCTGCAGTCCGTCATCCAGTGACAGGACGACGCGACGTGGTCGGCGCGCGTGACAGGACAGCCGTTCCGGACGGGAGGCGGACCGTCGTCGCCGCCGGGTCAGCGGACACCGCGGCCGTCGTGCTGAAAAGCACCTCCGATGTCTCGATCTCCCACTCCTCCTCGCCGACGTTGAGGTGGATCGCCAGCCGACCCCGCTCCAGCGTGAGCCGGCGACGGTCCTCGTCGACGGTGGCCCGGCCGAAGCTCGGGTCGGTCAGCTCGGGGTGCTCGCGGCGCAGCGCGGCCAGGCGCTGGTAGCCGGCGAGCACCTGCGCGTGGTGCCCGGCCGAGGACTCCTCCCACCGCAGGACGCTGGACTCGAAGGTCGCTGGGTCCTGGGGGTCGAGGACCTGGTCCGGGTCCCAGCCCATCCGCTCGAACTCGGCGAGCCGGCCCTCGGCGGTGGCGCTCGCGAGCTCCGGCTCCGGATGGGAGGTGAAGAACGCGAACGGCGTGCTGGCCGCCCACTCCTCGCCCTGGAAGAGCATCGGGGTGAAGGGCGACCCGAGGGTCAGCAGGGCCGCGCAAAGGAGCCGGCTCGGATCGAGATGCTCCGCGGTGCGGTCACCCCGCGCGCGGTTGCCGATCTGGTCGTGGTTCTGCGCGCACACCACGAGCCGCCAGGTGGGCATCGGGTCGGTGTCCACCGGCCGGCCGTGCTCACGGCCGCGGAAGCTGGAGTACGTGCCGTCGTGGAAGAAGCCGTCGTTGAGCACCTTCGCCAGAGAGCCCAGCGGGGCGAAGTCGGCGTAGTAGCCGGCGGTCTCGCCCGTCAGCGCGACGTGCACCGCGTGGTGGAAGTCGTCGCTCCACTGGGCGTCGAGTCCGTAGCCGCCACCCTCACGCGGCGTCACCATCCGGCTGTCGTTGAGGTCCGACTCGGCGATCAGCGTCAGCGGCCGGTTGAGGTGCGCCGACAGCGACTCGACCTCCTTCGCCAGCTCCTCCAGCAGGTGGGTGTCGGACTCGTCCGCCAGCGCGTGCACCGCGTCGAGGCGGAGGCCGTCGACGTGGTAGTCGCGCAGCCACATCAGCGCGTTGTCGAGGATGTAGCGCCGCACCTCGGCGGAGCCGTCACCGTCGAGGTTGACCAGGTCGCCCCAGGTGTTGCGGCCGCCCTTGAGGTACGGGCCGAAGCGGGGCAGGTAGTTGCCGGACGGGCCGAAGTGGTTGTAGACGACGTCCTGGATGACGCCGATGCCGGCGCGGTGGCAGGCGTCGACGAGTCGCTGATAGGCAGCGGGTCCGCCGTACTGCTCGTGCACGGCGGACCACAGCACGCCGTCGTAGCCCCAGTTGCACGTGCCGTTGAACGCGTTGACCGGCATCAGCTCGACGAAGCCGACGCCGAGCGAGGCCAGGTGGTCCAGCTTCTCGGCGACGCCGTCGAGGGTGCCCTCCGGGGTGAACGTCCCGACGTGCAGCTCGTAGATGGTCGCACCGGCGAGCTGGCGGCCGGTCCACGCCTGGTCGGTCCAGGCGAAGTCGCCGGGGTAGAACACCGCTGACCGCTCGTGCACCCCGTCCGGCTGGCGCCGCGTGCGCGGGTCGGGCAACGGCTTCTCGTCGTCGTCGAGCAGGTAGCCGTAGACGGTCCCGTCCGGAAGGTCGCTGAGCTCGGCCGCCGGCGCCCACCAGCCACCCTCCGACGGACTCATCGGCAGGACCTCGTCGCCGAGGCTGAGCCGGACCCGCGACGCGCGCGGCGCCCACACCTCGAAGGTCATGCTTCCTCCCTCACCAGCAGCGCCACCGGCAGGGTGTCGAGCAGCCCGGCGACGGCGGCATCGGCAGGGCGATTGGTCAAGACGTCCAGCCACCGTCCCGCCGGCGGCTCGAGCCGGGTGTCGCCCCAGCCGCCCGCGGCGGCGAGCCCGAGGGGCAGCCGGGTCACGACCGCGACCGCGCCACCACGGTCGAACGCGAGCACGTGCCCCGCGGCGGAGCCGGTCGCCGGCACCGGGGTGTAGCCGCCGAAGAGGTCGGGACGGTCGCGCCGTAGCCGCAGTGCATGGCGGACGACGTGCAGCTTGGCCAGCCCCGGGTCGTCGAGGCCCGTCGGTCGCGCGGGTGGGATCGCGTCCGACAACAGGGACGCGCGGAGCTCGAAGTCGACGGGCCGGCGGTTGTCCGGGTCGACCAGGCTCCGCTCCCACAGCTCGCTGCCCTGGTAGACGTCGGGGACGCCGGGGATCGTGAGGCTCAGCACCTTGGCCGAGAGCGCGTTGCTCCACCCCGGGCCGGCCAGCCGCTCCGCGGCGGCCTCGACGATCGACCGCACGGCGGTGTCGTCGTACGCAGCGTCGACCAGGGCGTGCACGGCCTTCTCGTACGTCGGGTCGGGATCGGTCCACGACGTCCGGTCGCCGGCCTCCCGCATCGCCTTCTCGGCGTAGGCGTGCAGCCGGTCGCGCGAGAGCGGCCAGGCACCGAGCGCGGCCTGCCAAAGCAGGTTGGCGAACCCGGGGTCCGGCGCCGGCGCCACGGCGAGCAGTGCCTCGACGGTCTCCGACCACCACGCCGGGTCTTCCGCGAGCACCGCGATCCGGGCGCGGACGTCCTCGCTCCGCTTGGTGTCGTGCGTGCTGAGCGTGGTCATCGCCGCCGGTGTGCGCTCCTGCCGGCGCGCCATCGCCGCGTGGAAGTCGACCGGCGCCAGCGCGAAGTGGTCGGGGTCGGCGCCGACCTCGTTGAGCGAGGTCAGCCGGCTCCACCGGTAGAACGCGCGGTCCTCGACACCCTTGGCCATCACCATGCCGCTGGTCTGCTGGAACCGCAGCGACGGGGCCCGCACCCGGTCCTCCAGCAGCGGCAGCACCTGGTCGAGTGCCGTGCCCAGGTCGGGCCGGTCCCGGCGCACCACATCGGCCGCACCTGTCAGGACCTCGTGCCCGTCGGGCAGGTAGCTCCGATAGACGGGGAACGCCGCGAACAGCTCGACCAGCGCCCCTTCGACATCGGCCCGCCACGCCTGGGCGGGCTCGATGTCGAGCTCGCGCGCCAGCTCACGGGCGATGCGGCGTACCTCCGCGTTGAGGATCGTCTCCGTGACCTGCCGCTTGTTGTCGCGGACGAGCTCCGGCCAGGGTGGCACGCCGCCGCGCAGCCGGTCGTCCAGGTCACCGAGCGCCGTCTCGCCGGCGGGATCGACCAGCGCCCGGTCGATGAGCGCCAGCGCGTCGTAACCCGTCGTGCCCGCGGTCTGCCAGCGCTGCGGGAGCTCCTCCCCCGGCTCGAGGATCTTCTCGACCACCACCCAGGCCGAGCCCGTGAGTCCGGCCAGGTCGTCGAGGTACGCCGCCGGGTGGCGCAGGCCGTCCGGGTGGTCGACCCGCAGGCCGTCGACGAGGCCCTCGCGGAACCAGCGGCCGATCTCCGCGTGGGTCGCCTCGAAGACGTCGCGGTCCTCGATGCGTACGCCGGCGAGGGTGTTGACCGCGAAGAACCGTCGGTAGTTGAGGTGCTGGTCGGCCGCCCGCCAGCCCACCAGCCGGTAGTGCTGGCGGTCGTGGACGACCCGGGGGTCGTCGGTGTCGCCGTCGCTGCCGGGCGCCAGGGGGAACCGGTGGTCGTGGTAGCCGAGCATGCCGTCGATGACGTGCAGGTTGCCGATCGGGCCGTTCGGTTCCGCCAGGTCGTCGTCGCCGACCACCGGGACCAGCACCTTGCCGCCACCGGCCGCCCAGTCGACGTCGAAGAACGTCGCGAACCGCGAGTCGCGGCCGTGCTGCAGGAGGTCCCACCACCACCCGTTGGTCGCCGGGCTCTGAATCCCGACGTGGTTGGGCACGATGTCGACGACGATGCCGATGCCGCGCCGGTGCGCCTCCGCCGACAGTCGCTCGAGAGCCTCCGGTCCGCCGCGGGCGGGATCGATCCGGCCCGGGTCGACGACGTCGTAACCGTGCGTGCTGCCGGGGTGTGCCTCGAGCAGCGGGGACAGGTAGAGCCAGCCCACCCCGAGCTCGTCCAGGTACGGCAGCACCGCGAGCGCGGCGTCCAGGTCGAAGTCCTCGGTGATCTGCAGCCGGTAGGTGCTGCTCGGCACCGAGGTCATGCGTCGGCCGTCATGGATGCCACGGACGCGGCCGGGCTGACGTCGACCGCGGCGGGCTGCGCGTGCCACTGCCGCAGCACGACGACGCTTCGGTACGGGAGGTCGAACGTGGTGCCGGCGGCGAGCGCCTGGTCGGTGTCGCACTCGCCGGTCGTGTCGAGCACGACCTGCCAGCTGGCGGCGTACTCAGCATCCGGCAACGTCAGGGACACGGCGTCACCGCCGTTGAAGAGGATCAGGAAGTGGTCGTCCTTGATCGGCTGGCCGCGCCGGTCGCGACCGGCGATCCCGTCGCCGTTCAGGTACATGCCGAGCGCGCGCTGGCCGCCGGTCCAGTCCCCGTCCACCATCGGCCGTCCGTCCGGGTGCAGCCAGACGATGTCGTTGAGGCGCTCCCCCTCGCCGGTGCGGACGGACTTGCCGGTGAAGAACCGCTGGCGTCGCAGGGACGGGTGCTCGTGCCGCAGCCGGGTGAGCTCGGCGACGAACTCGTTGAGAGGGGAGTCGACGCGGTCCCAGTCGATCCAGCTCAGCGATGAGTCCTGCGCGTAGGTGTTGTTGTTGCCCTCCTGGGTGCGGCCGAGCTCGTCGCCGTGCAGCACCATCGGGACCCCTTGGCTGAGCAGCAGGGTGGCGAGCAGGTTGCGCTGGTCGCGGGCGCGGGCGCTGTTGACGTCGTCCTTGTCGGTCGGGCCCTCGACGCCGTGGTTCCAGGACCGGTTGTCGTCGGCGCCGTCGCGGCCGTCCTCGCCGTTGGCCTCGTTGTGCTTGTGCTCGTAGGACACCAGGTCCCGCAGGGTGAAGCCGTCGTGGGCGGTGACGAAGTTGATGCTCGCCACCGGACGGCGACCGGAGTGCTCGTAGAGGTCGGACGAGCCGGCCAGCCGGCTGGCGAACTCACCCAGGTTGGGCTCGCCGCGCCAGAAGTCGCGGACCGTGTCGCGGTAGGCGCCGTTCCACTCGGTCCACTGCGGCGGGAAGTTGCCGACCTGGTAGCCGCCAGGGCCGACGTCCCACGGCTCGGCGATCAGCTTCACCTGGCTGACCACGGGGTCCTGCTGCACCAGCTCGAAGAACGTCGAGAGCCGGTCGACGTCGTAGAACTCCCGGGCCAGAGCCGAGGCGAGGTCGAACCGGAAGCCGTCGACGTGCATCTCGGTCACCCAGTAGCGCAGCGAGTCCATGATCAGCTGGAGCGAGTGGGGGCTGCCGGCGTTGAGGGAGTTCCCGGTGCCCGTGTAGTCCATGTAGTACTGGCGGTCGTCGTCGACGAGGCGGTAGTACGCGGGGTTGTCGATGCCCTTGAAGCTCAGGGTCGGGCCGAGGTGGTTGCCCTCCGCGGTGTGGTTGTAGACGACGTCGAGGATCACCTCGATGCCGGCCTGGTGGAAGGACTTCACCATCGACTTGAACTCCTGGACCTGCTGACCGGGCACGCCGACGTGGCCGGCGTACCCGTCGTGCGGCGCGAAGAACCCGATGGTGTTGTAGCCCCAGTAGTTGCGCAGGCCTCGCTTCAGCAGCACGTCGTCGTGCACGAACTGGTGCACCGGCATCAGCTCGATCGCGGTGACGCCGAGCTTCTGCAGGTGCTCGATGACGGGCTCCTGCACGAGGCCGGCGTACGTCCCCCGCAGGTTCTCGGGCACGTCGGGGTGGGTCGCCGTCATCCCCTTGACGTGCGCCTCGTAGATCACCGTCTCGGCGTACGGCGTGCGCAGGGTCCGGTCGCCCTCCCAGTCGAAGTAGGGATTGATCACCACGCCGAGCATGGTGCGGTCGAGGGAGTCGGCGTCGTTGCGGCTGCCGGGCTCGTCGAAGTCGTAGCCGAACAGGGACTGGTCCCAGTCGATCTCACCGCGGGTCGCCTTCGCGTAGGGGTCGAGCAGCAGCTTGTTCGGATTGCAGCGCAGGCCCTGCGCGGGGTCCCACGGGCCGTGCACCCGGTAGCCGTAGCACTGGCCGGGCTGGACCTCGGGCAGGTAGCCGTGCCAGACGTAGGCGTCGACCTCGGTGAGGTCGACCCGCGCCTCCGTCCGTCGGCCGGAGTCGTCCACGTCCACCAGGCACAGCTCGACCCGCTCGGCGACCTCGCTGAACAGGGCGAAATTGGTGCCGCTGCCATCGAACGTCGCGCCGAGCGGGTACGCCGACCCGGGCCAGGTCTCCACCACGATCAAGCACCCTCCCTACGCGCCAGGACGCTCGCCCGACGTCGCATGCACCCATTACCCCAAACCGATCTCTTGGTCCCTGCGTCGGGGGGTGTGCTGGGGCACATGCCCGCGCGCCACCTGGGTACCGGACCGGTGAACGGAACCACCCGAGGAGGCAGTGATGCCCAGCAAGTCGGCGAACGTCAAGAACGAGAAGCGGTACGAGGCGTTGAAGGACAAGGGCATGTCGAAGCAGCGTGCCGCGAAGATCGCCAACGCCAAGGACTCCTCCAAGCACGGCGGTCAGCAGTCCGGCAAGGGCGGCAACAGCAGCCAGGGCGGCACCACCGCCCAGAAGAAGAAGGCCGGGCGCAAGGGCGGGAAGGCGAGCAGCAGCTCATAGCCGCCGTACCGTCAGGTGAGGCGCCTCGCGACGTGGTCGGCCAGCACGGAGAGGGGCAGCGCCCCTGAGCCGAGCACGGCGTCGTGGAAGGCCTTGATGTCGAACCGCTCGCCCTGGCGCTGTTGAGCGGCGTCGCGGATCCGGAGCATCTCGAGCCGGCCGATCATGTAGGAGAGCGCCTGCCCTGGGGTCACGGCGTACCGGTCGATCTCGGCGGTGGCGTGGCCCACGGACTTCTCCGAGTTGGCCAGCAGGTAGTCGATCGCCTGCTGCCGGGTCCAGCCCAGCGCGTGCATCCCGGTGTCGACGACGAGCCGGCAGGCGCGCATCGAGTCGGCGGCCAGCATGCCCATCCGGTCGAGCGGTGAGCCGTAGAGGCCCATCTCGTCGGCCAGCCGCTCCGTGTAGAGGCCCCAGCCCTCGCTGTAGGCCGTGACGAACGCGGTCTTGCGGAAGTCGGGGAGATCCTCGAGCTCCTGCGCGATCGCGATCTGGAGGTGATGCCCGGGGATGCCCTCGTGGTAGGAGGTGGACTCGATCTCGTAGCGGCCCCATCCCTCGGGGTCCGAGACGTTCATGAAGAAGACCCCGCCCCGGCTGCCGTCCATCGCGGGCCGGAAGTAGTAGGCGATCGCACCGCTCGTGGTCGGCTCGACCTCGCAGTCGGACTGCGGCAGCCGGCCGAACCAGTCGCCCATCACGCCCCGCGCCTTGGCCATCGCGGCCTTCGACGCCTCGACGATGTCGTCGGCGCTGGTGTGGTGCAGCGCAGGGTCGTCGCGCAGCGCCGCCAGGATGGCGGGCACGTCATCGGTGCCGACGACCGCAGGCCCGAGCTCGGCGTACTGCCGCTCCAGCTCGGCCACCTGCTCGAGCCCGATCTCGTGGATCTCCTGCGGTGTCAGGTCGGTGGTCGTGTAGTAGCGGGTGAGCGTTGCGTACGCCTCCTCACCGCCGGGCACGTGCAGCAGCCCGACCTGCTCGTCCTCGCGGGCGACCGGCATCACCTCGTTGTGGAGCACGGCGCGGTACGTCGCCAGCGCGGGGCGGACGTCGTCCTCGACCACCTTCTGCAGGCTCGCGACCAGCGCGTCGCGGTCGACGCCGTCGGGGGTGGCCGCGATGCCGAGCAGCCGGTCCTCCTCCAGCGGCGTGGTGAGCCACTCGTCGAGCTGCTGGATCGTGTCCGCGGCAGCGAACGCCGCCGGGGTCCGGCCGGCCGCGACGCCGTCACGGTGTCGGTCCGCGAGGTCGGAGAAGTACGTCGCCACGGCGCGCAGCTTGTCGACCATCGCGTCCGCCACCTCCGGCGTCGGGATCGACAGCTTCGGCAGGTACATCCCGAGCGACGCCTGCGCCCCGAAGATGGGGTTGGCGCCGTACTCGGCGGAGCGGAGCGCGCCGAGCTCCGCCGTCGACGTCGCGTCCCACACCAGCATCGCCCGCGACAGCCGCTCCTGCTCCTCGAGCCCGTCATCGTCGATCGCCTCCGCCCGTTCGGCGAACTGGCGCGCCTCCGCGACGGCCGCCTCCTCGCCCGCGGCGCTCACGTCGGTGTAGGACCCCGCGACGGAGTACTCCCCCGACATGTGGGCCCACAGGGGGTTCTGGCGGTAGCGGAACTGCTGGTACTCCTCGGCGAGGCTCGCAATGTCGTCGGTCACGCGCTATTCCTACCGGACATCGGCGGGGATCGGATCAAGCAGGTTGATCGGATCGGCGCCGATGACGCTGTCCACAGGTCGGGGATTCGCAGGTGTGGCGCCTGTCCACGCCCGGGCATCTGCTGCGGGATGGACGAGATCGAAGCGCTGCTTGCACTCCAGGATGGCGTGATCGCCCGCCGCCAGGTCCTTGCCGCGGGCCTCACACCCACCCATGTGGCGCGCAAGGTACGGCGTCGGGAGTGGGTCCCCGTGCATGCCGGCGTGTACGTCGACCACACCGGGTCGTTGACGTGGAGCCAGCGGGCCTGGGCGGCCGTGCTCGCATGCTGGCCGGCGGCCCTCGATGGGCGCTCGGCTCTCCGCGCAAATGAGGGTCCTGGCCGCCGCGGCGCTGATGACTCCCGCCCGATCGAGATCGTCGTCGCGCACGGTCGACACCCCGTGGAGCCGGATGGCGTCCGCGTCCGCAGCTCGCGTCGGTTCGAGGACGCGATCCAGCAGAACCTCTCTCCGCCACGATTGCGGTACGACGCTGCGGTCATCGATCTCGCAGACCGAGCGCGGGACGAGCTCGATGCCATCGCGGTGCTGGCGGACGCGTGCGGAGCACGCCGTACGACGGCCGCCCGGCTCCGAGCCCAGCTCGGAGTTCTGTCGCGCGTCCGCCGACGACAGTGGCTCGACGCGGTCCTGCGAGACGTCGCTGACGGCACATGCTCGGTCCTCGAGCACGGCTACCTCACCCGGGTCGAGCGCCCGCACGGTCTGCCTCGCGGGCAACGTCAAGCGGAACCGACATCGCCGACCGGACGGCGGATGTTCCGAGACGTGCGGTACGGCGAGGATCGACCGCCCTGGGTCCAGATCGTCGAGCTCGACGGGCGCCTGAACCATGACTCGACGCGGGCGCGGGACATCGACCTCGAGCGGGACCTCGACGCGGCGCTCGAACGAGAGCACACCGTCCGGCTCGGCTACGGCCAGGTCTTCGGGCGTGCCTGCTCGACGGCGTCGAAGGTCGGTCGGCTTCTGCAGATCCGAGGGTGGGCGGGAGCGCCGGCGCCGTGTCCGCGGTGCCTCGAGAGTGATCGGCGGGGATCGATCAAGCGGGTCGATCGGATCGGCGCCGATGATGTGCAGGGCAACTGGCCTCTGCGTAGCCAGCCTGGCATCGGCGCTCCTTCCGGCCCTCTCCCCTCGGACAGAGTCGGGGATCTGACCTGAGGTCGATGTGCGGCGAGACCCGCCGCCGGTGTGATGGACGCATGACCATCACCGAATTCCACCCCGTCGACCCCGGCGACCCCGTCGTCACGGTCCGCGGGCTCACCAAGGCGTACGGCGACCGGACCGTCGTCGATCGCCTCGACCTCGACGTCCACGCCGGCGAGGTGCTCGGCCTCATCGGCGCCAACGGCGCCGGCAAGACCACCACCGTCGAGTGCCTCCAGGGTCTGCGACGGCCCGACGCCGGCGAGCTGCGCGTGCTGGGCCTCGATCCCTTCCACGACGCCGACCGCCTGCGGCCGCAGATCGGCAGCCAGTTGCAGAGCTCCGGACTACCGGACCGGCTGCGGGTCGGCGAGGCCGTCGCGCTCTTCGCCGGGCCGCGGGCCACCGGTGCGGGCGCGCTGCTGGAGCAGTTCGGGCTCGATGACAAGCGCCGGTCGCCGTACGCCGGGCTGAGCGGCGGCGAGCGGCAACGGCTGTTCCTCGTGCTGGCGCTGCTCAACCGCCCGCGGCTGGTGATCCTCGACGAGCTGACCCAGGGCCTCGACCCGGCCGCCCGACGCGAGGTCTGGACGGCGGTGGCGCAGCTGCGCGACGCCGGCACCACCGTCCTGCTGGTGACGCACGAGCTCGACGAGGCGGAAGCCCTCTGCGAGCGGGTCGTGGCGATGCGCGACGGCCGGGTGATGGACCAGGGCACGCCCGCGGAGCTGGTCGCCCGGCACGCCCGCGAGGTGACGGTGCGGTTCGCGCTGTCCGACACCGACCTCCACACCACGGCCGACGCGCTGCAGTCGCTGAACCGGCTGCCGGGCGTCACCGGCGTGACCCGCGACCGCGGGCAGGTCGCGATCCGCGGCGATCGCCGGGCGATCGCCCACGTGGGGGCCTGGCTGGTGGAGAGCGGGCGGACCATCCCGCCCGACCTGCGCGTCGACGTGCCCGACCTCGAGTCGGCCCTGCTCACCCTCCTCGACTCCCCGACCGACAAGGAAGGAGTGGCGTGATGACTGCCACGGACACCCTCGCCCCGACCACCACGGACGCCCGGCCGGCACCGCGGACCCGCCGTCATCCCTCGACCACCCGGCGACTGCTCGTCACCGAGCTGCGCCTGCTCACCCGCGACACGATCACCTTCACCTTCGTCCTCGCGTTCCCGGTGATCTCGATGCTCATCATCGGCGGCGTCTTCGGGACCGAGCCGGACGAGGCGTTCCCGGTCAACCCGTCGCACTGGTACGTCGCGTCGTACTTCACCGTCGTCATCGGCTCCACCGGGCTGATCATGCTGCCGGTGCACATGGCGTCCTACCGCGAGCGCGGCGTCCTGCGAAGGTTCGCGGCGTCGGGCTTCCCGCGCTGGTCCTTCGCCCTCGCCGAGCTCGCAATCGGGCTGGGTGCGATCGCGATCGCCGGTCCGCTGCTCCTCGCCATCGCCGCGCCCGTCTACGGCATCCCCGACGTCGAGGACCCGCTGCGCGTCGCCGCGGGCATCGTGGCCGGCTCCGTCGCCTTCATCAGCATCGGCGTGCTGCTCGGGTCCGTGCTGCCGTCCGCGCGAGCCGCGCAGTCGGTCGGCCTGATGCTCTTCTTCCCCTCGTTCCTGCTCGGCGTCGGCGGCCCGCCGCCGGCGGTGATGTCGGAGCCGCTGCGGGAGATCGCCGAACGGCTGCCCCTGGCCCTCGCGACCGACGCCATCCGCGAGCCGTGGCTCGGGATCAGCAATGGCACCGGACCACTGATCACCATCACCGTCATCGCGATCGTGGCGACCGCGCTCGCCGCCCGGCGGACGGCACTCTGAGAGCGCCTAGGCTCATGCCCATGGCGGATCGGGCAGCGCGAGTCATCGCTCCTACGATGCTCGCGCTGTTCGCCGTGGTCGGTGCGGTGATGGGTCACCGCTCGCTCCCGGTCGGGCTCGTCCTGGCCGCTTCCGTCACCGCCATCGCAGCCGCGACCGCGTGGCGCGGACTCGTCGAGTGGCGACTCGCCGTCCCGTTGCTGGTCGCGGCCGCCGGACTGGTCGCGATCGGCCACGGCAACTCGGCCAACCTGGTCTGGATGGGCTTCTGCGTCGCAGCGGGCTGGGTGGCGCTGGTGTCGACGCTGCCGGCCACCCTCACCGTCGGCGGCGTGCTCGGGCTGACGCTGGTCTCCGAATGGGCGCAGCAGACCGAGGAGCCAGGCTGGGCGGCCTGGATCACCGGTACGGCGTTCACGCTCGTCGCGTGCATCTTCGCCCGCCGGCTGCGGGAGACGGTCAGGCAGCTCGAGGCGGCCCAGCACCAGCTGGCCGAGCGCAGCCGGGCGGAGGAGCGGACCCGGATCGCCGGTGAGATGCACGACGTCATCGGCCACGCGCTGACCGTCTCGCTGCTCCACATCAGCGGTGCCCGGCTCGCGCTCGACGAGGACCCGGACGAGGCCCGACGGGCGCTGGCCGAGGCCGAGCGACTGTCGCGCTCCAGCCTGGAGGAGGTCCGCGCGACGGTGGGGCTGATGCGGACGGACGCCCCGGGTGAGCGGGCCCCGCTCCCGGTGGCGACCGACATCGGCAGGCTCGTCGACTCGTTCCGCAGCGCCGGCACCGAGGTCGACCTGACCGTCACAGGGGACCTCGAGGAGCTCGGCCCGACCCGCGGTCTCGCCGCCTACCGGATCGTCCAGGAGGCGCTCACCAACGCGGTCAAGCACGCGCCGGGCGAGCGCGTCACCGTCGCCGTCACCGTGGAGAGCGGGACGGCGACCGTCGCCGTGCGCAACGGTGGCGACGTCGACGCGAGCGCGCCCCTCGGCAACGGGCTGCTGGGCATGCGCGACCGCGCCGAAGGCGTCGGCGGCCGACTGCGGGCCGGCGCAGAGCAACGGGGCTGGCTGGTCGAGGCGGTGCTGCCGTCGTGACCGACCAGGAGAACGGGAGCATCAGGGTGCTCCTCGTCGACGATCAGGAGCTGGTGCGCACCGGGCTGCGCGGGATCCTCCGCGCCCGGTTCGGGTTCGAGATCGTCGGCGAGCTCGACAGCGGCGCGGGTGTCGTCGAGGCAGTGGCGGAGCTGGCGCCGGACGTCGTCGTCATGGACGTCCGGATGCCCGGCGTCGACGGCGTCGCTGCGACCCGTCTCCTGCGCGAGGCCGGCGACGCGCCTCCCGTGCTCGTGCTCACGACGTTCGAGGACGAGGAGATCCTCGCCGGCGCGCTCCGCGCCGGCGCGGCGGGCTTCCTGCTCAAGGGCGTACCCGCGGAGGACCTCCAGCGCGCCGTCCGACGCGTCGCGCACGGTGAGTCGTGGCTCGACCCGGCCGTCACCGGACGAGTCCTCTCCGCCTATCGCGACGGTCCGACGCCGGTGCGCCCCGGTCCGGAGGCCGACCTGCTCACCCCACGCGAACGGGAGGTGCTCGCGCTGATCGGCCAGGGGCTCAGCAACACCGAGATCGCGGCGGAGCTGACCCTGGGCGAGGGCACCGTGAAGACGCACATCGGGCACATCTTCACCAAGCTCGACCTGCGCGACCGCGCCGCTGCCGTGGTCTTCGCCTTCGACCACGGGCTCGTGCGACCTGGCCGGACCCGCTAGCCCTTCGAAATCCGGTCAGAGGTCGAACAGGGAGCCCGAGCCGGAGATGTCCACGTCGGTGCGGGGCTCGTTCTTCTCGCCGGAGGACGCGGCCGGGGCGGGCTTCGGCTTCCTCTCCTCGGCGGCAGGCTCCTCCTCGGCGGCAGGCTCCTCCTCGGCGGCAGGCTCCTCCTCGGCGGCAGGCTCCTCCTCGGCAGGGGCCGTGGGCTCGGGGGCAGACTCGACGATATCGAAGAGCGAGCCGCTCAGGTCGGCCTGGGCAGGCTCGGCGGGAGCGGACACCTTCTCCGGTGCGGGCTCCGCCTTCGCTGCCGGCTTCACCTCCTCGGCGGGCTTCTCGTCGGCCGGAGCCGGTTTCGTCTGCGCGGCCGGCTTCTCCTCCGGCGGGGCGGACTCGACCACGTCGAAGAGCGAGCCGCTCAGGTCGGCCTGCGCCGGCGCCGGCTCGGCCTTCGGCGCGGGTTCGGGCTTCTCGGGCTCGGACTTCGGCTCGGCCGGCGCGGAGTCCACTGCGTCGAAGAGCGATCCGCCTCCGTCGAACAGCGAGCCGCCCTGGCCGTCCTTGGCCGGCTCGGACTCCTCGGCCGGAGCCGCGTCGAAGAGGGACCCGCCGGAGGAGTCGGCCTTCGCCGGCTGCTCCTCGCCGCCGGGCTTGTCGTCCGACACGGGCGCGTCGAAGAGCGATCCCGACGAGGAACCCTTCTTGTCCGGCGCCGGCTCGGCCTGCGCCGTCTTCTCGACAGGAGCGTCCTCGAAGAGCGAGGTGCCCGGCGCGGACGCCTTCGCGGCCGGGCCGACGGCAGCGGGATCGTCGAGCTCTTCCTCAGCCGCCTTCTTGGCCTTTGCCGCCGCGGGCTTCGCGCCCTCACCGGGCTTGAGCTTGGTGGCGACCTCGCCCTTGACCGACGCGAGCAGCATCTGCGCGACGTCGAGGACCTCGACCTCTTCCCGCGCGCGACCGGAGTCCTGGGCCTCGGTGAGGCCATCGGCGAGCATCACCCGGCAGAACGGGCAGCCGACCGCGATCTGGTCGGCGCCGGTCTCGATCGCCTCGTTGGTCCGGTTGACGTTGATCCGCTCACCGATGGTCTCTTCCATCCACATCCGGGCACCGCCGGCGCCGCAGCAGAACGACCGCTCGCCGCTGCGCTCCATCTCGGCGACCTCGGCACCGGGCATGATCTGCAGCAGGTCCCGCGGTGGCGTGTAGACCTGGTTGTGACGGCCCAGGAAGCACGGGTCGTGGTAGGTGATCTTGCGCTCGTGTGCACCGTCGCCGGTCGCGACCGGGGTCAGCTTGCCTTCCCGCACCAGCCGGTTGAGGAGCTGGGTGTGGTGGATGACCTCGAGCTCGATGCCGAGCTCCTTGTACTCGTTCTTGAGCGTGTTCATGCAGTGCGGACACGTGGACACGACCTGCTTGGCCTTCGCGTCCTTGAGCGTCTCGATGTTCTGCTGGGCGAGCCCCTGGAACACGAACTCGTTGCCGGCCCGGCGGGCGGAGTCGCCGGTGCAGGTCTCGCCGTTGCCGAGCACGCCGAAGGACACGCCCGCCAGGTCGAGCAGCTCCGCGACGGCACGGGTGGTCTTCTTGGCGCGGTCCTCGTAGGCGCCGGCGCAACCGACCCAGAACAGCCAGTCGACCTCGTCGAGCGACTCGATGGTCTCGCCGACGACCTTCACGTCGAAGTCCAGGCCCTTGGCCCAGTCCATCCGGCCGCGGGGCGACATGTTCCACGGGTTGCCGTTGTTCTCGAGACCGCGGAAGAGACCGTTGAGCTCGGACGGGAAGCTCGACTCGACGAGCACCTGGTAGCGGCGCATGTCGGTGATGTGGTCGACGTGCTCGATGTCGACCGGGCACTGGTTGACGCAGGCGCCGCAGTTGGTGCACGACCACAGCACGTCGGTGTCGATGATCGCGCCGCCGCTGGGCTCCCACGCCACGCCCTCGGTCTCGCCCACGAGCGGGCGCTCGGCCTCGGCGACGACGGCCGGGTCCAGCGACCCCCGCTTGTCCTCCGGCGCCAGGTTGTACGGCGCCGCGCTGAACGCGTGGTCCCGCAGGTTCATGATCAGCATCTTGGGAGACAACGGCTTCTCGGTGTTCCAGGCCGGGCACTGCGACTGGCAGCGACCGCACTCGGTGCACGACGCGAAGTCGAGGACGCCCTTCCACGAGAAGTCGTTGATCGATCCGACGCCGAGGGTGGCGTCCTCGTCGAGATCGTCGACGTCGTCGAGGGTGACCGGCTTGCCGTCGTTCATCATCGGCTTCACCGCGCCGAGGGCGACCGTGCTGCCGCTGACCCGATCCGCCGCGTCGGGACGCTTGAACATGACGTTGAGCGGCGCGATGAAGATATGCAGGTGCTTGGAGTTGAGCACCAGGATGAGGAACACCAGCATGACGCCGATGTGGAGCAGGAGGCCCACGTGCTCCAGCAACTCGAGGCTGTCGTGGCTGAGGCCGTCGAAGATCTTGCCGAGCCCGATCGAGACGAACGCGCCCCGGTCGTACGGCAGGTTGTCGGCCGCCGACGCGGCCCCGCGGAACAGGAACATCGTCCAGATGACGTTGAAGATCATGAACAGCGTCAGCCAGGCGCCACCGAGGTGCGACCCCTTGAACCGCGACTTCCGCCCGATCTTCTCGGGGTCGTTCCTGAGCCGGATCATCGTGAAGATCGCGAGACCCACCAGGCACAGGACGCCGATCAGATCCTGGCCGAAGCCGATGACCTCCCAGTGGCCGATCACCGGGATCGCCCAGTCGGGGTTGCGCGACAGGAGGATGCCGTAGGCCTCGATGTAGACGGTGGCGAGGATCAGGAACGCGTACATGACGAACGCGTGCGCGATGCCGGGGATCGACCACTTCAGCAGCCGACGCTGGCCGAGGACCTCCCGCAGCTGGTCCCAGATGGCGCTGCCGGTGCGCTTGGTGACGTTCTCGAGCCGGTCCGGCGCCGGCTGGCCGTGGGACACCAGGCGGTAGAGGAACCACACCCGCCTGGCCGCCAGCGGCAGGATGATCGCGTTGAGCAGCAGGCCAACGATCAGCGTCAGGGTCAACGTCGTCACTCCAAAGTTCCGGGGAATCGGGGTCAGACTACGGAGTCCCGACTCCAGGTCCCGGGCTACTGCCCGAAGCGTGGTCGCGCCCGCCTCTCGAGCGCACCATCGACCGGATCCTACCCGCTGGTAACCTCTGCGGCGGAGTGAGGATCGCCTCACTCCCCGACGCGGTCGGCGGGTCTACGGCTTGACGCGCAGCACCTTCCCGGCCCGGTCGAAGACGACGGTGACCATCACCCGAGGGTCGTCGGCAGTCCTGGCGCACACCCCGAAGGTCTGGCCGAGGCGGCGGAACGGCTGGCCCACCCTGCGCATCACCTGGGTGGTGGTCAGGCCCGGGACGACCAGCCGCTGGACGGTGGCGACCGTCTTGCGCAGCTCCGGGTTGCGGCACGAGTCGGGTGCGATGCCGGCGGCCCGCTCCCACATCTGCAGGTAGGCCTCGGTGCCGCGTGCCATGTCGTCCTTGATCAGGCCGCCGTCGCCGTCGTGCTGGGAGTCGGCGACCATCCCCAGGTCCTCGACCCAGTCGGGATAGAGGCCGTACTGCGCGACCCCGTCCACGTTGATGTCCCAGACCCGCTCGCCCGCCCGCTGCTTGTCGATCTCCACGCCGCCGAGACCGATGAAGGGATAGGTGACTGGGTTGGGCACGTCCGCGCCGCGGGGGTCACCCTGCGCGCCGAGGCCGTTGATGTCGGCACCGAAGCCGATACCCCAGTAGTAGCGGGGATCGGCCCACTCGAGGTGGGCCCGCCACTTGTCGACGAAGCCGCTCGAGTCGCCGGCGTACGGCGTGATGAACCCGCCGGCCTGGTAGATCCGCGGGTAGGTGTCCGGCGTCGACCAGGAGTGGCTGGAGATTACGCCCGGGTAGTCGAGCTCCTCGATCAGGTCCATCGAGGCCTGTCGCGCCTTCACGCTCATGTGGTCGGGGTCGAAGATCATCTGCCGCTTGGCGAGGCCGCGGATCAGGTGCGCCCCGAGGTCGGTCAGGCCCCGCTTGTTGCAGTGGGCCGGCGGGCCGTAGACCGGCAGCGCGGGCAGCTGCACCGCACCTCCGAAGAGGTCCACGATCGCGCCGAAGATCGCGTCCTGCTCCGGCATCGTCGGCAGCAGGGTCTGGTTCTTGTCGTGGCTCACGCCGTCCGCGGGCTCGCAGTGCTCCATCTGCCAGAACGTCGCCGTCTCGAGGAAGTTGGCCGAGTTGACGAACAGGCCGACCTCACCCTCGTCGCCCGCGACACCGGACAACGCGTTGTCGAACTTGTTGACCAGCTCCATCTGGCGCACGCCGAGCGCGCGCATCTCGTCGAGGTTGGCGTCGATCTCGGCCTCGTCACAGGCAGGCTGGTCCTTGCCGAGCACGATCTTGACCGTGCACCCGAACGGGATGCTGGTCTCGATCCCCATCACCACGGCCATCTTCCCGGCGTTGATGACCTGCCGGGCCTCGAACGGCGTGCGGACGATCCGGTAGAACCCCTTCCCGGGGCCACCGAACTGGGCGTCGACGTAGTCCTGGAACTCGTACATGTCGGCCGCCTGCAAGCGGATCGAGTCCATGTCGTCGCACGAGTTCCGCTTCAGCGGGTAGAGCTCGCACATCTTGTTGTTCTCGACCAGCAGGTTGACGAAGAGCCGTTGCCCGCCGCGCCAGGCGCGCTCGATCCACCGGAAGTAGGTGCCTTCGTGGGTCAGCGAGTTGGGGGCCGGCCAGTCCTTGAACGTCGGCCAGCCGACCGGGTCGTGCGACGTCTCGCCCGACAGGAAGGACTCGAGGATCGCTCCGTTGCCCTGGGTCAGGGAGTGGTCGGGGCAGTCGACGAGGGCGTACGGCGCGCCGTACGAGTGCCACGGCCGCCCGCAGTGCACCTGGCCGCCCAGGAACTCGAAGGCCATGCCGTGGCTGTGGGCGTCGACGTACCCGCGGACCTCCTGGTAGGACGTCACGCCCCCGTGCGGGTCACCGCTGACGTTGACCTCGGCCTCCGGGTACGCAGCACAGTCGTCGGTCGCCAGCCGCAGCCGGTAGGCGGTCACCACGTCGCCGCCGACCAGGTCGTCACCCGACGCACTCAGCCGGTCGCCGTTGAGGGCGCGGAACGTGAACCGCCCGGTGTTGCCCCGCAGCACCGTCCAGTCTGCCGCCGGGCTCGGCTCGGCGGCGAGCTCGATGGTGCCGCCGTTGCTGGCGAGCACGCCGGCGCTCGTGTGCAGCAGGTAGCCGCCGAGCCGGGTCGCCTTGAAGAACAGCGGCGTGGCCTCGATCGCCGGCACCTCGGCCAGCGAGACGGAGGTGCCCTTCGCGACGAGGTAGGCCCCGGACGGCGCCTGCAGCGTGTAGCACGCGCCGGCCATCTCGTAGCGGGTCGCCGGTTCGTCGGCGTGCGCCGGCTCTGCCGGCACCGGGACCAGCCGCGGGTCGGGCAGCGCCCGCTCGCGCTCGACGTACGCCGCCGAGGCGAGCCGCTGCTCGGCCGTCGTCGGGTCGACCGTCCCCTCCTCGAAGCCGGCGCGGGAGATGGCGTTCTTGGTGCGCGGGTCGTCGTGGCGGTGCGGCGCGGCGCCCGGCGGGTCGACGTGGGACAGGCCCCCGTCGCGCGCGTCGCGCTCGGACGCCGCGGCCAGGTCGCCCAAGCGGCCGGAGCCGAACCCGGGAACCGAGATCGCCGTGGCTACGACTGCCGCTGCGGCCACCGCCGCGAGTCCGACCCGCACCGACTGGTTGCGTTCCACGCCGACCACCTTGCTGTTGCCCGTCCGACAGCAGTCGCGGTGACCGCCGCCACACCCTCAACGAGAGACATGGTTCGAAGCGACGGTCAGCGGGTCAAGCGACCCGGCTAAATTCCGGGTCCGGGGGAACGACGAAGGCCGCCCCCCTCGCGGGGAGCGGCCGTCGTCGTGTCGGAGCAGACCTACCTCAGAGGATGGCCTTCTTGACCTGCGTCCGGGCGACGCCGAGGTCGATGACCGCACCGGTGCCGTCGAGCAGGGTGAGCTGCAGGGCGATCACCTGGATGCCGCCACGGACCATGGTCGTGACGTTCTCCTCGATCTTCACCACGCCCGGGATCTCCAGGACGCCGGTCGGCGGGATCGTCTGCGGCTCCCCGTCAGCGGTGATCGTCAGGGTGTGCGTGCCGTTGGTGTTGCGGATCAGCGTGCCGGGCTTCCGGATCACGTTGGCTCGAGCCTTGATGCCCTCGATGACGAGCGCACCGCCGCCCAGGTTGACCTCGGCGATCGAGGCCTCGGTCCAGGCGCGGGCCCGGCGACGACCGAACTGCGTGCCGAAGACCTTCGCGTTCGCCGCGCCGACCGTGAGCGCGGACGGGATGTTGAGGTCCACCGTGCGGGTGGTCTTCACCTGGCCGTTGGTGCCCTCACACGGGAGCGGGCGGGTGGGCGTGCGGCCGAGGGTGACGATCGAGTCGTCCCCGGGGTCGAGGATCTTGCCCTTGAACCCGGCGGCGTAGCCGCTCATGATCGAGTTGACGACGTCCCGCGTCATCCGCGACCGCGAGAGCGCGACCTTGACCTTCGTGTGCGTCGCCAGGATCTCGATGAGGAGCGCCTGCGCACGGGCGAAGATGAATCCCGGCTTCTTGACGACCTTGCTCTCACCGATGGTGATGCGGAGCACGCCGGGGATCTCGACCGGCTGGCCCGGGGTCGGGATGGAGATGACCTCCGGGTCGCCGCCCGGTGGAGTCAGCACGATGCCGGCGACCTCGCTGTTGACCTGCGAGCGGAACCGGGTGCCGTCGTGCCACACCCGGGCGATGGACGACACGGCGCCGAGGGACAGGCTTCCGAGCGCGGTCTCGACAAGGGTGATGCCCGCGAGCGAGTGCCGCGAGACCGCCGTGACCGTCTTGCCCTTCTTGATCGTTGCGACCTTGGTCTCGACCGCGTCGACGGTGCCGAGACCCGGGAGCTCGACGCCCGTGACCCCGTTGGACCGGTCGAGACCGGCCAGCGTGGTGCAGGTGATGTGTGCGAAGCCGGTCGCACCGGACGCGAGCGGGATGTCTCCACCCTTGATCGCGGTGCCGTAGCCCATCGCGTGCAGGCCGAAGTTCGTCGGGCGCGGCGCTGCCGCAGTCGCAGCCGCGGGCACCACCGGTGCCGCGTGGGCCGGTCCGCCCGGGAGGAGGAATACGCCGCTCATCAGCGCGAGCAGCGCACCTCGAAGGGCAAGTTTTCGCATGGGTCAAGACTCCTTAGAAGAATGCAGAGACACGACAGGGGCCGCGAGCCCGGCCGTCGCGTGGGGATCGTAACGTCTGGAGCAGTCACGTGTTCCAATATTGGATAACGCGCGAGTACGGGTTAGGAAACGCCTGACTTCATCACAAAACCGGCATGATGATGCGGTGCCTCGCCGAAACCGCCTGATTTGCGCCGGTGCGGTCGCTTTCTCCCTCATCGCGACCAGCTGCGGAAACCTCGACGGAGACGCGGAAGACGGCCCTTCGACACCCCCGCCGAGCGGAACGGCCGTCCTCGAGACCCCCGGCACCGAGACGCCCGGCGACGTCGCCGACGCGGTCAACGAGACGCGCGAGGACTCGGTCTACCCCGAGGTCGGCGACCCGCTGGTCGACGCGCTGCACTACGAGCTGTCCCTCGCCTGGACACCCCAGTCCGACACCCTCCGCGCGACGGAACGGCTGACCTTCCGGGCGACCGCCGCGGCCGACGACGTACAGCTCGACTTCGACGACTTGCTCACGATCGAGACCCTCACGATCGACGGGGAGGAAGCCGACCACACCCGCGAGGACAAGGACCTCCTGATCGACCACGCGGTCGAGGCGGACCAGGAGTACGTCCTCGAGATGACCTACTCGGGCACCCCGGAGCCCTACGACGCGCCCACGCAGCGGTCCGACTTCCGGCTCGGCGTGGGGTGGCACGTCACCCCGGAGCACGAGGTGTGGACCATCCAGGAGCCCTACGGCGCGTTCACCTGGTACGCCGTCAACGACCAGCCGGCCGACAAGGCCTACTACGACTTCACCCTCACCGTGCCCGAGCCGTGGACCGGCGTCGCGAACGGCGAGCTCACCGACACCACCGTCGAGGACGGGCAGCGCACCACGACGTGGCACCTGGCCGAGCCGGCGTCGTCGTACCTCGTGACCGCGGCGTTCGCCGACTACACGCCGACCGAGCTGCGGTCCGACCGCGGCGTGCCGATCACGATCTGGGGACCGACGGACCGACCGGAGGCCCTCGGCGAGACGGAGTACGCCGGCGAGGCGATGGACTGGCTCGAGCAGTACCTCGGGCCCTACCCGTTCGACACCTTCGGCATCCTCATCTACGACGGCGAGAGCGGCATGGAGACGCAGACCACGGTCACGCTCGGCGCGACGCCGTACACCACCTCGCGCGAGGTCGTGGTGCACGAGCTCGCGCACCACTGGTACGGCGACACGGTCACCCCCGCCGACTGGAGCGACGTCTGGATGAACGAGGGCATGGCGATGTACCTCCAGGGCATGTGGGAGGCCGAGGACGAGGGCATCACCATCGACGAGAAGATGGACGACTGGGCATCGTTCGAAGACGAGATGCGCGAGTACTCCGGTCCCCCGGCCGCCTACGACCCCACCAACTTCGGCGACGGCAACATCTACTTCGGACCGGCGCTGATGTGGCACGAGCTCCGGCAGCAGATCGGCGACGACGCGTTCTTCGCGTTGGTGCGCGACTGGCCGGCCGACCAGGAGAACGACACCGCAGACCGGGAGGAGTACCTCTCCTGGATCGAGGACGAGACCGGCGAGGAGCTGTCCGCGTTCTTCGACGACTGGCTGCTGGGCGAGACCACCCCGCCCCGCGACTGAGCGCTCGAGTAGCGGGGAAACTAGAACACGTTCTACACTCCGGGGATGCGCATGCTCCCCGCGCGGGTCGTCGCTGCCGCCGCTGCGCTCGCGCTCCTGTCGGGACCGATGACCCCGACGGTCGCCGCCGAGCCCACGCCGCCGCCGATCCCGGCGCTGCCCGGGCTGCCGATCCCGTCGCTGCCGACGGACCTGCTCGTGCCCAGGTTCATCGGCGCCGAGGCCCCCTCGCGGCCGCTGCCCGCGCCGCCGGTGCCGCAGCACCCCTACCTGTCGCCGAACGGCACGAGCAGCATGCACAACGACGCCTACAGCACCGACGCGTACGACGTCAGCGGGCCGGTCGGGCGCAACCTCAGGGTCCGGTCGCGGAGCTACGGCATCCGCGAGTGCGCCACCATCGCGTTCGACTCCCGCGACCGGCTGGTCGGACTCTGCGGCGGTCTCGAGGGCTTCACGATGACGGTCATCGACCCGGTGACCCTCAACGTGGTCGACGAGCTGAGGATCTCCGCCCGCGACCTCGCCAGCGGAGCCAACCCGCTGACCGACATCTGCGGCGGCACCTACTTCTTCCTCGACCCCCACGACCACGCGTTCGCGACGACCACCGATTCGGGCATCGCCGAGGTCGAGGTCGCCGCGGACGGCACCCTGACCCGGGTGCGGGACTGGCCGATGGCGTCGTACCTCTCCGAGGACGACTGCCTGGTCGCGACCGGCGTCGACTGGTCCGGGCGGCTGTGGTGGTTCAGCCAGCAGGGCGTGGTCGGCACCCTCGACCGCGCCAGCGGCCAGGTGCACACCGTCGCGTTGCCGGCCGGCGAGGGGATCTTCAACTCGATCTCCAGCGACGAGACCGGCGGCATGTACCTGGTCACCACCCACGCGACGTACCGGCTCGACGCCGCCGCCACCGGCGCTCCCGAGGTGAGCTGGCGGATCCCCTACGACCGCGGCACGAAGGTCAAGCCGGGCATGCTCTCCCAGGGTTCCGGTACCTCCCCGACCCTGATCGGCCGTCGGTGGATCGCGATCGCCGACAACGCCGAGCCGCGCAGCAATGTCATCGTCTACGACCGCCGGCTCGGCGTGACCGACCGGCGGCACTGCCAGGTCCCCGTGCTCGCCAACGGCGCCAGCACGACCGAGAACAGTCTGGTGGCGGCGGGCAAGTCGCTGATCATCGAGAACAACTACGGCTACAGCGGCGTCCAGGCGACGCTGCTCGGCAGGTCGACGACACCCGGCATGGCGCGGGTGATGATCGATCCCGACGGCTGCCACGTCGCCTGGACCAACAGCGAGGTGATCGCACCGACCTCGGTCGCGAAGGCGTCGCTCGGCAACGGACTGGTCTACGCCTACACCAAGCCGGTCCGCAAGGACCTGATCGATGCCTGGTACGTCACCGCGATCGACATCCGCACTGGAAAGGTGGCGTGGAGCCGGCTGACCGGCACCGGCATCCAGTGGAACAACCACTACGCCGCGATCTACCTCGGCCCCGACGGCACGCTGTACGTCGCCACCGTCGCCGGGCTGGTGCGGCTGGCGGACGGCTGAGAGCGCCGGAGACCGTCCGAGGAACGAGGACGGTCTCCGATCAGGCGCGAAGGTCGAGTAGCACCACGGCTGAGCCTGCGAAGCCGTGACGGGCGTATCGAGACCCAGCGAGACGATAGACCTCCGCGACCACGGACGGTCACCGCGTCTCGATACGCCCTCGCCTAGCGGCTCGGGCTACTCGACGAGCGTGGCTGGGCGAGGAACGGCCCCGAGGCCGACCGACTCGAAGACGCAGCCGACGCCGACTTCGATGATGTCCGCGTAGACCTGCGGATCGATGGCGCCAGTCCCACCGCTGTCGACGAAGTCCAGGTCGTCGTCGATCAGGCCTTGCTCCTGCAGGCCGTCGACGCCCGACCGGCGCACCAGCGTGCGCGCCGTGCACTCGGCGGCGACCACATCGAGGTCGGCGTCGGCGTCGAGCGCGGCTGCGATGTTGGCGGCCGCGATCCGCTGGGCGCGGGTCAGCCCGTCCTCGTGAGCGGGTTCCGAGCTGGTGGCGCCACCGGCTCCTCGTCCGGTGCCGCCGGCGTCGTCACTGCGGAGCGTCAGCACGCCGTGGACCGCGCCGGCCCCGAGCAGCGACACCAGCCCGACCGCGATCGCGGCCACCCGTCGGGTGGGCACGGACGACGACGAGACGGTCGGCGGCTCGACGCTGTCGTCGGGCTCGACGGAAGCCGGTGCGGGGATGGTCGCCAGCACCCGCCGCAGGTCGTCCCGCAGCGCCGCGGCCGAGGGGTGCCGCTCACCCGGGTGCTTGGCCATCGCGCTCCGCAGGACCCGGTTGACCTCCCGCTCGAACGGGCCGGCCGCCGCGACCTGCGGGACCGGAGCGGACACGTGGGCCGTGACGAGCTGGTAGTCCGTCGTACCGATGTACGGCGCGCTGCCCACGAGCGCCGCCCAGAGCAGGCAGCCGACCGAGTAGATGTCGGTGGGCGGGCCCGGCCTCCCGCCCGTGTGCAGCTCCGGCGCCATGTAGGCGGGCGTCCCGACCGCCGCGCCCTGCGTCGTCAACGGCGGGCTGAGCCCAGTGTCACCGTCGACCCGGCGCGCGATACCGAAGTCCGCAAGGTACGCCGTCACGTCCTCGCCGCGGTGCCGCAGCAGCACGTTGGAGGGCTTGATGTCGCGGTGCACGAGGCCGGTCGCGTGGGCGTCGGCGAGACCGGCAGCGACCTGGGCGATCAGCTCGAGCGCGACCCGCGGGGGTGGCGCGCCCTGCGCGCGGACCATCGCGCCGAGATCGCCGTCCGGGATCAGCTGAGACGCGATGTAGAGAGATCCGTCGGCCTCGCCGTGCGCGAAGACCTGCACCACGTGCGGCGAGTCGAGCGACGCCTGGGCCTGCGCCTCCCGGGTGAACCGGGCGCGGAACGCCGGGTCGCCCGCCACGTGCGGCGAGATCACCTTGAGCGCGACCCGGCGCTGCAGCGCGGTGTCGACGGCCTCGAAGACGACGCCCATGCCACCCGTGCCGAGCTGACGGACGATCTCGAAGGGCCCGATCCGCTCACCTGGTGCCGGGAAACCCTCCGCGGGTCCGGTCGGCGTGGTCACGCACCGTTCCTACTCCTCCGAGCACAGGCGAGCCAGCGGTCCTCCACAGAACGGGGCGCACATGCCGATGGTCGAGTAGGGAGCGTGCGACAAGTCAGAAGAGCAACGCCGTGGCCGGGTCTGCCACGATCCCGGCGACGTCGGCGAGGAACTGCGACCCGGTCGCGCCGTCGATGTGCCGGTGGTCGAAGGACAGCGCCAACGTCGTCACCTGCCGGGGCACCACCTGGTCACCCACCACCCACGGCTTGGGCTTGATCGCGCCCATGCAGAGGATCGCGGACTCGCCGGGGTTGATGATCGGCGTCCCGGCGTCCACGCCGAAGACGCCGACATTGGTGATGGTGAAGGTGCCGCCGGCCATGTCCGCCGGCTGGGTCCGTCCTTCGCGCGCCGTCGCCGTGAGCTCCTCGAGCGCGCGCGCCAGGTCGACCAGGTCGAGGGCGTCGGCGTCCTTGACGTTGGGTACGACGAGACCGCGCGGCGTGGCGGCCGCGATGCCGAGGTTGACGTAGTGCTTGACCACGACCTCGCCGGCTGCCTCGTCCCAGGTGGAGTTGATCATCGGCGTCCGCCGCATGGCCAGCATCACCGCGCGCGCGAACACCAGCAGCGGCGAGACCTTCACGCCCTTGAACTCGCGCCGCTCCTTGAGCCGTGCGACGAGGTCGAGTGTCGCCGTCGCGTCGATGGTGACCCACTCGGTGACGTGCGGGGCGGTGAACGCCGAGTCCGTCATTGCCGACGCCATCATCTTCCGCACGCCCTTGATCGGCTCGCGCGTCTCGCGCTCGCCGCCCCCGGTGGTCGAGGAGGCCATCGGCCGGCGGGTGGACACAGCGTCTCCCGGTGGTGGCGTCTCGAGACCCGGCGACCCGGCCGCCTGCTCGACGTCCGACCGCGTGATCGTGCCGTCCCGCCCGGTGCCGGTCAGCGCCCGCAGGTCGACGCCGAGGTCCTTCGCCAGCTTGCGTACCGGCGGCTTCGCCAGCACCTGGACGTCGCCGGCGGCAGCGCCGGCCGGGGCCGGCGCCGGCTCTGCCGGAGGCGCCACGGGCTCGCCCGCTGCACCTGCCTGGTCCTCCGCGTCGTGCATGACGGCGGAGACGAGGTGCTCCACCTTGCCCTGCTGGTCGGTGACGCCCTGGTTGAAGACGTCGTGCACGCCCGCCCGCGCGAACCGCTCCCCCGCCGCGTCGACGAGGGGCCGTCGGGCCCGGCGCTGAGGGCCGCGGTCGGCCTTCATCCGGCCGACCAGGGACTCACCCTCGCCACCACCGCTCGCCGCCGGGTTGGAGAGGTCGATCGCGCTCGCACCGCCGTCCGCCGGGCCGGACCTGGCAGCCGCCGGGTCCGGCGCACCGATCGCGATGATCGGCGTCCCGACGGGCACCGTCTCGCCCTCGGCGACCAGGATCGCGGTGACCTCGCCGGCGTAGGGCGACGGGAGCTCGACCAGCGACTTCGCGGTCTCGATCTCGACGACGACGTCGTTGATGGCGACCTGGTCGCCGACCTTGACCTTCCAGGTCACGATCTCGGCCTCGGTGAGGCCCTCGCCGACGTCGGGAAGGAGGTATTCGGGCACGGTCAGATCTCCAGACTGCGGTCGACGGCATCGAGGACTCGGTCGAGGTCGGGGAGCCACTCCTCCTCGAGACGAGACGCAGGGTACGGCGTGTCGAAGCCACCGACCCGGAGCACCGGCGCCTCCAGGGAGTAGAAGCACTCCTCGGTGATCCGAGCGGCAAGCTCGGCACCGAGCCCGAGGTTCGTGTGCGCCTCGTGGACGACGACCGCGCGGCCGGTGCGGCGTACGGACTCGTAGACCGGCACCATGTCGAGCGGCGACAGCGTGCGGAGGTCGATCACCTCGAGCGACCTGCCTTCGCCGGCGGCCGCCTCGGCCGCGTGCAGGCAGGTCTTGACGGTCGGACCGTAGGCGAGCAGCGTCGCGTCGCTGCCGGGGCGGAGGACGCGCGAGGTGAAGAGCGGAGGCGGGTCGACGGTGTCGTCGAGCTCCGCCTTGTCGGCGTGGTACTGCCGCTTCGGCTCGAGGAAGATGACCGGGTCGTCGTGGGCGATCGCCTGCTGGATCATCCAGTAGCCGTCGACCGGGTTGGAGCAGGCGACGACCTTGAGTCCCGGCGTGTGGGCGAACTGCGCCTCCGGCGACTCGGAGTGGTGCTCGACGGCGCCGATGCCGCCGCCGAACGGGATCCGGATGACCATCGGCATCTTGACCCGGCCCTGGCTGCGGAAGTGCATCTTGGCGACCTGGCAGACGATCTGGTCGTAGGCGGGGTAGACGAAGCCGTCGAACTGGATCTCCACGACCGGACGGTAGCCGCGCATCGCGAGACCGACGGCGGTGCCGACGATCCCCGACTCCGCGAGCGGCGAGTCGATGACCCGGTCCTCGCCGAAGTCCTTCTGCAGTCCGTCGGTGATCCGGAAGACGCCGCCGAGCTTGCCGACGTCCTCACCCATCAGCAAGACCTTGTCGTCCGCCTCCATTGCCTTACGCAGGCCGCGGTTGAGCCCCTGCGCAAGCGTGATCTTGGACATCAGTGCGCCCCCTCGAACGTCTCGAGGTAGGCCGCGAAGCCCTCCCTCTGTGCAACCAGCTCGGGCGGGGTCTCGGCATAGACCCGGTCGAAGATGTCGAGCGGCTTGGGATCCGGCATCGCCTTGCAGCCCTCGCGCAGCGTGTGACCGAGCTCGTCGCCCTCCGCGACGAGGTCGCTGAAGAACGCCTCGTCGGCGAGGCCGTTGCGCTTGAGGTAGACCTCCAAGCGGGTGATCGGGTCCTTGAGCTTCCAGCTCTCGACGTCGGCGCTGAGCCGGTAGCGGGTCGGGTCGTCGGTCGTCGTGTGCGCGCCCATCCGGTAGGTGTAGGCCTCGACGAGGGTGGGGCCCTGGCCGTCGCGGGCGCGCTGGAGAGCGGCCTTGGTGACGGCGTACGTCGCGAGCACGTCGTTGCCGTCGACCCGCAGGCCGGGGAAGCCGAAGCCGAGTGCCCGCTGGTAGAGCGGGATCCGGCTCTGCCGCTCGATCGGCTCGGAGATCGCCCACTGGTTGTTCTGGCAGAAGAAGACGACCGGCGCGTTGTAGGAGGCCGCGAAGATGAACGCCTCGTTGACGTCGCCCTGCGAGGACGCGCCGTCACCGAAGTGGGCGAGCACGGCGCTGTCCCGCTCGGGGTCGCCGGTGCCGACCACCCCGTCCCGCTGCATCCCCATCGCGTAGCCGGTGGCGTGGAGGGTCTGCGCACCGATCACGATCGTATAGAGGTTGAAGTTGTAGTCCGACGGGTTCCAGTCACCGTGGTCGACGCCACGGAACAGGCCGAGCAGCTTCAACGGGTCGAGCCCGCGACACCAGGCGACACCGTGCTCGCGGTAGGTCGGGAAGACGAAGTCATTGGGCCGCAGCGCGCGTCCGGCACCGATCTGCGCTGCCTCCTGGCCCAGGAGCTGTGCCCAGATGCCGAGCTCGCCGTGCCGCTGGAGCGCGGTGGCCTCGACGTCGATCCGGCGTACGAGCACCATGTCGCGGTAGAGGTCGCGCAGCTCCTCCGCGGAGAACTCCATGTCGAACTCGGGGTGGCGGACCCGCTCTCCCTCGGGAGTCAGCAGCTGGATCAGGTCGGGGCCGCCGTCTGCGTGCGAGGGGCCGAACACTTCAGCAAGGTCGGGCCCGAAGTCGGGCTGCACGACACCGGGGTCGCTCATCGGGGATCTCCTTGTCGCCGGGCCGCAGGGTCGCCGCGGGCATCGGGTCGTCGGGTCGGTGGGGACGCGGGCGCTGCAGGGGTGGCGCAACGTGATCCGGACCACACGGGGTTGAGGAAAACGTAGCGCCCGGACGCCTGTGCACCAATCCGAGAGGCAGTATGACGGTGCGGAACCCCGCTGCGCGGGGTTCCGCGCTTCGCGCGGGTTGGGTTGGTGGCTTGTCGCCTGGGTGGGTGTGGCGGGCGGTTCGGTGGCTTCCGGTGCGGGACGAGACCCCGAGCGGGCTGCAAACCGTGGCCTGCCGGCCTGGATGTGACACGGGCTGGATGTCCCCTGGCATGGGAAAGGGTGGATGCCGTTCCTGCGACAGGGCAGACGAAGAGAGGCCGGCAGGCCCCGACTTGCCCGCCCGGGGTCCCGCCCCGCACCGGCCACCGCACCGCCCGCCACTCCCACGGCTCAGTGGCGTTCGGGGTGGATGGGTTTCCCTGTGTCGGACGGCCGCTCGTGTGGGCGAGGACGACCGAACCCCGTGGTGGGTCCGTCCCTCCCAAGGCGCCGACCCGGATGACATGGGTGAACCTCATCCACCCCGCCCCTCGAGCCGTGGGGGTGGCGGGCGCGGCCGACTTCGTGCGATGCGGGGCGTGGGGCCCGGCGGGCAAGTCGGGGCCTGCCGGCTTGTGCTGATCGCCCCTGTCGCAGGAACCTCATCCGGCTTTCCCATGTCAGGGGCCATCCGGCCCGATGGGTGGGTCAGGCCGGCAGGCCACGGTTTGCAGCCCGTCGGGGCCCATGCCCCGCACCGCCTCCAACCGGCCACGCCCGCCACACCCACCCAGGCGATAACCCACCAACCCAGCCCGCGCGCAGCGCGGAATCCCCGGCGCGAAGCGCCGGGCGCCCGCAGGCCGAGCTAGTGCATCTCGCCGAGGTCCTCGTGCTCCTGGTGCGACAAGGGCTCGACCTGGAACGTCGTGTGTCGGACGTCGAAGTGGGTGGCGACACAGTCGCCGAGGGCATCGAGCACAGCGCCCACCCCCTGCTCCTCGAGGATCTCGTCGCGCACCGTCACGTGGGCCGAAAGGCTGATCATGCCGCTGGTGATGGTCCAGGCGTGGAGGTCGTGCACGCCCACGACGCCGGGCGCGTGCGTCAGGTGGTGCACGACGTCGTCCAGGTCGAGCTCGGCCGGAGCGATCTCCAGCAGCACCCGTCCTGCGTCTCGGATCAGCAGCACCGCTCGCGGCAGGATCATGGCCGCGATCACGAGCGAGGCGACCGGGTCGGCGTGCTGCCAGTCGGCGACCCAGATCGCGACGCCGGCCGCGATCGCGAGCACCGATCCCACCAGGTCGGCGAGCACCTCGTTGATCGCGCCCCGCAGGTTCAGCGAGGACCGGTCGCCGCCGCGGAGCAGGGCCAGGGACGCGGCGTTGGCGAGCAGACCGACGACGGCGAACCCGACCAGCCCCGCACCGTCCACGTCGGGTGGGTCGGACAGCCGCGCCACGCCCGCCCAGGCCAGGTAGCCGCAGACACCGAGCAGCACGACGGCATTGACCAGCGCGGCCATGACCTCGACCCGGTGGTAGCCGAACGTCGACCGGGCCCCACCGGGCCGGGCCGCGACGTACGACGCTCCCAGGGCGAGCACGACGGCTCCGGCGTCGGTCGCCATGTGCCCCGCGTCGGCGAGCAGCGCCAGCGAACCCGTGATCCACGCACCGACGACCTCGACCACGAGCACCGTGCCGGTGACGACCAGGACCCAGCGCAGGCGCCTGCGATCGGCCGCCCGCGCTGCGGAGTGCCCGTGACCGTGCCCGACGCCCATCCCCCGGACGCTACGACGTCAGACCAGGAGGAAGAAGTTGACCAGCCAGGTGGTGCCGTCGTCGCTCGGGACCAGGGTCCAGGTGGCGGTGTAGGTTGTGCCGCTGGTGTCGGTCGAGTCCGAGACGGTTGCGACGGCGGTGACGGTGCCGTCGCCGTTGTCGACCGGCTCGGTCGCGAAGTCGTACTCGACGCTGGACATGTCCTGGTTGCCTGCGTCGCGCTGGCAGGCACGCTGGCTGCCGTACTCGGTCGAGAACCACTCCGGCGTCGACAGCCCCTCGACCGCGAGGCAGTTGCCCTCGGCGAGCGAGTTCAGGTAGGCCTGCGCCGTGATCGTCGGATCCTCCGTCGGCAGGCCACCGGTGTCCGTCGTCGGCGGGGTCGTGACGTCCGGGGTCACGTCCGTCGTGACGTCCGTGGTGACGTCCGTCGTCGGCGGCGTGCTCGTGACGGTCTGGGTGACCTTCGGCCGGTCAGCGTCGTCGTCGCCGTCGTCGTCGGTCAGGAGGCCGACCGGCCAGACCAGCACCGCGATGAGCACGAGGACCAGCAGCAGGACGCCGCCGAGGATGCCGAGGATCAGCCCGATCTTCTTGCCGCCCCCGCCACCGGTCGGCGGCGCACCGAAGGGCGGCGGCCCCGGCGGCGGGAATCCTCCGCCCGGAGCGCCGTACGGCTGCTGGGGCGGCGGCTGCTGCGGGTAGCCCGGAGGTGCCGGCTGCTGCGGGGGGGCGTTGCCGGGCGCGACCTGGGTGGGAGGTAGGTCGCCGGGCTGGCCGGGCTGGCCGGGGTACTGGTTGCTCACGAAGGAAGGTTAGGGCCAGCCGAGGTCGGCCGTGGCCGATTTCGCTGCGAACCGTCCTCAGGGATGACCGGCGTCCGGGGGTCGCCCCAGCAGCAGCGAGCTGACGAACAGCACGACGCCGACCACGAGCCCGCCGACCGCGGCGGCCAGCGCGGTGCTGTCCAGGCTGGCGACGACGACTTCGACCACCAGCCGGGCCAGGTCCTGTCTCTCGGACTCGACCTGGTCGACCACGGCATCGGTGGTCGGGGACGTGAGCAACATGACCAGGGCGCCGCCGATCGCGACGCCGAGCGCGCACGCGGCGCCGGCCCTCAGCCGGCCCCGGACCCCACGAGCGACGACGACCGCGACGGCCACCAGGCCGACCCACAGCAGCGGGACCCACCACGCCAGGCCTTCGAGGACCTGGTAGGCGCCCCGGGCCTGCTCGAGCCTCGACTCCGGCACGACCGGCACCATGACGGACTGGGACGGCAGGCTGACATCGACAGGGAACCGTTCGACGAAGTCCGCGAACACGTCGTCGAGCAGCGGGCCGACGTCGATGTGGACCCAGCCGTCGGCCACCACGCCCTGGCGTTCGTGGACGATCGCGAGGAACTCCCGGTGTGCCGTGGCGTTCGCCTTCCGCCAGAACTCCGGGAAGCCGTCGTTCTCGACGACCGCCTGTGCTGATGCCAGCACGACCGCGTCGAGGGAGTCAGGCAGCAGCGCCGCCGGCACCCTCCTCTCGATCGTGCGCACCGCGGCGTTCGCGACCTCCACGGCGAGGGCGTCGCGCAGCTCCGGATCCTCCGCGAGCGGCGCGACCGTGTCGACGTACGCCGGGGTGCTGTCGACGCGCAGCGACAACCAGGTCGCCGTGATCCCGATCGGGACCAGCACCGTGGCGAGGACGACCGCGAACGCGGCCAGCCCGAGACGGGCGGTCAGCGGATCACTCCTCGTCGCTGTAATAGGGGTCGTCGACCTTCCAGTCGCCGTCCTCCTTCACCAGCTTGAACGTGCCGGTGCTCGTCTCCTCGGTCTCGCCATCGAGCTGTCCGTCGATGATGTCGTCGTTGTCACCGGTGTACTCGTACTTGATCTCCCAGTCCACGATCGCCTCGTCGTCACCCTTCTCCTCGACGTCCTTGATCTCGACGTCACGGTCGATGTCGCCGATGAAGTCGTCGTACGACTGGTCGTACTCGTTCTCGAACTCCTCCTCGAACTCCTCGTCCTCCTTCTCGCGGTCCTCGGCGTACTCGTCGCAGTCGTCGGCGTCCCCGAGATTGCTCTCCCGGTAGTCCTCGGAGAGGAGCTCGCACTCCTTCCCGTAGTCCTCCTCGAAGACAGCGTCGAGGTAGTCCTCGGTGACGTCCTCAGGTCCACCACCGAGCACGATGTTGAACAGCACGACGACCAGAATCACGACGAGGATCAGCGCGCCGACCGCACCGCCGATGATGGCGAACAGCTTGCCCCTGCCGCCACCGGAGCCGCCGCCGGTGGTGGAGGCGCCGAACGGCTGCTGGCCGTAGCCCGGCTGGCCGGTCGGCTGTCCGAAGCTGCCGGTGCCGCCGGCGGGCGCGCCGTACACGCCCTGCTGCGGCTGCTGGGGCTGCTGGGGAGCAGCAGGCTGGCCGGGCTGGCCGCCCGGGTAGCTGGACGCGCGGTTCGGCGCGACCTGCGTCGGCAGGTCAGGGCCGGGGACGCCCGGCGACGCCGGGGCCGGCGGGGCCGCCGGCGCGCCGCCCGCGGGAGGCTGGGTGTGCTCGGTCCACTTGCTGCCGTCCCACCACCGCTGGCCACCCTGGCCGTCGGGGTACCACCCGGGAGGGGTCGAAGGCTGGTTCGGGTCGGACATCGCGCGCTCCTGGAGGTCTGGGGGCGGCCCGCAGGATCAGCGGGCGGCAATGCCCGGAATCATTGCATGTCCGGGCAGCCGTCAACCGCGTGCGTGGCGACGACGTCGAGCTTTCAGTTGGCCTTGCTGATGAGGAACACGACGACGACGAACACGATGAGGGCGATCGCGGTGAGGAGACCCATCAGCAAGCCGATGGTGCGCTTCTTGCTCGGCGGCGGGGGCGGCAGCGCCGGTCCGTAGGAACCGCCGGACGGCGCCGGCACGTGGCCGGGAGCCCCGCCCTGGAGGTACGCCGGCGGCGCCTGGCCGGCGGCCGGCTGCGGCGGGTAGCCCTGCGGAGGCCCGGCCGGGTAGCCCGGCTGCGGCGGGTAGCCCTGGGGAGCTTGCTGACCCGGATAGGGCTGCGGCTGACCGGGCTGGGGCGGCGGGGCACCATACGGGGGCTGGCTCATGGCACCAGCCTGTTGAGCGGAGCAGGATCTGTCCACCGATTCGCCGGATTTCCTCCCGACGACGGAGGTTCCGGGTTATCCGGTGGGGGTGATGAAGTCGGAGAGGAACGTCTCGAAGTAGGACTCGAGCTCCTCCGGATCGGTCGGGAAGCCGCTCGGGAAGTCCGTGGGGAAGTCACTGAGATCCGTCGGGAAGTCACTGAGGTCCGTCGGCAGGTCGGTGAGGTCCGTCGGCACCGAGGGCGTCGCCTCGGTCACGACGTCGCTCGGGGCCTCCGCCACCTCGAACGAGTCGATCTTCCATTCCTCGTCCTCGACGACCAACCCGATCGGGAACTCCTCGCTGAACCCCTCGGCGGTCACCTCGAACGGCACGGTGGCCGTCTCGGCCTCCTCGTCGATGGTCGCCTCCCCCACGACGTACTCGAACTCCTCGTCCGTCATGAAGTCTTCCTCGTCTTCGCAGTTCGCCTCCTCCTCGGCGATCAGCTTCTCGCTGAGGAGAGCGAGTGCCGCCTCGCAGTCGCCGTCCTTGACCGCCTGCACGTACTCCTCGACCACATCCTCGGGCGTGGTGTCGGGCAGCGAGCTGTCGTCGCCGCCGTTGTCACTGCCCGAGTCGTCGTCGCTGTCGCGGAGGAAGATCGCCCACGAGCCGACGGCCAGGATCGCGATCAGCACGATCGCACCGACCACCGCCAAGATGATCAGCAGGCCCTTGCTGCCGCCGCTGGACGGCGGCGGCGGGTAGCCACCCGGACCACCCGGTCCGGGACCACCCGGGAACGACGGTTGGGGCACGGCGCCGTACGGCGATCCGGGTGCGGCTCCGGGCGGACCGGACGGCGGACCAGCGGGCGGCTGCCCACCCCAACCCGGCTGCTGCGGGAATGCCTGGGTCGGCGACGGCGAACCCGGCTGCACCTGGGTCGGCTCGGAGCCGGCCGCTGCGGAGCCGGCGGGTCCGGACCCGGGCTGGACGTGGTCGGTCCAGGACGCGCCGTCGAACCAGCGCATCGTGCCGTTCTGGTCGGGGTACCAGCCGGGCTGGCTGGGGGACTCTCCGGGCACCGGGGCTCCTTGAAACGTGGGGTGGGTGGCCTAACCGTAGCCACCCCGGACGGGGGGCGCGATCAGGCGGGCGGCGTGGTGCGCAGCAGAGCAACCAGCCGGTCGGTCGCCTCCGGCTCGCCGACACTGATCCGCAGCCCTTCGCCGGCGAAGGGCCGGACCGCGAGCCCGGCGTCCCCGAACGTCGCGGCCAGATCGGCGGTCCGCTCGCCGAGGTCGAACCAGACGAAGTTCCCCTGCGGCTCGGGGACGGTCCAGCCCGCGTCGGTGATCCCGGCGACCAGCCGGTCGCGCTCCTCCACCAGGGCGTCGACCCGGGCCATCAGGTCTTCCTCGTGCGCCAGGGACGCCACCGCGGCGGCCTGGGCGACCGACGAGACTCCGAACGGCAGCGCGACGGCACGCAGCGCGCCAGCCACCTCGGGTGTCGCGACGGCGTACCCGACCCTCAGCCCGGCCAGGCCGTAGGCCTTGGAGAACGTGCGCAGCAGCACCACGTTGGGGTGGCCGCGGAGCAGCGCGAGCCCGTCGACCGGGTCCGCCATCCGCACGAACTCGAGGTAGGCCTCGTCGACGACGACGAGCACGTCGTCGGGCACCCCGGCGACGAACGTCGCCACCTCGGCGTGGCCGAGCGCCGGGCCGGTCGGGTTGTTGGGCGTGCAGAGGAGGACGGCGCGGGTCCGGTCGGTGATCGCCGCCGCCATCGCGGACAGGTCGTGGCGGCCGTCGGCGGTGACGGGCACCTTCACGCCGGTCGCGCCGGCGGCCGTGATCGCGATCGGGTAGGCCTCGAACGAGCGCCACGCGTGCACGACCTCGTCACCGATGCCGCAGTACGCCGACAGCAGGTGGTAGATCAGCGCCACCGAGCCGGTGCCGGCAGCCAGCTCGTCGGTGCCGACTCCGAGCCTGGTCGCCAGCGCGTCGTAGAGCGCGACGCACCCCATGTCGGGGTAGCGGTTCATCGCCTCGGCCGCCTGCTGGGCGGTCGCCAGCACGCCGGGCAGCGGCGGGTAGGGGTTCTCGTTGGACGAGAGCTTGAACGTCGTCAGGCCCGGCTGCGGCACCGCCGGCTTGCCCGGGACGTACGGCGGGATGTCCCGCACATGAGGCAGCGGTTCGACCATGTCAGCGACCCTACGGCCTGCCTGCCCGACGGCGTCGTCAAGCCGCCGGGTTCTCCCGCTCCGAGGGCGGCGCGACCACCCGGCCGCCGGTCACCGGCACCAGCTCACGCCCGAGCGTGATGTCGAGCGGGTTGGTCAGGCAGCGCACCGAGCCGCCACCGAGGTGGAACTCCGACACGTCGACCAGCACGACCTCGAAGCCCCACGCCTCCAGCTGCGCGCGCACGCGGGGCGGGCAGGCCGGCATCACGACGGTGCGGCCGACGACGACCGAGTTGGCGCACAGCGTGCTGATCGCCTCCTCCTCGGTGATCACCAGTGGCTCCGGCACCAGCGAGAGCAGCAGGTCGGCCGACGCGGGCTCGAGCGCCTCGGGGCAGACGATCGCGCGGCCCTCGTCGAGCGGGCAGAAGGCGAGGTCGAGGTGGTACATCGCCGGGTGCGTGATCCGCACGCCGCGCACGGTGACGCCGAGGTCGGCCGCGAGGTGCTTGAGCGCCAGCTCGTCCGTGCGCGGGCCGATGCCGACGACCAGGTCGCCGCGGAACGGGAAGGCGTCGCCGGCCTCGAAGTGCGCGCCGACCCCCTCGCGCCCGACGTACGACGCCGCGAACCCGTTGGTCTCGAACCACCGCTGCGCGCTCGGCGTCTCGTTGCGGCGCTGCGGGAAGCGCATGTGGGACAGCACGACCGAGCGGCGACCGGCGCCCTGCCACTCCGGACGGAGGAGGACGAGCCCGAGGTTCATCGCAAAGACCATGTCCGGGCTGTCGAGACGACCCGGGATGATGTCGACCGTCGAGCCCGCCGCTCGCAGGGTGTCGACGAGCTGCTGCCACTGTGCGGTGGCCCGCTGGGGATCGGGCTGGACGGCAGGGTCCATGAACGGGTTGATGGCGTACTCGACCCGAAACTGCGACGGCTCGACCATCGCGTAGTGGCGACCCCAACCCAGCGTCATTCCAGCTCCCCTCGTCGACCTTGGATTGTCAGACAATCTGACAATGAGACAGCATACAGGTCAGGGGCGGGTGCGCGACAATGGCGATATGCCGACCGCCCAGCCCCAGTTCGACTCCCTCAGCGTCGAGCACGCCTCCACCGTCGAGCGGGTGACCGCCGAGCTGCGCCGGGCGGTCTTCGAGGGCGAGGTCGAGAGCGGCACCCCCCTGCGCGAGCTGGCCCTCGCGGAGTCGCTCGGCGTCTCCCGCCCGACCGTGCGCGAGGCCCTGATGGCGCTGGTCGCCGAGGGCCTCGCGACCCGCGAGCCGAACCGCGGGGTGAGCGTGGCGACGCCGCGGGCGGAGTCGGTACGCGACGTGTGCGCGGCCCGGTGGGTGCTGGAGGGTGCGGGCCTGCGCGCGTGGCCGACTGCGGGCGACGACGCGCGCAAGCGGGTCCGCCAGACGCTCGAGGCCTACACCAGCGCGGTGCGGAGCGGGAAGGCGTCGTACGAGGAGCTCAACGAGCGGCACCTCGCGTTCCACGTCTCCCTGGTCGAGCTCACCGGCAGCCCGCGCCTGGTCCAGATGGCCGAGAGCCTGATGGACGAGCTGAAGCTGGCGCTCGCCCAGGTCGACCGGGTGCGCCGCAACGCCCACGACCAGGCCGAGTCCCACGAACCGCTCGTCCGGTTCCTCGAGGACGACGACCTCGACGGCGCCTACGAGTTCCTGCGCCGCCACATCGACGACGCGGCCGACGAGATCGTCGAGGCCCTCGCGCTGCGTTGAATTGGCCCGAGCCGGCCGGCGGTTGGCGCGGTCGGTAGTCGCGACCGCTGCTGGCAGACTCGACGCATGGTTGCCTTCCTCGCCCGCTGGGCGATCACCAGCATCGCCCTCGCCCTCGCAGCTCAGGTGATGGACGACATCTGGTTCACCGGCCCGGACAGCGGCCAGGGCGAGCTCGAGGAGAAGCTGCTCCCGCTGCTCGGGGTGGCGCTGATCCTGAGCCTGGTGACCGCCTTCGTGAAGCCGGTCCTCGTGCTCCTCTCGCTGCCGTTCATCCTGCTCACGCTCGGGCTGTTCCTCCTCGTCGTCAACGCGCTGGTGCTGATGCTCACCGGCTGGATCGCCGACCAGTTCGACGTCGGCTTCCACGTCGACGGCTTCTGGCCTGCTGTCGGCGGCGCGATCATCATCAGCATCACCACCTGGATCCTCGACGCGATCGTGGGCGTCGAGGACAAGGACAGGTAGGACGGGTGGTGCCGGCTCTTCCGCCGCCCAGGACGCCGGGGCGGTACCGGATCGCGCTCGTGTGCCTCGGCAACATCTGCCGCTCCCCCATGGCCGACGTGGTCCTGACCGAACGGGTCGCGGCAGCCGGGCTCGCCGACAAGGTGAGCGTGGTCAGCTCCGGGACCGGCGACTGGCACGTCGGCCACCCGATGGACCGGCGGGCGGCGGCCCTCCTGACCAGCGAGGGGTACGACGCCTCCGCCCACCGCGCCCAGCAGGTCGCGCCGTCGTGGCTGACCGCCCACGACCTCCTGCTCGCCATGGACCACCAGAACGTCCGCGACCTCCACGCGCTCGCGGACGGCGACGTCGACCCCGACCGGGTCCGCCTCTTCGGCGACTTCGACCCCGTCGAGCCAGGCGCCGAGGTGCCCGACCCTTACTACGGCGGCGACGACGGCTTCCACGACGTGCTGGCGATGATCGAGCGGACCGCCGACGCCCTGGTCGATGCGCTGGTCCTCGACTACCGCTGACCGACCACCCGCACGACCACCGTGTGGTCACCGCCGGTGACGTCATCGACGTACACCCGCTCGCCGGTGCGACGCAACGGATGCCCGAACTCCTTGTCCGCACTGCTGTTGAAGACCACCTCGCCGTCGAGCAGGACGACCACCTTCTCGCCCTCCAGCGGGACGCCGATCGAGCCTTCGGTGCCCTCAGGCGCAGAGAAGTCCAGGCGCAGCACGCGCCCCTCGTCGACCCAGGAGACGTCGATCGGCCCGGCGGCGGTGACCAGACGTCCCTCGGCGTGCTCGAGACCGGCGAGATGCGGGTCGACCTCCCACGTCGCGCCGCCATCGGCCTGCTCGATCCCGAGCACCTGCTCGGTGAGCGCCCGCGTCGGGCCGGTCGACCAGCCGTGGGCGTAGGACTGGTAGGAGCTGACGATCTCACCCGACTCCCGGAGCGACTCCCAGAACGTGCTCTGCGGGCCCTGCGGCTGCTCGAGCATCCAGCCCCACTGCCGCTCCATGAGGTCGACCGCCGCACGCTGTGCCTCCGGGTCTCCCGCGGCCAGCTGCGCCTGCACCTCGAAGGACCCGAAGAGGAGCTGCAGGTCGTCGTCACGCTCGGGCGTCCGGGCCCCACGCTCGACCCAGTTGTGGTCCCGGAGGTAAACCATCGCCCGGTCCGCGCGCTGCTCGTCGAGCAGACCCCACCACACGGCCAGCGAGTTCGCGCTCTGCGGGTGGACGTCCGACCGGTGCGGGTACCACCGGAGGGCGCCTGCCTCCTCGTCCCAGAGGTGCCGGTCGATCGCGCCGGCGACCCGCACGGCCTCGGCCTCGAGGTCGGCCGCAAGTCCGGCGTCGGCGTCGGCAGCAAGGCGGGCGCCGGTCGTCAGCAGCCGCCAGTAGAGGACGTTGGCCATCGACTCCTCACCGTCGGGGATCCGTGACTCGTGGGTCGTGTCGTTGGTCTGGTCGATGTAGAGGAGGTCGCGTCCGCCGACCTTGGCACGGATGTAGTCGAGGCCGGCCAGGTAGTGCGGCCATACCTCCTGCAGCCAGGCGAGGTCCGCGGTGTTGGCGTACTGCTCGGCCGTGGCCAGCAACGTCCACAGGTGATAGGTGTCGGACCGGTAGAAGCTGAGCTCCGGGCCGGCGTACGGAAGCTCGCCGGAGTCCTTCTGGTGCGCGTACGCCGTCATGATCGAGTTGCGGACCGAGACGGTGTCTCCGGTGGACACGAACGCCGTGCCCTGCGAGATGCCGAGGTCGCCCGGCCATACAGTCCGGTCCCGCTTCGCCCCGTCGACGAGGATCGACTCCCCGACACCGGTGGTGGCGGAGTTGTCCCACAGCGCGGCGGGCGCCGGCCAGCTCCGGCCGGTCGTCGGCTCGATCGTGGTCAGCTGCGTGGTGTACGCGCCGGCGTACCAGATGCGGTTCAGCAGGTCGGAGGACGAGTAGAAGTGGTTCGGGTAGGCCCGGAGGTCCTCCATCAGCGGCGCGGCCGTGTAGTCGACGAGGACGTCGTCGACAGCGACGGAGGCCTGGTCGTCCACGAACAAAGTCACGTAGCGGAACGCGCCCCGCAGCAGCGCGGGCGGCGCCGTCCACGTCTCTCCGGCGACCGCGTCCACCCACACCGTCCCGTCGCGCCCGCGCGGGCCGCCTGTCGAGGCTTCCGACTGCCTCTCGACGTACCGGGCGGTCTCCGAGAACGCGACGCCCACGCGAGCCGGCGAGCCGGTCACCTCGCCGAACGAGAGGTTCAGGATGCCGCCGATGTTGATGCCGAAGTCGAGGGTGACCTGCGACCCCTTGCCGAGAACCATGGATCCCTCGCCCCACGCGCCCTCGGGGTTCGACACCGGACCGGCGGCGGCGTGGACGCGCTCCGCACGCACATCGCGCGAGTCGGGCGCGAGGATGTACTTCTCCCACGGTCGGTCGGCGGCACCCTCCGGCTGGGACGAGAGGGCAGCGGGGGTGGGGCTCAGCGCCAGCGCGGGCACGGCGAGAGCGGCGAGACCGAGGCCGATCAACTGGCGGGTCCGCGGGCGGCGGGTCGACGACATACAGGCTCCTGAGACACGAGATTGAAAGGTTTCAGTGGACCGTAGCCGTGATCACCGTCACGCGGAACAGTCCTGACCGGAACCGGCCATCCGCCCGCGACGCGGTGTGCCACCGCCAGTTCCCCGGCACTCCGCCGCTGCGGTCGGCTGCCCACCTCGATTTGGGGTAACTACTTGGATGTCCTACTATTTTCTAGGACGTCCAACTAGTTGAGGTGACATGGTCCGCACACCCCTGCACAAGCCGCACCACCCGATCCGGCTGGTGACCGCATCGAGCCTGTTCGACGGGCACGACGCGGCGATCAACATCATGCGCCGGATCTTCCAGGCCCAGGGCTGCGAGGTGATCCACCTCGGCCACAACCGCTCGGTCGCCGAGATCGTCGAGGCGGCGGTCGAGGAGGACGTGCAGGGCGTGGCGGTGTCGTCCTACCAGGGCGGCCACGTCGAGTACTTCGAGTACCTCGTCGAGCAGCTCCGCAGCCGGGGGGCCGGTCACATCAAGGTCGTCGGTGGTGGCGGCGGCGTGATCGTGCACGACGAGATCGAGCGGCTGCGCGCGTCGGGCGTCACGATCTTCTCCCCCGAGGACGGCCAGCGGATGGGCCTGCCCGGGATGATCAACTCCGTCGTACGCGACTGCGACCACGACCTGTGGTCACTCCGGAGCGCGAGCGCCGACGAGCTGCTCTCCGGTCACCGCCCCGCGCTGTCCCGGATGATCACCGGCATCGAGACCGGCGCGGTCGGCGACGACGCGCTCGCCCGGATCCGGGAAGCCGCGGCCGCCCGGCCGGTCCCCGTGCTCGGCATCACGGGCACCGGCGGCAGCGGCAAGAGCTCGCTCACCGACGAGCTGGTGCGGCGGCTGCGGATGGACCAGCACGACAAGGTGCGGGTCGCAGTACTCGCTGTCGACCCGACCCGCCGCAAGGGCGGCGGTGCTCTGCTCGGCGACCGGATCCGGATGAACAGCCTCGACCTCGACGGACCCGGGCTGGACCGCGACCGCGTCTTCTTCCGCAGCCTCGCGACCCGTGGCGCGCACGAGCTGCCCGGCCACCTCGCCGACGTCATCGCGACCACCCAGGCCGCCGGTTTCGACCTGGTGATCGTCGAGACGCCGGGCATCGGCCAGGGCGACGCGGCGGTCGTCCCGTTCGTCGACACCAGCCTCTACGTCATGACGCCGGAGTACGGCGCCGCTTCCCAGCTCGAGAAGATCGACATGCTCGACTTCGCCGACGCCGTGGCGATCAACAAGTTCGAACGACGCGGCGCCAAGGACGCGCTGCGGGAGGTCGCCCGCCAGCTGGTGCGCAACCGCGAGGCGTTCGGACAGCGCCCCGAGGACATGCCGGTGTTCGGCACCTCGGCCGCGACCTTCGACGACGACGGCGTGACGGCGCTCTACCAGTTCCTGCGCGGGCAGCTGACCGACCACGGCCTCGCGATCGACGAGGGCCAGCTGGCGCCCGTCGAGGGCAAGGTCTCGACCCGGATCCAGCAGGTCCTGCCGGCCGACCGGGTCCGCTACCTCGCCGAGATCACCGAGATCGTCCGCGGCTACCACGCGGAGACCGAGGAGCTGGTCCTCGCCGCCCGTCGGGCACAGCGGTTCACCGAAGTGGCGGCCGAGGTTCCCGAGGTCAAGGAACTCGCGCAGCAAGCGTCTCGAGACCTCCCCGACGACCTGCGCACGCAGCTCGAGGAGTGGCCCTCCGTCGTCGAGCGCTACGCGGAGGACGCCGGCCGCGAGTCGCTGTCGTCCACGCGGATCCCCCGCGTCGCCCTGCCCCGGTTCGAGGACCACGGCGAGCTGGTGCGGTTCCGGCGCCGCGAGAACCTGCCGGGCCACTTCCCCTTCACCGGCGGCGTCTTCCCCTTCAAGCGCGACAACGAGGACCCGGCTCGGATGTTCGCCGGCGAGGGCGACCCGTTCCGCACCAACCGCCGCTTCAAGCTGCTCTCCGAGGGTCAGCCGGCGACCCGACTGTCGACCGCTTTCGACTCCGTGACGCTCTACGGGCGCGACCCGGCCGAGCGGCCCGACATCTACGGCAAGGTCGGCACCTCCGGCGTCAGCGTGGCGACGCTCGACGACATGAAGGTCCTCTACGACGGCTTCGAACTCACGTCGCCGACGACGTCGGTGTCGATGACCATCAACGGACCAGCGCCGACGGTCCTCGCGTTCTTCCTGAACACGGTCATCGACCAGGCCCGTGACAAGGGCATGGACCCGGCCGAGGCGCTGCGGGTCGTGCGCGGCACGGTGCAGGCCGACATCCTCAAGGAGGACCAGGGTCAGAACACCTGCCTGTTCTCCACCGAGTTCTCGCTGCGGTGCATGGCCGACATCCAGGAGTGGTTCATCGAGCACGGCGTACGGAACTTCTACTCCGTCTCGATCTCCGGCTACCACATCGCCGAGGCCGGGGCCAACCCGATCAGCCAGCTCGCGTTCACGCTCGCCAACGGCTTCACCTACGTCGAGTCCTACCTCGCCCGCGGCATGGACATCGACGACTTCGCGCCCAACCTGTCCTTCTTCTTCTCCAACGGCATGGACCCGGAGTACACGGTGATCGGCCGCGTCGCCCGCCGGATCTGGGCGGTCGCGATGAAGGAGCGGTACGGCGCCAACGAGCGCTCGCAGAAGCTGAAGTACCACGTGCAGACCTCGGGCCGGTCCCTGCACGCGCAGGAGATGGCGTTCAACGACATCCGCACCACCCTCCAGGCGCTGTGCGCGATCTACGACAACGCCAACTCGTTGCACACCAACGCCTACGACGAAGCCGTCACGACCCCGACCGACGAGTCCGTCCGCCGTGCCCTGGCGATCCAGATGATCATCAACCGCGAGTGGGGCCTCGCCATGAACGAGAACCCCCTCCAGGGCTCGTTCGTCGTCGACCAGCTGACCGACCTGGTAGAGGAGGCGGTGCTCGCCGAGTTCGAGCGGATCTCGGAGCGCGGTGGCGTGCTCGGCGCGATGGAGACCGGCTACCAACGCGGCCGGATCCAGGACGAGTCGATGCTCTACGAGCACCGCAAGCACGACGGCTCCTTGCCGATCATCGGCGTCAACACGTTCCGGTCGCCGGCCGCCGACGCGGAGGGAACGCCCGATCACGTCGAGCTCGCCCGCGCGACCGACGACGAGAAGCGCTCCCAGCTCGAGCGGGTCGAGGCCTTCCGCGCCGCGCACGCCGACGAGGCGGAGGCGGCGATCGCCCGGCTCAAGGAGGCCGCGACGAGCGGCGAGAACATCTTCGCCGTCCTCATGGACGCCGCCCGCGTCTGCTCGCTCGGCCAGGTCACCGAGGCGTTCTTCGAGGTGGGCGGGCAGTACCGCAGGAACGTCTAGGGCACGTCTCCTTATCCGGCGGCGTCGCGAGCGGCGTTTCCGGCCGATCTGGCAAGGCGGCGGAGCGAAGTCGTGCTCGTCCGCCCATCGAGCGACGCCAACGCAGCCAGATCGAGGCGGAAACGTCGCGTAGCAGGCGCGGGATAAGGAGACGTGCCCTAGTCGTCCTGCCGAGGAAACGGTGGTGTGCAGTCGCGCGGGAACCGCTGGAAGTAGTCCTGATCCCCCGGTCCCATCGCCCAGAACACCGTGGCCTCGCTGATCTTGGTCACCGTCCTGCCGGGCCAGTGGTCCGACGCGTCGACGTCGCGGAGCATGTCCTTGGCCGCTCTCTGCTGGTCCGGCGTGGTGCAGAAGACTTCGGAGCGGTACTGCGAACCGACGATGCCTTCATCGAGGTCGGGCCGGTGAACCTGGAAGAACACCTCCAGCAGTCCTCTGTACGAGATACGCGCGGGATCGAAGGTGACTTCGACGACCTCGGCATGCCCGACGTTGTTCTCCTCGGTCGGGTCGTCGTTCTTGCCACCCATGAATCCAGCCCGGGTGGAGATCACTCCTTCGGGGTGACGCAGAAGCTGCTGCATCACCCACGCACAGCCTCCAGCGAGAACCGCGGTTTCGACGCCCTCGACCATCGTTCTCTCCCTCCGTCGCAGGGCAACAAGGACACTACGCCGAGCCGGCGCAAGTTTGCAGCCGTCCGCCGTCGACCCGGCTCTTGTCGACGAAGGCCGTCCGCGCCAAGGCCTCAGCGTGGTTCCCGGTACGTCCGCGTCATGCCGTCAGGGTCGACCTGCTCGCCTCGGTGCGCATGAGCCCCGATACTCAGGTCTCATGCGGATCGGCGTGGTGGGTGCGGGACTGGCGGGCCTGGCCTGCGCGTGGAGGATGCACCGCGCGGGCCATGAGGTGATCGTGCTCGAGGCGCGCGACCGGGTCGGTGGCCGGACCTGGTCGCCGACGCTCCCCAACGGCGTCGTCGTCGAGCGCGGCGGCGAGTGGATCGACGCCGACCAGCACACGATCCGGAGGGTCTGCGCCGAGCTCGAGCTGCCCCTGGCGCCGCACGGCGTGCGCTTCCACCGGCGACGGGTCACCGGCGACGTGCTGACCCTCGCCGACCTCGAACGCACCCTGGAGACCGTCGCGGAGCAGATCCCCGAGGAGGACACGACCGTCGAAGCGGCGTTCGAGGCCGGGATCGGGGAGGGGTACGCCGGCGACCCGACGTTCCTCCGGATCGCGACGTCGACCGCGGGCAGACCGGGCACCGCCAGCGCCCGCGTCCAGGTCGCGCGGGCGGCGGGCGCCCGGCTCGACGCGGCTGCCCGCGTGGTCGGCGGCAACCAGCGGATCGCGTCGGCGCTGGCGTCCGCGCTCGGCGACCGGGTGCGGCTGACCACACCGGTGACCGGCATTGCCGTCGACGACGGGCACGTGGTCCTCTCGACCGAGCGTGAGTCGCTGGTGGTCGGGCGCGCGGTGATCGCCGTACCGCTGCCGCTGCTGGACGACCTCGCGTGGGAGCCGGGATTCCCCGCCGCGTGGCAGGAGGGGCTGACCGGCCTGGCGACCGGGACCGCGGTCAAGCTGTCGGTGCCGACGACCAACCGCGCGCGGCCCGACGGCGTCCAGCACCCGACGCACGCGTGGTGGGCGTGGAACTCGCTCGACCCGGCCGGTGACGCGGGAGTCCGGGCGGTGTCGTGCTTCGCCGGCGGACCGGTCGCGCGCGACCTGCTGGAGGTCGCCGACGGCCCCGACACCTGGGTCCGCCATCTCACGGCGCTGCGGCCGGACCTCGACCTCGTCGGCGGCGAGGCCCTGCTCACCGACTGGGAGACCGACCCGTGGTCGCGCGGCGGCTACTCCTACGTGCTCGCCGGCCGTCCGCCCGAAGCCGCCGCGCCGCTCCAGCGACCGGCCGGCCCGCTGGTCCTCGCCGGCGAGCACACCGCGGGTCCCTACTCGGGGACGATGGAAGGCGCGATCCGCAGCGGCCTCCGTGCAGCGCGCACGATCACCGGCTGACGGCGTCCTCGCTCGCCCGCTCCATGACGGCGTCGACGAGCTCGAGGAAGACGGGCTTCCAGCGCGCCAGGTCGAACACGAGGGAGGCATGGCCTCCCGGCGCCACCCGGGTGATCGCACCGGGGATCCGACCGGCCAGCTGCCACTGCCGCTCCGTCGGGATCGCGTGGTCGCGGGCGGTGACCAGGATCCCGGTCGGCACTGCGACGCCGCCGATCCAGCTGGTCGCGTCGAACCGGCCGAGCTCGGCCATCACGACCGGGAGCGACCACAGGCTGGTCGCCCGGAGCTCGGCCATGCACCACGCACGGAGCCCCGCCTCGGGGGCGTCCTCCGCGAGCGGCGGCAAGGTGTCGGCGTGCGCCTGCACCTTGTCGGCCGCCACCGACAGCAGGCCGTAGTTGGCGACCCGCAGCATCAGGAAGAAGACTCGCTCTCCCAGGTGCCCCTGCCAGCGGGCGGAGGTCGAGCAGAGCACCAGACCGGCGACCCGCTCGGGGTGCCGGTGCCACAGGACCTGCGCGCTCGCGCCACCCATCGAGTAGCCGACGACGACCGCCCGCTCGATGCCCAGCGCGTCGAGGACCGCGACCGCGTCGTCGGCGCAGTCGTCGAGCGTGAAGTTCTCCGACCGGATGCCCCGCCCGTGCCACCGCTGGTCGAACGTCACCACCCGGTAGCGCTGCCGCAGGTCCTCCAGCACCGAGAACCAGGTGAGCGGCCCGGTGGTCGCGATCCCGTGCATGAGCAGCAGGATCGGGGCGTCCGGCGTCGGTCCGGCCAGGTCGAGGACGTGGGTCGTCCCGCGGCCGGGCAGGTCGACCGCGCGTCCCGGCGGTGGCACCGGTACGTCGGGCGTCGCCCCGTCGGCGAGCCCGCGCAGTCCTCGCACGAGTGCCCGGCCGCCGACGCGCGCGCCAGCACGACCGGCCCGGGCGGAGTGGTGGCCGATGGTCCGGTAGGTCATGCGGTCTCCTGGTCTCCGGCGTCGTCCTGCTCGTCGACCCGCTCGTCGACCCGCTCGTCGACGGAGTCGGCTGCCGCTCCCGGCTCGGGCTCGCCGAGCAGCTCCGCCACCGCCGCGGGGATGAACGACGCCAGCACCTCGACGTCCGGCAGCAGGTCGGGGCAGGCGAGCAGCGAGAAGTTCATCCGGTCGACGTACGACCAGACGGTGATGTTGAGCCCGATGCCTTCGGTCAGCGGCCCGACGCTGAAGACGTCGGCCAGCTGTGCGCCCGCGACCTTCACCCGCTCGCGCGGCCCCGGCACGTTGGAGACGATCGCGTTGAAGGCGGACGCGTGGAACCGTGCGCCCCGCAGCCGTGAGTAGGCACGCACCGCGGCGGCGAACGGCGCCGGCGGGGCGAACTGCGACCACTCCATCAGCGCTGCGCCGAGCCGCTGGGAGATCGCCTTGGCATGCCGGGTCGTGGTCGAGATCGCCTGCAGCCGTTCGGCGGGGTCCTCGACGTCCGTCGCCAGGGTGGTGAACAGGTTCGACACGTTGTTGCCGATCAGGCGGGGCTCCGTGTCCGTCGCGTCGAGTCCCACCGGGACACCCGCGGTCAGGGAGGTGCGCGGGTGCTCGTCGTGGAGCGCGAGCCACCGCCGGAGCGCGCCCGACGCCACCGCGAGCACCACGTCGTTGAGGGTCAGCCCCTCGATGTCGGCGTGCGTGCTGCGCACCCGCTTGAGGTCGGCGAGCGGGACGGTCGCGGTCGCGAAGCTGCGCTTCGGCGTGAGCGGCCCGTTGAAGGAGGTCCGGGGGGCGTCCTTGACCGGCAGCGGGACCTTGGCGTCCATCTCTCTGCGGTAGCGCGCGACCTCCGCGAGCCGCCGGACGGTGCTGGCGATCAGGGTCGGGAACTCACGCAGCTGGCTGGCGGCGTCCCGGAGCGCGTGCCGGACGAGCAGGCTGCTGCTGGGGTCGTCGACACCCTCGTGCGCCTCGGTCCGCACCGACGTCCGCATGTCCGTGGAGCTGACGTCCATGACGTTGGCCAGCATCGCGTTGGCGGCGAGACCGTCGGCCATGGCGTGATGGATCTTCCCGACGATCGCCACCTTTCCGTCGGCGAGACCCTCGCAGAGGTGCAGCTCCCAGAGCGGCACGCTCCGGTCGAGCGGGGTGCTGCAGATCTCGCCGATCAGGCGCTCGAGGTCGCGCATCGTGCCCGCGCCGCCGATGTGGTGGCGGAAGAAGTGCCGACGCGGGTCGATCTCCCGCTGGGTCACCAGGACAGGGTGGTGGAGCGCGAAGGGGACGGGTACGACGCGCCGGCGCATCGGGGGCAGCAGCCGCAGCCGCTCCGTCATCATCTCGATCAGCCGGTCGAAGGTGTTGTCCGTCGACGGCTCGAGGACGGCGATCTTGAGCGTGTGCATGTGCATCGACGGGGTCTCCATGTAGAGGAACCCCGCGTCGCCACCGGTCATCCGGCTGATCGAGCGCGTCATTTCGGCTCTGGTAGGTCGCGCGCGACCACCTTGCCGGACGCGTTGCGCGGCAGCTCGTCGAGGAGGACGACGTCGCGCGGCACCTTGTAGCCGGCGAGCCGAGCCTTCACGTGGGCACGCACCCGGTCGGCATCGACCGCTTCCGGCTCGGCCGGTACGACGTACGCCGCCAGCCGCTGTCCGTACTTCTCGTCGTCGACGCCGACGACCACGACCTCGCGCACCTCGGACAGCTCGCCGATCGCGCGCTCGACCTCGACCGGGTAGACGTTCTCGCCGCCGGACACGATCATGTCGTCGTCGCGCCCGACGACGTAGAGCCGTCCCTCGGCGTCCATCCGGCCGACGTCGCCGGACACCATGAAGCCGTCGAGCGAGTCCTTGCTGTCGCCGGCCGTGTAGCCGTCGAACTCCGAGGCGCCCCGCAGCACGATCCGGCCGACCTCGCCGACCGGGACCTCGTTGCCGTCGTCGTCGACCAGCTTCACGGTGGTGCCGGTGACCGGGCGGCCGGCAGTGTCCGGTGCGTGCCGCAGGTCGGCCGGCGAGGCGACGCTGATCTGGCCGGCCTCGGTTGCGTTGTAGCTGTTGTAGACCTTGTCGCCGAACCGGTCCATGAAGGCGATCACGGCCTCGCCGCGCATCCGCGACCCGCTCGCGGTCACGAACCGGACGGTGTCGAGCGCGTAGCGGTCGAGCACGTCCGCGGGGAGCTCCATGATCCGCTCGAGCATCACCGGCACCAGCGCGATGCCGGTGGCCCGGTGCTGGTCCGCCAGCGCGAGTGTCGCCTCGGGGTCGAACCTCCGGCGGAGCACGATCGTGCACGCCATCGTCGCCCCGATCACGAGCTGCCCGAAGCCCCACGCGTGGAAGATCGGCGCGGCGACGACGACCGTCTCCTCTGCGTGCCAGGGGATCCGCTCGAGCATCGCCGCCAGCTCCTCCGGACCGCCACCGCTGCGGGTGGCGCCCTTGGGCGTGCCGGTCGTGCCCGACGTCAGGATTACGACGCGCCCGGGGCGACTGGGCGGCGGCCGCTCGCCACGATGGGCGTCGATCAGCTGCTCCGCGATCAGCTGCTCCGCGGTCGGCTGCTCGCGCGTCGCGACCTCGTCGTCCACCCAGCCGAGCACCCCGGTCAGGCCGGGGATCCGCTCACGGGCGTCGGCGACGAGCCCGGCGAACTCCTCGTCGTAGACGATCAGCGACGCCTGCTCGCGCTCGAGCACGTCCGCGAGCTGCGGCCCGGAGAAGCCGGTGTTGAGCAGCAGGCCGGGGACTCCGAGTCGGCCGGCGGCGAGGAACGCGTCGACGAAGCCGCGGTGGTTGCGGCAGAGGATGGCGACCGATGTCGGCTGCCCGCCGCTCAACTGGGCGAGCCCGACGGCCAGCGCGTCGGCGCGGTCCTGGATCTGCTGCCACGTCAACGACCCGCGATCGTCGACGAGGCCGGTGGCGTCCGGTCGGCGGTTGGCGGCGAGGGCGAAGCCGGTGGTGGCGTGCGGTCCGTAACGGCGGAGGACCCGCGTCATCCCGACGTACCGGTCAGGACGCATCGGACCGATCATCCTGCTCCGGAGCAGGTGACCGGTCGCCCACAGCTGCGTGCGCAGCCGACCTCGGTTGTTCATGGCGTGGTCATCCCAGCACCGGGAACCTGCGCTCGCGAGCCAGCCCGTCCAGCGCCTCCTGCATCCGGGCGCGCACCGCCTCGTCGACCTCGGCGATGTCGGGATCAGGCCCGAACTCCGTCTCGATGTAGATCGGGTCGAGCACCTGGGTGACGATCTTGGTCGGCAGCGGGATGTTCCCCGCGCCAGCGGGCGTCAGGCCGAACGGGAAGCCGAACGTCAGCGGCAGCAGGTCGGTGCGCATCACCTTCCGCAGTGGCGAGAGCCGTCCGAGCCACTCTCCGCGGGTGAGGTGGAACTGCGCCTCCTGCCCCCCGATCGACACGACCGGCACGATCGGGACGCCGGCTTCGAGCGCGGTCCGGACGTAGCCCTTGCGACCTTGGAAGTCGATCACGTTGGCCTTGAGCGTGGGACGGAAGGTGTCGTAGTCGCCGCCGGGGAACACGATCGTGACCGCTCCCGACGCCAGCACCTCACCGGCGCTCGCCCGGTCCGCCGGCACGAACCCGAACTTGCGGAAGAAGGGGCCGGCCATGCCGGTGAACAGTATGTCGTGCGCCAGGCAGTAGAGCGGGCGGTCCGCACCGAACGTGTCGGCGAACGCCACGGCGATGATCGGCACGTCCATCGCCAACAGACCGCCCGAGTGGTTGCCGACCATCAGCGCGCCGCCCTCGGGCACGCGGTCGATGTCCCTCACTTCGGATCGGAAGTAGCCCTTCATCGCCAGCTTGAGGAAGGGCAGGGCCTTGGCGATGTACGCCGGGTCGCGGTGGGCGAGCAGGTCCGCGCTCACGGTTTCACCCACTTCCGTGCCAGCGCCCGGCGCCAGGAGAACTCCTGCCAGTCCTCGGGGTCCTGGCACAACCGGTCGACGACGACGTCGAGGACCAGGGGGTTGGCGACCATGCCGACGTGACTGCTCGGGACCACGACGTTCTCGGCGGGCGGGGTGGTCGCGAGGTCGACCACGCAACCGCGCCACGGCACGATCCCGTCGCTCTTGGAGAAGACCGCCGTGCACGGCACGGGCACCGGACCGCGCAGCAGGTCGACCATCGGCCGGGCCCGGTTGGAGAGCCCGTGCTTGCGACGGGACCGCTCGAACATTGCGGTCGCCCGCGTCCGCTCGCCCTCGGCGCGCCACGGCGAGCCCAGGCACACGACCTGGCGGACGTCTCCCGGGTAGGAGTGCGCGAGCCAGCGGGCGAGGACGCCGCCGAAGCTCCAGCCCACGACGCTGACCGGCTCGTCGTACTGCTTGCGGAGCGCTTCGAAGCGGTCGACCAGCCCGTCGATCAGCGGGTCCGTCAGGCCCATGTTCGCGCCCTGGCTCCACCCGTGCACGCGGAAGTCGTGGCGCCTCAGGTGGCTGCGCAACCGTCCGGTCATGACGTCGGTCGCGTGGAACCCCGGGATCACCAGCACCGGCCGACCGTCCCCGCTCGGCCGGCGGGGTGCCACCAGGTCGATCGCGTGGGAGGCCACGAGCTCGCCGGCCAGCCGCGGTGCCTCGAGCAGCAACAGGGCACGGTGCGGCCCGCCGCCGGCGGGGTTGGCGGCGCTGCCGGTCTTGTCGCCCTCGAAGTCGTACACGCGATCACTCCAGGATCTAGAACACGTTCTACTTTAGTTCGAGTATGCGGTGCTGGCCACCCACCCGCCAATCCCTGCGCCCTGTGACGTCGGTCCCGTCCGCACACGGTGATCGGTCCTTCCAGGCATGTAACGACAATCACGGCACTGGACACCGATCTGTAACCGTCGGTTCGTTGAAACGGTCGTTTCTGCCTGCAATCTGGAGGACATGACCGACACGACCTCTTCCGGGACCCCCGTCGACCGCAGTCTCGAGCGCCGCGCCGCCCTCCGCAGCCGTCACGCCCAGGGCCTCACCCGGCTGATGGAGGAGCGCGCCGACCTCCGCGGCGTGCACGCACTCGCCGACTTCGTCGACGATGCGGTGCGCTGGACAGCCTGAACCGGTAGCCACCCGGTCCTTAGACTTCGGACCGTGATCTTCAAGCGCGTGGGCGACAGTCGGCCGTACCCCGACCACGGCCTGGGCTCGAAGGAGTGGGCATCGGTGCCGCCGCGTCAGGTGCGCCTCGATGAGCTGGTCACGACCAAGGACACGCTCCAGCTGGCGGCGCTTCTCGACGAGGACTCGACCTTCTTCGGCGACCTGTTCGCCCACGTCGTGCTGTGGCGCGACGAGCTCTACCTCGAGGACGGACTGCACCGGGCGCTGCGGGCGGCGCTCCAGCAGCGGAACGTGCTGCACGCCCGCGTGCTCAGGGTGGACGACAAGGCCTAGATCCTTCGATCTAGGCTGACGGCGTGGACATCACGGCACGCACCCGGTCGGCAGTGACCCTGGCCGTCCTCGCCGTGCTCTTCGTGACCGGCGTGGCCTGGGCGTGGTCGACGGTCACCGATCCGTTCCCGGAGAAGATGGACCAACCCGCGTGCACCGACTCCACCTTCGCCGCCGGTGATCGGATCACGCCCGGCAACGTCCTCGTCAACGTGTTCAACGCCAGCGGCACCGACGGCCTCGCCGGCGAGACGATGGACGCGCTCGTGCGCAAGGGGTTCGCCGAGGGGGCCATCAGCAACACCGCCGCCGAGACCGGCGAGAGCGGGGTCGTGATCTGGACGCCCGACCCCGACGGTCCCGCGGCCCGGCTGCTCCGCACCTACTTCGGCAAGAACACCCGGATCGCCGACCAGGCGACCGCCGACCCGGGGGTCACCGTCGTGGTGGGCGAGGGCTTCCCCGGCATCAAGGACGGCAAGACCGGCATCAAGGTCAAGGACGAAAGCACCGTCTGCAGCCCGCCGTCGTCCTGACCGCTCAAAGGCCGCCGGACCAGGTGGCGCCTTGAGCCAGCGCCGATGCGGATCGGCTGATCCGGAGCATCATCGCCGCGGAAGGCGTGACCAGGCCGTTGACGTACGTGGACAGCCGGGACGGTGAGGTGCCGATGTACTGCGCGAACTGTCGCTGGCTGCAGCCGCTGATCGCCACCAGTCGCCGGATCTCCTTGGCGACCTCGAGTCGCTCGGCCTCCTCGAACCGCTTGCGGTAGACCTTCGCGCACCATTCCATCGCGGAGGCCGGGGCCGGCAGGTCTGCCTCGACCGCCAGCTCGGTGAGTCTGGAGACCTCGGGGCCCCACGGGTTGGCCGCGATGATCGCCAAGACCTTGCGCCACTCGTCGACACCGCGCCGCTCGATGACCTGCGCCAGCTCGTCGGCGTCCTTGGGAACCGGTGCCGGACGCAACGGGTCGACGTCGGCCATCAGCAGCCAGAACGCCGTGGCGTAGCACTTGCCCGCGACCGCGGACGCTTCCTCGTCGGGCTGACCAGCGGTCGCCACTGCCCGCTCGATGTGGGTACGGCGCGCGAGCTCGAGGCAGGCGGCCGTCGTCAGCGGCAGGTGTGGGCCGAGCCTGACCAGGTCGTCGAGCTCGTTCTGGATCTGCGCGACCTGTTGATGGCCGAACCGGCGCACGAGGTTGGCAGTGTGCTGATAGTCCTCGGCGTCGCCGAGGGCGATCACACCGAGCATGTTGGTCAGCACGGCTGTCTTGAGGGCGGACTCCGGTGTGTCCGGATAGGTCGCCAGAACGCCGACCAACCGCCGCCAGGCGGCGGCAAAAGGCCCGGACTCGAGCCGGTCGATGCGCTCGAAGACGGACAACCCAGCGGCGTGGAGCGGCGCATGACCCTGATCAGAGTCGCCCTGCATCGCGTTGAGCAGACGGGCCAGTTCTGGTCGCTGCCCGCGGAGGGCGTCGATGCGCCCAAGGACTGTTGTTCTAAAAATAGTTTCGATGATCCCGATCCCCCTCGGGTGGTCGCGATTGGAGCGTCGCGACTCCCTTCTGCCGAAGGTGGAGCCCGGCCGGCAGGTTCGCCTCACCGTTGACGTGGTCGACGCCGAAAGTAAGGCTGGACTCACAATCTCACGCCGAGGCCTGTCTGACAAACCTTTCTTCGGCGAGTCATCTCATCGAGCTTCAGCGAGCGCGGTCGTCGTCGCCCGGATCCGCGCCCAACCACTGGGCGAGCCGGCCGCCCGCACTCACCTGGCGGAGGCGTCGCTCGGTCGCCTCACGCAGCTTGCGAGGGGTGACCACGAGGAGGTCGTCGCCGTGCCGCAGCACGGTCCTGACCTCGGGCACGAGCGTCTGCCCCTCACGGACGATGAGCGTGACCGACGCGCCCGGGGGCAGCCGGAGCTCGCCGACCTCGACCCCGTGCATCCGGCTCTTCGGGCTAATGGCGACCTGGAGCATGTCGGCGGCCACCCGCTCGAGCGGCGCCGCCTCGAGCTCGATGTCGCGGGGCTCCGACCGCCGGGCGACGCGAAGGACCTTCGCGACCCAAGGGAGGGTCGGACCGGTGAGCACGGTGTCGATCACGACCAGCACGAAGACGATGTCGAAGAGCAGGTCGGCCTGGTCCACCTCCTCCGCCAGCGGGATGGTGGCCAGCACGATCGGGACCGCCCCGCGGAGGCCCGCCCACGAGATGAAGGTGAGCTCCTGCCAGGACATCCGCTGCGCCAACGAGCTCACCAGCACCGACAGTGGCCGCGCCACCGCGGTGAGGATCAGGCCGGCCCCCAGCGCCATCGCGACGGTCTCGAGGTCGATCCGCCCCGGGGACAGGAGCAGGCCGAGCATGACGAACAGCCCGATCTGCGCGAGCCAGGCCAGCCCCTCCGAGAAGCCCCTTGTCACCGCGCGGTGCGGGAGGGCGGCGTTGCCGAGTACCAGCGCGGCGACGTAGACCGCGGCAAAGCCGCTGGCGTGGACGGCGGCGGCGGCGCCGTACCCCAGCATCGCCAGGCTCAGCACCGCGATCGGGTAGAGCCCGGAGGCGGGGAGCGCCACCCTGCGCATGATCCAGGCTCCGCCGAACCCGGCGCCGAGGCCGATCAGCACGCCGGCCACGAGCTCGAAGACGATGATCCCGGCAAGGGCGAGCGGACCGTGCTCCGCCGCCGCGCCACTGGAGATCAGCGTCACCAGGACGACGGTCGGAGCGTCGTTGAAGCCGGACTCGGCCTCGAGGGCGCCGGTGATGCGTCGCGGCAACGGCACCACCCGGATCACCGAGAAGACCGCGGCAGCGTCGGTCGGCGACGTCACCGCACCGAGGAGAACCGCGAGCTCCCACGGCATGCCGAGCACGAAGTGGGCGCCGATCGCGACCACGCCGACGGAGACCGTAACGCCGATCGTCGCGAGCGCCAGGCCGAGCCGGACCGAGGACCGGGTCTCCCGCCAGTTGGTGGTTAGGCCGCCCTCGGCCAGGATGACGGCGAGCGCGCCGAAGCCGATCGCGTGCGCGAGCTCGGCGTCCTCGAAGCCGATGCCGATCACGGACTCCCCGAGCAGCACCCCCATCAGCAGGTAGACGAGGAGGCTCGGCAGGCCGGCCCGGGAGGACACTCGCACCGCGAGGACCGCGAAAAGGGTAACGGCGGAGCCCACCAGCAGGAACAGGTCGAGCTGGTGGACGTCGAAGCTCATGTCACCTCGGCTGCAGCGGTCGGGGCGCGGGTTCGCAGTCTAGTGGCTCCGGTTTCCGGAGGCTGGGTCGCCCGAAACTGAAACGTGTTCTACATTTGAGGCATGAGTGTGCCTGCCGGCCTGGCGATCCCCGCGACCGTCTCCGCCCACGACGTACCGCCCGACACCGAGACGTTCGACGTGGTCGTCGTCGGGTTCGGCATCGCCGGCGGTTGCGCCGCGCTCGAGGCCGCCCGCGCCGGAGCCCGCGTGCTGCTGCTCGAGAAGGCCGCCGTCCACGGCGGGACCTCGAGCATGTCCGGCGGCCACTTCTACCTCGGCGCCGGCACCGCCGTGCAGGAGGCGACCGGGCACGACGACTCCGTCGACGCGATGACGCGGTACCTCGTGGCCAGCACCAAGGACCCGGACGAGGAGAAGATCCGCCTCTACTGCGAAGGGTCGGTCGAGCACTTCGACTGGCTCGAGGCGCTGGGCTTCCAGTTCGAGCGCTCCTACTTCCCCGGCAAGGCCGTGATCCAGCCGGGCACCGAGGGCCTGATGTACACCGGCAACGAGAAGGTCTGGCCGTTCCGCGAGGAGATCCCGCCGGCCCCGCGCGGCCACAAGGTGCCCGTCCCGGGCGACACCGAGGGCACCAAGATCGTGATGGACCTGCTCCGGGTGCGGGTCGAGGAGGCCGGCGTCGAGGTGCGCTTCGAGACCGGCGCGTCGAACCTGGTGGTGACCGACGACGGCGCCGTCGCCGGCGTCGCCTGGAAGCGGTACGACGAGTCGGGGGTGGTCCTCGCCCCCGCTGTGGTCGTCGCCGCCGGCGGCTACGTCATGAACCGCGACATGCTCGAGGAGTACACGCCGGCCCTGACCCGGAAGCTCTTCGCGCTCGGCGGCAGCTACGACGACGGGCTCGGGATCCGGCTCGGGCAGTCGGTCGGCGCCGCACTGGAGCACATGGACGAGCCGTTCATCACCGCTCCGTTCTACCCGCCGTCCTCGCTGGTGAAGGGGCTGATCGTTAACAAGCTCGGCCAGCGGTTCGTGGCGGAGGACAGCTACCACGCGCGGACGTCGTACCACGTGCTGCAGCAGCCGGACGCGACGGCGTACCTCATCGCCGACAGTGACCACATGGAGGAGCAGCGGATGCCGCTGGTCCCGCTCAAGGACGGCTACGAGACGGTCGAGGAGATGGAGGCGGCGCTCGGGCTGCCCGAAGGATCGCTGGTCGCGACCATGGCGCGGTACAACGAGCACGCCGCCCGCGGCGAGGACCCGGACTTCCACAAGCACCCCGACTGGCTCGCGCCGCAGACCACCGGCCCGTGGGGCGTCTACGACCTCACCCTCGGCACCGCGCTCTACGCCGGGTTCACGCTCGGCGGGATGCGCACCGGTGTCGACGGCGAGGTGCTGCGCGAGGACCGGTCGGTCGTCCCCGGCCTGTACGCCGCCGGCGCCTGCGCCTCCAACATCGCCCAGGACGGCGCGGGCTACTGCTCGGGCACCCAGCTGGGCGAGGGCTCGTTCTTCGGTCGTCGGGCCGGTCTGGCCGCCGCCCGCCTCTCCGCCGAATCGACAGAAATGGCCCGTTGAATCAACACAAATTGTCCCTTGACTCGACACAGATGCCGTCCCCGGCCGGGTGAGGCGTCCGTCGGCATCGGTTAGCGTGCTGGTGCGATGACCATTCCTGTCGATTCAACGGACCATTTCGGTCGATTCGGCAGGGCCCAGCGCGCCAACGTGCCGCCGTTCCACGTGATGGACCTGCTCGCGTTGTCGGCCGAACGGCAGCGGAGCCACGGCGACCTGATCAACCTGCTGGCCGGCCAGCCGAGCACCGGCGCTCCGGCGCCGGTCAACGCCGAGGCGGTCCGGCTGCTCGGCTCGGGCGACCCGCTCGGCTACACGCCCGCCATCGGCATCGTCGAGCTCCGGGCGGCGATCGCCGACCACCACCGCCGCCGCTACGGGATCGACGTGGCCGCCGACGACGTGGTGGTGACGACCGGCTCGAGCGGCGGCTTCCTGCTGGCGTTCCTCGCCGCGTTCGACGTGGGCGACCGCGTGGCCATCGCGCGACCGGGCTACCCCTGCTACCGCAACGTGCTCGCCGCGCTCGGCTGCGAGGTCGTGGAGATCCCGACCGGCCCCGACACCCGCTTCCAGCCGACGGTCGAGCAGCTCGCCGAGGTCCACGCGGCCGGTCCGTTGGCAGGGCTGGTCGTCGCCAGCCCGGCGAACCCGACCGGCACCATGCTGCTGCCCGACGAGCTGGCGGCGATCGCCCGCTGGTGCGAGGAGACGGGCGTGCAGCTGGTCTCCGACGAGATCTACCACGGAATCCAGTACGAAGCGTCGTCGCCGGCCAGGTGCGCGTGGGAGACCAGTCGCGAGGCGATCGTCTTCGGCTCCTTCTCGAAGTACTTCTCGATGACCGGATGGCGGCTCGGTTGGATGCTCGCCCCGTCCCGGCTGCTGCGCGCGGTCGACGTGCTGACCGGCAACTTCAGCATCTGCCCGCCGGTGCTCGCGCAACGGGCCGCGCTGGCCGCGTTCGACGCGGCGTCGTACGACGAGCTCGACGGCCACGTCCGCCGCTACGCCGACAACCGCGAGCTCCTGCTCGCGGGGCTCCAGCGCCTCGGCATCGACCGGCTCGCGCCGGCGGACGGCGCGTTCTACGCATACGCCGACGTCGGCCACCTCACCGACGACTCGATGGCCTTCGCCCGGGACGTGCTGGCACGCACCGGGGTGGCGATGGCGAGCGGCATCGACTTCGACACGGTCGACGGTGGGCGCTACGTCCGGTTCAGCTTCGCCGGAACGGCGGCGGACATCGAGGTCGCGCTGGACCGCCTCGACGGGGCTCTCTAGGAGAGTGCTGCCTAGCGGCCTTCCGAGCGCCGCCTCTGCATGAGGTCCGACACCCGCCGGATCCGCACCATCATGGTGGCGGAGGGCGTGACCAGCCCGTTGACGTACGTCGAGAGCCGCGACGCCGACGTGCCGGCCATCGCCGCGAACTCACGCTGGCTGAGACCGCTCATGGCCACCAGCTGCCGGATCTCCCGGGCGACCAGCTCGCGCTCACGACGCTCGAACCGCGACCGGTAGACCTTCACCGCCTCTTCGATCGCGTGCACGGTCTCCGGCCGATCGGCCGCGAGCGCCAGCTCCTTGAGCTCGTTGCCGTACGGCGCCCAGGGGTTGGACGCGATGATCGCGACCTGACCGCGCCAGGCCGGCAGGCCGCCGTGGTCATACAGCGAGGCGACCTCCTCCGGCGTCCTGAGCAGAGGGCCTGGCGTGCTGGGGTCGACGTCGGTCAGCACCAACCAGAAGCCCGCCTGGTAGCAGCGCTCGGCGACTTCGGTCGCCTCCTCCTTCTCGAGGCCCGATTCCTCCAGCACCTCGGCGATCGAACCTGTCAGGGAGAGGATCATCGCCATCCGGCTCGCCACCGGCATCGCCGGTCCGGTGCCGAGCAGGTCGTCGACCGTCGTCTGTACCGCGGCGATCTTGCCGTGCCCGTAGCGCTTCGTCAGTCGGCTGATCGACAGGAAGTCGACCGGCTCGGCGAAGTGGATCAGCCCGATCATGTTGGCCATGGTCCCGACCGTGATCGCCCAACCGTCCTCGCCGATCAGCCCGGGCGCCGTCCCGGCGAAGGTGCCCCACACCTCCGGGAAGCCTCCAGTGTCGGCGCGGTCACTGCGGTCCAGCAGCTCGAGCGTGGCCGCGTGCGCGACCCGGCTCTTGGGGTCGGGGTCCTGCACGATCGCGCTCCGCAGCTCTTCGAGCCGCGCCGCGAGGGTCGTGTCCCCCGGATCTTCCGGGCCGGACGAGTCGTCGCCCCGCACAGAAGATGAGTCCATGACCTTACAAACCTCCCTCGCACGGCGCCGCGACGTCGCAACGCTGCACGGGTCCAGCCGCCGGGGGGATGCTCAGCCGCTCCGAGCACGACGGTTGAAGCAGAGTAAAGGCGCGACCTGATCGGCGGACCCGATCCCTCAATCTTTTACCGGATCTGAGAATCACCTCCCCGGGCAGCGGAGCCGGCTAGCGCGCGAGGTCGTGCACGAACTCCTGGAGCTGGGTCAGGTTGCGGCACTCCACCATCGGGACGATGTCGCGGTAGGTGCGGGCCGCCGAGTCGCCGGCACCCCAGCTGCTCTCCGGCTCGGGATTGAGCCAGTACGACCGTCGCACCGAGCCCGCCAGCCGCCGGAGGGTCGCGTCCTCGAGGTCGCTGTAGTTGCTCCGGGCGTCGCCGAGGATCAGCAACGTCGTCTTGGGACCGAGCGCGTCAGCGTGCTGCTCCTCGAACTTGGCGAACGCGCGGCCGTAGTTGGTGCGGCCCCACAGCGCCGCATAGCTGCTGGCGGCGGCCAGCCGCTCGAGCACGTCCACCGGGTCGGAGCCCGGTCGCAGGTGCTCGGTGACCTCGTGCACGTGGTCGATGAACGTGAACGCCCGCATGCTCTGGAACACCTCGCGCAGCGCGAACACGAACAGCAGCGTGAACTGCGCGAAATTGGCCACGGAGCCGCTGACGTCGCAGAGCACCACCAGGTCGGTGCGGTGCGGTCTCTTGGGGCGGTGGTGAGTCGTCAGGGGCACGCCGCCAGTCGCGATCGACGCCCGGACGGTACGGCGGAAGTCGAGCGCCCCCCTGCGGCGCGCGTGGTGCTCCTTGGTCAGCCGGGTGGCGAGCTGCCGCGCGAGCGGGAAGACCTGGCGGCGCATCTCGTCGAGGTCGCTGCGCCGGGCCGCGGTGAACGCGAACTTGTCGATGCTCGGGCGGATCGCGACGTCGGCGACGTGGTCGGGTCCCTTCTCCTCCGCGATCCGGCGACGGGCGTCGTCCTCGACCATGGTCGTGAAAGAGCCGACCTGCCGGTTGACGAGGCGTCGTACCTCCGTCTCGCGGGCGTCGGCGTCGCTGTCGCCGAGCAGCCCCGCCACGATCCGGTCGACGAGCTCCTGCGGCGCGACCCGCTGCAGCGCGGTGTAGGCCGACCACGACGAGAGGCCCGGCCCCCGGCCGGGCATCGCACCGAACGTGCCGACCATCTGCGCCGCCAGCCGCTGCAGCTGCTGCTGGTCGCCGCTCTGGAGCGCCTCGACGAGCTGGTCGCGGAACGCCTGCAGCGCGGCGGCGTTGTCGCGGACCCCGGACCCGTCGGCGCCGTCCCCCTCCGAGGCCTCGCTGCTCGAGCCTGTCGAGACCCCGTCCCCGACCAGGGCCGGGAAGTAGACGTCGAAGAGGGCGTCGAAGGTGGTGCGCTGGGACTGCTTCTTGACCAGGGTCGCGGCGAGCACGTCGCGCACGTGCGCGCGGTCGCCCCAGCCGACGGCACCCAGCGCGGCGACCGAGTCGAGGTCCTCCGCGAGAGAGACGGACAGGCCGGCGGCCCGGAGCGCCTCGATGAAGGAGAGGTGCCGGTCGAGCAGACCGGAGGTTTCGCGTGCCATCGCCGTCAGCGCTTGTCGAGCAGTAGCTCCTTGACGGCTCGCTCCTGGTCGGAGGCGTGCTTGAGGACGGCACCGAGGGTGTCGGAGATCGCCTTCTCGTCGAGGTCGCGGATCTCGAGCGCGATCAAGGTGCGCGCCCAGTCGACGGACTCGGCGATCGAGGGCGCCTTCTTGAGCTCGAGGTCCCTGAGCCTGCCCACCGTCGCGACCAGCTGCTCGGCGATCCGGTCGTCCAGGTCGGACACCTGGGCCTGCAGGATCGCCCGCTCGCGCTCCGCGTCGGGATAGTCGAGGTGCAGGTAGAGACAGCGCCGCTTGACCGCTTCGGAGAGCTCGCGGCTCGCGTTGGACGTGAGTACGACGTACGGCCGTCGCGTCGCCGCCACGGTGCCGAGCTCAGGGATGGTCACCTGGAAGTCCGACAGCACCTCGAGCAGCAGACCCTCGACCTCGACGTCGGTCTTGTCGACCTCGTCGATGAGCAGCACCGTCGGCTCGTCCTGGCGGATCGCCGTCAGCAACGGCCGGGTCAGCAGGAACTCCTCCGTGAAAATGTCGTCGTGGGTCTGGTCCCAGTCCAGACCTTCGCCCGCCCCGGTCTGGGCCTGGATTCGGAGCAGCTGCTTCTTGTAGTTCCACTCGTAGAGCGCCCTGGCCTCGTCGAGGCCCTCGTAGCACTGCAGCCGCACCAGCGTCGCGTCGGTCGCCCGCGCAACTGCCTTGGCCAGCTCGGTCTTGCCCACACCGGCGGGTCCCTCGAGCAGCAACGGCTTCTCCAGGGCACCGGCCAGGAACGCGGTCGTGGCGGTCGCTGCGTCGGCGAGATAGCCGGCCTGCGTCAGCCGATCGGCGGCCTGCGTCGGGGAGGAGAACCAGGTCATGCCCCCATCCTGCCGTGACTCCCGCCGAGACGAGGCACCGTCCAAAGGTTCCTCGTCGGCCACGCGGTCGCGGCCAGCGGTGAGGGTCGATCGAGGACCGTCAGGTGTCGCGGTATCGGGCTTGGCGCACCGATGCGATAAGGCCGTCTTATCAGTCCTGAGAATTGGCGGTTGAAAAAATCTCGAACCAGTGAAATCGCGCGTTCTACGCGGGGATTCGGCAGAAATCAGGCCCTATTTCTCTGAAATGCAGGCCGTCACAGATTCGGAACTTGGCAAAGAAAAGGTAAATAGCGTCCCACTTCATTTCGGGGATGCGTCACTGGTGATTCGCCGCTGCGCTCGGGACCGCGGCCCATTACCGGGGCTCCAACTCCAACTCTCTTAGGGGGATTTCGTCATGCTCAAAAACACCACGAACCGGGTGCGCGACCTCCGTCGCGACGACAACGGCTTCACGCTCATCGAGCTCCTGATGGTCATCATCATCCTCGCCATCCTCGCTGCGGTCGTCGTGTTCTCTGTTCGCGCCATCGACGACAACGGCGAGCAGGCTGCCTGCGAGGCCGAGGTCCGTGCGGTCGAGACCGCCGTCGAGGCCCGCTACGCCGATCGCGGCAGCTACCCCAACACCGTCGGCCAGCTCGTGACCGAGGGCTTCCTTCGCGATGACCCGGGCGAGGCATCGACCCTCGTCCCCGCGACGACGGTCTCTAACACCGGGGTTCTCGGAAACGACGGCGGCTGCTGATCACGCGACCGAGGAGGGCTGCCGCTCCAGGCCGCCCTCCTTCGGTCTTCACAGGGGAACTCTCATGCACCAGCACCTGCACCGGATCGGCGACCGGGTCGACCTGCTCCTCAACTCCCTTTGGGACGCGAGAGGTACCGATCTGATCCTGACCGCCGGCCTGCCGCCCATGATCCGGGTCGACGGCACGCTCGCACCGGTGCCCGGCCAGTCCGTGCTCGCCGGCGACGACACCGACGCCCTCCTCGCCGAGGTGCTCACGGCCGCGCAAGCCGAGGTGTGGGACACCCAGCACGAGTACGACTTCTCGTTCTCCTGGCGCGAACATGCTCGGATCCGCGGCAACGCGTTCACCCAGCGCGGGCTGACCGCGGTGGCGCTGCGGATGATCCCGCGGGAGATCCCGACCCTGGACACCCTCGGCCTGCCGCCGGTGCTGCGAGACCTGTCGCTTCGTCATCAGGGACTGATCCTGATGACCGGACCGACCGGGTCCGGCAAGTCGACCACGCTGGCTTCGCTGGTCGACCTCATCAACAGCAACCGGGGCTGCCACATCATCACTGTCGAGGACCCGATCGAGTACGTCCACGACCACAAGATGGCCGCGGTCAACCAGCGCGAGGTCGGCACCGACACCGGCAGCTTCGGCAACGCGCTGCGCTCGGTGCTCCGCGAGGACCCCGACGTGCTGCTGGTCGGCGAGATGCGCGATCTGGAGTCGATCTCTTTTGCGCTCACCGTCGCCGAGACCGGGCACCTGGTCTTCGCGACGCTGCACACCAACGACACCGCTCAGTCTCTAGGCCGGATGATTGACGTCTTCCCGGGCGACCAACAGGCGCAGATCCGGGTCCAGCTCGCGTCGGCGCTCAGCTGCGTGGTCTACCAGCGGCTGATCCCGCGGATCGGCGGCGGCATGACGGCCGCCTACGAGGTGCTGGTCGCAACCCCGGCCGTGCGCAACCTGATCAAGGAAGGCAAGACCCACCAGCTCCGCAACTCGCTGGTGACGGGCGCCCGCGACGGGATGAACACGCTCGAGCACTCGCTGTCGCACTTGGTGCAGCAGGGCGTGGTGAGCCTCGACGACGCCGTCGCGCGCAGCCTCTATCCGAAGGACATCGAGGTCCGGCCGCGGATGTCGGCCGCTGTGGCTCCATAAGCACGCACGACGCCAGGGGGAATCATGAAGATGCGGGGACGGCACAAGTCCGAGTCCGCGGTGGCGGTTGCGCCTTCCGACGCCGACGACGAGCGACTGGCCGGCCTGCTGGTCGCGGCCCGGCTGGTCGAGCCCTACCAGATCGACGCGGCCCGGGCGGGTCAGGACTCGGGAACGCTGGCCGAGAAGCTGATCACCGCCGGCGTGGTCGGTGACGACGCCATCGCCCGCACCCTGGCCGACCACTACGAGTGCGTGCTGCTGGACTTCCGCGACGTGAAGCCCGAGTCCGAGGCACTGGCTCTGCTCACTCCCGAGCAGGCGCGGACGCTTCGCGCGTTGCCACTCACCACCGATGGGGACGCGGTCACGGTCGCCGTCCTCGACCCGTCCCCTCCGCGGGTCGAGGCAGTGGCGGCCGTCGCCGGTCGTCTCGTCGTCCCCGCCGTTGCCACCCACCGCGACCTCGACCGGGCACTCGACTCGGCGTACCGCGCTACCCGCGACGTCGGCAGCCACGTCCAGGCCTACGAGGCGCGCGACCAGCTGCGGCGAGAGGCCGCCCAGTTCGACGCGGCCGGCGCCAGTGAGGATGCGCCGGTCGTCCGGGTCGTCCAGATGGTCATCACCCAGGGCTTGCGAGACCGAGCGTCGGACATCCACATGGAGCCGTCCGGGGACCGGATCCGGGTGCGCTACCGCATCGACGGCGCACTGACCGACGTGCTGGACCTCCCGGGCTCCATCGGCCCGGCGATCGTCAGCCGCGTCAAGATCCTCAGTGGCATGAACATCGTCGAGCGGCGCCGGCCACAGGACGGCCAGATCAGCATGGAGATCGAGGGTCGCGAGGTCGACATCCGGGTGTCGACCACGGCAGTGATCGGCGGCGAGAAGGTGGTCATGCGACTGCTCGACAAGAGCCGGCCGCTCTTCCAGCTCGAGCAGCTCGGGATGGCGCGGGAGGTCGCCGAGCGCTACAGCGGGCTGATCCACTCGCCGTACGGCATGGTGATCTGCGCCGGCCCGACCGGCGGCGGCAAGACCACCACCCTCTACGCGTCTCTCGGCGAGCTCGACAGCCCCGAGCGCAACATCATGACGATCGAGGACCCGGTGGAGTACACCTTCGACTCGATCAACCAGATCCAGATCAACGAGCAGGCCGGCATCAGCTTCGCCGGCGGGCTGAAGTCGATCCTGCGACAGGACCCCGACATCATCCTGGTCGGCGAGATCCGGGACGTCGACACCGCCCGGATCGCCGTCCAGTCGGCCCTCACCGGCCACTTCGTGCTCTCCTCCCTACACGCCACCGAGGCGGTCTCCGCGCTCTACCGGCTGCTCGACATGGGCATCGAGTCGTTCCTTATCGCGTCGTCGGTCACTGCTGTCGTCGCTCAACGGCTGGTGCGGCGCAGCTGCACGTCCTGCCTGGAACCGTACGAACCATCGGCCGAGGAGCTCGCGTTCCTTCGCACGTTCGGGTCTGCGGAGCCGGTGAGCGGTTTCGTGCACGGGGCCGGCTGCAACATCTGTGCGCAAACCGGCTTCCTCGAGCGGATCGGCGTCTACGAGCTGCTCGCGGTCACCGACGAGGTGCGCGAGCTGATCGTCGACCGGGCTCCGCAGGACGAGATGCGCAAGGTCGCCCAGCACCAGGGCATGCGCACCCTGCAGGAGCAGGCAGCAGATCTGGTCCTCGCCGGCACCACGACCGCCGCCGAGGTCATGCGCTCCATCTACGTGGCAGGAGTGTGAGATGCCGAAGTTCGCCTACGTCGCGGTGACACCGGACGGCCAGCAGGTCAAGGGCAAGACCCGGGCCACCAGCCGCGGCGACGCCGAGGTCGCGCTCTACGGCAAGCAGCTCCGGGACCTGCGGGTCAAGGAGAGGACGAGCGTCCTCAAGTACGAGATCAGCGGCCCGCGGATCAAGAAGGCCGACGTGATGCACCTGTCGCGGCAGATCGCGGCCTTCCTCCGAGCCGGGCTGCCGATCCTCGAAGCCGTGCACACGATCGGCGCCGAGAGCGAGAGCTCCTCGGTGCGCCGCATGATGAACGACATCGAGGACGGGCTTCGGACCGGGGAGCGGTTCTCCGACTGCCTCGAGCGCTATCCGAAGGTGTTTCCGGGCTTCTACCGCGGCATGGTCCGCTCCGCCGAGCTCACCGGCGAGCTGGACACCGTGCTGGCGCGGCTCGCGATCTACATCGAGCGCGACCTCGAAGCCCGGCGCAAGATCAAGGCGGCACTGATCTACCCCGCCGCCGTCGCGGTGATGTCGGTGGTGACGGTACTGGTGCTCTCGATCTACGTGCTGCCGAAATTCGCGGACTTCTTCGCTGACCTCGACGCCGAGCTGCCGCTGCCCACGCGGATGCTGATGGCGGTCACCGACTTCCTCGGCAACTGGTGGTGGGCACTCGCCGGTGGGCTCGGACTCTTCATCTTCCTGGGGTTCCTGATCACCCGGTTCCAGTGGGGCAAGTACGCCCGGGACGCGTTCATCCTCAAGGTTCCGATCCTGGGGGAGACGATCCGCTACTCGTTGGTCGAGCGGTTCTGCCGAGTGCTGTCCTCGATGGTCGGCGCCGGCGTCAACCTCACCGAGGCGCTCGCGGTCACCACCGATGCGCTGCGCAACCGGGTCTTCATCAAGCGCCTCGGCGAGGTCTCCGACGCGATGCTCGAGGGCGAGGGCATCTCCGGACCGCTGGCCCGGACCCAGCTCTTCCCCGGCACGGCTACCCAGATGCTGCGCGTCGGCGAGGAGACCGGGTCCCTCGACGACCAGCTCCGGGTGACGGCTGAGTACTACGAGGTCGAGCTCGACTACAAGATCAAGAAGCTGACGGCGATCTTCGAGCCGCTGGTCATCGTGGTGATGGGCGGAATCGTCGGCTTCGTCGCCGTTGCACTGGTGTCCGCGATGTACGGCATCTTCAACCAGGTGGAGATCTGATGGTCGAAGTCACCCGCCTGCGCTCGGCAGCGCGTTCCGATGTCGGAACGTCGCTGGTCGAGACGCTGGTGGCGCTCGTCATCCTCAGCATCGCAGCAGTTGCGATCCTGGCCGGGCTGCAGCTCAGCGTGGTCACGTCCGACGTCCATCGGAAGCAGAGCTCGGGCGGTGCCAACGTCCGGGGGTACGCCGAGAAGATCGAGCAGTACCTCAACACCACTGCCAACTACGTGCCGTGCGCCGGCGCCAACGCCTACAGCCCTGGCACGGTCGGCTACACCGTCCCCGCAGGGCACAACGCGCAGCAAGCCGCGGCCGTACCGCTCGTGGGGAACGGCACCGCTGCCGCCTGCCCTGGCGGCGACGACGGTGTCCAGCGGCTGCGCCTGACGGTTGCCAGCTCGGACGGCCGGGCGACCGAGACGCTCACCATCGTGGTGCGTCGCAGCTGCGAGGCGGGGACGGCATGCGCGTGATCCGGCGCCTGCGCGCCCTCGGACGACGGGACGACGGCTTCACCCTCGTCGAGATGATCGTGAACGTCGCCATCATCGGCGTCATCGCCTCGGCTTTGGCCGGCGTCGTCATCAGCTACCTGAAGACCACGGCCGCCACCGAGTCGCGACTGGTCGAGTCGCACGACGTGCAGTTCGCCGCGGCGTACTGGCAGCGAGACGTCGCCAGCATCGGAGTCCGCACCTACGACTCCGGGACCAAGACCTTCCCGCTCCAGCAGTCCGTCAACGTCACCCCAGCCTGCAGCATGCCGGCCGGCACGACCACGGTGGTGACGCTGGCCTGGAGCGAGTACACCGACCTCGACTCGACCGCGGCGCCGACCACGATCACCGTGTCGTACGTCGCCGAGCCCGACGCCGGCGGCTACAACTTGCTTCGGGTCCGGTGCACCGGGTCCACCAAGGACTCCCAGTTCGAGGTGACCCACAGCCTCAACGCCCTTCCGACCGCGACCTGCAATGTCGCCTGCACGAGCGCACCCGATGTGCCGACCGTCGTCGAGCTCCACCTGTCGGTCCGGGATCCGGACCGCAACGGCGGCACGGCTCTCACCGCCACCCTGGCGGGCGAGCGGAGGCAGACATGATCCGCCGACTCCACCGCCGATTCCGCCGGAGCGACGAGAGGGGTGCGCTCCTCATCATCGCCATCATCATCATCACGGTTGTTGCGCTCGTCACCGGTGCGCTCCTGACGCACAGCGAGACCAGCCTCCGCGCGACCGTCACGCTGCGCGACGTCGCGCGGGCGGCGTACGCAGCCGACGGGGCCGCGCAGGTGGCGATCAACGACCTCAGGACCGGGTACAACGTGGGTAGCGGCGAGCCCAACCCGTGGTACTACACGAACGCGGTAGGTACGGGGTGCTTCGGGTACGACGGCACCGGCGGTGCGACGACGCCCAAGGACACCCTGATCCTCGACAACCTGATCCCGAAGCAATCAGGTGAGACGCAGAGCGTCATGTCGGCCGCGGTGCAATGCACCCCCGAGGACGCCACGGGTGAGCAGGGATCGGCGGTGCCGATCAACAACGCCAACAAGCCCGGCAATGCCATCCTGACGTTGGGGACTGGCGGGGAGAACGGCTTCGCGTTCAAGACCAACGGCTCCGGCGCTGCCTTCCGGGTACGCGGCGGGGTCTGGTCCAACAGCAACATCTTCCGGGACAACAACGGCACCCTCGAGTCGACCGAGAGCATCCGGGCCGTCACCGGCTGCACACCCGCAAACGCCATGGTGGCTCCGATCGTCAACTGCAATGCGAGCGCCGCTCCGGACCCGAACTACCCCAGCGATCTCGACATCGCCGGCACCGGGATTCCGGCCCTGCAGACCCCGCCGCTCAGCTGCCCGAACGGCGGCACGGTGACGCTGTCGCCCGGCTACTACGACGACGTCAACAAGCTCAACGCGCTCACCGACACCAATCAGGACTGCTTCATCCATCTGCAGCCCGGGACCTACTACTTCGACTTCCACAGCAGCAGCGACCCGCTCTACGACTTCGACATCACGGGGAATGCAGGCAGCGAGTGGCGGATCGGCGGCCGAAAGACGCTTGTCGCCGGCACCCTCACCAGCGACACCTCCGTGCCTGGGCGGTGCGTCAACCCGATCGACGACGTCAACGCGAACGGTGTGCAACTGATCTTCGGCGGCGACAGCCGGATGGTCATCAATGCGAACGGTCAGGCGTCGGCCGTCGAGATCTGCGGCAGCTACCACGCCAGCCGGCCGCCGATCGCGATCTACGGACAGAAGACGGGGACAGCAGTGCCGACCACCCTCAGCGGCGGCACGGCGCTCACCACGTCCGGAACGCCGACCGTGACACCGGCTGGCACGGACAATACGTTCACTGGCGCCACGGCAGCTGCTCTGCAGGACCCGGGCAATGGCGTCGCGACCTGGTTCCGCCCCAGCGGGGGAAACCCCAATGTGTCACGCACCATCACGATGAATGGATTCGCGCCCGGCACTGCGTTGCCCAAGGGCACTGTGGTGACGGGGGCACAGCTCATCGTCCGCCACAAGGCCGCGCAGAACAACGCCGGCACCGCATCGACGATCACCATGACTCCGACCACACCCGGGAGCACCGCGCTCGGTGCCATCACGCTGCAGCGTCCGGGCTCGCTCACCACGCAGACGATCAACCTCGCCACCGATTCGAGTACGACTGCGCAGTACGCCTCGCTGCAGAAGCAGATTCACGACAACGGTTACAGCGGTGCGAACTTCGACTTCACCGCCTCAATCGCGAGAAACCTGGGCAACACCGCGACCGCGGAGCTCGATGCCGTTCGGCTGGAGCTCACCTACTACGTACCCCAGCTGCGCGGCCAGACGACCGCCGCGATCCCCGGCAACACGGTCGCGACTGTCGGTGGCGCCCCGGTCATCCAGGCGCTGGGCAACTCGACGACGCTCTACATCCAGGGCACGAGCTATGTCCCGCTGGCGAAGATCGACCTGTCACTCAACAACATCGACGAGTCCGTCTTCAGATTCGGTGTGATCGCACGGTCGCTGGTCGTCTTCGAGACCGGCTCGTTCAGCTATCCGGGCGCGGTCATCGAGCTGCCGGACAACTCGCCTGGCTTCGGGTTCGAGCGGACGATCGTCCAGCTGGAGGTCTACCTGTGTCCGGGTGTGGCCAGTGGATGCACAACGTCCAACGGGGAGCTCACGCTGGAAGCTAGGGTGGAACTCCACGACGACGGCGGGACACCCGGACCGCCACATCGAGAAGTGACCGTCCTCAGCTGGAGCCACAAGCGCTGACCGAGATACCGACCTTCGTCGTCGCCATCTTCGCCGCCGTCCTCGGGTTGGCGGTCGGCTCGTTCCTCAACGTGGTGATCCACAGGGTGCCGCGCGGCGAGTCAGTGGTCAGTCCACCTTCGGCTTGCCCCTCGTGCGGCGCCCGGATCCGGAACCGGCACAACGTCCCGGTCCTCGGGTGGCTGGTGCTGCGCGGCCGCTGCTACGACTGCAAGGAGCCGATCAGCCCGCGCTATCCACTGGTCGAAGCCGGCACCGGTGTGCTGTTCGCCCTCACAACGATCCGGTTCGCCAACGACCTGTCGGCGCTGCCGGCGTACCTGTGTTTCGTTGCGATCGGGATCGCGCTGGCGCTCATCGACCTGGACGTGAAGCGGCTGCCCAACGTGATCGTGCTGCCGTCGTACCCCGTCCTCGCCGTGCTGCTCGCGATCGACACCGACCCGGATGCGCTGCTCCGCGCCGCAATCGGCGCTGCAGCTCTCTTCGGGTTCTACCTTCTCGTGGCCCTGGCAGCGCCTGGCGCGATGGGGTTCGGTGACGTCAAGCTCGCGGGTGTGGTCGGCGGGATGTCCGCGTACCTGTCGTGGGGCACGTTCCTGGTCGGTGCGTTCCTCGGATTTCTGTTCGGTGCACTTGCCGGCCTGATGCTGATCGCGGCCGGACGGGCAGCGCGCAAGACCGCGCTTCCGTTCGGCCCGTTCATGATCCTGGGAGGCATGACGGCGGTCCTCGGTGCCGGCTACCTCGGCGACTACTACCTGGACTCCATCGGGTTCTGATCGCGCTGGCCGGCCGCGGCCTTGTTTCGAGAGCTCCCTCGCACCTCAACCAGGGGCGATGAACTCGTGACCCGGCGCGCGTCTGCTCGTTGACAGAGCGTCGACAAACACCACACCCGCGGTTGGGCCCGCGGGTGGTCGACAGTTCCATCGACGGCGCTCCGCGAAAGGGGGACGACGTGTCCGACGTGCGCATTCAATGGCTGCGAACGGCCGCGACGTCGCTCCGTACAGCGCTCACCGCCGCGGCTTTGACCCTGCTGCTGGGGTTCGGCGCTGCCAGCGTCCTCAGCGCACCGCAGCCGCCCGCGGCACAGGTCGATCTCTCCGCCGAGGACGAGCCCACCAGCCGGTTGATGGAGCGGCACCAGTGCTCGACGACCGGCTTCGAACCCGGCGTCATCCCCGCGACCGCCATCATCCGCGACCAGGCGGGCCGCACCCGGTTGGTCTCCTTCGAACAGGGCTGGGCGGTCTTCAACGACGAGCGCCCGGGCGAGCTGGTCGCCGTCTGCCTCGGTCGTCCGCGCGCCGGCGGCCGCTAGCCGCTCCGTCGTCCCTAGGACGCGCCCTTCGCGCCGACTGCGCCGGCCAGCCGGTCGACCGGCACCGTCGGGTCGAGCACCAGGTCCATCTCCCGTGCCTGGCCGTCGATCTGGTACCAGATCCAGCGGCTCAGCATCTCGGTCAGCGCCCGTGGGCTGACGGTGCGCTCGGGGCGTCGTACCCACTGGTTCACGCTGCCGCGGACCTGACCGAGCAGGCCGACCACGAGCAGGTCCAGCGTGGTGAGCTGATCGTCGTCCAGCTCGTGACCGAGGATCGTCGCGCCGGCCTGGAAGAGCGTCGATACGTCGCTGCCCAGCTGGTCGACCGCGCGATCCAGCTCCCCGGGCTGCCCGTCGCCGAGCGCCCGCTGCGCCATCTCGTGGAGGTGCGGGTGCTCGGCCACCCAGTCGACGTAGCCGCCCACGATGCTGTGGATGATGTCGTCGATGCTGCCGGTGAGGACCAGGGTCGAGTCGAGGCGCTCGCGGATCATCCCGACGATGTGGAGCTGGACGGCCCGGTTGAGGTCGACCCGGTTGCTGAACAGGCGGTACACGACGGTGCGCACGAGCCCGGCGCGTTCGGCGATCTGCTGGACCCGCAGCTCGCTGCCGAGCGGCCGCTCCTCGATGAGGTCGATGGCCGCCTCGAGCACGTGCAGCCGCCGTTCCTCGTTGTGACCGGCCCACCGCAGCTGCCGGCCGTCGAGACCGGGGACGCGGGGCACCTGCGGCATGGCCTGAACTGTATCCCCGCGACAGCTCCGCGACCGGGCGCGGGACTTCCGCGAAGTGAGGTGCGATCGGCTCCGGCTCAGGCGACGTCGGCGACGGTCGAGCGCAGGCCGTGCGACGAGCCGAGCAGCAGGGCGTCGACGACGCCCTGGACGTCGTCGGCCATCGGGACGTGCCCGCTCCCCTCGAGCCAGATGTGCTCGGCGCCGGGAAGCTGGTTGCGCGCCCGCTCGCCCTGGTAGGGCAGCAGCACCCGGTCCTTGGTGCCCCAGGCGATGGTCACCGGGATGTCCGCGGCGATGTCGGCGTCGAACGGAACGCCCTCCTTGAAGATCCGCTTCAGGGCAGGGCGGGCAGCCACCATGCAGCTGAGGTCACCGAGGAAGTTCTCGGCGTCGACCCGGTCGCCGTGCGTCATCAGCGAGGCGAGCAGCACCTTGCGCGCGAACGCCGAGCGGGCGAGCGTCGGCGCCGCCGGCTTCACCACGCGCGCGGAGGCCTGGAGCGCCGCGAAGTGGGCGCGGATGTAGAGGAAGTCGAGGTCGCCCTTCCAGAAGCCTGCGGGCGAGAGGCCGGTCGCGCTGCTCACCAGTCCGTCGGCGGCGGCCTCCAGCGCGATCCGCCCGCCGAGCGAGTTGCCGGCGATGTGGGGACGGTCGAGGTCGAGCTCCGCGAAGAGCGCGACGAGCTCCTCCTGGAGTACGTCCTTCACCGAGCGGTCGTCGGCGACCAGGTCCGGCGACTCACCGTGGCCGGGAAGGTCGAACAGGATGACCTCGCGATGCTCGGCGAGCTGCTCGGTGACGGGGTACCAGGCCTGGCGGCGGTGGCTGATCCCGTGGACCAGGACCAGCGGTTCGCCGGATCCGAAACGTTCGTACGCCAGCATCCGCTCTACCGCCTCCGGGCAACGCTCGCCCCGTTGTGAGCACCGAGTTACCTGTACACGTTGTACAGGCTTACCGGGAGATGTCTACCGGGTCGCCCCGCAGGCCCGCGAGCGAATGTGACCCAGGCCACCCGGGGCCTGGGTCACACCCGCCGGCCCGGGGTCGGCACGTGGGGAGAGGCGTGGTGCTCCTTCCATCCGCTCACCGGCGTTCCGGGCCCTAGACTGACGTCCTCGGATGCACGTCGGCGCGCAAGGACGTCGAGTGCTGGCGTACCCACGGCTGTCTGTGGCTGGACGGCGGAGGCGGACCGCGATGGCGACGACGAGGTCTACGGCGTCGGTCCGGGGTGCGCTCCCGGCCGAGCTGACGAGCTTCGTCGGCCGGCGCCACGAGCTGAGCGAGACGCGGCGGCTGCTCGCGAGCAGCCGGATCCTGACCCTGACGGGCGCGGGCGGGGTCGGCAAGACCCGGCTCGCGCTGCGGATGGCGGCCGAGGTCCGACGTACCTTCCCCGACGGGGTCTGGTTCGTCGAGCTCGCCGCCCTCCACGATCCCCAGCTGGTACCGCACACCGTGGCCAACACCCTCGAGCTGCGCCAGGTCTCGGCCGACCCGGCCAGCGACCTGGCCGCCTACCTGGAGCCGCGACGGCTCCTGGTGGTGCTCGACAACTGCGAACACCTCACCGACGCCTGCGCGGTGCTGGTCAGCAAGCTGCTGGCAGCGGCTCCCGATCTGCGTATCCTCGCCACGAGCCGCCACGTCCTCGGCGTCGAGGGCGAGCAGATCCTCGCGGTGCCGCCGCTGAGCACGCCGGCCGCCCAGGTCACGGCCGGCGACGCCGCCCACTACGAGTCGGTGCGGCTGTTCCTGGACCGCGCAGCCGCCGTCGCGCCGGACTTCGAGGTCGCGGACGGCAACCGCGACGCCGTGGTCGAGCTGTGCCGGCGGCTCGACGGGATCCCGCTGGCCATCGAGCTGGCCGCGGTCTGGCTGCGGACCCTGTCACCGGTGCAGATCCTCGACCGGCTCGAGGACCGCTTCCGGCTGCTCACCAGCGGCCGGTCGGCGGTACCAGCGCGGCACCAGGCGCTGGACGCCGCCGTCGGCTGGAGCTACGAGCTCTGCTCTCCGGCCGAGCAGCTGCTCTGGGAGCGGCTCTCGGTCTTCTCGGGAGGCTTCGACCTCGAGGCGGCCGAGGAAGTCTGCAGCGGAGAGGGGCTTCCGACCGCCGACGTCCTGAACCTCGTCGCGAGCCTGGTGAACAAGTCGATCGTGATCCGGATCCAGGCGACGAGCCACACGACCGCGTGGTACCAGATGCTGGAGACCATCCGGCAGTACGGCGAGGAGCGGCTCGCCGCCGGCGCGATGCGTGACCTGAGGGTCAGCCACCGCAACCACTACCGGTCCCTGGCGGAGCGGTTCGCCGCCGAGGGCTTCGGTCAGCACCAGGCGGACTGGTACATCCGCCTGCGGCGCGAGCAGGGGAACTTCCGGGCTGCCCTCGAGTTCGCCCTCGAGGACCCGGGCGAAGCGGCGGCCGTCTTCGACATCGCCGCACCCCTCTGGAACTTCTGGTTCGCGGGCTTCCTCCGCGAGGGGTACCGCTACCTGACGCGGGCGATCGACGTTGCCCGCGAGCCCACCCCGGCCCGCGCCCACGGGCTGTGGGCAGCCGCCTACCTGGCACTGATCGCCGGCGACCTCGGCCGGACGGGCACGATGCTGGCAGAGGCGTCCGACCTCGCCGAGCGGTTCGACGACGACCTGCTCCGGGCGCGCATCGCAGAGCTCCGCGGACACTCCGTTCTCTACCACGGAGACCTACCTGCTGCGATCGCGCTGCTCGAGGACGCCCGTGCCCGCTTCCGCGCGCTGGACGAACCGGTCGGCGAGTTCGACACCCTGGTCCTGCTGGCCGCGGCCACGTTCTTCTTGCAGGATCCACGCGACGGCGAGTTCAGCCAACAGGCGCTGGCGCTCACGGAGCAGCACGGTGCGTTGTCGTCGAAGGCGTACGCACTCTGGTGCGTCGGCATCGCGAGCTGGCGCGCGGGCGAGTATCGCCGGGCCGTCGACAACCTGCGGGAGTGCGTGCGGCTGTTCCAGCCCCTGAACGACCTGACCGGCATCGGGTTCGGCGTCCAGGCGCTGTCATGGTGCGCGGCGTCGACGTCTCCTGACGAGCGAGCAGCTCGACTTCTGGGAGCATCCCACGCGGTCTGGCGGATCAGCGGCGCGAAGATCGACGAGACCAGCCCCTACAGCCAGGTCGAGAAGGGGTCGCAGGAAGCGGTGGCCGCGGCCATCGGCGCGGCCGCCTTCGAGCGCGCGTTCGCGGACGGGGCGTCGTACTCGCTCGACGAGGCAATGTCGCTCGCAATGGGGGACGACGCCGGCGCAGAACCCCCGACGAGCGCCCTTTCCGGTCGGGGCGGAGCGGAGGCTCCCGGCGGACTCACCAGACGGGAACGGGAGGTCGCGGAGCTGCTCGCCGAGGGCCTGAGCAACAAGGAGATCGCGGCGCGACTGGTGATCTCCCAGCGCACCGTGGAGACCCACGTCGAGCACGTCCTCGGGAAGCTCGGCATCAGCTCCCGCGCCCAGGTCGCGAGCTGGGTCGCCGAGCACCTGTCGCGCTGACCCCCGAGGCGCGTCCGACGTACGTAGTGCCGGCATCTCCGTACCGATCCCCGTATCTGTCCGGATGCCCGGACCGGCTGGCGGCGCAAGGCTGGGCGCGACGCCGTTCCCCCACCCCCGAGGTCCCCCGATGTCTGCCGAGCCGATCGCCATCCCCAGCCACCGCGATCGGTCACGCGACTCCCGAAGGTGGTGGCGGAACGGCGTCGTCTACCAGGTCTACGTCCGCAGCTTCCAGGACTCCGACGGCGACGGCATCGGCGATCTCGACGGCCTCCGCTCCCGGCTTCCCTACCTGCGCAGCCTCGGCATCGACGGGATCTGGCTCAACCCGTTCTACCGGTCGCCCCAGCACGACCACGGCTACGACGTCAGCGACTACCAGGCGGTCCACTCCGAGTACGGCGACCTGGTCGCGTTCGACCGTCTGGTGCACGACGCGCACCGGCTCGACATCAAGGTCATCATCGACATCGTCCCCAACCACTGCTCGGTCGAGCACCCGTGGTTCACCGCCGCGGTGGCCGCCGGTCCGGACAGCCCCGAACGGGCCCGGTTCCACTTCGCCGACGGCCGCGGCGAGTACGGCGAGCTGCCGCCCAACAACTGGCGCTCCATCTTCGGCGGACCCGCGTGGCACCGGATCAGCGAACCCGACGGCTCGCCGGGCCAGTGGTACCTCCACGCATTCGCCCCGGAGCAGGCCGACTTCAACTGGGCGAACCCCGACGTCGCCGAGCACTTCGAGGACGTGCTCCGGTTCTGGCTCGACCGCGGCGTGGACGGGTTGCGCATCGACGTCGCACACGGGCTGCACAAGCTCGAGGGACTGCCCGACCACCCGTTCGCCATCGACGACGAGCTGACCGGCGACCCGATCAACCCGCACGCCTGGAACCAACCCGAGGTCCACGACGTGTGGCGCCGCTGGCGGGCGCTCGCCGACGAGTACACCGAGGAGACCGGATGCGAGCGGGTGCTGGTGGGCGAGGTCGGCCTGCTCGACACCGCCGAGCTCGCCGCGTACCAACGCCCCGACGAGCTCCACCAGTGCTTCTTCTTCGAGTTCCTACGGGCTCCGTGGGACGCGCAGGCGCTCTCCGAGGTCATCGAGCGCGGCCTCGACACGGTCGCCGCATGGGACTCCCCCGTCGCGTGGGTGCTGAACAACCACGACATGCCGAGATCCGTCACCCGCTACGGCGGAGGATCCCCTGGAGTCGCCCCAGGCGACATCGACCTGGGATCCAGGCGGGCCCGAGCGGCCGCCCTGCTCATGCTCGCACTGCCGGGCTCCGCGTACCTCTACCAGGGCGAGGAGCTCGGTCTGCCCGAGGTCACCGACCTCCCGGACCACGTGTTGACCGACCCGATGTTCCACCGCACCAACGGCGCGCGCCGGGGGCGCGACGGCTGCCGCGTCCCCCTGCCCTGGGCGGCCGGACAGGACTCCTTCGGGTTCTCCCCCGTCGGCGCGCACGCCGCCACGTGGCTGCCCCAGCCCGACTGGTTCGCCCACCATTCCGTCGACCGGCAGCTCGAGTCCGGCGAGTCCATGCTCCTGTTCTACCGTCAGGCCATCGCCCTTCGACGACGCGTTCCCGCCCTGTCCTCGGACCGGTTCCGGTGGCTGTCGACCGAGCCCGGCGTGCTCGCGTTCACGCGTGGCGACGGCGTCGCCTGCATCGTCAACTGCTCCGCTCGTCCGGTCTGCGCGCCCGTCGGCTCACAGCTCCTGATCGGCAGCGATCCCGAGGTGGGGGAGAAGTTGCCCCCGCACACGGCCGGGTGGTTCGTGCTCGAGGTGACCCGATGAGCAACCACCCGCGTCCGGTCCTGCTCGGCTACATCCGGGCGGACCGCCTGTCGAACGGCACCGGGATCCAGCGGGCGGAGGCCGAGCTCGCCACCTTCGCGCACCGCGAGCAGTTCAGCCTCGGGACCGTCTACGTGGAGCAGGGCAGCCCCGCCGGAGTCTTCCACGCGCTGATGGACGAGCTGGCCCGCGACGAGGCCGCGTGGGGTCTCGTCGTCCCCGACCTCCGCCACCTCACCGTCGTCGAGCACCTGGTCCTGAGGAGGAACGACGACGGGCGGACGCCGGTCGTCGTCGCGAGCCACCTCGCCGCGGCTGGTCACGGGAGCCATCCGGTCCCGGACCACGGTCTGCAGACCAACCGGGGGTCGTCGTCATGATGTGGCACTCGGTCACCGTCTCGTCCGACGAGCTGAACATGCTCGTTGTCGCCATCGCATGGGGAGGCGGCACCATCACGAGCAGCGCCCCGTGCCCGGACGGCGTCCGGGTCACCTACGTGACCGACCAGCCCGGGCCGCTTCCCGGCCCAGGGTGATCGACACGGCCATCGAGAGAGTGGTCGCTGCCGCGGGTCAGCGCGTCAGCGCTGCGCTCCCCACAGCTTCGCCTCTCGGCGGCCGAGCGGGATCCCCGCACGGTCGCCGTCGCTGACCTTGTCGGCAGGCAGCTCGATCCCGCGGACGTGGCCGATGCCGACCAGGATGCCGCCGCGCGGGAAGTAGGCGAGCCAGTCGATCCTGTGGCGGTGCACCCGGATGACGACCGAGTCGTGCGGGAACACGCGCGTCCTGCCGTCGGGCCGTTCCTGACGGAAACTTCCGTAGAGGAACCGGACGACGCGGGAGTTGTCGTTGCTCACGCGCAGGAGGCCGGGACGGTCCAGCTTGACGACCTCGATCGGGTGCAGCTCGCGGAAGGAGATCGTCAGGGTCGCCGGCACCAGCGTCTCGAAGTCGCAGACGTAGTAGTGGATGACGATGTCCTCGCCGGGGTCGTCACCGGTGGCCACGAACAGCTTGTTGTCCTCGACGCCGGCGAAGTACTCCGCGTCCTCCGGTCCATCATCCACGCGGCAGATGGCGAGCTCGTCGCCATCCGGGTCGGAGTCGTTGGCGAGCACGTCGATCGTCCGGAACTGGTTGGGATACATCCACTTGTGGTCGTCCTGGACGACCGGGGGCGCCGCCGCTGCCGGTGCCGCGAGCGTCACCCCGACACAGGCGGCGAGGGCGAAGACGACGGCGACGGCGCGGAGTCCGCGAGATGCTGGCATGGCGACAACCTAGGTGCCCTGCCACCCGGCCGTCGGGTTTCGACCGAACAGCGCTGGAACTTCTGGCCTAGAACGTGTTCTACTGCGGTCGTGACCGCGAGCCACGACATCCTCGGCAGGACCGTGACCATGCCCGTCGACGTACGCGACGGATCGAGCGCCACGGTGATCTTCGACGTCGCGCTCGACGCCGCCCGCTCCCTCGCCCCGCCCGGATTCGAGGTCACCGAGTCCGCGCCCGGGCGGGCGCAGGTCGCGCTCGCGCTGATCGACTACCGGGACAACGACCTCGGCTCGTACCTCGAGGTCGGCACCATCCTGTTCGTGCGCCCGGAGGGCGGCGGCGAGGACGGGACCTTCATCACCCACCTCCCGGTGACCGAGGAGTTCACCTGCGTGGCCGGCAACCGGATCTGGGGCTTCCCCAAGTCGGTCGAGCAGATCGAGGTGACCAACACCGACACCACCAGCCGCTGGGTCCTCACGATGGACGGCCAGCTCGTCGTCGACGTCACGGTGCCGCGCGGTGGTTCGGACGAGATGCCGCCGCTCCCGATGGCGGCGTACACCCTCATCGACGGCCGCCCGCACGTCACCCGGTTCACCCAGGGCGGGAGCGGCAGCGGAGTGCACCTCGGCGCCGACGTCGCCCTCACCCTCGGCGACCACCCGATCGCCAAGGAGCTCGCCTCGTTGAGCATCTCGCCCGAGTCGGTGGTCCTCAGCACGTGGACCGAGCGGATGCAGGCGCGCTTCGAGGAGCCCGTCCCGCTCTGATGCCTTGGGGGCGAAAGCAGTGATCCCGCCCGGACGCACGTCCTGACGGGATCTCTGACTGGCGGTGGCGGTGGGATTTGAACCCACGGTGGGTTGCCCCACACATCATTTCGAGTGATGCACCTTCGGCCGCTCGGACACGCCACCGCCGGGAAGGTTACCGGAGCAGGTTCGTGTGGTTGAAATCGTGCTGGGAGGACGTTCAGGCCCGGCGGCCCATCATCCCGAGCAGCCGCACGAGCGGGCTCGCGTCGTCCGGCACCGGCACGACCGGACCGAACGCGTCGCCGCGCTGGTCGGCCGTCTCGGGGGTGGAGAACGGCTCGGCGAAGGCCATGCAGGCATGGACGGCCGCATCGTCGGCCTCGAACGGGCGGCCGATCGCCGTCGCCAGGTCCCAGCCGTGGACGACGACCTCGTTGAGCGCGACCGAGGCCGCGATCGGTCCGGGCATCGTGACCCCGCCGGCGGTGGCCTCCCCTTCGTACGCCGCCGGGTCGTCCCACGCCTCCGCCAGGTCGGCCAGGTCCCGGTCGATCCGTTCGCGCCATCCGGGCTCGAGGCGCGAGGCGTCGCCGCTCCCGCCCTCCTCGGAGCCGGGCACCGGCAGCTTGCGCGCCGCACCGGTGAACGCGATCGCGAGGCCACCGATGTGGTCGAGCAGGTCGCCGACCGAGTAGTCCGGGCAGGGCGTCTGCGCGGTGAGCTGGTCGTCCGAGACGGACGCGACCAGGCCGCGGAGGTTCGTGACGGCAGGGACGAGGTCGAGGGTCTCCATCTCCGTGCAGACCTCAGGTCGGGTCCGGACTCATCGGTGAGCCGGACGCGACGTCGAGAGCGCTGTCGGTGGCCGTCGCTAGCGTCCGCCCCATGACGCTCACCCTTGGCATGGTCACGACCGACACGACCGACCCGACAGGGCTCGCGGCTTGGTGGTCCGAGCAGTTCGGCGCAGAGGTTGCCGACCCCTTCGGCGGCACGTTCGTGCTGGTGTCGGGCGGCACCCTCCCCCTCACGGTCGCCTTCCAGCTGGTCGAGGCCCCCACCCCGGGCAAGAACCGGCTCCACCTCGACCTGACCGCGGCCGACCTCGACGCCGAGGTCGATCGCCTGCTGGCCTCCGGTGCTTCGCTGGTCGAACGCAGGGGTGACGAGAACTTCCGCTGGGTCACCCTGACCGACCCCGCAGGCAACGAGTTCTGCGTCGCTGCCGCCTCCGAGACCACAGGACTCGCCTGACCGAGCCGTCCCGACCTCGACCGCGCCACGTGGGCGCGGTCGTCGGTCGGTGACGGGTGGGTCGTCAGTCCTCCGTGGCGAAGGCCGCGTCGAACGCGGCCGCCGGAGCATCGAAAGCGAGCCGGCGTACGAACTCGAGCGCCTCGGGCGCACCCACGAGCCGGTCCATCCCGGCGTCCTCCCACTCCACCGAGATGGGACCGTCGTACCTGATGGTGTTGAGCATCCGGAAGCTCTGCTCCCACGGCACGTCGCCGTGGCCGGTGGACACGAAGTCCCAGCCGCGCCGGGGGTCGGCCCACGGCAGGTGCGACCCGAGCCGGCCGTTGCGGCCGTTGCCGACCTGCCGCTTCGCGTCCTTGCAGTCGACGTGATAGATCCGGTCGCGGAAGTCCCAGAGGAAGCCCACCGGGTCGAGGTCCTGCCAGACGAAGTGGCTCGGGTCCCAGTTGAGCCCGAACGCCGGCCGGTGCCCGATCGCATCCAGCGCCGCGTGCGTCGTCCAGTAGTCGTAGGCGATCTCCGAGGGGTGGACCTCGTGAGCGAACCGGACGCCGCACTCGTCGAAGACGTCGAGGATCGGGTTCCAACGGTCGGCGAAGTCCCGGTAGCCAGCGGCGACCATCTCCTCCGACGCCGGCGGGAACATCGCGACGTACTTCCAGATGGAGGATCCGGTGAACCCGACCACGGTAGAGACGCCGAGCCGCTCCGCGGCGTGGGCGGTCGCCTTCATCTCCTCGGCCGCGCGCCGGCGCACCCCCTCGGGGTCGCCGTCACCCCAGATCCGAGCGGGCAGGATCGCCTGGTGCCGGGCGTCGATCGGGTCGTCGCAGACCGCTTGCCCCTTGAGGTGGTTGGAGATCGTGTAGACGGACAGCTGGTACTTCTCGAGGACGTCGAGCTTCGCGCGGACGTACGCGTCGTCCTCCGCCGCCGCCCAGGGGTCGAGGTGGTCGCCCCAGCACGCGATCTCGAGGCCGTCGTACCCCCATTCCGACGCCAGCCGGGCGACCTCCTCGAGTGGCAGGTCGGCCCACTGGCCGGTGAAGAGCGTGACTGGTCGTGGCATCGTCGTCCTCCTGTTGTCGATCGTTGCTGTCCTGCGATGCGCGGCCGACGCCCGGGACGGAGCGCGCTGCCCCGGGCGTCGACCGCAGGAAGCGGGTAGGTCCGCTCCCTTCGTCCGTTGCCGACCACCGACACCCCGGCCCCCTTGAGGGGCCGCCCTTCGGGGGACCGGGCGCGCTCGACCGCTGGTGCGGCCGGCACACGGTCGGGGTCATGACGGACATCTCCTCATCCCAGCCTCAGAGCTGACTCCTGAGCACCTGGGACAGATCTCTCAGGGCTACCCGCGCCGGAGGGTCCGACGCGTGACCGGCCAGCTCGGTGAAGGCACGGAGCGTCAGGCGCGCCTGCCGCTCCTCGCCCTGGTCATCGGCCCGCTGGGCCGCGGTCAGGAGGCCTCTCATCTCCTGTGCGACCGCGTCCTCGAGGCGGTCCTCGCCCGCCAGCCGGTTGACCAGCTTCCGCCCACCGGCGTAGCTCGCGACGACGTGGAACGCCGTCCGCGTGACCGTGACGTTGCCGGCCTGGTCGGTGACCTTGACGGCCAGCAGGTGCCGACCGGTCAGCAGCAGGATCGCGTCGAGGGTGTACGGCGCGGAGATCACCTGCCCGTCGACCCGCACGACCTGATGGGCGACCCCGGAGGTGGTGTCCTCGGGGGTGATGAGCACACCGCGCCTGGCGGCCACGTGAAGCTCGTCTCCGGGGGTGATCCCGGCCACCGCGACCGATGGTGCCGTGGCGTCGACCTTCACGGTGACCTCTGCCGGCTCCGACTGGTTGCCCTCGGAGTCGGTGGCCCGGAACTCGACCGTGTGCTCACCGTCCTGGTCCACCACCACCGGGTCGGCGTAGGCCCCCCAGTCGCCACCGTTGATGCGGCGCTCGACCTCCAGGGCGCCGGCACCGCCGCTCGCGGTGGCAGTGACGGTCACCGGTGCGCGGTACCAACCGTTCGCCCCACTCGGAGCCTCGGGCGACAGGGTGGCCTCGACCTCCGGCGCCTCCGACTCGCACGGGGTCGCCGTGTCATCGGGGGTGAGCAGGAAGTAGTCGAAGTGTGCCGTCAACGGAACCGCCGCCGCCTGGTTGGCGAGTGCGAACAGACCCATCCGCGGCTCGTTGATGCCGCTGAGCGAACGGGTGCCGTTGACCTCCACGTAGTCCTGGCCGTCACGGCTGTACGACGCGGTCACGTCGAGACCGTTGCTGCTCGACAGGCGCAGCCACACCGTGCTGGGGAAGTCCGCCCCCAGACCTGCGCTGTTGGTCTCCGTGGCGGTCCCGGCCAGCTCGGACGCGAACTGGATGATGTTGGCCGACCGGTTCGGAGTGTTGCTCCGACCCTGGAGGGACAGCTTCATGTAGTTGTCGTCGTCGCCGTACAGGATCAGCCCGGCCTGCTGGTAGGCCCGTTCGGCCTCCAGCGTGACCTTCGTGGTCATCGTGAAGGCACCACCAGGAAGGTGCTGGAGCACGATGTTCGGTGTCTGCGTACCGCCGCTTCCGTAGATGTCGGTCGCCGTCAGCGGGATGTGCAGCTGGCTGTCCGACACCGTCAGCTCCGAGTTCACCCGCACCGAGGAGTCCCAACGGTCCAGGTCGAGCGCGGTGCCCACGAAGTCGTCGGACCGGCCGGTGAAGCAGGTCGGCAGGTCCTCCTGGACGGTGATCGTGACGGTCTTCGTCGACGTCGCCCCGCGGGAGTCGGTCGCGGTGACCTTCGCGTCATAGACGCCGGGCGCCGTGAAGGTGTGCGTCGGGTTGGCACCCTCGGCCGTCCCTCCGTCACCGAACACCCAGTCGAACTCGATCGGGGCGTCCCCGTCCGGGTCGGTCGCATCGGCACTGAACGAGACCTCGAGCGGCGCCGGACCCGACACCACGTCGGCCGTCGCCGTGAGGTCCGGGCGACGGTTCTCGGTCACGCCCCGTCCCTGGAACTCGATCCAGTTGACGTTGGACCCGCCGGCCGTCTGTACGAAGTACAGCGGGCCGCTCTCGGTGTGGTCATCGACGACGTCCGCCGGGATCGTCTGGTAGCTCTGCCACCCACCGGTGTTCGGCACCGCGATCGTCGCGACGACCGGACCGTCGGGGGCGCCGGAACGGACCTCCCAGGTCGCGCCGCCGCCGTTCGGCGACGCCGCTCGCAGGGCGATCGCGTCGATGTTCGTCAGGTTCATGACGTCCCACGCGATCCAGTCGCCGGCCTCGATGAATCCGATGTTCTGGCCGCCGCCCTGAGGGTCGCCCGTCATCTCCGTCGTCACACCGGGATCACCGGTGGACGGCGAGCCTGCGAGCCGACCGGTCTCGTCGAAGAACTCAGCCTCCTTGCGCTTGGTGTGGACGACCACGGTGTCCCGACCGGTCAGCTCGGAGGCACCCTCGGCGCCACCGTCGGTGTAGGTGGCGGTGATGGTGCCGAAGATGTCGGCCCCGACGTGTCCCTCGTCCCCGGCCAGCGGGATCGTGCCCTCGCACCCGTGGTACAGCTCGTAGCCGTGCGAGTGCTCGTCGTGACCGAGCGCCGGCTGGACCACGACGTTCTCGCAGTCGATCTCGCCGTCCTCGGCGTCGGTGACCTCGACCCGGTAGTCCATCGTGTCGCCGAACTCGAAGAACCCGCCGTCGACAGGAGCGACCAACGTGACCTCGGGTGCGGTGTTGCCGACGACGATGTCGATGTTGGCGACGCCGGTGCGGTCCGCCTCATCGGTCACCGTCAGGCGGGCGGTGTAGTCCCCCACGTCGTCGTAGGTGTGTGAAGCCGACTCATCGGTGCTGTCGACCGTGCCGTCGCCGTCGAAGTCCCACGCGTACGTGAGGGACTCGCCGTCGGGATCGGTGGATCCCGATCCGTCGAACTGCACGGTGAGCGGAGCCGGTCCCGAGGTCTGGTCCGCGGTCGCCCGTGCGACCGGTGCCCGGTTGCCCGACACGTAGTCGATCCGGTAGATGCCGGAGTCGGTGTTGTTGCCATTGAAGCCGCTGCCCCACTCGATCAGGTACAGCGCGCCGTCCGGTCCGAACTGCAGTGCGTGCGGACGGGTCATCTCCAGTCCGGGAAGCAGCCGGGTGACGTCGGCGACCTCGGTGTGGTCGTCGTTCATCTGCACCTCGAAGAGCCGGCTGTCGTTCCAGTCCGCCCAGATCGCCTTGCCGTCGAAGTACTCCGGCCACTTGCGGTCCGACGCCGAGTCCTCGTCGTAGGCGTAGGTGCCCGACGTCATCGGCGCGCCGCTCCCGCCGATCTCGGGGGTCCCGGTGGTGGACTTGCCCTGCCACAGGTCGGCCGGGATCGCCGGCGGCAGGTCCACCAGGCCGGTGTTGTTCGGCGAGTTGTTGACCGGCGCCGAGCAGTCGAAGGCGGGCCCAGACGTGCTGGTCGCGAAGTTGTAGTCGCTGTAGGGCGTGTTGTCCGCCACGCAGTACGGCCAGCCGTAGTTGCCGGGCTCGGACAGGATGTTCCACTCGACCCGCCCGTCCGGACCCCGGTTCGGATTGACCGAGCCCGCGTCCGGTCCATAGTCGGCGACCAGGATGTTGCCGGTCTGCTCGTCCAGACCGATCCGGAACGGGTTGCGGAAGCCCATCGCGAAGATCTCCGGACGGGTCAGCGCAACGCCGTCGGCGAAGAGGTTGCCGTCGGGGACGTCGTAGCCGCCGCCGGCCAGGGGCGTGATCCGCAGGACCTTGCCGCTGAGGCTGTTGGTGTTGGCGGAGGTGCGTTGCGCGTCCCAGGCAGCCCGGCCGGCGCGCTCGTCGATCGGCGCGAACCCACCCGAGTCGAACGGGTTGGTGTTGTCACCGGTGGTGATGTAGAGGTTGCCGTCGAGGTCGAACTCCAAGGCGCCGCCGGCGTGGCAGCACTGCTGGCGCTGGACCGGGATGTCGATCACGACCGTCTCGCTGTCGAGGTCGAGGGTGTCGCCCTCCATGGTGAAGCGCGAAACCCGGTCGATGGGCTCGGCACCGGCAGGCGAGTGGTAGAGGTACACCCACCCGTTGGTGTCGAAGTCGGGGTCGAGGGCGATGCCGAGCAGGCCGAACTCCTGGCCGGTGTAGACGTCGAGCTCGCCGGCGGTGGTGACCGCGCCGTCGGGCTTGATCACCTTCACCTCGCCGTTGCGGTCGACGTAGACGACCCGCCCGTCCGGAGCGATGGCGAGCTCCATCGGGTTCGCGGTGTTGTCGTCCAGGGCGATCTTCTCGAAGCTGCCCTCCAAGGTGGCGGCGCAGTCGGCGTCCTGCACGCCGGCCGCAGTCCTGATGCCCCCGAGGATGTGGTCGAGGAACTCCGGCTCGGAGTAGGACGCGTCGGTGTGGCCCATCCCGGTGTACCAGGAACGTCCGCCGTCGTAGTCGCGGCACCAGCTGATCGGGTGCTCGGCACCCATGGTGCCGCCGGAGTAGCTGGACTCGTCGAGCGAGGCGAGCACGTGCACGTCACCGCGCGGGTTCGACTGGTAGTTGTACCACTCGTCGGTCCGGTCCCAGCGGGCCGGAAGACCGCTGGTGGACGGGTGCGCGTGGTCGTCGACCTTCACCGTCGCGCCGGGTGTGCCCGGCGGGTGGTTCTGGAAGTACGCGCCGACGAGCTCGCCGTACCAGGGCCAGTCGTACTCGGTGTCGGAGGCAGCGTGGATGCCGGCGTAGCCGCCACCGTTCTCGATGTAGCGCTCGAAGGCGCCCTGCTGCTCCGCGTTCAGCACGTCACCGGTCGTCGACAGCCAGATCACGACCTCGTACTGGGCGAGGTTCTCGTCGGTGAACGCGGTCGCGTCCTCCGTCGTGTCGACGGTGAACCCGTGGTCGGATCCGAGCTGCTCGATCGCTGCGATGCCCGCCGGGATCGAGCCGTGGCGGAAGGACGCGGTCTTGGAGAAGACCAGGGCGTCGAACGGCTCGGTCTCCCCGTGACCGTCGTGCGCCTGTGCCGCCGGCGCGAGCGCAGTGGCGACCGCCAACGCGCCGAGCGGTAGCGCGACGAGGCTGGCTAGGGACGACGCGAGCACGCGCCGCGCTCTGGTTGTCCGTTTCGTGATGATGGTCATCACGGCTCCCTTCGAGATGGATCCGTGCGCTCCGCTGGTTCCGAGGCGGGTCCCCGGTCGTCGGCCCCTAGGTGGACAGGCAGGTGTTGCGATCCCCTCAGCGGACGCCGAGGAGGTGTTCGAGAGCGAGCTGGTCGAGTGCTTCCATCGCCACGCTGCGCGTGGCCAGCTCGTCGAGCGGATGGTGCTCGGCGCGGAGGTCGGCCAGCGTCTCCTCCGGTCCGAGGGTGGGTACGGCGAGCTCGTCCACGCAGGCCGCTGACAGCGCGGCCTTCACGTCCGGGTCGGCCCGGAAGGCGGTCACGCGCTCCCGAAGGATGAGGTAGTTGCGCATGCAGGCACGAGCCGACTCCCACACCCCGTCGTCGGCCTCGGCGCGCGGCGGCTTGTAGTCGAAGTGCACGTATCCGTCGTACGCCCTGTCGGTGCCGCCGCCGAGCAGGGCGTCGACGGTCCAGAACGCCCCGCGCAGGTTGCCGGCGCCGAAGCGCAGGTCCTGGTCGAAGCGAGGCCCGTGCTGGCCGTTGAGGTCGACGTGGAAGAGCTTCCCGTGCCACAACGCCTGGGCGATCCCATGGGCGAAGTTGAGCCCGGCCATCTCCTCGTGCCCGACCTCCGGGTTGAGCCCCACCATCTCCGGGTGCTCCAGCTCGGAGATCAGCGCCAGTGCGTGCCCGATCGTGGGGAGCAGGATGTCGCCGCGCGGCTCGTTCGGCTTGGGCTCGAGGGCGAACCGCATCGAGTAGCCCTGGTCGCGAACGTAGTCACAGAGGTGGTCGAGGGACTCCTTCATGCGCTCCAGCGCGGCGCCCACGTCCTTGCCGGCACCGTGCTCGGCGCCCTCCCGGCCGCCCCAGAGCACGAACGTCTCGGCACCGAGCGAGGCGGCGAGGTCGATGTTGCGCAGGACCTTCGACATGGCGTAGCGGCGGACACGACGGTCGTTCGCCGTCAGGCCGCCCTCCTTGAAGACGGGGTCGCTGAAGAGGTTGGTGGTGACCATCTCGACGCGCAGGCCGGTGTCGGCGAGCGCCTTGCCGAACAGGTCGAGGGTCTGCTGCCGGCGAGCATCGTCGGGCACCAGGTCGTCGTCGTGGAACGACACGGCGGCGGCCCCGATCTCCGCCAGTCGGTGGGTCGCCTCGACCGGGTCCATGGGCGCCCGGCTGGCGGGACCGAAGACGTCGACACCCTGCCAACCGACCGTCCACAGGCCGAAGGAGAACTTGTCGAGCAAGGTGGGGGTGTACTCGGTCATCGGGGAATCTCCTGCCACGAGCGGGTGTCCGAGCTGGTCTCGACGGCGGAGAGCACCCGCTGGACCTGGAGGCCGTCGAGAAATGAAGGAGCGGGGTCGGCGCCGTCCGCGATCGCGTGGACGAGATCGACGACCTGGTGGGTGAAGCCGTGCTCGTAGCCGAGCCAGTGTCCGGCCGGCCACCACGCACCGACGTACGGGTGTCCCGGCTCGGTCACCGGGATCCTGCGGAACCCGGCCGTCTCCGCCGGCTCGGTCGCGTCGTAGAACTCCAGGACGTTCATGTCGTCGAAGTCGAAGGCGACGCTCCCGGCCGAGCCGCTGACCTCGACCCGGATGGTGTTCTTGCGGCCGGTCGCGAACCGGGTCGCCTCGAACACGCCCACGGCGCCCTTCCCGAACCGGGCGAGGAAGACCGCCGCGTCGTCGACGGTGACCTGGCCGCGCTCGGCGGAAGCTGTGCCGGAGAGGCCGGCGTGCTCAGCAGCGAGCGGGCGTTCCTTCACGAACGTCTCGGTGTGCCCGACGACCGCGAGGATCTGGTCGCCGACGATGTGCTGAGCGAGGTCGATGATGTGTGCACCGATGTCACCCAGCGCACCGGACCCGGCCTTGTCCTTCTCCAACCGCCATGAGAGCGGCGCTTCGGGATCGGTGATCCAGTCCTGGAGGTACTGAGCACGGACGTGGCGGATCTCGCCGATCCGACCCTCCTCCACCAGTCGTCGGGCGAGCGCCACCGCTGGGACCCGGCGGTAGGTGAAGCCGACCATCGCGCGAATGCCATGGGCGGCGGCGCGTTCCGCCGCGGCCGCCATCCGCTCCGCCTCGTCGACGGTGTTCGCCAACGGCTTCTCGCAGAGGACGTGCTTGCCGGCGTCGAGCGCCGCTATCGCGACCTCGGCGTGGGTGTGGCCCGGCGTGCAGATGTCGACGAGGTCGATGTCGTCACGCTCGATCGCGATGCGCCAGTCGGGGGCGCTGTCTGCCCAACCGAGCCGTTCAGCCGCAGCCGCGGCCCGCTTCCCGTCCTGCCCGCAGACGAGCGCCATGCGGACGTCCATGGGCAGGTCGAAGAAGTGAGGCGCCGTGCGCCAGGCCTGCGAGTGGGCAGCGCCCATGAACGCGTGCCCGATCATCGCGACCGAGAGCCGCGTGTTGTTGGTCGTCATCTCCAGTGCTCCCCTCGGTGAGAAGGCGGCCGCCGACGTGCCCCGACCGGGGCAGGGGCACGTCGGTTGCCGTGGTGTCGTGCCGGCTCAGGACTCGAAGGCGGAGTCGATGTACTCGTCGACGTTGTCCTCGGTGACGACCGGCGCGTAGAGCTGGACGGTGCGGGGCACCTCGACCTCGACCAGGTCGCTCATCGCCTTCTGCTGGACCAGGAGCCGGGCCAGCTTGATCCCGTCCGCGGCCTGCGTGGACGGGTAGATCACCGTCGCCTTCAGGACGCTGTCGCCTGACTGGATCTCGCGCATCGCGTTCGCGGAGCCGGCGCCGCCGATCATGATGAACTCGTCGCGTCCGGCGTTCTCGATCGCCGCGAGCACGCCGACGCCCTGGTCGTCGTCGTGGTTCCAGATGGCGTCGATCTCCGGTGCGGCCTGCAGCAGGTTGGTCGCGGCCTCCTCGCCGCCCTCCACCGTGAAGTCGGCGGCCACGCGGTTGTCGACGTCCAGGCCGCACTCGGCGAGTGCGTCCTCGAAGCCCTGGCTGCGGTCCTGGGTGAGCGGCAGGCTGTCGATGCCGGCGATCTCGGCGACCACGGCGTCCTTGTCGTCGCCGACCTCGGAGCAGATGTACTGACCCGCCGAGACGCCCATGCCGTAGTTGTCACCCAGGACGGTGACGCGAGCAGCGTTCGGGTCGTCGAACTCGCGGTCGACGTTGATCACCGGGATGCCGGCCTCCATCGCCTGGAGAGCGACCGGCGTCATGGCCGCACCGTCGAACGGCAGCAGGACGATGGCGTCCACACCTTCGTTGATGAACGTCTCGACCTGGCTGATCTGGAGGTTCACGTCGTTCGTGCCCTCGGCGACCCGCAGCTCGATGTCGTCGTACTGCTCCGCCAGCCGCTTGGCCGATTCGGTGATCGATCCCATCCAGCCGTGGTCGGCCGCTGGCGCCGAGAAGCCGATGACGACGGTCTCTCCTTCTTCGTCGTTCGAGCCGGCGTCGGCCTCTGACGTGCCTCCCCTCAGCTCCGTGTCGTCGCCGGAGTCGTTGCCCGTGCAGGCAACGAGCGATAAGGCCGCGACGCCGGCGACGAGGCCGACCCACGCTTTCTTGATGGGCAAGGTGTTCATCGTGCTGCTCCCGTTCTGTAGGGGTGGTGGTGCGGTGTTGGGGCGTGAGCCCGTTTTTTGGGTGTGCTGTCGCCCCGCCGTGCCCATGTCCGGGCTGCTGGGCGGCGGTCCGAGAGATCGATCCGGCCTGTGCTCAGGCCGTCGGTCAGCTGGTGTTGCGGCGCGACGCGAACCGTTGCTGGAGCAGCACCGCGGCGACGATGATCGCCCCCTTCAGGAGCGCCTGCTCCGAGACGGACTGGTTGTTGAGCGTGAAGACGTTCGTGAGCGTGGTGAAGATCAGCACGCCGAGGACGGTGCCGACGATGGTGCCGCGCCCGCCGGACAGGAGCGTCCCACCGATGACGACGGCGGCGATCGCGTCGAGCTCGTAGAGCTGGCCGTGGGTCGAGCTGCCGGTGGTGGTGCGCGCGACCAGCATGAGTGCCGCCGCTCCGCAGCACAGGCCGACGAGCATGTAGAGCATGACCGTGTGTCGCTTGACGTTGATACCGGCGAGCCGCGCGGCCTCCGGGTTCCCGCCGACGGCGAGGGTGCGGCGGCCGAAGGTCGTCCGGTTCAGCAGCACCCACCCGGCGGCGGCGACCAGGACGAACAACCAGACCTGCATCGGCAGTCCGAGGACCTTGCCGTCGAAGAACTCCTCGAATCCGGGCACGTTCACGATCTGGGTCTTCCGGTTCGAGATCACCTCGGCCAGTCCACGCGCGCTCGCGAGCATCGCGAGCGTGGCGATGAACGGCACCACTCCTCCGTAGGAGATCAGCACCCCGTTGACCAACCCGCAGCCGGCCCCGACCGCGAGCGCCGTACCCACCATCACGATCCAGTGCGTGTCCTGCGCCAGCTGCTGGGTGGCGAGCGTGGTGCACCACACCGACGACAGGGCGAGGATGGCGCCGACGGACAGGTCGATACCACCGCCGGTGATCACGAACGTCATGCCGATGCTGACCACGCCGATCGTGGCCGCCAGCCTGAGGATCGTCATCGCGTTGTCGATGTCGGTGAAGCGCTCCCCCGCGGTGATCGCGCCCACCGTGCACAGCACGGCCAGGGCGACGACCAGTCCCAGGTTGCGGCCGATGCTGCTGCCCAGCACCGCGAGCGCTGTGTTGTCGCGCTCCTTGGGAGCGGCGTCCGCCTGGAGGGCGTGGCCACCCGGGGAGTGCGAGAGGCCGGTCGGGCTCTCCGTCATGCGACTTTCCCTTCCATCACGAGGTCCAGGACCTGCGCTTCGTTGATCTCGGTGGCCGGCGCTTCATGGACCAGACGGCCCTCGCGCACCACCAGGACGCGGTCGGAGAGCCCGATGACCTCTTCGACCTCGCTCGACACGACGACGACGGCGACTCCTGAGTCCGCCAACGCCCGTACCAGCTGGTAGATCTCCGACCGGGCACCGACGTCGACGCCTCGCGTCGGCTCGTCCAGGAGCAGTACTCGGCACTCCCGGAGGAGCCAGCGCGCCAGCACGATCTTCTGTTGGTTGCCTCCGGACAGCGTCCGGACCGCACGCTCGACACCGGGAGGCCGCACGTCGAGGGCCTGGGTGAGCTCCGTGGCTCGTTTCCGCTCCGCTCGCGAGTCGAGGAAGCCCGCTCGCGCGAACCGGTTGAGCACGGAAACCGTGATGTTCTGGTAGACGGCGTGGTCGAGCAGCAGTCCTTGGCTCTTCCGCTCCTCGGGCGCGAGACCGACACCAGCGCGCACCGCGCCGACGACAGAGCCGGTGCGCAGCCGCTTGCCGTCGACAGTGACGGTGCCGGCCGTGGCCCGCCGGGCTCCGTAGATCGTCTCGAGGATCTCGGAGCGGCCGGACCCGACCAGACCGGCGAGACCGACGATCTCACCGGCCCGGACGCTGAACGACACCCCGGAGACTAGGTTGCCGGAGCCGAGACCGTCGACGGCGAGGACCTCGTCGCCGGGCGGCAGCTCCGGTCGGAGCGGGAAGACGTACTCGATCGAGCGTCCCGTCATCAGCTCGATGAGCCGCTTGGTCGGCGTCTCGGCGACAGGAAGACCGGTCGCGACCGTGCGACCGTCCTTCAGCACCGTGATCCGGTCGCCGATCTCACGGATCTCCTCGAGCCGGTGGGAGATGTAGATGATCGCGACGCCTTCGGACGTCAGCGACCTGATCACGCGGAACAGGTTCTCGACCTCGCCCTGGTCCAGCACGGCCGAGGGCTCGTCGAGGATGAGCAGCTTCGTGTCGTGCGACAGCGCACGGGCCATGCTGACGACCTGTTGGCTGGCGGACGAGAGGTCACCGACCGCCGTCGCCGGAGCGATGTCGCCGTGCCCGAGCCGGGTGAGCAGCTGACGTGCGTGCTTGTTGGCGCGGCCCCGCTGCATCAGTCCCGCCCGGGACATCTCGTGGCCGAGGAAGATGTTCTCCGCCACGCTGAGGTGCGGCACCAGGTCGAGCTCCTGGTAGATCGTCGAGATCCCGGCGTTGATGGCGGCCATCGGCGACCCGAACGAGACCTCCTCGCCGGCCCAGTAGATCGAACCTGCATCGGGCCGGTAGGCCGCTGCCAGCGTCTTGATGAGCGTGCTCTTCCCCGCGCCGTTCTGACCGAGCAGGCAGTGCACCTCACCGGAGCGAACCGACAGGTCGACCCCACCGAGGGCGCGGACGCCCGGGAACTCCTTGACGATCCCTCGCATCTCGAGCAGTGCGGCGTCGGTCGTGGTCATGACAGGACGGCTCCCTCGGCAGATCGTGGTCCGACGCTCGTCGGGTCGTTGAACACGGTCTCGAGCGCGCTGAGCGCTCCGCCCCTGACCGCGGCACCGAAGCCCAACCGGGAGAACTCGACGCGCGTGCCGCCGGCGTCCGGAGCCAGGACGCCAGCGGCCAGCTGGGTCTCGATCTCCTGCTGCATGTGGTGTCCGACCGCTGCGAAGTAGCCGCTGAGGACGATCGCCGCCGGGTTGAGGACGTTGGTCAGCATCGCTGCTCCGACCCCGACCCACTGGCCGACCGCGGTCAGCGCCTCGACCGTCCGCTCGTCGCCGCGATCCGCCCGCCGGTTCAGCTCGGTCAGCCGGTCGTCGAGGGCCGACGCCGGGTTGCGGACTGGGTCGTCAGGGTCGGCCGCGAGCTCCAGCAGGGCGCCGAGGCCGCAGACGGTCTCCCAGCATCCGCGCCGACCGCACCCGCAGGCACGACCACCCGGCTGGACCGTGATGTGACCGAACTCCCCGGCGTACCCCTGGCGCCCCCGCAGCAGACGGCCACCGGCGACGATGCCGCCGCCGACGCCGATCTCACCGAAGATGACGAGGATGTCCTGCCGGTCGGCGTCCCCGGGCGTCGCCTCGGCGATCGCGGCCAGGTTGCCCTCGTTGTCGATGACGATCGGGATGTCGTTGCCGATCGTCGTTCGCAGCAGCTGACCGACGGGCACGTCACGCCAATCGAGGTTCGGACCGTGGGTGAGGACCTCGTTGACGCGGTCGACGAGCCCGGCGATGCCGACCGTGAGCCCGACGGGCGTGATCGCCTGGCTCTGCAGGTCCGCGATGGTGTGGCGCACCAGCCCCGCGAGGCGGTCGAGGACGTCCTCCACGGGGACGTCGTGTGCATCGAGCGCCAGCTTGTGCTCGGCGAGCACCCGGCCCGAGAGGTCGAGGGCGAGCGTGGAGACGTGGTTGACGTTGACCTCGGCGCCGATCCCGCAGACGGTCCTGCCGTCCAGCTCGATCGCGAGCCCCGGCCGGCCCACCGTGCCCCGCTGTTCGTTGCCGATGCGCACCAACCCCCGGTCCGAGAGCTCCCCGACCAGGCTCGACACGGTGGACCGCGTCATCCCCACCTCCGCCGCGAGGGTCGCCCGCGACCGCGGACCGTGGTCGCGCAGCCAGCGCAGGACCAGACCGAGGTTGGTCCTCCGCAAGTCGTGCTGGTCGACCCGCGAGCCCGCAGGGACGGCAGCGGTGGTCTGCGTCAACGGATGTCTCCTCGTCATGACCTAAGGATGCGGTGTGATCGGCGTCACGTCTTTGTTGGTTCGTCGCACAAACTAAGCCCGGCGGTCGATCTTGGCAACCCTTAGTTGTGGATTCGCGGCGCCTGCTGGGCGAGCGATGGCGGAGATTGAGGCGCAGATTGCCCCGTAACAGGCCGATTTCGCGGCGTCAGTGCCATTGACTTTGTTCATGAGTCGTACAAATATCCGCACATGCCGCTGCTCCTCGGACTCGACTCCTCGACGCAGTCGACGAAGGCGGTGCTGGTGGACGCCGCCGACGGGACCGTGGTCGACCAGCGGACCGCTCCGCACCCACCCGGCACCAGCGTGGACCCGCGCGCGTGGCTCGCGGCGTGCGACCAGGCGGTCGCCCCTCTGCTGGACCGGGCCGCGGCGGTCGCGGTCGCCGGCCAGCAGCACGGCGCGGTGGCGCTCGACGCCGACGGCCTGCCCGTCCGCGACGCGCTGCTCTGGAACGACACCCGGTCGGCGCCGCAGGCGGAGTCCCTCGTCCGTGAGCTGGGCGGCCCGGAGGCGTGCGTCGACACCCTGGGCAGCGTGCTGGTCGCCTCGTTCACCGTCACCAAGCTGCGCTGGCTCCGCGACCACGAGCCCCACCACGCCGGCCGGATCGCCGAGGTCCTGCTCCCTCACGACTATGTGTCGCGACACCTCTCCGAGCCCGGAACGGCTGCCTTCACCGACCGGGGCGACGCGTCCGGCACCGGCTACTACGACATCCGGAAGGGTGCATGGCGGCACGACATCGTGGAGCTCGCACTCGGCCACGACGTCGCACTGCCGACGATCCTCCCGCCGGGCGCTGTCGCCGGTCACACATTGACCGGTCGCCCGGTCGCTCCCGGCACCGGTGACAACATGGGAGCCGCGCTCGGCCTCGGTCTGGAGCCCGGCGACGTCCTCGTGTCGATCGGCACGTCCGGTGTCGCGTCGACCGTTTCCCCCGCTGCGGTCGCCGACGCCAGCGGAGTCGTGACCGGGTTCGCCGACGCGGCCGGAGGGTTCCTGCCGTTGGTGGCGACGATGAACGCGGCCGGCATCCTCGACCTGCAGGCCGCGTGGCTCGGCATCGATCACGACGAGCTCGCGCGCCTCGCCCTCCAGGCACCGCCCGGCTCCAACGGCGTGGTGATGCTGCCCTACTACGGCGGCGAGCGCACTCCGAACCGACCGGACGCAGTCGGCGTGTGGAGCGGGCTCACCCCCCGCACGACCAGGTCCGACCTCGCGCGCGCGGCGTTCGAGGCGCTGCTCTGCTCCCTCGCGGACGCCGTCGACGCGCTGATGACTGCGACCGGCGGCGGCGTACGCCGGGTGCTCCTCGTCGGCGGCGCGGCACGCAACCCGGCGGTTCGGGCACTCGCGCCCGCCGTCTTCGGTCGACCGGTCGTCGTGCCAGCGGCAGGCGAGTACGTCGCGCGGGGCGCGGCCCGTCAGGCCGCGTGGGCGCTCGCGGGCACCCCGGAGCCTCCCTCCTGGTCGCTCCCGGCCGAGGTGGTGCTGGAAGCGGCGCCGACGCCGGCGGTGCGTGAGCAGTACGCCGCCCTGCGCGACCAGGCTTGACCGGCGTTCACCAGGGCCGCGTCGTCGCGATCACCGCTGCCGAGCGAAGAAGCTCTGCACGAGTCCGCCGGCCTCGTCCGCCAGCACGCCGGCGACGACCTCGGGCCGGTGGTTGAGCCGACGGTCGCGGACGACGTCCCAGAGCGAGCCGACCGCGCCGGCCTTCGGGTCCCACGCGCCGAAGACGATCCGGTCGACGCGGGCCAACACTGCGGCGCCCGCGCACATGGTGCAGGGCTCGAGCGTCACGACCAGGGTCAGCCCGTCGAGCCGCCAATCTCCCCGGTCGCGCGCTGCCGACCGCAGCGCGACCAGCTCGGCGTGGCCCGTCGGGTCGGCCTCGGCCTCGCGGACGTTGCGACCGGTCGCGTGCACAGCGCCGGTGTCGTCGACGACGACCGCGCCGATCGGGACGTCGTCGGTGACGAGGGCAGCGCGCGCCTCCGCGAGGGCGGCGAGCATCGGCTCCCGCCAACGATCGGCGGGGCTCAACGGAGAAATCACGCCGAGGTGAACCCGACGGCGTCGTCGAAGAGCTCGCCGAACCCCAGCCGCCGAGCGACGTCGGAGAGCATCTCGTCGGGGTAGGCGTCCTCGTCGTCGAGCAACGCGGCCATGTCCATCGCCGGAACGCCGAGATCGCCCAGCAGGTCCAGGTCGCCGGCTGCCTCCGGGTCGTCCTCGTCCTCGGGCATCGGCAGCTGCAGGAACTCCACCGCCGAGGCCGCCAGCTCCCACTCGGACGCTGCTGTCACGTCGGACAGCAGCACCCGGGTCTGCTGGCCGGTGACCCGGACCACGACGAAGAAGTCCTCGTCGATCGCCACCAGTCCGACCGCACCGTGGTCACCGGGGAAACGACGCAGCGCGGACGCGAGCTTCTCGATGTCGTCCACGTGGTCGTGGGTGAGCTCGGCAACCTGCCAGACGCCTTCCTCGCGGTAGGCGGCCAGGGCGAAGTCCACTGCGTCCGTTGCCGTCACAACTCAAGGGTGACACCTGCGGCGGGATGAGGCCAGAGGGTTAGCGCACGTCGGGGAGCAACGCCCTAGAGTTCGGGCCATGCGCACCCTCGTCGTCGACCACCCGCTGGTGGCCCACAAGTTGACCGTGCTCCGCGACGAGACGACCGACTCGCCGACCTTCCGCAACCTCGCCGACGAGCTGGTCACCCTGCTCGCGTACGAGGCCACGCGCGACGTCCGGGTCGAGGACAAGGAGATCGTCACGCCGGTCGCTCCGACCACCGGAATCAAGCTCGCGGCGCCCCGGCCGCTCGTCGTACCGATCCTGCGTGCCGGGCTCGGCATGCTCGACGGCATGATGCGGCTGCTCCCGACCGCGGAGGTCGGCTTCCTCGGGATGGTGCGCAACGAGGAGACGTTGGAGGCGTCGACGTACGCCGAGCGGCTGCCCGACGACCTGAGCGGGCGCCAGTGCTACGTGCTGGACCCGATGCTCGCGACCGGCGGCACCCTCGCCGCGGCCATCCGGTTCCTCACCGACCGCGGCGCCGACCACATCACCGCGGTGTGCCTGCTGGCCGCCCCCGAGGGCTGCGCCCGGCTCGAGGAGGAGCTCAGCGGTCTCGACGTACCGGTCACGGTCGTCGTCGCGGCCATGGACGACCACCTCAACGACAAGGGCTACATCGTGCCGGGCCTGGGCGACGCCGGCGACCGGTTGTACGGCGTCGTCGGCTGAGCCTGCCTCACGCCTGTACTGCGGACGTCCGGCCCCACCGGGTCCACGGCCTTGTAGGTTGACCTGCGCTGGATCCACGGAACCCAGCCGGAAGCGAGGCAGTGATGCTGATCGGAATCCCCCGCGAGTCGAAGGCCGGCGAGACGCTGGTGGCGGCGACCGCGAAGACGGCCAACCAGCTCCAGGGGCTCGGCTACGACGTGGTGGTGGAGTCGGGCGCGGGCGCCCACGCCGACCAGGCCGACGAGGCGTTCACTGACGCCGGGGTCACCATCGGCAGTGCCGACGAGGTGTGGGCCGCGGATGTCGTGGTCAAGGTCAACGCACCGACCGCCGAGGAGATCGGCCGGCTCCGCGCCGGGGCGACGGTCATCTCGATGATGGCACCGGCGCGCAGTCCTGAGCTGATCGAGCAGCTCGCCGCGCAGGGGGTGACCGCGCTGGCGATGGACGCCGTGCCGCGGATCTCCCGCGCCCAGTCGATGGACGTGCTGTCGTCGATGGCCAACGTCGCCGGCTACCGCGCCGTCGTCGAGGCCGCGCACGAGTTCGGCCGGATGTTCACCGGTCAGGTCACCGCCGCCGGCAAGATGCCGCCCGCCCGGGTCTTCGTGGTGGGCGCCGGTGTCGCCGGCCTGGCGGCGATCGGCGCGGCTTCCGCGATGGGCGCGATCGTGCGGGCGTTCGACGTAAGACCCGAGGTGGCGGAGCAGGTCGAGTCGCTGGGCGGGCAGTTCGTCGAGGTCGACTTCGAGAGCGAGGTCAGCACCGACGGCTACGCCAGGGAGATGACCGCGGAGCAGGAAGCGGCGACCGCGGAGATGTACGACGAGGAGGCGCGGGCCGCCGACATCGTCATCACCACTGCACTCATCCCCGGCCGCCCGGCGCCCAAGCTGATCCACGAGGACACCGTCGCCAACATGCGCCCCGGCTCGGTGATCATCGACATGGCCGCGGCCAACGGCGGCAACTGCGCCGGCACCGAGACCGACCAGCGCGTCGTCACCGACCACGGCGTCACGATCCTCGGCTACACCGACCTCGCCGGCCGGCTTGCCGCCCAGACCTCCCAGCTCTACGGCACCAACATCGTCAACCTGTTCAAGCTGCTGACGCCCGAGAAGGACGGCGTGCTCACGCTGGACATGGACGACGTGGTGCAGCGCGGGGTGACCGTGGTCAAGGACGGCGAGTCGATGTGGCCGCCGCCGGCGGTCCAGGTCTCGGCGACACCGAAGGTGGTCGACACCCACCCGGCCGGGATGAAGGAGGAGAAGGCCAAGCTCACCGCGCGCGGCCGGATCACGGCGGTCGGCATCTCGGCGCTGGTGCTCTTCGGGCTGATCTCGATCAGCCCGCCGCCGCTCCAGGAGCGGCTCACGGTCTTCGCGCTGGCGATCGTGATCGGCTACTACGTCATCGGCAACGTGCACCACGCACTGCACACGCCGCTGATGTCGGTGACCAACGCGATCTCCGGGATCATCGTGGTCGGCGCCCTCTTGCAGCTCGGCGAGGACAGCACAGCGATCATGCTGATCGCCTTCGTCGCGACGCTGCTCGCCAGCATCAACGTGTTCGGTGGCTTTGCGGTGACCCGCCGCATGCTCGGACTCTTCACCCGGTCCTGACGGCCAGACAGTAAGGACCAGAGAACATGGACGACCTGATCTCGATCGAGACCGCATCGACCGCCGCCTACATCGTCGCGGCGCTGCTCTTCATCCTCGCCCTGGCCGGCCTCTCCCGGCACGAGACCGCCAAGGTCGGCAACACGTTCGGCATCTTCGGCATGGCGATCGCGCTGGTAGCGACGATCGCCCTCGCCGCCGACAGCGACCTCGACGCACTGGCATGGGTGCTGCTGATCGTCGCGATGTCGATCGGCGCGGTCATCGGCATCTGGCGGTCCCGCGTGGTCGAGATGACCGGGATGCCCGAGCTGATCGCGCTGCTGCACAGCTTCGTGGGTCTGGCCGCCGTCCTCGTCGGCTGGAACGGCTACCTCGAGGTCGAGGACGACCCCAGCAGCCACCACGCCGACGTACTGGCAGCCCAGGACCTGCTCGGCGTCCACTCCGCCGAGGTGTTCATCGGCGTCTTCATCGGCGCCGTCACCTTCACCGGCTCGATCGTCGCGTTCCTCAAGCTCTCCGCCCGGATCAAGTCCGCGCCGATGACGCTGCCGGGCAAGAACTTCCTCAACCTCGGCGCGCTGGCGGCGTTCGGCGTCCTGACGGTGTGGTTCGTGATCGACCCGCAGCTGTGGCTGCTGGTGCTGGTCACGCTCGTCGCGCTCGCCCTGGGCTGGCACCTGGTCGCGTCGATCGGCGGCGGCGACATGCCGGTCGTGGTGTCGATGCTCAACAGCTACTCGGGCTGGGCCGCGGCGGCTTCGGGGTTCCTGCTGGAGAACGACCTGCTGATCGTGACCGGTGCGCTGGTCGGCTCGTCGGGTGCCTACCTGAGCTACATCATGTGCCAGGCGATGAACCGTTCGTTCATCTCCGTCATCGCCGGCGGCTTCGGCATCGAGGCGCCCACGGGGGCCGAGACCGACTACGGCGAGCACAAGGAGATCCAGTCCGTCGACGCCGCCGACCTGCTCGCCGACGCCCGCTCCGTCATCATCACGCCCGGCTACGGCATGGCCGTGGCCCAGGCGCAGTACCCCGTCGCCGAGCTCACCTCGAAGCTGAGGGCGCGGGGGGTCGACGTACGGTTCGGAATCCATCCGGTCGCCGGCCGACTGCCCGGCCACATGAACGTGCTGCTGGCCGAGGCCAAGGTGCCCTACGACCTCGTGCTCGAGATGGACGAGATCAACGACGACTTCCCCGACACCGACGTCGTCCTCGTCATCGGCGCCAACGACACCGTCAACCCGGCCGCCGCGGAGGACCCGACCAGCCCGATCGCCGGCATGCCGGTGCTCGAGGTCTGGAACGCCTCCGAGGTGATCGTCTTCAAGCGCTCGATGGCCACCGGCTACGCCGGCGTCCAGAACCCGCTGTTCTTCCGCGAGAACAGCCGGATGCTCTTCGGCGACGCCAAGGTCAAGGTCGACGAGATCATCCACAGCCTGCCCGACTGACGGGTCAGGTACGACGCGGCGACGGTGCCCGCCAGCCGCGCCAGATCGCGAGCAGCCGCCACCCGATCGTGAGCGCGGCGGCCGGGACCGCCACGGCGACGGTCGGTGCGCCGAGCTCGAAGCCGACCGCGGCGACCGCCGAGCCCGCCAGCGCCGGGATGGCGTAGAGCTCGCCGGTCGTCAGCACGACCGGGACCCGTCCGGCGAGGAGGTCCCGGATGATCCCGCCTCCGATGCAGGTGACCATGCCGAGGATCGCGGCCGGCACCGGGCCGGCGCCGTGCTCGGACGCCGTGAGCGCACCGGCGACTCCGAAGAGGCCGAGCCCGAACGCGTCGAACACGATGACGGGCCGGTCCATGCGCTCCAGGGCGGGATGGAACCAGAACGCGAGGAGCCCGCAGGCGACCGGCACGATCAGGTACCGCCAGTCGGCCAGGGACGTCGGCGGCGTCACCCCGATCAGCACGTCCCGGATCCAACCGCCGCCCAGGCCGGTCATCGCCGCCAGCACCAGCACCCCGACGATGTCGAACCGCTGCCGCACTGCGAGGAGGGCGCCGGACACGGCGAACACCGCGATGCCGAGGAGGTCGAGGATGAGCAGCAACATGGCGCCGTCAGTGTGGCCGACCGGTCACCACCCCCGCGAATCGGGAACTTGCGCCCATCGAATCCGGGAAGTCGTCCCGTCGAATCGGGGAAGAATGCCACGCGAATCGGGGGAGATCACCCGTCGAAGTGGCCGGACTCGCATGGCGAAGTCCCCCGATTCGACGGGCGAAGTCACCCGATTCAAGGGGAGGACTTCCCCGATTCGACGGGCGAGGTCCCCCGATTCGCGGTTACTGGCCGAGGGGGATCTCGGCGACGGTCTCGTAGCGGGGGCGGTTGCCGGGACCTTCGCCGAGGTGGGAGACGATCACGGTGGCCGCGAGCACCGGCCACTCAGGACCGGTGTAGGTCTCCAGCAGCCGCACCCAGTTGGTGGTGTCGGCGGTACGGCGCAGGCGCGCGATCGTGAGGTGGGGCCGGAACCGCTGGCCGTCGACCTCGGTGCCGACGGCCACGGCGGCGTTGCGGGCGCGCCCCGCCATCCGTTCGAGTACGACGTCCGCCCCCTCGCTCTCGGGCACCAGCCCGACCGCAAGCGCTCGGGTCTCGGCGGCGTTCGGGAAGGCGACCGGCCCGGCAAGGCGCAGCACGGGGACCGGGATCCGCGCCAGCCCGCCGGCCAGGCGTTCGGCGTACTCGTCGACGAGGTGGTCGGCGACGCTCGGCATGAAGGCGAGCGTGACGTGGAACTGCTCGGGCAGCGTCCACCGGAACTCTGCCGAGGCACGGCGTGGCTCGAGGAACGCGTCGAGGTGCTCGACGGCGTCGGAGGCCGGGACGATCGCGGAGAACAGGCGCGCCATCAGATCTGGGTTCCCACCGCCTGCCCGACCAGGTGGGTGACGGCCATCGCCAGCAGCCCGCCGGCGATGTTGCGGAGGATCGCCCGGCGGGCCGAGCCGTAGCCGAACCGGGAACTGGCCCAGCCCGTCAGCGCGAGGGCCGCCACCACCGCGGCGACGGTGACCCATACCCGGAGGTCGGGCGTGACCAGAAGGATGGTGAGCAGCGGCAACAGCGCCCCGAGCGTGAAGGACAGCATGGACACCCACGCGGCGTTCCACGCACTGGTGAGGTCGTCCGGGTCGATGCCGAGCTCGGCCTCGGCGTGGGCACCGAGGGCGTCCTTGGCGGTCAGCTGTCGTGCTACCTCCAGCGCCAGGTCGGGGTCCAGCCCCTTGTCGGCGTAGAGGCCCGCCAGCTCGGCGAGCTCGTCCTCCGGATCCTCCCTGAGCTCGCGACGCTCCTTCGCGATCAGCGCCTCCTCGGAGTCGCGCTGGGTGCTGACCGAGACGTACTCACCGGCCGCCATGCTCATCGCGCCGGCGACCAGGCCGGCGACCCCCGCGACCAGGATCGCCGTGCGGTCCGTCGTCGCACCGGCGACGCCGAGCACGATGCCCGCGACCGAGACGATGCCGTCGTTGGCGCCGAGCACCCCGGCTCGCAGCCAGTTGAGGCGGTCGTTGAAGCCCTCCTCGTGCGGCTCGTCGGCGTGACCGCCGATCTCGATCGATGCTGCCTCGCTCATGGAGGCATTCTCCCCCAACCGGCGGGTCGGGTGCGGACGCCGACGGTGAGCGCTGGGGGCACAATGCCCAACGTGAGTGCCATACCCGACGACCCGCTGTCCGTGCCGAGCCCCGATCTCGACCTCGACGCCCTGCGGGCCTCGGTCGAGAAGCATTGGGGCCTGGCCGGCGACCTGACGCCCCTGCACGGAGAGCGGGACCGCAACTTCCGGCTCGACTCCGGTCCCGAGCGCCACCTGTTGAAGGTGCACAACCCGGCCGACCGCGAGTCGGTGCTCGACCTCCAGTGCTCGGCACTGCGGCACCTGCGATCGGTGGCTCCCGAGCTGCCGGTACCTGGGGTCGTCCCCACCCGCGACGGACGTCCGTGGGTTGAGCTGACCGGTCGGGACGGCCGTCGATCGCTGGCCTGGGTGCTGACCTGGCTGGAGGGCCGGCACCCGGAGCCCGACGCCGTTCCTCTCCGCGAGTGGGGGCGCACCAGCGCCCGGCTTGGCCGGGCGCTCCGGGGCTTCGCCCACCCGGCCGCGACCCACCCCATCCTGTGGGACATCCAGCGCCTGCCGGAGCTCCGGTCCTGGCTCGCTGCGGTCCCGGCTGACCGGCGTCCGGCGATCGAGGTGGTGCTCGACCGCTTCGAGCGGCGGGTCGTCCCAGCGCTGCCCCGGCTCCGCGCCCAGGTGGTGCACAACGACTTCGCGCCGACGAACGTGCTTGTGGACGACAGCATGGTGGTCACCGGCATCACCGACTTCGGCGACATGACCCACACCGCGTTGGTCTGCGACCTCGCGGTCGCAGCGGCCGACCTGCTCAGTGAACGCGCCGACGGGCTCGACCTGGCGGGCGAGGTGGTCGCCGGCTACGGCGAGGTCACCCCGCTCGAGCCGGAGGAGCTCGCTCTCGTCGCCGACCTGATAGCCGGCCGGTACGCCGCCACCGTCCTCATCACCGCTTGGCGCACCCGCGAGCAGGGGTGGGCGCCGCCGATCGACGACGAGGCCTATCTCCGGCTCGAGGCGATGCTGGCGACCGGGCTGGACGTCCTCGCCACCCGGTTCGAGACGCCATCCCGTGCCGGCCGGTCCACCGAGGACCTGGCCGCCGCGCGGGCGCGCGCGTTCGGCGGTCAGGAGTTGAGCTATGACCGACCGCTGCACCTCGTCAGCGGCAAGGGCGTCGAGCTCCGTGCGGCCGACGGCCGACGCTACCTCGACGCCTACAACAACGTGCCGGTGCTCGGTCACTCCCACCCGGCCGTGGTGGCGGCGGCGCGTGCGCAGCTGGCGACCCTCAACACCAACAGCCGCTACCTCCAGGACGCCCCCGTCGAGCTCGCGGAACGGCTGCTGGGCACCGTCCCGGAGCGGTTCGACCGGGTGCTGCTCGTCAACTCCGGGAGTGAGGCCAACGACCTGGCCTGGCGGATCGCGCGCCACGCCACCGGCAGCTCGGGCGGCATCGCCACCGAGTGGGCCTACCACGGCGTCACCGAGGCCACCTACGCGTTCTCCCCCGAGAGCTGGCGCGACGCGGGGCCGCCTGCCCACATCCGGGTGGTGCCGCCGCCGCCGACGGACCCCGCGGCCGTCGTCGACGCGGCCCGCAGCCTGGCGGGATCCGGCCACGGCGTGGCCGCGATGCTCGTCGACGGTGTCTTCACCAGTGAAGGGGTGCTCGGGCCTGCCCACGAATGGACGCGGGCGGCAGCCGCTGCCGTCCACGACGCCGGCGGCTTGTACGTCGCCGACGAGGTGCAGGCGGGCCACGGCCGCACCGGGCTGCACCTGTGGAGCTTCGCGGCCGGTGACGTGCCGGCCGACCTCGTCACCCTGGGCAAGCCGATGGGCAACGGCTACCCGGTCGCAGCCGTCATCGGGCCGGCCGCACTGGTGGACCCGTTCGTGCGCGGCACCGACTACTTCAGCACGTTCGGCGGTGGCACCGCGGCCTGCGCCGTGGCGCTGGCGGTGCTGCGCACCATCGACGATGAGAACCTCGTCGACCGTGCCGCTGTCGTCGGTTCGCACCTGCTCGGCGTCCTGCGCGAGGTCGCGAACGACCACCCGGACCTGTCGGCGGTGCGCGGGTGGGGCCTGGCGCTCGCCGTCGACGTCGTCGACCCTGCCACCGGGCGGCCGGACGCCGACCGCGCCGGCAGGATCGTGGAGGGCATGCGGGACCGCGGGGTGCTCATCGGCCGCACCGGCCGGGACCGCGCCACATTGAAGATCCGACCGCCGCTGGTCTTCGATGACGACGATGTCGACCAGCTGGCGACGGCACTGGCGGCTACCTGCGCCGAGCTCCACTGACCCCGGTCAGCCGACGGGATCGGGCAACTCAGAGAGGCTTCACGAGCCCTGCCACTTGCCGAGCGATACGTACCCCTGCGGGCCGTTCGGGCCGAGCCGGTAGCCCACGCAGAGCGGTCGCCGGTCGACGAGCGAATGGGATGAGCACTCCTCGTCCGGTGGGAGCCTGGCGAGGATGGAATCCGGGGACTCACCCCGGCTGCTCTTGATGTCGAACTCGCGGTAGCAGCTCCCCGAGCCGCAAGCCTCGGTCTCGTTGACGATGCTGAGCCCGCGCGGCAGCTCGGGCAGATCGCTCCGCGGCGGGACCGACGCGTCGACGTACACCGTGAGGTTCAGCAGTACGACGAACCCGGCCGCCGCGAGGAGCATGCCGCCGGCGGCTCCCACCCCGAGCAGGACTCGTCTCACGCGCCGAGCGTACTCACAGCGCCGAGCCCGCACGATCAGCTGAGCCCGCCGGTTATCAGGCCGCAGCGTGCGCGCCGACCGCACGGTCGAGCGCCGTCGCGAGGATCTCCCGCACGTCGGACACCAGGTGCACGGTGACGGCGGCGAGCACCTCGGCCGGGACGTCGTCCAGGTCTGGCTCGTTGCGCTGCGGCAGGAAGACCTCGGTCAGCCCGGCCCGCTGCGCCGCGAGCAGCTTCTGCTTCACACCGCCGATCGGCAGCACGCGTCCGGTCAGCGACACCTCGCCGGTCATGCCGACCTCGGCTCGCACAGTGCGCCCGGTCAGCAGCGACACCAGCGCGGTCGTCATGGTGACGCCTGCAGAAGGTCCGTCCTTGGGTACGGCGCCCGCCGGCACGTGCAGGTGGACCGGTCGGTCCAGCACGGCCCGGTCGACGCCGAGCTCGTCGGCGTGGGCGCGGACGTAGGACTGAGCGATCTGAGCCGATTCCTTCATCACGTCGCCGAGCTGGCCGGTGATCGTCAGGCCGCCCTGGTCGCCCGGCAGGCTCGACGCCTCGATGTAGAGGACGTCGCCGCCCATGCCGGTCACGGCGAGCCCTGAAGCCACGCCCGGCACCGCCGTACGCTCCCTCGACTCGGGAGTGAAGCGCGGCCGGCCGACCAGGTCCTTCAGCGCCGCTTCGTCGACGACGGCCGGCAGGTCGCCCAGCGCCACCTTGCGGAACGCCTTGGCCAGCAGCCGCTCGAGCACACGCACTCCGGACTCGCGGGTGTAGTTCGCCGCGAGCTCGCGGAGCGCGTCGTCGGTCACGGTCACCTCGTCAGTGGTGACGGCCGCACGCTCCAGCTGGCGCGGGACGAGGAAGTCGCGAGCGATGGCGACCTTCTCCTCCTCGGTGTAGCCGTCGATCGTCACCAGCTCCATCCGGTCGAGCAGGGCGGGCGGGATCGTCTCCAGGACGTTCGCCGTGGCGATGAACAGGACGTCGGACAGGTCCAGGTCGAGCTCGAGGTAGTGGTCGCGGAAGGTGTGGTTCTGCGCGGGGTCCAGCACCTCGAGCAGAGCCGCGGCAGGGTCGCCACGGAAGTCCGAACCGACCTTGTCGACCTCGTCGAGCAGCACGACCGGGTTCATCGTGCCGGCTTCCTTGATCGCGCGGACGATGCGGCCCGGCAGCGCGCCGACGTACGTCCGCCGATGGCCGCGGATCTCCGCCTCGTCGCGGACGCCGCCGAGCGACACGCGCACGAACTTCCGTCCCGTGGCGCGAGCGACGGACTCGCCCAGGGAGGTCTTGCCGACCCCCGGAGGCCCGGCCAACAGGATCACGGCACCGGAGCCACGGCCGCCGACGACCGACAGCCCGCGCTCCTCACGGCGCGAACGGACGCCGAGGTACTCGACGATCCGCTCCTTGACCTCGTCCAGCCCGTGGTGATCGGCGTCGAGCACCGCGCGGGCGTCGCTCAGCGACGTGGCGTCGTCGGTCCGCGTGCTCCACGGCAGGTCGAGCACGGTGTCGAGCCAGGTCCGGATCCAGCCGCCCTCGGGGCTCTGGTCGCTGGACCGCTCGAGCTTGTCGACCTCGCGCAGGGCGGCTTCCCGTACGGCATCCGGCAGCTCGGCTGCCTCCACGCGGGCGCGGTAGTCGTCGGAACCCTCACCGTCCTCCTCGCCCAGCTCCTTGCGGATCGCGCGGAGCTGCTCGCGCAGCAGGTACTCCCGGTTGCGCTTCTCGACGGACTCGCGCACGTCCTCGCTGATCTTGTCGCTGACCTCTGCCTCAGCGAGGTAGTCCCGGGTCCACTCGATCAGCAGCTCCAGCCGCTTCTCGACCTGGGGCGTCTCGAGCAGCTCGCGCTTGCGATCGGTGGAGAGGTACGGCGCCCAGCCTGCCGTGTCCGCGAGCGTCGCCGGGTCGTCGATGGCGTTGACGGTGTCGATGATCTGCCACGCCTCGCGCTTCTGGAGCACGGCGATGACGAGCTTCTTGTACTCGGCGGCGAGCTCGCGGACGTGTTCCGTCGGCTCGTGCTCCTCGACCGGCTCGACCTCGACCCACAGCGCGGCACCCGGGCCGGTGACGCCGCTGCCGATGCGGGCACGCTCGCCCGTGCGCAGCAACGCGGCCGGTCCGCCGCCACGGAACTTGCCGACCTTCTCGAGGGTCGCGACGACGCCGTACGCCGCGTAGTGGCCGTCGAGACGGGGCGCGACCAGGATCTCCTCCAGGTCGGCCGCGCGGGCGGCGTCGACCGACGCCTGGGCGGGCTCGTCGAGCTCGATCGGCACCACCATGCCGGGCAGCAGGACGACGTCATCGAGAAAGAGAACCGGGAGCCGCTTCACCACTTGAGTCATGTGGGCTCAACTTCGCGCCGACGCGCGGCGTTCCCGCCGTGCGGGCGAGTTCGCTGATGGCGAACGCCGACCCGGCCCGCACTCGGGGTCGGGTCGGCGCTGGCGCCGGGCTCAGGCCGACTCGAAGGACCAGGTGCCGGAGCCGACGCGGTAGCGCGTCACGCTGTCCTCGGTCCCCAGCTCCTCGAGCACGGCGCCGCCGGTCACGTCGTACTCCCCGGCCGGCAGCTCGACGACCGCCTCGACGTTGACCGGGATCTCGGTCGTGAGGCGCAGGTCGTCGCCGTCCCGCGTCCACTCGGAGGAGACCCGGCCGCGCTGCGTCATCCGCGAGCCCGAAGCCTGGCCCAGCCCGGTGTCGGGCACCGACACGGTGACCTCGGCCGCACCCGGAGCGGTCACGTCGATCCCGAGCACCGAGTCGAGCACGTCCACCGCCACGTTGGAGCCCCAGCCGTGCGAGGCACTGTTCGCGGAGCCGCTCAGCTCCCACGCCTCCGGCGTGAAGGTGCCGCCGTCGGCGAGCCACCCGGCCCACCCGTAGTCGTCCTCGTTGGTGAGGAGGTCCAGCAGACCGGCGTCCGCACCGGTGCGAGCGAGCGCCTCGACCAGGAAGTGCGCGGTCATCGGCCCCTGCCGCATGCCCATCCCTGCGAGGTACTCGCCCAGCGCGGGCAGGTCCTCCTCGGGAGCGATCCCGAATGCCACGGCGTACGACGTCGCGTGCTGGCCGGCGTGCGGGCTCTGCGACCCGTCGGCGAGCAGGCCGTCGACGTAGGTGCCGTCGGCGCGGCGCAGGGTCTCGTTCATCCGGTCGGCGAGGGCGTCGGCGTCGGCGACGTACGACTGCACCTCCGCGGCCGGCCGGCCGAGCGCCTCGGCGACGAGCGCGACCTTCCGGAGCACGTCGACACCGAGCGCGTTGACCGTGGTGCGCGTGGCTGCCGTCATGTCGTAGTCGAACCGGCCGTGCATCGGCCAGTCGACGATGCCGTACTGGTAGGCGCCGCTGCCACCGGTCAGTCGGGTCACCAGGCCGCTTGTCGGGCCCGACGCCGGGATGTGGCGACGGATGTAGTCGGCGGTCGCGCTCAGCTCGTCGTAGACGTCGGCCAGCAGGGCGGTGTCACCACTCTCCAGGTAATAGCGCCAGATCCAGTCCGGCACGACCTCGGTGAAGTCGGGGATGTCGCGCTTGCCGTCGCCGTTGGGGTAGACGGCGTTGTAGCGCCCGGCGTCGTTGCCGGAGGTCCAGTACCGCTGCTGGCTGAGCATGAACTCGCGGATCGCCTGCCGGGTCGCCACCCGGTCGTGCTCCGTGGCAATCAGCCCGTAGGAGATGTTGACGGTGTCGTGCAGGAACTGACCCTGCTCCCGGGTCGGGGTGTCGACGAACGTCTCCTGGACGGAGTACTCGAGCGACCGGTCCATCAGGTCCCACACCGCGTCCAGGGTCTCGTCGGAGCTCTCGAACGTCGCCGCCCCGTCCTCCGGGTAGGCGGTGTGCACCACGGTCGCCGTCACGTCGTCGACCGAGATCTCCTCGCCCGCTCCCGGCACCTCGAGGTAGCGGAAGCCGAGGTGGCCGAACGCCTGGTAGTCCTGGGCGCCGTCGGCCTGGGTGTAGGGGAACGTCATGTTGGTGCCCTGCGTGTCGACCGTGGCGGTGGACGCCCGCCCGTTGCTCGCCAGGCCGTAGCTGGCGCGGATCGTGATCACCCGGCCGGCGACGCCCTGCTCGAAGTGGACGGCGGGTCGGGCCGGGATCACCTTCCCGAAGTCGGCGACCGGCGTGCCGTCGTCGGCGAGGAGGATCCGCTCCGGGTGCACGACGGTCTCGACCAGGCTGGTCTGCTGGCCCTCGAGGTGGGTGAACGGCGCGACCGGGTGCTGTCCGACGACGACGGCGTCGGACCACGCGGAGTCGTCGTACTCCTCCTGCCGCCAGGCGCCGATCCGCTGCACCGCGGTGCCGTCGAGGTGCTCGACGTAGAGCCCCTCACCGTTGCGGGTGCCGACGAGGACGTAGGGACCGCGTCGCACCTTCCACGAGCCGTCGCTGACGACGGTGAACTCCGAGCCGTCGGCGTACTCGACCACGATCCGGGCCAAGAGCCCCGGCTCGCCCGCGGCCCGGCCCTGTCCACCGCTGAACCAGTGCAGCAGGGCGGCGACCGCCAGCGGCTCACCCGGCGTCACCAGGTCGGTGACGTCGGTGGCCTGGTAGTAGCCCTCGCCCGGGTAGCCGTAGTTGGTGACCCTGTCCGCGCGCTCGCCATCGAGGTAGAGCTCGGCGGTGTGGCTGGCCGAGAGGTAGCTCCGGGCGCGGACGACCTCACCGGCAGGGACGTCGACAACGGTGCGTGCGAGCGTGTACTCGTCCGCCTCGCGGGTGGTCGTGCCGCGGACCCACTGGTCGAGACCGCCCGAGAAGTCTTCCTCGAACAGCACGGTCGAGCCGTCGAGCGAGGTCACCCGGATGTCGTCGAAGTCGGCGACCTCGCCACTGGCCTCGCGGAAGCCGACGGTGCCGGCGCGGGAGCCGGTCGGCGAGGGATCGGTCCACGTGTCGACGACCTTCCCGTCGATGCTCGTCGTGAACGTCTGGCCCTCCACGCGGATACCGAGCTCATAGGTGATGCCGGTGTCGATGACGTGCGGCACGGTACGTCGCGCGTCGGTGGGGAACGCGCCCGCCACCATCCGGTGGGTCTTGATCGCGTTGTCGTTGGCGTGCAGCTGCCACATGTAGCCGTTGTTGGTGTCCGGGGCACGGAAGACGACGGCCGCCGCCCGGGTGACGGGGGTGACGTCCATGGTGAGGACGTAGTCGGTCCAGTCCCGTCCGGGCTTCGCGATCGTGACGTTGCCGCCGCTCACGCGGCCGCGCCCGTCGACGATGCTGAGCGAGCTCGCGTCGGGATTGCCCGGTGGCCGCCGGATCCACGCGGCGTCGCCCCAGTCGTCGTCACCGAGGCCGGTCTCGAACGACTCCCACCGCGACCACGGGGACGGGAGGTGGTCCTTGTCCCAGGTCCGCACCCGCCAGGTGTACGCGCTGCCCGGGTCGAGCGGCGCGCCGTCGTACTCGATGTAGGCCTGCTGGGACGACGTCACCTTGTCGGTGTCCCAGACAAGCGTGCCGTCCGCGTCCTGCACCTCGATCTTGTACGCCGTCTGCACCTCGTTGGGGTCCGCGTCCTGAGGCAGCCAGCCGAACCGCGGGGTCTCGTCGGTGTCGAGCGGGCTGCGCAGGTCGTCGACGGTCAGCCGCGTCGGGGCGGACGGCTTGCTGCCCTTCGCGGCCGTGGCGCTCGGCGCGTGGCCGACGACGGGCAGGGCGACGACGGCCGCCGTCGCGATCACGAGGGCGGCGCGCCGGAGCCGGCGGGTGGGTCGTGTTCTCACAGGTACCTCCGAGTAGGTCGTGATGGTGGTCAGTGGCAGATCGCGGTCAGCCGGTCGTCGTCCTTCGGACCGCCGCCGGGCGTGGTGCTGAAGACGTGGCAGCCCCTCGTCACGCCGTCCACCCGCAGGTAGCCGCGGTCCCGAACGGCGGGGGTCGCCCGCCCGTCGACGTACACGACATCCGCGGCGGCGTCACCCGCCGGCACGTGCACCGATGCGACCGTGTTGCCGGGCAAGTAGGCCCCGACGTCGGTGCGGCCGTCGACGGTGTGGAACGCCGCGCCGATCCGTCCCTTGAGGGTCGGAAGGGTCACGTGCGCCCAATCGACCGACTGCGGCTGCGGACGCACCGCGAAGGTGGCGTAGCCCGGGGTGGTCGGCCGGATGCCGAACATGCCCTGCGGCAGGTTGTACGCCGGCGACGCCGCCCACGGGTGCGAGTAGGTCATGTTCGACTTCAGGGAGGCGTCCCACGCCTCCGCCGTCGCGCCCGCCCCGTCGTTGATCATGTTCAGCCAACTGCGGGTGCCGTCGCCGGTGAGCAGGTCGAGGGCGAGATCGGAGCGATCGCCGTTGTAGAGCGACTCGATGAGGAACGCCGCGCAGTAGACGCTGCACTGCATCCCGCGCGAGCCGATGTAGTCGGCGGCGCGCGCGGCTCGCTCGTCGTCCGGCACCCCGAACGCGCTGGCGAACACACTGGCGTGGACGGCCCAATGGGCGACCGGCGTCCGGTCGGCGTTGAGGCCGTCCCGGTAGGCGCCCAAGCTGTCGTCCCACAACCACTGGTTGATCGCTTCGCGGAGCTGGGTGCCCGTGCTCCGGAACGACGCCGCGTCGGTGTCCTTCCCCAGCGCCTCGGCGATGGCCGCCATGTCCATGAAGCTGCGGTAGCCGATCGCGTTGATGACGGTGTTGTAGGGGCGGAAGACGTAGCCGTCGCGCTCCGAGGTCGGCCAGTCGACGATGTCGCAGTCGGTCTGGCTGCTGCAGCCGTTGGACCGGAAGTCCTTGCGGATCAGGCCGGTCGACGGCTCCACCCACTCGCTCGGCAGCTTCTGGACCAGCTGGTCGTAGCTGCGCTCGAGCTGGGCCACGTCGCCGGTCTGCTGGTAGCTGTCGTGCATCGCGAGGATCGTGTACATCGGCCACTCGGTCGGCCAGGTGCGCCGGGTGAGCAGGTAGTCGATCGAGTAGTTGCCGAGCGTCGGGTCCGACGACGTGAAGAAGTTGGCCATCATCTGCAGGTAGCTGTCGGCCTCGTAGGGCTCGCGCTCGCGGGTCCACGAGTCGACGTAGAGGTTGTGGTTGGTCGCCTCCACGGTGTTGCGCGAGAGCTCCCAGACCTGGTTGAGGGCGTCGTCGGACGAGCTGAACACGGCGCCGTCGGTGTCGAACGGGTAGACCTGCGCGAGCGCCGGGAAGTCCTCGGCCGTCAGCCCGGGCGGGGCGCCGAGCACCTCGAGGTAGCGGAAGACCCGCATGCCCCAGGTCTCCAGGTGCTGCGGTCCGTCTGCAAGGGTCCAGCGGTCCTGGTAGCTGTTGCCGGTGCGCATCGCGTAGCGCACGGTCTGGGGAGCGGCCAACTCCTCGCCGAACCGCAGGTCGACGACCTGGCCGGCGGTCCCGTCGAGGTCGAGGCTGACGCCCCCGACCCAGGTCCGGCCGTAGTCCACGAAGTAGTGCCCGGGCGCCTTCTCGACGACCTCGACCGGCAGCTCGAGGCGCTGGGCCACTTTGTCGGTCGGCGTCGCCATGAGGGCGTCGTACGGCGCCTTCGTCGTCGCCGGCTGCCAGCCGCTGTCGTCGAAGCCGGGCATGTCGAAGCCGACGGGGTACGCCGCCGCCTGGAGGTTCTCCTTCGGCGCGGTGAAGTAGCTGGTGCCGATCGAGCCCGCCGACGGGAAGACCGAGCTGCCGGGCATCGTGGTCCAGCCCTCACCGGTGCCGAACGTCTGCCGGCTGCCGTCGACGTACTCGACGACGACCTGGGCCTGGAACCGCTTGTCGCGCGTGGTCCACGCCAGCGCACCGAGGGCGTTCTTGCCGCCCTCACGGACCAGGTCGGTGACGTCGAAACCGTCGTAGCGGGTCTCGGTGCTGATCGACCGGGTCGGTCCGAGGCCGACGAACCGGCCGTTGAGCCAGAGCTTGTAAACGTACTGGCGGCCCGGCTCCGGTGACGACCCGGTGGCGAAGGCGGTCGCCCACGCAATCTCCTTGCCGGGCGCGGTGTCGAACTCGCCGCGCAGGAACGCCCAGTCGGTGCCGCCGACGCCGTACACGCAGTTCTGGCCGGTGCCGATCGCGAGCCGTCCGCCGGAGACCGTCCCGCAGGGGAAGTCGGTGCTCGGCGCCTCGAAGTCGTTGTCGTAGAGGACGGTGCCGTCGGCGCCGGTCACGCTGAGGTCGTCCCAGGTGCTGCGCTCGCTGCCGCCGGTGCGGAAGCCGATGCTGCCGGTGGTGAAGCGCACGCCCTCGGTGGTGTCGACCAGGGTCCCGTCGAGGTAGGTGCGGACGGTCGAGCCCGACACCTCGATCCGGATCCGGTAGTCGGTGCCGCGCTGCAGGCTCACGCCGAGCGGGACGGTCTTGAGCTGGGTGAACGCGCCGTTGACCCGCTGGTGCGGCGCCAGCTGGTTGACCCCGTCGCCGCGGAACTGCCACATGAGGTAGTTGTCGTTGTCCTGGGCGTTGAAGACGATCGTGGCGTTCTGCGTGGTGATCGAGAACGTCGCCTCGAGCGTGTAGTCGCGCCACGCGAGGGCCGCGGATGCGCCGAGCCAGATCGGCCGGCTGTCGCCCCAGGTGTCCCCTAGCGCCGTACCGAAGTGGGCAGGGAGCGACCACGGCGAGGCCTTGTCGTCACCGCTCCAGGTCCGCACCCGCCACTCGTACCCCTCTCCCGGCTCGAGCGCCGGACCGGCGTACGGGACGTTCGTGCTGGCGGCCGACGCGATCCTGCCGGAGTCCCACACCAAGCGGCCGGAGGCCAGTGCCGACCGGGAGGTGGCGACCTGCACCTGGTAGGCGGACTGCCGGGCCGACGGCACCTGCCAGCCGAGGATCGGGCCGGTCAGGTCGTCGACGTCCGCCGGCGTCGTGCGCTGCTCCACCGTGAGGCCCGAGGGAAGCGCGGCCGGCGCTGCGGCTGCCGGACCGACGGCGGCGACCATGCCCAGCACGAGAGCGAGCACGGAGAGGGCCACGGACAGGCAGCGGCGCTGTGGGGTCGACATCGGCGGTTTCTCCTCGGTTTGACGAACGGCGGCGGCCCGGTCAGCCGACCGGGACCACCCACACGTCGGCGATCGACGGGTCGGAGTCCGCACCGGTGTCCTGGAAGCGCAGTCGGACGGTGCCGTCCGCGCTCAAGTCAGACTCGTCGACCACGAACTGGTAGGTGATCGTGCCGTGACCGCCTGCGGACCGCTTGAGGTCCTGCTGGTGGACGACGCGACCGTCGGCCTGGACGTCGTAGGTCTTGCGGGTGGCGCCGTCGAAGGTCTCGATCGCCCGGACCACGAATGCTCCCTCGGTCGGAACGGCGACGTCGAACTCGAACCAGCCGCCCGGGAAGGCCGAGTGCGTGTAACGGCGGGTCAGTCCGGCTTCGACGCTCGTCCCGGAGTGCTGCGACGCCGTCAGCCGGTGGCCGGACTCGGACGAGCCGTTCCCGAGGTCAACGTGGTCGGTCGCATCCGCCGGCGGGTTGGCGATCCGCACCTGGACCGACGCGGTGTGCTGCTCGAGATCGGTTGCTCCGATCGCGGCGACGACGGTGGCCTCGCCCTCGGTCACCCCGAGGGGCACGTCGAGGGTGAGCTCGAGCGTCCAGGCCTCACCCGCGGCCAGCGAGTACGGCGCGGGCTCGGGAGCGGTCCAGCCTTCCGGCGGGGTGACCACCACCTGCCCGGCGATCGCCCGGTCGGCGCGGTTGACCAGGTCCACCGACGCGGTCAGCTGCTCACCGGGGTCGACCGGCGTCGGGGACAACGTGAACGACTCGACGATGACCGGCGGGGCGACGGCGATCGTCGCGGCCAACGGCAGTCGCGCGGTGCTGCCCCGGTACTTGTAGGACAGGTTGCCCTCGAGCGGCACCGCTCCGGGGGCGATGCCCTCCGGCACCGCGACGTCGTAGCGGAGTCGCAGCGTCTCCCCCGGCTCGACCGTGGTCTCCGGGTCCGGCTCAGGCGTGACCGTCCAGCCCGGGCCCGCGGTCAGGGATGCCACCACCGAGGTCAGCGGCGCGGAGCCGCCGTTCTCGACGACCACCGTCACCGGCACGGTCGAGCCCGGGAACCACTCCCGGACCGGTATCTCCACGGACGCGGTGGCGCCGAGCAGGCGGCCCGACGCGGCCGAGAGCGCGGCGTCGATCTCGTCGATCAGCGCCTGCACCGCTTCACCGTCGGCGGCGCTGACCCGGTCCTTCTCGACCTGGAGAGCCGTCCAGCGCTCGATGTCCCCGAGGATCCCCAGCGCCCGGTGGACGTGCGCGACGGCCGCGCGCTCGTCGTCCCCCACGTAGGCGCTCCAGGCGTCGTCGAGGGTCGCCGCCAGCTCGTCGGCGCGCGCCGCGGTGGCCTCTGCCCCCGGCGCGTCCAAGCCGGACACCAGGTCCTCGAGATCCCCGGCGGCGGCCCGCGCGTCCCCGAGGTTGCCAAGCACCCGGTCCGTGGCGAAGTCGTAGTCACCCGAGCCGACCTCGAAGACGGCCACGCCGTCCTCCATCCGGAGGAAGGTGATTCCGTCGACGTCGCCGGCGGGAGCACCGCCCTCGGTGACGGCCCACCGGGTCCTGGCGGGCACGTGGACCTCGGCGGTCGTGTTCACGGGCACGGTGACCTGCATCGCGATGCCGTCGCCGGTCTGCTGCCACGAGCTCGCCAGCAAGCCGTAGACGGTCTTCAGCTCGCCCGCACCGTGGGTGAGGCCACCTCCGACCTTCGGGGCGATCCGGGACCGCTTGTAGCCCGGCTCGTCGGCGGCGATGCCTCCGACGTTCTCGTACATCCAGTCTCCGACCGCGCCGTAGGCGTAGTGGTTGAACGAGTTCATGCTGACGTCGCCGAAGGAACCGTCCGGCATGATCGAGTTCCACCGCTCCCACATCGTGGTGGCACCCTTGGCCACCTCGTAGCCCCAAGACGGGTAGTCCTCGTGCATGAGGAGGGTGTAAGCGAGGTCGTCGCGGTCGATGGAGCTCAGGGCGGGCAGCAGCCACGGGGTGCCGAGGAACCCGGTCGTCAGGTGGTTGTCGCTGGCCGCGAGCTTGGCGACAAAGCGGGCGCCCACCTCGTCCCGCAGGTCGTCGGGCACCAGATCCATGCCGAGCGCCATCGCGTAGCCGGTCTGGCTGTTGCCGCTCACCGTGCCGTCGGCATCGATGAACGCATTGGCGAACGCGGCGCGTGCGTCCTCGGACAGCGCGGCGTACTCGGCCGCGTCGGCGTCCTTGCCGAGCGCGGCGGCCATCTCCGCCATCATCCGGGCGTCCTCAGCGAGGTACGCCGTGCCCATGACCGCGGTCGGGGTGGGGTCGTCGAGGTGCAGCCAGTCGCCCCAGCCGCCGCGACCCTGGTCGATCAGGTCGGGGCCGGTGTGCGCACGCAGGTAGTCCATGAAGTCCGTCATCACGGGGTAGAACTGGCGGGCGATCGAGGCGTCGCCGTAGCTGTCCCAGAGGGCGTAGGGCACGGTGATCCCAGCGTCCGACCAGCCGGTCCCGCTGCCGCAGCAGCCGACCCCGGGCGGCTCGGGGGCGATGCCGGGCAGGTCGCCGTTGGCGAACTGGGTGTCGGCCATGTCGCTCATCCACTTGGACAGGAAGGCCCGCGTGTCGCGCAGGTAGCTGGCGGTGGGTGCGAAGACATTGATGTCGCCGCTCCAACCCAGCCGCTCGTCGCGCGCCGGAGTGTCGGTCGGGATCGACAGGAAGTTGCCGCGCTGGCCCCACGAGATGTTGCTGGCGAGCTGGTTCAGCATCGGGCTCGAGGTCTCGAGCGCGCCGGTGGCCGGCAGGTCGGAGCCCCAGACCACGCCGGTCACGTCCTCGGCGGCGGGCGGGGTCGCGATGCCGGCGATCTCCAGGTAGCGGAATCCGTGCTGGGTGAACTTCGGCTCGTAGGTGACCGTCCCGTCGGCTGCGAACTCGTAGTAGTCAGTCACCTTCGCTGCACGGAGGTTGGCCGTGTAGAGCGTGCCGTCGGGATTGAGCTCCTCCCCGTAGCGGATCCTGACGGTGTCGCCTGCCTCGCCCTGGAGCTCCATCCGGGCGACGCCGACCATGTTCTGGCCGAGGTCGTAGATGAACGCCCCGTCGGTGGGTTCGGTGCGCTCGACCACCGAAAGCTCCTCGGTCGCCCGCACCGGCTCGTCGCCCTGCGGCACCAACAGGTCGGTCGCCGAGGGGACGACGCGGACCGGCCGCCAGCCGCTGTCGTCGAACCCGGGCTGGTCCCAGCCGGTTTGCTCGTGCTGGGCGTCGTAGGTCTCGCCGTCGATGTTGTCGGTGAACGCGTACGGCCCATGGTGGGTGGTCCAGGTGTCGTCGGTGTCGATCCACTGGCTGGAACCGTCGGAGTAGTCGATGCGGAGCCGGGCGATCAGCGACAGCTGGGTGCCGTAGACCCCTGGCCCCCACATGCCGACCTTTCCGGCCCACCAGCCATCGGCGAGCTCGGCGCCGAACACGTTCTCGCCGGAGGAGACCAGCTCGGTGACGTCGTACGTCTGGGCCTGGATCCGGTCGGTGTAGTCGGTGAAGCCGGGGGCCAGGAACTGGTCGCCGACCTTCTCGCCGTTGATGTTGAGCTCGTAGATCCCGCGGGCGGACGCATAGACCCGGGCCCGGGTGACGGTCTTGCCGTCCTCGGTGGAGAAGTCCCTGCGCAGCAGCGGGCGGTGGGCGTCGGTGGACTGGTAGAGGGCGTCGGTCGGCTTGTCGAAGACCAGTCCGCCATCGCCCCACTGGCCCGCGCTGAACGGGTTCCCGTTGGTGAAGTCGGTGTCGAGGAGGGTCTCGCCGGACTCCGCCACGACCTCGGCTCGGAGGACCGTGAACTTCTCGAAGCTGCCGTTGGCGTGGTCTGAACGGAACCCCACGAAGCCCTTCGCGTGACGGGCGTGGGTGCGGGTGTCGATCTGCTCGCCGTCGATGCTGGTGGTGATGGTGCTGCCGTCGACCTGCACGGTCATGGTGTGCTGGCCGGAGAGCAGCTCGTCGACCGAGACGACTGACGAGATGCTCTTGTTGTCGAGGAGCTGGTAGGCGCCGTTGACGCGCACGTGCGGCCGGAACCGGGGAGTGCCGTCGGCCACGCTGACCTGCCACATGTAGCCGTTGCCGGGCTGCGCCGCCCTGATGAACGCGGCGAACGCATGGTTCTGGATGGTGAAGTCGAACTCGGCGGTGTAGTCGGTCCAGCGGTCGACCTCGTTGCCCGGCGGCGCGCCGACCCACTCTGCGCTGCCCCAGTCGGACGCCGACAACATGCCGGTCTCGAACCAGGCCGGCTCGCTCCACGCCGACACCTCGCCGGTGCCGTCCCACACGCGGACCTGCCAGTAGTAACGCGTCTGCGCGGCGAGGGCGGGCCCGTCGTACGCCACGTCGACCTGGCGGCGGGACTCCACCTTCCCCGAGTCCCACACGTCCGCCGACGCCAGTGCCGACTCGCTGCCAGCGACCCGAAGCTCGTAGGCGGACTGCACCACGCTCCGTGTGGAGGCGGTCGAGGCCCAGCCGAACGAGGGCGGCTCCCCCGGGATGCCGAGGGGGTTCGTGCGCCCGTTCGTGGTGAGCGCTGCGACCTCGATACCCGAGGTGGCGCTCGTCGCCGCAGGAGCGACGGACACCTGGACCGCCACGGTGAGTCCGGCCACGAGCAACAGCGCGAGGACGAGAGGGAAACGACGGACACCCAGCATGAGGACTCCCAAAGGACTGAAACGATTCAGCGCCCAAACTAGGAAACCAGTGACCGTCCTCACAACCCCCTGGCCGGATCCGGCCAGTGCCCCGCCCACGGACGGCCAGTCCTGCGCCGACCCTTCGGCGGGCACGGACCAATGTCGAGTCTGATGGGATGGCTCCGACGTACGTGTGATGGGGGCCGACCTGCGGCCCCGACGACGCGAGGAGTCCTCGACATGAAGTTCGTGATTCTCATCCACTCGAATCCCCAGCCCTGGGGTCACCCGACGAGCGCGCACACAGCGGAGTACCAGGCGCTGCCCCAGGACAGGCAGGACGAGCTCGGGCGCCGGTGGGAGCGCGTGTTCGGTGACGCCGATGCCAAGGCCGAGATCGTCTACGGCTGCGCTCTCGGCGATCCGACCGCCTCCTTGATCTTCCGGCACGACCGAGAGCCGGTAGCCACGGACGGCCCGTACTCGGAGAGCAAGGAACACCTTGCCGGGTTCTTCCTCATCGACGTCGAGTCCGAGCAGCGTGCCCAGGAGATCGCCGAGGCGTTCTCCTGTCCCGGCGACACGGTCGAACTGCGCCCGACGATGAGGCCGGACAGCGAGTCCTGACCCTCGTGGACCCTGCGATCGGGGAGGTGTGGCGCCGCGAGGCGCCACACGTCCTCGCCGCCCTCCAGCGTCGGGGAGCCGCTCTCGAGGATGCTGAGGACGCCGCCCAGGAAGCGCTCCTGGCGGCGGCCGTGCAGTGGCCACGCGACGGCATGCCGACCAATCTTCGAGGCTGGCTGATACGCGTTGCGTCTCGCCGTCTCGTCGACGCTCAGCGCTCCGAAGCCGCCCGCCCGCGCCGTGAGCTCCAGACCGAGCAGGAACGGGCCGGCACGTGGAGCCAGCGAGCCCACGACCACGACGACTCGCTCCAGATGCTGGTCCTGTGCTGTCACCCGGCGCTGACCACGCCGTCGGCGGTCGCACTCACGCTGCGTGCCGTCGGTGGTCTCACCACGCGTCAGATCGCGGCCGGACTGCTCGTGCCGGAAGCCACCGCGGCGCAACGAATCAGTCGGGCCAAGGCCACTCTGCGCAGTGCCGGCGCACGATTCGGACCAGTGCCCCCCGAGCAGCTGCCCGCCCGGCTCCATGCCGTCCGGCACGTCCTGCACCTGATCTTCACGACGGGGTCTTCGCTGCCGTCCGGCTCCACGGTCATCGACCGGACCATGACGGACGACGCGATCCGCATCACCGAGAGGCTCCATCGCGCAGTGCCCCGCGACCCGGACACCGCCGGGCTCCTGGCGCTCATGCTCCTGGTCGACGCGCGCGCCTCCACCCGCGTCGTCGACGGCCGACTCATCCCCCTGGCGCAACAGGATCGGAACGCGTGGGACCACTCCCAGATCGGCCGTGCGGTCCGGCTCCTCGAGGATGCGCTGCCCCGCGGGCCCGTCGGACCGTTCCAGCTGCAGGCCGCCATCGCCGCCGTGCACGCCACCGCGCCCGCGTTCGCGGAGACCGACTGGCCCCAGGTGCTCGAGCTCTACCGGATGCTCCTGGCCGTCGCGCCCAATCCGGCCGCCGAGCTCGGCGCGGCCATCGCTCTCAGCGAGGTCGAGGGCCCCGAAGCCGGCCTGGCCGCGCTCGAGCCACTCGCGGCGGCCCGCCCGCGAGACCATCGCGTCATCGCCGCTCGCGCCCACCTGCTCGAAGCCCTGGGCCGGCCCGATGCCGTCGCCGACTTCCGGCAGGCAGCCGCACTCACCGACTCCATCCCCGAGCAGAACTACCTCAACGCCAAAGCCGGCCCCCGCTGAGTGTCAGATCAGGCCGACGCGCACGGCGTGCACGACCGCCTCGATCGAGGACTCCACTCCGATCTCGTCCGCGATGGCGCGCAGCCGACGTCGTACCGTGCGCTCCGAGACGCCCACCCGGCGCGCGATCGCGTCGGTGGTGTGGCCGCGCGACAGCAGCCGCAGGATCTCGATGTCGAGGTCGCCCGGCCGCCACCCGGGCTGGTCGCACCCTCTCCTGCGCCGCTGGTCGATCACTGTTGCTCGATCTCCCCGACGACGATCACGTGCAGCACCCGAGGTCCGTGTACCCCCTCCACCCGGTCGAGCTCGATGTCGCTGGTCGCGCTCGGGCCGCTGATCCAGGTGAGTGGCCGGCCGGGGTCGAGGGCGGCGACGGCGTCCGGCACGTCCGCGACGACCTGGTCGGCTCGGACCACGCACACGTGGCGGTCCGGCACCAGGGTCAGCGCGCGCCGGCCCTGGCCCGGCGCGTGGTCGAGGACGATGGTCCCGGTCTCGGCGACGGCGACGCGGCAGCCGGTGATCACGGCGTCCACCTGGTCGAGCTCAGCCGCCGAGAGCCCGTCGTCGACCCGGACGTCGCTGAGCCGGGCGGCGACCACCTCCGGCAGCCCCGGGGGTACGACGACGCGCGCACCTGCCGGGAGCGCGGCAGCCACCGCTGCCCCGACCTCGTCGGCGGTGCAGCGCACGACCGTCGCCCGGTAGTCCGCCACCCGCTCGGCGAAGTGCGAGACCAGGTCGGCCGGCGCGGCACCTCGCGGCGCGGCCACCGGATCCGGATCGGGCTCGACATCGGTCAACGCGGACCGCACCCTGCGCAGGATCTCGTCGCGGGCGCTCATCGGTCGAGCCTCCCGTCGGTCCGCTTCCACCACGCGCGGAAGGACTCCTTCGGCGGCGTCGGCAGGTCACGGGTCGCGGTCCACCTGGCGGCGCCGAACCGGCGCCCGACCCCGATGCCCAGGCGGGTGAGCCGCTCGGCCCGCCCCAGTCGGCGACCGCCGGCGAACGTCCAGGAGGCCGACCTCATCGCGACCGCCTCGGGCTTGGGGATCCGGTCGTCGCGGTGCCCGTCGACGACCTTCGACCGCAGGTGCACCAGCACCTCGGGAATGTCGATCCGCACCGGGCACGCCTCGAAACAGGCGCCGCAGAGGGACGACGCGTAGGGCAGCGAGTCCGTCTGCGGGTCGCCGGTGCCCTTCAGCAGCGGGTTGAGGATGGCGCCGATCGGGCCGGGGTAGACCGACCCGTAGGCGTGGCCGCCGACCCGCTCGTAGACCGGGCAGACGTTGAGGCACGCCGAGCACCGGATGCAGCGCAGGGCCTGCCGGCCGACCTCGTCGGCGAGCGCCCGCGTGCGACCGTTGTCGAGAAGCACGACGTGCACCTCCTGCGGGCCGTCGCCGGGGATGACTCCGCTCCACGTAGAGGTGTAGGGGTTCATCCGCTCACCCGTGGACGACCGCGGCAACAGCCGCAGGAGCGGGTCGAGCTCGGCCCACGTCGGCACGACCTTCTCGATGCCGACCACGCTGACGAGGACGTCCGGCAGGGTGAGGCACATCCGGCCGTTGCCCTCGGACTCGACGACGACCAGGGTCCCCGTCTCGGCGACGGCGAAGTTCGCCCCCGAGACCGCCATCCGGGCGCGGAGGAACTTCTCCCGCAGGTGCGCGCGTGCCGCTGCGGCGAGCGCTGCCGGGTCGTCACTCAGCTCCGACGGTGCGGCACGTCCGACCCCGCCCATCTTGCTGCGGAAGATCTCCCGGATCTCGGCGCGGTTGCGGTGGATCGCCGGCACCAGGATGTGGCTGGGCAGGTCTCCTCCGAGCTGCACGATCAGCTCGGCGAGGTCGGTCTCCCACGCCGCGATGCCCTCAGCCTGGAGGGCCTCGTTGAGCCCGATCTCCTGGGTCACCATCGACTTGACCTTGACGACCTCGTCGACCCTGTGACGCCGCGCGACGTCGACGACGATCCGATTGGCCTCCACCGCGTCCCGTGCCCAGTGCACGGTCGCCCCACGGTCGGTCAGCGATTCCTCCAGCTGCACCAGGTGCTGGTCGAGGCCGCGCAGCGCGCGGTCCTTCACGGCCGCGCCGGCCAGCCGCAGCTCCTCCCAGTTCTCCACCTCCGCGACGACCTGGTCGCGCTTCCCGCGGATGGTCGCGGTCGCGTGGCCCAGGTTGTGCCGAAGCTGAGTGTCGGCGAGCGCTTCCCGCGCCGCGACGGGGAACGGTGGCATCCCGACGAAGGTGTGCGTCATCGGGCGCCTCCGGGATCGGCTTCCGTCGAGGCGAGGACCTCGGCGAGGTGCATCACCCGCACGCCCGCCTGGTTGCGGGAGAGGAGGCCGCCGATGTGCATCAGGCACGAGTTGTCACCGGCGACCAGGACCTCTGCCCCGGTCTCCCGGACGTGCCTGGCCTTGTCCGATCCCATCGCCACCGACGTGTCGGCGTTCTTCACGGCGAAGGTGCCGCCGAAGCCACAGCACTCGTCGGCGTGGGGGAGGTCGACCAGGCGGATGCCGCGCACCGCCTCCAGCAGCCGGCGCGGCCGGTCGCCGACGCCCAGCATGCGGAGCGAGTGGCAGGTGGGGTGGTAGGTCACCCGGTGCGGGAAGTACGCACCGACGTCGGTCACGCCGAGCACGTCCACGAGGAACTCACTGAGCTCGAAGGTGCGCGGCGACAGGTCGGCCACCGCGCCCGCCAGCACGGGATCGGCCGCACGCCTCGCGACCAGCCCGTGCTGGTGCCGGACCGAGCCCGCGCAGGAGCCGGACGGGGTCACCACGGCGTCGTACCCGGCGAACGCGTCGACGAAGTTGCGGACCACCGGGACCGCCTCGTCGAGGTACCCCGTGTTGACCATCGGCTGACCACAGCAGGCCTGGTCCTGCGGGAAGTCGACGTCCACGCCCAGTCTCCGCAGCAGGCGTACGACGGCCGCCCCGGTGCCCGGGTAAATGGCGTCGTTGACGCAGGTGACCATGAGCGCGACACGCACCGCGGACCTCCTCTGTCGCTCGTCGATGTTCCCTGTCACTCATCCTGCTGCGGGGGTCAGGCAGGCACCACCTTCTCGACGTACGGGACCAGCCGGACCGGACCCACCAGCCCGTAGCTCTGGCGCGCTGCGCCGCCGTAGACCGCGGGCGTGACGACCCGTAGCCGGTTGAGCAGGGTCGAGGCGACCTCGACCTCGATCACGTTGCTGCCGGGCCGTAGCCGGCGGCCGAGGTCGACGGTGGCGTCCAGCGGGTCGCACGGCGGCAGCGGCTCGCCGTTGACGCTCACCCGGAACGTGTCGTTGACCTCGCCCAGCTCGAGGTAGGCGCCGTCGTCCCGGGTCCAGTCGGGCCCGAGGTCGACGGTGGCGCGGTAGCGGCCGATGCCGGACACGTCCTCGAAACCGGGGACCTTGGACCACGACTGGAGTGTCGCCAGCTCGGCCGAGTGCTGCTCCTTCGTCGTGCGGAGGTCCTTCGGGTCCGACGGGTCGGCCGGCTTCCAGTCCTCCAGCTCCAGCGACCACCCGGTCGGGGCGACGGGCTCGCGGACCCGGTCGACCTGCACCGACGCGGTGCTGCCGTCGGGGCGGGTGAGCTCGGTGGTGCCGGCGACCGTGGTGCGCAGCGCGGCGTTCGCTCCGCGGGCCACGACCTCCTTGCCGGCCGTCGCGACGGGCAGGACCGACCGGGCGGTGCTCGTGCCCGGCGCGGCGAGCGCGATGACGACCGACTGGCCGGGGACCAGGTCGACGCGCACCCGCACCCGGTCACCCGAGCGCTCGTACGCCGCCGCCCGGGAGGTCTCCCCGGTCCAGGCGTCGAGCAGCCACGGGACCGCGGACGGGTCGGTCGCGGTCAGCCAGACGTCCTGGAGGACCCGGTTGAGCCGGCGGTTCTCCGCGTGCCGGGCGTTGGCGAGGTAATAGAGGTCGATGTCGCCCTCGACCCGGCGCACGTGCATGACCGTCGAGTCGGCGTGCTCGACGTCGCGGATGACGCCGAGCGCGGCCAGCGCTCCGCCGATCCCCGCCTCGGGCACGCTCCTCGTGGTCGGCAGCGCCGCGATCCTCGCCATCAGGTCGCGAACCTCGGCGACGGCGGCCGCGTCGGTGCGCCCGATCGGGGTGGCGTCCCTCGCCCAGTCCTTGCCCGCGTCGTTGACGAGGATCACCGGCAGGCCCGCCCGGCCGAGCTCGAGGACCTTGCGCGCCGCGGCGAGGTCGATCGTCACCTCCCGGCTGCGGATCTTGTCGGGCCCGATCACCAGCACCTTGTAGGCCGGGCCGTCGGGAGCGAGGCGTCCGTCGCGGAAGGTGACGTCGTCGCGGGTGAGCAGCGCTGACGTGATGAACGAGTGCGACCACCCGAGCTTGGTGCCGTCGTTGGTGACCCAGAACGGCCCGATGCCGGTCGCTGCGCCGCTCTTCTGGCGCAGGAAGACCAGGTCGTACTTGGGCGTGCCGGTCTGCAGCACCAGCTGGGTGCGGGCGAGGTAGGAGGCGATGCCCGGCAGGTGCTCCCACTGCGGGGTGCGCGGTCCCCACGCCTCGCCGAAGCCGACCGCGCCGTTGTAGTACGGCGAGAAGGCGGCGAAGCCCGGCCAGGTGACGTCCGGCGCGGCGGCGTACGGGAAGCCGTGGATGATCGCCTGGTTGACGCCCGCGGCGAAGATGCTGTTGAGGGTGAACAGCGCCTGGTTCTGCGCGGTCGGGCTGGTGCTGTTGAACCCCCAGGTCGTGTTGTAGGCCGCGCCGTTGTAGCAGATCGCCTCGCAGGACAGGATCTTCTTCCCGGCGATGTCGCGGCCGCCGGCCATCACCCGGTAGTCGTCGAGGTTCTTGAAGCCGAGGGACTCGGTCTCGGCGATGTCGAGGATGGCGGCGTGCTCGGTGCTGTCGGTCTCCAGGCCGTAGGCCTGGATCCGCAGGCCCATGCCCAGGCTCCGGGCAAACTCCTGCATCGGCCGGAGGTGGCGGTCGCGGTAGAGGTCGGACAGCACCTGGTTGAAGTCGTCGCGCACCTGGTTGGTGCGCAGCGCGTCGGTCGTCGCCGGCGAACCGGGCGTGCCGAGCGCGAACTGGTAGTCCTCCTCGACCTCGAGCACGACCGGGAGCCAGGGGCGCAGGTCGTAGCCGGCGCGGGCCTCGAACTCCTCGAGCATCCGCGGGGTCCAGATGGTCGCCTCGGTCTCGATCTCCAGGGAGTCCTCGAAGAGGTAGCCGCCGGCGGCGCGCAGCCGGGCTCGCATCTCCCCGTCGAGCACCCTGTCCTCCCAGAGGTCGATGACGGCCTGGGTGCCGGCGTCGCTGAAGTGGTCGACGACGTAGGAACGCGGGCTGGTGTGCGGGCCGGCCTCGGGCTCCTGGCCGGACCCGCGGCGCCAGGTCGCCAGGACCGCCCAGGTCGAGCCGGCCGGCTCGGCGGGCGCGGTCCAGGTGAGTCGGGTGCCCGAGACGTGGTCCGACAGGTCGACGTAGGACTCGGGGTCGAGCGTCGTGATGGAGGACGTCGCCGCAGTGACGCGGTGGGCCTGCACGGTGACCAGCTCGACCTTCGTGCTGTGTGCCTCGCCCGTGGGTGCGGGGAGCTCGGCGTCGAACGCCTGCCCGGCGGCGACGTCGGCGCGGCCGTACGCGAGCTCGCTGCAGGCGGCGTCGTCGTCGGGGGTGATGGTCGGCACCGCCGCCGGCCAGGAAGGACCGACGGTGATGTCGATGCGGACGTTCCGCTCGGCCGCCCTCGCGAGGGCGGCCTTCACGCCGGCGACCCAGGTCGGGCTGCCCCAGCCGTGCTTGGCGACGTCGATCTCGATGCCGCGTGCCCGCAGGCTGTGGGTGACCACGGCGACCTCGAGGACGCCGAAGCCGGCGTCGGCGACCTGGTCGACCTCCCGGGCGATCTCCGCGGGATCCACGAGGCCGTGCGGCCACCACCAGCGGAACCCGGCCGCGGTCGCCGTGCCCGGCTTGCGGAACGCCTTCTCGAGATCCTTGGGCAGTCCACCGGGTCCGCTCGCCAGTGCGCCCGCGGGCGCGAGGGCCGAGCCGCTCGCGCCGACCACGGCCGCGGCACCGATCGTGGCGGCGGCCGCGCCGAAGAGCGAGCGGCGGTTGAGGCGGGCGCCGGAGGTGGGTTCGGTCATCGTGGAGGCCTTCCGAGAGGAGATGGGGACCGGGCAGGGGTACGACGGCTAGCGGACGCGCGCCTCCGCGTCGGCCCAGTCGGCACCGCCGCGCGGCTCGTAGCGGCGGACGTCGTAGGACCGGCGGACCAGCGACCGCATCGCCGCGAGGTCGGGGAGGTCCGCGCCGAGCGCGCGACCCTGCACCAGCACGTTGCCGAGGGCGGCTGCCTCGACCGGTCCGGCGAGGACGGGCAGGCCGCAGGCATCAGCGGTGAGCTGGCACAGCACCTCGTTCTGCGAGCCACCGCCGACGACGTGCACCACGTCGAGGGTGACCCCGGCGAGGTCGGCCGCGGTGCGGACGTGGCGGCGGTAGGCGACGGCAAGGCTGTCGACGATGCACCGCGTGATCGCGACTGGTGAGTGCGGCACCAGCTCGCCCGCCTCCCGTGCCAGCGCAGCCACCCGCTCGGGCATCGGGTCGGCGACCGTGCTCGGTGCGAGCAACCGACGGTCGTTGATGTCGATGACCGTGCGCAGCGGCTCGAACTCGGCCGCCGTCGCGATGAGCGACCGCAGCTCGACGTCCTTGAGCCGACGGTCGCCCCAGGACCGCAGGCACTCCGACAGGACCCACAGGCCGGTGACGTTCTTGAGGAACCGGACCGTGCCGTCCACCCCGAGCTCGTTGGTGAAGTCGGCGAGTCGTGCCTGCTCGGTCAGCACCGGCCGGTCGAGCTCGAGCCCGACCAGCGACCAGGTGCCCGAGGAGATGTAGGCGAACCGGTCGGTCGCGGCGGGCACGCCGACCACGGCCGACGCGGTGTCGTGCGAGCCGACGGCGACCACCGGGACGTCCGCGGTGACGCCGAGGTCGCGCGCGACGTCGGGCAGCAGCGGCCCGGCCACCGACCCCGGGTCCCGCAGCGGCGGCAGGATCGACCACGGGAGCCCGAGCCGGCGACAGAGGTCGACGGCCCACTCGCCGGCGCGCGCGTCGTAAAGCTGGGTGGTGGAGGCGTTGGTGCGCTCCGCGCCGGCCACGCCGGTCAGCCAGAAGCCGAGCAGGTCGGGCAGGAGGAGCATCGTGTCCGCCGCCTCGAGCGCCGCGGAGCCGCGGGCCGCGACGAGCTGGTAGAGCGTGTTGAACGGCAGCTGTTGGATCCCGGTGGTGGCGTAGAGCTCGGCGGCGCCGATCTCCGCCACGACCTTCTCGGCCACGCCGTCGGTCCGGGCGTCGCGGTGGCTGAACGGCAGCCCGAGCAGCTGGCCGTCCCGGTCCAGGAGGCCGTAGTCGATCGCCCAGGAGTCGATGCCGATCCCGTGCAGCGGCCCGGTGGTCGCGACCTCACGGATGCCGTGCAGCACCTCGCGGTAGATCCCGAGGACGTCCCAGAACAGGCCGTCACGCACCGGTACCGCGCCGTTGGGGAAGCGGTGCAGCTCGTTGATCTCGACCCGGCTGTCCGTGATCCGTCCGGACATCACCCGGCCGCTGGTGGCGCCGAGGTCGACCGCCGCCACTCGCACAGGCTCAGTCATCGCTGGGAGTCATCGCTGGGAGTCACCGCAGGAAGGCGGCCGCGACACCGGCATCGACCGGGATGTGCAGTCCGGTGGTGTGGGTCAGCTCGGGCCCGCAGAGGACGAAGACGGCGTTGGCGATGTGGTCGGGCAGCACCTCGCGCCTGAGGATCGTCCGCTGGGCGTAGAACTTCCCGAGGTCCTCCTCCTCCACGCCGTACACCGCGGCGCGGTTGGCACCCCAGCCGCTGGCAAAGATGCCGGAGCCCTGGACGACGCCGTCGGGGTTGACGCCGTTGACCTTGATGCCGTGCTCGCCGAGCTCGGCCGCCAGCAGCCGCACCTGGTGCGCCTGGTCGGCCTTCGCGGCGCCGTAGGCGACGTTGTTGGGACCGGCGAAGATCGCGTTCTTGCTGGAGATGTAGACGATGTCGCCGCCCAGCTGCTGCTCGATCATCACCTTCGCGGTCGCCTTGGCGACCAGGAACGAGCCCTTGGCCATCACGTCGTGCTGGAGGTCCCAGTCCTGCTCGGTGGTCTCCATCAGCGAGCGGGAGAGGGACAGGCCGGCGTTGTTGACGACGAGGTCGACTCCCCCGAACGCCAGCACCGCGGCGTCGACAGCGGCCTGGACGGCAGCCTCGTCGCTGACGTCGACCTGCACACCGACGGCCACGTCCGCGCCGCCGATCTCGCGCGCGGCCTCCTGGGCCTTCTCCAGCGACAGGTCCGCGATGACGACACAGGCACCCTCGGCGGCCAGCTTCTGCGCGGTGGCCCGGCCGATGCCGGACGCGGCGCCGGTAACCAGCGCGACGCGGGTGGCGAGCGGCTTGGGCTTCGGCATCCGCTGGAGCTTGGCCTCCTCCAGCGCCCAGTACTCGATCCGGAACTTCTCCGTCTCGTCGATCGGCTGGTACGACGACAGTCCCTCGGCGCCGCGCATCACGTTGATCGCGTTGACGTAGAACTCGCCGGCGACGCGGGCGGTCTGCTTGTCCTTGCCGAAGCTGAACATGCCGACGCCGGGCACCAGGACGATCAGCGGGTCCTTGCCGCGGATGGCGGGCGAGTCCGGTGTCGCGTGCCGGTCGTAGTAGGCCTGGTAGTCCTCGCGATAGGCGACCGCGAGGTCGTGCAACCGGGCGAGGGACTCCTCGACCGGCGCGGTCGGCGGCAGGTCGAGGACCAGGGGCTTGACCTTGGTGCGAAGGAAGTGGTCGGGGCAGGACGTGCCCAGGGCGGCGAGCCGCGGGTGCTCCGCGTGGGCGAGGAAGTCGAGGACCTCGTCGGAGTCCGTGTAGTGGCCGACCATCGGCCGGTCCGCGCTCGCGATGCCGCGGATGGTCGGCGCGAGGGCGGCCGCCCGGGCGCGGCGCTCGGCCGGCGGCAGCGCGGCGTACCCCTCGAGCGCGGGTCCGAACGGCTCGGCCCTGGAGTTCTCGGCGATGTAGTCGGCAGCAGTGTCGATGATCATCAGCGAGTGGGCCTCTGCCTCCTCGCTGGTGTCGCCCCACGCGGTGATGCCGTGACCCCCGAGGATGCAGCCGATCGCCTGCGGGTTGCGGTGCTTGATCTCGGCGATGTCGAGGCCGAGCTGGAAGCCGGGGCGCCGCCACGGCACCCACACCACACGGTCGCCGAAGATCTCCTTGGTCAGCGCCTCGCCGTCGGCGGCGGTGGCGATCGCGATGCCGGAGTCCGGGTGGAGGTGGTCGACGTGTGCCGCATCGACGAGGCCGTGCATCGCGGTGTCGATCGAGGGAGCGGCGCCGCCCTTGCCGTGGAGGCAGTAGTCGAACGCGGCGACCATCTCGTCCTCGCGGTCGATGCCGGGGTAGACGTCGACCAGGCTGCGCATCCGGTCGAGGCGGAGCACGGCGAGTCCGGGCTCGGTCAGGGTGCCGAGGTCGCCGCCGGAGCCCTTGACCCAGAGCAGCTCTACCGGCTCGCCGGTGACCGGGTCGGTCTCGACTCCCTTCGCCGAGGTGTTGCCGCCCGCGTAGTTGGTGTTCTTCGGGTCGGCGCCGAGGCGGTTGGACCGGGCGATCAGCGCGGCCGCAGCGGGGTTGGTCATCATTTCCTTCTCTATCGGGGTCAGTTCCAGGACAGCTGCGTGCCACCGACGCGGCTGGCCTCGATCTCGGCCTGGTAGCCGGACTCGGCGTAGGCACGCATCGGGTCGGCCGGCAGTCCGTGCTCCTCACGCCAGCCGGCGAGGTCGGCCCGGACGTCGGTGTAGAACGCGTCCATGAAGACCTGGTGGGCACCGAGGACGTCACCGGCGTCCTGGGCGGCGTGGAGCGCATCGGTGTCCACCAGCAGCGCGCGAGCGGTCATCTCCTGCACGTTGAGGACCGACCGGATCTGGCCGGGAATCTTCTCCTCGACGTTGTGGCACTGGTCGAGCATGAACGCCACGTCGCTCTCCGGCCCGTAGCCGCCGCCCCGCATCACCTCGAAGAGGATCCGGAACAGCTGGAACGGGTCGGCCGCGCCGACGATCAGGTCGTCGTCCGCGTAGAAGCGGGAGTTGAAGTCGAAGGAGCCGAGCTTCCCGAGCCGCAGCAGCTGCATCACGATGAACTCGATGTTGGTGCCGGGCGCGTGATGGCCGGTGTCGAGGCAGACCACCGCGCGGTCGCCGAGAGCGGCCACCTGGGCGTACGCCGTACCCCAGTCGGGGACGTCGGTGTGGTAGAACGCCGGCTCGAAGAACTTGTACTCGAGCACCAGCCGCTGGTCGTCACCGAGCCGGTCGTAGATGGTGCTGAGCGACTCCCCCAGCCGGTCCTGGCGGCCGCGCAGGTCTGCCTGGCCCGGGTAGTTGCTGCCCTCGGCCAGCCAGATCTTCAGGTCCCGGCTGCCGGTCGCGCCCATGACGTCGATGCACTCGAAGTGGTGGTCGATCGCCTTCTGGCGGACCTTGGCGTCGACGTGGGTCAGGGCGCCGAACTTGTAGTCGTCGTCCTGGAACGTGTTGGAGTTGATCGTCCCGAGCCGCACGCCGTGGTCCTGGGCGTACGCCGACAGCGCGGCGTAGTCGTCGACCTTGTCCCACGGGATGTGCAGGGCGACGGTCGGTGCGAGGCCAGTGAACCGGTGGACGGTGGCGGCATCGGCGATCTTCTCCTCGACACTGCGCGGGGTGCCCGCGGTGGCGAAGACCTTGAAGCGGGTGCCGGAGTTGCCGAACGCCCAGGAGGGGAGCTCGATCGCCTGGCCCTCGAGCCGAGCGGCGATGGCGGCGAAGCCCTTCTGACTACTCATGATCGGGTGCTTTCTGCGAGCTGGTCGTCGAGGTTGAACACCTCGCGGAGGACGACGAAGCCCTCGTCGGGGGCCTGTCCGGCTGTGTCATCGGCGGCATCGGCGGCATCCGGCCAGGTGAAGTAGGCGGCCATCTCGGCTTGCCAGCGGGTGTTGACCTCGGTGCGGCCCATGGCCGCCCGGGCCGCGGCCAGGTCGTCGGACTCGACGTACCCGACCAGCAGCCCGTCCTCCCGCAGGAACAGGGAGTAGTTGCGCCACCCGGTCTCGGCAAGTGCGGCGAGCATCTCGGGCCAGACGGCCCGGTGCCGCTCGACGTACTCGTCGATCAGGTCCGGTCGGACCTGGAGGGTGAAGCAGTAGCGGGGCATGGTGGTGCCGCCTCCCTGTTCCTGCGGTGGTGAGGACGTGTCAATTCCGAGCCGAGGCTCAGAAGTCGAAGTCGCCGATGTTCTCTGCGTTGAAGACGAACGGGTCGCCGAGGAGGACCTCGCCGTCCGCGCCCACCGTGTACTCGCCGAGGTCGCCGGCGTCGAAGGTGTCGCCCTCCTCGCCCTCGATGTCGCCGTCGATCAGGGCCTGGGTGGCGTACATCGCCAGGTAGCCCAGGTCGCCCGGGTTCCAGAGTGCGAAGGCCTCGACGGTGCCGTTCTCGACGTACTCACGCATCTGGTTCGGGGTGCCGAGGCCGGTCAGCGCGACCTTGCCCTTGTACTCCGAGTCCGACAGGTAGCGGGCGGCCGCGGAGATGCCGACCGTGGTGGGCGAGATGATGCCCTTCAGGTCGGGGTGCGCCTGCAGGAGCGCGGCGGTCTGGTCGAAGGACTTCTGGTCGTCGTCGTCGCCGTAGACGGTGTCGACGAGCTCGATGTCGGGGTGGTTGGCCTCGAGCTCCGCCTCCATCATCTCGATCCAGGCGTTCTGGTTGGTCGCGTTGGCCGCGGCCGACAGGATCGCGATCTCGCCCGAGCCGCCGATCTGCTCGGCGATCAGGTCGACCTGGACCTTGGCGATGCCCTCGGCGCTGGCCTGGTTGATGAACAGGTCGCGGCACTCGGGGTTGGTGTCGGAGTCGAAGGTGACGACGGAGGCGCCGGCGTCCATCGCCTCGGTGAGCGCGTCGCAGATCGCCTCCGGGTCGTTGGCCGAGACGATGAGGCCGCCGACGCCCTGCTGGGCGGCGGTGTTGATGAACGGGACCTGGGCCTCGGGGCTCGCCGTGTCGGGTCCGACCTCCTCGATCTCGGCGTCGAGCTCGCCGGCAGCCTTCTCGGCGCCTGCGGTGCTGGTGTCGAAGTACGGGTTGCCGAGGTTCTTCGGCAGCATGGTGACGGAGCTGTCGCCCCCGCCGCTGCCTCCGTCCTCACCGTCGTCCCCACCGCACGCGGTGAGGCTGAGGCCCGCAACAAGGGTGACAGCGGCCAGGGTGGCCACCCGTCGGCTCTGGAACTTCATCGTCCTGGTTACCTTTCGTTGACTGATCAGGACTGCGGCTGCCGGGCAGCGCGGTCGGACCGCGAGCGAGTCGCCCACGGCCATCTCCTCCCTGAGCGCAGACCCGAGGCCCAGGAGAGGAAGCTGGTGGAGATCACGGAGAGCACGAGGAGCACTCCGATCACGATGTTGATCTTGTTGACGGTCTCGCCCTCCAGGCGCATGGCGCTGGCGATGACACCGAGGAGCAGCACGCCGGCGATGACGCCGTGGAGCGCACCCCGGCCGCCGAAGATCGAGACCCCGCCGAGCAGCACGGCGGCGATGACCTGGAGCTCCAGCCCGTAGGCCGAGTCGCCGCGGACGCTGCCGTAGCGCAGGGCGTAGTAGACGCCGGCGAAGGCCGCGACCGCACCGGAGAGCACGAACAGGAGGAACTTGGTGCGCTCGACGTTGACGCCCGTGAAGCGAGCGGCCTCGTGGTTGAGCCCGATCTCGTAGATGCCGCGGCCGAAGCCGGTGAAGTGGAGCAGGAGCACGAAGATGACGGCGAGGACCGCGATCGGCACCAGGATCATCGGGTACGAGCTCTCCTCGACGATCCGCTCCTTCGCGAGGTCGGTCCACTTGTCGGGGAAGTCGGTGATCGAGCTGTCGCCCAGCAGACCGACGGCGATGCCGCGGAAGAGGGCGAGCGTTCCGATGGTGACGGCGAGGGAAGGCAGTCCGACGTACGCGACGAGGAAGCCGTTGAGCGCACCGGCGAGGACGCCGACACCGACCGCGAGAGCGGCCGCGACCGGGATCGAGAGGCCGGCGTCGACGTGGAAGACACCGGTCAGCGCGGCGCTGACGCCGACGATGCTGGCCACCGAGAGGTCGATCTCACCGGTGACGATCACCAGTGTCATCGGCAGTGCGATCAGCAGGATCGGCACGTTGTCGAGGAAGAGGTAGTAGAGCGTGAGCGGGCCGTCGAAGTTGGCGACGTTGCCGTTGGCCCACACGAAGACCGCGACGAGGAGGGCGATGACCGCGGCCTCGTGGGTGAGGAGCAGGCGCGACCACAACGGGCGGGCGTAGGCGCGGTAGGTGCGCTCGGGTGCTGGTGTCTGGGCGTCGAGCATGCTGGTCACGAGGCGCTCCCCGATGGGACGGAAGTGGACGACGGTGGCGGTGGTGGCGGCCCCTGGTCGTGGTCGAGCTCGCGGGCGGCGACCAGCCGCCGTTCCTGGCGGAGGGTCAGGACCCGGTCGAGAGCCACCGCGGCGAGGATGAGCGCACCGACGACGGCGCGCTGCCAGAAGTCGTCGATGCCCAGCACCGGCAGCGCGCTGTTGATCGTCACCAGCAGGGACGCGCCGATCGCGGCGCCCCAGACGGTGCCGCTGCCACCGAAGATCGCGACGCCCCCGATGACCGCGGCGCCCACGGCTTGGAGCTCGATGCCGAAGCCGGCGTTGGAGCTGACCGTGCCGTAGCGGGCGACGTAGAAGACGCCGGCGAGACCGGCGAGGGCTCCGGAGGCGACGAAGGCCATCAGCACCCGGCGCGCGACGGGCAGGCCGTAGAGGTGGGCGGCGTCGGGGTCGGACCCGATCGCGTAGAGCTCGCGACCGCCGCGGCTGGTGTGCATCAGGTACCCGACGACGCCCATGACGGCGAGCGCGACGATGGTGAGGACAGGGATGCTCAGCAGCTGCTCGGTGCCGAGCGACGAGAAGCCGTCGGGGATGTCGCTGGCGTTGATCCGGTCGCTGCCGGCCCAGGAGAGGAAGACGCCGCGGTAGATGTAGAGGGTGCCGAGAGTGATCACGAGGGACGGCACCCGTCCGAACGTCACCAGGATGCCGTTGACCAGGCCGAGGCCGGCACCGGCCAGGACCGCCAGCAGGACCACGACGAGGGTCGGCAGGCCGGTGTCGACGAAGAGCCGGCCGGTGAGATAGGCGGTCAGACCGAGGGTCGAGCCGACCGAGAGGTCGACGTTGCGGGTGACGATCACCACCGTCTGGCCCACTGCGAGCAGGATGAGGATGCTGGGGTTGACCAGCAGCGACCGCCAGCCGTCGGAACCGAAGACGAAGCTCGAGCTCTGGGTCGCCGTCGCCACGACGAGAGCGAGGAGGACGAGCCCGACCGCGAGCTCGCGCGAGCGGAGCAGGCCGCCGAGGAAGCGTTGCGCGGGTGAGAGCGCGCTGGGCGCCAGCTCGATCGCGTCGTCGGGCAGCGACGGCTGCGGGGCATCGGTGGTCGTCGTCATGCCTTCACCTCCTGGCGGGCAGCAGCAGCGGGGCCCGCGCCGGTTCGTGCCGGCGTGGTGCTGCCGGTGGCGGCGCGCATCACGGCCTCGGGCGTGGCCTGGTCGCGATCGAGCTCGGCCGCGATCCGTCCCTCATGGACGACGAGGACGCGGTCGGCCATGCCGAGCACCTCCGGCAGCTCGGAGGAGATCATCACGATCGCGAGACCGCGCCCGGCGAGGTCGGAGAGGAGGCGGTGTACCTCGGCCTTGGTGCCGACGTCGATACCGCGGGTCGGCTCGTCGATGATGAGCAGCTTGGGCTCCGTCGCGAGCCACTTGGCGAGGACGACCTTCTGCTGGTTGCCGCCCGACATGGTCGCGGCCCGCATGTCCAGTGCGCTGGTCTTGACCTCGAGCCGCGCCGCCCACGGACCGGCCGCCCTGTTCTCGGCACGGCTGGTGATGATCCCGGCCCGGTCGAGCCGGGTGCGGATGACCGAGGCCACGTTGCGGGCGATGGTGCCCTCGATGACGAGGCCCTGCTGGCGGCGGTCCTCCGGGACGAACGCCATGCCCGCCGCGATCGCGGCGCGCGGCCGGCGCGCCGGAAGCCGTTTGCCCGCGACGGTCACGCGTCCGCTGTCGTAGGGGTCGACGCCGAACACCGCGCGGGCGATCTCGCTGCGGCCGGCGCCGACCAGGCCGGCGAGCGCGACGATCTCGCCGGCTCGCACCTGGAAGCTGACGTCGTGGAAGAGCCCGGCCCGGTTGAGGCCGTCGACCTCCAGCACGACGTCGCCGATCTCGGCAGGGACCTTGGGAAAGAGCTCGGCGACCTCGCGACCGACCATCCGCGCCACGATCTGGTCGACGGAGGTCTCGGCGACGGTGTCGGTGGAGACGTACTCGCCGTCCCGCATGACGGTGACCATGTCGCAGAGCGCGAAGACCTCGTCGAACCGGTGGGAGATGAACACGAGCGCACGGCCTTCGTCGCGCAGGCTGCGCGCAACGGCGAACAGACGCTCCACCTCGACGCCGCTCAGCGCGGCGGTGGGCTCGTCCATGACGAGGAGGGCGGCGTCGAGCGAGATCGCCTTGGCGATCTCGATGATCTGCTGGTCGGCGATCGACAGGCCGCGCGCGGGCCGGCGGGGGTCGATGTGCACGCCGAGCCGTGCGAACAGCGCCTCGGACTCGACGTACATGCGCGGGCGGTCGATCCGACGCGCGCCGCGCAGCGGGTGCCGGCCCATGAAGATGTTCTCCGCGACGGAGAGGTCGGGGAAGAGCGTCGGCTCCTGGTAGATGACCGCGACGCCTGCCGCCTTCGAGTCAGCGGTCGACCCGAAGTCGACGTCCGCCCCGAGCAGCCGGAAGGTGCCGGCGTCGCGACGGTGCACGCCGGCGACGATCTTCACCAGCGTCGACTTGCCGGCGCCGTTCTCGCCCACGAGCGCGTGGATCGATCCGGGCCGTACCTCGAGGGTGCCCGAACGGAGGGCGGCGACCGCTCCGAACGACTTCGCGACGTCACGAAGCTCGAGCGTCAGCGGGCTGGAGCCGGGTCCGGTTCTGGCAGGCATGCGTTCCTTGACTTTCACCGTTGAAAGGTTTCAACTACGGTTGCGCCGACGTTAGGTGACCGCCGTCACGCCCGTCAAGACTTCGGTGAAACTTTGTTGAAACGAATCAATGGCCGACGACGAGCAGCGGGTGGTCCTAGTCTGTGCGGACATCCGAGGAGGAAGAAGTGGCCACCGAACCGCGCCTCACCCGCGCCGCTGACCCGAACGGGCGGAGCGTGTCGGTCAAGGATGTCGCCGCGGCCGCCGGCGTCTCGCTCGGCACCGTCTCCAACGTGCTGAACCGCCCGGAGAAGGTGCTGCCCGCCACCCGCGACCACGTGCTCGCGGTCATCGACGACCTCGGGTTCGTCCGCAACGACGCCGCGCGCCAGCTCCGGGCGGGCACCAACCGCGCGGTCGGGATGATCGTGCTCGACGTGCGCAACCCGTTCTTCACCGACGTGGCCCAGGGCGTCGAGGAACGACTCGGCGAACACCGGCGGCCGCTCATCCTCGGCAACTCCGGGCAGGACGCGCGCCGAGAGTCGACCTACCTCGACCTCTTCGAGGAGCAGCGGGTCAGCGGCCTCCTGATCACACCGGTCGGCCAGGTACTGCCGCGCCTGCGGCGGCTCCGTGACCGCGGCACCGCGGTGGTGGTCGTCGACCGACGCGCCGGGACCCGGGAGTTCTCCTCGATCGCGGTCGACGACAAGCGGGGTGGGCGGATCGGGGCGCAGCACCTGATCGACACCGGGCGGCGCCGGATCGCGTTCGTGGGCGGACCCAAGGGGCTGAGCCAGGTCAAGCACCGCCTGCAGGGCGCCCAGGAGGTCGTCGACGCGACGGTCGGCGCGCAGCTGACGTTCGTCGAGACGCCCACGATGGACGCCGTCGCCGGTCGCCGGGCCGCCGACCAGCTGGTCGCGCTGGGCAAGCGCTCGCGTCCCGACGCCATCTTCGCCGCGAACGACCTGATCGCGCTCGGCGTGCTGCAGGCGCTCACCTTCGCGGGCGTCCGGGTGCCCGACGACGTCGCGATCATGGGGTACGACGACATCGACTTCGCCGCGTCCGCAGCGATCCCGCTCAGCTCGGTGCGTCAGCCGCGCGAGCAGCTCGGACGTGTCGCCGCCGACACCCTCCTCGACGTCATCGCCGATCCGGGGGCGAAGGTCCGCGACGTCGTCCTCGAGCCGGAGCTCGTCGTACGCCGGTCGACCGTCGGCTGAGGTGCCCCGGAGTCTGCCCGGCCGACGCATCCTCCGAGCACGACTGGGTGACGAACGGATAACTATCGGCCACGCCGGGCCAAATCCCGAGATTTTGCGGAGCTCGGGGGTTCCAATGGGATCAAGAGGCCGACAGTGCACGACGAGCGCACCGCACGACCGAAGACCGAGAAGCCGAGGGGGAGCCGACGTGGAACTGGGGACGAGCACACTGGCCGACGTCGCGGCCTGCACGATGGCCGCCGTGCACCGACGCGACCACGAGCACCGGGTCGGTGCGGACTCCTGCCACCCGCACGTGGTCGAGGTCGTGCACCTGGGCGCCCGGGCAGTCTGCGTCTGCCACGACTGCCGCCTCGACTCCGGGTTCCTGCCCCGCCGCGAGGCGGAGATGATGGCTGCCGGCCACCGGGACGTCACCCGCGACGTCAGCGTCAGGCTCTGCAGCGCCTGAACCGACCATGCCTCTCGGTGACTTCCCGCTGCGGCCGTCGATCGCCGTGTCCGACATCGGTCGGGCGGTCGAGTTCTACGAAGGCAGGCTCGGCCTGGAGGCCTTGCGCACCGAACCCAGCGCCGGCATCCCCGAGGGCAGCCGGGTCTACGGCTCCGGCGGCGGCCCCGCGCTGAACGTCTACCAGTCGGAGACCGCAGGGAAGTCCCCGGCGACCCTGGCGGCCTGGTACGTCGACGACATCGACCAGGTCGTCGACGAGCTCACCGCCAACGGCGTCGAGATCGTGCGGTACGACGAGTTCGAGCACGACGCCAAGGGCATCACGCCTCGAGCCGGTGGCGGTCGCATAGCGTGGTTCCAGGATCCCGACGGCAACACGTTCGCCGTCGAGGCCGACGTCTGACCCGGCCCGGACCCAGACGCTAGAAGCCGAGCTCGCGGCCGATGAGCTCCTTCATGATCTCATTGGATCCGGCCCAGATCTTGGTGACCCGGGCGTCGCGCCAGGCGCGGGCGACGCGGTACTCGTTCATGAAGCCGTAGCCGCCGTGGATCTGGACGCAGTGGTCGATGACCTCGTTCTGCATGTCCGACGACCACCACTTGGCCTTCGCCGCCTCCACCGCGGACAGTTGGCCCTCGGCGTGCGCCGCGACGCACTTGTCCATGTAGGCCTCGCACACCTCGACCGCGGTGACCAGCTCGGCCAGCAGGAACTTGATGTGCTGGAACCGCCCGATCGACTGGCCGAAGGCCTGCCGGTCCTTGGCGTACTGGATCGTCTCCGCGAGGATCTGCTTGGCGTGGTGGGTGTTGGCGATCGCGCAGGCGAGCCGCTCCTGCGGCAGCTTCTGCATCATGTGGACGAACCCCATGTTGAGCTCGCCGATGATGTCGTCGTCGGTGCACCGGACGTTCTCGAAGAACAGCTCCGACGTGTCGGACTCCTCCATACCGACCTTGTCGAGCTTGCGACCACGGCTGAAGCCCTCCTTGGTCGCCTCGATGCCGAACAGGGTGATGCCCTTCGGCCCCTTCTCCGGGTCGGTCCGCGCGGCGGTGACGATCAGGTCGCCGGAGTAGCCGTTGGTGATGAACGTCTTGGAGCCGTTGATGACCCATTCGTCTCCGTCACGCACAGCCGTGGTCCTGAGAGCGGCCAGGTCCGAACCGCCCGATGGCTCGGTCATCCCGATACCGAGCAGGATCTCGCCGGAGGCCACGCCCGGGAGCCAGCGCTGCTTCTGCTCCTCGGTGCCGAGCTCGACGATGTAGGGCGCGGTGATGTCGGCGTGGATCCCGACGCAGGTCGGCATCCAGGCGCCCACCTTGGCCATCTCTTCGGTGAGGACCGCGTTGAACCGGAAGTCGTCGGCACCGGCGCCGCCGTACTCCTCCGGGATCGCGAGCCCGAGCATGCCCTGGGCCCCCGCCTCCAGCCAGAACTCGCGAGGCAGCGACTTCTCCTGGATGTACTTCTCGGCGTTCGGGGTGACCGACCGCTCGATCCAGGTGCGGGCGGACTCGCGGAAAGCCTCGTGGTCCTCGTTGTAGATGTCGCGCTTCATGGCGGCGATCCTACTCGGCGGTAGCCACCTGCGATTCGCGCGTGGTTCCCACGCGAGACGGCATCAGGAGTGCCCCGATCACCAGCAGCAACGCACAGCCGGCCACCGCGAGGAAGACCGCCTGCAGCGCAGGATCGAGTACGTCGACCGGCAGCTGGTCGAGCTTCACCGAGCCCGCCGCGTCGGCTCCTCCCAGCCGGTCGGCGACGACGCCGTTGGCGATGGCGCCGAACATCGCGACGCCGACCGCACTGCCGACCGAGCGCGCGAACATGTTGGCGCCGGTGGCGACCCCGCGTTGCCGGAACTCCACCGCCGACTGGAGGGCCACGATGCTCGGGCTGACGACGTACCCCAGGCCGAGGCCGAGCACCAGGCAGGCAGCGGCGAGCAACCAGATCGAGCTGCCCGGGCCGACCAGCGCCAGGATCGTCGCACCGGCCGCACCGAAGAAGGCGCCGAGGAACAGGCACGCCCGGAACCCCCACCGGAGGTAGATCCGGCCCGAGGTGCTGGCCGCGAACGGCCAGCCGATCGCCAGTGCGGCGACCGCGAAGCCCGCCACCGTCGCACCGGCACCCAGCACCTGCTGGGCGTAGACAGGGACGTAGGAGGTGACGCCCAGCATCACGACGCCCGCCACGAAACCGCCCACGGTGGCGGCGTTGAGGACCCGGTGCTTGAACAGCCAACCCGGCAGGACGGGATCGTCGACCCTCGTCTCGACGCGCACGAAGAGGAGCGCCAGCGCAGCCGCGCCGCCGAACGCGACGGCGCTCTGCCAGGACCACCACGACCACCGGATGCCGCCCTCGAGCAGGCCGAGGAGCAGCAGCGCCGAGGTGCCGGCGACCAGCAGGGCACCCCACCAGTCGATCGGTCGCCGGCGATGCGGCGCGGGCTGCTCGTCGAACCGGACCCAGAGCACGGCTGCGGCCAGCAGGCCGAGCGGCAGGTTGATCCAGAAGATCCAGCGCCAGGACAGGTGGTCGGAGAAGAGGCCGCCGAGGGTCGGGCCGACGACGGCGGACATCGCCCACACGCTGGCGATGTACCCCTGCGCGACCGCGCGCTCGGCCACCGAGTAGATGTCGCCCATGATCGTCATGCCGGCCGGCTGGATCGCTCCGGCACCGAGGCCCTGCAGCGCGCGGAACGCGATCAGCGCGCCCATGCTCCACGACACGGCGCACAGGACGGAGCCGATCACGAAGGTCCCGATGCCGAACAGCATCAGCGGCTTGCGGCCGAAGGTGTCGGCGAGCTTGCCGTAGATCGGCGTGCTGATCGCCTGGGTCAGCAGGTACGCCGAGAACAGCCACGGGAACTGGGTGAAGCCGCCGAGGTCGCGCACGATCGCGGGGACCGCGGTGGCGAGGATGGTGGCGTCGATGGCGATCAGCGCGATCGAGAGCATCACCGACCCGAGGATCGGCCCTCGGTCGCTCCGCAGCCCGACCGAGGCACGGGTCGGGGCGGCGGTCGTCACGTCTGGCCGCAACCGGGTCGACCTCCGAAGCATTCCCGACCCTAGGGTTGGGGACCGATGTCCGAGTCCTTCAGGATGTCGCTTTCCGCCGGCAGCTCGATCGTGACTTCCTCGTCGAACTCGGAGTACTCGAACCAGGCCCGCTTGGTCTCGTTGAGCCGCAGCAGGTAGTGGGGCTCGGCGACCATCACGTAGTAGGTCTCCTTCTTGCTGCCTTCCTGGAGGCGCACCTTGACCGCGTCCTCACCCTGGACCGACACCACGCCCTCGTTGGTCGCGGTCGCACCGTCCCTCCCGTCACGCTCGAGGAACTCATCGAGATCGCAGACGCTCTCGAACTGTTGGGGGTCGTCGGTGAACTCGAGCCACCGGCCGTCGAGGAACTGCAGGAAGCTCTCGGGGTTGTCGATGCCGAAGTCGACGAGGAAGAGGGCGTCGGGCTTGATCATGATCCGCCCGTCCTTGCGCAGGACCTGGGCGGTGCCCCTGCCGAGATAGCTCATGGTCCCGGTGCAGTCGCCGTCGGAGGTGATGGTCATCCGGATCGACACGTTCTTCTTGCCGTCGGGGAACTGGCTGGTCACCAGCACCGAGTCGAGGACGTTCATCTCCTTCTCGGAGGTGCGCAGGATCTCCTCCGGGGGCAACGCGAGGAACGACGACTCCGCCGTCGGCTCCGACGGTGGGTCGTCGTTGCCGTCGTCCCCACCGTCACCGACCACGGCAGCCGCGGCGATCCCACCGGCGACGGCCACCATCGCGGCCACCGCCGCGGCGACGAGCAGCCTGGTCCGACCGCTCCGACGCGCGGTCGACGGACGACGGTCGTGACCGGGCGGCGCGGTGCGCGCGAGGGCAGGCGGGAGGCCGGTCGGAGGCGGCGTCGACGGGGGCGGCGTCGACGGAGGCGGCGTCGACGGGGGCGGCGTCGACGGGGGCGGCGTCGACGGCGGCGCGACCCGCTCGTGGGTGTGCCGGGACGGGGTGCCGGACGACGCCGGGCGGAGCGCCGTACCGCCTCTGGCCTCGGGCACGGCAGCACCGGGCGTGTGCGGGAGCCGCAGCGCGGCCTGGAGGTCGGCCCGCATCGCGGCCGCCGTCGGATAGCGCTGACTCGGTTCCTTGGCCATCGCGAGCCGGAGGATCCGGTTGGTGGCCTGCACCATCGGGCTGGTGCCGGCGAGCTGCGGGATCTCCTGGGTCACGTGCGCCGCGACGATCTGGTAGTCGGTCTGGCCGGTGAAGGGCGGGGTGCCGGTGAGCGCGACCCACATCAGGCACCCCAGCGAGTACACGTCGGTGACGAAGCTGGCGGCGGCGCCTCCGTGCAGCTCCGGGGCCATGTAGGTCGGCGTCCCGACCGCCGAGGATCCGAACCGGGTCGACGCGGCGTCCATCCGACGCGCGATGCCGAAGTCCGCGAGGTACGCCCGCACGGCATTGCCACGGATCCGGACCAGCACGTTGCCGGGCTTGATGTCGCGGTGCACGAGGCCGGCCTCGTGGGCGTCGGCGAGCCCACTTGCCACCTGCTCGATCACGCTCAGCGCGTCGACCAGCGGCGGGACGCCGGCCGTCCGGATCAGCCGACCGAGGTCGCCGTCGACGATGAGCTGGCTCGCGATGTAGAGGTATCCGTCCTCCTCCCCGTGGGCGTAGACCGCGACGACGTGAGCCGACTCCAAGGACGCCTGGGAGCGGGCCTCCCGGCTGAACCGCTCCCGGAACTCCGGGTCGTGCGCGTAGAGCGGCGCGACGATCTTGAGCGCGACCTCCCGGCTGAGGTTCTCCTCGACCGCGCGGTAGACGACGCCCATCCCGCCCTGACCGAGCTGCTCCACGATGCGGAACCGTCCGATCCGAGCACCGGGAACGGGATAACCGCCAGCCGAGCCTCCCGAGACAGTGACCACGAGGACGTTTCTACCCGACGTGGCAGAAGAACGGTCCGACCGGGCGGCGGGTGGGAGGACTCGCGGCCCGGTCGGACGGTCACGCCGATCCGGCTCGTCTGTACCCGACCCGGCGCGTTTGAACCAGCCGGGTCGACGTTCAGATGAGCCGGGTCGGGGTTCTACACGCCGGCCCCGACCGGTTTCTCGTCGGCGGCCGAGCCCGGTCGGTCGCCCTCCTCGCGGAAGCCGTGGCGCTCCCACCAGCGGGCGAGCGGGCCGGGGGCCCACCAGTTCCAGCGGCCGAGCAGCTTCATGGTGGCGGGCACGAGGAGGGCGCGGACGATGGTCGCGTCGACGAGCAGCGCGATCAGCATGCCGATGCCCATCATCTTCATGAAGACGACGCCGCTGAGGCTGAACGCGCCGATCACCACGGCGAGCAGAAGGGCGGCGCTGGTGATGATCCGCCCGGTCTTCTGCAGCCCGGTCGCCACCGCCCGGTCGTTGTCGTGGGTCGCGTCCCACTCCTCCCGTACCCGGCTGAGCAGGAACACCTCGTAGTCCATCGACAACCCGAACAGCACGGCCAGCATGACGATCGGGTTGGTCAGGTCGAGGAAGCCCGAGCTGGTGAAGCCGAGCAGGTTCTCGAGGTGACCGTCGCTGAAGATCCAGGTGACGACGCCGAACGCCGCTGTGATCGAGAAGAAGTTCATCACGATCGCCTTGACCGGCAGGACCAGCGAGCCGAACGCGAGGAACAGCAGCACCAGCATCACCGCGACGACGATCAGGCCCATCCACGGCAGGTGCGACTTGACCGATGCGGCGAGGTCGACGGTGTCGGCCGTCAGGCCGCCCACCAGTGCCGTCGAGCCGTCCGGAGCAGGCACGTCACGCAGGTCGCGGACGACCTGCTGGCTCGGCTCGCTCTGGCTGTTGCCCTCCCACGCGGCCCGCAGCAGCGTGGTGTCGCCTTCGGCCTGGACCGGCCGCACGTCGACGACGCCGGGCACGTCCGCGAGCGCATCGGTGTACGACGCCACCGCGGCCTCGTCGGCACCCTCCAGCAGCACGTTGGCGGTCGACCGCTCGGACCCGAACTCGTCGTTGAGCCGCTCGGCCGCCTGGTGGGCGGCGGCGTCCGGCGGGAGCACCCGGTAGTCCACGCTGCCCCATTTCACACCGAGGAACGGCGACGCGACGGCGAGCAGCACGACGATCACACCGGCGGCCACCCAGACCGGACGCCGCATCACGCCGCGGGCCAGACGCGACCACGCGCCGTGCTCGCTGTCGACGGCGCTGGCCCGCTGGAGGAACGGGATCCGGAGCGAGTCGACCCGCTTGCCGAGCAGTGCGAGCGTGGCCGGGAGGACGGTGAGGGCGGCCACCATCGCGACGAGGACCGCCGCGATGCCGCCGTACCCGATCGACTTGAGGAAGGCCTGCGGGAAGACCAGCAGCGAGCTCATCGCGGCCGCGACGGTCAGCGCGGAGAACATCACGGTGCGGCCGGCGGTCGCCATCGTGCGGACCAGCGCGTGCCGGGTGTCGTCCGGTGACAGCGCGATCTCCTCGCGGAAGCGGGACACCACGAACAGCGCGTAGTCGATGGAGAGGCCGAGACCGATCAGGGTGATGATGTTGGGCGCGAAGATCGACACCTCGGTGATCTCGTTGAGCCCGGCGATCATCGCGCGGGCACCCATCACCGTGACCACACCCACCAGCAGCGGCAGCAGCGCCGCGGTCACGCTGCGGAAGATGATGAGCGAGAGGAGCAGGACGATCGGCAACGAGACGATCTCCGCCATCAGGAGGTCGTCCTTGGTGTGCTCGTTGACGTCGGAGTAGACCGCGTAGGAGCCGGCGAAGTCCACGTCGAGCGCCGATTCCTCGATCACCGGGCGGATGGCGTGGTAGGAGTCCATGAAATCGTTCTGGCTCTCGCCCTGCAGCGAGATGTAGACGGCAGTGGCGTGCTCGTCACTGCTCACCATCGCCGGGTCCTCGGTGTCGTAGAAGGTGGCGACCGCGGTGACCCGGTCTTCCGGGACCCGGGCCAGCGTGTCCTCGACCTCCGACCGGAACTCAGGGTCGGTGACCACCTGGTCCTCGCTGGTGAAGATCGCGATCACGTCGATCGACTGGTTGCCGAAGGCGGCGCGCTCCCCTCGCAGCTCCTGTGTCGACTCCGACGAGGGGTCGTCGAACCCGCCGGCGGACAGCCTGTCCTCGAGCCCGACGCCGGCGAACATCGCCGCGGCGGTGATCCCGAGCCCCACCAGCAGCACGACGACCGCCCGCCGGACCACCAGGCCTCCCCATCGCTCGATCATCACAACGCCTTTCGTAACTACCCGTCATTGCGGTTAACGCCGTTCACGGTAAACGGTGTAAACTCCGCTCGTCAACCCCTCCCGGGGTCTTCGCAGATGTGACCCTGACCGCAACGGAACCGAGGACCCACGCGTGCCGGCACTCCACCAGCCCACCCGACGCGAGCGACAGCGCGAGGCGACGTACGACGAGATCGTGCGGGCCGCCACCGAGCTGCTCACCGAGGGGGCCGAGCTGTCCCTGCGTGCGGTGGCGTCGCGGATGGGGATGACGGCGCCGGCGCTCTACCGCTACGTCGCCAACTACCAGGAGCTGGTCGACCTGGTGGCGTTCGAGCTGGACAAGGCAGCGACCCAGGACTTCATCAAGGCCGCCGAGAAGTATCCCGAGAGCGATCCGGCCGCGCGGCTGTGCGCAGCCTGCGTGGCGTTCCGTCGTTGGGCGTTGACCCGGCCGCGCGAGTTCGCCCTCGTCTTCGCCAACCCGATCCTCAGCGAGGAGTCCGACCGCCGCGAGCTGCTCACCCTGTCGACCTCGGGCCACTACTTCACCGACCTGCTCTACCAGATCTGGGAGCTCTACCAGTTCCCCTACCCGGCGCTCGAGGAGCTCGACCCGATCGTCAGGGAGGCGGTGCTCAACCCGCTGATCCCCGCGAAGGCGGCGCACATCGAGCCGGAGGACCGCGGCATCCTCTGGATCTACATGCGGTCCTGGTCGGCGCTGTACGGCGTGGTCACCCTCGAGTCGACAGGCCACTGCGACCCGCGGGTGCTCGAGAGCGCCGCGCTCTTCCGCGCGACGTTGATCGACTGGCTCGAGCCGCTCGGGCTCGGTGGCGAGAAGGAACGGATGATCCGGCTGCTCGACGACGAGCTCGCGCTGGGCCGGACGCCCGCGGCGCCCTAATTGACGTACGCCGGGAGCAGCGCGCGCACCCGCTCGGGGTCGCCGACCGCGGCGAGCAGCGCGAGCAGCAGGATCCGGCCCTGCCCGGCGCGCAGCGTGCCGAGCGGCACGGCACCGGCCGCCACGAGATCGGCGCCGCCCCCGCCGCCGCCGTAGGTCCCGGCGACCGGCCCGGTGTCGACCCGGGTGGTGAGGCCGACCACGATCCCCTGCCGGGTCAGGTCGGCGACGGCCGCGACGACGGCCGGGTTGGCGTTGCCCGACCCGGTGGCGACGAGCACGACGCCCCGCGCGCCCGCAGCCGCGAACGCCTCCAGCGCGGTCCCGTCGACGCCGGGGTAGACCGCGGCGATGTCGACCCGGAGCGCCTCGATGTCGTGCGGGTCGACGACCAGGTGCTCGCGATGTGCGGGGATGCCGTCGAGGACCAGCTTCCCGTCGACGACCCGTCCCAGGACGCCGCCGTCGGGATGAGCGAACGCCGCCGCCTCCCGGGTGTGCACCTTGCGGGCGCCCCGCGCGGCGAGCACCACGCCGTCGAAAACGACCAGCACTCCGAGGCCGCGGGCCCTCGGGTCGGCAGCGACCGACAGCCCGTCACGCAGGTTGCGGGGACCGTCGGCGTCCGGGGCATCCGCCGGCCGCTGGGCGCCGGTGAGCACCACCGGGCGGTCGTCGGTGTGCACCAGGTCGAGGAGGTACGCCGTCTCCTCCGCCGTATCGGTCCCGTGGGTCACGACCACTCCATCGATCTCGGAGTCTCCGAGCGTCGCCAGCACCTCGCGGACGATGAGCGCCTGGTCGGCGGTCGTCAGGGCGGAGCTGTCCTTGACGAAGAGGTCCCGAGCCTCGACCTGGACCTCGCCGACGCCCCCCGGCTCCCCGAGACCCAGCGCGACCACGATGTCCCCCACGCGGTCGACCGGCTGCGCGGCACCGTGCTGGTCGAGCCGACTGGCGATGGTGCCGCCGGTGCCGAGCACCGCGATCCGTCGAGAGGTCACGTGCGGACCAGCTCGGCCACCCAGGCCGGCACCAGCTCGCCGGCCCGGCCGCGCCGCGCCTCGTGGAAGAAGAAGCTGCCCTCGCTCGGGACCAGGTTGAGCTCGAGCGTGCGTGCGCCGTACGCACGGGCCTGCTGCACGAACCCTGCGGCCGGGTAGACGGCGCCCGAGGTGCCGATCGAGACGAACAGGTCGCACTCGACGAGCGCGTCGACGATGTCGTCCATCTGGTAGGGGACCTCGCCGAACCACACCACGTCCGGCCGCACCTCGCCGCGTTCACAGGAGCGGCAGGTCGCGCCGAGCATCGGCCCGTCCCACTGGCTGCGCTCCTCGCAGCTGACGCACAGCGCCGACCGCAGCTCGCCGTGCATGTGCACGACCCGCTTGGAGCCGGCTCGCTCGTGCAGGTCGTCGATGTTCTGGGTGACCAGGGTCAGGTCGTCGCCGAGGTGTTGCTCGAGCTCGGCCAGGGCGACGTGCGCCGGATTGGGTACGACGCTCCCGAGCGCGGCGCGGCGGGCGTCGTAGAACCGGTGCACGGTCACGGGGTCGGCCAGGAACGCCCCGGGTGTCGCGACGTCCTCGACCTGGTGGCCCTCCCACAGCCCGTCGGCGTCGCGGAAGGTCGGCACCCCGCTCTCGGCGGAGATGCCGGCTCCGGTGAGGACCACGACCTTCACGGCGGCAGCCTAAGCCCGTCAGCGAGCGGCGTCGTACGCCTCCCGGGCATCGTCGACCGCACCGCGCGGTCGCGAAGGGCGGCGTGCGGGGGCGGTTCGTGCTGCGTCCCCGACCGCCGCGGCTCGCGCGAGTGCTGCGATTGACAGCAGGGCGTACCGTCGAAGGTACAAGTCGTCGACCGGCTTCTCGATCCTGTCCCCGGCACCAGCTACCGCGATCCGCGGTGCGAGCCAGAGTGCAGCAGTTCATTGAGGATCAAGCCATGTTGGACGAGACCGTCTTCTCAGGTGTCCATGAAGTGTCCGTCGACCTTCCCACCGCACCCGACCAGGATCACGGCCTGGTGCTGAAGTGGCGCCGACGCGGCGAGATCCTGGAAGGGTTGGTCAGTCGCGAGGCCGACGGCCGGGTCATGACCGAGTGGCTTCCGGCGCTGCTGCTGTCGCCGGCGGAATCGTCGACGGCGCCCGACAACGTCCTGGCCGAGAGCTGACCTAGGACAGGACGGCGTCGACGGTCTTCTTCAGCGCGCTGGGCTGCGAGGGTCGCCGCGGCGCCTTCGTCCGGGCCTCCTGCATCTCGGCGCCGATCTCCTGGAGCACCTTCCGGCCCAGACCGTCCCGGACCTTGGGGAACCAGTCCTGCTCCTCCTCCTCGATGTGGTGCGTGACGCTCTCGATGAGGACGGTGGTCTTGGCGTCGAACCGCTCGGCAGACGGGTTCATGCCGGCCAGCTCGACGACGAGGAGGTCGGCCACGTGGTGCTCCTCGTAGGACTCGAGCACGTCGTCCTCGAGGTCGGGCAGCAGCTCCCGGACCCGCGGGTACATGACCTCGTTCTCGATGTAGGTGTGCACGGTGAGGATCTCGATGATGTCGTCGACCAGCTTCGCCTTGCGGGCGGTCGCGTCCTCCCCCGCCTGCTGGAACTCCCGGAACAAGCGCCGGATCTCTTTGTGGTCCTGCTTGAGCAGGACGATGGCATCGGTGGACATAAGGGGGTCTCCTGAGGTGGGGCGAGTCGTGGTCGAACGGAGAGGTACCCACTGCGCTACCTCCCACCACAGCAACGCTGCGGCCGACCCCGAAGGGCCGGCCGCAGCGCGATGCTGTTCCTCTCGCGGATCAGACCAGGGCGGCCTCCCGCTCCGGCTCGTCGGCGACGGGCTCCAGGACGGGCAGCTCCTCGCCGTCGTACGCTCCACCCTCGATGTCGATCGACGGCAGCCGGCGCTCGAGCCAGGCCGGGAGCCACCAGGCGCGGTGACCCAACAGGCTCATCGCAGCCGGGACCAGCACCATGCGGATCAGCGTGACATCCAGGAGGACAGCGACCGCGAGGCCGAGACCGAACATCTTGGTCGTGACGTCGACGTCCAACATGAACGAGGAGAACACGCCGATCATGATGAGTGCGGCACAGGTGATGACCCGGGCTGTGGAGCCCACACCCTCGACCACGGCGCGCCGGGGATCGAAGTGCTTGCGGTACTGCTCGCGGACCCGGCTCATCAGGAACACCTCGTAGTCCATCGAGAGGCCGAACAGGATCGCGAACATCAGCATCGGAGCCAGCGGCATGATCGGCACGCTCTCGTGCACGCCGATCAGGTTCGCGAACCAACCCCACTGGAAGACCGCGACGATCACGCCGTACGCAGCTCCGACGCCGAGCACGTTGAGCGCAGCAGCCTTCAGCGGGACCAGCACCGACCGGAACACGACCATCAGCAGCAGGAACGACAGCCCGATGACCGCTCCGAGGAACAGAGGCATCCGGTCCTGCAGTCGCGACGAGACGTCCTCGGTGAGCGCCGTGTTGCCGGTGACCGACGCCTCGACGCCGGTACCGTCGAGCGCCGCGGGGATGGTGTCCTCACGGATCTGCTCGAGCAGCTCGCCGGTCTCCGCGTCCTGCGGTGACGTGGTCGGGACGACGCTGATGATTGCGATGTCCCCAGCCTCGTTCGTCGACGGCGGGTCGACCGAGGCTACGCCCGGCTCACTCGCCAGCGCGGTCGAGATCCGCTCGATCGCGCCACTCGGGATCGTGGCCCCGTCGGCGTCGAGCACCACCTGGAGCGGGCCGTTGATGCCGGCACCGTAGCCCTCGGCCATCAGGTCGTAGGACTTGCGGGTCGTCGTGTCCGGCGCATCGTTGCCCGCGTCCGCGAACCCCAGGTGCATCGAGAAGACGGGGATCGCGAGGATTCCGAGGACGACCGCTGCCGCGCCGCCGTAGCGCAGCGGCTTGGCGACCACCCGTGCGGCCCACTTGGCCGAAGCAGCATCCGGGTTGTCCACCGGCTTCTGCTTCACGAAGGGGACCCGGGCGCTGTTGACGCGGTGCTTGACGACGCCGAGGATCGCAGGGAGCAGGGTGATCGACGCGAGCATGACGACGGCGACCATGATCGCCGAGCCGTACCCCATCTTCTCCATCATCGGGATGCCCGAGAGCTTGAGCCCGAGGATCGCGACCATCACGGTCACGCCTGCGAACAGCACCGACAGGCCGGCGGTCGCGTTGGCGCGGCCGATGGCCACGGGCACGGACTGCCCCGCCGCAAGGTTCTGGCGGTGCCGGGTCAGGATGAACAGCGCATAGTCGATGCCGACGCCGAGCCCGAGCATCATCGCGACGATGCCGGTGATCTTCGGCACCGCGACGACGCCGGCCATGATGCCGATGCCGCTGCTGCCGACCACGATGGCGAGGAGCGCTGTGCCGATGGGCAGGCTCATCGCGACCAGCGACCCGAAGGCGACGGCGAGGATGACGACGGCGAGCAGGACGCCGATCAGCTCGCTGTTGCCGCCGGCGGGGAGGTCGGCGTAGCCGAGGCCGCCGTCGTACTCGACCTGGATGCCCGCGTCACGGACGTCCTGGACCGCCTCCTCAGCGGCGTCGAGCTCCTCGATGCCGACCTTCTCGATGTCGAAGGCGACGGTCGCGAAGGCGGTCTGCCCGTCCTCGCTGACCGTGGGGCCTCGAGGATCGTAGGGGCTGCTCACGGCAACGACGTGTTCACCCTCGGTCAACTGCTCCACGGCCTGCTCGATCGCGGCCTTGGTGGCCGGGTCGGTCAGTCCGTTGTCGGAGTGGAAGATCACGTTCGACGAGTACAGCGTCTCTTGCGGGAAGCGGTCCTCGATGGCGTCGGCGGCACGCTGGGACTCCGAGCCCGGAAGGCTGAAGCTCTCGTCGTACTCACCACCCTGCGAGGAGTTGAGCATGAAGACCGCGCCGGCGACGAAGATCCACGCGGCGATGACACGCCAGGGGTGGCGCCCGGCGAAGTTGCCGATTCGGTAGAGGAAGTGAGACATGGTGAAGCCTTTCGGGATGAGCTCGAGTGGGTTTGGCGGATGGCGAGGCGCCACGTCTCGAACCTAGGAATTCCCGTTGCCCCGGACGATCGGGGAGGCCGCTCACCTGCGGAGGCTGACCGCACGGCTGCCCGCCGGCCGGGGTGTGGGTAGCCGCACCCACCAAGCGGCCACCCACCCCCTGCGCCACCTGCGGTCGTGTCAGTCGAGCAGACCAGTGACGGTGCCGGCGGCCACGGTCCGTCCGCCCTCGCGGACGGCGAAGCCGAGACCGACCTCCATCGCGACCGGCTTTCCGAGATCGACGGTCACTTCGACCGTGTCACCGGGCATCACCAGCGCCACTTCCCCGAGGTCCATGCCTCCGGAGACGTCGGTCGTCCGGAAGTAGAACTGCGGGCGGTAGTCCGCGGCGAACGGCGTGTGCCGACCACCTTCGGCGGCGGTCAGTGCATGCAGGTTCGCGGTGAACCTGGCATGCGGCATCACCGAACCGGGCGCGCCGAGCACCTGGCCCCGGCGGACGTCCTCACGACGTACGCCACGAAGCAGCACCGCGGCGTTGTCGCCGGCCCGGACCTCCTCCAGGGTCTTGCCGAAGGTCTCCAACCCGGTCGCCACGCTCGCGACCGTCGGACCGAGCCCGACGACCTCGACGGCATCGCCGACGCGGAGCGATCCCCGCTCGACAGCACCGGTGACCACCGTGCCCCGGCCGCTGATCGTGAGCACGCTCTCGATCGGCATCAGGAACGGCTCGCCGAGCTCGCGGTCGGGCACCGGCACGTAGTCGTCGACGGCCTGCAGGAGGTCCATGATCGACTGCGTCCACCGCGGGTCGCCCTCGAGCGCCTTGAGCGCGGACACCCGGACGACGGGCACCTCCTCGCCGGGGAACCCGTACTCGCCGAGCAGCTCACGAACCTCCAGCTCGACCAGGTCGAGCAGGTCCTCGTCCTCGACTGCGTCGGACTTGTTGAGGGCCACTACGAGGTACGGCACGCCGACCCGCCGCGCGAGCAGCACGTGCTCCCGCGTCTGCGGCATCGCGCCGTCCTGCGCGGACACGACGAGGATCGCCGCATCCACCTGGGCAGCGCCGGTGATCATGTTCTTCACGTAGTCCGCGTGGCCCGGCATGTCGACGTGGGCGTAGTGACGGGTCGCCGTCTCGTACTCCACGTGCGCGATGTTGATGGTGATCCCACGCTGGATCTCCTCCGGCGCCCGGTCGATCCCGTCGAAGGACACGAAGGTGTTCTGACCCGGGTCGGCGTCCGCGAGCACCTTGGTGATCGCGGCGGTCAGCGTCGTCTTGCCGTGGTCGACGTGACCCATCGTCCCGATGTTGAGGTGCGGCTTGGTCCGCATGAACTGGCTCTTGGCCATGGCAGTGCTTTCTGTGAGTGATTCGCAGGCGTACGACGTGGCAGGGCGGCGTGCCAGACCGCCCGCGCCCGGGACCGGGCGGAACTGCCGACCCTCCTCCTTCGGTCCCGCTGGGGCGGGAGGAGGGTCAGCGTCGCGCGCCGGCGAGGTGCAGGTTCGCGCCGTCAGCGCAGGGCGCTGCAACCGACAGAGGGGCTGTCGGGAGCGCGGTGCTGATGACGAACATGCGGATCACGATAGGTACCAACGCCGACCGGACCGAACGGATTCCCGGTCAGGCCGATCGCAGCCGGCGCATCAACGAGTAGGCCTTGCAGCCCAAGCACAGCCCGGTGGAGGCGTTGAGGCCTGCTACGCCAACGGCGAGTGCCGTCACGCTGTAGCCGGCGACGTCGCCGCCGACTGCGAAGAAGGTCAGCCCCACAGCCGTGAGCACGAACCCGAGGAGCTGGGCGAACCTCGGCGGCCGAGCATCCTCCAGCTCGGCCGGTGCTCCTATCCGCGGCCAGATGAAGCGGGCATAGACCTGCGCCCACAGCGACCACTGGAAGCTGACGAATGCGGTGAACGCGAACACGGCGGCCTGGGTGGCGATCAGGCCGAGCCCCCATGGTCGGGCAACGTCGACGATGAGCAACCCGATGGCGAGAATGCTCGCAGTCGCCCCGGCGCTGAACCGCACCAGGCGCGGATCGACCTGGGCGCGGAGCGGACAGGCGCCGATGCTGGTACCGGGCATGGGGTCTCCGGGGTAGGGGCCAGGATCCAACGACATTCTGGGCGTTGCTGACTGACGTCGGCAACGACTGGACAACCCGGGCTGACGCTGGCCCCCGGATCAAGCTCACCCGAGGTACTTGCCCCACGGTCCATCAATGGCGATGGTCAGGCCAGGGTCCTGAATGTTCACGTAGAGCACCTTGCCGTCTGCGGAGAACGTGGGACCGGTGAACTCGGAGTACTCGGGTTCAGCGTCGTCGCCGACATTGATCATGTTCCGGGCGATCGCGCAGCTCGGTCCGCCGGGCACGCTGCTGAGCACGTGCGATGCGCCCACCCCGTCCTCCGCCAGGACGAGTGATCCCCACGGCGTCACGGTGACGTTGTCCGGGCTGTCGAAGTAGAGGTCGGGATACGCCGGCTCGAACGTCTCCTCGTGGACGTGCTGCTGATAAGGGAAGTAGTTCACCAGCTGGATCGTCTGGTCCGCGTAGCTGTAGAACCAGACCATTCCGCTGTGCGGCACAGCATCGACGGGGAGGTCTTCACCCTTCTCGAGTGCGTAGGAGTTCACCACGTACACGCCTTGCTCGGTGCCCCACACGCCCTCGAACTTACGACCGCCGGTGACCTCGCCGTCCGCGAACTGCTCACGCACGTCGACCTCCGTGGCGTCGCGATCGGGCACCTTCACCCAGGTGACCCTGAACGGCCGACCGAGCTGGGCGGAGGTCAAGTACGCGACATCGGGCAGCACGCTGCCGTCATCCAACAGAATTGCCATCGCGGCGAGCCGCCCGAACGACGCGGAGGACAGCTTGGCGACGGTGTCGGGGCCGATCCGGAAGCGAGGCGGTCCCTCCCAGCGGTAGAACAGACCGTTCGGCTCGTCGGCATCCTCGGACAGGAAGACGAACTGGCGATCCGCGCTGATCGCGCAAGCCTCGTGGTCGTAACGCCCGAGTGCCTTGAGCGGCTTCGGTCGGGCGCGCCCGTCGCCGAAGACCTCGAACACGTAGCCGTGGTCCTTCTCGTAGACGCCGGTCGCACCGCTGTCCTCGTTCTCCCAGTCCTCCCCTGCACGAGCGGTGGCTTCCTCGCACGTCCACCAGGTCCCCCACGGGGTCGGCCCGCCGGCGCAGTTGGCGATGGTGCCTGAGATTCCCACGTACTGCCCGCGGTTGTTGCCCTTGCCATCGGTCCTGACCACGGTGCAGCCACCTCCACCGGTCGCGCCTGGGTCGTACACCGTGCCCGGCAGGTGCGGGACACCCAGCGGATCGCCGGCGTCGCACTCGTGGTTGAGGATCAGGTATTGGCGCCGGCCATGTCCGAAAGCCCCCGCACCGTCGTGACTGCCGGGGCACGACCCGCCTGTCTCGAGAGCCGTCTCCCCGGCCCGCGTCAGGATCTTGTACGAGAAACCGGCTGGGAGAGCCAGAATCCCCTCGGGATCGTCGACGAGCGGGGGAAACGGACGGTGCGGGCCACTGGGCGTCGCAGCGAACCTCGGCCTGGCCTCGGCGAGCGAGGGAAAAGACCCGGTGACCGCGATCCCGGCTCCGGCGGCGCTGCTGGCCATCAGGCCGCGGCGAGAGATGACCATCGGTGCTCCTAGCGATTGAGCAATGCGTCGTCGCACAACTTCGCGGCGGAACCTGAAATCCGCAGCCACGCCGGTGGTTGGCCAGACGGCCAACCGATGAACGCGAGTGGACCCGCGCCGCCCGCTCGTCGACGCGAGCACCGCTGCGGCTACGACCCGGGGACCGACCCCGACCACGGCAGCGGCCTCGACACCTCCCGTTCACCTTCTTCCGGGACGGTCCGTGCGTGCCCCCGCCTGCGACGCCGTTGCTGCGTGGCCACCTCGCACCTCCGCCGCGGACTCTCGTCGACATCTTCCGCGAGACAGTTGCCCAGGCCCCCCATGACAGTGCTGTGGACGCCGGCACAGGCGTGCTCACCTACGCCGAGCTCGAGGAGGCGGCCGACGAGCTCGCCTCCGAGCTGAATGCTCATGGTGTCGGACCCGGCGACAAGGTAGGGGTGCGGGCCGCCTCGGGCACGACCGACCTCTACGTGGCGATCCTCGGAGTCCTCGTCGCCGGCGCGGCGTACGTGCCGGTCGATGTGGACGACCCGGATGAACGCGCCCGGCTGGTGTTCGACGAGGCCGACGTCACCGCAATCGTGGGCAACGACCGCGTGGTCGTCTGGCGGAGGGAAGGCCCTGCTCTCGAGCCACGCGACCCTGGCTTGGACGACGACGCGTGGGTGATCTTCACCAGCGGCTCCACCGGAACCCCGAAGGGGGTGGCGGTGACGCACCGGAACGCCGCAGCCTTCGTCGACGCGGAGGCCCGCATGTTCCTCCAGGAAGCGCCCCTCGGTGTTGGTGACCGGGTGATGGCCGGGCTGAGCGTGGCCTTCGACGCCTCGTGCGAGGAGATGTGGCTGGCGTGGCGTTACGGCGCCTGCCTCGTTCCGGCGCCGCGGGCACTGGTGCGTACGGGCATCGACGTCGGCCCCTGGCTGGTCGCCAACGAGATCACCGTTGTCTCGACAGTGCCCACCTTGGTGGCGCTGTGGCCGCTGGAGTCGCTCGAGCAGGTGCGCCTCCTCATCATGGGGGGTGAAGCCTGCCCGCCGGAGCTGGCCAGCCGCCTCCTCGCGCCCGGTCGCGAAGTCTGGAACACCTACGGCCCCACCGAGGCGACTGTGGTCGCTTGCGGCGCGCGGCTGAGCGACGACGGGCTGGTGCGGATCGGACTGCCGCTCGACGGGTGGGACCTCGCCGTCGTCGATGCCGACGGCCAGCCGGTCGGCGAGGGCGAGTCAGGCGAGCTCATCATCGGTGGCGTCGGGCTCGCCCGTTACCTCGATCCCGAGAAGGACGCCGAGAAGTACGCACCGATGCCGTCACTGGGGTGGGACCGCGCGTACCGGAGTGGCGACGTGGTGATCTATGACTCCGCCGGGCTGTTCTTCCAGGGTCGGGCCGACGACCAGGTCAAGCTGGGTGGTCGACGTGTCGAGCTCGGCGAGATCGACAGCGCGCTCCTCGCACTCCCTGGGGTGGTTGCCGCGGCCGCTGCCGTGCGGAGGACGGCTGCCGGCAACAGGCTCCTGGTCGGCTACATAGCCACGAATGCATCGTTCGACCAAGCCAGCGCCGTCGAGTCCTTGCGCCGTTCGATGCCGGCACCCTTGGTGCCACGACTGGCACTCGTCGAGGCCTTGCCGACCCGAACCTCGGGCAAGGTCGACCGCGACGCGCTCGCTTGGCCGCTGCCACCGGCCACGACGAGCACGGCGCTCCGGGGTACGGCGGCGTGGATCGCCGAGCTCTGGAACGAAGTGCTCGCAGCCCAGCCCACAACCGTCACCGACGACTTCTTCGACCTCGGCGGCGGGAGCCTGACGGCGGCTCAGATGGTGTCGCTGCTTCGCAGCCGCTTCCCTGATGCTGCGGTGGGTGACATCTACGAGCATCCGACCGTGGGCGCTCTCGCTACCTACCTGGACGGCCTGGCCACCCCTGGTCCGGCGTCAACGCGAGCCGTGCGGCCGATCCCTCTGAAGAGCCAGCTCGGACAGGTCGCCGCCACCCTGATGGTGCGCTCCCTCGGCGGCCTCCAGTGGCTGGCGTGGGTCGGCCTCGGGTGCCAGCTCGGCGCCAGCCTGCTCGGCATGGGCTGGCTTCCTCAGCCCTCGTGGTGGCTGGTCGTGCCCGCCTGGCTGGTCTTGGTCAGCGCCCCGGGTCGGATGCTCCTGGCGGCGGGCTTCGCGCGGCTCCTGCTCCGACCTGTCACTCCCGGCAACCACCCCCGCGGCGGTCGGATCCACCTCCGGTTGTGGCTCGCCCAGCACGTGGTCGACGAGCTGCGCGCCGTCAGCCTCGCCGGCGCCCCATGGATCACGTGGTACGCGAGGCTGCTCGGGGCGAAGATCGGTCGCGACGTCGACCTGCACAGCATCCCGCCCGTGACCGGCATGCTCCGGCTGGGGAAGGGCGCCTCGATCGAGCCCGAGGTGGACCTCACCGGCTTCTGGGTCGATGGCGACGTCGTGCACGTCGGCCCGATCTCGGTGGGGGCACGGGCCCGGGTCGGCGCCCGCAGCATGCTGTGCCCGGGCGCAGTGGTGGAGGCCGATGCCGAGGTCGCCCCTGGCGCGTCGGTCTTCGGCACCGTGCCCGCGGGCGAGTTCTGGTCGGGGTCGCCGGCCGTCAGGGTCTCCCGGACCGCGCGTGGCCCCTGGCGGGACCGGCCGGCCAGCAGCCCGCTGTGGGTGGCGGCGTACGGCGCGGTCGCGGCGTTCCTGTCTGTCATTCCCCTGCTCGGGATCGTCGGCGGCGCGGCGATACCGCTCCTGGTGGCCGAGCGCCCGACGGGCTTCGCCGACGCACTGGCGCTGCTCCCCTGGTTGCCGGTCTCGACGCTCGCCGGCCTGGTCACCGTGGCCGTCCTGGTGTGGGCCGTGGTCCGCCTGGCAGCCCGGGCGATCGTGCCCGGCGTACACCCGGTGCGCAGTCGGGCGGCGCTGGCGGTGTGGACGACGATCCGCGTGCTCGACGAGGCGCGGACCTGGATCTTCCCGCTCTACTCCTCGATGCTGACGCCTGCCTGGCTGCGACTGCTCGGCGCTCGGGTCGGAACCGACGTCGAGGCGTCGACGGTGCTGATGGTGCCGTCGCTGACCCAGGTCAACGACCAAGCCTTCCTCGCCGACGACACCCTCATCGGCGGCTATGAACTAGGCGGTGGGTGGCTGCGGGTCGAACGGGTCAAGATCGGCAGACGGGCCTTCGTCGGCAACTCCGGCATGGCCGCCCCGGGGCGCAAGGTGCCCAAGGCCTCGCTCGTCGCGGTCCTCTCTGCCGCGCCGCGACGCAAGAGTGCGCGCTCCGGCGAATCCTGGCTGGGAAGCCCTCCGGCCGCGCTGCGGCGGGTGACCTCGGAGAGCGACTCTGGCCGCACCTACGCGCCACCCACCCGCCTCAAGATCGCGCGAGCCGGCTTCGAGCTCTGCCGCCTCATTCCCTGCACGCTGGCGATCGGACTCGCGACTGCCTTGGCGATCGTCCTGGTCGTCGTTCTGGATCGAGCCAATCCGGTCGTCGCCGTCCTTGTTGCCGGACCGGTGCTGGCCTTCGGCGGACTTGTCGCAGCCTGCCTGACCGTGGTCGCCAAATGGCTGCTCGTCGGTCGCATGAGACCCGGTGCCCATCCGCTGTGGAGCTCGTTCGTCTGGCGCAACGAGCTGGCCGACACCTTCGTCGAGGTCGTGGCGGCGCCCTGGTTCGCTCGCCCGGTGTCCGGCACTCCGCTGCTCAACGCGTGGTTCCGCGCAATGGGTGCCAGGATCGGCCGCGGCGTCTGGTGCGAGACCTACTGGCTGCCCGAAGCAGACCTGGTCGACCTCGGCGACGGTGCCACGGTCAACCCGGGCAGCGTGCTCCAGACCCACCTGTTCCACGACCGCGTTCTCAGCATGGACACCGTGGCGCTGCGGCGAGGCGCGACGCTGGGTCCGAACAGCGTGATCCTGCCGGCCGCGATGCTGGGTCGTCACGCTACGGTCGGGCCTGTGTCGTTGGTGATGAGAGGCGAGTCCGTGCCGGACAAGACGAGCTGGATCGGCAACCCCATCGGTCCCTGGGCAGACCACTCGTGAGTCTGCGCAACAGCGCCGACCTTCCGACGTCCGACCCTTACCTCCCGGGCCACGGAGACCCGGCGTGGAGCGCCACCCACTACGCCCTCGACCTCCAGTACGACGTGTCCGGCAACCGTCTGCGCGGTCAGGTCGTCCTCGATGCGGTCGCTGAGCACGACCTGACCCGGGTGGTCCTCGATCTCGCGCACCTGCGGGCTACGAAGGTGACCGTCGATGGCGCGGAACCGGCCAAGTACGCCGCCCGCGACAACCGCCTCGTCGTCACCCTCCGCCGTCCGCTCTCCGCCGGCACGAACTTCCGACTCCTGGTGAAGTACGAAGGACAGCCGCGCCCGCTCGTCGACCGCCACCATGGCGATGCTGGGTGGGAGGAGCTCGAGGACGGCGTGATCGTCGCGGGCCAGCCGCACGGCGCGCCGACCTGGTTCCCCTGCAACGACCGACCCGACAACAAGGCCTCGTACACGATCTCGGTGACGACCCAACCCGAATACGTCGTCGTCGCCAACGGCGAGCTGGCCCTTCGACGCCGGCGCGGAGCCACCACGCGCTGGACCTACCAGCAGCTCGAGCCGATGGCCACGTACCTGGCGACGGTCCAGATCGGCCGCTACGAGCTTCGTGAGCTGGACGCCTCGGTTCCGATGCTCGCCGCCGTTCCGCCCGATGTCGGCGACGGGTTCGAGGCCGCGTTCGGCCGGCAACCCGAGATGCTGGTGGCCTTCACCGAACGGTTCGGTCCCTACCCCTTTCCCAGCTATACCGTCGTCGTCACTCCGGACGACCTCGAGATTCCGCTGGAATCCCAGACGCTTTCGACGTTCGGGCGCAACTTCTGCCGCGACGACTGGGACGCGATCCGGCTCGTGGCGCATGAGCTGTCCCATCAATGGTTCGGCAACACAGCGACCCTTCGGGAGTGGAAGGACATCTGGCTGCATGAAGGCTTTGCCTGCTACAGCGAGTGGATCTGGTCCGAAGAGTCCGGAGGCGACTCAGCCGACACCTGGGCTCGCCGTCATCACGACCGACTCGCCGATCTGGAGCAGGACCTGGTGCTTGCCGACCCCGGCCCCGAGCTGATGTTCGACGACCGCCTGTACAAGCGCGGGGCGCTCACGTTGCACGCCGTTCGTCTCACCGTCGGGGACGACGCGTTCTTCGACCTTCTGCGCAGCTGGGTCACACACCATCGCGGCGGCACCGTCTCGACCGCCGAGTTCGTGGCCTTCGCCGGCGATCGGACCGGCACCGATCTCGACGACCTCTTCAAGTGCTGGTTGCAGCAGCCGGAGCTCCCGGACCTGCCAGCCGCCAGCTGACGTCCTGACCGACCAGGGTGCCGACGTAGCCGTCGGGCATCGGCAGGACAGCGGTCGGTACGTCGGGCAGGTCGACGGGGTCTGCGAGCCGATCCGCGATCCCCTCGCCACCCGCCTTCAGGAGCGCCTCCAGGCGGGTCCACTCGAGTCGGTCACCCAGCTCGACGTCGATCCCCACGGGACCAGCCCAGCTCCACGCGACGGCGACGAGGTCCCTTGCGTAGGAGAGACTGACGTGTGCGCCGCCGTCGACCAACGGACGACCGTGCACCGAGCTGCCGCACCGTGGACAAAGCCGGGCGACGGCCTCAGCGCCGGTTTCGCGGCAGAGGATCGCCTCCGCTTCCCGGCGAAGCAGGTCGCGCGTCATGCCCCTCAGTATTACGGCCACCGATGAGAGGCTCGCCGCACGGTCAGACCGCTGATGCGCCCACCGTGACCCTTCCGTCATCGTGGCGCGGTGGCCGGCCTCCCTGATCCACGTCGCCGACGCGTCGCCTGCGCGCCGTACCACCAACCGGCTGCCATGGTCCCGTCGGCAGCCGTGTGGGCCACCCGGGCCAACAGAGCCAGAGCGGTGGCGCCGGGGACGCCGAGCAGCGGCGTGAGGAGCACGACGAAGAGCGCCTCGCGAGCACCGAAGCCAGCCGGGGCCGCCACGATGACGACGCCACTGGCGTACGCCAGCGCGAAGGCACCGCCGAAGGCGGCCATGTCGACCCACGGCCGACCAGGTGAGAGCAGCACGAGCGCGACGGAGTACGCCGACCAGGCGGCAGCCATCAGAGCAAGCAGCACGAGGGTGTCACCGAGATCGACGGCCACCTGGCGGCCGGCAACACGACTACCGGCACGGCGTACGACGACGGGAAGCAGGCCGAGCACCGAGGTGGCGAACAGGAGGACCGTCACCCCCGGGGGCCACGGCACGGCGAGGCCGCCGACGAGCACGACGACGGAGCTGGCGGCTACCCCAGTGGCGACGTGGTAGCCGAGGAAGAGCAAGCCCGCGGCGACGGTGGACCGGCGCGGTACCGAATTGCGCCCAGCCATCTGTGCTTGTGCCCCGATCGACCAGACCGATCCCGGGATGTACTTGCCCAGCTGTCCGACGAAGAACGTCGCGAGTCCGTCTCGCAGAGGTAGGTCTGCCCCTGCCACCCGCATCAGTCGCAGCCACACGAAGCCGGTGGCGAGCAGGCCGAGAAGGACCAGCACGAACGCCCCGGCGACGCCGAGAGCCGACGTGGCGCGGAGCGCCGCGCCCACCTCGTCCAGCCGACCATGCAGGCCGTACCACGCGAACACCGCCACGGCGACGAGGAAGGCCACCCGCAGCGCAGTCAGGTAGCGGGTGTCAGTCACGAAGCCTCACGAGGGCCGTGCGCGTCGGGTAGGGCAGCGCAGGAGTCAGGCCCCGTGTCCACTCGACGTCGACGGCCACCGGGGACGAGGCAATGGCGTCGCGGTAGCGCTTCCGGTCCACGTTGTCGAAGACGAGGACGCCTCCGGGTGCGAGCCGGGAGACGGCCCGATGGAAGCAGGCGCCGCGCGCCCGGCCGTCGATGACGATGAGATCGAAGTGACCATCCGTCACGTCGACAGCGGCCACGTACTCGGAGAAGTCGAGTCCCTCGAAGCCTGGCTTGCCTGAGCGCTCCTCCGCCGGATCACCGATCGCCGTCCGGGGCGAGGCGATCTTGACCACCGCGTTGTCGGGGAGCACCGGTTCGACGATCGCCCCCCATTCCGCGTCGTGCTCGATGGACGTCACGTCGCCGGCGCGCTTCGACATCCAGACCGTCGAGGCCCCCGACCCCCACTCGAACACGCGTGCCTGCGGCCGCGTGGACAGGAAGCCGGCGACGCGGTCGGAGGCCTCGAAGGTCCACCATGGGACGTCGTAGCTCAGCAGGTCCTGAAGGTCGTAGATCGAGAGCAGCGAGCGCACCCAGAGCCCGGTTCGCGATCGTCTGGCCCACCGGTCGAGAAGACCGAGCAGACCGACCGCGGCCAGGATCCGGCGGAGCGCTCGAAGGCTGGCGACGTACGCAGTCTTCATTCCTGTCCCTTCGTCGTGCTCTGCTTCAGGTTCGGCGCCAGCGACAACGCCGACAGCGTCATCCCCAAGGTCTCGCCAGATCGGCGGGAGAACGTCACCCACACCGGACGTGCCGCCCGTGCAGACCCCAGCGGGAGCGTCACCGTTCCTGGACCGTCGTGAGTCAACGGCACCTTTGTCCCGTCGACGCGCGCGACGAGATCGTCGGGTGCCGTCCCCTCGATGACCAACCGGCAGCCGTGTGCGCAGGCTCGGCGGCTCGGGCGGAGGGCGACCTCCGCGACCGGTACGGGCGCCGTCAGGTCTTGTCGGTCGGGCCACTGGACCCAGCCGTCGATGGCGTAGCGCCAGAGGTCGCTGGGAAATGTCGTGCTCGGCGCCGTGTCGGACACGCGGACGCCGGATGCCGGGAGCGCGGTCGGATGGACGGTGCATCTGCCGATGGTGCTGAGCACGATCTCGAACCCATGTCGCCAGCGGGTCACCTCGTCGAGCGGGGTGCAGTTGCTCGGAAGGGGTCCGATGAAGACCGCGTCGAACTCCTCAGCAGGCAGCTGCCGGACCACCGGGAGGCCCTCGGGGGCGAGCGGTCCGTTCGCCTCCTCGCGGCAGTCGGTGTTGCGGACGGTCGAGAACGCCAGACCCCCGTTGGCGAAGGGGTGGGCGAGGTCGGTCGCCTCGTCGACGGTCGCCTTGCAGAGGAGCTGACGGTCGAGCGCCGAGCGCGCAACCAGCTCGGGAATGCTCACCCGCCAGTAGTCTCCACCCGGTCTTTCGTCGGCGGCCCGTGAACCGGACAGGACGTCGGTGGCGAGGTTGACGTACGTCGTCTGGTACGGCTGCAGGGTGACCTGGTCGACGGTGGGCAGCACCAGCGCGGCTCCAGCCGCTACCACCAGGAGGCCAGGTCTGACCCGTGCCCGCTCCGACCACCACGCCATCCCGTACGCGGCCAGCACGGCAAGCGCGGGGATCGCGAACAGCAGCTGGCGCAAGCCGTGGTAGAGATCCGAGCCCAGCGCGACCGCGACGACGAGGAGGGTGAACGCCTGAGCGCCGACCAGCGCCAGCCGCGCGGCGGTGACCCGGTCCGGGCGACCGCGGCGCAGCAAGGCCGCGATCGCGACGACGGTGCCGGTCAGGGCGAACACGGTGAGCAGCGTCGGCAGATCCTCGACCAGGTGCCGGAGCACGTAGAACCGGTCGGACGTCCGGCCGTCGCGGAAGCTCGACGAGGCCTCACTCGTGCGAGGTAGCGCCCGCAGGGGGGAGCCGAACAGGCTCGGGTAGATCGCTACGAGAGCCCCCGCGGCCGCACCGCAGGCCAGGAGGAGCTCGGCGAGGGTGACCGCCGCAGTGCGCCGCGTTGCCGAAACGAGCAGGACGGCCAGGATCGAGACGGCCAGGACCACGCCGATACCGGCCCACATGCCCGGTCTCGTGCCCAGGGTCAGGATGAGACCCGCCACGAGACAGCCGGAGCGGGCGACCCGGACCGACGGGCGCGTCGGGTTCTCGCGCACGTGAAGCACCAGCGCCAGCGTGACAAGCGTGTGTCCGGTGGCGACCGGGACGTCCTTGACGTTGAACATCGCGTGCCCGGTCCAGAGCGGGGTCGCGGCCAGCACTGCGGCGGCGACGACACCCCATCGCCAGCTTCCCAGCACGACCCGTCCGACCGCCGCCACCGCCGCGAGTCCGGCCAGCGCGATGACGACGACGCCGAGATGACGGACGTCGTACGCATGGGACGTCGTGGCCACCTCGTGCCATCCCTCGACACCCCAGAGCACCGACCAGCCGTGGAGGAGGAGCATCGTCACCGGGGCGTAGACGTAGGTGTTGGTCCCCTCACCGCCCGGGCCTGCGCCCGAGTAGTCCCAGTCGAGTGCGTACCAGCCGGTGTCGAAGAAGTTGCGCAACCGCATCACGTGGATCGGCTCGTCCGTGCTGACGCCCGTCTCGAGTGCTCCGAGGATCGCGAGCACCGTCGTGACGGCCAGGACGAGGAGCGCGACCGCCACCAGCGGGCGCGGCGGCGGTCTCACGCCCGCTCGCGCTGCCGGGAGTAGACCTGCAGCTCGGCCAGCAGCCCGAACAGCACCAACTGCAGCCCGCCGAGCACCAGAACCACGCCTGCGATGAGCAGGGGCCGACCACCGATCTCCGCCCCGGCCACCTTCTCGGCGAACAGGTAGGCGAGGGCGAGCCCGCCGGCGGCCATGCTGGCCATGCCGAGCCCGCTGAACAGGTGTGAGGGCCGGCTCTCATAGGTCATCAGGAACCGCACGGTCATCAGATCGACGAAGCCGCGCCAGAACCGGGCGAGCCCGTACTTCGTCTTGCCGTGCAAGCGCTCGTGGTGCTGCACGCTGACCTCGGCCACCCGGTAGCCCAGCCAGTGCGCCACCACCGTGAGGTACCGGTGGAGCTCGCCGTACAGCATCGGGGAGGCATTGCGGGCAACCTCACCTCGCATCACCTTGAACCCGGAGTTGAAGTCCTTGCCCGGGGCACCCGACAGACGTGCTGTGGCCGCGTTGTAGAGCTTGGACGTGTTCCGCTTCACGAACCGGTCGTTGCGCACGGTTCGTGCGCCCGTGACGAGGTCGGCGCCGTCGGCGAGCCGGTCGAGGAGGAGTGGCAGCTCAGCCGGATCGTCCTGTCCGTCGGCGTCCATCATCACGACGACCTCGGCGCCCTCGAGCAGCGCTTCGTCGAACCCACGGCGCAACGCGGTGGCCTTGCCCATGTTGCGGCCCAGCGACAGCAGGCGAACCGCCGAGTGTCGGTCCGCGAGATCGGCGACCACTTCGCGGGTCTTGTCCGTCGAACCATCGTCGACCACGACCACGTGGCCCTCCATGTCGACGAGCTCGAGCGCGTCGAGGATCCGTGGCACCACGAGGGCCAGGTTCTCTGCTTCGTTGAGGGCCGGTACGACGACCCACAGGTTGGTGGACATACGGCGTCTCCTAGCCGACCCCGGTCGGGATCACTCGGATGGTGTGAACCCGGAGGCCGAGTGGCGCGCCGGTCGTGCTCGTGAAGGTCACCCAGGCGGCGGTGACACCCGCCGGCAGAGGAACGGTGACCTCGTCCGCCTTCACGTCGACGGGCACCGGCACGTCGTTGAGGGCGACACCCAGGTCCGGCCCAGCCTCGCCACGGAGCTCCAGAGCACACGCTCGTCGCCGGCAGGCCTCCGGCGCGCGGAAGGTGAGGCTCGCGGAAGGGCCCGCCGCGTCGATCGCGCTCGCGGTCTCGCGCATCACCCAACCCTCGGGTGCGTAAGCCCACAGCGCGGGTGCCATGTTCTCGCCTTCTGGGCGCACGAACGCCACGCCGTCGCCGATCGGGCTCGGAGCGAGTCGACAGCGCGCGAGGTAGGTCATCGATACCTGGCGCCAGTGGCGATGCCGGGTCACCGACGCCAGCTGCGTGCAGTTGCTGGGCAAGGCGTGGTCCCGGTCGATCACCACGTAGAACTCGTCGCGCGGCAGCGTGTCGCCGAGCGGCAGCCCAAGCGCGGTCCAGGGCGAGGAGAGCGGACCAAGCGGGTCGACCCGGCAGTCGACGCTGCTGTCGGAGGAGTAGCGGCCCGCGATCGTGGCCTCCTCGTCATCGGCAGGGGATTGTCCGATCTGGGTCGAGCGGGTCGGGCCACAGATGACCTGACCGTCGGTCGGGATTGCCGGGAGCAGCTCGGGAACGCTCGTGCGCCAGTAGTCGGAGTCGACGTGCGCCCCGGTCGCGTCGAGGGCAGGGTTGAAGTAGGTGTACTGGTAGGGGAAGAGCGTGGCCTGGTCGGCTACCGGCAGGACGAGCGAGAGGGCCGCGATCCCACCGACCAGACGGGTCCGATGAACGGCCCATCCGAGCAGGTGCGCCATCCCGAGGGTGACGAGCACCGCCCAGGCCGGTGAGGCGAACAGAAGCTGTCGGAGGCCGTTGTAGAGGTCGGAGTTCTTCGCGAAGGCGAGCAACGGCAATGCCAACACCTGTGCCAGCACCAGTGTGAGCTGGGTCGACAACACTGGGTCGCGATCCTGTCGCCGCAGCGCGGCCCGGATGGCGACCCACAACCCGATCGCCGCCAACCCCTGGAGCAGCAGTGGGAACTGTGCGGCGAGGTGGAAGGGGATGTAGAGGTAGCCCCAGGCATCGTTCTCCCGGAAGCTCGCGGACTGACTGGCCGATCGCAGGAGCATCGACGGGTGCGCGAAGACATTCGGATAGATCACGGCGAGGATCGCCCAGGCAGCTGCCAAGCCGGTGAGCGCCTCGCCCCACGCCGGTCGCACCTCGCCCTCGGCAGCTCGCGAGCGACGGATCACCATCCAGCCGCATCCCACGATGGCCACGCCCAGCACCAGCGCCGACCACATCGCCGGCCGCGTGCCCACCATCAGCACCGCTCCGAGGACGAGTCCGGTGACGCGCCAGGATCGACGTGCTTGCGTCGGCGTGACCATGGCGAGCAGCGCCAGCGTCATGAGGGTGTAGCCGCTCGCGACAGGAACGTCCTTGATGTTGAACATGACGTGGCCGGTCCACATGGGCAGTGCGAACAGCACCCCAGCCGTGACCGCGGCCCAGCTCCACGACCGGAGCAGGATCCGCGTGATGCCGCTGGCTGCGGCGGTACCGACCAGGCCGATGATCACAACGCCGAGGTGCCGCACGTCGTACGCCGTCGGGCTGGTCGCGACCGCGTTCCAGTCCTCGACCCCCACAAGAACGCAGAGGCCGTGGAGCAGGAGCATCATGACCGGTCCGTAGACGAGCGTGTTGTTGTCGCCCGCGATCGAACCACCGGCATCGGTGGACCAGTCGACGCTGAACCAGCCGTGCTCGAAGAGGTTGCGGAGTCGCATCACGTGGAACGGCTCGTCCCAGGAGATCCCCGTGCGCAGCGCGCCCACCACGCTCATGGTGACGCCTGCCGCGACGACACCCGCACTCACCCAGACCAGGAATCGCGGAGGTCGGGCTGTCACCAGCGGGCCGTGAGAAGCTGCGTTCCGACGAACAGACGAATCCCGGCCTCGGGTCGACAGCGACCCCCCTAGCGCCGGCACGACGTCAACGTCGCATTCGCAGGGGAACGCTCAGGAAAGGGCTGGCCGGCCCGCAAAGAACGGGGCCATGAACAGTGTGCGTCCTGCGGTAACAGCCGAGTCAGTAGTACCAGGGGTACGGCGACCAGTCGGGCTCGCGCTTCTCGAGGAACTGGTCGCGGCCCTCCTGGGCCTCGTCGGTCATGTAGGCGAGGCGGGTGGTCTCACCGGCGAAGAGCTGCTGGCCGACCAGGCCGTCGTCGGGGAGGTTGAAGGCGTACTTCAGCATCCGCACGGCGGTGGGGCTCTTGCCGTTGATGATCCGGCCCCACTCGAGTGCGGTGGCCTCGAGCTCCGCGTGCGGGACCGCGCGGTTGACGGTGCCCATCCGCATGCCGTCGGCGGCGTCGTACTCCTCGGCGAGGAAGAAGATCTCGCGGGCGTACTTCTGGCCGACCTGGCGGGCGAGGTACGCCGACCCGTAGCCACCGTCGAAGGACCCGACGTCGGCGTCGGTCTGCTTGAAGCGCGCGTGCTCGGCGCTGGCCAGGGTCAGGTCGCACACCACGTGCAGCGAGTGGCCGCCGCCGGCGGTCCAGCCGGGTACGACGCACACGACGACCTTCGGCATGAACCGGATCAGCCGCTGGCACTCGAGGATGTGCAGCCGGGCCAGCTTCGCCTTGTCGATCGGGCTCGGCTCCTCCGCGCCGGTCGACTCGCTGGTCGAGCCTGTCGAGACCCCCGCGTCGACTTCCTCGTACTGGTAGCCCGCCTTGCCCCGGATCCGCTGGTCACCGCCGGTGCAGAAGCTCCGCTTGCCGTTCTTCGCCGACGGGCCGTTGCCGGTGAGGATCACGCAGCCGACGTCGGCAGAGGTGCGCGCGTGCTCCAGCGCGCGGAGCAGCTCGTCGACGGTGTGCGGGCGGAACGCGTTGAGCACGTCCGGCCGGTCGAACGCGATCCGGACCGTGCCGTGCGCCCTGGCGCGGTGGTAGGTGAGGTCGGTCAGGCCCTCGAAGCCAGGCACCTCGTCCCACGCCGCCGGGTCGAACGTCTCCGACACACCCTCGATCGCGCTCATGCGGGGAGGCTACCGAGGAGACCCGGGATCAGCCCTCCCGGGCCGTTGCGTGACGGACGCGGTACCGCAGATGGGTGGCGTCCCGCCCTTCGAGGTGGCGGACCAGCTCCAGCTCGGTGCGGTCGTCCAGGTTGTCGAACAGCCGCCTGCCTCCGGCGAGCAGGACCGGTACAAGGTGCAGCTCGATCTCGTCGAGCTCACCGGCGCGCAGCAGCGCCTGCGCAGCGCCGGCACCGTGGACCATGACGGCGGCATCGCCGGCGGCGGCTCGAGCGTCCGCGGCACACGCTGCGACATCGGTGTAGAAGCGCGCGGAGCCCGGCGGCTCGTCGCCGTCGTCGACGGAACGGGTCAGCACGTTGATCGGCACCCCGTCGTGGTGGTCGCCGCCCCAGCGGCCGGCCAGCTCGAAGGTGCGGCGACCGGAGATCACGGCACCGGTCGCCAGGGCCTCGGCGTACACCTGGCCGTTGATCCCGGGTTCGTTCCGGTCGTCGAGCCAGTTGAAGAGCCGGCCTCCCCCGCGGCCGAGCTCCTGACCCGGGCGGTCGTCGGGGCCGGCGATGAAGCCGTCAAGCGACATCGACATGTACAGGCGGATCGGCGTCATCGCTTGTTCCCCCTGGTCACGAGGGCTGGTCTGTGAAGTCGGCGCGGGTCATCCCCACCGGGTGGCCGAGTGGCCACTGGACGAGCTCGATGCGGTAGCCGTCGGGATCGACCAGCCACGCCGTCCGCGGTCCATCGAGCCCGCCGGGAAGCTCGACGTCGGAAGGCCGAAGCCCGCGCGCCAGCAGCCGCTCCCGGGTGGCGTCGAGGTCGTCGGCCTGCACGGCCAGGTGATCGAAGCCACCCGGATCGACACGACCGTCCGCGGGGCGGTGCACCAGCTCGAGCGAGACGTCCGGCTCCTCGGGGAGCGCCAGCATCGCCAGCCGCGTCCCCCCACCCACGTCGATGTTGCCGACGACGTCGTAGCCGAGGGCGGTGTAGAACCCGAGTGCGACGTCCAGGTCGCTCACACGGAAGGCGGGGAACAGCGTTTTCATGGCGGTGCCGACTGGTCGGGACCGCCGTACTCATCGCTGGCGAGGCGATCAGTCGCTGATCGGCTCCAGCACGAACACCGGGATCTGGCGGTCGGTCTTCTCCTGGTAGGTGGCGTACGTCGACCACGTGGCCACCGCGAGGTCCCACCACTGCTGCCGCTCGTCGCCCTCCACCAGACGGGCGCGGTAGAGCGCGGGCTCCGGACCGTCCTGGAGCTGGACGACCGGGTCGGCCAGGAAGTTGGCGACCCAGGTGGGGTTGCGCGGGCCGCCTCCGTACGACGCGATGGCGACGTAGACGCCGTCCTTCTCCACCCGCATCACCGGGTTCTTGCGCAGCTTGCCGGACTTGGAGCCGCGCGAGGTGACGACCACGATCGGCCAGTCCGCACGGCCCCTGAGGATGTTGCCCTCCTTGCCGCCGGTCGCCTCGTACGTCGCGACCTGGTCGCGCACCCACTGGGCCGCGCTGGGCTCGTACTCACCTTCGAGGAGATCCGTCATACCTGTCCCAATGCCCGCACCCCGGGCCGGCATTCCCGTGAGGTCAGGTGCCGGCGATCGTGACGGCGAGGCCGGTCAGGTGCCCGAGCCGGGCGATCTCGGAGTCGACGAACTCCGGACCGCCGCGCCGCCCGATCACGACGATCTCGTTGCCGTCGAGCCGCGCGGCCGCATAGAGGGTGACGTCGTCGTCGGTCTCGGCCTCCAGCCGGCGGGGCCCCTCGAGGTCGACGAAGTCGAACTCGTCCGGCGCGGCACTGGTGCCGTGCACGACGCCCTTCGCACGATGCACCCGCGCCGCCCAGTCGGACCGGAAGGTCCGGGGCAGCAGGTCGACCAGCTTGTGGAGCGCGTCGGCCGGCGCGACGGTCAGCTCCTCGACCGCCTCGAGGTCGAGCACCAGGTTGCCGCCGGCCGGGTAGCGGCTGACCCAGACCACGTTCACGCCGTCGATGCCGTTGCACGCCGAGACGATCGAGTCGGGCATGGTGCCCTCGGCGGTCTCGAGCAGCACGTCGTCGAGCGCGACGCCGTCGCGTTTCTCGACGATCTCGATCGCGTCGATGTCGCCGCCCGCCATACCGATCGCGGTCGCGACCCTGCCCAAGGACCCCGGGACGTCGGGCAGCTCGACACGCAGGAGGAACGGCATGCCTGTGAGGCTACTTGCCGGAGGTTGCCGCGCGGTTTCCTGGCCAGGCAGCGGTACGAGGTCAGTCCTGTGCGAGCCGTTGGATCAAACCGGTCGCGCGCTGGGCACGCCGCTCGACCGCGGCGACGACCGCCTCCTGCGTGCCGACGACGTGGACCCGCTGCTTGGCGCGGGTGACTGCTGTGTAGAACAGCTCGCGGGTGAGCAGCGGCGAGTCCTCGGGCGGGAGCAGCAGCGTCACCTCGCCGACCTGGCTGCCCTGGCTCTTGTGGATGGTCATCGCATGCAGCGTCTCGACCGCGCCGAGGCGAGCGGTCGCGAGCCGCAGGTCGCTCCCGACGCCGGCGATCACGCCGCGGAGCCGGTCGCCCTCGCGCACGACCACGCCGGTGTCGCCGTTGAACAGCCCGAGGCCGTAGTCGTTGGCGGTGACCAGGATCGGCCGGCCGGCGTACCACTCCTGCCAGACGCCCTGGTCATGGTCGGAGAGCAGGCGCTCGGTGAGCCGGTTCCAATGGGCGACGCCGTACGGACCGTCGCGATGGGCACAGAGCAGGCGGTGTGCGTCCATGGCCGCCAACGCCCCGTCGGCGTCGCCCGCCACGGCGGCAGCGCGTACGGCGAGCGCGTGCTCGAGCAGCCGGGCGCGGAGTGTCTCGGCGTGCTCGACGGGGTCGTGGAGGCTGACCCGCTCCTCGCCCTCGGTCAGCAGCGCGAGCACCCGGTCGGAATCGCCCTGGCGCAGCGATTCGGCCAGCGCGCCGATGCTCTCGCCGAAGCGATGGGTGGTGCGGAGGCCGGTCACCGCACCTGGCGCTCGATGGGCCAGGCCCTGCACCAGGTCGGCGAGCACGGCTCCGGCTTCGACGCTGGCCAGCTGGTCGGCATCACCGACGAGGACGAGGCGCGCATCGGGACGCACCGCCTCGAGCAGTCGCGCCATCATCGTCAGCGAGACCATCGAGGTCTCGTCGACCACCACCACGTCGTGGGGCAGCTTGTTGCGACGGTGGTGACGGAACCGGTTGCGCGAACCCGGCATCCACCCCAGCAGTCGGTGGAGGGTGGACGCCGTGAGCCCGGTCAGCCGGTCGCGGTCGGCATCGGTGAAGCGGTCCTCCGCCTGCGCCTCCTCGACCGCCTGCTGCAGGCGCGCCGACGCCTTGCCCGTGGGCGCGGTGAGGGCGACGCGGAGCGGGCGGTCGGCCTGTCCGGTCAGCAGCGCGAGCAGGCCGGCCACGGTCGTGGTCTTGCCGGTGCCGGGACCGCCGGTGAGCACGGTGGTCCACTGGCGGGCGGCGGCGAGCGCAACGGTCCGCTGCTCGTCGTACCCCTCCGGGAACAGGCGACCGGCCGTCGTCGCGAGCACCGCCTCCTCGACCACCGGCGGCGGCGCAGCGATCCGGCGCAGCAGGTCGTCGCGGACCTGCCCCTCCTCGCGCCAGAACCTGTCGAGGTAGAGCAGTGCGCCCTCGCGGCGGAGCACCCCGGCACTCGACAGTGGGCTGGCGGTGACGGCGGTCTGCCAATCGTCCCGGTCGGGCCACGGCAGGTCCTCGGCACCCTCGCTCGCTGCCAGGTCGGCGAGGTCGACGCAGACGGACCCGTGCCGCGCGGCGCGCACGGTCACCGCGACCGCGAGCGCGACCTGCGGGTCGTCCTCGCCGGCAAGGGCACAGATCCGGGCCGCCGCGTGCACGTCGGCTGCCGTCAGCAGCCCGCCCTGGTTGAAGGTGGCGAGCAGGCCCGTGGCACCGGCGGCGATCCGGTGGTCGTCGCGCTCCTCGACCTCGAACAGCTCAGTCATCGCACACCGTCCAGGAGTTCGGAGAGGGCGAGCACCAGAGCGGCGGACGGCTGCCAGCTGAACACGCCGCACGGGTCGCCATCGACCTCCGGCGTCTCCGGACCGCACATGCCGCGGACGTAGAGGTAGAGCACACCGCCGAGATGGGTGTCAGGGTCGTAGCCGGGCAGTCGCCAGCGTAGGTACCGGTGGACGACCACCGAGTAGAGCAGCGCCTGCAGGGGGTAGTGCGAGTGGAGCATGGCCTCGGCCAGCCGGGCCGGAGCATAGTCGGCCGCGGTCACCGGACGGCCCACCTCACCGAGCCGGTTGGTCTTGTAGTCGACGACCACGAACCGCCCCGAGGGCAGCCGGAGCACGACGTCGATGCTGCCGGACAGGTAGCCACGGAGCGCCTGGTCCGCCAGCGGTGGCAGCTCCAGTTTGTCGGCATAGGCGACCATCGGGTCGCCTGCCGCAAGATGCGCACGCAGCACCGGCGCGAGATCGCGCAGCCGCGCCTCGTCACCGCCTCCCGGCAGACCGCGGGTGAGGTCGCCGCCGGCGAGCGGGATCTCGAAGTCGAGCTCGCGGAGCCGGTCGCGCAGCGGGATCTGGGCGAGCGTGAGCCCGTCAGCGAGCGGCCCGAGGGAGGTGGAGTTCATCGGCAGCAAGGCGGCGCCGAGCTCGTCGGGAGTCGCTTCCGACGGCCACCACCTCAGCTGCTCCGCGGCTCGCACCCGGAGCTCGACGCCCAGATCGGGCGCTTCCGGGTCGGCGTGCTCGAGGATCGCGTGGACCAGCGACCCGAAGCCGGCGCCGGCCGGCAGGTCTGCCATCGGCGACGGCATCTCGGCAAGGTCGTCCACGTCGACCCCGGTGTCGGTCGGCAGCTCCTCGGCGTCGTCCTCCCCCGGCTCGTCGTCCTTGCCAGGCACCTCCGGCTCGCTGGTCGCGATCGCCTGCTCCTCGACCCGGATCAGCCCGGAGTACGACGTACGCCGCCACTCGGTGTCGATCGCCCTCCCGAATGCCCGGGCCGCCAGTGGCTGGTCGTCGCTCCCGGGTGCGCCCAGCCGGGTGGTGGCAGCCTCGGCGACCTCGGCGGCCGGGCCGCCGTACTGGGTCTCGATCAGACCGAGGATGTGCGCGGCCCGCTCGTCGGGATGGACGAGGGCCGACGGCGGCACCTCGCGATCACCCGGGCGGCGGCCGAAGAGGATCCGGGTCAGCGCTCCGCGCTCCGTGCCGTCCGCCGGCGCCCACCACGTCACGACCTGCGACTGCGCGCGGGTGAGCGCGACGTAGAGCTTGCGCAGGTCCTCGCCGGCGTCCTCGGCCTGGTGGGCGGCGAGGCTCCCAGCCCACTGACGGCCACTGCCACCGACGTCGATCACCCGCCGCAGCACGCCCGCGACCGAGCGGTCGTGGAAGAGAGCGGTCGTCGCCGGTCGCTCGTAGTAGTTGAAGGCGTAGGGCAGGTAGACGACGGGGTACTCGAGGCCCTTGCTGCCGTGGATGGTGACGATCTGCACCGCCTTCGCGTCGGAGTCGAGCCGGCGCGGCCGTTCGCCGGCGGCCGTACGCAGCCGCTCGTCGCGAAGCCACTCGAGGAGGGCGGTCAGGCCGAGCCGTTCCCGGACAGCGCGGTCGTGGAGCAACTGCCCGAGGTGACGGATGTCGGTGAGCAGCCGCTCGCCGCCGCGCCGGCCGAGGATGCGATTGCTCATGCCGCGTTCCTCGAAGGTCTCGACCAGCGCAGCGACGCCGCGGGTGCGCAGCAGGATCGCGCCGTCACGGAGCTCGTCGGCGACCTCGCCGGTGAGGGTGTCGCCGTGCGCGACGATCCCGCGGACGTCGTGGCCGTAGAAGCAGGTGAGCGCGGCGGACCGCACGAGCGTCGGTCGGTGCGGAGCGTCGAGCGCCTTCAGCAACGTCAGCCACTCGTCGGCTGCCGGGGTCAGGAAGATGTCTCCGCCGCCGTTCAGGACGACCGGTACTTCACGCCGCTGGAGCGCCGCCTGGATCCGCTCACCCTGGCCGCGGTCTGCGACCAGCACGGCGACCTGGTGGGCCTCCAGCGGAGCGCCGCACCAGGTCGCGCCGCTACTGAGCAGCTCGGCGACGTCGCCAGCGAGGTCGTCGGCGATCCGGTCGCGAGCAGCCCACCACGACACCACGCCGTTGTTCTGCTTGAGGTCTCCGCGGGGCAGCCGCCGCACCCGGAACGGTGCTGGGTGCGGCGCACCCGCCAGCCGGGACTCCTGGTGGAAGGCGACGACCGGGTGGACGACGATGTCCGGGCTGCCGAGCCCCGCGTTGCCGAGGGCGGCGTCGAGCCTGGCCACCAGAGCGCCGTCGGAGCGACGGTTGGTCGCCAGGGTGTAGCGGCTGCTCGCCGCGGCCGCCGCAGCGAGGTAGGTGTCGACGTCGCCGCCGCGGAAGCCGTAGATCGCCTGCTTCGGGTCGCCGATCAGGATCAAGGTGGAGTGGCCGTGGAAGGCGCGCTCGAGGACCTGCCACTGCACCGGGTCGGTGTCCTGGAACTCGTCGACCAGCACGATCCGCCACCGGTTGCGCATCCGCGCCCGCGCCGGCGCGTCGTCGTGGGTGAGCGCCTCGGCCAGGCGAGCCAACAGGTCGTCGTACGACTGGATGCCGAGGCGCTGCTTACGCCGCTCCACCTCGCTCCGCGCCCGGCGCGCGAGGTCGGCCCGCGCCGCGGCCAGCGGGTGCGACTCGTCGGTGGGGGCGAGATCGACGTTCTGGTGGGTGACCACGTCGCGAGCGATGGCGGCTGCCGTCGCGCGGTCGATCGGCGGGACCCCGTCGCGCCGGCCGTTGTCGGCGAGATAGAGATCGTCGACCACCTCGAGCACCAGCTCATCGAGCGACTCCACCAGAGTGGCGGTCGTGTCGCTCTCGCTGGCGACGCCGAGGGAGCGCAGCACCACGTGACAGAACTGGTGCGTGGTCGCGATCGTCGCGCTGTCAAACGCGGCGAGCGCGTCGCGCAGGCGCTCGTGGCGAGCCGCGAGCTCACGGGGGTCCGTGTCGAGCAGGTGGGCCAGCAGCTCGTTTTCCGCGATGGCGTCGCCGGTCGCCAGCTGCCGGGCGAGGACCCGCTCGGCAGCGGTGAGCTGCTCCCGCACCCTCGCCCGCAGCTCCTGGGTCGCGGCGCGGCTGAAGGTGATGACGAGCATCTCGCCGAGGGTCGCGACACCCTCCGCGACGTAGCGCGCAACTAGGGCGCCGACGGTGAACGTCTTGCCGGTGCCGGCGCTCGCCTCGAGCAGGGTCGTGCCGGTCGGCAGCGGCCCGGTCAGGTCGAAGGAGTGCAGCTCTTCGCTCACCAGCTCCCCACCTCGCTCTCGAGGAGGGGGTCCCAGACCCGCATCGCGAGGGCACCGAGCCGCGACCTCTCCGCGCCCTCACCCGGACCGGACGCACCCGGCAACGGCGAGCGCTCGCCCCACACGAGGACGTGCTCGGCGTCGGCGACCTCGCCGGGGAACTTCCCGTCCTTGCGCCAGAGGAAGCCGACCTTGTCGAGCGCGACCTCCGGAGCCATCTGCGTGCGCCGGTGGCGGGCGTATTGCAGCGACGTCTTGAGCGGCAGCGGTAGCGGCGCAACGAGTCCTTCGTCGCGGACCGCGACCAGGTCTCGCAGCCACGCGTGCGCCCGGTGGTCGAGCGGGCCGAGCCGCGACGCGTCGAGGTCGGCACGTCCCCATCCCTCCGGCCGGCCCAGCGTGAGGCTCCGCCACGGACGGTCCTCGTCGCTCGACACGAGCGCGAGCAGCTTGACCCACGACTGCAGCCGGTGCTTGGGACCGAGCCGGGAGTAGCTGACCCGCACCAGCAGGTCGCCGTACAGCTCCGGGACGGTCCCGCGGAGCCGGCGTCCGTCCCCGAGGTCGACGTCGACATCGACCGCCCTCGGTGCGCTGCCGATATGGGTGAGTGCTGCGGCCGCGAGCGGCCGCGCGCGGCCGACGACCTTCTGCAGGGTGCGCTCGCCGAGCTCGCCCGGGGGTACGACGCCGCGGCGACGCTCCCGCTCGACGGCGGCGTCGGGATGGTGGCCACGCATCAGGTCGCCGAGGACCCGGTCGCCCACCGCCCACTCCTCCAGCGGCTCGAGCGTGATCGGGATCCGGTCGTCGACCGGCTCGTCCTCGCGAGGCAGCGCGATCCCGAGCCGCTGCTTCAGGAAGCCCTTGACCGGACCGCCGAAGAAGTCGACCAGGTCGTCGAGGGCGACATCCCCGGGATCGGGAGGCGCCAGCGCGCCCGCGAGGAACGGCGGCACCTCGTCGCGCTCCCGCTCGACCGCGCGAGCACCCGCCAGGGCGAACCGGTCGAATGCGAAGGGCACGTCGGGTACCAGGCACCCCGCCGTGAGGTTGCGCCGGTCGAACGGCTGCAACGGGTGGGCGATCGTGATCGCTTGGGAGACCTGCCGCCCATCGCCGGTGGTGGCGGTGAGATCGAGCGCGTCGAGCAGCTCTCCGACGGGCACGGCCGGCGACCGGCCCTGGCCGGTGTACTCGTTGGCGCCGGTGTAGGTGATGACGAGGGTGTCGGTCGCGGCGAGCACGGCGTCGAGCAACAGCTGCCGGTCCTCGCTTCGCGGGTCGCGCTCGCCCGTCAACGGCCGGCGGGCCAGCACGTCGTCGCCATCGGTCACGCCGACGCGCGGGAAGATCCCGTCGTCGAGGCCGAGCAGGCAGACCACCCGGTGGGGCACGGACCGCATCGGCACCAGCGTCGAGACCGTCAGCACTCCGGTGCGGAAGTTGGCGCGGGTGGGCCGGCCGGCGAGTCGGTCGGAGAACATCGCGCGCACGTCGGGGAGCCGGAGGTCCACGTCGACCCCGGCGGCGGAGCGCAGCCCGTCGAGCTCGCGCTGCACCTGCCCGAGTTGCCAGGAGTCGGTCGACCGGACTGCCGTCAACGCACCGACGCCGTCCTCGATGGCCTGCAGCCAGTGGTCGAGGGAGTGCGTGCCGACCAGCCGGTCGGTGACCGCCTCGAGCCGGGCGACGAGCTCCGTCAGCCGCCCGATCAGGTCGACGTCACCGCTGCCGACGTCGTCGAGGGGCAGCGTCCCGCCGAGCATGATGTCGCTGTCGTCGGACAGCGCCACCCCGGTGAGCAACCGGTCGAGGCCGGTCCGCCAGGTGTTGTCGTCGTAGTCGTCGAGGCCGAACTCCGCCCGGTGCGTCGCGTCGAAGCCCCACTTCACTCCGGCCTGCTGGACCCAGGTCGCGAGCAGGTCGAGGTCGTCGGCGCGGAGACCGAACCTCCGGCGCACGGGCTCTGCGTGCGCCAGGTCGAGCACGTCGCCGACACCGGCCCGGCCGCCGGCGAGATCGAGCAGCCGGGCGACCACGGCCAGCAGCGGGTTGGTCTGGTCGAGCGCCCGGTCGGCGAGGCTCACCCGCAGCCGGTGGGCCGGGTGGCCCTCCGGCCCCACCACGTCGGCGAGGCCGAACGCCGCCGACAGCAACGGGGCGTAGCTCTCGATGTCGGGGCACATCACCAACATGTCGCGGGGTTCGAGGTCCGGGTCGTCCGCGAGCAGGCCGAGCAGCACCTCGCGCAGCACCTCGACCTGCCGGGCCGGTCCGTGGCACGCGTGGAGCTGGACCGACCGGTCGTCCGGTCGCAGCTGGCGCGCCGCGGCCGGGCCCGGGGCGTTGGCCCGGAGGTCGGCCTGGAGCCAGCCGAGCAGGGTTTCGGGCGCACCAGGCTCGGCGGCCGGCAGTTCGTCGACGTAGGCCACGGTTGCCAGCGTCCGCTGCAGCTCCCTGGTGTCGCGGCCGAGCGTCGCGAGCAGCGGGTGACCGACCTGCAGGTGCGACCGGTCCTCGATGCGCGGCACGACCCCGGCGAGGTCGGAGAGCCGTGACCACAGCGCGGCCGACGGGTGCGGGAGCCACAGGTGGACGGCGCGGTCGGCGGCCAGCGCGTCGAGCAGAGCCAGGTCGCCCGTGGCCAGCCGGGTGTGGCCGAACAGGTTGACGCGCGACGGCAGGTCGACCGTCGTGGGATCGGCGCGCAGCCGTTCGATCGCGTCCGCCTGCCGACGAACCGGGTCCGGTCCTTCGACGGCTGCCGCGAGCCGACGCCAGAGCTCGGGCTGCCACCTCAGGTCGTCCGGGATCGGCTCGCCCGCGCCGTCCGTGTCGAGACCGGCAGCCCAGCCGGCGATCAACTCCGGCCTTTGTCCGGCGTACGACGCGAACAGGCCCGCCAGCCGGCGCGCGGTCGCGAACCGGCGCCCCCTCCGCACCTCGCCCGCATCACCCTCGAGGTGGTGGCCGAGGTGCCGCGCGAGGGTCGCCGCCCACGGCTCGCCGACGGCAGCATCGATGACGTGGAGAAGCGGCCAGACCAGCGCATCGGCCGACCAGGGATCGTCGTCGGGGCGCCCGGAGACGACCCCGAACAGCGAGCGCGGGCTCCGGAAGTCGACCCCTGCGCACACGCCGTCGCCGCGATCAGGCGCGGTGCCTAGCCGGTGCGAGAGCCGCTGGGACAGCCAGCGCTCGACCCCCTTCGCCGGCACCACGATCACCTCGGCCGCGAACGGGTCGGCCAGCGGCGACGCCAACAGCGCGCCGAGCTGGTCGGCGAGCTGGTCGGTGCGCGCAGCGCGGTGGAGGTGGAGGGTCATCGGAGGCTGAGGCTAGTCCTGGGGTACGACGGGTCGCTGCAGGTCCGTGCCCTGCTTCAGTCGTGCTGTCGGTGCTGCCGGTGCTCCTCGTCGGCCTCGTGGATCTCGCCCTCGAGCGCCGCGACGGCATGCGGCTTGCCGTGGAAGCGCCGGTAGGAGTAGACGATCAGCACCAGGGCCAGCAGACCGGACACGATCTGCGTCACCCCGGTCCAGATGCCGCCGGGCAGCCACCAGCCGTCGTCGAACCACCACCACGAGGGGGCACCGGGTCGGACGATCCACAGCACTCCGCAGCCGATCAGCGCGAAGGAGAAGACAGTCGACGAGATGATCCGCGGCCAGGTCTCGACACTCTGGGCCGCGCCCTTCAGCGCGCGGAGCCGGACCGGCTCGACCCAGCGCTCGGCCCACTCGTACTGCTGCGACAGCACCGCGAGACCGGCGAACATCAGGAGCAGCCCGGGACCCGGGAGGACCAGCGCCGCGATGCCGGCGACGAGCAGCACCCAGCCGAGCACCTCGAGCGCGACTCGCTTGGCAGCACCGGTCATGGCGCCATCCTGTCCTATCGATCAACCACCGAACCGGTTCAGGTACGCCAGGGCGTCGTCGTCCGCATTGCCGTGTGCGGCTGCGATCCGCGCCCAGTCCATCGCCATGGTGTGGAAGCGCAGCGGGTTGTAGACGTCCTCCTCGCGGGAGAACAGCCCGTCGCCGGCGTACGTCATGATCGTGATGTTGGGCTCCTCGAGCATGGTGCCGTCGCCCGGATCGGGCATCGGGTTGCGCACCTCGCAGACCAGCCGTGCGGCGTCGGCGTCGACGACCTGCCAGCTCAGCGGGAAGCCGGTCATGACCCGTCCCGGGTACGTCGTCATCGTGCGCACCGACCACGCCCGGATCTCCTCGCGGCCGCGGAACGTGCCCATCGCGTGCTCGACGTACTCCGCGTCGGGGGTGAACAGGTCGGCGTAGCCGTCCCAGCTGCCGGTGGCGACGAAGCCCGTGACCTGCTCGTGGAACGCGGCGTAGGCGTCGGTGATCTCGGTATCGGTGAATCTCACGCCACGATCCAAGCACTAGGCTCGCAGCCATGCCGCGCCCGACGCCCGTGAGCAAGCGGAGCCCGTTCGGCGCACGCATCCTCGGGCCGCGCGAGCAGGAGCCGCGGCGCCTCCGGATCCGGATCCAGCTGTTGCTCACGCTGGTCCTCGTCAGCACCAACGTGCTCGGCGCGGGCGTCGTCTTCGTCGTCAACAACTTCGCCGTGCCTGCGCCGGAACCCAACGACGCGATGCTGGTCGCGCTGGCGATCGGGGTGCCGGCCTACGTCGTCACCGCGGCGATCGTCGGCGTGATCTGGGGCACGGCGACCAGCCTGCGCGCGCTGCGCTGGGCGACGTTGGGCACCGACGTGGTGCCGACGGAGAAGGAACGACGGCAGGCACTGAACGTGCCGCTCCAGCTCACGATGATGCAGCTCGCGCTGTGGCTGGCCGGCAGCTGTGTGTTCACCGTCCTCGCGATCGTGCTCCAACCCGAGCGCGCGCTGGCCACCGGGCTCACCGTCGGCATCGGTGCGCTCGTGGTGGCCGGCATCTCCTACCTCCTGACCGAGTTCACCCTCCGTCCGGTGGCGGCACGGGCGCTCGCGGACACCGAGGTGAACCAGAAGGCGCGGTTCGTCGGCGTCGGGCCGCGGATGGTGATCTTCTGGGCGATCGGCACCGCGGTCCCGGTCGTCGGCCTGATGATCGCCGCCATCCTGGCCATCGTCGACGAGGGAGAGACGACCCTCCGCCAGCTCGCGGTCGTCACCCTTGTCGTGTGCACCGCGGTGCTGACGTTCGGGTTCGTGCTGACCGACCTCAACGCCCGTTCGGTCGTGGCCCCGATCATGTCCGTGCGCGAGGCGCTGCGCTCGGTGGAGGAGGGGGACCTCGACGTCGACGTGGTCGTCTACGACGGCACCGAGCTGGGCGCGTTGCAGAGCGGCTTCAACCAGATGGTCGGTGGGCTACGGGAGAAGGAGAAGCTGCGTGACCTGTTCGGTCGCCACGTCGGTCACGAGGTCGCGGCTGCCGCGGCCGCGGTCGAGACCGGGGAGGTCGAGCTCGGCGGAGAGTCCCGTGTTGCTTCGGTGCTCTTCGTCGACCTGGTCGGCTCGACGGCGTACGCCTCCGACCACGACGCGGCCGAGGTCGTCGCCGTGCTCAACCGCTTCTTCGGCGTCGTCGTGGACGAGGTGGACCGGCGCGGAGGTCTGGTCAACAAGTTCATCGGCGACGCGGTGCTGGCGATCTTCGGTGCTCCCGTGCCCGACGAGGATCACGCCGCGTCGGCACTGGCGGCCGCCCGCGAGATGGCGATCCGGCTGGAGGAGGAGCTCCCGGAGATCGGCGCCGGCATCGGGGTGGCGACAGGGACGGTCGTCGCCGGCAACGTGGGGTCGGAGTCGCGCTACGAGTACACCGTGATCGGTGACGCCGTGAACTCCGCGTCCCGCCTCACCGAGCTCGCCAAGGACGTCCCCGGTGGTGTGCTCGCGACCTGGGACACCGTCGTCGCCGCGGTCGAGCGGGGCGACGCCGACGCGGCCGCCCAGTGGCAGAAGTGCGGTGCGAAGGTGCTGCGCGGGCGCACGGAGAAGACCGCGCTCGCGACACCCGTGTGGGACTAGCCCAGCTGGTCGAGCACGTGGACGACCCGGCGCAGGATGGAGTCGAGGTCGACCTCGGGATAGACAGCCGACACGACCAGGTCGCGCTGCAGCACCGCGAGGCCGTGGACCGCCGCCCAGCCGAGGGTGGCGAGCTCGGCGGTCGGTACGTCGGCGCCCCAACCCCGCGCCTGCGCCGCCGCGATGGTCGCGAGCATCAGCTCACGCTGCGCCAGCCGGGCGGCGAGGAGCCGCTCGTCGTCGTTGCGAAGCAGGTCGGGCCGGTACATCAGGTCGAAGAGCGCGGCGTGCCGGCGGGAGAATTCGACGTACGCCGCCCCGGCCGCAGCGACCTGTTGACCACCCTCGACCGGTACCGCGGCGATCGCCTCCTGCGTCTCCTCCAGGAGCAGGTCGTGGCCCTCGGCGGCGAGCGCGGTGAACAGCCCGGCGCGGTCGACGAAGTGGTGCGCCGTGGCTTGGTGGGAGACACCGCAGCGGCGCGCGATCGCGCGCAGGCTGGCGCGTGCGGGACCGGTCGCAGCGATCTCGGCCTCGGCCGCGCGGAGCAGCCGGGCCCGGAGATCGACGGTCGACTGCCGGCTCACGCTGTCTCCGCCGTCCCGCCGGGCCACCACAGCCGCGGTCCCAGCAGAGTCGCGATCGCCGGCACCAGGAGCGACCGGACGACGAACGTGTCGAGCAGCAGCCCGGCGCCGATCGTGAAGCCCACCTGCGTCATCGTGGTCACGCTGCCGGCCATGAGCGCGAACATACTCGCGGCGAAGATGATGCCGGCAGAGGTGATGACGGAGCCCGTTGCAGCGGTCGCCCGGGCGATGCCCTCCGCCGAGCCATCGGGTGCTTCCTCGTGCATCCGCTTGGTCAGCAGCAGGTTGTAGTCGGCTCCGACCGCGACCAGGATCGTGAACGACACCGCGGCCACCGTCCAGTCGATGTCGTGCCCCAGCGACAGCTGCCAGACCAGCACCGAGAGCCCGATCGCCGACGCGTAGGAGAGGACGACGGTCGCCATCAGCACGGCGGCTGCCACGAGGCTCCGCAGCAGCACCAGCAGTACCAGGAAGACCGCGATCAGTGCGGCCAGCGCGACCACGCGCATGTCGGACTGGGAGTAGTGGGCGAGGTCGGCGTTGGTCGCCGCCATTCCGGTCACGCTGACCTCCGCGTCGTCGAGCCGGGTGTCGTGGAACGACTGTTCGATCGTCTCGCGGATCTCGACGGTCCTGGCCGACGCCTCGTGGTCGAACGCATCGGTGCCGCCGAGCACGGCGAACCGGGCCGTGCGACCGTCGTCGGACAGGAACAGCCCGATGGCCGCGGCGAACCGCTCGTCCTCGAGCGCGGTCGGCGGCAGGTAGAACCCGCCGATGCCCGGATCCTTGGCGACCGCGCCGGTGCGGCGGAGGTACGTCGCAGCGCGGCTCAGTCCCTGTCGCAGCTCGGGCAGGGACGCGGCGACCTCCTCGGTGCCGCCCTCGAGCTGGTCGGCGCCGTCGGCGAGCTGGTCGGCGCCGTCGGCGAGCTGATCCGCCCCGTCAGCGAGACCACCGAGCTGGTCGGCGAACAGCTGCTGGCCGTCGGCGAGCCGGTCCGCGCCCTCCCGCGCGAGTCGGAGTCCGTCCCGCAGCCGGCGGAGGCCGTCCTGGAGGCCGACCGTGCCGTCGGCCAGCTGGTCGGCGGCCCGGGCGGCGTCCCGCAGACCGGGCAACAGCCGGTCGCGCTCGGCGACCCAGATCTGTCGGATCCCCTCGCGAGCCTGGCGGCATGCGGGATCCAGGTTGCAGGTCAGGCTCTTGGTGCGAAGCGCGTCGTAGGCGAGTCCGAGGCCGTCGACCGCGAGCTGGACCTGGTCCGCCCCGGTGCTCAGACCGCGGGCGAGCTGGCGCATGCCGGTCGCCAGCTGCCCCGTGCCCGCGACCGCGTCGTCGGCACCGGCCAGCAGCCGCCGTACTCCCAACTCGAGCTCGGCGGTCCCGCTGACCAGGCGGTCGGCGCCGCCGACGGCACTCTGCGCACCCTCGGCGAGTCGTCCGGTGCCGTCGCTGAGCTGGTCGGCCCCGTCCACCAGCTGTCCGGCCCCGTCGGCGAGCTGCTGGGCGCCCTCCTCGCCTTCGCCGACCCGGTCGGACGCCCGGTCGAGGCGGACGCCGACGATGCCGGCCTGGCGGGCGACTGTTGCCTTGGTGATCGGCTCGCCGAGGGGCCGGGTGATGCTGCGGACGAGCACCACGCCCTCCTCCTGCGCCGCCGCGGACGCCGCACGTTCCAGGAGGGCCAGGTCGCGCGCGTTGCGAAGGTCGTGGTCGGCCTGGATCAGCACGTAGTCGGGCAGGATCTCGTTGACCGGGTAGTGCCGGTCGAGCAGCGCGTAGCCCCGGTTGCTCTCGGTGTCGTCGGGCTGGGAGTCGCGGGTGTCGTAGCTGACGTCGAGCAGCGGGGCAAGGGCCGCGAGCGCGACCAGCGGCACCAGGGCGACCAACAGCATCCGGCCCGGACGAGTCGCGACCGCACCGGCGAGCCGGGGCCAGAACGCCCCGGTCCGCTCCGCGCGCGGCTCGCACCAGCCGCGGCTGCCGGCGAGCGCCAGCAACGCGGGCGTGAGCGTGATCGCGACCGCGAGGTTGATCGCGACGCTGACCGCGATCGCCGGACCGGTCGTGGTGAAGAACCCGAGCTCAGCGAGGAGCATGCAGCCGCAGGCGAGCACCACGGTCAGCGCCGAGCCGACGATCACGCTGGTGACCCGGGTGCCGGCGGTCGCCGCCGCCTCGCGGGGTTCGACACCTGCCCGCCGCAGCTCCTGGTAACGGCTCACCAGGAAGATCGCGTAGTCGGTGCCGGCACCGAGCACTACCGCCGTGAGGAAGGAGCCGCTGAAGGTCGAGACCGTGAAGACGCCGGCCAGGCCGCACCACGCCGTCACCGCACGGGCCAGACCGAGCCCGAGGCCGACCACGGTCAGCACCAGCGCCGTCACCGCGAACGAGCGGTAGATCAGCCACAGCAGGAGGGCGATCAGGCCGATGCTGACGACCGTGATCCGCAGCACGCTGTGCTCGGTCTCGGTGGCCAGGTCGGTGATGGTGGCGGTCGGCCCGGTCACCTCCGTGGTGAGCCCCGCGGGCGCCAGGTCGTCGACCACGTCCCGTACGGCGGTCACCTGCCGGATCGACGACGGGGCGCCGGTCTGCCCGGTGATGCCGACGAGGAGGTAGCGGGCCTCGCCGTCCTCGCTGGTCAGGGGATCGAGCAGCTCCGGGTCCTTCCGGACGTCCTGGACGAAGGACACGTTCTCCTCGTCCTTCGTCAGCACCTCGGCGAGCCGACCGGCGTACTTCCTGTCGGCCGGCACCAGACCGCCGTCCCGCTCCATCGCGATGACGACGAAGCTCTGGCTGCCTCCGTTGCCGAACGCCTCGTCCATCTCGGCGACAGCGACGATCGAGGGGGCGTGCTCCGGCACCACCGGCGAGGAGTCGCGGGCCGCGACCTCCTCGAGCTGCGGCACCAGGATGTTGAGGACGGCCGCCAGCGCCACCCAGGCCAGCACCACCCAGCCGGCCCGCGCCGCGGAGAACCGCGCCAGCCCCGAGACGCCTCCGTCGTCGGTCATCCCGCTCCCCATGGCTTCCTCGGTGTTCACTCCTTGCCACTGGCAAGCAGCATTTCACCGCAACCTAGGGCCCGCTCCTTGCCAGTGGCAAGCGGGTGTGACCCGGCTCATCTCAACCGCGACCCGGCTCATCTCAACGCTGACCCGGCTCGTTCAAACGCGACGGGTCGGCGTGCAGACGCGACGGGTCGGCGTGCAGATGCGACGGGTCGCGGTCAGACGGAGGTGGCGTCGCTGGCGGGGTCGACCAGGATCTTGGCGTGCCGTTCGGGATCGCCGAGCGCCTCGAACGCTCCGGCGACGCCGCCGAGACCGACGGTCCCCGTCACGAGCGGCGCGACGTCGACCTTGTCGGATGCGATCCATTGAAGGGTCTGGTGGAACTCGCTCGGGTCGTAGGCGAACGCGAACCGCAGCTCCAGCTCCTTGTTGATCGCCATCGACGGCCGGAAGGAGTCGGCGCCCATGCACACGCCGACCACGACGACCCGGGACAGCAGCGGCGCGGACGACACGATGTGCTCGATCATCCCGGGCACGCCGACGCACTCGAACACGACCGGGCCGCGGGGCGTCGCACCGGCCTTCTCGGCGGCGCGCAGGACGTGCGCCCACGGCAGCAGGGGTACGGCGCGCAGCTTGTCCATCGCTTCGAGGCCGAGCTCGGCCAGGGCGATCGGGCTGGTCAGGTAGCGCCGCGACTCCTCGAACGAGCTCCACGGCGAATCCGCGGCAGGGTCGACGACGACGTCGGCACCGCACTTCTCGGCGAGTGCCCGGCGACCGGCTGAGAAGTCGCTGGCGATGACGTGCCGGACCCCAGTCGCCTTGAGCATCAGGATGACGGCGAGCCCGATCGGCCCGCACCCGACGACGACCGCGGTGTCCTTGGTGCCCACCTGCCCACGGCGTACGGCGTGCAGCGCGACGGCCATCGGCTCCGTCAGCGCGGCCCGCTCGGCGTCGAGCCCGTTGGGGACGCGCATCGCCATCGAGGCGGTGACCAGCACCTGCTCGGCGTAGCCACCTGACGCCCGCTCGCTCAACCCGGTCAGGTGCACCGAGTCGCCAGCACGTAGCACCGGGAGCGCGACGACCCTCGTGCCGACCTGCCACGACTTCCTGGTGCGCGGACCGTAGTCGGCGACCGTGCCGACGAACTCGTGTCCCATCACGACCCGCTGGTCGGAGCGCATGAAGTCGTCGTACCCCAGCGCCGCGACGTCGTCGGCGGTCTCGTCGCAGTGCAGCCGCGCGTGCAGGTCGGAGCCACAGATCCCGCACCGCTCGACATCGAGCAGCACCTGACCTCTCGTCGGGGTGAGGTCGGCAACCTCTTCGACCTCGAGCTGCCCTTGGTGACAGGTGACCGCGCGCATGCCGGGAGCGTACGACGTCGCCGCGTCAGGCCGCGTCAGGCCGCGTCGAGGATGCGGGCGACACCGGCCCGGGCCACGGGGTGGTAGCCGGCTGCGGCCGACGCGAAGATCTCGCGCGCCCGCTCCAGCCCGCGCGGGGTCGCCGCCAGCTTCGTGTAGACGCGGCGCAGGTAGAGCGAGCGCCCGTGCCGGGCGAGGAACCCGGCCACCGCAGCGTCGGCCTCGTCCGCACTCCAGACGTACTCACTGCCGATCGCCAGCTCCAGCCAGGCGGTGAGCACCTCGATGTTGCGCTGGCCGCTGAAGCCGAAGGTCCGGTCGAGGTCGGCCAGGATCGGGTGCGGCACGTCGGCCGGCAGCGCCCTCAGCAGGTGCACCCACTGCTGCGGCGCCCACCCTGCGGTGTCGAGGTCGGCTGCCGCCGTGCCCGCGACGAGGGCAGCGGCCTGCCGGTCCACCCGGTCGAACGCGTCGGACGGGAGGTCCGGCGCGTTGGTAGGAACGCCCGGGCCGTAGACCCACGCCTCGATCTGAACGTCAGACTCCCCCACCCCCGCCGGCTCCAGCACCTCCGCGCGCAGGAGTGCCAGGAAGGTCGCCGTGTCCATCGACTGGAACGCGAACCGGTCGAAGTAGTCGGCCAGGAACGCGTCGAGCCGCTCGCGGCCGACGGCGTGCTCGATCATGCGCAGGAAAAGCGAGCCCTTCTCGTAGGCCACCAGGTCCGGGCCGCCCTCGGGATCGCGGTCCGCCAGGGCGAGCGACAGCCACGTGTCCCTGGCCGGGAGGGTGGCGATCTCGGTCTCGAGCGCCTGCCGGCCCAGCCGGAGCAGCATCGCGGTGTAGTCCGCGCCGAACAGCTCCTCGTCGATCCGGGTCTCGAAGTAGACGGTGAAGCCCTCGTTGAGCCAGATGTCGTCCCACGTCGCGTTGGTGACCAGGTTGCCCGACCACGAGTGCGCGAGCTCGTGCGCGACGACGGTCACCAGGGAGCGGTCGCCGGCCAGCAGGGTCGGGGTCACGAAGGTGAGCCGGGGGTTCTCCATCCCGCCGTACGGGAAGCTCGGCGGCAGCACGAGCAGGTCGTAGCGCCCCCACCGATAGGGCCCGTAGAGGCGCTCGGCGGCCTCCATCATCCGCTCGGTGTCGGCGAACTCCCACGCCGCGGCATCGACGACCGCAGGCTCGGCGTAGACACCCGCGCGCTCGCCGAGCGGGCGGAACTCCAGGTCGCCGACGGCGAGCGCGACGAGGTACGACGGCACCGGCTGCGGCATCGCGAAGGAGTAGACGCCGTCGGCCGTCCGCTCGGTCGGGTTCTCCGCGCTCATGACCGCGAGCAGCTCGGGGGGCACGCGCACCGTCGCCCGGTAGGTGTGGCGGACGGCGGGTGTGTCCTGGCACGGGATCCACGACCGCGCCAGGATCGGCTGGGACTGGGTGAAGAGGAACCGCTCGCCCGTCGTCTGGGCCGGGTCGAGCCACTGGAGCGCGCGGGCACCCTCGCCCGTCGCGTAGTCGACGACCACCGTGTCCGCGCTCCCGGCCACGATCGTCAGCGGACGACCGAGGAGGGGGTGCGGTTCTCCCAGCTCGTGCTCCAGCGCAGTGCCGTCAGCGGCGGTGACCGAGCGGATGTCGAGGTCCCACGTGTCGAGCACGACCGCCGTCGCGCCGGGCGTGCTCCGGTCGAGGGTGTACGTCGCCCGGCCGGTCAGCCGCCGGGCGTCGAAGTCGACCGTGACGTCGAGGTCGAGGTGCTGGACCGCGATCTCGTTCGGCCGCGCGTGCGAGTGCGGGTCATGGGGATACGACATCCCCGGAGCGTACGGCGTCCCTACGCTTGGTCGAGGGCGTCGGCGACCCGGCGGTGGGCCGCCCAGATCTCCTCGGGCAGGCCTTCGAACTGGCTGAGGTGCTCCTCGCGGAACTTCATCTCCTGCTGCCAGCGCGCGGTGTCGATCGTGAGGATGGTGTCGAGGTCGGCCAGCGCCTGCTCGTCGAGGCCGTCGAGGTTGAGCTCCTCGCGGGTCGGGATGATGCCGACCGGGGTCTGCTGACCCTCGACCTCGCCGTACTTCAGCTGCATCAGCCACAGCAGCGGCCGGAGGTTCTCGCGGTAGCCGGGCCACAGGAAGCGGCCGTCCTCGCCACGCTGGAACCAGTTGACGTGCGCGAAGATCGGCTTCTCCTTGGCGGCGCCGATCACCTTGAGCCAGTGCGCGGCGTAGTCGGCCTCGGGGTAGGACATGAACGGACGCATCGACATCGGGTCGTAGCGGAGCACGCCCTCGAGTCCGTCGGCGGCCGCGGTCGCCTCGGCACCCAGGGTGAGGCCGTCGTAGACGCCCTCGGCGATGTCGTCGATCGCGCGGATCAACGGCTCGCGGTCGCGGGTGCGACCGCCGAAGATGATGCCGTGGATCTCGACACCGGCGGGGTCCTCGAAGTCGGCCGCGACGTTCGGGACGTTGGCCAGCGTGGTCGTGAAGCGGCTGTTGGGGTGCGCCCACGGGGCGTCGGCGTTCTCCGGGGCGCGGTCGGCGATCCGGTCGCCCTTCCAGTCGAGCCAGCCGTCGAGATCGGTCGGCTTCTCGCCGCGACCCTCCCACCAGACCTGCTGCGTCTTCTCGTTGTAGGCCACGTTGGTGAAGATGGCGCCGGTGCCGGGGACGATCGAGTCGATCGCGGTCGGGTTGGTCTTCTCGTTGGTGTCCTTCGCGACGCCGAAGACGCCGTTCTCCGGGTTCATCCCGTACAGCTTGCCGTCGTCGCCGATCCAGAGCCACGCGATGTCGTCGCCGTAGAACTCCACGTAGTAGCGGTCTCCGAGTGCATCGGGCGCCAGCGTCATCGCGAGGTTGGTCTTGCCCGAGGCGCTCGGGAAGCCACCGCAGATGTTGTACTTCTTGCCGGTCTCCTTGTCGGTGATGCCGAGCAGCATGAACTGCTCCACCAGGAAGCCGTTCTTCCAGCCGTCGTAGGAGCCTTGGCGAAGGCCGTGGGCGATCTTGCCGAGCAGCGCGTTGCCGCCGTACGACGAACCGAAGTGCAGGATGGTGCGCTCGTCGGCGACGGTCACGAAGTAGCGCTTGTCGTCGGGCGTGCCCTGGCCGAGGTTCTCCAGGTCGCCGGTGACGTGCACGGCCTTGACGAAGGAGTCGCCGAGGTCGTTGATGTACTCCACGCCGACCCGCGCCATGCGGATCATCTGGAGCACGACGTTGCGGTTGTCAGTGAGCTCGACACCCGCGGCGAAGTTCTCCAGCGGGGAGCCCTTCGGCGCCATCAGGTAGGGGATGACGTACATCGTCTTGCCGGCGGAGGCTCCGGTCATCAGGTCGACGAGCAGCGGCTTCATCTCCGAGGACGGCCGCCAGTTGTTGTAGGTGCCCTTGTCGGACTCGCTGCTCGTGGCGACGATGGTGCGCTCCTCGGCGCGCGCGGTGTCCTTGAAGTAGGACCGCGAGTAGTAGAGGCCCTCGCCCGCCGGCAGCAGCTCGCCCGCGTCGAGCGACTCCTGGACCAGACGTGCGTCGTCGGACGCGGAGACGACCTCGACCCTCTCGGCGCCGGTGATCCCGGCCCAGTGAGTGACGTACTCCCGAACATAGGTGTTGGTGAGTCCCGCCTCGTCGAGCACCCGCTCCACATCGACCATCTGTCTAGCCTTTCGCGTCCGATTGGGTGTGGGCACGCTACCTCAGTCCCAGCAGCCCGGATTCCCCATGTGGCATTCGCCTGAACCGTGGACACCGTCGTCCGCGACGGGCATCACCATGACACTCACGAACGCCCGAGTGCACATCGGGGTGAATTGGATCGTTCGAAGTCGTACAGACCGCGGGCGGGTCGCTGGCGCCGCCGCACCAGTGGGATGACGGAGGCCCTGCCGACCATCGTCGCTGCCGCGACGACGGCCGCGGCCGCCGTGAAGAAGGGGAGGAGGTCGCGTCCGCCCCCTGCCGCGAGCATCAGCCCCAGCACCACGAACACGAGAGCGAAGCTGACCAGGCCGGTGACCACGACGTGCACGACCTGCGAAGCGTGGTGGCGGCAGACGAGGTGGATGACCGGTACGCCGACGAGCGCGAGCGGTAGCGCGACCACGGCCGCGAACACGAAGTAGTAGCACCAGAGGAGCGGCGCTCCGACGACGTACTCCTCCGTGACTTCGCCCTTGATCACCCCGGCCAGGGCGACCGGGAGGTACAGGCCCTGCCACACCGCCTGCACGCTCACGACGCCCGCGAGCGGCTCCTCGACGCCACGCTGCGCACCGTTGCCGAGCAGGGCATCGCACGGGTCTCGGCCCGCACGGTGGCGGCGGAGGCGGGGGTCAACCAGGCGCTGGTCTTCTATCACTTCGGATCGGTCGACGACCTGCTCGCCGCTGCGTGCCAGCGGGGCGCCGAGGCGCGCGTCGAGAGGTACCGCGCGGCACTCGAGGACGTCGGCTCCCTGTCCGAGCTCGTCGTCCTCGCCCGTCGCCTTCACGCGCAGGAGCGCGAAGCCGGCAACGTCGCCCTCCTCGGCCAGCTGCTGGCGGGCGCGCAGTCCCACCCCGCCCTCGCCGATCCCACCGCGGCAGGCCTGGCGCTCTGGGTCACTGAGGTCGAACGGGTGCTGCACCGACTCCTGGAGAGGACCCCGCTGCACGGGGTCGTCGACGTCCCCGGCCTGGCGCGCGCGGTCAGCGCGTCGTTCGTGGGTCTCGAGCTCTACGAGGCCGTCGACGAGGAGGGCGCCAACGCGGCGATCGCGTCCCTCGAGCAGCTCGCGAACCTGCTGTCCGCGTTCGAGGAGCTGGGTCCCATCGCCGACCGTGCCGTCCGGCGACGGCTCCGGCGTACTACGTCGGGGTAAGAGTCACTCCCCGATGTAGGACATGACGTGCTTGATGCGCGTGTAGTCCTCGAGGCCGTACATGGAGAGGTCCTTGCCGTAGCCGGAGTGCTTGAAGCCGCCGTGCGGCATCTCGGAGACGAACGGGATGTGGGTGTTGATCCACACGACGCCGAAGTCGAGCTTGCGGCTCATCCGCATCGCGCGGCCGTGGTCGGCGGTCCAGACGGAGGAGGACAGCCCGTACTGCACGCCGTTGGCCCAGCGGAGCGCCTCGCCCTCGTCGGTGAACCGCTGGACGGTGATGACGGGGCCGAAGATCTCGGTCTGGATCTGCTCGTCGTCCTGCTGGAGACCGGAGAGCACCGTCGGCTCGTAGAAGTAGCCCGCGTCGCCCACCTTGCTGCCACCGGCCTGGACCGCGGCGTGGTCGGGCAGCCGGTCGACCATCCCGGCGACCCTGGCCAGCTGGTCGGCGTTGTTGAGCGGGCCGTAGAGCACGTCCGCGTCGTCGGGCATGCCGGTCTTGGTGTTGCGGGCCTGCTCGGTGATCGCGGAGACGAAGTCGTCGTGGATGCCGGGCCCCGCCAGCACCCGGGTGGCCGCGGTGCAGTCCTGGCCGGCGTTGTAGTAGCCGGCGCCCGCGATCGCCTCGGCCGCCTTCTCGGCGTCGGCGTCGTCGAAGACGATGACCGGGGCCTTGCCGCCGAGCTCGAGGTGGACCTTCTTCAGGTCGGTCGCCGCGCTGCCGGCGACCTCCATGCCTGCCCGCACCGATCCGGTGATCGCGACCATCTGCGGCGTCGGGTGGGCGACCAGCGCGCGGCCGGTGTCGCGGTTGCCGGTGACGACGTTGAGCACGCCGGGCGGCAGGAACTCCTGGCAGATCTCGGCGAGCAGCGTCGAGCTGGCGGGCGTCGTGTCGCTCGGCTTCAGCACGACGGTGTTGCCCGCCGCTAGCGCGGGAGCGATCTTCCAGATCATCATCATCAGCGGGTAGTTCCACGGCGTGACCTGTCCGACCACGCCGATCGGCTCGCGCCGGACCCAGCTGGTGTGGTCGGTGAGGTACTCCCCCGCCGACCGGCCCTCGAGCACCCGCGCGGCGCCCGCGAAGAACCGGAAGTGGTCGGAGCTCGGTGGCATCTCGTCGCCGAGCATCGCCTGGGTCGGCTTCCCCGTGTCCCGCACCTCGACCGCCGCGATCTCCTCGGCGCGCGCGTCGATCGCGTCGGCGATCTTGAGGAGCGCGGTCGCCCGCTCCTGCGGGGTCGTGGAGCCCCAGTCGTCGAACGCTGACGACGCCGCGGCGTAGGCGCGGTCGACGTCCTCTTCGCCGGACATCGGAGCCTGGGCGTAGACGGCGCCGGTCGTGGGATCGATGACGTCGTACGTCGCTCCGCTCGCGGCGTCGACGAGCTCCCCGCCGATGACGTTCTTGAAGGTGAGGTCGGCCATGGACCGACTCTAGCGGCGTCGGACGACGAAATCAGCGGGTCGGATCGCCCTGTTTTCTGCCGATTCCGTCGGTCTGCCGCTTCCGGTCGACTGATTCACTTGCGAGGCGGCATCCGATCGATCACCATGGGTGGATGGACGACTCCGCTCTGCAACGCGCCGCGAAGGACCACCTCTGGCTGCACTTCTCGCAGCACGGGCGGTACGTCGGAGACGGCCCGGAGCACGACGTACCCATGATGGTGCGCGGTGAGGGCGTCTACCTCTACGACAGCGCGGGGAAGCGCTACCTCGACGGCCTGGCCGGCCTGTTCGTGTCGCAGCTCGGGCACGGTCGGCGAGAGCTCGCGGAGGCCGCGGCGAAGCAGGCCGAGACGCTCGCCTTCATGCCGCTGTGGTCCTACGCGCACCCGCCGGCCATCGAGCTCGCCGCCAAGATCGCGGAGTATGCCCCGGGCGACCTCAACCGGGTGTTCTTCACCTCCGGCGGCGGCGAGGCGGTCGAGTCGGCGTGGAAGCTGGCGAAGAACTTCTACAAGGTCACCGGCAAGCCGATGAAGCACAAGGTGATCAGCCGCAACATCGCCTACCACGGCACGACCCACGGCGCGCTGTCGATCACCGGCCTGCCGGGGCTCAAGCAGCAGTTCGAGCCGCTCGTCCCGTCGACGTTCCGGGTGCCGAACACCAACCTCTACCGCGCTCCTGCCAATACCGCGGGGCCTGACGGCACCGACGCGGTCGCGTTCGGCCGGTGGGCCGCCGACGAGATCGAGGTCGCGATCCTCAACGAGGGGCCGGACAGCGTGGCCGCCGTCTTCCTCGAGCCGGTCCAGAACGCCGGCGGCTGCTTCCCGCCTCCCCCGGGTTACTTCGACCGGGTGCGCGAGATCTGCGACCAGTACGACGTGCTGCTCGTCTCCGACGAGGTCATCTGCGCGTACGGCCGGCTCGGCTCGATGTTCGGCGCCTCGGCCATCGGCTACCAGCCCGACATCATCACCAGCGCCAAGGGTCTGACCTCCGGCTACGCCCCCCTCGGCGCGATGATCGCGTCCGACCGGCTGTTCGAGCCGTTCTCGTCGGGCAAGGCGATGTTCGCCCACGGCTACACGTTCGGCGGACACCCGGTCTCGACCGCGGTCGGCCTGCGCAACATGCAGATCTTCGAGGAGGAGAAGATCCTCGAGGGCGTCCAGGCCAACGCGCCGGCGTTCCGGAGGACCCTCGAGCGCCTGCTCGACCTGCCGATCGTCGGCGACGTGCGCGGCGAGGGCTTCTTCTACGGGATCGAGCTGGTCAAGGACAAGACCACCAAGGAGTCCTTCACCGCCGAGGAGTGCGAACGGATCCTCTACGGCTTCGTCTCCAAGGGCCTGCTCGACGAGGGGCTCTACTGCCGCGCCGACGACCGCGGCGACCCCGTCATCCAGCTCTCCCCGCCGTTGGTGTGCACCCAGGAGCACTTCGACGAGATGGAGCAGATCCTGCGCTCGGTCCTCGACAAGGCCTTCACCCTGATCTGACCCTTCGTCGGTCAGATCAGCGCCCGGCCTCGACGCCGCGACCCGACCTCGCCGACCACGACGACCAGGAGCGCGATCACGAACATCAGCGTGCCGATGACGTTGATCTGCATCGGGATGCCCTTGGTGTTGGCGCCCCAGACGAACATGGGGAAGGTCACCTGCTGGCCGGCGTTGAGGTTGGTGATGATGAAGTCGTCGAACGACAGCGAGAAGCTGAGCAGCGCGGCGGCCAGGATGCCGGGGAAGACAAGAGGGAAGCTGACCCGCCAGAACGTCTGCCACTCGTTGGCGTAGAGGTCGGCAGCCGCTTGCTCGAGCCGCGGATCCATGCCGGCGAGGCGGGCCTTGACCGTCACCACCACGAACGACAGGCAGAACATCACGTGGGCGACGAAGATCGTCCAGAACCCCAGCTTGCCCGCGAACCCGGTGTTGACGAAGAGCGCCAGCAGCGATGAACCGAGCACGATCTCGGGCGTCGCCATCGGCAGGAAGATGAAGACGTTGGCCGCCGCCCGGCCACGGAACCGGTGCCGCACCATGGCGAAGGCCATCAGGGTGCCGAGCAGGGTCGCCAGCAAGGTGGCCAGGAAGCCGATCTCCAGCGACAGTCGCACCGAGGAGCAGAGCTGGTACGGCTCACAGAGGTTCGTCCAGTTGTCGAGGGTGAAGCCGTCGAGCGTGTAGGTGTTGCGCCCGGCCGGCTGGTTGAACGACATCAGGACGACGACGATCACCGGCACCAGCATGTAGAGCAGCACCAGCATCCCGATCATCAGGACCAGGTGCCGGCCGATCCAGTCGGCAGTCGTCTTCATCGGGTCCTCATACGAGCTCGTCCGTCCCCGCCCGCCACACGTAGATCGCGACCAGGACCACGATCGTCACCATCATGGCGACGGAGAGGGCCGAGGCGGTCGGGTAGTCACCGGCGTAGAAGAGGCCCTGGATCTCGTTGCCGACCATCCGCGTTTTCGGGCTGCCGAGGAGCTCGTCGTTGATGTAGTCGCCGGCTGCCGGGATGAAGGTCAGCAGGGTGCCGGCGACCAACCCCGGCATCGAGAGCGGCAGGGTCACCTTCAGGAACCCGCGGAACGGCGAGGCGTAGAGGTCTCCCGCGGCCTCGAGCAGGCGGTGGTCGATCTTCTCCAGCGACGCGTAGAGCGGCAGCACGAAGAACGGTAGGAAGTTGTAGGTCAGACCGGCCACCACCGCGAACGGCGTGTTGATCAGCTGCAGGTCCGCACCGGTGAAGGGCAGCCACCGCAGGAAGGTCACCACGAACTCGTTGTCGCCGAGCAGGTACTGCCATGCCAGCGTGCGCACCAGGAAGCTGGTGAAGAACGGCGCGATCACCGCCACCAGCAGGACCGTCTTGAACCGGCCGGCCTTGAAGGCGATCGCATAGGCGAGCGGATAGCCGAGCACGATGCAGGCGACGGTCGCGATCAGCGCGTACGTGAGCGAGCGCTGGATCTGTGGCCAGTACGCCGAGATCGCGTCCGGGTAGTTCTGCACGTACCCGGTCATCTTGTAGCCGAGCTCGAGCGACCCGGTCGGGTCGTAGAGGCTGGTCGCGACCAGGGAGACGGTCGGCACCACGAAGAACAGTGCCAGCCAGAGGGAGCCGGGTGTGAGCAGCGCGTAGCCGGCGAGCCCACGGCGCCGCCCCTGATCGGGAGGCGGTGCCCCTTCCGGAGCGTCCGTGGGTACGACGTGCGCCATCAGCTCACGCTCACTCGTCGTCGATCTGGGTGCCGGCGGTCGCGTCCTGGGCTGCGTCGAGCAGGAACGTGTGCTCGGGCGCCCAGGAGAGGTCGACCTCGTCCCCGGTGCGGAGCCGGCGGCTGCTCGTGTGGTTCTGCTCGAACACCGTCAGCTCCTGGCCCCACGGCATCCGGACCAGGTACTCGGTGCTGACGCCGACGAAGCTCACGTCGCTCACGACGCCCCCGCGGAGGTGGTTGGCCGCGGCGCCGGTCTCGTCCGGCGCCCGCAGCTGCACCTTCTCGGGCCGCACGCCGACCCACACCTTGCCCTCGCCGGACACCGCCCGCTCGGCCGGCGCGGTGACGGAGGCGCCGTCGACCTGCACCTCGACGTTGCCCCCCGAGGTCCTGGTCACCGACCCCGGCACCAGGTTGGAGCGGCCGAGGAAGTTGGCCACGAAGGTCGTGCGCGGCAGGTCGTAGAGCTCCTCCGGCGCACCCATCTGCTCGATCCGACCATGGTTCATGACCGCGACCGTGTCGGCCATGGTCATGGCCTCCTCCTGGTCGTGGGTCACGTGGATGAAGGTCAGCCCGACGTCGATCTGGATCCGCTTGAGCTCGACCTGCATCTGCCGCCGGAGCTTGAGGTCGAGGGCACCGAGCGGCTCGTCGAGAAGCAGCACCTGCGGACTGTTGATGAGCGCTCGCGCCAGCGCCACCCGTTGCTGCTGACCGCCGGACAGCTGGGCGGGCTTGCGGGCGGCGTACTCGGCGAGCTCGACCAGGTCGAGCATCCGGCCGACGTCGTCCGCGGCCTCGCGCTTGCTCGCACCCTTGCGGCGCGGACCGAACGCCACGTTGTCGCGGACGGTGAGGTGCGGGAAGAGCGCATAGCTCTGGAAGACGGTGTTGACCGGCCGGCGGTAGGGCTTGAGCCGGGTGATGTCGTCGCCGGCGAGGGTGACGCTGCCCGCGGTCGGGACCTCCAGGCCGGCGATCATCCGCAACGTCGTCGTCTTGCCGCAACCGGACGGACCGAGCAGCGCGAAGAACGATCCCGCCGGCACCGTCAGGTCGAGCGCGTCGACGGCGGTGAAGTCGCCGTACCTCTTTGTGAGCCCGGCCAGCTCGAGGTCCGTGGAGCCGGCAACCTCCGGCTCAGGCACCGCTGGCCTGACGGAAGTCGGTCTCGTACTGCTGGCGGGTCTTCTCGTCGAGCGCCATGAAGCTGCGGGTGGAGCCGAGGAAGTCCTCGCTCGGGAAGATCAGGTTGTTGTCGACCAGTGACGGGTCGATCTTCTCCATCGCCTCTCGAGCGCCGTCGACCGGGCAGATGTACCAGACCCACGCCGCGAGCGTCGCGGCCACGACCGGGTCGTAGTAATAGTTCATCAGCGCTTCGGCATTGGCTTTGTGCTCGGCCTTGTTCGGCACCATCATGTTGTCCGACCAGATGTTGAGGCCCTCCTCGGGCTGGACGAACGGGATCCGATCGTCCTCGGCGGCGGCGATGTCGCCGGACCAGGCCATGCAGGCGGCCAGGTTGCCGGACTTGAGGTCACGGATGTAGTCGTTCCCGGTGAATCGGCGCACCTGTCCGGACCCGACGACCTCCGTGAGGTGGTCGATCGCGGTCTCCCACTCGTCGTCGCTGAAGTCCTCGGGGTCCGCACCGTTGATCACGAGCATGAAGGCCATGGTGTCCTCCATCTCGGTCAGCAGGCCGACCTTCCCCTTCAGGTCGCTGCGGGTCAACATCTCCTCGAAGCTGGTGACCTCCTCGGCCACGTCGGCGTTGTAGGCGATCCCGGTGAGGCCGGCCTGCCACGGGACGCTGTACTCGCGCTCGGAGTCCCAGCTCGGCGACCGCAGGCTCTCGATGAGGTTGGCCTCGACGTTCGGCAGGTTGTCCTTGTCGAGCTGCTGCATCCAGCCCAGTGCGATCATCCGGCCGGCCGTCGAGTCGGTCATCGTGATGATGTCGCGGCCGATCGGCTCGCAGGAGCCGAGCTGGTCCTTGACCTTGCCGAAGAAGTCCGCGTTGTCGTTGATGTCGGTGTCGTAGGTGACGTCGATGCCGGTCTCGGTCTCGAACTGCTCCAGGGTCGGCATCCGCTTGCCCTGGACGTCGATGTACTCCGGCCAGTTGGAGAAGACCAGCTCCTTCTCCTCCTCCGACTTGTCCGTGCTCTTGCAGCTGTCCTCGGTCTGCACCTGCGACTCGGTGCCGCAGGCGGACAGCAACGTCGGTGACCCGAGCGCCAGCGCCGACAGCCCGGCGCCCTGGAGCATCCGACGCCGGGGAAGGTTGTTCATCGCCGGCAATGCTCGCCTGATCGTCATCTGATCCCCCTCGATCATCTGTGACTCGGAGGCCTTGGATCCTGCCACCGCCCCCGGTGCGTGACAAGCGATTCGGTTGTCCTGATACATGACTGCAACGGAATCCGCGTTTGGTGGCGGTCGTTGTGACGAGAAGCGTTACGTGCAACCATCCCGCCATGGGTGCACGCGGCTCGCGAAATCCGCTCGACGACGTCTCGTTGGCGATCATCGAGCAGCTCCAGGAGGACGGACGCCGGTCCTATGCGGCGATCGGCAAGGTGGTCGGCCTGTCCGAGGCGGCGGTCCGCCAGCGGGTCCAGCGGCTGGTCGAGTCCGGTGTGATGCAGATCGTCGCCGCCGTGTCCGACCCGTTGCAGCTGGGGTTCGCCCGGGCGGCGATGCTGGGGGTGCGGGTCTCCGGTCCGACCGGGCCGGTCGCCGATGCGCTCGCCGAGCTTGACGAGGTGATCTACGTCGTCGTGACCGCCGGCAGCATCGACATCGTCGCCGAGGTGGTCGCGCGGTCCGACGCCGACCTGCTGACCATCTCCGACAACATCCGCCGGATCCCCGGGGTGCTTTCGACCGAGACGTTCGTCTACCTCGAGACCCGCAAGGAGACCTACAACTGGGGAGTGCGCCCGCCGCCCGAGCCGTCGCCCGATCCGGCCACGTAACCGTCGAGCCAGGCGGGGAACTCCCCCAGGTCGTCGAGCACGACGTGCGTGCCCGCGTCGTAGAGCTCCTCACGGGTGCACCCGCCGGTGAGCACCGAGACGCTCACCGCACCCGCCGCGAGCGCACCCTCGACGTCGTGGAAGTGGTCGCCGACGTAGATGCTCGCGCCCTCGCGCAGGAGCACGTCGGCCTTGCCGACACCCCAGACCTGGCCCTCGAGATGGTCGACGTCGAAGCCGACGTGGTCGACGTGGAGCCGGGCGTTCGGCGTGAACTTCCCGGTCACGACCACCACCCGGCCGCCGTGCCGGCGCACGGCCGCGATGGCCTCGTGCGCACCGGCCATCGCGACGACGCTCTCGATCGCGTGGTCGGGGTAGAGCGTCCGGAACCGGTCGACGGCCGGCTGGATCGCCTCCTCGGCGAGGTGCGGCCCGAGGATCAGGTCCAGCGGCGGACCGAGGTTGGCGGTCATCTGCTCCACCGGGAACTCGACACCGAGCTCGCCGCCCAGGGCGTGCAGCACCTGACGGAAGCCGGGCACGGTGTCGATGAGGGTCATGTCGAGGTCGAACCCGACGACCAGGTCAGAACCGTCAGCTGTCATAGCCGAGCCCGAGCCGGTCGAGCGTGCGCAGCCACAGGCCGCGCCGCCCCGTGTCGTCCTGGCGGGCCAGAGCGCGGCGGGTGAGCTCGATCCCGGCCCACGCCACCGGCTCGGGCGGGAACGGGACGGCCGGTCGGCGCACCATCTCCAGCCGGGTGCGCTCGGTCTCGTCACCGGCGAGCAGGTCGAGCATCACGTCAGCAGCGAACCGGGTGGCGCCAACACCGAGGCCGGTGAAGCCGAGGGCGTACGACGACCGCCCGCCGTGCGCCGTGCCGAAGCTGGCGCTGAACCGGGTCGACGTGTCGATGACGCCCGCCCACCGGTGGGTGAACCGGATCCCGTCCAGCTGGGGGAACGTCTCGTGGAAGTGGTCGGCCAGCATCGCGTAGGTCGTCGGCCGCTCCTCGTGGCGCTCCTCGATCGAACGGCCGAAGTGGTAGATCGCGTCGTAGCCGCCCCACAGGATCCGGCGGTCCGGCGTGATCCGGTAGTAGTGGAACTGGTTGCCGGAGTCCCCGACGCCGAGCGCGGGATCCCAGCGAAGGGCGGCGAGCTGGTCGTCCGTGAGGGGTTCGGTGGCGAGCACGTAGTCGTAGACCGGGACGGTGGTGAACCGCAGCCTTCGCAGCAGCGGAGGGAACACGTTGGTCGCCAGCGCGACCCGGCGGGCCCGGACGACCCCGTGCGCCGTGACGACCTCGACGTGGTCGCCGTCGCGGCGGATCCGAGTGGCCCGGGTGCCCTCGACGATCCGCACGCCGTTGCGCTCGGCGGCGTCGGCCAGGCCCCAGGCCAGCCGGGCAGGGTCGACGACCGCGCAGGTTGCGGGCCCCGAGAGCCGGCCGGCCAGAAAGGTCGGCGAGTCCACGACCCGTCGTACGGCGTCCCGGTCGAGGAACCCGGGCTCGCTCGGCTGGAGCGCCTCGACCTGGTGCGCGCGGGTGGCGACCGCGAGGGTGCCCCCGCGGAAGAAGCCGCAGTCGATGCCGTAGCGGCCGACCGTCTCCTCGATCTCGTCGAGGTTCTCGATGCCGAGGCGTGTGAGCTCGTCGTACTCCTCGGGCCAGCGGGACCTGCCGTTGTGCTCGCCGTGGGTCAGCGACGCCTCGCAGAACCCGCCGTTGCGTCCGGTCGCGTGCTCGGCGATCCGGTCGCCCTCGAGCAGCAGCACGCTGCGACCCGGCTCGCGCTCGACCGCACGGAGCGCGGTCCAGAGCCCGCAGAACCCCCCGCCGACCACGGCCAGGTCGACGGTGGTGTCGCCGTCCAGCGCCGGGCGGGCGGCGGGCCGCAGCGGGGTGTCGAGCCAGAGCGGCGAATTCACCGAATCCGCAAGAGAATCCACGGCTCGGATACTAGATCAGTGGCGATCCGGCCGGAAAACGGTCCGGCTGCGCGGTCTGGTGCTGGCAGCGAACCCGGCTACGGCACCAGCACGACTTTCCCGACGTTGCGCCGCTCGGCGATCATGCGGTGCGCGTCGGCGGCGCGGTCGAAGGGGAACGACTCGGCGACCACCGGCTGCACGGTGCCGTCGGCGATGAGCGTCCGCAGCGGTGTGATCCACGGCTCGAGGGTGCCCGCGTCGTCCCACAGCGCCAGCATGTTGAGCCCGATCACGGCCTTCGAGGCCGACATCTGCTTGACCAGGTTGAAGCGCGGCATCCGGAGCATCGTCCTGGCCGCCTGCAGCAGGTTGCGGCCGGCGCCGTCCATCACCGACGCCGCGCCGAACGCGACCAGCCGGCCGCCCGGCCGGAGCAGGTCGTAGCTGGTGCGGAAGCTCGCTCCGCCGATCGCGTCCATGACCAGGTCGAAGGGCGGCAGGTCGCGGTGCCAGCCCGACTTCGTGTAGTCGTGCGCGACATCGACGCCGAATCCGCGGATGGCCTCGTGCTTGCCCGGCGACGCGGTCCCGTGCACCTCCGCCCCGATCGAGCGGGCGAGCTGGGTGGCCGCGATGCCGACGCCGCCCGCGGCGGCGTGCAGCAGCACCCGCTCGCCGGGCAACAGCGAGCCGTAGCGCACAAGTGCTGCCCAGGCGGTCGCGTAGTTGACCGGGATCGCGGCGCCCTGCTCGAAGGTCAGCCGCTCGTCGAGGGGTACGACGTCCCGCTCACCGACCACCACCCGTTCGGCGTAGCCGCCGAACCGGGTGCCGGCCAGCACCCGCTCGCCGACCGTCACCGCGTCCACGCCGTCGCCGACCGCCGACACGACGCCGGCCACCTCGTAGCCGACGACCATCGGCGGCTTCGGCGCTTCGGGGTAGAAGCCGACCCGGGCCATGGTGTCGGCGAAGTTGACGCCGGCCGCTCTGACGTCGACCGCGACCTCGCCCGGCCCGGGGCCGGCGGGGTCGGGACGATCCAGGACCTGGAGAACCTCGGGTCCGCCGTGCTTGGTGATGACGACTGCTCGCATGTCCGGACCCTAGGTGTCCGACCCGCGGCCGGCCGAGGCCCGCTCCTTGACCTCGGCCCACGGGAACCGTTGCCGCAGCGTGGCGCCGCTGGGCACGCCGTCCTGCGCCCGCGCCCACGCGGAGTAGTCGGCGAAGGTCCCGGTGCTCCCGGGCGAGCGGAGGTACGACGCGACGATCGCGACCACGTCGTCGTCGGACCAGCGCCGGCTGGTCGAACGGGTCTTGTTGGTCGCGACCCCTGCCTGCGTGCAGGCCTCGATCCACGACCCGAAGCGGCGGATCACCAACGCCGGCGAGGCGGCGTCGCTGCGACCGCGTTGCCAGGCGTCGTACGCGCCGGCGGTCAGCGGCTCGCCGAGCTCGGCGGCCGCAGCCGCGATCGAGGCCACGAGCTGGTCGTCGCTGTAGTCGGGCGTGCGCACCCGGCCAAACTAGACGAGCGGGCAGTCACCAGACCACGCCGCGGTCCACGACGAGGTTGGCGCCGGTGACCGACGCGGCCCCGGCGGACGCGAGGAAGAGGATCGCCTCGGCGACGTCGGCCGGCGGCATGAACCCCGGCATCACTCCCTGGCTCTTGGCGATCAGGCTCCAGTCGACGTCGGCCGGCATCGAGTGCGCGGCGCCGGCGGCCATCGGGGTGTCGATGCCGCCCGGTGAGACGCAGTTGACCCGGATGCCGCGCCCGGCCAGCTCTACGGCCAGCGCCCGCATCGCCAGCAGGACGGCGCCCTTGCTCGCGCAGTACATGGTGTTGTAGGGCTGGCCCATCACGGCCGAGATGGAGGCGACGGTCACGACGTTGCCCTTGGACTCCGCAAGGGCGGGCGCGAGCGCCTGGGTCAGCAGGATGGGGCCGGTCGCGTTGACCGCCAGGTGCCGGTTCAGCAGCTCGGGCGTGATGTCCTCGAGCTTGGACATGGCCAGCACGCCGGCGACGTTGCAGAGGACGTCGAGGCCCCCGAGCTCGGTCAGTGTCGCGTCGGCCATCTGCCGGATCGCCTCCGGGTCGGTGAGGTCGCCGACGGCGACGCCCTCGCTCGGCACGACGTCGACGCCCACGACCCGGGCGCCCTCGACTCGGAACAGGCGGGCGACCTCGGCACCCAGGCCGCCGGCGGCCCCGGTGACCAGGACCCGCTTGTCGGTGAAGCGCCGGGCCCGGTCGGCGTCGTTGGTGCTGGTCATGAAATTGCTCCTCAGTCGGTGGGGTGACGCAGGGTCTCGTAGAACGCGCGGATCTCGGGCCCGATCCGGGCCAGCTCGACGTACGACGCGCCAGCGGCGGCGGTGTCGACGTACGCGAACTCCATCCCGCCGCCGCCCATCGACCCCTCCTGCACGATCTCGTGCCCCGCTGCCCGAGCGGCGACCACGGCGTCGGCCAGGTCGTCGACCTCGACGCAGACGTGGTGGAGCCCGGCACCGTGCCGCTCGAGGTGCTCGGTGTAGATCGACACCCCGGAGACCGGGCGGATCAGCTCGAGCTGGAGGGCTCCGCTGTAGGCGAGCGAGATGTCGGCGACGAAGTCGGCGGGCCGACCGCGGTAGGTGCACGTGTCGGGCCCGAACCGGATATCGGGGAGCCGGGTCCAGCGCACGATTCCGAACATGTCCGTGAGGACCGCCTCGGTGGCCTCGAGGTCGTCGGTGACCCAGGCGACCTGGCTGATGGGGCCCGGCGCGGGTGACGACGTCATGTTGACACTCTTAAGCACTATCGCTTAATCGTCAAGCGTTGTGCTTTAATCGCAGGCGTGACCGATGCCCGCGAGCAGCTCGTGCTCGCCGCCGAGGAGCGCTTTGCCGAGCACGGACCGGGCGTGTCCCTGCGGGAGATCGCGATCGCCGCGGGTCAGCGCAACAACTCGGCCGTGAACTACCACTTCGGCTCCCGGGACGGGCTCATCGAGGCGGTCATCGAGTTGCGCACCGCGGCGATGGAGGAGGCGCGGGTGCGCATGCTCGCCGACGCCGTCGGCACCGATCTCGAGCTCGCCGACCTGGTGCGGATCCTGATCGAGCCGATGCTCACCACGCCGTACGCCCAGGGCTCGACCCACTACGCGCGGTTCATCGAGCAGGTCCGGACCCATCCGGCCGTCGCTGAAGCCTTGCGGGACGGAGACCGCTGGCCGGCCGTGCGCAAGGTGACGACGATGATCGCGGCCGAGCTGGAGCACCTGCCGAGGCCCACCCGTCGCCACCGGATCGCGGCGATGAGCACGGCGATGTTCGCCCTCGCCGCCGACCGGGAGCGGGAGCGCGCCGACGGACGCCGCTACCTCGGTGTCGACGAGCTGGTGCGGATGCTGACCGGAATGCTGACGGCTTGAGGACTCGACGACTTGGCCGCTAGACGGCTCAGGCGCGCCCGCCTCCGGTCAGGGGCTGGTGACGAACGCGAGGTCCGCCAGGCCGGCGAGCATCTCGACCTCGTCCGCCATCGCGGCGTTGATCCGCATGAGCAGGCCACCGATGTCCCGATCTGCCCAGCGGTGGCCGGCGATCGTGTCGACGGCCTCGAACAAGGGGTCGGACAGCGCGTCCCGGGTCGCCTGGTAGCCGGCCAGCATCTCCTGCCCGTCCCGGCCGTCCCTCAACGTCCCGACGATCGCGCGCGCCAGGAGCTCGGCGTCACGGAGGGCGTCGGTCAGGCCGTGCGCGCTGAGCGGATCCTTGAAGTAGCCGGCGTCTCCGACGAGTGCCCAGCCCGGCCCCCATGCCCGGCGGAGGTAGCTGCGCTGCCCGGTGAAGGTGCGCATCGGAGGCGCCGGCACGGCACCGAGGAGGTCGGCGAGGTCGGGGTCGGTCTCGGCGACGATCCGGAGGAGCGGCGCTGCCCCACCCCGGCCGATCCGCGGCGCGGTCGCGCTCGCGAACACGCAGGTCAGGCCGTCGTTGGTCGGGATCACCCCGGAGGCCGCGTCCGGCCGGAAGTTCCACTGGTAGCCGGCGATGTCGAGGTCGGGCCAGTATCCGTAGGTCGTGGCGCCGGTGCTCACACCCATCCGCTCGGCCCGCGCCCCGACGGCCTCGGCGATCGTCGATCGCAGCCCGTCCGCACCGACCACGATCCGCGCCCCGACACGGAAGCCACGGTCGCCGGAGCGGCCGATCACACCGGTGACGACGCCGTCTCGACTCCGTTCGACGTCGGTGACGACAACGCCGTACCGCACGTCCGCTCCCGCGACCCTGGCGGCGTCGGCGAGGATCGGGTCGAGGACGGTGCGGCGCGGAGCGTAGAGGGCGTCCACCCCGTGCGACGGCTTGATCGTCACCGGCACGACCTGCCCGTCGTAGCGGAACGTGACCTGCCTGATCGGCGGAGTTCCGACGGCGACCACCTCGTCGAGGAGTCCCCACCGGTGCAGCTGCAGGACGCCTCCCCGCATCAGCGCATGCGTGGAGAGGGTGTCCGCGCCGTACCGGGACCGGTCGACGAGCAGGACACTCAACCCGGCGGTCGCGAGCAGACGCGCGGTGGCGGCGCCCGCGGCGCGGGCGCCGACCACCACCACGTCGTACGACGTCATCCCGCGTCGACCTCGATCGCGACGGGCACGCCGTTGGTCAGGACGTCGTAGACGGCCGAGCGCCGGCGGGCCTGCTCGACCACCGCGCGCAGCTTCTCCGGCTCGTCGCCCCGCAGGGTGAAGGAGACCCGGATCTGCCCGAACCCGTTGCGGACCTCGTCGGACAGCCCGAGGATCCCGAGGAGGTCGATGTCGCCCTCGACCGTGGCAGCGACCTCGGAGAGGTTGACGCCTCGCGCCGCGGCGATGTTGGCGAGGCCGGAGACCAGGCAGGCGGCGAGCGAGTGCAGCAGGTACTCCGTCGGGGTCGGCCCGTTGTCTTCCCCGACGAGGACCGCGGGGTGGTCGGCGGCGAAGGTCGAGGCGACCCGGTGGTCCATGTCCTGCTTGGCACCGTAGAAACCGTGGATGGTGGACTCGTTGTGGGTGCCACTCACCCACCTGTTGGTGGCGCGGAACCGGAACTTCGCGAGCTCCGGATCGGCACGGACTGCATCGATCGTCGCGAACAGCGCGGCGGTGTCGACGCCGTTGCGGAGGGGGTTGTCGGCGGTCGTGGTCACTAGCTGCTCCTTCTCGGGCCTGTGTGGTCGCGCCGACGCTAGGCTCGGCCTCCATAAGTAGCAACGCCGGGATGTTACGGTGCATTAGTGGAACTAATCGGTCAGACTCGTCGGCTCGCGGTGCTGGCAGAAGTCGCGGACCGTGGCTCCTTCTCGGCCGCCGCAGCCGCCCTCGGCATGACCCAGTCGGCGGTCAGCCAGCACATCTCCGCGCTGGAGCGGGCGGTCGGCGCGAGCGTCGTCGATCGCGCGAGCCGCCCGGTGCAGCTGACCGAGGCCGGCGTCATCCTGGTGCGCCATGCCCGGGCCGTCGTCGCGCGGCTCGACGTCGCTGAGCAGGAGCTGGCCGTGGCGGCCGGCCGACGAGGGGGACGGTTGCGCCTCGGTGCGTTCCCCACCGCGCTGGCGACGTTCCTGCCGCCGGTCCTGGCCCGGTTCCAGCGCAAGCACCCCACGGTGCGGCTCACCGTCGTCGACGACCACGTCCCGCGTCTGCAGAAGCGCCTCGTCGACGGAGAGCTCGACCTGGCCGTCACCTACGACCACGACGCCATGCCCGACCTCGCCCCACCGGACCTGCAGCGCGTGCACCTGTTCGATGATCCGTTCCGGGCCGTGCTGCCGCGCGGGCACCGGCTGACGAAGGGCGCCGGCCTCCTCGGGCTGGTCGACCTTGCCGACGAGACCTGGGTCGGCGGCAGCGCGCAGAGCGCCTGGTTCCGCATCCTCCGCCATGCCTGCCGCGAGGCCGGGTTCGAGCCGAGGGTTGCCCTGACGTCGGACGACTACATCGGCGTGCAGGCCTTCGTGGCAGCGAACCTCGGGGTTGCCGTGGTCCCGGGCCTGGCGACCGCTCCGGCCGGGCTGCGCGTCACGGTCAGGGAGCTGCGCGCCCCGGTCCCGGTACGCCGGATCTGGGTCGCGCGGGAGAACGACGCCTACCCGTCGCCCGCCGTCCAGGCCATGGTCGACACCCTCACGAGCCTTCCACCAGGCGCGGGGCGACCTCGGCTCCGAAGCGGCGCAGCTGGGTGACCGGGTCGCCGAGCGGCCAGAGGAAGGTCGTCCCGACACCGGCGTCCGCATAGTCCTGCAGGATCGCCCGGCAGTGGTCGGCGTCGCCGACGAGCACCTGGGGCGCGAGCTCGGCGGGGTCCCGGTTGAGCATCGCCCCGAGCGCTTCGACCTTGGCCCTGGCCTCTTCCCTGCTGCTCGTCAGGTAGGTCCACATCGTCGCCAGGGCGATCGGAAACGCGGTGTCGTCGCGGCCTCGGGCCCGCAACGCCTCGCGGAGGATGTCCACGCCAGCGGCGAGTCGGCCGGGCGTCGTGTTGTAGGCGGAGGCGAGCCAACCGTCGCCGTGACGCGCGACGCGGCTCAGTCCGGCGGCGGAGCCCCAGCTGCCGATCCAGACGGGGACCGGCCGGGCCGGCACCGGCTCGAGCTCGGCCAGCGCGGACCGGAGGACACGCACGGCGTCGTCGAACCGAGGCCACCGTTCCTCGAACGGCACGCCCACGGCGTCGTAGTCCGCGACCGACGACCCCGGCGCCACACCGAGCACGAACCGACCACCGGAGAGGATCTGGAGCGCGGCAGCGGCCTTGGCCAACGGCACCGGCCCTCGGACGACCGGCAGCGCGACCGTGGTCGCCAGGGTGAGGCCGCCGGACCGCTCGAGGATGCTCGCGAGAGCGACGATCCCGTCGAGCCAGGGGCGCTGGAAGACCAGGTGGTCGTTCGCACTGATCGCGGTGAACCCGCTGTCGCGAGCGGCGTCGACGTACGCACGCAACGTGGACGGCTCGAGCGGAGACCCGTCGAAGTCGATGAGCGGTAGGTGGGCCCCCAGCTTCATCTCATGGACAGTAGTCCGCGTCGGCCCGGGCATCGCCCGGCTCGGGTCATTCCTTCGCGGCACCCTGGCCACGGATGGCGCTGGCCACCGCACCCGGCACGTCGGGATGGAAGACGCTCGGGATGATGAAGCTGGCATGCAGCTCCTCGTCGGTCACGACCGCGGCGATGGCGTGTGCCGCCCGCTGCAGCATGTCGATCGTGACCTCCGACGCACGGGCGTCGAGCAGGCCGCGGAAGACCCCGGGGAACGCCAGCACGTTGTTGATCTGGTTGGGGTAGTCCGAACGACCGGACGCGACGACGGCCGCGTGCTTCGCCGCCTCGGCCGGGTCGACCTCCGGGTCGGGGTTGGCGAGCGCGAAGACGATCGCACCCTCGGCCATCTCCTGGATCCATGCCGGGTCGAGCACACCCGGCCCGCTCACCCCGATGAACACGTCGGCGCCCCTCAACCCGTCCTGGAGCGTGCCACGGACGTTGCGCGGGTTAGTGATCGATGCCAGCTCCTGCTTGGCCGGCGAGAGTGAGCTGTCGTCGGTCGAAAGCAGGCCCTCCCGGTCCCAGACGATGACGTCCTCGGCGCCGTCGGCGATCAGGAGGGCGACGATCGCCGAGCCGGCCGCGCCGCCGCCGGCCACGACGATCCGCGTCGCCGACAACGACTTGCGGACGACGCGCAGCGCATTGTGGAGCGCGGCCAGGACGACGATCGCCGTACCGTGCTGGTCGTCGTGGAAGACCGGGATGTCGAGCGTCTCCCGGAGCCGCCGCTCGATCTCGAAGCAGCGTGGTGCGGCGATGTCCTCGAGGTTGATGCCGCCGAATCCCGGCGCGATCATCTCGACCGCGCGCACGATCTCGTCGACGTCCTGGCTCGCCAGGCAGATCGGCCAGGCGTCGATGTTGGCGAACCGCTTGAACAGCGCCGCCTTACCCTCCATCACGGGCATCGCCGCGCCGGGGCCGATGTTGCCGAGGCCGAGCACGGCGGACCCGTCGGTCACCACGGCGACCGAGTTGCCCTTGATCGTCAGCTTGGCGACGTCCTCGGGATGCTCGGCCAGCGCCAGGCTGACCCGGCCGACGCCCGGGGTGTAGGCCATCGCGAGGTCGTCGCGGTTCCTGAGCGGGACCTTGCTGGCGACCTCGATCTTCCCGCCGAGGTGCAGCAGGAAGGTGCGGTCGCTGACCTTGTGCACGGTGACCCCGTCGATGTCCTCCACCGCCTGGACCAGCCGGCCGCTGTGGTCGGAGTCGGTCGCGCTGCAGGTCACGTCGAGCACCAACCGGTCGTGCTTCGAGTCGGCGACGTCCATCGCCGTCGTGATGCCGCCCGCCTCGGCGATGGTGGTCGCGACCCTCCCCACCACCGCGAAGTCCGGCTCGGCGTGCAGGCGCATGGTGATCGAGTACGACGAGGGCGTGACGCTCATGTGGCCTACCTAAGTCCCCTCCGCGGGCTACTAACAAGTAGTCGCCGACCCGGTCCGGGTTGAGGTCGTTGTGTTCATCGACGCGGCGACGGCGAGGATCCAGCGCAACTTTACGGTCGAATTCCAAGCCGCGCGGGGCTCGGTGGCCCTAGCCTGACCGGCACCATTGCTCCCCCGGAAGGACTTCCCATGAAGCGCATCGGCCTACCCCTCGCGGCTCTCCTGACCGCTCTCAGCCTCACCTTGACCGCCTGCGGCGGAGTCAGCGAGGACGACCTCGCCGAGGAGCTCGCCGACAACGGCGGCGTCAGCGAGCGCAGGCGGACTGCATCGCGGAGAAGGTCTTCGACTCCGACCTCAACGACGATCAGATCGACGCCCTCGGTTCCGACGCCGAGAACCTCGAGGACACCGACCTGTCCGCCGAGGAGCAGGCCGAGCTCCTCGAGGTCTTCACCACGGCGACCACGGAGTGCATCACCGAGTGACCGTCTGACCGACCGAGGACGAAGCCCGCGCCGGCCGGCGCGGGCTTCGTCGCGTCTGCCGACGGGCGAGGAGAACCAACCAGGGACAGCTCGCGTCGCATCTCAAAGACGTGGCCGATCTACTGAATCCCGACCACGGCCTGCTCGAGCAACGGCTGCGGAAGGACCTCCACGACACCGGTGAGCTGATCCCCGGGGCGGTCGTCACCTCCGACCTGGTCGCGGACACCGTCGAGCTGGGCGAGGCGTTCCGAGTCCGTCGGCTCGTCGTGACCATCCTGATCGTGGCCGCGGTGGGGGTCGTCGTCGTGGCGATCCTGATCAGTCCGGCGCTCGGTCGGGCCACGCCCACCGGCAGCTACCGCCCGCCCTTGCCACCCGACACGATCGAGCTCGGCTGCTACCCGCTTCCCCGCGGCCTCACCCTCGACTTCCCCTACCAGGTCCGGTCCGACGGCGACGTCCACGGGCGTCGGGTCCTCACCCTCCACTGGGACGAGCTCGCAGCAGCCGAGGTACGGCGCCGGGTCGACGCTGCCCTGGACCACGCGGGCCTCCCGCGCCGTACCGCCGCCGTGACCCCGTTCCCGGACCAGCCGGCGGACGCGATCGTGCGGGGCACGGTCGTGTTGCGGCTCCCGGTCGCGCGCCTCGACAGTGCCGACCCAGCGTGCGCCGATCCCCGGACCACGAAGCGGTTCCCGGACGACTGGGTGCCGTCGACGGAGTACGGATGACGGCAACGCGGGCCCGCGGGCTGCGGGCGGACCCGTTGCTGTGGGCGTGCGTGGTCGCCGCCCTCGCCGCCAAGGTCGTGCTCTTCGCGCGCGTGGCCGACCTGCCGCTCCGTGGTGATGAGGTCGCGTACCGCGATGCGGGGTGCGCGCTCGCCAACCTGGTGCGGGACCTCGCCGGTCTCCGGAGCCCGGACGGTGCCGAGCTCTCCACGAACGTCGTCGGCAGCGGCTGGTTCATGCCGGGCATGGGCCTCGTGCTGGCGCCGCTCTACCTGGTCGCACCGCAGGCCGACGACACCACCGCGCGAGTCTTCCTCGGCGTCGTCTCCAGCGTGGTGTTCGTGCTCGCGGTGACGGCGGTACGGCGCTCGCTCGGTCGATGGTTCGCGATCGCCCTCTGTGTGTTCCCGGCGCTGGTGCCGGTGTGGGTGCTGCTCTCCCTCACGGCGTACGGCGACCTGCTGGCCGGCCTGGTGCTCGTCATCTTGCTCGCCCGCCTGGTCGACGTGCTCGGGGCCGCGCGCGACGGCGATCCGCCGACGGTCCGCGACGGGCTGCTGCTCGGCTTCCTCGGCATCGCCGTGGTCTACCTGCGGTCGAGCGCGGTGCTCGCGGTCGCGGGCATGGCGGTGACCGCCGTCGTCGTGCTGATGCTGTCGCTGCGCGGAAGGGTCGAGCGGCCCGTGTTGCCCGTCGTCGCCGCCGGGAGCGTGTTCGTCGGGCTGCTGCTGCCGTGGTCGGTCAGTGCGTCCGCGGTTCTCGACGCCCGCGTGATCACGACGACGTCGGTCCCGACCGCGATGGCCAACACGTTCGGCGACCGGGGCGAGGTCTGCTACGGACCGTGCGACCCGGGCAGCACCGTCTGGTTCGCGCCGGTGCGCTACGCCCGTGAGGTGGCCCGTGCCACCGGAGAGGGCGAGGTCGACGTGCTGAACGAGATGTCGTCCCACTCCCGCAGGGAGGTGACGCCGAGCAGCTACGCCCGGGACGTGATCGACAACATCGATCGCTACCGCGCCGTCGACGGGTTCGGTTCGCTGCTCAAGCCACCGGACGAGCCGCACGACCGCGGCTTCTGGCAGTGGGTGGCGCGCGACCTGAGCCTCCGGATCTTCGGGCCGGTCTCCTGGCTCGTCCTCGCCGCACTCCTGGTCGTCAGCCGGCGCCGGTATCGCGACCAGGTGGTCGCGGTGCTACTGAAGGTCGGCCTGCTCGCGCTCCTCACCCAGCCGTTCGTCCACCTGGCCGGCTCCCGGTACTGGACCCCCGCGGGCGCGCTCGGCGGGCTCGCGGTCGTCGTCCTCCTTCGCACGGCGTGGCACGCCGTACGACGCCGCCCACCGGACCCCGGTGACGAGCCGTCAGCGTTCCTCACCGCACTGCAGTGGCTGCTGTCGGTCGCCACCGTCTCCGTCGCCGCGACGGTCGCGGTGCTGGCCGGCTCGGCCTAGGCCTAGGCCTTCAGCATCGGGACGACGTATCGCCGGGCGAGCTCGCGCGGCTGCTCCTCGTCGTCGAGGTCGATGAGCGTGCTCGGGGTGAGCAGGACCGACATCGTCACCCGCACCATCAGCTCGGCGACCATGTCGACGCCGACGGTGGCGGCGACGTCACCGCTGACCTGCTCGCGCCGCAGCTGGCCGGCGAGGAACTGGCGCACCATCGCGAGGGTGCGGCCGCGCTCACCGAGGATCGACGTGGCCAGCAGCTGCGGCTCAGCGTGTGGGTCAAGGGGTGGCCCGACGTCTACACGCTGGTCGCGTGAGTCAGGACTCACCGCGGCCACTAGATTCACCCGATGCCCAGCCTTTCCCTGTCCTCGTTCTCGTTCGAGGACATCCCCACCGCCGAGGTCGACGCCGCCGAGAAGCTGTACGGCGCCCTCGCCCACGACGTACGCGCGCTCAACGACGTCAGCATCCGCACGAGGGTCGATCAGGCGCGCGTCGACCGTGCGCGTGCGCTCGTCCAGGAGGCCACCGACCTGCTCGCCGAGGACGCGCCCTCCGGCCCGGCCGGTATCCACTACAACGGGGAGGGCCGGTCGTGGAACTGGGGCAATGCGGTGGTCGGCGTGCGGAACGCGGTGGCGCCGCCGGTCGAGCTCGCGTGGCAGGACGACGACTGCGTCCACGCCGCCCTCAGCCTCGGCGCCGCCTACGAGGGCCCGCCAGGGAGCGTCCACGGGGGCGTGTCCGCGATGATCCTCGACCACCTGATGGGCGAGACCGCGAGCGCCCGCCACACGCGGGTCACCGTCACCGGGACCTTGACGCTCCGCTACGTGCAGCCGCTGCCGCTCGGGCCGGTGCGGATGGAGGCACGGATCGTCGAGGTGAACGGACGCAAGGTCACCGTCTCCGGCTGGATCGCGGCGGACCAGCCCGACAGCTCGCCGGCGGTCGAGGCGACCGGTCTCTTCATCGTCCCGCGCTGGGCCGAGGAGCCCGACGCACCGAGCGGGATCGGCTCGCTGGACTGATATCCGCCCGCCTGGGTACCAGCGCGCCATGACGGCGCTCGACGCGTCGACCGAACCTGCGCCGTTCGGCGACCTGCTGATCCACTGGGACCGCCGCGTGCTGCAGCCGAGGATGTGGACCACCGCCCAGAGCTACTGGGCGGCGGCGCTCGCCCCGCACTGCCCGGACGGCCCGATCCTCGAGCTCTTCTGCGGCGCCGGCCAGATCGGTCTGCTCGCTGCCAGCCTGACCGGGCGGGCCCTGGTCCAGGTCGACCAGGACCCGGTGGCGGGTTCTTTCGCGCAGCGGAACGCCGCCGCGGCCGGCTTGCCGAGCGACGTGCGGGTGGGGTCGGTCACCGAGGCGCTCGAGCCTGACGAGCGGTTCGGGCTGATCGTCATCGACCCGCCGTGGGTGCCGAGCGCGGACGTCGAGCAGTTTCCCGACGACCCGGTCCTGGCCATCGACGGCGGCCTCGACGGCAGCGACAAGGTGGTCCTCGGACTCGGGGTCGCGCTGCGGCACCTGCACCCGGAGGGGCACGCGATCGTGCAGGTCGGCCACGCCGCCCAGACCGAGCTGGTCCAGGCGCTGCTGAAGGGCCTCGGCGGCGACCAGCTGCCGTGGACGGTGCGCGAGGTCAGGGACTACAGCCCCGGCGGACTCCTCGTCCACGTCGGACCTGAGAGCACCTCGGCGAGCTGAGCGCGTTCAGCGGATCGCGCACCCCGGCGCGGATCCGCACCTATGCTGCGCCGCATGTGGGTGGGTGTGCTCGGCCCGACGGTCGTGACGGACACCGCGGGCGAGAACCGCAGCATCTCGCTGCCGGCGGCGAAGCACCGCGCCCTGATCGCGGCGCTCGCGCTGCACGCCGGTCGCCCGGTGTCCCCCGACGTCCTGGTCGACACGATCTGGCGGCCCGAGGCCCCGCCGAGCGCGTTGGGCACCCTGCAGACCTACGTCTCCGTCGTCCGGCGGGCGCTCGAGCCCGACCTGCCCGCCCGCACGGCGAGCAGCTACCTAGCCAGCAGCGACCAGGGCTACCTGCTCCGCGCCGACATCGACGCCGATCACTTCACCCGCGCGGTGCGCTCGGTGCACGACGCCATCGCCCCGCTGACCGGCAGCGCGGTTCCGGTGGCCACCGACCTGGACCGAGCGGAGGCGCAGCTGCGCACCGTCGACGCGGCGCTCGGGCAGTGGCGAGGCACGCCCTACGTCGACCTGCCCGACTCCGACACGGTCCTCCCCGAGCGGAGCCGGCTCACCGAGCTCCGGCTGCTGGCGCTGGAGGACCGCGCGACCCTGCTGGTCGCGGTCGGTCGCGATGCCGAGGCGACCGCCGAGCTCGAGGCGCTGGTCATCGAGCATCCTCTGCGCGAACGACTGAGCGCGTTGCTCGCCGTGGCACTGGCCCGCACCGGTCGCCAGGCCGACGCACTCGCCGCGCTCGACCGGTTGCGGGTGACCCTCGACGAGGAGCTCGGACTCGAGCCCGGACCCGCGACCCGGCACCTGCAGACGGCGATCCTCCGCCACGAGGTGGCGCCCGCACCGACAGTGCCGATCGTCGACGAGGGAGCGGTCGGCGGTCTGCCGGAGGCGTTGCCCCAGCCGGAGATCACCGTCCCGGACTGGCCGCTGGTGGGCCGCGACGCCCACCTCGAGGTCCTCGAGTCGCTCCTGACCAGGGCCGGCGACGGACAGCCCCAGTTCGTCACCATCGTCGGTGAGCCCGGGGCCGGCAAGAGCCGGCTCGGGGCCGAGTTCGCGCTCCGCGCCCGGGCCGGCGGGGCGACCGTGCTGGTCGGGCGCTGCTCCCAGGAGGAGGACGCTCCACCGCTGTGGCCGTGGGCGACGGCACTCGGCGCGCCCATGCCCGCTGCGACCGAGGAAGACCGCGACGACCACGACGCGGCGCGCTTCGCCATCTCCGAGAGCATCCGCCGGACGCTCGTCGACCTGAGCCGCGACCGGACCGTCGTGCTCGGGCTGGAGGACCTGCACTGGGCGGACCCGTTGTCGCTGCGGGTGCTGCGGCACCTGGCCGCCCACACCGACACCGCACGCCTGGTCGTCGTCTGCACCTGGCGCCGTGGGACCCAGGTCGGCCCACTGGCGGAGGCTGCAGAGGCGCTCGCGCGGCGGCACGCGACCACGCTCGAGGTGAACGGGCTGTCGGCGGACGAGACCGCTCACCTGCTGGCGACGATCACCGGTGACACCGACCCGGCGCTGGCCACCAGCGTCCACCAACGGACCGAGGGCAACCCCTTCTTCCTGATCGAGTACGGCCGGCTCGCCCGCGACGAGCACCGCGACCTGCACGAGGTCCTCGAGGCGATGCCGCCGACGGTGGCCGCAGTCGTCGAGCGACGCATCGCCCAGCTGCCCGAGGACTCGCGAAGGGCGCTCACGGCGGGCGCGGCGATCGGCCGCGAGTTCGAGCTGTCGCTGCTGGCCGCGGCCCTCGAGCAGCCCGAGCTGGACGTCCTCGACCTGCTCGAGCCGGCCCTGGTGGTCGACCTGGTCCAGGACCTCGGCGGAGACCGGTTCCGCTTCGGGCACGCCCTGGTCCGCGACACGGCGTACGGCGTCCTCACGCCCTCGCGGCGCGAGCGCCTCCACGCCCGGCTGGCGGGCCTGGTGCAGGACGCTCCCGACGGGACGCGCCGGGCGCCGGAGGTCGCCCGGCACTGGGCAGCCGCCGGCCGCCGCCATGTCCGCGCTGCACATCTCGCCGCCGCCCGGGCTGGTGCGCTCGCGATGACCGCGCACGCCGCCGACGAGGCGACCCAGCACCTGGCGCACGCTCTCGAGCTGCACGCCGACGACCCCGCGGGCACGGAGGACGAGCGCTACGAGCTGCTGGTGCGCTATGCCGAGGCTTGCCGGTGGAGCACCCGACGGCTCGAGATGCACGGCGCCCTCGACGAGGCCATCGTGATCGCCGGCCGCCTCGGCGACCCGGACCTCGTGGTCCGGGCGGCGGCGACGGCGACCGCCGACGCGCTCTGGCCGGCGCGCGCGTACGGCGAGGCCAACCACGCCGTGATCGACGTCATCCGGAGCGCGCTCACCCTGCTGCCCCGCGACAGCGCCGTGCGCTGCCGACTCCTGCTGGCGCTGGCGGCGGAGGCGTACTACGCGACGTCCCCGGAGGAAAGGGAGGACACCTGCGACGAGGCGGTCAGGATCGCCCGCGGCTCCGGTGACGAGCGGCTCCTGATGGAGGCTCTGATGGGCTCGGCGGTCGCGACCTTCCGGCGCGCCAACGCTGACCGTCGCCGGCTGTGGGTCGAGGAGGCCCTCGTCCTCGCCCACCGGGCGGGCGACGTGCGGGCACGCACCAACCTGCGGGCGCTGCTGGCGCCGATCAGGTGCGAGCTCGGCGAGGTCGACGGCATCGACGAGGAGCTGGCCGACATCATCCGGTTCGCCCACCAGGACAAGCAGTACTTCGTCGAGATGGTGACCCTCAACCTCGCCCATTGCTGGGCCACCATGCGGGGCGACGCGGGCGCTATCGAGGGCACCATGGTCCAGCTCCGGGAGGCTTTCGACCTGGTGTCGACGGCCCACAAGGTCGACACGGTCCGCGGCGCTCAGCTCTACGAGCCGCTCTGGAACCCCGAGGCGGCGTTGCCCGGCGACGATGAGGTCGCGGCGTTCATGACCGAGTCGTCGATCCCCGCCGGTCCGGCGGCGACGGTGCTCACGCTGCGGCACGGCCAGACCGATCTCGCCCGGTTCGTGTTCGACACCTACGGCATCGACCTCGACACCGACAACTGGTTCTCGCCGTTCGTCTGGTCGCTCGGTGCCGAGATCGGGCTGGAGCTCGCGGAGCCGGACGTCGCCGCCGGCGCGTACGCCAGGCTGGCGCCGTACCGCGGCACCTGCGTCATCTCCGGCACCTCGCCCGCCCACGGCCCCGTCGACGCCTACCTCGCACTCGCTTCCGCCGCGACGGGGGAGACCCGACTCGCGGCCCAGCACGCCGAGCAGGCCCTCGAGCTGATCGCGGCATGGCGGATCCCGCGGGTCGAGAAGTGGTTCCTCGACCTGCGGGACCGCCACGGCTTCTAGGTCAGGTACCGGAAGGCCTTCCGCTCCAGCCCGCGGAACCGGAGCCGCGCACCCAGCCAGTTCACGACCTTCATCGGCGTGCCTGCGTCGTCCAGCACCTCGGCCAGCACCTGCTCCGGCAGGTCCTCGGCGATCCACGGCACGACGTAGAGCAGGAAACCGAGGCTGTCCTTGGACTTGAAGTGCTCGGCCTCGATCCGTTCCCAGTCCTCGGCGGTCATGTGCCGCTGGAGGATCACCATCGCCTCGGACTCCTCGTGCCGGAGGTGCGCGCCGAGGACCTCCTTGGCCTCGGCGAGGCGCACCGCGAGCGCTGCCCGCAGCTCCTCACGGGACCGCCCGTCGGCTCCGCCGCCAGGTGTGGCGAGCTCGGCGAACGCCGCGCCCGAGCAATCGAGCAACGGGTCGATCTTCTCGTGCTCGGCCTCCATGTCGAGCAGCGTCTGCCGCTCGGCGGGGTGCGCGCGGTCCAGCAGGAACGGCCAGATGCCGGCGTCCTCACCGCTGTGGTGGTGGTGCAGGATCTCGCTGAACCTCCCCCACCGCTCCGCCAGCGCCACCCAGGTGGCCTGGTCGTCGATCGGGGTCCGGGGAACGGCGGTGCCGAACCGGTCGAGGTCGCGGCGGAAGGCGTGGTGCATCAGGTACATCACGTTCATGTCCACCGGGCCGCCGGGTGCAGCAGCCTGGCCGGGGAGCATCAGCTGCTCGGGATAGGTCGTGGTCATCTCACTTCTCTCTTTCAGGGGATAGGGGTGGGTGTGGCGTCGAGCTCTTCGAGGCGCGACTGACCGGGCATCCACCAGTTCCACTGCCCGAGCAGGGTCATGGTGGCGGGGACGAGGACCATCCGGACGACGGTGGCGTCCAGGGCGACGGCGGCGGCGAGGCCGACGCCGAGCATCTTCACGACGACCGCGGACTCGGTGGCGAAGCCGAGGAAGACGGCGACCATGATCGCCGCGGCCATCGAGATCACCCGTCCCGTGGATGCCAGGCCGCGGACGACCGATCCCCTGGCGTCACCGGTGTCGAGCCAGTCGTCGCGGACGGCCGAGAGCAGGAAGACCTCGTAGTCCATCGACAGGCCGAAGAGCACCGCGAACATCAGGATCGGCACCCAGCTGGAGACCGGGATCGCGTGGTCGACACCGAGCAGACCGGAGCCCCAGCCGTGCTGGAAGACGAGCGTCACGACGCCGTACGCCGCTGCGATCGAGAGCAGGTTCATCGCGGCCGCCTTGAGCGGCACCACGACGGACCGGAACAAGACCATGAGCAACAGCACCGAGACCAGGACCACGAACCCGACCACCAACCACAGCCGCTCCTGCAGCAGCTCGGAGATGTCGCCGAGGATCGGCGTGTAGCCGGTGGCCTCGACGCCGTCGGGGAGCACGTCGGCACGCAGGTCCCCGAGGAAGGCAGTGGTCTCCTCGTCGATCGGCGACGTGGTCGGCTCGATGTCCCAGACCGCGAGCCGGCCGTCGGGCGAGGTGACGACCGGCGTGGAGTGGGCCACCTCGTCGAGACCCGCGACCTTGGAGTGCAGCGTCTCCACCTCGCGGCGGTCGAGCTGGTCGAGGTCGGCGACCAACGTGATCGGGCCGTTCGCACCGGCGCCGTACTCGTCGGTGACGAGGTCGTACGCCGCCCGCGTGGTGCTGCCCTGCGGATCGGTCCCGCCGTCCTGCGGCCAGGTCCGCATCCCCAGCGCCGGGGCACCGAGCGCGAGCAGCACGGTCAGCGCCACCAATGCCCATGCGACCGGCTTTCTCGCAACGGTCCGGACCCAGCGCGCGGTCCACCCGTCGCTGGGGTCGAGACGCCTCGGCTTGATGGACGCCTCGTGCCGGGCTTTCCTCTCGTTCCGCGGCATGAGCCGCCGCCCAGCCAGCGCGCACAGGGCGGGGACGAGCGTCAGTGCGGCCGCCATCACGCAGATCACCGTGATCGCGGTGGCGAAGCCGAAGGCGTCGTACGTCGGCAGGCCCGCGAGTCGCAGTCCCATGAGGGAGACGAGCACGGTGAGCCCCGCGCCGAGGACCGCTCGTCCCGCGGTGGCCGTGGCCCGGGCGGCGGCGTCGACCGGGTGGTCCCCCGCCCGGAGCCGCTCGACGTGCCGGGTCACGATGAGCAGCGCGTAGTCGATGCCGACCCCGAGGCCGACCATCGTCGCGATCGTCGGCGCCGACGTGGAGACGTCCATCAGCCCGGCGAGCAGCATCACGCCGGACGAGCCGGCGACGAGTCCGCCGACGGCAACGGCGATCGGGAGCCCGGCGGCAACGACCGACCCGAACGCGATCACCAGCAGCGCCAGCGCGACCAGGATGCCGATCAGCTCGCCGCGGCCCTCGATCTCGGTAGCGGTCCCGGGGAGCTCACCTCCCAGCTCGACCTGGTAGCCGGCGTCCTCGGCGGCAGTGGAGGCGTCCCACAGCGGGTCGACGATCCCGTAGATGTCGGGGTCGGTGGTGGGCACGTCGTAACGGACGTGGAACAACGCGGTGTCGCCGTCCTCGGAGAGACGCGACGTGACGGTCGTGACGTGCTCGGTGCCCTCGAGATCGGCGACGACCTGCTCGACGACGCTCGACTCGAGCCGACTGCCGTCGTGGATGACGACCTGCGCGCTGGAGCCGCCGGCGTCAGGGAAGTGCTCCCTCAGCTGGTCGACGCCGTGCTGGGCGCGAGTGTCGGGGACGTTCCAGTTGTCACGCAGCTCGCCGCCGAACGAGGCAGCAAAACCGCCCATCGCGACGAGCACGAGAAGCCAGGCCGCGAACGTGCGCCAGGGGTGTCGCGCCGTCGCCAGACCTAGTCGGTGCAGCGGGTTCATCGGGTTCTCCTTGATCGGTGGATCGTGAGAACCACCATCGAGGAGCACCCTTGGGCGGGGCTTGTGCCCGACTTGAGCCGCCGGTCAAGTGGAGCTTGGGGTTGTCCTGTCGCTGGGAAAGCGCCCGCGCAGTCAGGAAAACCTGAGTCGTCAGTTGTCGGTCGCCGGGTTGTCGACGAACCCCGCCGGCGTGCCCGGACCCTTGTCGGCACCGGAACTGGCGGTCGAACCGGTCGACGTGCCGTTGCCCGAGCCGACCTTGTCCGTCACCCGGTGGGCCGCGTGCGAGGCGGTCTCCGCGATCCTGTGCTGGACCTCGGGCGCCTTCTGCGCTGCGAAGTCCTGAGCGTGGGTGACCGTCTCCTGGACCTTCGGGTTGTTCCAGACGCCCTGCGCACCTGACTTGATCTGCTCGAAGCGCTGGCGACCGGCACGGGCGCCCAGCACATAGCCGAGGCCGAATCCGGCCACGAATGTCATCTTGCTCATCGAAACCCCTCCTTGGTCACTCCTACCGGTGCCCGGAGCGGCGTGCCGCAAACAGGGTCCGCACCCATCAGTCGTCGCGCGGCGCGTCGTCCTGAGCATCGGCGCACGGCGGTGGAACCTGGGCGTGATGACTACGCGAGGAGCCCGGCGACCGGTGATCGGCGCGATGGTCGTCGCCGGCGTCGTGCTGTCCGGATGTGCAGCCCAGTCCGGCGACCCAGCCGCCGATCGCGCCCGCCACTTCTACGCCGCGCTCGCCGCCGACGACGCCGCTACCGCCTGTGCCGATCTCGCTTCCGAGGCGAGGAAGGCCCTGGCGCAACAGGAGGGCAAGCCGTGCGAGGAGGTCATCCTCGACCAGGACCTGCCGGAGACCGTCGAGACCGGGAAGGCCGAGGTCTACGGGTCCATGGCCCAGGTCGCCTACGCGGACGAGACCGCGTTCCTCTCCCGGTACGGCGACGAGTGGCTCCTGACGGCCGTCGGCTGTCCGCCCGCGTCCGGCGACACGCCCCACGACTGCGCGATCGAGGTGGGTTGAGGTGCGGGTGATGTTCATCGGGTACCTGGCCGTGATCGTCCTCGGTCTGGCGTACTTCCTCGCCGTCGGCCTCGGGCGGTGGTGACGGGCATGCGCAGGGCGATCCGCGACAACTCGCTCGGACTGTTCTTCGGGCTGATCTTCCTGGCCAGCCTCGTGGGGCACGCCGTCGCCGGCTGGCAGGCCTTCAACGCCGAGCAGGCGGCCGACGGGCTCGGCACGCTCTCGCTGGGCAGGTACCTCGTCTCGTCGGACTTCGCCGTCGACGTCACCGAGAACTGGCAGAGCGAGTACCTCCAGTTCCTCCTGTTCATCACGGCGACGATCTGGCTCCTCCAGCGCGGTTCACCCGAGTCCAAGGGAGCTGAAGAAGGCGGGTCTGGAGTCGGACAAGGACCAGAAGGTCGGGGCGTACGCCGACGACCGTTCCCCGAGCTGGGCCGCGGTCGGCGGCCTGCGGACCACGCTGTTCTCGTGGTCGCTGACGCTGGTGATGGCGGCGGTCTTCCTGTTCTCGTGGCTCGCACAGTCGATCGCCGGGCGGGTCGCGTTCAACGAGACCAGGCTGGGTCGGCTCCAGGACCCGTTGACGTGGACGCAGTACGTCACGAGCGCCGACTTCTGGTCGCGCTCCCTGCAGAACTGGCAGTCGGAGTTCCTCGCGGTCGGGTCGATGGCCGTCCTGGCGATCTACCTGCGTCAGCGAGGCTCACCGGAGAGCAAGCCGGTCGGCGAGGCCAACGACGCCACCGGCATCGAGGGCTGAGTCAGCCGGCGACCTCGTCGAGCAGGGCAGGAACCTCGGGGGCCAGCTCCCGGGCGAGGAAGCCCAGCGAGCCCCGGCGCGCGGCAGCTCGTTCGCCCGCGGTCGCGTGCAACCACGCGCCCCAGACGGCGGCCTGGTCGGGATCGGCTCCGCGAGCGAGCAGCCCCGCGACGAGGCCGGCCTGGACGTCGCCGGACCCCGCCGTCGCCAGGCCGGGTCCGCCTCCGGTCACCTCGTAGGTCGGTCCGCCGGCGACACCGACGAGCTTGGTCTCGCCTCCCAGCAGGACCACGGCTCCGGATGCGGAGACCTGCTCCGCGACCGCGCGTCCGGGTTCGCCTGCGACCTCGGCAGCGTCGCGGTGCAACACGTGCGCCAGCTCGTTGGGGTTCATGGTCAGGATGCTCGGACCTTGCACGTCGCCGAGCTCGGGATGGCCGGCGACGTACGCGCTCGCCAGGGCGTCCAGCACCACCGGACCGCGCAGGTCGGGGAAGGCAGCGCCGAGCAGGGCATCGGAAGCAGCGGGATCGACGAATCCGCAGCCGATCAAGGTCGCGTCGACGTCCTCGGCGAGGGCGGCGATCCTCGGCCCGTTCTCGGCGGCGAGGTCGCCGTCCGCCGTCTCCTCCAAGGCGTAGACCCGTGCCTCGGGGACCAGCGCGGCGAGCCGGGAGGCCGCCGAGGACGCCGTCGCGATCCGGACCTTGCCGCACCCGACGCGCAGCGCCGCCTCCGCCGCCAACCGCACCGCACCCGGCGTACCGGCGCTGCCGCCGACGACGAGCACGACACCGCGCCCGTGCTTGTCCGAGGCCGGTGCCGGCAGCGGCCACCCGTGGAGCGTCGCGGGCGTGACGTGGACCTGCGCGGTCACCCCGCCTCCTCACCGTGGTCCCCCACCGACGGCTCGCGGGTGGCGTCGGCCATGCTCCGGCGCACCACCGAGTCGTCGGCGAAGCCGGCCAGCGCGAGGCCGCCGTCGCGACGTTCGAACGTCGTGACGGACGCGTTGCCGATGGTCGCCTCCCGGTCCAGCTCGAGCAGCCGCTGCTCACTGATCCCCTCGAGCACGTAGCGGAAGCTCATGATCACCGCCTGGTGGGAGAACATCCAGATCCGAGCGTCGCCGAAGCCCGATCGCAGGTCGCCGAGGAGCGACCGCACCCGGAGCACCACCTCGGCCCACCCCTCGCCCTGGGGCGGGCGGTAGTAGAACTTGCCCAGCCGGTCGCGGCGCTCGGCCTCCTCGGAGAACCGCTCGCGCACCCCGCGGCTGGTCAACCCGTCGAAGAGCCCGAGGTCGCGTTCGCGGAGCCGCTCGTCGACGACGATGTCGATCCCGGTGTCACCGACCGTGCACTCCGCGGTGCGGAGGGCTCTCCGGTAGGGCGAGCTGAGCACGATCGTCGGGCGCTCGTCGGCGGCCAGCGACTCGAACCACTGGGCCAGCGCCTCGGCCTGCTGGAGCCCGTTGTCGGACAGGTCCACGTCGGCGTCGCGTACGTCGAGCTCGATGTCGTCGCGGTCGGCATCCTGGGCACGCGCGGCCGCCAGGTTGCCCTCGCTCTCGCCGTGCCGGACCAGCGTCAGCGACGCCGGCACCTCGGCGAACAGGGGCAGCCGCTTCGTCGTCATGTCAGAACTGCCATTACCCGCGCCCGGGCCCGTCCATCCCGACGATCCCGGGGCAACAGGTATGGCCGCTCGCCGGCCGGGCAATACCAGGCCAACCCAGGAGGTCTGCCATGAAGTTCGTCCTGCTCGTCATCCTGCTTCTCGTCGCGCTGTTCCTGCTCTTCAAGTTCGTGCTGCCCGCGATGCGCAACCGCTGACGCGCCCCGGACCACGCCCGGACCGTTCCGTCCCGGCGTGGTCAGATCCGCTCGGCCAGCCGGTGGTAGGCAGCGCTCCAGCGGAGCTCGCGCTGGAAGGATCGGGGCGAGGTGTCCGCATCGATGATCGCGATCTCGGTCGCGGTCATCTCGGCGAAGTCGGCGAGCACGTCGACGCCGATCGCCTTGGAGAGCACGGTGTGGTGCGGGGCGCCCGCCATCAACCAGGCCTCGGCCGAGGTGGCCAGTGACGGACGCGGTTCCCAGACCGCGCACGCGACGGGCAGGCGGGGGAGGTCCTCGTCGGGCTCGACGACGTCGATCTCGTTGACCGTGAGTCGGAACCTGTCGCCGAGGTCGGACAGGCCGGCGACCACCGCCGGGCCGGGGTCTGCGGTGAACCGCAACCGGACCGGGTCCTCGCGTCCGCCGATCGACAGCGGATGGATCTCGAGGGACGCCCGTTGCGTGGTGATGGTCGGGCACACCTCGAGCATGTGGGCGCCGAGGATCTTCTCCTCGCCGGGGACCAGGTGGTAGGTGTAGTCCTCCATGAACGACGTGCCGCCGGGGAGTCCTCGCGCCATGACCTTCATGCCGCGCAGCAGCACCGAGGTCTTCCAGTCGCCCTCGCCGCCGAACCCGTAACCGTCGGCCATCAGCCGCTGCACGGCCAGGCCGGGCAGCTGGCGGAGGCCGCCGAGGTCCTCGAAGTTGGTCGTGAACGCGCCGAAGCCGCCGTCCTCGAGGAAGGTGCGCAGGCCCGCCTCGATCCTCGCTCCGTAGCGGAGCGCGTCGTGCCGCTCCCCGCCGGGATGGAGCTCGGGCGCGATCCGGTAGAGGTCGGCGTACTCCTCGACCAGCTTGTCGATCTCCTCGTCACCGACGGCGTCGACGACGGTGACGAGGTCGTTGACGCCGTAGGTGTTGACCGACACCCCGAAGCGGAGCTGGGCTTCGACCTTGTCGCCCTCGGTGACGGCGACGTCGCGCATGTTGTCGCCGAAGCGTGCCAGTCGCAGGTCGCGCAGCTCGGCGCGGCCGAGCGCGGCGCGCGTCCAGTCGGCGACCCGGCGCTGGACCGCGGGGTTGTCGACGTGTCCCGCGACCGTCTTCCGCGGGACACCGAGCCGGGACTGGATGTAGCCGAACTCCCGGTCGCCGTGGGCGGCCTGGTTGAGGTTCATGAAGTCCATGTCGATGGTCGACCACGGCAGCTCCATGCCGGCCTGGGTGTGCAGGTGGAGCAGCGGCTTCTGCAGCGCGTCGAGACCGGCGATCCACATCTTTGCCGGCGAGAAGGTGTGCATCCACGCGATCACCCCGACGCAGTCCGGCGCGCTGTTGGCCTCGAGGATCTGCCGGTGGATCGCGCCGGCGTCGAGCAGCACCGGCTTCCAGACGACCTCGACGGGTACGTCGGCAGCGGTGCCGAGCCGGCGGGCGATGTCCTGCGACTGCTGCGCGACCTGGGCCAACGTCTCCGGACCGTAGAGGGACTGGCTCCCGGTCAGGAACCAGACCTCGGGGTTGTTGACAGACATGTGTTCCTCTCAGCGTTGGCCGTAGACGTTCTGGTAGCGGTCGTAGAGGGCGTCGACGTGCTGCTGCTCGATGAGGACCGGCTCCCCGAGCTGGCGGGTCAGGTGCACCTGGCGAGCGACCTCCTCGCACATCACGGCCGCCTTGACCGCGGCCTTGGCGTTCGGGCCGACGGCGAAGACCCCGTGGTTCTGCATGAGCACCGCCGGCGACCGGCTGTCGCGCAGGGTGTCGACGATGCCGCGGCCGATCGAGTCGTCGCCGATGATCGCGAACGGGCCGACGGGGATGTCGCCGCCGAACTCGTCCGCACACATCGTGGTGACGCACGGGATCGGCTCGCCGCGGGCCGCCCACGCGACGGCGTACGACGAGTGCGTGTGCACCACGCCGCCGACGTCGGGCAGGTGCCGGTAGACGTACGCCTGCGCCTCGGTGTCCGACGACGGCGCGTGCTCGCCCTCGACCACCCGGCCATGGAGGTCGCAGACCACCATGTTCTCGGGGGTGAGCGCGTCGTAGTCGACGCCGCTGGGCTTGATCACCAACAGGTCGTGGCCGGGGACCCGCGCGGAGACGTTGCCGGCCGTCCACACGACGAGCTGGTAGCGGGTGAGCTGCTCGTGGAGGGCGCAGACCTCACGCCGCAGCGCGGCGATGGTCTCGCGCACGTCACTGACGACCGTCATCTCCACTCCCCTTCCGTCGCGGTGAGGCGGCGCGCGACCGCGCGACGCCGGACGGCCTTCAGCCGTCGCATGGTGCCGGTGGCCCGCCCGAAGTGGTCGTGCAGTGCGAGGTACTCCGCGAAGAGCTCGTCGTACGCCGCCGCCCGGGCCTCGTCCGGCTGGTAGACCCCGCGCCGCACCTTGCCCATCGACTTGGCGGCGGTCGGCACGTCGGCGTAGGCACCGGCGGCCACGGCGGCGTGGATCGCCGATCCCAGCGCCGGTCCCTGATCGGAGTCGATCAAGGACAGCGGCAGCCGGGTCACGTCGGCGTAGATCTGCATGAGCAGCTCGTTCTTCGCCAGCCCGCCGGCCACCACGAACTCCTCTACGGGGACGCCGCTGTCGCGGAACGTCTCGACGATCACGCGGGTGCCGAACGCCGTGGCCTCCAGCAGCGCCCGGTAGACGTCCTCCGGACGGCTCGCCAGCGTCAGGCCGGCGACGAGACCGGACAGCTCGTGGTCGACCAGCACCGACCGGTTGCCGCTGTGCCAGTCGAGGGCGACGAGCCCGTGCTCCCCCACCTCCTGCGCGGCGGCGAGCCGGGTCAGGTGCTGGTGCAGGTCCTCGCCGGCCGCCTCGGCCGCGGCAGCGTACGACGCCGGCACCGACGACTCGGTGAACCATCCGAAGATGTCGCCCACACCGCTCTGACCGGCTTCGTAGCCCCAGCTGCCGGCGACGATCCCACCCTCGACGACGCCGCACATGCCGGGTACCTCGCGCAGCACCTCGGCGCTCATGACGTGGCACGTCGACGTGCCCATGATCGCGACCATCTGACCGGGACCGACCGCCTGGGCCGCCGGTGCCGTGACGTGGGCGTCGACGTTGCCGACCGCGACCGCGATGCCCTCCGGCAGCCCGGTCCAGGCGGCAGCCTCGGCAGTGAGACCGCCGGCGCGGTCGCCGAGCCGACCGATCGGCTGGTCGAGCTTGTCGGCGACGAAGCCACCGAAGCCCGGCGCCAGCGCCTCGAGGAAGTCGGCGGACGGGTAGGACCCGTCCTGGAGGATGCCCTTGTAGCCGGCGGTGCACGCGTTGCGGACGTAGCTGCCGCAGAGCTGCCACACGATCCAGTCGGCCGCCTCGACCCAGCGCTCCATGCGGTCGTAGACCTCGCGGTCCTCCTCGAACAGCTGGAGGCCCTTGGCGAACTCCCACTCCGAGGAGATGAGGCCGCCGTACCGCGGGAGCCAGGACTCGCCCCGCTGCGCGGCGAGGGCGTTGATCCGGTCGGCCTGCGGCTGAGCGGCGTGGTGCTTCCACAGCTTGACGAACGCGTGCGGCCGCTCGCGCAGCCCGTCGAGCTCGCACAGCGGAGTGCCGTCGGCGAGGGTCGGGACCATCGTGCAGGCGGTGAAGTCGGTGGCGATGCCGATCACGGAGGCCGGGTCGATGCCGGCGTCGCGGACTGCAGCGGGTACGGCGACGCGCAGCACCTCGCGGTAGTCCTCCGGCACCTGCAGGGCCCAGTCCGGAGCCAGCTCGACGCCGGATCCCGGCAGCCGGTCCTCGACGACCGCGTGCCGGTAGGGATGCACAGCGGTGCCCACCTCGGCGCCGTCGGCGACCCGCACCACCAGGGCGCGACCCGACAGGGTCCCGTAGTCGACGCCCACGACGTACTGCTCCTGGATCACGCTTCTTCTCCTCGTGGGGCGACGCTGCTCGACCGCACCACCAGCTCGGGGCTGATCAGCCGGTCGGGGACGGATTCGGCGCCGATGGCCGCGCGCAGGATCTGGATCGCGCGCTGCCCGACGGCGGCGAAGTCTTGACGGACAGTGGTCAGCGGCGGGATGAGGTACGCCGCCTCCGGGATGTCGTCGAAGCCGACGACGCTGATGTCGCTGGGCACCGAGCGCCCCGCCTCCGACAACGACAGCAGCAGCCCGAGCGCCATCTGGTCGTTGGCGCAGAACACGGCGGTGACGTCGTCACGGGCCGCGATCTCGCGTCCCGCCTCGTAGCCGCTGCGCGCGGACCAGTCGCCCTCGAGGTGACGCAGCGGACGCAGCCCGGCGGCGTACATCGCGTCGCGGTAGCCCCGCAACCGTGCCCGGGCCTCGGTCCACGAGGGCGGGCCCGCCAGGTGGAGGACGTCGCGGTGCCCGAGCTCGATGAGGTGCCGGGTGCCGAGCTCGGCGCCGGCGACCTGGTCGACGCCGACCGTCCACGCCGCCGTCTCCTGGTCGCCCTCGACGACCACGACCGGCACCCCCTGGTCGACCTGGGTGCGAGCGGCCTCGACGGCGTCATCGGTCGCCGCGATCAGCACGATCCCCTCGACGTGCTGGTCACGCAGGTGGTTCATGGCGTCGGTGAACTCGGTGCGGGTGAGGCTCTGCAGGTTGGCCGAGCTGACGAAGTAGCCGGCCTCACGACCCGCGGCCTGGATCGCGCGGTGGACCGTGCTCGGACCCCAGAACCCGCTCTTCGAGCCGATCACGCCGATCGTCCCGGAGCGCCGGGTGACCAGGCTCCGGGCCGCGGTGTTGGGCCGGTAGCCGAGCTGCCGGATCGCCTCCAGGACCCGCTCCCGCGTCGCGGGGCGGAGGTTGGTCTGGCCGTTGACGACGCGGGAGACGGTCTGGTGGGAGACACCTGCGAGCCGCGCGACGTCGGCCATCACCGGCGTCCGGCCGTTCAGGTCGGTCACGTCTGCCGCCTGGTCATCAGCCGCTGGATCACGACGAAGACGAGCAGCAGGACGCCGATGGCGATCCGGATCCACGCCGGGTCCAGCGAGCCCTCGAAGTTGATGAGGGTCTGGATGGTGCCGAGGACGAGCACGCCGATGAACGAACCGATCACGAAGCCGCGGCCGCCCGTCAGCAGGGTGCCGCCGATCACGACCGCCGCGATCGCGTCGAGCTCCCAGCCGATCCCGGCCCGGCTGTTGCCGGAGAGGAGGAAGAGCCCGTACAGGATGCCCGCGAGGGCGGCGCAGAACCCGCTGATCGCGTAGACGCCGACCTTGACCGCGCCGACCCGGAGGCCCATCAGCATTGCCGACCCCTCGTTGCCGCCGACCGCGTAGACAGTGCGGCCGAACCGGGTCCTGGCCAGGACGTAGGCCGCCACGACCACCGTCAGCAGCGCTACCACGACCGACCAGTACGTGAAGTAGCCCCCGGCGAGGGTGACCTGCTTGAACGCGAGCTCGAAGAACTTCTCGTTGGTGATCGGGATCTGGTCGGTGCTGATGAGGTAGGTGATGCCCCGTGCCAGGAAGAGGCCGGCCAGGGTCGCGATGAACGGCTGGATGTCCAGGTAGTGGATGAGCAGGCCCATCAGCGCGCCGAACAGGGTCCCTGCGAGCAGCACGGCACCCATCGCGGCGTACGTCGACCAGCCCATCTCCAGCGTCTTGGCGAGGACCATCGTCGACAGCGCGGCCACCGAGCCGACCGACAGGTCGATGCCGCCGGTCAGGATCACGAAGGTCATCCCGACCGCCAGGACGATGAGGAATGAGTTGTCGCGCAGCAGGTTGAGGAGGTTCTGGGTGTCGGCGAACTCGTCGTACTGGATGCCGCCGATCCCGAACATCCCGACGAACAGCGCGAACGTGCCGATCACCGGCAGGTAGCGGCTCGGCGGCGCGTAGGTGCGGACCCGGTCCCACCGGGCGGTGGCGCCGGACGGTGCGGTGGTGGCGCTCATGCGATTGCCGCCTTCGGCTCGGAGGTACGACGGGACCGCACGCGCAGGGCAGCGCGGGCGCGCGGCGACTGGAGCAGGCACACCACGACCACCACGACGGCCTTGAACACGTAGTTGGCCTCCGACGGGATGCCGATGTTCGGGATGGTTCGGGCGAGGGTGGCGATCAGCAGCGCACCCACGACGGTGCCGGCCAGCGAGAACCGCCCACCGGTCAGCGCCGTGCCGCCGATGACGACGGCGAGGATCGCGTCCAGCTCGATCCAGAGGCCCAGGGTCTCTGCGTTCACGGAGTTGGTGTTGGCGGCGATGATCAGCCCCGCGATGCCGGCGCAGACGGCCGCGAACACGTAGACGGTCCAGGTGATGGTGCGCGCGCGCACCCCGGCGAGCCGGCTCGCGTCCGGGTTGATGCCGACCGCCTCGATCAGCATGCCGAGCGCCGTACGTCGGGTCAGCAGCGCGGTCAGCACGACCATCCCGATCGCGATCAGGAACGCGATCGGGAGCCCGAGCACATGGCCGGAGGCGAGACCGCTGAACGTCTCGTTGGTGGGGGTGGAGATCTGGCCGTCGGTGACCAGCAGGGCGATGCCGCGGCCGGCGACCATCAGGACCAGGGTGGCGATGATCGGCTGGATGCCCAGCACCGCGACCAGGAAGCCGTTCCAGACACCGAGGAGCACGCAGACAGCCAGTGCGGTCGTGCACGCCAGGATCGCGGCGGACGCCGCGCCCTCGTCCGACGCCTCGACGATCCGGGTGCACGCCACCGCGGCGGCGATCGCGGCGACCGCGCCGACCGAGAGGTCGATGCCGCGGGTCGCAATGACCAGTGTCATGCCGAGCGCGACCAGCAGCACCGGCGCGCTGTTGCGGACGATGTCGATCGGGTTGCCGTAGAGGTGCCCGTCCACGATCCGGATGTCGAGGAAGTTCGGGTTCGCGAGGACGTCGATCACGACCATCAGGCCCATCGCGAGGACCGGCCACAGCAGCTGATGGCCGAGGACCCGGGCAGCGAGGGAGCGCCGGGCCGGCGATGCGTCGTCGGAGGTCGGGGCGGGGGTCAGGACGTCGGTCACGAAGGGTCCTCCTGTTCGGCGCGGGCCTCGCCCGCGATGATCTCGAGCACGTCCCCGACGCTCAGGTCGTCGTTGGGCTGCTCGTGGATCTTGCGCCGGTCGCGCATGACCACGACCCGGTGGCTGAGCCGCAGCACCTCTTCGAGCTCCGCGGAGATGAACAGCACCGACATGCCCTTGGCGGCGAGGTCGGCGACCATCGTCTGGATCTGCGTCTTGGCGCCGATGTCGATGCCGCGGGTCGGCTCGTCGAGGATGAGCACGTCCGGCTCGGTGATCAGCCACCGGGCGAGCAGCACCTTCTGCTGGTTGCCGCCGGAGAGGTTGCGCATCAGCGCGTTCGGATCGGTCGGCCGGATGTCCAGAGCCTGGATGTACTCGCGCACGAGCCTGGCTCTCGTCGCCGGCGAGATCGGGCGCAGCCACCCGCGTGACGCCTGCAGCGCGAGCAGCATGTTGTCGGCGACGGTGAGATCACCGATCACGCCCTCGGCCTTCCGGTCCTCGCTGGAGAACGCGATCTTCCGGTCGAGGGCGTGCCGGGGACTGCGCAGGCGCCGGCGGGTGCTCCGCACCTCGAGGGCGCCGTGGTCGGCGGTGTCGGCGCCGAAGAGCAGCCGGGCGAGCTCGGTGCGCCCCGAGCCGAGGAGCCCGGCGATGCCGACGACCTCGCCCTCGAAGAGGGTCAGGTCGGTTGCTTCCAGTGACCCCTTCCGGCCCAGCCCGATGGCCGTGAGCACCGGGGTCGCGCTGGTCGGCGCTGCTCGACCGTGGTCGCGGTCGAGCCGTTCCAGGACCTCCAGCTCGCGACCGATCATCAGCCGGACCAGCTCGAGCTGGCTGGTCTCCGCGACCATCCGCTCCTCGACGAGGCGGCCGTTGCGGAGGATGGTCATCCGGTCGGCGATCTCGTAGACCTGGTCCAGGAAGTGGGAGACGAAGACGATCGCGACGCCCTGCTCGCGCAGCCGGCGCACCACGTCGAACAGCTTCTCGACCTCGTCGGCGTCGAGGCTGGAGGTCGGCTCGTCGAGGATCACGACCCGGGCGTCCACATCGACGGCGCGGGCGATGGCGACCAGCTGCTGGATGGCGATCGGGTGGCTCCCGAGCAGCGACCCCGGGTTGACGTCGAGGCCGAGGCGCTCGAGCGTCTGCCGGGCGCGCCGGTTCATCGCGCGGACGTTGATGGCGCCGAGGCGACGCGGCTCGCGGCCGAGCAGCATGTTCTCGGCGACGGTGAGGTTGGGTACCAGGTTGACCTCTTGGTAGACGGTGCTGATCCCGGCCGCCTGAGCAGCGGCCGGGGTGTGGAACTCCTGCTGCTCACCCGCAATGAGGACGGTCCCCGAGTCGATCGCGTAGACGCCGGTCAGCGCCTTGATCAAGGTGGACTTGCCGGCGCCGTTCTCGCCCATCAGCGCATGGACCTCGCCGGGATAGAGCCGCAGCGAGACGCGGTCCAGGGCGGGCACGTTGCCGAAGGTGATGGAGATGTCACGCATCTCGATCACTGGCTGTCGGCTCGAATCCGGTCGCACGGTCACCACCTGGTCCTGGGTGTGCGTCATCGATCCTCCTCGTTGGACCGCGCGCCCGGCGTGATAACGCCGGGCGCGCGGTGGCTGGAACGCAGTCGGGCGCGTTCCCGGTCGCGGTCAGTACTGCCGGTCGGGAAGGACCTCCGCGGCCTGCTCCTGGGTGAAGGTGGTCTCCTCGGTGACCACGCGCTCGGGGACCTCCTCACCGTCGATGACCTGCTCGGCCAGGTCCATCAGCTGCGGCCCGAGCAGCGGGTTGCACTCGACGATGAAGTTGATCTTGCCGTCGGCGAGCGCCTCCATCCCGTCGTGCACGGCGTCGATGGTGATGATCTTGACGTCCACGCCGGGCTCGAGACCCGCCGCCTCGATCGCCTCGATCGCGCCGAGGCCCATGTCGTCGTTGTGCGCGAACACCACGTCGATCCCGTCCTCGGAGTTGAGGAAGGACTCCATCACCTGCTTGCCGAGGTCACGGGTGAAGTCGCCGGTCTGGGACGCGGTGACCTCGATCGAGGGATCCGCGGCGATGGCCGTGGCGAAGCCCTCGGCGCGGTCGATCGCGGGAGCGGATCCGGTCGTGCCCTCGAGCTGCACGACGTTGACGTCGCCGTCACCGTCGACGTCGGCGTCGGCGGCGTTCTCGACCAGCCACTCGCCGGCCTTCTCACCCTCGAGCACGAAGTCCGACCCGAGGAAGGTCTCGTAGAGCGAGGTGTCCTCGGTGTCGACGGCACGGTCGGTGAGGATCACCGGGATGCCCGCCGCCTTGGCCTCCTGCAGGACGGCGTCCCAGCCGGTCTCGACGACCGGGCTGAACGCGATCACGTCGACCTTCTGCTGGATGAAGGACCGGATCGCCTTGATCTGGTTCTCCTGCTTGCCCTGCGCGTCCGAGAACTTCAGCTCGTAGCCGGCCTCGTCGGCGGACGCCTTGATGGACTCGGTGTTCGCCGTGCGCCAGCCGCTCTCGGCACCGACCTGGGCGAACCCCATCACGATCTTGTCGTCGTCTCCGCTCGCGTCGGAGTCGCTGCAGCCGGCCAGGGCAGCGACGCTCACGAGGAGCGCGCTGGCGGCGGTCACGGTCTTTTTCACCACTGTTTTCCTCCACATCCTCGGGCTACCTCGCCCTGTGACGGGTGTCACGATGAGTAAGTGTGAGCGTTAACATTCCAAACCGTCAAGGCCTTGGCGGAAACTATCTCAGAGAAATGTGAACGTTCACCCTGGACCGCCTCGCCCGAGACGGGATCCGACTACCAGCGCGCGTGGACCGCGGCGCGGAACGAGGTGTCGTAGATCCGGCGTACGCCGTCGAGGAGCTCCGGCGCGAGCTCGGGGAGCGTGCCGGCAGCCGCGTTCGCTCGCGCCTGACCCGGGTTGCGGGCGCCCGGGATGACGGTGCTGACACCGGCCTGCTGCGCCACCCAGGCGAGCGCCACCTGCGCCGGCGTAGCACCCGGAGGACCGTGCTCAGCGACCAGCCGCGCGAAGGCGCGGGCCGCGGTCACACCGGCCGCGTAGTCGACTCCGGAGAACGTCTCCCCGACGTCGAACGCGCCGCCGTCACGGTTGTAGGAGCGGTGGTCGTCGGGCGCGAACACGGTGCTCTCGTCGTACCGTCCGCTCAGGAGACCGGACGCGAGCGGCACCCTGGCGATGATGCCGACGCCGGCCTCGGCGGCCGCGGGGAGCACGGCGTCCAGGGGCTTGTGCCGGAAGGCGTTGAGGATGATCTGGACGCTGGCGACACCGGGTCGGGCGATCGCGCTCAGGGCCTGGTCCGCCGTCTCGACGCTGACGCCGTACGCCGCGACGGCACCGTCCTCGACCAGCGTGTCGAGCGCGTCGTAGGTCGCGTCGTCGTCGATCGTGGCCGTCGGCGGGCAGTGCAGCTGGACCAGGTCCAGGACGTCGACGCCGAGGTTGCGGCGCGAGCGGTCCGTCCACTCGCGGAACCGTGCCAGGCTGTAGCTCTCCGGGACCTGCGCGGCCCGACGGCCCATCTTGGTGGCGACAGTGATCCCGCCGTGGTCGCGGAGGAACCTGCCGATCACCTGCTCGCTCCGGCCGTCGCCGTAGACGTCCGCGGTGTCGAAGAAGGTCACGCCGGCCTCGACGCTGGCCTCGAGCACGGCCAGTGCCTCCGCCTCGGTCACCTCGCCCCAGTCGGCGCCGAGCTGCCACGTGCCGAGACCCACGACCGACACGTCGTTGCCTGATCGCCCGAGAACTCGGTGTTCCATGCCTGTTCCTCTTCCTCTTCCTCTTCCAGTGGCGGGTCAGCGGCCGGCCGGGGGCGTCGCGGTGAACACCCACGCCATCCGCGAGCGGTAGAGCTCACCCGGCCGCAACACCGCCGACGGCCACTCCGGGTGGTTGGGAGTGTCCGGCGCCAGCTGCGGCTCCAGGGCGATGCCGTCGCCCTGCCGGAGGAGCCGCCCGTCGCGCGACACCTGGGTGCCGTCGAGGAAGTTGCCCGTGTAGACCTGCAGGCATCCCTGGTCCGACCACAGCTCCATCCGGGTTGCGGTGCGCGGCGCGGAGAGCACGGCGACGGGCCGCCACCCGGCTCCGTCGACGACGAGGTTGTGGTCGATCCCGGCCGCCTGCACGACCTGCTCGTGGGCGCTGCGGACGAGTTCACCGACGCGCGCCGGCTCCCGCAGGTCGAACGGAGTCCCGTCCACCGGGGCGTGCCCGCCGTACGGGATGCCGGTCTCGTCGACCGGGGTGTACGACGACGCCGGGACCTGCAGGAGGTGGTCGTCGACGGACCCGCCTCCCTCGAGGTTGAGGTAGACGTGGCTGGTCAGGTTCACCACCGTCGGTCGGGTCGTCTCGGCGGTGAGCTCGAGCGTGACCGTGTCGCCCGCGACCGAGAACGCCGCCTCGGCCGTGACCTCGCCGGGGAACCCCTGGTCACCGTCCGGGCTCACCAGCCGCAGCCGGGCTGTGTCGGCATCGTGGCTCACGAGGTCCCACGTCCTGCGGTCGAAGCCGTCCGGACCGCCGTGCAGGTGGTTGCCGCGGTCGTGGGTCGCCACCTCGAGCTTCTCGCCGTCGAGCTCGAACCGGCCGCCGGCGATCCGGTTGGCGTAGCGGCCGATCGTGCCGCCGAGGTAGTCGGAGGACGCGAGCAGCTCGGCGGCGCCGGGCAGGGCGACGCTCACGTCGCGTCGCACGCCGTCGCCGCCGGTGACGACGAGCCGGTGGAGGGTCGCGCCGTGCCGCAGCAGGTGCAGCTCGGGGCCGGGAGCCGTGCCGACGACGACGGACTCCGCAGCGCTCGAGCTCACGGTGTGAACGTTAACATCAGCCGGGAGGGGGCCCGCTCGACGCCCTGACGACAAGCTCGGGACGCAGCAGGGTCGCTGCCGGCGCGTCCTCGCCTTCCAACGCCTGCATCGTCAGGTCGACCGCCAGCCGCCCGAGCTCGGAGAACTGCTGGTCCACCGTCGTGAGCGCCGGCCAGTAGAACGCCGCCTCGGAGACGTTGTCGAAGCCGACGACGCTGACGTCGTCAGGCACCCGCCGCCCGCACTCGTGCAGCGCCTTGAGGACGCCGAGCGCCATCGTGTCGTTGGCGACGAAGACCGCGGTGACGTCGTCGCTGTGGCCGATCCGCAGCCCGGCGTCGTACCCGCTCGCCGCGGACCAGTCCCCCTCGACCTCCGGGCCCGGCAGCAGGTCCCGGTGGTCGTGGGCGTGCCGCCAGCCGAGCCGGCGCTGGGTGGCCTCGATCCAGTCCAACGGACCGCTCACGTGGGCGACGCCGCGGTGGCCGAGGTCGAGCAGGTGCTCGGTCGCGAGCAGGGCACCGGCGTGCTGGTCGATGCCGGCCGCCATCGGCTCGCCGTCCGTCACGCCCTGCGCCACCACGACGGGGATCGGGAGGGACAGGCCCCGCACCAGATGGACCGCGTCGCGGTGGGCGACGGCGACGACGATCGCCTCGACCGCCTGGTCGAGAAGGCGGTCGACCGCGTCCCGGAGGGATTCCTCGGATATCTCGAGCAGCCCGATCACGGACACCTGGTAGCCCGCCTCGTGGCCCGCCCCCTGGACCGCGGTGGCGATCATGCTGGGGCCGTGCAGGGCGAGGTGCGCCGAGACCATCCCGATCCGTCCGGACCGGTTGGTCGCCAGCATCCGGGCCGCGTTGTTGCGGCGGTAGCCGAGCTCCCGGATCGCTGCCAGCACCCGCTCGCGGGTGTCGGGCTTGACCAGCGGCGAGTCGTTCAGCACCCGCGAGACGGTCTGGTGCGAGACGCCGGCGCGCTGTGCCACGTCCGCCATGCTGGGGTTGCGCGCCGGACCGGCGCGCAGCGGTTGCTGCGCCATGGCGTCATGGTAGGGGTCGGACTCCCCCGTGGGGCGCGCTCACATTGGCGCGCCCACCGGTTTCCGATCCCTGCCGCCGCGGCGGGTGGCGCCGCCCAGAACCCGCAGGCGAGAACCGAGGAGCGACTGTTAGCGCTCACACGCATGCTGTCTCGGGGAGTGGCCCGTTTCGGAGGAGGGATTGACGACAGGTGTGTCGCCCGTCACAGTGCTCATGTTAGCGCTCACACCCGATGGGAAGCCTGATGCACACAGCCACGTCTCTGGTCCTGCGCGTGATCCTCGGATCGGTCCTCGCGATTCTCGGTACGGCGCTGGTGCCGACGCCGACCTCCGCCGGTGCGGAGGTGACCGATGGCCTGCTCCTCCACTACGAGCTGGACCAGGCCTCCGGGTCGGTGGTGACCGACGCCTCCGGCAACGGGCGCAACGGCACGCTCGTGGGCGGCGGCACCTGGACCGGAAAGACGGGATTGGCGCTCGACGGCGTCGACGACCACGTGCGGCTGCCCAACAACGTCCTGGCGGGCCTCTCGGCGGTGACCGTCTCGGTCGACGTCTTCATCGAGAACAGCCAGGCCAACCCCTACTTCATCTGGGGCCTGGGCAACACCGCCTCCTCCGGGGCGGGGACCGGTTACCTGATGGCGAGCGGCAACTCCTTCCGCGCGGCAGCGACGACCACGAACTGGTCGGGCGAGAAGGTCACGTCCCGCGCGACCGGAGGCAACCTGGCCCGGGGCGTCTGGAAGTCGGTCACCTACACGCAGGACGGGACCACCGGACGGTTGTTCGAGGACGGCGTGCAGGTCGGCCAGAGCACGACGGTGAGCGTGCTGCCTCGCGACATCGGCGGCGGCACGACGACCAACAACCTGCTCGGCGAGAGCAACTACGCCGCCGACAACACCCTCAAGGGCAAGGTCAAGAACTTCCGCATCTACGGTCGGGCACTCACGGCGAGCGAGGTCGCGGACATCTCGCTCACCGACGCCAACCGGCTCGCCGGCGACCGGGCTGCGCTCGACCTGGGCGACCTCTCGACCGTGACTGCCAACCTCACCCTCCCGACCAGCGGCACCTACGGCTCGAGCATCGCCTGGACGTCCAGCGACCCCTCCGTGATCAGCAACACCGGCGTGGTCGACCGGCCGGGTGCTCTCGACGGCCCGGCAGCCGTGACCCTCACGGCGACGCTCACCAAGGGCGCCGGTAGCGAGACGAAGACCTTCGCAGCGACCGTGCTGCCCGACGAGGACGACCAGGCGAAGGCCGACGCCGCGGCAGCGGCGCTCGAGCTGGTCCACGCCGACGATGTCCGGGGAAATCTGACGATGCCGACCTCGGGCCTGCACGGCGCGACGGTGAGCTGGGAGTCGTCCGCCACCGGTGTGGTCACGGGCTCAGGCATCGTCCACCGGCCGGCGCCGGGCTCCGGTGACACCACCGTCACGATGACCGCGACGGTGACCGTCGGGGCGGCATCGGCCACCCGCGCGATCGAGCTCACCGTGCGCGAGGCGCCCGCGCCCGCGCCGTACGAGGGCTATGCGTTCAGCTACTTCACCGGCAACTCCATCGCCGGCGAGAAGATCTACTTCGCCGCGAGCCGCGGCAACGACGCGCTCGAGTGGGACGAGCTCAACGAGGGTCGGCCGCTGCTCGAGTCGACCCTCGGCGAGATGGGCCTGCGTGACCCGTTCCTGATCCGCTCGCCCGAGGGCGACCGGTTCTTCCTGATCGCCACCGACCTGTCCATCGGCCGCAACGGCAACTGGGACCGCGCCCAGCGCACGGGCAGCCGCTACCTCGAGGTCTGGGAGTCGACCGACCTCGTCACGTGGTCCGACCAGCGGCACGTCCTGGTCTCGCCGCCGACCGCCGGCAACACCTGGGCACCGGAGGCCTACTGGGACGAGAACCTGCAGCAGTACGTCGTGTTCTGGGCGTCCAAGCTCTATGCCGAGAACGACCCCGGCCACACCGGCAACACCTACAACCGGATGCTCTACGCCACGACCCGCGACTTCGTGACGTTCAGCGACGCCAAGATCTGGCAGGACCGCGGCGAGTCGCGGATCGACTCCACCGTGATCAAGGAGGACGGCACCTACTACCGCTTCACCAAGGACGAGGGCGGCGGCGGCACGGGCTGCTCCGACATCATCCAGGAGAAGGCGGGCTCGCTCACCGCCGTCGACCTTCCGGGCAATCCGTCGTGGGCCCAGATGGACGCGTGCATCGGTCGGGACGCCGGGACCTCGGCGGTCGAGGGCCCGACCGTGTTCAAGGCCAACCCGGGCGACACCTCGGGCTCGCCCTACTACCTGTTCGTCGACGAGTACGGCGGCCGCGGCTACATCCCGCTCGGCACCGACGACCTCGAGGCCCCGGACTGGCAGGTCGCCGACGACTACAACCTGCCCGCGAGCCCGCGCCACGGCACCGTCATCCCCGTCACCGGCGCAGAGCTCGCGAAGCTGCGCGAGGGCATCGTGGTTCCCGAGCCGCCGACCCCCGTCGTGGGTGACGAGGACGGCCTGGTCGCGCACTACCCGCTCGACGAGACGAGCGGTTCGGTGGCCGCCGACGTCACCGGCCACGGGTACGACGGCACCGTCAGCGGTGACGCGACCTGGTCCGGCGGCGGACTCGACCTCGGCGGCACCAACGGCCACGTGCGGCTGCCCGACGACATGATGGCCGGCCTCGACGCGATCACCGTGTCGACCGAGATCTGGATCGACCCGAGCCAGCCCACGCCGTACTTCGTCTGGGGCATGGGCAACACCGACGGCGGCGGGACCGGCAACGGCTACCTCTTCACCACCGGCAACGGCTACCGCAGCTCGATCGCCACGGGCAACTGGACGACCGAGCAGACCGTCGCTTCGGGCTCGGCGCTACCCCGGGGTGCGTGGAAAGCACTCACCTACACCCTCACACCCGACGGGAGGGCCACGCTCTACCTCGACGGCATCAAGGTGGGCGAGAAGACCGATGTCACGATCGCGCCCGGCGACATCGGCGATGGACGCACGGCCGCCAACTACATCGGCCGCTCCGTCTACAGCGGCGACCGCTACCTCAAGGGCAAGGTGCGCGACTTCCGGATCTACAACCGGGCGCTCTCCGCGGCCGAGGTCAGCGACCTGGCCGCGGACCCGACCGCGGTCCTCGGCGTGCAGCTCGCCAGCCTCAAGGTGCCGGCCATGATCGACTCTGCCACCTCGACGGTGACCCTGCCGGTCGAGCCCGGCACCGACCTGGCCGCCCTGGACCCGACGTACGCCGTGGTCTCCGGGTCCAGCGTCGACGGCAACGGCTCCGCCGACTACACCTCCCCGCGGACGGTCACGGTCACGACATCGGCCGGCGCCACCCGGGCCTGGACAGTAAAGGCGGTGGAGATGCGGTCACCGTTGCTGCCAGGCAAGTACGCCGACCCCAACATCGTCCGGTTCGGCGACACCTACTACATCTACGCCACGACCGACGGCACTCCCGGCTGGGGAGGCAAGGACTTCTACGTCTGGAAGTCGACCGACCTTGTCGACTGGGAGCGGTCTGCCGAGCCGATGCTGACCCTCGACGGAAGCAACGGCGACGTCCCCTGGGCTACCGGCAACGCGTGGGCACCGACGATCATCGAGCGGGACGGGAAGTACTACTTCTACTTCTCCGGTCACAACCCGACCTACAACCGCAAGACCATCGGCGTGGCCGTCGCCGACAGCCCGGAGGGCCCATTCGTGGCCCAGCCGGCCGCCATGATCCTCAACAACGAGGCGGTCACGTCGGGGCAGGCCATCGACCCGGCGGCGGTGCAGGACCCGCGGACGGGCAAGTACTACCTGTTCTGGGGCAACGGCTCGCCGGTCTACGCCGAGCTCGCCGACGACATGCTGTCCATCAAGCCGTCGACGATCAAGCGGATCAACGGGCTGACCGGCTTCCGCGAGGGCGCGTTCGTCAACTACCGCGACGGCGTCTACTACCTGACCTACTCCATCGACGACACCGGCTCCCCCGACTACCGGGTCGGCTACGCCACCGCGACCAGCATCGACGGCCCGTGGACCTACCGCGGCCTGATCCTCGAGAAGGACGCCTCGCAGGGCATCCTGGCGACCGGCCACAGCTCGATCGTCCAGGTCCCCGGCACCGACGACTGGTACATCGCCTACCACCGGTTCGCGATCCCGGGCGGCAACGGCACCAACCGGGAGACGACCATCGACCGGCTGCACTTCAACGCCGACGGGACCATCCGGAGGATCGTTCCGACCCTCACGTCGATCGATCCACTGACCTACGAAGGCACGACACCGGTCGCGTCGGTGTCCGACGCCGGCTCCGACGGTTGGTACGGCGCCGGCGCAGCGCTCACCCTGAGGGGCGACGGCACCATCGAGCGGTTCGAGTACCGGCTGCCCGGCGGCGGCTGGACGGCGTACGCCGGCCCGGTCGACCTTCCCGCAGGCACCTACGACGTGGACTACCGCGCGCAGGGCACGAACCTGCAGTGGAGCGCGGCCTGGACGTTGCCGGTCAAGGTCGACGGAACCGCGCCCGGGGTCTCCTGGCTCGGCGACATCACCGACGGCGCGAGCTACGTCTTCGGCTCCGTGCCCGATCCGGCGACCTGCGCTGCGACCGACGCCGGATCCGGGCCCGGCGACTGCACGGTTGCGGGCTACAGCACCCAGGTGGGCACGCACACCCTCACGGCGACTGCCACGGACGTCGCGGGCAACGAGACCAGCCTTCGGATCACCTACACCGTCATGCCGTGGCGGATCGCCGGCTTCCACCACCCCGTCGACGCGAATGGCGTCTACAACACCGTCAGGGGCGGATCGACCGTGCCCCTGAAGTTCGAGGTGTTCGCCGGCGGCACCGAGCTGACGTCCACGTCCGACGTGCGCGGGCTCTCGGCTCGGGAGGTCGCGTGTGACACAGGCGCACCGACGGATGCGGTCGAGCTGACGACGACCGGCAGGACGGAGCTGACCTACTCCGACGGCGTGTTCCAGTACAACTGGAAGACGCCCAGGGCTGCGAGGAGCTGCTTCGAGGTGACGGTCGAGACGAGGGACGGATCGGAGGTGTCGGCCCGGTTCCTGCTGCGGTGATCAATCGCCCTGGAGTCGTGACTGCACGGCGTCGGCGCTCAGGACCTGGTCGAGCGCCATCGCCGCGCAGCCCACGACGCCGGCGCGGTCGCCGAACGTCGAGGGCACGATCCTCAGCTCACGGGTGGCGATGGCCGACGCCCGCGCGTAGACGCTCTCCCGCACTCCCGCGGAGTAGACGTCGAAGGCGCCCGCCATGTCGCCGCCGATCACGACCGCCTCGGGGTTGAGGAGGTTGATGGCGACCGCGAGCGGCTCACCGAGCCGGCGGCCGCTCTCCCTCAGCAGCTGCTTCGCCTCCGGGTCGCCGGCCACCGCCATCGCCGTCAGCTCGCGCACGTGGGAGATCGCTCGCCCCGCCTCGGCCATCCGGTTCACCAGCGCCCAGCCGCCGGCGACGGTCTCGAGGCACCCGCTGTCACCACACCGGCAGGGCAGACCCGCGGCGGCGTCGACCTTGGTGTGCCCGATCTCGCCGGCGGCACCGAGGTGACCGGCGACGACCCGACCCTCGGCGATGATGCCGAGCCCGAGGCCGGTCGACGCCTTGACCACGATCAGGTCCTGGTAGACCCCCGCGTAGCCCATCCGTTCGGACCGGGCCAGGACGTCGGCATCGTTGCCGACGAAGATCGGCACGTCCCCGAGGGCGGCGAGGGACGGCGCGAGGTCGACGCCGGCCCAGGCAGCGAGCACCGGCGAGTCGACGCTGATGCCACGCGCGGGGTCGACGGCGCCCGGCAGGCTGACCCCGATCCCGAAGACGGGCCGGCCGACGGCGTCGACGAGCTTGCGCAGCTGCGCCGTCACCTCCGGCATCACGGCGTCCGGACCGGCTCCGAGCTCGTGGTCGAACGACGCCACCCCGAGCTCGACGCCGACCAGGTCGAAGACCGCGAGCTGTGAGCGGGACCGGCCGATCGCGGCGGCGAGCACCACGCCGGCGTCCTTGTTGAACAGGAGGCTCCCGGGGCGGCGGCCGCCCGTCGAGTCGAGCTCGCCGCCGAGGAGCAGGAGCCCGGCCTCGGCGAGCGCGCTCACCCGGCTCACCACCGCCGTCCGCGACAGGCCGGTGAGGTGTCGCAGCTCGGAACGGGTCCGAGCACGACCCGTCCGGACCAGCTCGAGCAGATCTCCCGCGGTGTCGGACACGACCTCATCCTACTTTTGTGTGAGAAAGACCGAAGTACGTCTTGTTCAAAGCATACTTATGTCCCTACGGTGGAGTCCATGACTGTCCCTGCGGCCGAGCACCTGGCCGACCTTCCCGCGTGCGACATCACCGTCTTCGGCGGCACCGGGGACCTCGCGCTCCGGAAGCTGATGCCCGCGCTCTACCACCGCGAGCTCGAGCACCAGCTCCCCGAAGCGACCCGGATCATCGGTGTCTCGCGCTCCGACCTCGACGACGACGCCTACCGCGGGCTGGTGGCACAGGCGATGGCCGAGCACGTCGCGGACGCCGACCCCGACGCCGTACGACGACTCCTCGGCCGCCTCCAGCACGTGACCCTGGACGCGGGCCGGCCCGACGACTGGCACCAGCTCCACGCCGTGCTCAAGGAGCGTCGCTCCCCGGACGCGGCACGCGTCTTCTACCTCGCCGTGTCCCCCACCCTCTTCGGCCCGATCTGTCGCAGCCTCGGCGAGGTCGGCGTCGTCGAGGAGACGTCCCGGGTCGTCCTCGAGAAGCCGATCGGTCACGACCTCGCCTCGGCGAAGGCGATCAACGCGGCCGTCGGCGAGGTGTTCAGCGAGCACCAGATCTTTCGGATCGACCACTACCTCGGCAAGGAGAGCGTCCAGAACCTGCTGGTGACGCGGTTCGCCAACACGTTCCTCGAGCCGCTGTGGAACTCCCGCTGGGTCGACCACGTGCAGATCACCGTCGCCGAGACGCTGGGCGTCGGCGACCGCGGGGAGTACTACGACCAGTCCGGCGCCCTGCGCGACATGGTGCAGAACCACCTCCTCCAGCTGCTCTGCCTGGTCGCCCTGGAGCCCCCGACCTACGTCGGGAAGGAGACCGTCCGGGACGAGAAGCTCAAGGTCCTCCAGGCGCTCAAGCCGATGACGCCGGCCGACGTCGACCGCGACACAGTCCGGGGCCGGTACGGCGAGGGGGTGGTCGACGGCGCGGTTGTGTCGTCGTACACCGAGGACATCGGCCGGCCGCACAGCACGACCGAGACGTTCGTCGCGATCAAGGCCGAGGTCCAGAACTGGCGCTGGGCCGGGGTGCCGTTCTACCTGCGCACCGGCAAGCGGATGGACCGCAAGGTCTCCGAGATCGTCGTGGTCTTCAAGGAGCCACCGCACGCGATGTTCCCGCACAGCCAGGGCTCGACCGCACCGAACCGGCTCCACATCCGGGTGCAGCCCGACGAGGGGATGCACCTCCACCTGACCGCCAAGGAGCCCGGCCCAGGGGGGATCCGGCTGCGGCCGGTGTCGCTCGACCTCAGCTACGCGACCGCGTTCGGGCAGCGACCGGGCGACGCCTACGAGCGTCTGCTGATGGACGTCATGCGCGGCAACCCGACCCTCTTCATGCGACGCGACGAGGTCGAGGCCGCGTGGGCCTGGGTCGAGCCGGTACTGCGTCACTGGGCGGAGTCGCCGCACCGACCGAAGCGCTATCCCGCCGGCACCAGCGGACCGTCCGCGGCCACGACGCTGATCGAGCGCGACGGCCGCACCTGGCAGGAGGAGGACGAATGAACGTGCACCCCGTCGTCGACGAGGTCACCGCCCGGATCACCGAGCGCAGCTCGGCTGGACGAGCCGACTACCTGGCGCGGATCCGCGCCGCCGCCGGGCGCGGTCCGGCGCGGGGACGGCTCGGTTGCGCGAACCTCGCCCACGGGTTCGCCGCCGCCGAAGGCCCGGAGAAGGAAGGGCTGCGCCGCGGCGGCAAGCCGAACCTGGCGATCGTCACCAGCTACAACGACATGCTGTCGGCCCACCAGCCGTACGTCGACTACCCGCCGATCCTCAAGGAGGCCGTCATCCGCGCCGGCGGGATCGCCCAGGTCGCCGGCGGGGTGCCGGCGATGTGCGACGGGATCACCCAGGGCCGCGACGGCATGCAGCTCTCGCTCTTCAGCCGGGACGTGATCGCGATGTCGACCGCGATCGCCCTGAGCCACGACATGTTCGACGGCGCGATGATGCTCGGGGTCTGCGACAAGATCGTCCCGGGTCTGCTCATCGGAGCGCTGTCCTTCGGGCACCTGCCGACCGTGTTCGTGCCGGCCGGTCCGATGGCCTCGGGCCTGCCGAACGGTGAGAAGGCCAAGGTGCGCCAGCTCCACGCCGAGGGGAAGGTCGGGCGCGAGGAGCTGCTCGAGGCGGAGGCGGCGTCGTACCACTCCGCGGGCACCTGCACGTTCTACGGCACCGCCAACTCCAACCAGCTGCTGATGGAGGTGCTCGGCCTCCACCTGCCGGGGTCTTCCTTCGTCAACCCCGGCACCCCGTTGCGGGAGGAGCTGACCCGTGCGGCCGCGGCGCGCGCGGTCTCGATCAGCACGCCCGGCGGCGAGACCACCCCGATCGGCGAGATCGTCGACGAGAAGGCGATCGTCAACGCCTGCGTCGCCCTCCTCGCGAGCGGCGGGTCCACCAACCACACGATGCACCTGGTCGCGATCGCGCGGGCGGCGGGGATCGCTCTCACCTGGGACGACCTCGCGGACCTCTCCCGCGTCGTGCCGCTGGTGGCGCGGATCTACCCCAACGGCTCTGCCGACGTGAACCACTTCCACGCCGCGGGCGGGATCGGCTTCCTGGTCCGGACCCTGCTCGACGCCGGCCTCCTGCACGAGGACGTGCGGACGGTCGCTGGCGCCGGCCTGCGCCGCTACACCGCCGAGCCGCGGGTGCGGGACGGCGAGCTGGTCTGGGAGGACGGACCTTCGGACTCCCTGGACACCGACGTGCTCCGGCCGGCGACCGACCCGTTCGCCGCGGACGGCGGACTCAAGGTCCTCCACGGGCCGTTGGGGACGGGCGTGATCAAGGTGTCCGCGGTCAAGCCCGAGCACCGCGTCGTCACCGCGCCCGCAGTGGTCTTCGACGACCAGGCGGACTTCCTCACCGCCTTCCAGGACGGCCGCCTCGCCGGCCGCGACCTGGTCGCCGTCATCCGCCACCAGGGCCCGGCCGCCAACGGCATGCCCGAGCTGCACAAGCTGACTCCCGCGCTCGGCGTGCTGCAGGACCGCGGGCAGCGGGTCGCGCTGGTGACCGACGGCCGGATGTCGGGTGCATCGGGCAAGGTGCCGGCGGCGATCCATGTCACTCCGGAGGCCTCGCTCGGCGGACCGCTCTCCCGGCTCCGCGACGGCGACCTCGTCACGGTGGACGCCGAGCGCGGGGTCCTCGACGTCGCCGATCCCGAGGCTCTCCACCGGCGCGAGCCCGTCGATGCTGCAGCGACGTCGGCCGACTGGACCGGCACCGGCCGCGAGCTCTTCGCCGCCTTCCGGGCGACCGTCGGACCGGCCGACAGGGGGGCGAGCGTCTTCCCGTCGTACGACGCCGCGCCCCTGTCGACCCAGCCGACCGCGGAGGCCGGCCATGTCCGCTGACTCCCTGCTCGACGTCGTCCCCGTGATGCCGGTGGTGGTCCTGCAGCGGCTCGAGGACGCGGTGCCGGTGGCGCGGGCACTCGTGGCCGGCGGGCTGCCCGCGATCGAGCTGACCCTGCGCACCGACGTCGCACTCGACGCGATCCGGAGGATCGCCGACGAGGTCCCCGAGATCCTCGTCGGCGCCGGCACGATCGTGCGGCCGGAGCACGCGGACCTCGCCGCGGCGGCCGGCGCGCGGTTCCTCGTCTCCCCTGGCGCGACCCCGGCCCTCCTCGAGGCGATGGCAGCGACGGGCCTGCCGTTCCTGCCGGGCACGGCGACCGTGTCGGAGGTGCTGTCGGTGCTCGAGGCGGGCTTCACCGAGATGAAGTTCTTCCCCGCCGAGGCAGCGGGGGGCGTGCCCTACCTCCGGTCGATCGCATCTCCCGTTCCCGATGCCCGGTTCTGCCCGACCGGGGGGATCACACCCGCCACTGCTGCGGCGTACCTCTCACTGCCCAACGTGGGATGCATAGGCGGTTCGTGGCTCACTCCGGCGGACGCGCTTGCCGCGGGTGACTACGGCCTGGTCGAGCGCCGCGCGCGCGAGGCCGTGGCGCTCGAGTCGGGGTAGCCCATATTCGTCATGGACCGCGGGCTCCGGAGGTGGGACAGTCAAGACTGGACCGGAGATCGATCCGTTCCTGCTGCGGAGGGTGCCTCAGACCCCGGATGTCTTCGCTCCCTCCGACCAGCCAGGAGAGGGCCATGTCCCTCGTACGAGTCCCCGTCCCCGTCCCCGACCGGGATCTCCTGCGTCTTGCAGGCGAGATCGACCTCGCCCAGCAGTTCCCTTTGATGGTCGACATCAGCTCGCGGCTGAGGGCGCAACGTCAGCTCATCATCGACCTCTCGGCCGTGACCTTCATCGACTGCAGCGGGCTGTGGACCCTGGACTGGGCTCGGACTCGCGCTCGGGACATCGGCGGTGACATGGCTCTCGTGGGACCGTGCCCGGCGTTGTCGCGGATCCTCGTCCTGACCTCCCTCGACGGGAACGCGCCACTCTTCCCGGATGTCCCGACCGCCGCGGATGCCCTGCATCAGCGGGAGCAGGCCAGGCTCTGACTGCGGATCCCCGGGCCGTTCGGTTCGATTGCCCCGCCCAGAATGACTAGTCGCGCGCGGTTCGTGCCCCAGGGCCTCATCGAGCGCCTTAGCCTCTCCCGCAGGGGGAAGGCCGATGGAGAGGTTTCGCGAGCACGCCGTCGCGGGGATCGCCGTCGCGACGGGGTTGTACGTCGCAGCGGCTCTGCTCGGACGGGCGACGGCGGTCGACGACCGCTCGATGTCGCTGGTCTGGCCCGCGACGGGTGTGGCGGTGCTGTGGTTCCTGACGCTCACCCGCCGGAGGACCGTGGCCGTCAGCGCCGTCCTGGTCACCGGGGCGACCATCGCCGTCAACGTCGCCACCCGCTCCGCGCCGGGCCCGCAGATCGCCGTGTTGGTCGTGGCCAGCCTTGCCCAGGTCGCACTCGTCGTGATCCTGGTGCGGCGCTGGTGTCCCGAGCTCGGGAAGCGGGGCGGCAGGCCGCCCCTCGAAACGCCCGGGAGTCTCCTGCGGTTCCTGGCTGCCGCGGCTCTCGGTTGCTTCCTCGGGATCCTGCTCGGCCTCGTCGGACTCCAGCTCGCCGGAGCGTCGTTCGCCCCGGTCTCGGGACTCACGTGGTGGGGGCGCAACGTCTGCGGCGTGCTCGCCGTTGGCACCGCCGGACTGCTCCTCATCGACCGGCTGACCACCCGACGTGACCGCTCCGCGACGCCGTACGGCGGCCGGTCGCTCGAGGCGGCGACCTTGATCGCCACCACGGTGGCGCTCGTCGGGCTCGACTACGGCACGGGACAACCCTTCGCCTTCCTTCTCCCCGCGACCACGGTGTGGGCGGGGCTGCGGTTCTCACCGCTCGTCGTGTCGTCGCACGCGGTGCTCGGCGGAGTCGCGATCATCTGGCTCACGCTGACGGGCCACGGGCTGTTCACGGACGCGGACTCGGCGACCGGCAACGCGCTGCTGGCCCAGCTGTTCGCCGGCATGACGATCATGATCGGGATGTTCCTGGCGTCTGCACGCCAGCAGAGCATCCTGCTGAGCGCCGAGCTCGACCAACGACGACGCGACCTCGAGGCCTTTGCGCGACGAGCCGCGCACGACCTCCAACAGCCGCTGATGGTCATCGCCGGGTGGACCGGCCTCCTCGACGCGCAATTGTCGGCAGCGTCGAACGGCTCGGCACCACCCGATCGTGAGCTCGACATGGTCCGCCGGATCCAGGCCTCCGCCTCCCAGATGCGACTCATGGTGTCCGGCCTGCTGTCCGACGCCATCGCTCGCGGCGGCCAGGTGACCGAGGAGCGGGTCGACCTGACGGTGCTGGCGCGCGAGATCGCGGAGTCACGAGGGCATGCGGACGTCATCCAGGTCGACGACATCCCGCTGGTGGCGGGCGATGGACCCCTGCTGCGGCGCGTGCTCGACAACCTCATCGGGAACTCGCTCAAGTACGTCGGCCCCGGGGAGCGGCCCCGGATCGAGGTGACCGGCCGCCGCCACCGAGACGGGATGGTGTGCGTCACCGTCACCGACCGGGGGATCGGCCTGCCGGAAGGCAGCCACCAGACGATCTTCGAGGAGTTCGCCCGCGCCCACGGCGACGCCTACCCGGGCACCGGGCTGGGGCTGAGCATCTGCCGACGCATCGTCGAGCGCCACGGCGGCGACATCTGCGCTCGGTCCCGCACCTCCGGTCCCGGCATCGCCGTCGAGTTCCGGCTTCCGGCATGGCAGACCCATGCCGCCCGACCCACCCACGGGCCCGAGCAGCGCTCGCCGGCCCTCGCCACCTCCGAAAGGCACTGACATGACCCCAGGCGACACGGAACCGACCACGGAGGCGCTCGACCGGGCCGAGGCCGCCCTGGCAGACCTCCGGGCGCGCGTGGACAGCGCCCAACAGCTGGCCGACATGGGCGACTACGACTGGGAGATCGCGACCGACACCAACTCCTGGTCCGACCAGCTCTACCGGATCTATGGATACCAGCCGCAGTCGTTCAACGCGTCGTACGAGCGCTTCTTGTCGATGATCCACCCCGACGACCGGGAGCGCGTCGAGGCGATCCACCAACGCGCGTACCAGACCGGCGGTGGCTACCAGATGATCGAGCGCATCGTCCGGCCGGACGGCGAGGTCCGCTACCTCTCGTCGAACGGCGAGGTCATCACGGACGAGGAGGGCACTCCTGTGCGGATGCGCGGGACCTGCCTCGACATCACCGAACGGTTGCTCGCCGAGCGCGCGCGGGAGCAGCTGGTCGCCAACCTCCGGGAGGCGCAGGTGCGGCGCCGGCAGTCCCTCGAGATCAACGACAACCTGGTCCAGGGCCTGACCGTGGCCGTCATGTGCATGGAGTCCGGCGACCGGGCCGGCGCTGCCGCCCACCTCGAGATGGTGCTCGATGCCGCCCGGACGATGATGAACAACCTGCTGGTCAACCCCGACGGCACCCCGCTGGTCCCCGGCGATCTGATGCGCAGCACGCCGTCATCGCTGGATGCCCCGGGCAGCGACGGACCGGCAGCTCAGACCGCCGAACAGTCCGTGCGGGTGCTCGTCGTCGACGACCACGCTCAGGTGCGGGAGCTGTTGTGTGCGCAGCTCGTGGCGGGTGGCCATCGGGTGGTCGGGGAGGCCGCCGACGGCGTGGAGGCCGTGGAGAAGACGGCTGCGCTGCAGCCGGACGTGGTCGTGCTCGACCTCGCCATGCCGCGGCTCGACGGGCTCACGGCGCTGGCGGGCATCCGACAGGCTGCCCCCGGCGCCCGGGTGATCGTGCTCTCCGGGTTCGACGACGCCATGATGGCCGACCGAGCCGTGGCCAGCGGTGCCCTCCGCTATGTCGAGAAGGGCACGAGCATGAACATCGCCGAGACCGTGCGGGAGGCCGTGCTCGGCCGGGCCTAGCCGGCGACGACGCCGACGTCTGCGCTGGCCTCGAGCCTGCGGACCGCTGCCGCGACCTCGTGCCGCGGCAGTCCGTGGCTGTAGAGGTACCCCTGCACCTCGTCGCATCCGCGGGCGGTCAGGTAGCGGTGCTGCTCCGTCGTCTCGACCCCTTCGGCGACCACGGTCAGCCCGAGGGCGTGCGCCATCACGATGATCGCGTCGACGATGGCGGCGCTGGCGTCGACGGACTCGATCTGCTGGACGAAGGACTTGTCGATCTTGATCTTGTCGATCGGGAAGCGGCTCAGGTAGGCGAGGCTGGAGTAGCCGCGACCGAAGTCGTCGACCACGATCTTCACACCGTGGCGGCGGATCCGCTCGAGCAGCTCGACAGCGTCACCGTGGTCGTCGATGAGGAGACCCTCGGTGATCTCGACCTCGAGCTGGTCCGGCTCGAGGCCGGACTCGTCGAGTGCAGCCAGCACCTCGTCGAGCCATGCCGTGCCGCGCAGCTGACGCGGGGAGACGTTGACGGCGAGACGCAGGTTCCGGCCGATCTCACGCTGCAGGGCGGCGACGTCGGCACAGGCTTGCCTCAACACCCAGCCGCCCAGCTCGCGGATCAGGCCGCTGTCCTCGGCCACGGGGATGAATCGTTCGGGCGAGATCGGACCCAGGTCCGAGCTCCGCCACCGTGCCAGCGCCTCGAACCCGAGGAGTCTGCCTGTCTCCAGGTCGAGCAGCGGCTGATAGACCGTGGACAGCTCACCGGCGACCACCGCGTGCCGCAGCGCGGCCGAGAGGGAGAGCTTGTCGTTGGACTCCTCCAACATCGCCGGCTCGAACCACTGGGCGTTGTTGCGGCCGGCAGCCTTGGCCCGGTACATCGCGACATCGGCATGCTTGAGGAGCTGCGACGCGCTGGAACCGTCGTCGGGGTAGACCGCACCACCGGTGCTCGCCGTGACCAGCAGCTCGTACCCGTGGACGACGACCGGGCCGAGCGCGGTGTGCAGCTCGTCGAGCCTCGCGGTCAGGTCGGCACGTGCGGTGACGCCGCCGAAGACGATGACGAACTCGTCCCCGCCGAGCCGTGCGATGAGATCCCCCCTCCGGATCCAGGAGTGGAGCCGCTCCGCGACCTGGAGGAGCAGCTCGTCGCCGACGTGGTGCCCGAGCGAGTCGTTGACGCGTTTGAAGTGGTCGAGGTCGAGCAGCAGCAGCGCCACCTCGGTGCCCTCGGCTGCCGCCTTCGCGATCGCCCTGTCCAGATGCCGCATCAGCTTCGCCCGGTTGGGCAGGCTCGTGAGTGCATCGTGGTTGGCCATGAACTCGACCCGGGCCCGTACCTCGATGCGCTTGGTGATGTCGTACGCGATCGCCAGGAACCCTGCGGGACTGGCGTCGTCACCGCCGAGGTCCACGATCACCTCGTTGACCGGGATCAGCCGCCCGTCCTTGCGTCGGTAGGTCCACTCCACCTCGGTGCCCACGGCGCCGGCGAGCATCGGCGAGCCGTCAGCGTCCCGATCGCGAGGCTCGGCGTCGATCTTGGTCAACCATGACCCGATCAGCTCCTCGGGCCGGTAGCCGAGAAGGGTCTCAGCAGCCGGGTTCGCGGTGAGGATCCGACCGCGACGGTCCGTGGCGATGATGCTGAAGGGAATGGTGTCGAGGATCGATCGGCGTAGCACGTCCTCCCGGGCTGCGTCGGCCGCTGCCTGTCCGCGCAGTCGCTCGGTGATGTCGATGATGGCGGCCAGCACGAAGCGCTCGTCGCCGATCGTGATCGGATTGAGGCCGAGCTCGATCGGGATCTCCGTACCGTCCTTGCGAAGACCGAACAGCTCGCGGCCCACCCCCATCCCGCGCGTGTCCGGCGCAGCGAAGAAGCTGTCGCGGTAGCCCTGGTGCGCCCGCCGGTACCGCTCGGGCACCAGCTGCTCGACACGCATCGACACGAGCTCGTCGCGGCTGTAGCCGAACGCCCGCTCCGCCTCGGAGTTGACAAGCACGATCCCGCCCCGGCCGTCGACCATGATCATCGCGTTCGGCACTGCCTCGATGATCAGCCTCAGCCGGCCCTCGTGGTCGAACCTCGCGGCGTCCTCCGCCTGCATCCCTCCCCCTTCCGAGGCCCCAGCCTAGGAACCGCGGAGCCGCGTCGGAGCGGAACCTCTCGGTTGGGGGCCGATCGGTCCGATCTCATGGCCAGATCGGACTATCCGGGCACGGATCCGCCGCGCCGCTCCGCAGACCCCCCTACGTTTCGGGTGGAGGGGTGAGCATGAGGGACCTGCAACGCACCGTCGGGCTGCTGATTCTCGGCACCGCGGCGGCCGGCGCCGCACTGCTGTGGGCGTCACTGTCGTGGACCACCGGCCTGCCCGGTGGCCGGCCTTCGCGGGCCGTGGTCGGAGTCTGGGACGTCTTCTACGACACCGCCGCGCCGTCCGCTCTGATGATCGGCCTGGCAGCGGGGTTCGCCCTGGTCTTCGCCGCCGGTGTCGCGGTGCTCGAGAAGCGGGTCTCCACCCGGGACCGTCGAAGTGCCGACCGCCTGAACCGACCGCTGGCGCCGAAGATCGTGATGGCAGAGACCCGCGGCGTTCGCGCCGGCCCGGTCACCCTCACCGTCCTGATCCCGGCTCACAACGAGGAGGGCTGCATCGTGCACACCCTGACGTCGTTGCGTGAGCAGTCCCGCCGCCCGGAGCGGATCATCGTGGTCGCGGACAACTGCACCGACGGCACCGCCGACATCGCCCGCACCCTGGGCGTCGAGGTCTTCGAGACCGTCGGGAACGTGAGCAAGAAGGCGGGCGCGCTCAACCAGGTCCTCTACGGCCTCCTGCCGATCCAGGGCGACAACGACCTGGTGATGGTGATGGACGCCGACACCGTGCTGGACCAGGGCTTCCTCGAGTCCGCAGTGCGGATGATGAGCGACGACCGGGCGTTGATGGCGATCGGTGGTCTCTTCCGAGGCGAGGAGGGTCACGGCCTCCTCGGCCAGTTCCAGCGCAACGAGTACACGCGGTACGCCCGCGACCTGCGGCGGCGGCGCGGTCGGGTGTTCGTCCTGACCGGGACGGCGACCGTCTTCCGGCCCCGCGCGCTGCGCTGGGTCGCGGAGGAGCGCGACTCGACCATCCCTGGCGTGCCGGGCGACGTCTACGACACCCAGGTCCTGACCGAGGACAACGAGATCACGCTGGCGCTGAAGACCCTCGGTGCGCTGGTGATCTCGCCTCCCGACTGCACCGTGGTGACCGAGCTGATGCCGACCTGGCGTGCCCTGTGGAAGCAGCGTCTCCGTTGGCAGCGCGGCGCACTGGAGAACCTCGGCTCGTACGGATTCCGGCCGCAGACGCTTCGCTACTGGGCACAACAGCTCGGCATCGGGTACGGCGTCATCGCGCTGTCGACGTACCTGACCTTGATGGTGGTCATGGCGGTGTCGTTCGACAGCTGGGTGTGGTTCCCCTTCTGGGCCGGCATCGGTGCTCTGTTCACGCTCGAGCGGCTGGTCAGCGTCTGGGAGGGCGGCTGGCGCGCACGACTCTTGGCCATCCTGCTCTTCCCGGAGCTCTTCTACGCGATGTTCCTCGACGTGATCTACGTCAAGGGCGTCCTCGACATCTGGACGGGCCGGCGCGCGGCCTGGGGTCACACGGTCCAGCCGCGCAGGATCGGGACGAAGGTGCTGACGTGACGAGCCTCCTGTCCCCGGCCGGGATCCTGTTGCCGGAGTCGTTCCTGCACTCGCATCTCTATGCGGTCCTGGCGGCGTTCGTCGCCGTCAACACCGTCATGTACGTGGCCCTGGCCATCGCGAAGACGCTGCCCAAGATCTACCCGGCCGACTTCCTCCCGCGCCGCTACCAGCGCGCCGAGAGCCGCAGCATCCACCCCGACGACCGGCGGTAGCCACCGACGGGTTACGCCGGGCAGTACTGACTGAGGTAGGAAGAGAACGCCGCGTCGTCGTTCGCGCCAGGCTCGTCGAGCGCACCGACGGCCGACCGGTCGAGACTCATTCCGATGGAGGCGTAGATGCCTTCCAGGACTGTGTGATAGCCACCCCGAGCAGGCAACGTCATCGTCTCAGGCACGCCCAGCCCGACCAGTTCGTCAGCGGCGTCACGCAGCAGCTCGACCGCGCGTGCGTCGGGCGCGGCGGCGTACTCCGACTGCGCCGCTGCGAGCTTCCGGAAGCCCGCGCAGAACTCCTCCTCGGCTGGCGTCGACAGGACCGATGGTGGGGCTGTGCTCGAGCCTGCCGGGTCGGCCGATGGTGCTGTGGCGGCATCCTCCCCCGGTCGGGCGAGGAGCACCACCGCCAACACGCCCATCATCAGCAGCACGAGCAGCGCGACGGGTCTGCCGACCTGTCGGTGGGCACCGCTCATTCGTAAGGGTGTTCCGGCTCGTCGACCTCGGCGACCTCGGTCGCCGTGATGGTCGGCGTGTCGCCCAACCTCGTGCCGGTTCCTTCGACCCACGTCCCGACGACGGTCACCCACTGCTCCTCCGGCGGTGCGTCGGCGTCCTCGACTCGCACGCGGAACGCGGCACCGTCCGCCGCGCAGCACGAGATCGCCAGGCGCGTGACGTACCACCCGCTGCTGTCGGTGCTGACGAAACCCGTCAGCCGAACCGTGACGTCGGCAAGCCCGTCGCGGTCGTAGGAGGCACGAGCGACGAAGCTGGACACCGGCATCTCGTTCTCGCCGGTCTCGCTCAACGGTGCGACGGCCGGGTCGGCGTAGGTCCGTGCGTCGGCCTGGTTCGCTCGACGGTCCGCGACGTAGGCCCCGAGTGCAGGAGGCTGGATGACAAAGCCCACCACGACCGGCAGGACGAGAAGCCACGGCACGAACGCGCTCGCGCGGTCATGGTCGTGCTCGTGGTCACCGACCGAGGTCAGGATGACGACGAACGCTAGGGCGATGAGCAGCACTCCGCTGACGACAAGTGGCCACCTCATCCAGTCGTTGACGTAGTTCGCCCATTCGTCGGTCACGCCGATGCGGAACGTGACACCCCCGAGGGCGCTGAGCACCAACGCGCGAGCGGTGTGGTTCACAGGATCACCCAACCGATCAGGCACGCCGCTGACGCGGCGACGACCAGGACCAGGGGCACGAACTGCTGAGCGAACTTTCGCCCGAACTGGCCGGCTTCCATCGCGGCGAGCTTGATGTCCATGGCCGGACCTACGACGAGGAACACCAGCTTCGCGGTGTCGGAGAAGGCGGTGAGGCTCGCGGCGACGAATGCGTCGGCTTCTGAGCACAGCGCGATGACGAAGGCGAAGAGGGTCAGTGCAACCACCGCGAACAGCGCGTTGTCGGCGACCGCTTCGACGAGCCGGATCGGCACCCACACGTTGATAGCGGCGGCAACGACCGCGCCGAGCACCAGGAAGCCGGCGGCGGGCAGGAAGTCGTGCCAGGCGGCCGCGGCGAACCGGGCCCAACGGCTGCCTTCGTCCTGGTGGAAGCGCTCGCGTATGTCGGGGAGGTGAAGCGCCGGGAAGCGAGCAGTGGCCCACACGTAGATCCAGCCGATGACCACCGCGGTGAGCATCGAGGCGAGGAACCGAGCAGAGACCATGTCCATCCGGCCCGAGAATGCGACCGCCGTCGAGACGAGCACGGCCGGATTGACCGCCGGCGCGGCGAGCATGAACGTCAGCGCAACGGCTGGAGGGAGTCCGCGCCGGGTGAGGCTGTTGGCAATGGGGACCACAGCGCACTCGCAGGCCGGGAGACCGACGCCGGCGAAGCCGGCGACAGGAACGGCGAGAGCCGGGCGCTGCGGCATGACGCGAGCGACGAACCGTTCCGACAACACCGCGGAGATGATGCCCGAGAGCACCACACCGAAGACGAGAAAGGGCACAGACTGCACGACGATCGCCAGGAAGATCGTCGCCCAGGTCTGGAACGCGGGATTGTCGAGCGCCGACCCGAGCAAGCTCTGCAAGGGGAACGCGGCCGCCAGGAGGCCGACGACCAGCCAGGACTGCGAGCCCACGCCCATGTCGCGCTGCGGCGGCGCCTCAGTTGTCATCCGTGGTCGCTCCTGCGGTGGGCTAGCGGCGTGGTCACCATCGTCCTTGCCGAGAATGAGGCACGTCCGTCCGGGTCAGCCGCCGGCGACCGATTGCTTGAACGCCGACGCCGGCTTGAAGGCGGGTGCCACCGTTGCTGCGATCGTGATCGGCTCCCCCGTCTGCGGGTTGCGGCCCGCGCGTGCGGCGCGAGTACGACGCTCGAACGTCCCGAAGCCCCCGAGCGAGACCCGCTCACCATCCGTGACGCCGGCCATGATCGCCTCCAGCACGGCGTCGATGGCGGCGTCGGCCTGTCGTGGGTCGAGGTCGGTGCGGTCAGCGACCTTCGCGGCCAGGTCCTTGCGGTTCATCGATGCTCCTTCGTCTAGGGAATGAGAATCATACTCATTGGAGCCGTCCCGCTCGCCGACCCTCCGCCGACCGCTCGGACCGATGACCCAAAAACAGAGACCGGACCCCAACGGGTCCGGTCTGTTCGGTATCTATTCAAGAGATCACGCTGCGCGCCCGTAGGGATTCGAACCCCAAACCTTCTGATCCGTAGTCAGATGCTCTATCCGTTGAGCTACGGGCGCTCGTCGCCCTTGCGAGCGACCGGTCGAGGATAGCCGAGGCCGATCCCCGATGCCGAATCGCCTCGTTGTGGGATATTGAGCAGATACACGATTCCCCGGCCGGGGGCGGTCTGGGAGCCCACAAGACCTGGAGGTCGTGTTGTCCGGCTTCGAGCCCGAGGACCGCGAGCTGTTCGAGCGTGCCGCGACCGAGCTCTACGAGCTGATCGTCCAGGAAGCCGGCATGGCCGCGGACGACGCCCGTGTCGCCGACGGCAGTGACGCGAAGGCGGCGCTCGACCTCCTCGCCGAGCTCAACCTGGTCCAGCTCGACCAGCGCGACCGGATCTGGCGGGCGCTCGAGCCGGCAAACGTGCAGTCGCGGGTGGTCACCCCGCTGAGCAACGAGGGCGCACGGCTGCTCGAGGAGTCCGCTCGGTGGGCCAAGGCGTTCCAGTCGCTCAACCACAGCTGGCGGCGCTCGCCGGTCGCCGAGAGCTCCGGCCCATTCACCTACCTCCACGACGAGGCGATCAACCCCTACCTCACGGCGCTGATCGGCGACGCCGAGGAGGAGCTGCTGACCGCCCAGCCGCAGACCGGCCGCAACGCGCAGTACGTCGCGATCGCCGCGGTCCGGGACACCGAGGCGCTCGAGCGCGGTATCTCGATGCGCACGCTCTACCAGCACAGCGCCCGGCGCAGCGTCATGACCCAGAAGTACGTCGCCACCGTCACCGCCCGCGGGGCGGAGGTGCGCACGCTCGACGAGTTCTTCAAGCGGATGATCGTCGTCGATCGGCGGGTCGCCGTGATCCCGGCGCCCGAAACCCAGGCGACGGCGGTCGTCGTGCGGGAGCCCGCCGTGGTCGCCTACCTGCTCGACGTCTACGAGCGGGCGTGGGAGCGCGGCCGGCCTTACGTCACCTCGGAGGAGAAGGCGGTCAAGGAGATCGCGGCCGAGCAGCGCGCGATGACCATCCGGATGCTCATCGCCGGCCACCCCGACGCGGTCAGCGCCAAGCGGCTCGGCGTCAGCCCGCGGACCTACGCCGGCTACGTCGCCGACCTCAAGACGGAGTACGACGCCGAGACCCGGTTCCAGCTCGGCTACACCATGGGAAGCACGGGGATCACCGGCAACGACGCGTCGGCGACCGAGGTCGAGCAAGCCGAAAAATGACAACGACCGCCGGCGCGTCCTCACGCGGCGGTCGACGTCAGTGGTCGGCTACGGGCGCTGCGGCGCTGACTTGCAGCCGGGGCACCAGCCCGAGTCGAGCAGTGCCTGGGACGGCGGCGCGACGATGGCCGACAGGCCCACCGTGGCCACGGTCGCTGCAATTACGAGTGCGGCCCTACGTCCGAACTCCCTCATCTTTCAGCCCTCCGATAGTGCGGGGTCGCCCGAGCCCCCAGCAGTCGACACGTCGTTCGATGGCTACCCAAACATCCGAGAGGCCAAACCGGCAACCCTCACAAGGTTTCTTGTCCAAACCGTCTCTGTCGAGACGTCCTGCGCGCGACGTTCCGCAGATGCGATAACCCCCGGCGAGCGTGCTCACCGGGGGTTGGACGCGGAGGCGGAGGGATTTGAACCCTCGATGGGGTTGTAGCCCCAAACCCGCTTAGCAGGCGGGCGCCATAGACCAGACTAGGCGACGCCTCCCTGCCGACCGGAGCGCCGGTCAGCGAGGACAGGCTACAAGGATGCGGCAGGTGCGACCGAATCGGCCCGTCAGCGAGCCGCGCGACCCAGATGGTCACGCACATCCCGCGCGAAGTCGTCCTTGTCGGCGGCGAGCAGGTCCGTCGGAATCGTCGTCGAGCGACCGTCCTTGAGCCGGAGCACGACGCACGGCCCGGCGTCCGACTGCGTCGCCACCGCGTCCTCGACCTCGGTCCAGCGGGCCTCCTTCGCGCCGGCACCGCGGATCAGCGAGACCCGGTAGCCGCTCGCGCTCAGCCGAACCACGCTGACCCGGGTGCGCAGCCACCACGCCAGCGCGACCAGACCCAGCAGTCCTGCTGCCAGGAGCACGACCAGGAGGTCCGGCCCGAGTCCCGCCAGCGCCACCACGAGGGTGCCGCCGAGGATGAGCACGGCGAACAGGACCAGGTAGGCGCCGACGAACCTGGCCACCACCAACGGGGCCATCCGGTAGTCGACGGGGACGGACGTATCGGCACTACTCACGGCATACCCACGCAGAATCAACCATGCAGCCGCCTCCCCGGCCATCGCCCCCACTGCGAGCTTGATTCGGCGCTTCGCTTGAATCAACCATGCAGCCGCCTCCCCGGCCATCGCCCCCACTGCGAGCTTGATTCGGCGCTTCGCTTGAATCAACCATGCAGAGGGGGCGGGATTCGAACCCGCGGTAGGTCTCCCTACGACCGCTTTCAAGGCGGTTCCGATCGGCCACTCCGGCACCCCTCCTCGGGGACGGTGGTCCCCGGCCGACGAGTCTAGGTCCCGCGCGCCGCGTGTCCGAACGCGGCTCAGGCCGCGCGGTCCGCCCGATCGCGGAGGTAGCGCCGTTCGGCGGGGTCGAGCCAGCGGAGCCGGTCGCGCAGGACGTCGACGTCGACCGAGAGCTCGACCGCGGCCTCCGCCGGCGAGAGCGCCCACGCCAAGGCCTCACCCAGCTCGTGGACCGACGGCAGCAGCAGCCGCGCCGTCTCGCGCCGGACGCGGAGCTCCTGGCGCTCCTCGAGCACGCCGACCAGGGTCGGCCCCCACTCGGCGTGCAGGCACTCGTGGAGCACCGTGCACCGCCGCTCCTCCCAGGTCAGGTTGGAGCGGAGACTGATGACCTTCTCGTCGAACAGCGTGTAGCCCGCGTCCGCGTCGTCCTCGGGACGGTGCCAGCGCAGCTCCCAGCCGTTGAGAGCGCGGAGACGACGCCACGGGTGGATCACGCCGGAAGGATAGGGGCGACGACCGGCACTACTCCTCGGCGCTGGCCGCCGAGCCGGACCTGCTGCGAGCCGCTCGTCTCTGGACCTGCGGCGCGGTCGGCCGCCGCGCGCGACGGGGACCGGACTCGCCCCGACGTCTCCGCTCGAGCGTCTCGAGCTCAGCGACCCACGCGCGGGGGTCGACCCCCATGGCGACGGCGATCTTGACCATCTGGCCCACATGGATCACGCGCGACCTGGCGGTGGGCGAAAGGATGTTCGCGAGAGTGCTGCGCGGCATCTCCGCCGCGCGGCTCAGCTCCGCCTGCGTCATTCCCGAGGCGGCGAACGCCTCTCGGATCAATCGGATCGCGTCGAGGTTGATCGGTGACGAAGCCTGCTCTGTCTGCCCCACGTCGCGACAGTATCCCAATCTGAACACGCGGACGACTATTCTTGCGCTCCCGTTCCAACCTGAACTACCGTCCACGCGTGTCCCACTTTGAACATGACGAGCAGGCGGCTGCCACCGCCGGCGGGGGCGACCTGACCATCACCGAGCTGGTCAGGTTGGCGATCGCGCTCGACGTACCGGCCGCCGACCTGCTCCGCGTGGCGGTCGAGGCTGCGCGCGACGACGACCCGGGACACCGAGGTAGCGGTTGACGAACTCGGGGAGCCGCGGCTCGCCGTACTCAGGAGGCGAAACATGAAACGACCACGATCCATCAAGCAGCACGTCCCGATCGCTGTCGCCGCTGCCGGCGCTGCGGTGTTCCTGGCGTCGAGCCCGGCGGCGCTGGCGGCGACCGAGGACTGGAACTCCCGGAGCGACCCGCTGGTCGCGTGGGAGGACGGCGACCGTCAGGCGCTGGCCTATGGCACCGCCTACACGAAGGAGGGCAACCTCAAGAACCACACCTTCTACCGCGATCCGCGGGAGGGCGGCCACGGCGTCTACACCGAGACCGACTACAGCTTCTACTGGCCCGGCGGCCAGGGCGGCGCCTACATCTGGCAGCGGTGCTGCCAGGACCAGAGCTCGCGCAGCGACAGCGGGCTGTGGCGTGACCAGTACGACGCCAAGTACTACGCCGACATCGACGGCATCGACAAGGGGCGCGTCCACTACAAGGTCTGCGAGGACCAGCCATGGAGCCCCGACGCCTGTAGCGGCAACCCGTTCATCACGTTCTCGCTGTGAGCGTGGTCGTCTCGGGACTCAGGTGCAGCTACCGCTCCGGCGACCGGCCGGCCGTCTCGATCGACTCGCTCGAGCTGACGGCCGGACCGGTCGGCCTGGTGGGCGTGAACGGCGCCGGCAAGTCGACCCTGCTGCGGACGCTGGCGGGCGCTCGACGCCCGCAACACGGGACGGTCGTGATCGACGGCAAGGAGCTCTACGGTCGCCATGGCCGCACCGCCGTCCAGGGCGTCGGTTACATGCCGCAGGAGATCCAGTTCCCCGGCGAGCTCTCGGTCACCCAGGTCCTCCGCTACCTCTGCTGGCTCCGCGGCATCAGGTCAAGGGCGGCGACGACGCGATGTGCCCAGGTGATCGACGCCGTCGGACTCATCGGCCAGGCCGACCAGCGCACCCGACAGCTGTCCGGCGGCATGCGTCGCCGACTGGCCCTCGCTGCGGCCCTCGTGAGCGAGCCTCGGGTGCTCCTGCTCGACGAGCCGACCACGGGTCTCGACCCCGAGCAGCGAGCCGGCGTGCGCCGCATCGTCGCCGGATTCGGCGAGGAGTGCCTCACGGTGATGAGCAGCCACGTGATGGAGGACGTCGCGAGCGTGACGGCGACCATCGTGGTGCTCCACGAAGGATCGGTCCACTACCAAGGCGTGACGGACGCTTTCGTGGCCGAGCGTGGCGGACCGGAGCGGTCACCCGAGCTCGCCTTCTTGTCCACGATCGCTCGCTCCAAGAGCTGATCGCGGTGCGGATGCGCAGTGAGTGGCTCGGCTCGCCCCTGGTGCGGCTCGGCCTGCTCGTCGCCCTCCTCGCGGCCGGGCTGGTGCCGGTCATGAGCCGCGGGGGCCAGTGGCTCGGCTCGTGGAAGCTGGCGCTCGACTGGGGCACCTCGAGCGTCATCCTGCTGGGACCCGTCGCCGCGGGCATCGCCTGCGGTGTCTACGCCCGGATCCATCGTGCCGGGCTGGCCGACCTGCTGGGGCAGGCGGTCCGGCCGTGGCGTGGCTGGGTCACACCGGCACTCGCGGTCTGGGGACTCGCAGGGACCGCGCTGCTCCTGCTGTGCGGATTCACCACGACGGCCGCCTGGCTGGCGGGCGCGACCGCATATCCGCACCTCTGGTGGGTGGTCCTGCCGGCGCTGCTCGTGCTGGGGGCGCAGGTGGCTCTCGGCGGTCTCGTCGGCGGCCTCACCGGTCGGTACTGGGCCGTGCCGTGGGTCGCCGTCGGCACGTTCGTGCTCTTCATCCTCACGAGCATCGGCGTGATCCCGGTCGTCTTCGACACCGGCGGCGCCACCGGAACCCTCGCCGGGCAGACCTACTCCCCGCCGTGGTTCGCCTTCCAGTCCGTGGTCGCCGTCGGGGTCGCGGCAACGGCGATGACGGTGTCGAACCGGGAGCTCTTCCGTGTGTCGCCCCTGCCGTGGAAGCTCGGCACCGGCGCCGCGGCGGGGGCCGCCGCCCTCACCCTGGTGTTCGTCGACGCTCCGCTCGAGCGCTACGAGCCCGTCCGTTCCATCGGCTACGAGTGCCGCGACGGCCGGCCGAGGGTCTGCATGACCGAGGACGCGCGGCGACCGCTCGACGACCTCGCCACGAAGATGCAACGGCTGGCGGGTGCGCTCGAAGCCGCCGGTGCCCACCTGCCCGACCGCTTCGTCCACGCCCGTCCGGGCAGCACCCCCGCCCAGGACGCCGGGGTGCTCCGCCTGTTCGTCGACGAGGTGCTCGCCGAACGGGTCGGCTACCCCGCGGCGGCGGAGTCGTTGACGACCCCGGCGCCCTGCGCGGCCTACTCGAGCGATGACCCTCGCGACCTGCCCGAGACATGGTTCGCCGTCAACGCCACGCTGGTCCGATGGCTCCTGGTCCAGGAAGGGGAGGAGTCGGTCCCCTCCGGCGACCACCCGATGGCCGACTGGTGGGCGTTGCCCGTGGAGCAGCAGTACGCATGGGTGCGCGCGACGTACTCCGCGCTCCGGGACTGCCGGCTCCGCGACCTGCGTCTCCCTCGATGATCGCCGCGATCCGCGCGTGGGGCGGCGTCCGGGTGGTCCTCGTCGTCGGCCTCACCGTGCTGCTGATCGAGACCACGGCGACCGACCAGCTCAGCGTTCCTCCGTTCAGCTTCGCCCTCGACGGGTGGACCTTCGTGCCACCGTTGGTGGCCGTCGTGTGCGCGGACCCGCTCGTCGACCGGACGCCGCAGCTGACCGAGCACGCGACCCGGGCACCGGCCTTCATCGCGGTCGCCCGGCTCGCGCTCGCCGGGTCCGGCGCGGCCGCGGTGTCCGGCTACTGCCTGCTCTCGCCGGACGGTGTCGTCGTCGCGCAGTACGTCGTGGCCGCGGTGTCCGTCGCCGCGGTCGCGGTTGCGCTCGCCGACAGCTGGTACTGGTTGCCGCTGCTCCCGCTCGCGTTCGGCTGGATCCAGCACACGCACGGGCAGTTCCCGACCCAGACCGTCGCGATCCCCGTGCCGACCCTCGGCGCGATCGTCGCCGGCTCCTGCCTGGCCTACGTCGGCGGGACCCTTGTCCGGTCCGGGCTCAGCCGAGCTCGACCAGCAGGTCGCCCTCCTGCACCACGTCGCCCACGGAGACCTTGACCGCGCGCACCACGCCGCCGGCCTCGGCGATCACCGGGATCTCCATCTTCATCGACTCCAGCAGCAGGACGGAGTCGCCGGCCGCGACCGCGTCGCCGACGGCGACGTCGACCGACAGCACGTTGGCCACCATGTCGGCCCTGATCTCCCACGCCCGATTGCGCATGGTGGCGAGGCTACGGGTTACTTCCGGGTACCCGGGCATCCGACGGTCCGGCCCGGGCTAGAGCAGCGCCGCCGTCCGCCCCGGCTCCGGCCGCACCGCGGCCTCCTGCTCGGCCACCCGGCGCCGCCGCCCGGCGTTGCCGGTGAGGACGAGGTCCAGCCGGATCACGACGAACGCGAGCACCAGCCCGACGACCAGGCCATAGACCGCCGACAGCACGACCTCGCTCAGCTCGACGGCGGGGTTGCCGAGCGACGTTGCCACCGGCGACGTCGCGGCCACGCCGAACGCGCACACCCACCAGCCCTGCCGGCGGCGGGCCCGCATGTGGCAGCCGTAGGCGAGCGCGGGCACGCCGAGCACGGCGACGATCGGCCGCGGGAACGCGCCGAGGTGGTCCCGGCTCCACTCGACCCGCGCCAGCAGCCAGTCGACGAGGCCGGTGGAGCCGTAGCGGCGCAGCAGCTCGGCGTACAGCAGGGTCGCCAGCAGCAGCGCGGCGCCGACCGCGACCACTGCCACACCCCGTCGCCCCAGCCCGTGCAGACCGGCACCGAGGCGGAAGACGAGGATCTCGGCGCCGACCAAGGACAGCCCGAGGCCGAGGTACTCGAAGCGAGTCACGTCGATCGAGGGCTCGAACCCGATCGCCGCCATCGCCCCGACCGCCGCGAGGCCCATCCCGACCAGGCACTCGCGGATCGAGACGAGGAACGACTTCGCCGGGACCGTCGCCATCACGCCGAGCACCGCGGCGACCGCCGTCATCAGCACCGCGGTGCCCGACGACAGGACGTCCTGCTCGGCCCAGGCCGCCAGCAGTCCCAGCCCGAGGGCGAGCGTCCCGAAGATCACCGGCCGGCCTCCGGTGCGCGCCGCGAGCGCCCAGGCGTACGCGGATCCGACCGTCACCGACCCGGTGATGCCCAGCCATTCGGGCCCGACCGGCACCATCGCGCAGACGAGCAGCGCCGTCCCGGCGACGACCAACAACGCCCAGACCGCCAGCGGCAGTCGTGAGGCAGCAATCCGGGCGATCCATCGCCGCACGCCGCTGAAAGCGGGCCGCGCAGCAGCGCGGGTGGCGTGACGGGACACGGGCGTTGAGCCTAGGCCATGGTGCCGCGCCGTCAGAGACGGCGGTTGGCCAGCGACGGGTTGGTACGACGGGCGTCCGCCAGCGTCGTACGGTCCACCTCTGCGCTGACCACCACCGGCTCGTCCGCGTCCCCGGGACCGGCCTCGACGACCACGTCGCCAAGAGGGTCGACCACCATCGAGTGCCCGGTGTAGCGCGGCGCCGGCTGCCCGACCGCCGCGACGTAGACGGTGTTCTCGATGGCCCGGGCGGTCACCAGCGTCCGCCAGTGGTGCACCTTCCGCGGTCCCGCGACCCACGCTGCCGGGACCACGATCAGCTCCGCGCCGGCGTCGACGAGCCGGCGGGCGAACTCGGGGAAGCGCAGGTCGTAGCAGGTCATCAGCCCGACCCGCCAGCCGCCGATCTCGACCACGGCCGGTTCGACCGGGCCGGCGGTCAACCGGTCGGACTCCCGGTAGCCGAAGGAGTCGTACAGGTGCACCTTGCGGTAGGACGCCTCACCGCCGCCGCGCAGCACGAGGGTGTTGAAGGGACGGCCCGGATCTTCGCTCTGCTCGAACATGCCGGCGACGACGGTGCTCCCGCGCGCTCGAGCCACGCGCGCGACCTCCGTCGCGAACGGCCCGTCGAGCGGCTCGGCGTAGGGGCTGACGTCGGAGCCGGCCTCCCCGAAGTCACGCGCGAACGCCTCGGGAAACACCACCAGGTCGGGACCGTCGGGCGTCAACCGGTCGACGGCGGCCCGGTTGTCCGCGGGGTCGAGCGAGGACGCGGCCTGGACCAGCGCCAGACTCAGCCGGTCCGCGCCGGCCTCCGCGGTCCCTGAGCTTGTCGAACGGGTGGTGTGGCTCACCCCACCAGTGTCTCCCGTCGCACCGCACTTCCGGCGCTGCGGGGGGTTTGCGAAACTCGGGAGGTGATCGAGCCCGGGCTGACCAGCTTCGCCGCGATCGTCGTCGCCGGGGGGCAGGCGGCCCGGCTCGGCGGAGCGGACAAGGCGTCGATCGAGATCCGCGGCCGCACCCTGCTCGAGCACACGCTCGACGCCGTGATCGATGCCGGCGAGGTGGTCGTGGTCGGTCACCAGGTGCCGACCGAGCGTCCGGTGACGTTCGTCGTCGAGGACCCGCAGTACGGCGGACCGGTGGCCGGTCTGCTGACCGGGCGCGACTCGCTGCTGCGGACCTTCCCGTGGCTGGCCGTGCTCGCGGTCGACATGCCCTTCGTCACCGCGTCGACGATCCGCCGCCTGCACGAGGCGGCGGTCGGGCACGACGGCGCCGTGCTCGCGTCACCGGAGGGCCGGCGGCAGCTCGCGTTCGTCGTCGACACGGCGCGGCTCGACCAGGTGCGTCCTGACCTGGAGGCCCAGCACGGCCATCCGCTGTGGCCGATGCTCGACCAGCTCGACCTCGAGGTCGTGCCGGCGCTCGCCCAGGAGCACCGCGACGTCGACACGTGGACCGACCTGCGAGACCTGGCAGACGACCAGGATTCACCGACCTGACCCATTCGGGTCTTGTCAGAGCGCGTCTGCAAAGTCACCCTGGACTGGTGAACCTCCACGACTGGATCGATGAGCTGTGCGACCTCCTCGACATCGACACCGAGGCTGACGAGAGCCTTCTGGGGGATCTTGCCGAGCTGGCGCGCGACAACGTGCACGCGATGGCAGGGCCGGTGACCTCCTTCCTCCTCGGAGTTGCGGCCGGGGCGCAGGACGCCCGGCCGGACGCCGTCGAGCGGATGGCGGCGAAGGTGCAGGCCCTGGCCGAGGCCTGGGACCGCCCGGCAGGTGCCGCCGCGACCGAGGACCGCGATGCCGAGGCCGACTACGAGATCGACGAGGAGCTCACCCACCTCGACGAGATCGACGAGGTGGTCGACGAAGAGGAAGAAGAGGACCTGTTGGTCTGACGTCCTGCCGACTCGGCAGGATGGGCGGATGCGTGCTGTCACTGTCGCCGAGCCCGGAGGGCCCGAGGTCCTGACCATCAGCGAGCTGCCCGACCCGGAGCCGGGGCCGGGCGAGGTGCTCATCGACGTCGCGGCAACGGCCGTCAACCGGGCGGACCTGCTGCAGCGGCAAGGGTTCTACCCGCCGCCGCCCGGTGCGTCGGACGTCATCGGCCTGGAGTGCAGCGGCACGATCGCGGGCATCGGCGAGGGCGTGACCGGCTGGGACGTCGGTGCGCCGGTCTGCGCCCTGCTCGCCGGCGGCGGCTACGCCGGCCGGGTCGCCGTACCCGCCGGACAGGTGATGCCGGTGCCCGACGGCGTCGACCTGGTGACCGCGGCGGCGCTGCCCGAGGTCGCGTGCACGGTCTGGTCGAACGTGTTCATGATCGCGGGACTGCAGCCCGGCGACGCGTTCCTCGTCCACGGCGGCGCCGGCGGCATCGGCACGATGGCGATCCAGCTTGCGTCGACGCTCGGAGCGCGGGTGCTCGCCACGGCCGGGAGCGCGGAGAAGCTCGAGCTGTGCCGCTCGCTCGGCGCCGAGGTCGCGATCAACTACCGCGACGAGGACTTCGTCGACGTGGTGCGCAGGCACACGGACGGGCACGGAGCCGACGTCGTGCTCGACAACATGGGCGCGAAGTACCTCGCGCGCAACGTCTCCGTGCTGGCCGACGAGGGCCGGCTCGTCGTCATCGGCCTCCAGGGCGGCGTGAAGGCGGAGCTCGACCTGGGCCAGCTCCTCTCGAAGCGCGGTGCGGTCATCGCGACCGCGCTGCGATCGCGGCCGGTCGACGGGAAGGCCGCGATCTGCGCGTCCGTCGTCGAGCACGTCTGGCCCCTGGTGGCGGACGGCAAGGTGAAGCCGATCGTCCACCAGGCGCTGCCGTTGGACCAGGCTGCCGACGCCCACCGCCTCGTGGAGGCGGGCGGTCACAGCGGCAAGGTGCTGATGACCCTCTGACCGAGGCCGCCGACCGGGTGCGGATTAGGGTTGAGGCATGAGCGAGCAGTCTTCCGACGGCCAGGAGCAGCAGATCGTCGTCATCGGCCCCGATGGCCAGCCGGTCGCCACGATGCCGGCGAGCGCCGTCTCCGGCCAGGAGGGCGACGCCGACGACGGCGAGCGGTCTCCGACCGACCTGGTCGAGCAGCCCGCGAAGGTGATGCGGATCGGCAGCATGATCCGGCAGCTGCTCGAAGAGGTGAAGGCGGCGCCCCTCGACGAGGCCAGCCGTCAGCGGCTCCGCGACATCCACCAGGCGTCCATCAAGGAGCTCGAGGAGGGCCTCGCACCCGAGCTGGTCGAGGAGCTCGACCGGCTGTCGCTGCCCTTCATGGAGGACTCGACGCCGTCCGACTCCGAGCTGCGCATCGCCCAGGCCCAGCTGGTCGGCTGGCTGGAGGGCCTGTTCCACGGCATCCAGACCGCGATCTACGCCCAGCAGATGGCCGCGCGTGCCCAGTTCGAGCAGATTCGCCGGGCGCTGCCCCAGGGGCTGCACCCCGAGGGCGCGCCAGGCATGCCGGGCGCGCCTCAGGACCAGCAGCCGGCGGCGGACGAAGGCCGCTCCAGCGGCATGTACCTGTGACCTGGTCGGTCAGGCGCGGCGGGAGTTGATCCGCGCGAGCAGCAGCAGACCGAGCACACCGATCAGCGCGAGTGCCGCGCCGGGGGCGGCGAGCCGGCCGAGGGACGGGTTGGAGCGGGCGCCGTCGTCGGGGGGCGACAGCGAGTAGTCGGGGGCGGTCTCCTCGGTGGTCTGCTCGTCGAGCGCTTCGGCCAGCCGATCCCGCTGCTCCGCGCTGAGGGCGCCGACCTTCGTGGTGCCGCCGCACCTCTCGGCGATGAGGTGGTTCATCCCCTGCTCGCCGGAGACGAAGAAGACATAGGTAGCTTTCACGTCGAGCCTGCCGAGCCCGCCCGGCTCGCCGGACGGCTCGGTGACGACGAGGACCCGGTTGCCGGGCTGGAGCTCACTCCGGAACGGGATGTCGACGACGACCGTGTGCTGCCACCGGGTGATCCGCCGGTCCGGGGTGTCCGGTGCCCCGGTCGGCCCGTCGGAGGACCCGTCGGAGGGCTCGTCGCCCTGGTTCGCCTTGCCCTCGCCACCGCCGACGGAGGTGCGCGGCTCGACATCGCTGACCTTGCCGGCGAAGACGTCGGTCACGGCGTCGGCGTGCTCGCGGACCGCGGTGGGGTTGTCGAGGTCGAGCGGGTCGCACTCGGCCGGCGTCGACGCGGCCGTCGCTGTGGCCGTCGTTGTGGCCGTCGGCGCGAACCAGCAGCCGAGGACGACGAGCACCGTCGCCAGGGTCGTCCGGAGCGCTGCGATCATCAGAACAGCCTAACCATGCCCGACCGGCGTCGAACGACCCGTCAGCCGAACCATCGGTCGAGCTCGACGGCCGCTCCGTCCTCGTCGACGGTGCCGGTGACGTGGTCCGCGGCGTCCTGGACCTCCTGCACCGCCTGCCCCATCGCGACGCCCCGGCCGGCCCAGGTCAGCATCTCGATGTCGTTGCGGCCGTCGCCGATCGCGAGCACGTCCTCGGCGCCGACCCCGAGCCGCTCGGCGACGTACTGCAGACCCGACGCCTTGGACACCCCCACCGGCGACAGGTCCATCCACGCGGTCCAGCCGACGACGTAGTCGGTGCCGTGCAGCCCGAGCTCGGCCGCCATCGCGACGAAGTCGTCCGCGGTCGCCTGCGGGTCGCGGATGATCACGCGGCTCACCGGAGCGGACACCAGGTCCTCGAGCCGGGTGACGATCAGCTCGCCCCCGAGCTCGCCGTCCGGGAACGGCGCCGACACCCGGTAGCCGACTCCGCGCTCCTCGATGGCGACCAGGGCGTCCGGGTGCCGCTGGAGCACGGCGTGCACGGCGGGCGCCGCGTCGAACGTCTCCTCGTGCACGATCTCCGTGGGCGGGTGCCGCACGATCACCGAGCCGTTGGACGCGACGATCCACAGCTTGTCGTCCGGGGTCACCGGGTCCTGCAGGTCGAGCTGGTCGGCGATCGGGGTCATGCCGTGGGGAGCCCGGCCTGAGGCGAGGACGACGTGCGCGCCGTCGGCCAGCGCCCGTTGGACGGCGTCGTGGACCGCGTCCGGGACGACCTCGTGCGTGGAGCCCCCGCCGCCTCCGTCGACCCACTTCAGCAGCGTGCCGTCGATGTCGAGGGCGACCAGCTTGGGCCGCCAGCCCTGGTGCGACGTCACGACCTAGACCGGCTTGAGCAGGTCGAGGCCGCCGAGGTAGGGCCGCAGCGCCTCCGGCACCCGCACCGATCCGTCGGCCTGCTGGTGCGTCTCGAGGATCGCGACGATCGCGCGAGGGATCGCGGTGAGCGTGCCGTTGAGGGTGGCGATCGGTCTGGTCTGGCCGCCCTCGCGGACCCGGATGTCGAGTCGACGGGCCTGGAAGTCAGTGCAGTTCGAGGTCGAGGTCAGCTCGCGGTACCGGCCCTGGGTCGGGATCCAGGCCTCGCAGTCGAACTTCCGGATCGCCGAGAGACCGAGGTCCCCGGCAGCGGTGTCGATCACCCGGTAGGCCAGCTCGAGCTTGTCGAGGAACTCCTTCTCCCACGCGAGCAGCCGCTCGTGCTCGACGTACGACTCCTCGATCGTGGTGTAGACGAACATCTCGACCTTGTCGAACCAGTGCACCCGGATGATGCCGCGGGTGTCCTTGCCGTGCGAGCCGGCCTCCTTGCGGAAGCACGGGCTGAACGCCGCGTAGCGACGGGGCAGCGTGGCCGCGTCGAGGATCTCGTCGGAGTGGTACGCCGCCATCGCGACCTCCGAGGTCCCGACCAGGTAGAGGTCCTCGCCCTCGATCCGGTAGACGTCGTCGGCCGCCTGGCCGAGGAAGCCGGTGCCGTCCATCGCCCGCGGTCGCACCAGCGCCGGAGCGACCACCTGGGTGAAGCCGGCCGCCCGGGCCTGGTCGAGGGCGAGGTTGACGAGCGCGAACTCGAGCTGCGCGCCGACGCCGGTGAGGAAGTAGAAGCGGCTGCCGCTCACCTTGGCGCCGCGCTCGATGTCGATGGCGCCCAGGATCTGGCCGAGCTCGACGTGGTCGCGCGGCTCGAAGCCCTCGGCCGCGAAGTCCCGGGGCGTACCGATGTGCTCGATGACCGTGTAGTCGTCCTCACCCCCGGCGGGCGCCTCGTCGGCCGCCAGGTTCGGGATCGCCTTGAGGATCTCGGTCCACTCGTCGTCGGCAGCGACCCGTGCGGCCTCCGCCTCCTTGACCTCGGCGGCAAGGGTCTTGGTCTGCGCGAGCAGCTGCTGCTTCTCCTCGGGCGACGCCTTCGGGATCTGGGCGCCGAGCGCCTTCTGCTCCGCCCGCTTGGTCTCGAACGTCGCGATCGCCGCCCGGCGCGCGGAGTCGGCGGCCAGCGCCTGGTCGACCACCTCGCCGGACAGCCCGCGCTTGGCCTGGGCGGCGCGGACGCGGTCGGGCTCGTCGCGGAGGATGCGCGGGTCGATCATGCGGCTGAGGCTATCGGGGAGGTCGAATTGAAAAGGATGGCCCGTCGAATCGACGAGGATGGTCGCGCGAAGTGACCACCATGGTCGTCATCTCGGGCGACCATCCTTGTCGATTCGACCTAGTACGGCGCGACGGGTTCGGGGGGCGGGAAGATGCGGTCGAGCTCGTCGAGGTCTTCGGCAGTCGGGGCCCAGCTACCGGCCGCGGCGTTGGCAGTCACCTGCTCGGTGCTGGTGGCGCCGGCGATGACGCTGCTGACCGGTTCCTGGGCCAGCAGCCAGCCGATGGCGACGGTGACCTCACTGACCCCGCGCGCGGCCGCGAAGTCGGAGTAGCGCCGGAGCTCGGGCGACGTCGCGACCTCGAGCAGGTGCTGCCGGGTGCGGGAGAGACGGGTGCCGGCCGGTGCCGTGCCGGTGGCGTACTTGCCGGTGAGCAGCCCGTTGGCGAGCGGGAAGTAAGGCAGCACCCCGAGGCCGAGCGCCCGGCAGGCCGGCAGCACCTCCAGCTCGGCGCGTCGGTCCACCAGGTTGTAGTGGCTCTGGCTCGACACGAACCGCTCGGTGCCCAGCTCGCGGGCGACGTACTCCGCCTCGGCGATCTGCCACCCGGCCCGGTTGGAGTGGCCGACGTAGCGGACCTTGCCGGCCCGGACCAGGTCGTCGAGCGCGCTGAGGGTCTCGTCGATCGGGGTGGCGGGGTCGGGGGTGTGGAACTGGTAGAGGTCGATCCGGTCGGTCGCGAGCCGGCGCAGCGACGCCTCGACGGCGGTGACGATGTAGCGGCGGCCGCCCCGGGCACCGAAGTCCGGACCGTTGACCCCCTGCACGTCCATGCCGAACTTCGTGGCGACCACCACCTGGTCGCGGCGGCCGCGCAGCGCCGCACCGAGCCGTTCCTCGGCGAGCCCGGGCCGGGCGCCGTAGGTGTCCGCAACATCGAACAGCGTGATCCCGGCGTCGACCGCGGCGGCGACCACCCGGTCCGAGCCCTCTTGCGACTCGGTGGCGGTCCCCGGGCGACCGAGGTTGTTGCACCCCAGGCCCACCACGGAGACGGCGAGGCCGGAATCGCCGAGGCGGCGGAGCGGCGGAGGGGCGGCGTCGGTCGGCGGGCGCGGATCCGTGGTCACGAGTACGACGTTAGTGGGCCGACCAGTTAGCCTCGCCGCGTGCTGGACCGCCCTCGTCAGACGCCGCTGATCGCCGCGGTCGCCTGCCTGCTGCTCTTCGCAGCGCTCGCCGTGGGCGTCTCGGCCGGGTGGGTCATGTTCGCCGACGTCGACGACACCGGCCGGGACCTGGAGAACTGGGCCGACGGCCGGGGTCTGTACGGCGTGCTCCGCGCCATCGAGCTGGCCCTCGACGCGGTGCCGATCGCGGTCTACTCGGTGGTGCTGGCCGTGGTGATGTACGCCAAGCACCACCGCCGGGCCGCCATCCTGATCGTCGCGGTCATGACCGCCACCTTCGTCTCGACCCAGGTGCTGAAGTGGCTGATCGGTCGGAACCGACCCGAGTGGCAGGAGACCGTGGGCCTGCTGGACAGCCGCGCGTTCCCGTCCGGTCACGCGTCGCAGACGACGGCCCTCGCCGGCGTGTGCCTGGTGCTGGCTGTCATGCTGGTCCGGCGCGCGAACATGCGGCGACTGATCGGCGTCGGGATGGTCCTCCTCGTGCTCGTCGCCTGCGCGGACCGCGTCCTGCTCGGCCGGCACTACTGGACCGACGTGGTCGGCGGCGTGCTGCTCGGCGGCGGACTGGTCCTGCTCGGCGTCGCTCTCTACAGCCCGCTCCCCCGCAGCCTTGCCCTCACCTCCCTACCGCTCCCGCAGGCACTCCCGCTGTCCAACGACCTGGCGGTCGTGCTGAACCCGATCAAGGTCGAGGACGTCGCGCAGTTCCAGACCATCGTCGAGCAGATGGCGGTGGGCTCCGGCTGGAAACCCCCGCGGTGGTACTTCACCACCGTCGAGGACTCCGGCACCGGGCAGGCCGAGCAGGCGTCGGTCGACGGCGCGGACCTGGTGATCGTGTGCGGCGGCGACGGCACGGTGCGCGAGGTGTGCGCCGAGCTGGCCGGCACCGGCATCCCGGTCGGCATCGTGCCCGCCGGCACCGGCAACCTGCTCGCCCGCAACCTCGGCATCCCGCTCTTCATCCGGGCCGCGATCGACATCGCGCTCAACGGCCAGGACCGTGCCATCGACATGGTCAAGGCGACCGGCGACGGGATCGACGACACCCACTTCATGGTGATGGCCGGGATGGGGTTCGACGCGGCGATCATGGAAGGCGTCAACGAGGAGATCAAGAAGAAGGTCGGCTGGATCGCCTACGTGCTGTCGGCGCTCAAGGCGCTGATGTTCCCGACCATGCGGCTCGAGGTGTCGGTCGACGGGGGCCCGTTCAGCAAGCACCGCGCCCGGACCTGTGTCGTCGGCAACGTCGGCAGCCTGCAGGGCGGCATGAACCTGATCCCCGACGCCGCCATCGACGACGGCCAGCTCGACGTCGTGCTGCTCTACCCACGCCGGTTCCTCAGCTGGATCCCGCTCGTGGTCCGCGTCCTCAGCCGCCGCGAGAAGCGGGCGGGCGAGTCCGTTGCGCGTTTCACCGGCCGGTCCGTCGTCGTCCGCGCCTCGCTCGAGGTGCCCCGCCAGCTCGACGGCGACACGATCGGTCCGGGCAAGGAGCTGCACATGGAGTGCATCCACGGCCGGCTACTGGTGCGGGTGCCGCGCTAGGGCCTTGCGTGGGTGATCGCCTCGGTCTCCTCGGGTGAGAGGTCCTGGTCGCTGCGCCACGAGGTGACACTCTTGGCGTAGGTGCGGGCCTCGTTGCGGCCGCGGATCGAGGTGAGCACCACCCCGTCGCCGCCGTCGTCGAGCAGCGCGAGCGACCACGAGAGCCGGCCGCCCATCTCCTCGAACGCGTCGTACCGCACCACCGCGAGGTGCCGTAGCGCCCCCGCGGCCTCCTTGCGGAGGGCGGCGACCTCCTTGCGCAGGCCGAGCACGTCGGCCGGCAGGTCACCCTCGGCCGTCGGCCGCACCCGGAGGTAGGTCAGGAAGCCCACCACCAGGGCGAGCACGGCGACGACGAGGGCGATGCTCGCCAGCAGGGTCGGCATGGGGCAAGGTTAGAGATGCCGCTCGTCGACACGGCGCAAACTCGCACGAGCTCGCTGCACTCGCCGCGCGAGTTTCCGCCGGGTCGACTCCCGTCCAGCTTCGCGGACGGGACCCGGGTCGCCCGGCACTAGGCTTTGCCCATGGCCCACATCGCCTACCAGGGGGAACCCGGCGCGAACTCCCACCTCGTGTGCAAGCAGCACTACCCGGATTGGGAGGCGCTGGCGTGCGCGTCGTTCGAGGACGTGTTCGCGGCGGTCACGAGCGGCGAGGCCGACCTGGCGATGATCCCGATCGACAACTCGATCGCCGGCCGGGTGGCCGACATCCACCACTTCCTGCCGGAGTCCGACCTCCACATCGTCGCGGAGCACTTCCTGCGGATCGAGTTCTCGCTGATGGCAGTCCCAGGGGCGACCACGCAGACCATCCGCACCGTCCACAGCCACGTCCACGCGCTCGGCCAGTGTCGCAAGGTGATCCGCGAGCTCGGCCTGAAGCCGCTGATCTCGGGTGACACCGCCGGTGCCGCCCGCGAGGTGGCCGAGGCCGCCGACCCCAGCCAGGCAGCCATCGCACCGCCCCTCGCCGCCGAGATCTACGGCTTGGAGATCCTGCGCGCGGACGTCGAGGACGAGGACCACAACACCACCCGGTTCGTCGTTCTCTCCCGCGACTTCGTCGCCGCCCCGCGCGGCGACGGACCGGTCGTCACGACCTTCGTCTTCAACGTCCGCAACCTGCCGGCCGCGCTCTACAAGGCGCTCGGCGGGTTCGCGACCAACGGCATCAACATGACCAAGCTCGAGAGCTACATGGTCGGCGGCGAGTTCGCCGCGACCCAGTTCCTCGCCGAGGTCGACGGTCATCCCGACGACCCGGGCCTCAAACGCGCGCTCGAGGAGCTGGCGTTCTTCACGACCGACGTGAAGGTGCTGGGGGTCTACCCCGCCGACCCGTTCCGGGGATGACCGCGGACGTCATACGGTGGGCAGCGCGGGAGGTGCGGGACGGATGACGTCCCGCGACGCAGACCACGAAGATTGTCTGACAATCCACTAAGGTGCCGCCATGACCGTGAACCCTGGGAACCCCGGCAGTACTGGTGTGGACAGCGAGGTCGGGCGGCTCCGCACGGTGATGCTGCACCGCCCGGGCTCCGAGCTCCAACGGCTCACGCCGCGGAACAACGACCGGCTGCTGTTCGACGGCGTTCCGTGGGTGTCGCGGGCGCAGGACGAGCACGACGCCTTCGCCGACGCGCTCCGCGAGCGCGACGTCGAGGTGCTCTACCTGACCGAGCTGCTGACCGAGACCCTCGCCGACGCCGAGGCCCGCGAGATCGCGATCGAGACCGCGCTGACCGACCTCGACCTCGGCGAGACCCTGCGCCTCTACCTTCGCGGCTTCCTCGGCGACGCGACGCCGGAGGAGCTCTCGGTCTACCTCACCGCAGGCATCCGCAACGACGAGGTGCGCGGCGGCTTCGGACTGGTCACGACGCTGCTGGCGTTCGACGACTTCCTCGTCGACCCGCTGCCCAACCTTCTCTTCACTCGCGACTCCTCGGTCTGGGTGCGTGACCGGGTCGCGATCACCTCGCTCGCGATGCCGGCGCGCAAGCGCGAGACCCAGCTGACCGAGCTCATCTACCGCCACCACCCCCGGTTCGCCGCCAGCCCGCGGATCCTGGGCCACCACTTCGAGCACGTCGAGGGCGGCGACGTGCTGCTGCTCTCGCCGGGTGTGATCGCGGTCGGGGTCGGGGAGCGTACGACGCCCGCGGGCGCCGAGCGGTTCGCGCGCCAGGTGTTCGAGGCCGGCCTCGCCGAGACCGTGCTCGCCGTACCCATCGCGCAGGAGCGCGCCACCATGCACCTCGACACCGTGTGCACGATGGTCGACGTCGACAAGGTCGTGATGTACCCCAACGTCGCCGACACCCTCACGGCGTACGCCGTCACCCGTCGCGGGGCCGCCGAACCCGCCCACCTCGAGCTCGACGTGGCCGCGCCGGAGCCGTTCCTCGTCGCGGCGGCGAAGGCGATGCAGCTGGACACGCTGCACCAGATCGACACCGGTCTCGACCCCGTGACCGCCGAGCGCGAGCAGTGGGACGACGGCAACAACACTCTCGCTCTCGCACCGCGACTGGCGGTCGCCTACGAGCGCAACGACGGCACCAACAGCCGGCTCGAGGACGCAGGCATCGAGGTGATCCGGATCGCGGGCTCGGAGCTGGGCTCGGGTCGCGGCGGCCCCCGGTGCATGAGCTGTCCCATCGCGCGTGACCCTCTCCCCTGACGCAGCGTTACGGATAAGGTCACACCAGCGCGGGTTCCGCGCACATGGGGAGACCGCAGCGAAAGGGTCAGCATGGCAACGTTCTTCGAGCACTTCAGTCCCAAAGAGGTCGCCAAGATCAGCGGCGTCGGACGCCGTGTGCATCTTCCGGAGGGCTGGTCGCCGATCTGGAAGGACACCCCGGCCGACAAGGCCTACATCATCCTCGACGGCACGGTCTCCGTCCGCGTCGACGGCGAGGAGATCGCCCAGCTCGGTGCCGGCGACATCGTCGGTGAGGCCGCGATCATGGGCCACAAGCTGCGCAACGCCACCGTCGTCGCGCTGACGCCGCTCGACACCATCCATCTCACCGACGAGACGCTGGTCCAGCTCGACAAGGAGATGCCCTCCTTCCACCAGGCGCTCGAGGAAGTCGCGCAGTCCCGCGTCCAGCACTGATGTTCGGTGACAGCACCTGAACAGCCGACCGACCGCGCCGCGCCGCCGACGGCCGGTGCGGGCGCCCTCGACTCCCTCGAGGAGCACCTCTTGGGTGAGCGCCCGACCCTCACCCAGGCCGAGGTCGCCGACCAGGCCGGGATCTCTCTCGACGCCGCCCGCGAGCTGTGGCACCTGCTGGGCTTCGCCCACGCCGAGCCCGAGGAGCGCGCCTTCACCCAGGGCGACGTACGGGCGCTCAAGCTCACCCAGGACCTGACCGACCTCGGCCTCCTCACCGAGGACCGCCAGGACGGGATGGTCCGGACCCTCGGCCGCAGTTTCGCGCGGCTGGCCGAGTGGCAGGTCGGCCTGTTGGCCGAGACCGCGCTCGACACCGGGATCGATCCGACCGACGGGATCCTGGAGCTCGCCGACGAGGTGACGCCGCGGGTCGAGGAGCTGCAGACCTTCGTCTGGCGCCGGCACGTCCTCAACGCCGCGTCCCGCATGCTGGCGGTCGCGGACGCCGGCGACCGGACGAGCGACCGCGCCGTCTGCTTCGTGGACATCGTCGGCTACACGTCCCGCTCGCGGACGTTGACCGATCGCGAGCTGGTCACCTGGCTCGAGGCCTTCGAGACCGCCGCGCTCGACACCGTCATCGAGCACAACGGCCGGATCATCAAGAACATCGGCGACGAGCTCCTCATCGTCGCCGACACTGCGGAGGACGCGGCCGCGATCGCCATGGAGCTGACCCGCCGCGGCTCCGACGAGGACGACGACTTCCCCGACGTCCGCGCCGGCGTCGCCTACGGCGAGGTCGTCACCCGGCTCGGCGACGTGTTCGGCCCGGTCGTCAACATCGCCGCCCGGCTGACCAGCGTGGCGCGGCCTGGCACCGTCCTCATCGACAAGGGGATGTACGCCGCGCTGACCGGAGCTGCCGGGGACGACGCGGACACCAGCGACACCGAGGGGCCGGAGCGGGACGAGTCGCCGTACCGCTTCCGCCGCGTGCGTCGGGTGTCGGTGAAGGGCTACTCGCGCCTCCACCCCTGGGCGTTGCAGCCGCGCGACTGACGACCTGACCGCCGCCCTGCGTGCTCGCGGCAGCTGCTGGGTGTTACGCCTCCTCCTCCCGGGCGCTCACCATCGGCACCACGTCGGCGATGGAGTTGACGACCATGGTCGGCCGGTAGGGAAAGCGCTCGACGTGGTCAGGGTGGGTGGAGCCGGTCGACACGAGGATCGTTCGCATGCCGGCCTCGAGACCGCTGATGATGTCGGTGTCCATCCGGTCGCCGATCATTGCCGTCGTCTCGGAGTGCGCCTCGATCCGGTTGAGCGCGCTCCGCATCATCAGCGGGTTGGGCTTCCCGATGAAGTACGGCGACCGCCCGGTGGCCGTGCTGATCAGGGCGGCGACCGAGCCGGTAGCGGGGAGCATGCCCTGGGGACTGGGGCCGCTCGCGTCCGGGTTGGTGGCGATGAAACGTGCTCCCGCGTTGATCAGCCGGATCGCGCGGGTGATCGACTCGAACGAGTAGGTGCGGGTCTCGCCCAGCACGACGTAGTCCGGCTCCCGCTCGGTCATCACATAGCCGATGTCGTGCAGTGCGGTGGTGAGCCCGGCTTCGCCGACGACGTAGGCCGACCCGCCCGGGCGCTGGTCGTGAAGGAACTGCGCGGTCGCCAGCGCCGACGTCCAGATCGACTCTTCGGGTACGTCGATGCCGCTGCGGAGCAGCCGGACCCGCAGGTCGCGCGGCGTGTAGATCGAGTTGTTGGTGAGGAGCAGGAAGGGCACGGACGCCGCCTGCAGCGCGGCGATGAAGTCTGTGGCGCCGGGGATCGGGTCCTCCTCGCGGACGAGGACGCCGTCCATGTCGGTCAGCCAGGTTCGGATCGGGCGCATGTCGGTCACGCCTCCATTGTGGGCGTACACGCGCTAGCGGATCGTCACCTGACGGTTGGCCAGGCCGGCGCGCGCCGACCGCTGCTCGGTGGTCAGGTCCTCCTGCACCGCGAGCGCTGCGTCGAGCCGCGTGCGGAGCTCGGCAGCACCGTCCTCGACGCCCTCGACGCCGGTGCCGACCGGGAGCTCCCAGACCGGAGCGACCACGCCGTGGGCGCGGAACATCCCGATCAGCCGGGCTCCCTCGACGACCCGGTCCTCGCCGGCGACGTGCAGCCGCGCGAACGCGTCGAGGAGGTCGTCCTCAGGCTCCGGCATCACCCAGCGCAGGAACTCCTTGTCGCCCAGGTGCGTCCAGTACGCCGACGCCACCGATGCCAGCCGGGCGGTGGGCGAGGCGGCACCCTGTGCCTGCTCGAGCGCCGCCGCCAGCTCGGGTGATTCCTCGACGTCCGACACCCAGTAGTCGAACCCTTCGTGCACCTCGACCTGGAGCGGCTCGTCGGCGACCAGGTCCTGCAGCCGCGGCCCGTCGCCCGGCGACTCGGTGAGGCCGACCATCGGCGTGCCGGGCTCGGCGTCGAACGCGGCCAGCAGCACCGCGGCCAGGTCGCGCGACGGATCGCCGAAGTTGTGCTGCACCTGGAGCCCCAGCCAGACCTCGCCGCTGTCGCGGACCATGGCAGGGGCGGCCATCGGGAGCAGCGTGCAGACCCGGGCGGTGCGGCCGGCGTACTCACCCGTCAACGGCAGGACCGCCGTCGCTGCAGGCACCAGCTCGCGCATCGCGACCAGGTCGCACTCGGACGCGAGCCCCTCGAACGGACGCTTCACGAACACGGTGCCGCCGCCGGGAGCACCGTGGCACGCCTTGTAGCGCTTGCCCGAGCCGCACGGGCACGGCTGGCGCGGACCGACCTCGCCGGGCGCGGTGGACTCGGCGGCACGCGTCTTCGCGCGGTTCTTCTTGGCCATGGCCCCAGAACCTATCCGGACGCCCTAGCCGGCCACCTCACCGCGCTGGTCGAGCAGGTCGAGGACGTATGCCGGACGGTCGGTGATCACCGCCCGCACCCCCATCGCCAGGCAGAGCTCCAGGTCGGACTCGGTGTTGACCGTCCACACGTGCACCGGACGATCCCGGCGGCCCATGCTCTCGACCACGCGGGGGTGGTCGCGCAGCAGGTTGATGCCCGGCCCCATGATCGTGTCTCTGCTGATCGCTCGTCGCAGCATCGGCCAGAGCGCCGGCTTGTCGATGAGCTGCACCCGTTCGACGTCGGGAGCCAGCCGCTCCACCCGTTGCAGGGCGGTGAAGGAGAAGCTCATCACCCGAGCCGGCGAACCGGGCGTCTCCCAGCCGAACTCGTGGAGCATCTCGACCAGGCGCTTCTCGACGAGTCCGCCGAACCGGGTCGGGTGCTTCGTCTCGATCGCGACCTCCACCGGCCGCTCGTAGTCGGCGACCGTCTCCAGCAGCTTGCGCAGGGTCAGCACCTTGCCGAGCTCCTCGTCGCGGTCGGGAGCCTCGTCGTCGAGGTCGGCCCACGGGTTCTTCCAGCTCGAGAAGTCGAGGTCGTTGAGCTCGGCGAGGTCCATCGTCGAGACCAGGCCGCGGTTGCCGGAGGTACGCCGCAGGTCACGGTCGTGCACGCAGACCAGGTGCCCGTCGGCGGTCAGCCGGACGTCGCACTCGAGCGCCCCGGCGCCGGCGTCGAGGGCTTGGAGGTAGGCCCCCAGAGTGTGCTCGGCGATCTCGTGACTGGCGCCCCGGTGGGCGACGACCTGCGGCCGCATGTGCAGCAGTGTGCCGCAGGTCGTCGACGCGGCGCGGGACAACGCGTCGTACGCCGGGAGCGAACACGCTGTCCTCCGGCGCCGGACCGTCCTAGCGTCGCCTCATGGGTGACGTGATCGAGTTCAACCGGCCGACGCGACCGGCCGACCGGCCGATCGAGCCCCTGTGGCGCGAGGCAGCCGGCGAGGAGCTGCGCAACGAGCGGCACCACAGCGAGCGGACGCTGGCCGACGTCGCGCAGGAGGCCGGCATCTCCGTGCAGTACCTCTCGGAGGTCGAGCGCGGCCGCAAGGAGCCGAGCTCGGAGGTGCTCGCCGCCGTGGCCGGCGCGCTCGGGCTGCGGATGGCGGACCTCACGCTCCGTGCGGCCAGGCGGCTGCACGGGCCGGTCTGCCTCGCCGCGTAGCAGGGATCAGGGATCGACCAGGGTCCGTCCCCGATGTCCCCGCGGCCGCGGCGCGGCACGCTGGACGTATGACCAACTACGAGCCCTACCCGCCCCCGGTCCCCGCCCAGCCGGCGCGCCCCCGCACGCTCCTGGTGCGCAGCCGCAGCGACAAGATGGTCGCCGGCGTCTGCGGCGGCTTCGCCGACTTCACCGGCTTCGACGTCAACCTGATCCGGATCCTGCTGGTCGCGGCGACGGTCCTGGGCGCGGGGTCCCCGATCATCGTCTATCTCGCCGCGTGGATCCTGATGCCCGAGGGCGATTGACCCCTCCCCGTCAGGCGGCTTTGCGGGACGCCAGCACCATGTCCGCGAGCCCGTAGGCGACCGCACCCTCGGCGTCGAGGATCAGGTCACGGTCGGTGTCCTCCCGCAGCTGCTCGAGGGACTGGCCGGTGTGCACGGCGAGCACCTCCTCCATCGTCGCCCGCAGCCGCACGATCTCCTTGGCCTGCACGGCCAGGTCCGGCAGCGTCCCCTGCCCGCCGCCCGACGGCTGGTGCAGGATCACCCGCGACCGCGGCAGGACGGAGCGCCGTCCCGGCGCCCCCGCGGCCAGCAGCACCGCAGCCGAGGACGCCGCCTGCCCGATGCAGGTCGTGGCCACCGGCGCCTTGATGAACTGCATCGTGTCGTAGATGCCGAGCATCGCCGTCACCGAGCCGCCCGGTGAGTTGAGGTAGATGTTGATCGGGCTGTCCGGACTGTCGGCCTCCAGGTGCAGCAGCTGCGCGATCACCACGTTGGCGACACCGTCGTCGATCTCGGTGCCGATGTAGACGATCCGGTCGCTCAGCAGCCGGCTGTAGATGTCGACGGCGCGCTCGCCGTGCAGGGTCTTCTCGACCACGCTCGGGATCGTGTACTGGCTCATCGCTGATCCCCGAACGCGACCGAAGGACGGGTCGGCGCGACCGTGCGGACGTCGGTGAGGATCTCGTCGACGAAGCCGTAGGCCTTCGCCTCCTCGGCGGTGAACCACCGGTCGCGCAGGGCGTCCTTCTCGACCCGCTCGACCGGCTGACCGGTGTGCTCCGCGATCAGGCCCATCAACACCCGCTTGGTGTGCTCGAGGTTCTCGGCCTGGATCTCGATGTCGATCGCGGTGCCGCCGATCCCGGCGGAGCCCTGGTGCAGCAGCACCCGCGCGTGCGGCAGCACGTAGCGCTTCCCGGGAGTGCCGGCCGACAGCAGGAACTGGCCCATGCTCGCGGCCAGTCCCATCGCCAGGGTGCTGACGTCGTTGGGGATCATCCGCATCGTGTCGTAGATCGCGAGCCCGGCGGTCACCGAGCCGCCGGGACTGTTGATGTAGAGGCTGATGTCCCGGTGCGGGTCCTCGGCCGAGAGCAGCAGGAGCGCCGCGCAGAGCCGGTTGGCGACGTGGTCGTCGACCTCCTGGCCGAGCACGATGATCCGCTGCTGCAGCAGCCGGGAGGTGAGCTGGTCGTCGACCATCAGGAGTGGTCGTTCGGGTGCGGAAGTCGTCATGGCTCCACCGTGCGTCGGGCGGAGACGGATACCCAAGCCGTTCTGCCGCAGGCAGATCCGCTGTCGGCAGGTACCGTCGGCCGCGTGAAGACGGCGGCGTACGACGACCTCGTGCTGCGCCTCCGGGCCGCCGGGTGCGTCTTCGCCGAGGACGAGGCCCGGCTGCTCCTCGACGCGGCGAACGGGAGCCTTCTCGAGGCCCTCGTCGCGCGCCGGGTCGCCGGTCAGCCGCTGGAGCACGTCGTCGGCTGGGTCGACTTCGCCGGGGTCCGGGTAGCGCTCGACCCCGGCGTGTTCATCCCGCGGCAGCGGACCACCTTCCTGGTCGATCTCGCCACGGAGGTCCTGACGGGGGACGGCGTGGTCGTCGACCTCTGCTGCGGTTCGGGTGCCCTCGGCCTCGCACTGGCGCACCGGCGCCCCGGCATCGAGCTGCACGCGGCCGACCTCGACCCGGAGGCCGTCGCGTGTGCCCGGCGCAACCTCGGGCCGGTCGGCGGGACCGTGCACCACGGCGACCTCGACGCGCCGCTCCCCGAACGGCTGCGCGGCCGGGTCGACGTGCTCGTCGCCAACGTCCCCTACGTGCCGTCCGCGGATATCGCGCTGATGCCCCCGGAGTCCCGCGACCACGAGCCGCGCGCCACGGTCGACGGGGGTGCCGACGGGCTGGACGTCGTACGCAGGCTCGCGGCGATCGCTCCCGGTTGGCTCGCGCCCGGGGGCACGGTCTTCGTCGAAACCGGCACCGACCAAGCCCCGCCAGCGGTCGCAGCGTTAGCCAGCGCCGGTCTGGACGCCCGGGTCCATCACGACGACGACCGCGACGCGACCGTGGTCGCGTCGACGTGGAGGGGTTGCGGACCCTGGTCGTGATGCCGGTGCCAGGTGGGTAGAGCCCGCGCCAGCCCGCGCGGGCCCTGCACCTCGATTGCCCCGGACCGCAGCGCGCCGCCCCATCGAATCTCTCCGAGGTGCCAGCGGGCGAACGCGACGGGATCGTTCACGATGACAACGAGATGTTCCTCGCCGCCGGGATGCTTCTCGCAGATCTCGGCCTCGCCTCGTTCGATCAGCAGCCAGTTGCGGCTTCCTCCCCCACGCAACGTGGGGTAGTCGAAGCGGACCAGCACACGCCGTTGCGGCAGCACGTCAAGGTCGAGGAAGAACGTCGCCCACATCCAGAGGACGACGCCGGGGTGCGCCTGCTCGGGCGTCAGGTCCGCCCACCTCGATCCCCAGTGCTGAAGCGCGACCAGGACCGCCGACAGCTCGCGACCCGCCTCGGTCGGAACGTACGTCGAGCCACGACCGTCGGGCTTGGGCTGGATCTCGATCACCCCGGCGCGCTCGAGATCGCGAAGCCGCTTGGACAACAGCCCGCGCGACAGGCCCGGAGCTCCGTCCGCGATCTCGTTGAACGTCCGGCACCCCAGGATCACGATGTTGCGAAGGATGATGATCGACCAACGCTCGGCGAGCAGCTCCGACGCGCGCGCGATCGGGCAGTACTGGCCGTAGGTCCTCACCGATCCAGTCTCTCACCGGAGAGGCATCGCGTTGGGTTCACTTCCTGAACCCCGCCTCCGGGGTTCAGAGATTGAACTTGTGGCACCTCGGAGTGCGCCGGACATTGGGAACGGCAGCTCGGCCGACCCGATGAGAGGTGCGCGATGGAGCTCGACGAACTGGTCTTCCACCCCTGGACGATCCAGGGGCCGCGAACCGTGCCGACCTTTGTCGGCGGTGCTGGCAGCTATGTGGTGGACGCCAACGGCCGGCGCTACCTCGACTTCAGCTCACAGCTGGCCTTCACCAACCTCGGTCACCAGCACCCCCGCATCGTCGCGGCGATCAAGGACCAGGCAGACCGGTTGTGCACGTTGGGCCCCGGATACGCGTCCGACGTCCGCGGCGAAGCGGCCCGGCTGATCGTCGAGGTCGCGCCCGAGGGGCTGGGCCGCGTCCTGTTCACCACCGGCGGCACGGAGGCGATCGAGCACGCCGTGCGGATGGCCCGGCTGCACACCGGCCGGCCGAAGGTGCTTGCCGCGTATCGCTCGTACCACGGCTCCACGGCGACCTCGATCCACCTCACCGGTGATCCCCGTCGCTGGGCCAACGACACCGGCACTGCCGGCGTCGTCCACTTCTTCGGTCCGTTCCTGTACCGGTCGGCGTTCGGTGCGAGCACGCCTGAGGAGGAGTGCGAGCGTGCCCTCGCGCATCTCGAGCAGGTGATCCTCCTCGAGGGAGCGGCGACAATCGCTGCACTGGTCCTCGAGCCGGTTTCCGGCAGCTCTGGGGGCGTCGTGCCGCCTGCCGGCTATCTTCGCGGAGTCCGGGAGCTGTGCAGCCGTCACGGCATCGTCTTCATCGCCGATGAGGTGCTGGTCGGGTTCGGTCGGACCGGTGCCTGGTTCGCCGTCGAGCACGACGGCGTGGCTCCGGACCTGCTGGTCTTCGCCAAGGGCGTCAATTCCGGATACCTGCCCCTGGGAGGGGTGCTGGTCGGCGATGCGATCTACGAGACGTTCATGCAGCGTCCCTACCCGGCAGGCATGACCTACAGCGGGCATCCGCTCGCCACCGCATCAGCGGTCGGTGCCATCACTGCGATGAGGGGCGAGGGCACAGTGGCGTCGGCAGCCCGGCTCGGCGCCGACACCCTGGGACCCGGGCTCGCCAAGATCGCCGAGAACCATCCCTGCGTCGGCGATGTCCGCGGCATCGGTGGATGGTGGACATTGGAGCTCGTGCGTGACCGTCAGTCCAGGGAACCGCTCGTCCCTGTCGGTGCCACCGGCCAGGCGAACGCTCCGATGGCCGCGTTCAGCAAGTCATGCCTCGACCGCGGCCTCCTTCAAATGGTCCTGAGCAACCGCGTCCACGTCGCGCCGCCGCTCAACGTGAGCGACGCCGACGCCGCAACCGGACTGGCCATCCTGGACGAAGCCCTGGCCGAGGTCGATACGTTCCTGCACTCCTAGACTTCCGGGTATGGACGATCCTCGAAGTCGGTCCCGTTCACCTTCATTGCTGCAAGGAGGTGAACGGGCATGATCGACTCGCAGACCTGGCTCAGCCTCGCCCTGGTCGTGGTCTTCGTCCTCGTCGGCGGCGTCTTCGCCGCGACCGAGATCGCCCTCGTGTCCCTGCGCGAGAGCCAGGTCAACCAGTTGGAGCAGCGCGGCCACCGCGCCGAGCGGGTGGCGGCGATCGCACGAGACCCCAACCGCTTCCTGTCAGCAGTCCAGATCGGCGTGACGGTCGCCGGCTTCTTCTCGGCCGCTTACGGCGGGTCGACGCTCGCGCCCGACGTGGCGCCGTACCTCGTCGACCTCGGCCTCGGCAAGGAAGCCTCCGACACTGCCGCACTCGTCCTGATGACGCTCGTGATCGCCTACCTGTCGCTCGTGCTCGGCGAGCTGGTGCCGAAGCGGCTGGCCCTTCAGCGGCCGGTGCCGGTCGCGCTCGCGACCGCGCCGGTGCTCGACCGGTTCGCGACCGTGATGCGGCCGGTGATCTGGCTGCTCTCGGTGTCGACCAACGCGCTGGTCCGGCTCCTCGGCGGCGACCCGAACGCCGTCAACGACGCCGTCAGCGACGAGGAGCTGCGCGACATCGTCACCACCCACGAGACCCTCGGCGACGACGAGCGCCGGATCGTCTCCGATGTGCTCGCCGCCACCCACAGCACCCTCAAGGAGGTCATGCAGCCGCGCGGCGACGTGGCGTTCATCGACGGCAGCACGCCCCTGGTCGAGGCCGTCACGTGGGTTTCGGGGCAGCAGTACTCGCGCTACCCCGTCACCGGCGAGGGCTTCGACGACGTGACCGGCTTCCTCCACGTCCGCGACCTCCTCGACGTGGGTCAGGACGATCGGCGCAGCGTCGCCGAGGTACAGCGCGAGGTGCTCCACCTCCCCGGCACCAACCGCGTCCTCCCCACTGTCTCGATCATGCGCCAGGAAGGCACCCATCTCGCCGTCGTGGTCGACGAGTACGGCGGCACCGACGGCATCGTGACCCTCGAGGACCTGGTCGAGGAGGTGGTCGGCGACATCCGCGACGAGTACGACGAGCCCGAGGCCGCGTTCGACGAGGCCGGCGCCGCCACCGTGGTCGACGCGGGCCTCACCATCGAGGACTTCGCCGAGGCGACGGGGATCGCGCTGCCCGACGGTGATTACGAGACCGCGGCCGGATACGTCATCGCCCGGCTCGGCCGGCTGCCGGACGTCGGCGATGGGGTCGAGGTAGGGCCTGCCCGCCTCGAGGTCGAGGAGGTGGAGGGTCGGCGGGTCACCCGGCTCGCGATCAGCACGGTCGAGTCGGAGCCCGACAGTGCGGGCGGCGGATCGGATCTAGGCTGACGACGTGAACCGGCTGCAGATCTCCGCGGTGACGCCGAACCGGGTCTCGGTCTGGGCTGAGGACCTCGAAGCGGTCGATCAGCCCTGGGTGACGTCGCCTGGCCGCACCAGTCCGGACTCGTAGGCGAGCACCACGAGCTGCGTGCGGTCACGCAAGCCGTGGCGAGTGAGCACGTCGCTGATGTGCGACTTCACCGTGGCCTCGGCAAGGAACAGCGAGGCAGCGATCTCCGCGTTCGACTCCCCGCGAGCAACTAGCTTCACGACATCGCGCTGACGATCGGTGATCGAGAGCGTCGGGGCATCGGGCCTTGCGACGCCCGCGACGTACTGCTCGATCAGTCGGCGGGTGATGGTGGGCGCCAGTAGCGCGTCTCCTGTGGCGGCCGCCCGGATGCCCCACCACAGCTGCTCTCGCGGCACGCTCTTCAAGAGGAACCCGGTGGCGCCTGCGGACAAGGCGGCGGCAACCGTCTCATCGGTCTCCATCGTGGTGAGCATGAGAACCCGAGAGCTGGCGCCACTTGCGACGATTCGCTTCGTGGCTTCGATGCCGTCGATGCCAGGCATCCGCACGTCCATGAGGACGACGTCAGGTGACGTACGACGGACCGCCTCGATCGCTTGCGCGCCGTCGGCGGCCATGGCGACGACCTTGAACTCCGGATTGCTGCCGATGATCGCGGCCAGCCCCTCACGCACCAGATCCTCGTCGTCGACGACGACGACCGTGACTGCGTCGGCCGCGTTCATCGGGGCAGCACCGCCTGCAGGCAGTAGGTGCCGTCGTGGTCGAGAACCTCGAGCGAACCGCCGACTGCGGCGACCCGTTCACGCAATCCCGCGATCCCCCGCCCGCTCCCGCCGTAGGACGACTGGTGACGCGTCCCGCGACTCTCCACCCGGATTGCCGAGTCCGCGTCCGCGTGGTCGATCACCAGCCTCACCTGCGCGTTCCGCTCGTGCCGCAGAGCGTTGGTCAGGCCTTCTTGCACAACCCGGAACGCGCAGTGGTCGGCAGCCGGAGGCAAGGCGGACACCCCTCGCGTCACGAGCTCGACACGCAGCCCGGCCGCCCGCACACCGGCAACGAGCGACGGCAGGTCAGCCAGTCCGGTCGACGTGGAACCTGTTGACTCGTCGCTCGGCTCGTGCAGCAGGGCAAGCATCGCGTGGAGCTCGGCCACAGCGTCCTGGCTCGCGGCACCGATCGCGGCCAGGGCGCGGCGCGCCCCCTCGACATCGGAGTCGATCACCGCCTGACCGGCCTCGGCCTGGACCGAGATCAGCGTGACCGCGTGGGACACCACATCGTGGAGCTCGCGAGCAAGGCGGCGACGCTCGGCCTCTACCGCCTCGAGCGCCGCGACCTCCGCAGCCGCAGCCCTGGCCTCCATGACCGCTACGTCGCCGGTGCGCTTGCGGAAGGCGACACCGACCCCGCCTGGGATGCCCACGAACAGCGCCCAGCCGGGAAGCAACGATGCGACGTCGTCACCGGCATCGAGGGCTCCCGTGGTGATCATCGCCAAGCTCAGGAACGACAAACCGAACGCCGCGTCCCGGCGGTTGGCGTGGGCGGCGACCGAGAAGCTGGCAAGGATGAGGACGAACATCGGGACCGCTCGGTCAGGCGGCTCGACAAACACCGACTCGGCGATCAGGCACACCGTCACGCCGCACGCGGTGACCAACGGAATCCGGCGTCGGAATGCGATCAGCAACGTGGCGGCCACGCCGAACCCGAGTGCCGTTCCGCCGCCACCGCTGATGACGACCTCGGCGCACGCTGCCACTGTCATCAGCCCGGCGAGGGCGAGATCGAGGCCTGTCGTGGCGCGCCGCACGGCACAACGCTAGGCCCTGAGGCTGCCGCGCACGCCCGTCTTGAGGACGATCGCGCACCTCCTCAAGGAGGATGCGAATCAGCCGTCGCGCGGTGGTCGCGGCCGGCAGCCCATTCCTAGCCTCCCTTCATGACCACCACTTCGCTCGACCGGACGACACTCCGGACCAAGCCGACATTCGCCCTGGGACACCGTGCTCTGGTCGATCCTGATGACCATCGCCCTAGCGACGGTCGCCGTGGGAATCCGCAACCGGGCCATGCCATGAACCGCGCGGGGATGGTCCGTTGGACCGCTTCCACCGTGGCCTGCGGCGTGCTCGCGCTGACCTCCTGCGCAGCCCCCGACGAGGATCGTGCCTCCGATGGCAGCGGGACCGCCACGCAGCCCGATCGTGAAGTCACCCTCACCCTCGACGAGCACGTGCTGACCGAGATCGCCGGGTTCGACGCCGACGGAACGGCGACGGTGCAGGGCGTCGCCGCCTTCGCCAAGGCGCACCAGCACAAGCCTGAAGAGCTCCGCGAACGCGGACTGGTCCGAGGCGTCACCCAGACCTTCGCGCCTGAAGGGAAGGCGTTCGGACAGGGGTTCTCGGTCGCCGAGGAGTTCGCCACCGCCGAGCAGGCAGGTGACGAGGCCGAGCGCCTCTTCGCCTCCAACTCCGCACCCCCTCGCGGTGCTGAGGCAGTCCCTCTCGAGGTCCCTCGAGTGCCCGATGCCGACGCTGTGGTCATCACCGGCGACTTCGAGGGCGAGCCCGTCACCGGCGTCGAGATCGTCTTCGTCGACGGCGTGGTGCTGCACGAGCTCTTCGTCGTGGGCGAGGACCCGCTGGTGTCACCTGCGGTCCTCGCCGACGCCGCGGCCGACCTCTACGAGTCCGTCACCGGTCGTCCCCTCGGCTGACCGACCCTCCTCGGTCGAGTGCCTGGCCCGCGATCAGCCCTGGGTGCGCAGGTAGCGCCCGAAGTGCGGCACGGTGAACGCGATCCGTCCGCGCTCCCCGGAGTAGATCAGCCCCTTCTTGAGCAGGCTGTCGCGCGCGGGTGAGAGCGACTGCGGCTTCTTGCCGAGCACGCTGGCGACGTCGGCGGTGGCGACGGCTCCGACCGGGTCCGCACCGGAGTGGGCGTCCGCCATCGCACGCAGGTAGTCGCGCTCGCCCGGCGTCGCGCGGTCATAGCGCGACCCGAAGAACCCGACGGCGAGCTCGCGCTCGGCCTCGGGAGCGGCGACCGCGACGTCGTCCGCGCTGATCGGCGAGCGCGGCGCCAGGTCCCACACCGCCTTGCCGTAGGCCTGGATGAAGTAGGGATAGCCACCGGTCGCGTCGTACAGCGCGGCCAGCGCGGCGTCGTCGTACTCGGCGTCCTCCTCGGCCGCCGGCGCCGCCAGCGCCCGGTCGGCGGCCTCGCGGCTCAGCCGGTCGATCCGCTGGTAGGAGAAGAGCCGCTCGGAGTAGGACTTCGACGCCGAGAGGACCGCGGGCAGGTGCGGGAGCCCCGCGCCGACCACGATGACCGGCAGGCCGCTCTGGCTGAGCTCGTGACAGGCGGCGCAGAGCGCCGACACGTCGGCCGCGCCGACGTCCTGCATCTCGTCGATGAAGACCGCGACCCCGAGGCCCTTGTCGGCCGCGAGGCCGCCCACGTCGGAGAGCAGCTCGACCAGGTCGATCTCGATGTCCCCGGAATCGGCGCGGCCGCGCACCGCCGGCACCGCGATGCCGGGGCTCCACCTGTCCTTGAGCTTCGCGTCGGCGCCGGCCTCGCGCTCGGCGAAGGAGCGGATGACGCCGAGCACGTGATCGACCTCGTCCGGGTTGGGGTGGCCGAGCTCCCGGACCGCCTGGTGGAGAGCCCCGGACAGCGGACGCCGCAGCGACTGGTCGGGGCGCGCCTCCAGCTTGCCGGTGCCCCACCCCTTGCGGACCGCGGCCGAGCGCAGCGCGTTGAGGAGCACCGTCTTGCCGACACCACGCAGCCCGGTGAGGACGAGCGACCGCTCGGGGCGACCGCGGGCGACCCGCTCGAGCACCACGTCGAACGCGGTGAGCTGCTCGTCGCGGCCGGCGAGCTCGGGCGGCCGCTGGCCGGCGCCGGGCGCGTAGGGATTCCGGATCGGGTCCACGATCGGACCGTATCGGGGTGTCTAGCCGGATCCTTAGACCCCGCTAGCGTGTCGCAGCGCTCTCAGCGGGTTCAGCCGACGTGACCCAGCGGCGGTTGCGCCGGAGTCCCGTTCCGGCGCCGGAGTGCCTCCACGAGGGTGTCGATCACGTCCGGGACGTCGGCGCCGGCGAGCCGGAAGCTCCCGGTGCACACGTTGTCGCGCCACAGCGAGACGACGACGAGGTCGGCCTCCTCGTGCCAGCTCACCCGCAGCGCGCGGTCGTCACCGCGGGCGTCGAAGAAGATCGAGCCCGTCCGGGGCAGCGGACGCACGGCGGCCATCGCCACATCATGCGCCGATCGGCCGTGCCTGTCACTAGCCCAGCAGCGGCCCGCGGCGGATCAGGCGGTCCGGTTGCCCGGGTCGATGACATCCCCCTCGGGCGGCCGCCGGATCGATGCGCCGGTGTCCTTGTCGACCAGGGTCACGTCGAAAGGCTGGTCAGAGCTGATGCCGATCCGTCGGAGGACGACCGGGTCCCCGACTGCGGAGATGTACATCTTGTGAGTGCCGCCACCGGTCGCCCCGCACTGGATGATCCGCGCCGGCGTGCCGTCGACCTCACCACTCTCCACCCCGTTGAAGCAGGTGTCCATGTTCGCCGCGGTACCGAGGCTGCCGTGGTAGCAGTCCTCCCCGATCGGCGATTGCTCGTCAGGCACCGCCAGCCACTTGCCGACGAGCTCCGGCACCACCGAGGCCGGCACGCCGATGGCGGACCACCACCGCGGATTGCCCTTGACGAAGGTGTGGCCCTCGACGACGCGCATGGTGAGCCCTCCGAGGTCGGGTGCGTCGAGCGTCATCTCGCACGTGTCGTCGGCGAGGATGGTCATCCGTCCCGGCCCCTCGATCGTCTCGTCGGGGAGCCACACGGAGAGGGTGCCCTCGTACACGACGTCGTCAAGGTCTCGCATCGCCTCGGCGGCGAGCTCGAGCGCGTCCGAGGTCGACAGATCCATGACCTCGTTGGTCCGCGCCTCCTCCGGCGGTGCGGGCAGGTCACCGTCACCGCCGTCACCGCCGTCAGCCCCGTCACCCCCGCCGCAGCCGGTGAGCGACGCGACAAGACCGACCACCACGAGCGCTGCGCGGCGCCGTCGTCGTGCACTCACGGGGTCCCCATGCTTCCCAGACCGGGCCACTCACCCGGGGTATCGGCATCGTGCCACGGATCTCTGCCAGCGCATGCAGGTATTGCCCTCCTCTACGCTGGCACCGTGCCTGAGCTGCCCGAGGTCGAGGCGCTGGCCCTGGATCTCCGCGGCCGGCTGGCCGGTCGTGCGATCACCGAGGTCCACATCGCGGCGTTCAGCGCGCTGAAGACCTACGACCCGCCGCTGTCGGCGGTCGAGGGCGCCCTCGTCGACGACGTACGACGGCACGGCAAGTTCCTCGACATCGAGGCCAGCGGCCTGCACCTCGTGTTCCACCTGGCGCGGGCCGGCTGGGTCCGGTGGCGCGACGAGGTGCCGGCGATCCCGCCCAAGCCCAGCACCAAGTCGACGCTCGCGGTGCGGGTCGTGCTCGACGAGGTGGACGGGCTGACGTCGGGGCTCGACGTCACCGAGGCCGGCACCCGGAAGTCGCTCGCGCTCTACCTGGTCCGCTCCCCCGCGGACGTCGCGGGCATCGCCCGGCTCGGCCCCGACCCGCTCGACGACGCCTTCACGCGCGAGGCGCTGGCAGCGATCCTGCAGTCCGAGGGGCGCAAGCAGATCAAGGGCGTGCTCCGCCACCAGGGCACCATCGCCGGCATCGGCAACGCCTACTCCGACGAGATCCTGCACGCCGCGCGGATGAGTCCGTTCAAGCCGGCCAACAGCCTCACCGAGGACGAGCTCGCGACGCTGTACGCCGCGGTCAAGGACACCTTGGGGGACGCGGTCGACCGGTCCCGCGGACTGGCCGCGAGTGAGCTGAAGGCCGAGAAGAAGTCGAACCTCGCCGTGCACGGGCGCACCGGTCAGGCATGCCCGGTCTGCGGTGACACCGTGCGCGAGGTCTCGTTCGCCGACTCGAGCCTGCAGTACTGCCCGACCTGCCAGACCGGCGGCAAACCGCTGGCGGACCGCCGGATGAGCAAGCTCCTCAAGTGAGGCTGACAACGATGAAGGACGGCCTGACCCGATGAACGGCATCCCGACCGTCGCGATCGAGGCCGTGCCCGACCCGCTGCCCGACGACCTCGCCGTGCTCGACGTACGCGAGCAGTTCGAGTGGGACGCCGGCCACATCGACGGCGCGCTGCACATCCCGATGATGGAGCTGCCCGACCGGCTCGGTGAGCTCCCCGACGCGCACACGCTCGTGGTGTGCAAGGTCGGCAGCCGCTCGGCGCAGGTCGCTGGCTACCTCGCCCACCAGGGCTACGACGTCGTCAACCTGGCCGGCGGGCTCTACGACTGGCAGGCGGCCGGCCGGGCTCTCGTGAGCGAGTCCGGGACGCCGCCGTACGTCGCCTGACCGCGGCGGTCAGACCGGGCAGTTCGTCCGGAGCCAGTCGGCCGCGGCGTCGACGTCGTCGCGCTCCTGCTCGCTGAAATCGCGTTCGACGGCCTCGATCTCGGCATACGTGGGCCGGTTCGGGAGCGCCAGGATCCGCACCGCCAGCGCCTCGATCCCGCGCCAGGCCCCGGGAGGCATGCCCCGCGGCCGCTCGAGGTCCGGCACCCGCGCGGCGAACTCCTTCATCACCGGGGCGAGCTCAGCGGCGACGTCGTCGGGGTCGGCCCCGCTGAAGCCGGTGTTCTTGATGGCCCTGACCATGATGGCGTACGGCGCGCACACCGCCGCCACCGCGGCGGGCAGATCGGACGGGGTGCTGGTCGGCTCGTCGGTCTCCGCATCGGTGGGCTCGTCGGTCGGAGCGCTCGTCGACTCGTCCGGCCCGGTCGCGGTGACGGTCGGCCCGCCGTCCTCGACGTCGGTGCCGGAGGAGCAGGCACCAGTCACCGCGGTCACAGGGACCAGCAACAGCAGCGGGACGAGGGTCGCAAGCGGCGAACGGAGGGCTGAGCGCATCAGTGCCATCGTGGCACGCCGCTCAACACCGGGCGGCTCAGGAGATCGACGGCTCCGGCTCGTCGGGTGTCCCGATGTCGGTCTCGTCGGGACAGGTCTCCGTCTCGTAGGCGCGGTAGGCCTCGACCTTCTCCTTGTCGGCGTCGGAGAGGCCCGCCAGGAGAGGGTCCTCCTCGCCCTCGACGGCGATGTCGTCCGCCTCCAGGTCGTCGACGGCGTCGAGCTGGATCTCGAAGCCGTCGCGGGCGTCGTCCGGGATGTCCTCGGGGGTGCCGACCTCCCTCAGGTCGTCGGCGATCGCCTGGATCGCGTCGACGATCTCCTGGTCCTCGGAGTCCGCATCCAGGTCCTCGAAGTACGCAGGGTCGTTGATGACCTCGCAGTAGTCCGCCTGCGACGCGTCGGTCGGCGGCCCGTCGTCGCCGGGCGAGTCCCCGGAGTCCCCGGAGTCTCCGCCGCAGGCGCCGAGGGAGAACGCGAGCACGGCAACGCAGCCTGCTGCGACGTTCCGGGCTGAGCGGGTGCGGCGGGTCATGCCGGAGTCCTTCCGGTGGGCAGCGCGGCCGGCCCCGGTCGGGGCCGGCCGCACAGGAGAGCGGTCAGGTCACTCGGTCGTGAGCTCTTCCGTCGGGAGGTCCTCGGTAGGAACGTCTGCGCCACCGCAGGTCTCCGCGACGTACGTGCCGTAAGCCGTGAACTGCTCCTCCTCCTCGCTGGACAGGTCGTCGAGGAAGTCTTCGTTCTCCAGGTCGTCCTCGTCGACGTCCTTCGCGATGTCGACCAGGAGCTCGAATCCCTCCCGGGCGTCCTCGGGGATGTCCTCAGGCGTGCCGGTCTCCTCGGCGTCGTCGGCCCAGTCGTGGATGGCGTCGACATCGGCATCAGCGGGGATGCTGTTGGCAACCTCGCAGAAGTCCTCTTCCGAGGCGTCGTCGGGAGCTCCGCCGCAAGCGGTGAGGGAGAACGCGAGGAGCACGGCCGCGCCGGCAGCGCCGGTAGCGCGCTTGATCCTGGTCATGCGGGTTTCCTTTCGAGGGGACGCGGTGCCGCGTGCACCGGGTCGGAGACAGCGACCGAACCGAGTCGGCCCGCAACACGCAGACTATTGATGCCCACCGGTCGCCGGAAGGCTTTCTCCCCCACCGGCGAGTTGCGCAAACGCGGCGGGGAGCGGAACGCCCAGCAAACCGGGCAGCTGCTCGAGGTACGCGCGCCGCGGGATCTCCTCCACGCCGAGGCTCTGGAGGTGCGGCGTGGACCACTGGACGTCGATCAGCCGGTCGCGCGCGTGCTCGTCGGCCAACCGCTCCACCAGCGCGACGAGCGCGACCTTCGACGCGTCCCGCACGCGGTAGAACATCGACTCCCCGGCGAACAGCCCCCCGATCGCCACGCCGTACAGACCGCCGGCAAGCCGGCCGTCCTGCCACGCCTCGACCGAGTGCGCCCAGCCGAGGCGGTGGAGCTCGCCGTACGCCGCGCGGATCTCCGCATCGATCCAGGCGCCGGGGCGGCGAGGGTCACCGCACGCGGCGACCACCTCGTCGAAGACGGTGTCGACGCGGATCTCGAAGTCCCGCACCGCCCGCCGGAGCGAACGCGAGACCCGCAGCCGGTCGAGCCTCAGCACGCCGCGGTCAGCGGGACACCACCAACCCACCGCCGGCGGGGTGCGGGACCGGAGCCGGAGTCGCGGCGGCTCCGGCATCGGAAAGGTCCCCCGACGATAGGCAGCCAGCACCGTGCCGGGAGCGAGATCGGCGCCGACCGCGACCAGGTCGTCGTCGGTCTCGAGCGCGGCCAGCTGCTCGCGGGAGGGGAGCTCCCACGGCGTCGGCGGCGGCTCGACCGGCCCCGGTCGATCGTTCGGGTGGTCCATCGAGGTGACGGTACGACGTCCCCCGGAGCCGGGCTCAGGCGGCACGCCTACGCTTGAGGCATGGCAAGCGTCAAGCGCGCACTGGCGGGCCAGGCAGCCCGCGTCGTCGTACCGAGGTTCCCCGCGCTCGCACCGGGCGTCACCTCCTCGTTCGTGCGCGAGGCGCTGCACCGAGCGATCGTCGGTGTCGGACCACTGGCGCCGGCAGCGGAGGCGGCCGAGGCGCAGCTGCGCGAGCAGCACGGACAGGTCGACAAGGCCGTCCACGAGGTGATCGAGAACCACGTCGGGTACGCCAGCGTCGGAGGGCTGCTCGCCAACGTCGGCGGGCTCGTCACGGCCGCCGTGCTGACGCCGGCGAACATCAGCGGGCTGGCGCTGATCCAGTGCCGGATGATCGCGGGCATCGCCCACCTGCGGGGCTACGACCTCGACGACCCGCGGGTCCGCAACGCGATCCTGGTGACCATCCTCGGTGAGGACATGGTGAAGAAGATGGTGAGGAAGATGGAGCTGCCGGCACCGCCGATGGCGCTGGCGCTGGCGCCGTCCCACGACCCCGCGCTCGACCAGGCCATCACCAGCGCCGTCGCCAGCGACCTGATCGGCCGGGTGCTCGGCAAGCAGATCGCCACGAACATCGGCAGGCGGGTCCCCGTCGTCGGCGGCGTCGTCGGCGCCGGCGTCGACGGCTACGGCACCTGGAAGGTCGGCCGGTACGCCGCCCGCGAGTTCCTTCAGCGCCGGGGGACCGCCTGAGGAACGAAGGCGGTCGCCGAATGGCGCGAGGAACGAGCGCACCACCGACCGGCGTATCGAGACCCGGTGAGACGACCGCCCGACGGTGAGCGGCCTCAGTTGCGGCGTCTCGATACGCCCTCGCGCTGAGCGCTCGGGCTACTCGACGAGCGAACCAGTCAGGGCTCGAGGCGGCGCTTGATCTCGCGGGTGGCGCGGACGGCGAGGCCGTGGGGGTCGGGCCGACGGGCGGCCTCCGCGGTCATGCTGCCGAGCGCGCTGATCGCTGCTTGGGTGATCGCCCGGCTCCGGACCCGGTCGGGGTTGTGCCAGCGCTGGTCGGGGTCCGGCCGTTGCGGGCGGAGCTCGTCGAGGTCGCCGATCACGTCGATGCCGCTCGCCACGATCCACTCCAGTGACCGCTCGGTGCGCTCCTCGACCCAGTCGTAGTTGTCCGGCCGGAGCGTGACCGGAGCGGAGCGGTGGTGGAAGAGGGTGCCGTCGGCGACCATCCGGCGGAGCAGGTCGTCGTAGTCGCCCTCGCGGGCGACCTTGCGGCCGAGCGCCTGGTTGAGGTGCCGCAAGACCTGGGTCTCGGCGACGCCGAGCGACTTGTTCGTCACCTCGCTGTCGAGCGGCGCCCAGTCGGGGTCGATCTCGAACGCCTGGCACATCCGCTTCCAGAGGGTGTCGACCTGGTCGGCGCCGTTCTGACGCCGGGCGGGTACGACGACGAGGTGGATGCGCTCCGGCGGTACGGCGACGCCCCACGCCGACAGCACGTCGGGGATGTCGAAGGCCTGCATCATGAACGGCTTGCCCATCCGCGACCGGCGGAGGAACTTGCGGAACGACCAGGCGCGCCCCTGCTTGACGCTCTCCTGCCACGCGGCGGCCAGCTGCCGGGCCAGGTCGCGCGCGGAGTAGACGATGTGCACCTCGCTGCCGGCGAGGTCCTTCATCGCGCGCTCGATCACCTTCGAGTGCGCGGGAGCGAGGATCTCGTGGCTGATGATCACGTTGCCGTCGAGCCGGCGGGTGCGCCGCATCAGCGCGTCCCATGCGCCTTCGGCGTGACCCGCGGCGCCACCCCAGTCCTGCTCGGTCAGGTCGAGCGCCGCGCGGAACTGGGACAGCTCCGGCCGGGAGAGCCGCGACGTCGACGGGAAGTGGACCCCGTGCTCGGCCAGGGTCTTGGTGTTCCGACCCAGCCGGGTCTGGATGTAGGTCGTCCCCGTCTTCGGAGCACCGATGTGCAGGTGGACGACCCTGGTCATGCGGGTGATTGTGCCAGCGCGCGCACCACGGCCGACGGGCTGGGCCGTCCGAGGTGACCCGCCATCCAGGTGCTGGTCTCGACGACGGCCCGCAGGTCGACGCCGTGCTCGATCCCGAGGCCGGTGAGGAACCACACCAGGTCCTCGGTGGCGAGGTTGCCCGTCGCGCTCCTGGCGTAGGGACAGCCGCCGAGACCGCCGGCGGAGGCGTCGTACGTCGTGACGCCGGCCTGCAGCCCGGCGTGGACGTTGGTGAGCGCCTGGCCGTAGGTGTCGTGGAAGTGGAGGGCGAGCCGGTCCGTGCCGATCCCGGCACCGGCGAAGCCGGCGATCAGCGCCGGCACGTGACCGGCGGTCGCGACACCGATGGTGTCGCCGAGGCTGAGCTGGTGGCAGCCGAGCTCGAGCAGCCGCCGGCCGACGGTGACGACCTGCTCGACCGGCACCGGACCCTCCCACGGGTCGCCGAAGCACATCGAGACGTAGCCGCGGACGTCGAGCCCGGCGGCGAGCGCCCGCCCGATCGTCGGCTCGAACATCTCGAACTGGGACTCGAGCGTGCGGTTGAGGTTCTTCGCTGCGAACGTCTCCGTCGCCGACGCGAACACCGCGATGTGGCGCAGGCCGAGGGCGAGGGCGCGGTCGAGCCCCCGGTCGTTGGGCACCAGGACCGGGAGGGCGCGCGCGGTGTCGCCGAGCTCCGCGGTGAGGCCGGTCATCAGCTCGGCGGCGTCCGCGAGCTGGGGCACCCACTTCGGGTGCACGAAGCTGGTCGCCTCCACGATCGGGAGCCCGGCGGCGAGGAGTCGTCGTACGAACTCCGCCTTCACCTCCGTCGGCAGCAGCGCCTGCTCGTTCTGCAGGCCGTCGCGAGCGCCGACCTCGTAGATCGTCACCTTCGTCGGCAGGCCAGGCTCGGGCACCACCATCGGTAGTGGAAGCTCACTCATGCCTCTCCCCTCCCGTTGAATCGACAAGGATGGCCCGTCGAGTTGACGAAGATGGCCGCCGCCGGTGGCCATCTGTGTCATTTCGAATGGCCATCTCTGTCGATTCGACGATCATGCGGGATCCACGGTGAAGAGCGGGGAGCCGAGGGCGACCTGGTCGCCGGTCGCGGCCGCGACCGTGGTGACCACGCCGTCGTACGGCGCCTTGAGCGCCAGCTCCATCTTCATCGCCTCCACCGTGCCCAGGACGTCACCGCTGCTGACGGTGTCACCCTCGGCGACCCGGACGTCGAGGACTGTGCCCGGCATCGGCGCAACAACCGTGCCGTCGCCGGCCTCGGGGCCGTGGTCCGCCGCCGCGTCCGGCCGGGTGAAGACGTAGCGCTGGCCGTGGTGGGCCAGCTCGACGGTGTGAGCGGTGACGATCGCGGGAGGGAGCCGGTCCGGGGGCCCGTGCAGGACGACGGAGCCGTCCTCGAAGTCGACGCGCACAGGCGCGGCCGGTGCGCCGAGCCGGAACCCGTCGGAGGCGAACGGTCCGTCCGGTCTCGCGTGCGCCTGCTGCCAGGCGTGGGCGGCCAGCTCCCGGGCCGGTGCCGGGTCGGGCGGTTCGACCTGGTTGCGGTCGAGCCAGGCGGTGTCGATCTCACCCTTCGCGAAGGCGTCACTCGCGGCGAGCTCCCGGAGGAACCCGGTGTTGGTGGTGAGCCCGAGGATGACGGTCTCGTCGAGCGCGTTGATGAGCACGTTGCGCGCCTGCTCGCGATCGCGTCCGGAGCCGATCACCTTCCCCAGCATGGGATCGAACGACGTGCTGACGACCTGGCCGGACTCGAGTGCCTGGTCGACGCGGGTGCCGGGCCGACCGGTCGGCCACTGCACGAGCGTCGCGCGCCCGGCCTGGGGCAGGAAGCCGTGGTAGGCATCCTCGGCGTAGACGCGAGCCTCCATCGCGTGGCCCGACTCGTGCACGCTCTCCTGGTCGAACGGCAGCGGGTGGCCCGCAGCCACCAGCAGCTGGAGCTGGACCAGGTCGAGACCGGTCACCTCCTCGGTGACGGGGTGCTCCACCTGCAGGCGGGTGTTCATCTCGAGGAAGTAGAACTCCCCCGTTGCGGCGTCGAGCAGGAACTCGACCGTGCCGGCGTTGGTGTAGCCGACGCTGCGCGCCAGGTCGACGGCCGCGGTGTGGATCCGGTGCCGCACCTCGTCGGGTAGGTACGGCGCGGGCGCCTCCTCGATCACCTTCTGGTGCCGCCGTTGAGCGGAGCACTCACGGGTGAGCAGGTGGACCACGTTGCCGTGGGTGTCGCCGAGCACCTGGACCTCGATGTGGCGACCGCGCTCGACGTACTTCTCGATCAGCATCGTGTCGTCGCCGAACGCCGCGGCCGACTCCCGCTTGGCCGCCGCCACGGCTTCGTCCAGCTCGGCAGCCGAGCGGACGATGCGCATGCCCTTGCCGCCGCCACCCGCGGCCGCCTTCACGAGGACGGGGTACGACGCTTCGTCGCCCGTCGGCACGACCGGGACGCCGGCCCCGACGGCGATGTCACGGGCAGCGTCCTTGCGGCCCATCCGCTCGATCACCGCGGGCGTCGGGCCGATCCAGGTCAGACCGGCGTCGGAGACAGCGCGGGCGAAGCCAGCGTTCTCGGAGAGGAAGCCGTAGCCGGGGTGGACCGCGTCGGCGCCCGCCGCGAGCGCGGCCGCGATCTGCGCGGACGGATCGAGGAAGTCGGCGGTGCCCGCAACCGCGCGGATGCCGAGCATCTCGCAGGTACGGGCGACGCGGCGCGCGATCTCTCCGCGGTTGGCGACGTAGACGGTGCCGAACATGTCCATCACATCCGGAAGATGCCATAGGAGGGCTCCGGCACCGGAGCGTTGGCCGTGACGGCGAGCGCCATCCCGAGCACGCGCCGGGTGTCGGCGGGATCGATCACGCCGTCGTCCCAGAGCAGGGCGGTGGCGTAGTACGGCGAGCCCTGCGTCTCGTACTGCTCCCGGATCGGCTCCTTGAACTCCTCGTCGTCCTCGCGGCCGGCGACGGTGGCCAGCACGTTGGCCGCCTGGTCACCGCCCATCACGGAGATCCGCGCGTTGGGCCACATCCAGAGGAATCGCGGGTCGTAGGCCCGGCCGCACATCCCGTAGTTGCCGGCGCCGAACGAGCCGCCGATGACCACGGTGAGCTTGGGTACGACGCTGCAGGCGACCGCGGTCACCAGCTTGGCGCCGTCGCGGGCGATGCCGCGGTTCTCGTAGTCCTTGCCGACCATGAACCCGCTGATGTTCTGCAGGAAGAGCAGCGGGATGCCGCGCTGGTTGCACAGCTCGACGAAGTGCGCTCCCTTGAGCGCGGACTCGCTGAACAGGATCCCGTTGTTGGCGACGATGCCGACCGGGTAGCCGTGGATCCGCGCGAACCCGCAGACCAGGGTCTCGGCGTACAGCTGCTTGAACTCCTGGAACCGCGAGCCGTCGACGATCCGCCGGATCACCTCGCGCACGTCGTACGGCGTCCGGGTGCTGGTCGGCACCACGTCGTAGAGGGACTCCGGCGACTCGTGCGGCTCCTCGACCTCGGCCGCGGGGCTCCGGTCCGGCTCCGGCAGTGTGTTCACGATCCCGCGGAGGATCTGGAGGGCGTGGGCGTCGTCGTCGGCGAGGTGGTCGACGACTCCGGAGGTGCGGGCGTGGACGTCGCCGCCGCCGAGCTCCTCGGCCGTGACGACCTCGCCGGTCGCGGCCTTCACCAGCGGCGGGCCACCGAGGAAGATGGTGCCCTGGTTGCGCACGATCACCGACTCGTCGGACATGGCGGGCACGTAGGCGCCGCCGGCCGTGCAGGACCCCATGACGGCAGCGAGCTGCGGGATGCCGCGCGCCGACATGTTGGCCTGGTTGAAGAAGATCCGGCCGAAGTGCTCCTTGTCGGGGAACACGTCGTCCTGCATCGGGAGGAAGGCGCCGCCGGAGTCGACGAGGTAGATGCAGGGCAGCCGGTTCTCGGCGGCGATGGTCTGCGCCCGGAGGTGCTTCTTCACGGTGAGCGGGTAGTAGGTGCCGCCCTTCACGGTCGCGTCGTTGGCCAGGACCAGGCACTCCCGACCCTCGACCCGGCCGATGCCGGCCACGACGCCGGCGGACGGGACGGCGTAGTCGTCACCCGGACCGCCGTACATCCCGAACGCCGCCAGGGGCGCGATCTCCAGGAACGGACTGCCCGGGTCGAGCAGCCGGTCCACGCGGTCGCGGGCCAGGAGCTTGCCGCGGTCGGTGTGCTTCTTGCGCGCGGCCTCGCTGCCGCCCTCACGCACCCGGGCGAGCCGCTCGCGCAGCTCGACGGTGAGCTCCTCGAGACTGGTCATGGGAGTGAGGTTAACGATCATTAACCTGGCGGGTCAATCGGGTGGGGAGCCGGGTCGGGGGTACTGCAGGTGCATACGCGATCGAGAGGAGATCCTGGTCATGTCGACCGTCGGCACCATCACAAAGCTCGCCACCGAGGTCGTCGGGAAGGCGGCCCACGCGGTCACCCACCCCCGGCAGACCGTCACGACCGTCACCGGGCACGCCCGCGACCTGGCCGCCACGGTCACCGGCGGTGACCAGAAGACGAGCACGACCACCGGGACGACCGAGACGGCACCCGAGGACGCGCCGCTCTACGAGAGCCCGGAGCGCAACGTCGAGCCGGCGGAGCCGGTGCCGCCCGCCGAGTCGGTGGAGCCGTCGACGACCGAGCCGAAGGCCGCGTCGCGGGAGGCCGCGCACCACGGCCGCGGGGCCGATCCGACCGACGACTGGCACGACGAGATCGAGGACCCCTCCGACGTCGGCATCAACCCCGCTACCGGTCTGCCGAACACCGGCCAGTCCGACGACGAGCCGCTGATCGACCCGTCCGTCGCGAAGTCGGTGCGGTCGGAGAGCGAGACCATGAGCCGCGCCGCCGACCCGGACAAGGAGGAGCAGTAGCGGAGCCTCGAGTTCTGCGCGTTCGAGACACGCTGACCTCGCCTGCGGTGAACGAGCACTAACCTGACGCGGTGACCGCCACCGACCAGGCCGAGCCGACCCGCCGCGAGCAGATCCTCGCGACCGCGGCTGAGCTGTTCGCCGCTCGCGGCTTCCACGGGGTCTCGGTCGCCGACCTCGGCGCCGCGTGCGGGATCACCGGGCCGGCGCTCTACAAGCACTTCTCGAGCAAGCAGGCGGTGCTCGCCGAGATGCTGGTGTCGATCAGCGAGCAACTGCTGGCGGTGGGCCGTGCCCGGGTGGCGGCGGCGGACGGCCCGGCCGACGCGGTCCGCGCCCTGGTCGACTGGCACGTCGAGTTCGCACTGGGCCACCGTCCGCTGATCATCGTCCAGGACCGCGACTGGGAGTCGCTGCCGGAGCAGGCACGCGAGCAGGTGCGCCGGCTGCAGCGGTCGTACGTCGACCTGCTCGCCGGCCAGCTCCGGGCGCTGCGCCCCGACCTCACCAAGGCGACCGCCCACGCCGCCGCCCAGGCGGCGTTCGGGCTGCTCAACTCGACGCCGCGCGCCGGCCACGCCATCTCCGACGACGCGCTCCGCACGCTGCTGGCCGACATGGCCGTCGCTGCGCTCGGGGCGGGCTAGAAGGCCCCGCCGCGGCCCTCACCGTCACGGAACCGGGCGGCTCCGGTCATCGCCTCCAGCAGGGAACGGCCGCCGTGCACCCACTCCACGTCGAGGGCCCGGTCGAGGGGCAGGCCGTGCTGCTCGTACGCCGAGAGCCGGTCCTGCCGCAGGCAGGTCTGAGGGAAGGCCGCGAGCTGCTCGGCGAGCGCCACCGCTTCCTCGAGCGCGGCACCCGGGGCGCTGACGCGGTTGACCAGGCCCATGAACAACGCCTCTTCGGCGGCGACGGGACGGCCGGTGAGGATCAGGTCGAGCGCGTGGGACTGCCCGATCAGCCGAGGGAGTCGGATCGTCCCACCGTCGATGAGCGGCACCCCCCAGCGCCGGCAGAAGACACCGAAGATCGCCTCGGGGTCCGCGACCCGGAGGTCGCACCACAGCGCCAGCTCCAGCCCACCGGCCACCGCGTGGCCCTCGACGGCGGCGATCACCGGCTTGGACAGCAGCAGCCGGGACGGGCCCATCGGCGCGGGGCCGTCGACGCCCGGCGGATCCGCCTTCATCGTCCCGGTGCTGACGGCCTTGAGGTCGGCGCCGGCGCAGAAGGCGCCTCCGGCGCCGGTCAGTACGGCGACACTCGCGTCCGGGTCGGCGTCGAAGGCCAGGAAGGCGTCGTACAGCGCCTGCGCGTGCTCGGTGTCGACCGCGTTGCGCACATCCGGCCGGTTGATCGTGACGACCGTGACCGGCCCGCGCCGCTCGATGTCGATGCTCACGCGACGACCGCCCGATCGATGATCGGCGCCAGGTCGAGCCCGGTCGGCAGGGTGCCGAGCGCGCCGCCCCAGTCGCGGTCGAGCCGGGTGGCGCAGAACGCGTCGGCGACGGCGGCCGGCGAGTGACGGAGCAGGAGCGAGCCCTGGAAGACCAGCGCGAGCTGCTCGACGATCCGCCGGGCGCGCAGCTCGATGTCGTCGAACGACGTGAACTCCTTCTGCAACCGGGCGACCGCCTCGTCGAAGCGGGCGTCGGCACCGGACGCGAGGCCCACCTCGTCGAAGTAGGCGTCGAGGGTGTGGGGTTCGCGGGCGATCGCCCGTAGGGCGTCGAGCGCGGCGACGTTGCCCGAGCCCTCCCAGATCGAGAGCAGCGGCAGCTCGCGGTAGATCCGGGCTGCGTCGAAGTCCTCGATGTAGCCGTTGCCGCCGAGGCACTCGAGCGCCTCCGCGGCGTGGATCGGGCCGCGCTTGCAGACGTAGTACTTGGTGGCGGCCAGCGCCAGCCGCCGTACGGCGGTCTCGCCCTCGTCGCCGCGGATCGCTCGGTCGTTGGCGCCGGCCAGCCGCATCATCGCGGTCGTCGCGGCCTCGGACTCGATCGCGAGGTCGGCCAGCACGTTGCGCATGGCCGGCTGCTCGATCAGCGTCTTGCCGAACGCACTGCGGTGGCGGGCGTGATGGACGGCGAGCACGAGCGAGGTGCGCATGCCGGCGGCGGTGCCGATGACGCAGTCGAGCCGGGTCATGTTGACCATCTCCACGATGGTCCGGACGCCGCGGCCCTCCTCGCCGACCAGCCAGCCCGTGGCGCCGTCGTACTCGATCTCGGAGGAGGCGTTGGACCTGTTGCCCAGCTTGTCCTTGAGCCGCAGGAACCGCATCGCGTTGCGCTCCCCGCCCGGCAGCACTCGCGGCACCAGGAAGCAGGACAGCCCGCCCGGCGCCTGCGCGAGGGTCAGGAACATGTCGGACATCGGCGCCGAGGTGAACCACTTGTGGCCGACCAGCCGATAGCTGCCGTCCGACTCGCCGGCCTGCGGCGTCGCCGTCGTGGTGTTGGCGCGGACGTCGGACCCGCCCTGCTTCTCGGTCATCGACATGCCGGCGATGAGGCCGCGCTTGGTCGCGGGGTCGGCCAGGCCGGGGTCGTACTCGCGGTTGGTCAGCAGCGGCTCGAACCGCGCGGAGAGCTCGGGATTCGCGCGGAGCGCGGGGACCACGGCGTAGGTCATCGAGATCGGGCAGCCGTGGCCGGCGTCGACCGACCACACCATGAACTTCGCGGCCCTGGCGACGTGCGCGCCCGGGCGGTCGTCGGCCCACGGCGCGGCGTGCAGGCCGTGACCGACGGCGGTCTCCATCAGCTGGTGGTAGGCAGGGACGTACTCGACCTCGTCGACCCGGTGGCCGTAGCGGTCGTGGGTGTGCAGCCGCGGCGGCACCCGCTCGGCCAGCCGTCCCCACGACTGCGCCTCGGCCGAGCCGGCCAGCCGGCCGAGCTCGTGGATCTCGTCGGCCGCCCAGCCCGCGCCCTCGCGCTCGAGGCCCTCGAGCAGCGCCGGGTCGGCGGCGGTGTCGTGGCCGACCAGCGGCGGGACCTGGTTGAAGACGGCATGGGTCGGGTGCGTGTCCATGAGCTACCCCTTGTTGGTGGAAGGTCCGAAGTCGTCGTACGGCGCGGCGTCGCGCTCGCGCACCGCCTGCTTGAAGCCGGCCTCCGCGGCGCGGGCGGCGAAGGAGTAGCCCTCGCGGGTGTGCCGGGAGATCCCGTCGAAGACGGTGCTGATCATCCGGCTGGTCTCGACGCCCTGCGCGAGCAGCGCGGAGTTGAGCGCGAGCTTCACCATCATCAGCTGGTTGATCGGCATCGCGGCGATCCGCTGCACCAGGATCTCGGTGCGCTCGTCGAGCCGGTCGGGGTCCGGGGCCTCGATCGCGAGCCCCCACTCGGCGGCCTCGCGCCCGGAGAGGCAGTCACCGGTCAGCAGCAGCCGCTTGGCCCGCTGGTCGCCGAGCCGGTGCGCCCACAGGCCGGCGCTCGGCACGCCCCACACCCGGGTCGGGGGGTAGCCGATCTTGGCGTCCGCGGCGATCAGGATCTGGTCGCAGTGCAGGGCGATGTCGGTGCCGCCGGCGACGCAGAAGCCGTGGACCTTCGCGACCGTCGGCTTGTCGGCGTGGAGCAGGCTGGCGTAGCCCTTGGTGAAGCGACTCATCATCGCGTAGTCGACCATCGGGTCCCACGTCTTCGCCGGGTCGTGGTTGGGGATCGCCTGCTCCGCGAACGCCGTCAGGTCGTAGCCGCCGCAGAATCCCTTGCCGCGTCCGCTCACCACGATCACGTGGACCCGCGGGTCGAGGTCCGCGCGCTCGACGGCCGCGGCCAGCTCCACGGGGGTGTCGGGAGTGATCGAGTTGCCCTGCTCGGGCCGGTTGAACGTGATCCGTGCGACGCGACCGTCGACCTCGTAGGTCAGCGTGCGGTAGTCCCCCGCTTGCCCTGAGCCTGTCGCTTGTCCTGAGCCTGTCGAACGGGAAGGGTCGTCGAGCGGGATTCCGTCGTACGGCGAGTCGGGGCCCTCGTGGGCGGGCCTCCGCCACGGGGCTCCTTCGGTGCCGTCTGCCATGCCGCGACATTACAGTTTCGGCTACAGTTGTGTCCATGGCTGTAGCGGTGGACCTCAAGCCGCTGCCGGCGCGGTCGGTCGTGCTGTCCCTGCTGCTCGGCTCCCACCCGGACCGGATGAGCCCGGCCCAGGTGACGCGCGCGGGCGAGCACTTCGGCATCCCGGCATCGACCCTGAGGGTCGCCCTGACCCGGGCCGTAGCGGCCGGCGACCTGCGGCGGCAGGACCGCGACTACGTGCTCGGCGCTCGCCTCGTGGCCCGGCAGCGCCGCCAGGACGAGGGCGTCGAGGACGCCGAGACCGCGTGGGACGGCACCTGGGAGATGGCCGTGGTCGTGGTGTCCGGCCGGTCCGGCAGCGAGCGCGCGGCGCTGCGAGAGAAGCTCACCGGAGCCCGGCTGGCGGAGCTCCGCGAGGGCGTCTGGACCCGTCCGGCCAACCTGCGCCGGGCGGCGGCGTACGCCGGCGACCCGGTCCTCGCGTCCTTCCGGGCCCGTCCCGACGGCGACCCGGTCCGGCTCGCGCGCGAGCTCTGGAACCTGCGCGGCTGGGCCGCCGACGGTCGCGCGCTGCTGCGCCGGCTGGCGCGGACGAAGGCGCCGGCGCCCCGCCTCGCCGTCGCGGCGCACGTCGTCCGCCACCTCACCGCCGACCCGTTGCTTCCTCGTGAGCTGCTGCCGGCCGACTGGCCCGGCGGCGAGCTGCGGACGGCGTACGCCGACTACCAGACCGAGCTGCGATCACTGGCCATCGTCTGAGCGGCTGTGCGTCACACCAACCCGTCGGGCAGCTCGGCGCCGGTCTCCATCAGCTCGACCAGCCGGCGCGCGCGGAGCACGGCGTCGGCGGCGACCTCGATGTCGTCGGCGAGGTCGGTGACACCGGACGGCGCGGCGGTGGCGCCGGTGGATCGCTCGTGGAGCTCGGCGAGCAGCGCCTCGCGATCGAGCCCGCGCACCGCGAACAGCACCAGCGGGTCGGCATCGACCAGCCACCCGGTTTGGATGAGCACGGCCAGGGCGTGCCGGCAGGGGTCGAGGTAGGCGTTGCAGGTGCAGCTCGCGGCGAGCTCGCCGCCGTACGGCAGCAGCTCGACCCCGGCCTCTTCGGCGTGCTCGACCAGGTCGAAGGGAAGCTCGCCGGCGAGCAGGGCGGCGATCCGGCCCGCCTCGGCGGCGACGACCTCGACCAGCGTGCGTCGTTCCTCCGCGGCCAGGACCGGGATCTTGATCTCGGCGGTCCACGCGTCGTCGCCCTCCCGCACCGCCGCGAGCAGCGAACCCGCCGCCACGCTGATGCCGCCGACCTCGCCCCGCCGGGCGAGGGTGCGGCCGCCGCGCAGGTCGGTGTCGACGTACGCCGCCTCCTCGACCGCGCGGTGCCAGGCCTTGCCCCACCAGGACCGGATCCCGGTGCGCGGCGCGACCAGCCGGCCATGGGTGACCCGTCCCGGCTGCCCGACCATGCTCATCCCTCCCGCTCGAGGTCGGTGAGGAACGCCTCGCGGCGCGCTTCCTTGCGCAAGGTCACCAGGTCGCGCAGCTCCTCGTTGCTGAGCTCGGTGAGGGCGCTTTCGCCGCGGGCGAGCACGGCGTCCGCGAGCGCGCGCTTGCGCTCGAGCAGCGCCGCGACCCGCTCCTCGATCGTGCCCCTGGTGACCATCCGGTGCACCTGGACCGGCTTCGTTTGGCCGATCCGGTACGCGCGGTCGGTGGCCTGCTCCTCGACGGCGGGGTTCCACCAGCGGTCGACGTGGACCACGTGGTCGGCGCGGGTGAGGTTGAGGCCGGTGCCGCCGGCCTTGAGGCTGAGCAGGAAGACGGGCACCTCGCCTGCCTGGAAGCGGGCGACCATCGCCTCCCGCTCGGACACGGGGGTGCCACCGTGCAGGAACTGGTGCGGCAGGCCGGTCTTCGCCAGGTGCTGCTCGATCAACCGGGCCATGGCGACGTACTGCGTGAAGACCAGCACGGCTCCGTCCTCCGCGACCACGGTGCCGAGCAGCTCGTCGAGCAGCTCGAGCTTCTCCGAGCGGCCGGTGAGACGGACGGCGCCGGACTGCTTGAGGAACTGCGCCGGGTGGTTGCAGATCTGCTTGAGCCCGGTCAGCAGCGCCAGCACCAAGCCGCGGCGGCCGAGGTCGCCAGCCTCGTTGGCGTTCTCGATCCGCTGCATCATGTCGCGGACGAACGCCTCGTAGAGGACGGCCTGCTCCCGGGTGAGGCCGATCAGGTGGTCGGTCTCGGTCTTCGGCGGGAGCTCGGGCGCGATGCCGGGGTCGGACTTGCGGCGCCGCAGCAGGAACGGGCCGATCAGGTCGGCGAACTGTCGCGCCTTCGTCGGCTCGGCGCCCGACTCGATCGGTGCGCCCCACACCCGCCGGAAGGCCTGCCGGCTGCCGAGCAGGCCGGGGATCGCCCAGTCGAGGATCGACCAGAGCTCGGTGAGGTCGTTCTCGACCGGCGTGCCGGTGAGCGCCACCCGCGCCCGGCTCGGGATCAGGCGCAGGGCGCGCGCCGTCGACGACCGGGAGTTCTTGACGTGCTGCGCCTCGTCGGCGACGACCAGGTCCCACGGGACCGCGGCCAGGGTCGCGTGGTCGCGCCGCATGGTGCCGTACGTCGTCAGCACGAACCCGCCGCCGTCGAGACCACCGAGCTCCCTGGCCGTGCCATGGAACCGGCGGACCGGCAGTCCCGGCGCGAACCGCCGGATCTCGGCCTCCCAGTTGCCGAGCAGGCTGGCGGGGCAGACGACGAGAGTCGGCTGTCCGTCTGGGTTGCCGGCAGCGCGGCGGGAGGCGCCCGCCGAAAGCTTGCTTTCTCCACCTGGTGCCGGAGACGCGCTCGGCCAGTCCAATCCGGCCTGCTCGAGCCGGTGGAGGTGGAGCGCGATCAGGGTGATCGTCTTGCCGAGCCCCATGTCGTCGGCGAGGCAGGCGCCGAGCCCCAGGCCGGTGAGGTCGGCGAGCCAGGTGAGGCCGTGGCGCTGGTAGTCGCGCAGCTCGGCGTGGAGCCCGGCGGGCGCGGCGACGGGCTCCCGGGTCGGAGCGGCGAGCAGCTGCTCGCGGACCTCGAGCAGGCTGGCCCCGACGATCACCTGCTCCGTCGTGCCCGTCGCGGCGGCGTCCGGCAGCTCGGCGACACCGGACAGCGCAGCGGCCAGTGCCTGGGCGCCGGTCGCCTTGCGGATCAGCCGCTTGCGGGCGCGCTGGGCGGTCGCCGGGTCGACCACCGTCCAGGCACCGCGCAGCTTGAGCACCGGTGAGGCCGCCGACGCCAGCTGCTCCATCTCGTCGTCGGTCAGCGTCTCTCCGTGGAGCGCGACCTGCCACGAGAAGGCGAAGAGGCCGTCGACCGCGAACGGGCTGTCCTGGAGGGGCAGCTCGGGATCACGCAGGTCGGACCGCCGCTCGAGCACGGCGCGGGTGGTCAGGTCGCGGCCGAGCGCCCGTGGCCAGTGCACGTCGACCCGGGCGTCGCGGAGGGCGCCGACGTGCTCGAGCAGGCTGCCGATCTCTTCGCCGTCGAGGGTGAGCTGGTCGGGCACCGACAACGCGAGCAGCCGGTCGAGGACGGGCCACACCTCGGCCGCCGCGCGGAGCGCGATGCTCGCGTGCACGCGCGCCCGCGGGCCGAACCCGTGGGAGTCCTCGTCCGTCCAGAGCAGCGCGGCGTCGCACACGTGGAGCGGGTCGCGCTCGTCGTGCACCTGGAGCACCAGCCGCACGGACCCGCCCACGAGCTCCTCCTCGTCGGCCTCCACCCGCAGCGACACCCGGACCAGCTCGGGGAGTGCGACCGTCTGGGCCGCCCGGGCCCGTTCGGCGGCACGGCGGCGCACCCGCTCCGCGAAGTCGGCATCCCCGTCGGTCGAGGAGCTCGCTGTACGAACGTCTCGAGACCCCGGCGACTCCCCGGGCACCACCGGTGCCGCCCGCGGCAGCGCGTCGGCCACGGCGTCGAGGACCTGCGTGACCAGCGTGGCCGCCGCGGCAGGATCGAGGTCGTCGTACGCCCGGGCCTGCGCGAGCTGCGCGACGCTGTCGTGGTCGCGCTCGTCGAGTCCGTCGATCCGCCAGCTCGGCCGGTCGATGCCGGTGGCCGGCGCCAGCTTGCCGGCAGCGACGAAGCGGCCGGCGAGCAGCGCGGCGCCGCCGAGCAGGGCGACGCTGGGATGCACGTCGGCCTGCGTCCGGGCGCGGCTGAGCACCGGCAGGGCCGCCCTGATCGGCAGTGCGATGGCGCGGCGTCCGTCGGTGAACTCGATCGTGCCGTCCCTGGGCGGGTCGGCCGGCCGGAAGGTGGCCGGTCCGGTGACGGGCACGAAGCTCACGCAGGCCTCCCAGCAGCGTCGGATCCTCGAGGACCTGACGCTAACGGGTGGGGCCGACGATGAGTTCCCCCTCGTCGTCTAGTGCTGCCTCTTCCTGCCGAGCAGCTGCTTGAGCCCGACCAGCGCCAGCAGCACGGCGCCGACGCCGGCGAGGCCGACACCCCACCAGGTCGGGTGCTCGACCGCGAGCACGAAGGTCGCCATCGGCACCAGCGTGGCGGGCATGGCGATCGCCAGCACGGTGAAGCCGGGGTTGCCGTCGAGCGCCGCGGCGAGCGCCCACAACAGGGTGAGGACGGCCGCCATCGCGAGGATGATGTAGACGTCGTTGTCGTAGTCCGAGTTGGAGCTGATGCCGCTGTCCGAGTCGAAGCCGCCCATCCCGAACTCACCGAAGAACTCGCCGATCGCCCGCACCACCACCAGTGCGATGAGGACGATGTTGAACCCGACCAGCCCGATCACGCCGGCGACGACACCGCTGATCGCCCGGGTGCGCAGCAGCCAGCCGACGGCAGTGACGGCGAGCACGAACACCGCGATCGTCGCCGCGGCGATGATCGCCTGGTCGTCGTCGTCACCGATGTCGGAGATCACGTCGTCGGCGAGCTGGATGTAGGCGATCCCGAGGCCGAGGATCGCTGTCACGACGAACGCGCCGCGGCGGACTGCGACGAACCCGACGACCGAGAGCAGGACGACGACGCCGCCCACCAGGTAGGCGAGCCAGTCCTCGCTCCCGTCCATCTCCTCGAGACCGACGACGAGCATCGCACCGACGCCCAGGACGCCGATGGCGCCGGGCCAGGTCACCAGCTCCTCGCGTCCCCTGCCGTTGGCGCTGAGGGCGCGGGTCCCGGACCCGGTGGCGCGGGTGTCGGTGGCATGGCCGCGGCCGAGCACCGTCGCCGCGAGCGCGACCAGCACCAGGACGGCGGTGGCGCCGAGGCCGACGGAGTAGTTGGACCAGTCGAGGTCGCCGTCGGCGCGGCTCCGGGTCGCGGAGAGCGCGATGGCGGCCGCGAGCAGGCCGACGCCGATCGCGATCGGGAGCAGACCCATGCCAGGGCGGCTCGGCTTCTCCGGGGCGACGGCCGGCGGAGGTGGCGGCGGATCCATCACCGACGTCGTCGTACCGCCCGGCGGCGGAGGTGCGCCGACCACGGCCGTCTGGGCGGACTGGGGTGGCGGCGTGGGAGCGGATCCGGTGGCCTGGGGGCGGGCGCCGGATGCGTCCGCCGGGGTGGCAGCGGGTGGCGGATCGTTGGGCGTGCCGCGCGGCGGGGTCGAGCCGGCGGAGGAAGCGTCCTCGGTCATGTGTCGACGGTAAGGCCCGGAAGGGCGCATCCTGGGGAGGTGACGCTCATGACCGCGACACGCGATCCGGTCACCCGGCCCCCGCTGTGGGCCTATCCGTGGTGGCTGGTGGTGGGTGCGCTCGTCTCCTTCGGGTTCTTGGCAGGGTTCACGATCGGGATCCCCTTCCTCCTGCTCGGCCTGGCCCTCGCCGGAGCGGGGGTGGCGCTCCCGGTCACCCGGAACCGCGGGGTCTCGGCGCTCCCGGCCGGGATCGGGCTGCCCCTCCTCTACATCGCCTGGCTGAACCGGGACGGCCCCGGGACGATCTGCACGTCGTCCGCCCACAGCACCTCGTGCGAGGAGCAGTGGAACCCGTGGCCGTGGGTGGCCGCGGCGGTCGTCCTGGTGCTGGTGTCCGTCGCGACGGCCCTGCTGGTCCGTCTCGCCACGCGGCGGCGGTGACGCAGCGGCTGGTCAGGCCGAGACCGCGAGGGTGAGCGGCAGGACGGCGTCGGCACCGGCGCTGACCAGCGCGTCGGACGCCAGCGTGAGCGACCACCCCGTGGCCACTAGGTCGTCGACGAGCAGCACCCGGCGACCACGGACGGCGTCGGGATCGTCGAGGTCGAGCCCGTGGCGGCGGGTCACGGCCGCAACCCGTTGCGCGGAGTTGGTGGCTCCCTGACCCGGCTGGACCGATGGATCGGTGATCGCCCATCGTCCGACCACCGGCCGCTCGAGAAAGCGCGACAGCCCCGACGCCAGGTCGGCCACCAGTCCCGGCCGGGTCGCCGACTCGGTCACCACGATCACGTCGGGCGCCGGCCGCCAGTCGGCGAGCATCGCCACGACAGCCCGCGCCAGCGGCGCAGGGACGGTCGTCGGGACGTCGGCCTCGCCGGCCCGGAACAGGTCCCGCAAGGCGGTGCCGTGGCCGAGGTCGGTGAGCCGGGCGATCGCCCGGCCCTCCTCAGCGGGCTGCTTGATCCGGCCGGACCGGTCGACGCCGAGGGCGGAGAGCCCGGTCGGCCAGAGCTTGCGCGGCTCGATGGGTACGCCGGGACGGGCCAGCCGGTCGGCAGCTTCGGCGACCGCCGTCGACGACACCTCCGTCGGCAGGTCGAGCCCGCCGCAGTTGTCGCACCGGCCGCACGTCCAGCCTTCGGGCGCCGCCGGGTCGTCGAGCTGGTGCCGGAGGAACCACATTCGGCAGCGATCGGTCGCCAGGTAGTCGAGCATCGCCTGCTGCTCGCGCTCGCGCGCCTCGGCGACGCGCCGGTAGCGGTCGGAGTCGTAGTCCCAGGGTCGTCCGGTTGCCTCCCACCCGCCCCTGACGCGTCGTACGGCCCCGTCGACGTCGAGGACCTTGAGCATTGTCTCGAGCCGGTTGCGGCTGAGGTCGACCCGCGCCTCGAGCGCCGGGGTGCTCATCGCGCCGCCGGCCTCGGCCAGCGTCGCCAGCGTCGTGCGCACCAGCTCCTCGCGTGGGAACGCCAGGGAGGCGAAGTAGGCCCAGATGTCGCGGTCCTCGATCGCCGGCAGGAGCACGACGGACGCCGCGTGCGTCGTGCCGCGGCCCGCACGGCCGACCTGTTGGTAGTAGGCCACCGGCGAGCTCGGTGCACCGAGGTTGACGACGAAACCGAGCGAGGCGTCGAAGCCCATGCCGAGCGCGCTGGTGGCGACCAACGCCTTGACCTCGCCGTCGAGGAGGGCCTGCTCGAGCGCGAGACGCTCGGTCTGCTCGGTCTTGCCGGAGTAGGCGGCCACCCGGTGGCCGCGCGACCGCAGGTAGTCGGCGACCTGCTGCGTCGCGGCGACGGTCAGGGTGTAGACGATGCCGCTGCCGGGCTGCTCGTGGAGGTGGTCGGCGAGCCAGGCCAGCCGCTGCTCGGCCGTCGTCAACCGGACGACGCCGAGCCGCAGCGTCTCGCGGTCGAGGCTGCCGCGCAGCACGAGCGGCCCTTCGTCGGTCGAGCCTGTCGAGACCAGCTGCTCGGCGACGTCGTCGGTGACGCGCTGGTTGGCGGTGGCCGTGGTCGCCAGGACCGGGATGCCGTCGGGCAGCTCGGCCAGGAGGGTGCGGATCCGGCGGTAGTCGGGCCGGAAGTCGTGACCCCAGTCCGAGATGCAGTGCGCCTCGTCGACGACCAGCAGGCCGCAGGTCGCGGCCAGCCGCGGCAGCACCTCGTCGCGGAAGCCCGGGTTGTTGAGGCGTTCGGGGCTGACCAGCAGCACGTCGACCTCGCCACGTTGGATCGCGGCGTTGGTCTCCTCCCACTGCTCCATGTTGGTGGAGTTGATGGTGACCGCACGGATGCCGGCCCGCTCGGCCGCGGCGATCTGGTTGCGCATCAGCGCGAGCAGCGGCGAGATGATCACCGTCGGCCCGCTGCCCTCCTCGCGCAGCAGCAGGGTGGCCACGAAGTACACCGCGGACTTGCCCCAGCCGGTGCGCTGGACGACCAGCGCCCGCCGCCTGGCGACCACCAGCGCCTCGATCGCCGCCCACTGGTCGTCGTAGAGCTCCGCCTCGCCTTGCCCGTCCCGGGGGCCGACCAGCGCCCGCAGGTGCTGCTCGGCCCGGGCGCGGGTGCTGTCGAGCTCGGTGGCTGCGGTCATGCGTCGTGTCTACCAGCGCCCCCCGACGCGTGGGGTCGGGGAGGTGGTTGTCCACAGGCGCACCGGTCAGGATCACGCACGAAGGGGAGCCAAGAGCGAGGTCGCTCAACAGTTGACGTCGAGTACCGACTCTCCGACGCCGTGTATCCGATCAGTCGAGAACAGCGCCTGCTCTGAGAGTCGCTCTGGCCGCAATGCTTGCGAACACGACCAAGACTCCAAGCATCACGGACACGACGATGATGCCGATTCCGAGGCCGGCTTGCGGGTACGCGTAGCAGTCGAAGTCAGTGGTCCCTTCGGGGAAGTACGTCCCGTCAGGGCAGGTGGCTAGCTCCTTGTTCAGCGCCATGACCAATCCGTCGACGATGCCGACCACGGCGCACACGAGACCGAGCCAGGTGCCCCACCAAATCAGGTCTTCACGGCGTCCGAGGCGCGCCGCCCGCTCATTCCCGGTCGCCGACTCGCCAGCCTGTCGCACCATGAATCGAACGCTATCCGACGCGACCGTGCACGGCATGGAATCGGCCCGCCCGCATCCGGCGCTCGTCTTTTCGAGCGCCCGGGATGGTCGCCTGGATTGGGAAAGTCGCTGTTCGCGAGCACTCGCCTTCGGAAACAATCCAGCATGCTGACCCTGGAGGAAGTCTTTCCACCGTTCGCGCTGCGGATCGCCGGCGCACCCTTGGAGCTGAGGGTCCTGCGCGACGACGATCTGCCCAAACTCGTCGAACTCGTCCGCGCTGGCATCCAGGTCCCCGACCTGCCGATGCCCTTCCTCCAGGCCTGGCACGAGGAGCCCTTTGCGCCCGGCTCGCCTGACGGGTTCCCGACGACCTCTCTGAGGTGGTGGTGGACGCAGAGGGCGACCTTCGCTCCCGACGAGTGGCGCCTCGCGCTGGTGGTCCGTCACGAGGGAGAGCTGGTTGGTATGCAGGATCTGCACGCGAAGGACTTCGCGCAGACGCGCAATGTCATGACTGGCTCCTGGCTGGGGAGAGCCCACCACGGGATGGGGATCGGCACGCTGATGCGACAGCTCGTTGTCGCTTTCTCGTTCGACGAGCTCGGTGCCGACCAGTGCGAGTCGGGCTACATCGTGGGCAATCACGCTTCGGCATCGGTCAGTCGCAAGGTCGGATACCTCGACAATGGCCGACGACGGATCGTGCAGCGGACGCGGCACGGCACGGTAGGGGTGGACGAGCAGCGGGTGGTGGTGACGCCTACTACCTTCGTTCGCGCAGAGGATCAGGTCTCAGTCGAAGGAGCGAACGCCGTGCGCCGATTCTTGGGCATTGACCACAAATCCACTGGCGCGTAGCCGCGCTGCCCCTGCCCCGCTGGAGAGGGGCATGCAGTGTCCGCACATCTGCAGAGGCGCGCCCGGCGAGCGGCATTAGCGGGCGGGCTGAGCTTTCCGCAGCTTCTTCGCCTGACGCGCAGCCTGGTCCCCAAGAGAGGTCCCGCGGTGAGCGCGTTCGACCTCCTCGACGTGGGCTAGAGCCTCGGATGCTCCGATCACCCGGCGCAGAGCCCCCATGGCGTGCAGCCCGACCTCTGGGTCGTGGATCAACTCAATGAGGACGGGCGCGACATCCGCTGACTTCTTGAACCGACCGAGCGCGAGCACCGGCATCTGGCGAGCAGTGCCGTACTCAGGCGTCCGGCAAACCCGGAGAAGGACATCGAGCCTGTCGATGGTCGCCGCGCTGCCCAAGGCGTCTCCTAGATGCCACGCCGCGGTGGAATCGACCGTGGCCCACCGGTCGAACGCACCGAGGAGGCCGTCGAAAGCGTGCGGACGCGCCCACGGACGACGAAGGTGCCCCGCGACCGCGCTGACGAGACGGGCATCTGCCAGCCGCGGGAGAGCGTCGAGGAGCACCTGCATCGCGGCTTTCTCATCGAAGGCGGAGGCCTCGAAGAACTCAACGTTGCTGACGAACCGGCCCAGGTCCTCCGCGCCAGAGACTCCTGCCCGGTCCAGTTCGGCCCGCAACGCTTCCCACTCGGCGGATTCCACCGCAGAACATTCTCACGAGCACTGCGGTTCGTGCCCGCTACTCGGCATTAGAGGGCACGTCGCGATCTCGAGACTCCGCTGGTTCAGGTGCGTCGGTGGTAGCGGATGTCGCCGTTGGGGAGTCGTTCGGTGGTGTGGTTGGGGTCGTGGGCGAGGTGGTGGTGGTAGTTGCAGTGGAGGATGCCGTCGTGCGTCCCTTACTAGAAGCGCGCCGTCCAGGATCCGCCCACGCCGCGCACGCAGCGCGGCAGTAGCGGATGACTCGTCACGAAGTCAGGGCGGCCAAGATCAGCGTCGCTCGCAGGATTCGTACTCATCGCGTCCCGGCCCGCCGATGCATCGGTCAGTGCCGCGACCGCCGTCTAGGTCGTCGGCACCGCGAAAGCCGTTGACGATGTCGTTGCCAAAGTGGCCCTCGAGCCGGTTGACTTTTGCGTTGCCGCGCAGGACGTCGGCCCAAACCGTGCCGCCCAAATACTCGATGCTGACGAGTTCGTCGAAGCCCCGGCCGTGGGTGTTCTGCGGTCCGGTCAGTCGGAGATCGACCTCGACCCCATGATGCGGATAGGGATAGGTGCAGCCGGGACCACACTTGAAGTGGTAGATGACCTCGTCGGGACCCGGGCCGCCGACCAACAGCTCATCGCCGGGACTGCTGACCAGATGATCGTTGCCGGCGCCGCCGTAGGCCGCCTCCCGGGCACCGGCCGGAGCATCTCCGTGGAGCGAGATGACGTCCTCACCGGGACCCCCGCAAACGATGTCCACACCGTTGCCAGTCCTTATGAGTTCCCCGATGGGGGTGCCAAGCACGACGTCCGAGTCGTCCCGGTTGGGGTCGGGTGCATCCGGGTCGTTGAGGTCGATGGTCACGACCTGACCGGCGCACATCGCGGGCTCGCCGCCGGCGGCGTTGCTCACGGCTGGCAGCGCGGGCGCGAAGAGGACAAGCCCCGAGGCGGCCAAGAGGAGTGCGGTCCGAGCGGAGATCACGGTTCGACACTATGTCTCGTTCGGGCGGAGTGCAGGAGTTCCAGGGAGCCTGCCGAACCCATCTAGGACGCCCGCCAATCGGCATTATCGGGCGTTTGGTGGTGAGCCCAGCGCGGGGATCTCGACCCCGTCACCCACGGCCCGGTGCAGAAGGGAAACCCGGCCAGGGCTAGCGCTGGGGCCACCAGCTAGTCGCTCACCTACAACAGCCCTCCCACTCCCCGTCCAAAGCCTGTCGGTCGCAACCACGCAGTGCCCGCAGCGAGCGCTCAGAGGCCCCGAGGGTCTCGAGACGGTCGCAGCGCAACCTCCTCGACCGCCGGGCTGCCGACATGGGTGTCGGCAACCGCGGATGTCAGCCGTCGAGCAGGCCGGCAGCGAGGAAGGCGCGCTGGTAGATCTCGCGCACGACCTGCTCCTTGCGTGCGTTGTATTGCATCGAGTGCTCGCCTGCCTCGTTCGCCGTGGCCGCGGCATCCCGCTTCGTCGTCGCGTAGAGGTCCCGCTCGTCGGGGTTGCCGCGGAGCCAGTCCCGGAACAGGCGGTGCTTCACCACCTCTGGGCTGTCGTAGCCGAAGACGTGGAGGTGGCAGCGGGGTTCGAGTGATCGGAGCACCCGGTGCTCGAACCACCAGGGCTCCCGCACTCGCAGCTCGAAACCCTCCGCCTCGAGCGCCGGGAGGTACGACGCCTCGTCGGCCGGATCGGCCACGACCAGGTCGATGTCGATGATCGGCTTGGCCGGGAGGCCGGGCACGGATGTCGACCCCACGTGCTCGATGACGAGGGCGCGCCAGCCGAGCGCGCGGCGTACCCGGCCGGCGAGCTCGTCGAACCAGCCTTGCCAGGCGGGGTCCGAGTCCGCCACATCGATGTGGAACGACGGGCCGGCTCCGGGTACCCACGGCGACGCGCCGTCAGGCACCGGCGGATCGTGGAACGTGACGATGTCGATCCGGTGAGGCACGCGGCCAAGGTAGTCGTGAGGCGCAAGCCGCACCGCCGGACTAGTCCACTCAGGTAAAACTTCGGCAGTTTCCTGAGATCCGCCCCACAGCCTGCGCAGGCGAACTAACTTCTACCTCGCCGCCGCAGGTGACCCGAGACTCCTGCGGCGGCACTTCAATTTTTCGGCCGCTCGATCCGCCGACAGCTCGCGCCGAAGGGCAGGAAACGCCCGCCGCCGAGCAGGAGCGTCGGCAGCAGCACCCAGATCGGCCAGAAGTAGCCGAAGCCCGACATCGCCCAGACCACGACGCAGACGACCGACGCGACGACCATGCAGTTCGGACCGCCGTCGGTTCGCGGCTGACGCGGTGCTTCCTCAGGACCGGGCCGCCCGGGCGTGTAGGGCTGGTACGTCGTCGGCGTCTGGCTCATGGCTCCCATGAGACACCCGCCCGGCGTCCGGCGCATCTGCCCAGGGACAGATCTCCGGGTAGCCCCGGAGGTAGACCGGCGGTCCCGCGAGGTGGTCAGTCGTCGCGCCAGTCCTCGTGGACCAGGTCACCCTCGGGTTGACCGTCGATATCGGCCCACACCGCGACGCCCCCGTGGTCGACCTCGTCGACCTTCACGTAGATCCACTCGTCGTACTCCGTGACCGGCTTGCGGATCCTCGCCCGGCTGTCGCTGATCGTGCCGTCGCTGCGCGAGCGCGCTTGCTCGTCGATCTCGACGAGGACGTCGGGATCGACCACGTCGAGCGGGAACGACACTCTGTCGCCTGGTTGGCTTGCTGAGGTCTTCTCCAGCACCGCGCCGTCCCATCCGTACTCCTCGGCGAGATCACCGTCGGCCGCGGGCGGGACGGTCAGCCGGATCGCGTCGCTGCCGTCGATCCAGACCTCCAGGACCGCGGTGGCGCCGGTGGCCCGTCGGAGCTCCGCGGCCACCTCGTCCAGCGTCGCCTGATCGATGATCGGCCGGTAGCGCTCCTCGGCGGGGAGCGGGTCGGGCGCTCGTTCCCCGTCGGGCCCTTCCGCCTCGGAGAGTAGGAGGAACCCGACGGCTCCCGCACCGATCACCGCCACGCCGACCAGCCATCGACCCCCCGGTCGGCGCCGGTTCGGTGGGGCCGGTGGCTCGATCGGCTGTCCGGACGTGTCGCGGTTCTCCCGCGTGACGTCGTCGGCCGAGGGCCGCCGGTACCGCTGCCACTGGCGATCCTCGGCGAGCTCGCCGTTGGCCTTCCGTCGGTAAGCCTTTCCGCGGACCCGGTCGCTCACCAGATGCGGACCCGGTCGCCCGGGTCGAGCCAGAGGCCGTCGCCCGGGGCCGTCTCGAACACCTCGTGGAACTCGTCGAGGTTGCGCACGATGTTGGCGCGGAACTCCGGCGGGCTGTGCGGGTCGATGGTGAGGTACTGGCGCTCCTGCTCGATCCGGCGCTTGGTGCGCCACACGTAGGCCCAGTTCAGGAACAGTCGCCGGCGGTCCTCGACCGGGGCCTCGCGGCCCGCCTCGTGCTCCGAGATCACGAACGCCTTGTGCCCGATGGTCAGCCCGCCGAGGTCCCCGATGTTCTCCCCGACGGTCAGGGCGCCGTTGACCTTCTCGTCCGGGATCGCCCGCGGCGACAGGCCGTTGTACTGCTCGACGAGGGTCTTCGACTTCACCTCGAACGCGGCCTTGTCGTCGGGTGTCCACCAGTCGTTGAGGTTGCCGGCCCCGTCGTACTGCGCGCCCTGGTCGTCGAAGCCGTGGCCGATCTCGTGCCCGATGACGGCGCCGATGCCGCCGTAGTTCTCGGCCGGGTGGGCGTCCGGGCTGAAGAACGGCTTCTGCAGGATGCCCGCGGGGAAGCAGATCTCGTTGGTGCCGGGGTTGTAGTACGCGTTGACCGTCTGCGGCAGCATGAACCACTCGTCGCGGTCGACCGGCGAGCCGATCTTCGCCAGGTGCCGGTCGGTCTCGAACGCCGCTGCCGCCTGGGCGTTGCCGATCAGGTCGTGCGCGTGGACCGGCAGCCCGGAGTAGTCGCGGAACTCGTCGGGGTAGCCGATCTTGGGCCGGAAGGTCGCGAGCTTGTCGTAGGCCCGCTCCTTGGTCTCCTCGGTCATCCAGTCCAGCGCCGCGATGGAGACCCGGTAGGCCGCGAGCAGGTTGGCGACCAGGTCGTCCATCTTCGCCTTGGACTCCGGCGGGAAGTGCCGGGCGACGTACTCCTTGCCGACGGCCTCACCCACAGCTCCCTCGACGAACGAGACCCCGCGCTTCCAGCGGGCCCGCAGCTCGGGCGTCCCGGACAGGGTGCGGCCGTAGAAGTCGAAGTTGGTCTCGACGAACTCGTCGGGGAGGTACGACGCCGCGGACCGCAGGACCCGGCTGTACATCCAGTCCCGCCAGGTCTCGATCGGCGTCTCGGTGAGGACCGTCGAGAGGTGCTCGAGGTACGACGGCTGCCGCACGCACACCTCGGCGATCGTGGCGTGCTCACCCGTGAGGTGTCCGCCGAGGTTCGTGACGTAGGCGTCCCAGTCGAAGGTGGGACACATCGCCTTCAGCTCGTCGCCGGTGCGCAGGTTGTAGGTCTTCTGGACGTCCCGGGTCTCGGCCCGCTCCCAGTGGCCCTTGGCCAGCTCCGTGTCGAGGGCGAGGATCCGCTGCGCCGCGCCCTCGGCGTCGGGGTGCTCGCCGAGGGCGAGCAGCTTGGCCAGGTAGTCGACGTAGGCGTCGCGGATCTCGGCGAATTTGTCGTCGCGGTAGTAGCTCTCGTCGGGAAGCCCGAGGCCCCCCTGGACGATGTGGAAGAGGTAGCGGTCTGAGTTGCGGTCGTCGGTGTCGACGTAGGAGCCGAACAGGCCGTAGCCGCCGACCCGCTCGAACTCGCCGAGGAAGGCAGCCAGGTCGCGGACGTCGCGGAGCCCCGAGGCGGCCTCGAGCAACGCGCGGACCGGGCCCAGGCCGAGCGTCGCGATCCGTTCGGTGTCCATGAAGGAGTTGTAGAGGTCGGCGATCTTGCGCGCGTTCTCCCGGTCTGCCACCGCGCCCGCGTCGGTCGAGCCGCCGCCTGCCGAGACGCCGTCGGCGAGCTCGGTGATGATGTCGCGCACCTGCTGCTCGCAGATGTCGGCCAGCTGGACGAACGGGCCCCAGCTCGACCGGTCCGACGGGATCTCCGTCTCCACCAGCCAGCGGCCGTTCACGTGGCCGAAGAGGTCGTCCTGCGGCCGGATGTCGGTGTCCATGCCCTCGCGGGCGTCGTCGAGGATGCTCACGAGGGTCGAGCCTAGATGAGGGTTCGAAGCGCGTTCCCGCGAAGGGATGACGGCCGCGGTCAGTAACGCCACAATGGCCGTCATGCGCAAGGTACTGGCAGTCCTGTTCGTGCTCGCTGCGGCGCTCACAGTGGCCCCCGCCTCGACCGCCACCTCGACACCCTCGGGTGACGGGGACAGGGTCGACCAGGCCCGCCGGGGATCGGAGGTCCAGCTCCTCAGGCAACGCGTCGTCACCCTGACCAACAACAAGCGGCGCGCTCGCGGGTGCCCGGTGCTGCGGAGGAACGACGCGCTCGACCGCGCCGCCCAGACCCACACCGTCAAGATGGCCGGACGCGGACGCAACGGCACGCTCTCCCACCAGCTGCCGGGCGAGCCCGGCGTCGGCACCAGGCTGCGGCGCGCCGGCTACGACTGGAGCGGATGGGGCGAGAACGTCGCAGCGGGTCAGACCACCGCCCGCGCCGTGATGCGGAGCTGGATGAACAGCCGCGGCCACCGCAGGAACATCCTGAACTGCCGGTTCCGGCACATCGGTGTCGGGCTCGCCTACGCCCGCACCGGCACGCCGTACTGGACCCAGGACTTCGGCTACCGGTGACCGTCAGCCGGCGACGAACCCGTCGCCGGTGAACACCGGTACGACGGCGTCGGCGTCGACCGCGGCGGCCGCCACAACGTCGGCGGCGTAGCCGACCTCGGCCAGCTCCCGGCCGCTGGCGCAAGCGTCCAGGGCGGCTGCGAGGTCACCCGCCACGGTGCCGTACGACGCCGCGGCATGGCCCGCCTCGGGACTCACCCGCAGGCCGGCGAGGTCGAGTGCGGCGAGCACCGCGCCCGCGCCCCACAGGTCCTCGAGCCCCGGCCGCAGCGAGCCGTCCGGCCACCGCTCGCCCGCGGGCACGAACGCGACGACCGCACCGTCCGCCAGCCGCGGCGCCAGCCAGCGCGCGACCGCGCTGCGGTTGCGGAGCGACGCTCCGACGACGGTCGGGACGGCGTCCGCGAGAGCGGCGCAGATCGTCGAGCCGTTGGGAGACGGCAGCACCAGCCGGTCCACAGGGGCGGAGGTCAGCAGCTGCGCGGGCGACAGGCTTGGCGGCGGATCGGCGAGCCCGGCCGCCTCGAACCGCCCGACCGCCAGCACCGCGTCCTGCTCGGCGGCGAACGCGGCCGCCCGCTCGTCCTTCCACGGGAACGGGTAGACGCGGGTCCCCTGCGCAACCGCGATCCCGAGCGTCGTGGTGAACGACAGCACGTCGACGACGACCGCGACGTCGGCCCCACGGGACACCGCGGCACCACCGGTCGGGCCCCAGTCGAGGCGCACGTCGTACGACTCCTGCCCGTGGGCAGCCTCCTGAGCGGGAGTCATCCCGGGAGGACCCGCCGCAGGAACTCCCGGGTGCGGGCCTGCTCGGGCGCCACCAGCACCTGCTCCGGCGGACCGCTCTCGACGATCCGGCCGCCGTCGAGGAAGCAGACCCGCGTCGCGATGTCCCGAGCGAACACCATCTCGTGGGTGGCGAGCACCATCGTCGTGCCGCCCTCGGCGAGGTCGCGCACGATGTCGAGCACGTCGCCGACCAGCTCAGGGTCGAGCGCGGCGGTGATCTCGTCGAGCAGCAGCAGCCGCGGGCTCGTGCACAGGGCCCGCACCAGCGCGGCCCGCTGCTGCTGACCGCCGGACAGGCGGTCCGGGTGCTTGTGGAGGTGCTCACCGAGCCCGAACCGCTCCAGCAGACCGGTGGCCGTCGCCTCCGCCTCGGCCTTCGACACGCCGTGCACCTTCCTCGGCGCGAGGGTGCAGTTGGCGAGCACCGACAGGTGCGGGAACAGGTTGTAGGCCTGGAACACCAGGCCGATCGAGCGACGTACCTCGCGCGGGTCGACGAGCGGGTCGGAGATCTCGCGACCCTCGAACTCGATGACGCCGTCGTCGACGTCCTCGAGCAGGTCGAGACAACGCAGCAGCGTCGACTTTCCCGAGCCGGACGAGCCGATCAGGCACACGACGTCGCCGGTCTCGACGGTCAGCGACACGTCGTCGAGCACGACGCGGTCGCCGTACGTCTTGCGCACGTTGCGCACCTCGACGACAGGGGTGGTCCTCTCGGGCGGTGAGCTCACAGCGCACCCGCCCGTTCGCGCCGGGCCACCCGCGCCGCGAGCCAGTCGCACAGCCGCGCCAGCGGCACCGTCATCGCGACGAAGAAGCAGGCGACGACGACGTACGGCGTGTAGTTGAAGTTGTAGTTGGCGTAGTCGCGCGCGGTGAAGAGGGCGTCGAAGATCGACACCGACGCGACGAGAGCGGTGTCCTTCTGCAAGGAGACGAAGTCGTTGAGCAACGGCGGTACGACGCGCCGGGTCGCCTGGGGCACCACCACGTAGCGCATCGCCTGGCCGCGGGAGAGCGCAAGGGCCTGGGCGCTGAGCACCTGCGACGGGTGCACCGACTCGATGCCGGACCGGAACACCTCGGCGACGTAGGCGGAGTAGGAGACGACCAACGCGACCGTCGCCCAGAAGAACGCGCCGTCGGGGAGACCCTGCAGCTCTAACGCGGGCATGCCGAACGCGAAGAGGAAGACCAGCAGCAGCGTGGGGATGCCGCGCACCACGTCGGTGTAGACGACCGCGATGCCGCGCAACGGCACCAGCAGCGGCGACCGGGAGCTCCGCGCGAGGGCGATCGCGAGCCCGATGACCAGGATGATCGGCTCGGCGATGAGGAACATCTTCACGTTGATCCAGAAACCGTCGACGATCGCCGGCAACGACTCCCGCGCGTGGAAGCCGTCGAAGAAGGACTCCCGCACGCGGGGCCACCCCGGCGAGAGGAGCACGGCGGCGGCCAGCCCGCCGATCACGACGATGGTCGCGAGGGTGGCCAACCCCATCCGGTTGCGGGTCAGTCGCGCCCGAGCGCGACGGCGCTCCAGCTCCCGTTGGCTCGGCGACCAGCCCTCCCGGGGCGCCTCGGCCCCCGTCATTGCAGCTCAGGCACGCTCACGACGTCGGCGGACAGCCACTGCTGCTCGATGTCGGCGAGGGTGCCGTCCTCCTTGAGGTTCTCGAGCGCCAGGTTGACGCACGGAAGCAGCTCGTTGCCCTGTTCGAAGAGCAGGCCGAACTCCTCGGTCTGGCCGCTCTCGACCTGGAACTGACCGACCAGCGTGGAGTCCGGGATCTCCACCGCGCTGATGTAGAGCGCCGTCGGCAGGTCGGCGACGATCGCGTCGAGCTGGCCGTTCTGGAGCTGCTGCTTGGCGACGTTGGTGTCGTCGAGCACTGCCGGGTCCTCGTCGGGCTGGATGGTCTCCCGGATCGCGGTGAGCGACGTCGTACCGGTCTGGGCGCCGAGCTTCAGGTCCTTGAGGTCGTCGAGGCTGGTGGCCTCGGCAGCGGGACTGCCCTTGAGCGCGATCACCGCCTGGGCGGCGGAGTAGTAGCCCTCGGAGAAGTCGACGACCTTGTCGCGCTCCGGCGAGATCGAGACCTGGTTGATGTCGAAGTCGAAGTCCTTGTCCCCCGGCTTGGCCAGGCTGTTGAAGCCGACCTTGATCCACTTCACGTCGTCCTTGGCGAAGCCCATCTCCTCGGCCAGGGCGTAGGCCACCGCGGACTCGAAGCCCTTGCCGTTGCTCGGGTCGTTGTCGACGAACCACGGCTCGTACGCCGGGGAGTCGGTGCCGATGGTCAGCACCCCCTCCTCCTTCAGCGGCAGGTCCTCGACCGCGCACTCGTCCGCGGACTCGGCGACCTCGCCGGTGTTGTCATCTGCCTCGTCCTCGGGCGAGCACGAAGTCGCGGCGGCGGCCAGCCCTATCGCGGCGAGAGCGACGAGCGTGCGGTGGTCACGGAGCAGGCGCATGGCGCGATCGTAGCGACGCCGAAGCCGACGTGGGCCACATCACCCGGGCAATGCTTGCAACTCGTTGCATAGGTCGGTCACACTCCGTCCATGGCCCTCGAGCACGCCCTCCTCGTCGCGCTGCGCGAGCAGCCGGCCTCCGGCCTGGAGCTCGCCCGGCGGTTCGGCCGCTCCATCGGGTTCTTCTGGAGCGCGACGCACCAGCAGATCTACCGCGTGCTCGGGCGGATGGAGGGCGACGGCTGGGTGCGCGTCGAGACCGTCGCCCAGCAGGGCCGGCCCGACAAGAAGGTCTACGACGTCACGCCCCTCGGCGAGACCGCGCTCGCGGACTGGCTGGCCGAGCCGACCCCCGAGGCACCGCTGCGCAGCGCGCTCGCGGTGAAGCTGCGCGGTGCCTCCTTCGGCGACCGCGCTGCGGTGCTCGAGTCGGTGCGCGCACACCTGGCCGATCACCACACCCGGCTCCACCACTACCGGCAGCTGATGAAGCGCGACTACCCGAGACCACCCGACAAGTCCGCGCAGGCCGGGCTCGAGCTCGACCAGTACCTCGTGCTGCGCGGCGGCATCCTCATGGAGGAGACCTGGGTCGCGTGGCTGACCGAGTACCTGGAGGCACATCGATGAACACCTCGACGACCGACCCCGCGACGGCGTACCCCCACCTGCTGGAGCCGCTGACGCTCGGCCGGCTCACGCTGCGCAACCGCGTGGTCATGGGCTCAATGCACACCGGCCTCGAGGACAGCGCACTCAACACCGGCAAGCTCGCGGCGTACTTCGCCGAGCGAGCCCGCGGCGGTGTCGGCCTGATCATCACCGGCGGCTACTCGCCCAACAAGCGCGGCTGGCTCAAGCCGCTGGCGTCCGAGATGACCACTCGGCTGCAGGCGATGCGGCACCACCAGGTCACCGACGCCGTCCACGCCGAGGGCGGCGCGATCGCCCTGCAGGTGCTGCACGCGGGCCGCTACGGCTACCACCCGCTCAGCGTCAGCGCGTCGGCGCGGAAGTCGCCCATCACGCCGTTCCAGCCTGGCGCGCTGTCGACGAAGGGCGTCGACCGGACCGTGTCCGACTTCGCCCGGGCGATCGCGCTGGCGGAGAAGGCGCGCTACGACGCGGTCGAGATCATGGGATCCGAGGGCTACCTGATCAACCAGTTCCTCGCTCCCCGCACCAACGACCGCACCGACGCGTGGGGCGGCTCGGTCGAGAAGCGGATGCGTTTCCCCGTGGAGATCGTGCGGCGGGCTCGCGAGCTGGTCGCGGGCGACTTCCCGATCGTCTACCGGATCTCACTGCTCGACCTGGTCGAGGACGGCCAGACCTGGGAGGAGGTCGTCGAGCTCGCTCACCGGCTCGAGGACGTCGGCGTCACCGTGCTCAACACCGGCATCGGCTGGCACGAGGCCCGGGTGCCCACGATCATCACGCAGGTGCCGCGGGGGGCCTGGGTCGACCACACCGCCCGGCTCAAGGCTGAGGTGACCGTCCCGGTCTGCGCGTCCAACCGGATCAACACCCCTGAGGCCGCCGAGGAGATCCTCGCGTCCGGCAAGGCCGACCTGGTCTCGATGGCCCGTCCGCTGCTGGCCGACGCCGAGTTCGTCAACAAGGCCGCCGCGGGCCGCGCCGACGAGATCAACACCTGCATCGCCTGCAACCAGGCCTGCCTCGACCACGTGTTCAAGAACCAGAAGGCGTCGTGCCTGGTCAACCCGCGCGGCTGCCGGGAGACGACGCTCGTCCTCCGGCCGACCCGGCTCGCAAAGTCGGTCGCCGTCGTCGGCGCCGGACCGGCCGGCCTCGCCACCGCGGTCTCCGCCGCGGAGCGTGGGCTCGCCGTCACCCTGTTCGAGAGGTCCGACGAGCTCGGCGGCCAGTTCAAGCTCGCGATGCGGGTCCCCGGCAAGGAGGACTTCCGCGACACGCTGCGCTACTACCGCCGCCGGCTGGAGGTGCTCGGAGTCGACGTACGACTCGGCACCGAGGCGACCGACGCCGACCTCGCGGCGTACGACGACGTGGTGCTGGCCACCGGCGTCAAGCCGCGGATCCCGGCGATCCCGGGCGTCGATCACCCGCTCGTGCTGCGCTACGACCAGGTGCTGGCGGGCGACGTCGTGCCCGGTCGCCAGGTCGCCGTGATCGGGGCCGGGGGCGTCGGCGTCGACGTGTCGGTGTGGCTGACCCACGACCCCGGCGAGACGCCGGACGAGTGGATGGCCCACTGGGGCGTCGCCGACCCGAGCCTGCACCGCGGCGGGATCACCGAGCCCAAGCCGCGCGCGCCGCAGCGCGAGGTCACCCTCATCCAGCGCAAGACCACGCCGATCGGCATCGGCCTCGGCAAGACGTCGGGCTGGGCGCACCGCGCCGTGCTCAAGCAGTCCGAGGTCCGCCTGGTCAGCGGCGCGTCGTACGACCGGATCGAGCCGACCGCCGCAGGCGACCGGTTGCGCGTGCACCTCACGGTCGACGGCGCGCCCGAGGTGATCGAGGCCGACCACGTCGTCCTGTGCGCGGGCCAGGAGTCCGTCCGCGACCTGGTGGCTCCCGACCGGACCGTGATCGGCGGCGCCGACCTCGCCGCCGAGCTCGACGCCAAGCGCGCGATCAGGCAGGGCACCGAGGTGGCCGCCGCCCTCTAGATCTAGTGTCAAATCGCTCTCGCAACGAGCGAAAACGTTCCTTCGGCTGTCCGGATCGGTGCATGCTCGATGCGCCGAACGGATGCGACGGCGTCGGTGAGGCACATCCGCGCCGAACCGAGGAGCTCCCATGAACCGTCCCGCCCCAAACGCGTCCGCCGAGGCCGAGCGCCGCTTCCCGCGCAGGTTCCTGCTGGCCGTGCCCGGAGGTGCCGCCATCGCTGGCCTCTCCGAGGCCGCCGTCTCGTCCCGCGCGACGGCGGCGCCCGGAACCGATCCCTGGAGGCTCGGCGGCAACACCAACGTCTCCACCACCGGCAGCAACTGGATCGGCACCAGGAATCCCGCGCCGCTGATCATCAAGACCACAGCGACCGCGGGCGGGACCCCGGCCGAGCGGATGCGGGTGCAGGCCAACGGCCGGGTGGGGATCGGCACCACCGACCCGGGGACGCTGCTCGACGTCGAGGGAGTGGCGCGCAGCGGGGGCGTCGTCCGCGCCACCCACACCGGGACGGGAGCAACGGCCGGCGCGTTCCGCGGCATCGCCACCAAGGCCGGTGGCTTCGGAGGCTGGTTCAGCGGCAAGGGCGGCGGCGTCTGGGCCCAAGGCAACGGGACCTCCACCCAGGGCGTGTTCGCCACCGGCACGTTCGGCGTCCGGGCGAACGGCGACGAGATCGGCGTCCGCGGCAGCGGCCCCATCGGGGTGCAAGGGGTGGGCACAGGTGCCGATTCGTACGGGCTCCGGGGGGACGGCGACCAGTACGGCCTGTTCGCCGACGGCTTCTACGCGGTGTACGGCAGCGGCGAGATCGGGTGCTACGGCTCGGGCGCCCAGTACGGCCTGTACGCCATCAGCGTTTCGACCGGGATCTTCGCCGACGGCAATCCCGCGGGCTACTTCGACGGCAACGTCGAGGTCACCGGCACCGTGACGAAGTCCGGCTCGACAACGCGGATCGACCACCCGCTCGACCCAGAGAACCGGTGGCTGACACACGCGGGCGTCGAGTCACCCGACCGGAAGACCGTCTACGACGGCACGGTGGTCCTCGACGCCGGCGGGGAGGCCACCGTCGCGCTCCCGGCGTACGTGTCGAAGCTCAACGCCGACTTCCGTTACCAGCTCACCTGCGTCGGCGGCCATGCACCGGTCTACGTCGCGCGCGAGATCCGCGACGGCCGGTTCCAGATCGCGGGCGGCAGAGCGGGCCTGAAGGTCTCGTGGCAGGTCACCGGAGTCCGGCGCGACGACTACGCCCGAGTCCACCCGGTGGAGGTCGAGACGGCCAAGTCCGGTGACGAGCGCGGCACCCGCATGTTCGTCCCGTCGGGATCCGGGGCGAAGCGGATGCCCACCGGCCGAGCGCGCCGCGACAAGTCGGTCGTCGACCCGCGGACGGTCAGGCAGACGTCCTAGCCCGCCAGCCAGGGCTCGACCAGCTCGTCCCAGAGGTCGGCGTTCGCCTGCCGGAAGAAGCCGTGGTGGCCCATCCGGCGGCCGTCGAGCTGCTCGGGGCTGAACCGCTGGCGGACGATGTCGGCGGAGGAGTACCAGTCGTGGAGGTGCTTGACGCTCTCCGCGCTCATCAGCTCGTCGTCGGTGAACGACAGCGACATCATCGGCGCCTTCACCTCGGCGAAGAGGGCGGGCGCCTCGGGGTGGTCGGCCTGGAGGTACTCCGGGTGCAGGCACCAGCGCGCCCACTGCCGCATCGCACCTCCCGGCAGGTCGCCGATCATCCGCAGCCGGTCGCCGGGGTAGTAGCCCGCGACCCGGATCGCCGCCGGCGCGATCGCGGTCCAGATCAGCGGCGCGATCCATCGCACCCCCGGCTGGTTGCGCCGCCAGTAGCCGTCGCCGGCGCTCACCGTGATGACCGAGGCCAGCCTGTTGTGCTCGACGAAGGGCACCATCTGGCCGCCCAGGCTGTGGCCTACCCAGGTGACGGGGAGGCCGCCGGCGTCGTCGGCGACCGCCTCGAGGACGGCGCGCACGTCGGCGAACCAGCGGTCGACGTCGGCCGTCTCGGCCTTCATCTCGGCCCGGCTCATCGTGCCGCGGTAGTCGAAGGTCACCGTCCGCCAGCCGCGCTCGGCGAGGTGGGTGGCGAAGGCGGCGTAGTAGGACGACGGCGTCGCCATGGCCGGTACGACGAGCACGACGCCGCGTGCTTGACCCTCCGGCTCGAACGTGGTGATCGGCAGCGCGCGACCGTCGTCTGCGGTGACCGCTTGCCTCGTGATTTGCCTCGTGTTATGACGAGTGTCATAGTTCATGTCGTGGAGTTTATGACAACTGTCATAGCGAAGGCAATAGGATGAGCCCTGTGGCACGCGACACACGGACCCGGATGATCCACGGCGCCGCGCTGATGATCGGCACCCGTGGGGTCGGGGCGATGAGCCTGCGGGACCTCGCCAAGGAGGCGGGCGTCCCCCTCGGGTCGACGTACCACCACTTCCCCGGCGGCCGGCAGCAGCTGGTCGAGGAGGCGGTCCGCACCATCGGCGCAGCGGTCACCCGGCGGATCGAGGTCGGCCGCGAGCGGGGGCCGGTCGCCGCGCTCGACGCGTTCGGTGACGAGTGGCGCAACCAGCTCGAGGCCACCGACTTCCTCTCGGGGTGTCCGGTGTTCGCGGTCGCGACGGCCGACGACGAGGCCCTGCGCGACGTCGCGACCGAGGTGCTGGAGTCGTGGCAGACCACCCTGGCCGCGGTGCTCGCGGACGCCGGCGTGGACCCCGGGCGCACGTCGCGGCTCGCGATGTTCATCGTCGCCGCCATCGAGGGGGCGATCGCGCTCTGCCAGGCGGAGAAGTCGATCGGACCGCTGCGGGACACGATGGAGGAGATTCACCACCTGGTCGACGCCGCCGTCGGAAGTCGGTAGCCACCCCGGCCTCGACACGCACCTACGCTGGACCACGTGATCGTGGACCGCACCGACGACGAGCTCCGATACGCACTGCCCTGCAAGTGGGGCCTGGTCGACCCGGACGTGCTCCCGGCCTGGGTCGCCGAGAGCGACTACGCCTGGGCGCCGCCGATCGCCGCGGCCCTGGGCGACGCGGTCGCCAAGGGGCTCACCGGCTACCCCGACTTCGAGCAGGGCGGCGCACTGGGAGCGGCGTACGCCGGCTTCGCCCGCCGGCAGTTCGGCCACGAGGTCGACCCGGTCGACGTGATCCCGACGGCCGACGTCACCGCCGGCGTCCGGCTGGCCCTCGACGTGCTCTCCGAACCCCGGCCGGTCGTGATGCCGCTCCCCGGCTACCCGCCGCAGCTGTCGATCGCCGAGATCACCGGACGGCAGCGGGTCGACCTGGTCGTCGACCCGGATGCCGAGCGGGCCGAGATCGACCTCGGCGCGCTCGACCGGCTCTTCGCTGACGGCGCGCGCACGCTGCTGCTCACCCAGCCGCACAACCCGTGGGGCCGGGTCTTCACCCGCGGCGAGCTGGAGGGGATCCGCGACGTCGTACGACGTCACGGCGCGCGCGTCGTCTCCGACGAGATCCACGCGCCGCTCGTCCACGAGGGTTCACCGCCCCACGTCCCCTACCTCTCCCTGGAGGGCACCGCCGACCACGCCGTCGCGGTGGTCGCGGCGTCGAAGGCGTTCAACACCCAGGGCCTCAAGTGCGCCCAGATCGTCGCGCCCGACCCCGCCACCCGTGACCGGCTCCGCAACGTCCCGATGGCACGCAACGACTCCTGGTCACCCCTCGGCGTGGTCGCGTCGATCGCCGCCTACACCGCGTGCGACGACTGGCTCGACGCCCTCCGCGGCCGGCTCTCCTCGCAGCGCGACCTGCTCGTCGACCTGCTCGCCGAGCACCTTCCCGAAGCGCGGATGCGGCCGCTCGAGGCGACCTTCCTCGCCTGGATCGACCTCCGGGCCTACCGCCACGACGACCCCGCTGCGGTGGCGCTCGAGCACGGCCGGGTTCGGCTCGCGCCCGGCCACGACTACCAGCCCGACCTCCCCGGCCACGTGCGGCTCAACATCGCCACCAGCCCCGAGCGGCTCACCGAGATCGTGCGCCGGATGGCGAAGGCGCTGGCCTGACCAAGGCTCGGCCAACGTGGCTAGTCGTTGCTGGCCTTGGTGGCGGCGACCAGATCGGCGTACCACTGGAAGGAGCGCTTCTTGGTGCGCTGCTGGGTCTCGTAGTCGACGTGGACCAGCCCGAACCGCGGCACCAGCCCGTCGGCCCACTCGAAGTTGTCCAGCAGCGACCACGCGTAGTAGCCGCGGACGTCGACGCCCATCCGCAGCGCCTCGGCGACCGCGGTCAGGTGCGCGGAGTGGTAGTCGATCCGCGCCTGGTCGTCGACGACACCGGCGTCGTCCGGGCCCTGGTTGTAGGCGCAGCCCGACTCGGTGACGTAGATCGGGGGTACGGCGGCGCGGAGCCGGGCGCGGAACATGATCAGCCACTCGCGCAGTGCGTCGGGCACCACCGACCAGTTCAGGTCGGTCGTCGGATATCCCATCACCGGACGGAACTCGAACGGCATCGGTGCGTCCTCGGCGGCCGCGCCGATCCGGAACGGCGTGTAGTAGTTGACGCCGTAGAAGTCGAGCGGCTGACGGATGGTGGCCATGTCCCCGTCGTCGACGACGTCCTCGAGCAGCGGCTCGAGGTCCCTCGGGTAGCGGCCGAGCAGCATCGGCTCGATGAACATGCCGTTCCACACCGCGTCGAACAGCTTGGACGCGCCGACGTCGGCGTCGTCGTCGGAGGCGGGCCAGATCGGCGCGTGGTTGTTGGCGCAGCCGACGCTCGGCGCGCCGGCGGCGCGGAGTGCGATCGCCGCCCGGCCGTGGCCCAGCAGCAGGTGGTGGGCGGCCGGCATCGCGTCGAACATCAGGGTCTTGCCGGGGGCGTGCAACCCGGTCGCGTAGCCGAGCGTCGTGACGACGCTCGGCTCGTTCACGGGGATCCAGTGCTCGACGCGGTCCGCGAGCCGCGCGCCGACGATCGCGGCGTAGTCGGCGAACCGCTCGACCGTCGCCCGGTTGAGCCAGCCGCCGTCGTCCTCGAGTGCCTGCGGCAGGTCCCAGTGGAAGAGGGTCACCATCGGCTGCACCCCGATGGCGAGCAGCTTGTCGACCAGTCGGTCGTAGAAGTCGAGGCCCGCGGCGTTGACCGCGCCGGAGCCGGTCGGCTGGACCCGGGGCCACGAGATCGAGAACCGGTAGCCGCCTGCTCCGAGGTCCGCCAACAGGGCGACGTCCTCGTCGACCCGGTGGTAGTGGTCGCAGGCGACAGCGCCGCTGCTGCCGTCGGCGATCCGACCGGGCTCAGCGCAGAAGGTGTCCCACACGCTGGGGCCACGGCCGTCGTCGGCGACCGCGCCCTCGATCTGGTACGCCGAGGTGGCAGTACCGAAGCGGAAGTCGGCGGGCAGCCGTGGTCCCTGCTCCCCGGCTGTCACGGCACAATCCTGCCTTGTGACCGTAGACATCCGCAGGAGTTCGAGCCGGTTCGTGGAGCGCGAGCCGGGACGCCGTACGCAGCACGCGTTCTCGTTCGGCGCCCGCTACGACCCGGAGTGGCTGTCGTTCGGGCCGATGGTCTGCCACGACGACCACCTGCTCGGCAGCGGACGGGGCTTCGAGGAGCACCCGCACTCCGACCTGGAGATCGTGACCTACGTGGTCTCCGGGTCGCTCGTGCACGCCGACTCCCTGGGCACGTCCGGGTCGTTGCGGGCGGGTGAGGTCGCCGTGCTGTCGGCGGGCACCGGGGTCCGGCACAGCGAGGTGGCGGCGACGGACGGTGCCGCGCGGTTCGTCCAGGTGTGGCTGAGGCCCGACCAGGTCGGCGCCGCTCCGGGCTACGCCCGCGGGTCCGCGGCGGGCGCGGTCGAGGGCGCCGGGTTGGTGCCGATCGCCGGGGTCGGATCCGAGCTCGCGGTCGGCGTCGCCGGCGCGTCGTACGCCGTCGCCCGGCTGGCCGCCGGCGAGAAGCTGATCCTGCCCGCCGCCGCCCGAGTGCACGCCTACGTCGTGTCGGGTGGGCTGATGCGCTCGTCGCTGGCCGCGCCCCTGGACACCGGCGACGCCTTCTGCTTCGTCGACGAGCCCGGCCACCAGGTGACGGCCGCGATGCCGACCGAGCTGCTGGTGTGGTCGTTCGGACCGTCAGTGGCGCACCCGGAGCCGCATCGCCAGTGACGGCACGTCCGGTTCGTCGACGTCGACGACGGCCAGCAGCCGGGTGGACACCGGATCCGCGTCGAGCACCATCAGGCCCTCGACCTTGCAGACGCGGCCGTCGACGAGAGGGAGCGGCGTCATGTCGCGCACGAGGTGGTCGTCGAGGCGGACGAGAGCGGAGCCGACGACCGGGCCGTCATCGCGCGGGTTCGGGCTGTCCTCGGCGGCGGCACTGAGCAGGACGGTCCCGTCGGCGAGCGCGACGGCGTCGGTGATCCCGAGCCCGACTCCGTCGACCTCCCCCAGGGTGTAGTGCCTCGGGTTGCTCACCGCAACGCTGCCCGGCGGTGTCCTGCCGAGCGCCGCCGCGACCGCCGCTGCCGGCTCCAGATCCACGCTGCCGGCGGGCACGCCGGCGGCCGGGATTCCGCGGTGGTACCACCGCAGCACGTCGCCGACCAGGCAGGCGCCCTCCAGGTTGAGCACCTCGGGAGGGATCGCCAACGCGTCCGCCACCGCGGCGTACAGCGGAGCCATGTCGGTCACGAGCGCTTCCGGCCGACCGGCGACCAACCGCAGGAGCGACCAGCGCATCCGGGCCGCGAGCGACCCCGAGCCCAGCAGCAGCACCGCCGGCGCCCCGTCAACATCGACCGCGCACGCAGCCTCGAGGTCGGGCTTGAGGTGCTTGGTGCCGGACGCGTTCTCGAACACGTCGAGCCCGTCGACCGCCGGGAGCAGCCGGACGGCGTCCGCCGGTCTGCTGCGGAACCAGGCACCGTGCGTCGCGTCGTCCTGCGCGACCAGGAAGCCGTCCCCGAACGGGGTCACCGCGGAGGCGGCCCGGACCGGCGATCCGTCAGCAAGGCGGAGCCGATCGACGCCCTCGACGTGGATCTGCACGGAGCCAGTCTCCCTGCTCCGGCTCAGCGCAGGACCTTGACCGCCCCGGGCCGGATCTCGACGGTCAGCGGCTGCTCGCCGGTGGCCGGCAGGTCGCCGAGGGACTCCCCGTCGGCGCCGACGGGGACGGGCGCGGCGGTGCCGTCGTACCGGCCGGACACGGTGACCCGCGTGCCCCGCAGCACCTTGACCGCGGCCAGCGCGACGTGAGCGCCGTCGTAGACCTTGGGCAGCGAGCGGATCAGGTCGACCCGACCGGCGGCCTCGATCACGACCACGTCGAGCACGCCGTCGTCGATGCGGGCATCGGGTGCGATGTCCATGCCCTTGCCGTAGAAGCGGGAGTTCGCGATGACCACGTTGGCGGCGCGGTGCTCGGTGCGCCGGCCGTCGATCTCGACGGTCAGCGCGGCCGGACGGTAGGTGCCGAGGGCGCGGATCGACGCGATCGGGTACTGCAGCCGGTTCGGCAGCCAGTGCGACCGGTCGACGATCTCGGCGGCGCGTGCGTCGACGCCGGCGTAGACCGAGCCGGCGACCAGCACCGCCGGGCGCCCCGGCATCGAGACGGACAGGAGGTCGACCGGGGTGGGCTTCCCGCCGAGCAGCAGCGCGACCTGCGCGTCCTCGTCGCTCGGCACCTCGAGCATCCGCGCGAAGTCGTTGCCACGCCCGGCCGGGATCACCGCGAGCTCGCCGCCGGCGTCGACGACGGCACCGGCGACCGACGACAGCATCCCGTCGCCCCCGACCGACACGACCACCCGGCCGGCGGCCGCGGCCACCTTGACCAGGTCGGGTACGACGGCCGCCGAGGACGTGTAGCTGACCTCGACCTCGGCACCGGCCTCGCGCAGCCTTCGGGCCAGCGGCAGGACCACCTTCGGCGCCGTACCGCCGCCGGAGTTCGGGTTGACGAGGAAGGTGAACGACCTGGAGGTCACGGGATCAGCACCCCCGGGTTGAGGATGCCCGCAGGGTCGAGCTCGCGCTTGACGGCGCGGAGCACGGCCACGCCGGCCTCGCCGATCTCCGGCGTCAGCCAGCCGCGGTGGTCGGTGCCGACCGCGTGGTGGTGGGTGATCGAGGCGCCGCTCGCGACGATCGCGTCGTTGGCGGCGGCCTTCGCCTTCAGCCACCGCTCCAGCGGCTGCTCGCCACCGGCAGCAGCGACCGTGAAGTAGAGCGAGCACCCGGTCGCGTAGACGTGGGAGATGTGGCAGAGCACCATCGTGCCGTCGCCGAGCGCGCCCTCCAGCGCTGCCTTCACCGCCGCGTAGAGCCGCTCGCGGTTGGACCAGAAGGTGACCGTCTCCAGGGTCTCGACGAGGACTCCGACGTCGAGCAGCGAGTCACGGAGGTACGGCGCGTTGAACCTGCCGGCCACCCACGCCTGACCGGGCTCGGCACCCAGGGGCGTCCCGCCGAGATCGGTGAGGGCCGCGGTGACCGCGGCCTTCTTCGCCGCGACCGCCGCGGTCGTGCCCTCGTAGCCGACGATCATCAGGCAGCCGCCCCCACCAGCGCTGCCCTCGCCGCCGATCGCGTCGGGACGGGCCAGGTTGATGGCGGTCTCGTTCTCGTCGGAGAGCCGCAGGACGGTCGGCATCAGGTCGCCCTGGGCGAGCGCGCGCATCGCGTCGGCACCCGCCGCGAAGGACGGCCACTGCCAGCCCTCGTACTCCTTGACCTCCGGCAGCGGTCGCACCCGGACGGTGACCTCGGTGATCACGCCGAAGGCGCCCTCGGAGCCGAGGAAGAGCTCGCGCAGGTCGGGACCGGAGGCGTTGGACGGCGAGGTGCCGCCGAGCCGGACCTCGCCCTTCGGCGTCGCCGCCCGCAGGCCCACGACCATCGCGTCGAACCGGCCGTAGCCCGCACTGGACTGGCCGCTGGACCGGGTCGCCGCAAACCCGCCGATGGTCGCGAACTCGAAGCTCTGGGGGAAGTGGCCGAGCATCAGCCCGTGCTCGGCGAGCAGTGCTTCGGCCTCGGGACCGCGGAGGCCGGGCCCGAGGGTGGCAGTGGAGGAGACCGGGTCGAGCGCGACCAGGCTGCGCATCCGGCCGAGGTCGAGGGACACCACGCCGGCGAAGCCTTCCCGGTCCGGGGCAAGTCCGCCGGTCACGGCGGTGCCGCCCCCGAACGGGACGACGACGACCCGGTGCTGCTGCGCGAAGTCGAGCACGGCCTGCACGTCGTCGTGGTCATCGGGACGCACCACCACGTCGGGGGCGTCGCCCAGGTCGCCGGCGCGTTGGCGCAGCAGGTCGGGCGTCGACTTGCCGCGGGTGCGCTGCCGTCGTACGGCGTCGTCGAGCACGACGTGCTCCTCACCGACGACCGCGCGCAGCCCCGCCACCAGGTCGGGCGCGAGTTGCGGCGCGGGGACCGCGACGTCGGCCGCGGCGGGGGTGTCGGAGAGCGGGAAGACCAGGCCGACGAGGTCGCGCACTCCGTCCGGAAGCGGACCGGCGTGGGCGGGATCGCCCCACCGCGTCGGCGGCATCTCGGGCTGGAGCAGGTCGTGGCTGATCTCTGTCATGTGTTACAGTGTGACATATGTCGTCACATCGTCACAACCTCGCGGAGACGGAGCACAGCCCGCGGGACTCCTATCTGGACGCCGCGCGCGCGTGCATCCTCGACGTCGGCTGGCGGCGGACGACCCTCACCGAGGTGGCCCGCCGGGCGGGTGTGTCGCGGATGACGATCTACCGCACCTGGTCGGACATGCAGGAGCTGCTCGGCGACCTGATGACCCGCGAGTGGGGCGAGCTGCTGGCGTCGACCCAGCCGACGAGGGAGTACGACGAGAAGACCGGCCCCACGCCCACCGGGATCGCGGAGGGCGTGCTCCGCGCCGTCACCGTGCTGCGCGACAACGAGCTGTTCGTGCGGATCGTGGAGCTCGACCCCGAGCTGATCCTCCCCTACCTGCTGGCCCGACGCGGCCGCTCGCAGGAGCTGATCCTCGGCCTGCTCGCCGCGGACCTCGAGGCCGGCCAGGCGACGGGCACCATCCGCGCCGGCAACACCGCCGCGCTGGCCCGCGCCGTCGTACTCGCTGCGCACGGCTTCGTCCTCTCCGCCCACACCATGACCGACGACGCGGTCGCTCCCGCCGAGCTCGACGAGGAGCTGCGGCTCCTCGTCACCCGGTTCCTGACTCCTGAAGGTGCTGACCGATGACCACTCCCAGCAGGATCACGCCCGGCCTCGCCGGAGTCCCCGAGTCCGTCGACGTGGTCGTGGTCGGTCTCGGTGTGACCGGAGCCGGCGTCGCCCTCGACGCCGCCAGCCGCGGCCTCAGCGTGCTGGCGGTCGACGCGTTCGACCTCGCCTGGGGCACGTCGCGCTTCTCTTCCAAGCTCGTGCACGGCGGGCTGCGCTACCTCGCGAGCGGCCAGGTCGGCATCGCCCACGAGAGCGCGGTCGAACGCGGGATCCTGATGGAGACCACTGCACCGCACCTGACCCGGCCGCTCCCGACGATCGTGCCGCTCGCGCCCGGGGTGACCCGCCCGATGGGTGCGCTCACCCGGGCCGCTCTGTTCGGCGGCGACCTGCTGCGCCGGGCGGCGCGCACCAGCGCCGACACCCTCCCGAAGCCGCGCCGGCTCACCGCCGCCGAGACCCGTCGACTCGCGCCGACCCTTCGTACGGACGGGCTGCGCGGCGCCGTCCTCGGGTGGGACGGCCAGCTCGAGGACGACGCCCGACTGGTCGCGACCATTGCCCGCACCGCGGCCGACCGGGGCGCCGCCGTCCACACGCACACCAGGGTGGTCGCCGCGACCGGGACCGAGGTCACCCTGCGCGACCAGCTCACCGGGGCGACCACCACCGTGCGCACGCGGACCGTGATCAACGCCGCCGGCGTCTGGGCGGGCGACGTCGTCGACGACATCCGGCTGCGACCCTCCCGTGGCACCCACCTGGTGCTGCGCGGCGACACCCTGCCGGGACTCGACGTCGCGGTGTTCGCGCCGATCCCCGGGCAGCGCAACCGGTTCGTGCTGGTGCTCCCCCAGCCGGACGGCCAGATCTACGTGGGCCTCACCGACGAGCCGGCCGCCGGCCCTGTGCCGGACGTCGCCGAGCCGACCGAGGTCGAGATCGGCTTCCTCCTCGACGTCGTCGCCGCGTCGTTCTCGCGGCCGTTGCGCCGCAGCGACGTGGTGGGCGCCTTCGCCGGCCTACGGCCGCTGCTCGACACGGGGGACGACAGCACCGCCGACCTCTCCCGCAAGCACGCCGTGCTCACCAGCCCCACCGGCGTCGTCACCATCGTGGGCGGCAAGCTGACGACGTACCGCCGGATGGCCGAGGACGCCGTCGACGCCGCGGTGGCCCACGCCGGTCTCCGCGCCGGACCGTGCGTCACCGCCACCCTGCCGCTCACCGGTGCCGCGTCCCGACCCCGGCTGGCCGAGCTCGTCGAACGCGCAGAGACCCCTGGCCACGCCCGGCTGGTACGACGCTTCGGCGTCGACGCCGCGCTCGTCCTCGACTCCGCCCGCGCCGCGACCGGCCTCCCCGACGACGAGCTGCTCGCGCCGATCGACGAGACCATCCCCGTCACCCTCGCCGAGCTCGTCTTCGGAGTCACCCACGAGGGCGCAGCCGACGTCGCCGACCTGCTCGACCGCCGTACCCGCGTCGGGCTCGTCCCCGCCGACCGGCTCCGCGCGGTACCCGCCGCCGAGCGCGCGCTCGAACTGGCCGTCGCCGCGAATCGGTAGGGATTTCCTCGCGAATCGAGGGAGTTTGCACGTCCAAGCGGGCCGGTTGGACGTGCAAGGTTCCCGGATTCGGCGGGCAGACTCCCCCGATTCGCGGAGAATTTGGATCGGCAGGGCCACCGAGCGATGAGTTTTCCGGTTGGCGCGGGTCGACCCATCAGGCAGACTCAAGAGCATCCGGGGGTAGGCGATGGGAACGACGGTGACCGAGCAGCTGGCTGGGCGTACAACGGGGCACGACGAGCTCGCGGACTTCGACACGTTGACCGGGCGCTACCAGCGCGAGCTGATGGCGCACTGCTACCGGATGAGCGGATCGGTGCACGAGGCCGAGGACCTGGTGCAGGAGACGTTCCTCCGCGCCTGGAAGGCCTCAGCCAGCTTCCAGGGCCGCAGCTCGGTCCGCACCTGGCTCTACAAGATCGCCACCAACGTCTGCCTGACCAACCTCGAGGGCCGGCCGCGCCGGCCGCTGCCTGCCGGCCTCGGCACCGCCGACTCGATCGCCGGTGACGCGCTGGAGTCGGACGCCGACATCCCGTGGCTGGAGCCGATCCCCGACGCGGCGGTCGAGGTGGCCGAGCGCGACACCATCCGGCTGGCGTTCGTCGCCGCGCTGCAGCACCTGCCGGCCCGGCAGCGCGCGGTGCTCATCCTGCGCGACGTGCTCCGGTGGTCGGCGGCCGAGACCGCGACCGCGCTCGACACCACGACGGCAGCGGTCAACTCGGCGCTCCAGCGGGCGCACGCCCAGCTCGACGAGCGCGGCCTCACTCCCGACACCGTCGAGCAGGACCTCGACGATGCGAAGCAGCTGATGCTCGACGCCTACCTCGAGGCGTTCTGGGCCAAGGACATCGACCGGATCGTCAAGCTGCTGCAGTACGACGCCACCTGGGACATGCCGCCCTTCCTCAACCACTACCGCGGGGCCGCCAACATCGGCGAGCTCATCGACAAGAAGTGCCCCGGCGGCGTCCACGACATGCCGATGCTGCGCACGGTGGCCAACGGCCAGCCGGCGTTCGGCCTCTACATGCGGCAGCCCGAAGGCCACTTCGAGCCGTTCCACATGCAGGTGCTCGACGTGGTCGGCACCAAGGTCCGGCACGTCACGGCGTTCTTCGGCGCCGAGCACTTCCGCCGGTTCGGGCTGCCCGAGCGGCTCCCAGCCGACTACCAACCCGACTGCGCGACCGACCAGGCTCCGACCGGCTGACCCATGAGCGCTCTCCCCGGTCCCCCGCCCAGCTCGTCGGACCCGGGGGTGGAGCTCCTGGAGCGCGCGCTCGGGTACACCCGCAGCACGCTGGCCACCGTCACTCCAGCCCACCTCTGCCTCCCGACACCGTGCGACCAGTGGCGCCTCGGCGACCTGCTCGCCCACATGGAGGACTCCCTCGACGCGTTCGCCGAGGGTGCCACCGGCGCGATCAGCCTGCGCAGTGCCGCACCGGCACCGCTCGACGAGCGGCTCGGCACGCTGCAGACGAAGGCGTGCGGCCTGCTCGGGGCGTGGGCCGCCGCGACCACGCCGCAGGTCGAGGTCGGCGGGCGGCCGATGCCGGTCGGCACCATCTCGCGACTGGCCGCGGTCGAGATCGCCGTGCACGGCTGGGACGTGGGTCGTACGACGGGCGCCGGCCTGCCGATCCCCGAGGGGCTCGCCGAGGAGCTGCTGCCCACCGCGCTCGCTCTGGCCCTCGAGCACGACGGCGAGTTCGGACCGCCCGTCCCGGTCCCGGCCGACGCCGGTCCCGCCCGGCGGCTGCTCGCCCTGCTGGGAAGGCGCTGAGGCCGTCCGAGGCACGAGGACGGACTCGGAACACGCCTGAAGGTCGAGTAGCGCCACGGCTGAGCTTGCGAAGCCGTGACGCGCGTATCGAGACCCGGTGAGACGAACCACCGACGGTGGGGACGGCCGAATCCATCGTCGCGGCGTCTCGATACGCCCTCGCGCCAGAGCGCTCGGGCTACTCGACGACCAGCGCGGGGGCGCCCGGGCTACTCGACGACCGGAGCCGCGTCTCGCTCCTACACTCTGCGCATGCCCGACCCCGTCAGCCTGCGCCACCGGACCCTGCCCATGCGAGGCCGCGACCCGCACGAGCGGCACCGACCGGCGACCACGCTGGAGCTGCTCTTCGACCTGACCTTCGTGGTCGCGTTCGGCACCGCGGCCAACGAGCTCGCGCACAACCTCGTCGAGGACCACGTCACTGCCGGCATCGTCGGATTCGCGTTCGCGACGTTCGGCATCTCCTGGGCCTGGATCAACTTCACCTGGTTCGCGTCGGCGTACGACACCGACGACTGGCTCTACCGGCTGACGACGATGGTGCAGATGGTCGGCGTCCTGGTGTTCGCACTCGGCTTGCCCGCGATGTTCAAGTCGATCCACAGCGGCGACACGCTCGACAACGACGTGATGGTGTGGGGCTACGTCGTGATGCGGGTCGCGATGCTCTTCCAGTGGTGGCGCGCCACCCGGCAGGACACAGGCCGCCGCCGGGCCCACCAGATCTACATGGGCAGCATCATCGCCTCGCAGGTGCTGTGGTGCGTGCTGGCGATCGTCGACCTTCCCGTCACGACGACGTTCATCGTCATGTGCCTCCCGCTGCTGATCGAGCTCGGCGGACCGATCGCCGCCGAACGCAGGTACGGCGGCACCCCGTGGCACGCCCACCACATCGCGGAGCGCTACGGGCTGATGGTCATCATCGCGTTGGGCGAAGGACTGATCGGCACCATGGCGACCCTGACCGCGCTGTCCGCGGACGGGCTCAACTTCGACGTCGCGATGCTGGCCGCTGCCGGGACCGCGGTGACGTTCGGCATGTGGTGGACCTACTTCTCGATCCCGCACGGCGAGATCCTGCATGCGCGGCGTGACCGCTCCTTCGGGTGGGGCTACGGCCACCTGCCGCTGCTCGGCGCGATCGTGGCGGTCGGTGCCGGGCTGCACGCGGCGGCGTACTTCCTCGAGGATCCCCACCACACCTCGCTGTCCCTGGTTCAGACCGTGCTCACCGTCGCCATCCCGCTGGGCGCCTACCTGATCGCGCTCTACGCCTTCTACGCCGTCGTCAGCCGCTCCCTCGACCCGTTCCACCTGCTGTTGGTCGCCGGCACCGTGATCTTCCTGGTCGCACCGGTGGTCATGGCCGCCTCCGACGTGGACATGATCTGGTGCCTGCTGGTGCTGTCCCTGGCTCCGTGGATGACCGTCGTCGGCTACGAGCTCCACGGGTACCGGCACAACGCCGAGGTGCTGGAGCGCCTGGAGACCGACCGAGGGACGAGGTCGGCCTCCAACTAGGCGCGAAGGTCGAGTAGCGCCACGGCTGAGCTTGCGAAGCCGTGACGTGCGCATCGAGACCCGGTGACTGTGCCGCCGACCTTGGGGACGGCTGAAGGCACAGTTGCGCCGTCTCGGTACGCCCTCGCGCTAGAGCGCTCGGGCTACTCGACGAGCGACGCGACCGGCTCCGGCTCGGGCTCGTCTCTCAGCGGGTGCGCCAGCTCGTCAGCGGGCAGCTTGGCCAGCCAGATCGCCAGCGCGGCCGCGACCCCCGGGACGATCGCGGCGATCGCGAACGTCGCACGCAGGCCGAGCCACTCCGCGACCGGTCCGGCCATCGCCATCGAGACCGGCATCAGGCTGACCGACACGAAGAAGTCCAGGGAGGCCACCCGGCCGAGCAGGTGCGGCGGCACCCGGCGCTGCAGCAGGGTCCCCCAGATCACCATCGGCGCGGAGAAGAACGCGCCCAGCGCGAAGCCGGCGGCGGCGACCATCCACACCTCGGTGGCGAACCCCATCACCAGCAGCGGCAGGGCGCCGACGCCCCACATGAGGTTCATCCAGGTCAGGTAGCGCCGCGGCATCTGCATCGACGCCATCGCCATCGACCCGACCGCGCCCCCGATGCCGAAGGCGGCCATCACGATCGCGTGGTCGCCCGGGCCGCCGCCCAGCTTGTCCTTGATCAGGAACGGGATGAGCACCTCGAACGGGCCCATCATCGCCAGGATCATGATCGACGCGAACAGCAGCGTCGCGAGCAGCCAGGGCGTGCGGACCATGTAGACCCAGCCCTCGCGCATGTCGGACAGCGCGGTCGCGATCGGGTGGGCGTCGCTCGTCGTCTCGTCGTCGGCGCGCTCGCGTCGTACGGCGGTCAGCGGCACCGTCGCGAGCACCAGCAGGCCGACCAGGTGGAATCCGGCCGCGAGCCCGAGTGCCGCCGACGTGGAGACCCCACCGACGACCACGCCGGCGAGACCCGGCCCGAGCGCCTGGCCGACCGTCGGCCGCACCATGCCCTCGAACCCGTTGACGGCCATCAGGTCCTCTTCGGGGACCAGCGCCGGCAGCCACGCGGAGTAGGCCGGGTAGTAGAACGCCAGTCCCATGCCGGTCGCGAACGACACCACCGCGAGGTGCCAGACCTGGGTCATGTCGGTCCACGACAGCAGTGCGACGACCGCCATGCCGGTGAGCTCGAGTCCGGCGACCGCCAGCAGGATCAGCTTCTGCGGGACCCGGTCGGCGACCACGCCGCCGAGGAGGGCGGGGAGGAGCACGCCGACGGCGCCGGCCGTCGACACCACGGACAGCTGGCTCGCGCCGCCGCCGATCCGGATGACCTCCCACACCAGCGCGACGACCCACACCCCACCGGCGAAGGTGCTGAGCACCAGCGCGCTGCCCAGCCGCCGGTAGGCGGGGTGCCGAAACGGCGACAGCGCGCGCGGCAGCCGGGACGCCGCAGGCGTCGGCGGCTCCTCGGGCGCCGGCGTCGGCGCTATCAGCTGGTCGGTCATCGGGTCTCCTCGAGATCAGTCTGTAGGTAGGGACGGACAGTGGGCCTCGAACTCATCGGCGCCGGCTCCAGGACGACCTTCCCGAGCGCCCGCCTCTCCTCGAGGTCGGCGTGTGCCCGGGCCGCCTCACCGAGGGGGTACGTCGACACCAGTGGCCGCCACCGCCCCGCCGCCACCCGCTCCAGCGCACGGTACGCGAGGCCGGGGATCCCACCCGGCAGGGCGGTCATCCGCGGGCCGAGCGACCAGCCGGCGGTGATCCCCCGGTCGACCAGGTCGCTGGTGGTGAGCCTGGTCGGCGTACCGGAGGAGTACCCGAACATCACCAGCTTGCCGCCGGGGCGGAGCAGTTCGAGCGCGGTCCGTCCCACAGCACCGCCGACCCCGTCGTAGACGAGGGTGACGCCGTCGTACGACGCCCGCACCTGCTGCTCCCAGCCTTCCTCGCCGTAGTCGACGACGAGGTGGGCGCCGAGCTCGGCCAGCTTCGCGGCCCGCTCGGCGCCGCGCGCGGCGACGACCACCCGGGCCCCGACCTCGAGCGCCGCCTGGGCGAGAAGCCACCCGAGGCCACCCGCGGCGGACGGGATGAGCACGACGTCGTCGGCGGTCGGTGGCTCGAGCTCGATCACCCCGAGCGCCGTACGGCCGGTGCCGACCGCCGCGATCGCGTCGGCCAGGCCGACCTGGTCCGCCACCTCGTAGACGAGGTCGACGTCGCAGACGGCCTGCTCGGCATACCCGCCGGGCACCGGTCCGAGGTGCGCCACGACCCTGCGGCCCAGCCAGCCGTCGTGGACGCCCGGCCCGACCTGGTCGACGACGCCGGCCACCTCGCGTCCCGGGATGGTCGGCAGCGTCGGAGCCGGGATCGGTCCCGGCTCGCCGCGCCTCAGCGTGGCGTCGAGGAGGTGGACGCCGGCCGCCGCGACGGCGATGCGGACCTGGCCGGGCCCCGGCTTGAGGTCCGGCAGCTCGTCGAGGACGAGGTTGACTGCGGGGCCGAACTCGTGAAGTTGGATCGCTCTCATGGATCCAGTAGACGAGTTCAAGTTAACTTGAAGTCAAGCGATCGCAGCAGCTCCCTGGTCGCGTGGTCGGCCGGGAAGAACGTCTCGATGGCGACCTCGTCGAGCGTGACGTCGCGGGGCGCGCCGAACACCGTCATGGCGTAGCACAGCGCGAGGTCGCCGTGGCCGGTCCGCAGCAGCAGCGGCGTCACCAGGTCGCCGTCCGGCCCGGCTGCCGTCTCCTGGCCCGTCGCCGGCACCGGGTAGGACTCGATCTCGGCGAGGAGCTCGGCCAATCCGTCGGCGGCGGTGCGTTCGAGCTGCCGCCGGACCCGGCGTACGACGTGCGCGCGCCACTGTCCGTAGTTGCGCACCTGCGAGGCGAGGCCGTCGGGATGGAGCGTCGCGCGCAGCATGTTGAGCGGCGGACCGGCCAGACCGGCCGGCAGCTCGTCGAGAAGGAAGTGGGCCGCGGGGTTGGCCGCCATCAGCTCCCAGCGGACGTTCACGGCGACCGCCGGGTAGGGCAGGTGCCCCTCCAGGACCGCGGCCACCGCGGACCGAGCGACGCCGAGGTCCTCGAGCGGTCGCTCGGTGTGCGCCGGGGCGAAGCCGGCCGCCAGGTGGACGTCGTTCCGGTCACGCAGCGGCACCTCGAGCTCCTCACAGATCCGCTCGATCATCGTCCGGCTGGGGACGGCGCGGCCGGTCTCGATGAAGCTGAGGTGTCGCGCGGACAGGTCCGCGGCGAGCGACACGTCCAGCTGGGAGCGACGGCGGCGCTCCCGCCACTGGCGGAGCAGCTGCCCCACCGGCTCCTCGGTGATCGTCATGCGGCACAGGTTCTCCCGGCACCCGCCGACGATCAACTACCCGCGAGGTAATCGACAGACGGCACGCGCGCGGCGGATCGTGTCGGCTCGCGGAGATCCCGCAACCGACGACAGGAGCAAAGCCATGACCACGACCACCGACGTCCCGACCACCGTCGCGCGCTACCTCGACTTCTGGAACGCGGACCCCGGAGAGGACCAGCGGCGACGGGCCGACGAGCTGTTCACGCCCGACGTCGACTACGTCGCACCGATCGGGACCCGGCACGGGATCGACGAGCTGCTGTCCCTCGCCGGCGACTTCGTGCTCCACCTCGGCGATGTCGCGTTCCTCGCGCGGGCGGAGCCGGACGTCCACCACGACCGCGCGCGGGTGCGCTGGGAGCTGATCCGCGGCGACGCGTCGTTCGCGGAAGGCACCGATGTGCTCGTCGTGGACGACGCCGGCCGGGTCAGGTCCGTGACCACCTTCCTCGACCGGGCGCCGGAGGGGTTCGACCCGCACGCGCACGACTAGGACGATCGGTCACCCCGCGGTCCGGATACGATCCGGAGTCCGACCGCTACTCCTCCGGAGAACACGTGACCGTCTTCCTCGTCCTGGGCTTCGTCGGCCTGGGACTCGTGGTGCTCTCGCTGCTGGTCGGCGACCACCTGGAAGCCGCGTTCGGGGGCGCGCTCAACGCCCTCGAGGGTGACGTGTTCTCGACCGCCGTGCTGGGCGGCTTCATCTCCGCGTTCGGCTTCGGCGCGGCGGCCGCCGACGGCGCCGGTCTGCCCGACGTCCCGGTGCTCGCCATCGGTGGCATCAGTGGCGTCGTCGTCGGCTGGTTCGCGTGGTGGCTGACCCGGCTGATCAAGGACGGGCCGAGCGACGGCACCGTCTCGATCGGGGACACCGTGGGCCTGGTCGGACGGGTGCTGACCACGATCCCCGGTGGGGAGAGCTACGGCGTCATCCGGGTCAGCGTCGGCGGTCACGTGATGCAGTGCAACGCGAGCTCGCTGCTCCCGATCGAGACGGGTGCCGAGGTCAGCATCACCGGCGTCCTGTCACCCACCGCGGTCACCGTGGCCCCGGTGTGGAGCCCCAGTCCCGACAACCACTCCTCAGAGAGCTAAGGAATCGGTCTTATGGATCTCAACGTCGTGGGGCCGATCATCGGCGTCGTCGTACTCCTCGTGCTGCTGGTGCTGCTCGTCACCAGCCGCTACAAGGTGGCCGGACCCAACCAGGCGTTCATCGTCACCGGGCGCAAGGGCAAGGCGGTCCTCAACCCGGAGACCGGGCAGCTCACCACCGACCTCTCCGGCCAGAAGGTCGTGCTCGGCGGCGGCGTCTTCGTGGTGCCGTTCATCCAGAAGCTGGCCACGATGGACCTCTCCAGCCGCCGGATCTCGGTGCAGATCCGCGGGGCGGTCTCGGGCCAGGGCATCAAGCTCAATCTCGACGGCGTGGCGATCGTGAAGGTGGGCGGCAACGCCGACCAGATCCGGCTCGGTGCGCAGCGCTTCCTCAGCCAGCAGGCCGACATCGAGACGTTCACCCAGGAGGTGCTCGCCGGTGCGCTGCGCTCGATCGTCGGTGGCCTGACCGTCGAGCAGATCATCCGCGACCGGGCGGCGTTCGCGCAGCGGGTGGCCGACGAGTCGGAGAGCTCGCTGACCGGTCAGGGCCTGATCCTCGACGCGTTCCAGATCCAGGACGTGACCGACGACGGCACCTACCTCGCCGACCTCGGTCGACCGGAGGCGGCGCGGGTCAGCCAGGAGGCCCGGATCGCCGAGGCCAACGCCCGCCAGGCCGCGGAGCAGGCGCAGATCGCCGCCGAGCAGCAGATCGCGATCGCCCAGCGGACACTGGCCCTCAAGCAGGCCGAGATCAAGGCCGAGACCGACGCCGCCGCCGCCCAGGCGGCAGCGGCAGGGCCACTGGCGCAGGCCGACCGAGACCAGGCGATCTTCACCGAGCAGGAGAAGGTCGCCGTCCGCCAGGCCGCGCTGACCGAGCGCCAGCTCGAGACCCAGATCCGCAAGCCGGCCGACGCGGACCGCTACCGCGTCGAGACGGAGGCCGAGGCCAAGCGGACGGCCGAGATCAAGGCGGCCGAGGCACGCAGGGCCGCCACCATCGCCGCCGCCGAGGCCAAGGCAGAGGAGACCCGGCTCACCGGTGAGGCCGAGAAGGCCCGCCGATCCGCCCTCGCCGACGCGACCAAGCTGGAAGGTGACGCGCAGGCCGCCGCCACCCTGGCCGTCGGTCAGGCCGAGGCCGCCGCGATGGACAAGCGGGCCGACGCGTTCGCCCACTACAACGACGCCGCGGTGCTGCAGATGCTGATCGAGGTGCTCCCGCAGATCGCCAAGGAGGTCGCCGCGCCGATGAGCGCGATCGACAACCTGACCGTGCTCTCCACCGACGGAGCCGGCGCGCTGCCGAAGCAGGTCGTCGACAACGTCGCCCAGACGCTGCAGATGCTCAAGACCGCCACCGGCGTCGACCTGCAGTCGATGCTCAAGTCGGCCGTCGACACCTCGTCGTCGTCCTCGCGTGAGGTCGTGCCCGGGAGCGCCGAAAAGTCGCCCGAGGGCTGACCTGCACTACCACCAGTGGAGAGTGCGGCCGTGCCCGTGGGTGTGGCCCACCGAGCGGCCGTCGAGCCCGAGCACGAACTGACCGGTCGGCGGCATCGGACCGGCCGCGGTGACGCCCTTGAGCACATTGGGGCCTTCGTTGCTGACCCACCGGCACCGGCCGGCCGCGACCAGGCCGGCCATCAGGTCGGCGAACGCCGTCCGCGCCCCGTCGTCGAGGTAGGCGATCACGGCAGAGTGGAACACCACCACCACGCCGTCCGGGCCGACGGCCTGACCTGCCTCGTCGACCAGCGCCGGCAGCAGCTCGACCAGGTCGCCCCGCCGGAGGTCCGGCGGGTCGGTGCGCGCCACCTCGATGGCGGTCGCGAGCTGGGCGCGGCGGTCCTCGTGCTCGGGCCAGACCAGGGTGAGCAGCCACGACATGTGGTCCTCGGACGTGACGTCGAGCGGGTTGAGGTCGATGCCCCCGCGCCAGCCGACCGTCGGCACCGCGTCCGGCAGCGGCGCCGGGCCGGTCACCTCGCAGTGCAGGGTCGGCGCCGCCGGTCCCGCGGTGCGGATGCCGTCGGCGGTCGACCACCGGTAGCCCCACCGGTCCGGGTAGAGGCACAGCCCGGCGCTGGCCCCGGCCTCGAGCAGCGCCACCGGCCGCCCGCCGGCCGCGTGCGCGATCGCCGGGAGCAGCGTCGCCATCCGGCCGGCCTCGTTGGTCTGGGTGGCACGGGCGAGGATCGTCGCCCGGATCCTCCCGTCGTCCGTGAGCAGCGCCTCCCGGAGGGCCTCGTACGGCGCCGGCGCGTCGAGCCCGTGCCACCGCGCGGCCGCGAACACCAGGTTCGGCTGCTGCTTCGGCTCCGGCAGGGTCGACAGCCACTCCTGGATCTCGCTGTCCGCGGCGACGCCGTAGGCCCACGACTGCAGGCAGGGCGAGTCCTCGGCGTACGAAGCGAACTCCTCGTACTTCTCGTTGATCGGCCCGTAGAGGCGCATGGCCCGGCAGCTCAGGCGCTCAGCCGGCCGGCAGCGCGACGTACGTCGTGTCGAGGTACTCCTCGATGCCCTCGAAGCCGCCCTCCCTGCCGAAGCCGCTGGCCTTGACCCCGCCGAACGGTGCGGCGGGGTTGGAGACCAGTCCGGAGTTGACGCCGACCATTCCGAACTCCAGCGACTCCGCCATCCGGATGGTGCGGGACAGGTCGCGGGTGAAGACGTACGCCGTCAGGCCGTACTCGGTCGCGTTGGCCCGCTCGACCGCCTCCTCCTCGCTCGCGAAGGTCGTGATCGGAGCGACCGGACCGAAGATCTCCTGGGTGTTGACGTCGGCGTCGGCCGGCACGTCGGCCAGGACCGTCGGGCTGAAGAAGAAGCCCGGCCCGTCCGGAGCGCTGCCGCCGGTCACGACCCGGGCCCCGGCCCCGACCGCCTGGTCGACGAGCGCACCGACGTCGGCGACCGCCTTGTCGTCGATGAGCGGACCCACGTCGACCCCGTCGTCCTGTCCGCGGCCGAGCCGGAGCGCGCCCATCCGCTTCCCCAGCTTCTCGGCGAACTCCTCGGCCACCGACTCCTCGACGAGGAACCGGTTCGCGGCCGTGCACGCCTCGCCCATGTTGCGCATCTTCGCGACCATCGCGCCGTCGACCGCCGCGTCGATGTCGGCGTCGCCGAACACGAGGAACGGGGCGTTGCCGCCGAGCTCCATGCTGACCCGCTGCAGCTGGTCGGCGGACTGCCGCACCAACACCTTGCCGACCGGGGTGGAGCCGGTGAAGCTCACCTTGCGCAGCCGCGGATCGGCCATCAGCGCCTCGCTCACCTCGCCGGAGCTGTGCGAGGTGAGCACGTTGAGCACACCGTCCGGCAGGCCGGCCTCCGCGAACAGGTCGGCGAGCAGCAGCATCGTGAGCGGCGTCTGGCTGGCGGGCTTCACGACCATGGTGCAGCCGGCCGCCACCGCCGGCCCGATCTTGCGGGTGCCCATCGCGAGCGGGAAGTTCCAGGGCGTGATGAACAGGCACGGCCCGACCGGCTTCTTCACGGTCAGCAGCCGGCTGCCTCCGGCCGGCGCATGCATCCAGCGCCCGTGGATCCGCACTGCCTCCTCGGAGAACCAGCGGAGGAACTCGCCGCCGTACGTCACCTCGCCGCGGGCCTCGGCCACGGTCTTGCCCATCTCCAGGCTCATCAGCAGCGCCAGGTCGTCGGCCCGGGCGTTGACCAGGTCGAACGCCCGGCGCAGGATCTCGCCGCGGTCGCGCGGCGCGGTCGCCGCCCACGCCGGCTGCGCGGCCACGGCAGAGTCGAGCGCGGCCTTTGCGTCGTCCACCGTGCCGTCCGCGACATCGGTGAGGACCGACCCGTCCGCGGGGTCGATCACGTCGAAGCGACCGCCCCCCGAAGCCGGGCGCCACTCGCCCCCGATGAAGAGCTGACGACGGTCGAGGTGCAGCGGTTCGGAGCTCATGGAGCCACTCTGGCACCGCCATCGAAACTTCGCCCGCCGAGCCCCGCCCGGCGCTGAAAATCTTCACCCGAAACCTGTGTACAGGCCCCGTTGCCGAGCTATCGTTAGTGTGTCGTCTCGGAGGGAGCACTTTCGACGCGACCAGGCCCCGACGCTGACCCCATGCGGCGCGGGGCCTGCTTGTTTTTGATGGCCCGAGAGTGTCTCCGCTCCGCCGGTGGTCGAGTAGCCCGAGCCGCCAGGCGAGGGCGTATCGAGACCCCGCAACTGTGGCCACCCACCTTGGGGCTGACATCCGCCGCGGTCTCGATACTGCCTCGCGCCAGAGCGCTCGGCCTACTCGACCACCGAAGAAGCGCGCAGGAACTCCTCGAGGATCGGACCGGCGGTGCGGGAGCCGGACTCGCCGACCTCGACGAACGCCGCGACGGCGAGGTCGCCCTGGGCGGCGACCATCCAGGCATGGGTCTGCACGGTGCCGTCCGCGCCGACGAACTCCGCCGTGCCGGTCTTCGCGATCACCGGTGGGCCCGGGACGTCGGCGAGCTGGCTGCCGCTGCCCTCGGTGACCACCGCCCGCAGCATGTCCTGCAGCTCCGCGGCCTCCTCGCCGGTGAGCGGCGCGTGGTCGTGGTCGGAGACGTCGACCTGCTCGACCAGGCGGGGTACGACGAGCCGCCCCTCCCGCACGGTGGCGATCACGGCGGCCATCGTCATCGGGGACGCCAGGACCGTGCCCTGACCGATCAGGTCCGCAGCCGCCTCGGTCTCGCTCGCCGGCGGCTCGACGCTGCCGAAGTAGGCGGGGAAGCCGAGGTCGTGGTCGACGCCGAGGCCCAGGCTCGCGGCGGCGTCCGCCAGGTCGTCGGCGGAGAGCTCGTCGCGGGCGCCGATGAAGGCGGTGTTGCAGGACTGGGCGACCGCGGTGCGGAGCGGGATCTCCCCGTTGGCCGAGCTGGGGTAGTCGCTGTAGTTGCCGAACTCCTTGCCGTCGACCGTCAGTGTCGGGGGGCAGCTCACCGTGCTGTCGGGCGTGAGGCCGGCGCGGAGAAGGGCCAGGCTGCTGACGATCTTGAACGTCGAGCCCGGTGGGAACTGTCCGTAGGTGGCGAAGTTCAGTCCTCCGGTGCCCGGCCCGTTGGCGGCCGCGAGGATGGCGCCGTCGCTGGGCCGGATCGCGACCAGCGCGCTGGCGGACGTGACGTCGGCGAGCAGCGCCTCCGCCTCCGTCTGCAGGTCCGGATCGAGCGTGAGCTCGAGCGGGTCGCCGTCGGACTCCTGGACGCGGAACAGGTCGCGCGCCGGACCGGACTCGGTCTCCGAGACCGCCTCGACCAGCCGGCCCGGCGATCCACCGAGCTGCTCGTCGTACCGCGCCTGCAGGCCGCTGATCCCCGCGATGTCGCCGACCCGGTAGCGGTCGGGATCCTCCTTGATCATCTCCGCCGTCACCGGGCCGACCCGACCGAGGATCGGCGCCGCGAACTCCCGCGTCGGCGCCAACGAGATGTCGTCGGCGAGCGCGACGGCACCGGCGATGCCCTCGTAGCTCGCGAGCACCTCGGCCGGCACCTCCGCCCTGCGGAACGAGATCGCCTCGACGAACGCACGGTCGCCGGCGGCACGCACCGCGCGGACGTACGGCGCCACGTCGACGCCCACGAGCTCCGCGAGCGCCCGGGCGGAGCCGGCCGCCTCCGCGTCGCTCACCCGCACCCGGTCGATGCCGAACCGCACCACGGGGCGGTCGGTGACGATGACCTCGCCCCCGGCGCCGAGGATCTCGCCGCGGGTGGCCGGGATGGTGGTGGCGTCGAGTACCTCGTGGTCGGCGAGGCTCGGCTCGATGATCGTCGGCACCCAGGCGACCGCCCACTCGCCGCCCGCCTTCTCCAGCTCGACGGTCGTCTCGTAGGTCCAGGGCTCCTCGGACTCGACCACCTGCCAGGTCCAGGTGAGGGTTGCCGTGGCCGTGCTCCCGTCCACCTCGACGGCACCGGGCTCGATGGCCGGCTCGATGCCGTCCATGCCCTCGACGACGTCGGCGTACCGCTGCGCGATCGGCCGGTTCTTGCCGCCGACGAAGCCCACTTCCGCCAGTCCGGCCCCGCTCGGGTCGACGAGACCCACGGCGAGGCGGTCCACCGCCTCGTCCGCGCCCGCCTGGTCGACGTCGTCCCCGTCGTCACTGCAACCGGCGAGCACGAGCAGGCAGGTCAGCAGCGCCACCGAGATCCGTCGCATGCGACGGTTCTACCAGCCGCTGCCGACCCGCCTTGCCGTGGCTCGTCAGGCAGCGCCGACCAGCAACGGGCTGACCAGCGGCGTGTAGCCGGAGGACTGCCCGAGGCGGTTGGGGTGGTAGCTCTCGCTGATCGGGTTGGACAGGCCGTTGATCCACTCCACGTCGTCGCAGACGGCATGCCCGATGTACCGGCTGGTCGGGTTCGCGAACTTGAACCCCCTGGCCGCGGCGGCCGCGGACAGCTTGCCGTTGAGCAGGTCCGCGGTCTGGTTGAGCCGCGTCTGCTCGGACGGGGAGAACCAGGTGCCGGCGTTGCAGTCCTCGCCCATGAACACCCGCGGGTAGCCGGTCACCACGACGACGGCGCTCGGCGCCCGCGACCTGATCGAGGCGTAGAGCGTGTTGAGCCGGCCAGGGAGCGTGTTGTTGATGAACGACTGCGCGGTGTTGACCGCGCCGTCGCAGTTCGACATCCAGCCTGGCTGCGCGCACTCGGTGATCACGCTGGAGAAGCCGGCGTCGTTGCCGCCGACGGAGATGGTGACGTACTTCGTCGTCGACACGACCGCGCTCAGCTGGCTGTTGGTGACCGTCGAGGTGGTCGCACCGGAGCAGGCCTTGAAGTTGAGGGTGTACCCCTTCTGCTGGGCGAGTAGGTAGGGATAGGCGTACGTCGAACGCTGGCAGCTGGTGCCGTCGTCGATGTAGCTGCGGGTGCCGACGCCGGAGGCGTAGGAGTCGCCGAGGGCGACGTACGACGGCCCGGCCGCTTGCGCCGGCGCCTGGACGCCGAGCGGGACCAGCGCCGCCAGGACCGGGACGACGCCGGCGAGCAACAGCCGGAGTCTCTTGGGCAGACGGCCGCGGAGCCGGGAGGGAGCGAGTGCTGACATGGATGGACCTTCCCCATGAAGGCGGCCCTGGGTACGGGCCGTACCAATGTGACGCGGGTCACTCAAGCACGTGCAGGCAGGTGTTGGCCAGGGCCAGGGTGGCGGCCGGGGTGCAGCCCGCGGCGGGTGCCGGCCACCAGGTCCGCGACGTGCGCCCGGAAGTTCGGGCAGTTCGCGACGTCGTGGGCGCGGCACTCCAACGCGTGCTCGGTCAGGTGCCGCGACCGCTCCATCTCCGCCATCCGCGCGGCCAGGTCCGCCAGGTGGTCGGTCAGGATCTGCCGCCGGTCGTCGGCGCCGGCGTCGAGCAGCGAGCGGATCTGGTCGAGGCTCATCCCCGCTGCCTTGCTCGAGACGATCGCCGCCACCCGGTAGGCGTCGTCCTCGCGATAGCGCCGCCGCCCGGCGGCATCCCTCTCGGGCGCGAGCAGCCCCATCGTCTCCCAGTGCCTCAGCACGTGGGTCGGCAGCTCGAACCGGTGCGCCAGCTCCCCTACGGACCAGCGGATCTCATTGCGGCTTGACTTCATGTTGACATGAAGTCACAGGCTGCTGACCAGCACAAGTCTTCAGCCAAGGGAGAGTCCGATGAACAACACAACGTATGACGTCGCGGTGGTCGGCGCAGGAGCCGCCGGGCTGCAGGCGGCGCTCACGCTGGGGCGGATGAACCGCCCGGTCGCGGTGTTCGGCACCGACCGCTACCGCAACGACCCGGCCGCCGAGATGCACAACTTCCTCGGCCACGACGGGACCCCACCGGCCGAGCTCCGCGCCGCCGCCCGCGCGGACCTGGAGCGCTACCCGGCGGTCGAGCTCAAGGAGCAGGCGGTGACCGCCATCGAGGGCGCGCCCGGCGCCTTCACCCTCCACACCCTGGACGGAAGCGAGGTCGCGGCCCGCCGGGTGCTGCTCGCGACCGGCGCCGCAGACACGCTGCCCGACATTCCCGGTCTCGACGCGCTGTGGGGCGACGTCGTGGCGCACTGTCCCTACTGCCACGGTTACGAGTTCTCCGGCACGCCGGTCGGCATCCTCGGGTCGGAGGCCAGCGTGCCGCTGCGCGCGGCGATGCTCGAGCGGATCGCCAGCCGGCTCGTCGTCCTCACCAACGGAGCCGAGCTCGAGCAGGCCGTCGCCGGTGCGCTCAAGCGGATGGACGTCGACGTGCGGACCGATCCCGTGGTGGGCGTGTGCCGGGGCCCGCTCGGCATCAGCGTCGAGCTCGCCGGGGGCCCGGTGCTCGAGCTCGGCGGCCTCTTCGTCGGACCGGGCTGGGCACAGGCCGCGCCGTTCGCGGAGCAGCTCGACCTCGACCGGTCGCCGATGGGCGCGGTCCTCGTCGACGCGTTCGGCCGCACCAGTCGCCCCGGCGTCTACGCGGCCGGCGACATCGCCCAGGCGCCCGGGCTGCCGATGCCGATGTCGTCCGTCCTCGTCGCGGCGGCGAGCGGGCAGGTGGCCGCGGCCGCCTGCGACCGCGAGCTGGCCGCCGCCGACAACGGGCTCGCGCTGCCGGTCTGATCCTCGGAGTTGAACGCGTTCAAAACATGGGATACAGTCGCCTCATCACGATTTGAACACGTTCAACTTTAGGAGTAGCCGTGAACTGGACGCTCGCGAACCACTTGCTCTACGTCGTCGTCTGCCTGCCCGTCATCGTCTGGGTGGGTCGCACCCTGGCCCGCAACGGACAGGTGTTCCTGGCCGACGTCTTCGACGACGAGGCGGTGGCGACCGCGACCAACCGGCTGCTCGTCGTCGGGTTCTACCTGCTCAACGTCGGGTTCGTGCTGCTCTACCTCCGCGCCGGCGGCCAGGTGGGCACGGCAGAGGGCCTCATCGAGTCGCTGAGCCTCAAGGTCGGAGTCGTGCTGCTGGTCCTCGGCCTGATCCACGTCATCAACGTGAAGGTCTTCTCGGCCATGCGGCACCGGCACGTCGTCGACGACCAGCGGGTCCGCGCCTACGAGACCCAGCTGGACGCCTGGGCCGCCCAGCAGCGCCGCTAGGTTGGCGACGTGACCGACCCCGACGCCGCCGCAGCCGCAGCCGCAGCCGCAGCCGCAGCCGACGCAGGCTCGTCCTCCAAGTCGCAGCAGACCCGCGCGGCGATCGTCGCGGCAGCGACCAAGCTGTTCCGGACCGGGGGGTACGACGCCACCACGATGCGGGCAGTCGCGCGGGAGGCCGGGGTCTCGGTGGGCAACGCCTACTACTACTTCGGCTCGAAGGAGCACCTCGTCCTCGCGTTCTACGACGAGATCTTCGCCGCCCACGTCGCGGGCTGCGAGCGGGTGTTGGTGACGGAGACCGGGTTCGTCCAGCGGATGTCGGCGGTCCTCGACATCTGGCTCGACGTCGCCGAGTCGTCCCACGAGTTCGCCGGTAAGTTCTTCAAGCACGCGGCGGAGCCGACCAGTCCGCTGTCGGTCTTCAGCCCGGAGTCGGCTCCGACCCGCGAGGCGGCGATCGACCTGATGCGCCGGGTGGTGGAGGGCTCCGACCTGAAGGTCGCGCCGGCCCTGCGCCAGGAGCTTCCGCTCCTGTTGTGGCTGGTCCAGATGGGCATGGTCCTGTTCTGGGTGTACGACGGCTCCCCCGGCCGCACCCGCACCCGGCAGCTGGTGCGCCAGGCGGTCCCGATCCTCGACAAGCTGCTGCGGGCGACCCGGATCCCGGGCGTGCGCGGCATCGCCGACGACGTCGTCACCCTCGTCAGGTCTCTGGTTCCGCCTGCTTGATGATCCAAGCGGCTGTCGCGGAGACCGCGGGCGCCGTAGCGGAGAGAGCGAGGAACGAGCGACCGGAGCGGAGAAGCTCGCGCTTTCCGCGCGCCGCTCCGCAAGTCGCCCGTTCGCCCTGGCCCGAGACCACGTCACCTGCGGCGCGGCAGCGTGGCGCGACGAAGGAGCGACATGCTCGCGCAATTCAACTCAGTACCAGCCGACCCGCTCCGAGTGAGCCCAGGCGCGCTCGGGTGAGCCGTACCGGGCGGCGATGTAGGCCAGCCCCCACCGGATCTGGGTCTCGGGGTTGGTGCGCCAGTCCGGTCCCACGACGGCCATCTTGGTGCCGGGCAGCGACTGCGGGATGCCGTAGGCGCTGGACGTCGGGTTGTCGGCCAGGTGGTTCCATCCGGACTCGCGGTGCCAGAGCGCGTCGAGGTACTGCCACTGCTGCTCGGCGAACCCGAAGTCGAGCATGAGTCGGTAGCCGAGAGCGCGGTTGGTGCCGGGATCGATGTCGATCGGCGTCGCCGTCGGCGTGGGCGGCGCGGTGTAGTTCCGCGCGATCCGCTCGGCCGCCAACCGCAGCTGCTGGAGGATCACCTCGTCCGGCACCTCGAAGCGGGCGCCTCCCTCGGCGCGCGAGGTCGGCTGGGACCGCTCGGGTCGGTCCGGGCTCACGTCGGTCGAGGTCGGGGCTGCCTCCTCCGGCGCCCCCGACGTGTCCGGCTCGGTGGCGGCGCAGCCAGTGAGGGCCACCGCGAGCAGCGCGGCGGCCGCGGCCGACCTCGATCCCCCCATCGGAGCATTGTGGCCCACGGATGGGTCTCGATACGCGTGGGTCTCGATACGCGCTACCGCGGCTTCGCAAGCTCAGCCGTGGGCGCTATTCGACCTCCTCGCGCGACGTCGCCCGCTCGGTCCTCGCGGTCGACTTGCGCTCGGACCTAGGGTGACCGGGTGCCCTCGCTCGGTCGGCTGACCCTCCTGATCGGGGGCTGCGTCGTTCTCGGCGTCGGGGTCGCCCTGTTGCTCACGGCCGATCTCGGGTCCGACGGCTACTCGACGCTCGTCAACGGGATCGCGCTCTCGACCGGTCTGGCGTTCTGGCTCGCCAACCTGCTCGTCGGCGTGGCCTTCGTCGCCGCCGCTGCGGCGCGGAAGGTCTACCCGGGCATCGGCACCGTCGTGCAGGTCGGGCTCGTGGGCGTGACCGTCTCGGTGGCGATCGACCTGATGACGACCCCCGACGGCTGGCCGGCCCGGATCGCCTTGCTGGTGGCCGCGTTCCCGGTGCTCGCGCTCGGCATCGCGGCGTACCTCGGCAGCCGCACCGGTGCCGGCCCCGCCGAGGCTGCCGGCCTGGCGTGGGACCCGCCGGTGCCGTTCAAGTGGAGCTACAGCGCGGTCCAGGGCGGCGGCGCGCTGGTCGGCTGGCTGCTGGGCGCCACCATCGGCCCCGGCACCATCGCCGTCATCCTCCTGCTGGGACCACTGGTCGACCTCGCCGCGCGGATCCTGCGCGTCGACGTGCACCAGAACCAGCCGGTCGAGAGCTGACCCGGCTCGTTTGAACGCGACGGGTCGGCGTTCAGATGCGACGGGTCGGCGTTCAGATGCGACGGGTCGGCGTTCAGATGCGACGGGTCGGCGTTCAGATGCGACGGGTCGGCGTTCAGATGCGACGGGTCGGCGTTCAGATGCGACGGGTCGGCGTCAGTCGCGGGGCTTGCGAGAGCCCTTGTTGGGCGGGCCGTAGTCGCGCTGGAGCTCGATCAGCTTGCCGCTGATCCGCGTCGTCTTGAGCTTCTCCCACACCGGCCCGGGCAGCTTGGCCGGCAGCTCGACGATGGAGTAGTCGGGCCGGATGGTGATCCGGCCGAAGTCGTTGCGGCCGAGGCCGCCCTCGTTGGCCAGGGCACCGACGATCTGACGCGGCTCGACCCGGTGGCGCTTGCCGACCGCGATCTTGTACGACGCCATCGGCTTGTCGGACGGGCGACGGGGACCGCGGTCGGCGCGGCCCCGGTCAGCACCGTCGCGCGCGCCGCGGTCGTCGTACTCCCGCTTCGGGCGCTCGGGCGCCTCCTCCAGCACCAGCGGGCTGTCGCCGTGGAGCACGATCGCCAGTGCCGCGGCGACGTCGGCCTCGGGGACGTCGTTGTTCTTGACGTAGTGGCCGATCACGTCGCGGAAGAACCCGATCTGCGGCGACTCGAGCGCGGCCGTGATCCGGTCGTCGAACCGCGCCAGCCGGGTGGCGTTGACGTCGCCGACGCTCGGGAGCTGCATCTGGGTGAGCGGCTGCCGGGTGGCCTTCTCGATGTGCTTGAGGAGGTAGCGCTCGCGCGGGGTGACGAACGAGATCGCGTCGCCGCTCCGCCCGGCGCGGCCGGTGCGGCCGATCCGGTGCACGTAGGACTCGGTGTCAGTGGGGATGTCGTAGTTGACGACGTGGGTGATCCGCTCGACGTCGAGGCCGCGGGCGGCGACGTCGGTGGCGACGAGGATGTCGAGCTTGCCGGCCTTGAGCTGGTTGACGGTCCGCTCGCGGACCGCCTGCGGCACGTCGCCGTTGATGGCGGTCGCGCCGAAGCCACGGGCGCGCAGCTTCTCCGCGAGGGTCTCGGTCTCGTTCTTGGTCCGGACGAAGACGATCATCCCCTCGAAGTTCTCGACCTCGAGGATCCGGGTGAGGGCGTCGACCTTCTGCGGGTAGCTGCAGATGAGGTACCGCTGGGCGATGTTGTCGGCGGTGCGGGTCTTCCGCTCGATGGAGATCTCGACCGGGTCGTGGAGGTACTTCTGCGACAGCGTCCGGATCTGCTTCGGCATCGTCGCCGAGAACAGCGCGACCTGCTTGGAGTCCGGGGTGTCGGCCAGGATCGTCTCGACGTCCTCCGCGAAGCCCATGTTGAGCATCTCGTCGGCCTCGTCGAGCACCAGGAACCGCAGTTGAGTGAGGTCGAGGGTGCCCTTGTCGAGGTGGTCCATGATCCGGCCGGGAGTCCCGACCACGATGTGCACACCGCGCCGCAGCGCCGAGAGCTGGACGCCGTACCCCTGGCCGCCGTAGACCGGCAGCACGTGCACGCCCCTGGTGGTGGACGCGTACTTCTCGAACGCCTCGCAGACCTGCAGCGCCAGCTCACGGGTCGGCGCGAGCACCAGGGCCTGCGGTGACTTCTGAGAGAGGTCGAGCCGGTCGAGGATCGGTAGCGCGAACGCCGCCGTCTTGCCGGTGCCGGTCTGGGCGAGGCCGATGACGTCGCGGCCCTCGAGGAGGTGCGGGATGGTCTGCGTCTGGATCGCCGACGGCGACTCGTAGCCCACGTCGGAGAGCGCCTTCAGCACCTTGGTGCCGAGGCCGAGGTCGCCGAAACCCGGGGCGTCGTCGGTGGGGGCGGGGTCAGGTGCTACGTCATTCACCCGACAACGGTAGTCGCGGAGGCAACACCTGGCGCATTCGTCGTCGCGGTGCGCTGGGTCACCTGTGCACCACGGCCGGCGCTCGCCGCGGCTGCGATGTCCGTTTCCCGCGCGCAAGCGAGGGCCGATCCCCGCCAGCGCCGCACGTCTCGGGCCGCCACGCTGGACACATGGACCTGATGCTGAACGACAAGGTGGCAGTGGTGACCGGCGCGTCGCAGGGGATCGGGCTGGCGACGGCCCTGACCCTCCGCGCAGAGGGCGCGGCGGTGGTCGCGGTGTCCCGGAGCCGTTCGCCCCGGCTCGAGGCGGCGCTCGACGACTCGCTCGTCCACGTGCCGGCCGACCTCGCCAGCATCGACGGCCCGGGCCGGGCAGTGGCCGCCGCGGTCGAGCGGTTCGGTCGCCTCGACGTCCTGGTCAACAACGTCGGCGGGCCCCCGCCGGGCGTCACCATGCCGCGGTTCTCCTTCGACCTCCTCGACGACGCGGACTGGGCCGCGATGCTGGACTTCAACCTGCTGAGCGCGGTGCGGGCGGTGCGAGCCGCACTGCCGCACCTGCTCGAGCGGGGCGGCTCGATCGTGAACGTGTCCTCCACGCACGCCCACGTCCCGAGTGCCATCAACGTCGACTACGGCGCCGCCAAGGCCGGCCTCGGCAACCTGACCCAGGCGCTGTCGGAGGAGTACGGCCCGCGCGGAGTCCGCGTCAACACGGTGACCCCAGGACCGGTGCGCACGTGGTGGTGGACCAAGGACGGCGGCGCGGCCGACGTGCTCGCCGCGGCGACCGGCCATGACCGCGACACCGTGCTCGACCAGGCCGCGCCGGACCTGATGAGCCTGACCACCGGCCGGCTGATCGAGCCGCAGGAGGTCGCCGACGTCATCGCACTGCTGGCCTCCCCGCGGTCGGCGAGCACGACCGGCTCCGACTTCGTCGTGGACGCCGGGCTGCGCAAGGCGGTCTGAGCACCTACTCGACGGTGACCGACTTGGCGAGGTTGCGCGGCTTGTCGATGTCGTGTCCCAGTCGCTTCGCCGCGTGGTAGGCGAGCAGCTGCAGCGGGACGGTCAGCAGGATCGGGTCGAGCTCCCGCTCGCTCCGGGGTACGACGATCCGCTCGACTCCCTCGTCGGGGAGGCCCTCGAGCGAGACCTCTTCGTGGGTGACGACGACCAGCGGCCCGCCGCGGGCGGCGATCTCGTGGAGGGCCGCCACGTTGCGCTCGACCAGCTCGTCGTCGGGGACGATCGCGACCGTCGGGACGTCCGGGTTGATCAGCGCGAGCGGCCCGTGCTTGAGCTCGGAGGTCTGGTAGGCCTCGGCGTGGCGGTAGCTGATCTCCTTGAACTTCTGCGCACCCTCGCGGGCGACGGGGAAGCCGCGCACCCGGCCGACGAAGAACAGGCTCTCGGCCTCGGCCAGCCGTTCCGCCACTGCCTCGAGCTGCTCCTCGGTCGCGAGGATCTCCTCGATCTTGCGGGGCAGCGCCTCGAGTCCGGCGATCAGCCGCCGGCCGTCGGCGATCGACAGGTCACGGACCCGGCCGAGCTGGAGCGCGAGCATCGCGAAGCCCAGGAACATGTTGGTGAGCGCCTTGGTCGACGCGACCGCGACCTCTGGCCCCGCGTGCAGGTAGATGCCGCCGTCGACCTCGCGGGCGATCGCCGAGCCGACCACGTTGACCAGGCCGATGACGTAGCCGCCCTTGCGCCGGATCTCCTGCACCGCCAGGAGGGTGTCGATGGTCTCCCCCGACTGGCTGACCGCGACGTAGAGGGTGTCCGGCTCGATGATCGGGTTGCGGTAGCGGAACTCCGACGCAGCCTCGGCATCTGCCGGGACCCGCGCGAGGTCCTCGAGCAGCTCGGCGCCCATCTGGCCGACGTAGTAGGCAGATCCGCACCCGAGCACCTTGACCCGGCGGATCGCCCGCAGTTCGCGGGCGTCGAGGTTGAGCCCGCCGAGGTGACCGGTGGCGAACCGGTCGTCGAGCCGGCCGCGCAGCACCCGCTCGGCGGCAGCCGGCTGCTCGAGGATCTCCTTGTGCATGAACGACTCGTGCTCGCCGGCGTCGTAGGCCGCCGGGTCGACGTCGACGATCGCGGGCCGCCGGTCGGTGGCGGAGAGACCGCTGGCCTCGAGGCGGTACGTCGTGAAGCCGCCCGCGGTGATGGTCGCCATCTCTCCGTCGTCGAGGTGGGCGACCGTTGTCGTGTAGCGCACCAGCGCCGCCAGGTCGGACGCGACGTGCATCTCCTTGTCGCCGACCCCGATGATCAGCGGGCTGCCGTTGCGCGCGACCACGATCCGGTCGGGGAAGTCGACATGGACCACCGCGACGCCGTACGTCCCGTGGATCCGGCCCAGCGCCTCGGCCACCTTGTCCTCGAGGGTGTCGGCGTCCGAGCGCGCGACCAGGTGGGCGATCACCTCGGTGTCGGTGTCGGAGACCAGGTCGACCCCGGCCGCGGCGAGCTCGTCGCGCAGCGCCGCCGCGTTGTCGATGATCCCGTTGTGCACGACGGCGACCAGCTCCTTGCTGTCGGCGTGCGGATGCGCGTTGGTGTCGTTGGCGGGGCCGTGGGTCGCCCAGCGGGTGTGGCCGATGCCGACCTTGCCGCTGAACCGCTTCGGCAGCTGCTCGCCCAGGTCACGCACCCGCCCGGCCCGCTTGGCGAGCCGGATGCCAGAAGGGCCGAGCACGGCCACGCCCGCCGAGTCGTAGCCACGGTGCTCGAGGCGGCCGAGCCCCTCCAAGAGCAGCGGGGCCGCCTGGTGGGTGCCGAGGTATCCGACGATGCCGCACATGGTTCAAGGTTTCCTATCCATAGATGATCCGGCGCAGTTGACGCTCGGACAGGTCGGGCGCCGCGACCAGGCGGTCGGCCAGCTCGTCGCGCAGGAGGGTGAAGATGTCGGCGTTCTTGGCACCGCGGAGCTTGAGCTCGGCGTGCCGACGCCGCACGTAGGCCTCCACCGGCTCGTGGTGGAACGCCAGCACGTCCTCGATCACCCGGGTGGCGTCGGCCGGCACGAGTCCGGTCGTCGCCACGACGTGGCGCACGAGACGGGGATCGACGGGCACGCGTCGATGATCGACCCTTGGGCCACCCAATGCCAAGTTCCTGCCCGAATTCGGGCACAAAGCGCTTGATCGGTACTTCCCGCCGTGGCGGAGCCCCTTGCCGAAACGCGCGCACGTAGGGTGTCCGCATGAAGCGCACCCTCGGTCCGGGCACGCCGTTCCTGTCATGACCGAAGGTGATGCCGGGAAGCCGTCCGCCGCCGGCCGGGTCTGCACGGTGACGACCCTCTGGGACTCCCTCGACAACGTCCGGCAGTTCGTGGCCCGTAACCTCGCGGCCGGGGCGGACCACATGTTCATCTTCCTGGACGCGCCGGCTCCGGACGTCGGGGAGTACCTCGAGGGCCTCGACGCGGTCACGGTCGTCCGCACCGGCAAGCGCTACTGGCGCGGCCACCGGCCGGACGACCTGAACGTCCGCCAGATCGTCAACGCCAACACGGCGAGCTACCTGCTGAGCCCGTTCGACTCCGTGCGGTGGCTCTTCCACATCGACGGGGACGAGGTGCTCGACATCGACCGCGACGAGCTCCTGTCGAGCGACGCACCGGTGGCCCGCCTGTCCGTGCTGGAGTCCGTCAGCCGGGCCCACTGGGACGGCCCCGTCGACAGGTTCAAGCGCACGCCGACCCCCGAGGAGCTGGTCCGGTTGACTCGGCTCGGCGTGATCCCGCGTCCCCACCTCCACGAGTACTTCCACGGCCACATCCGGGGCAAGGTCGGGATGCGGCCGACCCTGGACCTCCGGCTGAGCATCCACAACGTCTTTACCCGAGCCGGCGAGCGGGTCGTGGCACAGCCGTCCCCCGAGTGGCACGTCCTCCACTACGACTGCTGGTCGAGCGAGGAGTTCCTGCGTAAGTGGGCCTCGCCGATGGCGAGCCGGAAGGCGAAGTTCGCCGGCAGACGCGGGCGGCTGCGGGATGCCGTGAACGCCGTCCTCGACACTCCGTCGCTCGCCGACGAGGAACGTGACCGGCGGTTGATGGACATCTACAACACGTACATCGCCGACGACGTCACCGCCCTCGAGGAGGCCGGGCTCCTGGTCGCGCCCCGCTCCGACCTCCACACACCCCGGGGCCTGGGTCCCGACCGGGAGGCCGTGCACCGGCTGCTCGACCACCTCGTGTCGGTCGAACGGCGCTACTTCATGTCCCCGCGCAGGAAGGCACACCCGCGCGAGCTGTTCGAGGAGCTGCTGCGGAGCGGTTCCCTCGACGCCGATCTGCAGTCGCGGCTGGCCGCCACGCTGGCACGACCGCCGGCGACGGTGGCGACGGTGGCGGATTCGGACGGCGCCGAGCGGCGAAATGGAGGGACCGACCGCTCCTGAGGCACCGGTCGGTCGCCAGGTGGGGCGGGCGGCGCTCATCTGCCCGTTAACTGTCGGTCCAAGTGGGGGCTGTGGTATCTTGGTGAACAGACGGTGAACAGGAGGTTGCCCATGTACGACGTGACGATGACTGAACGGGTGTCGAGCGTCCCCCAGCCCGCGCATCTCGAGATGCGCTGGCTCCCGGTGACCGATGCACAAGGCACCACCCGCATGCAGGCTGTCTGGATCGAGGCCGGCGCAGCGATGCCCGTCGCGCCGCACCACGCGGCGTGACGCACGACCGCTAGCAGCAAGCCGGCCTGCCGGTCCCACCCGAGGGATCGCGTCCATCGAGGACGCGGTCCCTCGGCGTTTTTGCGTCGCCCTTGCGTCGACGTGACCCAGGTCACATCATCTTCGACGGAATAGGACCATGGTCCGCTTTGGTTCAGTTGATTGAGAGTTCAACCAACCACGATCACCCGATCCCAGGAGGAACCATGACCGAGACCCTCATCCCCGCACTGACCGACATCGCCGGCGACTACACCATCGACACCTCGCACAGCCGGCTCGGCTTCGTCGCCCGGCACGCGATGGTGACCAAGGTCCGCGGCTCGTTCGAAGAGTGGCAGGGCACCGCCCACATCGACACCGCCAACCCGGCCAACTCGTGGGTCAAGCTGACGATCAACGCCCCCAGCGTCGCCACCGGCAGCGCCGACCGCGACGGCCACCTCAAGTCGGCCGACTTCTTCGACGTCGAGAACTTCCCCGAGCTGACGTTCGCCTCGACCGCCGTCAGCCGCGACGGCGACGAGTGGACCATCGCCGGCGACCTCACCATCAAGGACGTCACCCACCCCGTCACGATCGAGTTCGAGGAGGGCGGCTCCGCCAAGGACCCGTTCGGCAACCTCCGGGTCGGCTTCGAGGGCGAGACCACCGTCAACCGCAAGGACTGGGGCCTCACCTGGAACGCCGCGCTCGAGACCGGCGGCATCCTGGTCTCCGAGAAGATCAAGCTCGAGTTCGACATCTCGGCGATCCGCAACGCCTGATCGACCTGCACGAAAACCGATCGCGGCAGCGCACCCGGGTGGAGCAGACTCCCCCGGGTGTCTGCTATTTCCCTGCCACCGAGCCTCACGACCCGCCCGTTGGTCCCCTCCGACTCGACCGAGGTCCACGCGCTGATCGCAGCCCAGGAGCTCCACGACATCGGCACCGTCGAGATCGAGGAGGAGGACCTGATCGCGGAGTGGCAGCGCCCGTCGTACGACCTCGGCGCCAGCTCGATCGCCGTCCTCGAGGACGACCGGATCGTGGCGTACGCCGAGCTCATGGGCGCCGACCGGTACGACGCCGCGGTCCATCCCGACGTGCGCGGCCGCGGGATCGGCACCTGGCTCGCCTCGTGGGTGCGAGAGCTCGCACGGTCCCGCGGGGCGACCGTGGTGGGCATGCCGGTGCCGGAAGGATCGCCGGGGGACCGGCTGCTGGCCGCCCTGGGCTACCGGATCCGGTGGACCAGCTGGGTGCTGCGGCTGCCTCCCGGCCGCACGATCGAGGAGCGCCCGCTGCCGGACGGTTACGTCCTCCGGGTCGCCACCGCGGCCGACCGCGAACAGGTCTGGCACGTCACCGAGGACGCCTTCCTCGAGTGGTCGGTGCGCGACAAGCAGACGTTCGAGGACTTCGCGGCCGAGGTGTGGCTGCGACCCGGCTTCGAACCGTGGCACCTGCAGGTCGTCGCGGCGCCCGACGGCTCCGTCGTCGGCTCGGTCTTCATCACCGTGAGCGAGATCGACGGCAATCGGGAGACCTACGTGTCCCGGCTCGCCGTCCACAAGGAGCACCGCCACCGCGGGCTGGCACAGGCGCTGCTCGTCGCCGCGTTCGCCGCCGGCCGGGAGCACGGCGCCGCCAGCTCATGCCTCTCCACGGACTCGCGCACCGGGGCGCTGTCGCTGTACGAGAAGGTCGGGATGGTCACCGACTCGGTGTGGGTGAATCGCGCGATCGACCTCTGACCCTTTGCTTGTTATCAGTTCCGAGGAGGAAGGGATGGTCGACCGGCGGACGCGCGCCTAGCGTGGTGGGGCGCCGGATCGCGCCGACAGAGGGGACCAGCCATGGGGGACCGAATCTCGGGCACAGCGGTGCGCGCCGCCGTGCTCGCACTGCTCGCAGGCCTGCTGCTCGCAGCACCACCGACCGGGGTGGCGCGCGCTGCCGATCCGGACCCGCGCTTCGTCACCACCTGGCAAGGGACCGAAGCCGTCCTGCACCTGTACGGCGACGTCGACGTCTCGATCGACTGGGGTGACGGCACGACCAGGACGGTCTCCGGTGTCCGCGACGCCGTTGACGACGGGCCGATCACGCACACCTTCACCGACAGCGCGTCGACTCACCAGGTGGAGGTCACCGGCACCTTCCGGCGGCTCGGCGCGCTGGACTACCGGGACTTCCGGGACCCGCCGGTCGGTCTGCTGTCGGTCGACGAGTGGGGGCCCACCGACACCCGCACCGCCGCTCAGGCTTTCCGGGGCGCGAAGAACCTCGGCGCCGTCGCCGAACCTCCGCCGACGGTCCGCAACATGTTCGGCATGTTCCAGGAATCGGGTTTCAACCAGCCGATCGGCGACTGGGACGTCTCCCAGGTCACCGACATGTCCTACATGTTCAGTGAAACCCCGTTCAACCAGCCGATCGGCGACTGGGACGTCTCCCAGGTCACCGACCTGTCGTGGATGTTCTTCCGTTCCGACTTCAACCAGCCCATCGGCGGATGGGACGTCTCGAACGTCACCAGCCTCTACGCCACCTTCTGGAATTCCCCCTTCAACCAGCCGATCGGGCGCTGGGACGTCTCCAACGTCACCGACATGACGTTCACCTTCGCCGACACTCCGTTCAACCGGGCCCTCCGCGCCTGGGACGTCTCCTCGGTCGAGTCCATGAACAGGACCTTCTACGGAGCGGCCTTCAACCGGCCGATCGGGAGCTGGGACGTCTCCAACGTCACTGACATCGCCGTGATGTTCGCGAACTCCCGCTTCAACCAACCGATCGGCAGCTGGGACGTGTCCTCGGTCGAGTTCATGGTCTTCACCTTCTCCGGCGCACGCAGGTTCAACCAGCCCCTCGGGGACTGGGACGTCTCCAACGTCACCGACATGGACTTCATGTTCAGCGGTGCCCGCTCCTTCAACCAGGACCTGTCCGATTGGTGCGTCACCGACGTTCCTCGCCCCGAGGACTTCGACGAGGGCGCGACCGCCTGGACCGAACCGCGCCCCATCTGGACGACCTGCGCCGGGGTCGACAGCACCCCACCGGTCGTCCGCTTCGCCGACCTCACCGGGACCGGAAAGCTGCGGATGAGGGCGTTCGCGAGGGACAACATCGGCGTGGACGCGGTGCTCGTCTCCGTCCAGGACCAGGCGACCGACCGTTGGCTCCAGGGGAACGGCACCTGGGGCTCCTCCTTCGCCCGGTTGCCCGCGAACGTCGTGAGCCCGGGCGAGGTGCGCACCGGTGCCTGGTTCAGGCGTCTGGTCCCCGCGGGCCGCTACCTGGTCGGCCTCGTCGCGGTCGACACGTCCGGCAACAGGTCGACGGTCCCTCGGCCTTGGCAGGTTGTCGAGGTCACCCCCTGAGCGTCGCCGGCCCGCGCCACTAGGCTCGGGCCATGGGTGAGGTGTTCGCCGGTCGCTACGAGCTGATCGATCCGATCGCCTCCGGCGGCATGGGCACCGTCTGGCGGGTGCGGGACCGGGTCGACGGCCAGGTGAAGGCCGCCAAGATGCTCAACCAGAGCGACGCTGCCATGCTGCTGCGGTTCGTGCGGGAGCAGTCGCTGCGGATCGACCACACCCACATCGTCACGCCGCAGTCGTGGGCCGCGGTCGACGACCGGGTGCTGTTCACGATGCCGCTGGTGGCCGGCGGCTCGGTGTCGCAGCTGCTCCGGAAGTACGGCGCGCTGCCGCCGCGCTGGATCGGCCGCCTCGTCGACCAGACCCTCCAAGCGCTCGAGGCCGTGCACGCCGCGGGGATCGTGCACCGCGACGTGAAGCCCGGCAACCTGCTGGTCGAGCCGACCGGACGTGGCGTGCCGCACCTGCGGCTCACCGACTTCGGGATCGCGGTGCCCACCGACGAGGCGCGGCTGACCCACATCGCGATGGTCATCGGCACTCCCGGCTACATGCCGCCGGAGCAGCAACTCGGGGCCGACCCCGACGCCAGCGCGGACATCTACGCCCTCGGCAGAGTGATCCTCGAGATGCTCACCGCGACCAAGCCGCCGCGAGACCCGGCGGCCGTCGACATCGCCGGCCTGCGAACCGGCGACCCCGCGCGGGACGCCGTGGTGGACCTGATCGAGGCGACTTCGTCCGACGACCCGGCAGCCCGGCCGAGCGCGACCGAGCTCCGCGCGCACCCCTCGCTGCGGCGGCTGCTGGAGCTCCCGCCGGACCCGGCCGACCCCATCGTGATCACCGAGGTCTTCCCGCCGTTGCCGAGCGGCACGGGCGGATCGGGCGACACCCTGCCGCGCGCGACGGCGCCCCACCCGCCCCCCACGACCGGACCGGCCTCGGCGCCGACGATGCCCCCACCGCCGCCACCTCCGCGACGCACGCAGGAGGAGACGGTGCTGCCGTCGCCCGCGGCACCCATCCCCGCCGGCGTGCTCGCTCCCGTGCTGCTCCTGGTCGTCGGCCTGCTCGGGCTCGCCGTCAGCGGCTGGTTGCTGCTCGGCTAGACAGACGACGGGTCAGCCAGACCCCGCCGGCCGCACAGCAGGCGAGGCTGACCACGCCGAGGCCGAGACCGACGCCGCGTCGGAGCCCCCACCAACCCTCGCCGTCCTCGCCCTCGGGCGTGAACGGGTTGCCCGACGCCACTGCCGAGAACTCACCGTCGCCGACGAGGAAGGGCGTCTCCGGCGAGTACCCCTCGGGACCGTCGCCGCCGCCCTGGGCCAGGACGGCGCCCTTGTAGGTCGGAGGAGTGGCGTCGCTCCCGGTGACCTGGAAGGTGAGCTGAATCGGGACGTCGAGCGCCGCCCGCTCCTCAGGCGCCGCCGCGGCGGTCACCGAGACCCAGTGGTCGCCGGGCAGCACGGGATCGACGTCGGAGGAGTAGCGGTTCGTGTAGCGGAGCGGGTAGGTCCCTGCGACAAGGCCGCTGCCCTCGGGGGTGCCGTAGTAGCCGTAGGAGCTGTCGTCGTCGCGAGTCAGGACGAAGGCATCGCGACTCGGCTGGATGATCGCCAGCTTCAGGTAGACGCTCGGGGAGCCGAGCTCTTCGGCCTCGCCCTCGGGGAGACCGGGCAGGTCGGCGCGCGCTACGAGACGGTCACCCCATTCCAGGGGGACCCGCCAGAGCAGCTCGGTGCCCTCCGCGATCGTGGTGTCGAGCGTCACCGGACCGTCATGCGCGTCGACCACGGGCGCCTCGTCGAAGGAAGGGGCTCCTGCGGGGGTCGATGCCGGATCGGTCGGATCGGGCACCTGGTAGTCGAGCTCCTCGCTCTCGGGCGGCTCTTCGGCACTGGACACCGGCGCTTCCTCGACGATCTTGATGGCGACCGGGAGGTCGACACTGTTGTAGCCGGAGTAGCGGGCGAGCCTGAGCTCCACCGTGTCGGCCGAACGGCAGGGAGTGTTGGTGGTGTGGTCCTCCTCGTCGCCCGCGATCACCTGCGCCCCGACCAGCCCGTAAGGGGCAGAAGAGTCGGTGGAAGACTGATCGGTGCCGCAGTCGACGGGTTCGGTGCCCTCGGTCGCCGCGACGGTCGCGGTGAGCTCGAGTCCCTCGCCGTCGGGTCCGGCCGGCGCACCGATCGCGCCGATGTGGACGGTGCTGTCCTCGATCTGCCGCTCGTACGTGAAGAACTGCGCCTGCGACTCCGGACCGAGCGAGACGGTCCACAGACCGGGCTCGAGAGGAGTCGGCTCTCGTGGATCGGTGCTGCTGACCACCGGCTGCCCGCCGAGGTCGACGGGTTCGGCGGCCGGCACCGGCACAGCGGCCGCGAAGGGCGCCCACGTCCCCAAGCCGAGCGCGAGGGCCACGGCAGCGGCGGCTCTCCGGACGACAGACCTCACCCGCGGCAGCCTAGTGGCCGCCGCGGGTGGGTCGACTGCTACTCGTCGTCGGTGGTCTCGTCGGGAGCCGGCCCGTCGGCGAGGATTCCGTAGAGCTTGCGCCGGGCGTCGACGAGGACCTCGACCGCCGCGCGTCGCTGGACGTCGTCCCCCGAGGTGACGATCTGCCAGACGGCGCTCATCACCTGCGGGATCTCGGCCTTGATGTCGGCGTGCTCACCCGGCCACGCGGACTCGGCGGCCTCGAACGGCGCCCATACCGCGGCGAGCTCGTCGCCGTGCTCGGCGCAGTAGGTCGCACCCTCCGGCGTGAGCCGCAGCGAACGTCGACCGCGCTCGTCGTCGGTCTCGACCAGGCCCTCGTCCTCGAGCTGCTGGATGGTCGGGTACACCGAGCCCGGGCTCGGGCGCCAGGCGCCGCCGCTCTTGTCGGTGATCTGCTGGATCACCTGGTAGCCGTTGATCGACTCCTCCCGCTGCTGGGCGGCATGGAGCACGTCGAGGATCGCCGAGCGGACGTCGCCGCGTCGTACCCGAGCGCCGCGCGTCCCCTCCGGTCGACCCATGCCGAGCAGGCCGGCGAGCCACGGCGGCGGGCCGCCCGGCCCTCCGCCGCGGTGATGGGAGCCGCGCTCCCACGGGTTGCCCCACGGACTCGGGCGATGCTGCTGGTAGGGACCGCAGTCCCCCATGGCGGCGGCCCAGAACGGGCCGAAGCTCTTGTTGAAGCGATGCATGATTTCCTCCCTTGTCGCGACCTTCGGAATCATGTCGCGATATATCGCTACTGTATCGGGCGTTGAACGCCCACACAAGCCACGGGCAGACACCAAGAGGACTACGCGGGCTGCCAGGGAACGACCGACGTCCGGTACTCCTTGCAGAGGTGCAGGTGGCTCCCCGCCGCGAGGTCCTTCGCGCCCACGACGGCGTAGTAGCTCCGGCCAGGACGGAGGTTCGTCGGTACCACCCAGTAGCCGTCCCCGTTGCCGGACGGGACGCCCGTACGACGGTCCACGCCGACCTGGAGGTCGCGACCGGGACGGACCAGGTAGAGCTTCACCTTCCGGTTGTTCACGCAGGCCGCGTTCGGCGATGAGACCCTGCCGAGCGCGGCCTCACCCCCCGATGCCGTCAGGCCGAACGACGAGACCGTGCCGTACCGCACGGTGTGCGCCGCTGCCGGGTCCGCCGGCAGCAGCGCCAGGACGGTCGTGCCGAGCGCGATGAGCATCGCCAGTCGCTTCTTCATACGGTTTCCTCTCAGGGTTCGCCCGAGGGTGTCACGCCGAGGCCGCGCTGTCCTCCGGATCAGCGCGCGAGCCAGGCGGAGTACGAGTCGAACGAGTACGGGCGCCCGAGGAAGTCGGCGACCAGGTCGGCGGCGTCCTTGGTGCCGCCGGGGGCGAGCACCGCGTCGCGGTAGCGGGTGGCGACCGCGAGCCGCTCGTCGGAGAACAGGTCGCCGGGGCCATCGGCGTCGAACGCGCTGAACATGTCCTTCGCGATCACGAGCGACCACATGTAGGTGTAGTACGCCGAGCTGTAGCCGCCGAGGTGCCCGAACGACGCGAACATGTGGGTGCCCTCGAGGTAGGGCAGCGCGGCGTACTTGCGCTGGAGGTCGACCATCCGGTCGCTCAGCGGCGCGACCTCCTCGCCGGCGGCCCGGCGGGCCTCGTCAGCGTGGAACCAGTAGGACATCGCGGCGTAGAACATCTGGGTCCGCGCGTAGATGCCCTTGCCGTAGTCGTCGGAGCGCCGCATCGCCTCGACCAGCTCGACCGGGATCGGTTCGCCCGCGTCGTTGGTCGCGAAGCTTCGCAGCACGGCGGGGTCCCATGCCCACTCCTCGAGCATCTGGCTCGGCGCCTCGACGAAGTCCCACTCGGTGGCGACACCGGCGAAGCGGAACCACTCCCCGTGGCCGGCCAGCACGTGGTGCAGCAGGTGCCCGAACTCGTGGAACAGCGTCACGACGTGGTCGTGCTCCATCAGGCCGCGGGAGAAGTTGCAGACCAGCACCCCTTCGGGCAGCTGATCGCCCGCGACGCCGTCGGTCAGCGTGAACTGCGCGGCGTGCTTGTACTTGCCCTCCCGCGGGTGCAGGTCGAGGTAGATCCGCCCGAGCGGCTCGACGTCGTCGCCCCGGAAAACGTCGTACGCCGCGACGTCCTCGTGCCACACCGGGACGTCGGCCCGCTCGTAGCGCAGCCCGAACAGCCGGCCGGTGACGTCGAGCAGACCCTGCCGCACCTTCGGGAAGGCGAAGTAGGCGCGCACCTGCTGGGCGTCGACGTCGAACTGCTCCTGGCGCACTCGCTCCTGGTAGTAGAACGAGTCGTACAGCGGGATCTCGGTGGCGTCGGGGTGGTCGCGACGGTAGCGCTCGAGGAGGGTGTCGAGGTCGGCCCGCATCGGCTCCGCCGCCGCCGCCGCGATCTTCTCGATGAACTCGGGGATGGCCGAGCCGGAGCCGATCATCTTCACGTCCGCGTCGTACGACGGCCAGTCGTCGTAGCCCACCAGTGACGCGAGCTCCTGGCGGAGCGCGAACATCTCCTCGAGCAGCGGCTCCGCGTCCGGCCAGCCGCGCTGCAGGAACGCGATGACGATGTCGCGCCGCACGTCTTGGTCGTGGGCGAACATCCGCACGGGGATCGCGTCGGGATAGTCGGTCGTGACGGTGACCAGCCCGTCGTCGCCGGCGGGGTGGGCGGCCAGCCAGTCGTCCGGCAGGCCGGCGAGCCGGTCGGGCGCGACCTTGATGGAGCGCACGTCGTCACGGGTGAGCTTGCTGAACTCCTGGTCGAGCTCGGTGAGCCGGTCCCGGATCGCGGAGATCCGCGACCGGGTCTCGTCATCGCGGTCGACGCCCGAGCGCCGGAAGTCCTTGCGCACCTTCTCGAGCAACCGGGCCGACGTGGCGTCGAGGCCCTCCTCGGCGAGGCCGGCGAACACCTCGTAGAGGGTGCGGTCGAGGCTCCACTCCGTCGACAGCTTGTCCGCATCCTGCTCCGCGGCGTCGGCGACGTCGCGCACCGCCTGGTCGGGGTGCACGTTGCCGAAGAGCGAGCCGGACGCGGCGACCCCGCCGAGGTGCCCGGCGGCGTGGTCCCAGAGCCGCAGCACCTCAAGCGCCTCGGCCGGCGGATCCGTGCGCAGCCGGTCGACCAGGGTCCGGGCCCGATCGAGCTCCTCGGACGACCGCGAGCGGACCCACTCACCCCAGGTCGCGGCGTCGTCGGTTTCGGGGAGGTTCAGCGGCTCGAGATGCGACATGGATGCAGCGTAAGGAGTCGCCAAGAAAGCTCAAACCAGCTGGTCGCGCCGCCGGGTCAGGTAGGCGCGCTCCGCGGTGTTGTCGCAGACGGCGAGCGCGGCGTCGTACGCCTCCCTCGCATCGGCGCTACGCCCGAGGCGCCGCAACAGATCGGCCCGCGTCACGTGGAACGCGTGGTACGACGCCAGCACGGGTGCGGCCTCGGCCAGCTTGTCGACCTGTGCCAGCGCCACCTCCGGCCCGTCGAGCTCCGCGATCGCGACCGCCCGGTTGAGGGCCACGATCGGCGACGGGTCGACCTGGACCAGCTGGTCGTAGAGCGCGGCGATCTGGGTCCAGTCGGTCGCGTCGGCGGTCGGTGCGTCGGTGTGGACCGCGTTGATGGCAGCAAGGATCTGGTAGCGGCCCGGCCGGTTGATCGCGAGGCACTCGCGCACCAGGCCGTGGCCCTCGGCGATCAGCGACCGGTCCCACCCGCCGCGGTCCTGGTCGTCGAGCCGTACCAGCTCGCCACCCCGGACCCTCGCCTCGCGCCGGGCCTCAGTGAGCAGCAGCAGCGCCAGCAGCCCGGTCACCTCCGGCTCGTCGGGCATCAGGCCGTGCAGGATCCGGGCCAGCCGGATCGCCTCGGCGGTGAGGTCGGTGCGCACCGGGTCGCCGTCACCGGACGCGAGGTAGCCCTCGTTGAAGACCAGGAACAGGACGGCGAGCACGGTCGCCACCCGAGCGGGCAGGTCCTCGGCCTCGGGCACCCGGTAGGGGATCTTGGCCGCGGCGATCTTCTTCTTCGCCCGGGTGATCCGCTGCCCCATCGTGGTCTCGGGGACGAGGAACGCCTGCGCGATCTCCTCGACCGTCAGGCCGCCCAGCAGTCGCAGCGTCAGCGCGATCCGCGCCTCGGGCGCGAGCGCAGGGTGGCAGCAGGTGAACATGAGCCGCAGCCGGTCGTCCTCGTTGTCCTCGAACAGCCCGAGGGACTCATGGGGTGTGTCGTCGTACATCTCAGCAGCCTGTCGGTGCTTGGTGTCCCGCAGCTTCTCGCGGCGGAGCCGGTCGATGGCCCGGTTGCCGGCGGTGGTCGTCAACCAGCCGCCGGGGTTGGGCGGTACGCCGGACTCCGGCCACTTCTCGAGCGCGGCGACCAGCGCCTCGCCGGCCGCCTCCTCGGCGATGTCGATGTCGCCGAAGCGGCGGACCAGCGAGGCGATCAGCCGGCCGTACTCCTCCCGGAAGACCCGCTCGATCTCCCCGTTGGTCGAGGAGGTCAGTCCGCGACCGTCTCGAGACCCGAGGGACACGGGCCGCTCAGGCCTCGGACGGCTCGGCCTGGAACGGCCGGACCTCGACCTTGCCCTGACAGGCCTTCGACCCCTCCGCGGCCCACCGGAGCGCCTCGTCGAGGTCAGGGACGTCGATGATCCAGAACCCGCCGATGTGTTCCTTGGTCTCGAGGTAGGGGCCGTCGGTCATCACCGGGGCGTCTCCCGTGCCGTCGACGACGGTCGCGGTCCCCGGGGACTCGAGACCACCGGCGAACACCCAGATGCCGGCCTCGCGGACCTTGTCGTTGAACCTGTCGGTCTCCTCGAACATCTGCTGCATCGTCTCGGGGTCGATCGCGGCGTAATCCTCGTCGCTGCCATGCACGGCCAGCAGGTACTGCGTCATGTCGATCTCCTCATGTCCGGGCGGCCTCCTGTGGCCGCCTTCCACCCTCTCTACGAACCCCCCGGTGCCGATACGACAACCTGCCACATATTTTCTCGAACGGAGGGCGTCCGGCCGCCATCAGGTCGACACGACGGATGGCGTTCGAGAAGGGCGCCGTGCGGCTCGGGCTGCTCGACGACCGGCCGCCCTAGAGTTTCCTCATGAGCGCGCCCGTGTACGTCGTCCTCGGCGCAGGTCCCGGCCTGGGGCTCGCGGTCGCCCGCCGGTTCGCGCAGGAGGGGTACGTCGCCGTCCTGGCCACGCGCACGAAGGCCGACGCCGAGCCGCTCGCCGCTGCCCTCCAGGAGGAGGGCCACGCGGCGCAGGGCGTCGGGGTCGACCTGACCGACGCGGCCGACGTCTCCGCGGTCGTGACCGCAGTCGGGGAGCGGAACGGGCGGATCGACGTGCTCCACTTCAACCCGAGCGCGTGGCGCGAGAAGGACCCGCTGCACCTCACCGTCCCCGAGCTGCTCGAGGACGTCGCGCTCGGCGCCGGCGCACTCCTGCCCGCGGTCCAGGCGGCGCGGCCCTATCTCGCGTCCGGCGCGCGGGTGCTGGTGACCGGTAGCGCGGCGGCGGACAAGCCGTCGCCAGCTGCGGCCTCGCTGGGCGTCCAGAAGGCCGCGGTCCGCAACCTGGTCAGCAGCCTGGACGCGACCCTGGCCCCCGACGGCATCCGCGCTGTCGCCGTCCAGATCAACGGCGTGCTGGGCAGGGACGGCGCGTTCTCGCCGCCGCCGATCGCCGACGCGATGTGGGCGGCCGTCTCGCGTCCTGACGACGCGTGGACGCCGCACGTCCCGTACGACGGATGAGGGGCCTCCTCGCCGACACCCGGCCACTCGCCGTTCCGCACTTCCGCCGCCTCTGGACGGCGAACATCGTCACTGTCGTCGGAGCCCAGCTCACGGTGGTCGCGGTGCCGGCGCAGATCTACGTCGAGACCGGCTCCTCGGCGTACGTCGGCCTCACCGGCGTGTTCGGCCTGGTGCCGCTGGTGGTCTTCGGGCTCTGGGGCGGTGCGCTCGCGGACCACTTCGACCGGCGCACCCTGCTGCAGGTCACCACGGTCGGCCTGATCGGGACCAGCGCGTGCTTCTGGCTCCAAGCCGCGATGGGCAGTGGAAACGTATGGCTCCTGCTGGGCCTCTTCTCCGTGCAGCAGGCGTTCTTCGCGATCAACCAGCCGACCCGGAGCGCGATCCTCCCGAAGCTGATCTCCGACGAGCTGCTGCCGGCGGCCAACTCGCTGAACATGACGGTCTTCCAGGCCGGGGCGATCGCGGGGCCGCTGGTGGCGGGGGCGCTGATCCCGGTGCTCGGCTTCTCCTGGATCTACCTGATCGACACGCTCTGCCTGTTCGCGACGCTGTGGGCGGTGGTGAAGCTGCCGTCCCTGCGGGTCGAGGGAGCCAGCGGCCGACCACCCGGCCTGCGGTCGGTGATCGAGGGCATCGCCTACCTGCGCGGTCATCCCGTGCTGATGATGTCCTTCGTCGTCGACATCATCGCGATGGTGTTCGGGATGCCCCGGGCGCTGTTCCCCGAGATCGCCCACGAGAGCTTCTCCGGTCCCGACGAGGGCGGGCTTGCGTTCGCGCTGCTGTTCGCGGGCATCCCCGCGGGCGCCGTCCTCGGCGGCATCTTCTCCGGCTGGGTCTCGCGGATCAGCGCGCAGGGCAAGGCCGTGGTCTGGTGCATCGTCGTGTGGGGCCTGGCGATGGTGGGCTTCGGCGTCGCTGTCGCTGTCGCCGACCACTCGGCGGACGCGGCGGCGTGGATGCTGAGTGCGGCGGTCGTCATGCTCATCGTCGGCGGCGCGGCCGACATGGCCTCGGCGGCGTTCCGGCAGAGCATCCTGCAGTCGTCGGCGGCCGACGAGGTGCGCGGCCGGCTGCAGGGGATCTTCATCGTCGTGGTGGCGGGTGGGCCGCGGATCGCGGACGTCGCGCACGGCGCCACCGCCGCCATGGTCGGTACGGCGGTCGCGGCCGCCGGTGGCGGGGCTCTGGTCGTCGTGCTGACTGCTGCCTCCGTGGTCGCGGTCCCCGTGCTCTGGCGCTACCGGCTGGCGCGGCCCGCCCAGACGCAGACCGGTCCGTTACCGCCCTCCGACGGCTAGGAGAGCCGTTCGGTCAGGTGGACGACGACCTGGTCGCCGGCCTGCTTGCCGCTCTCGACCCGAAGGGCGGTGGCGACCGGCAGCTTGTGGTTGCCGTCGCCGAGCGCCATGAACGACGTCTCGAACGGCTCGCCGTCGACTGTGCCGCGCACCTTCACCCGGCCGCGGGTGCCGAAGTAGGCCGGTGACTCGGGCCAGACGATGTAGGTCCAGCCGCCCTTGGCGGGGCTCAGCCGGAGCGTCTCCGTGAACGTGACGTCGAGCGGCCCGACGCCGTGGGTCTCATTGGTCATGACGAGACAGACCTAGCTGCCCGTCACGACTCATCGTTCGGCGTCAGCGGATGGCGAGCGGCACACTGGCCGGCCGCCTCACGTAGGCGCCGGGCGCCCACTCGATCCGGTCCGGGTCGACGGTGAACCGCGGGATCCGGGTGACCAGCTCCTCGAGCGCGACCCGGGCCTGCAGCCGGGCGGCGGCCGCCCCGAGGCAGTGGTGGTGGCCCTGGCTGAAGGTCAGGATCTGGGTCGGCCGGCGCCGGATGTCGAGGTGCTCGGCGTCGGCGCCGTACCTGCGCCAGTCGCGGTTGGCGGCGCCGTACAGCAGCAGGACCCGCCGGCCGGCCGGGATCCGGGTGCCGTGCAGCTCGATGTCGCGGGTGGTGGTGCGGGCCAGGCCCTGGACGGGGGACGTCAGCCGCAACAGCTCCTCGACGGCGTCGGCCACCAGGCGCGGAGACTCGGCGAGGTCCTCGCACTGGTCGGGGTGGGTCGCGAGCAGCTCCATGGTGCCGCCGAGCAGTCCGGTGGTCGTGTCGTTGCCGCCGGTCACCATGGTGAACACGAAGGCGAGGATGCCCATGATGTCGGTCTGGGCTTCCTCGTCGTGGCCCCCGGCCGCCGCGACCAGGTGCGAGACGGTGTCCTCCGCCCTCACGCCGGCGGCCTGCTCCGCGCGGCGTCGCTCGATCAGCGCCGAGAAGTACGCCATCAGCTCGACGGTCGCTCCGGCCGCGCCGGTGGCAGCGCCCCCTGCACCGTCCGTGGCGTTGGCCGCGACGATCGCGTTGGTCCACTCGTCGAAGCGCGGCCGGTCCTGCTCGGGCACGCCGAGGTAGTGGGCGACCACCATGCTCGGCAGCGGCTTGAACAGCTCGGTGACGATGTCGCCACCGCCCGCGGCGCACAGGCGATCCAACCGCTCGACGACGAATGACCGGACCGCGGGCTCGAGCTCGGCCACCTGACGAGGGGTGAAGCCGCGGGCGACCAGTCGCCGGAAGGCGGTGTGGACCGGAGGGTCGGTCATCACGAACGGCGGGTTGTCGGCGAGGCCGATCCGCTCCAGCTCGTCGTACTCCACGGTGAGGCCGCGGGCGCTGCTGAACGTCTCGGTGTCGACGGCGGCTGCGAGCACGTCGCCGTGCCGGGAGAGCACGTAGTAGTCGTCCTCGGGACGACCTGCAGGCACGACGTGGTGCACCGGGTCGTGCTCGCGGAGGGCGGCGTACGCCGGCCACGGGTCGCGCCACGCCGCCCCGCCTCCCGGCACGTAGCGGGCGACAGTCGACTCGATCCCCATCGACAAAGGATGGAGCAGGTTCTTGTTGACGTCGAGTGCTTCGACGTAAACGGCGATGAATTCGGTTGTCGGCGGCCGTCTGTAGGTTGAAAACTCGGTCGGGGGACACGCGAAGGGAGCAACGTGACAGACATGATCCGCGCCAGCGGACTGGTGAAGCGCTACAAGGAGGTCACCGCCCTCGGGGGGCTCGACCTGAACGTTCCCGAGGGCGAGGTGCTGGCACTGCTCGGGCCCAACGGCGCCGGGAAGACTACGGCGGTGCGGTGCCTGACCACCCTCTTGGTGCCGGATGCCGGCAGCGCCGAGATCGCCGGCGTCGACGTGCTCGCCGAGCCGGGCGAGGCCCGGGCCTTGATGGGACTGTCGGGGCAGTACGCCGCCGTCGACGAGCACCTGACCGGCTACGAGAACCTGGTCATGGTCGGTCGGCTCTACCACCTCGGCAAGGCGCGGTCCCGGCAGCGGGCGCGGGAGCTGCTCGAGCGGTTCGACCTCACCGACGCCGCCGACCGGCCGTCGAAGACCTACTCGGGCGGCATGCGACGTCGGCTCGACCTCGCAGGCGCGCTCGTCGCCGAGCCGCCGGTCCTGGTGCTCGACGAGCCGACCACCGGCCTCGACGTGCGCAGCCGCCAGCAGATGTGGGAGGTCATCCGCGAGCTGGTCGCCGGCGGCTCGACGCTGCTGCTCACGACGCAGTACCTCGAGGAGGCCGACCGTCTGGCCGACAACATCGTGGTCATCGACCACGGCCTCGCGATCGCGGAGGGCACCGCCGACGAGCTCAAGGCCCGCACCGGCGGCGAGCGGATCGAGGTCGTCCTCGCCGACGTGGAAGACCGCGAGGCGGCTGAGCGGGTGCTCGCCGAGGTGGCCGTCGACGGCGTCCGGGTCAGTGAAAACAGCCGAGAGCTGACAGCCGCGGTGCGCGGGAGCGCGACGGGCGACCTGCTCCGGGTGCTGCAGGGGTTCGAGCGCGAGACCGTCACGGTGCTCGACGTCGGCCTGCGCCGACCGACCCTCGACGACGTGTTCATGACACTGACCGGACATGTCGCCGAGGCGGACGACGGCCAGAGCGACGACAGCAGCAAGGAGATGGCGAAATGAGCACCGCTGTGCGGGCACTGTCCGACGGCTGGGTCGTCGCCCAGCGCAACCTCATCAAGGTCAAGCGGGTGCCCGACATCCTCGTGTTCGTCCTGATCAGCCCGATCATGTTCGTGCTGCTCTTCGCCTACGTCTTCGGCGGAGCCATCGACGTGCCGGGCGAGGTGGACTACAAGGAGTTCCTGGTCCCCGGAATCTTCGCCCAGACCGTGGTGTTTGGTGCGACGTTCACCGGCTACGGCCTGGCCGACGACATGCAGAAGGGCATCATCGACCGGTTCAAGTCGCTGCCGATGGCGCGCTCAGCGGTCCTGGTGGGCCGGACCACCTCGGACGTCGCTTACAACGTGATCTCGCTCGCCATCATGGCGCTGACCGGTCTGGTGGTCGGGTGGCGGATCCGCGAGGGCGTTGTCGACGCAGCCCTGGCGTTCCTCCTGCTGCTGGTGTTCGCCTACGCGATCAGCTGGATCATGGCGTACGTCGGGCTCATCGTGCCCAGCGTCGAGGTCGTCAACAACGCCTCGTTCATCGTGATCATGCCGCTGACCTTCGTGTCCAACGCGTTCGTGCCGGCGGAGTCGTTCTCCGGCGTGCTGCAGACGTTCGTCGAGTGGAACCCGGTGTCGACCGTCACCCAGGCCTGCCGCGAGCTGTTCGGCAACACCGATCCGAGCATTGCGGTGCCCGACTCCTGGGCGTTGCAGAACCCGGTCGTCTACACCCTGTTGTGGGCCGTGGCCATCGTGGCGGTCTTCGCGCCGCTCTCGTCCCGCCAGTACCGCCTGTCCACGTCGAAGTGATCCTCGCGGCTAGGCGGTCTCCTCCAGCTCGCCGTAGAGGGACACGGGGAGCGCCTCGACGCCGTAGACGGCGGAGAGCTTGCGGAAGTCGAGGTCGCCGATGTCGGCCGCCATGGTGAGGTCGGGATAGCGCTCGGCGAGCATCCGGAGGGCGGTGCGCAGTTCCATCCGCGCCAGCTCGGCGCCGACGCAACGGTGCATGCCCCAGCCGAAGGAGAGGTGGCGCACCGGCTCGCGGGTCGGGTCGAACCGGTCGAGGTCGGGGCCGAGTCGTGGGTCGCGGTTGGCGGCGAGCAGCGAGACGCCGACGGCGTCGCCCTCGTTGATGGTGACGCCTCCGACGACGACGTCCTGCTTCGCGAACCGGAGGAAGGCGAGCTGGACGACGCACAGGTGCCGGAGCAGCTCCTCGACGACCTTGTTGACCGACTCCGGGTCGGAGCGGAGCATCCGGCCGGCATCGGGAGTGGTCGCGATCAGGTAGGTGCCGAGTGCCAGCATGCTGGCGCTGGTCTCGTAGCCGCCGAGGAAGACGCCGTCGGCGATACCGCCCAGCGTGACGTCGTCCAGCTCGTCGCCGTACTCCTCGAGGAGTGCGCCGATCAGCCCGTCGCCCGGCTGCTCCCGCTGCTGACGGACTGCGTTGATGAGGAAGTCGCGGGTGTGCGCGGCGGCGCCGAAGGCACCCGCGCCGCCCTCGCTGAGGTCGAAGCGCGCGACGCCGAGATCGAAGAAGCGGGACCGGTCCTCCACCGGGAGGCCGAGCAGGTCGCAGATCACGTCGAACGGCACGGCGAACGCGAACTCCGCGACCAGGTCGACCTCGGGTCCGGCCGCCTCCATCGCGTCGAGCCGCGTCTGCACGATCGCCTCGATGCCCGGCTGCAGCCGCGCGAGACGGCGCATCGTGAACTCGGGGGTGAGGTACTTGCGCAGCTGGGTGTGGAGCGGCGGGTCGGTCATGCCGAGGCCGCCGATCTGCTCCTCGGCCGACCGGCCCTCCTGCGAGACGAACTGGCCGAGGTCGTTGGACCAGACCGCCGGGTCACCGGCCAGGACGTCGCGGGCCTCGTCGTACCCGCTGACCAGCCAGATCCCTCGTCCGAACATGTTCGCCAGCAGCTTCACCGGCTCGTCCACCTGGGCCTGCATGAGCGCCGGCAGCGGGTCCAGGCCGTCCCGCTTGATCGGAAGCGTGAACGAGTCGGGCAGGAACCGCAGCTTGCGGAGGTCGATGCCGTCGCGCATCGTCCGTTCGAGGAGGATCTTGCCGACCCGGCGCTTGACCGGTCCCAGCAGGTCCAGGGGGAGAGCCATGCCGGGTATTCCATCAGACCTGTCCGGCGCCCGCCTGAGTATTCGTACCCAGACCTCCCTGGGTCGACCCTGACCCGCCCCTGACCCTTCCTCGTTAGGCTGTTGCCCGTGGCCGAGGTTGATTGGGACCAGTACGACGCCGCGCTGTTCGACCTCGACGGCGTGGTGACGCCCACCGCCGAGGTGCACATGCGCGCATGGGCGGCGATGTTCAACGACTTCCTGGCCGGCGTGCAGGGCCAGCCGCCGTACACGGACCAGGACTACTACGACTACGTCGACGGCAAACCGCGGTACGACGGCGTCCGGACCTTCCTGCTGGCGCGCGGGATCACGCTCCCCGAGGGCGACCCGTCCGACCCGCCCGAGGCGGAGACCGTCGCCGGGCTCGGCAACCGCAAGAACGAGTACTTCAACCGGGTGCTGACCGAGCAAGGGGTCCAGGCCTACCCGGGGTCGGTGCGGCTCCTCGACGTCCTCCGCGAACGGGGACTCCCGATGGCGATCGTCTCGTCATCCCGCAACGCACCGGCGGTCCTGGACGCCGCCGGGGTGACGGACTACTTCGGCACCGTCATGCATGGTGGGGTGGCCGCCGAGCGGCGCCTGGCCGGCAAGCCGGCGCCCGACACGTTCCTCGCCGCGGCTGCCGACCTGGGTGCGACCGCGGAGCGTGCGGTCGTGCTGGAGGACGCCATCAGCGGCGTCCAGGCCGGCGCCGCCGGCGACTTCGCCCTCGTGGTCGGCGTCGACCGCGGCGCCGGCCCCGCCGCCCTCACCGAGGCGGGGGCCGATGTCGTCGTCGCCGACCTCGCCGAGTTGCTCCCCGACGACCAGGAGGAGGTGGTGGAATGAGTGCGCACCACCGGTCCGACGGCCCGTCCCACGTCGCGCCCCCCGTCGCCGACCCGCTCGACCGCAGCCGGTTCCCCACCGACGCGTGGCGCCTCGTCGAGACGCGGTTCGAGGGCGACGACGTGGGCACCACCGAGTCGCTGTTCGCGGTCGGCAACGGCTATCTCGGCATGCGGGGCAACTACTCCGAGAGCCGCGACGCCCACGTCGACGGCACCTACATCAACGGCTTCCACGAGACCTGGCCGATCCTCCACGCGGAGGAGGCCTACGGCTTCGCCAGGATCGGGCAGACCATCGTCAACGCCCCCGACGCCAAGGTCATCCGGCTGTACGTCGACGACGAGCCGCTGCACATGTCGATGGCGGACCTCCTGGAGTACGAGCGGGCGCTCGACTTCCGCAGCGGCCAGCTCACGCGGGAGCTGATCTGGCGCACTCCGGGCGGCAAGGAGGTCCGGGTCCGCAGCACCCGGATGGTGCCCCTGGCGCAACGGCACCTCGCGGTGCTCACCTTCGAGGTCACCTTGCTCGACCAGAAGGCGTCGGTGGCGATCTCGTCCCAGCTGATCAACCGGCAGGACGTCGCGGCCGAGATGATCCTCGCCACCGAGACGGGCGCGCCCGACCCACGCAAGGCCGATCGGTTCGAACGCCGGGTGCTCGAGCCGGTCCTGCACTCCGCCGACGAGGAGACCGGTCGCCTCTCCCTGGGCTACCGCGCGGCCGAGAGCGGGATGACGATCGGGGTCGTCGCCGACCACGAGCTGCAGACGGCATCGCCGTGCTCGATGCGGGTGCAGGCCGAGGAGGACATGGCCAAGGTGATCTACCAGATCGCGGCCGAGCCCGGCGTACCGATCAAGCTCACCAAGCTCGTGAGCTACCACACCGCGGCTTCCGTCCCCCCGCGTGAGCTGATCGACCGCTGCGAGCGCACCCTGTCCCGCACCCACGAGCAGGGCGTGGAGCACCAGTTCGCCGAGCAGCGGCAGTGGCTCGACGACTTCTGGGCCCGCTGCGACGTGGAGATCCCCGGCCACCCGAAGCTGCAGCAAGCGGTGCGCTGGAACTTGTTCGCGCTCTGCCAGGCCGCCGCGCGCGCCGAGGGTCAGGGCATCGCGGCGAAGGGCGTCACCGGGTCCGGCTACGGCGGTCACTATTTCTGGGACACCGAGATCTATGTGATGCCGTTCCTGACCTACACGATGCCCTGGGCCGCGCGGAACGCGCTCCGGTTCCGATACTCGTTGCTCAAGTCCGCACGGTCCCGGGCGCACGAGCTCTCCCAGCGCGGGGCCCTCTTCCCGTGGCGCACCATCAACGGCCACGAGGCCTCGGCCTATTACGCCGCCGGCACGGCGCAGTACCACATCGACGCCGACATCGCCTACGCGCTGAGCAAGTACGTCGGCGCTACCGGTGACGACGACTTCCTCACCCGCGGGGCGATCGACATCTTCGTCGAGACGGCCCGGTTGTGGGCGGACCTCGGGTTCTGGCGCGACGAGAACCGGCGTACCTTCCACATCCACGGCGTCACCGGTCCGGACGAGTACACGACCGTCGTCAACGACAACCTCTACACGAACGTGCTCGCGCGCTTCAACCTGCGCCGGGCGGCGAAGGCGGTCTGGCGGCTCGAGCGCGACGACCCCGACGCGTTCGCCGAGCTGGTCCGCCGTACCGGGCTGGACCGGGACGAGCCGATCGAGTGGTCCGAGTGCTCGGACGCGATGTTCATCCCCTACGACGAGTTCCTCGGCATCCACCCGCAGGACGCGCACTTCCTCGAGCGGGAGATGTGGGACCTGGAGCACACACCGCTGGAGAAGCGGCCGCTCCTCCTCTACTACCACCCGTTGGTGATCTACCGGTTCCAGGTGCTCAAGCAAGCCGACGTGGTGCTCGCGCTGTTCCTCCAGGGCGAGGAGTTCTCCGCGGAGCAGAAGCGGGCGGACTTCGACTACTACGACCCGATCACGACTGGCGACTCGACGCTGTCGGCGGTGGTGCAGTCGATCATCGCGGCCGAGGTCGGGTACGCCGACCTCGCCCTCCGCTACTTCCTCGCGGCTCTCTTCGTCGACCTCGACGACCGCCACAACAACACTTCCGACGGGGTGCACGTCGCCTCGACCGGCGGCGTGTGGAGCGCCCTCGTCAGCGGCTTCGGCGGTTTCCGTGACTGCGGCGCCGACAACGGCGACGAGCAGTGGCAGATCGACCCGCGGCTGCCGTCCTCGTGGGAGGCACTGGTCTACCGGATCACCTTGCACGGCACCCGGGTCCGGGTCACCGTCCGTACCGACGAGCTGGAGCTGTACGTCGAGGACGGCGCCGGACCGCTCACGTTCGACGTGCGCGGCGAGCAGGTCGTGGTGAAGGAGGGGCCGGCGGTCGTCGTACCCCTGGAGCACCAGGGCCCGATGCTCGTGGGCGAACCGCCGAACCCGGCCGGTATCCAGCGCGCCGACGGCACCGTGATCTCCGCGATCGTGCCGAGCGGCGACGGTGCCTAGATGTAGCCGTCAGCGCACCGGGTGGTGGCTGGTGATGGAGATGCGGTTGAAGGCGTTCATGTTGACCGCGGCCCAGGCGACCACGGCGTAGGCCGCGTCGCCGAGCACCCGGCGCGCGACGTCCTCCACCTCCCCGCGCACGGCGGGCGCGGGGATCCGGGTGATGCACTCGGCCAGCTCGAGCGCCGCGCTCTCGGTGTCGTCGAAGAGGTCGGTCTCCTGCCAGTCCTGGAGCACGGCGAGCCGCCGCGGATCCTCGCCCAGCCGGATCGCCTTGCTGTGGTGGATGTCGAGGCAGTAGGCGCAACCGTTGATCTGCGAGATCCGGAGGTTGACCAGCTCCAGTAGCCGCTCGCTGATGCCCGCCTCGCCCGCCGCCGCCACGATCTTCTTGGAGACGCCGGACATCGCGGCGAAGATGTCGGGCTCGGCCTTGTCGAGGTAGAGCGGTCCGTCGGGCACGCCGGTCGTCTGACTCATGGGGGGAGCCTAGGCGAGGCGGGCAGCGCCCTCGCTGATCAAGAACTGGGCGGCCGTGTACGTCGCCATCACGCCCCCCTCGACCAGTGGACTCGGGTCGTCGAGCACGAACTTCCGCATGCCGAGCGTCGCGTCGGACGCGAGGAAGGTGAGCGCGCCGGCCGCGACCAGCCGGCGGCCCGCCGGCGATTGCGCGCGGTCGAGCCGGGTCGCCGCGACCGCCATCGACGTCAGCAGCACGGAGTACGCCGCCACCACCTTCGCGACCCCGTCCTTGCGCGCGTCCCACGCCATCGCCGGCGCGGTCGCGGCCCACAGTGCGGCGAGCGCACGAGCGCGGGGGTCCTCGGTCAGGCGCGGCTGGTCACGGCGCCGCGGCGCGAACGCCGCGACGTAGGCGAGGTGGCCGACGCCGAACCCCGCTGTCCCTATGACGAACGGCTTCCTCTGCTCGCTGAGCAGTGCGACGTCACCGAACCAGCCGCCGGCCTGCGCCGCGAGCACGGGGAGGCGGGCGGTCGACGAGCCGGGGGTCGCGGCGAGGGACGCCGACAGCAACGGCATCAGCAGCGGCTTGGTCAGGAACCGCGTCCGGTGCGCCATCGGCCGGGTCGAGGCCGACAGCGCGGTGTCAATCGCGGCGACAGCGCCGTACGCCATCTTGAGCCGGGTGGCGAGGTTCATGTCCGGACGCTAGCGCCTGCGGCCGGTCGGCCCGTCACCGCTCCACCGCCGCGATGTGCACGAGCGCGTCGCCGGCATTGACGATCGGCGCCCGGGTCAGGCCGATGACGATGCCGGACCGGTCCGCCCTGACCAGGCGCACCCGCTTGCCGAAGGTGTCGGAGAGACCGCCCAGCCGTTCGCCGGTCTCGACGAAGGCACCCAGCCTGGTCTCGAGGTTGAGGATGCCGGTGCCCCGCGCGCGGACCCAGCCGCTGCTCCGCGACTCCAGGCTCGGGGGGAGCTCGTTGGGGGGATCGGGTTCGATCATGTCGAGGAAGGCGAGCACCCTGCGGATGCCGGCGACCCCGGTGGCGATCGACTCGTCGTCGAACCGCAGTGCCTCGCCTGCCTCGTAGAGCAGCACCTTGGCGCCGACCTCGACCGCAGCCTGTCGCAGGGAGCCGTCGCGGACCCGGGCGTGGACCATGACCGGGGCGCCGAACGCCTCGGCCAGCTCGCGAGTGCGCCGGTCGTCGAGGTCGCCGCGGACCTGCGGGAGGTTGGCCCGCTTGTCCGCCGCCGTGTGCACGTCGACGCCGACCTCGCACTTCGCGACCACCTCGGTCATGAAGAGGTGCGCGATCCGGCTGGCCAGGGAGCCGCGCGGGGAACCGGGGAACATCCGGTTGAGGTCGCGCCGGTCCGGGAGGTAGCGGTCGCCCGCCATGAAGCCGAGCACGTTGACGACCGGTACGGCGACCAGCGTCCCGCGGAACTCCTTCGGCTTCAGGGTCGCGATCAGCTCGCGGATCACCTCGACCCCGATCACCTCGTCGCCGTGGATCGCGCCGCTCACCCACACGACCGGACCGGGCTCGCGTCCGTGGACGACCCGCACGGGGAGGCTGACGTCGCCACCGGTGACGAGCCGGGTGATCGGCAGCTCGACGTCGCGGGCGGCACCAGCGCGCACCCGGACGTTGCCGATGGCGAAGGACTCGCGCGCCATCAGGCCGACGTCCCTTCGTCGGCCTTCCCGCGGTTGCGGCGCCGGACGATCTTCTCGGGCCGCCCGCCCATGTAGGACCGACCGGGGTCGACGACGAACCCCTGCCGCAACGCCTCGCGCCCGATCAGCAGCCGGAAGCCCATCTCGTCGCGCCGGGTCAGCGTGACCTCCGTGGTGACGCGGCGCAGGCCGATCCGGACGGCGACGAGGACGACGTACCGCTCCTGGACGTGGCCGGACGAGCTGCGCACGTGCCGTACGTCGTGCACCGGCAGCGCAGCGGTCACCGCGTCCTCGGCGTTGCCTTGCCAGGGGTGGATGGAGAACCGGACCCATGCCTGGCCGTCCCGATCGATCTCCTCGATGTCGAACGCGTGGAGGGCGGAGGTCCGGGCACCGGTGTCGAGCTTGGCCTTGATCCAGTCGACGCCGAGGTCCGGCAGACTCACCCACTCGCGCCAACCCGCGACGCTGGTTAGATGGGATCTCGGCACGACCCCCATCCAAGCAGGCCGGTCCTCTGAAGCTCGACGAGGCGGCGTGCATGTCCGTTCCTCCGACCGATCAGGCACCCGACGTGAAGCTGGCGATCCTCTCGCGCGCCCCCCGGAGCTACAGCACGCAGCGGCTGCGCACCGCTGCCCTCGACCGCGGACACGCGGTGAAGGTGCTCAACACGCTGCGCTTCGGCATCGACCTGTCCGGCGACGAGCCGGACCTGCAGTTCCGCGGCCGGCAGCTCTCGACGTACGACGCGGTGCTGCCGCGGATCGGCAACTCGATCACCTACTACGGCACCGCCGTGGTGCGGCAGTTCGAGCAGATGAGCGTCTACACGCCCAACACCGCGGGCGGGATCACCAACTCGCGCGACAAGCTGCGCGCGACCCAGATCCTGTCGCGTCACGGTGTCGCGATGCCGCCGACCACGTTCGTGCAGGACCGCGCCGACGTGATCCCCGCGATCGAGCGGGTCGGCGGTGCGCCGGTGGTGATCAAGCTGCTCGAGGGCACGCAGGGGATCGGCGTCATCCTGGCGCCGACGATCAAGGTCGCCGAGGCGATCATCGAGACCCTCCAGAGCACCCGGCAGAACGTGCTGATCCAGTCGTTCGTCAAGGAGAGCAAGGGCCGCGACATCCGGGCCCTGGTGGTGGGCGACCGGGTGGTCGCCGCGATGCGTCGTACCGCCAAGGGCGACGAGTTCCGCTCCAACGTCCACCGCGGCGGCAGCGTCGAGAAGGTCGACATCACCCCGGAGTTCGAGCACGTCGCCGTCCGAGCGGCGCAGATCATGGGGCTCAAGGTCGCCGGTGTGGACATGCTGGAGGGCAAGAAGGGCCCGCTGGTGATGGAGGTCAACTCCTCCCCCGGCCTGGAGGGCATCGAGGAGGCCACCAAGCTCGACGTGGCCGGCGCGATCATCGACTACATCGACAACCAGGTCGCCTTCCCGCACATCGACGTGCGCGAGCGGCTCAGCGTCTCGACCGGGTACGGCGTCGCCGAGCTCCTCGTCAACGGCGATCCCGAGCTGATCGGCAAGCGCCTCGGTGACTCCGGGCTCGACGAGCGCGACATCACCGTCCTCACCCTGCACCGCGGGGTGCAGGTGATCCCGAACCCGCGACCGCGGCACGTCCTCGAGGACGGCGACCGGCTGCTGTGCTGGGGCAAGCTCGAGGAGATGCGGTCGATGATCCCCGAGCGGCCGAAGCGCCGCTCGCGGGTCAAGAAGCTGCCGAAGCAACCGATCCACGACGTCGGCTGAGACTGATCTCACTCGTCAATCGGCGAGATCGTTTCGGTCCCGCGGGCTCGGCAGGCGTTGACTGTGCCGGGTGCCCCCTCAGCTGATCGGCGCCGACGAGCCGTCGGCACCGCCGTCCGACGTCTCGGTACGGCGGCGCTGGGCCATGCTCGCCGTCGGTACGGCGGCGCAGGCATCCTCCGCCACGATGGTGCACGGTCCGGCGTTCCTGATCCCGGTGCTGCACACCCGCGCGGGGATGACGCTCGCAGAGGCGGGACTGGTCGCCGCGGCGCCGATGGCCGGCCTGATGTGCACCCTGGTGGCGTGGGGCCTGGTCGTCGACCGGCGAGGTGAGCGGTTCGCCCTGCTGGCCGGGATCAGCGGGGTCGTCGCCGCCGGCCTCGCCGCGGTGCTCGTCGACGGCGTGTGGCTGGTCGCCGCCGCGCTCTTCCTGGCCGGCGCCTCGTCGTCGGCGACGAACGCCGCCTCCGGCCGGATCGTGGTCGGCTGGTTCCCGCCGGAGCGGCGCGGGCTTGCGATGGGCATCCGCCAGTGCGCGCAGCCGCTCGGCGTCGGACTCGGCGCCCTCACCATGGCGTTCCTCGCCGACGCCCACGGCATCGCCGCCGCGCTGTGGGTCCCGCTGGTCGCCGCGGCGGTCGCGCTGGTGCTCGTCGCGCTCCTCGTGATCGACCCGCCGCGACCGCCGGCCGCCGAGCGGACCGGGGCGCCGAACCCCTATCGTGCCGACCGCTACCTGGCCAGGATCCACTCCACGTCGATGCTGCTCGTCGTGCCGCAGTTCGTCGTGTGGACGTTCGGCCTGACCTGGCTGGTCGACGAGCTCGGGTGGGCCGCGGGCTTCGCGGGCATCGTGATCGCCGGCACCCAGCTGATCGGCGCGGTGGGGCGGATCGGTGCCGGTCACCTGTCCGACCTGGTCCGCAGCCGGACCCGGCCGATGCAGTGGATCGCCTGGGGCGCCGCCGGGACCATGCTGGCGCTCGGCGCCGCGGCATCGGGCTCGGGACCGGCGGTCGTCGCGCTCGCCGTACTCCTCCTCGTGGTGGCCTCCGCCGTCACCGTCGCCGACAACGGCCTCGCCTATGCCGCCGTCGCCGAGCGGGCCGGCGCGTTCTGGTCCGGCCGCGCGCTCGGCATCCAGAACACCGGCCAGTACGTCGTCGCCGCGGCCGTCCCTCCCGTCGCCGGCCTGGTGATCACGGCGTGGGGGTACGGCGCCGCCTTCGCGTTGGCCGCGGGGTTCGGGCTCGTCGCGGCCGCTGCGGTGCCCGTCGCGCAGGAGTGGGCGCCGAGCTGAGGGCATTCCCTCCATTACCTTTCGGAGTATCCTTGGGTAAGGAGAGACTTGGAATGTAAGGAGACTCCACGTGCCGTCGTCGACCATGACCAGCAAGGGGCAGATCACCATCCCGAAGGAGGTCCGCGACGACCTGGGGCTTGAGGCCGGCTCGACGGTGCTGTTCGTAAAGGTGGGAGAAGGCAGCTACCGGATGGTGGCTCGGACCGGGCGCATCCAGGACCTCGCCGGGATCCTCCAGCGGAGCGACCAGCGGCCACTCACGATCGAGGAGATCAACGAGGGCATCGCCGACGCCGCCGCCGAGAGCGGTCGGCGAGGTCTGGACGCCGACGCCGAGAGCCGATGATCGGCATCGACACCAACGTGCTCGTGAGGTACGTCGTCCGCGACGACGAGCCGCAGTACGCCGTGGCAGCGGAAGCGCTCGAGTCCCTGACCGAGACGAGTCCCGGGTTCATTGCACAGGTCGTCCTCGCGGAGCTCTACTGGGTACTGGCCCGCAGCTACCGCTACCCGGCTGCGACCTGCCTGGCGGTGATCCGCTCACTCGTCGCCACGGCGTCCCTCGAGTTCGACGACGCCGAGGGGGTCGTGCGCGCCCTCGAGCTGGCCGAGGCCGGTGCCGACTTCGGCGACGCGCTCATCCAAGGGGCGATGGAGCTCTTCGGTGTCGTTGAGACGGTCACGTTCGATCGTGGGGCTGCTCGTGGTCTCGGATGGAGGGTGCTCGGAGGTCCCGACGAATCGCCCTAGTCGAGACACGTCTTGGCATCGCCCATACGGTGGCGACGTGCGTCGCGTCCTGGGAGTCATGCTGACCGGAGCCGTGGTGCTCGTGGTCGGCTGCTCGTCCGATGACAGGGCGCCGAAGACTCCCCTCCAGAGCCCGCCGTCGACCCACTCGCCGAGAGCGCCCGCCCCGACGACTACTTCCCCGCAGGACACCGAGCGGCCGCGTCCCATCCCGCAGCGGAAGGAGGTGCGGGTGAAGCACCGCGGCGTCGACGCCTCGCACCACCAGGGCGCCATCGACTGGAACGCGGTCGCGAACGACGGCGTCTCCTTCGCCTACCTCAAGGCGACCGAGGGCACGACGTACACAGACCCCACCTTCGCCGGCCATCGCGCCGCGGCGCAGGACGCCGGCCTCGAGGTGGGCGGGTACCACTACTTCCAGCTCTGCTCCCCCGGCGTCGACCAGGCGAGGCACTTCAACTCCGTGCTCGGCGACCTCGACGGCGACGACCTGCCGCCGGCGGTCGACCTCGAGCTGGCCGGGAGCTGCCCGACGCCACCACCGCGCGCCATACTGCTCGCCGAGGTGCGGGCCTTCCTCGAGCAGGTCGAGGCGACGACCGAGCGGGAGCCGGTCGTCTACCTCTACCCCGAGTTCGAGGAGGAGTACGGCGTCGCCGGCGCGCTCGGGGAATACCGGCAGTGGGTGCGCAGCCTCGACGGGCGCCCCGACCGGGAGTGGTGGATCTGGCAGCAGACCGACAGCGGGTCGGTCGACGGCATCGCCGGACCGGTCGACGTCAACCTGATCTGGACACGCGAAACAGTGGCCCGGTGATCCTCCTCGAGGATGACTTCCGGAATACCGGCCGCACGTGCGACCGTTGACCTGCCATGTCCACGATCGACCTGACCTCCGCGACCTTCGAGCAGACCGTGCTCGACAACGACATCGTCCTCGTGGACTTCTGGGCGTCGTGGTGCGGTCCGTGCCGGATGTTCGCGCCGATCTACGAGAAGGCCGCGGCCACCCACACCGACATGGTCTTCGCCTCGATCAACACCGAGGAGGAGCAGGCGCTGTCACAGGCTGCGCAGGTCACCTCGATCCCGACCCTGATGGCGTTCAAGAAGGGCCAGCTGGTCTTCCGGCAGGCCGGTGCGCTGCCCGCGCCCGCGCTCGAAGAGCTGATCACCGCCGTCCGCGCGCTGGACGTCGAGGCCGCCTCGGACTGAGTGGGGGTCTTCGCGCTCGGCGAGACCCTGTTCCAGCCGACGATCCCAACGGTGTCGCCGCGCCGCGGCCCGCGGCATCCACGCAGGCCGACGAACGGCTGCTGGAGGGCTAGCGCGACTCGGGGTCGCTTCGGGGTGGCGTACGCGCCTCGTCGTACGTCGATGACGCTTGCCGTCCGATGTGCGCGGCAACCGTTCGGACGAGGGTGGAGCCATCCGAGAACGAACGTGAGGAGGACCCCGTGTCCGTCACCGACAGCATCAGCACCCTTGCCATCACCGCCGACCGCTGGGACGGCGATAGGACGGACTTCTGGCCGATCTTCCCGATCCTCTGGTTCCTGTTCATCGCCGGGATCATCGTCGCCGCGGTGCTCTACCACCGCCGGAACCGCGACATCGGCCCCCGCCGCGCGGGTGAGGCCCGGCTGGCCGAGCGGTACGCCGCTGGCGAGATCGGCGAGGAGGAGTACCGCACCCGCCGGGACGTGCTCAGGGAGAGCCAGTGACGCACTGACCGACGACCGAGCCACTCGGTGAGCCGCAGCCATCAGGCCTGCGGCTCACCGAGTGGCCGTGCGGATCAACAGTTGTCCCGGGCGCTCAGTCCTCCGGGACCGTGATGGTGGGGCTGAAGTCCGCGTTGCACAGCGCGGTCTTGGTGACCTTGGCGTAGAACTTGCCGGCCAGACCGGTGTTGCCGGTGCTCCAGACGCCGACGCCACTCTGGACCTCGGAGGTGTCCGAGGCGACGCGGACGTCGTCCCCGCCACCGCGGGTACCGCGCTGCTTGAACAGCACGACCTTGCGGTTGCCCTCGCACGAGGGGCGCGAGCTGGAGACGGTCCCGAAGAGGTCGGACCCGGCCCGGTCGATGGTCACCCTGGTGGCCGCCGGAGCGGCGGCCGAGGCGATGCCGCTGTCGATTCCCAGCGGCAGTGCGATCAGCGCGGCGACAGGAAAGGCAGCACGTGCGATGTTGCGGATGTTCGTCATTTCAATGGTTCCTTCGTGTTGATCTTCATGGATGGGCTTCTTCTTGATCCCGAGACGGTCAGCCGGATCAGCCGGACAGCAGCCCGAGGGCGGGGACGACGGTTGCCGCCGCGACCCAGCGGGCGGTCGGGGTCGCCGCGGCGCGGTCCGAAGGCCGCACGTGGCGTGGCGTGCCGCGGCCGCGGTAGCGGTCAGGTGCGGGGTGGGTGCGCATCTGCTCACGCCCGCTTCGCGGTGAGCACCAGGTACTCCCAGTGCATGGTCGGGCGGCCGTCGACCTCGGCCAGGTGGTCGCTCATCACCTCGCGCAGGGCAGCATCGAGCTTCGCGGTCCCGCCCGGAATCTGCTCCACGTGGCGGTAGGTCACGATCGTCGGGCCATAGCAGCGCTTGAAGTACTCGAGCACGGCGTCGGCGGTCGCGAAGTGCGTGACCGGCAGGAACCGGCGCTCCCACGAGATGGACTCGACCCGGTCGCCGAGGAGACCCTCGACGTACGAGGGGTCGCCCCACATCGGCGGAGGCAGCGCACCGGCGGGCGCCGGCGGGGCGAACGGCTTCATCGCCCGGAACATCTGGCCGATGAAGCCCTCCGGGGTCCAGTTGAGGACGCCGAGGGTGCCGCCCGGGCGGGTGACGCGGACCATCTCGTCGGCGGCCTGCTGGTGCCGCGGTGCGAACATCACGCCCAGGGCGGAAAGGACGACGTCGAAGTCACCGTCGTCGTAGGGCAGGTCCTCGGCGTCGGCGTCGTGCCAGAAGATGTCCAGCCCTCGGCGCTTCGCCTCGCGGCGTCCCTCGGTGCACAGCTCCGGGGTCAGGTCGCAGGCGACCACCTGGGCGCCGCGCAGCGCGGCAGGGATCGCGGCGTTGCCGGTGCCGGCGGCGACGTCGAGCACGGACTGGCCGGCCTCGACGCCGCACTGCGCGACGAGGGCCTCGCCGATCGGCGTGATCAGGTCGCGGACCACGGCGGGGTAGTCGCCGGCGGCCCACATCGCGCGGTGCCGCTGCTTGACCTGTCCCCAGTCGGTGGTGTTGACGAGCGTGCTGCTCGGTCGGTCGGTCATCGGTTCTCCTCAGAAGGTTCGTGGTGAGTTCTGAGGAAGAGACTCGACGGCGCTCGTTGAGTTCGCGTTGAGGGCCTGTGGAGACCTCCGGTTACCGCCGTTCCGCGGGTGCTGGGTCCCGGACCCGGGCGGCGGTCGCGTGCGCACCAAGCTCCTCGAGGAGCCGTACGGCGCGCTCGCGGTGGCGTGGCTCCGTGGAGTCGGCCAGCACCATGGCTTCGGTGAAGGGCTCGCGGTTCTCCGCCCACCAGCCGGCGGCCTCGTCGATCCGACCTTCCGCGGCCGTGGCGTAAGGCGAGGCCAAAGCCCCGTGCTCTGCCGGGATCCCGAGACGGCGTAGCCAGGCAGCCAGCTCGCCAGTCGCCCACTCCGTGCCGGGCGTGCCGGCGACCGCAGCAAGCTCTGCGGGTGCGTCGCGGACGACCCGCTGGTCGACGGTTCCCGTGGTCCACATGATCTCGGCCAGGCCCGAGTAGAACGACAGCCGCCGGATGGGCTCGTCGATCGACCGCATCAACAGCCAGGCTGCATCCAGCGCGGACGGGTCCGGGGTGCCGTGACGTCTGAGGGACGTCAGCGCGAGCAGCAGGTTCGGCCACAGCTTCGCCACGGCCATGCCCTCGCGACCGAGCGCCTCCCGGACGTCGGCCAGCGCCGCCTCCCAGTCTCCGCGGGCGTGTCTGACCCGCGCGCGCACGCTCGTCTGCCAGTGGTTGCAGATCGGGATGTCGCGCTCCTCCGCGAACGGCATCGACACCTCGAGCACGGCCGCGGCCTTGTCGAACCGCCGGTTCTCGACGTCGATGCTGACGATCTGGGAGTACCCCGTCGACGCCAGCTCGTCCCAGTGCTCTGTCCGTGCGTCCCGGATCAGCTGCTCGAGGTCACCGCGCGCGGTTTCGTCACCCGTCGCGAGCGACGCCAGCAGCTCGACCATGCGGGCCCGGGTGCGGAGGAACTCCCCGCCCGTCCGGTCGGCGATCTCCGCCGCCTCCGACGCGCAGGCCGTCGCCAGGTCCAGCTCGCTGCGCAGGTATGCCAGGAACCCACGGGTGGCGCGCGCGGAGCTCTCGACAACAACCGCTCCGGTGCCCTCGGCGAGCCCGGCCGCCCGGTCGACGAGCTCCTCCGCCTCCGTGCGGTGGGCGGCGTAGTACTCGTACATGCCCGTCCGCTCGTGGGCCGCCGCCACGCCGGCGTCGTCGCCGACCTCGCGCCACAGCGGGATGGTGGCGCGCACGGTGTCGATGGCGTCGCCGAGCCGGTCGGTGAGGTACTGCTCGAAGCTCAGCCGCTGCAGAAGCGCGGCCCGCTCCGCCACGTCGTCGTCGGCAACGTGGTCCAGCGCGACCTGGAAGAACGCCACGGCTTCACCGTGAGCGCCCTTGCGGCACGCCTCCTCTGCGGCGGCGCACGCGTAGCGTCGGGCCCGTTCGGAGTCCCGTGCCGCCACCGCATGGTGGGTCAGCACCGCCGGCTCCTGGACCCCGGCCCGCTCCAGCCCTTCGACCACGCGCAGGTGCAAGCCCGGTCCCGCGCCGGCAGGGATGGTGCTCTCGATCGCCTGCCGCGCGAGCTCGTGACGGTAGGCGAGACCACCCCGCGCGTGCGTCAACAGTCCGGTGTCCTCCAACCGGGTGAGCGCGGACAGGTCGAGTTCGAGGGCCGGCAGCACCCGGTCGTCGAGGCGGTCGGGCGAGGTCGCCAGCAGCTGCAGCACCTCGAAGTCCTCCGCGGTCACGTCGGCCGTGCGCGCCAGCACCGCATCGCGGACCGTGCGCGGCAGCGGCCGGTCGGGGTCCTTGGCGATCTCCGTGACGAAGAACTGGTTTCCACCTGTCAGCGCGTGCACCTGTTGCGCGTCGAGCGACGTACCGTCCACCAGACGGCGGACGCCGTCCACCGAGAGCGGTGCGAGTCCGATGCTGCTCAACCGCTCGTGGCTCGCCATGTCGCCGAGGAGCTGGCGGGCCGGGTGCCGGGGGCCGATCTCGTGTTCGCGGTAGGTCACCAGCAGAGCAAGGGGCAGGGATCGGATCCGGCGGGCGACGAACCGGAGCACCTGGGCGGTCGCCGCGTCGACCCAGTGCAGGTCCTCGACCACGAGCACGGTCGGCTCGGTCGAGAGGGCGGCGAGCACGTCCTCGCACACCTGGGGCAGCAACACGTCATCCTCGCTGACGACCGCTGAGAATCCGGCGTCCACGGCGAGGTCGCGCAGCGGACCTAGCGGGCGCGGGGTGCTCAACGGGTCACATCCGCTGCGCAGCAGGCGGAGCCGCGGACCGTCCGCACACGCCACCTGGACCAGGGTCGACTTGCCGGTGCCGGCGTCGCCGGCCACCGCAATACCCGAGCCCTCGCCGCGTGCCGCGGCCGCGATCGCCTCGGTCAACAGTGCCCGTTCGTGCTCACGCTCCATCAGCTCCATGTGACCTTGGGCCAACGACCTCGCGGCGTGGGCCTCCGCACTCGTGCTCGCCCCGGAGACGCTCGCCCCGGTCCAGCGCTCGGCCGGTCTCGGCTCGGTGGCGTCGAGCTCGGGGCTCTGGCGCAGCATCGAGGTCTCGAGGTCGCGCAGCTCCGGACCTGGGTCCAGCCCCAGCTCCTCGGCCAGGCGGAGCCTCGTCGCAGCCGAGACGGCCAGCGCGTCGGCCTGGCGTCCCGACCGGTAGAGCGCCAGCATCAGTTGCGCGGAGAACCGCTCCCGGAACGGGTGCTCGTCCACCAGCGCCTGCAATCGGGTCACCACCGCCCGGTGGCGGCCCAGCGCGAGCTGGGCATCCAGCCAGCCCTCCCATGCCACCAGGCGCAGCTCGTTGAGGTGGGCGACGGCCGAGGACGCGAAGTCCGGTGGTCCGAGGTCGACCAGGACCTCACCCCGCCACAGGTCGAGCGCCATACCGAGGACCTCGTCGGCCACGGCCGGGCCGTCCGCAGCGGCGCGCTGCTGGCCCTCGCGCAGCAGCCGCTCGAAGGAGCCCGCGTCGATCGCCGCCGGGTCGGTGTCGAAGCAATAGCCACCGCTGCGGCTGTCCAACGTCGCCGGCGCGGCGGCCCGGTCGAGGATCTTGCGCACCTGTCCGACGTACGTCCGCAGCGTGGTCGCCGCGCCCGCGGTAGCCGCCTCGCCCCACAGGTGGTCGACCAGCCGGTCGACGGTGACGATCTGCCCCCGGTGGAGCAGCAGCGCAGCCAGCAGCTCTCGCGGCTTCTGGCCCCCGAGCGACACCGGGGTGCCGTCAGCGTCCCGCACCTCCAGCGGGCCGAGAACACCGAAGGCCGGCTCCATGCCGCTCAGCGTAGGACGTCATACGGGGCGTTCGCGCTCGATTTCTCGATCGCCGGTGCCAGGCCGACGCGGCCAGCAGAGGCGGGAGTGGCGGCCGAGGAGGCTCGCGGCAAGCGGACCCAGGACGAAACGGTCACCGTCTCGTCCTGGTCCACTCGCGCTAGGCCTGCACGCACATCGCCCACCCGAACACCAGCGCCTCGGCGCCGCCTTCGTTGACGACGCTCACCAGCCAGTGCGCGCCGTCGACGGTCGACCGCTCGATGGAGACGAGGTCGGGCCGGGTGGACGACACGCCACCGCTGACCGCGGTCTCGTGCAGGTCGCAGGAGATCGTCCAGCTGAGCCGATCCCCGGCGCCCAGCGTCCGTGGCTCCGATCGCTGGACCAGGCCGGGCACGCCGTTCGCCCCGGGGAGTCCCGGTGGCCCGGCCTCGCCCTTCGGACCGACCGGCAGGTTCTCGACGTCGGGCAGGCTCAGCGAGCCGTCGCGGACGTCGCCCCCCGTGAGGCTGCCGTTGCGGACGTCGGCACCGCGCACCGAGCCGTCCTTGATCTGTGCGCCGGTCACGAGCGCGCCGGCCGTGGCGCTGCCGGCGGTGACGCCGACCAGCACGATGGCAGCGGCCGCGACAGTGCGGATCCGTGTCCTCATCACCGCACCTCCGCACAGACCGCGTAGGCCACCATGGTGGCGTTGGGTCGCCCCGGGGGGTTGTAGGCCCGCACGACCCATCCGGGCCGGGACTCGGGCGCTGACCCCAGCGGGGAGGAGTCGAGCAGCTGCAGCTGGCCGGCGGCCGAGGCGTGCAGCCCGCCGCCGATCGCGACCCTGCCGTCGCCGCACGTCAAGAAGGCGTTGCTGATCGTGCCCGGGGACAGGAGCTGCGGCTCGGTGCTGACGGACCCGACGACCTCGAGCCCCGTCTGGCCGGTCCGGCCCTGCTCGCCGCGCGGACCCGCGGGTCCGGTCTGGTCACCGACGATGTCCGCCATGGTGATGGCGCTGTCGGCGACGTCGCGTCCGGTGACGGTCGCGTTGCGCACGTCCCGGTTCGTGACGGTGCCGTCCTTGATCTGCTGCCCGGTGATCAGTGCCGCCGCCTGCGCGCCGCCGGTGACCCCGAGCGCCGTACCGAGTGCGCCGACGACCAGCAGTGACGCCAGCCCTCTCCTCGCACCGGTCGTCCTCAGGTGGTTCCTCATGTCCTTGCTCATTTCCTTGGTCCTCGTGCTCATGACGCGGTCACGCACAGTGCCCAGGCGTAGCCCGTCACGGTGCTGTTGGTCTTGTTGCGCATCCCGACCCACCAGCCGGTCCCGGCGTCGTCGACGGGGCCGGACTCGGTGAGCTGCACCACGCCGGGCGTGTCGGCGGAACCACCGCCCGACAGCACCCGGGTGCCATTGGGGCAGGGCGCGCCCCACGTGCGCGTGGTGTCCTTCGGGATGGCGAAGGGCTCGATGCTGTAAGTCAGCCCCGCCGTGCCCGGTGCTCCGGGCTGGCCGATGTCACCTGACGGTCCGGACATGCCGATGATGCGCGCGTCGAAGTCGCGCCGGGTGAGCGAGTCGTCCTTGACGTCCGCGCTCCGGAGGTCCGCGTCCCTGAGGTCGCGGCTCGTGATCGTCCCGTCCTTGATCTGCTTGCCGGTGACGACGACGCCCGCGGTCGCGCTGCCGGCGAACCCGAGCAGCAGCGTCGTCATCGCCACGAGCATGAGCGCCCGGCTGCTCGACGGGTGGCTACCGCGAGGGCCATCCTTCGCTTCTGGTACTGCCATGGTGGTTCTCCTTGGTCTCTGACTGGTTTGTCGAGACCACGGTTTCCACCGGGCGTTGAGTTCGCGTTGAGACCGTGTGGACGCTCGCGTCAGCTGCCGCCGTCGGCCTCCCCCTGGACGAACTGCTCCTGGGGTCGGGTCCATCGCCATTCCCAGACGACGCCAACCTCGGGGTCTTCCTGATCGGCGACATGCTCGAAGTCCAGCGCCACGAGTACACCGGTCGATGCGTTCGGTCCCGGCAGCGTGTGCGCGACGACATGGTCGACCTCGCCACTAGCGACAGCGGCCGCGACCAGCGCCCGAGTAGAGGCAGCGCCGAAGCCCCTGCCTCGGAACTCAGGGGCGACCTCGTAGCCGATCTCGACAGTGCGGTCGACTGGCGGGGCGGCGAAGCCGCCCGAGCCGAGCAGACGCCCGGTCGCGTGATCGATGAAGAACTGCATCGACCACGAGCGGTCAGCCTCCGGCGCGTTCGAGAGATGCTCCAAGGTAAAGGCGATGGCCTCTGGGAACTCGGGCCAACCGTCCGGAACGGGCGAGCCGATCAACTCACCGAATACGGCCCGGTCCTCGTTCAGCGCGCGCAACAACGGCACGGTGGCAGCGACAAGGCGGATCTGTGGGTCAGTCGACATACGGATCTCCAATCGCGGAGGCGGCCCCCAACCCGGAGATGAGAGCAACCGACGAGCAGGAGCGGAGCGAGACGAGGGCACGCCCGCCAGACACCATAGCGATCACCAGAAGTGTGTCGGGCTCCTGAAACTGCGCGCGGTCGCCCGGACGCAGATCGGGGAGGGCGTCGAGTGCGTCTTCGTCCTGCAGCTCGGGTCGGAACTGCTTGAGGTCCTCCCAGTCCTGGTAAAGGGACCGCACGCCGATTAGGGCGTCCGGAGACGCTCATCCGCCGACGTAGGTCGGATCTTCCTCCCACTCGTAGTCGGGGAAGCGGATCGCGCAGAAGTCCTCCGGCTCGAGCAGGCTGCCTCCGCGCGCCCGGATCTCCGCCTCCTCCTCGGCGACGCACTCGGCCCAGCCGGCCGGCGGTCCGCTCGGCCCAGCGTCGTCGCCCGATCGGGAGATGCCGACGCCGATGCCGGCGACCACCAGGACCCCGACGATCCCGACCATCCCGCTCGTCACGCTTGCAGGACGCGACCCGGGCGCAGAGCCGCTGCCGCGCCTCGGCTGCCAGCTGGCCGGGCGGCTGCGGCGGCGGGGCCGGTCCGGCTCGAACTTCTCCCACCGCGGTGCCGGGTCGTCGGGCTCCGGCTCGGTCGGCGGTCGGTAGGGGTCGTACACGGAGTGGACCGTCCCCTACACCTCCGCGGTGAAACGCGCATCGTCGTCGAGGTCCAGGTCGTACCGGACCTCGACCAGGTCCTGGCCGAAGCGGTGGCCCGGCACCTCCTCGGTGCGGCGGAAGCCGAGGCTGGTGTAGAGGCGCGACGCCGCCTCGAGACCGTCGACCGTCCAGAGCTTGATGTGGGTCAGGCCGATCACGCGGGCCTGGTCGAGCAGGGCGGCCATCAGCCTGCGGCCGAGCCCGCCCCGGGCGTGCGGCGCGACGAGGAACCACCGCACCTGGCCGACCCCGTCGCCCTCGACGGTCAGCCCGACCATGCCGACCACCTCCGGGTTCGGATCGGTGCCGTCCTCGGCGATCCACAACCAACCCGGCTCGGGCAGGGAAGGGTCCTCGCGCCACCGGCCGAGGGCGGCAGCGAACCCGGCGAGTCCCTTGGCGACGTGGGCCTCGAAGTCCTCGTCGTACCCGAACTCCTCGGCGTAGAGGCGGCCGTGCATCTCGAGCACCCGACCCAGGTCACCCGGGCGGGGTCCGAGGCGGATGGTGGCAGGCATGCCGGAATTATCGCGCGGGTGCCAGCAGCTGCAGGCCGCGAGCGGTTGCGACCGAAAGGCTCGGGAGGGGCGGAGGGGTGCTGCGTTGCGCCGTCGTTGGTCGAGGAGGTCGCTCTGCGACCGTCTCGAGACCCTCGGGGCCATTGAGCGCTCGCTGCGGGCCCTGCGCGGCTGCGGCCGATAAGGCTTTGGACGGGGACAAGGCGGCGCGGGGTTGCGGCTCGCTGCCGGGTTCCAGGCCGTACGACGTCGACGGTGGTTGAGGTGCGACGAGTGCAGCGAGGTGCCTCGAAACCACTCGACGAGCCACTTGTCGTCCACAGCCCTAGTGTTGCGTTTCCCCTGTCCACAGGCGGGTTCTGAGTATTTCGTTGTGTCGGATGTCGGGGGTTGACTTAGGCGCACGACAGGTACTCGGGAGGTCTCCATCGTGGTCGCGCAGTTGATGCCCCAGCCGCACCCGATCCTGGCCTGCGCCGCCCAGCTCCAGGCCACGATCGGCGACGTGCGTGACCTGCAGCCGGTGTACCTGTCCCCGGCGGAGAAGAAGACCGCGGTGGTCGAACTCGACAAGGCCGCCGCGATGCTCGCCGAGCTCAAGCTCCGGGTTGTCGCGACGGCGGAGGACGCCGCGTGCCTGGCCCTGGCCCGCGACACCGGTGCCTGGCTGGCGTCGGTGACCAAGGCCGACTTCCCCGTCAGCCGCGCCCAGGCCCGGTTGGCCGACGCCCTGGACCGGCGCTGGCAGCGGGTCGCGGCCGCGATGGCCGACGGAACGGTGTCATTGCCGCAGGCGCAGGTGGTGGTTGATGCACTCGATGCTTTGCCCGACCACCTCGACCCGGCTCTGGTGGCGGATGCCGAGGCGCGGATGGTGGGCTACTGCGAGGAGTTCCGGCCCAGCGAGCTGCGCCGCCTCGGTCGGCACCTGCTCGAGGTCGTTGCCCCCGAGATCGCCGAGGCCGAGCTGGCCAAACGGCTCGAGGACGAGGAACAACACGCAAGGGAGAGGACCAGCCTGCGGTCCCGGCTGATCGGCGAGGGCCTGGCCCGGACCACCATCGTCCACCCGGTCTTGGACCGGGACCGGCTGCTGACCTACCTCGAAGCGTTCACCTCACCCCGCAAGGCCGATCACGCTCTGAGTGGGGAGGAGGACCGGATCCCCTACCCCCGTCGCCTCGGGCAGGCCTTCTGCGCGCTGCTGGAGCATCTCGACCCGACCAAGCTGCCCCAGCATGGTGGGGATGCGACCACGGTGATGGTCACCATCGGCCTCGACTCGCTGCGCGCCGAGCTGGGCGCCGGCAGCATTGTCGGCGGCGAACCCCTCTCCGCCACCCAGGTCCGGCGGCTCGCCTGCAACGCGGACATCATCCCGGTCGTCCTCGGCGGGAACGGCGAGATCCTCGACCTCGGCCGCAGCCGGCGTCTGTTCTCACCGGCGCAACGCAAAGCGATGCGGCTACGTGACCAGCGCTGCCGGGCCGAGGGCTGCACGATCCCCGCCGCCTGGACCGAAGCCCACCACTTGAAACCCTGGGCCGCCGGCGGGAACACCGACCTCGACGACGGCATCCTCCACTGCAACTACCACCACCACCTCGCCCACGACCCCACCCACACCACCGAACGACTCCCCAACGGCGACATCCGCTACCACCGCCGGACCTGAGCTGAAAACGGGCAGGCTTTCAGGGGCCAGGGTTCCGTATCGCATTCACCAAAGCTCTGCGCACGTCCAGATGGGCGGGAGGAGGCAGTTCCTCCAAACCAAACCATCCGATGTCGTCGTGTTCCTCGGGAGCAACGTTCGCTGGCGTTCCGTGCCACTCGCGCACGAGCCAAGCGCTCAGTAGTGCTGACTCTTCTTCAGGTCCAGCAGTCACCCGACACAGATGGGACGCCGAGCCTGTCGCAATCTGCACGTCGAGCTCCTCCTGCAGCTCGCGCGCGAGCGCGCCCAGCTCTGACTCGCCAGTCTCCATGACTCCCCCGGGCAACTCCCATACGTCCGGGTACGCACGCTTGTCCGGACGCCGATGGACGAGCAGGACTCGACCTTCACGAACCAGCGCGCCGACAACGACCTTGTGCATTCGCGGATTGAAGCACTGACATCCGACACTCGATGTCCGCGATTGCCGTCAGTCCACCATCGCCAACAGGTGCCTGGCCTGCGCCTCGGTCGTGCCGGGCGGGTTGCGGCGGAAGCCGCCGTTGCCCGGGAGCAGCATGGCCAACCAGAAGGCGGCCCACACCGGACGGAAGGCCTCCATCCGGGCCCGGTCCTCGGCTGACAGGCCGACCGCCTCGACCAGACCGGCGGCGTCATAGACCGGTGGGATGCGACCAGCGATGTGCTCGATGTGGTCGGCGAGCTCGTACGCCGGATCAGTGAGACCGCCGTCCTCAAAGTCGACGAGTCGGCAGGCGGTGCCGTCCCAGATGACGTTGGCGGGGTTGAGGTCTGCGATCCCGAGTGCGGTCAGCTGCGGCTCAGGACGCTGATCGGGTCGCGCCAGCCAGTCGAGAGCTGCGTCGACCGCCTCCGCGACCAGCTGCGGCTCGCGACACTCGCTGACGTCGTTCGAGTCGCTGAGCCATCCCGCCACGATGTCGTGGTGCGTCGACGGTCCGTAGCGACGCTCGCCGATCCCGGCGTCACGGACGGCGGCGAGAGGGACGTCGTACACCCGCCGCAGTGCTCGTCCGAGAGCACGGGTCTGGTGCGCATCGAGTGGCGCGGCGCCGAGCGGCTCGCCGGGCAGCCGATCCATGACGACGACCGGGCCGCCGGACTCCGACTCGCGGCGCAGCGGCCGCGGGGCGACGCCGGGCGCGTGCTCGGCGAGCACGCTCAGGCAGAGCCACTCGCGGTCGGCCTCGCCGTCGTCCCACAAGACGTACCGCTTGCGCACCTCCGTCGCGGTGAAGGCGAGATGGTGGGTGTGGGTCTGCACGTCGGCGAGGGTAGTCCCGGGCTTGGGATCCGGACCGAGACCGACGGGTTGCGACGGGCACATCGGGGAACTGGTCCCTTATGACGAATCGCAGCGACGAACCTCGGGAGAGCGGGAGCGAGGCGGACATCGTCGAGCAGACGCAGGAGCTGGACGGCGCCGGCTCGGTGAGCGACGGACCGGACGTCTCGAGCGCCGAGGCCGACGTGGCGGACGCGCTGGACCAGGGCGCGATCCTGGACGCCGACGAGGACGACTACCCGCACCAGGCCGAGCAGACCGACCGCTAGGACTCTCGCAGTCCCCGGGCGGAACTAGAACGCGTTATCGTTCCGGGCGTGGATCGATACGCGGGCAAGGTCGTGCTGGTCACTGGTGCGTCGTCGGGGCTGGGAGCGGCGTGCGCCCAGCTGTTCGCCGCGCACGGGGCGCGGGTGTTTGCCGTGGCGCGCGACGAGACCCGCCTCGCCAAGGTGGCGGCGGATGCGACCGGCGAGGTCACCACGCACGTGGCCGACCTCGCGGACCCGGATGCGTGCGGCGACGCGGTCTCGGCATGCGTGCGTGAGCTCGGTCGGCTCGACGTCGTGGTCAACAACGCGGGGCGGCACGACTTCCGCATCACCACCGAGGTCACCCAGCAGCAGTGGTCCCGGGATCTCGCGGTCAATCTCGACAGCGTCTTCTTCACCAGCCAGGCCGCACTCCCCCACCTGCTCGAGAGCCGCGGCAACATCGTGAACGTAGCCTCCGTCGCCGGGGTCCTCGGCGAGGCCTACTCGGCGGCCTACACCGCGGCGAAGCACGGTGTCGTCGGGATGACCAAGGCGCTGGCCGTCGAGTACGCGCGGTCTCCCGTGCGGATCAACTGCGTGTGCCCCGGCGGCATGGACACGCCGCAGGCGCACACCATCGACGTGCCTGAGGGCGCCGACTGGGAGCTGATCATGCGGGTCGCTGCTCTGCGCGGCTTCATGTCCGCCGAACAGGTCGCTCAAGTCGTCGCGTTCGTCGCCTCGGACGAGGCGTCAGCGATGCACGGCAGCATCCTCGCCGTCGACCAGGGCCACACCGCCGGCTGATCGCCGGCTCGACCGAAGGCTCTCAGAGCCGGCCGGGGTCCGCCTCGACGCCGAGCTCCGCCGCGGCGACGGAGATCTCCCGGGCCAGCGCCACGTCGCGCTCGGTCAGGCCGTCGACCTCGTGCGTGGACAGCCGCACCGTCACCATCGGGTAGCGCAGATCGACGTCGGGGTGATGGTCCGCGGCATCGGCCAGCGCCCCGATCCGGACGACGAAGTCGACCCCCTTGTTGAAGGAGCCGGTGCGGAACACCGTCCCGGCCTGGCCGCTCTCGAGCACCCGCCAGTCGGCTACCCCGTCGGCAGCGCTGAACTCATCCGCAGTGATCGCCTCGACCATGTCGCCGACCCTAGGTGCGGCCGACGTGCCGATCAACCGAGGCGGTCCTCGGGACCCCGCGGCAGGATCACGGCAGCGATCCCCGGCCACGCGTCGTCGATCAGCGCCGCCATGTCGAAGTCGGTCGCCCGGCGGACGTAGGGCTTGGCGAGCTCGGTGCGGACCACCTTGACCAGGAACCGTCGCAGCTCGGACTCGAGGCCTGCCACCTTCTGCAGCACCGCTCCACGGCGGGTGTCGGCCTGCAGGGTGAGGGCCACCTCGTCCTCCCCCGGCACCGTGATGTCGATCCGGACCCGCAGCGGCGCCGCGGTGTGGACGGTCAGGGTGAGAGGCACGACCACGTCGGCCGTGAACCGGTGCTTGTCGACCCGCAGGTCGACGTCGAAGACCACGCTGATCGGGAGGAAGACCCGGTAGGAGAGCAGGTCGCCGGGGATCTCCTCGCCCTTGGTCTCGCGGAACGTCCCGAGCACGCTGACCATGGCCGCCTTGCGGCCGGGTCCGGCGCCGATCGGCCCGAGCTCGATCGTCGGGCCGAGCACGTCGTTGACCATCTTCAGGATCCGGTCCTTGTGCAGGACCTGGCGGATGTAGGCGGCGCCGAACTGCTCATAGCTGATCTCGGGCGCCGGCTCGTCCTCCGGTCGGCCGCCCTGGGCGACGATGACCACGCCCTCGGCGACGTCGAGACCCGCGAAACCCGGGAGCTGGTCGACACCCTCGCCCATGGCGTCGAGGAGGACCTCGACCGAGTCGTCCTGCTGGTCTGCCTCGGTCACCCAGCGAGTCTAGTCACGGCCGGCGACGACCCGGCCCCGCACCTCACCGAGCTCGATCGTCCCGCCGTCGGCAGTCGGCGCGGTCGCTGTGATCACGACTTCGTCGCCGTCCTCCAGGAAGGTCCGCTCCTGGCCGTCCGCGAGCTCGACCGGCTCGGCGCCGTTCCAGGACAGCTCGATGAACGAGCCCCGCTCCCCGGGCTCCGGCCCGCTGACCGTGCCCGACGCGAACAGGTCGCCGGTGCGCAGGGACGCCCCGTTGACGGTCATGTGGGCGAGCTGCTGGGCGCCGGTCCAGTACATCTGGGCGAACGGCGGCACCGACACCAGGTTGTCGTTGAGCCGGACCTCGAGCCGCAGGTCGAGACCGGCAGGCGCCGTCCCGGCGTCGTCGAGGTAGGGCAACGGCTGAGGGTCGCGCGGCGGTGGCGCGACCCAGGCAGCGTCGAGCGCGGCCAGCGGGGTGACCCAGGCCGCTACCGAGGTCGCGAACGACTTGCCGAGGAACGGCCCGAGCGGCTGGTACTCCCAGCCCTGGATGTCGCGCGCCGACCAGTCGTTGACCAGGCAGACGCCGAACACGTGGTCGGCGAACGCGCCGAGCGGCACCGGGCTGCCGAGCCGGGAGGGTACGCCGACGACGTACCCGACCTCGGCCTCGATGTCGAGCCTCGTGGTGGGCCCGAAAACCACCTCGCTCTCCGCGGTCCGGCGCTGGCCGCTCGGCCGCACCACGTCGGTGCCCGACACGACGACCGTGCCCGCCCGGCCGTGGTAGCCGACCGGGAGGTGCCGCCAGTTGGGAGGCAGCTCCGGCTGGCCGGGCCGCAGGATCCGGCCGAGGTTCCGGGCATGGTGCTCGGAGGAGTAGAAGTCGACGTAGTCGGCGACGGTGAACGGCATCAGCAGCCGTACGTCGGCGAGGTCGTGAAGGTGCTCGTCGGCCGGCTCCAGCACTCCGACCGCGTCGAAGACCTGCTGCCAGACGGCCGGGCCACCGGCGAGCAGGTGGTCGAGGTTGGGCCCGGCGACCTGAGCCGCGAGCTCCGGGTCGAGCGCGGCGGCGAGGTCGAGCACCCGGTCGCCGTACCGCACTCCGACCCGCGAGCCGCCGTCGGATCCTCGAGGTTCGAACGCCCCGTAGAGGTGGGTCACGAACGACGCCCGCCCGTCCAGGACCAGGCGTACTCGCCGTCGTCGCTGGCGCGACCGGCCTCGCCGATCTCCAGCGGCCGGAAGGTGTCGACCATGACCGCGAGCTCGTCGAACCGCTCCGCGCCGAGACTGGCCTCGATCGCACCCGGCTGCGGACCGTGGGCGTGCCCGCCGGGGTGCAGCGTGATCGACCCGATCCCGATGCCCGAGCCCTTGCGCGCCTCGTAGTCGCCGGCCACGTAGAACATCACCTCGTCGCTGTCGACGTTGGAGTGGTAGTAGGGCACCGGTACCGCCAGCGGGTGGTAGTCGACCTTGCGCGGCACGAAGTTGCAGACCACGAAGTTGTGGCCCTCGAAGACCTGGTGGACCGGCGGCGGCTGGTGCACCCGCCCGGTGATCGGCTCGAAGTCGTCGACGTTGAAGGCGTAGGGATAGAGGCAGCCGTCCCAGCCGACGACGTCGAACGGGTGGTTCGGCACGACGTGCACCGACCCGGCCAGTCCGCCCGGTCCGACGCCGCGGTGCTTGATGTAGACCTCGACGTCCGTGTCGCCGCCGTGCGTCTCGACCAGCTCGAACATCGATGCAGGCGGGCGCAGGTCGCGCTCGCAGTACGGCGCGTGCTCGAGGAGCTGCCCGAAGCGGGACAGGTAGCGCTTCGGCGGGGTGATGTGGCTGTTGGCCTCGATCGCGTACAGCCGGAGCGGTTCCTCACCTGACGTGACCCAGCGGTGGGTGGTCGCCCGGGGGATGACGATGTAGTCGCCGGGACCGGCCTCGAGCAGGCCGAAGACGGTCTCCACGGTCGCCGTACCGCTCTCGACGAAGACCACCTCGTCGCCGACCGCGTTGCGGTAGAGCGGGGAGGTGGTGCCGACGACCGCGTAGCTGATCCGCACGTCGGCGTTGCCGAGCACGAGCCGGCGGCCCGTGACCGCGTCGACCCCCTTCCACCCGTCGCCCGGGAACAGGCCGTGCAGGCTGAGGTGCCGCGGCATCAGCGGCGCGTTGGTCTCGGTCGACTGGTCCGGCAGGTCCCACGTCCGGGCGTCGACCATCGCCGACGGGACGTTGCAGTGGTAGAGCAGCGAGGAGTCGGACGAGAACCCCTCCTCGCCCATCAGCTCCTCGTAGTAGAGGCTGCCGTCCGGGTCACGGTGCTGGGTGTGCCGCTTCGGCGGTACGTCGCCGACCCGCTGGTAGTGCGCCATGTCTCTCCCGCTTTCGGTGGTCGAGTAGCCGAGCCGCTAGGCGAGGCGTATCGAGACCCTAGAGGTTGCCGCGCTTCTCCTGCTCACGCTCGATGGCCTCGAAGAGCGCCTTGAAGTTGCCCTTGCCGAACCCGAGCGAGCCGTGCCGCTCGATCAGCTCGAAGAAGACCGTCGGCCGGTCGCCGATGGGCTGGGTGAAGATCTGCAGAAGGTAGCCGTCCTCGTCGCGGTCGACCAGGATGCCGCGCTTCTGCAGCTCCTCGATCGGCGCCCGCACGTTGCCTATCCGCGCCCGGAGCTCGGGGTCCTCGTAGTAGCTGTCGGGAGTGTTGAGGAACTCGACGCCGGCCGCGCGCAGGTGGTCGACCGCGGTGAGGATGTCGTTGGTGGCGAGCGCCAGGTGCTGCGCGCCGGGACCGCGGTAGAACTCGAGGTACTCGTCGATCTGGCTCCGCTTCTTGGCGATCGCCGGCTCGTTGAGCGGGAACTTCACCCGGTGGTTGCCGCTCGCGACCACCTTGCTCATCAGCGCGGAGTAGTCGGTCGCAATGTCGTCGCCGATGAACTCGGCCATGTTCGCGAAGCCCATCACCCGGCGGTAGAAGTCGACCCAGTCGTCCATCCGGCCGAGCTCGACGTTGCCTACGACGTGGTCGAGCGCCTGGAACAGCCGCTTCGGTGCGCCGGCCGGGCGCTGCAGCGACGACGTCCGCGCGACGTAGCCGGGCAGGTAGGGACCGTGGTAGCGGCTGCGGTCGATCAGGGTGTGCCGGGTCTCGCCGTACGTCGCGATCGCCGCGCGGCGGACGGTGCCGTGCTCGTCGGTGACGTCGTGCGGCTCCTCCAGCACCGTGGCCGCCTGCGAGGCGGCGTGCGCGATGCAGCGATCGACATCGGGCACCTCGAGCGCGATGTCGACGATGCCGTCGCCGTGCTGGTTGTGGTGCCGGATCACCTCGCTGTCGGGATCGACGCCGCCCTCGATCACGAACCGCACCGCACCGCTCTCGAGCACGTAGGACTTGCGGTCGCGGTTGCCGGTCTCCGGCCCCGAGTAGGCCACCAGGTTCATACCGAACGCGGACATGAAGAAGTGGGTCGTCTGCGTGGCGTTGCCGACCGCCCACACCACCGAGTCCCACCCGGTGACGGGGAACGGGTCGTGGCTGCCGTCGTACTCCACGAGGCCGACGAGCTGGTGCAGCTGCTCGAGGCTGAGGTGGGCGAGGCGCTCGGCGTCCGTGAGCTGTTCCAGTGTCATACGTGCAGCCAACCGGGTGGGCATCGGGCTGTTCAAGTCAGCCAGCGAGTGATGGACCAAATGGCAACTTCTGCCCAGGTCGCGGTCGGTGAACTAGGCTATCTGCCTACCATGCACCTCGACCGCCTCGACCTCGCCCTGCTCACCGCGCTGCGCGATCATCCGCGCGCCGGCGTGCTCGAGCTGTCACGGCTCACCCAGGTCGCCCGGGCGACCGTCCAGGCCCGGCTCCAGCGGCTCGAGTCGACGGGGGTGGTGACCGGCTACGGCCCCGACATCGACCTCGAGGCGGCCGGTCAGCACGTGTCGGCGTTCGTCACCCTCGAGATCGCGCAGGGCGCCCTCGACCAGCTCGCCCCCGAGCTCGAGGCGATGCCGACCATCCTCGAGGCCTACGTCACCACCGGCACCGCCGACGTGCTCTGCAAGGTCGCGGCAACGTCGCACTCCGACCTGCAGGAGACGCTGATCGAGCTCAACCGCTCCCCCTCCGTCGTCCGTACGACGAGCGTGGTCGTGCTCGGCACCGTGATCGCACCCCGGGTGCTGCCGCTGCTCGAGCGCTCGGCCGAGCAGCGCGACGCCCGCGCGCCGGCGTACCGCTCCCGCTGAGCAGGCAGGTCACGCCACGAACAGGTCGCCGCGCGCCGACCGCCGGTAGTCAACGTGCCGGCCACGCCGGCTGGCGACGAGCAGTCCGGCAGCAGCGAGCGCTCCGAGGTGGTGCGAGACGGTGGCCTTGGCGAGCGAGTGACGGGCGCTGAGCTCCGTCGTCGTGCGGGGGACGTCGAGGTCGCGCAGCAGCGCTGCTCGGGAGCTGCCGAGGAGCTCCCCGAGCCCGCCGCCACCGCCACGGTGCCTGCCCTCGCCGAACGCGGTCGCGGGAAAGACGACGCTGCCCCTGCTCTCGTGGACCACCTGGACGGTGAGCCGCGGCCAGGTCAGCACCGAGGGCGACAGGACCAGCTCCTGGTCCCGGTAGCGGACGGACTCGTCGAAGGGCTTGGCGATCCGAAGCTCGCCACCGGTCCACCGGACATCTCGGTGCATCCCGTCGAGCACGGCGCCCACACCCTCACGAGCGGCGGTCGCCGCTGCCTCGTGCGTCGACCGCTCCAGCATCCCGGTGACGGACTCCCACCGATCTCCCATCGCCCGACGGGCGGCCGCGAGACCACGCGCCGCCAGCCGACCGAGATCGCCGCGATCGACCGCATCCCGGACCCGGCGCGGTGCGGGCCGCCCGGCCGACCACCACGCGACCTCGGTCGCGCTCTGGGCCTGGTCGGCCGCAGCGACCGCGTCGAGCTGGTCGCCGAACGCGGTCTGGACATCGCCACAGCCGGCCACGGGCGTGAGGAGGTCGGGCTGGTAGCCACCTCCGGCCACCATGGCCGCGACCAGCGACACGTCGGGATCGCGCAGCGCCGCCCGGTCGGATGCGTTCGCCCGCCCGTAGACGGGGTGCCGGTCGCCCGAGGCGATGAGGCGGAGCCAGCCGATGACCTCATGGACGGGCGACGGCCGGATCGTCATCCGGGCGAGGGTCGACGCGTCGAGGTCGGCCACGATCATGCCCGCCAACGTAGGCGGCGCGACAACAGGCGACGAAGTGCAGGGATTCGATCGTGACCGAATCGTTGGCCGGTCGGAACGGGCGCGATGTCTCCTGGGGCGACCCACCTCACCCTCGGATCGGAGATCCCCATGTCCAGGATGCGTATCGCCACCCTCTCGACCACCGTGCTCGCGGCCTTCGCGGTCGGCGTCGGCGCGCCGGCCGTCACGTCGGCTCACGACTCGGCGGAGCAGAGCCGCCCGTTCAACCACTGCCAGCGCAGCTTCGCCGGCGCGGTCGAGGACTACCGGCAGACCACGTTCGACAAGGACGCAGACGGCTTCAACGACCTGCTGCACGACGACGTCTCGGCGATCTTCGCCGACGGCAGCACGCTGCTCGGCAAGGAGGCGACCGCCGGGTTCATCGAGAGCTTCTTCGCCGACGAGGAGTGGACGCAGACCCTCGACGTCGTCCACACCGAGGTCGAGGGCTGCCGCAGCGGCTTCGTCCTCTTCGACTCGGTCTACACGCCGTCGCCGTCCAGTGAGGGCGTGCCCCTGGCCATCGGCGTGACCTTCACCTTCGAGCGGGGCGAGTGGCTGGTGCTGCACAACCAGGACAGCGACGGCCCCGTCTCGTAGCGCCCGTCACTTGCGGCGGACGGCGTGACTTCGGCCAACTAGAACGCGTTATCGTCCTGGGACCCCGGGAGGAGCAACAACCATGCGCCGTCGTCACGCCGTCATCGCCGCTCTGGTCGCCGTCACAGCGCTGCTCGGCGCGACGGGTGGCGTCGTGACTGCGCCGGTCGGCCACGCCGAGGACGGCGGTAGTGGCGACCTGCCGGTCAGCTACAACTTCCTCCTCAGCGCGGTGACGGCGGGTGCGCAGGTCGACGCCGACCCGCCGGGTGGCAACGACTGGTCCTGCCGGCCCACCGCCCGGCACCCGCGGCCCGTCGTACTCGTGCACGGCACCGCCGGCAACAAGAACTCGAACTGGCAGACCTACTCGCCGCTGCTCGCCAACGAGGGCTACTGCGTCTTCGCGCTGACCTACGGCGTCCCCCCGGGCGCGCCGCCCGTCCAGGACCAGCTCGGAGGCATCACCGCCATGCAGGGCAGCGCCCGTCAGCTCAAGGCCTTCGTCGCCCGGGTCCTGCGGGCGACCGGCGCCAGCAAGGTCGACATCGTGGGGCACTCCCAGGGGACGTTGATCCCGGAGTACTACGTGAAGCTCCTCGGCGGAGCGAAGCACGTGAAGCGCTACATCTCGCTCGCGCCGCTCTGGCACGGCACCACGATCGCCAACTACTACCGCCTGCTCGCCAAGGTGTTCGGCGTGCCGGAGGACCAGATCCCGTTGTGCCAGGCGTGCGGGCAGTACGCGGCGACGTCGGACTTCATGCGCCGGCTCCGGGCGGGCGGGCTCGTGGTCGGCGACATCGAGTACACCAACATCATGACCAAGTACGACCAGCTGGTGGTCCCGTACAGCAGTGGCCGCGAGCCCGGGATGCGCAACGTCGTCGTGCAGGACCACTGCCGCACCGACTACTCCGAGCACTTCGAGATCGCGGCCGACCCGGTCGCCGCCCGGATCGTGCTGAACACCCTCGACCCGGCCCACAAGCGACCAGTTCCTTGCATGGTCGTGCTGCCCTTCATCGGACCGGTCGGCGGCCCCTAGCGGCCCGCTGAACATCGCACTCCTAGGCTCGGCGCCATGCCGCTGCCGTTCCGCCAGGTCAACGTCTTCAGCCCCGATCCCCTGCTCGGCAACCCGGTGGCCGTCGTCCACGACGCCGACGGGCTCAGCGCCGAGCAGATGGCGGCGTTCGCCCGTTGGACCAACCTGTCGGAAACGACATTCCTCCTGCGCCCGACCGACGCGACGGCCGACTACCGGCTGCGGATCTTCACCCCCCGCGGCGAGCTGCCGTTCGCGGGGCACCCGACGCTGGGTTCGGCGCACGCGTGGCTCGAGGCGGGAGGCATTCCGAAGGACGAGCGGCTGGTGCAGGAGTGCGGCGTCGGACTGGTGCGGCTCAGGCGCGCGGAGCGGATCGCCTTCGAGGCGCCCCCACTGATCCGGTCCGGCTCCGTCGACGACGACGACCTCGACCGGATCGCGGAGGCGCTGCGGATCGACCGCGCCGAGATCGTCGACAGCCAGTGGGTCGACAACGGTGCGCGATGGGTCGCCGTACGGGTCCGCGACGCCGAGGCGGTGCTGGCGCTCGCGCCCGACTTCGGTGCTTTCGCCGGTCTCGACATCGGTGTGGTCGGGCAGCGCCCGCCGGGCGGTGAGACGGCGGTGGAGGTCCGCGGCTTCGCACCGGACTTCGGGATCCCCGAGGACCCGGTCACCGGTTCGCTCAATGCCGGCCTGGCCCAGTGGCTGGTCGGCAACGGCGTGCTGCCGGCGTCGTACGTCGCCGCGCAGGGGACGGCGCTCGGTCGCGCCGGCCGGGTGCACGTCGACTCCGACGCTGACGGCACCATCTGGATCGGCGGCGCCACGGAGACCACGATCAGCGGAGCGGTCAGCCTCTGACGACCCGCACCCGGGTGCCGACCCGGCCGAAGTCACGGTGGCACTCGTAGTCGCCGGCGGCCATCCGCCTGGTCCTTTGGGGCCATTGCCGAGAGCGCGCCTGTATGGCATTTTCCGGATCGTCTTGCTCCAGACCGAAGGAATCGTCATGTCCAGTTCCCGTCAGACATCAGCTCTCAGCATCGCCACTCTCGCCATCGCCCTGCTCGCGCTCGTTGCGAGCATCGCCGGAGCGGCGTACGCCGTCACCACCGCACCCAAGAACTCCGTGATCACCAAGTCGATCAGGGACGGTGCGGTGACCTCGCCCAAGATCAGGAACGGGGCCATCGGCATCAACAAGCTCGCCGGCTCCACGATCAACAGGTTCCTCCCCGCGAGACGGAGCGTGCCGATCGAGGTGTTGGCGACCAACTGCGCCACGGGCGCGAGTCCCGGGTGCTCCGGCACCCTGGTGAAGTTCCCGGGCAATCCGCTCCGGTTCTCCTGCTCGAGCCCGGACGCGTTCTCGTCCACGATCAAGCTCGAGGGCACGGTGCCGGACAACGAGCGCGGTGTCTCCGGGAACTTCGTCAACTCGGACGGGAACGTCAATGCCATCACCGTCGCAGGTACGACCCCAGCCGTCGACGAGACGTACGGCACCTTCGGCCACGGCAGTGGCACGCTGATCCTGCGCAACGGAGCCGACGTCATCGGCACGATGACGTTCAGCGTGGCCGGGATCGCCGGGGGATCCATTCCGGGCGCGACCGGATCCACGTGCCGGATCTTCGGTTCCGCGGTCGTCTACTAGCGAGCGCGCGCCGGTGAGTGAAGTAGTCAGCCTCTGACGACCCGCACCCGGGTGCCGACCCGGCCGAAGTCCCAGAGCCGCGCGGAGAACTGCTGCGGCAGCCGGACGCAGCCGTGCGACGCCCGGAGGTTGGTCCCGACCATCCAGTCGGGGTGGATCTGGTTGCCGCTGGACATGTACCGCGGGATCCGGTGGAAGCCGATCCCGCAGGCCGCGAACCGGGTGAAGTTGTCGAGCCACAACCCGCCACCGGTCGCGGTGTTGCGGCGGATCTTCGCGGCCCGGCCGCAGTAGGACCCGACCCGCTTCCACCCGGTGCCCAGCTCGCCGGGGTTGTCGATCATCCCGCTCTGGCCGACCACGTTGCCACCCGCGGCCACGAGCCACACCCAGTTCTGGCGCTGGCTGATCACGATCCGGCGTCCCGTCCCGCTGCGCGGCGGCACCGGTCGTACGTCGCAGCGGTGCGCGCGGTCGCCGTACAGGGTGCGGGTGGTCGCGGTGTTGAGGTGGCCGGTCTGGGAGAGCCGGTGGCGGGACTGGAAGCGGACGACGGCCGACCGCGTCCACTCGCCCATCTGGCCGTCAGCGGGTCCGGAGCTGCACCCGAGCTGGTTGAGCCGACGCTGGGCACGCTCGACCGCGGGGCTGGCGTCCGCCGGCGCGGACGGCACCGCGGCCAGCACCAAGCCGGTGAGCAGTGCCAAGAGAGTGCGAAGCATGAGGAGGGCCCTTCCGAGAGGAAGTGTCTACCTCCGTGACGCGCCTGTCCTCACTTTGGTTGCGCAGGGCGGCAGGCGAGCTCAGCCCGGGATGACGTCGAGCGCGAGCCGGGTGGCCCGCTCCGTGCCGGACCAGGTGCCGTCGCTCGTGAGCTGGTCCTGGGTGTTGCCGGCGCTGAGGTAGGCGTCGATCCGGAAGGCGTCGTCGACCGGGTTCGCCGATCCGGCCGCGGCCAGCTCCGACTCGAGCAGGTCGAGCCACTCGCGCTTGAGGCGTCGTACGGCGTCGGCCACTGGTCCGCTCCGATGGCCGTACTCCACCGACGTCGCGGCGATGAAGCACCCGCCGGGGAACACGCCCGCCTTAAGGTAGGCGACCCACGAGCGCAGCAACGCCCGCAGCCGCGGGCCGCCGGCCGGCTCGGACCAGATCGGCGCCAGCACCTGCTCCTGGTAGATCCGGCGGGCCTCGGCCACGGCCGCCACCTGGATGGCTTCGCGACTGCCGAAGACGGTGAGGATGCCGCTCTTGCTGACGCCGGTGCGCTCGGACAGGGAGCCGACGGTGATCGAGTCGAGGCCGCTGACGGTCGCGATCATCGAGGCCTCCCGCGCCACCCGACGCCGGGTCACGTCGCCGCGGGCTCGGCGTCCGTCGGTGGTGGGGGTGTCGGTCGTCACGCGGTCCACCATACGCCAACAATAAGACCGACTGGACGTATAGGGGCAGACGGCGTACATTGAAACAATACGACCGATCGAACGTCTATCTTTGGGAGCTCACGGTGATCGACACCAGCGCCGGCGTCCTCGTCCGCAAGCGGGTCTATCTCGACGACCTCGACGGTTTCGGGATGCTGCACCACGCGCGGTTCGCGCTGCTCTTCGACAACGCGGTCATCGACTTCTGGGCCGACGCCGGCTGGCAGCTCGATCCCAGCGAGTCGGTCCTGGTCATCCGCGAGCTCAAGATGACTTACCACCAGCCGGTGGTCGGCCTCTCCGAGGTCGACGTCCACTTCTGGGTCGAGCGGGCCGGCCGCACCAGCGTCACCTATCGCTTCCAGGTGCTGTCGGCCGATCACACAGTGCTCCACGCCGACGGGCACCGGGTCGTGGTCAACCTCGACGGCCAGACGCTCCGACCGGCGCCGATCGGCGAGCGCGTGTGGGAGCTGGCCGCGCCGCTGCTGGCGCCCGGCGTGGAGCGGCCCGCTGCCTGATTCAGGCGTCGGATGCGTCCCAGGTCTCGCCGAGCACCTCGCGGTGCGTGGGCCGGGCCTCCTGGTGCACCTTGCGGCCCTCGTCGCTCAGGCACACGAAGATCGCCCGCCGGTCGTCGGTGCACATGCTGCGGTGGACGAGACCGTCGCTCTCGAGGCGGGCGACCGCGCGGGACAAGGCGCTCTGGCTGAGGTAGATGTCCGACGCCAGGTCGCTCATCCGGTAGCTGCCCTGGTTGGCGTCGACGAGACGGTCGAGGATCTCGAACTCGCTGAGGCCGATGCCGTGCTCGTGCTGCAGCGTCTTCTCGAGCGCGCAGCTGACCTTGGCGTGCCGGTCGAGCAGGGTGCGCCACTCGTCCACGACCGCACCAGGGGCCGGGGAGGACGCACGGGTGGGCATGGCCCGCATCTTAGCCGGGCCGATTAGTTTATGCAAACACATTAATTGCTCTTGCATTCAATGCACACGCATGGAAGTCTATTCTGCCATGACCACCACCTCTCCCCCCGCTCCTACCGGAGCCATCACCACCACCGGCTGGTCCCTCCGCGTCTGGGCGATGCTCATCACCCTCTGCATCGTGCTGTTCCTCGACGGTCTCGACGTGTCGATGATCGGCGTCGCGCTCCCGTCCATCGGCGCCGAGCTGGACCTCGGGACCTCCTCCCTGCAGTGGCTGATCAGCGGTTACGTCCTCGGGTACGGCGGCCTGCTGCTCCTCGGCGGCCGTACGGCGGACCTGCTCGGTCGCCGTCGCGTGTTCCTGATCGCGCTGGCCGTCTTCGCCGTCGCTTCGCTCGCCGGCGGCCTGGTCTCCAACGGACCGCTGCTCATCCTGACCCGCTTCGTGAAGGGTCTCGCGGCCGCGTTCACCGCGCCCACCGGCCTCTCGATCATCACGACCAACTTCGCCGAGGGCCCGGCGCGCAACAAGGCGCTGTCGATCTACACCGTGTTCGGTGCCGGCGGCTATTCCTTCGGCCTCGTGTTCGGCGGCCTGATGACCGGCGTCGGCTGGCGCTGGACGTTCCTGCTGCCGGTCCCGATCGCACTCGCCGCGCTGGTGTCGGCGTACCTCCTGCTCCCGAAGGACAAGCCTGCCGAGGAGGGCGGCCACGACATCTTCGGCGCGGTCTTCTCCACCGGTGCGATGCTCCTGCTCGTCTACACCGTGGTGAGCGCGCCCGAGGCCGGTTGGGGGTCCGCGCGGACGGTCCTGTCCTTCATCGGAGTGGCCGCGCTGGTCGCGGCGTTCATCGCGGTCGAGTCGCGGGTCCGCCACCCCCTGATCCGGCTCGGCATCCTGCGCAAGGTGTCGCTGGTGCGCGCCAGCCTGGCGATCGTCGCCCTCGGCGGGTCCTACTTCAGCTTCCAGTTCATCGCGACGCTGTACTTCCAGGACACCCTCGGCTGGAGCCCGCTGGAGCTCGCCCTGGCACTGCTGCCGGTCGGGCTGATGGTGACCGCGTCGGCGTTCTTCTCCGACCGGCTGGTCGAGCGGTTCGGGACCGGACCTGTCATCGCGGTGACGCTGAGCGTGATGGCGATCGGCTACCTCGCGTTCCTCCGCATCGACACGTCACCGTCGTACGTCGCGATGATCCTGCCTGCCGTGTTGCTGATCGGCGTCGGCTGGATCGGGTTCCCCGCCGTCAACATCCAGGCCACGAGCGGGATCGACGACCACGAGCAGGGACTGGCCGCCGGCGTCCTCCAGACCTCGATGCAGGTCGGCCCGGCACTGATCCTCGCGGTCACGACCGCGATGATCACGTCGGGCAGCCCGGCAACGACCCCGACCGAGGCGCTCGATGCGTTCCGTCCGGGCCTGGTGTTCGCCGGGGCAGTCGCGCTCGCCGGCGCGGTGGTCGCGATCCTCGGCCTCGCGCTCGCACGGGAGCGGACGGCGGACCCGACCACCGATCCGACCACCGATCCGACCGTCGACCCGTCCACCGATCCCACCACCGACGCCGACCCCGAGCCCGCGCTCGAGGCGGCCTGACCCACCGCACCCCACGGCGTCCGGTCGCAGTCGTCCCACGGCTGCGATCGGGCGCCGTCCGTCGTCCCGAGGTGCGTTACGTTCCGACCATGCAGTCGACCGTCCGAACGACCGTGTCCGACCCGATCGACGCCGTGTGGAAGGTGCTCGCCGACCACGAGGGGCTCAGCGACTGGGGCCCCGGGATCTCGGCCAGCCTGACCACCCCCGGTCGGGCCGAGCCCAACGGCGTCGGCGCGGTCCGGCGGATCAGCACGCCGCTGCCGGCGCCTGCCATCGTCGAGGAGGTCACCACCTTCGAGCCCGGACGGCGGCTGTCCTACAAGGCCCTGTCGGGCGTGCCGCTGCGCAACTACCGGTGCGACGTCGTGCTCGAGGAAGCCGGCGGCGGCACCGCCATCAGCTACACCGTGCTGGCCGACCAGCGGGTGCCGCTGGTCGAGAAGGCGCTGACCAAGGTGATCGCGGCGGGCCTGCTCAACGGGCTGGTGCGGGCCGTCAGGAAGGCCGACTGACCCTCGCCGTTGGTTTCACGATGCCGCCGTGGGCCCGTCATTCCGCTCCAGCATCGCCTTGAGCCGCGCCAGGTCCTTGGTGGTCGCGCGGCGCATCGCGGCCTCCATGACCGGCGCGGCGATCCGTCCGAACCCGGCGGGCGATCCGGCATTCTGCAGCGTCATCCGGGTGCTGCCGTCGGCAGGCTCCCAGGTGTAGGTGGTCCGCATCGGGAACGGCCCCTGCGCCGTCTCCATCACCAGGCGCCGGCCGGGGACCAGCTCGGTGACGCGATAGGTGTAGGACAACGTCCGCCCGAGGAAGCGGGCGATGAAGTCCATCTCCGAGCCGACCTTCACCGGCGGCTCCGTCCGCCACTCGACCGAGGTGATGCTGGCGTACCACTCGGGCGCGTTGCTCGGGTCGCCCGCGTACGCCGCCACCTCGGCCACGGGCCGCGCGATCGTGGTCTCCACGACGACGTCGACACCCACGGCACGAACCTACTCCGGGGAGGTCTCCCGACCGTCCGCGACCGTCGGACCACTGATGGGGAGCGGAGCTTGAGATCAAGCCAGGTGGCCTGGTCCGCCCTCGACGAGCAGTGAGTGCCCGACCTTCTCGACCCAGCGCCGCTGGGAGCGGGTCTCGACCGCCTCCGGGTGGTAGTGCGTCCGCACCCACGCGACGGCCTCGTCGGGACCGACGCCGCTGAGCACGGCGAGCACTGCCAAAGCCGTGCCGGTCCGGCCGCGACCGCCGGCGCACGCGACCTCGACCCGCTCGGTGGCGGCGCGGGTGTGCGCCGCAGTCAGCACGGCGACGGCGTCCTCCGCGGAGGCCGGCAGGTGGAAGTCGCGCCACCGCACCCAACGGCTCGGCCAGTCGGTGACCTGCGGGTCACGGCCGAGCAGGTAGACGGCGAACTCGGGAGCAGGCGCGCTGTCGCGCGGTCGCCGGATGCCGGTGCCGCATACGCGGCGGCCGTCAGGAAGCTCGACGACGCCGGGCGCCGCGGGCCACTCGCTCATCCGCCCAGGGTAGGGACTCGCCGGAGTGCCCTCAGGGGTGTCGGTGGCAACGCGGGCTTCGACCGGTGCAGCGAGGCGGCACACGTTGGGTTGCCCGCGTTCCCTAGCTCGCCCAGACGAAGCCGTCGGGGTCCGTGAACGACCCTGCTGTGCACCCGATGACGACCCGGTGCGACCCGGAGCCCTCGGCCGGGACCCCGGCGTCCTTCGCCGCGAACTTCCGCGAGTACAGGGCAAGCTTGATCGACCCTTCCGGGCTGGCGAACTCGGCGTACTTGCCGCCGAAGCTCTTCGCCACCTCGAGCCCTTGGTCGACGTAGAACCGCTTGGTCGCCTTCACGTCGTCGACCCCGAGCAGCAGCACGACCTCGTCGATGTCGCGCGTGGCCGGGCCGGTGTCCTTCTTGGCGGAGGTGGCGATCTTCCAGATCGTCCCGTCCGGCGCCTGGACGACGCCGCCCACGCCCCAGAACGACTTGGTGGCCGGCTTGAGCGTCGTCGCGCCGGCGGCAACAGCGGCGTCGACGAGCGCGTGGACGGTGCTGGGCTGCGCGACGACCAGCGAGATCGTGAAACCGCGGAACCCGCTGGTCGGGTCGTCGGACTCGCGGAAGTCGAGGGGGAGGTCGTCGCCGAAGGCGGACTTGTAGAAGTTGGCGGCGGCCTGGGTGTCGGCCACCTCGAGGGTGATGGTGTCGATGGAGTTCATGTCGATGACGCTAGGTCCGGCAGCACGGCGGCGGCTTCTTGATTCCTGCTCGATCGCGCCGCCGAGCGTCCGGGCAGAATTGCGCAACCAAAGGTTGCGTTCATTCCGGCTCTGCCGTAGATTGATGTGCAACCAAACGTTGCACGATCGAGGAGCAGGACATGGAGTACGGAACGATCGAGCGGGAGATCCACATCGAGGCGACTCCCGAGGTGGTCTACGAGGTCATCAGCACACCCGAGCACCTGCGGGAGTGGTGGCCGGACGAGGCCGAGCTCGACCCGACGCCCGGTGGCACGGGCGTGGTCTCGTTCGGCAAGCCCGGCGAGCCTCCCGCCCATGTGGAGGAGCTGACGGTGGTGGAGGCGGACCCGCCCCGGCGGTTCGCGTTCCGCTGGGTGTACGACGACGGCGTGACCCCGGCGGCGGACAACTCGCTCCTCGTCACCTTCGAGCTGTCCCCGTCGGGCGACGGGACGCTGCTGCGCTTCACGGAGTCGGGCTTCCGCGAGCGGGGCTGGGAGGTCGCCGTCCTCGAGGAGGCCTACCGCGACCACGCCACCGGATGGGACCACTTCCTCCCCCGCCTGGTGACCTACGCGGACCGGCTGGTGTCGCAGTCGTGAGCACCGCCATCGACGACGACCTGTGGTCGGCGGTCGGCGACCCGACCCGGCGCCGGATGCTCGACCTGCTGCTGGCCGCCGGCAGTGGTACGTCGACCTCGCTGAGCGGACAGCTCCCCGTGTCCCGACAAGCGGTGGCCAAGCACCTCGCCGTCCTCGAACGCGTCGGTCTGACCCGCGCCACACCGTCCGGGCGGGAGCGCCGCTACCAGGTCGACGAGGCCCAGCTCGCGCGCGCGGTCGCTCAGCTGTCATCCGTCGGCGATGCCTGGGACGCCCGCCTCAACCGGATCAAGCGCATCGCCGAGACGATCGAGCGCAACAAGAAGAACTGACTCCCCCGTCCATCACCCGACGATCCCCGCCACGCGAGTGGCGGGCCCCATGAAGCGCGCCCGAGAACCGGGCGTGCACCCACCCAGAGAGGTACCGCAATGTCTGACATCCTGCACCGGATCGGTGCCATGGCGTTCCCGGAGGACGTCTACGCAACCCTGACCACGACCGACGGGCTGGCCCGCTGGTGGACCGCGGACACCAAGGGCGACAGCGATCCCGGCGGCGTCGTCGCCTTCCGGTTCGGCGAAGCCGGCGGCTTCGACATGAAGGTGCTCGAGGCCCGGCCCTCCGAGCTCGTGCGGTGGGAGGTCGTCGACGGCCCCGAGGAGTGGATCGGCACCCAGATCCGGTTCGACCTCAAGCGCGAGGGCGAGTGGACGATCATCCTGTTCCGCCACGAGGGCTGGCGCGAGCAGGTCGAGTTCATGCACCACTGCAGCACCAAGTGGGCGACCTTCCTGATGAGCCTGAAGAGCCTGGTCGAGACCGGCCAGGGCCAGCCGGCGCCGTACGACGTCAAGGTCAGCAACTGGCACTAGGTCCAGTGAGCACACCCCGCCACGGGACTGGTCGTCTAGCCTCCGAGGGGTGATGATCCGACCCGCCGAGCTCGAGGCCATCCGGGATGGCGAGATCGACCTGGCGTTCCGACGCTGGGACCGGCCCAGAGTGAAGGTCGGCACCCGGTTGCGGACGGCCGTCGGGCTGCTCGAGGTCACCAGCGTCGAGCCGGTGCCGCTCTCGGCGCTCCGCGCCGATGACGCCAGACGATGCGGCGCGGCATCATTGGCGGCGCTCAAGAACGCCCTGTCCGTGCGCACGGACGGCCGCGTCTTCCGCGTGGGCCTGAGCTACGCCGGACCCGACCCGCGTGAGCGCCTGCGCGAGACCGTGCCCGCCCCCGACGAGCTGGCCGACATCATCGCCGGGCTCGACCGACTCGACGCCGCGTCGCCGATCGGGGCGTGGACCCGCGCCACCCTGCGGCTGATCGACACCAACCCCGAGGTGCGGGCGCCGGAGCTCGCCCTGGAGGTGGGACGGCCCACTCCGGAGTTCAAGCGCGACGTCCGCAAGCTCAAGGAGCGCGGGCTGACCGAGTCGCTCGCGATCGGCTACCGGCTGTCGCCGCGCGGTGAGGCGGTGCTCGACCACGAGGACGGTCCCCGCGAGCGCGCGCCCCGTCGGACGGGCACGCCGCTGCCGCGGACGATCGGCGCGCCGGCGACCCGCGCACTGCGCGCGGCCGACCTCCACACGGTGGAGGCGGTGAGCACCTGGACCCGGCGCGACCTGGCCGCCCTGCACGGGGTCGGGCCGATCGCGTTGGACCGGCTGGCCGCGGCACTGGCCGCGATCGGCCTCGACTACGCCGGCGAGCAACACGACTAGGCTGCACCGGCAACGGTCGCGCATCCTCGTCAGGAGGTAAGAGTGAAGCCACGCATCTTCCTCGGGTCGTCGGGTCACCAGGCGAAGCTCCTGGACTCGCTGACCCGCGGGCTCGAGCAGGTGGCCGACGTCGAGCCGTGGACCACGACGTTCAACCCCGGCACGTCGACGCTCGAGCGGCTCGTCGAGCTCACCCACCAGGTCGACTTCGCGGCGTTCGTCTTCGCGCAGGACGACTGGACGTCCCAGGGCGACGCGGCCGGACAAGCCTCACCGCGCGACAACGTGGTGTTCGAGGCGGGCCTGTTCGGCGGCGTCCTCGGCATGCGGCGGACGTTCATCCTCCACGCCAACGGCGCCAAGCTGCCCACCGACCTGCTCGGGCTGACCTGCGTGCGGTACGCCGGCACCACCCCGACTGAGATCAAGGCGATCAACCAGAAGCTCCGCCACGCGATCGAGACCGAGGGCCGGCTCGCCAGCATCGAGGGACTGTGGTGGCAGCACTCGCTGACCGTGCGCACGGAGCAGGAACCCTCGGCGGTGAGCCTGCTGCGGATCTCGCGGGCCCGCCACGGCGGGTTGGAGGTGAGCGGTCGCGCGTGGCAGGAGGACGGCACCCTGTCGACGCGCTACTGGAGCGAGGCGGCGAAGGAGATGACCGACCCATCGGGCGTCTTCTACTATTGGAACGGCGAGCGCCCCCGCCACCCGGATGCACCACAGCTCGAGGGCACCGGCCAGATCAGGCTCGAATCCGTCGACCGGGCCGCCGGCTACTGGACCACCCGGGCCGACTCCGACCCGACCCTCCGGGCGCGCACCTCCGGCGTCTACCTGCGGGCAGACCAGGAGGACCTGGCCATCCTGGACGGCAACGACCAGAAACGCCGCGCCGACCTGATCGGGGCGAAGCTCGAGGAGTGGCGGGCGATCGCCGGCTCCTGAGCCGTCAGCTCAGCTCCTGCGCACCGGTCGCAAGGGTCGCTCAGGCGGCGGTCAGGAGGACGACGAACGCCGCGAGCGCGCCGATCGCGGCCACCCCGTAGCAGAGCACCGCGGTGATCCGCTTGCTCTTGATCTGGAGCCCGTCGTAGAGCGTGTAGCGGAAACGGTGGGCACTGTGGACGAGGAGGACGACGAACATCCCGAGGAGGAAGAGGAAGGTCAACGGGTTGCCGACGACCGCAGCGAGGTGCTCGTGGTCGGGCGGGGAGATCCAGTCCAGGGGGAACGCGAAGGCGAACAGGAACACGAGCACCGGCAGGAACACCGCGGCCATCACGCCGCCGCCGCTGAACATCAGCCACACGAGCGGCTCGATCCGGCGCTTCAGGGGAGGGTGGGCGACTGTACTCATCGGGTCACCAGCCAGAGCACGAAGGCGGACACGACCGCCAGGCCGACGTACTGCGACGCGATGATCACGGCGGCGGGCGCCTTCTCGCCTCGGATCCGGACGTCCATCGCCTTCGGGGTGAGGCTGAACCAGGTCACCACGTGCAGCACCAGGAACGCGAACGCGATCAGGTTGATCGCCACCATCCACGGGGCCGCCGCCCAGTCGAGGAAGTCCTGGTACGCCGCGTCGCCGCGCCCCACGGCCGCGACGAGGACCAGCAGGAAGGCCACGAACCACGCGATGAAGAAGCTGCTCAGCTCCCGCATCACGAACACGAAGTAGGAGCGCTTCTTCGTCCACCACCACGTGGACATGGTGGGTCGGTGGACCCGCGGCTCGGTGACGTCCGGGGTCGTCATTGCAGGAACCTCGGCAGCACGAAAGCCTTGACGTTCTCCTTCGCGGCTTTCAGCTTGTAGCGCTGGATGGCGCCGGCGGGGTCGACGTGCTTGGGGCAGACCGTCGTGCACTCGCCGACGAAGGTGCAGCCCCAGACACCCTCGTGCTCGATGAGCACGTCGAGCCGTTCCCGCGCTCCGTGGTCCCGCGAGTCGAGGTCGTACCGCTCGGCCAGGGCGATCGCGGCGGGCCCCATGAACTCCGGGTCGAGCCCGTAGACGGGGCACGCGGCGTAGCAGAGCATGCAGTTGATGCACATGCTGAACTGCTTGTAGGCGTCGAGCTCCTCGGGCGTCTGGAGGTACTCGCCGTCGATCTCCGTCACGTCGTCGTCGCGGATGATCCACGGGCTGACCTTCGGCAGCTTCTGCATGAAGTCGTCGATGTCGACGACCAGGTCCCGGATGATCGGGAAGTTGGACAGCGGCTCCACTCGGATCGGGCCGGGCGCATAGTCGCTCAGGAACGTCGCGCAGGTCAGCTTGGGCTCGCCGTCGACGTTCATGCCGCAGCTGCCGCAGATGCCCATCCGGCAGGACCACCGGAACGACAGCGTGGTGTCCACCTCGTCCTTGACGTGGTTGAGCCCGTCGAGGACCGTCCACTCCCTGCGCAGGGGTACGTCGTACTCCTGGAGCTGTGGCTCGGAGTCGCCGTCGGGCCGGTACCTGGTGACCTCGAGCCGGATGCTGTCCTCGTTGCTGGCCATGGCTACCTTCCGTAGACCCGTTCGCCGGGGGGCCACCGCGTGATGGTCACCGGCATGGACTCGACCCGCGGGGTGCCGTCGCGGTGTCGGTAGACCAGCTGGTGCTTGAGAAACTGCTCGTCGTCGCGGTCGGGGAAGTCCGTGCGCTGGTGGGCACCGCGCGACTCCTCGCGCTGCAGGCCGGACTGGAGGATGCACTCGCCGATGTCAAGCATGTTGGCCAGCTCCAGGGCCGCGAGCAGCTCGGTGTTGAACGACCGGCTCGTGTCGGCGATCCCCACCCTCCCGATCCGCTGCTGGAGCTCGCGAAGGGTGTCGATGCCCTTGGCCATCTCGGGTCCGGTCCGGTAGATGCCGGCGGCGTCCTCCATCGTCGCCTGCAGCTCGCCGCGGATCGCCGCCATGCTCTCGCCTCCGGACTCCTTGCCCAGGAGGTCCCGCTCGAGCCGGCGCACCTCGTCGGCGGCCTGGGCCTCGATCACGCCCGGTGTCGGGCCCGCACTGCGGGCGAACTCCGCGGCGGCCCGGCCGGCGCGGGCGCCGAAGACCAGGCACTCCGGCAACGAGTTGGACCCGAGCCGGTTGGCGCCGTTGATGCTCACGCAGGCGGTCTCGCCCGCGGCGTAGAGCCCGCCGAGGGGGGTGGCGCCGTCGATGTCGGTGTGGACGCCGCCCATCATGTAGTGCACGACCGGGCGGACCGGGATCAGCTCGTGCACGGGATCGATCCGCTCGTACTTCAAGCAGAGCTCGCGCACGAACGGGAGCTTGGTGTCGATGAGGTCCGCGCCCAGGTGCCGCAGGTCGAGGTGGACGATCGGGCCCCACGGGGAGTCCGTCGTACGACCCTTCTCGACCTCGTGGACGAACGCCTGCGAGAGCCGGTCGCGCGGGCCGAGCTCCATGCTTCGCAGCTCCGGCGTCGGTGTCGGCTTGCCGAGGTCGTAGTCCTGGAGGTAGCGGTAGCCGTCCTTGTTGATCAACCACCCGCCCTCGGCGCGGGTGGCCTCGGTGATGAGGATCCCGGTGAACGGCAGCCCGGTCGGGTGGTACTGGACGAACTCCATGTCCTTGAGCGGCGCGCCCGCGCGGTAGGCGAGGCCCATGCCGTCGCCGGTGTTGATGTTGGCGTTGGTGGTGAACGGGAAGACCTTGCCGCAGCCACCGGTGGCGAGGATGACCGCCTTCGCGGTGACCGCCTGGATCTTGCCCGAGTAGAGCCCGATCCCGACCACACCGTGCACGCGGTCGTCGTCGTGCAGGAGGCGGGTCACGAACACCTCGTCGTAGCGTTTGACCTCGCGGTACTTCAAGGTCGTCTGGAACAGGGTGTGCAGCATGTGGAAGCCGGTCTTGTCGGCCGCGAACCAGGTCCGCTTCTTCTTCATGCCGCCGAACGGGCGGACGGCGACGCGGCCGTCGTCCTGTCGGCTCCACGGGCAGCCCCAGTGCTCGAGCTGCAGCAGCTCCCGAGGCGCCTCGTTGACGAACGCCTCGATGGCGTCCTGGTCGCCGAGCCAGTCGCTGCCCGAGATCGTGTCGTAGATGTGCTCGTCGATGCTGTCGTCGTCGGCGATGACGCCCGCCGCACCACCCTCGGCCGACACCGTGTGACTGCGCATCGGGTAGACCTTGGAGATCACTGCCACGTCGAGATCCGGGTCGGTCTCCGCGATCGCGATCGCCGCCCGCAGGCCTGCCGCGCCGCCGCCCACGATCAGGACATCGTGGGCGGCGCGTATCAGGCCTTCACTCACCTCGCAGCTCCTCGTCGAGAAGCACCTTCCCGTGGTGGTTCACGACCATGAAGTGGACGCTGCCGTCGTGGTACTCCTCCTTCGTGGTCCGACACCCGCAGGAGTAACGGCGATCCTCGGTGAAGAGGCCCTGGTGGTCCTCGGTCATCACGCTCTCGCCGTCGCGCTTCTTGCCGCATGGCGCGAGCCCGGTCTCGAAGCGGCTGACGGTGGTGGTCACGCTGCACCTCGCTCACGAAGGGGGCTGTTCGTTGTCAGGGTGCTCCCCTCCGGGCCGAATGTGAAGAGGTGATCGCGCGCCCGGCCGGATGTCTTCCCCTTCGACCCGGGTTGCGGGCATGCTCTGACGATGAGCCTTGACCCCGCGGAGACGAACCCCGATTTCTACAAGGTCATCTTCGAGAACGACCGGGTCCGGGTGCTGGAGTACCAGGACCAGCCGGGCGACGCGACGACGACGCACGCCCACCCCGACAGCGTGATGATCACACTCAGCTCGTTCCGCCGCCGTCTCGTGCACGGCGACGAGCAGCGTGACGTCGACCTCGAAACAGGCACCGTGCGTTGGCTCGACGCACAAGTGCACCGTGGCGAGAACATCGGCGACACCCCCAGCCACTCGATCTTCATCGAGCTCAAGGAAGGTGCGGGCGGCGAGGCCAAGGGGACACTCGGACCGTCGTGACGATCGACGGTGCTAGCCCGCCGCGATCTGCTCTGTCCAGGTCCTGCCGGACGTGGGTCGTCCCTTCGTGCAACCGATGGGCGGGTGTGTGCGTCAGTCCTACTACGACCACATCCGCATCGTGAGGAGCAGGAATGCCGGACGGGACCAGGGGTCAGCGGGAGCGCGGCCATGGGCAGGAGCAGTACGTCATCGAAGGCGAGGGATCGGTGGGCGCCGACCGGGCTGTGAGCGCGGCCGAGGCGGCACCGCCGTTCCGCTTCTCGCGGGTCGGGCCCCGGGGCAAGCGCCTCGACTCGAGGGTCCGGAGCAAGGTCGCGCGCGCGATGACCACCGGACGCCAGCGGGACGGGAGGATCCCTGCGGGCTACACCTACTTGGGGCAGTTCGTCGACCACGACCTCACCTTCGACGCCACGACGGTGGCGCTCGGCGAGAACATCACACCCGCCGACCTGCTGCAGGGGCGGTCGCCGACCCTCGACCTCGACAGCCTCTACGGCTTCGGTCCCGACGACGAGGTGTCCCAGAAGTTCTACGCGGACGACCGGACCCACCTCGAGGTCGGCACCACGACCAGGATCGGCAACCTCGTCGCCCGGGAGGGGTTCGACGTACCCCGGGTGGGGACGGGCACCCGGCCCCGGCGGGCGAACATCCCCGATTCTCGAAACGACGAGAACCTAGCCGTCGCCCAGCACCACGCGGCCTTCATCCGGTTCCACAACCGCGTCGTGGACAAGCTGCCCGCATCGGTGCCGGCGGCCGACCGGTTCCAGAGGGCACGGCGGGTCGTCGTCCTCCACTACCAGTGGATGCTGAAGACCGACTACCTGCCGCGGATCGTCGATCCCGCAATAGTCACCGACGTGTTCACCAACGGACGGAGGGTCTTCGAGGTCGGCGCCGATCCGTTCGCGATGCCGACGATGCCGGTGGAGTTCTCGGTGGGCGCGTTCCGGCTGGGGCACTCGATGATCCGCGAGTCCTACGACTGGAACGCGGAGTTCCCTGACGGTGCGGGCTCGCTGTTCCTCCTCTTCGACTTCTCGCGCACCAGCGGGACCTTGGGCGGGTTCCCGACGCTGCCGAGCAACTGGATCGCCGATTGGCGCCGCCTCTACCGGTTCAGCCAGATCGACCGCCCGGACCTCGACCCGCCGGCCGGGGAGTTCAACAACGCCCGGCGCATCGACACCGCGCTGGTCGACCCGCTCGCCGACCTACCGCTCGGTTCGTTCGGTGGGGAAGACGGAGACGCCGGGACGCTGCGGGCGAACCTTGCCTTCCGCAACCTCACCCGGGCCGCGATGCTCAGGCTGGCCAGCGGCCAGCAGCTGGCCGACTTCATGACGGCACGAGGTGTGCCCATCGCCAAGCTCACCGCAGACCAGATCCGTGACGGGCTGAACGGCGCTGACCTGTCCGCTCTCACCCCGGCCCAGCTGTCCGCGTTCCTCACCGACACACCGCTCTGGTTCTACGTGCTGCGCGAGGCCGAGCTCAACAACGGCCGGCTGACCGGGGTTGGGGGCAGGTTGGTCGTCGAGACGTTCCACCGGGCGATGGAGGGCAGCAGGAACTCGATCGTGCGCAACCCCGCGTGGCGGCCGAGGATCGGTCCGGTGGCCGAGCGGTTCGGGATGGTCGACCTGCTGGTCTTCGCGTTCCAGAACAAGAAGTCCCTGCTCGCACCGCTGGGCGACTGACCGGTCGACCTACCCGGCCACGAAAACGGCCCACGTGATCAGCCGGCCAGCCATGTTCGGAGTATTCCGGGTGAGGCAAGAGCCGACACACCGCGACGCGCTGCGTCCTCAGCCGGTGTAGCTGGTCCACACGGGGTCGGTCAGGAGCTCCTTGACGTGCTCGACGGTCAACGCCGGCTGGTCGGCGGGGTCGTGCTGGGTGTCGGGCCGGTCGTCCCGCGTGCCTTCGCCGACGTAGATCTCGACGTGGCCGCCGTCGGGACCGACGAGGGTGGCCAGGATGTAGGACTTGTCCGTCGGTTCGTCCTGGCCGTTGACGACCGTCGCCTCGACCTTCTCGGTGATGACACCGACCAGGTTGCCTTCGTCGTCGCGGATCTCTTCGCACGTGATCGCGGGGTCGCAGGCCTCGACCGTCTGCATCGGCTCCCAGGTGGCGCAGAGCGTGATGGTGCCGTCGTCATTCGGCATCGGCTCGACCGCCGGCGCGGGAGGCGGGAGGAGCCGCACCGATGCGAAGTCGGGATCAGCCGCCTCGACCAGGTTGCCGCTCCAGATGCCGACGGACGCGTCCTCGGTCTTGCCGATGGTCATGGCCCGGGGCAGCCGGTCCGCCAGCGTGGCGGTGACCTGGTCGGCCGGCATGTCCCACCAGCCGGCGGGGCGGACGCGACAGCCGTTGTCGTCGATGACGTCACTCTTCGATCCGGTCGGGTCGGCCTTCGGGGAGGGGCTGGGCTCGTCGCCGTAGCCCGGATCCGTGGCTCCGCCACCCGGCTCGGTGCCGGTGCCCTGGGTCAGCGGATATCCGAGGGCACCGGCGGCAGCGATCACGGCCACCCCACCAGCGGCGTAGCCGACGCGCCGATGGGTGCGGTGCCGCCGTGCCTTCGCCATCACGCCGTTCGTGACGTCGGGCGCACGGAGACCTCCGACCGCGCGGTCCATCCGGTCTCGCAGGCCGATGTTGTCGTCGATGTCGAACATGGTCGTCTCCTCGAAGTGGCCGGTCACGCCACGGGGTTGGGGCTGGACGGGTGGGATGTCGTGGGATCGGGGGCGTCGTCGCCGAGCAGGTCGCGGAGCAGCCGTAGGCCGCGCAGGCAACGGTTCTTGACGGCCGCCTCGGTGAGACCCAGGTCGGCGGCGGTCGCCGCGACGCTCTGGTCGTTCCAGTAGCGCAGCACGACCGCGGCCCGGTCGAGCGGAGCCAGCTCGGCCAGCGCCGCCATCAGCGTCAGTCGCTCGACGGGGTCCACCGGCTCGCGCGCCGGCGGCTCGGGTGTCCGGTCGACCGGCAGCTCCCCGCTGCGGCGGAGCCGGCGCTCACTCAGGAACGACTTGATCAGGATGCCGTGGGCATAGGCGACCGGGTCGTTGGCGGCACGCAGCCGTCGCCATCCGACGTACACCTTGGTGAGGGTGGTCTGCAGCAGGTCTTCGGCGGCGTGCGGCGAGGTGGTGAGCAGGTAGGCGCTGCGGTAGAGCTGGTCCGATCGTGCGGCCACGAACTCGGTGAACTCCGCGTCGTCGCGGGCACTGCGTCGCAATGGTCCTCCTCGGTGGGTTCACGCTGAAGACGCGCCGTACCAAGGATCCGGTCTCAACCGATCTGGTGCACGAGAACGGCCGGTCAGTCTCCGAGGTGCGCCCGCTCGGCGCCGATCGTGGTGTCGTCGCCGTGACCGGTGTGCACGACCGTGTCGTCGGGGAGCGCGAACAGCTTGGCGCTGATCGACGCCTCCAGGGTGGGTAGGTCGCTGAACGAGCGACCGGTCGCGCCCGGGCCACCCTGGAACAGGGTGTCGCCGGTGAACACGCAACCCAGGTCGGGCGCGTGCAGGCAGACCGCACCCGGTGCGTGGCCCGGGGTGTGCAGCACGGTCAACGTCGTACCGGCCACATCGATCTTCATGCCGTCGGAGAGGTCGACGTCCCACAGGTGGCCGTCGACGGCATCGGGGCCACCATGGGTGAGCTCCCACAGTGGCCGGTCGTCGGGGTGGAGCAGGATCGGCGCCCCTGATCCGTCGTTGGCCCGTTCGCGCAGTGCCGGTGCCACCCGCACGTGGTCGTCGTGGGCGTGGGTGCACACGATCGCCCTGATCCGGCGATCCCCGACGACGGCGAGGATGTCGTCGACCGAGTGCGGTGCGTCGATGACGACGCACTCGCTGTCGTCGCCGACGACCCAGATGTTGTTGTCGACGTCGAAGGTCTCGCCGTCGAGGCTGAAGGTGCCGCTGCTGACAGCGTGGTCGACCCGGAGGCCGCTCGAGGGGCCGGCCATCAGAGGACGACGACCGAGCGCAGGACGTCGCCGTGGTGCATCCGCTCGAACGCCGCCTCCACGTCACTGAGCCCGATCTCCTCGCTGACGAAGGCGTCGAGATCGAGCCGACCCTGCAGGTAGAGGTCGACCAACATGGGGAAGTCGCGGCTGGGCAGGCAGTCGCCGTACCAGCTGGACTTCAGCGCGCCGCCGCGGCCGAACACGTCGATGAGCGGGATGTCGGGGACCTTCATGTCCGGCGTCGGTACGCCGACCAGGACCAGGGTGCCGGCAAGGTCGCGGGCGTAGAACGCTTGTTGCCAGGTCTCCGGGCGCCCGACCGCCTCGACGACCACGTCGGCGCCGTCGGCGCCCTCGTAGGTCTCCGCGCAGATCCGCTTGATCTCCGTGACCGGGTCCAGCCCGGACAGGGGCGAGGAGTCGATGGTGTGGGTAGCGCCCATCTTCTTCGCTGTCTTCAGCTTCTTGGCGTCGATGTCGACCGCGATGATCGGGCTCGCGCCCGCCAGCGCTGCGCCGGCGATGGCTGCGACGCCTACGCCGCCGCAGCCGATGACCGCGATGCTGCGACCCCGGGTCACGGCGCCGGTGTTGATCGCAGCACCGATGCCGGCCATCACGCCGCACCCGAGCAGGCCCACGGCGGCGGGTCGGGCCGCCGGGTCGACCTTCGTGCACTGGCCCGCAGCGACCAGCGTCTTCTCCGCGAACGCACCGATGCCCAGCGCCGGCGACAGCTCCGTACCGGCGTCCGGTCCCTCGGCCAGTGTCATCCTCTGCTGCGCGTTGTGGGTCGCGAAGCAGTAGTGGAGATCGCCGCGCTTGCAGGCGCGGCACTCGGCGCACACCGCGCGCCAGTTGAGGACGACGAAGTCGCCCGGCGCCACACCCGTGACGTCCGGGCCGACGGCCTCGACGATCCCCGAGGCCTCGTGTCCCAGCAGGAAGGGGAACTCGTCGTTGATGCCGCCCTCGCGGTAGTGCAGGTCGGTGTGGCAGACCCCGCAGGTCAGCACCTTCACCACCGCCTCGCCCGGGCCCGGGTCCGGGACGTTGATGGTCACGATCTCGACCGGGGCTCCCTTTGCGCGGGCGACGACCGCCCGGACCTGCTGCATGCGACTGGTCTCCTCTGTGGCTGACGACGAACCATCGAGTGCATCAACCTAGGCGCAACCGACTGGTCGGCGCGACGGTCGGCCGGCCATCAGCCGCGTCGGACTGTCCGTCGCTTCTGCTTGGCTGGCGCCATGTTCGCCGATCTGCCGCCCTTCGCGGCCTGGCGCTTCGTCGACGCGGTCGACGGGTTCGAGGTGATGTACGCCGAGCCGGGCCGACTGCGCGGGCACACCTCCGCCGTCGAGGACGGCGAGGCCTACGCGGTCACCTACGAGATCACGCTGGACGACCGCTGGCGGACCCGCCGGGTGCAGGTCTCGTCCGACACCGTGGCCGGCACCCGCACGACCGTGCTGGTCTCCGACGGGGACGGCCGGTGGACCGTGGAGGGCCACCCTGCGCCGCACCTCGACGGCCTCGTCGACGTCGACCTCGAGGCATCGGCATGCACGAACACCCTGCCCATCCACCGGTTGCGGCTGCCCGCCGACGAGGTGGTCACCGCGTCCGCGGTCTACGTCCAGGCCCTCGACCTCACGGCGCGGCGCCTCGACCAGACCTACCGGCGGCTCGACGACCACCGGTTCGACTACACCTCGGAGGGCGACTTCCGAGCCGTGCTCACATACGACGATGCCGGGCTGGTCCTCGACTATCCCGGCATCGCCGTTCGGTTCGCCTAGCAGCAGGCGGCCTCGCTCCTTCATCGATCAGCTGCGCCTGCGCGACAGGAGGCCTCCTCCGACCAACGCCAACTCGGCGAGGCCGAGTGTCGCGCCGGTGATCCACAGGGCGCAGGTGACCCACCCGAACACCGGCACCGTGGCGCCGACGTCTGCCTGCACGGCGACACCGCTGGTGGCGTCGGCGTTCATGATGACCGCCGTCCAGTTGCCGTTCCTGGGGGTCCAGGTCACGCTCTGGGTGCCGGGACCGCTCGTCTGGGCGATCCAGATGTCCGCGTCCGCCGGCGTGCTGGCCGGTGCTCCGCCGATGTGGTCGGTGTTCGTCGTCTCCTGGTCGTCGACGTCCTCGACCGTCGTGTAGGCGACACCGCGCAAGTACGCCTTGGCGTCGTCCGCGCGGGCGATGCCGATGAAGACCGAGGTGTCCGGGTCGGCGCTGGTGGCGCGCAGCCGCGCGCGGCCGAGGATCCAGTCACCGCTCAGTCCGTTGAGATCGACCTCCTTGACGGCGAGGGCGTGACCGCCGGTGTCGAGCGAGGTCTCGTCGGTGGTGAGGTAGTCACCGTCCCGACGGTCGTCGTCGAACCAGCTGAGCACGCCGGCGGTGGCGAGGGAGCCGGCGGCTCCGATCAGCAGGAACAGCCCCAGGACGAGCGCGACCACGCGGCGGGCGGACCGCCGGGGGGCCCGGACGGGCTGGGGGACGGGGGGTCGGGGGTGAGGGGCGGTGATGGTCATGGTGTTTCTCCTTGCTGAGGTCAGTAGTCGTTCGAGTGAGTGCGGCGCAGGTGCCGCCGAGCCGGGCAGTGTCGGGTGACACTGCCCGGCCTGGTGCGGGACTGGGTCAGTCCGTGACCACCGCCTTGAGGACATCGACCTTGGCGGCCGACCTGGCGGGTCCAAGCGCCGCGAGCACGCCGGCGACGGCAGCCAGGACGACGTACACGGCGATCTGCGGTGCGGGGATCGAGACTCCCGTGATGCCCTGGTCCTCGAGGACCCTGGACAGAGCCACCCCGATCCCGATCCCGAGGCCGGCACCGGACAGCGCGCCGATCAGCGAGATCACGACCGACTCCCAGCGGACCATCGCCCTGACCTGACCGCGGGTCATGCCGACCGCGCGGAGCAGACCCAGCTCGCGGGTGCGCTCGAAGACCGAGAGCGCCAGCGTGTTGACGATGCCGAGGAGCGCGATCACGACCGCGAGCAACAGCATCACGGTGACGAAGGTCAGCAGTCCGTCGATGAACCCGCTGGCCTCGGCCTCGTAGGCGTCCTGGTCCAGCACCTTGGCGTCCGGGTGGTCGGCCAGGGCCGCCGTGATGGCGTCCTGGACCTCGTCCCGATCGGCACCGGCCGCCACCTTCACCAAGGCGGAGGTGACGAGCTGCGGTCCTGCAAGGGCGTTCTGCTCGTCCAGCCCGATCACGAAGTTGTCCGTGACCCAGCCCTTGGAGTCGAAGATCCCCACGAGCTCGAGCTGGTGCTTGCCCGTGGCTGCGAACTCAGCGTCCACGGTGTCACCGAGCTCCCACCCGTTGCTCTCGGCGATGTCCCTGGAGACGACGACGGTGTCGTCCCCCAGCTCGGACAGCGAGCCCTGGGAGAGGTCGAGCTGCATCAGGTCGCCGGCGGTTGCCGGGTCGACCGCGGAGTAGCTCGTGTCATGGCCCTCGAACCTGGCCATGCCCCAACCGCTGGCAGCGACCGAGTCGACGCCCTCGACGTCCTCCACCGCAGCCACCACGGTCGGGCTGAACCCGGGGCCCTGGGAGCTCGCGCTGGTGACGTAGAGGTCGGCATCGGTCTTGTCACCGATGACTTCCCCGAAGGAGGTCTTCAACGAAGAGGCGAAGACGCTCATGCTCACGACCAGCGTGAGCCCGATCATGAGCGCTGCGGCGGTGGCAGCAGTACGACGCGGGTTGCGCACCGCGTTCTGCGTCGCCAGCTCGCCGGAGAGTCCCCGGAGCTTCATCGGAGCACCGATCGCCGCGGCCAGCGGACGCACCGCCATCGGGAGCGCGACGATGACTCCGACCAGCACGGAGAGCAGGCCCACGCCGAACACGACCATCGGTGCGTCGGCGTACAACGTGCTCAGGACACCTGCGGTTCCCAGGCCGAGGACGGTCGTTCCGACCAGTGCCCGCCGTTTGGAGAAGCTGCCGGTGTCGGCCGCGGACTCCCGCAGCGCCTCGACCGGACGCACCTTCGTGGCGCGGCGGGCGGGGACGAGCGCGGAGACGACGGTGACGAGGGTGCCGACGGCCATCGAGATGATGATGGTGCGGGGCTCCACCTGGAGCGACGTCGTCGGCAGGCTGAACCCGGCCACGTCCATGAGGACCTTGAGGCCCTTCGCTACTCCTAGGCCGAGCGCGACGCCGATCGCGGACGCTCCAGCGCCGATCAGGATCGCCTCGAAGAGCAGGCTCCGCTTGATCTGCCGTTTGGTCGCGCCGATGGCCCGCATGAGGGCGATCTCCCGCGAGCGTTGCGTGACGATCATCGTGAAGGTGTTCCAGATGATGAAGCCACCGACGAACAGCGCGATGCCGGCGAAGATCGAGAAGAGGATGTTGATCATCTTCATGTTGCTCTTGACGGCGTCGGCGTTCTCCTTCGACACCGCGTCGCCGGTCACCGCCTCCGTGCCTTCCGGCACGACGGCAGACAACCGCTCCGCGAGCTCGGCCTGAGAGATCCCGGGGTCCGCGCTCACCTCGATGGTGTCGAAGACGCCCGGGGTGCCCAGCACCCGCTGAGCGGTCGCTACGTCGAAGTACGCGGACGTGCTGCCGCCGAGGTCCTTGTCGTCGCCGAAGCCGACGGTGCCGACCACGGTGAACTCCTCGGTGGGTCCCTGGAACAGGATCTTGATGGTCGACCCGACCTCGATGTCGTTCTCCTCGGCGCTGGTGGCGTCGATGGCGACCTCGTGGGGTCCGTCCGGCGCTTCGCCGGCCAGCACCTTGACGTCGCCGCGGAGCTTCTCGTCGGCCGACATCGTGGCGCCCGTCGTGGGCAGCCCGCCCGGGGGGATGACGGCGTCGCCGTCGGTGTCGGTGAGCAGGGCGTACCCGCTGACCGATCCCTCCGCCGCGCGCACGCCTTCGACCTGCTCGACCTGGTCGAGGACGGCCGCGTCGATCGGGGCACGGCTGGTGCTGACGCCCTCCGAGGCCGAGTAGGCGGCCTCGGTCCGGACGACCGCGTCGGTGCCGGCGGCGACCTTGTCGAACAGCCGGTCGAACGCGGTGCCCATGGTGTCGGTGAGGACGAGCGTGCCAGCCAGGAAGGCGACCCCGAGGGCGATCGAGGCCGTCGTGAGCGCGAGCCGCAGCTTGTGCGCGAGCATGCCGCGGAGGGTGGTGGTCAACATGATCAGGCCCCCAGCGTCTTCATGTAGTCGTAGACCTCATCGGCGCTCGGCCGGCGCATCTCGTCGACGATGCGACCGTCCGCGAGGAAGATCACGCGGTCGGCGTAGCTCGCGGCGTTCGCGTCATGGGTGACCATGACGACGGTCTGGTTGAGCTCGGTGACGGCCCGGCGCAGGAACCCGAGCAGCTCGGCGCCCGAGCGTGAGTCGAGCGCGCCGGTGGGCTCGTCGGCGAAGACGATCTGCGGCTTCGACGCCAGCGCCCGGGCAGCGGCGACCCGCTGCTGCTGGCCGCCCGAGAGCTGGGCCGGCCGGTGGCCGAGCCGCTCCGTGAGGCCGACGGTCTCGACGATGGATGCCACCCAGTGCTCGTCGGGCGTGCGCCCGGCGATCTTCATGGGAAGCACGATGTTCTCCGCCGCGGTCATGGTCGGCAGGAGGTTGAAGGACTGGAAGATGAACCCGATCCGGTCCCGACGGAGGAGGGTGAGCCCCTTGTCGTCGAGGGTGCTGATGTCGGTGTCGCCGAGGAACACCTGACCGCTCGTCGGCTGGTCCAGCCCGGCGAGCATGTGCAGCAGCGTCGACTTGCCGGAGCCGGAGGGTCCCATGATGGCGGTGAACTCACCGGCACCGAGGCCCACGGTCACGTTGTCGAGGGCGGTGACGGTGGCGTCGCCGGTCCCGTAGCTCTTGTTGAGGTTGACGGCGCCGGCGGCGGTGGTGACCACTGCCGACTCCGTGGAAGTGATGACAGACATGTGAGTCTCCCGTTGGGTTCTTGGGTTGGTTTCCGCCCGGTCGGGCGAGGTGTGACCAGCACACGCGAGTCCGGCGCCGGTGCCGATGGAGGTGGGCGCACGCTCGGCGGGCGCTCCCCGTCCGGTTCCGACGGGCAGGTGTGCGGCCAACCCACCCGCAGGGTTCGGGGATCCCCCTCCCGCGGCCCGACCGCAGGGCGCAGACTGCACGGCATGGACGGAGTGATGAGCCTGCGCCGGCGGTCGCGCCGCGAATGGCTGGCGACCGCCCTCGTCGGCGCCGGGTTGCTCGCCTTCGTGACGCTCGTCTACGCCGTGGTCGTGCTGGCCGGCGGCGCGCTGCTGGGACGACCGACGTCGTCCCCCGCCGTCGCCCTCTCCGTCCTCGCCACGGCCGTGGTGGCGCTGACCTTCGACCGGGTGTCCTCGTGGCTCAGCGGGCTCGTCTCCCGGGCAGTGCACGGCGGGCGGCCGTCGCCGTACGACGTCCTGGGTCAGTTCTCCGGTACGGCGGCGGGCGGCTACGCGGCCGAGGAGCTGCCCTCCCGGATGGCGCGGGTGCTGGCCGTCGGGACCGGGGCGCAGTGGTCGCAGGTGTGGCTCGTCCTGGACGGCAAGCCACGTCTGGCAGCGCCCTGGCCTCCCGATGCGCCGCTGGACGCGGTGCTGGACCCGACCGACACGTCGGTGCGCGGCCGGCGCTCGCAGCCGGTCCTGCACGACGGTGAGCTGCTGGGGCTCTTGGTCGTCCAGGAGCGCGACCAGGTCCCGCTCACCTCGGTCGAGGAACGGCTCTTCGCCGGACTGGCCGTCCAGTCGCGGCTGGTGCTGCGCGGGGCCCGTCTGCGCGTCGAGCTCGAGCAGCGGGCGGCGGAGCTGTCCACGCGCGCCGAGGAGCTTCGAGCCTCGCGGCAGCGACTCGTCGACGCCCAGGACAACGAGCGGCGCGCGCTGGAGCGCGACGTCCACGACGGTGCGCAGCAGCACCTCGTGGCCCTCGCGGTGAACCTCCGGCTCGCCGAGACCCTGGCGGCGCGGTCGCCCGAGCGCGCCGTTCCGCTCCTCGAGGCACAAGAGGCGGCCGCCGCCCACGCGGTCGAGACCGTCCTCCAGCTCTCCCAGGGCATCTATCCTCCGCTGCTCGCGGACGGTGGCCTGGAGCCCGCACTGCGCGCGGCGTCGATCAACAGTGCGACGCCGGTCGACCTGACCGCGGACGGGCTCGGTCGCTACCCGCCGGGCGTCGAGGCCGCGGCGTACTTCTGCTGCCTCGAGGCCCTGCAGAACGCCGCCAAGCATGCGCGAGCCTCGACGATCAGGATCGAGCTGCGTGGCGCGCCCGACGGTTCGTTGACCTTCCGCGTCTCCGACGACGGCTGCGGCTTCGACCCCGACGGGATCCCGGCCGGCAGCGGGCTGACGAACATGCGGGACCGGCTCGACGCCGTCGACGGGGTCCTGACCCTGTCTTCGTCCTCCGGCTCGGGAACCCTCATCGAGGGCCGTATCCCGGGCGGGGAGAGATCGAGGTGAGCGCCCGGCTCGCTTGGGTCCTCGCTGGTCTGACCCTGGCCTTCGTGATCGGGGACGTCGCCGTGACCGCCGCCTACCGGCCCCTGTTCTCGGAGGCAGCGGTCGCAGAGCACGGCTTCCCGTTCACGCCCCTGGCCGTCCTCGGTTCCGCACTGATGGGGGCGGTCATCCTGACCAGGTACGAGGGGCATGCCGTCGGCATGCTGCTCAACCTGGTCGGCGTGGTGTCGGCCGCCTCCCTGCTCACCGAGGCCTACCATCTCTGGGTCCTCGAGGCGGGGGGACCCGGCCCGATGGGCGCGGCTGCCGTCGCCGGCTGGATCTCCAGCCTCACGAGCGGCCAGGTCGCGTTCGCAGGTCTCACGGTGATGTTCCTGGTCGCGCCCGACGGCCACTTCCTGTCGCCACGATGGCGCTGGGTCGGTGGGCTCGTGTTGGCCGGGCTGGTCCTCTGCACCCTCGTGCTCCTCTCCATCGAGCCGACCTCTTTCCGTCTGCGCGACTCCGACATCGGCGCCGTGCGTGGCCCCGTGTTCACGATCGGGTTCGCGCTGATCGGCTTCGGGCTCATCGCGGCGCTGGTCTCGATGGGCGTCCGCATCCGGCGGAGCGCGGGTGAGGAGCGGCAGCAGCTCCGGCTGATCGCGCTCGCGGTGGCTGCGCTCGTCGCCGGCCTCGCGAACTCGCTGGTCGTCCAGTCGCTCAACGGTGGGCGACAGACCTGGGCGGCCTCGCTGCCGCTCTTCATCGCGTACGTGCTCCTCCCCCTTGCCTTCGCGGTCGCGGCCCTGCGGTACCGCCTCTACGACATCGCGGTCGTGATCAACCGGACGGTCGTGCTCGCGGTGGGCTTCGCGTTCGCGGGCATCGGCTACACCGCGGTGGTCGTCCTCGTGGGTCGTCTCGTCGACACCCGCACCGGTGACCTGTGGCTGTCGCTGCTCGCCACGGCCGGGGTGGCGTTCGCCTTCCAGCCACTGCGCCGCGGCGTGATCCGCGTCGCCAACCGGGCGGCCTACGGATCCCGGGCCGTGCCGTACGAAGCGCTCTCGAGCTTCAGCCGACAGCTCGGCGACACCCCGTCGGCGACCGAGCTGCTCCCCGCCGTCGCGGAGGCAGCCGGGCGCGCCGTGGCTGCCCGACGGACCGTGGCAACCCTGCTCGGCGTCGACGGAGCCGTGGTCGACTCTTCTTCCTGGGGCGGGGAGGGGCGCGATCCGGCGACCGTCGGGCACGTCGTCCCGGTGCGCAGTGAGGGCTCGCTGCTCGGCACCATCCAGGTCGACGTCCTCAGGGCACGTCCGCTGCGCGCGTCGGACGAGCGCCTCCTGGCGGCCCTGGCCGACCAGGCGGCCGTCGCCTTCCGCAACGCCGCCCTGGAAGCCCAGCTGGCCGAGAAGGTGGCCGAGCTGGACCGGACCACGAGGGACCTCGCCGAGTCCCGGTCGCGGATCGTCGAGTCCGACGTCGTCGTACGCCGCGACCTGGAGGAGGCGATCTCTCACCGCGTCCTGCCGCGCCTGGTCGCGCTCCCCGAGCAGCTCCGGTCGGCCCGGGTGGCAGTCGCGAGCGGCGACCCGGCCCACGGGTTGGACGCTCTCGTCGCCGGCACCAACGAGGCACTGGAGGCCCTGCGGGAGCTCACCCGCGGCGTCTTCCCGACCCAGCTCGCCCGCGTCGGCATCGCGCCGACGCTGCGCACCTTCCTGGCGCGGGCGGACCCTGCGCCCACCCTGAACATCGTCGAGCCGGTCGCCTCCCGGCGGTTCCCCGACCGGGTGGAGACCGCTGTCTACTTCTCGTCCGTCGAGGCGACGCGGCTCGGCGCCGCCTCCATCGCGCTGCGGGCGGAGGGCGACGACCTGGTCGTCGAGATAGAAGGGCTCGCCGCCCGCGAGGTCGATCTCCGCGCGGTCGTCGACCGGGTCGAGGCGACCGGCGGGTCGATGTCGACGGTCGACGGCGGGCTGGAGCTGCGGATCCCGGCGGCGGAGCCGGCGCGAACGGCTCCGGTGTGAAGGCCTACCGAGCTCGCCCGGCGGCCCCCCAGATCTCCGCCAGCCGGTCGGGTCCGAACGCCGCCTTGGCCACGTAGGCAGTAGCACCCGAGCCGGAGATGTCGAACTCGTCCTCGTCGTACGTCGAGAGGAGGACGACCACCGGGGACGCGCCGGACGACGTGAGGCTGCAGGCGGCCTCGATCCCGCTGATGCCCGGCAGGTTGACGTCGAGGAGCACCAGGTCGGGGGCAAGCTCCGACGCAGCGGCGAGGGCCTCCTCACCGGTCACCGCGGTCCCGGCGACGCGGAAGCCAGCGGTCGCCTCGACCACGGCCGCCATCGCCTGGCGGAACGGCTCCTGATCATCGACGATCAGGACGCGAACATCGGTCACGTCACACACCTCCGCCGCCATTGTTCCCGGCGCGCACGGCGAGAGGGAGGGTGCTAGCCGCCCGTCGGGGGGTGGGTGCCCGCACCTCCGGTCGCTTCGAGGAAGACCAGGACGGCCATCACCCGCCGGTTGACGTCGGACTCGTGCACGAGGTCAAGCTTCTGGAAGACCGAGCTGATGTGCTTCTCCACGGCCCGCTCGCTCATGAACAGCGCCTTCGCGGTCGCTGCGTTGCTGCGCCCGCTCGCGAGCTCCTGAAGCACCTCGCGCTCGCGCTCCGTGAGCCCGAGCAGCGGCGAGCTCTCCTGGCTCGACTTGCGTGCCATCAGCCCCTCGACCACCTTCGGGTCCAGGGCGGAGCCGCCGCGGGCGACGGCATGCAGCGCCGCGATCAGCTCGTCGACCTGGGAGACTCGCTCCTTGAGCAGGTAGCCCAGGCCCTCGACGCCGTCGGACAGCAGGTCGAACGCGTAGTCGTCCTCGATGTATTGGGAGAGGACCAGCACCCCCGTCTCCGGGAACTCGGTCCGGATCCGCTTGGCGGCATCGATGCCCTCGGTGGTGAAGGTAGGGGGCATCCGGATGTCGGTGAGCACGGCGTCCGGGCGGTGCTCCGCAACCGCCGCGTGGAGCTCCACGGGATTGGTGGCGGTCGCGAGGAGCTCGATCTCTGGGGTCGCCTCCAGCAGCCCGGCGACACCCTCGCGCACGAGGTAGCTGTCATCGGCGAACACAACGCGGACAGTCACCCGCCCACTGTAGGGCGGAACGGCCGCTCCCGAGCCCGAGCCGCGTGACAGCCACCAGGAAGGTGGTGGCAGCCCCCGATGGCGTACGGCCTGCACCATGTCGACGGGACGTCGCGCGAACCTAGCGTCGCGGACATGGCAACCACTGCAATGACCTCCGCCTACGGGCGAGTCCTGAGGCTTCCCGGAGCACTGGCCTTCTCGGTCAGCGGCCTGGTCGCGAGGATGCCCATGTCCATGGTCAGCCTCGGCATCGTGCTGCTGGTCTCGACCCGCAACGGGTCCTACTCGCTGGCAGGGACGGTGTCGGCCGCCTTCCTGGTCGCCAACGCGTCGTTCGCCATCCTCCAGGCCAGGCTGATCGACCGGCTCGGACAGAGCCGGGTCTTGCCGACCGCGGCTCTGGGGTTCGCCGGCGGCCTGCTGGCCCTGATGCTGTTCGTCGAGCTCGACCTGCCGGCACCTTGGCCTCACCTGGCGGCGGCCGCCGCCGGGGCGACGCTCCCGCAGATCGGCTCGTCCATCCGGGCACGCTGGTCCCACCTGGTCGAGGACAAGCGGGACCTGCCTAGGACACCGAGTCCCGAGGGAACTCAGGCGGCGGAGCCGTGCTGACGTTGGCCGTGTCCCTGATGAGGCGGCGCGTCGGGTCGCTGCTGGGAGCCGGAGCCGCCGTCGGGATCGCAGCAGTGCTCATCATGTCCTGCGGCATCCTGCTGGAGTCCGCGCTGAAGAGCGCCGTCCCCGTCGAGCGGCTGGAGGGCGCCTCCGTCGTCGTGCAGGCCGACCCGACCATGACCTCCGGAGGGGAAGCCGGCCTGACGGTCCTGCTGCCCGAGCGGCCACGAGTGGACGCTGGTCTGGCGCTCCGGCTCGACAACCTGCCCGACGTCAGCCGCGCAGTGGCCGACCGATCGTTCGACGTCGGGATCGAGTTCCTGTCCGGCGACCCGGTCGGTGGGTCCGCCGACGGAGTCACCACCGGCCACGGCTGGAGCAGCGCGGCGCTGACGCCGTACCAGCTCGATGAGGGGAGGCGGCCCACGGGATCCACCGAGATGGTGCTGGGACAGTCCGAGGCGTCCACGCTCGCGGCCGAGGTCGGCGACCGCCTGCGGGTGGCCGGACCCACGTCGCAGCGCGTCTACACGGTGGTCGGGATCGCGAGCACGAGCGCCCCGGTGACCGACACCCAGATCTTCTTCCGGGACGACGTCGCGGAGGCCTTGTCGGGGACGGATGACCGCGTCGACCTGATCGGGATCGTCACCGCCGACGGCGTGTCACCGGCAGCCACGGCCGACCGCGTGGCCGAGGTGTTGCCGGAGGACCTGCGCGTCCTGACCGGCGACGAGCGGGGAGAGGCGGAGTCGCACGGTGGAGCGATCAGCAGGGAGGACATCGTCGCGGGCCTCACCATGTTCGGAGTGCTGGCCGCTTTCGTCTCCATCTTCGTGGTCGCGAGCGCCTTCGCCCTGTCCATCCACGGCCGCCATCGCGAGCTCGCCCTATTGCGGGCCATCGGCACGACTCGCGGGCAGCTACGGCGCCTGGTCGCCGCTGAGGCGCTGGTCCTGGCAGTTGCGGCGTCCGCGGTCGCGGCTCCGATGGCCGTCGGCTTCGCAGCACTCGAGCGATGGTTCTTCGTCCGCGTCGGGCTCCTCCCCGAGGGTGTCAGCCTGACGGTCGGCTGGCTGCCGTTCGTCGTGGGGCTCCTGGCTGCGGTCCTCACCACCCAGCTGGCCGCGAGGGCGAGTGCGCGCCGCGCATCTCGGGTCAGGCCGACCGAGGCGCTCCGTGACGCGGCTGTGCAACCGCGTCGGACCCCCCGGGTCCAAGTGCTGGCGGGACTCGTTCTCGCGGGCCTCGGCGTGTGGGTGCTCGTCGACTCCGTCGCCAAGATCGACTCGGGCGGTGCAGACACCGCAGCGCTAGCGAGCGCGATCTGGATGGTCAGCGCAGCGTTCCTGGCGCCGGTCCTGGCGCGTCCGTTCACAGCACTCGTCGGCATACCCGTGAGGCTGTTCGGAAAGGCATCAGGGCTCCTGGCGCGGGTCAGTACCCGCACCAACGTGCGCCGCGTCGCGTCGGTCGCCACGCCCGTGATGCTCACTGTGGCGCTCGCCGGCACGGTCCTCGTCTCGAAGACCACCCTGCAGCAGAGCGGCGAAGACGACAGCGCGGCACGGACGACAGCGGACCTGGTGGTGCGCACCGACGACGGTTCCCCTGTTCCTCGGACGGTGTCGCAGGCGACCTCAGGTCTCGAGGGGGTCGAGGCGTCCTCGGGGACCTTGACCACCTCGGTGGTCGCGAACGACGGCGACAACCTCCACCTGTTGCCGGCACTCGCCGTCGACCCGCGGACCATCGACAGAGTCATGGACCTCGACGTCACCGGCGGCTCGTTGACCGACCTGCGGGGGAACACGCTCGCGGTCCGCGAAGGAGCGCGTCCGGCTCTCGGAGAGATCGGCGACCGGGTCGAGATCCACCTGGGCGACGGCACGCCCGTCACGCTGCGCATCGCGGCGACGTACGCCCGTGGCCTGGGGTTCGCCGACGTCGTGATTCCCCGTGGCTTGGTCGCCGGTCACACCACCCGGGCGAACGACGACGCCGTGCTCGTCAGGCTCCGCGACGGTGCCGACCCCGGCGCCGTGGCCGAACGCATCGAACGGCTGGACGCCGCACCCGCCACCGACCTCCATGTGCTCACCCGGGCGGAGTACCTCGAGAGCCTTGCCGACGACGCAGCAGAGAGGAACGTCGGTCTCTACCTGTTGCTGGGAATCGTCCTCCTCTTCTGTGGGCTGGCCATCGTGAACACCCTTGGCATGGCGATCGGGCAGCGGGGTGAGGAGTTCGCCCTGCTCGGCCTCCTCGGGGCATCGCGGCGCCAGATCATCCGGATGGTGCGGACCGAGACCATGATCGTCGTCGCGTTCGGGGCGACCCTCGGGGTTCTCGTCGCGGCCCCTACAGTCGCCGTTCTCAGCTACAGCCTCACCGGGGACCTGGCTCCGGCCGCACCGATGCCGCTGTACGTCGGAGGAGGAGCCACGCTGCTTCTCGTCGCACTGATGGCTGGCAGCCTCCCAGCACGACGCGCGGTGAGGCTCCACTCGTCAGGCGTGATCGAGAGGATGTCGTGACCCGGCTGCCGCTGGGCGCGGACCGCCCTCAGGAAGTGGTGAAAGCCGCCCCGGGGTGTGCGGACAGCTGCATGTCGTCCGGGATGCTCGCGAACCTAGCGTCGGCTGCATGACCACGACAGCACTTCTCGACATCGATCTGCCCACGACGACCGCGCCCCCGAGCTCCGGCGTTGGCAAGCGCGTTGGCCCACGCGAGCGCAACGTGTTCCTGACGGCTACCGCCGCGGTGATGCTGCACATCGCCGACGACAACTTCCTCCAGCCGGAGCCCGGCGTCTCGGCCGGCGACCACCTGGTCAGCGGCCTCGTCCCCCTAGGACTGCTGGCCATCGCGGCAGCGGGGTACCTGCGGGTCCGGCCGGGGGCGCGAGCCGTGCTCGCGATCGTCGTCGGCCTGATGGGGATGGTGACCGGTTTCGCCGAGGCCGGCTACTACACGGTGACGGTGGGACCGTCGGGCGACGACTTCACCGGGTTGGTCGCCGGCTTCGCCGGCCTGGCTCTGCTCGGGCTCGCCGGGGCTGTCCTGTGGCGCACCCGGAAACCGGGCCCGACGCGGCGCCGCCGCTACCTCCGCCGCGGCCTCCTCGGCCTCCTCGGGGTGGCGCTCGTGGCCGAGGTCTTCGCACCCTTCGCAGGCGGCTACATCGCGACCCACGTGCACACTGCCGGCGTCCCGGAGGCACACCTCGGCGCGCCGTACGAGGACGTCACCTTCACCACCAGCGATGGCCTCGAGATCCACGGCTGGTACGTCCCCTCCCGCAACGGGGCTGCGGTGATCCTCCCCGGCCGGACCAAGTCGCAGCCGCACGCGCGGATGCTCGTGGAGCACGGGTACGGCGTGCTGCTCTTCGACCGGCGCGGTGAGGGTGCCAGCGAGGGAGATCCGCATCTCTTCGCCTGGCCAGGGGCACGCGACGTGCACGCCGCGGTCGAGTTCCTCGAGGACCAGCCCGAGGTGGACCCGGCAAGGATCGGCGGGCTCGGGCTGTCGATGTCCGGCGAGATGCTGCTCCAGGCCGCGGCCGAGAGTCCCAAGCTGGCGGCTGTGGTGTCCGAGGGAGCCGGCACCCGTTCACTGGAGGAGAAGCTCGCGGACTACTCCGCCGGCATGGTCGTACGGGGCTTCCATGGGCTCGTCGCCCACCAGGCGTCGCTGATGCTGTTCTCCAACGAGAGCACCCCGCCTAACCTTGTCGACCTGATGCCCGCGATCGCGCCGCGTCCCGTGCTGCTCATCTGGGCGCCGAACAGTCCCAACGGGGAGGGTCTCAACCCTACCTACCAGAGGCAGATCGGGCCGTCCGCCGACATCTGGACGCTTCACGACGCTCCCCACGTCGGCGGCCTGAAGACGCATCCTGAGGAGTACGAGCGCCGGGTCGTCGACTTCTTCGACCAGGCGCTGCTCGGGAGATAGGTCGACTAGGCAGCGGCGAGCCGGCCGACGCGGACCCGCCGCAGGGCCTCGCCCCAGAGCGTCACCTCGTCGAAGAGCGTCTCGAGGCTGCCGGACAGCTCGGGACGCGGAGCAAGTCGCTCGAAGTCCTCGAAGTCGAGGTAGAGCGACAGGCCGACGTACTGCCGCACGACCGGGACCTTGAGCTCGCCGAAGATCTGCCGGAGGTGCTCTGCTGCCCGGGCTCCGTTCTCGGCGCCGTAGGCGACCACGCCGGCGGCCTTGTGGTTCCGCTCGGCGAACAGGAAGTCGATGGCGTTCTTCAGCACGCCGGGGATCGAGTGGTTGTACTCCGGCGTGACGACGATGAACCCGTCGTACTCCGCGATGGTCGCGGCCCACGCGCGGGTGTGCGGCTCGGTGTACGAGCCGAGGATCGGCGGCATCGCCTCGTCGAGGTGCGGGAGCGGGTGGTCGGCAAGATCGACGACGTCGTACGTCGCGTCCGTCCGGCGCCGTGCCGCGTCGGCCACCCATGCGGCGACGTCGGCACCTCGCCGGCCGGGGCGGGTGCTGCCGACGATGATCGCGATCCTGAGCTTGTCGTGTTCGTTGGTCATGGCTCCACCGTGGCGGGGATGCCGGACCGGCGGGAGGCCGTGCTGAGGGTGGCCCCCGCAGGGCCACGCTGCCCAGCCGCCGGTGGGGGAGAATGGCGGGGTGATCGAAGGTGAGCTCGGCAGCTTCCTGCGGGCGCGCCGGGAAGCGGTGCGGCCCGAGGACGTCGGCCTGCCCAGGGGCGAGCGCCGGCGGACGCCCGGGCTGCGTCGTTCGGAGCTGGCGACGCTGGCGGGCATCAGCGTCGAGTACCTGACCCGGCTCGAGCAGGGACGGGACCGGCGACCCTCGACCCAGGTCGTGGCCGCGGTCGCGGACGCGCTGCGACTCGATGCCGCCGACCGGTCGCACCTCCACCAGCTGGTGGCGCTGAGCCAGGGCACCGAGCTCGTCTGCGGTGACGGCTGTCCCGGAGCGCGCGATGTGCCGCCGGGCCTGCTGACGTTGCTCGACCGGCTCGAGCCGACCCCCGCCGTGCTGGTCGGTCCGCAGACCGAGCTGGTGGCCTGGACCGACGCGTTCGACCGGCTGGTCCGGCCGCTCGGGATGCTCGACGACGCGCGACGGGAGCTGCTCCGCTACGCCTTCTCGGACGACCGTGCCCGCGGCGCGGTCGCCGACTGGACGGTCCTGGCCGACGCGCTCGTCACCTGGCTGCACGTCCACAGCGGGCCGGGCACCGGCGCCGTCGTCGCCGAGCTCTCCGCCACGCTCGGCAGGGAATTCACGTCGCGGTGGGAGAGCCGGCCGACGGGGACCTGCGACCTCGGGCTGCGAGCAGTCGTGCACCCCGAGGTCGGCCTGGTCCGGATCTCACCCGAGGTGCTCCTGGCAGGCGACACGCTGACACTGGTGGTCCTGCTCCCCGCCGACGGAGCAGCCCAGGCCGCGCTCGACCGGCTGACCGGCCGGCACCCCGGCGCGCTACGTCAGGTCTTGCCCTAGGCCTGGACCGTCATCCGATCGCCGGCAGCGAGGTCGCGACCCGCGCCAGCTGCTCGGGATCGGCGTGCACGTCGATCTCGACGATCCGCCCGCCGGTCACGGTGAACGCCATGACGCTGAACAGCCCGCCGTCGACCGTGATGACCACGCCGGCCCGGCCGTCGACCAGCGCCGGGCGGACGACCCGCTCCGGGCTAGCGAACATGAGGGCGTTGCCGGCCACGGTCTCGGCACCGTCGTACTCCACGACTCCTCCGCGCAGCGCACCCAGGTCGGAGCGGAGCACGACATCCGGGTCGAGCACGCTGACCAGTCGGGAGAAGTCACCGCCGTGGGCGGCGGCGAAGAAGGCGTCGACGATCTCGCGTTGACGCGCAGCGCTGTCGGTCGGGGAGAGTCCGGTGCCGCGGATCCTGCGTCGGGCCCGGCTCGCCAGCTGACGGGTGGCGGCCGCGGAGCGGTCGACCACCGGGGCGATCTCCTCGAACGGCACGGCGAACAGGTCGTGGAGCACGAACGCCAACCGCTCGGCCGGGGAGAGCTGGTCGAGGACGGCCAGCAGGGCGAGCCCGACCGAGTCGGCGAGCAGGGCGTGGTCCTCCGGCTGCGAGCCGTCGTCAAGGGTGACGACCGGATCGGGGAGGCGCTCGATCCGCTCGTCGAGTGAGTCCTCCCTCCGGGTGGACCGGGAGCGGAGCGTGTTCAGCGCGATCCGGCCCACGACGGTCGTCAGCCAGCCACCCAGGTTGTCGATGTCCGCCGCGTCGGAACGGTGCAGCCGCAGCCACGCTTCCTGGACAGCGTCCTCCGCGTCACTGGCGGAGCCGAGCACCCGGTAGGCGACGGCGTGCAGGTGACGGCGGTGCTCCTCGAATCGCTCGGCCAGGCTGCGTTCGTCGTTCACGTCGTTCCCTCTCGCTCGCAATGGGTCACTGTGGTGACCCGTGCCGGGCGCCGGATGTGACCGATTGGAGAATCTCTCCGCCAATCGGTCACACATCGATCGTCGCGTGGGTCAGGGATGTCGACAGCAACGCAACGACAACCTGAGGAGATTGAGATGACCTTCGAGCCGCGCATGGCCAACCCCGCCCAGATCCTGCCCGACTCCTTCAAGGGCATGGGCCACCTGATGGCCGCCGTCGCCAAGGGCGGCCTGTCCGCGACCACCGCGGAACTCGTCGCGCTCCGCGCGAGCCAGCTCAACGGCTGCAGCGCCTGCGTCCAGAGCCACGTCGAGGCGCTCCAAGGCGCCGGCGAATCCGTGGACCGCATCGTCGGCGTCAGCGCGTGGGGCGAGTCGCCGTACTACGACGAGGCGGAGCGCGCCGCGCTCGCACTGACCGACGCGCTGACCCGTCTGGCCGACAGCCACGACGCAGTGTCCGACGAGCTGTGGCGCGAGGTGACCAAGCACTACGACGAGAAGCAGGTGTCGGCGCTGATCCTGCAGATCTCGACCGTGAACCTGTTCAACCGGATCAACGTGACGGTGCGCGAGCGTGCCGACAAGCCGAGCTGGAAGCAGGCCTGACGCCAGGGCAGTACGACGTGGCGCCGACCCTCGGGGCGGCGCCGTGTCGTCCTCGGGCGACGTTGCGCACAGCTGCTGCGAAGGCGGCCAAGTCAGTCGGCAGTCCAGAGATCTACCGCGATCTCGCGCATCGCTTCGCTGAAGCGCCCGGTCGGGCTGGCTTGGGTCAGCAGAATCCGCAGCTCGTGCTCGAACGAGCCGACGCGGTCGCCGAACAGGTGGGGAGCCGCGAAGGACAGGGAGAACACGCTCGCGACGATCTCGTCGGCGCTGCGGGTCACGACCCACCCCGGCACCTCGAGGCGCTTTGGCCCGGCGAAGCCGGCCCTGCCGAAGATCCGGGCCTCGACCTGCCCACGCTCATCCTCCGTGACGGAGTCGATCTGTCGATATCCGCGGCCCGCTCGGCGCTCCTGGCCCAGGTAGTCAGCCACCAGAGCCTCGATCTGTTCCCATGGCGGCCGCGGATGTGGCACGCGATCGGTACCTTCGATGCCTTGGTGCGTGGTGGCATGCACGAACGCGAGGGCGCCGCCAGGGATGAGCAACTGGCGCAGCAGGCCAGCGACTCGGTCACGGTCCATCCAGTGGAAGGACTGCGCCATCGTCGCCATGCGGAAGTCACCCAACGACCGCGAGACGTCCTCGGCACGTGAGCACACCCAACTGACGTTCGTGATGCCAGCTGCCTGCGCCAGTCGTGCGCCTTCGGCCAGCATCTGCTCGTCGGCGTCCACAGCGACGGTCTGCTCGAAATAGGGCGCTAGCGGCAACGTGAGTGATCCTGGCCCACAGCCAAGATCCAGGAGGCGACCGCGGCCGTCGAGGGCGAGCTCATCGACCAGGAGATCGGCCAGTTCCGCCGGGTAGGGCACTCGCCCCCGTGCGTAGTAGGCGGCGCTGCCCGCGTACAACGACGGATCCCACCGCCATGCTCCACCGGATCTGGGCTCTGTCACCTGGCCAGTCTCCAGATCAGTGATGGGACCGGGCAACCGTTGCGCCCGCCGGCGCCTTCCGTGGTGAGGCTGGGTGCGGTGGCGGCGTCGGGCCGGTGCTCGACGGAAGCGCTACGCGACCGCTCGACCGCACGACATCCGGTCGGTCGGCGCGGCCTCCCCATGAGTGCGCTCGAGGTGGGCCTCGCCCCACAGCCGGACGCTCTCCACCACCGGCAGCACCGTCGTGCCGTACGGCGTCAGCCGGTAGATGACCGGTGCCGGCACTGGCCCGGTCTCGATCCGCTCGACCAGTCCGTCGGCCTCCAGCTCCCGCAGCTGTTCGGCGAGCACCTTCGGCGTGATCGGTGCGGCGCGACGACGGAGACCCGCGAAGTGCGACTCACCGTGAGCCAGCCAGTAGATCAAGGTCAGCTTCCACTTCCCGCCGACCGCCGCGAACGCCGCAGCCATCGGGCAGCCGGGCAGCGGGTTGGGGCGGGACGCGGGGGGGTTACCTGAAAGTGCCTTCTTGTCCACGGGTCGCTCCGTTCGGATGCTCGCTCTATGAACCTCTTTCCGGGAAGAACCCTGGCACACAAACGAATCCTGGTCGCCTGCCTCACGGCGGTCATGCTGACGGCGACGACCAGCAGCGGCGAGGCCCTGACGCCGGCCCCGGCCACCACCGCCCCTGCCACCTCGGCCGACGGACAGCACGACTTCGACTGGGAGCTCGGCGTCTGGCGGTCCGAGGTGCGGGTGCTGGCCGACCCGCTCTCCGGGTCGGAGGACGAGTGGCTCCGGTTCCGTGGCACGAGCGTCGTGCGTCCGCTGATGGACGGGCGCGCGAACGTCGTCGAGTTCGACGTCTCCGGCGAGGCGGGTCGGATCGAGGCGCTCAACCTCCGCCTCTACGAGCCCCAGGCCGATCGCTGGAGCTCGACGTTCGTCAGCATGCGCGACGGCGTGCTCCAACCCTCGGTGCACGGCGGGTTCCACGACGGAGTGGGCGAGTTCTACGGGAAGGACCAGCTCGGCGGGCGACCGATCGACGTGCGCTTCCTGATCTTCCGGCTGGGGCCGGACAAGGCGAGGTTCGAGCAGGCATTCTCGGACGACGGCGGCGCGACGTGGGAGACGAACTGGATCGCCGTGGACCGGCGGGTCCACCGCTAGCGTCACCGGACCACCGGACCGACCCTGCTCCCACACCTAGCCGCACGCCTCGACGCTGATCCGGTCGACCAGGAGCACCGCCGGGAGGTCCGGGTCGTCGGTGTCGTTGCCGGGCCAGTTGCCCCCGATCGCGAGATTGACCAGGAGATAGAAGGGGTGGTCGAAAGGCCACGGCCCGGGCACGTCGGGCGGCGTGAGCCGGTGGTGCTCGCAGCCGTCGAGGAGCCAGGTGATCCCGGATCTGTCCCACGCCACGGCGTACTCGTGGAAGTCCTCGGTCAGGTCCGTTCCCGCGTCGATGGGGCTGCCGATCCCCCCGGCGAGTCCGCTGTAACCGGGACCGTGCACCGTCCCGTGGCAGCGCCGTGGCTCAGAGCCGACGTGCTCCATCACGTCGATCTCGCCACAGGCCGGCCAGCCCACCCGGCCGATGTCGGTGCCCAGCATCCAGAATGCCGGCCAGGTGCCACGACCGTCGGGCACCTTGAGCCGCGCCTCGACCCGGCCGTACGTCGGGGCGAATCGGTCCCGTGTCGTGAGTCGCGCCGAGGTGACAGTGCCGTCCGTCTCCCGCCGCGCGGTGATCGCGAGGTTCCCGGCACCGTCGAGGGCCGCGTTGCCCGGGTCGGCTGTGTAGACCTGCAGCTGACGGTCACCCCAACCCCCGCCGCCGAGCTCATGGGTCCAGATCTGCGGGTCGGGCGGCTGCCCTGCCGGTCCCTCGAAGTCCTGGACCCACATGGTCTCAGTATGGCGCCGGCGCGGCGGCAGGTGTCGTCGTGTGGTCAGCGATCCAGCATCGCCGCCGCGACCTGATCGGTGGCGGCCTCGGGGATCGCCGTCGAGGCCTGTTCGAGGACGAGGAGTCGGGCACCGGGGATCTCGCGCGCGAGCGCTTCGCCGTTGCCGACCGGGAAGAACGGGTCCCGACGGCCGTGCACCACCAGGGTCGGCGTCGCGAGCTCGGCGAGGCGCTCGCGCCAGCGCGGCGTGCAGTCGAGCGCGGCGAACACGATGCCCAGCTGGTTGGCCATCTGCACGGCAGGCGTCGTGCCCGGTGTGCGGTCCCAGATGCGAGCGGCGGCGGCACGGGCGGCGACGGGGTCGTTTCCGAGGATCGCAGCGCCCTCGGCGGCGAACTCCGTCACGGCCTCGCGGTCGGACCAGTCGGGCATCGCGCGGGAGAACAGCCGGCCCATCGTCGGCGCATCGTGGTCGGGCAGGTCGTCGTCGACCGGGCCCGGGGCGACCGGTCGCGTACCAAAGAGGGTCAGCGCCTCGAACGCCTCGGGGTGGTCGAGCGCGGCGACCTGAGCGACCATCCCACCGACGCCGATCCCCGCCAGGTGCGCCGGCCGGTCGTCGAGCTCACGGGCGAGGGCCGCGGCGTCGGCGGCAAGGTCGCGCAGCGTGTACGCCGGCGCCTGGGGATCGACCGTGGTCGAGGTGCCGGAATCGCGCAGGTCGTAGCGCACGACGTGACGTCCGCTGCGCGCGAGGGACTCGCAGACGTTGTCGGGCCAGGAGAGCATCGTCGTCCCGCCCGCGCAGAGCACGAGCGTCGCCGCCGCGTCTCCGAAGTGCTCGACGCCCAGCGTCACGCCGTTCGCCTCGACCGTTGTCATCCCACCAGCTCCTCCGTCGTGCGCTCTGTGGGGGTGGACACCCGGTGGGACGAGAACTCATCGCCCGGCCGCGTCGCGAGCCCTTCTCCGGGCGAGGCTGTGGGCCTGCCCGGCGTGGATGTCGCTGACCCATTCCCAGCCGGGCTTGGCGGATGCGCCGATCCGCGGGTCGTCGGGGGTGCGGCCGTCACGCAGCGCGTGCAGGTAGGAGCGGTCCTGCTCGATCCGTGCGCGCAGCTGATCGGCTCCGCCGGCCGACCCGTGGCCCGGGATGACGACATCGACGCCGTCCGCCACGCCCTCCAGCAGGCGGAGCCCGGTCAGGTACTCCTCGATCGGGTCGTTGGACTCGGTGAAGTCGTCGAGCATCGGGATGAACACGTCGGAGAGCATGTCGCCGGCGACGAGGACTCCGCACTCCTCGATCAACAACGCCGCATGGCCGGGTGCATGCGCCGGATGCTCGATGATCCGGACCCGAGGGCCGTCCCACGGAACCTCCGTGGCGCCCGCCGGCAGACCGACGACGAGGCCGAACAGGTCCAGCGGCGTCTCGTCGGCGATCTCCGGTGGCAACCCTTCGGCGACGCGGATCTTCCAGTCCGGGCTCGACAGCAGGTCCCGCATCCGGGCCGCGCACCGGGCGGTGCCGTATCGAGGTGCGTCGCCGAGCTCGGCGTGCCAGAGCACGTGATCCCAATCAGGATGTGTCGCGAAGCCGGCCACCACCGGCTGGCCGACCTCGCGGAGGTCGTTCGCGAGACAGGCCATCTCGTCGCCGGTGGTGCCGGGGTCGACGAGCAGGACGCCGGCCCGGCCCTGGACCGCGACGGTGTTGTTCTGGAGCAACGCGCTCTGGTGGACCAGCACGCCTTCTGCGACCTGCGTCAGCATGGGGAACCTTCCGCTCGTCATCTACGACCGCCGAGACGGTCATCGGTCTCCAGGTACGACGGCGGAGGCCCGGACAACTCATCTCTCGGGCGGACACTCGACGAGGGATCCCTGATCAGTGGGCCATGTCGACGAAGCGGGAGTAGTGGCCCTGGAAGGCCACGACAATGTCGCGGGTGGCGCCGTTGCGGTGCTTGGCGACGATCAGGTCGGCCTCGCCGGGCCGGGTCGACTCCTTCTCGAAGACGTCGTCGCGGTGCAGCAGGATCACCATGTCCGCGTCCTGCTCGATGCTGCCCGATTCGCGAAGGTCGCTCATCATCGGACGCTTGTCGGCGCGCTGCTCGGGACCACGGTTGAGCTGGGAGAGCGCGATGATCGGGACCTCGAGCTCCTTGGCCAGGAGCTTGATCTGGCGGGAGAACTCGGAGACCTCGAGCTGGCGGGACTCGACCTTTTTGCCGGACGTCATCAGCTGGAGGTAGTCGATGACGACGAGCTTGAGGTCGTGCCGCTGCTTGAGCCGCCGGGCCTTCGCCCGGATCTCCATCATCGTCATGTTGGGGCTGTCGTCGATGAACATCGGCGCCGAGGACACCTTGGCCACGTGGCGGGCCAGCCGGTCCCACTCCTCCGTCGACATCTTGCCGTTGCGGATGTGGTTGAGCGGGATCCGACCCTCGGCCGACAGCAGCCGCATCGTGATCTCCGACTTCGTCATCTCCAGGCTGAAGAAGGCGCTGGTGAGGTTGTTGCCGATCGACGCGGCCCGGCACAGGTCGAGAGCGAGCGTCGACTTGCCCATCGCCGGCCTGGCGGCGACGACGATCATCTGGCCGGCGTGGAGGCCGTTGGTCAGGTCGTCGAGCTCGGCGAAGCCGGTGGGCACGCCGTAGATTCCGGCCTCGCGGCTCTCGATCGCCTCGATCTCGTCGAGGACGCCGTCCATGATGTCGCTCAGCGGGGCGTAGTCCTCGGCCTTGCGGCGCTCGGTGACGCTGTAGACCTCGGCCTGCGCGGCGTCGACGATGTGGTCGACCTCGCCCTCCCCGGCGTAGCCGATCTGCACGATCTTGGTGCCGGCGTCGACCAGGCGGCGCAGGATCGCCTTCTCCCGGACGATCTCGGCGTAGAACCCGGCGTTGGCGGCGATCGGGACGTTGGCCGCGAGCGTGTGGAGGTAGGGGGCGCCGCCGATCCGCTGCAGCTCGCCCCGTCGCCCCAGCTCGTCGGCGACGGTCACCATGTCGGCGGGCTCGCCGCGGCCGTAGAGGTCGATGATCGCGTCGTGGATCGACTCGTGCGCCGGACGGTAGTAGTCGACGCCCCGCACCGCCTCGAGCACGTCGGCGATCGCGTCCTTCGAGATCAGCATCGCGCCGAGCACCGACTGCTCCGCCGCCAGGTCCTGCGGAGGCGTGCGCCCGCCGCCATGACTTGCAGACGGTGCGTTGCCCGGCTCGTACGAAGCGGGTCCGTCGCCCCACTCGTCGTCCGGCGGCGGCACCTCTGCGAGACTCACGCGACTTCCCCTCCTGGTCGAACAAAGATTCGAATGTAGCCGTGCGTGGGCAGGCTCGCGCCGAGGTCCGACACAACGTCCGGTCCGATCTGGTGGCGCCACTCGCCGAGCCGTGCGAGAGACTCGACTCGCGAACTTACGCACCGCTGGGCATCGTGGAAAGCCCGTCGCCCACAGGGGGCTGGGGATAACCGCGGGTCGGGGGTGGACGACACCCGCGATCCGTGTGGACTGGTTGGGGAGGAGGTGTGGAAGTGGCATCGGATCTGGCACGGGCAGGGCCTGTGACCTGCGGAAACGTGTCTCCACACCTGTGGAGCCGAAAAAGTCGGCCACCAATCTCGTTCACCGGGACGTCATCTGCCCGTCGTCCGCCGGATATCAACGAAATCGTGGTTTTTGATCAGTATCCACACCGTTATCCACTGATCGTGATATGTCCCGGCGGCGCGCGATGGTGACCACCCGCCGACTCCCTCGAGGACGACCACGACTGACCTCCGACGACCGCGAGATCGGGCGGCTCGCCGTACCCGCTTTCCTTGCGCTGGTCGCCGAGCCGCTCTTCCTCTTGGGCGACGCAGCGGTGGTCGGCCACCTCGGCACCCGCGAGCTCGCCGGTCTCGGGATCGCCGGCACGGTGCTGCAGACCATCGTCGGCCTGTGCGTCTTCCTCGCCTACGGCACCACGGCCGGGGTCGCCCGGCAACTCGGTGCGGGCCGACGGACCGCCGCCCTGGCGCAGGGGGTGGACGGGCTGTGGCTTGCCGTGGTGATCGGCGTGCCCACGACCGTCGTCGGCATCCTGCTCACGGGCCCGATGGTGGCTGCGCTCGGGCCTGGTGCGGCCGTCGCGGCCGAGGCCGAGATCTACCTCCGGATCGCGCTGCTCGGCGTGACGCCGCTGCTCGTCATGCTCGCGGCGACCGGCGTGCTGCGTGGTCTCCAGGACACCCGCACCCCGCTGGTGGTGGCGGTGGTCGGCAACGTGGTCAACCTGGTTCTCAACGTCGTCCTGGTCTACGGCGTCGGGCCGCTGCCCCACCTCGGGATCGCCGGGTCCGCCCTCGGGTCGGTGCTGGCCCAGGTCGGCTGCGCCGCGGCGCTGGTGCTGGTGGTCGTCCGGGCCGCCCGGCGCGAGGGCGCCTCGCTCCGACCCGACGCACCAGGGATCCGTACGGCGGCCCGGGCCGGCGTACCCCTCCTGGTCCGCACGCTCACGCTGCGCGCGTCGCTGCTGGTGACGACGTACGCCGTCGTGCTGACGGCGCAGTCCACCGCCGACGAGGCGGTGCCGATCGCGACCCACCAGCTGGCGATGACGCTGTGGACCTTCCTCGCGTTCGTGCTCGACGCGATCGCCATCGCCGCCCAGGCGATCACCGGTCGCCACCTCGGGGCGGGCGACGTCGCCGCCACGCGCGCGGTCACCCGGCGGATGGTCGGGTGGGGCGTCGTCACCGGGGTGGCCACCGGCGTCGCGCTGGCGGCGGCGAGCCCGGTGCTCGGCGTGCTGTTCACCACCGATGACGCCGTCCGGCGGGCGCTGGTGCCCGTGCTGCTCGTCGCGGCCCTCGCCCAGCCGGTGGCCGGTGTCGTGTTCGTGCTCGACGGCGTGCTGATCGGCGCCGGCGACGGCACCTACCTGGCGTGGGCGGGACTCGCGGTCCTCGGCGGCTACGCTCCGCTCGTGCTGGGTGCAGCGGTGGTCACCGACGACTGGGTGGGCGGCGGCCTGCCCTGGCTGTGGGCGGTCTTCGGCCTGGTGTTCATGGGTGGCCGCTTCGTCACCCTCACCCGCCGGGCGGCCAGCGACCGGTGGCTGGTGACGGGGGCCGACCGATGAAGCCGCTGTACGGCGTCGCCCTCGGGCTCGTCATCATCGCCCTCTACGCCAGGTCCGGCGACTTCGACCTGCTGCCCGACCCCCTCGGCTGGACCCTGGTGCTGGTCGCGCTCAACGTGCTCCGCCGCCGGGTCGAGCTGCGGCTCCAGGGTCCGCTCTGGGTGACCGGCGTCCTTGCCCTGGTGGCTTCCGTCGCCCTGACGGTGCCGTCGGTCCGTGAGTGGTTCGAGGACGCCGAACCCGCACTCGCGTGGGCGGTCGACGTCCCCGCGCTCGCCTTCTGCGGACTCCTGTGCGCGGCTCTCGCCTTCGCCGCCCGGACGGGCCGGGCGATCGCCGCCTTCGCCTGGTTCCAGTGGACCGCGATCGGGTTCGGCGTTTCGGTCCTCGCGCCGGTCGTCGTGATCGGCGGCGGCGTCGACGGACTCCGTGGCCCGGCCGAGCTGGTCACCGGGCTCGCCCAGCTGGGGTTGTTCATCCTCTGCCTCTGGTACGGCGGGCGGGAGTGGGCCGGTGCGCCGGAGGTCGAGGAGGCGTCCGACTCGCCCGCGGCCGCCGAGGAGTAGTCAGCCGCCCAGCACACCCAGCGCCGTCTCCGCCAGCGCGATGCTCTGCTGCATCGGGTCGCCCTGGAAGTCGACGCCGTCCTCGTACTCGAGGTCGATGTCGAAGATGTAGGCCTCGGTGCAGACTCGCAGTGTCGCCTCCAGCGGCGGCGCGTCGTCGCGGTCCCACCACGCCTCGACCGCGCCCGGCACCTCCACCGGCGTCACCGTCGACGCGATCGCCCGCGGCTCCGGGCACTGGAACTCACCGGCCGTGAAGTCGTCCGGGCCGGTCAGCGCGAAGTCGACCTCGACCAGGTCCTCGGCCTCGAAGTTGCAGTCGTCGCTCTGCCACACGATGTCCTGCTCCGTGGTGCCACCGCCACCGAGCGACGGCTCGCCGAACGGCACCCCGAAGGCAGCCTCCACGTCCGCGGGTGTCAGCACGTCGCACGCGGGCGGCAGCCCGGCAGACGTGTCGGTCGTCGCCTCGGAGGTCGCCTCGGACGTCGTCGCGCTCGTCTCCGCGTTCGACGCGTCGGGCAGGTCCGGCGATGACGAAGTGGGCGGACTGTTCTCCGGATCGTCGTCCTCGCCGCAGCCGGCCAGGACCGGCGCGAGCAGCAGTACGGCGATCGCCAGGAACCCTCGATGTGACCTCATGGGCCGATTGTGTCGCGATCCGCCGGACAAATGCGCGTCGTACCTGACCTGGATGTCGTGATTTCGCCGATAAACGACATCTGGGTCAGGGACGACGAACGGCCGGCCCCCGCAGGGACCGGCCGTCCGGATGTCGTGCAGTGCTGCGAGACGTCAGGCGGGGATCACGTTGAGCGCGACCGCCGCGGACACGTCGTCGTGCAGCTTGATCGAGACCTGGTGGGAACCGAGGGTCTTGATCGGGCTGCCGAGGATGATCGTCCGCTTGTCGATCGACTCACCGGTGACCTCGCCGAGCGCCTCGGCGACGTCGCCGACGGTGACGGCACCGAAGAGGCGCCCGCCCTGGCCGGCCTTGACCTTGACGTCGACCGGTGCCTGCTCGAGCTTGGCCTTGATCTCGGAGGCGTGCGCCTCGTCGCGGACGGCGCGGGCCGAACGGGCCTTCTTGATCGCGTCGGCCTGGCTCTGGGCGCCGCGGCTCCAGCGGATCGCGAGGCCCTGCGGGATCAGGTAGTTGCGGCCGTAGCCGTCCTTGACCTCGATCACGTCGCCGGCGGCGCCGACTCCCTCGACCTCCTGGGTCAGGATGATCTTCATGTGTTCTCCTCCTCGAGCCCGGATCAGCGGCCGGTGGCCGTGTAGGGCAGCAGGGCGACCTCGCGTGCGTTCTTGACGGCGATCGCGACGTCCCGCTGGTGCTGGACGCAGTTGCCGGTCACGCGCCGCGCGCGGATCTTGCCGCGGTCGGAGATGAACTTGCGGAGCAGGGCGGTGTCCTTGTAGTCGACACCGGTCGCCTTCTCCTTGCAGAACTGGCAAACCTTCTTCTTCGGCTTGCGGATGACTGGCTTAGCCATTGTGGTGCTCCTCCTCAGAGCCCGCCCCCGTCAGTCGATCGAGGGCGGAATGGTGGTGGTTAGTGTCTTTCTAGGCTGATTGCCTTGATCTCGATACGCGGGTCACGGCTTCGTTCCTCAGCCGTGCCGCTACTCGATCTTGCCGCTGCCTCCGACGCCTCGCAGGCTCGGCGTCGGGCGGCTAAAAGGGCGGTTCGTCGCTGCCGCCGACGCCCGGGGCACCCCACGGGTCGCCTGCCGGAGCGCTGCCGCCCTGACCGCTGGCGGCCTGGCCGCCCTCGGCCGGACCGGACGAGGCCCACGGGTCCGCGGCCGGTGCGCCGCCGCCGGAGTATCCGCCGCCGGCCTGACCGCCGCCCTGGCTGCCGTAACCGCCGCCGCCCGAGCGCTGTGCGCGGGTGACCTTGGCGGTGGCGTACTTGAGGGACGGGCCGACTTCCTCGACGTCGATCTCGAAGACGGTGCGCTTCTCACCTTCGCGGGTCTCGTACTGCCGCGACTTCAGCCGGCCCTGGACGACGACGCGCATCCCCTTCTGCAGGGACTCCGCGACGTTCTCAGCGGCCTGGCGCCACACCGAGCAGGAGAGGAACAGCGCGTCGCCGTCCTTCCACTCGTTCGACTGCTTGTCGAAGGTGCGCGGCGTCGACGCGATCCGGAAGTTCGCCACGGCCGCACCCGAGGGGGTGAAGCGCAGCTCCGGGTCGTCGACGAGGTTGCCGACGACGGTGATGACGGTCTCGCCTGCCATGTCAGGTCTCCCTAGTTGAGTGGGGCTAGCGTTCGGTGATCGGTGATCGTGTGGCGCTCATCGTGTCGTGGCCGACCGACAATCGGTAGGCCCATTCCACAGCGCCGCTCGGATCAGACCGTCGGACGCAGGACCTTCGTGCGCAGGATGGCCTCGTTGAGACCCAGCTGACGGTCGAACTCGGCAACGGTCGCCGGGGTCGCGGTCAGGTTGATGACGGCGTAGATGCCTTCGGCGTTCTTGTCGATCTCGTAGGCGAGACGACGACGACCCCAGATGTCGACGTTGTCGACGGTGCCGCCGTCCTTGCGGACGACGTTGAGGTACTTGTCGAGCGACGGCTCGACCGTGCGCTCGTCGAGGCTCGGATCGAGGATGACCATGACTTCGTATGCACGCAAAGCGGTCTCCACCTCCTCTGGACTAGGCGGCCACGGACTCTCCGTGGCAGGAGGGCTCTGCAGTCGCGACTCCCCCTATGGGAGCGCGACGGGTCAGGTTAGCAACGAGGTACGGCGCCCGCCCAATCGTCGGTGCCGGCTCCTAGTCTGGGGCCATGAGCGAGACCAGTGCCCTCCGCATCGGCGCCCACGTCGAACAGACCGACCCGATCGCCGAGGCCAGGGCCCGTAGCGCCCCGCTGGTGCAGTTCTTCCTCGGCAACCCGCAGTCCTTCAAGGGTCCGGTGGTCGCCTACGAAGGTGGGCCCGAGCGGCTGCGCGCCGACGCAGAGGCGGCCGGCGTCGACCTCTACGTCCACGCGCCGTACCTCATCAACGTCGCGACCACGAACAACCGGCAGCGGATACCGGGTCGCAAGCTGCTCCAGCAGCACATGGACGCCGCCGCCGAGATCGGCGCGAAGGGGCTCATCGTCCACGGCGGCCACGTGCAGGACGACGACGACCCGGCGAAGGGCTTCGACAACTGGCGCAAGGCGGTCGAGGCGACCGACATCAAGATCCCGCTGCTGATCGAGAACACCGCCGGTGGCACCAACGCGATGACCCGCTACCTCGAGCGGATCGCCGGGGTGTGGGCGGCCATCGACGGCACCGAGGGCGCCGACCTGGTCGGCTTCTGCCTCGACACCTGCCACGCCCACGCCGGCGGCAACCCGCTCGAGACGATCGTCGACGACGTCCGCAAGATCACCGGCCGGATCGACCTGGTCCACTGCAACGACAGTCGCGACGACTTCGACTCCGGTGCCGACCGGCACGCCAACTTCGGGGCCGGCCGGATCGACCCCGACCTGCTGGCGGCCGTCGTGCGCGACGCGGGCGCTCCTGTCGTGTGCGAGACGCCCGGCGGCGCCGAGCAGCACCTCGCCGACTTCGCCTGGCTGAGGTCACGCCTCTGAGGTCACGCCTCTGAGTGCGTCCGAGGGACGAGGATGCACTCAGAGCAAGGCGGGAGGTCGAGTAGCGCCATGGCTGAGCTTGCGAAGCCGTGATGCGCGTATCGAGACCCGGTGAGGTGCCTGCCGGCGGTGGGAACGGCCGACAGCACCGTTGCGGCGTCTCGATACGCCCTCGCGCCAGAGCGCTCGGGCTACTCGACGAGCGGGGCGCTCGGGCTACTCGACGAGCGAGGGCGCGGGCTCCGGGCGCCGGTCGATCTCCCGCCAGCGCGGGTCGACGGCAGGCAGCATCGTGACCAGGAAGTACGCCGCGCCGGTGGCGAGCATCGCGAAGGTGAGCCCCTGCCAGGACACCAGCGCACCGCCGAGCAGACCGCCGAACGGCATCAGCGCCCAGCACATCGCCGTGGTCAGGGAGGAGACCCGCCCGAGAAGCGGGTCCGGGATCCGCTCGAAGATCACCGCTCCCAGCACCGGGTTGAGGAACCCGGAGGCGAAGCCGCCGACCACGACCACCAGCCCGACCAGCCACGCCGGCGAGTCGTAGGCGAACACCGCGAACCGCGGCGCACCGGCCAGCAGGAACGCGACCAGGTAGACCCAGAACCGTGGCAGCCGCGCCGCCCACGCCGCCGCACACACCGATCCGAGCGCCGAGGCGCCGGCGAACACTGCGAAGACGGTGCCGAGCCCAGCGGCGCCGGCACCGTACTCCTTCGCCCAGACCGGCATCAGCACCGCCGCCCACGCCGCGTCGAGCAGGTTCGTCAGCGCCACCATCACCGTGATCGCGAGCAGCACCGGGTCGCGCCGGAGGAAGTCCCACCCCTCGCGCAGCTGGACGAGGTACGGCGCCGGGTCGCGCTCCTCCTCCTCCACGAGCCCGGCCGGCCGCATCGCCACCGTCGCCCACGCGAGGACGGCGGCCGCGACGCCGAAGCTGACAGCGTCGACGAGCAGGGCGTTGGCCGCGCCGACCAACGTGACGAGCGCTCCAGCCAGAGCGGCCCCGAGCAGGGTCGCCGTCCGCTCGACGGTGCTGGAGAGGCCGGTCGCCCGCTCGATCGGGACCTCCGCCGTCGCCGCGAGCTGCGGGATCAGCGCGTGCTTGGCTGCGTCGCCCGGCCCGCGCAGGCCGCCGGCCACCGCGACCAGCGCCAGGAGCACGGGAAAGGCCAGCAGGTCGGCACCGTGCAGCAGCGGGATCGCGCCGACGACGACCACGCTCCCGAGGTCGCAGGTGATCGCCACCCGGCGCGCACCGACCCGGTCGATCACCGGCCCGCCGAGCACCTTCAGGACGACGAGCGGCAGCATCTCGGCGAGCGCGACCAGCCCGGTCAGGGTCGGGCTGCCCGTCGTGGTCAGCACGAACCACGGGATCGCGATCATCGAGACCCGGGTGCCGACGAGCGAGATCGCGTCGGCGGTCAGCCACCCGTAGAGCGGCCGACGCGCGCTCATTCCTCCCCGCCCAGGCGCCCCGGCTGCGGGAAGGCGCTGATCTGGAGGACGAAGTCCACGGCGTCCTCGGTGTCCTCGTCCTCGGCGGCCGCGGCGATCTCGGCGAGTGCCTCCGTCACCGCTCGTGCCTTGCCGGGCGAGAGCCGCACCAGCCAGTCGCTGAAGGTCACCGACTTCCGCCACTCCTGCGGCAGCAGCGGGAGCTCCTCGACCGCGCGCTGCAGCCGCTCGGTGTAGACGGTCACGACCGCCTGGAGGTAGGCGTCGAGCGTCTCCTGCGCCTCGCGGTCGGCCGGGTCCGGCTCGTCGGTCTGGGTGGAACGGTGCGCGGCCCGCCACCACCGGTCGCGCCCGTTCCCACGCTCGGTGTCCTCGACCACGAAGCCGTGCTGCGCCAGCTGGCGCAGGTGGTACGACGTCGCCCCGCTGTTGAGCCCGAGCCGGGTCGCCAGGGTGGTGGCCGTGGCGGGGCCGTCGATGCGCAGCAGGCCGAGCATCCGGAGCCGGACCGGGTGCGCCAGGGCACGCAGCATGGCCGGGGTGGGCGTGATCGTGGTGAGGTCCACGCCGTCACGCTACAACTGCAAACGTTTCTTTGCAAAGAGTTCTTTGGCTATGCGGGCTTCCAGCCGAGGTTGGACGCGACCCGCTCCAGCGACGCGAACAGGCGGTCCTTCTCCTCCTGGGGCAAGCTCTCGAACGCGCGGCTGTGGATGTCGTCGATCGCCTGCTCCTCCACCTGGTCGACGCGCTCCCGCCCTCGGTCCGTGAGCCGGTACTCGTTCGCCCGGTGCTCGACCAGGCCGCCCCCGACGACACGATCGACCATGGCATCCGGGGTGTCGTTCCCGACCAGGAACGGGGCCAGGCTTTCCCGGAGGGAGTCGTCGGCGACGGCGCCGACCTCCAGCCGGGTCAGCACGTGCCACTGTCCGCGGTCGAGGCCGGCGGCCTCCGCGGCCCGCGCGAACTCGTCCTGGAGAAGGGTGTCCAAGGTTCTCGCCCAGTAGCTGAGCGGTAGTGGTGCGGTCATGAGCGGTCAGTACCCAGACCGATACGCTCGACGCATGCCGAGCCTGCGGGTCGTCTCCGCCGATGAGCACCGCGACTATCTGGCGACCCTTCCCACCGCCAGCTTCCTCCAGACACCCGGCTGGGCGAAGGTCAAGCCGGAGTGGCGGTCCGAGCACCTCGCCTGGGTCGACGACGACGGCCGGACCGTGGGCGCCGCCCTGGTCCTCTACCGCCAGCTGCCCCGGCTCAACCGCTTCCTCGCGTACCTCCCCGAAGGCCCGGTCATCGACTGGTCGAGCGACCGGCTCGGCGACTGGCTCGACCCGCTGGTGCGCCACCTCAAGGGCGAGGGGGCGTTCGCCGTCCGCATCGGTCCCCCGGTCGTCACCCGCCGGTGGACCGCCGCGCAGATCAAGGGGGGCATCGCCGACGCCGACGTACGCCGCCTCGGCCAGATCCCGCCCCTGGAGCGGTCCGCCGCGGGCGCCCGCGTCGTCTCCCAGCTGCACGAGCTGGGCTGGCGCCACCAGGCGGCGGAGGGCGGCTTCGCCGCCGGACAGCCGCAGTTCGTGTACCAGATCCCGCTGGTGCAGGCCGATCGCACGCCCCACACCGAGGAGTCCCTCCTCAAGGGGATGAACCAGCAGTGGCGTCGCAACATCAAGAAGGCCGACAAGGAAGGCGTCGAGGTCTCCGTCGGCACCGGGGCGGACCTCAAGGCGTTCCACGACCTCTACGTCCACACCGCCGAGCGCGACCACTTCACGCCGCGACCGCTGCGCTACTTCGAGGTCATGTACGACGCCCTCAACGAGGAGGGAGCGACCGAGCCCGTCAGCGAGATGAAGCTGTGGCTGGCCCGGCACCATGGCGACCTGGTCGCCGCGACGCTCTCGGTCCGGGTCGGCACCCACGCCTGGTACTCCTACGGCGCGTCCTCCACCGAGAAGCGCGACGTCCGCGGCTCCAACGCCGTCCAGTGGGCGATGATCCGCGACGCGCTCGCCGCCGGCGCCACCGTCTACGACCTGCGCGGCATCACCGACACCCTCGACGCCGACGACTCCCACGTCGGGCTGATCCAGTTCAAGGTCGGCACCGGCGGCGAGGCCGTCGAGTACGCCGGTGAGTGGGACCTGCCGATCAACCGCGTGCTCTACAAGGCGTTCCAGATCTACCTGGCCCGTCGCTGAGGTAGATCGGATGAGCCTCACCCTGACCGTCGACGGTCCGCGCTGGCGGGCCCACCTCGAGTCCGTCGCGGACGCCCACCCCGGGATCGTCCCCGTGGCGAAGGGCAACGGCTACGGCTTCACCCTCGGCCGGCTCGCGCGCAAGGCGCAGTGGCTGCGCGACCGCGGGCACGACGTGACGACCCTCGCCGTCGGCACCTACGCCGAGATCCCCGAGGTCGCCACTCGTTGGAACGGCGACATCCTGGTGCTCACCCCGTGGCGGCCGTTCGTCGAGCCGTTCGACCCGACGCTCACGAAGCGGGTCATCCACACCGTCAGCCGGCTCGCCGACCTCGACCAGCTGCTCACCCTGGCGCCGACCGCCCGGATCGTCCTCGAGCGCACCACCAGCATGCAGCGGCACGGGATGTCCGCGCGCGAGCTGTGGGAGGCGGGCGAGGTGCTCCGGCGGCGCGACGACATCCGGCTGGAGGGGGTCGCCCTGCACCTGCCGCTCGCCCAGGGCAACCACCTCGGCGAGGTCGGCCGGCTGCTCAACGACTACGTCGCCGCCGCGGTGCCGGAGCGCGGCGCCCCCACCCTCTGGGTCAGCCACCTCACCGACGGCGAGCTCGAGACCCTGCGCCAGCAGTACCCCGACTTCGTCGCCCGCCCCCGCATCGGCACCCAGCTGTGGCTCGGCGACCGCGGCGCCCTCCGGGTGACGGCGACCGTCCTCGACGTGCACCCCGTGGAGCGCGGCGACGCCTTCGGCTACCGCGCTCGCACCGCACCGAAGTCGGGCCACCTGCTGGTGGTCAGCGGAGGCACCGCCCACGGCATCGGCCTCGAGGCGCCGACCGGCGAGTCCACCATCAAGGCCCGCGCCGCCACCTTCGCGAGGGGCGGTCTCGACGCGGTCGGGTTCGTGCGGTCGCCGTACTCCATCGACGGCAAGCAGCGGCTCTTCGCCGAGCCACCGCACATGCAGGCGTCGATGCTGTTCCTACCGAGTGGCGCCCGCGTGCCGGCCGTCGGCGACCGGATCGACGTGCGGGTGCGCTACACCGCCACCACCTTCGACCGGGTCGACATCAGCTAGGTCCTCCGGTTCCGGCCGGTCGCCGGTCGGGTCGTGGTTCGGCGCGAGCATGTCGCGGACGATGACCGCGGCCAGGTAGAGCTCGCACGCCATCCGCACGGCGATGCCGACCCAGTAGAAGCCCACGTCGCCGCCACCGGCGGGCTGCAGGTAGTTGCCGAGGTACCACCAGACCGTGCAGAAGTAGAAGACCTCACCGGCCTGCCAGATGATCTGGTCACGCCACCGCGGCCTCGCGAGCACCGCGAGCGGCAACAGCCAGAGGACGTACTGCGGCGAGTAGACCTTGTTGATGAGCAGGAACCCGACCACGATTAGGAAGCCGAGCTGGGCCAGCCGGGGCACGTGGCCGGTACGGCGACCCGCCAGCAGGCCGAGCACGAGGACGCCGGCGCACCACACGCCGAAGAAGATCCACGACGCCAGGTTGATGGTGTCGACGCCCACCCCGCTGTCGCGGACCTGGTCGATGATCAACCACACCGACCCGAGGTCGGCGCCGCGGTCGGCGTTGAACGACCAGAACACCTTCCAGGTGTCCGGGCCGCTCAGGTAGGCGGGGAGGTTGACCAGCGACCAGGTGACCGCCGCCCAGACCGTGGCGAGCGCGAAGGCGCCGTACCTCCGCTGCCGGATGCAGATGATGAGCAGACCACCGAGCAGGAACAGCGGATAGAGCTTCGCCGCGGTGCCGAGCCCGATGAGCACGCCGGTCAGCACCGGCCGGTCCCGCGACCACGACCACAGCGCGGCGGCGACGAGGGCGACGGCGATCAGGTCCCAGTTGATGAGCCCGGTCAGGATCAGCGTCGGTGAGAGGGCGAAGGCGGCGGCGTCCCACGGCCGCCGCCGATCGACCTTCGACAGCAGCCACACCGAGAGCAGGGCCAGCGCGGCGAAGCCGACCGCGTTGACCAGCACGAAGATCGTGAGCTCGCGGTCCACGTCCTTGCTCGCGGCGAGCTCGTCGACCGGTTGGTCGGAGCGGGCGTCGCGGTCCGGGCTCCCGTTGAGGACCTGGGTCACCCACGCGGCGCCGTAGGCCCAGTAGGAGATGCCGACCGGGTACTCCATGGCGTCGTAGCGGTCGCGGGTCTCCTCGTCGTCGTCGTAGGGCCAGGACAGCTCGGCCAGGCCGCGCGGTACGTAGAGCGGCCGCAGGTCGGTGTAGCACATGTGGGAGTAGACCCACGGCTGGTCCTTGCCGTCGGCCAGCGAGCAGGGCGCCTTCTGCGCCATGCCGAGCACGAACGTGATCGCCGTCAGCAGCAGCAGCACCCGCGCGGGGGTCCACCACCGGTGCCGCCCGGCGTGCTCACCCACCGGTCCGCCGACCACCTCGCTCACGGCGGCGACGACCCGGTCGTCCCGGGTCGGGTGGACGTGGGTCATCAGCGGACGGCGCGCCGGCCCACCAGGCGCCGGCGCCGGTCGGACACGGCGGTGCTCCTGTTGGTGGCTTCGTCCCGGCCGCCGCCCTGACCGCCCTGGTCGGAGTCGACGACGCAGTCGCCGTCGAGGTCCGGTGATCCAGGAATCTCGGGGTTGTCGGGGCACCGGTCCCGGTCGTCCGGCACTCCGTCGCCGTCGCTGTCCGCCGTGTCCACCTGGCAGTCGCCGTCGGTGTCGGGCGAGCCCGGGATGTCGCCGTTGTCGGGACAGGGGTCGCTGTCGTCGGGCACCCCGTCGCCGTCGCTGTCGACCGGCGCCTCGTCGACGACGCAGTCGCCGTCGCTGTCGGGCGAGCCCGGGATCTCGGGGTTGTCCGGGCAGGCGTCCTGGTCGTCGGGCGTGCCGTCGCCGTCGGAGTCGGCCGACTCCGTCTCGTCGGTCGACGGCTCCTCGGTCTGCTTGGTCTTGGTCGGCGGCGGCGGGGGCGGCGTGTAGGGCTCGTGACCCTCCTCCGGCGCCTCACCGTCGACGTAGACCGGTTCGGCGAGCGGGATCGGCTCCTCGCCCTCCATCACCTGGTCCATGACCGCTCGCCAGGTCTGCGCGGGATGCTTGCCGCCGAAGTAGTACGGCAGCCAGTCCTTGAGCTGTTCGGTCCCGTCGCCGCGGACGTACATGACGGCCGTGGAGTACTGCGCCGTGAAACCGCCGAACCAGGCAGAGGTGACATCGCCGTCGTCGTTGGTCGCGGTGCCGGTCTTGCCCGCCGCCGGCCAGGCGAAGCCGCTGAGCGCCTCTGCCCCGGACCCGGCCTCGACGACCTGTTGCATCGCGTAGGACACGTCCGCGGCGATGTCCTCCGAGATCGCCGTGTGGTCCTGGACCTTGTGGTCGTAGCGCTTGTCGCCGTTCTGGTCGACGACCTTCTCGATGATGAACGGCTCGGCCGCGACGCCGCCGTTGGCGATGGTCGCGTACCCGTTGGCCATGTTCACCGGGCTCACCGTCTGCGAACCGAGGGCCACCCCCAGGTTCGGGTCGAGCGCCGGCGAGCGGGTGGGGAATCCCCACGGGTTCCTCGGTGTCTCGGCCGGCGGGATCCCCATGTCCACCGCGGTGTCGACGATCTTCTGCGGACCGTCCTCCATCGAGTCGGTGAGGTCGATGTAGGCGGTGTTGATCGAGTCCTCCGTCGCCCGGATCAGGTTCACCGGGCCGTAGGGGACGTCGCCCTGGTTCTCGAACGGGGTGCCGTCGTCGGCGATGTAGGGCGAGTTGCCGTCGAAGGTGTCCTTGAGGGAGAACCCGTCCTTGATGCCGGCCGCCAGCGCGAACGGCTTGAACGTCGAGCCCGCCTGACCGCCGGCCACCGCCCAGTTGATCTGCGACTCGAGGTAGTCCTGGCCGGCGTAGATGCCGCGGACCGCGCCGGTGCCGGGCTCGACGGTGGCGACGGCGACGTGGAGGTTCTTGTAGCCGTAGCCCTCGGGTCGCGCCGCCTTCATGCCGTCTTCGGCGGCCTCCATCGCCTTCTTGGTGAACGTGGTGGTGACCTCGAGGCCGCCGCCGTTGATCTCCTGCTCGCTGAAGCCGAGGCGGAGCAGCTCCTGCTTGACCATCTGGAGCACGTGGCCGGTCTGGCCGCCGTACGCGTCCTCCTCCTCGACCTCGGGGAAGTCGGGGAGCCGGCGGTACGCGCGGTCGCGCTCGTCGGCGTCGATCTCGCCCATCTCCTCCATCTCGCCGACGACGTACTGGTAGCGCCCCTTGAGTGCCTGCCTCGCGGCCTTCCCGTTCGCCGGGTCGAGGTCGTTGGGGTCGTTGAGGACCGCCGCCAGCACCGCGCTCTGTCGGAGGTTGAGGTCCTTGGCGTCGACCTCGAAGTACGCCTGCGCGGCGGCCTGCACGCCGTAGGCCCCGCGGCCGAAGTAGATGGTGTTGAGGTAACCCTCGAGCACCTCGTCCTTGGAGTACTGGTTCTCGATCTTCAGCGAGAGGATCGCTTCCTTGACCTTGCGCTTCCAGGAGCGCTCCTGGGTCAGGTAGAGCACCTTGACGTACTGCTGGGTGATCGTGGACGCACCCTGCGTCACGCCGCCCGACGCGTTGCTGAACGCCGCCCGCAGGATGCCCTTCGGGTCGATGCCCTCGTTCGTCCAGAACGACTGGTCCTCGGCGGCGACGACCGCGCCCTTGAGCGTCTCGGGCATCTCGTCGAGCGGGATCGGGTCGCGCTCCTGGATCGCGAACCGGCCGAGGTCGGTCTCGCCGTCGGAGTAGTAGACGTGCGTCGTCTGCGTGGTGAAGTCGGAGTTGGCGCTCGGGATGTCGATCGACCGGTAGGCGATGAAGAACAGGCCGGCGGCGATCAGCACCATCACCAGGAAGCCGATGGAGCCCCACTTGGTCACCTTGAGCAGCCGCCGCTTCCAGGTGGTCGGCTCGGAGGAGGGCGACTTCGACTTCTTCTTCGAAGATCCAGAAGTCGTGCTTGCCCTGCGCTTGCCGTCCGCCAAGGTCCTGCCTCACTGATCGTTCCGGGATGGGTCGGTCGCCCCGAGATGCCGCAGATCAGCGTACGGGCCGGGGCCCGGGCGGCCTATCTGGTGGCCTTTCCGGTGGCCTTCGGTACCCATCGATCCATCGGATGTTCAGAATCCGCGGATATATCGCTACGATAGATCGCATGGCACGGCGTGGCGACACCATCGAGTTGGCGGTCCTCGGACTGCTGCACGAGGGACCCATGCACGGCTACGAGCTCCGCAAGCGGCTCAACCTGATGCTCGGGTGGGGACGGCTGCTCTCTTACGGGTCGCTCTACCCCGCGCTGAAGAAGATGCTGCGCGGCAACCTGATCGAGGAGGTCAAGGCGCCTGCAGCACTGGCTGGGTCGCCGACCTCCCGACGGCCGCGGATCACCTACCAGGTGACCGAGCGGGGCACGGAAGAGTTCCACCGGCTGATGTCGGAGGTCGGGCCCACTGCGTGGGAGGACGACAACTTCGACATCCGCTTCCGGTTCTTCTCGTCGACCGACATGGAGATCCGGCTGCGCGTGCTGGAGGGGCGTCGCTCCCGCCTACAGGAGCGGCTCGACCGGGTGCAGCGCGAGCTCGCGATGACCCAGAAGGAGGTCGACCGCTATGCCACCGAGCTCCAACGGCATGGCGTCGAGTCCGTCGAGCGCGAGGTCCGGTGGCTGTCGGACCTGATCAACGCAGAGCGCGGCACACCTGGCCCGCAGGCTGCCGCAGCAACAGACAACGACTGATCGAAAGCGATCAAGGAGAGGGATCCCCATGGGTTCGGTACGAGTAGCGATTGCCGGCGTCGGCAATTGCGCCACGTCACTTGTCCAAGGCGTGCACTACTACCGGGACGCCGACCCTGCCGGCACCGTCCCGGGTCTCATGCACGTCAAGTTCGGCGACTACCACGTGAGCGACGTCAAGTTCGTCGCCGCGTTCGACGTCGACGACAAGAAGGTCGGCAAGGACCTCTCCGAGGCGATCAACGCGTCGGAGAACAACACGATCAAGATCGCCGACGTCCCGACGCTCGGCGTCGAGGTCCAGCGCGGCCCGACCATGGACGGTCTCGGCAAGTACTACCGCGAGACCATCGACGAGTCGCACGCCCACCCGGTCGACGTGGTCAAGGTCCTCAAGGAGAGCGGCGCCGACGTCCTCGTGTCCTACCTCCCGGTGGGCTCCGAGGAGGCCGACAAGTTCTACGCCCAGTGCGCGATCGACGCCGGCGTGGCCTTCGTCAACGCGCTCCCGGTGTTCATCGCCTCCGACCCCGAGTGGGCCAAGAAGTTCGAGGACGCGGGCGTCCCGATCGTCGGTGACGACATCAAGTCCCAGGTCGGCGCGACCATCACCCACCGGGTGATGGCAAAGCTGTTCGAGGACCGCGGCGTCGCCCTCGACCGCACGTACCAGCTCAACGTCGGCGGCAACATGGACTTCAAGAACATGCTCGAGCGCGAGCGCCTGGAGTCCAAGAAGGTCTCCAAGACCCAGGCCGTCACCTCCAACCTCACCGGCGAGCTGTCGGGCCTGACGGACTCCCGCAACGTCCACATCGGCCCGTCCGACTACGTCGCGTGGCTCGACGACCGCAAGTGGGCCTACGTCCGGCTCGAGGGCCGCGCGTTCGGCGACGTCCCGCTGAACCTCGAGTACAAGCTCGAGGTCTGGGACTCGCCCAACTCCGCCGGCATCATCATCGACGCCGTGCGCGCCGCGAAGATCGCGAAGGACCGCGGCATCGGCGGCCCGATCATCCCGGCGTCGGCCTACCTGATGAAGTCCCCGCCGGTCCAGATCGAGGACACCGAGGGCCGCGCCCAGCTCGAGGCCTTCATCAAGGGCGAGTGACCTCCTGACCCCTACGCCGACCCGTCGCCAGCGTGGTGACGGGTCGGCGTGTTTTTCGGCGCACAGCCGACGGGTAGGGACGGTCAGATGGCGCGGACGACCGTGATGCTGACGTTGCTGCAGCCGGCGGCCAGGTTCTGCATCGCCGTCTTCTCGCCGCTGTTGACGGTGAGCCGCCACCGGATCTTCACGGCCACGAACTCCCGGAGGTAGCGGCACTTGTCGTACGTCGGCAGCCACTGCGCGGGGTCCTGGTCGCCCTTGGCACCGTTGACGCTGTCGGTGACGCCGACCAGCGAGCGGGAGTCGCCCAGGTCGTTGGCGAAGGACTGCCGCTGCGCGCTGGTCCAATTGCGGGCGCCGGAGTCCCAGGCCTCGGCGAGCGGGACCACGTGGTCGATGTCGATCCGACCGGGGTCGGTCCAGGAGACGCGGTCGTAGTAGGAGAACCACCGACCACCGGACAGGTTGCTGCAGGTCACCGACGTCTCGGACTCGATGTCGAGGACCTCGTAGCGCGTGTTGCACCCGTCGCCGTCGGCGTCGACCCAGTGGGTGAACTTGCTGCGCAGGTAGCCGGTGCGCACCTCGGTCGCCACCGGAAGGTTGTTGACCGCGGTCACCAGTGGTGCGGAGTAGGTCTCGCCGACCCGCTGCGCTGGACCTGGCTTGCGGTGGTCCGGGGCGGAGTGCGCGGCGGGTGCCGGGCCGACGCCGATGACGAGGGTGGCGACCACCCCGGTGATGGTGGCGAGCGCGAGCTTCTTCATCAGGGCCTCCGATGACGACGAGTCAGTTGTGACTCTGACACCGCCGGACCCCGTTCTGATACGACACGAGGGGAGTTTTCTCGAAGAGTTCGGCCCGCGGACTACTGCTCGCGGGCCGACCACCACGCGCGCAGCGCGGCGGTTGCGTCCTCCTCGGACATCGGCCCGTTGTCCAACCGCAGCTCCAGCAGCATCCGGTAGGCCTCGCCCACCTCGCGACCGGGCGGGATGCCGAGGATCTCCATGATCTGGTTGCCGTCGAGGTCCGGCCGGATCGACGCCAGCTCCTCCTCCTCCGACAGCCGAGCGATCCGGGCCTCCAGGTCGTCATAGGTACGACGGAGCCGGTCGGCCTTGCGCTGGTTGCGGGTCGTGCAGTCGGCGCGGGTGAGCACGTGCAGCCGCGCCAGCTGGTCGCCGGCGTCGCGCACGTAGCGCCGTACTGCCGAGTCGGTCCACTCCCCCGAGCCGTAGCCGTGGAACCGGAGGTGCAGCTCGACCAGGTGGCACACCGCGTCGATCTCGTCGCCGGAGAACCGCAGCGCCTGCATCCGCTTGCGGGTGAGCTTGGCGCCGACGACGTCGTGGTGGTGGAACGTCACGGTGCCGTCGTCGAGGAACCGGCGGGTCTTGGGCTTGCCGACGTCGTGCATCAGCGCCGCGAACCGGGAGACGAAGTCCGGCTCTCCGCCGAGACGGTCCTCGAGGTCGATGGCCTGCTCGAGCACGGTCAGCGTGTGCTCGTAGACGTCCTTGTGCCGATGGTGCTCGTCGCGCTCGAGCTTGAGCATCGGCAGCTCGGGCAGCACGTGGTCGGCAAGCCCGGTGTCGACCAGCAGGGTCAGGCCGAGCCGGGGGTACGGCGCGCAGACCAGCTTCACCAGCTCGTCGCGCACCCGTTCGGCCGACACGATCGCGATCCGGTCGGCCATGCCCCGCATCGCGGCGACCACCGGCTCGTCGACCGTGAAACCCAGCTGCGCGGCGAACCTGGCCGCGCGCATCATCCGCAGCGGATCGTCGGAGAAGGAGTCCTCCGGTCGCGCGGGCGTGCGCAGCAGCCGGTTCGCCAGGTCGACGACGCCACCGAAAGGGTCCTCGATCTGCTGACCCGGCAGCCGCACCGCCATCGCGTTGACCGTGAAGTCGCGCCGGCCCAGGTCACCCGCCAGCGTGTCGCCGTACTGCACCTCGGGCTTGCGCGAGCCCGGGTCGTAGGCCTCGGAGCGGTACGTCGTCACCTCGACCACCCAGTCCCCCTTGCGGCAGCCGATGGTCCCGAAGTCGCGTCCCATGTCCCACCAGGCATCGCCCCACCCGCGAAGGATCCGATCGGTCTGCTCCGGCCTCGCCGACGTCGTGAAGTCGAGGTCGTTGGAGTGCCGCCCCAGCATCGCGTCCCGCACCGGCCCGCCGACCAACGCCAGCTCGTGCCCCGCAGCCGCGAACAGCTCACCGAGCTCGTCGATCACCGGCGCGATCCGCGCCAGCTCCTCCGCCACCGCCTGCTGCACGTCGACGAGCCGGATCGACTCGGACGGCGAAGGGGGCTCGGACACGGCCCGGAGTCTACGGAGCGCCGCTCGCGCGCCGCGAAGGAGGCGCCGCCGCGGGATCGTCCGCGCTTCGCGCGGGTCTTTCCGCCGCTTCGCGGCGGGTTGGGTTTGGTGGTTGTCGCCTGGTGGGTGTGGCGGGCGGTGCGGTGGCTTCCGGTGCGGGACGGGACCCCGAGCGGGCTGCAAACCGTGGCCTGCCGGCCTGGATCGACAGGGGCCTGGCGGCCCAGGTCATGGGGACAGTTTGCTGAGGTTCGCGGGTGGATAGCCGAGTAGCAGCCGGCAGGCCCCGACTTGCCCGCCCGGGGCCCCGCCCCGCACCGGCCACCGCACCGCCCGCCACTCCCACGGCTCAGTGTGGTTCGGGGTGGGTGGGTTTGCCTGTGTCCGAGGCCGCTCGAGTGGGAGGGGCCGACCGGCCGCGTGGTTGGTCCGTCCCTCCCAAGGCGCCGACCCCGGATGACATGGGTGAACCTCATCCACCCCGAACCCCGGAGCCGTGGGAGTGGCGGGCGCGGCCGACTTGGAGCGGTGCGGGGCGTGGGACCCGGCGGGCAAGTCGGGGCCTGCCGGCCTCTGCTGATCGCCCCCGTCGCAGGAAGCTCATCCAGCTTTCCCATGACACGGGACATCCAGCCCGTGTCACATCCAGGCCGGCAGGCCACGGTTTGCAGCCCGTCGGGGCCAATGCCCCGCACCGCCCCCAACCGGCCGCGCCCGCCACACCCACCCAGCGACAACCCACCAACCCAACCCGCGCGAAGCGCGGAACCTCCCACCAACCCAACCCGCGCGAAGCGCGGAACCCCGCACTACCCTCGGGGCGTGGTCTCCCGCCCTGTCGTGCTGCGTGCTGCCCTGGGGGCGGTGACCGCGCTGACGGCGGGACTCCTGACGACCCCACCGGCGGGTGCTGCCGAGCCGCACCCGAGGCGGGACAACGACGCTTACGCCGTGCCCGCGGCGTACGACGCGCCGCTGCTGGTCACCATCGACGCACTGACGCCGGGCGAGGTGCCGGAGCGCGGGCCGGTGTTCGTGTCCGGGACGGTGATCAACCGCGACACCGAGACCTGGACCGGCATCGCCGTCTACCCGTTCATCAACGCGGGGAACTGTGACGGCTGCCCGCCCCCGATCACTACTGCAGCAGGGCTGGTCGAGGCGGCCGAGACCGATCCTGAGGCGGTGGTCGGCAACCGGATCACCGACGTCAGCGACACGATCGACGAGCTGGAGCCGGGCGAGGTGCAGGAGTACACCATCCGGATCCCGCGCGACCTGCTGCCGGTCTCGGAACCCGGTGTCTACTGGTTCGGCGTGCACGCCCTCGGGGCCAGCGACAGTGCCCCGGACGACGGCCTCGCCGACGGCCGCGCGCGGACCTTCCTGCCCTACGTGCCCCGTGGGCGGGACGGGATCGGGGGCAGGATCGACACGGCGATCGTGGTGCCGCTCCGCTACCGGATCCGTCATCTCGGCAACGGCCAGCTCGCCCGGCCGGAGGCGTGGGAGAGCGCGTTCGACCCGACCGGTGACCTCGGCGGTCCGCTCGCGTTCGGCGCCTCCTCCGGCGCCCGGCCGGTGAGCTGGCTGATCGACCCCGCCGTGCCCGACGCCGCCCGACGGCTACTCCGCGGCAACCCGCCGCGCGACCTCGGACCGGAGGAGACGGACGCAGGCGACGGAGAAGGCGGCGACGACAACGACGGCGGGGACGGGCAGGGAGACGGGGGTGGCCCGACCGACGACGCGACCGAGCAGCCGGAGGACCCGGAACCGCCGCCGGGCGACGAGACCGCCTTGACTGCGGCCGACTGGCTGGATTCCGTCGAGGTGCAGCTGCGCGGCGAGGAAGTGCTGGCGCTGCCGTACGGCGACCTCGACATGTCGGCCACCCCGGATCGGATGCCCGGCCTCTATCCCCTCTCCCGCGAGCGGGTGGGCACCGTGCTGGCGCAGTGGGAGACGCCGACGGTCCCCGTCATCGCGTCGCCGGGCGGCTACCTCGATCCCTCCGCGATCGAGGGGATCGACGACGACAGCACCCTGCTGCTCACCGACCGGATGTTCGGCCGGCGGGAGTACCGCCGTGGTCCCCCGGTCGTCGGTGTGTACGACGGCCACACCGTCGCCGCGACGTCGTCCGGCGCGTCGTCCGGCGGGCCCGGACCGGATCCCCGGCTCGGGGCGGTGGCCTTCCGCCAGCGGGTGCTCGCGGAGGCGTCCCTGCGGCTGCTCGCACCGGGACGCCGGCACCCGTTGATCGTGGTCGTGCCCCGGGGCGTGGACGGCACCGCCGGATCCGCCTTCTGGAGCGAGCTGGACCCGGTCTGGCTCAACCTCACCACCGTCGCCGACGCCACCGACCGGCCCGCGACCGAGGTCGACCCCGACAGCCTGACCTACCCCGCCGCCCAGGAGACCGAGGAGCTCCCGCTCTCCGTCTTCACGGCCGTCGAGGAGCTCATCGCGTCGGGACGCACCCTGCAGAACACGCTGGCCGACGCCGAGACGGTGGCCGCCGACGTGCGCGACGAGGCGCTCGCCGGGGCGTCGTACCACTTCCGTCCCTACCCGGACACTGCCGCAGCCCGGCTCGATCGCTCGCGCCGCTGGATCGACCGGCGGCTGCGATCGGTGACGATCGCCGGGCCGCCGGCCGTCACCCTGTCCAGCGCCGACGGGAGCTTCGCGGTGACCGTGGAGAACTCGCTCGACCGCACGGTGACGGTGCGGATCGTGGCCGCCAGCATCGACGGCGAGGTGGAGGTCGACGTCGGCGACACGGTGGTGCTGGCACCGGACAGCCGCACCACGATCCTCCTCGACGCGCACTCCACCGCCCCCGGCGTGCACAACGTGAGCCTGTCTGTCACCGACGTCGACGGCACCCCGCTCGGGTCGTCGGTCGAGGTCCCGATCCGGTCCGGACAGGTCAGCGAGGTGATCTGGGTGATCCTCGGCGTCGGTGCCGGCCTCCTCCTCCTGGCGATCGTGCTGCGCCTGGTCAGACGGATCCGCGACCGCAACCGCGTCCCGACCGGCTCCACGACCGAAGGGGAGGCATGACCGAGGCGATCGATCAGGGCGACGCCGGCGACGAGCAGCGCAGGATCCTCGCCAACAGCGCGGTGATGGCGGCCGGCACCGTCGTGTCGCGGTTCAGCGGGTTCTTCCGCTCGCTGCTGCTGCTCGCGGCGCTCGGCGGCGGTCTGCACGCGGACCTGTTCACCATCGCCAACACCGTCCCCAACATGCTCTACATCCTGCTGGCCGGCGGCATCTTCAACGCCGTCCTGGTGCCGCAGCTGGTGCGGTCGATGAAGAACGACGCCGACGGCGGCTCGGGCTACATCGACCGGATCGTCACCCTGGCGGTCCTCTTCCTCGGCACGGTCACGGCGTTGCTGGTGCTGGCCGCGCCGTGGGTGATGGCACTGCTGCTCGACGACAAGTACGCCGACCCGGCCTTCGCCGAGGAGCGCCAGTCGGCAATCGACTTCGCGCGCTACTGCCTGCCCCAGGTCTTCTTCTACGGCATGTTCGTGCTGTTCGGGCAGATCCTCAACGCCCGCGGCCGGTTCGGGCCGATGATGTGGGCGCCGATCGCCAACAACGTCATCTCGATGGGCGTCCTCGTCGTCTACCTCGTGGCCTTCGGCCCGGCGTCCGCGACCGAGCAGATCGGCCCCTTCACCGCGTCGCAGGAGGCGCTGCTCGGCATCGGGTCGACGCTCGGCATCGTCGCCCAGCTGCTCATCCTGGTGCCCTACCTGCGCGCCGCGGGCGTCCGGATCCGGCCGCGGTTCGACTTCCGCGGCACCGGCCTCGGCCGCACCTTCCGGCTGGCGGTGTGGACGATCCTGTTCGTCATCGTCAACCAGGCGGCGTACGTCGTCGTGGTCCGCCTCGCGTCCGGCGGCACCGCGGCCGCCGCCGACGGCACCGGCATCACGATCTACTCCTCCGCCTTCCTGGTCGCGCTGGTGCCGCACTCGATCGTCACCGTGTCGCTGGCGACCGCGGTCCTGCCGCGGCTCTCCGCGCACGCCGCGTCCCACGACGACGCGGCGCTGGGGCGCACCCTGGTCAGCACGATCCGGACCGCGCTGGTCGTCGTGGTGCCGATCGCACTGCTGCTGCCGTTGATCGCGCTGCCGTTGTCGCACGTGCTCTGGGGTCACGGCGCGGGTGCCGACGTCTACCCGCGGTTCGAGTCGACGGTCGGCCTGTTCGGCTTCGGCATCGTCTTCTTCACGCTCCACTACCTGACCCTGCGCGGGTTCTACGCCCTCGAGCTCAACCGCACCGTCTTCCTCATCCAGTGCGTGATCGCCTCCGTCAACATCACCGCGGCGGTCGTGCTCGTCGGCAACGCCGATCCCGAGCACACCTCCCCGATGCTGGTCCTCGCCTACACGGCGGCGTACGGCGTCGGCTCCCTGCTGTCCTTCACCGTGCTGGCCAGGCGCCTCGGCGGCCTGCCGGTCGGCTCGCTGCTCGGCTTCGTCGCGCGGCTGCTGGTCGCGTCGGCGGTCGGCGCCGGCGCGGCGTGGGTCGTGGACCTCGGTCTGGACGAGGTGCTGGAGCGGGCTCCGGGCGCGGGGGGCTGGTGGTGGTCGGCGGTCGACGTCGCCGTGCTGGCGCTGGTCGCGGTCGGCGTGGTGGTCCTGCTGGCGCGCGTGCTCCGGCTGCGCGAGGTCACCACGGTGATCGACACGGTCGGCGCCCGGCTGGGCCGTGGCTGATGGTCTGCTGCGATTCCTCGGCTCCGCAGCGTGCGAGACCTTGGACTTAGTCGTCGAGTCCGCAGTGGCGACCACCGAAGCGCCCTACGATGGATTTGCACGCGCCTCGAGCGAAAACGACTGTCCCGAACAGAAGGACTGGGGGTTGACGACGTCGACGAGGCCAGGCGACGTACTGGCCGGCCGCTATCGGTTGATCGACCTGTTGACCGAGAGCCGCGGCGGCCGGTTCTGGCGCGCCCATGACAACGTCCTGGAGCGCTTCGTCGCGCTCCACGTGATCCCCGAGGACGACCACCGGGCCCCCCTGCTGCTCGCGGCCGCTCGCGAGTCGGCCACCGTCCTCGACGCGCGGATCCTGCGGGTGCTCGACGCCGAGATGCGTGACGGTCGCTGCTTCGTGGTGAACGAGTGGGGCACCGGCACCTCGCTCGACATCCTGGTGACCCACGGCGGCCCGCTCGGACCGCGCCGGTCGGCGTGGCTGGCCGCGGAAGTGGCCGGCGCGATCGCCACCGCGCACTCCCGCAGCGTGGCCCACGGCCGGCTGAACCCCGAGAACGTGCTCATCGACCGGCTCGGCGCGGTCCGGCTGATCGGGCTGTGTGTCGACGCCGCCCTCCACGGGATTCCCGCGGGTCGCATCGAGCAGGACCGGCAGGACCTGGGCGGGATCCTCTACTGCTCCCTCACCGGCACCTGGCCCGGGCCGTCCGACTCGATCGTCCCGGCCGCGCCCCACGAGCACGACGCGGTGCTGTCGCCGCGGCAGGTGCGGGCCGGCGTGCCCCGGCCGCTGGAGCTGCTGTGGACCGACATCACCGAGGCCGGCCACCCGAGGCGGCGCTGGCAGGCCCACCACGACGCCGACGTGTCCACGGCGAGCGCCGTGCGCGACCGGCTGATGGAGTTCCTCGGCGATCCCAACGGCCTGTCCGAGGCGCTGGCAGGGTCGATCCCGCCGATCAACGAGATCCGGCCGGTGGTGCTGCCCCAGGTGCCTGAGATGACCATCCGCGACTTCGAGCGGCCGGCTCCGGACTCCGACGACCCCCCGGCGCCGCTGGAGCCCGCCGAGCCCGCCGAACCAGAAGAGCAAGAGGACCCAGAAGAGCCGGAGGAGCCGCCGATCCCGTCGGTCTCCGACATCGTCGACCTCCCGACCGAGGCGGGGATGCCGGTCTTCGGCGACCCCGACGAGGGAGACGACGAGGTGGCCTGGCTGCGCGCTCGGAGCACGCCGCCGCCACCCCCGCCGCCGTTCGACGAACCGCCCGTGCGCCCGCTCTTCGCACCCGAGCCGCCCGACGGTGCCCCTCCGCGGCGGCCCCGGACCGACGTACCCGATGCGGGTCCGACCGGCGAGAGGTCACTCGCCGCCGCGGGCTTCTGGCCCTGGGACACCGGCGCGGGCGGGCCGGGCGACCCCGACAGCTCGGATGCCACGGCCGAGAACGAGGCCGTCCCCGGGCGCAGCTGGCTGCGGCTGGCGATGGTCGTCGCCGCCTGCCTGGCCCTGCTGATCGGGGTGGCGGTGGCGTTCAACCTGGGCCGCGGCCGGACGCCGCTCGGCGCCGAGCGCGAGGAGCCGACGACCTCGCCGACGCTGACCACGCCCGCCGAGCCGACGGCGAGCCCGCTGGTCGACGTCGTCGCCGGCACCTTCGACCCGCTCGGCACCGACGGCGGCGTCGAGAACGACGACGCTGTGGCCCTCGCCGTCGACGGCGACCCCAGCACGACCTGGTCGACCTCGACCTACCAGGACCAGCTCGGCCGGACGCTGCCGGCACTGAAGTCCGGGGTCGGCGTCTACCTCGACCTCGGCGTGGTCCGCGAGGTCGCCGCCGTCGATCTCGACCTGGTGGGCTCGCCGACCGAGGTGGAGCTCTACGTCAGCGACGACGCCCCGACCGCCGCGCCCACCGGCCAGCCGCTGGCATCCGACACGGTCGCCGGTGACGAGATCACCCTCGAGCCGGAGTCGCCGGACGGCAGCCGGGCAGCGGTCACCGGCCGCTACGTCCTGGTGTGGTTCACTTCGCTCCCGGTGGTCTCGGATGGCTTTCGAGCAGGGCTGGCGGAGGTGGTCGTGCGTGGACGCTGATGCCGTGCGCAGTGACGTCGACCTGCTCGCGGCCCACGTCGCCGGCGATCCCGAGGCGTTCGGCGAGCTCTTCGCGCGGCACCGCGACCGGTTGTGGGCGGTTGCGCTGCGCACCACGGGAGACCCGGAGACCGCCGCCGACGGCCTCCAGGACGGGCTGGTCGCGGCCTTCCGCCGGGCCGGCAGCTTCCGTGGCGACGCCGCGGTGACGACCTGGTTGCACCGCGTGATCGTCAACGCGTGCCTCGACCGGCTGCGGGCGGCGAAGGTACGCCGCGCCGACCCGCTCCCCGACGACCTCGACGACGGCGGGCGCGGATCCGTGGTCACCGCCAATGACGGCTCCGACGAGCACCTCGACCCGGCCGAGCACGGCATCCGCAGCGAGCGCCGCGAGATCGTGCTCGCGGCGCTGCAACAGCTGCCCACCGAGCAACGGGCGGCGTTGGTCCTGGTCGACATGGAGGGCTACCCCGTCGCCGAGGTGGCCGAGATCCTCGACTGCGCCGAGGGCACGGTGAAGAGCCGCTGCGCGCGCGGACGGGCCAAGCTCTCCGTCCTCCTGCGACCCTTGCTCGACGCCGACACCGCCGACGACGGCGACACCCGCACGGCCCCGGTCGCCGGGAACCCCGACGCGTCGCCGGACGTCGGATCCATGACCCGGCGGGGACCACCTGCCGATCCCGCCGCCGGCGCCGTCTGACCCGACCCAGTCCCACCCCAGTCCCGCCCCTGCCCCCAGCAAGGAACCCGATGACCACCGACGAGCCCGACGAGCAGCTCGACCCCGCCTCGCCCGAGGACGAGGCTCGGATCCGCGCGCTGCTGTCCGGTGCCCGCACGACCGATCCGATGCCGGCCGACGTGGCCGCGCGGCTCGACGACGTGCTCATCGGCCTCGCCGCCGAGCGGGCAACCCTCGACCCGGTCCCGGCCGACAACGTCGTCCCGATCGCCCGGACCCGACGGCACCGGGTGGTGGCCGTGCTCGGCGCGGCCGCTGCGGTCGCCGTGTTCGGGCTCGCCGTCGGCGCCGTCGTGAACGGCGACTCGGGAGAGGACGCGGGGTCGTCCGCCGAAACCGCGGTCGAGCGCGGCGGGGACGACGGCGCGGCCCTCGAGGAGCCCGCCCCGTCCGAGGCCGCAGTCGAGGACGACAGCGAGACGGAGGACCAGCTCCCGGGCAACCTGGCCTACCGCAAGGGCGACCGGCCGTACGCCGTCCGGTCCGGGCAGCTCAGCCGCGACCTGGCCGCGATCCAGGAGCGGGTGCTCGTCGTACCCGCCGACGCCGACTACGAGCGATCGCTCGTCTACGCCCCCCAGGACTTCCCCTGCCGGCTCCCGCAGCTGGCCCGCGGCGTCCTCGTCGGTGTGCGGTACGACGACGGGCCGGCGTTCGTCCGGTTCCTGGAGCCGATGGGCGACTCGCAGGTCGTCGAGGTGCTGCAGTGCGGCACCGGTGACCTGCTGCGATCGACCACGCTGCCGACGCAGGGCTGACCGCAGGAATGCAGGGTCCTACCATCGGGTTGACCCACTGACACCTCAAGTCAGCCGACCCACCTTCGATGAGGCCTTCCATGTCCGACACCCAATCGACCCAGGCGACCCAGGCGACCCAGCAGACTGCCGAGCCGCGCAACGTCATCGTGATCGGCTCCGGCCCCGCGGGTTACACCGCCGCGATCTACGCCGCCCGGGCCCAGCTCGCCCCGCTGGTCCTCGAGGGCTCGGTGACGGCCGGTGGCGCCCTGATGACCACCACCGAGGTCGAGAACTTCCCCGGCTTCCGCGAGGGCATCCAGGGTCCCGAGCTGATGGAGGAGATGCGAGCGCAGGCGGAGCGCTTCGGCGCCGAGCTGATCGCCGACGACGCGGTCGAGGTCGACCTGACCGGCGACGTCAAGATCGTCAAGACCGCGACCGACACCTTCACCGCGCGGGCGGTGATCCTCGCGACCGGCTCGGGCTACCGCAAGCTCGGCCTGCCCGAGGAGGAGACCCTTGCCGGGCGCGGTGTCTCCTATTGTGCGACCTGCGACGGCTTCTTCTTCCGCGACCAGCACATCGTGGTCATCGGCGGCGGTGACTCCGCGGTCGAGGAGGCGACCTTCCTCACCCGCTTCGGCAGCAAGGTCTCGCTGATCCACCGCCGCGACTCGCTCCGCGCCTCCAAGATCATGCAGGAGCGGGCGTTCGCCGACCCCAAGCTCGAGCTGGTCTGGAACGCCGAGGTGGCGTCCATCAACGGCAACGAGTCGTTGGAGTCGATCACCCTGCGCGACACCGTCACCGGTGAGACCCGCGACCTCGCCGCCACCGGCCTCTTCATCGCGATCGGCCACGAGCCCCGCTCCGAGCTGCTGAAGGGCCAGGTCGACCTCGACGAGAACGGCTACGTGCTGGTCAACCACCCCGGTACGGCGACCAACCTCGCCGGTGTCTTCGCCGCCGGCGACCTGGTCGACCACCACTACCGCCAGGCGGTCACCGCCGCCGGCACCGGCTGCGCCGCCGCGCTCGACGCCGAGCGCTACCTGGCGATGCTCGACCACACCGCTTCGTCGGCGGGCTCCGCCGAGGCGACCGAGGCTGAGGTGTCGTCCATCGTCGGCCAGCCCGTCTGACTCCCGGTCGCGGGAACAAACCCCCGCCCGGCTCGTGTTCACTTAGAACTCCAAGACCCCCGCTGATCCACCGAAGGGAAGAACCGTGGGCAACATCCCCGCCGTGACCGACTCCGAGTTCGACACGCAGGTCCTCAAGTCCGACAAGCCGGTCCTGGTGGACTTCTGGGCCGAGTGGTGCGGCCCGTGCCGCCAGGTCTCGCCGATCCTCGACGAGATCAACGCCGCCCACGGTGACAAGATCACCTTCCTGAAGATGAACGTCGACGAGAACCCCGTCACGCCGGCGTCCTACCGCGTCACGGGCATCCCGACGATCAACGTCTACCAGAACGGCGAGGTCGTGAAGTCCATCGTCGGCGCCCGCCCCAAGGCCGCGATCCTCAACGAGCTGGCCGACTTCATCGCCTGAGCCAGCGGGCATAGTCCCTGACGTTTCTGTCGTCAGATCCCTCATCTGACAGCAGAATCGTCAGGGACTATCTGCTTTTCCGGCCCGCACGCTTCAGTTCAGGTCGCGGTGGGCGGGGGTGGGGCGCTTGTGGGGATGGACGACGCCGACCAGCTTCTCGAGGGCCGCCTCGACCTCGTCGCGCCAGGTCACCAGCGAGCGCATCTCCATCCGCATCCGGGGCGTCCGGGGGTGGGGACGGTGGGTCTTGAAGCCGACCCGCGCGAGGAACTCCGCGGGCAGCAGGCACCCGGACTGGGGCGCAAGCCGGCTCCCGCCGTACGCGAACGCCTCGACGGCCTTGATGCCGCCGCGGCCGACCAGGTCGCGCGCCATCCCCTGCACGAGCAACCGGCCGATGCCGCCCCCGTCGTACCCCTCGGCGACGAAGGCGGTCGTGAGCAGCACGGCATCCGGTGAGGCCGGACCGGTGGGGAAGACGCCCGCGCCGGGGACGTACGACGGCGGCGCGTAGGTCAGGTAGCCGATAGCCTCGCCGTCGACGAGCGCCACCCGGCCGCAGGATCCCCACTCGCGCAGCACCTCGGACATCCACGACTCCTTGACGTCGGCGCGCGTCTCGCGGTCGGTCAGCCGACCGCGCCGGACGGGGTCGAGCTCCCAGAACAGGCAGGTGCGGCACGGCACGCCCAGGGCGTCGAGCGCCTCCAGGTGGTCGAGCGTGAACGGGACCGTGGTGCGGGCCACGTCTCCAGGGTAAGCGCCAACGGGCGATATCGACCTGCAGTCGGGTGAGGGCGGCTGCGAGAATGTGTCGGTGCGCAAGATCCGCCAGAGCCAGAAGCTCCGCCACGTGCGGTACGACGTGCGCGGCCCGATCCTCGTCGAGGCCCAGCGTCTCGAGGCGGAGGGCCACCGCATCCTCAAGCTGAACATCGGCAACCCGGCGCCGTTCGGCTTCGAGGCACCGGAGGCGATCCTGGCGGACGTGATGCACCACCTGCCGGAGTCCCAGGGCTACAGCGACTCGCAGGGCATCTACTCCGCCCGCACCGCTGTCGCGCAGTACTACCAGGCCCGCGGCCTGCGCGAGACCGATGTCGAGGACGTCTTCATCGGCAACGGCGTCTCCGAGCTGATCTCCATGGTGCTCCAGGCATTCGTCGACGACGGCAACGAGATCCTGATCCCCGCGCCCGACTATCCGCTGTGGACCGGCGCCGTGACGCTCTCGGGCGGCACCCCCGTGCACTACCGGTGCGACGAGGACAACGGCTGGATGCCCGACCTCGAGGACATCGAGTCCAAGATCACCAGCAACACCCACGCCTTGGTGATCATCAACCCCAACAATCCCACCGGCGCGGTCTACAGCAGGCAGATGGTGGAGGCACTGGTCGACATCGCCCGCCGCCACCAGCTGGTGGTCTTCGCCGACGAGATCTACGAGAAGATCTTGTTCGACGACGCGGTCCACCACCACGCGGCCACCGCCGCCGGCCACGACGTCCTCTGCCTGACCTTCAGCGGGCTGTCGAAGGCCTACCGGGTCTGCGGCTACCGCGCCGGCTGGGTGATGATCTCCGGTCCCAAGGAGATCGCCGAGGAGTTCCTCGAGGGCCTCACCCTGATCGCGAACATGCGGATGTGCGCGAACGTGCCCGCGCAGCACGCCATCCAGACCGCGCTGGGCGGCTACCAGTCGATCAACGAGCTGATCGTGCCCGGCGGGCGCTTCTACGAGCAGAGCATGCTCGCCCACAAGCTGCTCAACGACATCCCGGGGGTCACCTCGGTGAAGCCGCAAGGGGCGCTCTACTGCTTCCCACGACTGGATCCCGAGGTCTACGCGATCGAGGACGACGAGCAGTTCGTCATCGAGCTGCTCCGGTCGAAGAAGATCCTGGTCACCCACGGGTCCGGCTTCAACTGGCCCGAGCCCGACCACTTCCGCCTGGTCACCCTCCCCGACGTCGACGTGCTCGAGGAGGCCATCGGGCGGATCGCGGAGTTTCTCGCTACGCGGCGCTAGTTGCGCTCGGTTCTTGTTCGCCAGGAACAGTTTCTCGGCAGGGTTCTGCGTGACACGGAGTCGCGTGTGCGGCGCGGTCCTGACAGACTCCACCGGTGCTCGACATCACCTATCCCCCTGTCATCGTCACCGCGAAGCTGCTGTTCAAGTTCCTCGGCCAGCGCTTCCAGCTGTCGGGCACGGAGCACGTCCCGCGCAAGGGCGGCGCGCTCCTCGCGATCAACCACACGGGGTACGTCGACTTCATCTACGGCGGGCTCGCCGCGAACCCGTCCAAGCGACTGGTCCGGTTCATGATCAAGCGAGAGATGATGGACAAGCCCGGTGTCGGCCACCTGCTGCGCTCGTTCCACCACATCCGCGTCGACCGTGAGTCCGGCGTCCAGTCGATGAAGGACGCCTTGGCGTATCTCAAGGCCGGCGAGGTGGTCGGCATCTATCCCGAGGCCACGATCTCCCGTTCGTTCGAGATCAAGGAGCTCAAGTCCGGTGCCGCCAGGATCGCTGCGGACGCGGGGGTGCCGCTGATCCCCGTCATCGTCTGGGGTGCGCACCGGCTGATGACCAAGGACCACCCGAAGGACTTCTCACGGTCCCGCAAGACGATCGCAGTCAGCGTCGGGCCGCCGATGTATCCGACAGGTGAGGACATCGCCGCCGACACCGCCCAGCTCAGGGCCGAGATGCAGCGCCTGCTCGACGAGACGATCGCGGCCTATCCGGACGACGAGAAAGCGCCGGGTTCCTGGTGGACCCCGGCCCGGTTCGGCGGCTCGGCGCCGACGCCCGAGGTGGCCGAGCGGCTCGACCGTGAGGAGCTGGCAGCACGTGCTGCGAAGCGGCGGGCGAAGGCCGCCGAGAAGAAGGGCTCGTCGACAAGCTGATTCATCGACAAGTCGACTTGCCGACAAGTCGCTTTGTCGACATACCAGCGTTTCCGCAGGTCAGAGCGCCGGCCACTCGTTGCGCGAGGAACGAGCGACGCGTTCGCGCCATTCAGTGCTGTCGCGGGTCCATGATCTCCACGATCCGGCGGAGGTCGTCGAGGGTCGCGAACTCGACCGTGATCTTGCCCTTGCTCTTGCCGAGGTCGATCTTGACCCGGGTGTCGAACCGGTCCGCCAGCCGGTCGGAGATCTCGACCAGCCCGGGTGCGTGCGGCCGGGCGTGCACGGTGCGGGTCTTCGTCGTACCGGTGTCGCCGACGGCCACGATCTCCTCCAGGCCGCGGACGCTGATGCCCTCGGCGATCACCCGCTGTGCCAGCCGGTCCTGGATCTCCGGATCGGGGACCGCGAGCAAGGCCCGGGCGTGACCGGCCGACAGCACGCCGGCGGCGACCCGCCGCTGGACGGCGGGGCTCAGCTTGAGCAGCCGGAGGGTGTTGCTGATCTGCGGGCGGGACCGGCCGATCCGCTGGGCGAGCTCGTCGTGGGTGCAGCCGAAGTCCTCGAGCAGCTGGGCGTACGCCGACGCCTCCTCGAGCGGGTTGAGCTGTGACCGGTGGAGGTTCTCCAGCAGCGCGTCGCGCAGCATGTCGGAGTCGTCGGTCTGCCGGATGATGGCGGGGATCTTGTCGAGACCGGCCTGCTGGGCGGCGCGCCACCGGCGCTCGCCCATGATCAGCTCGTAGGAGCCGGGCGTGAGCTCGCGGACGACGATCGGCTGCAGCAGTCCGACCTCCCGCACGCTGTGGACCAGCTCGGCCATCGCCTCCTCTTCGAAGACCTGGCGCGGCTGGGCGTGGTTCGGTGAGATCGAGGCCGGCTCGAGCTCGGCGAAGTAGGCGCCGTCGACGGTCACCAGCGGCGGGCCGGAAGGCGTGGCGGTCACCGCGGCGGATGACCCGGGCGTCGACGGAGCGGTGTCGGACTCCGGGGGAGCGGTGGGGATCAGCGCTCCGAGGCCCCGGCCCAGGCCGCGGCGCGGGGTGTTGCCGCTCAACGGACGCTCCCTCGGATCGCGATCTCCCGTGCAGCTTCCAGATAGCTGAGGGCGCCCGGCGAGCTCGGGTCGTAGGTCATCACCGTCTGACCGTACGACGGCGCCTCCGACACCCGGACCGAGCGGGGGATCGCGGTCTTGAGGACCTGGTCCCCGAAGTGCTCGCGTACCTCCTGCGCGACGCCGGCGGCGAGCCGGGTGCGCGCGTCGTACATGGTGAGCACGATCGTCGACACCGCGAGGTCGGGGTTGAGGTGCGCGCGGACCATGTCGACCGTGGCGAGGAGCTGCCCGAGACCTTCGAGCGCGTAGTACTCCGCCTGGATCGGGATCATCATCTCCGCGCCCGCGACGAGCGCGTTGAGCGTGAGCAGGCCCAGGGACGGCGGACAGTCGATCAGCAAGTAGTCGTAGCGCTCCTCACCGGCCAGCGCCGCGCTGCCGACCAGGGGATGCGCCGAGATCGCCTTCTTGAGGCGGCCCTCGCGGGCCACGACGCTCACCAGCTCGATCTCGGCACCCGCGAGGTCGATCGTCGCGGGCACCACGTCCAGCGTGTCGCAGTCGGGGCAGCTCTGGATGACCTCGGCCAGCGACACGCCGTCGACGAGGACGTCGTAGGTTCCCGGCGTGCCCTGGCGGTGCTCGATGTTGAGTGCGGTCGACGCATTGCCCTGCGGATCGAGGTCGATGACCAGGACTCGCTGGCCGAGCTCCGACAGCGCCGCGGCGATGTTGACCGTCGACGTCGTCTTGCCGACGCCGCCCTTCTGGTTCGCGACGACGAAGACCCGGGTCGCCGCCGGCCGGCCGACGGGCTCGCGCTGGATGCCCTGGCGCATCAGGACGGAGTGCCGAGCCTCGGCGGCGAGGGGGGTCTGATCGGCGTCGAAGTGGGGGTCGATCGCCGCGAGCTCGGCGGCCGTGCGCACGGTGAACCCGGTTTCACGTGAAACATCCTCGTCCTTGGTTTCACGTGAAACATCGCCGGTCGACGGGGAAGACGTGGATCTCGTCGGGTCACCCGACACCGGGACCTCCTGTGGAAAAGTGGGCTCGGACTGTGGAACTTCAGGCTCAGCGCCCGCACGCGGGGCGGTGGAAAACTCGGAGTGTGGTGCATCGCCGGCGGGCTGCCGCCCGTGCGATGGCTCCGTCACGACCCACTCCTCTTCCGCCGCGACGAACGGCTCTGGCTCGCTCGAGAACTGCCGCGGCGCCCCGAAGTCGGCAACGATACTCGCGCCGGATCGCCCCAGGTAACCCGTACCACCCGGGTATGTGGAACCACCTCGGAATCGGTGGCGACCGGGGGGAGGGGGTCGGACGGCGGGGCCGCGATCACCTCGATCACCGGCTCGGCACACCCCAGTCGCTCGAGCTCGGGTCGGGCCGCTGCGATCTCGTCCTCGGCCGAGTCGCCCTTCATGGCGACCAGTGCTCCGTGCGGCGTGACCAGCGGCATGCACCATCCCAGCAGCCGCTCCAGGGGCGCGACCGCCCGCGCAGTGACGACGTCGAAGGTCTCCCGTCCGTGCAGCGCGTCGGCACGGTCCCGCCGCACGACGACGTTGTCGAGACCGAGCGCGGCGACCGCCTCCTCGAGGAAGGTGGTCCGGCGGAGGAGCGGTTCGACCAGCGTGACCCGCAGGTCCGGACGCGCGAGCGCCACCACCAGGCCGGGAAGACCGGCACCGGAGCCGATGTCGGCGATCCCGGCGTCGCGGGGGAGTGCGGTCGCCAGCAGGGCGCAGTTGACGACGTGCCGCTCCCACAGCCGAGGCACCTCCCGCGGGCCGATCAGCCCGCGCACCACTCCGTCGGTGGCGAGCAGCTCGCCGTAGCGCTCGACCTCGTCCATCCGGTCGGAAGGGAACAGGGCCCGCACCACGTCGGGTGCGGGCCCTGCGCCGCCCGCCTGACCGGCGGGATGTTTCACGTGAAACCTAGTCCGCGGGGAGCACGACGACGTAGCGCCGCGGCTCGACGCCTTCGGACTCCGACCGCAGACCGGCCGCGGCGACCGCATCGTGCACGATCTTCCGTTCGAACGGCGACATCGGGTCGAGCGACACCGGCTCTCCCGAGGCCTTGACCTGCGCCACCGTGTCCTCGCCCAGCTTCGTCAGCCGCGACCGCTTGTCGGCGCGGAAGCCGGAGATGTCGAGCATCAGCCGCGACCGCTCGCCCGTCTCGCGGTAGACCGCCAGCCGGGTCAGCTCCTGCAGCGCCTCCAGGACCTTGCCGTCCGGGCCCACCAGCTGGGACAGATCGGCGCCCACGATGGACACGGCTGCGCGATCGGCCTCCACGTCCATGTCGAGGTCACCGTCGAGATCCGCGATGTCGAGGAGCTCCTCGAGATAGTCGGCGGCGATGTCGCCCTCCCGCTCGAGCTGGGCGACCAGGTCCTCGCCGGAGGCCGGCTCCCTTTCGTCCCCAGTCTCGTCCCCAGTCTCGTCCCCAGTCTCGTCTTCCGAATCGTCCTCCGGGCCGCTGTCCTCGTTCACGGTCTCGTCAACGTCAGTCTGGTCCGGATCCGTCTGGTCGAGATCGGTCTGGTCAACGTCGGTCTCGGTGCTCATTTGCTGCCTCCCTTGTTCGGGTTGGTTCCAGTTGCCGGCTTCCCGGACTTGCGCTGCGAGCGGGTCTGCCGCTTGGGCTGGACCCGCTGGGCGGGGCGTCGGTCGGTCTCGGCGACCTCGGTGCCCTCGTCCGCCGGCTCGTACGCCGCGTACTTCTCGGGATGCTTCAGCGCCTTCGCCTTGTCCCGGTCCTGCTTCGCCTTGAACGCCGGCGTGCCGGGAGCGGGGTTGTTGCGGATGACGTAGAACTGCTGGCCCATCGTCCACAGGTTCGACGTGGTCCAGTAGAGGAGGACGCCGATCGGGAACGCCACACCGCCGAGACCGAACGCCACCGGGAGGATGTAGAGCAGCATCTTCTGCTGCTGCGCGTACGGACCGGTGAGCGCGTCCGCCGGCATGTTCTTGGCCATCAGCTGGCGCTGGGTGATGAACGTGGTCGCCGTCATCGCCAGCACCAGGACCGCCGCGACAGCCATCACCGCGCCGCTGTCCGCACCGTTGCCCCACGGGGAAGCGCCCCAGAACGACTCGGCAAGGCCGATCGTGCCGAACAGCTTCGAGTCGCCGAACTGCTCCGCGAGCTCCTCGTTGAGGAACCCGTGCGCCGTGCCCTTCTTGGCGGCCTGGTCGAGGAGCCGGAACAGCGCGAAGAAGATCGGCATCTGCAGCAGGATCGGCAGGCACGACGCGAACGGGTTGGTGCCGGCCTCCTTGTACAGCTTCATCGTCTCTTCGGCGAGCTTCTGCCGGTCGTGGCCGTACTTCTTCTGGAGCTCGCGCACCTTCGGCTGGATGAGCTGCATGTTGCGGCTGGACTTGATCTGCTTCACGAAGAGCGGGATCAGCGCCGCCCGGATCACGACCGTCAGGCCGATGATCGAGAGCGTCCAGGAGGCGCCCCCCGCGGGGTCGAGCCCGAGCACGGTGAACAGCTTGTGCCAGCCGATCAGCACCGCTGAGATCGCGTAGTACAGCGGCACCATGATGAAGTGGCCGATGTCGCCGAAGATGCCCACTAGTGGTTTGCTCCTAGTTCGTTGGTCGCATCCGCGACGTCAGTGCCGCGGGGGGATCGTGCTGGTACGTGGTCGACACCGCCGGCCGCCCACGGGTGGCAGCGAGCGACGCGTCGGGCCGCCAACCAGCTGCCCTTGACGGCACCGTGGGTCTGCACGGCCTCGAGGGCGTACGCCGAGCACGAGGGGTAGTAGCGGCAGACCTCACCGTAGATCGGGCTGATCACCGCCCGGTAGCCGCGCAGCAGCGCGACCAGCAGCCACCTCACCGCTCCACCCGTCCGGAGCCGACCGTGCTGATGTCCGTGCTGATGTCCGAGCTGACCTCGAGGCTCCTGCCCAGGCAACGGTCCAGCTCGGCCGCGAGTTCCTCGTACGACGCCGCCGCGGCCGGAGGCTGGGCCCGTACGACGAGCAGCGTGCCGCCGGGGAGAAGGGAGATCCGGGCGCGGGCGGCATGGCGCAGCCGGCGCTTCACCCGGTTACGAATGACCGCGTTGCCGACCGCCCTGCTGACCACGAACCCGACCCGGGCAGGCTCGTCCGCCTGCCCCTCGGCGACCGCGAGATGCGTCACCAGGGTGCGCCCACCCGCCCGACGGCCGGCCTTGACGGCGTGTCGGAATGAAGTGGGGCGGGTCAGCCGGTGGTCGGCAGACAGCACTGGAGCCCTCCGGAGGGCAGCCGCGGACCGCCCGCGGGGCGTCGCGCAGCAGGGCGCATGGTTCAGCACACTCCGTCGGCCGTGGCCTCAGACGGCCAGGCTGCTGCGACCCTTCCGGCGACGGTTCGCCAGGATGGCGCGACCGGCGCGGGTGCGCATCCGCAGTCGGAACCCGTGCGTCTTGTGGCGACGACGGTTGTTCGGCTGGTACGTCCGCTTGCTCACGATCGACCTCTCAGGTGGAAACGTCTTGGGAAGGGGCCATCCGGCGCGGCCCGGCGGTCGGGCGCAGTGATGCGCTCGACCCGATGCAACGAGTGGCAGCTTCGGCTGGCACCGCGCGTCCGCGGAAGCACCTGCGCGGGGTGCGAAACCCCGGCAGGACGGCCACGAACATGCGGCACCGGTCGACACCGGATGACCGCACAACGGTACGCGGCAGGGAACGGGCGGGTCAAACCGGCGAAACGGCCGACCCTATGCCTTCTCCTCCGGGGATGGTGCGCACCCCGCCGGAGGGATCTCGAAACCATCCTGAGATCCTGTGGAGAACGGGTTGATCCACAGGCCCAGCCGGGCTAGGTTCGGGGACTCCGGGATTCCCCGCCGGTTCGGGTCGCAGAGGGCCCACGAGTCGCCGCAATTTCTGTCGCCGATCCAAAAACCGGTGGCTGACCTGCGCAAACGCGTGATCCCCCGCCCCTCGGACGGCCTCGGCGCGGCGCCTCGAGCGGCGCCGATCACCAGTTCACAGCCTGTGGACAAAGTTGTGGAGCGACAAGTTCAGGGAGAGGAAAGCCGTGGGGAACGACGAGCATGGGGAGCCC